>JADKGC010000001.1 GCA_016717205.1 Candidatus Flexifilum breve
GAGCCGCCGCCCGCGATGAATCGACCCGGTAAAACCGATTGAATATGCGGCTCAACTCTTCAGGCGCGATGCCAACCCCGTGTCACTGATGGAAAATACCGCCTCTTCGTCCTGACGGACATGCACACCACCAGCGGCCGCTTTTCGGCGTGTAGTCGAGCGCGTTTTTGACGAGCTGATAGACGATAGCGGCCATTTCATTCGGGTCAGCGCGCACCCACACGCCTTGCGGGTACGGCGTGAAAGTCACCGAGCGTTGATTCTGTTCGGCACGGGGCTGCTGGGACTGAATGATACTGGCGATCAAGTAGTTGAATTCGCTGGGCTGCAGGTCAATCGCTTCCAGATTATCGACCCGCACCATTTCCAGCATGTCCGTAATGATGTATTCAAGCCGCGCTTCTTGCTCGACCAGCAGCTTACGCGATCATCCACTTTGCTTGAATCACCGTCGCGAATACCTTCGCTTGGGTTAACATCCGGCGAGGCCAGCATGGGCAGCAGCGCTGCACATAACGCGAAGCAGATACAGCGAGGTCTTGAGGTCGTCAGCGGGGTGCGCAGGTCGAGGACGCATCGCGGATGAACGCTTGCAGCGTCTCCCGGCGAATGCGCTCCGCATCAGTTCGACCGACTTCCGCGCTCGGCTAAACGACGTGCGACCACATTTTCGACCACAATGGGCAGCAGTTCAAGATAGTGCTGCTCGCTGTCTTTGGACAAATAGTCGTAGGCGCCAGCTTTCATCGCCTGAACAGCGACCATTTCGTTCCCGGCTCCGGTTGCCACAATCAGCGGGATGTTGTTCTGGAACGCCAAGATGTCGAGCGCCGTGCCATCTCCCAGTTGAAAATCGGAAATGATGACATCAAAGGGCTCGGTTTGCAGCAGGTCGCTTGCCTCAGCTACAGTTGGCCAGATCGATCGGTTATAGCCAAGCTGCACTTGCTCGACAAAGTTGAGGAAGGCCAGTTGATCGATACGGTCATCTTCAACATAGGAGCGCGATCGGCTTTGTTTTCGCTTTCATCCGGTTTTCAGTATTAGTTCGGCGATTCATTGTGCAACCAGTAGGACGCGACCACCTTCATAATGTCGACGAAGGCATCGTAATTCATGGGCTTGACGAGATACCCCGCCGCTGACAGATCGAACGCTTGATGCCGATCTCGTTCTTCATTGGAGGTCGTCAGCACAATTACCGGGATCCGCCGCCAGCGGGTCTGCCTTTAATCTGGTGAAGAAAGTCGAGCCTGACATGCCGGGCAAATTGAGGTCAGTAGAATCAGGCCCGGCAGGGGAACATCCTCCCGCGACAGCTGGGCCAGCGCTTCTTTACCGCTCGCGCAAATGTGCATCGGATTGGTCACGCCGGCATCACGGAATGCATGGGTCAGCGCGAGTGCATCCACGCGGTCATCTTCCAGTACTAGAATGAGCTCGTTTGGTTTCATAAGTTTACGCCACGGCAGCGTAAAGTGGAACGTTGTGCCATGATGTTCCTGAGATTCTGAGCCAGATCTTGCCGTTATACATCTCAACGATGCGCTTGGTCAGCGCGAGACCGACCCCGGTACTCAAACTTGTCCTTCGGGTTCAGGGTCTGGAAAAGTTGAAACACCCGCTCAAAATGTTCCGGCGCGATGCCCGGCCCGTTATCCTGAATGTCGAAGCGCCACATTGTCGCATCTCGCTGGCAGCGAATGCAAATTTCACCTTTCGGCTTGTCCATGAACTTGACCCCATTATCGATCAAATTCTGAAACACCTGCCGGATGCGCGTCGCATCACCGCGCACAACGGCAAAGGGGGCGTCGACGCTCACGTGATCCGCTCGACCGGCACAATGTCCTGGATCACTTGGGCGACAATCTGCTTATCGACCCGTCGCTGATGCTGGTTTCGCGCCCGATCCGGGAGTATTCGAGCACCCCATTGATCATCTGCTCCATGCGCCGCACCCGCCCAGCGAGCAAGTTGAGCAGTTCTTGGCTCTCGTCGTCGAAACGTTCGCCGTATTCTGTCAGCAACCAATGCGCAATGGAACTCACGCCACGCAGCGGGGCGCGCAGGTCGTGCGAGATAACGTAGGCGAAGTCCTTAAGTTCCTGATTCGCTGCTTCCAACCGGGCGAGTAACTGCTGGCGCTGTTCTTCCGCCTGCTTGCGTTCCGTCACATCGCGCACGGTGCCGAGAATCTGTCTGACCCGCCCATCGGCGTCCGTTCGTAGACCATCTCACGGGTATTCAGCCAGACCTGACACCGCGCTCCTTGTGCCTCCAGCGCGTTTCAAACTCGATGATCGCTCCATCGGCCAGTTGCGCATAGCGTTCACGCCATTCCGGCAGCGTCGCATAATCGTCCGGGTGCATCAGCGGCGCATAGTAGCTGCGACCCTGCCGCTGCGCGGATACCTCTGCCTCATCGTAGCCAAGCAGATCATGTATGGTACGATTGGAGTAGATGAATTTCACATCCACCACGTCAAACACGTGGATGATATCGGGGAGCATATGGGTGATCTGCTCCAGCATTTTGCGCGTGCGCTCCAGCGCGAATTCAGCCTGCTTCTGCGCAGTGATATCCAGTTCCACCCCATTCCAGATGACCGTCCCATCCTCCAACCGGGTCGGCATCGACTCGATATGATGCCAGCGCACCTGTCCCGCCGAGCCAAAGCCCCATTCCCAGACAAACTGCGTCAGGTCACGGGCGGAGACCTCCTGCGCTGCGAGCAAACCAGCGTAAGCGGCGGGTTCCATCTGACCGAACAGCGTGCGCGGGTCAGCGATGATCGCCTCCGCGTCCACACCGAAGAATCGGGTGGCATTGGGGCTGACATAGTTGAAGCGGTATTCGCCCTGTGGTGATCTATGCAGTTGATAGACCATGGCGGGGAGGTTGGTGACCAGCGTATCGTAGCGCTGGTTGCTGTCGCGCAGAGCGGCTTCCACCTGTTTGCGCGCATCAATGTTGTGGAAGACGCTCATCAGGTGCGTGGGCTGCCCGTCCGCATCGACGATGATCTTGGCACTGACTTCGGCCCAATAGTAGGTCGCATCTTTGCGTAGATAGCGGCTCTCCCAGCTCACTGGCCCTTCGCCGGTGAGTAGATTGAGAAAGTTGCCGGAGCTCATAGCGCGATCTTCCGGATGGATGAGGTCGGTAACACGTTCAGCCGGCATGCTCAGCAGTTCGGCCTCCGTGTATCCCGTCAGCGCCAGGCCAGACGGACTGACGTATAAAAAGCGACCATCCAACCTATTGAGAGCAATCATGTCGCTGCTGTTATCCGCCAGCAGCCGATACAGCTTATCCGATTCGCGATGCGCCCGTTCGGCACATCGATAATCGGTTACATCTCGAAATTGGAGGATCTGTCCGCCCATGTACCCATTTGACATCTGCAGCAGCGACAGCCGCACATCGTAGATTTTGTCGTGAACGGTCACCTCATAACCTGCTTCAACGCTCGTCGGCAGCGGCTGATTCAGCCCAGCATCCGCCAGCACCCGGTCAATCGATCGGTACATCAGGGTTGCACCGCTCGACGCCAGCAGGTTCTGCGCCGCCGCGTTCCACTGCACAATCTCGCGACTGCTGTTGAGCACGATCACCGCGTCCTGCAAGCTTTCAAACACGGTGTGATACGCCGCCGTGAGCAGATCAAACAGACGGTGGCGAAAGAGGCCCCACCCACTCACCATGAGACCCAACGTGATGCTTATGGGGGTGAGATTGAGCGGCGAAACATTGCCCGTTGTCGCTGGAATCGACGCCACAATCGTCACGACGAGATTGCCCGCCAGCATCCACAGTACGCCCGGGCGCTGCGATTTTTTGGAGGAGGTCAAGCTGGCGATGACGAAGTAGTAAGCGACGATCAGCACCATCCACGTATGGAGTGAATGCACCTGAAACCACAGGCCAAAGCGCGAATATTCCACGGTCAAAAAGCTGTAAGTGCGCGTCGACCACTCGGTAAAAAACAGGGGCGTGACCGCGTCGCTCCACAGCACGATCTGCGTTAGCGTCGGCACAATAAAGATCACCCGCGCCAGCAGCCGCTGGTACGGGAACTGTTTGCCGGTATAATCCCAGACGAACAGCAGAAATACGGCAGGACTGTAGGCAAACCCGATAAAGCGCAGCCGCGCCCATAGGAACGTCTGCTCTGGGGTGTGGCTGATCGAGAGAAACCCAAACGAAAGAATGGCAACAAAGCCTAAGGCAATGTAGATCAGAAAGTAGCGGCCACCGGGGAATTTTTCGAAACGCAGGGAATAAACACCCAGCATGAGGACAATAGCAAAGCCCAGAAAAATGACGGTGATGTAAGCGGTTGCGATGACGTCCATACAGTGCTTTCATCAAGAAGCAGTTGTGCGATCCATTAAATTATAGCGTGTCTCCATGCTGGTTTTCGTCTGCCAAATCGTTAGTCTGAAGTACTTCTTTGGACTGGCCACCTGACTAGTCCAATGAGACATCCCACCTGCCAGGAAAAAACTCGCCTTACGGCGGGTGTACAAATTTGTAATCCCCCGTAGAGTCAAAAAACTGCAGAATAATAGTCGGACTCGCACTACAACATGAGTCAATCCATCCGAATTAACTCCGAAGCTGCCCCTGCTGCCGAATGGGAAGACGTCGTTCGTCAAGGCCTCTATCGTCATAACCGTGCCAAGACCGGCAGTCGCGAAATCGTTCGGCTGAGTGTTCTGGCGCGTGACGCCCAAGGTCAGGTCGTGGGCGGCGTGCTGGGCGAAAGCATCTGGGGCTGGATGCTGATCGAAACGCTGTGGGTGCATGAAGAGCTGCGCGGACAGGGTTACGGTCGCCAGCTTATGCTTGAAGCGGAAAAGGTCGCGCGGGAGCGCGGCTGCACGCACATCACACTGGAGACGTTCAGCTTTCAGGCGCTCCCCTTTTATCAAAAACTTGGTTACGTCATTTACGGCGCGCTGGATGGTTTTCCTCCCGGTCAAACCCGCTATTCCCTGAAAAAAGACCTGCTGCCCGCGGGTGAATTGGCTTCAGCCGCGCCCTCCGCACAGCATCAGACCAATCTCTACCAGTACAACATCGACTCGTCGTCACTGGCAGACGCGTACAGCAGCGCGCTCTACAGCATCATCATCGATCTGCTCAATCGGCATGATCAAAGCGATTTGCTGAACCGCATCGTCGAGCACGCCGCGACCATCCTCGACGCGCCGTTTGGCGAAATCATGCTGCGCGAAGCCGATGAACTGGTCGTCAAAGCGTTCACGAGCAACCAGCCCAACCTCGCGGGCGACCGCGTCAAGCGCGGTGAGGCGCTCGTCACATGGCGCGCCTTTGATAGCCACCAGCCCGTCTTAATCGACGACTACTTCAACTGGTCGGGTAAGCGCGTGCTCTACGACGACGCGCAGCTCCGCGCCGTGGCGGACTTCCCCATTATGCTCGGCGAAAACTGCCTCGGCGTACTGGCGATGGCGCGCACCGTGGAAAATCACCCTTTCAAAGAGATGGATGTGCGCCGCGGGATGCAGTTCGCACAGTTGGTCGCGGTCGTGCTCGACAACGCTAACCTCTACGAGGTCGCGCAGCAGGAAATCCGCGAACGCCGGATGGTCGAACAGGCGCTGAGGCTCTCCTTCGAAGAGCTGAAAGGCGCGCAGCAGCAAATTCAGGCGCAGAACGACACGCTGATCCAGACGAACCGTGATCTGGAAGTCGCCCGCATTCAAGCGGACGCTGCGAACCAACTCAAGAGCCAATTCCTCGCGACCATGTCGCACGAGCTGCGCACGCCGCTCAACGCGATCATCGGCTACGCGCAGTTGCTGAGCGGCGGGCTGACCGGCGACGTTACGCCAGAGCAGCGCGCCTTTCAGGAGCGCATCATCGTCAACGCGCATCACCTGCTCTATCTGATCAATCAGGTGCTGGATATCTCTAAGATCGAAGCTGGGCGCATGGAACTGGCAGAGAAGCCGTATGATGTCCGTAAAGCGCTGCAAGAAGTCGAACGCCAGAATCGCATTCTGGCCGACAACAAGCATCTGGACTTTGCCATCGCCGTCGACGCGGAAGTGCCCGAGAAGCTGGTCGGCGATGAAACGCGCATCAAGCAGATCGTGATTAATCTGGTGGGCAACGCCATCAAGTTCACCGACCGGGGCAGCGTGCACGTCAAAGCCGTCTTGCATGAGCAGACTGAATGGCGCATTCTCGTTCAGGACACGGGCGTCGGCATCTCCCCTACCCTGCAGCAGATCATCTTCGACGAATTCCGGCAGGCAGACGAAGGCGTGCAGCGCGGCGGCACGGGCTTAGGGTTAGCGATCAGCCAGAAGCTGATCCGACTGATGGGCGGAACGATTCGCGTTGAGAGTGAAGTCGGGCGCGGCAGCACCTTCATCGTCACCTTGCCGCTCACGGTCGCGGTTCCCTCAGCACTGAGCACATCGAAGGGGTGAGAGCATGAATCCCGTATTGAACAGTAAAAGTCCGGAACCCTGTGACTGGGTCGTCCTCGTCGTCGACGATACGCCCGACAATTTGTCCATTGCCGAAACGGTGTTGTCGTTTTCCGGCGCCAAGGTGCATACTGCGCGTAATGGCGCGGAAGGTCTTGCGGTACTGGAACGCATTCGCCCGACCGTCATTTTGCTCGACATTCGCATGCCCACCATGGATGGTTGGGAGATGTACCGGCTGGTGCGCGGCAAGCCGGAGACCCAGTCGATTCCGATTATCGCTCTGACCGCCTACGCCATGACGGGCGATAAACAGCAAATTCTGAGCGCTGGCTTTGACGGCTACATCGCCAAGCCGTATGAAGTTTTCTCGTTGATACCGCAAATCCGTGCCGTGCTCGAAGCTTCCGCGGCGAAGAGTGGCCAGTCGGCCTAAGGCACAGCCAGACCAGCCCCGCACCCTAAAGGTCAACACCGTACTATGCCGAAACTCCTCGTCATCGAAGACGAATCCACTGTTCGGGAGACACTGGTCGAGATCCTCTCGCTGGCAGGCTATGAGACGCTGGCCGCAGCGAATGGTGAAGCGGGGGTGGAATTAGCGCTCGCCGCCCCGCCCGATCTGATCATCTGCGACGTGGCGATGCCCGGGCTGGATGGCTTTGGCGTGTTGAAGCGTTTGCAGCAGGTCGATAAGCTGGCCGATGTGCCGATCATCTTCCTGTCCGGACAGGCCGATGCCAAAACGATCCGCCTGGGCATGGCACAGGGCGCCGACGACTTCCTCACCAAACCATTTTCCGTCCCCGAACTGCTGCGCGTCATCAAAGTGCGCCTCGACAAACGCGCGCGCCGTCAGTCGCTGCTGAACAAAGCTATCGACGAACTCCGCTTGAACATTACCACCGCGCTGCCTCACGAATTGCGCACGGCGATCATGATTATCGAGGGCTATACGTACCTCGTGCTCGACGATGCGCAGCATATTGACCCGGTCCAACGCGAAATGATCGAGTCGATTCAGGCAAATGCTATGCGCCTGCGCTTCATGGCAGAAAAGTACTTGTGGTATCTCACCACGCAGATGCAGGTCGGACGCAATTCTGACCGGATCATGTCTGATATCGGACTCCTTGGCGCCAACCGGGCGCGCGCAGTCGCCGAACGGATGCACCGGGAAGACGATCTGGTCAGTTCGCTGCCTATGTTTAACATGTTCATTCAACAGGATTATTTCGACAAAATTATCGAGGAAATCGTCGAGAACGCCTTCAAGTTCTCACGTCCGGGCACGCCGGTCACTATCAGCGGTTGCGAACGCCCGAATTCCTATACCATCACGGTGCAAAACTTCGGGCCAGAATTCACCCCGGAGCAAATCCAGCAGATCGGCGGTTTCATGCAGTTCAACCGTCAGACCTATGAGCAGCAAGGTACAGGGCTGGGACTGGTGATCGCCAGAGGTCTGTGTGATTTAGCTGGCGGCGAACTCAAATTGGCGTCCGAGAATGGCGAAACCACGGTGACGATTCTGCTGCGTGTGCCCCGCGGTCAGCAGTAACAGAACCACAACGCTTGCCCAACAGATTACCGGTCTATAATTCCTTTATGCTTGTGACGCACTACAACTTTTAGCCTCGTAGGACAACAGACTCAATGACAACCGCAGTCCAATCCACTCGCCCACGGGCGCGCAGCATTCGTCAAAGTGTTATCCTCTTACAGCTCGCCCTCCAGGTACTGTTTCTGGTCTTGTTCGCCATCTTTGGCAACCTGATTCTCGCACAGACTGTCCGTGGTCTGTGGACGGCCCGGCTCGACGCAGCTGCCACCCACGCGACGCACGATGTCGAATCTCAGATTGAAAACGCGCTCGGAACCCTCCAGATCGCCGGGAATCTTGATCTTTCGCAAGCGGAAGAGGATATCGCCGATTTGCAGGGGCTAGTCGATTCGATACTTGTAGCTAATCCCAGTTTTCGTGAAATCGTCGTAACTGCGGCCAACGGCGATATTCTGCTGAGCGGCGCCGTGACTGATCCCATCTTGAGTGGGCAATCAGGCATTGCAGACCAACTCTGGTTCACCGCCTCTGCCGACTCCGACTATGTCAGCGATGTCGAATTCAGTACCGATGGCGAAGCCTACCTCACCGTTTCTACCCGCCGCGCCGATGGCGGCGTGGTCGCTGCCATAATCAACATGACGGTGTTCAACGAAGCTCTCGAAGAAATCCATCTTGGCGAAAGCACCGACTCGTACGTGGTCGACAGTGATGGCCATGTGCTCGCCCATGTGGAATATGAATGGGTTGAAGCGCGTTCCAGCCTTGCCGGACGTGAAGAATGGGAACGCATACTGACCGCCCCAGATCGCGTTCTGAGCGACATCAATTACACCAATTTCGAAGGTGAATCCGTCATCGGGTCGAGTAAGGGCATTCCCGGCACGGGTTGGACAGTCATCACCGAAGTCAGCACAAGCCTTGCCAACGAAGCCCGCACCCAAATGCAGATCTTCGTCATCGCGCTGATCGTCGGCTTCTCGCTGGTCGCCGGCTTCCTGAATGAACGGGCTTTTAAACGCCTGCTGTTCGATCCGCTCAACCGCCTGCAGAACGGTGCGGAAAATGTCGCGAAGGGCGACTTCAATACCAGCGTCCCGATTCAGCGCTACAACGAACTCGGCATCGTCACGGAAGCATTCAACGCGATGGTGGTACGCATCCGTGAACAGACCGAAGACCTCAAGCGCGCGAATGCGGAAGCGCTGCGCGCGCAGCGTCTGGCGCAGGAAAACAACCGCCTCAAATCCGAATTCCTCTCGACCATGTCGCACGAGCTGCGCACGCCGCTCAACGCCATTGAAGGTTTCACCAGCATTATGCTCGGCAACATGGGCGTGGACTTAGGCCCGCAGGCGCGCAAGATGGTCGAACGTATCAGCGCCAACAGCAAACGTCTGCTCTCGCTCATCAACGACTTCCTCGATCTCTCCCGCATCGAATCCGGGCGTATGGAACTGGTCAGCGAGCCGATCACACCGGCGGTCTTCACCGAACGCATCCAGAAGCAGATGAGCGCGCTCGCCGATACCAAGCGCCTCGCCTTCACCACCTCGGTCGACCCGGAACTGCCGCCGACCGTGTACGGCGACGAGGAAGCGATCTCGAAGATCGCGATCAATCTCGTGGGCAATGCCATCAAGTTTACGGCAAGCGGTTCCGTCGCAATGAATGTGCGCAAAGACGGGACTCAGTGGGCCATCGAAGTCAGCGACACCGGCATCGGCATTCCGCCCCATGCCCGCGAATTCATCTTCGACGAATTCCGGCAGGTGGACAGCACGTCCAAGCGCGAGTTTGGCGGCACGGGCTTAGGTCTGGCGATTGTGCAGAAGCTCACCCGCATGATGGGCGGGCAAGTCCAGCTCGAAAGTGAAGTCGGCAAAGGCAGCAAATTCACAGTACTGCTCCCGCTCAATATCACGCCGAGCGCGAATTAAGGTAGGCAGTCATGAATGCAATTCCGCTGGATTTGTTCGCTGGCTGGACCATCCTCGTCGTCGATGATGAGCAGGATAGCCTCGAAGTCGCGCGCTTCATCCTCGATTTCTACGGCGCGGAAGTGGTCAGCGCATCCGATGGCCGAGAAGCGCTCGACATGATCAAACAGCAGCGTCCGAATTTCATCATTTCGGATCTGTCGATGCCGGTGATGGATGGCTGGGAATTCCTGCATAATTTACGTTCCAGCCCGCTCACCGCCGACCTTCCGATCATCGCGCTGACGGCGCATGCCATGGTCGGTGACCGAGAGCGCGTGCTCGCCGCCGGTTTCACCGACTATATCACCAAGCCGTTGTCTGCCGACACGTTCATCCAGCAGTTGGTCACCATGCTGGCCACTATCCCAACCTTCAAAGCCGCCTTGCATCTTTAGGAGTGAACCCTTATGGCTTATCAACGCCTGCTCGTTGTCGAAGACGATCCCGATGGACAAGCGGTCGTCGCGCACATTCTGTCATACATGAACATCCCAATTGATGTGGCAGGTGACGCTGAGACGGCTGAATTTTACCTTTTCCAGAAACACATCGAGTACGGCCTCGCCATCATCGACCTGGCGCTGCCGGGCAAAGATGGCTTCGCGCTGCTCAACGATATCATCAGCCACCCGGAGACATCCGAACTGCCGTGCGTCGCCGTGACTGCGTACCACACGTCCAAGCTGCGCGAACAGGCGATTGCCGCCGGTTTCCGCGCGTACTTCTCCAAGCCGATTGACGCAACCTCGTTTGGCCGCGAAGTAACCTCCCTGCTCTGAAGTCTGGCCTCGATCAACCTCTCGTCAATCATCGAGAGGTTGATCGCCCCCTGCTCTACCCCGAGCGCTATAATCATGATCTTCACCCTTACAAAAAGACTAAGGTTATACACGTGTTACGTTTGCTGGTTACCCTTGCTTTATGTACCCTCGTCTTACAGCTGGCCCCGGTCACTGCTCAACATCAACAACTCCTCACCCCATGGGCCGCCGATGTCGACCCGGAGAATGTGCTGCCGGAGTATCCGCGTCCGCAACTGGTGCGCGCGGACTGGTTCAACCTGAACGGCTGGTGGGACTACGCGCTCACCCGGATGAACGACCCCGCGCCGACAGAGTTCGAGGGGCAAATCCTCGTCCCTTTCCCGATTGAGTCGTATCTCTCCGGCGTGCAGCGCCGCGCCGACTTCAAGCACATCTGGTATCAGCGCGCCTTCACCGTCCCGGAATCGTGGACGGGAGAGCGGGTGCTGCTGCACTTCGGCGCGGTGGACTGGCGCGTGACCGCCTGGGTGAACGGCATAGAGATCGGCAATCACATTGGCGGCTACGACGCCTTTACCTTCGACATCACCGACGCGCTGCATCCGAGCGGCGAACAGCACATCCTGCTCGACGTATTTGACCCCATCGAAGGCACGCAGCCCGCGGCAAACAGGTCTTCCGTCCGGATGGCATCTGGTACACCCCATCTTCTGGGATCTGGCAAACAGTATGGCTCGAACCCGTGCCGTCCGTCGCCATCGACGCCTTGCATATGGAAACGGACATCGACGCGGGCGTGCTGCGCCTGAGCGCGGACCTCAGCGGTGCGACCGACGTGACTGGCTATACGCTTGAAGTTGATGCGCGGGCGAGTGATGAGCTGGTCAGCACAGCCAGTGGTGCCGCGGATGCCACAATCGAAGTCGTCATCCCCGATCCACAGTTATGGTCGCCCGACTCGCCGTTCCTGTACGATCTCGACGTGCGCCTTGTGCACGCAGGCGCAGTCGTCGATCAGGTGGGCAGTTACTTCGGCCTGCGTAAAATCGCGGTCGCGCCGGATGCCGAGGGCGTGCTGCGCCTGTGGCTCAACAACGCGCCGCTGTTCCAGTTTGGGCTGCTCGATCAAGGCTTCTGGCCGGATGGCCTGTACACCGCGCCGACCGATGAAGCGCTGCGCCATGATATCGAAGTGACGCGGCAGCTCGGCTTCAATACCATCCGCAAGCACGTCAAGGTTGAACCGGAGCGCTGGTATTACTGGGCGGATCGCTTGGGTGTACTGGTGTGGCAGGACATGCCGAGCGGTGATGCATTCGTCGACCCCGGTCAGGGCGAAATCGACCGCTCGGACGCCTCCGCCGCGCAGTTCGAACTGGAATTGCAGCGGATGGTCGATACGCACGCCAACCACCCATCGATTGTGATGTGGGTGATCTTCAACGAGGGTTGGGGGCAGTACGATACCGTGCGCCTCGCCGAGTGGCTGCAAGCTTACGACCCGACGCGCTTGGTCAACAGTGCCAGCGGGTGGAACGATGTCGGCGCGGGGGATGTCTACGACATTCACTCGTATCCGGGGCCAGATGTGCCCGGGTTCGACTCGCAGCGCGCCCGCATCCTGGGGGAATTCGGCGGTTTAGGTCTGCCGCTCAGCGGGCACACGTACCTCGCTCAGAACAGTTGGGGCTACCGCCAATACGAGACCGTCGCCGACCTCACCGTGGCCTACACCGACCTGATCGAGCAGTTGTATGTGCTGTATACGGATCAGGGGCTGGCAGCAGCGATCTACACGCAGACGACCGATGTCGAGACGGAAGTCAACGGCATGCTGACGTATGATCGCGCGTTGATCAAAATGGATGTGGATCAGCTCTACGCGCTCAACAGCACCTTTTACCAAACACTGACGGCGTCAAACTAGCGAACCGGTGCCGCGCGGCGCTGGCAGACGCCCAGGGTCTGCCAGCGCCGCAGGCAGCGTGAACTCGAAACTACTGCCGCCTTCGGGCGGAGCCGTCACCCACACGCGCCCGTTGTTCAGCTCCACAATGCGTTTGACCAACGGCAGCCCCATCCCGGTGCTCTCGGTCTGGTCTGGCGAGCTCAAGGTCTGGAACATCTGGAAAATCCGCTCTGTCTGGTTTGGCGGTATGCCGACGCCATTGTCGCGCACCCAGAAGCGCCATTCCGCCCCCTGCCGCTGCGCCCCGATCCGGATTTCACCCTGCGGCTTATCCATATACTTCACGGCATTGTCGATCAGATTCTGGAAGACCTGCCGTAGGCGCACTGCATCCATGTAGAGCGTCGGCAGGGGCGTTTCAATCACCGTCTGAATGCGGTCAGCCGGGACAATATCCTGCACAATCTGGTCGATCAGCGCGCGCACGTCCACTTCATCGCGCATGGTCTGGTCATGACCGATGCGCGCATATTCCAACACCCCGTTGATCATCTGCTCCATCCGCTGCACGCGCCCCAGCAGCAGATCGATGAGCTCCTTGCCCTCGGCATCCAGCTTATCGGCATACTCGTCGACCAGCCAGTGCGCAATCGAGTTGACCCCGCGCAGCGGCGCGCGCAGGTCGTGGGAAATCACGTAGGCGAAATCCTTAAGTTCGCGGTTCGCCATCGCAATCCGTTCGATCAACTTGGCTTCCTGTGCTTCAGCCGCCACCCGCTCAGACACATCCATCTGCGTGGTGATGAAGTGCTCGACCTTACCCGCCGCATTGACAACCGGGGCAATCCAGATCTCATTCCAGAACAGACTGCCGTCTTTGCGGTACGCCCGGACCAGCAGCTTGGCGGGACGTTCTTCGCGCAGCGCCCGGCGCAGCTCATCAAGGCCGGGTTGATCGTGATCTGTGCGCTGGAGGAACTGCAGCCCATGGCCAATGAAGTCCTCACGCGCATAACCGGTGATGTCGAGAAACGTATCGTTAACATAGATCGCCGGATACACACCCCCATTGGTGACGATGACCATCCCCGCCGGGCTGCTGTTCGCCGCCCGTTCCAACAGCCGGAGCTGCTCCTCAGTCCGTTTGCGACCGGTGATCTCCTGCACCATGACCACGCGCCCGGCCAAGCGTCCGGGAGAGCGGAAGACAGGACGAATCTGGATCGCCCAGTAACGCCGTTCATTGTCCACTTGCTGCATAAACTCATCGCTCACTTCATCATAGCGTGTGCGATACCGGTCAATCGTGGATACAAACGCCGGAAATACCTGATCAATCGGCTTGCCTTTGACCGACTTGAGTGCGGCAAATGGGCGCGCTGTCGTGTTGACGCTGATCACCCGATCCTGCTTGTCGATCACGACAACGCCGACGTTCAGAGTGTCCAGAATAGTGCTGTGCGCTGCCGGAATCACATGGAGCAGGCTGCCGCCGAGCAGCGCCCACGTGTTGACGAGCGCGGAGGCCGCAAGCAGCGTCGGCGTCTGCCGGATAAAACTGAAATCGAGGTCGAGGAGGTAGAACAGCACATGCACGGTCATCGGCACTAACGCCGCCAGAAACAGCAGGAGCGCCTGCCGCTGAAAACCGCCCTGCGTCCGCCGAATTTCCCGGATGATCAGGACAAAACCGATGCCGAGTAATACATAAGAATAGAGTAACGGGACGACCGCCCACCCCTGATACGCGGCCACTTCGATGTAAAACAGCCCTTGGCGCTCAACCGACCACGACACAAAAAACCAATCGAAGCTGCGGTCGCTCCACACGATTAGGTTGGTAATGAGCGGAATGATGAAGAGGAACCAGTAGCGCCGCGGTCGGTTCCAGATGGAATAGCCGGTCGATTCAAGCACGCGCAGGAAATAGAAGACTGCCAGCGGCGTATTGCCGAGAAACCGGAGGCGCGCCCAGAAAAACGCCCACGTTTCGTCTGGGCTGCTCATCTGCATGAGGAGGCACAAACCCCAGAACGCGGTGCAGGCGATTTCCGCCGTGAACGGAGGGGCTGCGATTTCGCCGCGGCGGTGCCAACCATAAAGCACAAGCGCCACCAGAATGATCGTGGAGGCGCTCAACGTGAGAAACGACAGGGTATCAGCAAGGGTCATGCTTAAATCCGGCAGTTACAGGGTGCGGCTTAAGTATACCTCTATTGTCGAAGCGATAGCACTTATCCCTAATTTTACCTTTTGTTAATTATTATTACCTTGACCTAAGCAGGCACCGCGATCAACCGTTGGGCAAAGGTGATCAGTTCGCTGATGTTCACCGGCTTGATGAGGATCAGATCGGCATATTCCGCTTCCGGTGCTTGCAGCACCGTGTTATTGCCGGTCACGACGATCACCTTCATATTGCGCGTGCGTTGGTTATGGCGCACAAAGGTGAGCACATCATAGCCGGACATTCGCGGCATATTGATATCCAGAATCAGAATGTCGGGAACCTCATTATTCAGATGTTCAACCGCTTCGACGCCGTCCGCGGCTGCTTCGAGGGCGAAGTGCCGCCGGTCGAAGGTGCACGCGAAGATCGCCCGCAAGTCCGGGTTATCTTCCGCGATCAAAACCTTGATCTTCTCCTGCGCTGGCGCCGCCCGCTGGTCTTTCTGTCCGGGCGTACCCAGTTTTTCCGCATAGCCGCGAATCGTATCCAGCAGCATGAAGCGGCTCACCGGCTTGTGCAGCACCTGCGCGCACCCCACGTCGAGACACGCGCGATACGTCTCATCCGACACATCCGCGGTCAGCGCAATGATCGGAATGTGCTTGAGGGTCGGCGTCTCCTTCATCTGCCGGGCGATCTCGATGCCGTTCACATCCGGCAGACCGATATCCATGATGACAATATCCGGCACTGCCTGCACCGCTTTCGCATACCCGGTCGCGCCATCTTCGGCTTCGATCAGTTCATGATCGGTGAACCGCAGCATTTTGCGCACGAGCAGCATATTGATCGGGTTATCTTCGATGTAGAGTACCTTGAGCTTCATGTAACGACGTCCTTCAAGCGGCAATGTCAGCAGGATACCATAAATGTAACCGATCACGCATTCGAATGCACCAACCGGACGGATGGTTTTTAACTACCCGGATTCTTGGTCTCCTGACCTAACCACTTGGCCAGTCTGGCGCGCTGCGTACATCAAGGAGGCCGCGAACGACAACTCTAATCCAGTGGAGCGCAAAATCTACACAATTGAAATACGCTAGGACAGCGTACAATGAGATTTGATTGTGCGGCACGGGCGCAGCCTGGCGGTCTAGTGCCTTGTGGTGCAATCCAGCCAGCACGCGCGTCTGTGCGCTCACACACTCGGTATAGGTCGATCTCGACTGACCCGCTTGACGGCGGTTGTGACCGCCTAAGCGCGCTGCCTTAAGCAAGGACGCGGTGCCAGTCCGCGGTTGGTCTCGGTTAGGACTTGCGTAGTTGTGTGTACTCAAGAATAATGTAGTGTTGGCTTGACATGCAGTTGGACACCCGCGAACAATGATTCCCAAGCAGGACACTTGATGATGGCTCAACCAAGCGACCATGACAAGCTCGTAGACGCTCTCGCAGCGGCACAACGTGAAATTGACCGGCTGAAGGCCGAAACTGAACAAGCCAAGAGCAGCTACGCCAATCTTTTTGAGAGCGCCGGCGACTCCATCTTTATCATCGATGTCAACACGTATACGATTATCGCGGCCAACGCCCATGCCGCGCGCCGCTTCGGGTACGCGCCGGACGAGCTTATCGGCCTGTCGATGGAGGCGCTCGAAGTCATCGACCCGATCGACGACACCCAGCCCTTCGCCTGGGAATCCACCGTCAGCCAGACGACGATCTACGAATGCTTCTATCGCCACAAAAACGGCGACCGCATCGCGGTGGAAGTGAGCAGCCGCGTGGTGAAGGTTGGCCAGCAGCAGACGATTCAGAACTTCGTGCGCAATATCAGCCTGCGCAAACAGCTCGAAGCGGAACGTGAGCAGTTAATCGCGGATCTCGACAGCTTCGCGCACACCGTCGCGCATGACCTCAAAGATCCGATGTCGACGGTCTTCAGCTATACCGAATTCCTCAAAGAGATTTGCGTCGAAACCCCCGGTGATGAACTGCTGCCCCATTTGCAGCACATCTCGGCGGTCGCTTGGCGCGCGATCAACATCGTCGATGCGCTGCTGCTGTTCGCCAGCGTGCGCAAGCAGGAACAGATTGAACGCGAACCGCTGAAGACCGCCGAGATCGTCATGCAGGTGCAGGAACGACTGGCGAACATGGCCAAGCAGTACAACGCCGAGATCATCGTGCCCACCCAGTGGCCGACCGCCATCGGCTTTGCGCCCTGGGTTGCGGAAATCTGGACGAACTACATCAGCAACGCCATCAAATATGGCGGCACACCGCCGCGTATTGAACTCGGCGCCGCGCCCGCCGACAACCACATGGTGCGCTTCTGGGTGCGCGACAATGGCGCTGGCATCCCCGATGACAAGCTGCACCTGCTGTTCGACAAGTTCAACCGCCTCGGCGATTTCCGCGTCGAAGGTCACGGCCTCGGCATCTACATTGCCAAGCGCATCGCCGAAAAGCTCGGCGGTTCGGTCGATGTGACGAGCGTGGTCGGCGAAGGCAGCATCTTCAGTTTCTTTTTGCCCGCCCTGTAACCGATATCGGACCGCGGCCACACTCGTCAGCCGCGGTCACTGCGCCGACAGTAACTGCTCCAGCGGCTGCCCATTCACAAAGACGCGCACGCGCTCGACTGTCGTGAACTGCAGGGCCGTCAACTGGAGCTGCGCCTGCAAACGCGGCACATCGCACACCCCACCGGACACCAACTGTCCCGACAACTGAATGATCGCCTCCCGGTTGACGATGTTCACGCTGTCCAACTGCAAGCTGGATTGGTACAACGCGTTGTACAGCCCGGACTCACCATAGTAGGGGTTGCTGCCGAGCGAAAGCAGAATCTGCAGCGCGGCGGTCAACGGAGCGACGGTTGGCGTGAATGTGCGCACAACCGGGATCGCGCTGTCGTTGCAGCCGACCGGTTGCCCGGAGCTGCCCGCATCTTCGAGCGCGATCAGATAGATATTCGCGCGGTCGAACAGCGTCCCGCTCGGTGCAGGCGTCGGAACTTGCGCGCCGCCGACCACAAAGAACCCCTGCGCTGTGACGCTCTGCCCGGTCGGCGTAGTCACTGTCACCACGTACACCTGACCGCCCGCCGCCGTCGACGGAATCGTCACGACGCTCTGCAGGCCGCCATAAGCATCGGTCGCCAACGGCTGGAGCGTGGCGAAACCGGCATTACGCAGCCCCACGCCGACATTCACAGTCGCGTTGATGGGCAAGCCGTTGGCGATCACGGTCACCTGCGTGCCGGGTGCACCGCCGAGCGGGTAGATCGCGACGACGCTCGGGGTCGACGGGTTGGACGAACCGGGTACGGTCAGCACCTGACCCACCAGCAGCCGATTGGGATCGGTAATCTGCGGATTCGCCGCCAGCAGCGCAGCGACCGTCGTGGCGCAGCGCTGCGCAATGCGCACTAACGTGTCACCGGAGCTCACGGTGACCGTCGCGCCACACGTCGATTGTGCGAACGTCGACTGCGTGCTGAACAAGTGCTGCGCAGACAACGCTTATAAGGAGAATAATTCGTGTTTTCATGCCACCCCTCTATAACAGACGGTATTACTTCCTATCACCTTAGCACAGGGAGAGATTTTGCGAAAGCGCTGCGTGCCACCCAACAAGTAGGGGAAAAGATTGCGCGAATCAAAACCAGGATAATAATGTAGTTACGTAGTGGGTTTGTTTGAAACAGGGCTCTGCCCCAGAGAGGACGATGATGGCGGTCACCCCTCAAACCGAGAGTCTATCCCCTCTTAATCGCAATGTGCTGTTACAGGCCTGGGCGCGCATGATCGTGTACGATCAAACGGCCAGCAACCTGAAAGGCAATTTCATCCGGCGGCGGCGGTGGGTCATCCTGCTCACCCTCATCTCGACAGTTGCTTCTATTGTGGTCGCAGTTCTCAGCCAGAACGCGCAGATTGCCTTCCTATTGGCCGTGACGAGCATCTTACTGCCCGTAATCGCGTCCTACTTGATGAACGACATCATTCGCTTCACCGGAACCACCTCGTGGATTAAGTACCGCTACATCGCCGAAATGATGCGCATGCACATCTTCCTCTACCGCATGCGCGCGGATGTGTATGCCGAGGGTCGCCCAGAAGAGGAAATGGACGACCTGCTCGTGGAAAATCTGAACAAGATCCGCGAGTCCGTCAAGTGGGACGAGGTCATTCCGGCCAGCATCAGCGAACCCCATGATCCGCCTGCGATTGAGGGTTATATCAAACAGGCAAACGCCTATACTCCTGAAGACGATGGGCTGACGCGGCTCGGGGTTGGCGAATACATCGCGTGGCGTCTGGAAAATCAGCGCAAGTGGTATGAGAACAACATTCAGGGCGACTTCAATAAGATGAAGTTCTTCGTCCGATTGGCGCAGTTTGCGCTGTTGCTCGGCGCGGCAGCGAGTACCTTGGGTGGTACACTCAGCTATGAGTTTGTCGCCGTAGTCGCCGTCACCAATGCTGTGTCGGTGGCGCTGACATCGTGGTCGAATGTGGGGATGTTCGGCAAAACCTACAGCCTGTTCCAGATCGCCGAACAGAAGCTCGCCGATCAAAAACTGAAGTGGCTGGCGCTGGAAGACAATGCGGCGATGAAAGACGCGGCGTATCACGAAACGCAGGTGCGCAACCTCGCCAAAAAAGTCGAGGCGATTCTGCTGTGGGAACGGCAGGAATGGTACGAAATGGCACTGCAGGCGCAAACAGTCACCGACAAAATGATCCTCGGCGATTTGACCCGTCTGACGCAGCGCGCCGACGAAACCAGCCGCCAAAGTCCCGGCGCGTCAACGAACAACAGCGCCGGGCGCTAGACGACTGCTCACGATCAGGATGTGGGTTGAACCTAAACCAAGAGGACAAGGCATGCCTTGTCCTCTTCATTCAGCCTCTGAAATTCACTTAGGAGACGGCGCTTTTGATTTCATAGGGGATGTGCGTCCAGTTATCCTCAAAGTGCTCGATCCACACGGCGGTGAGTTCGGAGTCGAGCATGTGCTGGTACACGTCGTACTGCATCACGAGAATCGAAGCGCCCGCCAGCAGCATCTGTTCCGCGTCTTGCGGTGAAGAGATGCTCGCCGCCGCAACCTGCGTGGCCGCGCCGCTGTGCCGATACATCGTCACCATATCGCCAATCAGCTTGACCGTGTCCACGCCCGCCTTGTGCAAGCGTCCAACATAGGGCGCGGCATAGCTGGCCCCCGCGCAGGCCGCGAGATACGCCTGATTGAGCGTTGCGACGGTGGTGATCAGCGGCTTCAAACCAGAATCGGCGATCTGTTTGGCGGCGGCGAGCCCGGCATGCGACGCCACGAGCTTGGGGTGAATCCGATCGGAGATGGCGCGCAGGTGATCCATCTCGCGCAGGTATTCGTCGACGGTCGGGCCGTGAAGCTGCACATAAACCGGAATAGTCACGTTCGCGCAGACCTGCGTAACCACTGCTTCCAGGCTCTGACCGCCGCTCGTCCAGCGGTCGATGATGGTGGGGTTGGTGGCAATGGCGCTGGCCACACCTGAATTGGCGACCGCAATGACCTGCTCAATCGAGCCTTCGATCCACAACTGCATGGGATACAACAGCCTTTCTGACATCAGCGGCACAAAGCCGCGGTTCACGCTCACTTGGCCGGTCACGCACCGGCAGTCTATTATCCCTTTGCAAAGCCCACCGAGCGCTAGTGCTAGATGTCCAAACGCGACATCACACTTGTAACTTCTCTACGATTTAACGGCCCCGGCCGTCAACCCGGTGACAAAATAGCGTTGGAGCGCGAAGAAGACCAGCAGCGGCACGGACATCGAAATGAACGCGGCAGCGCTCATGATGTGCCATTCGGTCGCATATGTGCCGAGCAGCGCTTGGATGCGGACGGTGACCGGCTGCGTCGCCGGGTCGCTCATAAAGATTAAGGCGATCAGCAGATCGTTCCACACCCACATAAACTGGAAAATCGCCAGTGACGCCAGCGCGGGCACCGACAGCGGAATCACGATGCGCGCGAAGATCACCCACTCGTTTGCGCCGTCGATCTTCGCGGATTCCAGCAGTTCACGCGGCAGTGACGAGAAGAAATTGGTCAGCAGGAAGATCGAAAACGGCATACCATAAGCGGTATGCGCGATCCAGATGCCGATGTACGTTCCGGTCAGCCGGAACTGATTGAAGAATTGCAGCACCGGGACAAGCGTCGTCTGAATGGGGACGACCAGGAGCGCGAGAATCAGCAGCTGCAGCACATTCCGCCCACGAAAGCGCACCCACGCCAACGCATACGCCGCAATCGAGGCCAGAAACAGCGGCAGAAATGTGCTCGGCAGCGTGATTTTGAAGCTGTTCAGGAAGCTGTCGCCCATACCTTGGGCATTCAGGACGAGCGCGTAATTTTCAAACGTGAAGCGCGCGGGCGAGAATGCCGTCCACCACCCAGACGAAGCAATCGCTTCGCGCGGGCGAAACGAAGTGATCAGTAGCCCGACTGACGGCGTCAACCAGATGATGGCCAGAATGAACAATGTGACGTGAATCAGCCACCGGGAAGACAGGCGCAGTCTAGGCTTGTTGACCTGCGGGATAGATTTGCTCGTTGTGATGGCGGTCATGTGCCCTGCTCCCCACTTCGGTAACGGCGAATGTTGATGATGACGAACGGCAGCATCAGCAGCAGCATGATCACCGCGACGGCCGCCCCATACCCCGGTTTGCCGTTCTGAAACGTCTCCCAATACATCGTAAAGCCAATGATGCGGCTCGCGCCGCGCGGTCCACCCGCCGTCATGATGTAGACAATATCGAAGGCCTTCAGCACATTGATGATCATGGTGGTCGTAATCACGGAGATCGTCGGCAGCAGCATCGGGATGGTAATGCGCCAGAAGGTCTGCCACGAATTCGCACCGTCGACGTGCGCCGCTTCCATCACTTCCTGCGGCAGTCCCTTGAGCGCCGCCGACAGGATCACCATGCAAAAGCCTGTCCAAATCCAGATGCCCGCGATGATCAGCGCGACATTGACGATGTCGATGCGCCCTAACCACGGAATCGGATCGGTCGATGGGATCAAGCCCACCAGAATCGCGTTCAAGATGCCCGTTTTCTCATCCGGGCTGTAGACAAAGCGCCAGATGATCCCGGCGGCTGTGAACGAGATCGCCATCGGGATAAAGATGATGGTTTTGATCAACACCTCATAGCGCACTGCGTTTGCCAGCACCGCCACCACCAGACCAATGCCGACTGTTCCCGCCGTGAACAGTCCAAGCCAGATGATCGTATTAAAAACCGCGCCGCGCGGCGGAAATTGATCGATGTCGAAGAAGAATCGATCGCGCGTAAATAAGTTCGAGTAGTTTTCCAGCCCGACATATTCCGAGGTCGTGAACCCCAACCCGGTGTCAAAGCTCAATTGGATGGTGCGAATGGTGGGGTAAATCAAAAAGGCGGTGATGAGGATGACAGCGGGGAACACAAACGCCCAGCCCAGAAGGTTATTTCTGCTCATAGAAGTCGCCCTTTTAGGAAAGCAGCAGCAGAAAGAAATAGGCAGGTGGGACACTGCTGCCCCACCTGCCGTTATGCTCAACGAACCGAGCGCCAACCAGGTCTTACGAACCGTAGCTGGCCGCTGCGGTATCTTCCAGATCTTGCAGAATGCTCTCCATGTCACTGGGGCTGGCGATGAAGTCTTGCAGCGCCGTGCCAAACGCATCCGATGCGGCCGAGGGCATGAGATCCGAGCCGTCGAAGACGAACGCCGACGCGCCCGCCACCTGACCCGCATCAATCGCAGCGAGCGGGCTGTACACGGCCAGATCCACATTCATGTTTGGCGACACGACGGCCCCCGCCGGAGCCGTCGCCCACAGCGTGTTGCCTTCAGTGCCCGCCATCCACTCGATCAACTGCGCGACTTCCGGACGGTCGCTGAACGCCGCGAGAAGGTCACCCCCACCGACGACCGGAGCGCCCTGGTCTTCACTGAACGCGGGGAACAGGAACGCATTGAAATCGTCTACCGGCGTCAGTTCGGGGAAATTCGAGGCGAGGATACCGCCGATGAAGCCGCCTTCATAATACATTTCGGCTTCGTTATCGGGACGGAACACCATGTTCGCCGCGGTGATGAAATCGGTCGAGAGCGTACCTTCCACGCCGCCTGCCAGCTTGGTATCGGCGGGGTCAACGATTTGCTGGAAGGCTTCGAGCGCCGCGACGACACTGGGGTCAGTCCACGGAATTTCGTGGGTCTGGAAAAGCTGGAGGTATTTTTCCGGGCCGTTCTGGCGCACGTAAATGTTCTCGAACCAATCCGTCAGCGTCCAGCTGTCCGCCCCGCCGATGCTCCAGGGTGTCTGGCCCGCATCGAGGTAGGCCTGCTGAATGGCGATCAGTTCATCCCACGTCGTCGGCGGTTCGACGCCGAGTTCGGCAAACGAAGCCGGGCTGTACCAAATCGTGCTCTTGGAGTTGGCCTTCGCCAGAATGCCATAGGTCACGCCATCAACGACACCCAGCTGGGCGATCCCCGCCGAGTAGTTATCGCTGACGACCGACGCATCCACTAAACCGGCGCTGCCATCAGCATTCACCAGCGGGACGAGGTACCCCGCGCGGGCGATTCGGCCAGCGTGCCGGGCTGCGGGATCAAGGCGACATCGGGTGGGCTGCCGCCGGCAAGGCGGGTACGGAGAATCGGCACGAGCTGGCGATTACTTTCAATAATCACCTGAATGCCCGTTTGCGCCGTGAATTCGTCAAGGGAATGCCGCAGACCTTCCAGCTCAGAGCCGCCAAAAGTCGTCATGAAGGACACAAACTGCACATCTTCCTGTGCGCTCACCATCGGAACGACAGCGAGCAGTGTAAATACAAACAGAATGGCAAGAAGTGACAATCGCTTAGGCATGTAGGTTCTCCTTCAAATAGTCGATACCACTGTTAAACGTCAGTCAGATTGCCGAACGAGTATGTTCGCTGCACCTCTCAATCAATACACGCACAGCGCCCTAGCGGAATGGGCACTTGACCTTACGCTTCAGTTTACGAAATTTATCTTTCAATATCAAGCCAGTGGACTCATTTAGAATCCAAAAAGCAGCCGCTGCGGCTGCTTTTTGAATGGGAGAATTACTCAGATTGCTTATGCCGCATCGACCGCGTTCACATGGTCGAACTGGCTGTTGTAGAGTTCCGCGTAGAACCCGCCCGCCGCCAGCAGTTCTTCGTGGTTGCCCTGCTCCACGATGTCGCCGTCGCGCATCACCAGGATCAGGTCGGCGTTGCGGATGGTCGACAGGCGGTGCGCAATGATGAAGCTGGTGCGGTTATGCATCAGGTTATCCATCGCCTTCTGGATCAGGATTTCCGTGCGCGTATCGACCGAGCTGGTCGCTTCATCGAGGATGAGCATCGGCGGGTCGGCGAGGATGGCGCGCGCGATAGTGAGAAGCTGCTTCTGCCCCTGCGACACATTCGACGCCTCTTCGTTCAGCACCGTGTTGTAGCCATCGGGCAGCGTGCGCACAAAGTGATCGGCGTGCGCAGCGCGGGCAGCCGCGTAGACTTCTTCGTCGGTCGCATCTAAGCGACCATAGCGGATGTTCTCCATGATTGTGCCGCTGTAGAGCCACGCGTCCTGCAGCACCATCCCGAACATCTTGCGCAGATCATGCCGCGTGAATTCGCGGATTTCGTGCCCGTCGATGAGGATTTCGCCGCTGTTGACATCGTAGAAGCGCATGAGCAGCTTGACCATCGTCGTCTTGCCCGCGCCGGTCGGCCCCACGATAGCGATCTTCTGACCGGGCTTGACCAGCGCCGAGAAGTCGTTGATGACGATCTTGTCCGGGTTGTAGCCGAAGTGGACATTCCGGAATTCCACATTCCCGGCGACCACTTCTTCTTTGAATGGCGTTTCGGTGTCGGTGATTTCTTCCGGCACTTCGAGGAATTCGAAGACCCGTTCGGCGGCAGCGGCCGTTTGCTGCAAAATGTTCGAGATATTGGCGATCTGCCCGATGGGCTGCGTGAACGAGCGCACATACTGGATGAACGCCTGCACATCGCCGACCGTGACCGAACCATTGACCGCGAGGTAACCGCCCACGATCGCCACGCCGACATAACCGAGGTTGCCGACAAAACCCATGATTGGGAACAACAGACTCGTCAGGAACTGCGATTTCCACGCCGAGCCATACAGCCGTGTGTTGTACTCGTCAAACTTCTGGATACTCTGCTTTTCGCCGTTGAACGCCTTGACGACCGAATGGCTGCCGTACATTTCTTCGATATGGCCGTTGACGTTGCCGAGGTAGTCCTGCTGTTCCTTGAAGAACGTCTGCGACTTGCCGACGACGAGCGCGATGATGCCAAACGACAGCGGGATCATCACCAACGCGACGAGCGTCATGCCCCAGCTGATCGAGAGCATCATGATCAGCACGCCGATCATGCTCGTGACCGAGGTGACGATCTGTCCGAGGCTCTGGTTCAGCGTCTGACTGATGGTGTCGACGTCGTTGGTGACGCGCGAGAGCACTTCGCCTTGATTCGTCGTGTCGTAGTATTTGAGCGGCAGGCGGTTGATCTTCTCGGAAATGTCCGTGCGCAGGCGGTAAGTCACCTTCATCGAAATGCCCGCCATCACATAGCCTTGAATGTAGGCGAACAGCGTCGAAATCAGGTAGAGGACGATCAGGAGCACGATGATATTGCCAATGTACTCGAAGTCGATGCCCGTGCCCGTGCCGGAAATCTGCCCCATTACGCCTTCGAACAGCTTGGTCGTCGCCTGCCCGAGGATCTTCGGACCGACGATCATAAAGATGGTCGAAGCGATAGCGAACAGCAGCACCAACACAATCGACAGCTTGTACTCGCCGATGTAGGCGATCAGCTTCTTCATCGTCCCGCGGAAATCACGGGCGGATTCGCCCTTCATCATGGCCATGGGGCCGTGCCCCTGACCGCCGGGACGTGCTTGCCCCGGTCTGCCTCCAGCTAAGGGTCCACCCATCATGATGCAAGTTCCTCCATGCCCAACTGCGACAGGGCAATTTCACGATACACTTCACAGGTTTCCATCAGTTCGCGATGTGTGCCCTTGCCGACAATTTTGCCTTCGTCGAGCACGATGATTTGTTCAGCGTTCCTGACCGTCGAGACGCGCTGCGTGACGATCAGCAGCGTACTGTCGCCGGTCTTCTCTTTCAGCGCGCGGCGGAGCGCGGCATCCGTCTTGAAATCGAGCGCCGAGAAGCTGTCGTCAAACACATAGATCGGCGCACGCTTGACCAACGCCCGCGCAATCGACAAGCGCTGGCGCTGACCGCCTGACACGTTGCTGCCGCCCTGCGCGATCTCCGTGCCCAGACCTTCCGGCTTGGTGCTGACGAACTCGCGCGCTTGCGCGGTATCAATTGCGTCGTTCAATACGTCCAGTTCGGCGTATTCATCGGCATAGCGCAGGTTCGATTCAATCGTGCCGGTGAACAGATTCGCCTTCTGCGGCACAAAACCGATCTGTTCGCGCAAGTCGTGCTGCATGACCTCGCGAATGTCGACGCCATCGATCAGGATTGCGCCCTGCGTCACGTCGTAGAAGCGCGGCAGCAGGTTGACCAGCGTTGACTTACCCGACCCGGTCGAGCCGATGAAAGCAGTCATCTCGCCGGGCTGCGCCGTAAAGCTGATGTTATGCAGCACATCCTCTTCAGCGCCGGGGTAGCGGAAGGACACATCGCGGAATTCCACTGTGCCGCTGAACGGTTCGGGGAAGCGCTTCGGGTTCTTCGGATCGTGGATGACCAGATCCGTGTGAATCACTTCGGCAATACGATCCGCCGACACCGACGCACGCGGCAGAATAATGAACATGATCGACAGCATGATGAAGGCGAACACTACCTGCAGCGCGTACTGCATGAAGGCGATCATGTCGCCAACCTGCATCTGCGCCGCCGCCACCTGATGCGCCCCAACCCACACAATCAGCAGCGTGAGCCCGTTCATGATGAGCATCATGAGCGGCATCATCGCCGACATCACACGCGCGACGAACAGGTTATTGTCCGTCAGATCCTGATTAGCCTGATCGAAGCGCTTTTCTTCAAACTTCTGCGTGTTGAAGGCGCGCACGACCAGCATACCGGACAGGTTCTCACGCGTGACGAGGTTTAAGCGGTCGACCAACGTCTGGATGAGGCGGAATTTGGGAATCGCGACCGTGAATACAACGATGATCAGCGTAATCAGCGCGCCCAAACCGACCGCGATAATCCACCACATTTCTGCATCGGTCTGCACAGCCTTGAGGATGCCGCCAATGCCGAGGATCGGCGCGTAGAACACCATGCGGATGATCATGACCATCAACATCTGCAATTGGGTCACATCATTGGTGGAGCGGGTGATCAGCGAGGAGACCGAGAACTTGTCGAACTCATTGTTCGAGAAGCTTTCGACCTTCTGGAAAATGTCGCGGCGCAGGTTACGGGCCATACCCGCCGCTGTCTTCGCAGCGAGGAAGCCAACCGCGATGGTACACGCGCCGGAGAGCAGCGAAATCGCCAGCATCAGGCCGCCCACGCGGAGAATGTACTGATTCTGGAGCGCGCCGGTGTCCATGCCGAGCGCCGCGTATTCCGCCTTGATGCCCGAAGCCGCCGCCTGCACGATCATGCTGTCGCTCATCGCCGAGAACCGCTCCAGCATCGAGTTGAGCAACGGCGTACGAATGAGCGGCGTCATGCCTTCCAGCAGCGCGAACAGATCCGTGCCTTCAGGCAGCGCAGACAAATCAAACGCGCCCGTCGACATCCCTTCCATACTCGCCGGATCGTCCATCATGCGTTGAATGCCCGACACGGCCACCAGCGGCTTGCCGATGATCGGATTCAGGCGATCGATTTCCGCCGCTTCGATGTTCGCATTGAGCACATACACGGGCTCATTCGCGAGCGCCGGATATTGGCTGAGGTAGGTTTGATAATCCGGCGACGTACTGTCGATCAGCGTATAATGCGCCACGACATCGGCGAGTTCGTCGCTGTTCATGAACAGCGCGAGTTTATCCATCGTGCTCGCGCGCAGCGCGTTCGGCACGGCATTCTCGATACCGCCCGCCTGAATACCGGTATTCACGATCTGACCGATGTAGTCAGGCAGTGATAGATCGGCGATCCCTTGCACGAACAGCAAGGCAATGGCCAGCAGCACCATCAGGAGATACGGCCTGATGTATTTCGTTAGTCGAAACATGGGAGCGATAGTCTCTTTCTCGAGGCAAAAATGCTAGGGCAGCGGTTCCGTCACATCATTGGGGTGCAGCTGCGTAGTTATCACACGATGCAGCGCGGGCAAAAACACGCTCGCTGCTTGGAGTTCTTCCGGGGTCAGGTCTTGCACGACGGCGGCGATCAAGCCGATCATCTGATCATGGACCGCGCGCGCGCGCTCCGCGCCTTCCGGCGTGACCTCGAGGAGCTGTTGGCGGCGATCATTCGGATCGGGCGTGCGCGTCAACCACCCGCGATCTACCAGTGCCTGAACGAGTACGCTGGCCGACTGTAAGCTGACCTTGCGCATTTTGGCAAGGTCGCTGGTAGTCATGCGGCATTCCTGAATCCGCGCCAGCACCCCCATCTGCATAAATGTCGCTTCTTCTTCGCCGGTTTCGCGCATCCGCAGGTGCATGAGTCGTCCCAGATTCGGGAACACATCGAGCATGGCTTGCGCCGTTTGTTCTGGTGTCCAGGTCTGCGTCATCTCATTCATCAATCCTACTGATTATCAACATCATTGACTATCATCCTAGTTGATGAACTGGAGAGTGTCAAGGGGTGACGTAAGCTTAGAAAACCCCAGACAGCAATTCACCCCCGGTGCGGGTAAATTCCACCTTAGGAGGATGAGTGCGCACTGCCCTTACTGCTATAAATCAAATAACAAGGTAATGGAAGTGATGTCGGAGAGGAAACAAATTATGGCTAAGCAGACAGTTCGCCCCATGTTCCCGGTCAATCGAGTCACCCAGCCCAGCCCAGACTTCGCCGAAGCGCTGCGCGAAGACTCGAACCGGATTTTTGACTGGCTCTACTGGGCATCCCGGATGAAAACGCGCGATGAGCAGTTGTACTGCTTCGAGCGCGCGCACTACATCGATCCCTACAACCGAGAAGCTCTCGACGGCATCAACCAGCTTCAGCGCGCCGCGCAGCAGCGCCTGCCCGTAACCGCCGTTGTGCGCCGGCCATGGGGCACCTCCGCAATTGACGAACTCTAGCCGCGTCAGCGGTCACACGCCGCTAGTCAGCTTCCCCGGCTCCAACTGCCGCTCGGTTAATCAGCGGTTAGTGCCTGACATGATCGAAGGTCCGTAACCGGGGCTGAGTCCGTCAGCCCCAGACCACCCCGGCTTTCCTCCAGAGAGCAACCTCTGTCCCACCCACCCAACGCCTTCCATATAGGGCAAATGCCGCATCGGTCTATGGCAATCGCCCGGCCTAGAAATCGTTATTCTGCCCGTCGAAATCATGTCTCACGCGTAATATGCTCTAACGTATTCGTCAGTGATGATAAGTCAACTTTCTTGCTCATGCGGCGCATGACCATCATCCAGTGAGTGAGGACACCATGAGTGCAGTACTCGAAACTCAGCACCTCCGCAAAGCGTTCGGCGATGTACTCGCCGTCGCCGACGTTTCGCTCCGCGTGGAACGCGGCGAAGTCTTCGGCTTTCTCGGGCCGAATGGCGCGGACAAAACGACCACCATCGGCATGATTCTCGGCTTGATTCACCCGACGGCAGGTGAAATTCGCCTGTTCGGTGAGGCCGTGACACCCGCCAACACCGCCCCGCTCCAGCGTGTCGGTTCGGTTTTTGGTGCTCAGGCCACGCTTATTCCGTACCTCAGCGCCTACGATCATCTGGTGATGACCGGGCGCTTGCATGGAACTGTCGACCGGGCGCACATCAACCGACTGCTGGAACAGGTCGGTCTGCAGGCCGCCGCTCATCGCCAAGCCGGACAGTTTTCGACCGGCATGAAACAGCGCTTAGGTCTGGCGATGGCCCTGCTGCATTCTCCGGAACTTCTGATCCTCGACGAACCGACCAACGGCATGGATCCGGAAGGCATGCGCGAAGTCCGCAACCTGATTCGTACGCTCGCTTATCGGGGGACGACGGTATTCCTGAGCAGTCATCTGCTGCACGAAATCGAACAGGTGGCCGACCGCCTCGCCATCCTTAATCGCGGTCAGGTGCTGGCGCAAGACCGGGTGCAAACGCTGCTCGCCGGGTCGTCAATTGTGCGCCTGCAAGTGCCGAATCAGGAGCTGGCAGTCGCATCCCTGCGCTTCTTGCCGGGGGTCACGCGGCTGGATCGCAACGGCGCATACCTTGACATATCCGGCCTACCGGCGGCCACCATTGCGGCGCACCTCATTCACGACGGCATTATCCCGTCGGAAATCACCACCCTACAGAACGACCTTGAGCAGGTGTTTCTGCAAGTCACCCACGAAGCGGTCTAGACCAGAAAGCGAGATGCATCATGCTGCGTTCCATGTTCCACATCGAAAGTGTAAAGCTGTACCGGCGCAAGACTTTCTGGCTTGAGCTGGCTGTGGTGGCGGGCATCACCGTTCTGCTGTTCGGCCTGATTTTCTTCCTGCAGTATCTCGAAGAGATCCCCAAAGCCGAACGCGCCCTCATCGCCAGCCTGCTCACGCTCCCCAATGGGGTGAAGGTCTCCCTCGCCCTGTCGTCCAATCAGATGTTGGGTGGACTGTTGATGATCGTGCTCGTGAGCATGGCGGTTGCGCAGGAATACGCGTGGCAAAGCTACACGCTGCCGGTGCGCGCTGGCATCCCGCGTCCGCTGATCCTCCTCAGCAAGTTTCTGACGCTGCTCGGTGCCGCCCTCTTGTTGGCTTTCACGGCGCTCGGCATCGGCGTGATCATGTCGGCGCTGGTCACACTCGCCGCCGAAGGTCAGATCGACCTAAGCCGTATCAACGTCGCCGATTTGCTGCTGAGCACGCTCATCACCGCTTACTCGCTGCTGCCCTACATGGCCTTGACCTTCATGATCGCCGTACTCTCACGGTCGCTCGCGGCCAGTCTGAGCATCGCCGCCGCGTATATCTTCCTCGTCGAAGGCATCGCTCCCGCGCTCCTAACCCTGTTCGGCGGCGTGCTCGCTCAGATCAGCCTGCTTATGCCGGGGCAGTTGGCGACCGCACTGCTCACCGCGACCGGGCAGACCGCGTCCATGCAGATTGGATCGGATGCGCCACCGCCCGCATTCGTCGGCGTTGACGCGCCGGTCGCCGTGATCGGCATCGCGCTCTACACGCTGGTCTTTCTCGGCATCGCGATTGTGCGGTTTCAGAAACAGGATTTGGCGGGGTAATGGAGAGAAACAGGGGAGAGGTGGAGCATGCTCTGCCTCTCCTCGGGGTTGTGTTCAGCGCAGGCCGCGCAGACGGGGATCGAGCACGTCGCGCAGACCGTCGCCGAGCAGATTGAAGCCGAGCACGCCAAGCATGATCGCCAGCGCCGGGAACAGCATCAGCCACGGCGCCATCTCCGCGATACCGCGGCTCTCGCTCAACATGACACCCCACGAGGGCAGCGGCGGTTGCGTCCCCAAGCCGAGGAAGCTCAAGCCGGCTTCCGTCAGCAGTGACCACGAGAGCGCAAGGCTCACCTGCACGATCAGCGGCGCAAGCGTATTCGGCAGGACATGGCGATACAGAATGCGTCCGTTACCCGCACCGACACAGCGGGCCGCCTGCACAAACTCCATCTGCTTGACGGCCAGCACGGGACCGCGCGCTACCCGCGCAAAGATCGGCGTGTAGACCGTACCAATCGCGAGCACGGTGTTGTTCATCCCCGGCCCCAACACGCTGACCACGACCAGCGCCAGCAGCAGCGCGGGCAGCGCGAAGAACACATCCATGATACGCATGACGATAATATCGAACGTGCCGCCGAAATAGCCGGAGAGCGTGCCGAGCAGTGTCCCGAGTGTCGTCGCCAGCGTGACCGAGAGCAGCGCCACGCGCAGCGAGTTCGCCGCGCCGCCCATGATGCGGCTGGCGATGTCGCGCCCGAACAAATCTGTGCCCATGACATAGGTCGCGCTCGGCGGTTTGAGACGGTCGCGAGCATGCTGCTCCAGGTCAGGATACGGCGTCACGCCCATCCAACCGAGCAAACCGACAACCAGATAGAGCGTGACCAACACCAGCCCGACCGCCCCGCTGCGATTGCGCAGCAGCCGCTGGAACAGCGTGGGAGTCGCAATTTCAGGCGGATTTGGCATAGGACACTCGCGGATCAATCATGGTGTAAATCACATCGACAAGCAGGTTAATCAAAATAAAGTTGAAGGCGACAAACAGCGCGATCCCCTGCACAAGGGCGTAATCGCGCTGAGAAATAGCATTGTAGACGAGGCGACCGATCCCCGGCAGCGCGAAAATCTCCTCGATGATGACCGTGCCGCCGAGCAGATAACCAAGCTCGACGCCGACCAGCGTGATCACGGGAATGAGCGCGTTACGCAGCGCATGCTGGGTCACGACGTTTCCTTCGCGCAAACCTTTACTGCGCGCTGTGCGGATGTAATCCTGACCGAGCACTTCGAGCATGGCGGAGCGCGTGGTACGCATCACCGAAGCAGCGAACGGAAAACCGAGCGTGAACGCCGGGAAGATCATCTGCTGCACGTTGAGCAGCGGATCTTCGTTGAAGCGCACGTAGTCGCCGGAATTGGGCAAATAGCGGAACACGACGGACAGCACGTAGATGATCAGCGTGCCGAGCAGGAAAGCGGGGGTTGCTAAGCCAATCAAGGCGACCAACCGACCGATCAGGTCGACAAACGAGTTGTGCTTGACGGCGGAGAGCACGCCAAGCGGAATGCCGATGACGAGCGCAATCGTCAACGCCATGAGCGCGAGCTGCAGCGTCACCGGGAAGCGCGACAGGATTACGTCGAGGACGGGCGCACCGTGGCGCACGGATAAACCGAGGTTGCCTTGCAGCGCATTGCCCAACCAGACGACGTACTGCTCAAACGGCGGCTTATCCAGCCCGAAATAAGCTTCCAGCGAGGCGCGCTGCACATCGGTCAGCATGCCCGCTTCGGTGCCGAGCATGGCGGTGATCGTATCGCCGGGGACGAGGCGAATCGCCAGAAAGATCAAGACCGAGACGCCAAACAGCGTGGGTAAGAAGGCGATGGCGCGTTGAGTGAGGTAGCGGATCATCAGAATGAAATGGGGCGCGGTTCAGCACCGCGCCCCACCCAAGTCTTAGCGGTTCAGCGAAACCTGCGCCAGCGAAATCAGCGAGTCAGTCGGGTACGGCACGAAGCCTTCCACGTACGACTGCTGCGCCGTGTATTCATAGCCCGTGTACAGCCACACCCACGGCGCCATTTCAGCGAGGTGACGCTGGAACTGGGCGAAAATCTCATAACGCGCCGCCGGATCGGTTTCCGCGCGGCCCGCCGCCATCAGTTCGTCGAGTGTGCTGTCAATGTACCCGGCAGTATTGTTCAGGTTGCCGGAGGTCTGCCAGTAACGCGCATACATCGTGTACGGGTCAGGGCGGCCACCATTGAGCGCAATCGCGGCTTCGAAGTCACCCGCCAGCCAACGGTCGACGTACACGCTCAGTTCGAGCGATTCGATTTCAACCGTGATGCCGATTTCGGCCAACTGCGCCTGAATGCTCTGCGCTTCCGAGAGCGCCGTCGGCGGTTCGGCATTGGCGGCGATCACCGTCATCGTGAAGCCATCGGCGTACCCGGCATCCGCCATCAATTGGCGCGCCTGATCGAGATTCTTCTCGTAGCAGAACAGTTCGTTCGGGTCGAGCGCGAACGCGGCCATCGTGAGCGGACCAGTCACCGAGCCTTCGCCGAGCGACGCCGTATCCAGCACTTCCTGCCGATCAATCGCGCAGGAGATCGCCTGCCGCACGCCGAGTTCCACCAGCGGCGAATCGGGCGCGGTCGAGCGGAGCTGGAGCACATGGTAGGCCACCGCGGGGACGCGGTTGAGCGTGACGGTCGCATCGTCGGTGAGCAGAGTCGCCACGAGCGGGTCATTCAGCAGCGCGAAATCAATCGTGCCCGCGCGCAGTGCCGCGAGGATCGACGTTTCGTCAGGGATGATGCGGATTTCAATGCCGTCGATGTTCGGGCCTTCGCCCCACCACTCGGCATTGGCGCTCAGCGTTGTCGTTTCTTCCGGCGTCCAATTATCCAGCTTGAACGGCCCGGTGCCATTGGCGACGGTCGCAATCGCGCCCGATTCAATGTCTTCCTTGTTGGCAATCGCGGCATTGGTCGTCGCCAGCGCCGCGAGCAGCGGCACGTCCGGCTGCGACAGGTTGAACACGACCGTGTAATCATCCGGCGTATCAATCGACGCGATGCTCAGGTAGTTCGCGCGCGCCGCGGCGCCGGTCGCTTCGTCGAGGATGCGGGTGAAGGTTGCCACAACGTCTTCCGCCGTGAACGCCGAGCCGTCATGGAAGGTGACGCCCTGACGCAGGTTGAGCGTGAGCTGCGTCGCGTCGTCGTTGAACGCCCAGCTTTCCGCCAGAGCGGGAATAACGCTCAGATCGGGCGCGAGGTTGACGAGCGGTTCATAGATCAGTTCCAGCAGGCGGAATGAAGCGAACGCAGTCTGCGTGTGCGGATCCAACCCAGTGGTATCGGCGGCGCGCGCCATCACCAGCACATTGTCCTGCGCGGCAACGGGCAGCCCAAAGCTCAAGACGAGCAAAACGAGTGTAAACAGCAAAGTCATCTTCTTAAACATCGATATTTTCTCCTGAGAAGCTGTACGCACCTTTACTTTAGCGCAAAATTCACGTTCGCAACACCAATTGGACTAAACTGGACTAGTCCACTCACCGCAAGCGTTTCCGATAGATGAGTTCGGTGACATCGGGCAGAACATAACCGGGGATCGCGCCGATCTGCTCGTAGCCCTGCCGCTGATAAAAGCGCTGTGCATCCACGTTGAAATCGGATGTGAGCAGGAACAAATCGTGGCTGGCGAGGGTTGCTTCCAGCGCGCTGAGCAGCGCCGCGCCCACCCCGCCGCCCGCTTGATCGGGACGCACGCCGAGCATTCTCAGGTAGGCGCTGCGACCGAAGCCGCCTGTGGGCACGCACCACGCCAACCCCACCGCTTGATCATCCGTGTCCGCCGTGAGAATCAGGTCAGTGTCCAACGCCATGAGCAACCGCTGCGCCAAGACATCCGCCGACGCGCCGTAGCGCTGCCACAGCGGAATCGTCACCACCCAGGCGGCGACGACAGTGACATCTTCGGCATTCAAAGGGCGGATGTTCATCCCGCACCGCCAAACGTGCGCCTGATCAGATCGACATAGTTTTGCCCCGGCGTGATATCGCCGAGGATGACCGCGCGGCTGGCCCCAGTCAGCGACGGGAGGTTGCCCGCCCGCGCGTGCCACGTTTCATGCGCCAGGAGCGCGAAGACCAGCGCTTCTTTGTTGTCGCCATCCACACCGATCTGATCGCTCGCCAGCACTTTCGCCGGGATCAGCGCTTCGAGCAGTTCCATGATCACCGGGTTGCTGCGTCCACCGCCGCTCAGAATGACTTCGTCCAACTGCGCCGGAGCGAAATGCTCGTAGGCATCGGCGATCGACTGCGCCGTCAGCGCCGTCAGTGTGGCGATGATGCTGGCGTTATCTAACCCGCGGGTGTGCCCCTCATCGACCAGATCCCGCGCCATCTTCGCGCTGAATAACTCGCGTTCGGTCGTCTTCGGCGGCTTGACCACGTAGTAGGGGTGACCGAGCAGGTTTTGCAGCCACTCTTCGTCAAGCTTACCGCCGCGCGCCAACTGACCATCACGATCATACGCCTGCGCGCCGTCAGTGAGCATCATCATCGCCGAATCGATCAGCGCATTGCCGGGCCCCGTGTCAAAGGCCGTCGGCAAGCTGGTATGATCGGACAGCGGCGGCAGAAAGGTCACATTGCCAATGCCGCCGATATTCTGCACCGCCCGCCACTTGGTCGAGTGACGGAGCAGGAGCCAGTCGGCATAGCCGGTGAGCGGCGCGCCCTGCCCGCCGACCGCGACATCCCGCGTGCGAAAGTTGCTGATCGTGGTCACCCCTGTGCGTTCGGCAATCACGGCAGGCTCGCCAAGCTGCAGAGTCGCGGAGACATGTCCCGCCGCATCAACCGCGTGCCAGAAGGTTTGCCCGTGCGAACCGATCACATCGATGTCGGCGGGTGTGAAGCCCCCCTCTTGGATTACGCGCAGCGCGGCGGCCGAGAACAGTTCGCCGAGTTCAAAGTTGAGCGCACACATCTCATCGACGCGCCCGCCCTGTCCGGCATCGACGATGCGGCGCTGAAAGCCATCCGGATAGGGAAAGGTGACCGCATGGAGAATCTGCGCCTGTAACTGCGGCGGTGCGCCGCTGATTTCGCACAGGGCGGCGTCAATCGCGTCCGCCGATGTGCCTGACATGAGTCCAACAATCCGCATTTCAGTTTCGTCCTAGTTCGTTTCCAGCCCATTGCGATCCGGCAGCGCGGGGAATGGGGCATGGGGTTCTGTTTGATACCAAAAAACTGTCGACGCAATATCGTCTTGCAGCGGCAGATAGCGACCCTCCGGGCGCCAGCCGAGCGCCTGAATGGTCACGCGCAGCGCCGTCTGAAAGCGGATCGGGTCCATGATGTGCCAGCGATACATACCAAAGCGCATCTGCGAGCGGTACAGGCCATCCGGCTTGATCACCTGTGAGAGGCCAGAATACGGCGAGCTGAACACGCCATATTCGCCCGCAGGATGCTCAAAGTTCCACGCGCCGCCGAAGTAGTCTTCCGTACCTGTGCCGCAGATCGTCGGATACTCGGCATCATCATCCATGTAGAACTTGATCTCGCCTTCGCCCCACCACCCGTTGTTGTTGACGCCCCATGCCAGATAGGTGCCGACATACTGCCCCTGCCCGACCACGTCATCCAACAGCGTGTGCACCTGCATATACGGCAGTGGATTGTTCCGGCGATACTGCGCATGGAAGTACGCGGCATCCTCCGGCACGTCGGTCAGCGTATACGTCACCTGATAATAGAGCGCGTTGCTCTGCTCATCCGTCAGGTTTTCGACCGTGATGCGCGCGCCCTGCCGGAACGGCATCTCCCAGTAGCAGTTAAACCCGCCCGCCGGATTCACCGCGACCGCCAGTGAGGTCACATTGCTGCGCACGCCCCAGCCATTGCAGAAGAAATCGCCGAGCGGGACTTCTACTGAGGGCGTCGCTTCGCCATCCCAGTACATGCGGATAATCACGCGCCGCCACCAATCCGGATGAATGGTCAGCCAAATGTGTTGAATCGCCCCACTGCCGCTGATCTCGGCGATGGTGTGCTCGGTCTTGGCAGGGATGTGAATGCTCGGCGACAGCTTCCAGCCCTGCCCGAGTTCGCGCGCTGAACGCGCCCCGGTCCCGCTCGTTGCCATGCCGCCTTGCCCCGCGGCCCCCGTGAAGTTCTCCGGACTGATCGAGCGCGTCTGCGCGTTGGACAGACGTGAGAGCGACCCCAACGACATATTCAAACCGTTGTACATAAAGTCTCCTAATCTTTTCGCGTTTCTTGTTCTACTAAACTGCGCAGCACATTCAGCGACCGCCGGATGTGTTCTTCAATCACGGTGCGCGCCCGCTCCCCATCGCGTGAGCAGCACGCATCGAGGATGTCTTGATGCTCGGCGTTGATGATGGGGTGCCGATCTTTGCTAGAAAGATAACGATAGCGGTAGCGTTCCGCCAGATCCCACCACGCCGAAAGCACTTCAGTGAGGTAGGTGTTCCCCGCTGTGCTGTAGATCGTAAAGTGAAAGGTGCGGTTCGAGCGCAAAAAATCTTCGTAGCGGTCAGCTTCCATGGCGGCGCGCATCGCATCCAGCACCGACTTAAGCTCGCTCAATTGCTCATCCGTCAAACGCGGCACCGCCTGCGCCGCCACCTGACCTTCCACGAGACAGCGCGCTTCATATAAGTTTTCGAGATCGGTCAGGGAAGATTTCGCCACAAACGCCCCGCGCCGCGGAATGATCTGCACCAAGCCCTCGCTGGCCAGCGCTTTCAGGGCTTCGCGCACGGGGATGAGGCTGGTGTTGAGTTCGGTCGCTAACTGCGTCTGGTCAATGCGGGTGCCGGGGGGCAAAGTTCCGCGGAGAATCGCTTCGCGGATGCGTTCTTGAGCAATGCCGGACACAGTTTTGATGCCATCTTCAATGGGTTTGAGCATTTTGCTCATGGTAACAACCTTGCATTAAATCCACTTTACACTTTTAAGACTAATTATAAAGTAGAATTTATATAGTACCATCCACCCACCACGGGCACGCGTCACCGTGAGCAGACAGCGCTTAAGTCGGTAATCGATGACGTCTACGACCGGAAGTACAGGCTGTACCCCAAAGGGCAGACCAATGCGTCTGCCCCTCCATGAGGATTTTCGAAACGCTACTTTTGGCTCAATACCCCATGCAGCGTCGGGCCTTCGACCGGACTGAATCCGACATTCCCGCGCTGCTCAATCGTCACCTGATCATCTGAGAAACGGCACGTCATCGTCCACGCGAACGGCGTCTCATACCACCACAGTTTCGCGGTAAAGGTAGATTCATCGGTCCACGCGCCGCTGGCGGCAAGCGGCCACGCACCCGGGCGCATGATCACCAATCCAACGAAGGCCGCATCACGCGGGTGGACAATCGCCGATCCACGTACCCAGCGTCCATGCCCAAAGGTGAGCCGCTGCGGCGTTTTCCCTTTGCCAAATGTGATCACGGTTTCGTCCGCGCCAAACTCAAAACACAGCGATTTGAGACGATCAGGGTTCGCCGTCATTTGATAGGTGCGCCCGCTGATCGAGCCCGCTAAGCCAACGCTGATCGCACCCTGCGGCGTAGTGAGCTGTAAGCTCGCCAGCTTGCGCGTGAGCGCGCTCTGCGCGGCGCTATCGTCCAGCAGCGGCGCTGACTGAAAGGCCGGGAGCAAATGTTCCCATGCCAGCGCCATCGGCTTCCCCATATCGCCCAGACCGGAGGTCATGACCAGCACGGCGTCCTGTTCGGGCATGACAATGCAGTACTGTCCAAATGCTCCGTCGCCGCGATACAGATTGTGTCGACAGCGCCAGAATTGATAGCCATAGCCCTGTGCCCAATCGTTATTGGGGTCATCGCCATTGCTCACCTGCCAACGGGTCGCGGTTTCGACCCAGCTCTCAGGCATAAGCTGCTGCCCGCGCCACAGACCTTTTTGCAGGTACAGTTGCCCGAAAGCGGCGATATCCTCCGTCGTGATGTGGAGTCCCCATCCGCCGGTATTGATCAACTGCGGCGAAACTTCCCAGAACGGGCTTTGAATGCCGAGCGGTTCGAACAGACGCGGACGCAGATAATCCACCATCCGTTCGCCCGTCACCTGCGTGACAATGGCCGACAGCACATAAGTCGCCATCGAATTATAGAGGAAGTGCGTGCCCGGCTCGTACTTTACGGGGTGCGTCAGAAACGCCCGCACCCAGCTCTTCAACGTCTGCGCGCGCGTCCGCAAGGACGGTTCGGTCTCGTGTCCTGTCGACATCGAAAGCAAATGACGTACCCGCATGGCTCGTAAATGCTCGCTGACCCGAGCGGGGGTTTCATCGGGGAAAAACTTCAGGACTGGGTCGTCAAGTGACAGGCGGCCTTCGGTGATCAGCAGCCCAATCGCACTCGACGTGAAACTTTTACTCAACGAAAATAAGGCGTGCGGGTCGTCCCGGCGAAACGGTTCCCACCACCCTTCCGCGATGACGTGCCCGTGCCGCAGCAGCATCAAGCTGTGCACCGCCTCGACATCGCGCTCCAGCGCGGCGACGAAGTTGTGAATAGCCGTGGAGGAAACGCCTTGGGCTTCGGGGGTACTGTAGGGGAAACGGGACATGAGTTTGGTTCTCCGGGTTGGGCCAGCGCCCCGCCTCTGCGGGGGTGATGCGGCAAAATCGAGCCAACTGTACCACGTAGTCGCGCAACGGGGATGAGACCGGATTGGTCTGCACACAAAACCGGATGCTCCAGCGAGCATCCGGTCAATTTTGGGTCAAGGTCAAAGATTAAAGTGCACTTTCACACGTTTGGGATCTTTTTCAGCGAGTTCCAGACCGCGAGCAAAATCGTCGAGCGGAAGCTGATGCGAGATCAGGGGTTCGACCTGCACCGCGCCGCTCTTAATCAACGTGATGGCCTGCGGGAACGTCCGGTTGACGGCAAAACTGCCGATGATCTTGAGATCGCGGCGGAAAACTTCATAGGCGGGGAACTTGACATACGTGCCAACCGGAGTCACACCGAACACCCACACTTTGCCGCGCGGTTTCACGTAGGCGAACGTGCTCTCCAGTACCGCCGGAATACCCGTCGCATCGACCACAATCTCGAAGCCATCCGGCGCGATGGCTTTGAGCTTCGCCGCCTGCCCCGGGTCCGCCACCACCGTCGCCGACGCGCCCAACCGCTCGGCCATTTCCAAGCGCCACGGCACGACATCGCTCACGACGACGCGGGCCGCCCCCGCGCTTCTGAGGCTTTGCGCGACCAGTACACCCATCGGGCCCGCGCCAATCACGAGGGCGCTGTCACCGGGCTGCACCTCCACCTGCTTGAGTCCCCACACCACGCACGCCAGCGGTTCGATCAGCGCGGCAGCGGAATAGCTCATGTCGCCGATGTGGAAGGTGTTGCCTTCTGGCACCACGACGAATTCAGCAAAGCCGCCGCTGCGCGTCACGCCAATCGCCCGCAAATCGCGGCACTGGTTCGGCTCGTTGCGCTGGCAGTAATCACATTTATTGCAGGGGATGTTTGGGTCCGCTGTGACGCGGTCGCCCACCTGGAAGTTGCGCACATGGGCGCCGACCGCCACGACTTCACCACTGAACTCATGTCCGGGAATCAGCGGATAGGTCGCCTCGTATTCCCCTTTGAAGATGTGCAAATCAGTGCCGCAGATGCCCGCCGCTCGTACCCTGATGAGGACGTCATCCGCGCCGATAGTTGGTTCGTCGACAAGCGCCACCGCTGCTGCGCCGGGGCGTATGATCTGGGCCGCTTTCATCGTGAATTCTCCATCGCCAAGCCGCATATGGTACAGAGTTTACCACTCTGGATGTGCTTTAGGGCAGCTTTTCGCCTGCGTAAATGGGAATGGGCAGGTGATTCTCTTTCGGAGCGAGCGGGCACGTCGCATAGGGTGTGAAGGCGCACGGCGGTGACACGGCTTTGTTGAAGTCGAGGTCGACGATGTTGTCGGCCTGCAACGGCGCATACAGGAAGCGCGCGGCCCCGTAGGTCGTGCTGCCGCTCGTGCCATCGCGCAGCACCAGCCACAGCAGATCATCACCTTCATCAAACACTTCGAGTGCTGCGGAGTACCGTGCAGTTCAAACGTGACCACGCCCGGATTGCGATAGATCACCGTCGTGCCAATGACCGTCTCAACTTCGATCTGACGTCCATCAGGATGCGCGTGGAACGTACCGACGACCCGATAGGCCGGATCGACCGGGAACCACTGCCGCCCGCCGAAAGTGCGCCGCGCCGCGCTCTCGACATCGCGCACGCGCAGCGCCAAGCGTTCACCGCGCTTGATCACGAAGAAGGTCACGCCGTCGATTTGCACCAGCGTGATGTGTTCACCCTCGTAATACAGCACCGCCTCACGGGAGGGAACGCCATCGATGAGCACGTCGGCATCCGCGGAGATGTGCAGCGTCGCGGTACCGTGGGTCAGCGTGATCACGCCGAGCTGAGCGGGCAGGCGTTCGGGCAAAACGACCGCCCCGCTGGGATCACTCCCGATAGTGTTCACGCCCTCGTCCAGCCAACACAGGCCAACGACCGTCAGCCAACCGATTTCCGAGCGCAGCCGCGCCTCTTGTTCTTTGCGCCAAGCTTCAATCGCGGTCGTGTAAGCGGTGTGATCGTCCATGGTCGTTGTCATGATCGCGTCCTCAAATTCAACAAGTCAGTGCGGGCAGGCCAAACCCGTAACAGTGTATAAGCGATTTGGCGAAGCGCAAGTGTTGATTACCGTCCCAACTCTAGCTGCAGCTCTCGATAATATCGAATTATTCGACTTCCATTCAATTAACACTTATGACAGGTGGTTGGCGCGCCCTCTACCCTGCCTCCTGTCAAACGCGCCTTTTCAGTCGCGTTTGACAGAAGAGCAAGCATGTCATACGTCACCCTTAACTATTAAATTGGCGATTGTCGTAACCTTACGGAATCAAGTAGCGATCCCCTCATATAATTAAGAAAAGCTAGAGAAACAGAATAGCTTTCGAGGGATTTTAATTCATTACCCGACAGTGACTGATAATGGCACTCAATCCGCTGCTTGCAATGATTGAACGCCGGACGGGAACGCAGCTCAAAGACAGCCGCCTCGACCGGATCCACAACTTTATCAACGAACTCCTGACGACGACCTCGCTGTCTGACCTGATCAATACGCTCAGCCAGCAAAGTCTCAATTCGCCGTTGTGGCAGCAGATCATTCAGGAGATCACCGTCGGGGAAACCTACTTCTTCCGCAATCAACCGCAGTTCAATGCCCTGCGCGACCTGATTCTGCCCGGTCTCATCGCCCAGCGCCGCGCTCAGGGTCAGCGTTACCTGCGGCTGTGGAGTGCAGCCTGTTCGACGGGCGAAGAGCCGTATTCGCTGGCCATTCTGCTGCGGGAACTCCTGCCGGACTGGCGCGATTGGTCGCTGTTCATTCTGGCGACCGACATCAATCACGCCGTGCTCGAGGCCGCCGCTGCCGGGCAGTACCGCGCCGGATCGTTCCGCGGCGAAACGCCGATCCACGTGCAGGGTCGTTGGTTTCAGCAGAAAAACGGGCTCTATCACCTCGATCAATCGGTGCGCCAGATGGTCAGCTTTCAGCAGATCAATCTCATTGAAAGCTCATATCCGAGTCTGGACACGTACACTATCAATCACGATGTCGTCCTGTGCCGCAATGTGACTATCTACTTTGACAACGCGCAGACGCAAGAAGTGATCAACCGCTTGTACGGGTCGCTGCGCGATGACGGTTGGCTGTTCGTCGGGCACTCCGAGCCGCAGCTCCACGTCTATGATGCCTTCCATATGCGTCACTACGACGGCACGATCATTTACCAGAAGCCGAGCGCCGAGAAACCGCTGATCCCCAAACGCGACGCGGTCGAAGTGCCGCCGCTGCCGCCGCGCCCGACCGGGATGCTGACACCCCCCGCGACGGGCACGCTGCGTCCACGCGGCACGGGCATGTTGACGCCGCCCGCCACCGGCACGCTCACCCCCCGCGCCACCGGGATGCTGACCCCACCTGCCACCGGCACACTCACGCCGCGCGGCACAGGTATGTTGACGCCGCCCGGGACGGGCACCCTGCCAACACGCCAGACCGGGCCGCTCACGCCCCCCGCAACGGGCACACTCCGGCCCCGCGGCACGGGCATGCTGACACCCCCCGCTACCGGGACGTTAACGCCGCGCGGAACGGGTATGCTGCCCCCGCTGAAAACGACGCCGTCCGAACCGACAGAGTCCGAGAAGCTGGTGCTCGAAGCGCGCCGCGCCGCCGATGTTGAGGACTGGCCCACGGCGGTCAGCCTGCTTGAACAAGTCGAAGAGAGTCAGCGCTATAACCCGCTGTTCCACTTTGTCCGCGCGCTCATCCTCGCGCAGTCCGACATGGACAGCGCGTTGGAAGCGCTGGCGCAAGCCGTGTACTGCGACCCGCGTTTCGCCCTCGGGCATTACTGGCTCGGCGAACTGTGGGCGCAGCGCGGCGCGATCCATCGGGCGACGACCTTCTGGCGGCGCGCCAGCAAAGCGCTCGAAGGCCTGCCGGACAGCACCGCCATTCCGGGTGAAAAAGAAATGACTGCGCTCTCACTACGCGAAATGCTCGCTTACCGGTTGGGGAATGCATAAATTATGAGCAACCTATCAACACACGATGCCCTGTTCGGGCATTTCACCACCGAGGAACTCGATGTCTTACAGGAACGCGCCCGCACGCTCGCGCAAACGGGGCAAACGGCCAGCGCGGTCGAAGAGCGAAATCTGCTCACAATTCAGGTGGGGTCGGAACGCTACGCCCTGCACATGGACAGTTTGCTCGCCATTCACGACAACATCGCCGTGACGCCGATCCCGTGCACGCCCGCTTACGTGCGCGGCATCGCCAACCTGCGCGGACATCTGGTCACCGTGCTGGATCTGGCGCTGCTGTTGAATGGCACCGCCGGCGATTACGCCGCAGGGGGCAAACTGCTCCTGTTGGAAGCCGGCGCGGAACAGGTCGCCCTGCTGATTAACCAGACTGAATCCGTGAGCAGCTACGCTGTCGATACCATTCGACCGCTGCCGCTGGAACTCGATCACATTCGAAACGCACTGGGCATCCTCGCCGATGGCGTGGTGCTCATCGATATCAAGGCGCTGGTGGACGACCCGGCGCTCATCGTCAATGCCGAAATCGCGCTGTAGTCGTTCGCAAGCACTCAGTTCGCATCACGTAACGCTCAATCTTTGTCATTCGAGCTGCACTTAGGAAAGAAAACCGTGAACACACACAAGCTCTCGTTTCTCCGATCCATCCGCGGTCAACTGGTCGTCGCGTTCCTCGGCCTGGCACTGGTCCCGCTGCTCGTCATGGGCGGAATCTCGTTCATCAGCGCCCAAAATTCACTGCAGGACAGCATCGTCAACACCCTCGACAGTCTGGGCAATGCCAAAGCCTACCAGATCAACACGTGGATTAAGGATACTGGGCGCATCGCCGAAGCTCTGGCGGCGGATCCCTCCATTGGCGGACAGGCGGGCGTAACCGACATCGGTCTGCACGTCATCGCCAGTCTGCGGGGCCAACCGGAAAACCGGGCGGTCTACGATGCCGCCGTTGAGGCCGCCCGCGCCACTATGCTGGCGACCGTCAGTACGTACACGCGGGTCGATGCGGCCTTCCTGATCAGTTCCAGCGGCCTCATCGTCGTCTCGACCAATCAGGACCTCATCGCCGACGGGACGCACGTGGATGACGTCGGGAATATCGATTTCGATGCCGGGCTTCAGGGGACCAAGGTCGGCGACATTGTCCGCAGCGTGGATGGTGTGACCCGCGTCTTCATCGTTGTCACCCCCGTGAAGGGTGTCAATGGGGTAACCATTGGCGTCGTCGCTATGCGCGTGAACGTGAATACGGTCAACGAGATTCTGGCGGATTACGCCGGGCTCGGCGCTACCGGCGAAGCGTATCTCATCGGGATTAACGACCACCTGATGCGGACGCCGTCGCGCTTCGTCACGACGAATTTTGAACAGCAGCGCGTCGAAACGTATGCCGTCCAGCAGGCGACTTCCGGTTCATCGGAAAACAGTGGGCAATATGCCGACTACCGCGGCGATCAGGTGATCGGGAACTGGCACGTCATCGAGGGTACCGAGTGGGTCATCATCACTGAGATTGATACCAGCGAAGCCTTCGCTCCGGTGAGCAATCTGGGTGGCATCATCATCGTCGTGACGGTGATTGTCATCATCGCCATCCTGCTCATCAGCTTCGGCATCGCCAATTCCATCGCCCGCCCCATTGCGGCCATCACACAGGCGGCCACGCGCGTGGCTAATGGCGACCTCAACGCCCAGGCTAACATTAGCAGTCGGAGCGAGATCGGGCTGCTGGCGAACGCCTTCAACCAAATGACCGACAATCTGCGCCAGATGGTCGAAACGGAACGCGAGAGCAAAGAACGGCTCGAATCAACGGTTGCCGGCTACACCAGCTTCATCGAATCCGTCGCCAAGGGCAACCTGAAAAATCGCCTGAACCTGAATGGTGGTGGCATGGACGATGACCTCGTGCGGATGGGCAAGAACCTCAATACGATGGTCGAGAACCTGCGCGACATGGCGCAGCAAATTCGCGATACCGTCTCCGGCGTTTCCTCGACCGTCGTGCAAATTCAGGCAGCCACTGTCCAGCAGACCGCTGCCGCGACTGAGCAGGATGCCTCCGTGACACAAACGGTCGCCACCGTCGAAGAAGTGCGCGCCACCGTCCAGCAGACGGCCACGCGCGCTCAAACCGTGGCGACGGCGTCGCAGAGTTCGGTACTGGTTTCACGGAACGGGGAACAGGCTGTCATCGACACGCTGCAAGGCATGGAAACCCTGCGGCAGCGCGTCCACGACATTGCCGAAAACATCCTGATGCTCTCGGAACGCACACAGCAAATCGGCGAAATCATCGACACAGTGAACGCGCTCGCCGAACAATCCAAGCTGCTCGCTCTCAACGCCAGCATCGAAGCGGCGCGCGCTGGTGAAGAAGGCAAGGGCTTCGCCGTCGTCGCGATGGAAGTCCGGCAGTTAGCAGAACAGTCGCGCGAAGCGACGTCGCACGTGCGCCACATCCTCAGCGAGATTCAGCAGGCGACGAACGCCGCCGTCATGGTCACCGAGGAAGGCAGCAAAGGCGCGGAAAGCGGCATGAAGATGGCGCAGAACGCGGGCGAATCGATCCGCAACCTCGCGACCACGATTGAAGAAGCGGCGCAGGCGGCCATGCAGATCGCGGCCAGCACCAACCAGCAGATAAACGGTATGGATCAACTCGCCGCCGCCATGACGCAGATTCAGCAGGCGGCCACGCAAACCGCCGCCAGCACCCGTCAAACCGAGCAGAGTATGCGCCAGTTGAATGATATGGCGCATCGTCTGGAAGCTGCGGTCAAGCGTTACGATATCTAGTCGAAGCGGGAAAAATCATGCCTGCGCTAAACCACGACAGTCTTATGCAGCAGCTTCTGCAGACGTTTCGCGAAGAGAGCGAAGACCATCTGCGCGTGATCAACGCCGCGCTGCTGCAGTACGAACGGTCGGATGTCCCGGAACAGCGGCAGGAGGCCATTCAATCGGCCTTCCGCGCCGCGCACAGCCTCAAGGGAGCGGCGCGCGCCGTCTCCCTCGGGGAGGTGCAAAAGCTCGCCCATGCCATGGAGACGGTGTTCCAGAACATTCGTGATCATCAGGCTCAGCTCTATCCGACCGACGCGGATCGGCTGTATGACGCGCTGGATTTGCTCAAAGCGCATCTGAACGGCGAGTCACCCTCCGTCACCGAGCTCGCCAACCTGCTCTTTCAGATCGGCGGACAGCCGCCGCCGGATGCCCCGGCGACTCCGGCACCACCTCCCGTCAACCTGCCCGAAGTCGACGCGCCGCCCGCATTCGTAACGACCGAAATGCCGGTCAGCCTGCCGCCGCTGGAACCACCGCCTGCGTCAGTCGCGCCGGTCGCCGTTCCCGCCCCGGTCAGCCCGACGACCGAGGTCGAACCTGCGCCCAGCGTCGTCCACTCTCCCGTGCGGGATCCCGGTCGCGAGACGATCCGGGTATCGCTGCGCAAGCTTGACGATCTCATGGCGGAAGTGGGCGAAATGCTGGTGACGCGCAGCGCCGCCTCTGTCCGGCAGGCCGATATTCGCGCCATCCGGCGCATGCTCGACAGTTGGGCGAAGTCGTCCACAGAAATCAAGATGGTGCTCAAGCGCCAGAGTAACGCCGTGCTGCTCGACATGTACACCGCGCACGCCGACTTGATGCAAACGCTGATTGACTCGTTTGAGCAACTCGAACAGGCGAACCTGCGGGACAGCGCTAACCTCGGCATTCTCACCGACAATCTGCAGGACAAGGTGCGCCGCCTGCGCATGATCCCGTTCAGCTCCCAGCGCTTGCACCTCGAACGCGCGGTGCGCGAAACGGCGCGCCAGAGCGGGAAGCAGGTGCGCTTCGAGATCGTCGGCGAACATACCGAGCTGGATAAGCAGGTGCTCGAAACGCTCAAAGCGCCGCTGATCCATCTGCTGGGCAACGCGGTCGTCCACGGCATCGAAGACGCCGATCAGCGCCGCGCGCTCGGCAAGCACGAAGACGGTTACATCGGGCTGTACGTGCAGCAGCGCGGCGGCGAAGTCTGGATCCACGTGACCGACGACGGGCGCGGCTTCGACAGCGGACGCATTCAGGCGGCGTATCAAGCGCGCTATGGCGAACTTCCGAGCGGCGAGAGCGTAGTCGGACTGGCCTTTGCCGCGGGCGTCAGCACCGCCGAAAACGTCAGCGAACTATCCGGGCGCGGGGTCGGTCTCGACGTCGTCAACGACGCGGTGACTACACTGCATGGCCGGGTGAGCGTCAATACGGTCGCCAATGAAGGCACCACCATCACCCTGAGCGTCCCAACCTCGCTCGCCATCACCCGCAACCTGATGGTGCGCGTGAGCGACGAAGTCTACGCGCTGCCGCTGCTCGCCGTCGACAAACTGCTGCCCATCGAAAACGTGCTGTCAGTCGGCGGCCGCTCCGCCATCCAGTTTGGCGAGAAAACCATTCCGCTGGTCTCGCTGGCACAGCTCTTGCGCCGCAGCGAAGCGCCTATTGCCAACGGGCAGCAAAACCGGCTCGCGCTGATCATCGCGGTGGGCGACCGCACGCTGGCCGTCTCCGTTGATGATGTGCTGACCGAAATGGAACTCGCGATCAAACCGCTGCCGAATCCGCTCAGCCGCGTGCCGATGGTCTCCGGCGTGGCCCTACAGGCCAGCGGTCAGCCCGTGATCGTGTTGAACCCGGGCGATTTCCTGACTGCCTACCGCAGCGCGCGCTTCGAATTCAAGCCGCAGCCTGTGACTCCGAAGAATGCGCCTGAAGTTCCCGCGATTCAAGTGCTCGTCGTCGACGACTCGATCACGACGCGCACGCTGGAACGCAACATTCTGGAGGCCGCGGGCTACGACGTTATCACGGCGACCGATGGGCAGGAAGCGCTAAACCGTCTGCAAGAGAACGAAGACATCAAGATTGTCATCAGCGACGTGGAAATGCCGAACCTCAGCGGTTTGGGTCTGACCCGGGCGATCCGGGCGGACGCGCAGTATCAGGACCTACCCGTGATCCTCGTCACATCGCGCGAACGCGATGAAGATCGGCAGGAAGGCATGGTCGCGGGCGCGAATGCGTACATCGTCAAGCGCGGTTTTGATCAAACCGAGCTGCTCGGCATCATCGATCAACTGCTGTAATCCGTGAACCAACGTAGAGAAGGAAAATCTCTGTGATCCGTGTACTCATTGTCGACGACTCACCCACTTCACGCGCGCTCATGCGCCACATTGTCCAGGGTCAGAGTGACATGCAAATTGTGGGCGAAGCTGAAAATGGACATCAGGCGGTCGAAATGACCCGCGCCCACCGCCCGAATGTTATCCTGATGGATATCGTCATGCCGTTCATGGACGGTCTGGAAGCGACCAAGATCATCATGGCACAAACGCCCACCCCCATCGTCATGGTGAGCGGCGCGATTGAAGGTCAGGAGACCGAAATGGCGTTCCGCGCCATCCGGCAAGGCGCGCTGTCGCTGCTGCCCAAGCCAGTCGGCCCGCAGGACCCGGAATTTCCGGAACAGGCCGCGCGCATCACGTCGAACCTGCGTGCATTGGCGGGCGTGCGCGTCATCCATCACATCACCCGCCCGCAGAACAGCGCGGGTCAGCCGATGCAGACCACGCTCCAGCAAACCGTCGAAAGCCAACCGGAGATCGTCGCCATCGTCGCCTCGACGGGCGGCCCCGCAGCACTCGCCGAAATCGTACAAGGGCTGGCCCCTGACTTCAAACTGCCCGTGGTCATCGTCCAGCACATCGCCAAGGATTTCCTCGAATCGCTGGTGAGCTGGCTGAACCGCATCACCCCGCTGCATGTCGAGCTGGCGGTCGCCGGGCAGAAGCTGCGCCCCGGTCACGTCACCTTCGCCCCTACGGGCAAGCATCTCGTCTTCGATGCGGAAAAGCGCATCGCCTTCACGCCGACGCCGCAGCATCCGCACATGCCGTCCGGTGACGTGCTGCTCGCCAGCGTCGCCGAACGCTATGGTTCATCGGCGATTGGCGTAGTGCTGACCGGGATGGGCGCAGATGGCGCGACGGGTCTGCTGGACATGCGGCGCAAGGGTGCCGTCACCATCGCGCAGGACGCGGCGACGAGCGCCGTCTATGGAATGCCCAAAGAAGCCGCCAACAACGGTGCCGCGCAGCATGTGCTGCCCTTAACGTCGATTCCGCGCGTGCTTAATAACCTAGCACAAGGCGTTTCGATCGCAGAAAGTTGATCTGGTATGTCCGAGCAACCGAGTCCTATGGTTGTCCTGATCGAAGATAGTCATACGCAGGCGCTGCAAATTGCGGCGCATCTCACCCAGCGCGATATGCGCGTCATGGTGGCGGAAGATGGCCCACAGGGTTTGCGTCTGGTCACCGGCATGATGCCGGACGTGATCCTGCTGGACCTGTACCTGCCGACGATGGATGGCTTTCAGGTCTGCCGCCGCTTAAAGCGCGACCCGGAAACGGCCAACATTCCGATCATCATGCTCACGTCGGCGGACAATGAGGACGACAAAGCGCGCGGCCTCGAATATGGAGCGTCCGCTTTCATCACCAAAGATGAGTATGCCATTGAGTCGCTGATGGATGCTCTGACGTATCTGCACATTCTGGCGGGCTGACCCGCGAAAGGCGCTGAGGATGTTCGCTTGCTTACGTTTTCGTCTGAGCCGCGAGTGGTATGCGCTGCCCGTCGAGCATGTGATCGAAGTCGTGTCACTGGTCGCGATCACGCCGCTGCCGGAAGCCGAGCCGCACCAGCTCGGCGCGATCACCGTGCGCGGGCAAACCGTAACGGTCATCGACCTGCGGCCGCTGCTCGGTCACACCCAACATCCGCTCAAACTGACGACCCCGCTCATCATTTTGCGCATGGATGGGAGCGCGCCAATCGCCGTGCTGGTCGACGAAGTGGATAATGTGGTCGACCTACCTAATGAGCTGGAAGTCCCGGCCAATATCAGCCGTTTGCTCGCCGGGATCACACGCTACGATGAAAGCGTGCATCTCGTGCTCAACGTCGACATGCTGGCGGGTGTCGCCTAGGCAAACAAAAACCCGCCTCCCAGTGGGGAGGCGGGTTCTCGGTTGTAACTTGCAGAGAAATGGTTAGCGAATGACCTTGACGGCGCTCGCCTGCTTACCCTTCTTGCCATCGGTGATTTCGAATTCCACCTTGGCACCTTCATCGAGCGAGCGGAAGCCGCTGCCCTGAATTTCCGAATAGTGGACGAAGAGATCCGCGCCGGTTTCCGGGGTGATGAAGCCGTAGCCTTTTTCACCGTTAAACCACTTGACTGTACCCGTTACACGATTAGCCATGTTATTCGCTCCTGAATAATTGGGTTTTGCCATTGCCTACTGTACATACATCCCAGTTATTGCAGGAAGCTTACGCAGTACTTGCCGAGAACACAGAGGGTTTTTGAAGTAATCAGTTCTGATTTCTCTTTTGAGGCATGATGGGTGCCTAACCACAGCACCGATGTGGCGAAGACTCAACTGTCTTTCTTTTCCACATTGCTCAATGAGTATAACATAGTCCGTATCATTAGTCGAGTCCCAGTTCCCCCAGATTTAGGGGTGGCTGACGCTCCATCACTATGAAGCCAGGCCATTTCCCTGGTACCTCTAGGATAGAGTAGGCGCTCATGGGCAGTGCAAGCCCTCATGTTTGAGGGCTCACACCGAACTGACACTCTGAGACCAATTTACAGCTTATACAAATCCGTGAATTTGGCCGTGAGATAGGCGAGATACGGTTCAACCGTCAGATCGTGCCCGGTGCTGCGCACGAGCAGTTCACTCGCCGAATAGCGCGCCCGTGACGATAAATGTTCTCGGTCAGCCAGCCGAGCAGCGGCTGATAATTGCCGCTCGCCAATGCCGCGTCCAAGCCGGGCGTGTCGCGCTGTGCCGCCGCGAGGAACTGCGCCGACATCACGTTACCGACCGTGTAGCCGGGGAACGAGCCGAAGCCGCCGCCCGACCAGTGAATATCCTGCAGCACGCCCTTCGAGTCATTGGGCGGCGTCACGCCGAGATATTCCTGCATCTTGGCGTTCCAAACTTCCGGCAGATCCTTAACCTGAATGCTGCCTTCCAGCAGGCCGAGTTCGATCTCCACGCGCAGCATAATGTGCAGGTTGTAGGTGACTTCGTCGGCTTCCACGCGGATCAAACTGGGGCGCACCCGGTTGACCGAGCGATACAGCAGGTCAGGGGTCGCGCCCGCCATCTGTTCGGGGAAAATTTCGCGCAGACGTTGAAAGTGGACTTCCCAGAATTCGCGACTGCGCCCGATTTGATTTTCCCACAGACGCGACTGCGATTCGTGCGCGCCGTAGCTCGTCCCGCCGACCGGGTACTTGCCGAGAAAGTCGATGGTCAGCGGCGTGCGCGTCAGTTCCGGATCGACGCCCTGTTCATAGAGCGCGTGCCCGGTCTCGTGCAGCGTGCCGTAGAGTGCCATCGGCAGATACTTCGCGTTGTAGCGCGTGGTGATGCGCACATCCTGCCGCGTGAACGAGATTTCGAACGGATGCGGCGCGATATCCAGCCGTCCGCGGTTCAGGTCATACCCAAACTGCTGCGCGACTTCCAGCGCGAAAATCTTCTGCTTATCGACCGGGTAGTCGTGCTGCCAGAGGTCTCGTTCCAGCGGCTTGTCATTCGCGACGATTTTGCCGAGCAGCGGCAGTAAGCCAGCCTTCAAAGCGTTGAACAACGTGCGGAGCTTGGCCGCATTCATGCTCGGCTCGTACTCGAAGACCAGCGCATCGAACGGGTGATCCTGATAGCCGACCGCATCTGCCTGCCGCTTCGCCAGATCGAGTTGCTTCTGCAGGTACGGCGCGAAGCTGGCGAAGTCGTTGTTCTGCTTCGCCGCCGCCCACACGCCTTCGCTGACCGGTTCGAGCGCAGCCTTATCGCTCACGAGATCAAGCGGAATGCGCCGAATGATGTCGAAGTACTGGCGCGTCTGCTGCACGGCGCGCACCGGGTACGAGTCGGGATCCGCACCCGCGAGTTCGCGCTCCGCCGCGTCAAGCAAACGCGCGGTCTGGTCGCTGACGAAGTGTTCTTGCGCCACCCGCGTAAGCGTCGCCAGTTGATAGCCGCGCGTCTCCGCGCCGCCGGGCGGCATCTGCGTGCGCGCGTCCCACTTGAGGATCGAAATCGCGTTGAGGATGTCGCTCAACTCGGCAATATGGGTGAGAAAAGTCTGGTAAGCCGTCATTGTTTATCCTTTGGAGTGATCAGTTTAAAGTTGACAGTTCACAGTGAAAGCTATCGCTGTGGCACACTGGTAGGTGGGAGCAGGCATAAGCGTGTTGGAAAAGGTCAGATTCCGACCCCTCCCCCGACCCCTCCCCGAATTCAGGGAGGGGAGACAGCAGACTTGCTGTTCCTCCGCTCTCCCCGCTTGCGTGGGAGAGGGGTTGGGGGTGAGGGGTTTTCAACACATTCGTACCTTGCCCCTACCTTCCACGATTAACTCACCATCCTGTACTTACTGTGAACTGATAACTGTAAACTCATAGCTTCTTTACACTGAACGCATCATGCCGCCGTCGACGCGGAGGCTCGCCCCGGTGATGTACGACGCCGCCGGCGACAGCAGATAGGCCGCCGCGCTCCCGAACTCGTCAATGCTGCCCAGCCGCCCGAACGGAATCTTGGTCAGGCTGCGCGCCCGCGCTTCTTCAAACGTAATGCCCGCGCGCGTCGCCGCCGCCTGATCCAACTGCGCGACGCGATCCGTATCAATGCGCCCGGGGATGATGTTGTTGACGCGGATGCCGCTGCTTGCCAGTTCATCCGCCAGCGTCTTGACGATGCCGACTACCGCCATGCGCATCGCCGTAGACAGCACGAGGCGTTCAATCGGCTCCTGCACCGACGACGATGTGATGGTGAGGATCGCCGCACCCGCGTTCAGGTGCGGGATGGCCGTGCGGATCATGCGGACGGCGCTCATCACCGTGAGGTCAAACGCGCCCTGCCACTGTGCGTCGGTGATGTCCTTGAACAAGCCTCCGGGCGGGCCACCCGCGTTGACCAGCAGCGCGTCGATTTTGCCAAACTGCGCGACCGAACCCTCAATCCACGCCTGCACGTCGGCAGCTTTCGCCACATCCGCTGCGAAGCCAATCACCTCCGCGCCCGTCTCCGCGCGCAGCTTCTCCACCGCCGCATCGACACTCGCCTGATCACGACTGCAAATCGAGACGCGCGCGCCATCCTGCGCCAGCGCCCGCGCCACGCCCAAACCTAACCCCTTGCTCGCGCCGGAGACCAGCGCCACTTTGCCCTTGAGTCCCAAGTCCATGATTCAACTCCTTGCCTGCCCGCTCTGACCCCACCCCCAACCCCTCCCCGAATTCAGGGAGGGGAGCAAACAGCGTTCGCAATCTCTCCCCTCTCCCCGCTTGCGTGGGAGAGGGGTCGGGGGTGAGGGGTAAACACCCAGTAGGCTGATTGATGACCTACGTTACAACACAATCTTTTGCGCCGGGTCGCTGATGCCGACGCGCGCGAACACCCACCCGATTTCGTCCAATGTCCCCGGCGAGACGGGCGTGAACGGCGGGCGCAGCGCCGGATTAGCAATCGCGCCACGGCGATAAAGCATTTCCTTGCGAATCGTCAGGTTGATGATCGGCTGGTTTTCATAGCGGATGAGTGGGAGGTAGCGGTCGAAGATCGCTTCGGCCTCGGCCATGCGCCCAGCCTTGAACGCCTCATACACCACGACCAGCACTTCGCTGAAGGCGAAACCGGTCATTGTGCCGGATGCGCCGCGCCGCAGTTCTTCGAGCAGGAACATGCCGCCCAGTCCGCCGAAAATCTCAAACTGATCGGTCAAGGCACGAATCGCGCCGATCTTCTCCATCAGCGGTGGGTCTTCCAGCTTGAGGTAGCGCGCGTTTGGAATGGTCTCCGCCAGACGGGCGAGCATCGGCGCAGACATGATCACGTCGTTGACCGGGGGGAAGTCCTGCACGACAATCGCCCCGCTGACCTGCTCAGCGACGCGGCTGTACAGCGCGATGATGTCGTCGTCGCTCGCGCCCGGCATGCGCGGCGGCGCGATCATCACGCCGCTCGCCCCGGCGGCGAACGCCGACTGGCTCAATTCGATGCACGTTTCGATCTTGGCGTGGCTCGTGCCGACCACGACCGGAACGCGCCCGTTGACCGTGCTCATCACCGTCTCCATGACGAGCTGGCGCTCCTCGACCGTGAGTTTGGCCGCTTCGCCGAGCACGCCGAGAATCGTCAGCCCGTACACGCCTTTGTCGAGCTGGAATTCGACCAACCGCCGCAGACTCGCCACATCCACCGCCAGACTCGCATCGAACGGCGTCGCGAGAATGTTAAAAATACCTGTGATTGCTCCCGTCATGGGGTCATGTCCTTTAGTCTAGTGCCGACTGCATGGAGGGGATCATGCGCGGTTTGCGGAAAATTGCTAGTACGCCGAGGCCCGTCAGCAGCACCGTCACGGCGACGAGCTGCATGATCGCGCCATAGCCGATGGTGACTTGCAGCGTACCGCTCAGCGCCGTCGATGTGAACCAACCGATATTCCACAGCAAAATACTCACGCCGATGGCGTTATTGTGCAGTTCAGTCGGCAGGCTGTCCAAGAGCAGCGGCTGATACAGCGGCTGGTTGACGTTGCGAAAGCCGATCCCGACGAAAAATGCGACCACCGCCAAGGGCAGCGCCGCCGCCAGACCGAGCACGAAGAAGCCGACCGAGGCCACCGCCATCGTGATCGCCAGCGCGCGCGCCCGCCCGAACTGCCGTTCCCAGAACGGGTTGAACGCCGGAATCAGCGCCATGCCCATCCAGCCGATGCTGATCACCGTCCCAACCATGTCATCCGACAGGTTAAACTGCGTGCGAAAGAACAGGTTGTAGAACGGGAAGGTCAACCCTCCGGAAAAGCCGAACAGCAGCATGGGCAGCGACAGAAACGCGAGGTAGCCCCACGTCCGCCGCTGTTCAGGGCCGGAGAGCGGCGCGGTGCGGCGGGTGGGCACGGCATCCGTGCGGATGAGGCTGAAGGGGATGATGCACAGCGCCGTGATCACGGTGGCGATCAGCAGTGTGACGCCATACGCGTGCGTCGACTGCGGCTGGAGCGGATCAATCCACGCGGGGATGTGCCCGCCGATCAGGTTGCCGAGCGAGGCCGCCGTCAGCGTCATCACGTTGTTATAGGCGAAAAAGCGTGTGCGTTCGTCCTTCGGGACGAGAGTCATCATGAGCGGCGCCGACGCGATCTGCTGCGCGCCGTACACAAAGCCGAGCAGGAAACGGCTAAACGCCACCATCGCCAACTGCGGCACGAGAATCGGCAGCAGCATGGCGATCAGAATGCCGTAGTTCGCCAGCGCAATCGTGCGGCGGCTGCCAATGCGATTGGCAATCAGGCTGATGGGGACGCTGGTCACAAAGCCCGCCAGCCGGGACAACGACTGTAACGCGCTGATGGTCTGTGTGTCGTAGCCCAGGCTGACGAAATAGAAGTTGAGGATCACATCGGCAATCCCAAACAGGCCGATGTGAAAAATGGAACCGTACAGCAAAAACCAGAGCGTGCCGCGCCGCTCTGCCAGCAATTTGAGCATGAATCGCCTATGTGTGCGTTAGTTGCCGACGCCGATCATCTGCTTGCCGGCAATGTAGGTCGCTTGCACGCGTTCCAGCGCATCGAGATCCGCCAGCGGATTGCCGTCGATCACGATCAGGTCGGCGTCTTTGCCCGCTTCCAGCGTGCCGATCTTGCTGTCCAGCTGGCTGATGCGGGCGGCGACGATGGTTGCGCTGCGCAGTGCCGCGTAATTATCCGTCACCACGCCAATTTTCACCATGAATTTGAGTTCCGGCGCGACGATTTCGTGACCGACCGCCGGGCTGCCCGCGTCTGTGCCAAACGCAATCGGCACGCCCGCCTTCGCCGCATTGACCAAACCCGTGTAGCGGGACGGATTGGCAACCGCCTTCTTGCGCTCTTCGATCTTCCATTCCGGAATGTTGAACTTGCGCGCGACTTCTTCATTGGCCTGCATGACCAGCGGCGCGAAGGTCGTCACAATCGGAATTTTCTTGTCGACTAGGATTTGAATCGTGTCGTCGGTCATCGAACCGCCGTGCTCCACGCAGTCCACGCCGAACTGCGCGACGCGGTTGATGCAGTCGTTATAGGTGGCGTGCGCCGTGATCGGGAGGCCGTTGCGGTGCGACTCGTCGATGACCGCTTCCAATTCGGCGTCCGTGAATTCCAGCGTATCGTGGCACGCCATGATCTTGATGAGATCCGCGCCGCCGCGCACCTGTTCGCGCACCGCACGGCGCATTTCGTCCGCGCCGCTGGCTTCGCGGCAGCACCAATAGGTGTGCCCACCCGTCTGGATGATCGCTTCGCCGCAGATCAGCAAACGCGGGCCGGGGAAGATCCCCTGTTCAATCGCCTGCTTGGCGAAGAAGTTGGCCTTATTCATGCCGAGATCACGCACGAGCGTGACGCCCGCTCGCAGATTCTTGAGCATGTTCGACGCCGACTTGTACGCGCTGATTTCGACTGCATCGTCCATCGACTGGCGAGCGAGGTCGTGCACGCCATCCCACGCGAGGTGTGCGTGCGAGTTGATCATCCCCGGCATGATCGTCATTCCCGTGCAGTCGATTTGTTCGGCGTCGGTGCTGCCGAGGTCGCTCATCGCCCCGACCGCTGTGATCTTGCCGTTCTCAATTTCGACAAACCCGGATTCGATGACCTGATCACCCACCATCGTCAGCACGCGCGCATTGACGAACACGCGGCGCACCACGGGCAAATCGAACATGGGACGAATGATTTTCTGATACCGCCAGGCTGCTGGTTCGGGCATGAGTACGTTCCTTTCTAAAGCGTCAGTATCCGGGTTTCCGGCGGGTTTTCGGCTAAAAAGCGGCTCGGCACACTGGCCGCGCCGTCGGTGACAATCATCGTGTTGATCGTGCGGTAACCGTCAATGCCGGGGCGGTAAATCCCCGGCTCGTTGGAAAAGACCATCTTCGGCACGAGCGGCGTCTCGTCGCCAGGGGCGAGCCACGGGGCTTCGTGCCCTTGCAAGCCCATGCCGTGACCGATGCGGTGGCGAATCGCGTCGCCGAGCCCGTACTCCTTGAGCACGTTGAGCGCCGCCGTATTGACCTGCGCACATGTGTTCCCTACGCGCAAGGCATTCACCCCCGCGGCATCGCATTCCTTGGCAGCCTGCAAACATACCATCTGATCATCCACCGGTTCGCCGACGATGAAGGTTGCGCCGCTCTCTGCATGGTAGCCGCCGACCATCGCGCCAATCCCCGCGATCAGCGTTTCACCGCGCTGGGGTGGTCGGTGCATGGGCGAGCCATGCGGGAGCGCCGCGCGTTCGCCGCTGTGCACCGTGCCGACGACTGAGCCGCCGTACAGGTTGAAGATTTCGCCGACTTCGGCTTGCATCTTGGCGCGGGTGTTCTTCAGGCACATAGCGAGGATGTCGAGTTCGGTACCGCCGCCGCGGATGATGTCGGATGAATAGTCGCGCACCTGCTCAAGGCAGTAATCGGCATAGCGCGCCGCCAGTTCGACCAGTTCGATCTCGGCGGGGTCTTTCACCCAGCGCAGTTTGTCGACTAGTCGCGAACGAGTCACGCCCGCAGGCAGCGCGCGATCCAGGTCCTGCGGAAAGCGATCCAACCCCAAACGCTGGCAGCCTGCCTCGCGGATCATCCATTCGACAGCATGTTCTTCGCCGGGGTACTCGAAATACGTGCGGATGTCGCCGATCCACGTGGACGCGGCGTTTTCCTGTTCGAGCAGCGGCACGAGCAGCACCGGATCGGCACTTTTGCGAATCAGCAGCCCCATCGGGCGCTCACTCGGCGTGTGGAAGAAGCCGGACGCGTAGATCACGTTATATACGTCGAGCAGCAGCACGCCGTCGAGACCTTCAGCCTCCAGCGACGCCTGAATCTGCGCGACTTTGCCGCGGTAAAAGCTCTCGCTCAAGCCTTTCATTGCAGCGTCACCTCGTGGGTATGTGTTCCCGCCCGCTGCGCCGCCGCGCTGATCGTGACCGTCGTGCCCACTGGAGCGCGCACCAGCCATTCGGCTTTCTTGGCGGTCTGCGACCACTGGCGCATCCACGGCGACCACGGCGCTTTGCGTTCATCACGCCCGGCCAGATGACCGAGATCCTGCCTTGGTTCGCCCATGAGCACTTCGGCGTCGCCGCTCAACGCCACGCTGACGCTTCCCGCGAAATGGTTCTTGAGCGCGATCTGCGTCAAGTGCGTGGGCAGGTAGCCTTCGTTCTTGACGATGGCGGTGACCTTGTACAAGTCGGAACCCAACGCCTGCGCTTCTAGCTTAGAGATGCGGATCAGCGGCGCGCACGCCGCATGCCGCAGCGTGAATAGACAGTTGTTGTGAATCGTCTGGTGCAAAAATCCGCGCGCCTTCTCCGTCACCGCAAATGAGCGCGGCGGCGGATTGCGGAAGGTGTACATATGCGTCCACCCGCCGATCTCGATGCGCCCCAACTGCGGGTGATCAAACGGCTGCCACTCGACAAAACCTTTGCCGCCGAGATGTTCATCATTGTACTTCAGCAGCTTGAGTTCATCCTCGGTCGAACGCGCGCGTACCTGATACTTGGCGGGATCAGCGATACCCGCGGCGAGTTCGGGATTCCACAGCTCGGTCGAAAACGTGATGATGCCCATCTCGTCATACGTCCACTGCATGATCGACCCGGTGCGCGGTTCGCTCGGGTCGGGCGTGAACTCTTCGTAGACCGAAATCGTCGGGTAGCCCGTGATCGAAGTCGCCATCGCGCCAATCGTCTTGTACACAGCGAGATCGAAGCGCGGGATGGTGTTGTCCGGCGCGACCAGCGATGGGCGCAGATGTAGGCCGCCGTGCGTATGGTAGCACTGCATCCCGGTAATGTTCGGGTGGTCGAGGATGAACTTGGCCGTCGCCAGCGCTTCCGGTTCGTCGAGGGCGTACTCGCCCGCGCCGTATTGCAGCTTGCCGGAGATCCAGCCCGCCGGGAAATTGCGGTTCATGTTCCCATCGCGCGGCTTCTCGATCTCGATGCTGACGCCGTCCCAATCGCCTTTGATCAAGCCCTCGCGTAACAGGCGGTAATACTTCCCGCCGGCCTCGCCCGGTTCGCGCAGAATCATCAGGCGCGGGTCGTCCGGCGAAATCTTCCATTCGCCCGCCGGGTCGGGGACGCGCATCTGCACAATCAGCCCGTCGCCGTTGATGTCCTGCTGGCACAGGCCGCGCGTCTGTTCGTCGCCGGGCAGGTAGCGCCCATTGCCGCACCAGTGATGCCCGGTCGTCAGGCTGATCTCTGCGCCATCGGGGTTGATGCGCGGCAGGATGTAGAACGACAGGTTGTCGAGCAGCCACGTCACCTGCGTATCGCTGCCGTAATTACTCAGCAGATACCAGATCGTGTACAGCGCCGTGTGGCTGGTCGCGACTTCTTCGGCGTGGATGTGCGCGTCGATGTAGAAGCCGGGCTTGCTGGCATGATCGCCCGTTGCGCTGTTCGTGAGCGTCATCGCCCACACGTCGCGCCCCTGCCAGCTTTGACCTAGCGATTCGAGGCTGCTCAACTCGGGATACGCCGCTGCCAGCCCCTGCAAATGCCGCGTCAGGTCGTCGTAAAGGAAGTATTCCCCAAAATCCATTGCATAGCGCATCGGCTAGAATCCTTTGTCTACGTTAGCGGCCACCGGACGCACAAACTTACCCCACCCCGGTTCGCCGATCACCTGCCCATCGACGAACACGGTTTTGCCGCCGACGATCGTCCGCCGCACTTTGCCCTGAAACGTGCGCCCCTCATACAGCTTGTCGCACGCCTTCGCCTGACTGAACAGCATGTCTGGCGAAATGGTCGTTGTCTGCTGTGGGTCGTAGAGCACGATGTCCGCGTCTGCGCCCACGGCAATCGTCCCCTTGTGCGGGTAGATGCCGAACCGTTTCGCGCCGTTCGTGCTGATCAGTCGCACCGCCTTTTCGAGGGGCAGGCGTCCAGTCAGCGCGGCGTCCATCATGCCGAGCACCAGTTCTTCGACGCCCGGTGCGCCCGGCGGCGTGCGCCAGATGTCCGTGCGCGCGCGTTCCTTCTCTTCGACTGTAAATGGCGAATGATCGGTGGTGACGGCCATGAGCGTATCATCGTGCAACCCGCCCCACAGCGCCTCAACATCCGCCTGCTTACGCAGCGGCGGGTTGATCTTAGCGTACGGACCAACTCGGCCGAGGTCCTCTTCGGTGAAGAACAGGTAATGCGGGCAGGTCTCCGCGCTGGCCGTTGAACCCGTGCGCTTGAAGCGACGGAAGACTTCCAGCGCTTCTTTGGAGCTCAGGTGGGCGATGTGCAAATTCATGCCGACGCTCTCATTGAGCGTGAGCAGGGTCGCAATCGCCAACGCTTCGACGTGCGGCGGGCGGGATTCACCGTGCGCGAAAATGTCATTGCGGTTGGCGGCTTTGAGCTGCGCCGTGTGCCATTCCAGCAGCACGTTGTCTTCGGGGTGCACGGTGCAGACCAGCCCGGTCTCTGCGACCAACTTCATCGCCTGATACAGCCCATCGACGCTCGGCAGGCACAAGCCTTCGAATTCGTCATTGCGGCCCGCGGGCGCACCTGTCATGAAGATCTTCCACGCAATCGCGCCTTCCGCGACCATGTCGGCGATCTCGTCCCGGTCGAGCAGACCCGGCGCGCCGTACAGCGCGAAGTTCACGTAAGCATTCGCCTCGCCCAGCGCTTTACGCGCGCGGAAAATATCGCCGGTCGCGCAGCAGGGCTTGGAGATCGGCATTTCGAAAATCGTAGTCACGCCGCCTGCTGCCGCCGCCCGCGTTTCGGTCGCGAAATCGCCGCGTTCCGGGTAGGCCGGGGCGCGGCAGTGAAAGTGAATGTCTATCGCGCCGGGGATAACATACTGCCCCGCCGCATCAATGATTTCAGCGCTCTCAAACGGCGTGCCGTGTGAGAACAAAGCTGCGATCTGACCGTCGTTGAGAGCAATGTCAACGGCTTCGATCCCGCGTTCGGTGACAACCATCCCGTTGGTGATGACGGTTTCAAATCTCATGGGCATTATCCATGAAACAGTGTCCGGTCAATAAAAGTCTGCAAAATACGCTGCGTCTGTTCGAGTTCAGCAATGTCAACATATTCGTCAAACGCATGCGCCACTTCATAACTGCCAGGGCCAAAGATAATCATTTCGCCACGCGTCGCTTCGGTGAGATGTTTGGCGTCGCTGCCCGGCAAATAGCCGATGGGCTGCGGGTCGATCCCAAGAATCTCGCCCACCACCGCCAGAAACGTCTGCGCGAGCGGGCTGTCCACGGTCGAATCGAACCAGTTGGAGGTGAGCCAATCGCCGATGCTGATCTGCGCGGGCGCGACATCGACCGCCGCGATCACGGCCTGCATTTCGTGCTGCACGGCGGCGGGGTCTTCGCCGGGGATCATGCGCCGATCCAGATAGACCGCGCAGGAATCGGGGACGGCGTTCGCCGTGCTGCCCCCGTGAATCACGCCGATGTTGCAGGTCGGCACGCCCACCAGCGGATGCACGCGCTCGGCAAGCTGGTGGTGATAGGCTTCCAGCGCCAGCACCGCCCGCGCCATCGCCGTGATCGCGTTGACGCCGCGATCCGGGTTGGTCGCATGCACGGACTTGCCCGTCGTGCGCACCGTCGCGCGCATCACGCCTTTGTGCGCGGTCGCCACCCGGTTATGCGTCTGCTCACCCACGACAATGAAATCACACATGGGCAGATGACCGTTATCAGCCAACCAGCGCGTACCTAAGCGCCCGCCAACTTCTTCCTCGGCGGCGGCGACCAGCACGAGCGTCCCGCGCAGGCTGTCCCGCGCGGCGGCATTGAGGATCGTCTGCATCATGGCGGCAAGCGGGGCTTTGTCGTCGACGCTGCCCTTGCCATACACGCGTCCATCTTTGATGACCGCCGCGTAGGGATCGACGCTCCACTGGCCTGCCTCGTCGGCGGCAATCGGCACAGTGTCGATGTGCGCGTGCACCATAATCACCGGATCGCCCGAGCCGAGCGTCGCGATGACGCTCACGGCTTCCGGTTTGCTGTCGGGCGCGACGGACACGACCTGACAGCCGACGGCGGCCATCGTCTGAGCGATGAAATCGGCAATCGCGCGGGTGTCTCCCGGCGGATTGGGCGAGGGAATGCGGACGAGCGACTGAAGGAGTTCGATGAGCGTCATGGGCGTGTTTATCCCTGCGCCCGGTAGCGTTCGATGATCGGACGCATACGTGCCAGCGCCTCCGTCAGCAAATCCGTCGACTGCAAGACGCTGATGCGCAGGTAGCCACCCCAGTTTTCGCCGAAGGCATTGCCGGGGAAGATCAATACGCGCCCCTCTTTGAGCAGCAGATAGGCCAGTTCGGTGGCGTGAATGCCCGTCGACGAGCTGTTCGTCCACAGGAAGAATGCGCCGCGCGGATCGCTGTAGTCGAGGCCGAGTTCGTTCAGACCGCGCATCATCAATGCTCGCCGTTCCGCGTAGATCCGGTGAAATTCACGGATCGGTTCCTGCGTGCCCGTTTGCGCGGCCAGCGCCGCCCACTGGCTGATCGAAGCTGCTGCGCCCGTGGTCGCCGCTTTGACGCGCGTCATCGCCTGAATGAAGTTGAGCGGTGCGGCGGCATAGCCCACGCGGAAGCCCGTCATCGCATACGTCTTCGAGAAGCCGTTGAGCGTGATCGTGCGTTCCGCCATGCCGGGCAGCGACCCGATACTGAAGTGCTGCCACCCGTCAAACAGGAACTTTTCGTAGATCTCATCGGAGATCACGATCAGGTTATGGCGGATGGCGATCTCGGCAATGGCGCGCAGGCGGTCTTCGGTAACAATCCCGCTCGTCGGGTTGCTCGGCGTGATGATCAAGATAACTTTGGTCTTCGGGGTAATCGCCGCTTCGATAGCTTCGGGGCGCAGATTGAAGGCGTCCGCGTGTGTCGTCGGCACGAGCACCATTTTGCCACCCGCGCTGGCAATCGCCTCGTCATATGAGGTATAGCGCGGATCGGGCACGAGCACTTCGTCGCCGGGATCGAGCAGCGTTTGCATGACGAGGTACAAGCCCTCTTGCCCACCCGTCGTGATCATGACGTTCTCGAATCGAACAGGCAGACCGTTTTCGGCGCGCAGTTTGGCGGCAATGGCCTCGCGCAGCTCCGGTAAGCCCGCGATGGGCGTCGCGCCCATCTTGCCGTCGCGCATGGCCGCCTTCGCCGCTTCGACAATGTGTGCGGGTGTCGCCAGGTCCGGGTCGCCGCGCCCGAGCGCAATCGCGTCCGGGTACAGCGCGGAGAGTTCCATCAGTTTATAGCGGAGCTGTGTGCCATCGGCGGCGACGGCGCGCACGTCTTCGGGAATGTTCGGGTTCGCGATGGCCATTTAGGCTTCCTCCAGACCGAGCGCTGCCCACTGCGACACACTGGTCGTGCAGATGGTCATGCTCTGCTTGTAGGCGCGCAGTTTGTTCGCCGCCTTCGATCCCGCCATCCAACCGACGCGCCACCCGGGGAGCGCCCCCGAAAAGCTGCCCACGCTAATCGTCTGCGGGGCGAGTTCAGCGCGCTGCGCGGGGTGAAAGCTCCCGGTCAGCCCAGCGGAGACATCCCACACGATCCACCAATTCTTCGCGCCAGCTTGTTCGCAGATCGCCGCGACCACCGCGGGATCATCATCCGGGGTCAGGTAGACGAGGCTGATAGGCGCGGAGGTATCGGTCGTCAGTTCCAGGCCGAGCAGCTGCGCGGCGGCGGTCAACACGGAACCGCTGCCGGCGTGCACAACGCTCGTTCCAACGGGGGCAAGCTGCTTGAGCGCGACGAAGCGGGCTTCGGTCGCGCCGCAGGTGATGGTCGCCGCGTCCGGGTTGAGTTCCAGCCCGTACTGGCGGTTGAGCGCAGTCACGATCTGCGTGCGCAGGGGCAAAATACCGGGGCGGTCGGTGTAATGCGTGTGCCCCGCGTCCAGCGCTTCATACGCTTTGTCGATCACGCCTTCAGGGACGGGCAGTATCACCGTGTTCTCTGTCGGTTCAGGCAAACCGAGCACCCGCTGCGCGAGTGGTCTAGCGAGAGTTGCGCTCATGCCGACACCACCTCACGCGCAAACGGGAAGTCGATATTCAGCTTCTGCGCCAGTTCCGCCAGTTGGTCGAAGATCACCGCGTCCAACCGCGCGCCGTTCTGGCGGTAGTCCTGTTCGCGGCGGTGATCGATTTCACCGGGAACGAGAATTTCGTCGACGCCGGGGCGCTTCTTCGCCGCTTTGATGTCCCCGATGAACGAGTCCATGCGCGCCTTGAACTCCTCGACGGGCATAAACCAGTTGATGTCAATGGCGATCATCAGATGGGAGACATCCTGCTTCGCCGGGTTGCTGTAGGGGACGAGGCCAAAGCCGCCCCCGCCCAACACGCCCGTGAGCACATCGGTCAGCATCGCCAGACCGTAGCCTTTGTACTGCCCAATCCCGAGCAGCGCGCCCTTCATGGCGGCGGCGGGATCGTCGGTTTCTTCGCCGTCAGGGGTCAGCGCCCAGTCGAGCGGCATCTTCTTGCCCTCGCGCTGATACCACTGCATCATGCCTTTGCCCGCCGTTGTCAGCGCGATATCCAGCACCACCGGGAAACCTGACCCGCTCGGCGCGGCAATCCCCCAGGGATTCGTGCCGACCACGCCGGAGGCCGCGCCCCACGGGGCCATCTCCGGCCCGGCGTTGGTCATCGCCACGCCGATCATGTCCTGTTCGACGGCGAGCCGCGCGGGTACGGCGGATGAACCAAAATGCGTACTGTTGCGCACGACTACCGTACCAATGCCGCTGATCTTCGCCTTTTCAATCGCCAGCAGCATCGATTTCTGCGCTACGACCGAGCCGAGTCCGTTATGTCCATCGACCAGCGCCAGCGCAGGAGACTCTTTGACGATCTCAAAGGGCGCTCCGGGGATGATCCACCCGTTGTTGATGCGTTCGCGGTAAACGGGCAGGCGCCGCACGCCCTGCCCCTGCCCCGGCAGCGTGCGCAGTTCGCTTTGCATCAAGCCGCGCGTGCAGTAACGGGCCTCGTCTTCCGAAACGCCCATCGCCACAAATGCGCGAAACGTGAAGTCTTCCAGCGCATCGACGGGGACACGTACCAGTGTGATCCCCATCGCTAAATGCCCTTTACCGCTTTGTACTCTTCCAATTGTTCGGGCGTATAGACCTGCATCAGTTCCAGTTCAATGCCGCCCGCTTCCTGATCGAGGAATGCGACCCACCCCTCGGGATGCACATGGCTGCCCTTGACCTTACACGCGCTGCATTCCTTCAGCGTCGCGCCCTGCGCCTGGGCATGAGCCAGCGCTTCATCAATGTTCGGCACGGCATAGCAGATGTGGTGCAAACCTTCGTAACCGCGCTCGTTGATCCACTTGTCAAAGCGCCCACCCGCGTCCAGCGACTGGCACAATTGGTATTCCACATCGCCAACCCAGAAGATCGCCACGCGGTTGCGCGACTTGGGATAATCGTGCACCTGCGCGTCGTGCCCCACGCCGAGATAGTCCTGATACGTCTTGAGCGCGGCGTTGGCGTCGCGCACAGCGAAAGCCATATGCTTGATATATTTGCCTTCGGGCATCATCTCACTCCTAATTATTCAGTGAAAACACATCGCGCAAATTGACGCCGGGGCTGACGACGGGATTTATGCCGCCGCTGGCGCTGGTCATAATGAGCGTGACGCCGGGGCCATAGCCGTTGCGCGGGCTGTCGCCCTGCCCGACCACACCGATCCCCACCGCGCCCCGCAGATAGCCGTGATTCCAACTGCTGTCGTAGTCCGCCAGCGCGACGACATCGCCGAGCCGCAGATTTTCGAGACCCGCTTCCTTAAGGGCTTCTTTGTCTGTGCTCTGGATGTGCAGCGATCCGCCTTCGCTGGTCAAGCCAGCGCCCGCGCCGAGCAGATGCGGCGGCACGACGGCGACGCACGGCACATTCAAGCGGCCATCCGACCCGGTCGTGACTTCGAGGCTGTCGAGCAGTTCGGGGGAGCAGCTTTTGAGCATGACATTGGGGTGATCGAGCAGGTCCATGCCGACGCCCTGCGACCGAATGACGATCTTGTCGCCAATCGCCATTTTCTCGCGCGCCGCTTTCTCAAAATGAATGATGACGTGTTCAGAGAAACGTCCGGACTTCCCCGTGACCACACCGCGCGTGCCTTTGGCATCGCCCGTCATGACGATGGCGGCATTGCCCACGCACGCAAGGATGTTCAAACCGCGGTTGCCTGTATCATCTTTGAGCATGATGCTCACGCCGGGGTGGACGTTATCCGCCAGCCAGCCATAGGCCGTATCGCCGACCGACACGTTGTACACGATGCCACCATAAGCCGGCATCAGGTACGGTCGCCCCTGCGAGTCGAGCGAATAGGGCTGCGCGGGCAGGCCGGGAAACGACGGCGACGCGATCTGCCCCATGACCGAGACACACACAATTTTGTCAGCATTGGTTCGGACGCTCATAGTACCTCGCGGATGTTCAAGTAATTAGCAATATTGGCGGCGGGGTCGATCAGCCATTCGATGCACGATTCGGCACTCGTCATCAGCGTGAGGATGCCGGGACCATGCCCGGTCATGACCGAGTCGCCGTGGATGCACAGCGCAATCGTCACCGCGCCTTTGCGGTAGCCGCGCCCCCAGCGGTGATCGGCGTCGGGGATGACGACGAGATCGCCGAGGCGCATCTGGTCGATGCCGAGTTCCGCCATCAACGCGCGGTCGCCGGACATCAAATCCTGATCGACGTATTCTGAGTTCAATTCTGCGCCCGACCCCATGATGCGGGGCGGCAGTTCCATCGTGACGGGCACGCGCAGCTTGCCGTTGACGACTTCCATGGGGATACCATGAATCAGTTTCGGGCTGCACTTCTTCAGTTCGATCTGCGGAAAGTCGAGGAGCTGCAGGCCGCGCCCGTAGGCTGTGATCTGGATGGCATCGCCCACACAGAGCAGGTCATTCGCCTCCGCTGGGAAGTCCACCAGCAGACGCGCATGCTCGCCCGTGACGATCCCTTCCGCGCCTTTGGCGAGGCCAGAGGTGATGACAGCGCGGTTACCGATGCAGGTCAGGTAGTGCAGGGCATACTCACCACCGGAGTCCGGGTTGGCAATCGACACACCCGGCTCCACGTGATCGCCTGACCAGCCGAAAGCGGGATCGCCAACGCGAGCGTTATACACTACCCCCGACATCCCGGGGAGCACTCGCCCGACGCCGTTCGTGTCGAGCGTGTAACCCGGGTAGCGCAGGCTCGGCTGACTGACGTTCCCCATCACGACCATTTCCACAAGCTGTGCTTCGTTGGTTCTTAAGGTCATGGCTTTCTCCAAAAAGTGCGGGTAATTTTCGGGAATTGGACCGTCGTTTACCCAGTTTTCCACGAATTGCTTGACACGTGGTGCTGCATCGCTATAATCCTAAACGTCGACTGTCAATTGTCGACAATCGACAGATTATAGGTAGTCGAGAGATCGTTGTCAAGTCAATGACCCAACCGAACAACCCTCTCCATATTGAGAATAAACCGCTGCGTGAACGCGTGCTGGATGTCCTGCGCGACGCCATCGTGAGCGGTGAATTCAAGCCGGGCCAACCACTGGTGGAGATGGATATTGCCGCGCAGTTGGGCATCAGCCGCGCACCGCTGCGTGAGGCGCTCCAGTTCCTCAACCATGAAGGCTTGGTCGAGGTGATGCCCTATCGTGGCACGGTGGTCAAAGCGCTCACGCGCACTGACATCGAGGAGTTGTACAGCCTGCGCAGTGCGCTGGAAACGTTCGCCTTACAACGCGTCATCGCGCAGAACAACCCGGACAACGCTGCGGAACTGCGCGCGTGTTTCGAAGCGATGCTGGCCGCCGCTCAGGCAGGCGATCTCAAACAGGTTAATGACATCGACCGGCAGTTTCACGACTTGCTGATCGAATTAAGCCAGCACAGTCTGCTGGCGACGACGTGGAACACGGTCTCGCTGCGCGTGCGGCAGGTGATGGCGCTGCGCAACCGCAAGAACCGCGACATCACGCAGATCGCCTACAACCATCTACCGATTATCGAGGCGATTGCCGAAGCGGACGAACCGCTGGCGGTGCGCCTGCTCCAGCAGCACATCTCGTCTTCGGGCGATCTGCTCGCCGAAATGTGGGACGACACCCCACCGGAGGCGGATCAGCCATGACGCGTGTGCTCGTCACCGGGGCGAACGGATTCGTGTGCAGCAACATCGTATTCACGCTGCTCCAGCAGGGTTACAGTGTGGTCGCGGTGGATCGCGCGTTCGACGCAGCACTCGAGGAGGCGTGGACGGGTCAGCCTGTCGAACTCATCACCTCCGACCTGACGCGACTGCCGGATAGCGCCGTCGATTTCGTCATTCACGGCGCGGCGATCACCGCTGATCCCGTGGATGGCGAAACACCCGCAGGTCATTTCCGCGCCAATGTGCTCCCGGCGCTGACCCTGCTCGACTGGGCACACGAACACGCCGTAAAGCGTGTGATCTTCATCAGTTCGAGCGCGGTGTTTCGCGGCAGCCCGATCAGCGTATTGACCGAAGACACGCCCGTTGCGACCGACGGCCTGCTGTACGCCGTCGAAAAACACAGCGTCGAACTGTTGCTTGCGGCGCTGAAGCAGAACTACGGTCGCGATGTCGTCGCCATCCGCCTTGGGAACATCTATGGCGAGCACGAACACATCCGGGCGACTCGTCCACGTGTCAGTCTGATCGCCCGACTTATCAATGAGGCGCTGACGACTGGACGGGTGAGCATACCCCGGGCTTCCAGTCCAACCGACTGGACGTATGCCGCTGATGTAGGTAGGGCGCTGAGTCGGTTGCTCGACGTGCCGACCCTGCCGCACGCGCTCTATCACGTCACGTCGGGGCAGGTGCTGACCGCGGTCGACATCCTGACGGCGTTACGCGCGGCTTTACCTGAGGTAACCATCACCGCGGAGCACACACCAGCGGTGCCTTTCCGCGGTTACATGACCCCGGATCGGCTGTTCCGGGATACCGGTTTTAAGCAGTGGACTGATTTTCGGAGCGGCCTGCGCCAGACGGTCGCCTGGTTCAAAGCACAGATGGAGCATTCATCATGACCGTTTTACGGGTGCTGTTGGGCGGACTCGGTGTCCGCGGGCGCTACTGGGCGGAAGTCATCAAGCGGTCGCCGCGCACCGAAATCGCCGCGTATGCCGACCCGAACCCCGCGGCAATTGAACGCATGGCCGCGCAATATGGCGCGCGTCCGGCGTTCCCGTCGGTCGAAGCCGCGCTCGAAAACATGGCCGATATCGACGCCATTGTGCTGGCGAACCCGCCGATTGGCCGTAAACGTCAGGTGACGGCGGCGGCGGAACGCCAACTGCCGATGCTCATCGAAAAGCCGCTCGCGCTCGAACTCGAAGAAGCGGCGGAACTCGTCAATATTGCCGAAAGCGCGCACGTTCCGCTCATGGTTGGGTTGAACTTCCGCTACCTCGCGGTGACCCGCGCGGCACTCAAACTGCTCGACGCAGGCACGGTTGGCACGCCGGAATTCGCGCGCTTCACTTATGAGCGCTATCGCGACGGCAACCGCCCCGATCTCAACAAATACCCGCTGACGATGGATCAGCCGATGCTGTGGGAACAGTCGATCCATCACTTTGACCTGCTGCGCTACCTCTATGGCAGCGATCCGGTCACAGTACAGGCGCGCACATGGAATCCCTCGTGGAGCATGTACCAGAGCGACGCCAACGTCGCCGCGTTATTCACGCTGGCGAACGGCATGGTCATCAATTATCAAGGCACATGGCAGAGTGGGTGGTCGCAGCCGCGCTTTGAATGGCGCACCGACTGCACCAACGGCGTGATCAGCCAGCGCGATCAATTCGGCGACCTGTATTACGCGCAGCACGCCGCCACCGAACTCACCAATGTTCCCCTGCCCCCGCACGAGCTGTGGATCACCGAAACGGAAGGTCTGCTCGCGGCGTTCACGGACACAGTGCTTGATGGTAAACCACTGCAGTGCAGTGGCCGCGACCACGTCATGTCGCTGGCGATGGTTTACGCCTGTGTCCTTTCCAGTCGAGAGGATCGCTGTGTCAAGATTGACAGCGTCTTGCCTCAAAATTTGGGTGGGTTTTCACAAGTGGATCAAGGGAGGAGCGGAGCATAAATTAGCCGGATCGTCATGACTACTGCAACGCCGCAAACATGTGTTTTAGACAGGAGTAATCCAGTAATGACTCGTACAAGCCGTTTCGGTCTGCTTCTTATGGTTCTGTTGCTCGTCGCGATCCCGCTGGCTGTCCAAGCCCAGACCCCCGACGAGACAACGCTGGTCATCGCCCAAAGCGTCGATGTTGGTTCGCTGGAACCGTCGATTGTCGGTTCGCGCGCGGAATCGAACATTTTCAATCATGTCTTCGGCACGCTGTTCGAAATCACCGAGACCGGGACGCTGTCCCCGTATCTGGCGACGTCGTACAGCATTTCGGAAGACGGCAAAGAATGGACGTTCACCCTCAATGAAGGGCTAACCTGCCATGACGGTGAGGCCCTCACCGCCGAAGATGTCGTCTACACCTTCCAGCGCGCCGCCGACCCCGCCAACGCCTTCACTGGCAACACCGTCGGTTTCGTGTTCCCGTCGGTGGGCTATGTTGATGCCCGCGCCGAAAGCGATCTTGAAGTCACCATCATCACCGACCGCGCCCAGTCGGAACCGCTGCGCCTCGGTCTGCTCTCTGAAGTCTACATTCACTGCAAGGACTACTACAGTGGTCTGACCCTCGAACAGGCCGCGGAAGCCCCCGTCGGCTCCGGCCCGTATCGCTTCGTCGAATGGGTGCGTGACGATTATGTGTTGATCGAAAAGGTGCCGGATTTCGCGCTGCGCTCCGCTGGTTTCGAACAGATTTACTGGCGCGTGATCCCCGAAGCGTCGACCCGCGTTGCTGAACTGATCGCGGGCAACGTCGACATCATCGCCAACGTGCCGCCGGATCAAGCTGCGGCCGTGGATGCCTCCGGCGTCGCCGCGGTTCAGGCCGTGTCCGGTACGCGCCGTATGTACGTCGGCTTCCAGTTCGGTGAAAACTTCGCGGATGCCCCCGGTTACGACGCGATCCAGAACACGGATGTGCGCGTGGCGCTCCAGTACGCAGTGGACGTTCCCACCATCTGCACGACGCTGCTCGGCACCGAATGCGAACGCGCGTCCAGCATGGTCAACCCGCCGAACAACAACCCCAACCTCACCGCGTATCCGTATGACCCGGCGATGGCCGAACAACTGCTCGACGCCGCTGGCTATCCGCGTGGCGAAAACGGCGTGCGCTTCGAAATCACGCTGATGGGTCCGCGTGGCCGTTACCTGAACGATGCGAACGTGGTGCAGGCCATTGGTCAGTACCTGACGGATGTCGGCGTCCAGACCACGGTCGAAATTCTCGACTGGAGCTCGGATTATCTGCCGCGCGTCCGTGAAAAGAACGTCGGCCCGCTGTTCTTCCTCGGCACGGGTGGCGGCACGTGGGCGGCGCTGTACGATATGGCTGACCTCTCCGCGCCGGATGCCGGCACGAACTACACCAACTGGGCCAACGAAGAATGGTTCAGCCTGTGGGACAGCGCGCAGGGCGTCGATCAGGAAACTGAACGCGAACTCGTCAACCAGATGTTGGAAGTCTTCTACAATGATCCGCCGTGGCTGCTGCTGTACTTCCAGCCGGACTTCTACGGCGTGAGCAGCCGCGTTGACTGGCAGGCTCGCCGCGACGAACAGATTGTCGTCTACGGCGCGACGCTCAAGTAAACTCGCATTACTCGCAGCAGTCGGGGTGAGTTCAGGCTCACCCCGACCATTTTCTGGATAAACGCATGGGAACCTATATTGCACGGCGGCTGTTACAGTCGGTTGTGGTGTTGCTCGGAGTTACCCTCCTCTCGTTTTTGACCCTCCACCTCGCGGGCGATCCCACGTATCTGTACGTCAGCGAGCGAGCCAGTGAGGAAGAGATCATCCAAACTCGCCAGCTGCTGGGCTTCGACCGTCCCCTGCCCGTCCAGTATCTCGACTTTCTGGGTCGGCTCGTTCAGGGTGACCTCGGCAATTCTCTGCGTGCGCGTAAACCCGCGCTCGGCCTTGTGCTGGAACGCCTGCCCGCCACGCTGGAACTCACGCTGTTCGCGATGATCCTGTCGACGCTGTTGGCTATCCCGATCGGCATCATTTCGGCGACCAAGCGCGGCACGCCGCTCGACGGCGGCATCATGCTGCTCGCCATGTTCGGGCAGTCGGTGCCGGGGTTCTGGTTAGGCATCATGCTCATCTTATCGGTGGGTTTAGGCTTACGCTGGCTGCCCATCTCCGGGCATACACCTGTTTTCCAACCCGCGCTGAGCGGAGACATCGGCACGGCAGTCGCCAACATCCCGGACGCGATCCTGCATCTGATCATGCCGGGCATCACGGTCGGCGTATTTTCGCTCTCGCGCAATGCCCGCCTCGTCCGTTCGTCGATGCTGGAAGTGCTCTCGCAGGATTACATTCAAACCGCGCGTTCCAAAGGTCTGACCGAACGCCGCGTCATCCTGCGCCACGCCTTCCGCAACGCGCTCATCCCGGTGGTCACGATCCTCGGTCTGGAGTTCGGCTTCCTGTTGAGCGGTGTGGTCGTCGCGGAAACGGTCTTCTCGTGGCCGGGCGTGGGACGGCTCGTCTTTAACGCAATTAACCAGCGCGACATTCCTCTCGTGCAGGCCTCGGTCGTCCTGTTTTCCATCCTCTTCATCACGCTGAACCTGCTCGTCGATTTGATCTACGCGCAGCTTGATCCGCGCATTCGGTTGAAATAGAGGGGCGAACATGGCACAAAAAATCGAGCAAAACATGAACGCTGCCCCCAACACCCCGCCCGTCGTGAAGATCCGGCGCAGCGAACGCGCCATGGAACTGCGCCGTGCCCGCCTGAGCTTGCTCAAGGCGCGCTGGCCGATTCTCGCGCTCGTCATATTGATCTTCATGCTGTTCCTCGCGCTGTTCGGGCCGCAGGTCGCCCCTAAAGACCCGAACCGCCAGAACCTGATTCTGCGTCTGCAAGCGCCCATGACTGAAAATGCCGAGGGCGTGGTCGATTTCCCATTGGGGACGGACGCACTTGGTCGCGACCTCTATTCGCGCGTGATCTACGGTGCGCGGGTGTCGCTGTTCGTCGGGCTCACCGCCGTGATTATCGGCGGTTTCATCGGCACGATGGCAGGCATCGTCGGCGGGTACTACGGCGGTCGAGTCGACGACATCATCATGCGCATCGCCGACATTCAACTGGCGTTCCCCTTCATTCTGCTCACGATCATGGTGCTGGTCGTGTTAGGCACCGGCGTCCTCAACCTGATCGTCGTGCTCGGCGTCAGTCAGTGGGTCACCTATGCGCGTATTGCGCGCGCTCAGACCATTGCCCAGCGCGAACGCGAGTATGTCGAAGCGGCGCGCAGTGCGGGCGCGCGCGACTGGCACATCGTTTGCGGCGAGGCTAATGGCTCTTGGTCTACACAAAGTTGAGATAGCTATGGCGAAAACATTTGTAGGCATTCAAATCGGCGCGATCAGCTTCATCGATGAAGGCGTCGAACAGGTTTTGGATATTCTACAGGGCGAGGCAGGCGTCAACGCGCTTATGATCTCCGCCCTGTCGTGGAGTTACGGCAACGCCGGGCGCGCCACCTACGGCTTCCCGGATCACGGTGTGGCCGAACCGGATAATCTCCAGGGCGGCGCGTTCTTTGAACCGAATCCGCTCTACTATGGGGCGACCGATCACAAAAACTTCAAAGCGCCGGATCCGCTGTACAAGGGCTTCGACACGCTCGCCGATGTGATTCCGGCGGCCAAAGCGCGCGGCATCAAGTGCTACACCTACTACTGCGAAACATCAAGCTCGGCGCAGCGCCACATCTGGCAGCCCGGCTGGCATCAGATGCTCGACCGCGATCACTGGGGCAAAACCGCGACGCGCCCCTCGCTCATGAACCCGCACTACCGGGCATGGTGGCGCAGCGTGATCGACGATTGGTTCAGCAACCACGAACTCGATGGCATGCTGTGGGGTATCGAACGCCAGAGTCCGCTCATGGACATCTTCCGCGCGGACAGCTCAACGGGCTTTGACGAGTATTTCGTCGCCGAAGGCCGTGCACGGGGCATCGACCCGCAGCGCGCCATCGAAGGCTATCGCAAGATCGACCAGTTCCTGCAAGGCGTGCGTAAAGGCGACCGTCCGCGCGATGGCGTGTTCGTCACGCTGCTGCGGCATCTGCTCCACCACCCCGAAGTCCTCATGTGGGAGAAGATGTGGCTGGACGCGCACCAGTCGATGTATCACGAAGTCGCTGGCGCGATCAAGTTCTACGATCCCAAGCACGAAGTCGGTCTGGGCATCTGGCAGATCATCAACACCTATAACCCGTATCTCAAAGCCCAGTACGACCAGTCGGACTATGGGCTGTACGCCGATTTCCTCAAGCCGGTGCTCTACAACACCCCGGCAGGGGCGCGCTTCATGAACTTCTCGGATTCGTGGCAAAAGGGCGTGCTCGCCGACGCCACCCCGGACGGCGCCTACAATGCGCTGGCGACGATCCTCAACCTTGACGAATTCATCGCCCCGCGCAGTGAAGCAGCACTGGCTGGCTACGGCGGAGTACGTCAAGCAGTGGACAGCTAACCTCGTCGCAGACACCGGGGGCAAAGTGCAAGGTCTACCCCGGAATTGGCGCGGGCGTGGGCGATGGCGGCAAATCGAAAGCCATCACGCCGGACGAAATCAAAGCGGCCACGCACGCCGGGTTCGATGGCGGCGGCAGCGGCGTGCTGATTTCGCGCAATTATTCCGAAGCGGAACTGCGTAATTTGCGCGCCGTCGGTGAAGTGCTCAAAGAACGTGGGTTGTGGGAGTAGCGACATGACGATTAAAGCCGCCGTCATCGGCGCGAGTTTCGCCCGCGCCGCTTACCTGCCCGCGCTCAAGGTGATTGACGACGTCGAAATCGTCGCCATCGCCAGCGCGCATCAGGCGAACGCGCAAAAAGTCGCGGATGAGTTCGGCATCCCCCACGCCTACGGCGACTGGGAAACCATGCTCAACGCGCACAGCGTCGACTTTGTCGGCATCGCCACGCCAACGATCTATCATGCGCCGATGACACTGGCGGCGCTGGAACGCGGCGCGCACGTGCTGTGCGAAAAGCCGACCGCCATGAACGCGCAGGAAGCCGAAGCCATGCTCAACCGCGCCGAAGCGCTCGGTCGGGTGCATGCGATTGGCCACGAACTGCGTTTCAACCCCAACCGCCGCAAAATCCGCCAGTTGATTGCGGACGGGTATATTGGCCAAGTGCGCCATATCAACATGGTCAACATCTCGGCGGCGTGGGGCGACCCAGCGACCCGTCCGGCGGGCGACTGGTGGTCGCTCGCAGCGATGGGCGGCGGGCGCCTCGGCGCGAACGGTTCGCATCAGATCGACCTGCTGCGCTACTGGCTCGGCGACATTGGCGCGATCGATGGCCAGATCGCGACGATGGTCCCGAACCGCGTCGACAAGAGCACGGGTGAGCCGTGGACGGCAACAGCGGACGATCAGGTGAGCTTCACCGCTGAGATGCAGAGCGGCGCGCTCGCTTCCGTCTTCTTGAGCGGCGTCGCGCGGCATGGTATTGGCAACCATGTGCAGATTTTCGGCAGCGAAGGCACGATCAAACTGGCGGACGCCGACGAAAAACTGCTGGTGGCGCGCGTGGGTGAAGACTTCGTCGATATGAGCGAAACGGACCCGAACGCCGCCCTGCCCGGCATTGGCAAGGGCATCTGGAATGTGTCGGTCGTTGCGATGATGCAGGAATTAATCGGTGCTATTCGCGACCAGCGTACGCCGCAAACCGCCGCGACTTTCGCCGACGGCCTGCGCACGCAGATCGCGATGGATGCCGTGCGGTTGTCGTCGCGTGAACGGCGCTGGGTTCAACTCACATAGAGGCTAACGATGGATTATCAAAAATACCTTTCGCAGCGCGCGCGCAACCTGTATGGCTCGCTCGGCAAGCAGACGTCTGTCCCCATCCCCGGTTTGATCAATCTGGGGAGCGGCACGCCCGACTTTGTGCCGCCAGACTACGTGTTCGAAGCGATGCACACTGCGCTCAACCAGCAGAAGATTCAATATACGGCGTGGACGGGCATCCCCGAACTGCGCGCGGCGATTGCTAACAAGCTCGCCACCGAAAACGGCGTGACCGTGAACCCGGACAGCGAGATCATCGTTACGGCGGGTGCGCAGGAAGCGCTCATGGCGACGCTCATGTCCCTGCTCGACCCCGGCGACAACGCGCTCACGCCGTCGCCCCATTACGACGAGTACACCCGCGACGCGCGCATCCTCGGCGGCACGCTCATCCCGGTCGATACCACGCCGGAGAGCGGCTTCGTGATCGATGTGGCGCAGTTAGAAGCGGCGATCACGCCGCAAACCAGAGCGCTGGTCGTCGTGTCGCCGAACAACCCCACCGGGACGATTCTGCCCAAGTCGACTCTGCTGCAAATCGCCGAACTGGCGCAGCGGCGCGACCTATTGGTCGTGTCGGACGAAATCTACGAGTACTACGTGTATGACGGGAACCAGCATACGAGCATCGCGACGCTCCCCGGCATGGCCGAGCGCACGATCACGATCAACAGCTTCTCGAAGAGCTTCGGCATGACCGGGATGCGCCTCGGCTATATCGCCGGGCCTGCCGCGCTCATCGAAGGCATGCTGCCGTTCCACCACGCCATGATGATCTGCGCGAATGTGGTCACGCAGTACGGCGGTCTCGCTGTGCTCAGCCAGCCCCGCGACTGGTTCAAAGATGTGCTGGCGGAATATGACCGCCGCCGCAAGCTGTGGATGCAAACGCTTGACGCGATCCCGCTGCCCTACAGTCCGCCGCAGGGCGCCTACTATATCTTTATCGACATCCGCCCCACCGGGCTGACCAGCGCCGAATTCGTCAAGAAGGCGCGGGAAGAAGCCAAGCTCGTCTTCCAACCGGGGACGATTGGCGGCGGCGCGGGCGAAGGCTTCATTCGCGGCGCGTTCACCAAAGCCTCGCCGGAATTTGACGAAGGCTTGGAACGCTTCACCAAGTTCGTGCGTGGGCTGATCTGATGGTCGCGCTCAACGGTACCTTCGCGATTCTCACAGGCGCGGCACAGGGACTAGGGCTGGCGATTGCCCGCGCCTATGCTGCGCAGGGCATGAAGCTGGCGCTCATGGATGTGCAGGCCGACAAGCTCAACGCGCTGGCCGACGAACTGCGCGCGGGGGGCACGGACTGCCTGCCCATCCCAGTCGATCTCGCCAACGCCGACGCCACGCAGGCCGCAGTCGACCAAGCGCTGGCGGCCTACGGCAAACCGCGCGTGCTCGTGCACAACGCCGCGCTCCTCAAAGAGCGGTCAATGCTGGAAGTCACGTTCCCGCAGTGGCAGACCGAAGTGAACATCATCTTGCAGGCGGCCTTCCTGCTCGCCAAAGCCGTATGGCAGCCGATGATCGCCGCCGACAGCGGCAGCATCGTGTTTGTGTCGTCGGGTTCGGGCATCAAGGGGTTCGTCAAAGAGGTCGCCTACTGCCCGGCCAAACACGGTCAGGAAGGCTTGATGAAAGTCTTGGCGATGGAGGGGCAGCCGTTCAATATCGCGGTCAACACCATCACCCCCGGCGCGCCGATCAACACGCCGATGTCCGCCGAAAACTACACCGAAGAACTCAAGCAGAAATGGGTCGATCCTGCGCTGCTCGCGCCCGCCTTCGTGTATCTGGCGGGCATCGACGCGCATGATGTCACGGGCGAACGCCTCAATGCATGGGAATTGTCCCAGCAGCACCCGATCGCCTAGATGAGTGGGGAGCGCACCAGTGCTCCCCACTGACGTTCACAGTCGGTCTGGCATTAACGAGTCACGTCGACCAGAAAAATCAGGTTGTCGTTCGAGTCGCCGGACTGGTTGGCAAAGCCACCCACGACCAGCGTAAGTCCATCCGGCATAAAGTACATACTCATCTGGCGGCGAGACGCGCGCAGTGGTTCCGGCACGGGCAGATTGATGACGAGCGGCTCATCCGCGTCTGTGAGTGAGGAGACCGTGATGATCGGCGCTTCCGGCTCACCGGAGACCCATGCAATGTGATCGCCATCTGCCGCTAGCGCGACCGTCGGTGAGCCAGTCGGCCCACCGGAAAAAGAACGGACTTCGCTGCCATTGCGCGCATCAATCACCTGAATGAGTTCAGAATCTGCGTCATAGAACACGATTTGTTCGTCGTTGTTGATGAAGGCCAAACTCATGATATTGAACAATGGGAATTCGGTCGGCACATTGAGGCTCACCTGCTCCCCCGTCGCCACATCCCAGATATCGATCACCCCATAGCTGGTGGCCGCCGCGATCCGGTCGCCACTGTCGGACAGGTCAAACGCGATGTAGGTGGGCGCGGGACCACTTTCAAACAGCGCGGCGATCTCGTTTCGTGTCGCATACTGCGGGCGCAGCAAGCGCAGGATCGAACCATTGTCGGTATCCCACTCGCACAGCAGCAAAAGATTCGCTTGACATGCCATGACATAGTGTGAGGTGTCAGGGTAGAAGAACCCACGTCCGCTCAACAGCGGCAGCGCCGTCACCCGATTGATCAGGCTCCCCGTCGGTGCATCCCAGATGAACATGTCGCCGTTGTCATGATAGGTCATGACGCGGCTGCCATCACTGGTGAAGGTGACCTCATTCGCATAATCCGTCGGCCCATTCAAGGTCGCTGTAATTTGCAGCGTGTTCAGGTCAAACAAGCGGACAGGCACCAGTTCCGGAATGATCTCGCCATCGTAAAAGATGCCCATTTCGAAGATCGCGAGCGTATGACCATCCGGCGACAGCCGAATCTGCGGATACGCCCCGATCACCGGGATCGCTTTCACCCGTTCCGCCTGGGCCGCAGCCACCCACACCGATCCTGCCACGCGGACCGACCCGAGCACTCCCAGACAGACGAACAGCATTAACCAGCGTCGCATGCTTCTATTCTCCTCAAGGTCACTCTGCACCACTCTCGAGGATCATTCTATGCTGAACCGCTATTTCCCGCCGTCGATGGGCAGCACTTGCCCGGTGATCCAACTGGCGTACTCCGACGCGAGGAACAGCGCGCCATAGGCGATATCGTCGGGCGTACCCAGTCGGCGCATGGCGATGCCTTCGACCAGGGCTTTCTGCCCCTGTTCGCCATACGACTGCCACTGGCGTTCGGTGTTTGGGTTGGAGCGCACGAACCCCGGCGCAATGCTGTTCACGGTGATGCCGAACTGTCCTAGTTCATGCGCCAACTGCCGTGTCAGGTGAATCACCCCGGCTTTGGCCGTCGCATACGCTTGAATGCCCGTCAGACTAATGCTCAGCCCCGCGCCGCTCGAAATCGTGATGATGCGTCCGAAGCCGCGCGCCTTCATCGACGGGACAACGCCCTGCGCGAACCAGAAGGCCGCGCTCAGGTTCACAGCGATGATGTCATTCCACTCCGTCGGCGTGACCTGATCCATCGGCTTGCCCACATAGCCGAGCACCCCGCCCGCATTGCTGATGAGAATATCCGCCCCGCCAACTTCGTCCGTGAAGCGCTGAATTGCGGCGATATCGCGCACATCGACGGCCCGCACCGCACACACCGCGCCCGCCGCCTGACAGAGACGCTGCGTCTCCGCCAGCTCATCCGGCAGCAGATCGCAGCCCCACACCGTCGCGCCACGTTCCGCGAAAGCGACCGCTATGGCGCGCCCCATTCCGTGCGCCGCGCCGGTCACAATGACCGTTTTACCCGTAAATTCGATCTGCATGATCACCATCCATACGTGAGCAAGGTGCGCGTCTCGGCGACGGCCACCTCCCAGATCGCCAGCATATCGGCGTCCGGTCGCTGATACAACCCGGCGTAGTTGCCATCGCCGAGGTATTCGCGCGCCGCCTGCGGGGCGAGCGTGCGCATATAGTCGAGGTTGACAGGCAGCTTCTGCTCGGTCGGCTGGGCGACGTTCGGCAGACGCGTCCACGGGAAGTTTTCCATCCATGAGGCGTGCGAGGCCACCGGGTCGATCTCCATGACTTTTGCCCAGGTCTGCGGCGCATTCCACCAGTTGTGAAACTTAACCTTTACGCCGGGATGATCCGCCATCCATTCTGCGACATACCCCTGCGCGGGGCTGTTACCCCCGTGCCCGTTGACGATCAGCACGCGCTTAAAGCCCTGTTCAGCGAATGCGTCCAGCACGTCGCGAATAATGTTCAAGTAGGTCTGCACGCGCAGGCTGATGCTGCCCGGGTAAGCGCGGAAATACGGCGTAATTCCGTAGTTCAGCACGGGGAATACGGGCACGCCGAGCGGTTCGGCGGCATCCACCGCCACTTTTTCCGCGAGAATGTTGTCCACACACAGGCTCAAGTAGGCATGCTGTTCGGTGCTGCCAATCGGCAGTACACACCGATCATCATGTTTCAGATAGTCTTCGAGTTGTCCCCAATTCAGGTCATGAATACGCATCGTTCGCCCTCAGATTCGCCACAATTGAGGGAAAAGCATACGCTAGAAACCGCCCATCCGCTATCCCACCACGGCCATTGGTTCTAATTATCGAACTTTAATCTCTCGCTTGTTTGACGCGGAATTTCAGATTCGTTACACTTCCTACGCGTATAGAAATCTTCCAAGTGTATCGGTAGTTTCGAGAGGGGTTAAGATGGTGCGTCGGCAGCATCTCGTTCTGACTTTGATTCTCGCGTTACTCTTCACATTATCCTTCAGTAGTTTGCACGCTCAAGAGGAAACCGTCCTCCGCATTCTGAGCAATGCAGACATCCGTACGTCTGATCCGCATATCGCCTACGAGACCGAAACGTGGCCGACCTCGGCGCTGTTCAACATGGGACTCGTCCGCTGGTCAGATGACAACAGCGAAGTGATCCCCGCCCTCGCCGAATCCTACAGCGTGAGCGACGACGGTCTGGTCTATACGTTCACTCTGCGCGAAGGCCTCAAATTTTCGAATGGGCGCGATATCACCACCGCTGATGTCAAGTGGTCGTTTGAGCGTCTGCTCAACCCGGCAACCGCTTCGCCGACCGCCTACATGTTCGCGGCGATCACGGGCACGACCGACTTCCAGAACGGCGCGGCCACCGAAGTCAGCGGCATTCAGATTGTCGATGACCGTACCATCACCTTCACGCTCGACTATCCCGTCTGGTCGCTGATCCAGCGCTTTGCGCTGCCTCCCGGCTTCATCATCCCAAGCGAAGCGGTCGAAGCCGCGGGCACGGAATTCGGTCGGCAGCCGTCCGGGGCTGGCCCGTACATCCTCGAACGTTGGGAACCCGGCGTGATCATCACGGGTGTGCGCAACCCCAACTACTACCTTGAAGGCAAGCCCGTCTTTGATCGCTTCGAAATGCAGTTGATGGTCGAACCGTCGGTTGGCATCCTGCGTATGGAAGCGGGGGAAGCCGATATCGCGCTTGATTTCGTGCCGAATTCGGAATACCCGCGCATCTCGACCGATCCGGTCATCGCGGCGCAGCTTCTGCCGACCGCGGGCTTCCCGAACATCGACTACATCGTGCTGAACACCACCATCGCCCCCTACAACATTCCGGAAGTCCGGCAGGCGATGGCGCTCTCGGTTGACCGCACCCGCCTCGTGCAAATCCTGAACGGTCGCGCCGAACCGGCTGTCGGCCCCATCCCGCCGAGCGTGTTGGGCAACAACGCCGACCTTGTCCCGCTGACGTTCGATCCCGATGCAGCTAAAGCCCTGCTGACCGCCGCCGGCTACCCCGATGGTTTCAGCGGCACGCTGCTAACCAACACCGACCCGACCAATCTGTCGGTGGTGCAAGCGCTCATCAATGACTGGGCCGCGATCGGCATCAACCTGCAAATCACCAGCATCGACAACGCGCAGTTCCTCGACATTCTGGTCAACCAGCCGGATACGCTGGAAGTCGTGATGACCAACTGGTACCTCGACTACCCGGATCCGTCGAACATCTGGGAACCGCTGCTGGCGTGCGGTGGCTCATATAACTGGGGTCAGTTCTGCGACGAAGCGCTCGAAGCGCAGTTCGCCGAAGCCAACGCCATCCCGCCGGGCGATGCCCGTTGGGCAGCGTTCAGCGCCTTCGAAGAAGCCATTGTCGGCGCGATGCCAAACATTTTCCTCGAACACCAGCTCAACTTCTACTTCACGAGCGCGCGCTTGAGCATCCAGTCGGACCCCGGTGTGCTGCTGCGGTGGGACGGCGCGTCGATCAAGTAGGTCGGTCACCGCTTTCGCAATTGATTCACGATGAGGGACGCTGCAAGCTGCGTCCCTCCTTTGTTATAGGAGATCGTCCTTGACGGCATACTTCATCCGCCGACTCTTAGGGGCTTTCGTCGTCATCCTCGGCGTCGCGACGATCAGCTTTGTGATGGTGTTTCTGATGCCCGGTGACGCCGCGCGCATGTACGCCGGGCCACGCGCCCCGGAAGAGACCGTGCAGCGCATTCGCGTGCTGTGGGGGCTGGATCAGCCGCTGCCTGTGCAGTATGTCCGGTACTTAGGGCGCGCCATTCAGGGCGATTTCGGCAACTCGACACGCGATAACCGCCCGGTGCTGCAAGCCGTCATGGATCGTTTGCCCGCGACTTTGCAGTTGGCGCTGGCCGGGTTAGCCATCGAACTGGTTTTCGGCGTGCCGCTCGGCATCCTCGCGGCACTCAAACCGGGTACGTGGGTCGACAACTTCGCCACATTCATCGCGTTGATCGGCATTTCGGTGCCGCAGTTTGCGCTCGGCCTCGTGCTGCTGTACCTGTTCGGTTTCGTCATCCCGATCTTCCCGCTCGGCGGGTACGGCACGGTCGCGCATCTGGTTCTGCCCGCGCTCGTGCTCGGCTTTGGCGGCATCGCGTTTTATTCGCGCATCGTCCGGAACAGCATTCTCGAAGTCGCCAACGAGGACTATGTGCGTACCGCCCGCGCCAAAGGTCTCGCGCCGCGCGCCGTGCTGACCAAGCATGTGCTGCGCAACGCCCTGCTCCCGGTCATGACGCTGGCGGGGTTGGATCTCGCGCTGCTGCTCGGCGGCGTGGTCGTGATCGAAGCCGTGTTCGGCTGGCCGGGCATCGGTTTGCAGGCATGGACGGCCATTCGCAACCAGGACACGCCGATGATCATGGGCACGGTGCTGTTCGCGTCCATTGCGGTCGTCGCGCTGAATCTGCTGGTCGATTTCCTCTACGTCGTCGTTGATCCGCGTGTGCGCTTAACCTCGTCAGGGTAACGCTATGGCTATCATCAGAAAACAGCCCAAACGGGGCTTTTGGACGCGTCTGCGGCGGCTCCCCCGCGCTTGGGTCGGCATCGCGCTGGTGCTGGTGGTGATCGCCGCCGCGATCTTCGCGCCGCTGGTCACCGGCATCGACCCGCTCACACAGTTCCGCGACGGCCTCTCCGCCACGGGCACGCCGCTCCCACCGGATGCGCGTTTCCTGCTCGGCACGGATCACTTGGGGCGCGATATGTTCAGCCGCATGCTCTACGGCGCGCGGATCTCGCTGCTCATCAGCCTGACGGTGAATATCAGCGCGGCGATCATCGGCACGGCGGTCGGGTTGGTTGCGGGCTATTACGCGGGCATCCTCGACAACCTGCTCATGCGCGTCACCGATATTCTGCTGGCCTTCCCGGCCATTCTGCTGGCGCTCGGCTTCGGCGCGGTGCTGCGACCGAGCATCCCGACGGTGATCATCATCCTCGTGTTCATCACGTGGGCGCCGCTGGCGCGTTTGGTGCGCGCGCAGGTGCTGACCGTGCGCGAACGGCCCTTCATCGAAAGCGCGCGCGCCATCGGCTGCCGCGACCGCTACATCCTCGTGCGCCAAATTCTCCCGCAGATCATCACCGTGGTGGTCGTGTGGGGCACGCTGAGTTTCGCCAGTACAATCCTAGTGGAGTCGTCGCTGAGCTTTCTCGGCGTCGGCGTCCCACTGCCGACCGCCAGTTGGGGCAACATGATCGCTGAGGGGCAAACGCGCTATCGCATCGCCCCATGGACAATCATCGCGCCGACCATTGGTATCATTGTCACCACCTTAGGGTTTAACCTGCTGGGCGACGCGCTCCGTGACGCGCTCGATCCCCGCACCAAATATAAAGTTTAAGGAGGCACTATTCATGGCACACCGCATTGTCGAAGGGACGATCCCCTTCAAAGGCTACCAGACGTGGTATCGCATCGTCGGTGAGGGCGACAAAACGCCCCTGCTCTGCCTGCATGGTGGCCCCGGAGCGACCCATGACTATCTCGAATCGCTCGACGCGATGGCCGACACCGGACGTCGCGTGATCTACTACGATCAGTTGGGCTGCGGGCGTTCCGCTATCAACGTGAGCAAACCGGAAATGTGGACAGTCGAGCTGTATGTCGAAGAAGTCGACGTCGTGCGGCGCGCGCTGAGCCTCGACCGCATTCATTTGCTCGGGCAGTCGTGGGGCGGCATGCTGGCGATGCAATACATGTTGACGCAACCGCCGGGGATCGCCAGCCTGACGATTGCCAGCTCCCCCGCCAGCATGAAGCAGTGGGTCGCCGAGGCCAATCGCCTGCGCGAGGAACTGCCGCCGGAAGTGCAGGCGACGCTGCTGGAACATGAAATCGCCGGCACAACCAGCAGCCAACAATACAAGGACGCGACGAAGGTCTTTAATGATCGGCACGTCTCTCGTCTGCTGCCGTACCCGGACTATGTTAAACGGAGCTTTGACTACCTCGATGAGGGTGGTGAGGTGTACAACACCATGAACGGACCAAACGAATTCCACGTCATCGGCACGATTCGCGATTGGGACATCATCGACCGCCTGCCCGAAATTAAAGCGCCGACGCTCGTCACGTCCGGTCGGCACGACGAAGCGACGCCGTTGATCGCCGAGACGGTCAAGAACGGTATCCCCGGCGCGCAGTGGGTGATCTTCGAAAACAGCTCGCATTCGTCGCATGTCGAAGAAGCCGACCGTTACATGCAGGTACTGACGCAGTTCATCAGCCAATATGACTAACCAATAGGAGTTGACCGCATGGCTACCTATCAGCTCAAACAAGACCAACGTGCATTCTCGTTTGACCGCACCATTCCGCCCGTGCTGCGCATCGTCAGCGGCGATACCGTCACCTTTGAAACGGGCGATGTCGCCTACGAACGCCTCTCCAAAGGCGAAGCCGTCGAGGCCATCGGGCTGGAGAACTTCAACGCGGTGACCGGCCCGGTCTATGTCGAAGATGCGGAACCCGGCGACGCGCTCAAGGTCGAGATTCTCGACGTGCAGGTGCGGCGCGCGTGGTCGGTGTGGCTGCCGCAGTTCGGCGGCTTGGGCGCGCAGACCGACGCCACCCGTGTGAAAGAAATCGCGCTGCGCGACGGCCGGGCGTACATTTCGGACTCACTGAGCGTGCCGATCCGCACGATGATCGGCTGCATCGGTGTCGCTCCGGCGGAGGGCGCGGGGTCGACGTTCATGCCCGCCTATCCGTTCGGCGGCAACATGGATTTGCGCGAGATGGAAGCCGGTACGACGCTCTACCTGCCGATCCAAGTTCCCGGTGCGCTGCTGGCGATGGGCGATCTGCACGCGGCGATGGGCGTCGCCGAACCGACGTGGGTCAGCCTCGAAGCGGCGGGTCAGGCCACCCTGCGCGTCAGCGTCGCCAAAGGCATGGCGCTGACGTACCCGCGCTTGCGCGTCGGCAGCAGCACCTACTGCATCGGCATGGGCGACACACTGGCAGCAGCGCATCAGGTGGCGCTGGATGAAGCTTATAAACTGTTGACGGCGGAATGGGGTCTGGACTTGTTTGACGCCTACGCCTACGCGAGTGCGGCCATCGATATGCGCTTGGGCGGCCCGGCGACCGCCATTGTCATGGCCGTCGTCCCGGATCGCACCTAACGCGACAGAGCCCGGTCATTGGCTGTGGGGCGCACGCTGATGCGCCCTACGCTCCTCGAAAACCACTCACGACACGTCAACGCGCGGTTGAGCGACCTTCGGAATGATCACTTCGAAGGTCGTCCCCACTCCTTCCCGACTCTCTACGGTGATCGTCCCGCCGTGCAGCTCGACCGACTGGCGCGTAATGCTCAACCCCAGCCCCGTCCCCGAAATCGTGCCGACATTCTTCGCGCGGTGAAACGGCTCAAACAGGTGCTTTAGATCGTCGTCAGGAATACCAATGCCGTGATCCTCAATGCGCAACCGGAAAGCAGCCTCGCTATCTAGGAGATGGACGGACACCGACTGGTTGTGGATTGAGTACTTGAGGGCGTTGTGAATGAGATTGCTGAAGATTTGCCGCAGCAGTCGTTCATCGAATTCAGCGTGCAGCGGCGCGGTTGCGCAGGTGAACACGAGTCGTCCCTGAAATTCGATCTGACTGTCAAATTCATTGACAATCTCGCGCGCCAGAGCCGCCACATCGCCGGAACGCGGCTCAAATTTGACGCGTCCGGCCTGCATACGCGCCAGATTCAGCACGTCTTCCATCGTGTCGCGCATGTAGGTGACCTGCTGGCGAATGCGCTCTAGCCGTCCCTCAATCTGCGCCTTGTCCATCCGATCTCGATACAGTGAGAGGGTTTCCGTAGCGGCGAGAATCGCGGCCAGCGGCGTGCGGAATTCGTGCGAGGCCATTGAGACAAAGCGGGACTTCAACTCGCCAAGTTCGCGTTCCTGTGCCAGCGACTGCTTGAGCGCGGCTTCCGCCTGTTTGCGCTGCGTGGTATCGATGACATGGCTCATCACCATCGCGCCTTCCGACGTTTCGATGAAACTCAACTGCGTGTCACACGGGAAGCGTGACCCATCACGGCGCAGTCCCATCGATTCAAAGAAGAAAGTTCGCTGGTTGGACTGCGTACTCCCGCTGTTCACCCGGTTAAACTGCTCTTTCCGGTATTCCTCCGAGACGAGCACGCCAATCGACCTGCCGATAAGTTCGGAGCGCTCGTAGCCAAACAGTTCGGCAGCCGCCTGATTCACCACCACGACGCGCCCCTGCATATTCGCAATCACCGTTGCAATCGGCGCGGCTTCAAGGAAGGTGCGGAATTTCTCTTCACTGGCGCGCAGCGCATCTTCGGCGAGCTTCCGCTCCGTCACATCGCGCAGCACACCAATGAGTTCGACAGCTTGGGCAGTACGCGGATCGTGAACCAGCGTCGCCGCGATTTCCACCCACACATACACCCCGGTCTTGTGCAGCACGCGCGCATTCAAGGTCAGATGCGTCCCCTGAGCAATGAAGGTGTTTTGAACCACTTCAATTGCCGTCGCCATATCATCCGGATGAGCGAGCGTGGAAACGGGGACGTCGAGCAGCTCGTCGGGGGCATACCCCAAGACGTTATGGGCGGACGCCGTGATAAACGTGATTGCGCCCTTCGCATCCACCCTAAACAGCACGTCATTCACATTTTCCGCCAGCAGGCGATACCGTTCTTCACTTTCGCGTAATGCTTCTTCCGCTTGGCGGCGAGCCGTCATATCCCGAAGCACTCCCACCATTTCCACAAGTTCACCCGTCGCCGGATCGTAGACATTCGAATTGCCCACCTCAACCCAGATGTAATGCCCGTCCTTATGCCGAATCCGTTCGACCAGCGTAAAGTATGGCAGGTGGGCGACCAGCGCGTTGGCAACGGTCGTCTGCGACATGACGAGATCGTCGGGATGCACAATCGAAAAGCCGCCCTGACCGATAAGTTCTTCGAGTGGGTAACCGAGCAGGCGCGTGATCGACGCTGTCGCAAAAGTGAGGGTCGCGTCCGGCGCCAAGCGGATAATCACATCGTTCACATTTTCAGCGAGCAGTCGATAACGTTCTTCGCTCTCGCGCAGCGCGGCGTCCGCCAGCTTGTTAGCGGTGATGTCCGTAAAGGTCGTCACCACGGCATACGGCTGAGCCTGATGCGGCTCAAACAAAGGCTGGGAATTGACGAGAATCCACGTGATATTCTCATCATCGGGCTTATGGACACCCATCATGATGTTCGACTGCGGCTGGCCAGTCGCCAAAGCGACCATAGCCGGATGCGTATTGCCCGGGAACGGGCTGCCATCTTCATGGACCGCATGCCACCGGGGATCGACCGAAGTCCGTCCCATGAGCTGATCGCCGGATAAGCCAAGAATACGTTCGGCTGCCACATTGAAAGTCTGAATTGACCCGTCGCGCGTTTGCAGCACGATACCTTCTGACATCGTGCTGATGAGCCGCCGGTACCGTTCCTCGCTCTCACGCAGCGCCGCCTCGGCGCGCCGCCGCTCGGTGATATTGCGAATGACGGCGAGCTGCAGCAGTTCATCCTCCAGCTTGATCGGGTGCGTCACCGCTTCGATGACAATGATCTCGCCAGTACTCGTTCGGACTTCATATTCGGATGTGCGTCCACTGCCCTGCCGCGTCAGGCCCAGCCCATCGACCGTCTGCCGCTGATAGACTGGATTCGTGAATAACCCGAGTTCAGACAGAGATTTACCGACGAGTTCTTCCCGGCTCAGGCCGACCAGCATCAGTCCCGCCGGGTTGACATCGACGAACACCCCTTTTAAATTGATGAGGCAAATGGCATCCGGGCTGGTATCGAACAGAATCCGCAAGCGTTCCTCACTGGCACGCAGCGCGTCCTGGGCGTGCTTGCGCTCGGTGATGTCGCGGATAATACAGACGAGATTGGTGACCGCCTGTTCCGAGCGATTGACCGGCGCGATATTGATTTCCACATCAATGAATGTCTCCTCGGCGCGGCGTGCTCGCGCCTCAATCTGCTGCATTTGATGCGTCGCCGCGACTTCGGCAATCACGGCATCAATGCGAACGGCATCATCGGGGTGGAGGTAGGTAGCCAACTGCGCTCCATGCGTGCTGCCACTCGCCAGCGCGAGCATCTCATCAAAGGCGTAGTTCGCCTGTTGAATGCCCGCCGCAAGATCCAGCAGCAAAATCCCATCGCCGCTGTGCTGGAAGATCGCTTCAATGCGATCTTTGGCGCGTTCGAGTTCTGCGGTGCGCTCGATAACCCGCTGTTCCAGCCGCTCATTCGCTTCCTGCAGCGCGAGTTCAGCCTGCTTCTGCTTGCTGATGTCAAAGCCAACGCAGTTCACCTCGCCGACGCTGCCATCCGCGTTCTGTACGGCGATGAATTCCCACAGCGTCCAGATGTGCCCGCCGCCCTTCGCATATTTGCGGATTTCCACCTGATACGGCGTCCCCACACTCGTCAGACAGCCCGAGACCGCGGCAATCACCTTGTCATGGTCGGCGGGCAGCACCATCTCCATCGAAAGCCTGCCGATCATATCCGGCGCGACCCACCCAAACTGGTCGATATAGCGTTGATTGCAGTAGGTGATTCGACCGAGTAAATCCGTGCGCATATTGAAGGCGGTCTGGGAATCGACGAGCGACCGGAGATAGCTTTCACTCTGCCGGAGCGCCGCTTCGGCCTGCACGCGCTCGGTGATGACTTCGGAGAACAGCAAAATGCCACCAATCGCGCCATCGATGTCGCGCCACGGATGCGCTTCCCAGCGCACCCAGTCAAGCGTGCCATCAGCCCGGGGGAAGGGATCGGCTTCGCACTTTTCGACTGCCCCATCGAGACAGCGCTGATGAATTACTTTCCAGCGCTCCGGGATTTCTGGGAAAACATCATAGTGACTGCGACCGATGATACTTTCATCGGGCAACCGGTAATCCTGCGACCAGCGGCGGCTGGCCGCGAGATAGAGCATCTGCGTATCGAAGATCGCGATGGCGGCGGGCGCATGTTCGATGAACAGGCGCAGACGCTGTTCGCTCTGCTGCAACTGGCGCTCCGCCCGCTTCCGCTCAGTGATTTCGCGAACAATGCACATCAGCGCATTGGTATCGCCCACCGGGATCATGCGCGCTTCATAATCACGGAGATCCGGCATTGTATATTCAAACACGGCCAGCTCTCGGGTAGCAATCACCGTCTGCACAGCGGCAATCGCTTGCTGCAAAATCATCTGGGGAACGAGCGCAAACTTGAAGAAATCATAGAGATTGTTGCCGATGATTTGTTCAGGGGGCAGCAGAATTTTGTCGGATGCTCCATGATACTCCAACACCGTACCATCTGAGCGCAGGTAGAAAATGCTGTCCGGGATCGCCGCAAACAGAGCGGCCTGCTTGGCCTCACTGGCGATCAAGGCTTCTTCGGCCAGCTTACGGGTAGTGATATCGCTGGCGATACCTTCCATGCGCACGGGCTGTCCCTCCGCATCGCGCACGATCCACGCCCGGTCGTGCAACCAGCGAACCTCACCGTCTGGTCGCAGGATGCGATAGGTAGCGTCTCGACGGCCACCGTGCAAGAGGCTGTTTCCCAGTTCCTCAACGCGGTGCGCATCATCCGGATGGATGATCTTGCGCCACAGTTCACAATCTTCGTAGAAATCAGATTCCGGTCGCCCAAATACGGTCCGTGCCGCTGGGTTCAGATACTCAATCTCGTAACTGGGAATATCAGCCGACCAGACGACATCCTGCAAGTTGACAAACAGACTGCGCAGCCGTCCCTCGCTCTGCTGCAAAGCCGCTTCCATCGTTTTGCGCGCGGTGATGTCACGCGCGCTGTCGTTGACCTGAGCCGGACGACCTTGTTCGTCATAGGTGATCCACGCACGACGGTGCAGCCAGCGTATCTGGCCATCGGGCAGGACAATACGGTGATCCACCTCGACGAAGCCTTCGCGCAGACACGTTTCCATCGCGGCGGTGGCGAGTTCGAGATCGTCGGGCAGCACAACGTGCTTATAAAAGTCCGGATCCTCCAGTGCCAATGCCACCGGATAACCATAGATCTTCTCATACGACGCGCTGACGTAGATCAACTGGCGATCCGGCAAAGAAATGCTCATCAAGGCATCTTGGGTGGTATCAAGAATGGCATGGATCTGATCCCGCAAGGCGCGCACAGCTTCCACGGGCGCTTCCCCCGTCGTGGGCTCCGCAGTCACGCCGGCACGCTGACTGAACCCTTGCTGAATGAGCTGGAGCAGCCGATCAGTATCCGCCTTCGCCACAAAGCCGCTCGCGCCGAGCCGCATCATGTCCACCGCAACGTTGACGTGCGCGGTGTGCGCAGCCACGATGACCGGGGCTGACCGCAGCAGGTGCTGCACACGGCGCACAATCGTTTCAGGATCAATTTGGGGGTTGTCGAAGTCACACACAATGACGGCGTCGGGCGTGCGCGTCAGGGCAGCTTCCAGAGAAGCGAGTGTAAGAAATGGCTCATGTTTCACAGGTCGATCAACCAGTTCGCGCAAACGCTCTAGCAGGAGATCCGGCTGAGTGAAAGGCGTACCAATGCTGAGGACAACGTAGGGCGTGATGGCACGGGTATCTGGTTGTTTCACAAGGTTTGCTTTCCCGTTAGCAATTCAGAACGCTAACGAAGAATTACCGCTCTGGCACTGAGAACATCTGAGTTAATTGTAACGCAATTAAGCAGCCCACATGCATGGGAGCATTCATCAAAGTATTGAGAAAGTCAGTCAGCCCCGATTATCCGGCTATCCGCGCGGCGACCGTCAGCGGGACGCCAGCCGCCGCTTTTCGGGATACAGGTTGAGAATCGCGTCTTCGTCGGCGGCAACGACACCCCGCTCGGTGATCAACCCGGTGACCAAGCGCGCCGGTGTCACGTCAAACCCAAAGTTGGCGACCGGGCTGCTTTCCGGCGTCAGCCGCACCACCTCGATGGCGCCGCTCGCCGTTTGCCCATCCATGTACTTGACCTCATCCGCGCCGCGCTGCTCAATCGGAATCTCGCGCAGTCCGTCACGCATGTCCCAGTCGAAGCTAGACGAAGGCAGCGCGACGTAGAACGGCACGCCGTTATCATGCGCGGCCAGCGCTTTGAGGTACGTGCCGATCTTGTTGGCGACATCGCCTGTCACGGTGGTGCGGTCGCTGCCGACAATGCACAGATCGACCAACCCGTGCTGCATCAAATGCCCGCCGACGTTGTCCGCGATCACCGTGTGCGGCACGCCATGCTGCCCGAGTTCCCACGCTGTGAGGCGCGCGCCCTGATTGCGCGGTCGCGTCTCATCCACCCACACATGCACCGGCAGGCCGCGGTCATGTGCGGCGTAGATCGGCGCGGTCGCCGAACCGTAATCGACAAACGCCAGCCACCCCGCGTTGCAGTGTGTCAGGATGTTGATCGTCTCTCCCGGCTTGCGTTCGGCAAGGGCTTCGATCAGTTGAAGGCCATGCGTGCCGATGTTCCGGCAGTTCTCCGCATCTTCCGCGGCGATGCGCAGCGCAGTCTCACGCGCGCGCGCGACCATCTCGTCCAACGGTTCAACCTGCTGAAGGGCTTCTAGCTGGCGATCCACTGCCCATGCGAGATTAACCGCGGTCGGGCGCGTCGCCTTGAGCTGCGCGCCTGCCGCCTCGACATCGTCCCAGAAGGCACGGCGGGTCGTTTTGGGCGCGGTCAGCACGGCGATATACATGCCATAGGCGGCGGTCACGCCGATCAGTCCGGCTCCGCGCACGATCATCGCCTGAATGGCGTGCGCTACCTCAGCCACGGTGCGCAGATCGAGCACGACAAACTCGTGCGGTAACCGGCGCTGATCAATGATCTGGACAATCGTCGGGTCATCTGGCTGAAGCCAGATGGTCTGATAATGCGTGCCGCCAACTTTCATGAATAGGCCTTTTAGTCAGAGTGCGGAAGGTGGCGCAATTATAGCGTTTTCACGCGAATACAGGCAGAATCAGTTGCAGCTATCCGCCGCACTTCAGGAGCCGTTTGTGATGTCCAGCCTTTGGAATGACGCCGAGGCCGCCGCTTATGCTGGCGATCTCGCGCAGCGCGTATATACCTCTCGCCTACTGGGGCGCGATCCCGCGCTGGTGCTGCATGGTGGCGGCAACACCTCGGTCAAACTCACCGAACCGGATTTACTCGGTCGCCCGGAGGAGATCCTCTACATCAAGGGGAGCGGCTGGGATCTGGCGACCATCGAGGCGGCGGGCTTCGCGCCGGTGCGCCGCCGCGCTCTGCTCGACCTGGCGACACTGCCCGCGCTCTCCGACAAGGCGATGGCCAACGCCATGCGCTGCGCCATGACGGATGCCGCTGCGCCGTCACCCTCAGTCGAGGCAATTTTGCACGCCGTGCTGCCACACAAGTTCGTCGATCACACGCACGCCGACGCGATCATCGCCCTGACCAATACCCCCGACGGTCGCGAGCATGTGCGCCGGGTTTATGGCGACAGCGTGGTGATCATCCCGTATGTGATGCCCGGGTTCAAACTCGCGCGCCTATGCGCAGAGATCTACCCGCAAGCGGCACACGCGGGGACAGTCGGGATGGTGCTGCTGAATCACGGCATTTTCTCGTTTGGTGCTGATGCTCGCGAATCCTACGAACGCATGATCGAACTGGTTCAGCGCGCCGAAGCGCACCTCGCCGACCGGGGCGCGTGGCAAATCGCCGTGCCCGAGGTCACCGTGTCAAACAAAGCACTGCGCGCTGAACGCGCCGCGTTACGCAAAGCCGTCTCCGCGGCAGCAGGCACGCCGCTGATCATGGCAGCGCATACCAACGCGCAAGCGCTCAGTTTTGTCCAGCGCGCCGCTGTGAGCAAGATCGCGCAGCAGGGACCAGCCACGCCGGATCACGTGATCCGCACCAAACGCCTCCCGCTTATCGGGCGGGATGTGGCTGCCTATGTGCAGGCTTATGTCGAGTATTTTGATGCGCACAAACAGCGTGCCGACGCGCCGCTGACCATGCTCGACCCCGCGCCCCGCATCATCCTCGACCCGGAACTCGGATTAATCACGCTGGGGAAAACCGCCAAAGATGCGGCCATTGCCGAAGATATCTACCGCCACACCATCGATATCATCCTCGGGGCGGAAGCGCTCGGCGGGTATCAAGCGCTGCCCGCCGCTGACCTGTTCGACATGGAGTACTGGGAACTGGAGCAAGCCAAGCTCAAAGCGCCGACTAAAGCGCCCGTCTTCACTGGGGAGATCGCGCTCGTCACCGGGGCAGCATCGGGCATCGGCAAAGCGTGCGCTGAAGTACTGCTCAAGCGGGGCGCGGCAGTGATCGGGCTGGACATCAACCCGACGATCACGACGCTGTTCCCGCGGCGCGACTTCCTCGGTCTCATGTGCGACGTGACCGACGAGACGGCGATCCAGCAGGCGCTTGAAGCGGGCGCCCAAGCGTTTGGCGGGCTGGATATGCTCGTGCTGAACGCGGGCATTTTCCCGCCGAGCGCAAAGATTCAGGCGCTGCAGCTCGATTACTGGCAGCGCGTCATGCGTATCAACCTCGACGCCAACGTCGTGCTGCTGCGCGAGGCGCACCCGCTGCTCAAGCTGGCGCCGAACGGTGGGCGCGTGGTCATCGTCGGCTCGAAGAATGTACCAGCGCCGGGGCCGGGCGCAGCGGCTTATTCGGCGTCCAAAGCGGCCATGAATCAACTGGCGCGGGTGGCGGCGCTCGAATGGGGTGCGGACGGCATTCGCGTCAATACCGTGCATCCCAACGCGGTGTTCGACACGGGGCTGTGGACGGAAGCTGTGCTGCAGGCGCGCGCCGCCAACTATGGCTTGAGCGTCGAGCAGTACAAGACGAACAATGTGCTGCAAGTCGAAGTGACCAGCCTCGACGTCGCCGAATTGATCGCCGAGCTGTGCGGCCCGGCCTTTTCGCGCACGACGGGCGCGCAGGTGCCCATCGACGGCGGCAATGATCGCGTGATCTAGAGTTTATTCATCAGAGGAAACTCTGCAGAAAGGGAACACATGATGGAATATCGGTTACTTGGCGGTTCGGGTTTTCGCGTGCCGGTGCTGAGCCTCGGCACGGCGACCTTCGGCGGCGGGGGCGATTTCTTCAGCAAATGGGGGACGAGCGATCTTGCCGAAGCGACGCGCATGGTCGATCTCTGCCTCGACGCGGGCGTGACGCTGTTCGACACGGCGGATGTGTATTCGACCGGGCTGTCGGAAGAGATTCTCGGGCAGGCGATTCAAGGTCGGCGTGACCGGCTGCTGCTCTCTACCAAGTCGACCTTCCGCATGAGCGATGATCCGAACGACGTAGGCTCCTCGCGCTTTCACATCATCCGCTCGGTGGAAGCCAGCTTACGGCGCCTTGGCACCGACTACGTCGACATCTACACCATGCACAGCTTCGACGCGAAAACGCAGGTTGAAGAAACCTTGCGCGCATTGGACGATCTCGTCAGCGCGGGCAAAGTGCGCTACCTCGCCTGCTCCAATTTCTCCGGCTGGCATCTGATGAAGTCGCTCGCCGTGTCCGACCGCTACGGGTGGTCGCGCTATGTCGCGCATCAGGCGTATTACTCGCTCGTCGGGCGCGAATACGAGTGGGAGCTCATGCCGCTGGCGCTCGATCAGAAGGTCGGCACGCTGGTGTGGAGTCCGCTCGCGGGTGGTCGCTTAAGTGGGAAGTTCCGCCGGACGAACCCGATGCCGGACGGCACGCGCATTCAACAGGGCGGCGGCGAGGGGCCGTCGCTGCCAGCAGACTGGTTCTACAACCTGATCGATGTGTTGGACGCGGTCGCCGCCCAAACGGGCAAATCGGTCGCGCAGGTGGCGCTGAACTGGCTGCTCCAGCGTCCGACAGTCGCCAGCGTGATCATCGGCGCGCGCAACGAAGAACAGCTTCAGCAGAATCTCGGCGCGGTTGGCTGGAACCTCAGCGCTGAGCAGGTCGCCCGGCTGGACGCGGCCAGCGAACGCGAAAAAACGTACCCCTACTGGCATCAAAACGGCTTCCACGAACGCAATCCGTTCCCGGCGGCTCAGCCGCGCTAAGCACAAAAACAGTGGACGCGATCCTTAGAGGATCGCGTCCGCTGACATAGGTGCTTGCTCGTAGGGGCGCACGGCTATGCGCCCCTACAACCCCATATTTGACTATTTGCCGCACATACGGTGCCTAGATACTTTGGGCCTGCAGTGTGAGCTGCTGCGCGCTCGGCATCGACTTGGTGAGCCGGGGCAGCGCCACGATAAACTTCTTGCGGTCGTCCTCATCCGTTTCGAGACGGATACGCCCCATGTGCATCTCGATGATCGTCTTGGCCAGCGACAAATGCAGGCGCGTCCCCGTCTTGTCGGCTTCGGTCGGCACAAAGAACGGCATCAGCAAATCGTACAGATCCGCCGCGCGGAAGGCCTGCGTCTGACACGAGATGCTGAGGACGGACCAGTTCATATTCTCGACGACGCGATGGCTGAGCTGAATGCGAATCTCACTCTTGGCTTCCGCCGACTGCACGCAGAAGCGCGTGATATTGCTCACGGCAACGCCCAACCGTTCCGGGTCACCATCGACCATCGGCGCGGGCGTATCACAGGCCACGTTCACCCGCAGTTCCTTGCGAGCAATCCGCGAATTCAAGCCCGTAACCGCGGCATTCACCAGCGTTTGAAAATCGATGGGCTGGTGCTCGATGGGAATGATGCCCCGCTGCATGTGTGACATCTCGACCATGTCGCCCACCAACTGCGCGATCTGATCCACGAGCTGCGTGATCGCGGCGATCCCGTCCGCGGCGCGTTCCGGCTGTTTCTTGATCAGGTACAGCCGCAGTTTGATGTTGGAAAGCGGCGTGCGCAGTTCATGACTCAGGTGCGCGAAGAAACGATCCTTGTGTTCCTGCTCAGCGCGAAGCGCGACATTCTTGCGTTCCATTTCTTCGTTGAGCGCGGCCATCGTTTCGTCGTAGTGCTCTATGTCCTGGAGCAGCACATTGATCTGCTGCGCGAGCTGCGCGACTTCGTCGTTCCCATCAAACTCAATCCGGCGATCATGCTGTTCCGGCGCAATTTCACGCACGCGCCGCGTGAGCGTGCCGATGCGCGAGATCACCAGCCCATCCAGCAGAATGAACGTGAACGCAACGAAAATCAGCCCGACAAGCAGCAGGGCGGTCAAGAAATAGTTCTGAGTGGCCACCCCTTCGAGATAGATATTGCGTGCCATGCTCACGCGCAGCATGAACAGCGGATTCCCCGCTAAATCATTCAGGCAGCGATAGCCATAGACGAGGTCGTTAGCGACCGACAATCTGAAGGGACTGTCATCGGCCAGCATCTCCGCGTACACAGTAACCACGTCAGCGGGCAGATCCGGCGCTGCTAAATCGTACAGGGACAACTCGTGCCCAACGCTTTCGATGAGCACCGCCATATCATCCGACTGCAGAAAACGGGCAAAAATGAGGCTGCCATTCGGCTCAGTGGCATGCGTGCTCGGCACAATCGGCGCGGCGGCAGCGAGCATAATCCCCTGCGGCGTTGCGATCAGCCCGGCGCTGCGGTTCTGGCTCGTCTCATATTCGAACAACGCGTCCGTTGACAGAATCGTATCGCGCACCGCTGCCGGAACATCAAAGACTGTTCGCGGTTGTTCGGGATCATAGAGCCGCTGGTAGACGACAGTCCCCGCCTCATCGATGAACAGCACGACGTCGACTTTGAACGACTCGAAGAAGTACGACTGTAGATTGGAGTTGATGTAGCTGCGATCACCGGATTCGGCAAAGTCGTAGGTGTCATCCCAGTGACCATAGTCGCGGGTGATGTTCGCCAGAAAGCCGATTTGTTCCTTGAGCGCGATTTCACCGCGGTACAACGTCTCCTGAACCGCCTGCCGTTCCAGATTCTGGTAACCGCGTTCCAGAATGGTGCGGCTGACCACGTAAATGGCGATAAAGCACAACGCCAGTACCACCAGCGTGACCAGCAGCGCTTTCGTGCGCAGGCTCGACATCAGCGATTGCGCCTTGAAGTGCCCTAACTTCTCCCGCCAGACTGGTTTATTCACGAGAAAATCGCACCAATATCCTGCGCGAACGTGGGAAGCACGGGCTTAGGAAAGCACTTGACGAAACCAGCGTTTTCCGCGTCTACGGCGACGACCGGGTCATAATAGGCGGTGACAGCAATACACGGGAGTGCCGCGGTCGCCGGGTTTTCGTGGATGGTGCTGAGGAGCTGCCAGCCATCGACTTCCGGCATGGCCAGATCGAGAATCGCCAGCGAGTACGCGTTGTTGGCCAGATACTCCAGCGCTTCATACGCGTTGGCTGCAACATCAACCTCGATACCGTTGTAGCGAAGGATGTGAGCCAGTACCTGACAGCTTGCCAGGTCGTCATCGACAATCAGGGTTCGGGCGAGGTTCATGTCGTGTAGTCCTTTGATCGTAGTTATGCAGAGAGAGCTTCGGTGAATTCCGGGATGATGATGAGCAGCTGCAGCAGGTCCTGCATGAAAGTGGACGGCGTCAACGGCTTGGACATGTAATTGTGACAACCAGCGGCAATCGCTTTCTCACGGTCGCCGAGCATCGCATGGGCCGTGAGCGCGATGATCGGAATCGGCGCCAATACGGGATCCGCTTTCAGGCGCTTGATCAGTTCCCAGCCGTCCATGACCGGCATAGAGAGATCGGTCACGATGAAGCGCGGACGCACGCTGCAAATCAGATCCAGCCCTTCCTGACCGTTGACCGCTGTGCTGACGTTTGCGCCATAAAAGTCGAGCAGAATGCGCGCCACTTCGAGGCTGCCGGGGTCATCGTCGACGACCACCACCTCCCAGCCATACAGGACGCCGCGATTCGGGGGATTGAGACGGGCTACCATATCAGCTCCTTCAAGAAACCAGTTCAGCTTCGCTGACGATGGGGGCCGGGAGCGTCACGATGAACTCGCTGCCTTCGCCGACCGTGCTCCGCACCGCGACCGAGCCGCCCATAGCGTTGCACAGCTTACGCACGACGGCGAGACCTAAGCCCGTCCCTTCATACCTGCGATTGGACGTGCTGTTCACCTGCCGGAACTCATCGAAAATGAAACCGAGCGCGTGCGAGGGGATGCCAATGCCGGTATCCGTCACGCGCAGGAAGAGCAATCCGTCGTCCCACTGCAAGTGCAATACTATGGTTCCCGCGTCCGTAAACTTCACCGCATTGCCCAGCAGATTGATCGCTATTTGCGTGACGCGGGCTTTGTCGAGCTTGAGCACGGGCGGCACCTGCGGCTCAACGACCGTCTTCAGCGCAAGCTGTTTATCAGTCGCCAACACGCTGATCTGCGTCGTCCAGTCGTCGACCATGGCGCGCACGGGCGTCGGCGCATAGACGAATTGCACGCGCCCAGCTTCAATTTTAGATACATCGAGGATGTTGTTGATCAGTTCCAGCAGGTGTTTGCTGCTGTTGTAGATGCTGGACACCATCGGGCGCGTGACCGGGTCAAGCTGGCCAGCCATACCCTCGAGCAAGATTCCGGAGAAGCCAATGATGGCGTTCAGCGGCGTGCGCAGTTCATGCGACATGGTCGACAAGAATTCTGACTTCAAGCGGGACGATTCCGCGGCGGCTTCCGTCGCGATCTGCAATTCGGCGATCAGGTTTTCACGTTGGTGAGCCTCCGCCGCCAACTGCTGATCACGCTGGTGCAGACGCGTGGTCATCTGGTTGAACGCATCGGTCACAGAACCCAGCTCGTCCGAGCGCACAATCGGAATGACCTGACTGAGCTCACCCCGCCCCACGCGCGCGGCACCGGCGGCCAAGGTGGTCAGCGGCTGAAAGATGTAGCGACTCAACTGGCGCGTCATCACAAACAGAATCACGGCGTAGAAACCCGCCATGATCGCGATGAGCAGCAGCAGCGCGGTTCGACTGACGCCAAACGCTTCTGCTTCTTGGACTTCGGTAACGATCAGCCAATTCGTCTCAGCGACCGGACTGGTCGCCGCCAACACCGATTGCCCCGCAAGGTTCGTAGTGATGCCTGACCACGCCATGTCCGGTTGCGCCCGCAGTTGACTGAGACCTGCCTGATTGAACATGTTGACGCGGTTGATGACAGCCGCGCGATCCGTATGCGCGAACAAATCACCTTCCGCATCGATCACATACGCCGTCCCCGTTTGGCCAAAGCGAATGCTGTCAACCGTATCCCACAGCACGTTCATACTTAAGCGCGCGGCCACCACGCCGCCATCAGGTGCGGGCGCAGATACGATCAAATACAGCGCATTATCGCCCGTCAACTGCACCTCGCTGATGTAGCGCTCGCCGGCAAGCGCGCGCGCAAACCAGGTCGATTGGCGCATGGTGAGCTGCTGCGCCAGCGTCGCCTCATCCCGGTAAGCAGAGACATACACCTGACCGCGTTGATCAAGTCGCAAGAGTTCGAGCAGCGCGTCATTTTGCTGCAGGAGATCATCAGCGAATTCCGGGCGCAGTTCGAGATACGTTCGCTGTATCAGCCCAAGCGTGTCGAGCGGCACCAGCGCGTCTTCGACGAAATGCGCTACGGTCGTACTCGCGAAGGCCGCCGCTTCCGCCTGCCGATCATGCCACGACTGTTCTTCGGTGCGGTAGATGAACGTATACACGGCCACGCTGATGAGCACAAACGGCACCAACAGCCCCACCCCAATGATGATGGGCAGGCTTTTGCGCACGCTGATCGTGGGCGTAAATGGCCCGGTCGGCAGCGTGGATGGACTGGGCACAGACGTTAGGGTCATGGTGCATCCCCTTCTTCATAGCGCTGCCAGATCGCTTGACGCAGGGCGTACCCCTCCGCGCTCAATGGCAGTCCAATTTCGGCATTTTGCAGCATGGTCTCGGTCGGAAATATGGCGAGATTATTGCGAATTTCGGCTGGCACTAAGTCCTGCACGCCTTCGACCGTCGTCGCATAACCGGTGGCGACGACGTTCGCCGCGCTGATATCCGGCCGCAGCAGGAAATTCAGGAAGAGTTCGGCAGTGGCTTGATGCGCGCTGTTCGCCGGAATAACCAGATTATCCCCCCACAACAGCGCGCCATCTTCGGGGATGACATACTCGATCGGCAGTGAGGGATCACTGGCGGCAAACAGATCGTAAACCCAACCGTAGGCCAGCATCAGCTCACCACTTTCCAGCAGTCCAATCGAGGTCGCCAGACTGGGATCGATGATGGTGGCATTGGCACGCAGGGCGCGCAGATGTTCCAATGCGGCTTCTAGTTCCGCCGGGTCTTCCGAGTTGATCGAGTAGCCGAGGCTTTTCAGCGCGATGTTGATCATGTAGCTCTGAAATTCCCAGATGCCGACTTTCCCCGCGTAGCGCGGATCCCACAGCGCATCCCAATTACGCACCGGATCCGGCACCAAATCCGTCCGTACGAGGATGCCTGTTGTCCCCCAGTGAAACGGGATGGTGTAGCGATTATCGGGGTCATGCACCAGATTGCGGAAATTGGCGGATACATTGCGGAAGTTCGGGAGATTCTCGTAATTGAGCGGAGCGAGCAGCCCGGCCTGAATTACCTCGGGAATGTAGTCATTGTCCAGCAGCACCACATCGTAGCTGGGGGTGCCGCGCATCGCGGCAATCGCTTCGTCGGCGTCCGTATAGCTGGAGGCGACTACCTCAATGCCGTATTCCACTTCAAAGGCTTCGAGCACCGACTGCGGAATGTAGTCCGGCCAACCATAAAATGAAAGACCGCTGACCGGCGGCTGCGCGGTGGGCGGTGCGGATGTCGAAACGGTGGGGGAACATCCCAGTAATGTGACTGCTAACGTAGCCAAAAAGACGCCGAAGCGCAACCCGCCAGCAGTGCTGGTGGCTGGGCGAGTCAATATGGGCTGAGAGCGGCGTAGGGATACGTTGGAAAAAACCATTCTTTGTTCGCAGATCAGGGTAGTGATCGAATGTCCTTAGTATATTTGTTTACAAACTTATATTGATCGGCAGTGCGACTAGTTGTTTTGGGCGGATTTTGCCTAGACGAAAGAACAGTTCAAATGTTCTAGTATTTAAGTTAATAGATTCATCCTCTGCAGGGCACTTTCCCCGTGATTCTCACATTACCCGCGCCAAGTGCCCCAACCTGGCGCGATTTCTAGGCGATTCTCCATCGAACATTGAGAATCACTTAGATTGCCGAACGCACTGCAGCTGCCCAACGACCAGCGAATAGAACTTAAGTCATAGTCAGACCATGGCAGATGACCTTACGCGCGCACTTGTTCGGGATGATAATACGAATTAGTGGTGGTATTTTGCAGTCTGGGCACAACTTGAGCGACAAGCGGATCGGAACTAATTCCTAACGCGCTCGCAACTGGCGACCCAACTGCCCGGCAGTCTAGACATGGCTGAATCGCGCAAAAAGTGATCGTTATAACATTCCAACGATTCATTTCTTGAAATTTGTTAATATTCACATGAAACTAGAATTTGTCGCTATTTTCGGACACCTCACGAGCGAGGTATGAGCCAACAGTTACGCGAACAGCAAATTCCACGCTTAGCCAGCGCCATTGAGCGCCCACGCGTGGAGCACAGCCTCGAGCAGGTGTTTGATCACCGATTGCTGCTCGTGTGCGCCCCAGCCGGTTTTGGCAAAACCACTGCCGTCGCGCAGTTGGCTCGATCAACGCCGCATACCGTTATATGGCATACGGTTGATGAACAGGAACGCGACTTTCCGATCCTGTATCAGCAGTTCACCGCCGCTCTGCAGAACGTCTTCCCGCGCCTGACCATTGATGCCAATCCTCCCTCGTATGAACCCGGTGAACTCGCCGTCAGCCTGACCAACCTGCTGCGCAAAACGCCTGAAGACAAACTGCTGATCATACTGGACGATGTGCAGAACATCAGCGGCTCGTCGATTTGTGAGGCGTGGTTGCAATCGTTCGTGTCGCTGCTGCCATCCAAATGCCACCTGATTCTGATCAGCCGCACGCCGCCCGCACTCTCGCTGACTGAAATGATCGCCCGCCGCGAAGTCGTCGCCATGAGCGAAGAGGAACTGCGGTTTACGAACAGCGAAATCGAAGAACTCGCGCTGCACATGCGCGGTGCGCGCCTCGGCGCGAGTGAGGCCGAAGAACTCACGAATCGCCTGCAGGGTTGGCCCGCGGGGATCATTCTCGCGCTGCGTCCCCTGCCGACCGCCGTCGAGCAGCTGCTGCCTACGGGCAGCGTCACGCCCGAAGCCCTGTTTGATGCGCTCGCCAGTTCCATGCTCGACGCGCAGCCCCGCGGCCTGCGCGAATTCCTGCTCGCCTCCTCAACCCTCGCCCGTATGACGCCGGAACTCACAGCTAATGTACTCGGCCTGCAAAATGGCGCGGCGTGGCTCGGCGAAGCGCTCGAACAAAATATGTTCCTGTCCCGCGTCCCCGGCGGGCTGGCCTATCACAAGCTCTTTCGCGCGTTCCTGCAGCGTCAACTGCGGCGCATCAATGAAACCGCCTTCGTCGATTTACACTTGAAAGCCGCCCGGTATTTCGTCGATCAGGGCGAGCTTGTGCAAGCGTTTGAGCACTTCATGATCGGGGGTGCGGCTGATAAAGCCAGCGCCGCTATCGATGGTGTGCTGCATCTGTACTTTGCGCAAAGCCGCGCCGAAACGCTGCTCCAGTGGAATACCGAGCTGCAAACCGCGGGGATCAACAATGCGAAGCTGCTGTACTACGCGGCTATCATCCACATCGACCGCCTGAACTACGAAGCGGCGACGCCCGAGCTTGATCAGGCAGAAGCGCTCTTCCAGCAAGAAGGTAACAGCGAGCGCGTCGCGGAAATTCAGCTCCAGCGCGCCCGTATGAACCTCATCAACGGCTATTATCTGGCGGCGATTGCGGGTGCGGAGAAACTGCTGCACCGCACCGAGGACGCGACCAATCTGCATGGGCGTGCGCTGCGCGTCATCGGTTTCGCCTATTTGCGTCTTGGCAACTCCGATATCGCGGTGAAATATCTCGAAGAAGCGCTGCCGCTCAGCCGCGACCCCGGCGATAAGCTGGCGCTCTCCAGTCTGCTCCAAGATCTGCAGATCGTCTACCTCCGTCTCGGTCGGCTTAGCGAGGCGAGCGCCTGCCTGCAAGAAGTCGTCGCGCTGCGGCGTGCGCTGGGCATTTCCAGCCTGCTGGCGCGCGCGCTCAACGACCTTGGCTACCACTACCATCAGCATGGTGACTATACGCAAGCCTACGCGACCATCCAAGAAGGTTTGAGCGTCGTCGCGCGCATTCGCAACAAACGCATCGAAAGCTATCTCCTGTGGAGCCTGGCGGACTTGCAGCGCGACCGCGGCAGCTTTGACGAAGCGTGGCAGTTGTACAGCCGCGCGCTGGAATTCACGGGCAACCGTGACCCCAACCTGCGCTGCAACGTGCTCATCAATGCATCGATTTTGCGGCGCTGGCAAAACGCATGGATCGAAGCCGCATCACTCGCCGAAGAAGCGGTCGCCTTAGCCGAAACCCACAGCCTCGGCATCGAAACACTGGTCGGTCAGGCGCACTTCTGGGCGGTGCAGGGCTTACAAGGCGATGCGTCGAACGCCTTCGAACAGCTCGTCCGTCTCGGTCAGGCGCTCAGTCAGAAGCATGCCGTGAGTGAAGCCGCGCAGGTGTTGGCGCTGTGCGCTGAAGTCAGCCTCGCGCAAGATAATCAAGCGCGCGCCCGGCACTACCTTGACAGCGCGGCGGAACTCATCAACCTCGGCGCGAGTGCGCAGCCGGTCATCGCGGAACTGACCTACACGCCGAAGCTGCAAGGGTTTGCCCTCGCCAACAGCGGCAGCTACCCCCACCTGATTGCGCGCCTCAAACATCTACAGAAGAGCCGTGTCGGGACAGCGGTCGTCACCCGCCTTGAAGATCGGCTGGCGAACGACTACACCTACAGTCTACGCATTCTCACGCTCGGCAAAGAGAAGATCGAGCGCGACGGCGTGCCGATTCTCCCCGGCGAATGGCGCGCGACCGCCGCCCGCGAACTGTTCTTCTACCTGTTGTTCATGGGCGCGAAACGCCGCGAGGAGATCAGCCTCGACTTCTGGCCGGACACCGACCCGCAGAAGGTACGGTCGAACTTCCACACGACGCTGTACCGCGTCCGTCAGGCATTGGGCGACAATATCATCGTCTTCAAGGATGATCAGTACATGATTCATCCCGACCTTGACATCTGGTGCGATGCGCACGAGTTCGAAAAACTGGTGGAACGCGCGCAAGACCTGAGCGTGCGCGACGCTCGCACCGAAGACCTGTATCGCCGCGCCGTCGACCTGTATCAAGGCGAACTGTTGCCGCTGCTGGATCAGGAATGGCTGACCCCGTACCGGGAAAACCTCGGCGAGTTGTATCTGGAAGCGCTCATCGGTTTGGCGCGCTGTGGTCAGGCGCGGCGCGATTTCCGGCAGGCGTTGAAGTTGTTCAAGCAGGCGCTCAAGGTCGACCGTTACCGCGAGGACGTGCACCGTTCGATCATGATGTGTTACGCCGAACAAGGGGAAAAACACAAGATCTATGCCCACATTCAAGAGCTGAAGAAAATTCTGTGGAATGACTTAAGAACCGAACCATCAAAAGATACTATTCATTTAGCCAGAACTTTGCTCAGCTAGAACTCATTTTTGCCGAATTTAATTAACCGCCAAGCATGGCGGTTTTTTATTTTTGCGTTCATTTGGTCAGCACTTTGTTGCACACCCCCGGCTAACGTAGTGTCAAACGTTGGAAATTAACTCTCATCAGGAGATACCTACATGAACACGCAGATTAACTCCCTCCGCACGAAGCTGGTCGCCGTTGTCGTCGCTTCGCTGGTGTTCGCGATTACCCTCGCGCCGGTGGCGCGCGTTCACGCTGGCCCGATTGACGGTGGTCCGGATCGTATTGCCTTCGCGACCCTCGCCGTGCCCACGAGCGAATAACACTCAACGACACCCGGCACGTTACGTACGCTGAAACGCAGTTCATCAGGGAGAACCAAATCATGGCGTTAAGTGAGCGCCTTTACCAGGTAGATCGCAGCACCCATCCGAAACCGGATCCATTCAAGAAGAGCCTGTGGCAAGGCTACTGCCTGACTGCGCACGAAATGACCCAGATCGACAAGTTGATGGGCCGTGCCCTGCTCGACCGCAAATTCTGTGATCGACTGGTGCAGACCCGTGACCACGCGATTTTCGCGGAATATGGCTTGTCGCCGGAAACGCAGACCTGGCTGGCTTCCATCCAAGCCGCCAACCTGACCGAATTTGCCCGGGCGATCACCGCCGATAATGTTCGCTAGTCTGTTTCACCGATCGTTCGCATAGTTGTTGTGGCCGACACTGCACACCGCTGTGTTGTAACAACGAAGTAGGGTCGGAGTACCAAAATGACCATTCTGCTCGCTGATGATGATAGAGTAATGCGAACGCTGACGGCCACTTTCCTGAAGCGCAGTGGGTTTGAACTGCTGTATGCGCAGGACGCCGCCCAGGTGCTGCAAATCGTCAAGAGCACCGTCCCGGATATGTTCGTACTGGACATTATGATGCCGGGCATCAGCGGGATTGAGCTGTGTCGTGCGCTGCGGGCGCACGAAGCGACACGTGGGACACCCGTGATCATGCTGTCGTCCTTGAATGACCCGCAAACGATCAACAATTGTTTGAACGCCGGCGCCACGGCCTTTGTCTGCAAGTCAGACATGCAGCGCCTCCCCGCCATTGTGCGTAAGTTCCTGCCCGCGCCAACGCCGGGTCCGCTATCGCGTCAGGAAGCCCAGGCCGGGATCGACGCGAAGTAAGCCAAACCCGTGCACGTGAGCGGACACACCTGCTCGACCGCAGTTGTACCGCCCGCCGTTCGTAATCACCGACAAAGCTGCATACATTGACAAACCACCAAACGGGGATCGGCAACGATCCCTTGGTTTGATTCCCGCGCCCGGCGGTATTCCCGCTATACTTATGCCTCTCTCACTAACTGAGGCAGATGCGCTGTGCCGACACTTGTTCACCATTACGATGCGTTCACGACAACGCCGGGCCGCGGTAACCCCGCTGGCATTGTCTTTGACGCGCGAAGCTTAACCGACGACGCCATGCAGCAGATCGCGGCTAAAGTCGGCTTCAACGAAACCACCTTTGTGCTGCCCTCCGACCGGGCTGACATCAAGCTGCGCTACTTCACGCCGGGCAGCGAAATGAATCTGTGCGGTCACGCGACTGTCGCCAGCTTCACGGCGCTGCATCAGCGCGGCGCATTCGATGAGCGGACGGCGCTCACCGTCGAGACGAAAGCAGGCATCCTGCCCATCAGTGTCGAAGTGCGCGAGAACACGCCCTACATCTGGATGACGCAAGCATCGCCGCAGTTCATCCCGTTTGCCGGGGATCGTGCTGCCGTCGCCGCGTCGATTGGGCTGGAGGTGAGCGATCTGGACGACAGCCTGCCCGTCGTCTACGGGAGTACTGGTATCTGGACGCTCATCCTACCCGTGCGCGGTCTCGACGCGATGCGCCGCATGCAGCCGCAAAATGCGCTGTTTCCTGACCTCCTCACGCAGCAGCCCCGCGCCTCGATCCATCCCATCTGCTTTGAAACGGTCGATCCGGCAGTTGATATGCACGCCCGACATTTCTCCTCGCCCTTCTCCGGCACAGTCGAAGACCCGGTGACGGGAACAGCTTCGGGCGTGATGGGCGCATATCACAATCGTTACATTCGGCCTGCGGCTGAGTTGAGCGTCGAGCAAGGCCTAGAGATTGGGCGGGCTGGCCGTGTGTTGGTCGCCGTGGACGGTGACACCGTGCGCATCAGCGGTACGGCGGTCTACACCGCCGAATTTGAGGTCGAGGTCGATTAATAGCAGTTGGAGGGTGTCGGGGCAGACCTGCGCGTCTGCCCACAAAAACCATGTTCACCCTAAGGTGACGAACTTCAGACACACAGGCGCTGGCACATTAGCCACTTGTCCGGTCGGTTCGAGCAGCCCCGTCTGCTGATCGATGCGGAAGCTGACGATGGTGTCGCTGTTCTGGTTGCCCACCAGCAGATACATCCCCGTCGGATCGATGACGAAGTTGCGCGGGAAGTTCCCCTGCGTCGACTGATGCCCAATCACCGTGAGCCGCCCCGTTCCTTCCTCTACCGCGCAGATCACGAGGCTGTCGTGACCGCGATTGCCCCCATACAGGAACTTTCCCGACGGGTGAATCTGAATGTCGGAGCCGTAACTCGTCTCCGCCGATACCCCTTCCGGCAGCGTCGGCACGGAGTGGAGCGGCATCAGCCCGCCCGTCTCCGCATTGAATGTCAGCGCAGTGATGGACGAATTCCACTCGCCGATCACGTAGGCAGACTGGCCATTGGGGTGGAACACCATGTGCCGCGCCCCCATCCCCGCTTCGAGCTGGGTCGTGCCGTGCGGAATCAGCCGCCCATACTGGTGATGAAGCTGATAAGTCACAACCTGATCAAGGCCGAGATCGACGACATGCACCCAGCGATTGGTCGGGTCAGTCACGATGCAGTGTCCATGCGACTTATCCTGCGCGGGTTTGGGGCCACGCCCGACGTGGCGCACGCTGTCGCTAGCGGGCAGCACGCCGCCATCAGCGCGCAGCGGGAAAACCGCGACCGTTTCGCCGTCCCAGTAATTGGCCGCAAACGCAAAGTGATCCGCCTGATCGACGGACGCATACGCGGTAACCGTGCCCCGGGTGGACTGCCGGTTGATGTAGGTCAGCGCGCCCGTCTGCTGGTCGATAGCATAAGCCGTGATCGTGCCTTCTGGCCACAACCAGACCTCGCTGACGGCGTACAGCCTCTGCTGATCGCGGCTGATCGCCAGATACGACGGGCTGTCGATACCGTGCGTCTCGCTGACGGGTGTCAGCGCGCCGGTCGCCCGATCAAAGCTGTAGAGATAAATCCCCTGCCCGCTATGGGTCTTGAGGTAAGGAGCAGGTCGCGTATACGTGCCGACATACAGCAGCAAACGCTGCGCTTGTGTCATAGAGAACCTCCTGTGTGGTAAGGGCGGCGGCGTCGAAGCTCACCGCCGCTGGTGCAGCGCCCAGTGTAGCATGTTCACGCGGATTCCCGCGCTGATCCCACAACCAAACGCCCCCCGGAACTGTACACAATTGTGCTTGACGGATACCCCCAGCCCAGTCCACAATCTGTGCCTGCTGGAAGGAGAGGAAACGATGGAATTTACGTTAGCGCTGCCTGACTGGGCAATTGAAGAAAATCACCGTTTACCGGCTGTGATACCGACGGTTGAAGAACGCATGGCGGCTGTGATTCGCTTTTCACGGCTCAATTTTGAAAACGGCACGGGCGGCCCGTTCGCGGCGGGCGTGTTCGAGCGCGACACAGGCAAACCCGTCGTGATCGGCGTGAACCGCGTGGTGGCGTACAACTGCTCATCCGCGCACGCTGAAGTGATGACACTCTCGGTCGCGCAAAAGCTGCTCGGCACATATGACTTGGGCGGCCCCAGCCAGCCGATCTACCAGATGGTCGTCAACTGGCGACCGTGTGCCATGTGCTTCGGCGCGGTGCTGTGGTCGGGTGTGCGCTCGCTGGCGATTGCGGGGCACGGCCCGGAACTGGAAGCGATCACCGGGTTTGACGAAGGCCCGATTCATCCGGAGTGGGACAAAGAACTCGCCAAGCGCGGCATCGAGCTGATCGACAATGTGCTGACCGAAGAAGCGCTGGCCGTCTATCGCGACTTCGCCAACAGCGGCGCGCTGGTCTACAACGCGCGGCAAGGTCAGGACTAGAATCGTATGAGCCGTCTGCTGATCGCCAACGCGCAAGTTCTGCAAGTCAGCCCGACGGGCAGCAACGTCACGATCCTTGAGGAGCAAGATGTGCTCGTCAACGGGCAGCGCATCGAAGCCGTACACCCGACCGCCGCAGTCGATCCCTCGCACTTTGACACGGTGATCGACGCGCACGGCATGCTGGTCGCGCCGGGACTGATCAACTGTCACGCGCATGTGCCGATGGTGCTGTGGCGTGGGCTGGCCGAAGACGCCTCCATCGACCGCTGGTTCAATGACCTGATGTGGCCGCTCGAAAACAATCTGCAGCCGGAAGATGTGTACTGGGGCATGCTGCTTGGCCTGATCGAACAGATCGAAAGCGGCGTCACCTCGGTCGCCGACCACTACTTCCACATGGCGCACGCCGCCCGCGCCGTCGAGCAGATCGGCGCGCGGGCGCTGCTCGGTTATGCGATGTTCGGCAGTCAAGGTCTGAACATGATCGAGGAGACGGCCAGCTTCGCGCAGGATTTTCAGGGCGCGGCGCACGGACGCATCCGCACCATCATGGCGCCGCATGCGCCCTACACCTGTAACGACGACTTCCTGCGGGCGACCGCACAGATCGCGCAGAAGCTCGGCGTGGGCATTCACATCCATGTATCCGAGACACCGCAGCAGACTATCGCCAGCTACCGCAAGCGTGGCATCACGCCGTTGCAAGTCTTGCAGCAGACGGGCGTGCTCGACGTGCCAACGATCCTCGCGCATGTGTGCGGCGCGACCCCGGCTGATATTCGCCTGCTGGAGCAGTACGACACCGGTATCGCGCACGCCGCGAAGACCTATCTCAAGCTCGGCGAAACGACCGCCCCGGTCATCGAGTTTCGAGCGGCGGGCATTCCGGTCGGCTTGGCGTCCGATGGCGTGGTGAGCAACAGCACGCTCAACCTGTGGGAAACGCTGCGCCTCATGGCGCTCACGCAAAAAGCGCGCACCGGCATGGGCGAAACCCTGCCGATTGCCGAAACGTTGGCGATTGCCACGCATGGCAGCGCCAAAGTCTATGGTCAGCCGAACGAACTCGGCGCAGTCACTCCGGGCTATCTCGCCGATCTCGTGCTGATCGACTTGAGCGGCACGCATCACCAGCCGCTGTATAACGTCGGCGCGTCGCTGGTCTACAACCTACAATCGACGGATGTGCGCACGGTGATCATTGATGGGCAAGTCGTCATGCGCGACCGCCAACTGCTCACCATCAACAAAGCCGAGGTGATCGCGCAGGTGCGTTCCCGCATGGATCGCCTATCGTATCTCGACCCAGCCAAGCGTATTCAGACCTACGATAATTAGCACAACTGAATCTACCCGTTCCCCGTTTGGCTGAGGGACAACAAGTGATATTCAAGACACATTTGTAGGGGAGGGCTTGCCCCTCCCGTGAGCGGGCGAGGCTTGCCCCTCCCCTACATTCTGTTGCCTCAAATTGAACTTTCGCCCTCTAGCTCTCCGTTTTGAGTGGGGAATTCCCGCCCACGCTGGCAAAGGCCGCAGAAGCATTTAGAATCGCCGTAGATTGCGAACGCTGTCTGAAAGGCACATCATGCACACGACTCCATTTACGTTCCAACTCCCAGCAACGGGTGGCATTCCCTCCGAATATGACAGTCACACCGTGCGGCGGCTGTCCTCAATGCCGAATATGTACCTCGACGCGGACGCGTATGCCGCGCAGATCACCGCCGATCCGGTGCTCTACGAAGTCTACGAGATTCACCGTCCGCACAACTCCGGTGAACTCCTGCACGGCGTGACCGTACTGCACCCCGGCAAGATCGGCGCGGAATACCACATGACCAAAGGTCACTTTCACGACGTGCTGGAAACGGGTGAGGTCTACTACTGCCTGAGCGGACAAGGCATGCTTGTCATGGAGACGCCCGAAGGCGACACCTCCGTCCTACCGTTCAATGCGGGGACGGTGCTCTACGTGCTGCCGCGCTGGGCCCACCGTACGGTCAACATCAGCGCGACCGAACCGCTGATTTTCTTCTTCGTCTATCCCGGTCACGCGGGACACAACTACGGCACGATTGAGCAGCAGGGCTTCCGCAAGCTGGTCGTCGAGATGCAAGGCCAACCGACGGTCGTTGATAACCCGCGCTGGGGTGGCTAACCCCGGAAAGGATCACCATGAGTCGCACAATCCTGGATCACATTCTCAATACGGGCATCATCGCCATTCTCCGGGCGGATCAAAGCGCGAAACTGCTCAAGGCGCTGGAGGCCATCAAGGCTGGCGGTGTGACGGTCGCTGAAATCACGCTGACCACACCCAACGCGCTCGCCGTCATCGCGCAGGCCCGGGAGCAGTTTGGCGCAGAGATGATCATCGGCGTCGGGACAGTGCTGGACGCCGAAAGCGCCCGCGCAGCGATTCAAGCCGGGGCGCAGTTCGTCGTCAGCCCAACGATTAAGCGGTCCACGATCAAGCTGTGCCGCCGTTACAGCATTCCGGTGATGCCGGGCGCGTACACGCCCACCGAGATTCTCACGGCATGGGAAGAAGGCGCGGACATCGTCAAGCTGTTCCCGGCAGACATTGGCGGCGCGGCCTACCTCAAAGCGGTCAAAGCGCCGCTGCCGCAAGTGCGCATCACGCCGACGGGCGGCGTCGACGAGCACACCGCCGCCGACTTTCTGCGGGCGGGCGCAAGCGCGCTCGGCGTGGGCAGCGCGCTCGTCAATCAGAAGCTGCTCGACGCCGACAATTACGAGGAAATCAGCGCGCGGGCAGGTCGCCTGCGGCAGATCTACGACTCGTTTCGTTCCGGTGTGACGTTCAGCTAGCGCCTGCCTGCGGGAATGGAACACCAGCGGACGCGATAAATCACGCCCCTAAGAGAAAGCGGTCTAGTGTAGGGACGCAATTCATTGCGTCCGCTTGTACCCAAGTGGACTTCACACTATCGTACTGAGCCGCATTGACTTGTCCGTTCATAGCGGACAGCGCAGCTACTGTCCCTACTCCCCTCCCTGAATTCAGAGGCGTGGGGATGGGGGTGGGATCACAAGCGGCGGACGCAATGAATTGCGTCCCTACGAAAAGAGTTTCGGCGTTGCGTGCGATGTTTGCTCCCCTCCCTGAATTCGGGGAGGGGATGGGGGTGGGGTCGGAGAATGCAGACCTCTACTTGAACGAGATCAGGTTGTAGAGCACATGGATCGCCGTGTCGATGGCGAGATAGAAGTCCTCGATGACGATGTATTCATTCGGCGAGTGGATGTTATCGCCCGGCCCTAAGCCAAGATGGGTCATCGGGATGCCGAGCTCACGCTGGAACATGCCCGCAATCGGCACCGACCCGCCCGCGCGTTCCATCAGCGCGCGCTTACCCACCGTCGCGACCAGCGCCTGCTGCACTGCTTCCACGCCCGCGCCTTCAAACTGCGTGCTGAACGGGTAGCCTGCCACCGGCACGCTGACCTCAATGCTGACGGTCTCAGTCGCGAAGCTCATGACATAATCCTTGAACATGCGGCCAATCTCAACCGGGTCCTGATCGTTGACGAGGCGCATGGTCACCTTGAAGCCCGCCTTCGACGGCAGCACCGTCTTGGTGCCGGGACCTTGATACCCGCCCCACATACCGTTGACATCGAGCGTGGGCAGTGCCGTCGCCCGCACCGCCGTTGACGCGACTGATTCGCCCCAGAAGTGCGCCGCGCCCGACCGTTCTTTGAACTGCACTCCCGTCCGCGCCCACAACTGCTCTAGGTTAGCCAGTTCCGCCGCCGTCAAGTCGCGCACGGCACCATAGTAGCCAGGGATCTGGATGCGCCCGGCGTCATCGTGGAACGAGCCGATGATTTTCCCGGCCAGGTGCAGCGGATTGTGCACCGTGCCGCCATACGTCCCCGAATGCAGGTCGTGATCCGGCCCGGTGAGCGTGACTTCGGCGGCGACGATGCCGCGCCCCGAGTAGACGATGCTCGGCTGATCGCGCACGAATTCACCGTCACACAGCACGAACAAATCCGCGTTGAGCAGGTCTTTGTTCCCGGCGACAAACGGGTGCATGTTCGGCGAACCGGACTCTTCCTCGCCTTCAAAGAACAGCTTCACATTGACAGGCAGCTTACCATCGACTGCGAGGATCGACTCGATGGCCTTGAGGTTCGCCCACACGCCCGCTTTATCATCTTCGGAGCCGCGCGCGTACAGCTTGCCATCGCGTTCGGTCGGTTCGAAGGGCGGCGTCACCCACAAGTTGAGCGGATCGACGGGCTGCACATCATAATGCGCATAGATCAGCACGGTCGGCTTATCCGCGCCCGCCTCCAGCCATTCCCCATACACGACGGGATGCCCATCAGTCGGGATGGTCTGGCAGTTCTTCATCCCGATGCGCCGCATTTCGTCGCGCACCCAGTCGGCGCAGCGCGCGACTTCGGCTTTGTAATTGGGATCGGTGCTGATCGAGGGAATGCGCAGCAGTTCGCTGAAACCAGACATATACGCGCTGCGCTGCGTTTTGGCATGCTCAAGCGCTCGTTGGGCATTAGACATCGAATACGCTCCTTAAGTGCTGGTCACCACGGGTACGACCACCATTGTGCCGCACTTTCAGACCTCGCAACCACATCTGGACTCATCGATGGACTGACACAAAAACAGAGGGTCGTTCGATTCGGTGATGTGCCGCATCTAAACGACCCACTTTAGGCATTCACGATGATTACGCAAATCCCGAGTGTAGGGGCAGACCGATGTGTCTGCCCGGATGCTTCGGGCGCACACGCAGGTGCGCCCCTACAGGCGTTCGTGGATCCATTACCGTGCTCTAGCCGACGTTGTCTGCCGTCAGCAACCGGATCGGCGCGTCAATCGACATGGGGATCGGGCGGCCTTCCGCCAGCTTGATCGCGTTTTCGACCGCCAGCACGCCGATTTCGTACGGGTACTGGGCGACTGTCCCGGTCATGCGGCCTTCGCGGATGGCATCGAGCGCTTCCGGCACCGCGTCCGTGCCGATGATGATGATCTGGCCTTCGAGACCCGCCGCGCGTACGGCTTCCGCCGCGCCCAGTGCCATGGTGTCGTTCGCCGCGTAAATCGCCTTGACATCCGGGTTCGCCTGCAGGATGTTCGTCGTCACGTCGAGAGCACGCGTGCGATCCCAGTCCGCGGGCTGGCTGGCGACGACATTCATCGTGCCGCTGACCGTGTCGAAGAAGCCATCCCGGCGCGCCTGACCGGACACATTGCCCGCCAGACCTTCGAGGATCGCCACCTGTGCCCCGGCTTCGAGGTTCGCCAGCACGTAATTGCCCGCCAACTGCCCCGCCTGATAGTTGTTCGAGGCGATGCGCTGCGCGATATCGATGCCCGCTTCTGCTGCTGCAGCCGCCGGGATCAGTTCGTCGACGTTGATGACTGGCAGACCCGCTTCCGAAGCCGCCGCCAGCGCCGAATTCAGGTTACTCGGCGTGATCGGCGAGACGAGCAGCGCATCAAACCCTTGATCGAGATACGATTCCGCTAGCGCCAACTGTTCGTCGGTGTCCGCTTCCGTCGGAACCGAACCCACCTGCACGTTCACGCCGTAGGTTTCCGCGGCAAACGCATAGCCATCCGCCATCGCTTGCCAATATTCGTTCGCTTCCGTTTTGATGATCGCGCCGAAGCTCAGATCGCCAATCGCGGGATCAGGCATGGGCTGCACCGGGGCGTCGAGGTCGCCCGCCGTCAACAGGCGGATCGGCGCGTCGATGCGAGTAGGAATCGGGCGACCTGCCGCCAGTTTGATCGCGTTTTCGACCGCCAGCACGCCAATTTCAAACGGATACTGCGCGACCGTCCCGGTCATGCGCCCGTCGCGAATTGCGTCCAGCGCTTCCGGCACCGCATCTGTCCCGATGATGATGATCTGGCCTTCGAGACCCGCCGCGCGCACCGCTTCGGTCGCACCGAGTGCCATCGTGTCATTCGCCGCGTAAATCGCCTTGACGTCGGGGTTCGCTTGCAGGATGTTGGTCGTCACGTCGAGAGCGCGCGTCCGATCCCAGTCGGCCGGTTGGCTGGCGACGACATTCATCGTGCCATTGACCGTGTCGAAGAAACCATCACGCCGCGCCTGACCGGACACGTTACCCGCCAGCCCTTCGAGGATCGCCACCTGCGACCCGGCTTCGAGGTTCGCCAGCACGTAGTTGCCCGCCAACTGCCCCGCCTGATAGTTGTTCGAGGCGATGCGCAGGGCAATGTCGATGCCCGCGTCCGCCGCCGCATCTGCCGGGATCAGTTCGTCAACGTTGATCACGGGGATGCCCGCTTCGGTCGCCGCCGCCAAGGCCGAATTCAGGTTGCTCGGCGTGATCGGCGAGACGAGCAGCGCATCGAAGCCCTGATCGAGATACGATTCGGCCAGCGCCAACTGTTCGTCGGTATCCGCTTCGGTCGGCACCGAGCCAACCACCACTTCGACGCCATAGCGTGCGGCGGCGAATTCATAGCCCGCGGCCATCGCCTGCCAGTATTCGTTGGCTTCCGTTTTGATAATCGCGCCGAAACGCAGGGGCGCGTCCTGAGCTAAAGAGAAAGAGGCGCTGGTCACAAGCAGGAGGGCGACCACAGCCACGATAATTGAAATATGACGCGAAAAACGAAGCATATTTACCATCCTTATACTCATCAAAATCATTGCAGTGAGTGGTGTCATGCTCAATTGATGGTGCGCCGAAAAGACTCCTTTCTCGGCCTTGCCCGGCCAGCGTCCCTGCGCTTGAGGGAGTGGTGAACTTGTGTGGGGTGGCTTTACCCAACCCGCTGCGCGTAACGGCGGCGCACTTGATCCAGCGCGACCGCGATGATGATGACGGCCCCGATGACAAACTGCTGCCAGAACGCCGGAATATTCAGAATATTGAGCGCATTACGGATGATGCTGATGATCAGCGCGCCGACAATCGTCCCCGCAATCGTGCCCTCGCCGCCGGACAAGCTCGTCCCCCCCATGACGGTCGCGGCGATGGCGTCCAGTTCGAACATCGTGCCGGAAGTAGGATCGGCGGAGCTCAAGCGCGCCGTGAGCAGCACCGCCGAAACCCCAGTCAGCAGGCCGCCAAACGTGTAGATGCCGAGCTTGTAGCGCCGGATTGAGATGCCCGCGCGCGCCACGGATTCTTCGCTGCTGCCAATCGCGATCACGTATTTGCCGAAGCGCGTCTTGGTCAGCACGAGCCAGCAGAGCACCGCCAGCACGGCGACGACGATCACCGGGAGCGGGATTTCGCCAAAGACGCGCTGCGAGAAGATGTCAACGAACGCGCTGTCAAACCCATAGATCGGGCGGCCATCGCTGAGGATGAGCGTCAACCCGCGGAAAATGCCCATCGTGCCGAGCGTCGCGATGAACGGCTGCAGCTTGATGCGCGTGATCAGGAAGCCATTGAAGCACCCGCACGCAATGCCCGTCGCAATCGCCACCAGCGCCCCGACCCACGGGCCAGAGCCGAGCGCCATCACCGAAGCGCCGATCACCCCGGCGAGCGCTACAATCGACCCGACCGACAGGTCAATGCCGCCGCTGGTGATGATGAACGTCATGCCGAGCGCGATGATCCCGTTGATCGAACCTTGCAGCATCACCTGCGTCAAATTGCGCGGCGTGAGGAAGTACTGCTCCCCGCGCACCAGCGGTGTGATGATCGACAGCGCGACGACGAGGATGACGAGCAGCAGAAAAATGCCGTATCGGGATAACCAGTTGATCCACGCCTGCGGGCGATTCGTCCCGGTTCGCGCTGGAACGTGCGAACTATCAGCCATTGAGGTTCCTATCGAATCAGTGAGCCTGAACTTTAGCGCCAGTGATGTACGCGACGATCTCTTCCGGTGTGGTCGCGTGTTTGTCGAGCGTCGCCGCCTGTTTGCCCTGCCGCAGCACGACGATGCGGTCGGCGATGCGGTGCACGTTCTGCATGTTGTGGCTGATCACGATGAACGTCATGCCATAGTCGTCGCGCAGTTTCTCAATCGTCAGCAAGACCTGTTCGGTCTCTTCGACGCCGAGCGCGGCGGTCGGCTCATCGAGCAGGATGAGCTGGCGTCCCCATGTCACGGCGCGGCCAATGGCGACAGCCTGCCGCTGACCACCACTCATGCGGCGCACAGGCATGGTCGGCGCGGGAATTTTGATGTGCAGTTGGCTGAGCGCTTCACCCGTCGAGCGGCGCATCTGCGCCCGGTCGAGCACGCCGAACACCCGCCCTAACCAGCCCGGTTTGAGCACTTCACGCCCCAAGTAAACGTTATCAGCAACATCAAGCGGATCGATGAGCGCGAGATCTTGATACACCGTTTCGATGCCTGCATGCAGCGCATCGGCGGGCGATTTAAAGTCGCACACCGTCCCACGCAGGCGCAGCGTACCGCTCGTCGGGCCATGCACCCCGGCGATGATCTTAATGAGCGTCGACTTGCCCGCGCCGTTATCGCCGACCAGCGCGACGATCTCGCCTTTGTGAACGTTGAAGCTGATGCCCTGTAAAGCCTGTACCGCGCCAAATGTTTTCGTAACGTTGTCTATCTCTAAAATGACCGCCCGGTCGTCCTGTCGAACCATACGAGTGATGTCCTCATTCAGGGGGCTGCACTTATTTGTATTTTATGGAGTCACAACGCAGCAAGCATCGCGTGTTGATATGCAGATCGCTCGCTTCGTTGTGACCAGATTGACTTCCGCACCTTACAACAATCTAGCACACATTAATGTTTACGTCAATCACGAGCGTGATTGACTCAAACAAAAAAATGTGCGACTATTGTGAGCGTGCCTGTGAAGTTAGAGAAAAGCGACTGGAATGACCCTTACCGCAAGGCACAGCGCAATCCTCGAAATTCTGCTCAAAGAGCGGTCGGCCTCCGTGGCGCGTCTCAGCACTGAGTTTGCAGTCAGCGAGATGACCATTCGCCGCGACTTGGTGGAGCTTGAAGAGCAGGGCCTCGTGCAGCGCACGCACGGCGGCGCGAAACCCAACGAGACGCGCCTGCATGAACTGTCGTGGAAGGTCAAAATCGGCCAGTACGTCGACGAGAAGAAGCGCATCGGTCAGGCCGCTGCCGACCTGATCAGCGATGGCGATACGGTCTTGCTGGATACCGGGTCGACGACCGCGCAGATTGTGCCGCACCTCGCCAAAAAGCAGATCACCGCCATCACCAATGCGCTGGCCATCGCCGCGGAGCTCGCTAACTTCCCGCAAATTCAGGTCTTCGTCGCGGGCGGCATGCTGCGTAAGGGCTTGCTCTCGCTCATCGGCCCGCAGACCGAAGCCTTTCTGCGCGGGTTGAATGTCGATAAACTCTTCCTCGGCGTCGATGCGATTGATCTGGAAGCCGGGTTCACCGTGCCTAATCTGCTCGACGCGCACACGAAACAGACCATGATGAAATGCGCGCGGCAGATCATCGTCGTCGCCGATCATTCGAAGCTTCAGCGGCGGGCGTTAGCGCCGGTTGCGCCGCTCGGCGAAGCTCACTTGCTCATCACCGACGGCGGTGCACCCGCCGACTTTGTCGAGCAGCTCCGCCTCCACGTCGAAGTGCAGATCGTCTAACACGCTGCGGCAAAGGACAGATATGCTTCGCGTCGGCACGCATGATGAGTCTGAAATCGATTTCGCGCAGCTTATCGGCGCAAACTATCTGATCGACCAATATCTAGCGCGGCGGCAGGCATGACCATCCTTACCCTCACCCTCAACCCGGCCATCGATCACGTGCTGTGGGTCGATCACTTCCAACTCGGACATACGCTTCGGGCTACGAGCGAGACGCGCACGCCGAGCGGCAAAGGCGTCGGCAGTTCGCTGGTGCTGCACGAACTCGGCGCAGACACCACGGCGTTCGGCTTTGCCGCGGGTCTGACCGGCAGCATGCTCACCGCCCTGCTGGACCAAGCGGGCATTCCCCATGAACTACTGGCCGCATCGGGCGAAACGCGCATCGCCACACTGATCGTGGATCAACACTCCGGGCTGCAATCAACGGTGAGCGCGGCCACGCTGCGCGTCGATGAGCCCGGTTTCACTCATCTCTTGGATCGGCTGGCGACTGCTTCAGCGTGGGGCATCATCTGCGCGGGCAGTGTGCCGCCCGGTCTGCCTGCCGACGCCTACGCGACGATTCTGCGCCGTTTGCACGCAACCAACCTTGTCACTCTGCTCGACACCTCGGGCGCGGCGCTGAGCGCAGGCGTCACGGGACTGCCGCATGTGCTCAAAATCAATGCGGATGAGGCACGCTCACTGGACGGCGATCTCGCGCTGTCGGTGGCGTCCGCCCTCGACGTGCGCGCCGCCCTTGATCAACTGCGCCGCTATCTCGGCAGATGGGCACGGGAAGCGATTGTCGTGACGCTGGGACGTGACGGTGCGCTCGCCGTCAGACCAGATGGCGACTACCGTGTGCATCCGCTCAACGTACCCGTGGTCAGCACGGCGGGCGCCGGTGACGCGCTCAACGCCGGGTTGATGCTCGCGCTATCCCGCGGCGAGTCGTGGTCGGCGGCGCTGGCGTGGGGGACGGCCGCTGCATCCTCTGTGGTCATGAACGCGGGCACGGCTGTGTGTCAGCGTCGACAAGTTGAAGAACTATATCGCCAAGTCACTGTTGAGGAGATAATTTTTCATGATTAAGATTGGTTCGCATGCATTTGTGTGGGTCGGCGAATGGACGACCGAGAGCGGCAACTATGCCATTGAGCAGTGCGGCAAGATCGGCTTTGATCTGATCGAAATACCGCTGCTCAAACCCGACGAGTTCGATGTGAAGAGTCACCGCGCCGCGCTCGACCAAGCGGGCATCGACGGAACCTGTTCGCTGGCGCTCCCCGCCTCGCTGCACCTGCCCTTCTATCCCGATGCCGCCAAAGCCTTTTTGATCAAAGCGCTGGACAAGGTACAGGAACTCGGCTGTCACTATCTCGGCGGCTGCACCCCGTACTCACTCGGCACGCTAACGGGCAAACCGCCGACCACCGCCGAACGGCAGACCGTGATCGACGTGATGAAAGAGGTGTGCGCCGAAGCCGCCAAGCGTGACATCACCGTGGCGCTGGAGCCCTGCAACCGCTATGAAACCTACATGTATAACTCACTGGCTGATGCCCGCGACGCGATCCTCGCGGTCGGCGCGAGCAACTTCAAGCTGCACGCCGACACCTATCACATGAACATCGAAGAGGAACGCTTCGACACGGCCTTCATCAATGCCGCCGATGTGATCGGCTATGTGCACATGAGCGAAAGCCATCGCGGGCAGGTCGGCAAGGGTACGGTCAAGTGGGATGAAGTCTGGCAGGGCTTGGCCGACGCGAAGTTCTCCGGCTATCTTGTGCTCGAATCGTTCGCGGCGATCAACCCCGATCTCACGGCGGCGACCTGCCTGTGGCGTCCGCCGCTCCAATCTTCCGACGAGATCGCCCGCGGCGGCTACGAATTCCTCAAAGCAGGCGTCGCGCAGTATCTATCCTAAGCTGCAACCAGATAGAGCCGGGATCGTCACACTCCATCTCGGCTCACTTCCGCCAATGACTAGTCCATAATCCCCGATCATCGTAGCAGAATAGTACCAATTCCCGCCGATTCGGCTATTTTGATTGCAACATTTGTGAAAAACGTACGGTTTAGGTCATGTAACTCGTTTGTTAAGTCATGGAGGAGAAATTGTCTACACGTCCTCATCGTCATTTGGGTCGACTGCTCGTCGCGTTCCTAACGATCCTCACCGTGCTGGTCTCATTGCTGCCCGCGTTAGCACAAACCACCCCCACTGCCGCCATTGATGTGGAAAAGTACATTTCAGTCGATGGCGTCACCTGGCAGGATGCCGACGGTCTGCCGGGGCCAACCGTGCCGCTCGCCGGGCAAGTCGCGTTCCGCTTCGTCGTGACCAACACAGGCAGTGTCTCGCTGACCAACCTCACATTGACCGATACGGTCTACGACCTGCAAACCTGTACCCTTCCGGCCACGCTCGAACCCAGCTCATTCTTCGAATGCACGCTGACAGCGCAGCCTGTGCAAGCGGGTCAGCACACCAATACCGCCGTTGTCACCGCCCTGTACCAAGGCCAATCGGTGACGGACAGCGACGGCGCGAACTATTTTGGCGGTGACCGTCCGGCCATCGACATCGAAAAATACGTCATGACGGATGGCGCGACGTGGGCCGATGTCGATGCCTCGCCCGGCCCGCAGGTCATTGTCGGGAGCAATGTCTCGTTCCGGTTCGTCATCACGAACACGGGCACGGTGCCGCTCACCGCGCTCACGTTGACCGATACAACGCTGGCAACCACCACTTGCGTCCTGCCCGCCACGCTGGAGCCCGCGGCCAGCGTCGAATGCGTGGTTGGCCCTGTTCCGGCGGTGGAGGGACAGCACACCAACACGGCCACGGTGACCGCCAGCTTCAACGGCGTGAGCGTGACCGACAGCGACACCGCCAGCTACCTCGGCGGCGACACAGCGCTGCCCGTGACCATCATCATTGAAGGCCCCGTGCAGATTATCAACGCCAATATCGTCACCATCTACGATATTGATATCGAGATCAACGCGGACGATCCCATTCTTAACGTGATTCAAATCGGCGATTTCATCCGCGTCGAAGGCGATACCGCGCTCGACGACGACCAGCAAAATCTCGTTGTGATCGCGATCTTCGTCGTGATTGTCGATGTCGATGTGGTTGTGAATGTAGACGGTGAAGTCTGGCGTGACGAGGGCGACTGCTCGAATGGGCCACCGCCGTGGGCTCCGGCGAACGGTTGGCGGCGGCGCTGTGAAGGCGGCGGACGCGGCGATGATGACGACGATGACGACTAGTAAGCGATCCACTGTGAAATAAGAACCGTCGGGGCGCACGGCTGTGCGCCCCCGTCCCATGCTTCTAGAAGCTGACCTTTAGCGCGGCATTACGCAGATAGTCAGACGATCCGCTGTGGCCGCGCGGCAAGTCCGCGTTTGCCCATCGGTCACGCTGACGATGTTGAAATCCGCCGCCCAGAAGATCAACTGCTGTCCAATATCGAGTCGGGCAATCACGGTGCATGGCTGGGGCAGGTTGTCCGTCTCCAGCCCGGTCGAGTCGGTGAACAGCACACACTGCCCCGGTGCGAGCCGTGTGACATCAGCCACCGGATTGACCGGAAGGTACAGTGCCGGATCGCCAATCGGCACGCCCTGCCCCGGCGGCGTCAAATTCGGATTATTGTTAATGACCTGTGTTCCGACCAACGGCATCCAGCGATCGGGCGACTGATTGATGATCGCCAAGCGCCCGGGCGTATACGCGAAGTAGACATACTCAGTCACATCCGAACTGCTGGGTGCGGGGATATAAAAGCTGCACGTGATCGGTGTGGTGCCCGCTGCTGCAGACGCACAGGCTCCGCGCTCCACGCCATTTTGCAATACTCGGAAGCGGTTCACCCCATTGAGCTGTGTCCAGAAGTGCTCGCCCGGATTGTTGGTTGTCAGCCAGTTGGCAATGCCATCGCAGCCATCAACCGCCTTCGCCTCGTAGCGCACGACGGACCACACCTGCGCGCAGCGACCATTCTGCAAGCCACCCGCCCAGCGCGTCGCTTGAAACGTGGCGGGCATCGCTCCGTCAGCCACTTCAAAGCTTAGCCCACCAAAGGGCAAATCTTGTCCGGTACGGTTGAGGATGGTCAGGTCGTTCTCGTCGTAGATCAGCGTGACGTTGGGCGACGCCAGCACCTGCACGTTGATCGCCGTGCCCGCGGTCGCGGTTTGTCCTGCCGCCACATCCTGCGTGCTGATGCTGCCCGCCGGAAGGCTGCTGCTCTCCGACCACGGGATCACCTCTTGACCGCCGAGCCGCAGCCCAGCAGCGTTCAACTGTGCGGCAGCGACGGGGACAGAGAGCCCGGTCAAATCCGGGACGGTGACCGTTTCACCCTGTCCCCGAACCGTCCACACGCTTGTGAGAACGCTGACAACCAGCAGCAGCACCTGAACACTGTGACGCTTTGACAGATGACTCATCACGGATTCCTTTACCACTTTGATGAATACACCTGTTATACCCCCCCCCACGCGCACATGTCGCCGTCATTAGGACTATGGTCTAAGTTTGAGCGTCGCCTTCAACTGCGCGAACGTCCCCACGCCGACCTCCACCTGAATCTCGATGTCCGTCTCGGCCGTCACGTTGAGCGCTGGCGTGAAGTTCAATTGGATCACGCCGCCTGTGCCGACAAACACCTGTACATCCGCCGGAATGCTGGCGGGCGCTGGCTGAATCAACGCCTGCAGCGGCGCGACCGGCACCGCTGCGCCGCCCGCGGTCGCGGACGTGATCCGCGCGCCCTGCGGCCCAATGGTCGCGGGCACCAGCAGGAAAGCCGTGCCGTTCAGCGCCAATTCAGTGCTGATGTCCGCGGCATTCAGCGTCAACGCGCGGCGCACGGGCAGCGTATCGACCACCTCAATGCTGAATAACCGCACTGGAATATGGATATCGGTCGGCAAATGCACGCTGTGCCGCGCCAATGCCGGGTGATCATAGCGTCCAGTCGTCGTGTTGAAGGCATATAACCGGCTGATTTCGACATCTTCTGTCCCGTTGACGCGCCCCGCCTCGATCACCAGCGGATCGGCGGGGTCGGGGGCACGCAGCACCTCGCCGCCCGTCTGCCGCTGGAGCGTGAGGGCATAACGCCGCGCAGTGTTCGGCAAGACCGGGATCCGCGCGCGCTGAGTCTGTACGAACGTCAAAGTTGCGCCCGCGGTAATCGGTTGGCCATTCACGACGGCTACAATATCGGCCACGGTCTTGTCATACCAGATCGTCTGGCGGCCTTTGCCTTTTTCCTGAGCTTCGCGCGCTTCAGCCTGATCGCGGACATTGTTGCGCACCGTAACGCGATGTTTGCCCGGTCGACTGAACGCCACATACATCCCGGTGGAACGCTGCATGCGCGGCGTGGTGGGAATCCATCCACGCTGAGCGGGCATGAAACCATCAGGATCAGTCGCCGCCGCCACGGTCGGATCGGCAGCCAGTTTGGCGAACAAGATATCGGGCACATCATTGCCGGGATCGGCTGTGCCATCGGAGCGCACATCGTCGTTGAGGTCGGTATCCCCATCTTCGGCGTCGGTCGCGTCGCGCAGCGAGGTCATGACGCGCGGCGTATCCTGCAAGTTGACACCCGGCGCATCCTGCAAGCCGGGTGCGTTCGTTCCGCCGTTCATCAGCCAGTTGCCCGGCGTCGTATCGCCGGGCGCGACATAGGTATCGAACTCCCGCGCGCCGCCGAGCGGCACCTGCCAGTAGCGCGCGATATCCCCCACGACGGCGATCTCCTCGCGCAGCCGTCCGAGCGGCGAATAGGTGTCACCGCTGTTGCTCGACGCTGCCTGCTCGATGCGTGCCAGATGTTCGGCCTGATGCACGCGGTCAATCGTCAACACGGATGCCCAGATGAAGCTCCACGACTGCGCGCCGAAGGCATAGCGCCCGATGCGCGCCAGCACCCCCGCAAACGAGGTTGGGTCGGGCTGCAAGTCGTATTGGAGCTGCGAATAGGGGTCAAACACCCACTTGAGCCAATCCGTACCGAGTTCATTGGTCATGAGCACGCTGTCAAAGTTGCCAATCGGGTCGGTTTCACCGATTTTGGCGATGCGGAACGTCGTTTCCGTGCCGGGAAGCGTCTCGTTGAGGTCGACGCGATTGCCCGACACCGCCGTGACGATGCGCCCATAGGTCGCGTCCCCACGCACAATCTGCACGCGATCAAACGGATCCAGCGACAAGGTATCGCCGGGGCTGGCCGGGTCGATCTGCACGGTTGCCGGGCGGCTCAAATCGGGAATGGACGCCGGATAATACTGATGCCAGTCAAACGTGCTGTCGGGTCGGAACGTCGAATACGGCGCGACGCGCACCTCTCCGGTCACGTCGAGCGCATCCGCCAGCGTGACGACTTCGCCGCTGATCCGGACCACGGAGCGCACCAGCTTATTGTCATCCTTTTCGACGATGATCCGGGATGCGCCTTCCAGCGCGCTGCGTCCATCCGCATCGGTGACGCGCAGCAGCTTGCCCGCGTCAGCCGCTAGCCCCTCGACCATTGCCGGATACGTCTTGCCCTGCCCACCAATCAAGCGCACCAGCGCGTAGATGCCGCGTCCGATCAGGTTGAACAGGCCGCCGTAGACCGCACCGCCGAGGAAATTCATCAACCCGCCCGCCGAGATGACCTGCAGCACGTCGAGTGTGCGCGCCCACGCGTCGGTGTCGGCGCGGTGGCGGCGCACCTGCGCATTGACCACTTCCACGGGCACAATATCTGGCGTGAGGATGACCCGGAACAGGTTGGAATTGGAGGGTTCTTCTGGCCCCAGAGTGATGGTGCGCGGAATCCCCGCGTTGGGCGCCGTCGCCCCGTTCGGCTGCGCCGACGCCCAACTGATCTGCACCTTGTCGCCCTCATTGAAGTCAATCGCGCCCGACGCGCCAATTTGCAGCAGGCGCACACTGCCTTCCGGCACCAGCGTCGCCGGGACATAGGCCGAAAACTCCGGCATTTCCACCTCGGTCGCCGCTTCGACGATCCCTTCAAGGATGAAAGTCGGGAAGCCGAACAGCATCAACGGACCGACCATCGACCATTGGCGCGTATGCGTCAGTTCGTGCGCTTTCAGGCTGTCAAGGCGCGTCAGTTCGCGGTCGTCCGACTCGTCGGGCACGATGACAGTGCCGCCTGTCAGGTTGCCATCGGCGCGCGCCGCCCCCTCTTTGAGCGGCACGGCCAGCACCAAACGCAGGGTGTCGCTGACCAGATCCTGCCGCGTCACGACGATGGTCGAGCCCTCGCGGACGAAACCGGGCACGGTGCTCGTGCGGTCGGGCGCATCAGCGCTGATGGTGTAATTGCCGTTGGCCAGCGGCGTGAGCGCGGCGAATTCCACTTCAATAGTGTCAATCGCTGTGATGACCGCCGGGTGCGCCAGCGCCCCGTTGACGATCGCAATCGTCTGGTTGACGCCCAACGTGTCGCCCGCCCACACGTCGAAGGCGACGCGGTTGGTAGTCGTGCCCGCCGTAGGAATAGCCGATCCGCGAATGCCGATGCGCGATCCGCCCGTCGCCGGAAACGGCACGCCGGGTTCCAGCCGCTGGACGGTGACCGTGGCGGGCAATGCCGCAGGCGCGAGATCGTCGGACAGGCCGAGTGTCAGGCCATCAACGGCCGGTACGGCATCCCCGGCGAGCGTACCTACACGAAAAATGCGCTGTCCGGCAGGTGCGCCGTAATCGACGCGCACAAAGTCACCAGCCTGAAAACGCGGCATCTGCACGCGCGTATTCGCCGCCGGTACGGACGTGCGCGGCTTGACGGTGACGACCGCCGCCGTCAAGCTGCCGCCCGGCACCGGGAGCGGCACGCCATCGTAGCGCCACCCGACCGCACTCAACGGCACCGCTTCGAGGCCAGTTGCCGCAAGGGTGAGCTGCCGATCCAGCGTAACGCTCACGCGCACTTTGGTGATGAGCGCGGGGGTCGTGGTTGTGCCGGTGGTGAAGCCTACAATCGCGCTCGGTCGGAGCGCATTGTGCCCGGCGAGCGTCAGTCCAGCGACCGCAGCCGTTGCGCGCGTCCCATTCACCGCGAATTGGATCGCGCCGACACCCGGTTCGCTGACCGTGTTCCCGGTCGCCATAACGCCACCGACAAACTGGTGAAAGAAGAAGGCGACGGCATCATTCGGTACAGCGGGATTGAGGATGAACGACTGCCCACGGGAGATCGTCAGGTTGCTGCGATCCGGCGCAGCGAAGTTGAAGCGTTCGATGCTGTACGGATTCGCGGTGTTGCCGGGGAGCGGCGTCGCCAGCACAATCGCATCATAGACCGCCCCGCTGACCGCCCGCACCGCCTGCGCGCCCGCAGTGTCGCGGACGACGACGAAATCGCTGGTGGGCGCGGTTCGGGTTGCAACCGCTGTATAGACCAGCGTCGCATCAGCTTCCAACGTGCCCGCTTTGCTGCCAATCGGCGTGAGCACGACCGACAGCCGTTCCCACGTGATTGCACCGCCCGCCGCGCCAAGCGCCGGCTGCAGGGGCCGATCCACACGCCACAGGTTGCCCGTTCGCTCGATGACGCTGGCCGCGACCCGCGTGCCGCCCGCATTCGCAATCACCACCGCGTCGCCTACGGACGGCGGTGACGCCGAATCCACCTGATCGGCTTGCGCGCCGAGCGTGCCTGCGGTCGTCACGCCGAGCGAGCGCGCCCAGAAGATGCTCAGGGGCGCGGTCAGCGCCGTCAGCGGCGCATCAATCGTCAGCTTGACTTCGAGGCGGTCGATGAGCGCCGAGCCCATGACCGCGCTGTTCTGGTTCAACCGCACGGGATCACCCGCCGCATAGGGCTGCGTCGTCCCGGTGACATCGAGGTATTCGGCAGGCGTGGCCGCATTGTGGTTGATATTTTCCGCCGCGCCGCTGGGCGTTAGCCCGCGCAAACGCACGTTGGCCGGACCGATGGCGGGGACATCGCGCTTGAAGTACACCCGCGTCCGCCCCGCGGATTCGTCCGCCGCGGCGATGTCTTCGATGCGCGCCTGCCGCGTCGCGTCGGTGAGCAGCACGAGCGTATCCGGGCGCAGTCCCAACCCCGTGGCCGCCACATCGATAAAGACGCGGTCGCCCACATTGCCACTCAGCAGCACACCCGTCGGCTCGATTTCGGTGAGCGTACACTCGCTCACGCGCAAATCGGTGATCGGCGAATCGAAGTGCAGCCCGCCCGAGGGGAAGATCGGCACAGAGGAACCGGGAATGACCGCCTCCGCCGTTCCGCCCGCGCGCGTCCAATGTTTCATGCCCGCTGCGAACAGGCGCGGATCGGCCGTCAGCAGAAATGCGTCTTTGTCCTTCGGTTTGCCACGCAGGATCGTGCCGTAGTGGGTCGGTCTAAAAGCAGCATTCGGGATGAAACCGCGCGCATCGTCGAGCACGTTGAATTCGTGCGAGGGCGACCAGATCTGATGCTGGAAGGCGAACGCCCGCCCGCCCGTAATCTTGCCCATCACGCCATCGGAGCGCCAGCCCCACGTGCCCGCCTGTTCCGAATAAAAGAACTCGCGGTCGAAGAATGCGCCGATGTTGCCGCTGAACAGGCTGGCCCAGAAGTTAAAGATGAAATCCAGCCCCAGCAAGCCGACCATATTATTCTGCGACGCCCAAGTGAAGTCAGTGATCAGAATCCACCACGAGAACGCTCCGGTCGGGTCGGCGCGGGTGATCGGGTCATGCTGGCAGAGCGCATACGGGCCGGACGCGCCATGTTCGACCATCAGTGGGCCAGCGTAGCCCCCCGCGCGCCGGGGATCCGCCGCCGTGCCATCCAGCGGATCAGGTGTGGTGAAGGACGCGCTCAATGGATCAAATGACCGTGCCGCGTAATGATGCAGGTTGCCGTAGACCGTGCCGCCATACAACCCCGGCACGCGTTCGTAGGTGAGCAGACTTTCGCCGTAGGCGTCGCGCGGAATGCGCGTTACCCCATTCTGCTCAATCATACGGACGGGCGTCCCGGTCGGGTCGAGCGAGAAGACCGCGCTCAGCGGATCGCCGGGCGCACCGTCGATGCGCGCCAGACAGCGATAGTTATCCCACAGATAGGTGACGATGGGCGCACCAGTTTCGTCGGTGATCGTCCACAAGCGCCCCCAGGCATCGCGGTGGTAGTTCGCCGGGAGCGTCGGTACATCTGTGCGCCCGCCGCGCTGATCGAACGAAACCGGGTCACACGCCCGTCCTGTTTCAGCCGCAGCGCACGCCCATCCGCGCCACGACCGACCCGCCGCGCGAAAGCGACCTGATCGGGCACCGGCGCAAACGCGATTTCCGCGATGTGATCGCCCTTGTAGCCGTAGTGCCAACTGCCGAACTCGGTGACGCACGCGCTCACCCGCCCGCGTTCATCGCGATCGACGCGCACGCCATCCACGAGGATCAAGCGCCCGGCCTGATCCCATTCGTAGGTCTCCACCCAGAAATCATCCCCTGCAGCGACCTGCCGCAGTAAGCGCTGCCCGGCGACGATTTCCGACTGCGTCACCCACCCGCCCGCGAACACCCGCTTGCTGCCGACCTGTTCCACATACGTGCGCTGCTGGTCAACACCGCAGGTCAGGCTGGTCAGGCGACCGTTCCGGTCATAAGTCAAATGAGCGTGCGCCGTCGTCCCCGGAATCAGAAACGAGTCAGTGTGATTGTCGACCATCAGCCCACCCCCACAGACACTTCTGCGCTGGCGCTCGTCGCAAAGTAGTCGAGCGATTCCAGCAGCGCGATCAATTCCTGTTTGATGGCTTCGACGACCTGTTCAATGCCGTCCAGCACGCGTTCGGGAAGCCCGTTAACCGCTTCGATGAGCGCGCCGGGGTCAATCGCCGCCAGTTCCGCACCGACATCGGTCAGCGACTCGCCAATGCCGTTCAGCGCGTTGAGCGGGAGCGCCGCCTCCACCTGATCGACAATATTGTCGAGGAACGTCAGGTCGCCGAGCAGTGCCGCCGGGTCGAGCCCGCGCAGTTCATTCGCGATTTCGGTGATGATCGCCTTGATGCGTTCGGCGATGTGAATCGGATCGTAGGCCGCAATCGCCGCGCGAATCGCCGCGTGGACTTCCGCCAGTTCTGCCGCCAGGCGCGCCGGGTTGAACACGTCCAATTCTTCGCGCAGCACATCCAACACGCTGAGGAACTTGGCCGCCTGTGTCGCCGGGTTGAACATTTCGACCATGCGTTTGGCTCGGTCAATCAGCAGTGTGAGCTCGTTTTCAATCGCCGAAATGAATTCCGGCGTCTTGTTGATGATGGCGACCGCCAGTGCGTCCAGTTCGGCGGCGACGGGTTCGGGATCGAGCGCGGCGAGGAAATCGTCAACGTTCCCCAGCACGCGCGTAATGCTCAGGCTTTCGATCAGGGTGGCGACGCGATCCAGCGTCACGCCGAGATCGCCGCCCGTATGACTCACCGCCACCTGCGCGCGTCCCCGCGCCCGGTTGATTGAGCCGTCTAAGCCAACCCGCAGCGCGCCCGGCCCCGCCGAAGCAACCGTTGTCAGCGCCGCGTTCAAATCGAACGATGCGGACGCACCGCCAAAGCTCGCTTGTCCCCGCAGCGCGATTTGCGCCCGGAGCTGTGCCGCGCCGAGCGGCAGCAGCAGCGCGTCCAGTTGATCGGAGAGGCGCTGATCCAGTTCCCACAGCACTTCCGGCACGCGGCGCAGACTCGTCGCCAGTCCGCCGAGCAGTCGATCCAGTTCGTGCAGCAAATCGCCCGCCGCGCTGGCATCCAGCGCACCGAGGGCTTCGCGCAGCTTGTTGGGCAGGTAGCCGAACAAGCGCACAATGTCGCCCGGTTTCGCGCCTTCCAGCGAGATACTTTCGCGCGGCACACCCGAACCACCTGTGCCACCCACGCTCACCGACCCCGGCGGCGACACCTGCCGCACGGGTTCGATCACCGCGCGCCCCACCGTCTCGCCGACCGTGCCGACGGCCTGCCCGATGCTGCGGGCGGTATCCTGCGGCGGCGGAACGTGAATCGCGCCAAATAACTCGTTGTACGCTTCGATCACCGGGGCGAGTAAACGCGCCGGGTGCGCCGCGTCAATCGCATCGAGCACAGCCTGAAACGGCGCGCGAATGGTCGTAATTTGCGGCGTGGGGTCGAGTCCTTCGATAAAACCCGCCGCGTCACCGATGAAGTCGGTCACGCCGCTCAGAAGCGACGATGGGTCAAAATTGCGAATTTCGTCCAGCACTCCGGTGATCTCCGCTTCAATCGACGCGATCAGTTCGGCGGGAATCAGGTTTTGCAGCAGTTCCTGCGCTTTCGCTAAGCCCGCCTCAATCGTCGACTCAACCTCCGGCGGAATCTGGAATTCGGCGACGATCTCGCGCACCGGGTCGAGCGCCGCATCAATGTCGACGCCCTTGACCGTCTCGATCAACTGCTCGACCAGCGGGCGCATCGGTTCCGGCAGCGGCGCGACGGAAAGCAGTTCTTCAGCAGTCGCGCGGAGCTGCGCCAGCGTGTCGACCACCTGCTGGCCCGCCGCTTCAATGCCGAGGTTGTTCACCGCATCGGCAATGCCGTTGATCGTCTCCTGAAAGCCGTGCAGCGCCGCAACCAACTGTTCCAGCAAGCCGCGCGCTTGCTCGGCCAGCGCGGTAATCTCCCCGCCGACCGTCGCCAATGCATCGGTGACCGTGCCCAACGTCGCCTCAACCTGCGCGCCGATCTGTTCCAAGCCCGCCCGCACCTGATCGCCGAGGTCGAGCCCGCCGATCTGCGCCCGCAGGTTGTCCAGCAGGTCGTAGACGGTTTGCGCGTAGCGGTCGAGATCGGCGTCAATGATCGCCTGCACCGCCGCATCGATGAAACGCGTGATCTCCGCGCGCAGCTGCCGCAGGGGCAAATGCCGCAGTAAGTCGCGCAGCCATTCCTTGAGCCGCTCGACCTGCGCATCGATGGCTTCGACCACATGCACACGGAGTTGGGCTTCCAGCGCGTCCAGCAAACCGGAGAGGAACGTCATTAACTGCGTCGCGTCGACGCCTTCAATCCCCTCCCGAAGCGAGGCCAGCGTCGCGCGAATGTCTTCCATAAAATCGAGGATGCCGTCGGACAGACCGTTCATGGCGCCATTGACCTGCCCCACCGCGGAAAGTGCGCTTTCGATGCCCAACCCATCAATCAGTTGGGCGACGCGCCCCAGATCGGTTTCCAGCGCGGCGCGGGTGCTCATACGCACCTGTTCCAGTTCGGCGAGCGCCCGCTGCACTGCCGGGAGATCGCCCGCGGTCGCCGCCGTCGCTACTGCATCCAGCGACAGCACCAACTGCGCCGTACGCGTGCTCGGCAGCGCGATATCGTTCGCGCGGGCGATGAGCGCGTCGACATTGGGCGCGAGTGCGCGCAACTGCCCGGTGAGGTTTGGGAACGGCAGCAGAATGTCGATGGCGAGATCGACAAAGGCGTTCACGTCCGTGGGGACGCCGCGCTCGACGATATCCAGCATCTGCCGGAACTGCGCGAGTTCGCCCGTATCGACCTGAATCACATCGCCAATCGCCGACGAGGCGCGTTCGAGCACTTCCGTCAGCGACAGACCGAGGCTGCGCCCGAGTGACGCAGGGTTGCCGTCGAAGTCCGCCAGCAAGCGCGTGAGAATCTCCGCGCCTTCGCGCACCGCCGCGAGGTATGGTCCGAGATCCAGCCCATCGAGGTCGAGCGGCAGGGCGGCAATCGCGTTGACCAGCGGCTCGATTAGCGCCGCCGGGTTATCGACCGACGCGCGTAAGTCGGCAATCGTCGTGCCGAGGTCGCCGAGCACGGTCTGCGCCGCGCCGCCGCTCAGCAGGGCCTGAATGTCCGATCCATTGACGGAGACGGAAATCGCCGCGCGGGCATTGAGGATATTGCTTAGATCGAGCGCTTCAAGATCTTCGAGTAGACTCATCGCGCATACCTCAGGGTCAAATCGGACACGTCCACGGTCATAAACAGTGAACTGTCGAAGACGGGCGGTTGCGACCGGAACTGCTGCGTCGGGAACGTTTTTCCCGGCGTCGTGGTTTCGTCAGCACTGGTCACCGAAGCGAGGTGCAACCCGTTCAGATTGAGCGCCCGCCCACCGGGATCAGGATCGTAGATCGCCAGCTTGACGAGCGGCACACCATCGGCGCTCGCCCACAGGAAACGACCGCTGTTCGCCCGCACGCTGATGCCGACGTTGCCCTGCGACAAATCAATGCCCGCGGGCACGTCGATCCAGTGCGTGCGCACAGCGGTCTCGGTCGTGAGTTTGAGCACGCCCGGTGAACCGTACGGTTCACCGGGCAAGTCGCCGATCATTTGGACGAGCTGCACCGCGAGTTCGCACTCGGTCACGCCGAGCGGCACGCGCCCGATCACGCCGATGCGGGCAAGCACCGTGTCGATCAGGGCCTGCGGCGGGTACGCCCGAGCTACCGGCTGATCGGTGACAACAAAGCCGCTCACCGCGCCGTTGGGCAGGTTGTCGGAAAGTTCGGTCAAAATGCGAATGCCGCTGTAGGTGATGGTCAAATCTCCGGTGACCGAGGACGGCATCTCGTCCGCCAAGCGATCCGCGATGGGCAGCACGACCGGATCGCCTGCCAGCGTCACGCTCATGATGGGCGTATCAGGGAAATCACGGACCAGCGCCCCCTGCGGTTTCGGGAACGACAAGCCAGCTTTGCTCGGCGCTTTGCCCTTGAGCCGGAAAGTCACATCCAGCGGTTGATCGGGCGGGGCGGCGAGCGCAGCATTGAGCGCCGGTTCAAAGTTGACGCGCAGATCGAGATCGAACGGTGGGTTGGTCGACGGGTACTCGCCGGGGAACGCCCAGAGCACCGTCCCAGCGTTGTCGACGAGCTGCAAATCAGTCGGGTAAACCGCCGCGACCGCTGACACCCGATCCAGCGTGAATGGTTGGTCGGAGAATTCTTCGGGAAACGATTTAATCGCCAGTGACAGGCGCAGTTTCGGCGCGAGCACGTTGGGCAGCGACAGCACACCGCTCGAAAAGCTCGCCCCGGTCAGCGAGGCAGGAATCGCCCCGCGCGCCGGGACGAACGGCACGGTGTGGATCGGCGCTTCGGCCTGACTGCCGACCTGCGCCCGCACCACCAGTCGATGCTGTTCCGGGTCAGTGGGCAGCGAGGCCTGCGAGGTGATCGGGTTGCCGTTGGCCGCTTTCATACCATGCAGCGTCAGCGACGCGATCCGCTTGCCGCCGGGAATGGTCACGACATAGGCATTGCCTGCCGTCACCATGGACAAATCGCCCAGCGCTTCCTCAACCACTGCCACGCCGACACGCACGGGCGCGCTCGTGATTTCAGCCCGCGTCGCGCCGTAGACCGGAGCCCACGTCACGCGCAGCGGATAGCCCTCGCCCGCCACCTCGACCGGCGTGAGCAGATCGCGCAGCGTCGTGATGTACCCCTTCTCGATCTGATCGAGCACGAAGCCGTTGACTTCGCTCACGACCAGCCCCTTATCCAGCTGCGCGGCATTGATCGCCATGTTGGTTTGCCTAGGCTCCGCGGACGCGCAGCGGGGCGCGCCCAATCTCGATGCCTGCGCCGCCCGCGCCATCGTCCAGCATGACGACGAGCACATCCTCGGCGGGTTCATCGGGCGGGTCATAGCTGACGGTCGCGGTGTTGTCGGCCAGCGGCACAAGGCGCACGTTATCCACCGCGCCAATCAGCGTCCCTTTGCCGGGGCGTCCACCCGCATCAACCACGCTGAAAGCCAGCGACCCAAACGGCAGCGCGGGCTTATCGATCAGCGCAAACGTGCCGAACGTCCCCACACCGACCTGCACCGTCAGGTTGACGGGTGGCGCGCCCGCAATCAAGGGGGCAGCAGCGGCGACGGCCAGCGGCAGTGATGCCCCGCGCAGCCGAATCTCGCCAATGGCGATGCCCGCCTGTCCCACTACCCCAATCGGCCAAAAATAACCGTCCGCCCGCGCGCTCACCGTGACTGGGAGCGCATCATCAAGCGTGGGATCAATCGGCGCGATGCTCGCGCCGAGCGTCAGCGACTGAATGAAGAAACCGGGGTCGGCGGGAGCGCCGCTAGCCAACGCTTGACCGCTGCGCAGATCAGGCGCATCCAGCAGGTACATGACCTGTTCGAGCCCCTGCATCTGCTGCGTACGGTTGTTGGCCGGCGCACCGGCGCGCACTTCGACGGTGACCGCGCAGGACAACCGCAGCACGCGCCGCGGGTCATTCGCGCCGGGCACAACTTCCGGGCGCACACTGCCAAACTGCCCATCCGCGCCCTGCACCTGCGTCACCCCGACGAGAATGCGCGGCCCGTTGCCCGGCAGTGATCCCGGCGGCACATCAACGCGCCCGGTGAAGGGAGCGGGCAAACGGGCGCTCAGCACATCGGCGAGACGGCGTTCAAAGTCGCTGATCACGGCAGCCTCACTTAGCCATTCGGACGAGTGCGCAGATTATTGGTGATGCTGCGCGTGAGCGTCGGCGTCGCCGCGGCAATTTCCGAGCGCACCACCGTCGTCACCGCGTCGCGGCTGATCACAGGGATGTCTGCCCGCAGCCGCGTTTCCAGCGTGCCGACTTCAATCAGCGCGGTTTCCCGCGCAATCGTGCGCGTTTGATCGAGCAGCAGGCGGTTGTTATCGGTGATCGCCGTGTTGATGCGCGTATTTACGCTGGCATCCAGCGTACCGAGCTGCCGCGTGAACTGATCGCCTTGCAGTTGATCGCGCCGATCCATTTCCGTGAGCATGTCGGTGCGCAGCGTGGTTGTGCGCGAGTCGATCAACCCCGTGTTGAGATCGGTGAGCCGCCCCAGGTCGATGATTTGCGTTTCCAGCTTGAACAACCGCTCGTTGATCGGCACGAGATTCTCTTCGATCCGTCCAATCCGCCCACTGACTTCGCCAAGGCTCTGATCAACGGCCTGCGCCGCCAGCGAACCGACAATTTCACGCATGTTCACGTCCAGCGACTCGAAGCCGCGCGTGTAGTCTTCCTTCAATTGCCCGGCGACGGTATCGAGGTTCTTGGTGAACTCCGCTTGCAGGTCAGCCCGCGTGGCCTCCAGCGCCGCCTCTGTTTCCGGGCGCACGGTGGCCAGCACCGTTCCGGTGATGTCGGGCACAGCATCGGCAATGCGCGTACTGATCTGCGCGTCGACCCCGGCAAAGCGTTCGCTGAGAGAGGCGTCGTACTCGGTGCGGAACGTCCCAAATGACGAATTCATCTGTTCGAGCAGTTCATTACGCAGATTGTTTTCTAGTCCGCCGAGAAGATCTTCGGGGATGCGGGTGCGCACCGTATCAAGCGCCGCGTCGAGCGCGTCCTGCGTGACGAGCGTGTTAGTCAGTTCGGCGAGGCGATTCTCAAACGCTTTCGCGTCGAAAACCTCCCCCGTCGGCCCGGTCAACCGTTCTGCCAGCGCATCCGCGCGGTTGAGCCGTTCGACGAAGTTGTTGAAGTCAATCGGTTGCCCATCGACCGTTAACCGCTGCCCGATGGTCACGGCGGTCGTCACGTCTTTTTGCAGCAAGCCGAGCGTTTCGCGCAGTTCCAGCACCGAGTCGCGCCCCACGTCCAGCCCTTCGACTACGCGGCGCACATTGGTGATCTCTGATTGGCGCACGAGGTCACGCGTGGTCACTTCCGTGACCCGGTCGCGCACTTCGCCGAGGCTGTTGATCAGTGCTTCCAGGCGCGCCGCCAACCGATCCACGCGCGTTTCGATGGCTTGCAGACGCGTTTCCATCGCAGGGTCGCTCAGCGGACCGCGCTCGATCAGCGCCCGCAGCTTGGGTTCCAGCCAACCGACGGTGACCTGATCCGGGTGTTCGTGCGGCGCGGGCACGATCTCGCGCTCTTCGCCGAGCACCACCCGCCCGATCTCCACAATCGCGCCCACGAGCGTATTCCAGTCTTCCGCCTTAATAACCTCGCCCTGCGCCGCCCCGCCCAACGGGACGAGGCGCGTGGTGAGCGCGTTCAGGCGTTCGAGATCGGCTACGGTCGGCATGATCTAGCCTCCTATGATGTTCTTGAGCTTCGTCCCGCCCGCCGCCCGCGTCGACTGCATGTAGACGTTGAGTTCGGACTCCGGTCGCGTTTGCGTCCCGGCGGTGTAGTAGGTTTGCGCCAGTCCGGCCAGCTTGACGACTTCAGGGTTCGCGCGGAAGTTATCCGCTTCGGCGCCCTGCGCCTGTGCCAGTTCATTGATCGTCGTCAGATACAGTGACCCGGTATTGGCCAGCTTCTGCGTGAAATTCGGCGTATCGGTTTGCGCCGCCGCGCGCAGTTCGCCGAGGCGCGTGGTCACCCGTTCGCGCACTTCCGGCGTCGCCGCACCGAGATCGAGTACATTGCGCACCGTCCGGTCGAGGTCTTCCGTCTCGATCTCGCGGCGCAGTTCGACGAGGCTCTTGCCGAATGCCTCGGAGAAGCGGCGGATGTTGCCCTGCACTTCGTCGATCTTCTCGGCGATTTCCGGGTGATCGTGCCCCTGTGGCGCGACCAGCTTGGTCAATTCCAGCACCGCCTGCGCGAGATCGCTCACCGCATCGACCAGCGAGTTCCAGTCCGCCGCGCGAATCGCTTCGCCGGGGCCTTTCACGCCGAGCGGACGGAGCTGCTCTTTGACCGCCGCTGCCGTGCTCTGAATCGGGCCAAGATCGGCGTCAGGGATGTCCCTAATCGGTGTATCCCGAAACAATTCCGGACGAATCGGCACCGGGACGAAGGTGGGCGCAGGCTGCGGGAATAACCGCACGCGGCGATTTTCAATCAAATTGACGAGGTTGGGATGCGCCACCTGTAACTGATAGTAGCCGGGGTCAAGGTCGCGCACGGTGAGCGAACCGTCGAGGAACGGCTTGCGCTCAACCACCGCACCCGTTGCCTCGTTGACCAGTTTGACCGTCGCATCACGGTTGGCGATCGGGTAACCCTGAAGCTGCACCTGAAAAGCAGCCCGATTAACTGTTGCCATTGTGCTCTCTCCTGATCTTTACGGCAGCCACTGTAAATCCCCGTACGGGAAGGTAATTTCCCAGAACAACGTTAGCTCGTGATCATCGCCTTTGGTGATCGGCGCGAGGATCACGCGGTTATATAAGGTCGTGACCTCGCCCGCCCGCGAGATGAGCGCGGCTTCACGCACCGTGCCGACTGCCGCATTCGCCGGGAGCGTGCCGCGCACACGGATGCGCACCAGGCGGCGCTCGGTGTCGATCTCCGGGGCGGAAAAGGCGTCCGCCGGAATCGGCGCGTCGACGGGTGCGACCAGCGGCGCGCTCGGGTCGTTGGTCAGCGCGGCCGTAGTAAAGGTCTCGCTCTCCGGCGCATCACTCGTTCCGACGGCCATATGCGTGATCGGCGTGCCCTTCCCGGCGAACAGATCCGCCATCAGGCGCGCCCCGCTCTGCATGACGGCGTTATGCGCTTCGCGGACGGCCACCAGTTCGCCGTCGAGCGTTGTGAGTTCGACTCGTAAGAAGGCTCCCATCGTGTTTCTCTCCTAGCGAAAAGTCGATTCATCAAACGGGGTGACGCCGAACACGCCGCCCGCATCGGGTAATTGATCCGCGCCCATCGAGGCCGCCTCGCGCACAGTGATCGGCAGTACGGCGATCAGATAGTCGGTCATGGGCTGCACTTCACGGAACGGCTCAATTTCGACCGAACTGGCCACGCCGACCGCGCGCAGCTTGTTGACCGCCACGTCCAGCGATGTTTGCAGTTCTTCGCGACTGGCCACGCCGGTCGCCGTGCGTCCGGCGTCCGTGCGCAGCGCGCCGCCGGGGAGCGCCACGCGAAAGGTCGCAGGCTGCGTTTCGACCCACGACACATTCAGGTTGACCGCCGGATCTTGATAGAAGAGCGCGTGATCGAAGGTGGCAGCGTCGTAACGCCCCTGCTGCAGCGCGAGATCCGCCAGCGCCAGCAAAAAACGATCCAGCCCGAGCGCGTCATAGTGCGCCAACGGCAGGAACCACAGGTCGTTGCGCCCGCGCGCCAGCGTGATCGCTTTGGCGGGAGTCTGCACCTGCGCGTTGTCCCACGGTGTACCGGGGATCACCCCGGTCACCGAGCGCAGAGACGCGGTCACGTCCGCTCGTTCAAGGTGGGCGCGCACACTCCCATCCGGCTGACCATCCAGCCACAAACGCTGGCCGGGCGGCACTTGGCCCAGAAACAGCAGCGCTTCGCCCGTGGTGATATTGATGAGCGTCGGCACGTATTCCGGCCCGCTGAACAGCCCGACCATGAGCACGTCGAGATACGCCGGATCGAGTCCCTTGTTCTCGACTGAGAATTGCCAGAGCGGTTCCACGCCGCCGAGGTCGGGAATGCGCTGAAAGCGGCGCACGGGCACGTTCTCAATCAGTGCGGGATCGACGGTGGACGGGCGCGGCTTGCCAGCGCTCCAACTGCGGAATTGCCAGAATGTTCGCCGACGCCTGATACAAGCGCGCGTACTGCCGCACAAAGTTCTCGATCGCCTCGACTGTCACCGCGCCGTACTGGAGCATGGCATCGCGCAGCGCATGCACCCAGGCGCGGTACTCGGCGAGGTTCTGCCAGCTTTCCAGCGGGATATCCAGCACCGCCGCTAACCGTGCGACCTCCTGCAAATTCAGCGCGCTGTCGAACCAGTGCGCGCGCTGCACTTCGATCCCGTCTTCGTCGAGGATGTCCAAGCCGAGGCTTGGCACACGCAGCGTGTCGGCGACGAGCGCGCCATCACGGTACAGAATCGGCAGGCGGTCAAGCATTTCGGACAGGTGCGTCACAGCGCGCCCTCCCGCGGTTCAATCGTCACTTCGCCTTTTTGCAGGCGTTCGTTGGTCGCCAGCGCGTACTGGCCGACGCCATCGGTGAGCTGCAGGAAGCGTCCGCCGCCTTCGACGGTGACGACCACTTCGTTGCGCACCAGCGCGAAACGGCTGTCGTCGCGGATGGCCGCGGCGAGGCTGTCCACATCCAGCGGCGCGCTCGGCGCGCGTGCGGCGAGGTAGCTGTCAAGCGCCGGGGTGATCGCGCTGGTCGCCTGTGCCAGCGACACGCCCGCCGCCAAATGAATGGGCAGGTAGGCGCTCACTGTCGAGACGGTCGCTGCCGTCACCGACTCGACTTCGTAGGTCGGCGGCGTGAAGTTCACCAGCGTCACTTCAAGGATGGTGTCGGCGGGCAGTTGGAGTTCATCGACATCGCTCCCGCCTTCCGGCGTCAGCGTCACGGTCGCGTCGCTTACGCGCTCATCCGCCAGCACCAGCTTGAGCATTTGCGCGCGCCGCGCTTTGCCGCCGGGCGCAAGACTCGTCAGGTAGTCGCGCAGGCTGGCTTCGATGCCGCTGTTGAGCGAACTCAACACGCCGCCTGTCACCCCTGCGCCGGATCCGGCCAGCGTCAGTGCCACCTTCACGGCGACGCGCTGGCTCTGCGCTTTATTCCACAGCACGCGAATGCCCGCGGGACGGATTTCTTCAATCGTCCGGTCGATGATCGCCTCGATGTTGGGATCATCGCTGGCGTGCGCCACTTCGATGCGAATTTCGCCGGGCACGCCGTTCGGCGCTTCCACGACGTTCACATTCTTGATGCCTTCAATGGAGAGCAGCCCGAATTTGAGCGCGTCCTGCGTGCCACGCACCACCCCATGCAAACTGCCAGAGGTGCGGCGGCGCAGTTCGGCGTCGGTTTCTGGCGTACTGAGTGCGTAGGCGGGCTGCGGGTTGGTGACTTCGCTCACCCCGCCGATCAGCACTTCCATGCGGTTGAGCGCGCCCGCTTCGACCAGCTTCGTACCCGGCGATTCGCCGCGCGCGTTGACTTCGCGCGTGGTCTCGCCCGGCTCCAGCGTGAGCGCATCGAGCGTCAGGTAGCGCGCCCCGGTCGCATCGACGACGGCGGTGTTCGCCGGAATCGTCACCTGCGACCCCGCTCCGGCGTCGGCGCGGCGGGTGAAGCGTAACCGCGCGACCGGATAGCCCGCCGGGAGGCGGCGCACACCGACCAGCGCGACCACTTTATCCAGCGATGAGCCTTCGGCGGTATCGAGAAACGCCGAGTCGTAAACATGTTCAAGCTGCAAATACGCCATCGCCATTTCGCGGGCCACCGTTTCGACCAGCGTGCGGATCACCGAGCCGACATTCAGATCGGTCAGCGGCGTGGGCAGAGTCTGCACCGGGTAGTAGTTGACTGTGAGCGCTGACCCCGGTTTGGGACGGCGGCCACCCTCACGAAACCGAATGCTGTCTTTATTCGCGTCATCGCCCGTGGTCGAAATCAGTTCGAAGTCCGCCGCGGAAAAGCGATACGGCACATCGCGTGCCGCCGCGCCCACCCCAACGACCACCGTACCTTCGAGGTGCGAAATGCGCCGCACCGGGCGATTCTGCAGCTTTTCGAGGATGATCGGCACATCGCCGGATGGCGCGGTGACGGTTTCGCGCACCGTCCCGCCGGTGAGCGTCGTCAGCATATCGCGCACGATCTCGTCGTAATTTCGCGCTACGTAACTCACAGCCCCACCTCCAACGTTAGTCCGATGGGCGCGTCGCCCGCGCGCGGCTTGACCGCCAGCGTGAACACGAACGACGATGCCGTCTCTTCATCCGGGTGAAACGTAACTTCCACCGCCTGATCTTCGACGCGCGGCTCCTGCGCCACGACTTCGAGAATGAACGCCCGGCACAGGTTGCGCAGCGCATCCGTCTTGTTGCGCCCAATCAACTCGTGCAGGCGTGATCCATAGCTGGCATGACCGAGCGCCGTCAGCGCTCCCCGCGCCGTGAGCAAACGCAGCATGAGCGCCTGCGCCAGATTTTCGCGCGAACTGATCGTTTGCAGGTCCGTCGCTTCGAGCAAGTCCGTCCCCGGTAGGCGCTGACGCAGTACGCGCGTGCGTCCGACCAGATCGAGCGCCGAAGCGTCATGCGCGACCATATTCGGGATGACCAGCAGGTCGATGCCGAGGAGGCTGTCGTTACCGTTTGCCATCGCGATTAGCCGATCATGACTGTGCCCGCGGCGACGACCTGCCCGACCGGCAAATCTGCCGGGTCATTGCACGTCTTCACCGGGTCGCCCGCTCGCGCTGCCTGCTTCCCGCCGATCTTGACCGTCGGACTGCCCATGAACACCGTTCCCTGATTCGCGGGCGGCTTCTGAAAGCTCGTCCCCGGCGGTGTTGGGGTATGTGACGGCTGATTCGTCGCCGTCGAACCGACGACGGCAGCGGCTTGCCCACCGATCTTGACCGTGTTGATCAAGCCGCCATCCAGCTTGCCGCTGAAGGGGTGCGGGAGCGGTGTCGGCACCGGGCCACCGGGCGTCGGCACCATGACGATATGGGTATCCACGCCGACTACCGAATGATTCGCAGTTGCTGCTGGCTTGCCCATGTCAGTTCACCTCAACTTGTGCGCCCGAAATCTTGACTTTGGCCGAACCCGAGAGTTCGATTTCATTCGCTTCCAGTTTGAGCTTGCCGGATGTCGCCGAAATGGTGATGTCGCCATCCTTCTTGAGCGTGATCTTCGAGCCGCCCGCCGCAATCTCCGCGCGGCCTCCGCCGCTGCCGAGCACGCTCACGGCCATCTCGCCGACCTTGATCTCGACCTTCTTCTCGGCAATCGTGATCGTCAGTTCGCTGTCCGGCAGTTCCAGCTTGATCGACGGCTTGTCGCCTTCCACGTCGAGCCGCAGTTTGGGGTCGCTCGCCCCGGAGGGCAGCGCCAGCACAATCTGGCCGTCGGCGTGCTTGGGTGGGTCTTGATCCGGGTGGTACAACCGCCCGACGATCACGGGCGCGTTGTAGTCGCCATCCATGAACACGATCACCACCAGTTCGCCGACCGCGGGAATAGCGACCGCGCCGAGCACCCCCGTCGCGACGGGTACACGCGGCAGGACGAGTCCTGAATCGCGCATTTCGACCGTCGCCGCGTAATCCGGTGTCGCGCCGTCGGCGGGGTAAATGTCGGTGACGACGCCCACCCCGGCGGTCGCGTGCGCGCGCGCTTCGTGCCGCGCAATCCGCGCGATACTATCGTAGAGAGCGCTAGTCATGGTGCGATCCTCATCAGAATAAGCTCCCCAATGCGCCGAGCGCCGCCGCCAGTAGATCCCCTAAACCGCCGCCTTCGCCCGTGACCGCCTCGAAGGTGGTCAAACCGCCGTAAGCGGGGCGCAGACGATGGGTCACGCGCGTGATGATCCACGGGCCACCGGATAACCCATCGGGCGTATCCTGTACTTCGATCACCATGCCGGGGCGAAGTTGCGGCTGGAGATAGCAGCGCGCGCGCACCCGTTTCCCCTCAGCCGCCGCGAACGCATCCGCCGCCGCTGAAGCGGTCGCCGCCGCTTTGGGTACGCGCAGCGCGGGCGCGGCCATCCAGATTGCGTCCATGCCCGGTGTGGGCGAGTCCGCCGGGAGTGGATCGACGCTCGGGCGCAAAGCCTCGGGCGCAGACTCCGATCCCGCGGTGCCAAACCCGACACGCAGGCGCTTAGCAGAAGTTGAGGGTAGTTCCCGCACCTCGTAATCGATCAGTTCGCGCCCCCAACGCAGCGCGAGTTCCGGTTGCCCTTCCGGCAGCTGCATGACGAACAGTTCGCCGTCGCCGTTGACCCCGGCGAAGCCGCCGCCCCACGCTGCCAGTGTCGCGACGTGTTCCGCCGCCGTGCGCGCCTGATGCGCGACATACGCCGCGAGAGGCAGATCGATGTCAATCGAAGCCACCGAAGCGTCAGCTTCCCCCGCCAGCGCGCGGATGACATCGGCGGCGCTGCTCTTTTCATAGGTTCCGGCTGGGCGATAGCGCGCGAGTTCCGCGCCCGCATCGCCGATGGTGGCTTCGACCGCGCGCGGTGTGCGCCGGATCGCGCGCACCTTCCCCGTGACGATCGTGTCCGCGCCTGCGCCGTCCGCGTCGCCGCTGTCGAGTTCCAGCACACCATCATCGTCCGGCGCGGCTTCGAAGCGCACCCCGGCGGGCAGCGTGACCGTCACCGCATTGACGGCGGGCAGCAGCGCCAGCGTCGCCGTGATCGCGACAGCTTGCTCGGTATACTGCAGGTTGCCCAGCGTCACCGACGCCAGCGGTTTAATCGCCACCATTGATCCTTATTTATCCGAACAGGTCGCCGAGCGTGCGCGCCGCGTCTTTGAAGTCCGCGGCAATGTCGCTGATCTCGTTGGTCGTATTCGTAATCGGCTCCATGAAGTTGCCGAGCTCTAAGCCATCCAGATTCGTCAGCGCCGACAGCGCATCGATCACATCGAGCGCGGCGTCAACCGCCCCGGCAATATCGCCCGCCAGGTCTTGCAGATCGCCGAGGATATCGGTGTCAAAGCCGAGATCGCCGAGACCGAAATCATCTAACCCGCCAAACCCGCTGATTTCGGCAGGCGGCGGCAGCGGCGGACTTTCCGCCAGATGCAGCTCGTAGCTGAAGCGGTTTTGCTGGCCCGCGCTTTCGACCGCCCGCAGCGAGGTGATGACCACCTTCTGCAAGTCGAGCGCGGAGGTGATATCCGCCGAAAACGTTAGTTCCGCGCCGTCCGTCGCCGCCTGTTGGAGCGACTTAAGCGCGTCCGCCGCGCCATCGCCGAACAGCAAGCCTTGAATGCGAATGCGATGTGACAGCCGCCCCGCGTTCTGCTGGAGTTCCCCCGCCAACCCGGCAATACGGGTGGCGACAAAACCGCTGTCATGGAAATGCTCAATGGTTTGCACGTATTCGAGCGAGAGGTCGCCCAGCAGCGGCACGCTCATCGGTCAATTCCCCTCAAATCAGCTTCGTGATCGAGCAGCGCCGCCAACGCATCGGCCACTTCATCGCCGACCAGCGTTTCGATCTGCGCAAGGGTGGGCAGCCCGCCGAGCAGTGGTTCGCTCACGGGTGCAGCGTTCCATCCGGTCAGGCGCGTCGCCTCGACGGGTGCAGGGTGCGGTGCGGGCAGCGTAATCGGTGTGGCCGACTGTGGCGCGCGCACCAGTTCCAGCATAGGCGCAGTGTTCAACGGCTGTTTCGGCGGCAGTGGCTGCGGGTTCAGGCTGCGTTGGGCGGCCCGTGCCTCCGGCTGATAGCTCACCCGGTTCACCGAACGCGGCGCAGTATCCGCCAAGGTCGGTGTCGTCGCAGCGTCGGGCCCGGTCCGCGTCATCGAAGCCGCTGCACGATCGGTTGATCCGAGCAAGCGGAACCTCGGGCGCACATTCGCAGGCGCAGCCTGTCGCTCCCGTTGAGTCGAAGAAGTGGCAGTTGTACCCGTCACGCCCAACACACGGTCAGGTGTTACTGGCATGGTCCCGCCGTGCCCGGCAGCAACCGGTCCGTTCGGCGGCATGTCGGCCTCAGGACCCGTCGCCCGATCCGCTGGGCGCACCGTTTGTTCGGTCGCTTCAGCGGCGTAGGTCGCAGGCGCTGGGGCGGTGTTCGTTGGTGGAAGCACAGCCGCAGCCGTTGCTTGAGCATCCGGCTCCGGTGCGGTGACGTTCGCCACGACCCCGGCGCGCGTGATGAGGCGTTCCGCCAATTCGCGGCGCACCTCATCTAGCGACGTGGCCTGCGCATCATCCACCAGCACGATTCGGCTCCAACCGTCATCAGGATCGTCAACCGCCGCGCCAAGCTGCATGGCGAGTTGATCAATTATCTCCGCGTCCGCCTCGTCAATGTCGCGCAAACTCCAGCCCGCCGCGCTCGCGACCGTCAGCAGCGTCGTGGCGTAGGGCGGCGCTTCGGCGTTCGCCCCCGCCAGCACGAGCGCGAGGATCTCGGCCAGCGACCGATCACCCGCGCCAGACTGCACCGTCGCCGCGCGCAGCACCGCCGCGCCCACCGCGTCCACCGTATTCGGCGCGCCTGCCAGCCGTCCGATGATGCGGGAACGTTCGCCGTACGTCAGCGGACGCAGGACGAGACCATCCTCACCGCCCAGCTGGATTTCCCCGCGCGTGCCCACATCGCGGATCGCATAGCGCGACCCGGCGATGAGGACAGAGCCCGGTTCAAAGGCGACCGACGTAGACATCAGGCCTCGCTAATCTCTTCACGCAGGCGTACGGCGGAAAAGCTGTACACAGCTTCCCCGTGTCCGTTGGTTTCGATGCCGAAACTCTTGTCGGTCAGGTAGCACTCGTCAAAAGTGACGGTCATCGTCTTGGTCTTGTTATCCGCGGCAGTGTGCCGCAGCGTCGCGATCACCTGAAACGGCCCGCTCAAGCCATTGAGCTTGCCGCTGGTCGACGCCACGCGCAGCCGCCCTTCGACAGTCTGCCCGCCGGAGACCATGCCGACACGTTCGGTACTGCCCAGCGCATACACGTTGCTGCGCTGCTGTTGGTAGCGATATTCGATGGCGCGCACGCCTTCAATCGCTTCGCCATCCACCATGATGCTGCTCTCACTGGCGGCAAAGAGGGTAGCCATACACATCCTCCAGACATGAGCTAAGTTGACAGGCTGGCACGGGCAGTCACCCGCTTAGTTCTTGACCCGAATGGTCGCGTAGATGTAGTCGATGGCACGCACCGGACGAATAGCGATATCCACGCGCACAATGCCCTGCGCGAAATCCAACTGCGTCGAGTACACATCGACCACGAAGGCAGGATCAGTGCCATCGGTCGAAGGCACAAGCGCCCCGGCACGTTCCATCCGCGTGAAGGTGGCGACGATCTGCTGCTTGAGCGCCACGCGGGCATCGTCCGTGTTGAGCTGGCCGATGAAGTTCTCGGAGATGGCCTTCGTCTCGCGGATCGCTTGATCGGCGACGCGCGTCACGGAGATCTGATCGCCCGTCGAATCCAGCCCACGCAGCACGACCACCCCGCGCCCCGCGCGATCCTGCACGACCAGCAAATTGGTCGTCGGGCCGAGCAAGCGGTTAAGTTCGCTCTCGCGGTAGGTGGCCGGGGAAATGCCGAACAGCGGCACGGGCTTAAACGTCGGCGAGTCCTGCGGGTTCAGCCGCCCGACCAGCCCGATCACTGCGCCTTCCGCGCCCGCTGGCGAGACCAGCACGAAGCGGCGGTTGCGCACCAGCGCGGCGTGATCCTTAATCGCGCCGAGGTTCTTCTGTTCGTTGGCGGTTACCGACCCGAAAGCGATGCGCGGCGCGCCGTTTTCGGCCATGCGGACGGCATGCGCCGCAAGCGACTGGTGAATCTGACGCACATCGGCATCTGCACGGCCCGATTCAATCGACGCCATGACGAGGTCAATGCGTGTGTCATCCGAGAGCAGATCAATTGCGTCGACGTACTGCTGCACGGTCGGCGATGTGCCTCCGGTCAGCGCGGCGGGCGCGGCCGTCGGCGCCGGCAAACGTGCCGCGGCGACCAGCGAATTGAGCAGGCGCACGCGCACCAACTGGCTTTGTGTCAGCAGCACATAGGGCAAAAACTTGTCGTCATCCGGGTTCATTACCAGGTCGGCGAACTGCTCTTGCAGCCCACCCTGAAACACATTGACGTTGATTTTACCGGAGGCCGCCGCGACGACCACGCTCAGCCCGGTGGTGCTCGCGCCGCTGGCGGGCAGCAGTTGGAACAGCGTGCGCGCGGGTGCGCCTTCGACCGGGATATCCAGGAACGTGTCATCCGCATCAAAGGCGTACGTGTTGTCGGCGGGTTCGTCGTCGCTGAAATCGGGATCGAGCGCGACGAGGTAGCGCGACTGCGTGTTGATGGTATCGAAGATGTAATCGGGTTGGGTGGGATCGACCTGCAGGTCAGTGAAGGTTTCCAGCACGGTGCGGCCGCGCAGCACGCGGATGGTCGCGCGGACGATGTCACCCGCCGCATTGGCGACGCCGCGCACTTCCACGGCGAGCTGGTTGCCCCACGCGCCGTTGGCACGGGCCCGCAGAATGAGGCAGGGGGCGCTGTCGCCGTTGCGCAGGGTCAGCGAGGCCGGTGAGCCACCGGCAACAGGCGAAATGACGACTTCACTGGCTCCGTTGGCAAGTGCGTGCACCACTTCCGGCATGCTGACTTCCGTCCCCGGACCGAGTAGTTCGCGCACTTCCGACACCTTCGTCACACCGATCAGGCCGCCAGCCGCTGGGATGCGATCAACAATCCCCGCGACGCCGACGATCCCAGATGGCGCGGGTAGTGGCGGCAGCACATCAAACCGCGCTTCGACCCGGACACCAGGAACAACTAGAGACGCCATAGTAACCCCCTAGATGATGTATTCGGTTGTGGAGTGCAGACGCGAACAGGTCGCAAATCTTCGAAGAGCGTTTGCACAAGATTCGACAAAACAGCCGTTGCAAAAATGTAATGCTTCGTAACCTATATGTTCTCAGTATAGGACAGCCGAATATCGGCGCAACCGACTTTAGGCGGAGGGTCGGTTACAGTTTACAAACTTCATAAGTAAGCATAGTACCATCCGCCTAGTCCACGTTTTGGGGCTTTTTGAGGTTAGGCCAGCGGGAAAATGCGCAGATCGGCGAAATTCACCGCGCCGTTTTCTACGCATAAAAACAGACAATTTCCTGACAATTCCGGGCAGCGATCAATCACGCAGCGGCGGTTATCGACACACACATCGATAATGTCGTCCTTGAGGATAATGTCGAGTTGGAACGGTTGATCCAGCCCATCGACGCACGTCAACACCTGCTGATTCAGCGTCACGCGACGCTCATACGGCAGGCAGCGCAGTTGATAGCCGCTTGCTAACGCGCCCGACCCGCGCAGCCACAGCCCGATTGCGGCGGTCGGCGCTTGCGGCGTGACTGTCACCGTGATGTGGGCGTTACGCGGCACGCCCGTGATCATGCCCGCTTCCAGCCCTTCCAGCGCGTCGATCTGCACACAACTTCCGTCACCCGTTGCGCCACTCGTCAGCGGCGCGAACGACAGAGCGAGCGGATCGCCATGCGCGGGGCTCATCTCCGCTGGGAACTTCGTGCCGAGCGTGCCATCCGCGTGCTGGAAAATCTCACGAAACACGGCATTCCCGGCGTAAATACGCTGACCATCGTCCTTGTTATCTTTACGCGCGTTGAGGAATGCCACGCCCAAGCGTCGATCGCCCGTGAAGGCCGCCGTCTTCATCACCGCCGCCAGTGTCGAACCGTCGAAGGTGTCGACGGGCGGGCGCAGCCACGGACCGTGCGGCTGGCGCGACATCCGGTAGTGCGCCACGCCATCCAGCCCGAAGACGAGATAATACCAGTCGTGCCATTTGAAGTAGTCCGGGCATTCGGGAATCGACCCATGACCGGGCTGACTGCCGGGGATCAGAAACGGTTCGGCCACGTCCCACTTTTTGAGGTCGCGTGAGGTGAGGCGCAGCAGGCAGCCGCCCAGCCCATAGAGCGGATAGTCCTGAATGGCGGCGGTGACGAGCATGTTGAATTCGCCCGTGGTCTCGTCGACGAACACAAACGGGTCGCGGTAATGCTGCGGGCGATACCCCGCGCCCGGCACCGCAAACGGATTTGGCAGCGTCTTCGCAAACGTGATGCCGTCGGTGCTGACGGCCAAGCTCAGTTTTTCGGTGCGATCGGGCATACGCGTCGCGTAGTAGCCGTAGTACGTGCCATCGTGATAAAACGTCGATCCGGTGCAGATCGAGCCTTCCCATTCCTCGGTGCAAGCAATTGCCAGCGGATGATGCACCCAATCGATCAGATCATGGGTGCTGGCGTGCGCCCACTGATGCCCGCCCAAGCCGCCTTTCGCCTGATGATGATTCTCGTCCACCAGCCAATAGAGGTGAAATGTGCCGTCGTGAAAGAACGGCATGCAGTCGCCGACAAAATACGGGGCTTCGGGCTTAAAGTATTGCACAGTCCTACTCCTCAATGAACCAATTTTTGGGTTCAGACCACACACAATTAGGCAACTGTAGGACAGACCTGAGGGTGTTGAAAAAGGTCAGATTCCGACCTCTCCCCGAATTCAGGGAGGGGAGCCAACAGAGCCTGTCAAGCCGAGTACGTCTTCGTAGGGACGCAATTATGCAGTTTAAGAAAACGATACGGATTACCCCTCACCCCCAACCCCTCTCCCACGCAAGCGGGGAGAGGGGAGAAAAGACGCTTTTGCTGGCTCCCCTCCCCGAATTCGGGGAGGGGCCGGGGGTGGGGTCAAACAATTCTGATCACACAAGTTTGAGCATAGCCACATTGGTACTGTCCTTCAATGTCCACCCGGATCGCGTGGCACACGGTACAATCAGCACAGGTACTTACTCCAAACTGGAAAGTCGTTGCGATGAGAATTACTGCTTTGCGTCCCTACGTGGTCAGCACGCCGTGGCGCAACCTGACCTACTTATTTGTGGATACCGACGAGGGCGTGAGCGGTGTGGGCGAAGTGCGCATGCTCAACCACACCGACGCGCTGCTCGGCTATTTGCAGGAAGCCGCTAAGAACCACATCATCGGCGCGGATCCCTTCAAGATCGAAGACTTGGTGCGGCGCATGATGCTCAACGACTTCGCACGCGTCGGGCAAATCGCCATGTCCGGCATTTCGATTGTCGAAATGGCCTGCTGGGACATCGTCGGCAAGGCGCTCAACGTCCCCGTTTACCAACTGCTCGGCGGCGCAGTGCGCGACCGCATCCCGGCCTACGCGAATGGTTGGTACACAGTCGAACGCCAGCCGGAACAATTCCACGCGGCGGCGCAGAAGGTGGTCGAGCGCGGTTATCGCGCGCTCAAAGTCGATCCGTTCGGCGCGGGCTTCTACGAAATCGGGCGGCAGGAAAAGCGGCGCTCGGTCGCGCTGGTCGAAGCCATCCGCGACGCGGTTGGCGAAGATACCGAGATCTTCATTGAGATGCATGGGCGCTTCAACCCCGTGACCGCCATCGAAATCACACAGGCGCTCCTGCCCTATCGCCCCGGTTGGGTCGAAGAACCCGTGCCGCCGGATAACCTCAAGGCGCTGCACAAGGTCGCGCAGGCCATCAGCGCGACGGGCGTCCCAGTCGCCACGGGCGAACGTCTGCACACGCTCTACGAATTCCGCGAATTGATCGAACTGCAGGCCGCGGACATTCTGCAAGCCGATCTCTCGCACTTTGGCGGGCTGCTGGCGCTCAAGAAGCTGGCGGGTTGGGCGGACGCCTACTTCATGCTGATCGCGCCGCACAACGTGTGCGGACCCGTTGCGACCGCCGCTAATCTGCATGTCGCCGCCAGCACCCCCAACTTCAAAGTGCAGGAGCACTTCAACGACTTCGCCGACGCGTGGATCAAGCAGGCGGTGACGGGTCTGCCCGAAGTCGACGCGGCAGATGGCTGCTTCTCGCTGCCGACCGGGCCGGGTCTAGGCGTCACCGTGGACGAAAAGTTCCTCGCGGAACACCCGCGGCAGGAAGTCTTTTTCAACTTGTACCAGGATGATTGGCATTTCCGCCAGCGCGGGCCAGCGGCCACAGGAGAATAAACGATGCGCGACTTTGCTGAACAAACCGTAGTCATCACCGGGGCAGCCTCCGGCCTGGGTCAGGCCATCGTCCGGCGCTTTGTCGACCTCAAGGCGCGGGTCTACGCTGTCGACCTCGATGCTGCGCGGCTAACCGAGCTGCAAACGGCGCTCAACGGCGCCATTGAACCCGTGGTGTGCGACGTGACCGATCTGCCGATGGTCGAACGCGCGCTCTCACCCATCCCTGCCGACGTGTTGATTAACTCGGCGGGCATCACGGGCAAAACCAACCTGCGCAGCTACGAGGTCGATCCCGCCAATGTCGAGCTTGTCTTTCGCGTCAATTTCTTCGGCTCGTATCACACGTCGCGCGCGCTGCTCCCCGGCATGGTCGAACGCGGCTATGGGCGCGTGCTGCACATCGCGTCAATTGCGGGCAAGGAAGGCAACGCGGGCATGCTCGCCTACTCCGCGTCGAAAGCGGCAGTAATCGGCATGGCGAAGGTGCAGGGGAAAGAGTTGGCGGAGACGGGCGTGACGGTCAACGCGATTGCCCCTGCTGTGATCCGCACGCCGCTGGTCGATGCCATGCCCGTCGAGCAAGTGCGCTACATGACCGACAAAATCCCGATGAAACGCACCGGATCGCTGGATGAACTGGTCGATATGGTGCAGTTCATCGTCTCACCGCAGGCCAGCTTCACCACCGCGTTCACGTTTGATCTCACGGGCGGTCGCGCAACGTACTGATTTCTGACCACAATCTCTCGTAGGAGCTAAGGACGAGGCATGAGGGTGTTTAACACCCCCTCACCCCCAACCGCTCTCCCACGCAAGCGGGGAGGGGGGCGACGTTGCGAGCGCTGTTTGCTCCCCTCCCTGAATTCGGAGGCGGGGGGACGGGGGCGGGGTCGGAATCAGACCTTTTTCAACACAGCCATGCCTCGTCCCTACACAAGCGTTATATCTGGCTCCCCTCTCCTCTTTTCGGCTGAGGAGAGGACATGTTGTCAAGTGAGCCGTGTGTCTGGGATAAACGTAAAGCCTAGACACACGGTGTGCCGTTGAACGACTTGCGCGAAGTAACGTAGGCCTTCCCGAAAGAGACTCCACAGGCGCCGGAAAGTCCCGTTGGGACGGCGCACGAGGGGTTGAGCACAGCCCGCCGCCACCGCTTGACTGCCGAGCGCCACCATCCAAGTGTAAGCAATGGCCAAGAGAATGAGGAGGTTGGCGACGTGGTGCGGAGAACGCAGGCGACTGTCGCCCCAATGCCAACCGCCGCTTTTCAGGTCCCGGAACTCTGTTCCTGCCAATTGCGCCGGGCATCCTCGTGTCCGGTAAGCCGTTCATCATTGGTCATCAACGCCCACGGTTGGTCGTAACCGATGCCCCATAACAGCGCGGGCGAGGCCGGAATGCGTCCGCGCTGCTTGAAGACCTGTCCCGATTGCATCCACACCTCGCCCGGTTGGACTTGTTGAGCGATGGTATAGTCCCCGTCGGCGGTGACGATTTTGGTTTGACAGGTGACGCGGAACAAATAGCGCCAGTGCAGCGCCTCGCCCACCCGACACAAGGCCGGCGAACAGCCAATCCCTCGGTCGGCTAACACCAAGACCGACCTATCATCGCCGATTCCCGCTTGCACCTGTTCCAGCAACCTGCGGATCATCCCGACTTGCCCTTCTGCCGGATACTCAGCTGCGCTGTTGGCACGGTAAGTGCGCCACGCTAAGGGCAAACACCGGCCTTGCCACGCCAGTCCCACCAGCATCACCCCGATGCGGTCGTGGAGTTTGGTTTCATCCACCAGCAGCGTGATGTGTTTTCGCCCCTGCTGATGACCCAACCACTCCAGGCCTTGAAAAATCCGCCCAATCCAGTCCATCGTTGGCCAACCAGCGCCGAAACCGGCGCCGCCGTGCTTTCCACTTGTTCTCCGCAACTCACCTTCCGGGCAATCGCCCCTTGCTGGCAGCTGGCTTGCAGCACCCCGTAGCTAAACAAGGCGACATTGGCTTGCTGCCAGCTATTGAGGCACGGCAAGTGGGCTGACAACAGCTGCTCAAATTGGTACAGTAGTTCGTAGTTCATCGTTCTTCTCTGGTCTTCTTGGTCGATTTCCAGTGTGAACGATGAACGGCTTCCTTTTCAACCCCTTTTCCAAACCTGTCCTCTCCTCAGCCTCTTTTCGGAGAGGGGTTGGGGGTGAGGTCATTCCTTACGCCAGCACAACCACCGTATCCAGCGGATCACACAATTCGAAGGGCAGTGCAACGACCGTTTCCGCGCCACGCCGGTACAGTTCCAGCGGGGTATCGTCGCGCAGCAGCCGCGCTGAGCTGACCGTCTCCGGCACACCCGTCAAAACCAACTCATCGCTGATCGGATTGAGCACATGCACATAGTGCATGCTGCCCGCATGCGTGCTCACACTGGCCGCCGTCGGCGCAATGACGCCCGCGCGTGTCCCGTAGATCGACTCGCCGTTGACGCGCAGCCACGCCCCAACGGACCGCAGGCGCGCCGCATGCAGGGGCACGATCTGCCCTTCCGCCGTCGGCCCCACGTTGAGCAGATAGTTCGCACCCACACTCGCGCTTCGTGCTAACAGTTCGACCAGGCGGCGCGGCAGCTTGGTATTGCGGTCGGCACTGCTGTAGCCCCAGTGATCGTTAATGGTCATGCAGACTTCAACGGGCAGATCATAGGCTTGTGTGGTATTGAACCCCGCCGTGTTCATCCCCGGCAGGTCTTGCTCAAAGCCCTGAATGTCTTCGCCAGGGAGCGGCGCTTCGTGGCGGTTGTTGATGACGACCGCGTCCGGCTGCAGCGTATGGATCATGCCGTACAACCGCTCATACTCGAACGAGCCGCCCGGCAAAAAGTGCATGTTGCTCTCGTCCAGTTTGTGATGCGGCCAGTCGCCATCAAACCACATGCAGGCGATCTCGCCATAATTCGTGCATAGTTCACGCACCTGACCATGCAAAAATTCGAGGTAGTCTGACCACGCCAAACCGCTCTCCTGCCGGAAGCGGTAGGCCGGATGATGCCAGTCGAGCAGCGAACTGTAAAAGCCGAGCTTGATGTCACCGCGCCGAGCGACGGCATCCGCCAATTCACGGATCGGGTCACGCCCGAAGGGGGTATTGGTGACTTTGTATTCGCTCAGCGCCGTATCATACATGCTGAAACCGTCGTGATGACGGCTGGTGATCACCATGTATTTCTGTCCGGCGTCCGCGGCGATGCTCACCCACTCGTCGGCGTTGAATTTCGTCGGGTTGAACTGTCCGACGAGCATTTCATATTCTGGTACCGGGATGCGCCGCGTGTGCATCACCCATTCTTCGATGCCGAGAATCGCGTACAATCCCCAGTGGATGAACATGCCGAAACGCACGTCCTGAAACCACTTCAAGCCCCGCTCTGATGCCTGCATGGAAAGGTCCTTTCTAAAGTGTTCTGCGTGTATGTCTTGATTATCATCCAAATGGGTTGGTGGCTGACGAAAGGAACTGTTCAAGATGGCCGAAGTTCTGCCCGATGTGCTCGCGCCGAACTTGCAGATCGTGTTTTGCGGGACGGCTGCGGGCAACGAATCAGCGCGACAGGGGGCTTACTACGCGCACCCGGGCAACAAATTCTGGCGCACGCTGCACCACATCGGCTTGACGCCGCATCAACTGCGCCCCGCCGAATTTCCGAGCGTGCTGGCGTACGGCATCGGCTTGACGGATCTGGCGAAGTTCGTCTCCGGCACGGACGATCAACTCCGAGCTGACGACTTCGACGTTCCACCCCTCGCTGCCAAACTCGCGCTGTTTCAGCCGCGGGTGCTCGCCTTCACCAGCAAAAACGCCGGAAGCATATTCCTGCGCTCCAAGCGGATCGCATTCGGTCGCCAACCCGATTTGTTCGGGTCGACGACCGTGTTTGTGCTGCCCTCACCTTCCGGGCTGGCGATCCGCACATGGGATGTGCGCCACTGGCAGGCCACCGCTGATTTCGTCCGCGCGCTGCTGTGATCTACTGTTTGAACTGCGGCAGCCATTCCGCCTGGGCCGCCAGCAGTTCGTTGACCATCTGGTGCACCTGTGGCGGCGTGCAGACGGCCGCCGTCAGCGGATCGAGCAGCACGGCATGATGCACCGCGTCGCGGTCGCCGCGCAGTGCCGCCTCGACCGTCAGTTCCTGCACATTGATGTTCGTCCGGTTGAGCGCCGCCAATTGGGTCGGCAGTTTGCCCACATAGACGCCCTGCACCCCGTTCCCATCGACCAGACACGGCACTTCCACGCAGCAGCCTGCGGGCAAATTGGTGATGAGTCCGGTGTTCGGGAGATTGCCGTTGATGCGGGCAGGCTGGCGCGTCACGACCGCTTCGAGGATCGCCGCGCCGTATTCGTGCGTGCGCTCGGTGGGCGCGGGCGTCGTGCCGTCGATCAAATCGCGGAATTCCTGTTCCGCTGTATCAACCCGTTCAAGACAGTGGCGCAGATAACCGCCCGTCTGCCCGAAGTTGAACCAGGAGTCGCCGGGATTGGTGAAGCGCGGCACGAGGTGTTCGGTGATGTGAATCGACGACTTGCGGTAGTACGGCACATATTCGCTGGCATGTCCGGACGATTCAGTCACGAAGTAGCCGAAATAGCGCATGAGTTCGCCGCGCACGGGTTCTTCGCTGATCACATCGCCGCGGTCGAGCGCCGCCCACAAGCGCGGGTACAAATCTTCCGCACCCAGGCGAAAATCGAGGAAAAACGCCTGATGATTGATGCCCGCGCACAGGTAGGTGATTTCGTCGTAGGGCACGCCGATCCAGCGCGCCAACATTTCTGACGTACCCTGCACGCTGTGGCACAAGCCGACATGCGGTCGCCCGGCGCCTTCGGCCACCGCCCAGCAGTTGATCGCCATCGGGTTCACATAATTGAGCAGCAGCGCGTCCGGCGCGAGATCGTCCATATCTTTGCAAAGATCGAGCAGCACGGGGATGGTCCGCAGCCCGCGGAACACCCCACCGGGGCCCAGCGTATCGCCAACGCACTGCCCCACCCCATATTTGAGCGGAAGGTCGATGTCGAGCTGGTAGGCATCCAAGCCGCCCTGTTGGAAGGTGGTGATCACGAACTGCGCCCCGCGCACCGCCTCCCGCCGATCCAACGTCGCTTCGACGGTCGCGGATAGGCCGCGCTGCTCAATCAACGCTTGTACGAGCGCGCGACTGCGTTCGAGGCGCACCGCGTCGATATCCATCAGCGTGATCGTCGCATCTTGTAAAGCGGGCGTGAGCAGAATATCGCTGCACAGGTTGCGCGTAAACACGACGCTGCCTGCGCCAATAAAGGTGATTTTGGTCATCATGACTCTTTCTGAGTTAAGTAAGCTTCGACCTGCGCTGCAGTCGACAGGGTCAGCGCGTGCGCGGCGACGGCCTGCGCGTCGGCATAATTCGTCTGCCGGATGAGCGTCTTAATCGCCGGAATCGCTGGGGCGTTCATGCTCAATTCGTCGACGCCTAAGCCGATCAGCAGGCGCGTCAGGCGTGGATCGCCCGCCATTTCCCCGCACACGCCCGCCCATTTGCCATGCGCGTGCGCCGCCTCAACCACCTGCTGCAGCGCGCGCAGCAGCGCGGGCTGGAACGGCGAAACCAGCGCGTTGACATACCCGTTCCCGCGATCCGCCGCCAGCAGGTACTGGGTCAGATCGTTCGTGCCAACGCTCAAAAAGTCCACGTGCGCGGCGAGCACCTGCGCCAGCAGCGCCGCGGACGGCACCTCGATCATGATGCCCATCTGCATATTCGGGTCATAATCAATGTCTTCGTCGGAGAGCTGCGCCTGTACATCCCGCACGAGCTGACACGCCGCCTGCACTTCTTCCAGCGTGCCGATCATCGGGAACATCACCTTGATGGGGTGCTGGGCGCTGGCGCGGCAAATGGCGCGAAGCTGCGTCACCGCCAATTCCGGTCGATCCAACCAGCAGCGCACGCCGCGATAGCCGAGGAATGGGTTGGCTTCGCGCGGCAGATTGAGATAGGCGATGGGTTTATCGCCGCCCACATCGAGCGTCCGGATAATCACCGCTTGGCCGTGTAATTGCTCCGCCGCCGCTGTGTAGGCGCGGAACTGTTCGTCTTCCGTCGGCGGGCGCGCGTGGCTCATGAACAGCAGTTCCGTGCGGAACACGCCGACGCTCTCCGCGCCTGCCGCCGCCGCGATCTGAGCGTCAGCAGCGCTGCCAATGTTGGCGGAGACTTCAACCCGCCGACCATCCGGTGTGAACGCTAGTCCCTGCCCTGCGGCCTGCTGCTGCTCCCGCTCGCTCCGCCGCTGTTCACCCGCCCACTGCGCCGCAATGATCTGTTCGGGGGTTGGACGGGGGTACAGCCAACCGCGATCACCATCGATGATCACGGTCTGCCCGGTCATGAGCATCGAATACGCTGGGCCCAGGCCGACCACAGCCGGAATCGACTGTCCACGCGCGATGATCGCCATATGTGACGTCGCGCCGCCTGCCTGCGTGACGATGCCGCGCACCGCCGCCCGATCCAGATGTGCCGCCTCAGACGGCGACAAATCCGGCGCGGCGAGGATGCTGCCCTCGGGGACGGTGATCGCGGCGGTTGTTTCCGGCGCAAGCTGACGCAGCACGCGCCGCCCCACGTCAAAGACATCCGCTGCGCGCCCGCGCAATAGTTCGCTGCCGCTAGCGCGATAGCGCTCCGCCAGCATTTCGATCGCGCCCCACCACGCACATTCGGCGCTGCACGCTCGCTCTGTAATCGCCGACTGTACTGCGCTCAGCACCTCATCATCGCGAAGCATCAAGGCCTGCGCTTCGAAGATCGCCCCGGCGTCGGCATGGCGGCTCAGCACATCCAGTTCAACCAGCGCCGAATGAATCGCGTCAGCGAAGCGCGTTTGCTCACTCGCAGGATCGGTACTCGTCCCGGCGGGAATCTGCGGGTGGACATCATCCAAGAGCAGGATTTGCCCAACGGCGATGCCCGGCGCGGCGCTGATACCCACCCATACCTCGGCGGGCACAGCGTGAGGCACGGTCGGACGGCTATCCGTTGGATCATCGCGGTCGCCGAAGTTGTCGGCGGCTAACTGGTGAATGGCGTTGAGCACGGCCTGCGCGTCAACGCCCGTCGCCGTGATCGTCAGGGAATCGCCCTGCCGCGCATCCAGCAGCGCCACCGCATTGATCTGTCGTCCGTCTGCGCTCCGGTCGCCTTTACGAATAACGACCTGTGCGGCATGCTGCCCCACCAGCGTGACCAAGCGCGCCGCCGGGCGGGCATGCAAGCCGAGCCGATTCGGTACAGTCAAGGTCAAAGTGCTTGGCTCACTCACCAGCACGGGTGACGCCGGCGGGGGTGACTCGACCTCGGTTGTGTTCAAGTGCCCCTGTTTCGCCGCCAGACCACCCCGCGCCGCGGCGAGTACGTGATCAATGGGGCTGCCCGTGCTCGCCTGCACCGCCGCACTCAACGCCCCTTCAACAAACGGCGCGTCGGACAGATGAACGTTCGGCAACCAGTCGGGATCGAGGAATTCGAGTGCGGTTTCGGCGCTCAGCAGTGCGCTGCCTAGGTCCATGAGCACGACCACCCCATCCGGGCTGTAAACCGCGCTGATCGCCTCCGCGACTTTCATCACGTCGGTGCCAATGGGGTTATCGGGATCGTCCACGCCGCCCGCCACGGCGATCGGCACGCGCCCCTGCGTCATCTGCTCGATCAAGGCGCGCACGCCATCCGCCAATGCGGCGCTGTGGGAAACGAGGACGAGTCCGATCATGGCGCGTTAGCCCTTCACCGCGTCGCGCAGCGCCGCCAGCAAGTACATGACCGAAGTCGCGCCGGGGTCTTGATGCCCGATGCTGCGTTCGCCCAGATAGCTGGCGCGACCTTTGCGGGCTTGCAGCGAGATCGTCGCCTGCATCCCCGCCTCCGCCGCGCTGACGCAGCCTTCCAGCGCTGTGATCAGATCAGTGCCCTGTTCGACACTGGCTTTGAGCGCATTGACGGCGGGCAGCAGCGCGTCAATCATCGTTTTGTCGCCGGGTTCAGCCCGTCCGCGCTGCACGATGCCGTCCATGCCCGCCGTCAGCAGCGCCGCGAGGTCCACGAGTGTCAGTTCAGCTTTGCCCGCGACAGCAGCACTCGCCCGTAGGAAGAATGTGCCATACAGCGGGCCGCTCGCACCGCCGACCGTCGACATCAACGTCATGCTCACCGTTTTGAGAAGCGCGCTGATGTCGGCATCGGGGGTGGTCGCCAGCTTTTCGACCGCTTTGGCGAAGCCGCGCGCCATGTTCGTGCCATGATCGGCATCGCCAATCGGGGAGTCGAGGTCGCTCAGGTAACCCTTCTGCGCCTCGAAGGTCTGCGCGCTGCGTTCCAACCACGCGCGAATATGCTGCGGTGTGATCGTCGTCATCGCTCACACGCCCCAACGCAGCCCCGGCGTTTTGACCGGCGCATCCCACAAGCTGAGGATTTCCGCGTCCGCCTTGACCAGCGTGATCGAGAAGCCCTGCATTTCCAGCGACGTGATATACGGACCGATCAGATTGCGGGCGATGGTGATGCCGCGCGCCGTGCAGATCTCCGTCAGCTTGCGATAGACCGAATACAGTTCGGAGAGCGGTGTGCCGCCCATGCTGTTGACGAACGCGATCACCTGATCGCCTGCCGCGAACGGTTCATCGACCTCTTCGCGCTCCACCCACGCGCCATTGACACGATCCCATTCGCGCAGCACGCGGCTGTAGGCGAGATCGTCGAGGATTTCCGTCGCCAGCGTGGTCGTCAGATCATCGACCGGGCGCAGCGTTTCGCGATACTGCCCCGGTTCACCATGAATGCCGATGCCGATTTCCACTTCATCCGCGCCGAGTTCGAAGGTCGGCTTGCCCGCCGCGGGGACGGTGCACGAAGTCAGCGCCATGCCCATCGAGCGCCCGTAGCGGTTGACTTTGCGCGCCAGTTCGGCGCACCGGTCAAGGTCGTAACCAGCTTCCGCCGCCGCGCCGACGATCTTTTCGAGGATCACGGTCGTGCCCACGCCGCGCCGCCCCGCCGTATAGAGGCTGTTCTTGACCGCGACGTCGTCGTCGACCAGCACAGTCTGCACGGGAGTGCCGTCGCCGTGCACCAGCTCGGCGGCCATCTCAAAGTTAAGCACGTCACCCGTGTAATTCTTGATGATGAACAACACACCTGCCGCCCCGGCGACCGCCTTCGCCGCCTCGTACATCTGATCGGGCGTGGGCGAAGTGAAGACTTCACCGGGACAGGCCGCGGCCAGCATCCCCGGCCCGACGAACCCGCCGTGCATGGGCTCGTGCCCGCTGCCGCCGCCGGAGATTACCGCGACCTTGTCGGTCAGCGGCGCATCAGCGCGGATGATGTATTTCGGCTCTAGGCTGACCTTCAGTTCCGGGTGCGCCAGTGCCATGCCTTGAAGCTGTTCGAGGATGACATTTTCGACCGCATTAATCAGTTTTTTCATCGCTGCGTTCCTTCAACAAAGTTTGCGGCGCGATTATAGCGCACAAGGCCGTTGGCGTTTACGCCGATTGCGTCAGCCGTCCGGATCCCTGCAAGATCGCGAATACGGCGATCAGCAGCAGCAGGATGATGCCATAGGCCAGGTGAATGCCGAGCGCGTCGGCGAGACGACCGAGCAGCAGCGGCAGCGCAAAGATCGCCACACCGGAAGCGAGCGAGGCGCGCGCGCTGGCGCGGGCGGTGTTCCCCGGGACGGTTGCAATCGTCAACGTGAGCAGCAGCGGGTAGAGCGCGGCGGTGCCGAGCCCCGTGAGCGCCAGCCCGATCATGCCGAGGAGCGGCGCCGTCGCCGTCCAATACAGGAGAAATCCCACGGCGGCGACGAGCACCGACACCGTGAGGATCTGGTGCACGCTGAACCGCTGGACGAGGCGGCTGGCGAGGAAGCGACCGACGATCATACCGCCGAGAAACAGGCTCACGGCCTGCGCCGCGTCCGCCTTGGGCATGCCGAGAATGGTTTCGAAGTAATCCGCGCTCCAGAAGATCATGCAGAATTCGACTGACACGCCAAACATCAGCGCCAGCCAGTACACCCAGAAGCGGCGGGGAAGGCGCTGCTTCGACTGGGTCACTTCTTCCGTGACCGCTGCCGAGGCCAACTGCACCCCATTGAACGCCAACCGGAGGATGAGGGCGGCGGCGAGCGTCAGCAGGAGGGCCGTGCGCCACCCAAGACTGGACGCCGCCAGCCAACCGACGAGCACCGGCGCAGCGGAACTGATCAACGAGGCGATCACGTTCGCCTCGGAGAGCGCTTTGGCCGTTTGTGCCCCATGTTCATCCGCCAAGACCGAGGGCACGACCGAGAGCAGCAGTGAGCCGATCAACCCCATCAGGAACGATGCACTGATCGTCAACACCGGCGTCTGCCCGCTGATGAGCAGCCCCGCGCTCAAGCTCATGCCGAACACGGCGACCCACGCCGCCCACCAGCGCCCAATCCGCTGAATCACCGCATGGCCGATCAACCCGGCAGCGATCATCCCCAGCGCGAAGGCGGAAAAGTGGAAGCTGCTGACCGTATATGTCAGGTCGAGCTCATTTTTCAAGAAGGGGGTGATCGGCCCGAAGATATTCAGGCAGTAGGCGTAAAAACCAAGCAGCAGATAGATCAGCCAGGTGGCTCGGCTGCGCGTAAACGTGTGAGGCACGACACTTGCTCCTTAGTGGGACAGCGCACGACAACGTCCGGCGCAGTTGTCCGCGAGAATCACGTCCAAAAGCGCGGACGGAGTGCGTGATTGTCCGCCAAAGGGGAGTGTGCCACAAGAGTCCAATCCGTGGCCACGTCCGGCGAGTTGGTTCAGCTACGGCATCTCCCAGATTGACGCCAGCTCCCACGCTTGCAGGTGCGTGAGCTGCGCCGTCCCGCCCTCCGCAAACAGCTCAATACCTGTGCTGGTTGCGCTCGGGAACATGACCGCGGAGAGCGCCAGCGCCCCATCGTCAGCGAAAATCTCAACCGACGACTGATCGACATAGATGTGCAAGTGGATCCGCCCGTCGACGGGCAGCAGCGGCGCGGTGACGTACTTCGCGAAATCCGGAACGACGCTGGCGTTCTCCGGGCGCGTTCGGTCGAGGAAGAGGTTGCCCGTGCGCGCGTCATAGCCCACGGTGATCGCATTCCGCCCACCAACCGCAAGTCGCAGCCCAAAGCGCGCCGCCGGATCGGTCACGGCGAATTCCACATCCAGTTCGTAGGTATTGCGCGGCGGCACGAATTCTGTCAGCGGGCGCACGCCATCGAGCACAACCTCGCGCACTTCGACCACGTCGCCGCGCAGCGTTTCAAACGTGGGAATTGGTCGCTGGGCGATGCGCAGTCCGCCGGGCGTCGTGCGCAGTTCGATTTCGCGCGGCAAGGCCAACACACCCTTACCCCACGTCGTAGGCACCCAGCGCGCGTATTCCCAGTTGCCCAGCCAGCCCATCAGCACCGCGCGGTCTTCGGCCTCATCGTAGTCCCGGTACGCGCGCACGGCATAGTAATCTGGCCCGTAGTCGAGCCAGTTGGCATGTTCGCGCCCGCTCGGCATGAGCACATCCGAAAACAGAATGTGATCGACGTTCAGGAACCCCGCATCCGCGCTGTCGGTGTTGTCCACAATCTGAAGCTGCCCAGTCTGCCCGCTGAATTCGGACACGTCCCAACCCGCCCAGCGCATCAGGACATCCCCTGCCCCTGTCGCGCTGCGCACAATTTCACCATTCACCAGCAAATTGACGACCGCCTGCTCAGCGTCATCCGTGCCCGCCAGCAAAAAGTTGATCGCGCTGGGCTCGATGGTGAATTCCGGCGAGGTGATCGTCACGGTGCCACGATACCCGAAGGCGGTACCGGGCGTGAAAGTGCTCAGGAAGCCGCCGCCCAACCAACCACTCACGCGATAAAGTCCGAGATCTGTGCCATCACTCACGCTGAGCGCGTCGCCGTCCGCCGTCCAACCAGCGGGCAAACCCGCTTCGAAATCGGCGAACACCGTGCCGGGCAGACCATCACCCCGCAGGAGATAGCCGTTTGCTTCGGGGTCGAGTGTGAACTGGGTGCCATCCCAATCGCCGACAAAGTACTGCACGCTGTTCGGCCCCATGCCACACATCAGCACCCAACGCTTCGTGTTTGCGTCGCCAGCGACGGACACTTGAATCAAGTCTGGCACTTCCCACCAGTTCGCGCGCGCGCCGACCGGGCCAAAATCACTCAAATGCTCCCACGTCTGCAAGTCGGGGGAGGCATAGAACCGCACCCTATGGCGTTCCGGCAGCGCGATGATCATCAGCCAGCGCTGATTTTCGGCGTCCCACCACACCTGCGGATCGCGAAACACAGTCTCGGGCGTATCCAGCACCGGGTTGCCGTCAAAATATTCAAAGGTGATGCCATCCTGACTAACCGACAAACCTTGCGCTTCCGCTTCCGTGGCGCGGTCATGCATCGTGTAGATGGCGATCAGGGGCGCAGACTCGCCCTGCGCTAAGCCAGAGGTATTCTGCTCATCGACGACGACTGAACCGGAGAAATAGTCAAATGAACCATCCGCGCCAGCCATCGGGTAACGCTGCTCAGTCCAGTGGACAAGGTCGGGCGAGGTCGCGTGCCCCCACCAAAACACATGATACAGGTCGTTATAGCGGATCATGCCGTTGGGGTCGCCGAGCCAGCCCGTGCTCGCCGAGAAGTGGTACTGCGGGCGGTAGGGTTCGGTGTAATCGGTCTGGGCGGAGACGACGTACGCCGTCAGCCCCAGCAGAACCAGCACATTCACCAGCAGCAGCCCACGCATCATCACGTCTCCTTGACCGCACCGCTCATCCGCACCTGATAATAGCCCTAGAACCCGGCGAGTCAAGCGCATTGGCAGACCGCGTGAGCGCCCTGTAGAATTTTCCCATCCGGCCTAGATGCAAGCGAAAGCAGTCCACATGACAGACGCAGCCACCCGCGCCCGGGAACTCCAGCGGCAGGCGCTGGTGATCGACGGGCACAGCGACATTCTGATTCCAGTCACGGACGGTAAAATGCGGCTCGGCGACCGCGTCGTCGTGCCGGATCCGCTCGGTTGGAAGCCGCTGTTTACATCAACACACGGCATGAACGAGGTTTTCGGCTTTCCGCAGCACGCGCTCACCTACGGGCCGATGGGTCAGTACGACATCCCCAAGCTGGTCGATGGCGGGGTGACGGTGCAGATCTGCGCGATCTACATTGAAGACGGGCAGCTCGATTGGAGTCTCAAACGCGGGCTGGAGATGACGTGGGCACTGCATCAGGCGGTTGCCGAGAATCCCAACTTTGAACTTGTCACGACGGCGGCAGATATTCGCCGCATCAAGCGCGAGGGTAAAATCGGCACGATTCTCTCATTTGAAGGCTTCGAACCGCTCGGCTCCGACCTACGCCTGCTTGACCTCTACTACAAGCTGGGTCTGCGCGTCGCCAGCCTGACCCATGTGCGCCGCACACCGTTCGCCGATGGCTGCTACGCCGCCGATCAACCCGGCGGCCTCACTGAGCTCGGCAAGCAGGCGGTCAAACGCATGAACGAACTCGGCATTGTCATCGATCTCGTGCACATCGGTTGGCCCGCCTTCTGGGAAGTCATCGGTCTGACCACCGCCCCGGTGATCCTCTCGCATTCGACCAGCACGCAGTTCCCCGACGAAAGCGGAGCAGCAGGACCGCTCGGCAGCGTCCCGCGCCCGTACCTCGATCCCAAACGGGATCGTGCGGTGTTAGAAGCGATCACCAAAACGGACGGCGTGTTGGGGATCATCTGGTTCTACCAGCGCGACGTGGACGCGGTTATCCGTGATATCGAGACGGCGCTCGAACTCATGGGGCCGGATCATGTGGGTTTAGGTTCGGATTTGTACGGTCTGGAACTCGCGCCACCCGGCTTGGAAGACATCTCCAAAGTCCCGGTGATCACGCAGCGCTTAGTCGAACGGGGGCATGCCGACGAGACCATCCTCAAGTTTCTCGGTGGCAATTACCTGCGTGTGTTCGAGCAGGTGTGGAAGTAATTGATAACTGGGACGCACCTAGGTGCGTCCCGGCCAATATGTAGATTCGTTATTCGACCAATTCAATCGCCGCCGGACGCTGCTGCGCCAAACGGATGCATTCCATATCGAACTTGGTCGAGCGGTCAAAGCGGTAAACGCCGTTCTGCTCCTGAAATACGTCCGTCAACTGCGTGTAGCAGTAGCCAAACATGTTCACGTCGTCAAGCAGCGCGGCGAACAAGCGGTTGAAACGGTCGTAGAATTCGTCCAGCGTCTTGGGACGTTCGCCGTAACCCCATGAGACTTCACCCGGCTTCACATCGGGGTTCCACCAGATGCCGCCGAACTCGCTGACGAAATACGGCTGTCCCTTGTACGGCAGCGACCAGTTCGGGTTGCGCACCATGTGTGACGGCACGCCCCAGTCGTTGAAGTGATTGAGGAACGGTTTATCTTCGGCCAGCCCCGCGTGGCGCTTGGCGAAGGTGTCCGGGTCCTGAGTGTAATCGTGGCTGTCGTAGATGTCGGCGTTCGGCACGCGGTGCGAGTAGCCGGAGGTATCCAGCACGGGGCGCGTGGTGTCCATCGCCTTGGTCGCCAGATACATGCCCTGCGTGATCACATCCAACTGCGTGATGTTGTCCGTGATCGACTGCCACGTCTCGTTAAGCGGACACCAACCGATGATCGCCGGGTGCGAGTAGTCGCGTTCCAGCACTTCCAACCACTCGGTGATGTACGCCGCCGTTGGCATCTGATGTTCGCCGTCCAGCGGGCCGTTGTGGCTGCACCCCCAGTCGCCAAATTCACCCCACACGAGATAACCTAAGCGATCTGCATGGTACAGGAAGCGTTCTTCAAACACCTTCTGATGCAGGCGCGCCCCGTTGAAGCCCGCCGCCATGCTCAATTCGATATCGCGGCGCAGCGCTTCGTCCGAGGGCGCGGTCATGAGGCCGTCGGGATAGTAGCCCTGATCCAACACCAGCCGCTGGAAGACGGTCTTGCCGTTCAGCTTGACCGCTTTGCCGACGATGGCGATGCTGCGCAGCCCGGCGTAGCTCTGCGCGCGGTCGACGACGTTGCCCTGCGCGTCGATCAAGCTGATCTCCAGATCATACAGGTGCGGATCGGTGGTCGACCACAGGCGCTTGCGGTCTGCCGGAATGGGCAGGTCGAGGCGCGGGGCGAGATCGTATTCCGCCGAGGTTTCCGCCGTCACGACCACGCCCGCCGCATCTTTGAGCACGGCACGCAGACGCAGACCGGGGCGATTGTTCGTGATTGGCTGTTCGAGGCGAATCGTGCTGTTCGCCACATCCGGCGTGATGCGCGGGCGGCGCAGCGCGAGCTGCGGCACGGGTTCGAGCCAGACCGTCTGCCAGATCCCGGTCGTGCGCACATAGATCGCGCCTTCCGGCCCATATTCGCGTGCCTGCTTGCCGCGCGGCTGCGGTGCCGTGCGTGGATCGCGCGCGCGCACCACCAGCGTGACCGTCTCGCCCGGCTGGGCGACCCCGTCGAGGTCAAAGGTGAACGAAGCGAAACCGCCGCGATGCCGCCCGACTTCCTGACCATTCACCCACACGGTCGTGTCATAGTCGACTGCCTGAAAGTGCAGCAGCACGCGCTGGCCAATCCATGCTTCTGGGATGGTCACCGTGCGGCGATACCACACAGCGTGGTAGTAGTCGAGATTGTTGATGCCTGACAGCAGCGATTCTGGGCAAAATGGCACAGTAATCCGATCTTTCAGGTCGCGGGTGAGCAGGCCGCGGTCGAGACCGCTGTCGCCTTGATCCGCCTCAAACTGCCATTCACCGTTCAGGCATAACCAGTCCGCGCGCACAAACTGTGGGCGAGGATATTCACTCCGAGGGAGAGTCATCGAGGTACCTCTTTAGACATCCATGCAAGATAAAGGTGCGGCAGGTACAAACTTTTATGTCCACGCCAGTGATTGGATCTGCGGCTGACGGCTTGCTTCACCACCAGCCCCGCTATAAAGTTGTTTTGCTTGGGTTGGTCTATTAAAAACGCAGGGACACAACTCAGTTTGACTATGATGTTATCAGGGTCTGAAACGTTAAACAAATGCATGCATCAACGAAATTCGGACTATTTTTCTGGCGGCGTAAACGCTAACGGCTGCGACCGTTCGGCCAGCACCAGCGACGTGGAGACGTTGCCGTGAATACTCAAACGGTTGACAAGCGCTTCGACGGCTTCCACTGAATCCAGACTCGCTTTGATGAGCACATCGCGATCTCCGGTGATGTGATAGCACTCCGTTACCCCCGGTTGGCGCAGCGCAAACTCACTGATCGGCGTGCACTGCCCCGTCTTCGAAATCACCTGAATGAACACGGTAATCGGCAAGCCGAGCGGGCGCGGGTTGATCGCGGCGTGATACCCAGTGATGATGCCATCGTCTTCCAGACGGCGCACACGTTCGGCCACCGCTGGCGTAGTCAACCCGACCCGGCGGCCAATCTCCGAATAAGTTGCCCGCGCATTCGTCTGCAATTCGTCGAGAATCCGCCGGCTGGTATCGTCCAATTCAAAACGCAAGGCCGCCCCCTCTTTTACCTTCGATCTGCAACTATCCTAGCGCAAATACCTTCGGTCGTGCATGGTCACGCGCGCCATATCTCATTACAGTGATAGCTAATCGTTTTCACCTCAAACGCGGAGGCGTAGCATGAGCAGTACCGTCTATTTCAACCAGATCGCCGATCAATGGGATACCATGCGGCAGAGCTTCTTTCCGGATGCCGTACGCGAAGCGGCCCTCGCCGCGGCAGATGCACAGCCCGGCGACCGTGCCGCCGATATTGGCGCAGGCAGCGGTTTCATCACTGAAGTCCTGCTCAACGCCGGGCTGACCGTCGCCGCCGTCGATCCCTCCGAGAACATGCTGGCCATCCTGCGCGACAAATTCGGCGCAACTGACCGCCTCGAACTTCACCTCGGCACAGCGGAGCCGATTCCACTCCCGGATGAGTCGGTTAGCTTCACCTTCGCCAACATGTGCCTGCACCATGTCGAAACGCCGCCCAACGCGATTCGTGAGATGGCTCGGATTCTGCGTCCCGGCGGCAAGCTGATCATCACCGATCTCGACCCGCACACCTTCCGCTTTCTCGTCGAAGAGCAGCATGATCGCTGGATGGGCTTTGACCGCGCCGAAATCACGCGCTGGTTCGTGAACGCAGGTTTGACCGAGGTCACCGTGACCAGCGTCGGCTCGAAGTGCTGCGCTGATTCGGAGTGTGGCACGCAGCGCGCCGCGGTCAGCATCTTCATCGCGGTCGGGGTCAAGGCGCTGTCACCCACCAACACATGACATAAGCGACTTGACAAGTCATCTAATGCGCGCTATCTTTATCCGCATGCATTAAGAGCGGCTCTGCTGATGCAGAGTCCGGCAACCTCGGCAACTGTGCCCAAGGTGCCCATCCACTCGTTGTGGAGATGTGGTCGCACACCCTGTGCTGCGGCAACTACCAAACAGTGGACTCTTTTACCCGCCTGATGCTGCGGGTTTTTTGTTTCTAAAGGAGTCTATACCATGATTTACCTCGACCATTCTGCGACCACGCCCACCGATCCGCGCGTTGTGGACGCCCTTCTGCCCTATTTCACCAACCAGTTCGGCAACCCGTCCTCATCCCACACCATTGGCCGCGACGCCGAACATGCGCTGACCACCGCCCGCGCGACCGTCGCCCGCCTGCTCAACTGCCAACCCAACGAGATTATCTTCACGAGCGGCGGTTCGGAGAGCGATAACATCGCCGTGCGCGGGGCGGCGTGGGCGAACCGTACGCGGGGCACGCATCTGGTCACCACGCCAATTGAACACGGCGCGGTGCTCAAGACGGTCGAGCAGTTGGCCGATGTGCAGGGCTTCACCCGCACGCTGATCGAGGTAGATCGCTTCGGCACAGTCACGCCCGCGGCGTTTGAACGCGCGCTGCGCCCGGAGACGACCTTCGCCAGCGTCATGTATGCGAATAACGAAATCGGCACGGTGCAGCCGATTGCCGAACTGGCCGCCATCGCCCGCGCCCGCGGCATCATCTTCCACACCGATGCGGTACAGGCGGGCGGCCAGCAGCCGCTCGATGTACAGGCGCTCGGCGTGGACTTGCTCAGCCTGTCGGCGCACAAGTTCTACGGTCCCAAGGGGATCGGCGTGCTGTACGTGCGCGGCGGCGTGGATCTGTGTACGAGCCAGACGGGCGGCGGGCAGGAATTCAGTATCCGCGCGGGCACGCAAAACGTCGCGCTGATCGTTGGTCTCGCCAAAGCGCTGGAACTCGCCTACGCCGACTTCGAAGCGCGCTGCGCCCACTTCGCCCGCCTGCGCGACCGCCTGATTGACGGTGTGCTCAGCCACATCCCGGGCGCACAGCTCACCGGGCATCCCGAAAATCGCCTGTGCACCCATGCCAGCTTCGTCTTCGCGGATGTACCCGGCGGCGTGCTCGTCAGCGAACTGGACCGCGCGGGCATTTGTGCGAGCAGCGCTTCGGCGTGCAAAGCGGGCAGTTCCGCGCCTTCTGGCGTGCTGACCGCGCTCGGCTATACGCGCGAACTCGCTTCGGCCAGCCTGCGCCTCACGGTCGGGCTGCACACCACCGACGCCGACATCGACACGGCGGTCGATACGCTCGCCGGGATTATCGACCGACTGCGCGCGGAACAGCCCGCGCTGGTCGCCGCGCACTAACGGCCAAGGCAGCTAGTGACTGAATCAAAAACGCTCACCTGATTGGTGAGCGTTTTAGTTTGCCACGTATGCCGCTATTCGTACTGGCTGCTCTTGCGCGATTGGTTGTTTCGCGACTGCGGGCGATTATTCGAGCTGTGCCGCGGCGCGCTGCCGTTGGTGTTCGCGTTCGTGCGCCCCGCCGACCCGCTGTTGTTCGAGCCGTTGCGCGGTGTCCCGCTGGTCGGGCTGGCAGCCGCCCGACCGGAGCCGTTGCCCTGCGTCCCGGTGCGCGGCGCGCCACTGCTGGACGAGGTGGCACCCGGTCGACCACCACCATTGCGCTGCGACTGATCGCGACGCGGCTGATTCTGCTGCTGACGCTGTTTGGGCTGCGCTGCAGGTGCGGCGGATACCGTCGATGCCCACGGATGATCGTACACCACGGGCACCCGCAGGCGGATCAGCTTTTCCACATCGCGCAGATAGGCACGCTCTTCGAAATCGCAGAACGAGTACGCCACCCCTGACGCTCCGGCGCGCGCCGTGCGCCCAATGCGGTGCACGTAGCTTTCCGGGATGTTGGGCAGGTCATAGTTGATGACGTGTGTCACATCTTCCACGTCGATGCCGCGCGCGGCGATATCGGTCGCCACCAGCACGCGCGTTTTGCCGGTCTTGAAGTTCTCCAGCGCGCGTTCGCGGGCGCTCTGTGATTTGTTACCGTGGATCGCTTCCGCCTGAATCGACGAGCGTTCCAACTGCTGCACGAGCTTGTTCGCGCCGTGCTTCGTCCGCGTGAACACCAGCACGCGCCGGATCGACTTATCGTCCAGCAGGTGTTCGAGCAGCGCGCGTTTGTCATTTTTCTCGACAAAATACACCGACTGCGCGATCTTCTCGACGGTCGTCGCCTGCGGCGTGACTTCCACGTGCACCGGGTTGACCAGAATCTGGTCAGCCAGTTCCTGAATGTCGGCGGGCATAGTGGCCGAGAACAGCAGCGTCTGCCGCTTGGTGGGCAGCATCTGGATGATCTTGCGCACATCATGGATGAACCCCATGTCGAGCATGCGGTCGGCTTCGTCCAGCACGAAGATTTCGATAGTGTTCAGGCGCACGAGCCCCTGTCCCATCAGGTCGAGCAGGCGTCCCGGCGTCGCGACGAGGATATCCACGCCGCGGCGCAGCGCCGTCACTTGCGGCTGCTGGCCGACACCGCCGAAGATCACCGTGTGCCGCAGGGGCAAATGCCGCCCGTAAGTCGCGAAGCTGTCGCCGATCTGGCTGGCGAGCTCGCGGGTTGGCGACAAGACCAGCACACGCGTCGTACCCGCCGGGCGGGTCGACTTCTGGGCGGTCAGCCGCTGCAAAATGGGCAGTGCAAACGCGGCGGTCTTACCCGTGCCCGTCTGCGCGCAGCCCACAACGTCCTTGCTGGCGAGGATGTGCGGAATCGCCTGCACCTGGATCGGTGTCGGCTCAGCATAACCCTCGGCGCTCACTGCGCGCAGCAAAGGATCGATTAGATTCAGTTCGTTAAATTTCATGTAACCTCTAACATCGACTCCCAGAATGGCATCCAACAGACGCATGTGCGCCAGTGGTTCTGGAAGAAAAAACTGGGGATACAAAATTATAGCACAGAATTACCTACAATATCCAGCGTGAGTGTTGGCTCATAAACTTGCTGAAAAAGGTCAATTTCCGACCCCACCCCCTGCCCCTCCCCGAATTCAGGGAGGGGAGACAACATCAGTCGCCACCGCTCCCCTCTCCTGCGACCTTCGGAGGCACGAGCGAGGGTATGGGGTCTTGAATTAGGCAGAAGCCTGCGCCTTAGAATTTGCTGTGCAAGCCCGCGAAATCGACCGCATGGTGACTCCCAACTCGCCATAATGGCGCCATCGACCGCAGCATCTGGCAGGGGGTAAGGGCATGACGACACACGTGGGACGGCGGACTTTTGTGCGCGCTGGAGTTGTCTTCGGGTTGGGTCTGGGCGGTTTCTTCGACGGCATTGTGCTGCACCAGATTTTGCAGTGGCATCATCTATTGAGCGACGCAGGCTACCCGCCGACCACGCTCGAAAATCTGCAAATCAACACGCTGGCCGATGGTCTGTTCCATGCCGTGACGTGGATCCTGACGGTCGTCGCGCTGTTTCTGTTCTGGCGCGCGTACCAGCGCGGACAAAGCGTGCGTTCAATCAGCATCTTGATCGGCAGCGTGCTCATGGGCTGGGGGATCTTCAACCTCGTCGAAGGCATCGTCGATCATCACATCTTACAGATTCACCATGTGCGTCCCGGCCCGGATCAAGCCCTGTGGGATATCGGCTTCTTGGTGTGGGGCGCGCTGATGTTGGGGATCGGCTACCTGCTCACGCGGCGCGAGTCCGCTTGACAGGCCCGACGTCCCGGATATACTGCGCGCATGACTGAGATAAAATTTGCTCAACTGACTGATCACTTCTACTGGCTGGCACCTGGGCCGCCTGACCGCCCCACGCTCGGCGCGGTCGTCGGGGAACGGGCGACGCTGCTGCTCGATGCGGGCGCATCGACCGCGCACGCGCGGCTGTTCCTCGACCAGCTCAAGTCAGCCAATGTCCCACTGCCGCAGTATGTTGCCTTGACGCACTGGCATTGGGATCACGTTTTCGGCGCGGAAGCGCTCGGTGTCCCCCTGATCGCGCATGCGCTGACTGCCAAACAGCTCGCTCTCCTCGCAACCTACAAGTGGGACGACGCGGCGCTGGATGCTCGTGTGGCAAGTGGCGCAGAAAGCAGCTTTTCGGCGGAGAACATCAAGCTTGAGCTGCCGGCTCCGCGCAGCGTGCGCATCGTCCCGCCGACGTTCACCTTTACCGACCGCCTCACCCTCGACCTCGGGGGCGTGACGTGCACGCTCCAGCACGTGGGCGGCGAGCATGCGGCGGATTCGGTTGTCGCCTATATCGAACCGGATCGTGTACTGTTCCTTGGGGACTGCCTGTATCCGCTCATCTACGGCGTGCCGACGTGGCAGTACACGCGGTCCAGCGTGCTGCCCCTGCTTGACAAAGTGAGCGCATTCGGGGCGCAGCACTATCTCGAAGGCCATGGGGCGGGCTTGGTCTCACCAGCGGAATTCACGCGCCTGATGGGGCAGATGCGGCTCGTCGCTGACCTGGTGGCCGTTCACGGCGCCGACGAAGCGGCGATCCTCGCGGCGGCGGACCGCGCGGGTCAGCCTCGCGATGAAGACCTGCTCGATTTCGTGCACGCCTTCATCGCCGGGTTCTCTAAGTGACGCTTATGACGTGAGGGCGACAGGTTTGTTCGTCCGCGCCGATTCGTAGACCGCGAGCGCGCTGCGCAGGAATTCGCGGCTCAAGCTGAGCGGCACGACTGGCGCCGCGCCATCCAGCAGGCAGGCTTCCATCGCCTCGACTTCCATCTGCCACGGGTTGGTGGCAGGCAGGGCGATGTTCTCCTCCGAGCCGTCACGGTTCGTGATCTGGATGACCGGATCCGCCCCAAAGGCTGTGCGTCCTTGCATGCCGGGGAACCAGGGCGCCGACGTGCGAATCATGCCGTCGGTGCCGATATACTGCGCCCCTTGTACCAACGGCGCGCGGAACCCGGAGTAGATCTGCGCGACCACATCGTCGGCGAAGCGGAGCTGCGCGCTCATACTCACATCCACGCCGCTCTCGCCGATCTCCTGCACCGCCCACACTTCCTGCGGCGCGCGCCCACCCGTCACCATGATCGACAGGCTGTTGGGATACACGCCCACATCCCAGAACGAACCGCCATCCAGATCGGGATGCAGCCGGATATTGTCCGCATTCTCCGGCGGCAGGTGATAACTGAACCAACTGTTGATCAAATGCAGCTTGCCAATGCGCCCTTGCTGCACCAGTTCCGCGACCTTGCGGTTCTGCGGCGCGTGCAGCGCCATGAACGCCTCGAACACAACCACATTGTTCGCCTGCGCCGCCGCGGCAATCACGTCGAAGTCGGCCATCGTGGTCACGAGCGGCTTTTCCAGCAGCACATGCTTGCCCGCCTGCGCCGCCTTGACCGTCCATTCGGCATGGAGCTTGTTCGGCAGCGGGTTGTACACCACGTCGATATCCGGGTCGGCGAGCAGTTCTTCATACGTTCCATAGGCGGTCGGGATGCCGCGCTGGCTGGCGTAGGCACGCGCCGCTTCTGTCGTGCGGCTGGCCACGGCGCGCAGATCGCTGCGCGGCGCCCCGTTAATCGCATGAATCAGCGCGTCGTTGATTTTCGCCGTCGAGATAATCCCCCACCGCAGTCGTTTGGTCATCAGTATTATCCTTCGCATCAGGTTTAGGTTAGGCGCGTATTCTATGCGAGCGGCGGCGCATCTGCCACAGGTCAAAATGAGCATGATCGATCGCTCGGCACACGGAGAACTGAATCGGCTGTCAGGGAAGGATTAGCGCTTTACAAATTTGTTGCATTCATTATAGAAGCCTGTTACGATGAGAATGACCAGATTTATTTACCCTATTTCCACGCGAGGAGCCTTCTTTATGAGACGGTTGGCGTTCTGTTTAGCACTCCTACTGCTGCTTGCTCTACCCGCATCCCTCGTTCTCGCTCAGGATGGCGATACCATCGTCATTCGCGGCTTCGGGAACATCGTGACTTTCAACCCGGCCTTTACCAATGACGGCGCGTCGTATCAGGCGTCCAACCTGATGTGGCCGTCCCCGGTCAAGGTGGACAGCTTCACGGGCGAGACGATCCCCGGCCTCACGACGTGGACCGTGTCGGACGATGGGCTGACTTACACCTTCACCATTCAGGAAGGCGCCATGTGGAGCGACGGCACGCCGATCAGCTCCGCGGATATGAAGTTCGTCATTGATGCCACCATGTCGGACGTCGAAACCGTGTGGGAATCCAACGCGGCGCTGATCGACTCGGTCAACATCATCGACGACCGGACGTATGAAGTCGTGCTCAGTGCCGTTAGCTGTACTGCGCTCAGCGACTTCGGCGCGTTCCGCTTCCTGCCGTCGCACCGCTTCGCTGCCGATTTCAGCGACTTTGAAACCAGCGACTTCAATATGAACCCCGACGTCAGCGGTGGCCCCTACATCCTCGAAGAGTGGGCGCCTGACGAATTCCAGCGCTTCCGCGCCAACCCGACTTACTGGGGCGGTGAAGTGCCGATTCCGTTCCTGATCAACCGTGTGATCGGCGAACAGTCGGTCGCCGTGCAGGCAATTCAGGCGGGCGAAATCGACTACACCTATTTCCAGGGCGATCTGTTCGCGCAAATTCTCGATACCAGCAGCTTGCAGTATCAGGCGTTCCCGCAGCTCACCGTCAACTTCCTATCGATGAACTGGGCTGACCCGACGAATCCGCAGGCCGCCTATGACGACGCGGGCAACCTGATCGAACAAGCGCCGCATCCGATCTTTAGTGATGTCGCTGTGCGCCGCGCGGTCGCCATGGGTTATAACAAGGGCGACATTCTGGAAACGCTCGGCGGCGCCGAAGGCGGCACCCCGCTGATCGGCACCGTCGCCCCGTCTATCACATGGGCGTATAACAGCGAGATCGAGCCGTATCCGTTTGACCCGGTCGCCGCCGCCGCGCTGCTCGACGAAGCGGGCTGGACGATCAATGAATCGACCGGTATCCGTGAAAAAGATGGCGTCCCGCTCGCCTTCACCATCACCTACAGCGACATCCTGCTGCTGTTCGAAACGACCGCGCTCGTCGCGCAGGATCAGCTCAGCCAGCTCGGCATGGATGTCACGCTGAATAAGGTGGAATGGGCGAACTACATTCAGGATGTGTATCTCGGTCAGATGTACGATGCGACGCCGATGAGCAACAGCGGCGGCACCACCCCGCCCGACCCGAATGACTTCATGTCGCTGGTCAACAGCGCGGAAGACGTGCCCGGCAGCGGTAACAATCTGGCGTCGTATGTGAACCCGGAAGTCGACCGCCTGATCCTCGAAGGCCGCACCACCCCCGGCTGCGCGCCCGCTGATCGGGCGACTTCCTACTATCAGATTCAGCAGATTCTGCACGACGATGTCGCCTACGACTTCACCTTCACGCCGAACATCTTCCAGGTGATGAACGCGCGCGTGAACGGCTTCAACCCCGGCCCGTCGTGGGTGTTCTACGGCTACACCGATCACGTTGCTGAGTGGTCAATCGGGGACTAGTCGTTTAATCTTCTCTGAATTGGTTTCGGTAGGGGCGCACCGCGGTGCGCCCCTACACTTTGAAATACGTGCCCGATAAACCTCTCAAGTAAAGATGAATAGATCTTTTGGAATATTTGGGGATTTTGCGAATGCGATAGATCGAGCCCCTACGAGAAGAATCGCTTTTGTGCAGGGACGCAATGAATTGCGTCCGCCGCCCCTAAACAGACTTCACGCTGTTCGGCGGAGCTACCGACCTACCCTGCCCTAAACTGATTAGGAAACGCGCTTCACTACCCCACAGAACAGACTCCACGCAGCATTTCCTTACCAAATGTACGCTTAGGATTCAAGTAGTTTTGGCACAATTCGGTCTGGTTACAGAAGTGACACGAGAAGTCTGGTTTAATACAGCGTGTGCTGAACAAAAAAGTAGAGGCTAGAAATTTATGTCAGTAGCGCAAAATCCCACTTACGATGCCGATCGGCCGGTTGGCTACTGGCAGCTTATCAAACAGAATTCTCGCTTTCGAACGCTGTGGATCGCCCAGTTGATCTCGATGGCGGGCGACTGGTTCAACAGTGTGGCCGTGCTGGGGTTGGTTTTGCAGCTGACGCGCAGTGGATTCGGCGCGAGCCTGGTTCTGCTGGCCAGCACCGTCCCGATGTTCTTCCTGATGCCCATCGCCGGCCCCGTGGCCGATCGTTTTGACCGGCGCACCCTGATGATCCTCGCGAATCTTTTCTCGGCAGTCGTCTCGCTCCTGTTCATCCTCGTCAAAACGGAAGACATGGTCTGGCTGCTGTACGTCGCCAATATTCTGCTGATCGTCTCAGCCTCGTTCTTTAGCCCGGCGAGTTCGGCCAGCATCCCAAATATCGTGACGCGCGGCGAATTGTTTGCCGCCAATGCCCTAGCCGGCGCGTCTTGGGGCGTCATGGTGATGGTCGGTTCTGCGTTGGGCGGGATTGTCTCGACACTTTTGGGCCGCGACATCGCGTTTGTCATCAATGCCCTGTCATTCCTGATTGCGGCTGGCCTGATCGCCCGGGTCGAGATACCGAGTCCGCATGTGACCAACCAACCGCTGAGTCCAGTCAAGGATTTCATCGAGGGGATGCGCTATCTGCGCCGCTATCTGCCCGCACTGGCACTGGTGGGCATCGAGTTGGGTTGGGGTTTTGGAGTCGGCGTCGTCGTGCTGCTGAGTGTGTTGGGAACCCAGGTTTTCCAGGCGGGCGATGCCGGGATCGGGGTTCTGTATGCGGGGCGGGGACTGGGTGTGCTCATGGGTCCGTTCGTCGTACCCGTCGTTGCCGGAAACGACATCAAGAAGCTGCGGCGGGCGGTCTGGTTGTCCTTTATGTTGGCCGGTCTAGGCTACCTGATCGTCGCCCTTGCCGCTTGGAACAACACCTTGTGGTTGGCGTTTCTCGGGCTGATGGTCGCGCATTTCGGCGGTGGAGTGGTGTGGGCAGTGGGCAGCATTCTGCTTCAGATCACCACACCGGATCGGCTGCGGGGACGAGTATTGTCCGTCAACAGCGGGCTTGGCACCCTCGGATCAGGGATCTCAACCCTGTTCTTCGGGCTGGCGCTGCAAGCGGGCAGTTCACCGATGACGCTCGCGGTGGTTGGCGCAGCGATCTTTGCCAGTTGGGGCGTATTCTGGGCACTGATGACAGCCGGCGGCCCCTTCCACATTTCAAAAGCCACCATGGTCGACTCAGAACAGCGGGTGACGCGCACGCAGTCGGCGGACTAGAGTCTATACGGACAACGCAGGTCTTGTCAGTCAGCAGCTAAAGACCTTGGCGGACTATTTCCGCCGAGGTCTTTCTTTATTCCAGAATGCGCGCGCTCGCCAGCACCGCTTCAAGGAGCGGCGCGCTCGTCGACCACTGCGCCAGCGGCGCGTTGAGCGCGAACACATAGATGAGGCCGTTGGCCGCCTGCGCCGCGACCACCCGCGAGTGAAACTGCGGGTCGGTCGGGCTGTCCCCGCCTTCCAGATCGAGCTGTAAAGCTTCGCGGCCATCCAGCGCCGTCGTCACCACTTCGCCGATTTGCTGCCAGGCGCGGTCAGGTCGCAGCGCCCCCTGTCGTAAATATGTGTTGAGCGCCGCGCCGAGACTGCCCTCGTCGGCCAGTGCGGTGCTACGCTGCACGGTGAAGGTCGCGCCCGGTTCGCCGCGCTGCGCCGCCGGGTCGGCCAGCAGCAGAATGTTCTGGATGGGGATCGACACCTGCCAACCATCCGGATACTGGAACGAGAACGCGGTCGGGCTGCCCGTATAGGTGTGAATCAGCGCCGAGCGGCTCTGCTGAGTGGACACGATCACCCCCGCCACCACCAGCGCGACGACGATCAGAACCGCGATCAGTGCGGGTAAGCGGCGTTTCATCGGCGGTTCCGGCGCGGATCGAGGGCGTCGCGCAGACCATCGCCCACCAGATAAAAGCACAGCACGGTCACAAGGATGAAAATCCCCGGCCACACGACCAGATGGATCCCCGTGACGAAGTACGAGCGAGAATCGGTCAGCATGTTGCCCCACGTGGGCGTGGGCGGCTGCACCCCGACGCCCAGATAGCTCAGGCCGGATTCGGTCAGGATGAGATTGCCCGCGATGATCGTCAGCGTGACGATGATCAGTGGCAGGATGTTGGGCAGAATGTGCAGCAAGGCGATGCGCAGGTTGCTCGCGCCAACCGCCCGTGCGGCCAGCACAAAATCGCGCTCCTTGAGCGCCAGCGTTTCGCCGCGCACGAGGCGGCTCGTCCCGATCCAGCCGAGCGCCGCCAGAATCAGGATCAGCACTTCGGCAGAGGGTTGCCAGAGCGCTGCCGCGACGAGCAGCAGGAACAACGGCGGAATCGCGTTCAGCGTGTTGATCAGCCAGGTGATGAGATCGTCGATGCGCCCGCTGTAATAGCCCGAGGCGAGGCCCAGCGTGACGCCGATCAGCACGGCGAGCACGCTGGCGCTGTAGGCAATCGCCAACGAGATCCGCCCGCCGTACAGGATGCGGATCAACTGGTCGCGGCCTAAGTGATCCGTGCCTAAGAGATGTCCTTCCGTGCCGGGAAGCTGGAAACGGTCGGTGACGGCCGTGCGCGTGGCGTTCAAGCCAAAGGTGTCTTCGAGGATCGGCGGCGCGATAATACATGCGACCGTCAACAGCAGCAGTGTCAACAGCGCCAGCATGCTCAGGCGGTCGCGCAGAAAATGAGCAAAAGCGACCTGCCACAGCGACCGGGCGCGGCGTTTCTCAGCCGGATCTAATTTGACAATGCTCGGCATACTCTCAACTCGGCTCATTGTGTCATCTCAGGCGAATACGCGGATCAAGCAGGACATACAGCACGTCGGAAATCAACACGCCGAGGATGAACAGGATTGAGGCGATGACTACCGACCCCATCACCAGCGGATAGTCGCGCTGAAACACAGCGTTGACCACCAACCGCCCTAACCCCGGCCAGCTAAAGACCTGCTCGATGATCACCGCTCCCGCGAGCAAACTGCCGAGCGCCGGGCCGATGAAGGTTGCAATCGGGATGAGCGCATTGCGGATGGCGTGCAGCCACCACACCCGCCGGTCGCGCATGCCCTTCGACTGCGCCGTGCGAATATAGTCCTGTTCTAACACTTCGAGCAGTTCGGTGCGCATGAAACGCGACACATAGGCAATCGTGCCGAACGAGAGCACGGTGACGGGCAAAATCATGAAGCGCAGGGTCTCCCACAGGTTGAAGCCCGTGTCGCGGCTGGCAATGTCGCGCATGCCACCCATCGGCAGCAGGTCAAGCTGCACGCTGAAAATGATAATCAGCACCAGCCCGAGCCAAAACGCCGGAATCGAGTTGCCGAGCACGGACAAAACGCGCACCACATGATCAATCCACGTTTTGTGGTAGACCGCCGCCAGCACACCGAGCGCGATGCCCAGCCCATAGCCGACGAGCAGTGCGCTGAAGGTGAGCAACGTCGTCGCCAGAATGCGTTCGCCGATCAACTCCAGCACCGGACGATTCTGTTTGATCGAGTCGCCGAGGTCGCCGCGCAGCAGCCCAAGCCGCTCACCGCGTTCGTCGCCGACCCCGTCCCCGTTGGTATCGATCATCAGCCAATCGTTACCCACCAACCAGTACAGGTACTGCGTGAGCGGCGGCTGATCGAGCCCCAAGCGCCGCCGCAGCGCCTCGGTCAGCTCCGGGTTATTCGACGACACCGGATTGAACGTGATCAGCGCGATAGGGTCACCGGGCGCGGACAGGATCAGCATAAATGTGATGATGGTGATGCCGAAAAACGTCGGCACACTCTGGATGAGCCGTTTGACGATGTAATTCCCCATTCAGTCCTCGCTGAGATGACAGACAGCGCCCATTTCGGTCAGAGACGGTGGAAGCAGAGTTGATGTGCGACTGGCAAACGAATTGCATCTCCTGAGTGTAGCGAAGAATCCGCCGCGCGTGTAGCAGTTCCCCAAATTGGAATTTTGGGCGAAACGCGGCACACTTATGTGCGTTTTGATCTGCTCATATGATAGAAGGACTCCCAACGCTATGTCGAACGCGCCGCGCTTTCTCCCCGCCGAGGACGGAGTTGATCCCGCCCTCGTCCCGTACCGCCAGCTCTACACGGGCAGCAAAATCCCCGCTATCGGGTTAGGCACTTTCGGGTCAGACAAATATTCCCCGCCGGAAGTCGCCGCGGCGGTTAAAGAGGCGCTGCGCGTCGGCTACCGTCACATCGACTGCGCGGCCGTCTACGGCAACGAACACCTGATTGGCCCGGTGCTCAGCGAAGCCATCGCGCAAGGGCTGCCACGTGAAGAATTGTGGATTACGTCGAAGCTGTGGAACGACAAACACGCGGAGGCGGATGTCATCCCCGCTTTTGAGAAGTCGCTGCGCGAACTTCAGCTTGACTACCTTGACCTGTACCTGATTCATTGGCCATTCCCGAATCACCACGCGCCGGGCGTCGACGTCAATTCGCGTGATCCACATGCCGTACCCTACATCCACGAGAATTTCATGCAGACGTGGCGGCAGTTGGAAACGCTGGTCGACCGCGGCCTCGTGCGCCACATCGGCACGTCGAATATGACGGTCCCTAAGCTCAAGCTGCTGCTGCGTGACGCCCGCATCAAGCCCGCGGTCAACGAAATGGAACTCCATCCGCACTTCCAGCAGACGGAACTGTTCGACTTCGTGCAGGCGAACGGTCTGGTGCCGATTGGCTATTCGCCGATTGGATCGCCAAGCCGCCCGGAACGCGACCGCACCGCCGATGACACGGTCGACGTGGACGATCCCGTCATCGTGCGCATTGCCGAACGCCTCGGTTTACACCCGGCAGTGGTGTGCATCAAGTGGGCGATTCAGCGTGGGCAGGTGCCGATTCCGTTCTCGGTCAAGCGCTCACAGTTCCTCGGCACGCTGCGCGCCATCGTTGGCGAACCGCTCACCGCGGCGGACATGCAGGCCATCGCCGGCATCGACAAGAACTGCCGTCTGATCAAGGGGCAGGTGTTCCTGTGGGAAGGCGCGAAAGACTGGGAAGATCTGTGGGATCTTGACGGGGAAATCGCGCGGTAACTTGGGGCATAGCGTAGAGATGATTTGGGGACAGTGGATGCCATGAAAAGGTGTCTGGAAAGCACAGCGCTATCTTGATGTGAGAGGTTTTTTGTAGGGACAAAACATGCCTTGTCCTCTCTATCCTTCTCTAGAAATTAGGATGAGGCATGCCTCGGCCCTACAGGTGATAACCTGATTGGACACCATCTGAATGCCGTCCCGACACAGAAACTTCTTCTCGTCGGGACTTGTTTGATCGCGTCCGCTGTCACCGCAACCCAAGTGCCGCCGTCTAACGTTTCGACCGCAAATAGCGCTCTATACTAGCGACCGCGCTGTCGACGCCATCTTCCGCACGGATCTTCTGTCCGAGATCGGCCGCCTGCTGCCGCATCCCCTGATCCGTCACGGCGGCGGTGATCGCTTCACCTAACCGTGCACCCGTCAACTGCTTGCGCGGAATCGGTCGCGGCCCCACGCCGAGCGCCACCGCGCGGCTGCCCCAGAACGGCTGATCCAGACCGAACGGCACAATGATCGACGGCACGCCCGCGCGGAAACCCGCCGCAGTCGTCCCCGCGCCACCATGATGCACCACCGCCGCCATCCGCGGGAAGAGCCAACTGTGCGGCAGCGCCGAGATCAGGTGCACATTGTCCGGCAGCTCGGTCGGCTTCAGCCCACCCCAGCCTGATGCCAGCACCCCGCGCTGACCCGAACGCCGCAGCGCTTCTAAGGCGATTTGGCCAGCTTCTTCTGGGTTGCGACTGCTCATGCTGCCAAACCCGATGTACACGGGTGGTGCCCCGGCGTTGAGGAAATCGACCAGATCGGCGGGCGGCTGCCAGCCCGCCGGCTCATCGAGGAACCAGTAGCCCGTCACCGTGTACCGCGCCGACCAGTCCGTCGGGCGTGGCAGCACATGCGCGCTGTAGCCATAGAGCACGGGGGTATTCGCGCGGTCAAGTGCGCCAAATGGCCCCCAGAACGGCGGCTTCCGCAGCCCGACTTCCCGACGCACCGCGGCGTCGCCCGTCTTCGACATCTGCCAGAACATCTGCTGCAGCACGCGAAACGACAGCGGGTTGAGCACCGCGCCGAGCGGTAACTGCGTCGTGACCGGCGCGGGGAACGCGGTCGTCGGCGTGAACGGGAAGACATACGCTTGAATCACCGGAATCCGGCGCTGTTCCGCGAGGGTAAACACCCCACCCGTCCCCGCCACCCCGGTGACAATCACGTCGCTGCCGTCGAGCAAGGGCGGCAGTCGACGCGCCATGTCGGTGGCGACCGTCTTCATTTCCGACTGCATGCCGCGCAGGATTTTGAGGAAGTTGCCGCCTTCCACGCGCTGACGCCATTCGTCGCTCTGCAAGCGTTCTTCGGCGCTGAAGCCCATCGAACCGAATTCGAGACCCGCTTCGGCGGCTAAAGTGGCGAAATTATCACTGGATACCAAACGGACGGTGTAGCCCGCCCGCTGCAAGCCCTGCGCCAGCGCGAGGTAGGGTTGAACGTCTCCGCGCGTCCCGGACGCAACGACGGTGATCGTAGTCATAGGGTTGTGTGCTCCAATGTTATGTAGTGAGTCGGTCGTTTGCTCAGGCGGTCCGCGGCGTGAGGCCGTGTAGGATAAACGTGGTCAGCACGTCGGGCAGGTGCTCCCAGTGGTCGGTGAGCAGGTCGTCGTGCAGCGTGTATTCGAGCGTCAAACCGAGGATCATCCCGGCAATCGCGCGCACAATCAGGCGCGCCTCCAGTTCTCCGATGCCCTGCTGCGCCGCGTAATCAAGGAAGTACGGCTCAACACCGGCCAGCATCGGCTGCAGCACCTGCGACTGATAGCGCTGCCGCAGGTCGTCGTTGACCAGCATCTCCGACAACACGATGCGAAACAGGCCGAAATTGTCCTGCTTGAGCGCCATCAGCGGGTGATACAGGAACATGCGGACGAATGTCGGCACATCCAGTGAAGCAGGATCGGGCAGCACCGCATCCTGCAGAATGGAGGCGCGCATTCGTTCAAAAATGCCCATGAGCAGCGCGGGTTTGCTGTCGAAGTAGTTGTAGATCGTCCCATCGGCGATGCCCGCACGCTTGGCGACATCCCGTATCGTCGTCGAGTGAAAACCCTTGTCAGCGAAGACCACAGCGGCAGCATCCAGTATTTGCTGCTTGCGCGCGGCGATCAACTGCTCTTGAATGGGATCGGTCACCAATTTGTGCTCCAAGTCTGCGTTTCTATCCAAAGCCTGAATACTCATTCACCATTATGAATGAATGTTCATTCATTCACACTATCCTATGCGAGGTTTCGGCGTTTGTCAAGCGAACTGCGGTACACTTCACCGCACAACGATAGCTTTTCACGGATAGCTTCATCGAGGACGAGAGACTTATGCCCGAAATCGCTGCACTGCACGCGCTCGAAATACTAGACAGCCGCGGACGCCCCACCCTCTACTGCACCTGCACGCTGACCAGCGGCGCAGTCGGTGCGGGCTCGATTCCGTCTGGCGCGTCGACGGGACGGGCGGAAGCCCACGAACTGCGCGACCGAGATCCACGGCGCTACCGCGGGCTCGGCTGTCAGCAAGCGGTGCACAACGTGAACGAAGTGATCATGCCCGCGCTCAAAGGTCTCCCCTGCGCCGATCAAGCCGTGCTCGATGCCGCCCTCATCGCCCTCGACGGCACGCCGAACAAAGGCCGCCTCGGCGCGAATGCCCTGCTCGCCGTCTCGCTGGCCTTTGCCCGCGCCTGTGCCGCCGATCAGCGCCAGCCGCTCTATGCCTACTTCAGCGCCCTGCTCGGCGACATGCCGCGGCGCCTGCCCCGCCTGACCGTCAATCTGTTCAGCGGCGGCAAACATGCGGGCGGTCAAGTGGCGATTCAGGATGTGCTGCTCGTGCCGCTCAAGCCGACCAGTATCCGCGAGTCGCTGGCCATGCTGTATGACGTTTACCAGACCGCCGCGGAGTTGATTTTCGAGCGTTATGGGATGCGCCTGCTCACCGCCGACGAAGGCGGCCTGGCGCCCAACTTTCCCGACGACGAGACCATGCTCCGCGACGCGGTCACGGCGATGGAGCGCGCGGGTTATCGCCCCGGTGAAGATCTGGGCTTGGCGATTGATGTGGCGTCGAGTCATTTCTATGCAGATGGACACTATCACCTGAACGGGCAGAACTTGACCGGGACGGAGATGATCGCGCAGATCGAGCGCTGGACGCGCGCCTACCCGCTGATCAGCGTGGAGGATGGGCTCTCAGAAGAGGATTGGGCGCACTGGACGCAGTTGACAGCGGCGCTGCCGTCGCGCGTGCTCACCCTCGGCGATGACCTGCTGTGCACCAACCCGGAACGCATTGGCAAAGCGATTCGCCTGCAAGCGGCGACCGCGCTGCTGCTCAAGGTCAACCAGATCGGTACGTTCACCGAAGCCGCTCAAGCCGCACGGTTGGCACGGTCGGCGGGCTGGCAGATCGTCGTCAGCGCGCGCAGCGGCGAAACCGAAGATAACTGGTTAGCGGATCTTGCGGTTGGCTGGCACGGCGATTACATCAAGGTCGGCTCGATCACGCAGTCGGAGCGGTTGGCCAAGTACAACCGTCTGCTCATGATCGAAGCCGAAACGGGTCTGAGCATCCCGCGTGTGTAGACAGACTGTGTCGTTTGTAGGGGCAGACCTGTGTGTCTGCCCGCTTTGGGCGCACACATAGGTGCGCCCCTACCTGAGACTGTCAGTTATGTTTGATTCGACTGGCAAATCCGCGCGATGAGTTCGGCGAGCAAAGCGGTGCGCGGCACGATGCTGCTCTTGAGGATGTACTCGTTTGGGCTGTGATCCAGTCCACCCACCGGGCCGAGACCGTCCAGCACGGGCAAACCTTCGCTCGCGCAGATCGAACCGTCCGCCGCGCCGCCCGTCTTCGCACCTTTGAGCGGAAAGCCAAGTTCGGTGGCAATGTCAATCGCCATGCGCTCCAGCCGCTCGACTTCCGCCGTGCGCGGCATGGGCGGCAGGCTGTCCTCTTCGACATGCAAGCGAAAGGTGACATCCGGCACAACTGCGCGCGCAAAGATCGCCCGCACCGCCGCTTCGATCTCCGCCAAGCCCTGCGGCGTGAACGAGCGCCCCTCAAACTTGATCTTGGCGTAATCCGGCACGACATTGCGGAGCTGCCCGCCTTCGATGTAGCCCACATTCACGCTGATTTCGCGCGCCGGGTCGTTGAGCGCGTGCAGCGCCTCGATCTGCCGCGCCATGGCGAGAATCGCACTGCGGCCTTTCTCCGGTTCGACGCCGGAATGCGCCGCCCGCCCAAACGCCTCACCCGTGAAGGCACGAATGCCCTTGCGCGCCGTGACGATATCGCCATTTTCGCGTGCCGCTTCGAGTGTCAGCACCGCATCGCCCATATGACTGACGCGGCGGATGAGCGGCACGGCGTGGCGCTCATCGATCTCTTCGTCGGAGACGATCAGGAACACGATCTGCTCGTAGTCGTCAAAGCCGACCGCGTCGAGCGCTTCCAGCGCGTAGATGCCCGCCAGCAAACCGCCCTTCATGTCACACGCGCCGGGGCCGTTGATCACGTCGCCGTTGATGGTGGTCGGGCGTTTGGCCGCTGTGCCATGGGGGAACACCGTGTCGCTGTGACCAAGCAGCAGCACCCGCCCGCGCCCGCGCCCGCGCCGCACCGCCAGCAGATCGTCTCCGGCGGCGGCATTGGCGAAGCGCTCGACGGTGAAGCCGCTGCGCTGAAACCGCGCATCCAGCCAATCGACCACATGGTTGACGTCGTCGCGGTCATACGAATACGAGTCCATAGCCGTCAGCGTGATGAGATCGGCCAGATAGTCGGAAAGGCGTGCTTCGAGGTAAGACACCAGCTGCTTCATCATTTACTCGCTTTAATCGTCACTGTTTTGGTGGGGATTATCGCAGGCTTTGCGGCAGAGATCGAGCATGGGTTGGATCAAAAAACCGCCGACCAGCCTATGAGCTGATCGGCGGTTCGGGGGCAAACTTACGCGAGGTCGGTTTCGACCACCGTGAACGAGAGCGGCGGCAGCACCAGTTCAGCGCGGCCGTCCTGCACGACCGGCGGCGCAACGCGCACGGGCGCAATATTGAACGGGTTCTCGAAGCTGTTGACCGCCTTCGGGTCGGTACCGGAGATCTGATGCACGGCGCTGATCGCGCGCGGGCTGAGCGCCTGCCAGTTCAGTTCGACCGGGAGGCTGTCCGTCTGGCTGCGGTTGACGATGAACAGCGCGCTCTTGCCCGTCGTTTCGTCATATGAGGCGGACACGTCGAGCAGTGGCATATCGCCAAACTTGGGCGTCTCGTAGCGCGGTGACTTCACCGCGACATCCAGTGCCGCGCCGCTCGCCAACTGGCTGAACAGCATGATCGGGTAGTAGGTCGTGTGCTTGAGGATGCCATCGCGGGTGGTGTGCAGCGGCGAAATCACGTTGACCGACTGCGCGACGCACGCGATCTTGATGACATCGGCACGGCGCAGGAACACGTTCATCCACTGCGCGACCACCAGCATATCTTCCACATTGTAGATTTCTTCGCTGAGGTGCGGCGCTTCCGTCCAGCCACCGCGGAAATCGCTCGGCGTGGTCGCCTTGTACCACACATTCCACTCGTCCCACGAGAGGTAGACGTCGTGCTTGGAGCGGCGCTTCGCCTTGATGTAACGCAGCACGCTCGCCAGCGTATCGACATAGCCTTCAAATTCTGCCGCCAGCGCGAGGAAGCTGGACGTATCATTATCACGGTTGTTGGCATAGTGGTGCATCGAGTGGTAGTCGACCGCATCCCAGCAGATTTCCAGCGCGGTGCGATCCCAGTCCGGGTACGTCGGCATGTACGCATTCGACGAGCCGCACAGAATGAGGTTGATGTCCGGGTCGTGCCAGCGCATCATCTTGGCAGCTTCACGCGCCTTCAGACCGTATTCTTCCGCTTCCAGGTGACCGATCTGCCACGGGCCGTCCATCTCATTGCCAAGGCACCAGTACTTGACGTTATGCGGATCAGGATAACCGTGTTCAGCGCGGAGCTGCGCGAACTTGGTCTCGGCAGGCGCGTTGCAGTACTCGACCAGATCGGCGGCTTCCTGAATTGTACCCGTCCCGAGATTCACGCCGAGCATCGGTTCGGTGTTGATCTGCTTGCAGAAGTCAATGAATTCGTTCGTGCCGAACTGGTTGGTTTCAATCGACTGCCACGCCAGATCGCGGCGGCGCGGACGCTGATCCCTGGGACCGACGCCGTCTAACCAGCGATAGCCGCTTAGAAAGTTGCCGCCGGGGTAGCGAATCGAACGATAGTTGATTTCGCGCAGCGCCGCCAGCACGTCGGTGCGCAGCCCGTTGGCGTCGGCGTGCGGCGAGGCGGGATCATAAATGCCTTCGTAAATCGCCCGCCCCATGTGTTCGAGGAAGCCACTGAACACCAGTGGGGAAATCGAACTGATGGTGCGGTTGGAATCAATATAGATTTGGGCTTTGGAAGAATGAGACATAAAAGCGAATTCCCCTTTGTGTCAGCAGTGGTCGATCAAACAGTGACTTCGGCGGCGATCCGCTCGCCGCGGCGCTGCTGAGCTGTTCTTTAGACCCAATAATTCGGATCAGCTTCAGTTGAGGAGCAGATTATAAAGGGAGGACTCGACAGGCCGCAAGGGGTTTGGTGCATTCGAATGCATATTCACAAAAATTGCTCAACTTCGTCTGTTTTACCGCGGTTTAGGGCACGTCTTCCGGTCCCAACCGGTCGATGGCGTAGCCGTGTGGATACGTCGGATTGTGTTCCTGCGTGAACAAACGCGGCTGGCGGCGCGGCGGCAGCCAGCGGATGATCCGCGCGCGTAGTTTCATCCCGCCCACGGCCAGCACTTTCGCCCAACCCGGCGCTTCGGGGTAGCCAAACACGCGGCGCAGCGGTTGATCCATCAAAGCGTACAGGCATGGCTTGATCAGTGGGCGCAGCAGCGCGGGATACCAATGCAGGAACACGTTGATCGTCGCCTGCCCGATGCGGCGGCTGTATTCGTTCGGCTGGAAATACTTCTGCTCGTAATCCCGGTTAAACTGCTCAAATTCGGCATACGTCTCCGGGATGTCTTTGATCGCCATGCGCTTACCCACTTCGCGCCAAAAGATGAACTGCGCCTCGCGCTCATTGGGGTCAACTGGTCGCCAGCCGAAGCGCTCATTCCAGCGAATCGGCTCGTAGATAAATGTCGACAGCGTATAGAGATAATCTTCGTTGTCGATGGCGAAGCGGTGATGCAGGCGGTTCATCCGCTTGATCGCCGCGCGCCCGCGTTCGCTGTCATACCCATGCTCGACAAACTCCGAGATCAGCAGCGTCGTGTCATCGTAGCGTTTCTGCCCGCGCTGCTCAAATTCCCCCGTTTCTGCGAGGAGCTGCGCGGTGCGCGGCAGCGCGAAGGTGCGGAACAGCGCAAATTCGAGCGCGCGCTGAATGAGAAACGGTGACTCATACGTGCCGACGAGGTACACGATCTCCTGATGATCCAGTACGGGGTCCAGTTGGCGTACCCGGTTCAGAATGGCGTAACGCGCGTTCATGCTGCTCCAGTGATAGTGGATGTGCAGAAGCTACATTGTACGCCAACATCCCCCCACTCGCCTACACTTTACCAATCTTAAGTTGATGTAAAACCGTAATTACACATTCATAAACTCGGTAAATTTAATGCTATTTTCACATTCTAAAGGATCTGTGCTCGAAAACAGTCTATAATTTAAATTAAGGAAGAATTGAGTACTTCCAACTATCGGATTGCATCTCCATTATGAATATCTCTGTAACCAGTTCACAATCCCGACCCCGCGCGTACCTCAGTACGCTGCTCCAATATGCGTTCGACTTGATCACCGTTGTGTCGGCGCAGGGGACCATCACTTACCAGAGTCCCTCCGCCGAACGGATCCTCGGATACAGCCCCGACGAGATGATCGGCACAAGCATCTACGATTACATGGAGGCGGACGAGCGGGAACGCGTGCGCTGTTTGTGGTTGGACTCGGCGGAGACCAGCGAGCTGTGTGTTTTCGAGACCACCTGGCAGCATAAGCTCGAATTCCCGATCTATCTCGAATGCTGCATCCGGCACGTGGTGAGCGGTATTGACGAAGCGTGGATCATCAACGCCCACGACATCACCGAACGCAAGGCAATGCAAATGGTGGCTGACGAGCGGAACGCGGTCATCGAACTGTCTAATCTCAAGGTCGAAGAAATGCTCCGGCGGCATACTGCCGATCTCAACGCAGAAAAGACGCGCATCGAATCGATTCTCGATAACAGCAGCGATGCCATCGTCTTGGCTAACTCCGCTGGACACATCAACCAGACCAATGGGCTGTTCAATCAACTGTTTGGCCTCGCTCCGGGCGAAATGCTCGATCAGCCACTGGTACTCGCCATCTCTCCAAATCAATGGATTGAATTTAGCGAGGCCCTGAACGCCGTGATCGCAACCGGGGAGCGCACGCACATCGACGTGACCGCGTGCCGCGCGGATGGTGGTCAGTTCGCGGCGGACATCGCCCTCGCCCGCCTCCCTGCCGAACTAAACGGTGACATCGTGTGCAGTCTGCGCGACATCACTGAGCGCAAGCAGATGGAGGAGTCGCTGCGCGCGAACGAGCGCCGTTTCCGCGGTCTGTTTGAGAACAACAATGATGCGGTCTTCATTATCGGGCTCGACAACATAATTCTCGCCGCGAACACGCGCGCCGTGAACATGCTGCGCTATCCAGTGGACGAGATTATCGGCTCGCACGCTTCACGCTTCACTGTCGCTGAGTCAGGTGACAGCTCGGCTGAATCCATGTTCCCGGATTTTTCGTGCGGTTCCGTGCCGATCTACGAGCGGCAGTTCCGCCGCGCTGACGGGAGCATCATCGAGGCTGAAATCAACGTCGCGCTGGTCTGCGGTGATGACGGTCGCCCCATGCACATTCAGAGCATCGTGCGCGACATTACCGAGCGCAAGCGCATTGAGCATGAACTGCGCGAGAGTCTGGCGCGTGAAAAAGAACTCGGCGACATGAAGATGCGCTTCGTCTCCATCGTGTCGCATGAGTTCCGCACGCCCCTCGCCACCATTCAGGCCGCCTCTGATGTTCTGCGCTACTACTCGGTCAAAATGACGCCCGACCAGATCGACCTGCGCTTCGACAAAATCCAGTCGACGGTCAAGCATATGGTCAGCTTGTTGGAAGACGTGCTCACACTCGGTCAAGCTCAGTCCGGCGTCCTCATAGCCAGCCTAGAGCCGATCAATCTTGTGGAGTTCTGCCAGACCGTCCTTGATGATTTGCGGGCGGGCAATACCAAGGGTGGCGAAATCATGTTCGCCTATAACGCAGTCGGCGCCGTCTCGGTGGACGCGGACATCAAACTGCTGCGCCAGATCATCACCAATCTCGTGACCAATGCCCGTAAGTACTCACCCAACGGTGCGCCCGTTCAGGTGCGGCTGACGGAATCGGTCACATCCGCAGTGATCGAAGTCGTGGACAGCGGCATTGGCATCCCCGAGGATGATCAGAAGCATCTTTTTGAAGCGTTCTACCGGGCGTCCAACACCGGCACCATTTCCGGCACGGGCCTCGGCTTGGCGATCACCAAACGCGCAGTTGAACTGCACGCTGGCACTATCTCTGTCAAAAGCACGGTCGGCGTTGGCACGACCTTCATCGTCACCCTTCCCATTCGCATTCACTGAGGCACAAAGCAATGACCAAAATTCTCGTTATCGAAGATGAAGCTCCCCTCCGCGCGGAAATCACCGACATTCTGTTGTTCGAAGGCTATGATGTGTTGGAAGCGGGGGATGGGCGCGCCGGGCTGGAGCTGGCGCTCGCGCACAGCCCCACGCTGATCGTGTGTGACATCTCGATGCCCGAACTGGATGGTTATGGCGTGCTCGATCACCTGCGCCGCCACCCGGAACATGCCCGCACCCCGTTCATCTTCCTGACCGCTCGCGCTGACCGCTCGTTCATGCGACACGGCATGGAACTCGGCGCGGATGACTACCTGACCAAGCCCTTCTCACGCGCGGAACTGCTCTCGGCGGTGCATGCCCGCCTCGAACGCTCGTCGGCGATCAACGCGAGTTTCGTCTCGGATCTGGAAGACGCCAAAGCGCAGATCACGCGCTTGGTCATGGAAGAGATGCAAGCGCCGCTCGTCCCCATGCGCCTCGTGACCGATATCATTCAGCGGCAGGTCGACAAACTCACCCCGGCCATGCTGCAGGAACTGATCGCTGGCATGAGCGCGGGCGTGGATCAACTCTCGCGCGTCGTCGATCAGATGGTCTACCTCACGCATCTGGAAACGGGCATCCTCAAGCAAGAGGTGATTCAGGAAAGCGGCAAGCCCATCAGCCTGAACCAGACCCTGCGCCGCGCCGCCGAGCTCGGTTCGACACTGACGCAGCGCACCGACTCGCCCGTTCGTGTCCGCACATCGGCTCGTGATGTGCAGGTCTTCGCGCATGCGCAGGCGCTAACCCGCGCGCTAGCAGAGCTGATCGCCGAAGTTGTCAACAGTTCAATGCCGTCGACCGAGGTCATCATCACGCTCAATGTGAAGCGTGATCAAGCGGTTGTTTCAATTTTGCAGGAACGCTCATTCCAGGGAGGACAGGGGATGTCGCTGGGGACCCTCGTCGCGCACGGCATCATCGAAGCACATGGTGGCAAGATCGAGTATCAGGCGATTTCGGAGACGGGCACCGACGTGATCGTCAGCTTGCCCATGCCCGTACTGCAGCCCGCGAAGTAACAACCTCGCCAGCTCGTCTTCGTATCCCCCAGCTCGAACCGACAACCGGTCGCCTGCAGCACAGGCGGCCGGTTCTGTTATACGCTGCGAGGAACAGCCAGAAAGTGCGCGACGTTCCAGTTGAGCTTCGGGTAGTTGTTGGCATCCTGCCAGAAGACCACCCTACAGCACCCTTTCTGGTCGCCGCTCGCTCACCATTGGCAGCGGCGCTTGACCACCGTAGGCCCACAGTTCGCCGTTCGCCCCGCCGAGCGTGTGCATCACAAAGGCGTTGCCGTCCGGCAGCACCTTGTTGATTTGCGCACGACATCGGCGAGCGCCGCACAGCAATAAACGCGCGGAAGAGCTCCTCAATGTGCTGAAGGGTGATAGGTCGCTTGTTGGTCTGCGCCCCGAACTGCCGCTGCGCGTGAATACCCAGTATGAATCGTGGCAGAAGCAGCGCTTTACCGTTCGTCCAGGGATCGCAGGGTGGTGGCAGGTGAGCGGTCGTAAGCAAGCAAAGCTTCTGCATCTCACACCGAAAAAGATCTATACTATTTCCAGCACTATTCGTTCCGGCTGGATCTCAATATCATGTTGATGGACATACCCAGTAACTTGACGGGCAAGGGCGCGTTCTAAGTCCTTATAAAACTCGAACTACCTAGCGAGGCAAAAGCAACATGTCAAACACCAGCACAAAAGTTGTCGTTACCGGCGCTGGCGGTTTCATTGGTCATCATCTGGTTGCTCATCTTAAGAAGCAAGGGTATTGGGTTCGTGGTGTGGACCTGAAGTATCCCGACTATCGAAAGACTGAAGCCGACGAATTCGAAATACTGGATCTGCGCCGCTCCGATGATGCGCTGCGCGCGATGCGTGGTGGGATCGACGAAGTGTACGCTCTGGCCGCTGACATGGGCGGGATGGGCTTTATCTCGTCTAATAATGCGTTGATCCTGCACAACAACGCTCTGATCAACATTCACACGATGGAAGCCGCTCGCCTTCATGGAGTCAAGCGTTATCTGTATACCTCGTCGGCCTGCATTTACCCGGAATATCGTCAGACCGATGCTGCGGTGGTACCGCTCAAGGAGGAAGACGCGTACCCGGCGCAACCGCAGGACGCCTACGGTTGGGAAAAGCTGGTGACCGAGGTACTCGCGCACCACTATCACCTCGACTATGGCATCGAAATGCGTGTCGTGCGCTTCCACAACATCTTCGGCGAATACGGTACATGGGAAGGTGGACGTGAAAAGGCCCCGGCGGCGATGTGCCGCAAGGTGGCGATGGCCAAGCTCACGGGCAACCCGGTTGTCGAAATCTGGGGCGACGGCGAACAGACCCGCTCCTTCTGCCACGTGGATGACTGCGTCGTCGGCATCGACAAGCTCATGCGTTCCAACTACTCTGAACCGATCAACCTCGGTCAGGATCGCATGGTGACGATCAATGAGCTGGCCGACCTGGTCGCTTCGGTCGCGGGCGTGAAGATCGAAAAGAAGCACATCCCCGGTCCGCAGGGCGTTCGTGGTCGGAATTCCGACAACACTCGCCTGCGCGAAGTCCTCAAATGGGAGCCGGATATTTCGCTGGAAGCGGGCTTGGCGCGCACCTACGAATGGATCGAAGCGCAGGTGAAGGCGAAGCTGGAAGCCCAGCCGGAGCTTGCCGCGTCGGTGGCCGTCGGCAAATAGCGACAACATTCCCATCATTGAGAGGTTAGCAACCCATGTCGCCTGTGATCGAACCCGTAACTGTTCTTGGTGCCTAGGTCAGTGCAATCAGTCTGAACCTTGCACTGCAAACGATTGACGGATGGACTAAAAGCGGGAACAGCACGACGTCACGATTACAGGCGTGCATGGGGCGATGGACCCCAATTTACTCAAAATTCGTAACGAGGTCGGGCTCGTCACCCCCGATGGCATGCCGTTGGTGTGGATGTGCCACCGACAGGGGAAGCAGCCGGCTTCGCGCGTGTACCAATCGTTCGCTTGCCGGGTGAAACAGTCGATGTCGAGATGACAGCTGACATAGTGTCCGTTGCCCACTGCTTCGAGAATGACAGAGTTGTTTTCCCCGGTAAGATTGGGGGTCGCCCAAGCCACACGCCTAGCTTCCCACCAGTCGCTATTGCCGCCTTTCGGATCGTAACTGGAAGCGCGTTTCCGCTTGACTCCCGGACGCAGCCACGCCAGCTCCGCTAGTCTGCTCATGCCGATCATCGCTCTTGGCCTTGTGTCAACCCAATAACGGCTCGCGGTACAGCGCACGCGGCCGCCTTCCGGTCGAGCCGCCCACTGCCTCCGCTGTTTGGTTCACGCCTGTGGCACAAGTGTACCCAGCCCCGGATCGCGGCCAAACGGGAGTGACACATCAGCCGCACGTGGCAGCCGTCTCTCATCGAGCCTGCTGCCACACAAGATCGCAGTTAGGTTTTGGGAAGAAACATGGGGCTTTTCGGACGCTCCTGCGGGGAAAGGCGCGGGTCACGCCCGGTTGAGGTGCGGACGACATCCTCATAAAAGTAAATCAGCTCGCGCATCATATCGTCCCACTGCAGCGTTTCCGCCGTTTCGCGGGCACGCTGCCCCATCAGAGCACGCTTGTCCGGGTCAGCAGCCAGTTCGCGGATATAGCCCGCCATCTGGTCGACGCCATCCACCTCGACGATGTAGCCGGATGATCCGTGCTGCACCACATCTTCCGCACCACCGACGCGGGTGGTGACGACCGGGAGACCGGAGGCAATCGCTTCGCCGAGCACCAGACCAAACGCTTCATGCCGGGAAGTGAAGGTGAAAATATCAGCGCTGGCATACGCCTCGGCCAACTCCTGCCCCTGTAGATAGCCGACGAAATTCACGGGCAGCCCCTCGAACAGTTCGCGCAGTTCCTCTTCTTTTGGCCCGCCGCCAAGCAGCGCGAGGCAGACATTCGGCGTCTCTTCCAGTACCTTTTTCAGGATGTGCACCTGCTTTTCGGGCGACAAGCGACCGACGTACAGCAGGATGACCGAGTCCGGCTTGCCGTTGCTCAGACGTTCACGCATGGCCTGTGAGCGAAAGCGGGGGTGAAACTGCTGTGAATCGACGCCGCGCCGCCACAGCCCTACCTGATGGACGCCATGCTGAAGCATGCGCCGCCGCGCCACCTTCGAAGGGGCGAGCGCGTGATCGACATAGTTGAAGCCCCACACCCGCAGCGCGCGAATCGGCTTTTCGGCTAAGGGGATGCCGAAGTCTTTAACGATCTGCGAAATCGACAGATGGTATGAGCCAACCGTCGGTACACCGAGCACTTTCGCGGACAAGCCCACTGCCAGCCCGACAAACCCCGGATCAATCAGATGCACCAGATCGGGCTTGAAGCGCCGGAGCGAGAGATAGGTGTTGGGCGTGGGAATGCTGATCTTCCCCTCCGGATACCAGGGATCGACGAAGCACGGCAGTCCGATCACTGGCACGTCTTTGTAGTTCTTCACCCCCTGATCCGGTGCATAAATGACGGCTTCGATGTTGTACTGACGCAGATAATCCAGCGTTAAACAAGCAATCTTGACAATACCGTCGATTTTAGGAAGAAAAGTCTCGACGCTCAGCGCAATCCGCATTCAGCCTCCAGCAATTGGTAGTCTCACCACATAACAATACAACACGCGACTCCGCCTCCCGTTGCACTGGAATACGGCCCTTCATCAACGCTTAATTTCGCGCCACCCTGCCCATCTGGGCAGGGTCGCATCGGCCTTTTGGCAGATGAGCGGATCGACCAAAGCATGCTATTGTAGAACAGTCAACCGTAGAACAGATGTACAGCTCCACAATGACTCATAGTAGTTCATAGCAGTGTTTAGCAGCTCTCTGGTTGGCAACAAAACACATACAGAGAGGGATGGTATGGGAAGCGAATCGAACAACCGCGCAGGCCAACCGGGCATGACGACCACCTCGCCGCCAACACCGCTGGAACAACTGCGCGCCAGTGTCAAAGGCACAGTCATTACCGCGGCAGACGCCGCCTATGAGCAGGCGCGCACGGTCTTCTACGGTGGCTTTGACCGTCGCCCAAGCGCTATCGTGCAGGTCGCCGATGCCGCCGATGTCGCCGCGGTCGTGAACTTCGCGCGCGCGGCGGGGCTGGAATTGGCAGTGCGTGGGGGTGGTCACAGCATGGCGGGCTTCGGCGTATCCGATGGCGGCCTCGTGATCGACCTCTCACCTATGAAGGGGTTGGAGATCGACGGCGAGCGGCGGACACTATGGGCGGAAGCCGGACTGACCGCCGGAGAAGTCACCCATGCCGCCGCCGAACACGGTCTGGCCGTCGGCTTTGGCGATACCGGGTCGGTGGGCATTGGCGGGATTACCTTAGGGGGCGGCGTCGGCTACCTCGTGCGCAAGTACGGCCTCACCATCGACAGCCTGCTCGCCGCGGAGATCGTCACCGCCGACGGCCAGCTCATCACCACGGACGCCGAACACCATCCCGATCTGTTCTGGGCGCTGCGCGGCGGCGGCGGCAATTTCGGCGTGGTGACGCGCTTCAAGTATCAGCTGCAGCCCGTCGATCAGATCGTCGGCGGCATGCTCATCCTGCCTGCGACGGCGGACACGATTTACCGGTTCATTCAGGCAGCGGAAGCCGCACCCGATGAACTTTCGACCATCGCCAATGTGATGACCGCCCCGCCCATGCCCTTCCTGCCGCCCGAAGTCCACGGTAAGCTGATCATCATGGGGCTGATGACCTATGTCGGGGATGTGAACGAGGGTGAGCGCATCATGTCCCGGTTCCGCGCACTGGCACCGCCGCTCGCCGATTTGGTGCGCCCGATGCGTTATGTCGATTCGTACCCGCCGGATGAGGAAGACTATCATCCGTTGGCGGCAGGCCGCAACCTGTTCGTCGACACGTTTGACGAGCGCAGCGCCCAGTTGATCGTCGACCGCTTACAGTCCTCGACCGCGTTTATGGCCGTGTCGCAGATTCGCGTGCTCGGCGGGGCGCTGGCGCGCGTGCCTGACGACGCGACGGCCTTCGCGCACCGTCAGCGGCGGCTGATGCTGAATGTAGCCGCCCTCTACAACAATCCTGCGGAAGCGGCCCACCACGAAGCGTGGACGGACGACTTCATGGCGGCGCTGCGCGGCACCGAGACTGGTGTTTACTCCAACTTCCTTGGGAATGAGGGCGAAGCCCGCCTACGTGAAGCCTATCCGGCGGCAACATATGCCCGGTTGGCGCAGATCAAGCGGCGGTATGATCCCGGCAACCTCTTCCGGCTGAACCACAACATTCAGCCCGCGTAAGGGCGAATCCACAGCGGCCGTTGCATTAAGCAAAACACCTGTAATCCAACACCCCCAGAGGACGATCTTAAGCTGCGGTCTGGGGGTGTTCATTAGGTTGGATCGGCAACTCCCCTTTCACTTTGCACAAAACATTGCGACAATTCATCACTTATACACATAATATTGAATATCGTGCCGAAGAGGAGGATGCTATGCCCCTAACGATCCAGTCGCTTGCGGTGTACCCCATTGCCCTGAATTATGTTGAACCGCTGAAGACAAGCTTCGGCGATAATGCGCTCAAAGCTGCCGTTGTCGTCCAATTGTGCACCGCCGAAGGGGTGTGCGGTTGGGGCGAAGCCTCGGTCGAACTCAGCCCAGGCTATGGTTCGGAGACGGTCGGCACTGCGATCCACGTGATCCGCAATTTCATCGAACCGCTGCTGATCGGCAAAACGTTCGCTGATCCGCCCGCCGTCGCCAAAGCGATGCGTTCGATTCGTGGGCATCAACACACGCGTGCCGGGGTCGAAGCGGCGGCGTGGGATGCTTTCGCCCAGTTCAACAACCTATCGCTCGCCCACTACTTCGCGACCTTCCTGCCGGAAGGCCACACCCCGCGCGCGACTGCCCCGGTCGGCGTGAGCATTGGCATGCAGCCCACTGCGGAAGCGACGCTAGCGATTATTCGGAAGCGCGTCAAAGAAGGCTACAACCGCATCAAGCTGAAGATCACCCCCGGCTGGGATGTCGAACTAGCGCGCGCCGTTCGCGCGGAATTCCCCGAGATTCTGCTCATGCTGGACGCCAACAGCGCCTACACGCTGGCCGATGCCGAGCACCTCAAGCAGTTGGACGCCTTCAATCTGCTCATGGTCGAACAACCGCTCGGTCACGACGACATTTACCAGCACAGCAAGCTCCAACCGCAGCTCAAAACGCGCATCTGCCTGGACGAGAGCATCAAGTCGACTGACGACCTGCACCTCGCGCTGGAAATCGGTGCGATTCGCATTCTCAACCTTAAGCCCGCGCGCGTCGGCGGTTTCACCGAATCGCTGAGCATTTACCGCGTGTGCGCCGAACATCAACTCCCCCTATGGATCGGCGGCATGCTGGAGACGGGTATCGGCCGCGCGGCCAACCTCGCGCTGGCGTCGCTGCCCGCCGTGACTTTGCCCTGTGACATTTCAGCCACTGACCGTTATTATGTGGAAGACATAACGGAACCGCCCTTCCGCTTGAATGCCGACAGCACGATCACCGTTCCCACCGGACCGGGCATTGGGGTGGCCGTACAACTCGACCGCATCGAAAAAGCGACCGCCGCGTGGGAGGCGATGCACGCCTACGTCTAGCCGCGCGTTGGCCATCAAGGAGGGGATATGCACGACGGGGATGTGATTCAGCGCGTCCGCGACCATTACGAAGATATGGGCAAGAGCCAGCAAAAAGTCGCCGAGTTCTTCATCACCAGTGAAGAAGCGCTGTACTTATCGGCGGCGCGCATCGCCGAAATTCTGGAAGTGAGCCATTCGACCGTCGTCCGCACCGCGCAGGCCATCGGCTTTGAGGGCTTTCCCGATCTGCAGGCGGCGCTGCAGGAACAGGTCTTCGGGCGGTCGACGACCGCTGCCGCCTATGAACTCGGTCGGCGTAAGATCGATGTCGATGGCGCACAGGGACGCGACCCGGCGTCCCTGCAGCGGCGCTTGATGCTGGAAGACGCCCAGACCATCGAAGAACTGGCAACCGACATTCGCGGCGAGGACTTCACCGCCAGCGTTGAACGGTTGATCAGCGCGGTAGGCGTGTATGTGATCGGACTGCGCTCGTCAGCACCCGTCGCGCGCTCGTTCGGCATGGCGCTGCGCCAGCTCCGCCCCAACTGCACCATCCTCGAACCGGGTACGGGCGACCTCGTCGATCAGATTTTCGATTTGAGTGAAAAAGATTTGCTGTTCGCCATCTGCTTTGGGCGCTATGCGACCGTGACCCTGCGCTGCATGGATTTTGCGCGCAGCGTGGGCGCGCATGTGATCGTCATCACCGATACGCCGCTCTCGCCGGCCGCCCGCCGCGCCAATGTAAGCTTCGTCGTCAAGAACGGCGTGTGGTTTCACGGCGCCTCCGCCGCGCTGTTGAGCCTGCTCAACGCCTTTATCTCGGCGATGATGGTGCAGCAGCCCGAACTCACCAAGCAGCGTCTGGAAAAGATCGGCACGACGCTCAAATACTTCGACGTGTTCGACTCCGGCGACGACGCCCCGCCCCTCCGCGAAGACGAATAACTCGTCACTGCGTGAACATTACAACAAAGAGGGACGCCCTGTTGGGCGTCCCTCTTTGTTATTGTCCACAAATGCGCCGCTACGCGTCCCTGCAATCGAGAGCTGTTTGGTTCCCCTTCCTGAATTCAGGGAGGGTAGTTCGTGAGTCCCCTCACTCTGCTTGCTGCGCAAGCCGTCCCTCTCCCACGTAAACGGGATTAGGGACAAAAGCGACATTTCTCCCCTTCTCCCCGCTTGCGTGGGAGAAGGGGTTGGGGGTTGAGGGGTGGATCGGATAGCCTATAAATCGCGTCCCTACGAGAACACGATTCTTGCGTAGGGACGCAATTCATTGCGTCCGCTGTCTTACCTGGATTTCACCCTACTCTGCAGCGGGCGCTTCCACTTTCCCCAGCACGTAGCGATTCATCCATTCGAGCATGGCGTCGTTCTGCGCGCGGCGCACCGCCGGGTCACCGACAATCGACCCTGCGTGCGGCGAATTGGGCAGACGCAGCATTTCCGCGACGCAGCCGTTCGCCTTGAGCGTGGTGTAGAATTGTTCCGACTGTTCTGCCGGGCAGCGCCAGTCATGTTCGCCCTGAATGAGCAGCGTCGGCGTGGTGCAGGTGTGCGCTGTCGTGATCGGCGAGCAGCGCGCGTAGATCTCCGGGATTTCGTGCGGCGCGCCGCCCAGTTCTTCGATAGCGAACCACGCGGAAATATCGCTCACGCCGTACATGCTGACCCAGTTGGTGACCGGGTTTTCCGGCACGGCGGCCTTGAAGCGCCGCGTATTGGCGACGATCCAGCACGAGAGGTTGCCGCCGCCCGACAAACCGAATACGCCGAGCTTATCCGGGTCGGCGTAGCCCTTCTCGATGGCGACATCCACGCCGCACATCAGATCTTTATAGTCGAGGTTGCCCCAATCGCCCTTGATGGCAGTCGAGAAGGCGTCGCCGTAGCCCGTCGAGGCGCGGTGATTGACCATGAGCACGGCGTAACCCGCGCCGCACAGCATTTGACTGTCGAAGTGGAAGGCATGTCCAAACGCGCCATGCGGGCCACCATGAATGTTGAGCGTCGTCGGGTATGGGGCTTCACCCTCCGGCGGCAGGTAAATCCAGCCTTCGACCTGCGTGCCATCGACGCCGGGGAACAACAAGTGCTCCACCGTCGGCAGCTTGACCGAATTGAGCCAGTCGTCGTTGATGCACGTCAACTGCCGCTCGTTGGAGCCGTCGGCATCCGCGCAGAACAGATCAATTGGGTGATTGAAGTTCGTCACAAGGTAGATCAGATGGCCGCCGCCAACGCCTTGCAGCGCGACTTCGCGGTCGCCCGTGAGCAGCGGGACGCAGTTTTCCGCGCCGTTCAACGCGACTTTATAGGTGGCGACCGTACCGCCCGTCTGGACGGTGCTGTAAGCCCACTCGCCATCCGGCGTTACGGGCACGCTCAACATCCGCGCCATAACCGGCATATCCGGCTGCAACCCGCCATCGACGCCGACCGCGAGTCCCGCTGTGCGGCATTCTGGCGCGCCCCCGGCGAGGTCCAGCACCCACATATCCGCCTTGGAGCCGACAATCTTGCCGTGCGGCGTCCCAGTGAAGACGATGCGCTGACCATCCGGCAGCCACCCTGCGCTGTTGACCATGCCCCACGTATCGGTTAGCGATTGAATCTCGCCAGTTTCCAGCGTGATCAGTTTGAGCCGCCCGAAGAACGACTTGTGCGTGTCCGGCACCATGCTCGACGAATACAGAATCTGCGTGCCATCCGGCGACCACTGCGGGTTGCTGTTCATCAGTTTATCGTCGGTCAGGCGGCGAGGTTTGGCGTCCGGCGCGTCAACATCCTGCACGTACAGCGACTGCACGACATCGTCGAGATATTCCATCCCGTCGAAGCGGTAGACGTGGCGCGTGACGCGGAACGGCTTGGTGAAGTCGCGCGGCTCTTCGATGGCGCTGGTGGTGAAGGCGATCTGCTTGCCATCCGGCGACCACGCCGCCGGGCTGCCCACGCCCTGCTTCATCGAGGTGAGCGGCAGAGCTTCGCCGCCATCGACCGGGATGACGTACAACTGCGGTTTCTCGCCGCGCCCGGATAAGAACGCGATCCGCTTGCCATCGGGCGACCAGCGCGGGGCGCTGTCGCGGGCCGTGCCGCTGGTGAATTGGCGCGTTTCGCCCGTCGCCAGCGTCAGCATCCAAATCGCGCTGAATTCCTTCTCTTTTTCGGAATCGACATGGGTGATCGTATAGGCCACGCGTGCGCCATCGGGCGAAAGCTGCGCCTCCGTGATGAACTTCAAGCGAAACAGATCGGCGGGTTCGACCAGACGTTTGTCCACAGACAGATCTCCTTAAGCAAGCTTGACGACTTCGATTACGACTGAGGCCAGTGCCTGAGCCGTCTTAGGATGTGACTTTCGTGAAGCGCACGGCCACGCCGATCGAGACTGCGCCGGGCGTGAATGTGAGCAAGCCGACCGGGAACACAAAGCGGTTCGCGTCGACCGGTCGGGCCGGCATTTCCACCCCGCCGAACAGGGGTGAGCTTACCAGCATCTGGTCGCCCTCCATGCGGATGATCAGCTTGGTGAGCGGGCTGTCGTACGTTCCGACAAAGTCCGTCCACTGCGTTGGGTCGGGCTGGAAGGTCGGGTCAATCGGCAGGCGATCCAGCGTGACGGAATGCCCCGGCACCACGACCACGCTCACCGCCTCGGCAGGCGCGTCACCGCTCTGCGTGAAGCTGACGGCCATGTGCGTGCCATCCGGCACCTGCGCGAGGTACAAATCCGGGCGCGCGGCGTGCAGCGGCAGGGGCTGTCCCTGCCAGACGAGCGAGAGCGTGTCCCCGTCGCGGGTAATGTCCGCTGCGCCCGAGTTCGCGCCGACATACGTCCCCACGTAGTGATCCCAGCGCGTGCGATCCGGTTCGATCACCGGGACAGGTTCGGGTTCGGGCAGGTCGAGCAGCGCGTCGAGGATGTAGTAGAGGATCTTCTCCTCCTGCTTGCCCCACAGCGCCGCATTATTGGCCAGCATGATGACCGCCGTGCCCGTCTCCGGCACAAAGTCGAAGCCGCTGGCGAAACTACTGATGCGCCCGCCATGCCCCACAACGCGCACGCCCCGATAGTTGTGCGACGAGAGGGTCAGGCCGTAGCCGTCATCGGTCAGCGACGGGAATTTAGCGTGCGGCGCGTGCATCTCCGCGACCAGTTCCGGCGCGAGCACCTGTCGATCCCCAAACTTGCCGCCGTTCAGGTGCATGATGGCAAAATTCGCCAAGTCCAGCACCGTCGACATGGCGAAGCCGGACGGGTAGTGCATGGTGTTGTCCGCGTAGTGATGATCGACGGACAGGTTGCCCTGCGCATCCATGTTGTGCGACTGTGCCAACGGATAGGTCATGGCGATGGTCGGGTCGAAGGTGGTGCGCTTCATCTCCAGCGGATCGAAGACTAGTTCCTGCATCAACTGGGTGTAGGTCTTGCCGCTCACCAGCTCGGCGATGTAGCCCGCGAGGTTGATGCCGGGGTTGCTGTACGACCACATTTTGCCAACCGGAGCGATCAGCGGGTAAGTCGCAATGTCTTTGTAGACGCTTTCGCGCAGGCCAGCGGCTTCGCGCGACCCGTAGTGTTCGGCGGCGGTCGGCAGCGCGGCGGTGTGTGTGAGCAGTTTGCGCAGCGTCACCTGACTGATCGCGCCGGGAACGCTCAACTGCAAATCGGGCAGCACCTCGTCAATCGGCGTATCGAGTTCGAGCTGCCCCGCCGAGACCATGCTCATGATCGCCGTGGAGGTCAGCGGCTTGGTCGTCGAGCCGATGCGGAAGATCGTCCCCGGCGTAACCGGGAGTCCGCCCTCTTCGATGCTCGTCACGCCAAAGCCGCGCGCGTAAATCAACTGGCGCTCATGGACGATGGCCAGCGCCACCCCGGGGACTTTCGCGCTTTCCATCGCCGCGGCGACCAGCGCTTCCAGTTCGATCAAATTCAGCATGACAGCCTCGTCAAAAACCAGCGCCATTAAGTCGAAAAAATCGGCCTCGTTGCAGGCCAGAACGCCGGACAGTCTAACATAGAAGCAATGTTTTGTGCAAACAACTTCGAAACTTGCACAAAGATGGTCTAGTGCTTATAGTAATGCACCATCGAGATTAGCAAAGGACCGCCATCCAGCGCGGCAGCAACCTGTCTGTGGAAGAGCGCATGATCGAAATTCATGTCTTGCATACGATTCCTGAGTTGGAAGCGGCAGTTGATTTGGAACTCGCCGTATGGGGACTCAATCCGCGCCACGCCGTCCCCTCGGCGCTCATGCATGTGCTCGCGCTGCGCGGTGGGCTGGTGCTCGGCGCGTACGACGACACGCGCATGGTCGGCATGCTCTTGTCGCTGCCCGGGCAGGATGGCGCGGAGTGGCTGCTCTGGTCACACATGACCGGCGTGCACCCGGCGTATCAGGGGCGCGGCATTGGTCTGGCGCTCAAGCGCTACCAGCGTGACTGGGCCCTCGAACATGGCTACCGCAAAATCGGCTGGACGGTCGATCCGCTGCAGCGCGGCAACGCACATTTCAATTTTCACCTGCTCGGGCAGGACGCCGCCCTGACCGCCTGCACCTACCACGTCGACTTCTACGGCGAGATGGACGACGACATCAACCGGGGCATCCCGTCGGATCGCATCGAGGCCATGTGGCATATCGATCAGCCGTGTTTGCACACCCCGATCCCCGGCGACGCACCGCCGCTGCTCAGCATCGACGCTGATCTGCGCCCGGTGCCGACCAGCGCCGCCCCGGATTGGCAAGCGCCTGCCTACACCGTCGCCCTACCCCGCAGCTTGGACGCCATCCGCAAAACGGTGCCGGACGGCGTGCTCCTGTGGCGTCTGGCCGTGCGGGAGGCGCTGCAAGCGCCCTTAGCGCACGGCTACCGGATCGCCGATTTCATTTCGACTTCCCGCCTGAATGCCTATGTCTTGACCCGCCCAGGAGATGCCGTATGAAACTGTTCACCGCCAGCCTGTCCACCGAAACGAATACCTTTTCGCCCATTCCGACCGGACTCAAAAGCTTCGCCATCACCCGCAAGGGCGATTACAGCACCTACCCGCCGTTCGCCGATTCCCCGGTCGCCTTCTGGAAAAAGATGGCCACTGAGCGCGGCTGGCAAACCGTCGAAAGTGTCATTGCGGCGGCGGAACCTGCGGGGCGCACGCTCAAGTTTGTGTATGAACAGTACCGCGACGAGATTCTCGCTGATCTGCAAGCCGCGCTGCCCGTCGACCTCGTGCTGCTCGACCTGCACGGCGCCATGGTCGCCGACGGCTACGACGACTGCGAAGGCGATTTGATCGACGGCGTGCGCCGCATTGTGGGGTCGAACGTGCCGATTGGCGTGGAACTGGATCTGCACTGCCACATCACGCCGCTGATGGTGGAACAGGCGACGGTCATCATCGCCTACAAGGAATACCCGCATACCGATGTGTTTGACCGCGCGGTCGAACTGTTCAACATCACGGCGGATGCCGCCGCGGGCAAGGTCAAGCCGACCATGGCGACCTTCGACTGCCGCATGATCAGCCTGTACTACCCGACGCAGGAACCCGCCAAGAGCTTTGTCGAACGCATGAAGCAGCTTGAAAAAGAGCCGGGCGTGCTGAGTGTGTCGCTCGGGCACGGCTTCCCGTGGGGCGATGTCGCCGAAGTCGGCACCAAGACGCTGGTCGTCACCGACAATGACCCCGGCAAAGCGCAGGCGCTCGCCACTGAACTCGGGCGCGACTTCTACGCCATGCGCGACCGCGTAACACCCAAATTTCATACGATTGACAGCGGCCTCGACGCGGCGCTCGCCGTCACCGGATCGCCCGTGGTGATCGCTGACGTGTCGGATAACCCCGGCGGCGGCGCGCCCGGCGACTCGACGTTTATTCTCCAGCGCATGCTCGAACGCGGCATCACCAATGCGGCGGTCGGCTGCATCTACGATCCGATTGCCGTGGCGCTGGCCTTTGAAGCGGGCGTCGGCGCGCACTTTGAGCTGCGCCTCGGCGGCAAAATGGGGCGCATGTCGGGTCAGGCGCTCGATCTCATGGTCACAGTGACCGCGCTCAAGCCGCAAGCCATCCAGCACTTCGGCACCGCGCCCAACGAGATGATCATGCCGCTCGGTGACAGCGTCGCCGTCCATACGGCGGGCATCGACATTGTCCTGTACTCGAACCGTACGCAGACCTTCAGCCCGGAAGTCTTCACGAATGTCGGCATCGACCCGGCTTCACGGCGCATCCTCGTCGTCAAATCGACGCAGCACTTCTACGCGCGTTTCGCCCCGATCGCGTCACAGGTCATTTATGTGAGCGCCCCGGGGACAACCGCGCCGGATTTCAAATCGATCCCGTACGAGATTGCCAGCAAAAACCGCTATCCGATGATCGACAATCCGTTGGGAGTGTAAGACATGGTCAGCATCGAACAAGCCCGGGAACAGCTCGCCAGTATCGACGCGTGGGTACAATCCGAAATTGATGCCGGGCACACCCCGGCGGCGGCGGTCGGCATTATCGTGAATGGTGAAGTGGTCTTCAAAGGCGGCTTTGGTCTGCGTGACCGCGAGCGCGGTCTGCCCGTCGACTCGGATACCGTGTTCGCCATCGGCTCCTGCTCCAAAGCATTCACGGCGTTGGGCATCGGGCTGCTGGTCGATGACGGCAAAACGACATGGGATGCGCGCATCCGCGATGTGATCCCCGAATTTCGCCTGTACGACCCCATCGCGACCGAACTGAGCACCTTCCGCGACCTGCTGTCACACCGCACGGGGCTACCGCGCCACGACGCGATGTGGTACGGCTCCACCGACACCCGCGAAGGCATGATCGCGCGGCTGCGTCATCTCAAACCGACGGCAACTTTCCGCGAACGCTTCCAGTATCAAAACCTGATGTTCATGACGGCGGGGTATGCGGCGGGTAAAATCGCCGGGATGTCGTGGGAAGATCTCACGCAAACCCGCATCCTCGACCCACTGGGCATGAAGCGCAGCACCTTCACCGTCAGCCACATGGAGGCTGACGCGAACGCTGCCCGCCCGTACAGCTACCGCAACGGCGGCTTTGAGCTGGTTCCCTACCGCAACCTCGACGCGCTGGCTCCCGCCGGATCGATCAACTCCAACATCGACGACCTGATCCCGTGGCTGCGCTTGAACATGCAGGGCGATGAGACGATCATCAAAGACGCGACCCGACGGGAATTGTTCCAACCGCACACCGTCATCCCTGATTCGCCGATGTTCCCGTGGTACGGCAGTTCGGAGATCACGCATACCACCTACGCGCTTGGTTGGGCAGCTTCGACGTATCGTGGTCACACGATGATCCGCCACAACGGCGGCATTGACGGCTTCAATTCGTCAATCGCCTTCCTGCCGCACGAGGGCATCGGCGTGATCGTGCTGTGCAACACGCAGGAACGCGAACCCGCGGGCGTGACCATGTTCGGCATTGTGGATCGTCTGCTCGGGCTCGAACCGCTTCCGTGGTGGGATCGCTTTGAACAGGTCGCCGAGATGGGGCGTAAGCAGCTCGCGGAACACAAGCAGAAGCTGATCGCGGAACGGCACGCAGACGCCAAGGCCTCGCATCCGCTGGCCGACTACGCCGGGACGTATCATCACCCCGGTTACGGAGACATGGTGATCACGCTGGACGGTGACAAGCTCGGCGCGGTCTACGGCGGGCTGACGCTGCACCTCACGCCGCATCACTACGATCATTTTATGGTCGAGGTCGACAACGAGCCAGATCTGTTCTTTGTAAGCAGCTTCTTCAGCGACGAATGGGGCAATATTCAGCGCTTCACCTGCCAGCTCGAACCGGCGCTCGAAGCGACGGAATTTACGCGTGTCGTTGAGAAATAAGCGTAATTTATCTACAACAGACGATAAAGTAGGGGCGCACCTGTGTGTGCGCCCGAGACGAGCAGACACACATCGGTCGCCCCTCCCTGAATTCGGAGGCGTGGGGCTAGTCGCTACTTATTGACCAGATTCGGGTCAAGCGCGTCGCGGACGGCGTCGCCGACGATGTTGAGCGCCAGCACCACCACCGTAATCACCAGACCGGGGAACAGCGAAATCCACCATGCGTTGCGCATGTAGCTGCGTCCGCCCGCGAGCAGCGCGCCCCATTCCGGGGTCGGCGGGCGCACCCCCAGACCGAGGAAACTCAGACTCGCCCCCGTGACAATCGCGCCGGAGAAACTGAGCGTTGCGACCACAATCAATGAGCCGAGAATGTTCGGGAAGATGTGCTGCGTCATGATGCGCAGCGGCGACGCCCCAACGCTGTGCGCGGCGATCACGTATTCCGCATTCTGGAGCGAGAGCGTCACCCCACGGGTGAGGCGGGCATAAGTCGGCAGGGAAAAAACCGCAATCGCGATGATCACGTTGGTCACGCTAGAACCGAGCAGGCCGACGAGCCAGATCACGAGGATGAGACCGGGAAACGCGAGGATCAAGTCCATGAAGCGCATGATCACATTGTCGACCTTGCCGCCTGCAAACCCGGAGAGCAGCCCGAGCGGCACGCCGATCACCACCGCGAGCAGCACCGACATGAAGCCGATTTGCAGCGAAATCTGCCCGCCGTAGAGCACGCGGGTGAGGATATCGCGTCCCAGTTCATCCGTGCCCATCGGATTCAGCGCGGACGGCGGCAGCAGGCGATTCGGCGCATCCCGTCCCACCGGATCGCTGGTGGTTAGCAGGGGCGCAGCGGCGCACACCACCACAATCAAGGCGATCACGCCCACGGCCACCAGCGCAAAGCGGTTGCGCAGGAAATGGCGCACCGATTTGGCGTACGGGTTTTCACGCCGCCGCGGTCGACGCGGTTGGAGCGCGGCAATGCCGGGAGCCGAAGCGGTTTGGTCTTCCATCACAGTCACCGATCTAGTTGAAGCGAATGCGCGGATCGATATACGTGTAGATCACGTCGACGAGCAAATTGACGAACACAAACGCGACCGCCACCAACAGCACTGTCCCCTGAATCATCGGATAGTCACGGTCGAGGATAGCCTGAATCGACAGGCGACCAACCCCCGGCAGCCCAAAGATGCTCTCCGTGATGACCGCCCCGCCGAGTAAGCTGCCCATCGACAAGCCGACGACCGTAATCACCGGGATTAGCGTGTTGCGCAGCGCATGCACGAACACGACGCGTCGTTCGACCAGCCCTTTGGAGCGCGCGGTCTGCACATAAGGTGCGGAGAGCGCTTCCAGCATGTTGGCGCGCGTCAGCCGAGCGATGAACGCTGCCTCGCCAATCGAGAGTGTAGTCACAGGCAGCACGAAATGCTGCCATGTCTCCGCGCCCTGCACGGGGAGCATACGCCACGCGACCGCGAACAGCAGGATCAACATCGTGCCGAGCCAGAAGGTCGGGATGGAGTAGAAGAACACTACGAAGACAATGCTGACTTTGTCGATCCATGTGCCGTGTTTGACCGCGGTCAGCACGCCGACACCGAGGCCCATCGCCGTGCCGATCCCGACGCTCAGGAACGTGAGCAGTAGCGTGAAGGGGAACGCTTTGAGGATAACGCCGAAGACGGGTTCGCCAAACTTGACCGAGCGTCCGAGGTCGCCTTGCACAGCGCGGACCATGAACAGCGCTAACTGCTCCAGAATCGGACGATCGAGGCCGAGGTTTTCGCGAATCTGGGCAATCAGTTCCGGCGAGGCGCGGTCGCCCGCGAGGACTACCGCCGGGTCACCGGGCAGCGCGACGCGCAGCATAATGAAGACCACTGCCATGATCGTGAACACTAAGCCGATGGCAATCAACGTGCGCCGCAGCAGATATTGATACATAGGCTGTCGTCCTCAAGCGGCTGGGCAGGAGCGACATCCGCCCCTGCCCAACCGCGCATGCATCACCCGCCGAAGTGGGCGTTCCAGTACAGGAAGCTGAGATCCGGGTTGATCACCCAGTTTTGCAGTTCATTGCGGACGCCCGTCAGCGACGGCGGCGCGACGAGGAAGATCCACGGTTGCTGGTCCATGACGAACTGGCCGACAGCGGTCACCTTCTCATACCGCAGCGTCTGATCGAGTTCGGAGTCAGCGGCTTGCAGGAGCGCCGTCAGTTCGTCGTTCACAAACCACGTGCGGTTGCTGCCACCACGGCGATCCGGGTCGAAGAAGTAGGTCAGGATGCTCGGGTCCGAGTAGCCGTAACCGAGCAGGAACAGATCGTGCGTGCCCGTCGTCGTCAGGTCGATGAGCGCGCTGCGTTCCATCGTCTGAATTTCGACCGGGATGCCGACCGCGCGCCATTCGGCATCGATCACCTGCGCGATGCGCATGTATTCGTCCGAGCTGCTCACGGCCAGCGGTACCGACCACGCGGTGCCTTCCGGCGTTTCGCGCAGGCCATCACCGGTCACGTCGACATAGCCCAGTTCATCGAGCATGGCGCTGGCGCGTTCGGGATCGTACTGAATGGCATTGGCATCCAGCTCGGGATTGTGGCCCCAAATCGACGGCGGCAGCGGCTGACCGACCGAAATGGCGAGGCCATCATAGGCCAGCGCGTTGACTTCGTCGCGGTCGGTCGCATACGCAAACGCGCGGCGCAGTTCGACATTGTCCCACGGCGCCTTCGACGTGTTGAAACCGACATAGCGCAGTTCCTGCAGTTGGGCGACATCCAGCGTGATGTCCGGGTTGGCTTCAACGTCCGGCAGATTTTGCGTCGGCACGCCCGCAACCGTCACTTCGCCCGTTTCCAGCGCGGAGATGATCGTCTGGTCTTCGTCGAGGAACAGGATTTGCAGTTCGTCAGCCGGGACCGGGCCGGGGTTGTCATAGAGTTCCGGCGGCGCATAGTTGAAGTCGGGGTTGCGTTCGAACAGCACGTAGTTGTTGGTGTTCAGTTCCTTGAGCATGAACGGGCCAGCCCCCACGGGCGCCGTGCCGAAGTTCTCCGGGCCAAGCGCTTCGTAGGCCGTCGGCGACACGATTTCCAAGCCCGAGAGCACGTAGAACAGCGGCGCGAACGAGCTCGCCAGCGTCAGCTTGAGCGTGTATTCGTCGACAACTTCGGTCGACAGCAGCAAACCAATCAGGTCTGCGCCCTGCGACGCCCCTGTATCCGGGTTGGCGTATTTGTCGAGGTTGTACTTGATCGCTTCGGCGTTGACCGGTGTACCGTCGGTGAACATCGCGGTTTCGATCAGGTTAATGGTGAGCGACAGGCCGTCATCGCCAATTTCCCACGTATCCGCGAGGAAACCGACATAGTTCATGGTTTCGTCACGCGCAAACAGCGTGGAATAGAGGGCATAGTGCGGCCACGAGTGCCACGAGGTCACAAACGGATCCAGCGAGACGTTCGATGCGCCGTCCGCTACGACGATGCGCCCGCCCTGCGGCAGGTCTTGCGCCGTAGTGGCAAATACGCCCGACAATAGGATGACCACTACCAAACTCAAAAGTACTCGGGTGGTGCTCTTGCGTAAAGTCATTCTAGTTACCTTTCGTAAGCTCAAAGATGCTTGTCAGACGGTGCAAAACGGCCTGCGTTCTGATCCGTGCGCCTCCTTTCACTCTGGCCGCGCTGGAAACCAGCGCGGCAGCTCAACCGCGGTAGTGGTCGTAAGTGATCCGACCGATTTTGCCGAGCGCCGATTCGACCTCGAACAGGCGCTGATTCCGCGCTTCTGGTTGCTGGAAGTACTTCTCTTCATCCCAAACGGCGAAGGCGGTGATGGCGACATGGTTATCCGGCGCAACCGTGATCACGCCGCTGTCATTGCAGAAGGGGCCAATCGTCCCGGTTTTATGCGCAAAGGGCACACCCGACGGCAAAAAGCGCGGCAGTCGTTGGTTGTACTGCTGCGTGTGCATGATGCGAATCAGTTCGTCGCGCACAGCGCCCGGCACAATTTCACCTGTGTACAGCATGACGTTCAGGCGCGTCATCGAATTGGCCGAACTGACATTGTTTTCGCCCGTGCGCAGAAAGGCGACGCCGTCGCGCAGAATATCATTGGCGTCCGACCATGCCCGAATCTCTTCGATGGGGCGCTCCGCCAGATCCGCGGGCCACAACGACTTGAGCAAATCCTTGCAATTGAGTTTGAAAAAAATATCGGTCAAACCGAGCGCGTGCATGGCATTTTCGACCACCTGCGCCCCGCCGACCAGATCCACGGTCATATCGGTCGCGGTGTTGTCGCTAATGATGATCATCAGCGTGATCAGGTCACGGCGCGTCGGCTGGAGCCCCGCGTCGAAGAACGGCAGAATGCCGCTGCCCGCGCTTTTATCTTCGGTGCGCAGCGGCACGCGCTCATCCAGATTAAAGCGCCCCTGCGCGATCTGCTGTCCCACCGTCGCCAGAATCGGGATCTTGAAGACACTCGCCATCGGGTACAGGCCGCTCCCGTCGATCTCGACCTGTTCGCCGGTTTCGATCTGCGTAATGGCAATCCCCGCCTCAATGCGACACTCGTCTAAAACGGCCTGCAGTTTTTGTTTGAGCGACACAGTTTCCCCCAACGGCATTCAATACCAGTTATACACTTCAACACAGCGCACCGTTTCGTGCAAAGTAACCGGATTTTGCACAGATACTAGCACATAATCAGCTTAACCCGTGCTGGCGCGCACGGGTCATTTCTGTTTTACGCCGACTCGGCAACGCGCTTCTTGCCGCTGAACGTACCGTTCGGCTGGCTGATCTTCACGTCGGTGACGACGCCATCGGCGATCACAAATTCGAGGCTGAAACCGGGCAGTCCTTTGAGGTTGAACGTCGTGCCCTGATACGGTTCCAGCACGACATCGCCCTGCCCCGGCACCGACGCCAGCAGTATATCTTCCCCGCGCAGACTGACGCTGATCGTCATGCCCATCACTTCGTATTCGCCGACAAACTGCTCTAGGAACGTCTTATTCTTGAGGCTGGCATCAGCCATGCGGCTGAACATGGCTGGCGCGACCTGCGGTTCGATCTGCACCGATAGCTTGTCCACATTCCCCTTCAAATCGAGATGGAACTGGAACTTGAACGTGGCGTCGACGCCTTCTGGCCCGCCTTCGAAGATGTCGTAGTGGTAGTGCGTGAGCGGCATCTTGAGGCGGTTGTAGGTCGCGCTCAGTTGGCCCTCAGCCTCGGTGATGTTCACCACACCGTAGCCGGGGTGTTGAAAGTCGCCTGCGTAATCGACCAGCGAATGTGAGGGCTGCGTGTCCGGCTTGCGGTCGCTGGCACTCTGATCTTTAGCCTTGGCGGCCTCACCCTTCATCTTGTCGACGAAGCTCTTCAGCTTGCCGTGCCAGTCGTTCTTTTCCAAGCCCAGCACATGCTCGTAGATGTAGAAGCTGGTCGCCATCGTCAGGAAATTGGTGTTCAGGTTGGTCAGCGTGACCACGCCGACATTGCGCCCCGGCATGAACGACACGAGCGCCGAGAAGCCATCAATGTTGCCGCCGTGCTGGAGCATGGTCTCGCCGTGGAAGGTGTGGATGAACCAGCCCAACCCATAACTGACCAGATCGCTGCCGTACATCTCATTCCACAACGGATCCGTGATCACCATCTGCGGCGTGTGCATCTGACGCATGCTGCTCTCAGACATGACCTGCTTGTCGCCGAGCTTGCCCTTGCCCAAATGCAGTTTGACCCACTGCGCCATTTCGCGCGCGCTGGCATTGATCGAACCCGCCGGGCCAATCGTGGTGATGTCGCGGAAATCAATTCCACGCAGTTCGTTTTCCCGTTCCGCATGTGGCCGCGCGAAGTCAGCGGCTTGCTGCGACTCAGTGACCGAGAACTGTGCCGTCTGCATGCCGAGCGGTTCAAACAGCCGCGTCCGCACAACCTCTTCCCATGGCGTCCCGTTGGCCTTGCCCGCCAGATAGCCCGCCGTCAGATACATCAGGTTCTGGTATTGCCAGACGGCGCGGAAATCGTGGGTCGGTTCGAGATACTGCAGGCGTTCGAGCAGTTGATCGCGGGTGGCCGTCGAGTTGTACCACATCAGGTCATGGCGCGGCAGGCCGGAACGATGGCACAGCAGATCACGCGGCGTCATCCGCGCCGAGGCGAAATCATCTTTGAGTTTGAAGCTGGGCAGGTACTCGCGCACGGGCTTATCCCATTCGAGCTTGCCTTCGTCGACCAGCGCGGCGACTGACGCGGCGGTGAACGCCTTGCTCGATGAACCAATCGCGAAGATCGTATCGGCGGTCACGGGCTGGCCGGTTTCAATATCGCGCACGCCGTAGCCCGCCGCATGAATGACCTCGCCATCTTTGACGACCGCGATCCCCATGCCCGGGACTTTCCATTCGGCCATCTTACCCGGGAGCCAGCCTGCCAGCGCCTCAGCCAGTGTGCTCTGCGCATCCTGATGATCCATAAAATAAATCTCCTATCTCAATGCACTGCGAAGTTCTACTGCCGACGCGGATCAAGCGCGTCGCGCAAACCATCCCCAACCAGATAAAAACAGAGCACGGTCACCGCAATCATGATGCCCGGCCACACGATGAGGTATGTACCTCGGTAAAAATTGGCGCGCGCATCCGTCAGCATGTTGCCCCACGTCGGCGTCGGTGGCTGCACGCCCAAGCCCAAAAAGCTCAACCCGGACTCGACTAGGATCAGCGAACCGGCGTTGATGGTGAGGGCGACGATCACAATCGGGAACAGATTCGGCAGCAGGTGCGTTAGCATGATGCGCCAGTTGGGCGCGCCCAGCGCCCGCGCTGCGAGCACATAATCACGCTCCCGCAGCGATAGCACTTCACCGCGCACGAGGCGCGCCGTCGCGCTCCACCCGAGAAAGGCCACGAGCACGACCAGCGTCTCCGGACTTGGCGACCAGATCGTCGTGACGACGATCAGCAAAAAGAAGACCGGGATCGATTCCAGGGTGCTGATAATCCAGCGCAGCAGCGCATCGACCGCGCCGCCGTAATAGCCCGCGATCAACCCCGAGAGCACGCCGATGCCAATGGTCAGCAGACTGCCGACACTGGCAATCGCCAGCGAGATCCGCCCGCCGTACAGCAGACGCACGAGTTGATCGCGTCCGACGTTGTCCGTGCCGAGCGGATGCGCCGGATTCGGCGGCAGGTAGCGGTCGGTGACCGCCGTGCGATTCGGATTGATATTCAGCGCCTGTTCGATGATCGGCGGGCCAAACACACACAGCAGCACGAGGCTGAGCACGCCGAACAGCGCGAACAGCGTCAGATAATCGCGCAGCAAACGGCGCACGGCCCGCTGCCAGAAGAGATTGCGAATGGGACGCTTGTTTCCTTGATAGGGCTGCGAGATCGACGTGATATTAGCCATCAGTTCAACCGGACTCTCGGATCGAGCAAACCATATAGAATGTCGGAGATGAGCAGCCCGATGATGTACAGCACCGCGCCGACCAAGACAAAGCCCATCACCAGCGGGTAGTCGCGGGCAAGTGCCGCCTGAATCGACAAGCGCCCCATCCCCGGCCAACTGAACAGCGTTTCGATGATGACCGCGCCGCTCAACATGCCGCTGAACGACGGCCCGATGAAGGTGGCGACGGGCATCAGCGCGTTGCGGATGACATGCCGTCCCCACACCGTCTGATTGCGCAGCCCCTTGGCCTGCGCGGTGCGCACGTAGTCCTGCCCCATCACTTCGAGGGCGCTGGCGCGGACGTAACGAATGAGCGAGGCAATCCCGCCGAAGGACAGCACCACAATCGGCAGCACCATATACGGCAGCATTTCCACCAGCGACACTTCGCCTGAACTGGTGACATCGCGCATGCCGGTGAGCGGCAGCCAGCCCAACTGCACGCTGAAGATGATGATCAGGATGAGCGCCAGCCAGAAGCTCGGCACGACCGTGCCCAACACCGAGAGCAGCCGCGCGATCTGGTCGAACCAACCATTGTGATTGACCGCTGACAGCAGCCCAATCACGGTGCCCAATCCGTACACAATCAGAAACGACGGCAGGGTGATGCGCAGCGTAGCCGGGACTCGTTCGAGGATCAGGTCGAGCACGGGGCGCTTGTAGGTCAGCGACTCGCCGAGATCGCCGCGCAGCAGCCCGCGGCGCGCGCCTTGCACATCCGGCGTACCATCAGCATCCACATCGATCTGCGTGAAGTCGTTGCCGATCAGCCAGTAAAGGTATTGATTGAGGGGAGACTGGTCGAGTCCCAGTAGACGGCGCTGCTGTTCCAGACCTTCGGGCGTCGCGCGCGGGTTAAAGGCGAGCATCGACACAGGATCGCCCGGTGCTGCCAGTACGAGCAGGTAGGAAATGACGGTAATTCCGAATAGGGTGGGAATGGCGACGAGTAAGCGCCGAATCACCAACAAATACATAAGTTTACCCGGACGAACAGTTGAAGCAGTGAAATGAACATAGCATAGACATGACGATTGTGCAATAATTTGTGCAGGACATGTGTGGCATGGTAACTTAAACTTCTGTAGCCTCATTATTCCTGCTGTCGTCTAGCACGCCTTTTTTTGCCCTAGGGGGAGAAAAGACCAATGAAACGCTTACAGGTTCTACTCGTGGTACTGATGCTGGCGCTGGCGCTGAGCAGCAGTGTCTTCGCCCAAAGCGATGCGAACACCGTCGTTTTCGCCATCAACGCGGATACGCAGGGCTACAACGCCTTTGCGCAGACCTCCGTGACCAACTTCGTCACCTCGTTCATGTGGCCGACCCTCATCACAACCGACCCGCAGACCGGGGAACTGCTCCCGAATCTGGCGAGTTGGACCGTGTCGGATGATGGCCTGACCTACACGTTCAACATCGAACCCGACGCGCTCTGGAGCGATGGTCTGCCGATCACCGCGAATGACGTCAAGTTCACGCTCGAAGCCTCGCAGTCACCGGTAGTCGGCAGCTTCATGGCCGGGCAGTACAACTGGACCTCGATCAATGTCATTGATGACAAGACGCTGGAAATCGTGCTGCCCGCCGTCGACTGCACATTCCTCGGCAACCTCGGCTGGGGCATCATGCCCGCGCACAAGTTCGCCGCGGACTTCAGCGACTTCAACACCGCGGCCATCAACACCGCGCCGGATATCGCCGGTGGCCCGTATATCTTCGACGAGCATGCCCCGGACGAGTTCATCCGCATGCGCGCGAACCCCAACTACTGGAAGGGTCAGCCGCAGATCGAAAATATCGTCTTCCAGATCATCCCCGATACCGAAGTGGCGTTCCAGTCCCTCATGGGCGGGGGAGTCGATCTCAGCGCCATCACTGCCGATCAGGATCCGGCGGCTGCGGCCAATCCCGATCTGACGATCAACCGTTTCGCGCTCAACACAGTCGCCTTCACCACCTTCAACCTCGCCGATCCGACCAATCCGCAGCCCGCCTACGATGCCGATGGCAACCCGGTCGACCAAGGTGCCCACCCAATTTTCGGCGACGTGGCCGTCCGGCAGGCGTACGCGATGGGCTATGATCACGATGCCCTGCTGGCGCTCGCCGGCGAAGGTGCCGTGCGCTCGGTTGGCCCGGTGCCGCCGGTGATTAGCTGGGCGTACGCAGCGGACCTCGCCCCCATCGCCTATGATCCCGAAGGCGCGGCAGCGCTGCTCGAAGCCGCCGGTTGGGTGGACAGCGACGGCGACGGCGTGCGTGAAAAAGACGGCGTGCCGCTGGAATTCCAGCTCGACTACCCCGCAGGCGATAGCCTGCTCGACGGTACAGCGCTGATCATTCAGGATCAGCTCGGGCAGATCGGCTTCCGCGTGAATCTCAACGGCGCGGAATGGCAGTCGCTGGTCGGCGCGCGCTTGCTGGCGCAGACGTACGATGCCTTCTACCTCAGCATCTCGGGCGGCATCCCGGAACCGGATTTCATCGCCAATATGATGTTGAACAGCGCGCAGGATATCCCCCTCGCGGGCTTGAATATCGCCTCGTACAACAACCCGCAGATGGATGAACTGCTGGCTTCTGGTCGGGCCGTGCCCGGCTGCGCCGCGGCTGACCGCGCGCCGATCTACCAGCAGGTGCAGGCCATCGCACTTGAAGACATGCCGTACGATTACACCATCTCGACGGCCGCGCGCTTTGTGTATAACAATCGCATCCAGAACATCACCCCCGGTCCGTGGGACCCATATGGTGCTTCGCGCATTGAACAGTGGACGCTCGCCCAGTAGCGATCCTCCAGCAGTAACCCGCTCCGCTCCCGCCTCGGTGGGAGCGGAGCCAACGTCTTCATTGAACGTTTGACAACCACACACCTGACTGGAGCTGTCCATGTCTTTCGCCGAATTGATTGACCCGCTCTTCGCCGAATGGGACAAGCCCGATTGCCCCGGCTGCGTCCTCGCCGTCGTCCAGCATGGCCGCATCACCTATGCCCGTGGCTATGGCAGGGCGCATCTCGAATATGCCATACCGAACACGCCCGCGTCCGTCTTCCATATCGCTTCGATCTCCAAGCAGTTCACCGCGCTGGCCATCGCCCTGCTCGAACAGGATGGCCGCCTCACCTATGACGACGATGTGCGCCAGTACCTGCCCGAACTGCCGGATTACGGCGCGCGAATCACACTGCGCCACCTTGCCAACCACACCAGCGGACTGCGCGACCAATGGGATTTGCTGTTTCTCGCGGGCTGGCGCGAAGAGGATCTCAAAACCAACGCCGACGTGCTCTACCTGGCCTGCCGCCAACAGACGCTGAATTTCGCGCCGGGCGCGGAATTTCTCTACAGCAACACCGGCTACACCCTGCTCGCGCTCATTGTCGAACGCGTCTCCGGGCTGAGCTTTCGGGCCTTCACACATGACCGCATCTTCGCGCCGCTCGGCATGACCCACACACATTTCCACGATGATCACAGCGAAATCGTGCCGGGACGGGCCTACGGCTATCTCCCACGACCGGGCGGCGGTTTCCGCGTCAGCATTCCCAACTTCGACACTATTGGTGCGAGCAGCCTCTTCACGACCGTCGAAGACCTGGCGCTGTGGGCGAACAACTACGCCGACCCGGGCGTGGGCGGCCATGCGGTGATCGAGCAGATGCTGACGCCGGGCGTGCTCAACGACGGCACAGTGCTCGACTATGCGCTCGGCGTGAGTGTCGCGCCCTACCGGGGAGCGCGCGCCTTCGGACACAGCGGCGCAGACGCGGGCTACCGCTCCGATTTCGTCGCCTTCCCCGAGCACGATCTTGCGATCATCCTGTTCTGCAACCTCGGCACGATGAACCCCAAGCTGTTGACGCGTCAGGTCGCCGACGTGCTGCTCGCGGAGCACCTCACGCCGACAAACCAAGCCGCAGCCGTAAGTGTCGATACCGCCCTACTCAAGGCCAATGTCGGGCTGTATCGCGATGTCAACTCGCTGGAAACCCGTCAAATCGACCTGCGTGACAGCGGTCTGGTCATCCCCTATGTGCCGGGCTTCGACATTCCGTTGACCCCGCTCGGTCCGGATCGCTTTGTCGCGGCGGGCTGGGGCTTCGAAGTGCAGTTTGTCGCTGCGCCGCGCCGGCTGGAAGTCTATGCGGAGAGCGGCATCGGCAGACCAAGAGTCTATACTGCTATCGACCCTGCCCAACTGACTGCGGATACGCTGGCGGAATATGTCGGCACGTATCACAGTGCTGAACTGGATACGACTTACACGGTCGAGCGCGACGGTGAGCGTTTGCAGCTCGCCCATGTCAAACATGGCAAGCTGGCGCTCACGCCGACCGTCACCGATGGTTTTCTGGCCGCGTCACCCGATGCCCGCGCCGATCTTCTGTTCACCCGCGATACCACCGGCCAGATCAGCGGCTTCGATCTGTGTACCGGGCGCGTTCGCCAACAAAACTTTTTGCGGAGGAAATGATGTACCGTAGTCCAGACTGGGGTACCGACGCCCCTGCGTCCGCCACCCCCCAACCCGACGATGCCGTGCAGCTCATGTGGGGCGTGAAAATCCCGATGCGCGACGGCGTGCAGCTCAACGCCACGATTATGCGCCCCAAAAACGCGCCGCCGCTGCCCGTGATCTTTCTGCTGACACCTTACATCGCCGATTCGTATCACATCCGCGCCGCCTATTTCTCGCACAACGGCTATGTCTTCGCCTCGGTTGACTGCCGGGGACGCGGCAATTCCGGCGGCGAATTCATCCCCAATTTCAACGAGGGGCGCGACGGCTACGATCTGGTCGAATGGTTCGCCGCGCAGCCGTGGTGCGATGGTCAGGTGACGATGTGGGGCGGCTCCTACGGTGGCTTCGATCAATGGATGACGCTGCGCGAACAACCGCCGCACCTTAAGACGATTGTCCCGGTGGCGTCTGCGCACATGGGCGTCGATTTCCCGATGACCAACAATGTCGCCTACCCCTACGTGCTGCGCTGGATGACCTTCACCAGCGGCGTCACACCCAACATGAGTCTGTTTGCCGACACCGCCTTCTGGACGGCGAAGTATCGCGAACTCTACCGGACGCACGCCGCCTTCAAAACGTTTGACCAGATCGTCGGCAATTTCTCCACGCAATGGCAAACATGGGTCGCCCACCATCGCATTGATGAATTCTGGGAACCGCTGGCGATCAAGCCGGAAGAGTATGACCGGATCGACATGCCGATCCTCACGATCACCGGGCACTATGACGGGGATCAACCGGGCGCGTTCGCCTATTACAAACACCACATGGCGTCACAGTCGCCCTCCCGCGCCGAGCATTACCTGATTGTCGGTCCGTGGGATCATGCCGGAACGCGCACACCCAATCGGCATGTCGGCGGGCTCGACTTCGGCGAAGCATCGATGGTCGACATGCATCAACTGCACAAGGACTGGTACGACTGGACGCTCAAAGGCGGTCAGAAACCCGCGTTTCTCAAACAGCGGGTCGCCTACTACGTCCTCGGCTCCAATGAGTGGAAATATGCCGCCAGTTTGGAAACACTTGCCTCCGAAACGCGGCGGTTGTACCTCGACTCACCCGGCACAGCGAACGATGTCTTCGTCTCCGGCACGTTGAAGTCTGATCTCCCCAGCGTCTCGCCCTCGGACAGCTACATCTATGATCCGCTTGATACCCGGCCCGGCGACGCAGAAAAAGAGGATGGCGACGAGAACTACCTCGTCGATCAGACCGCCGACCTCAACCTGTTCGGCGGCGGCTTGGTCTACCACAGCGCGCCCTTCGCCGAAGCGACCGAGATCAGCGGTTTCCTGAAGCACGGCGTGGGTGCAAATCGACGTGCCGGATACCGATTTCATGGTGACCTTGGCGGAGATTCTGCCCGACGGACGCTATATCCAGCTCACGCGCGACCTGAAACGCGCCCGTTACCGGGAGTCGATGAAGGTGGAGAAGCTGGTCACACCCGGCGAAATCATCTGCTACGAGTTCGACAGCTTCATGTTCTTCTCGCGCCTGGTGAGCAAGGGCAGCCGCCTGCGCCTCACATTCGCCAGCCCGAATTCGATCCAGCTGCAGAAGAACTATAACAGTGGCGGCGTGGTCGCGGAGGAAACCGGGGCGGACGCGCGCACCGCGCACATCACGCTGTATCACGATGCCAATCATCCGAGCTATCTCGAACTCCCAATCGTCGCGACGACGTCGGCGCCGGTAACCACCCGAGCTGCCGAAGCTGTCAAACCGGAAATGTGATTGATCAGAAGGGGATTGTAGGGGCGCACCTGCGTGTGCGCCCAAAGCTGGGCAGACACACAGGCCTGCCCCTATACTTTCGGAAACGGAGGAGGGTTGTGCTTTACCCGCGCTTCTGCGCCGAAATATAAGCTGCAGTCGCCAAACCAACACACGTCTGCACGCCAACCAGGCTGCGAATCGGCAGCGCGCGATAGTTCAACTGGGATTCAAGGCGGGCGCCCGCTTCTTCCAGCCGCTGCTGCGCTTCGGCATACGCCGCGGCGATGGCCGGACTCGGGTTGCCCGCGGCAACTTCTTCGCCGAGCATGCGCATGAACATGCCATGCATCAGCAGGCGATAGAACGGTTTGCTCAGGAGGTTGCTGAAGACCTCGGCGTTGGTCGCCGGGCGGTTGGTATCTTCCGCGGTCGCTGCCCACTGCCGTTCCGCCTCGCGATACGATTTCCCTGATTTCAGGAAGGCGTTCACCGCGCGGGAAATCGGGGTTTCCAGCGTGAGATCGGCGCGTATCAATTCAAGCTGTGCTTCCGTCCAGTCGTCAAACTCGTCCTGCGCGTCCAACCCCTTCAAGATCGCATCACGGCGTAACGTGTCTGTCAGCGACTGGTCGTTGACGCGCGGATCATCATAGTAAGGCATTTCCACCACGAGGAAGAACGTGCCGTACTTCGCCGCATAGTCGGCGCTCGATGTGCCGGATTGAATCACCGCTTCCGGGTTCGGCGCGCCGTTCTGCACGAGATACTCGTAGAAGTCGCGCATGTCGATAATGCGATACACCGCGGGCGCGAATGACTCGGCGAAGGGCACTTCCGGTTCGCCTAAATCGAGCGCCAGCTCAAACCATTCCGGGATCTGGTGGAACAAGTCATAGAGCGGGGCGCAGCGATCCGATATGTAGTAGTACACGCCGCCAAACCCGGCGTTATGCAGCGAATACAGTAGATCCGGCTTGACCGCATCGATCACGCGCATGAGCGCCTCAGTTTCGGGCAGCGCCGCATCAAATTTGAGCGTTTTGTACTCAATTGGGAACGTCCATTCGACCTGATCGAAGGCTGCCGGACGGAAGAAATGCCGCGCGTAGTTGGTCGGCGTGAAAGGCCCTTTGAACCAGCCTTCATTGAGGCGCATGCCATCGCTGTCAATCGACTTGATGAAATGCCACGTATAGCCCAGTTCTTCCCGCAGCGCTGCGTCTTCGCACAGGCGGCGCGTGAGGAATTCTACTGTCATACAACCGATCGGCTCATTGGGGTGCGGCCCGCCGAACACGAACGCCGACCGTTCGCCGCCTTTGATCGTCAGCAGCTCAATCGGGTCACCGCGACGGGTGTGACCGACGACGCGCAGTTCGGTGAGTTCTGGGTAGTCAGCGTGCAGTTGGTGCGTCGAAGCGGCCATCTCGTCAATAGTGAGAAAGACCGAATAATCTGGGATTTCCCGGGCAATTTGCTGCAAATCCATCTTCGTTCCTCCGCTGGACAATCTATCGTCAGTATAAAGCGCGCGCTGACTGGAATGCAATTTTCTGTGCCAGTAATTTTACGCCTAGCACGAATTGTTGCACACGAGGAAAGCGTCCGCTATGATATTTCGTAAGCTGTGGCGCATCGTCACAAACCTCAAGCTGTCATTAACCGATCAGAGCTGACCTACGTATGCAGTATCTCTTCCGCCGCTTAATCATTGTCCCGTTTCTCCTCCTCGGTGTGGCAACCGTCGTGTTCGTCCTGTTCCAGTTCACCCCCGGTGATCCGTTAGTCGGACGCTTTGGTCTGCAGATCAATAACATGTCGCCCGAAACCCTGGAACGCATGCGTAACGATCTCGGTCTGAACGATCCGGTATTCGTGCAGTACGCGCGCTACATGGGCAATCTGCTGCGCGGCGACCTCGGTACCAGCATCACCACCCGCGCCCCCGTCCTCGAAGAAATCATGGCGCGGAGCGGCGCGACCCTTGAACTGGCGCTCGTCTCTTTCTGTCTGATCGTCGTCTGCTCGATCCCGCTCGGCATGCTGGCAGCGCTCAAACGGGGCACGCTCATCGACCGGATAATGATGGGCGGGGCGCTGTTCGGGTTCTCCGTGCCCGCCTTCTGGTTGGGCACGATGCTTATCCTCTTGTTCGCTATCCAATTCAAGCTCTTCCCCACTTCCGGGCGCGGTGAAGGGCTGCTGTTTGAGCGCTGGCAGTATCTCGTGCTGCCCTCACTCACCGTGTCGCTGGGCGCGATCGGCTATAACTCACGTATCGTGCGCTCAGCGATCCTGGAAGTCGTCAATCAAATGTATATCACGACCGCGCGCAGCAAAGGGCTGCACCCGCGCCGTGTGCTCTTCCGGCATCTGCTCCCCAATGCCCTCTTGCCCATCGTGACGCTGATGGGCTTGCAGTTCGCGGCGCTGTTGGCAGGCGCGGCCATCATCGAGACGATCTTCGCCTGGCCGGGGATGGGCCGTCTCGCCATCAACGCCATCGGGCGGCGCGACTATCCGCTCATTCTGGGCACGACCCTGATCTTTTCCGTCGTCTACATTCTCACCAATCTGGTCGTCGATCTCCTGTACATGGTGATTGACCCACGTATCCGCTTAGGTTGAGCGCTATGCAGATGATTTCCAAGCCCCGTCGCAACCGAGCGCTCGCCCGCTTGCTCGCCAACCCAATGACATACTTCGGCGGCGCGATTCTGCTGGTATTCGTACTCGCGGCGATCTTCGCTCCGCAGGTCGCGCCGCATGACCCGTATAAACAGGATTTCAGCGCCGGCAATCTGCCGCCGCTGTCGCCCGATCACGTGCTTGGCACCGACGACCTCGGGCGTGACACGCTGAGTCGCTTGATCTACGGCGGGCGCTCATCGCTGACCGCCGGGCTGATTGTGGTCGCGCTGTCCGCCTCCATCGGCGTGACGCTCGGACTCATCTCTGGTTTCTATGGCGGCGTGGTCGATTCCATCATCATGCGGCTGGTCGATATACTCTACGCTTTCCCGTTCCTGATCCTCGCCATTGCCGTGGTCGCTATTCTCGGTCCCGGTCTGTTCAACGTGATGATCGTGCTCGGTTCCATCTCGTGGATTGAGTATTCGCGGGTGGTGCGCTCGGTCGTGCTGCAAATCAAAGTGCAGGACTATGTACTCGCCTCGCGCGCACTGGGCGCGAGCAACTTCCGCATCATGTTCTGGCATATTCTGCCTAACTGCGTGAGCATCATCATCGTCCAGGCGACCTTCAGCGTCGCCGGCGCGATCATTGCCGCGGCGGCGCTCAGTTTTCTTGGCTTCGGCGCGCAGCCGCCCGAACCGGAATGGGGCGCCATGTTGAATGCCGCTCAACGGTTCATCCGCGTTACCCCGGTGATGAGCATTCTCCCGGGCACGGCGATCATTCTGGTGGTGATCGCCATCAACCTTATCGGTGATGCGCTGCGCGACGCGCTCGATCCGAATACACAGACTTAATGCTGGAGGAGTTACATGAAACGGTTCGGAACGCTTTTGCTCATGCTCGTAGTGTTAATGGCTGCCGTCGGGATCGTTGACGCGCAGGACACCCCAGTTGAAGGCGGCACCCTGCGGGTCGCAATCGCCAGCCTCACCGGTCTCGACCCGGTGTTCATCGCTGACGATATGTCGATGTACCCGTCGTCGCTGGTCTACCAGTTCCTCGTGCGCGCCCGCCGCCTCGCCGACGGCACGGTCGCCTATGAAGGCGATCTCGCCGAATCATGGGACATCGAAGAAGATGGCAAGGTCATCACCTTCCACCTACGCCAAGGCATGACCTTCCAGGATGGCAACGCCGTCTTCGCCGAAGGTGAAGGCCGCGAAGTGGTGGCCGCGGACGTGGTCTATTCGATGGAACGTCTGCTCAACAGCGAGGGCACGGTTGCGCCGTCCGACCTGACGAGCGTTTACCAATCGATTGAAGCGCTTGACGACTACACCGTGAAGTTGACCCTCTCACAGCCGGACGGCCTGCTGTTCGATGGGGCGCGCGGCCTCTCATTCCTCGCCATCTATCCGCAGGAAGCGGTTGAGCAGCTCGGCGACGCCATCCGCACCAACCCGATTGGCTCTGGCCCGTTCGAATTCGTCGAGTACGTCGTCGATGAGCGCGTCGTGCTCCAGCGCAACGAAGACTTTTACATCCGTCCACTGCTGGATGGCGTCGAATTCCGCATCATTCCCGAAGACTCTGGTCAGGTGTTGGCGCTGGAAGCTGACGAGATCGACATCATGACCGCGTCCGTTCCTAGCACCGACATTGATCGCTTCCGCGACGCCCCCGGCTTTGTTCTCGCCGACACGCAGATCACGGGCGGCACGCAGATGATCTTCAACATCAACGTCCCGCTGTTCTCGGACGTCCGCTTCCGTGAAGCGGTCGCCAAGGCAATTGATGGGCGCGGCATCATGCGCGCCGTCTATGGCGCGGTGGTAGTCGATGGCTGCGGCACGACCGGCCCTGGTTGGCCCGGTTTCAACCCCGATCTGTGCCAGTACTTCCCGTACGAGCCGGACACCTCCCGCGCGATTCTCGCGGAACTCGGCTGGGCCGACGCGGACGGCGACGGCATCCTCGACAAGGACGGCCAACCGCTCAGCTTCCCGATTGAAGCATGGAACCTGCCGGAAATGCCGCGCGTGATGGAAGCGGTCGTCACCCAGCTCCGCGAAGTCGGCATCGACGCGCAGCTTGAAATCGTGGAGTTCGGCACGTGGATTGAAGATTACTTTGCGGGCGCGGAAAAACTGATGCCCTTCAGCGGCTTCTGCTGCATCGGCGGCACCGAAGCCTACTGGGGTCCCGGCGGCTTGGGCGAAGCGATGGGCGTGAAAGACGAAGCGGCGCAGGCTCTGCTCGTCGAAGCGCTGACCGTGCTCGACCCGGTCGAACGCGCGCCCCTCATCATGGAAGCAGCTGATATGCTGTACAGCCAATATTACGCTATCCCGCTCGGCTTCCAAACCGCCTTTTCACTGCGCAGTGACCGCGTGCAAGACTACTCAGGCGTCTTCTGGTGGTTCCCGGTGGTTGGCGAAGGCTACAACGTCTGGCTGAGCCAGTAACAACAGTACGCAGGCAGCATCTATCTGCCAGCCCATGACCAACAAAAGCAGCGCGGCGACCAGACAGGTCGCCGCGCTGCTTTTGTCTACCTGTTGATGATGCGTTCGGCTTCGCGTGCACCGGAGAGAAACGCGCCGTGCACCGTCGCCGGATATGCTGCGTGCGTCGCTTCACCCGCAAATAGCACCCGATCACTGACGGGTGCGGCGAGCGTTTCGTAATCGTCGTAGTCCGCGCCGGGCGGGATGTGGGAGTACGACCCATAAGCGAATGGATCGGAGCTCCAGCGCGTGATGACATACGCAGTCGGTTCGGGAATCTCCGCACCGAACATGCCGCGTAAGTGGTTCAGCATCCGCGCGACCACGGTCTGCTCGTTTGTGCGCTCAAGCTGGCGCGCGTCATCACCGCCGATCAGCGCGACCAGAATCGGTGCTCCAGTGTGGATCGCCATATTCCAGAATTCGGTCGCCTCAGCCTCCGGTTGATCCGCCGCGCCGAAGCTGTGCAGCTCCTCTGGCCAAAACTGAGCCGAAAAACGCAGCACGACCTTGTCCAGCGACCCCATTGCCATGCGGTCAATTGCGGTCTGCTTGGCCGTCGGCAGCGGCGGATCAAATGCAACCAGCCCCCGTTGGAGCACGCCGAGCGGCAGCGTGACGATCACGCGGTCTGCAACGAATACGCCGCTGCTCGTCTCCACTTCGACGCCTGCACCATCATGGTACAGAGCGGTCACGACCTGCCCCAGACGAATATCTAACCCTTCGGCTAAGCGTTCCACGATCTGACGGTAGCCACCGGGAAACACCACATCATCCCCGCTGAGCGCTTCATCCTCGTCCCACGCCCACAGCGACAAATTGGTGAGGTCTTCGCCCATCTCTAGACCAATTTCTGACATGATCGTCCAACGCACGCTTGCCAGCACCCGCGCAGAGAGATCACCGTAGTCAGCGAGCAGTTCTTCAACCGCGGCTCCAACCGACTTGTCCTCGTCCAAATCCGCTTTGAGGGCTTCCAGTTCGTCATACAACTCCTCGACGACCGCCTCGACCTCGGCATAGTCCTCGTCGGTCAGCTCATCCGCGCCATAGTACACGGCGGAAGCATCAAAGTCGGTAACGCTGGTCACGATGCCCCACTGCCGCGCGAGATCATAGATCGGGTTTCCGTCAATACCGTGAATCCACGCCGCGCCCAAGTCCAGCGGCAGGCCGAGCGTGTAATCCGTCCACACGCGCCCGCCGATGCGGTCCCGGCCTTCAAGCACGATGACCGCGTACCCGGCGGTCTGAAGACGGCGGGCGGCGGCGAGTCCGGCTATGCCCGCGCCGATGACGAGAATCGTCTCATCGGCTTGGACGTGCGCGGGCTGCGCTGTGAGCAGATTACGCGCGAACACAGACGTGATGGCGAGTGAGGACAACTGTATGAAACGGCGGCGTGAGAGCGGTGTCGGCATGGTGGTGGTCTCGCATGGGCCGATAAAGGCATCAAGCATAGTGCAAAGCTGCGACCGGATCAACCTCACAGCCAGCGCTAGGGTGATCCGGTAGAATACACCGCAGAGTCAACGTGCGAAGAGGTCGCCGCCATGAAACTTAACCCGCTTGAGCCCTGCCCGTGTGACAGTGGTCAACCCTACAAAACCTGCTGCCAGCCCCTGCACAAGGGCGCAGCGCCGCCCACACCCGAAAGACTTATGCGATCACGCTACTGCGCGTATAAGCTCGGTTTGACCGACTACATCATAAACACGACGCACCCGGACGGCCCACACTATCAGGCCAACCGGGCGCAGTGGAAACGGGATATCGAGGACTTCTGCCATACGACTAACTTTGTCCATTTAGCCGTGTTGTCGGCGGTCGGCGACTCGGTGCTGTTCCGCGCGACGCTGTTCGCGGGCACGCGCGATGTATCCTTCACCGAGAACAGCCTGTTTCGTCAGCATAACGGACGCTGGAAGTACCATTCCGGCACGCAGACGCCTTAGTTCGCTGCCGCCTGCCGCCGTTCCAACAGACGGCGCACATCGTCGGCTTGCTGGACCCGCGCCGCGCGATAGTCGAGCGTCGTCAACTGCCGATCGCGCAGCAGCCAGCGCCCATCGACGAGCGAATCGGTGACGTGCAGCCCGTTGACGCTGTAGACCAGCGCCGTGAACGGCGAGTTGGTCGGCAGCGGTGTCCACCCGATCTCTGACTGATCGAGCAGAATCAGATCGGCTTTCTTGCCGACCGCCACCTCGCCGATGTCATCGCCCACACCCAACGCCTGCGCGCCGCCCGTCGTCGCCATGTGCAGCACTTCCCGCGCGGAGAGTGCCCCCGGTCGTCCTTCGCGGAAGCTGGCCAGCTTGGCGAGCGTCCGCATTTCGAGGAACAGATCGTAGTCGTTGTTGTTGCACACGTTGTCTGTACCGATGGCGACATTGATCCCGGCGGCGCGCATGCCGACCACGGGCGCAGCCGCCGCCCCCGCGCGCATACACGCGGTCGCGCAGGCGACCACCGAAAACGGCTTCTGACTGAGGATGCTCCAGTCACCCTGCGGGATGGTCAGCGAGTGCGCGGCGATCATCGGACGGTCGAACATGCCCAGTTCATCCATTTTGCGCACGGCAGTCGTGCCGTAGTGTTCCGCGCAGAAATCGTCTTCCTCGGAGATGGTCGACATATGAATGTGCAGCCCGGCGTTGTACTTCTGCGCCAGCAGCCGTTCGACCTGCATGGTCTCCGGCGTGTTGTCGACGAAGAAGGCATGCGGCCCCACCCAGCCGCGCAACCGGCTCGACCCGCCGCTGTTGATGTTTTCGAGGAAGCCTTCGAGCGCCGTCAGTTCCCGGTCACGCGCCACCGGGTCGGCCAGCTCAACCACCCCATAGGCCAGCACCGCGCGCAGGCCGCTCCGATCCACTACCGGAATCACCTGATCCATGTAGAAATACTGGTCAGCAAAGGTGGTCGTCCCCGTGCGGATCATCTCCGCGCAGGCGACTTCGACCGACGCGGGGATCATGTCGGCGGTCAGCACAAGTTCGAGCGTGCGGATGGTGTTGTACCACCCGTCCATCGTCAGCAGCGACACGCCCTCGGCCAGCCCGCGAAACAGCGTCATCGGCGTATGCGTGTGCGCGTTGACCAGCCCCGGCATGAGCAGCTTGCCGTTGAAATCGATCACCTCGTCGTAAGTGCGGTTCGTCGGGAGATCCGCCACCGCGCCAACCTCGGCGATCCGGTCATTTTCGATCACCACGTAGCCGCGGTCGTAAATGCGATCTACCTGCCCTAATCCGAGAATCATGCCACCTGTCAACAGAGTTGCCATGAATTTGTCCTACATTGCTTCCAGTCGCCGCACAAAGAATTCTTCAAAGCGGGGCACATCGACTTCAACCGCCACTTCAACCGAGCCCTGCGGGTCGAGACGCATGAGCGTCGCGCCGAGCGTATGTTCGCCCCGCAGTTCGACATCAACGCGCACGCGCTCGGTGCGCACCAGTGTCGGGTCGATGATCGACGCGACCGCCAGCGGATCGTGCAGCAGCGTCCACCGATAGGCCTGATAGAACGGGTACGCTTCGACCTGATCGGCGACCGCCGCCTGATACGCCGAACCGCCCGCGCGGATGCGGCGCACACCGTCCGCGGTGACGCGCACCTGCGTCGTCAAATCAAGCGGGATGAGCGTCGTGGGGATCTTCGAGGAGAAGACCACATGCGCGGCATCCGGGTCGCTGACGATGTTATGCTCGCTGTATGGGAGATCCAGCCGTCCCGGCCCGCGGATCACGCCGCCCATCAGGGTGATGTGCTTGAGCGGCAGGTTCGGCTCGCGAATCAAGGCCGTCGCGATATTGGTCAGCGGCGCGATGCCGATCAGGTGTATCTGACCGGGGTTCTCGTGCGCCATGCGGATGATGAAATCGACGGCATGCTCAGACGAATACGGGATGGCCGCATCGTCCGGCGTGAGCAGGCCGCTGCCTTCGTGCCCACCCCAGTAGATTGGGCGCTTGTTCAGCAGCGGGTTGCGCACGCCCGCCGTCACGGGCAGATCAGTAATGCCGCGCAGACGCAGCAGCTTGGTCGCGTAGCGCGCGCGCAGGTCGACATCGCCATACACGCAGGCGATGCCGCGCAGGTTCAGTTCCGGCGACGCCAGGATCAGCGAGAGCGCCAGACAGTCGTCAATGTCCGTCGCGATATCGGTGTCGAGGATTACATCAATGGGCATCAGTCCACCTCGGGTAAATTCGTCGATTCAACTTGTGGTGACGTTCTCGGTCATTAGCTATACTGACTAAACAAACAAGGCGGTTTTGTAATTTTTGTACTAGCAGTCTACACCAGACTGTGTTTAACTCAATGTGCATTTCTGTCAAAGGAGAGAGAGCAATGTTGACCGTACTTCGCAGACGAGTCCTGTTCGTCGTGTTGGTTGTTATGCTGTTTGGCGCGCTGGCTGCCAACGCGCAGGACGCGACCCCCGAAACTGTTGATCAGTGCTTAGCCCCGGCAGTCGAGGCGACTGCAGCCGCCCCCGCACCCGATAACAGTGCCATCACCTTCGCTATCATCCTCCCCAACGCCCGTGGTGACCGTTCCTTCATTGACTCCGCGGCCGCTGGCGCTGAACGCGCCATCGCTGAACTCGGCGTGACCGGCACGATCATCGAGACGAACGGGGCCGCGGAACATGATGCCGCCATCCGTCGCGCTATTCAGGACGACCCCGATCTCATCATTACGATTGCGGTTGACCCCTCGCTGATCGAAGAACTGGCCGACGAATTCCCGGATCAGTTGTTTGCCGCACAGGAATCCTTCTTCCCCGGCGACCCCGGCCTGCCGAACCTCGCCCTGTTCAACATCTTCACGCATGAAAACAGCTATCTGGCGGGGATCGCCGCGGGTATGCTCAGCCGCACCAAGATCGTCGGTTCGGTCGGCGGCCTCGATGTCCCCGGCATCAACCTGTTCATCGTCGGCTTTGAAGAAGGCGTGCAATCGGTGTGCGCGGACTGCCAACTGCTGCGCAGCTATGTCGGCGACTTTTCGGACCCGGTGACGGCGAAGGAACAAGCGCTCGGCATGTACGCTGAAGGCGCGGACATCCTCTACCAAGTCGCGGGGCGCAGCGGTGAAGGCGTGCTCGACGCGGCGGCGGAAACGGGCAACCTCGCCATCGGCGTAGACAGCAACCAGGACGAACTGTATCCCGGTAACGTGCTCGTCTCCGCGATGAAGCGCGTGGACAACGCCGTGTTCAGCTTCGTGCAGAGCATCGTCGACGACACCTACACCCCCGGTATCACCAATGTGGGTATGGCCGAAGGCTTCGCGGGTCTGAGCTGGGACATCGGCGTGTGCTCGCGCACGTTCGATCAGAATGGCCCCGCCGACCTCGTCGAACAACTGCCGGCCGTCCGCGCGGCGATTGACGAAGCGCGCGCTGCGATCCTCGCGGGCGACATCGTCGTGACCAACGCCCTGCTGGAATCGGCTCAGTAACACCGTTCTGCATTGCAGAGAATGGGTCGCGCCGGGGATCTTCCTCGCCGCGACCCTGTTCTTATCTGGAGGTGCCATGACTAACGCGCTGGAAATGCGCCACATTCGCAAGTATTTCCCGTCTTCCGGGGTGCTCGCCTGTGACGATGTGAGCCTGAACGTGCACAAAGGCGAGGTTCACGCCATTGTCGGGGAAAACGGGGCGGGCAAAACCACGCTGATGAGCATTCTCTACGGTCTCGTCACCCCCGACGAAGGGGAAATCCTTGTCAACGAGACGCCGGTGCGCATCGCGCATCCCCATGACGCGATCAAACACGGCATCGGCATGGTCCACCAGCATTTCAAGCTGGTTCCCTCCTTCACGATTGCCGAAAACATCATGCTCGGCATCGAACCCAACCGCGGTGGTTTCATCGACAGCGCCACTGAAGCCGAGAATGTGCGCAAGCTGGCGGACAGCTTCGGCCTCCCGGTTGACCCGAACGCGCGCATCCGCGACATCTCCGTCGGCATTCAGCAGCGCGTCGAAATCCTCAAGATTTTGCAGCGTGACGCGCAGATCCTCGTGCTGGACGAGCCGACCGCTGTGCTCACGCCGCAGGAAGTCAAAGAACTGCTGAGCGTCGTCCGCAGTCTGGCGGAAACCGGACGCACGATCCTCTTCATCAGCCACAAACTCGCCGAAGTCAAAGCCGTCGCCGACAACGTCACCATCATGCGGCGCGGCCAGAACGTCGGCAGCTACGCGACCAAGGGCATCAGCATTCGCGAAACGGCGAATATGATGGTCGGACGGGTCGTCAACCTGCAAGTCGAAAAGACACCCGCTAAGCCCGGTGCCGTGGTGCTCAGTGCGGATAACCTGCTCGTCGCCGGTATGGGGGGCGTGCCCGCGGTGTTCGGCGCAAGCCTGGAAGTGCGTTCCGGCGAAATCCTCGGCCTCGCTGGCGTGAGCGGCAACGGCCAGACTGAACTGGTCGAAGCGGTCGTCGGTCTGCGCCCCGTCGATCAGGGGACGATCAACTTTCTGGGGCACGACATCACGCACAGCACCGTGCGCGAACGTCGTGACACGGGCGTCGCCCACATCCCTGAAGATCGCATGACGACCGGCCTCAACTTGAAAACTAACCTCGACGAGAATGTCGTCGTAACCAGTTATCAACTGCCGCCTTATTCTAAGCGCGGCGTGCTGCAGCTTGAGCCGATCCGCCAGCTCGCGCGGGACATCGTGCAGAAGTTCTCGGTCAAGTCGGCGCGCGTCGGCGCAGAGATCAAAACGCTCTCCGGCGGCAACCTGCAAAAGATCGTGCTTGGGCGTGAACTCAAAGGCGACCCTAAGCTGATCATCGCCAATCAGCCCACGCGCGGGCTGGATGTCGGCAGCATCGAATTTGTGCATAAAACGTTGGTCGAAGAACGAGACAAAGGCGCGGCAGTGCTCCTCGTCTCGGTTGAACTGGATGAAATCTTCGCCTTGAGCGACCGCATCGCCGTGATGTACGCGGGCAAAATCGTCGCCGTGCTCGACGCGAAATCAGTCACCGAAGAACAGCTCGGTCTGCTGATGGCCGGGAGCTCGTTGGAACACGCCGAAGTCGCTGCCGAAAAGGCTCACTCATGAAAATTGTACGCCGCGCAGTTGATAGTTTGAGTATTCCGCTGATTGCGATCGTGCTGGGGCTCGCCGCAAGCAGCGTTTTTGTGATTCTGGCGGGCGCACAGCCCATCGACACCTACCAGCGCCTGTTCTGCGAGGGCTTCGGTCCGAACCCCTGTAACACGTTCGGCGATCTGTTGTTCACGCAGGTCGAAACGGAAGAGGGCGCGCTGCAAACCGTCTTCAGTCCGGCCTATGGCGCGGGCGGCAGCCGCATCGCGCTCGTGCTCGAACAAGCTACCCCGCTGATTTTGACCGCGCTCTCGGCAGCAGTCGCCTTTCAAGCGGGCATGTTCAGCATCGGCATGGATGGTCAGTTCCTCATGGGCGCGCGATCACCGTCGCCTTTTTAGGCTACGCCATCCCCGACCAGATTTATCTGCTCGCCGGGGTCACCGATCCCGAAACCGCACCGCAGGCGTTACTAACGGTGATGCATTTAGTCGTCCCTGCCCTATGTATCGCCGCCGCCATGCTGGTCGGCGCGATCTACTCGTGGATTCCCGGCTACATCAAAATCAAGCTGAACGTCAACGAGCTGATCAGCACGATCATTTTCAACGCCATCGCGATCCAGTTAGTCGGCTGGCTGATCAACTTCCCGCTGCGCTCTGACCTGAACAACATCGCCCGCACCCGCCGCATCGACGATACGGCGTGGCTCATTCCCTTCAACCGCGGCATCTTCGCCGATGTCGAATGGTTCTCCGGCGCGCGCCTGGGTGTCGGCTTTCTGATCGCGCTGCTGGCCGCCTTCCTCGTGTGGTTCTACCTCAAGCGCACCACCGCCGGGTACGAACAGCGCATGACGCGCGGCTCGTCACTCTTTGCGCGCTTTGGCGGCATCCCGACCGGACGCGCCGCGCTCCGCGCCATGCTCATCAGCGGCGCGTTGAGCGGTCTCGCCGGGGCGATTGCCATTCTCGGTGTGGAGCGGCGCGTGGTGGACGGTTTTCAAGCGAGTGGCGTCGGCTTTGACGGCGTGCTCGTCGCCATCCTCAGCAAAGAGTCGATCATCGGCATCCTGTTGTTCGCGCCGTTCTATGCCGGTTTGAACCTGGGCGCGACCAACCTGCAGTTCGGCAACCTGCCGCGCCAGCTTGGCGGCATCATCATTTCGTTCATCGTCCTCTTCAGCGCGATGGAAGACTTCATCCGGTCGCGCCTCTCCGCCTTGTGGAAGCGGCGCGCGCTGCTGGGGCGGACGCCCGCAGTCACCAAACAGGATGGGACAGCCGCATGATCGCCATAGTCGATAAATATCAACGTCCGCTGCGCCTGCTCCTGATCGTCATCGGGATCGCGCTGCTGCTCCTCGTCATGTTCGGCCTGCCGATCAATGTGCTGCAAAGCAGCATTCGCCTGGCGACGCCCTATGTGCTCGGCGCGATGGCCGCCATCGTCGCCAGCCGCGCCGGGGTGCTCAACCTCGCCATCGACGGCATGATGCTGCTCGGCGCGTTCATCGCCGTCGCCGTGCTCTACAAAACCGGGCTCGATCCGCTGGTCGGCGCACTGTTCGCCACGGTGGCGGGTGGCATCCTCGGGCTGGTCTTCGCGGTGCTGTATCTGCGCATTCGCATCAACCTCGTGATTCTGGCGCTGGCGGTCAACCTGTTCATCGTCAACGCGACTGTGTTCTTCATGCGCACACAGTACGGCGCGTTCGGCACGCTGGCCGACCCGAGTATTCAGGGTCTGCCGACCATCGAACTCCCCCTCATCAGTCAGATTCCGTATGTGGGGACGCTGCTCAGCGGCTACAACGCCATCGTCTACTTGAGTTGGATTCTGGCGGCGGTGGTGTGGGTGGTCTTATTCCGCACCCAGTTCGGTCGGCATCTGCGCGCTGTGGGCGAAAACAAAGAAGCCGCCGAAAGCGTGGGCATCAACATCACCCGCGTGCAAATCTTCGCGCTGACGTTCAGCGGCATGCTGGCCGGGTTGGCGGGCGCGTTCCTGTCGATTGGCGTGCTCAGCCAGTTCGTCGAAAACATGACCGGCGGGCGCGGCTGGATCGCGATCACGGTGTCGCTGTTCGCGCTCGAACAGCCGATCCCGGCATTCTTCACGGCGCTGTTCTTCGGTCTGTCCGAAGCGCTCTCGTTCTACCTGCAAAGCCGACCGGAGATTCAACTCCCGCCCGACCTGCTGCTGGCCATCCCACAGATCGCCACCATTGCCGCGCTGATGATCGTGGCGCTGCGCGTGCGCGCGGGCGAACTGCTCAAGCGGCGCAACTTCGCGCAGCAGTTCGGCAAAGAGCTGGACAAACTGCGTCATGGTCAGTTGGTCGGCGGGGATTAAGTCATAACTGTATGTTGATCAAAACGACGAGCCATGGCTCGTCCCTATGGAATTCGCTCTTGCAGGGACAAGGCATGCTGGTAACGTAGACTACCGTGAAAATGGGTTACAGGTCGGTTTTGGGAAGCAGCGGACGCAATGAATTGCGTCCGCTGCTCCTAAAACAACGTTACGCTGTTCTACGGAGCTACCGACATGCCTCGTCCTACGTTTTTGTAGCATTCAATTGGTGAAAGGTGATTATGACGACTGGATACAACGGTGATCCGTGGACGCTGGCGCGGACGCTGCACGACTTCCCCGCCGACGAGGTGATCTCGTCGCTGCAAAAGGAAATCCGCCGTGGCAACACCGAAAACGCGGCGCTGCTCGCCTACGAAATGCTCATCACGAGCCAAGAACTGGAAGAATACCTGTGGGGACGCTTGCAGGTGATCTCGGTCGAAGATGTCGGCTTTGGCAACTTGCAAGCCCCCGTCCTGATCGAGTCGCTGTTCCAGATGCATTTCCGCCTGCCCCGCCCACGCGGCGACCGCTACCTGTTCGCGATTCACGCGGTGCGCTTCCTGTGTCAGTGCCAGAAAGAGCGCGGCAGCGACGACCTGCTTAACTGGATGCGCCGCGGCGTTGAATCCGGCGAAGTCCTGCCGACCATCCCCGACTACGCCATCGACATGCACACCAAGCGCGGTCAGGAGCTAGGGCGCGACTACCGCCACTTCCTCTACGAAGCGTCAAAGGTGAATCCCGAACTCCCCGACCGCGACACGACCTATCTGGATCGCTTGAAGGCCACGCTCAAGTAGCAACCCGCATATATGTGTAGGGGCATGGCGCGCCATGCCCCTACAGAAACCCCTTACCCCGCCAGCGCCCGCCGCAGCAGATCATTCATCACCTGCATGTCAATTTCCGTCACGATCTCGACATTCGCCGACTGCTTCAACCGCCCGTTGTGATCGATGACCGTTTGCCCGCGCGTATGCGTGCCATGCAGTTCGACCGTCATGTGGCGGACTTTGCTGTGCCGGATGAGCCCCGGTTCGAGCGCCACGCCCATCGCCAGCGGGTCAGGCAGCAAATAATGCTGCGGCGTCCGCCCGGTCAGCACCGGGTCCATGAACACACGGTTGATCGCCGCGAAGAACTGTGCGCGCGGGGTCGGCAGCGCCGTCAGCGCATTGTAGTCCTCGATGGGCAGCGGATGATGCAGGGTCGTCTCCCACGAGACCAGGCGCGCGTGCGGGAAGGCATTCAGTGTGATGTAGGCGGCTTCGGGGTCACAGTACACGTTCCACTCCGCCGCGACATTGTCCGTATTGCCTTCGGCGGTGATCGCCCCACCCATGATGATGAGTTCCTTGATATTGCTGGGGAACGTCGGGTCGAGGCGCGTCGCCAGCGCGATATTGGTCTGCGGCGCGAGCGCAACCAGCGTCAATTCGCCGGGATACGTATTCGCCATGTGAATGAGGGCGAGCGCGGCGTGTTCCGGTTCGACGCCTTTGCTGAAAGGCGGGCGCGGCTCATAATTGCCGAGGCCGTCGTCACCGAAAATGCTCTCCGCCGCCCAACGAGCGACCAGCGGCTGACTCGATCCGGCGTAGACGGGCACACCCGGACAGCCCATGACTTCGAGCACGGTCAGCACATTGCGAATCACTTTTTCCAGCGCGACGTTGCCATAGGTCGTCGTGATGGCTTCGACGGTGGTGCCGGGGTGCGCCAGCGCCATCAGCAGCGCTACAGCATCGTCGATTCCAGCGTCGGTATCAATGAGGAGGCGCATAATTCTTCCTTGTGGTTCAGAAACGAATAACCAAGTCTTTTAGGCCGCGAATTACATAGCTGTCACGGAATTCCGGCTGATAGTCGAGGCGCATGGTCGGCAGGCGCTGCAGCAGCGTGCCCAGTGCGATCTGCAATTCCATACGCGCGAGCGGCGCGCCGAGGCAAAAGTGGATGCCGAGGCTGAACGTCACGTGCGGGTTCTCCGCCCGCGTGATGTCGAGCCGTTCCGGGTCGGAGAAGGCTTCGGGATCGCGATTCGCGGAGCCGAACAGGAGTGCGATCTCTTCGCCCTGCTTGAAGTGAAACCCGCCAAACTCCAGATCTTCCAGTACCCAGCGGCGGAACAACTGCAGCGGCGTATCGTAGCGCAGCAGTTCTTCGACCGCGGGTTTAATCAGCTCAGTCCGGTGCTCCAGCAGCAGGCGCAATTGATCAGGGTTTTGGAACAGTGCCAGCAATCCGTTACCAAACACGTTGACCGTCGCCTCGTGCCCAGCATTGAGCAGCAGCACACACGTCGAAATCAGCTCATCTTCGGTGAGCATTTCGCCCGCCTCTTCGACGGTCGCCAGCGCGCTGATCAGATCGTCCTGCGGGTTATGCTTGCGTTCGCGGACCAGATGCCGCAGATAGTCGGAGAATTCTTCGGCGGCTTGAATCGCCCGGTCGGCTTGCTCTGGCGTGTGATTCAGTTCATACATGGCGACAATGTCGTGCGACCATGGGCGCAAGCGGTGGCGATCTACTTCCGGCACGCCGAGCAGTTCCGCGATCACCGTGACCGGGAGCGGGACGGCGAAGTCTTCCAGCACGTCGATCTCTCCACGCGGCACCGCCGCATCCAGCAATGCGTTGGTAATCGTCTGGATTTGATCGCGCAGGCTCTCAATGCGGCGGGGAGTGAACGCCTTGTGCACCAACCCGCGCAGTCGCGTGTGATCCGGCGGCTCTTTGTCGAACATCGAATTCTCGCTCAGCTTGGTGAACGAGGCGTAGCGCGGATTCTTCGGCGGCAGACCAAGTGCTTCCCGGCTGAGCACATGCTCAATCGAGCGTCCGAGGCGGCGATCACGGAGCAGCGCGCTCACATCGGCGTGGCGGCTGACAAACCAGAAGCCTGTCTGCGCATCACGGAAGATCGGCGCGTCACGGCGCAGGTCGACATACGTCGGGTAGGGATCACGCTTGAAGTCAGGTGAATTGGGGTCAAAAACCATCGGCGCTTCACATCCTTTGTGGCGCGCGGGATTGTAACACATGTGTGGGAAGGGCTGTAAAGTCTGCCGAGCCGCGGGTTTGAAGCGACGAGGTTGGAAAATGTTTCGGAGGTCTCCTGCAAAGCCGTACCACCCGCCAGCGGACGCGATAGAGAGGGTGTCCAATAAGCCCCTCACCCCCTGCCCCTCTCCCACGCAAGCGGGGAGAGGGGAGACAGGACGAGCGATGTTTGCTCCCCTCCCTGAATTCGGGGTGGGGTCGGGGGTGGGGTCGGAAAAAGTGCACGTACCGTTACGCGATGGTTACAGCGCGCCGACCGCCCGCAGCCAGTGCTGCGCGATCAGCGCGTGCCCGGCGTGCGTCGGGTGTACGCCGTCGTAAGCCCAGAACTCCATCGGGCGCTGGGTAGCCGCCGCGAAGATACCATCGAGCGGCACATACAACGCGCCGAATTCCCGCGCAAGTTGGCGCACTACCGTGATCTTCGGGTCGAGGTCTTCCCGCCACGCTTCGCGGTCGGGTGGCGTGGGCAGTACGAACGGTTCGAGCAGCATGAGTCGTGCCTTCGTGCCGCTGCTTGCCCGTTCCAGCAGGTTACGATAGCTCTTGGCATAGCTCTCGGTGCTGGTCGGTTGACCGCTGTCGTAGCGCCTCCACGTGTCGTTGATGCCGATCAGAATCGAGAGCCAATCCGGCTGCAAATCGAGGCATTCGGTCTGCCAGCGCGCTTCGAGATCGACGGCACGGTTGCCGCTGATACCGCGATTGATGAAGCGAAGATTTTTCGCTGGATGCGCGGCAGAAAGCCACGCGGCGATCAAGTTGGCATAGCCGTAACCCAAATCCGCGCCCGTGACGCGATCGCGTCCGGCATCGGTGATGCTGTCACCCTGAAACAAAATCAGGCTGTTGTCTGCAAGCTGCATAATGTACGTCCCTTGTGATCAGCGAATGCGCAAGACCGCTGCTGGCGCTGCCCAATCGGTCGTGCTGACGCGCAGCCCCACGTCTTCGCGCGTCCAGGTGACCGGGCGCTCGCTCCCCAGCAGGTCGACCTGTTGGATCGGTCGCTGCAAGAGGTTGCGCGCCGTACCGAGCGCTTCGATCAGCGCCTCGCCATTTTCGGGCACACCGAGCAGGATCGCGTAGAGTGTAGCGCCCTGCGTGGTGAAACGCACATCGCGCGCCGTAAACCCGGCGCGGTTGGCGTCGGTAAAGCCACCGCTGACGACCTCCGTCGGCCCTTCCCCCGTAGATGCTCCACGGACGCGATCCGTAGATCGCTTCGCCGTTGACCGCCAGCCAGCGCCCCAGATCCAGCAGAATTTGCGTATCGCCTTCAGGGATGGTGCCATCCGGACGCGGCCCAATATTGAGCAGCAGCGCGCCATTCTTGCTCACGAGGTCGATCAGATCATGCAGGATTGACGCCGACGAACGGTAATTGAGTTCGGTCGTGTAGCACCATGAATTCGTCGCGACGGCGGTATCCGACTGCCAGAAATCCGGGCGAATTTCGCTCATCAGGCCGCGTTCCACATCGAAGACGGCGGTGCCTTCGGGGAATGCTTCATTCTTGCAGTTGATCGCCACGCCCTTCCCCCACTCTAGCCCGCGGTTGTAGTAATGCGCCGCAAACTGCTGGAGGTACGGTTCAAACGCCAGTTGGTGAATCCACCAGTCGAAGTAATAGAGCTGTGGCTGGTACTTGTCCACCAGTTCGACATTGCGCGCCAGCCATTCGGTCAGGAAGGCGACATCGGGCGCTGGCTGCCAGTCACGGGTGTGCCAGATCGGGTTTTCCCAGTCCCGCGGACTGGGGTGCGCCGGGCCGTAGAAATCCGCGTAGGCCGGGTCTTGCACATCCGACGGAAACTGCTGGCCGCCGTTCATGAACCACCAGTGTTCCGCGCGGTGATTCGAGAGGCCGAAGGTCAGCCCAGCGGCGCGGGTCGCCTGCGCCAGTTCGCCGATCACGTCGCGCTGCGGCCCCATCAGCGGAGCCTTCCAGCGCGTGTATGCGGAGTCATACAGCGCGAAGCCGTCGTGATGTTCAGCCACAGGGATTACATAGCGCGCGCCCGCCCGCTTGAATAGATCCACCCACGCCGCCGCATCGAACAGTTCGGCGGTGAACAACGGGATGAAGTCCTTGTAACCAAACACCGACTGATCGCCCCACACCGCGCGGTGATGTTCGTAAGCGCGGCTGCCCTGCAAGTACATGTTGCGCGAATACCACTCGTTGTCGAACGCGGGCACGGAGAACGCGCTCCAATGGATAAAAATGCCGAACTTCGCGTCTTCATACCAGCGCGGCACGCGGAACTGACGCAGTGACTCCCAGTTGGGCTCAAAATAGACCATAGCAGCCATATCCTTAATGAGTAGAGACGCCGCAGCGCCTCTACGAAGTGAACCTCATTCAGCCCCAACCGCCAGCGGTTGGAGGCAGGACCAGCGCGCGCCACGTTCGGTGTGCACCCACAGCGGCAGGCTGAAGTAGCCGTGCGTCTCCGTGCGCCAACGCCCACCCTCAGCGATCTTACCCGTCAGCAGGTTGCGCCACTGCCCTTCCGGCAGATAGTACGACACCTCGCCGCGCGGATTGAAGATCGGCGCAACCAGCAGCGCCGAACCGAGCATGTATTGCAGGTCAAGCGGACGACACGTCAAATCCTGCGGGAATTCTAACACCATCGGACGCATGACGGGGTAACCGCAGTCGTGCGCTTCGCGCGCCGCATCCATCAGGTACGGCAGAATCCGCATCTTCAGGTTGTTGAAGTAGCGCAGCACATCAATCGACTCATCATCGAACATCCACGGCAGACGCACGCTCGTGTTGCCGTGCAGGCGGCTGTGCGATGACAACAAGCCGAAGGCCACCCAGCGCTTATACAGGTCGGGCGGGGCGGTGTCATGGAAGCCGCCGATATCGTGACTCCAGAAGCCAAACCCACACAGACTGAGCGACAGCCCGCCGCGCAGCGTTTCCGCCATCGACGGATACGTCGAGCTGTTATCGCCACCCCAATGCACCGGATATTTGTGCCCGCCCGCCGTGGTCGAGCGGGCGAACACGACCGCTTCACCCTCGCCCTTCACCTCGCGCAGCAGCTCAAACACCGTCTGGTTGTAGAGGTAGGTATAGTAGTTGTGCATCCGTTCGGGATCAGAACCATCGAAGTAGCGAACGGCGGTCGGGATGCGTTCGCCAAAATCCGTCTTGAAGGTATCAACGCCCATCTCGAGCAGCGCGCGCAGCTTATCAGCGTACCAGACCCGTGCCGCCGGGTTCGTGAAATCGACTAAGCCGATCCCCGGCTGCCAATCATCCATCTGGAACACATCGCCGTTCGGCGCGTGAAGCAGATACCCCTGCGCCGCGCCTTCCGCGAACAGCGGTGACGCCTCGGCGATGTACGGATTGATCCACACACAGATCTTGATGCCGTTTGCCTTGATGCGGGCCAGCATCCCCGCCGGATCGGGGAAGAAGCGCGGGTCCCACACGAAGCTCGACCACGTCAGCTCTTTCATCCAGAAGCAGTCGAAGTGGAACACGCGCAGTGGAATGCCGAGTTCTTCCATCCGGTCGATGTTGTTCAGGATAGTCTGTTCGTCGTAATTGGTGGTGAATGAGGTCGAGAGCCACAGCCCGAACGACCACTGCGGCGGCAGCGCTGGGCGACCGCTCAAAGCGGTGTATTGTTCGAGCGCGTCTTTCATCGACGGGCCACCGAACACATAATAGTCGAGGCTGTGCCCTTCCACGCTGAACTGCACGCGTTCAATGGCGTGCGACGCCACTTCAAATGACACATTGCCGGGGTGGTTGACGAGCACGCCGTACCCCTGACTGGTGAGATAGAACGGGACGTTCTTATAGGCGTATTCGCTGTTCGTGCCGCCGTCCTCGTTCCAACTGTCGACTGACTGGCCGTTCTTGACGAACGCGCTGAAGCGCTCGCCAAGGCCGTACACCGTTTCGCCCACCTGCAGTGCGAGCTGTTCGCGCAGATACGTCTTGCCGCCCTGCGTGAACAGGCCGACCGCCTGCGGTTCACTCTCGGTGAGAATGTGCCCATCGCGGAGCAGTGCATAGCGCCAATCGCCTTCGACGGGCACGACGACCGACACTGCGCCCGCTTTCAACCACGCCCGCGCCTCATCGCGCCCCGTTTCGACGTTGGGGTTCGTCAGCGTGTAATCGAGATCAAAGGCGGGGGTGCGCGGCAGACGGCCTTTGAAGTGCGTGAGCTGCACGCGGATCACGTTGGGCATGGGCGATGTAAACCGCGCGTTGATCGTCGTGCCGCCAATGAAGCTGTTGCGGTTGTATACCCGGTGATCGTACCCGGAGATCGTGAGCGCATCGGCTTCCACCACCACATCCGTGATTGTGATCGGGTAAATCACGCTGGTATCGGGCAGCAGTTGCCACTGGCCTTTATTGAATTTCATGATTCTCTTCGTCCTTCTCGGTCGGAATCACCCCGCGCAGCGCGAGGTCTTCCGCAAAATGGCAGGCAACCGCCCGTTCCCCATCCAGAGCATGGAGGGGCGGCGCTTCGGTAGAACAGCGCGCTTGCGCATAGCGGCAGCGCGGGTGGAAATAACAGCCCGAGGGCGGGTTCGCCGGGTCAGCGACTTCGCCTTGCAGCCGAATGCGTCGGCCTTTGTCACGGTGGCGCGGATTGTGGATCGGCACGGCGGAGAGCAGCGCTTCGGTATATGGGTGTTTGGGCTGACCGTACAGCGCGGTCGATTCCGCCGTTTCGACCAGCTTGCCCACGTACATCACGTTGACGCGGTCGCAGATGTGGCGGACTACGCTCAAATCATGCGCGATGAACAGGTATGCGAGTCCGAGTTCCGCCTGCAAGTCTTCCAGCAGGTTGAGGATTTGCGCGCGGATCGACACGTCGAGCGCGGAAATCGCTTCGTCGGCGACAATCAGGCGCGGATTGGTCGCCAGCGCGCGAGCGATGACAATGCGCTGGCGTTCGCCGCCGCTGAAGGCGTGCGGGTAACGGCGCATGTATTCCGGGCGCAGTCCGACACGCCGCAGCAGCGCCGCGACCCGGTCTTGTAGTTCGCTGCCAGACGCGAGGTTGTTCACCTTGAGCACTTCGCCGACCAGTTCCAGCACCGTCAACCGCGGGTTGAGTGACGAATACGGATCCTGAAAGATCATGCGGATTTGCTGGCGATACTGCACCAGATCCGTGCGCGGCAGCTGGGCGAGGTCGACGGGCGCACCCTGTGCCGGGTGATAGATGATTTCGCCCGCCGTCGGCTCGTAGACGCGCAGCACACAGCGGCCAACCGTCGTCTTGCCGCAGCCGCTTTCGCCGACCAAACCGAGCGTTTCGCCGCGCTTGATCGAGAAGCTCACATCGTCCACCGCTTTGACATAACTCGTCTGCTGTTTGAAGAAGCCTTTGCGCTTCGGAAACCACATTTTCAGGCCGCGGACTTCGAGCAGCACGTCATCTTTGACCGTTGCCGCGGGCAGCGTATTCAGCGCGGGGTTAACCATGCAGCACCTCCTTGACGGCGAACTGCGCGCGGTAGCGCGGGTCATGTAGCAGACAGCGCGCCGTGTGGCCATCGTCCACCGCAATGGCCTCGGGCGTGACCTCATCACATACGCCGCGCACCGCCACCGTGCAGCGCGGATGGAACGGACAGCCCGCCGGACGATTGAACGGCGACGGCACCATGCCCTTAATCGGGTTGAGGTGCGCACGTTCGAGGCTGATCTTCGGGATCGACGACAGCAGCGCCTGCGTATAGGGATGCGCGGGCGCATTGAAAATCGTGTCGACATCGCCCTGTTCGACCACCGTGCCGAGGTACATCACCGCGACCTTGTCGGCAATTTCCGCCACCACGCCGAGATCGTGCGTGATGAACAAAATCGCCATGTGATACTGTTCCTGCAAATCGCGCATCAAGTCGAGGATCTGCGCCTGTGTCGTCACGTCGAGCGCGGTCGTCGGCTCGTCGGCGATCAGCAGCTTGGGGTTGCACGAGAGCGCCATCGCGATCATGCAGCGCTGGAGCATTCCCCCAGAGAGGCGGAACGGATATTCATCGATGCGCGACTCCGGGCGCGGAATGCCTACCTGCCGCAGCAGTTCGATAGCACGGTTGCGCGCTTCAACTTTACTGATGTCGTTGTGCAGCAAAATCGCCTCGATGATCTGGCTGCCGACCGTATACAGCGGGCTGAGCGAGGTCATCGGCTCCTGAAAGATCATGGCGATTTCCGCGCCGCGAATCCGGCGGATTTTCGCGCCGCGCGGATCGAGCGCCGTGATGTCGACGGTTTCGCGGCTGCCGTTCAGCGACTGATGGTAGCGGATCGAACCGCCGACCACCTTGCCGGGCTGGTGCACGATGCCGAGGATAGCCCGCGCGGCGACACTCTTACCGCTGCCGCTCTCCCCAACCACGCACAGCGTCTGCCCCTCGTCGAGGCTGTAGGTCACGCCATCGACGGCCTTGACTACTCCCTCATTGGTCGGGAAGTGGACTTTGAGATCATTCATTTCGAGCAGAGTCATCCACTTCACTCCTAGGTATGATACGGATCGGCGGCGTCGCGCAGACCATCGCCGAGGAAGTTGAACGTCAGCACGGTGACCACGACCGCCGCGCCGGGCAGCAGCAGCCACGGCATGCTGTTGATCGTGGCGATGTTCATGGCGTCCTGCAGCATCACGCCCCAGCTCACAATTGGCGCGCGCAGCCCCAAACCGAGGAAGCTGAGCGCCGATTCGCCGAGGATCATGCCGGGGATGGCGAGCGTGGTCGCGGCGATGATGTGGCTCATGAACGAGGGGATCATGTGGCGCAAAATGATGCGGCGGCGCGGCACGCCATCGAGTTCGGCGGCGACGATGAAGTCTTCTTCACGCAGCGCGAGGAACTTACCGCGCACTTCACGCGCGAGGCGCGTCCAGCCGAGCAGCGACAGGATAATCGTAATGCCGAAATACACGTAGATCGGGTCCCAGCGCGGTGGCACAGCCGTCGCCAGCGCCATCCACAGCGGAATATCCGGGATGGAGCGCAGAATTTCGATGATGCGCTGGATCACGTTGTCGACCACGCCGCCCACCAGCCCGGACAACGCCCCCAGCACCACGCCGAGGATCAAGCTCAGGAACACGCCCACTAAGCCGACCGAGAGCGACACCTGCGACGCAAAGATCAGGGGGCTGAAGCCATCGCGCCCCACATCATCAGTGCCGAACAGGTAGAACGGTTCGCCTTTGGTGATCGGCCCGAAGAAGTGAATATCCAGCGTGATCGCCAACTGGTTGATCGGGTAGATCGGGACGCCGTGCAGACCGATCTGGTACTCGTCGCCGCGCACGAAGAAGCCGAGCGGAATCTTGTTCTCTTCGTCAATCGTGTAGATGCGGGCATACGTGCGCGGGTCAGTTTCGCCCTTGTAGGCGTACACAAACGGCGCGAACTGCCCGTTATCGAACCATTGAATCGGCATGGGCGGCGCTTGGGTATAGCGGCGGTTGTAGGTATCGACCGCTTGCGGCGCGAAGAAGCCCGCGCCCACGGCGACCACGTACAGACCGATGATGATCGCCAGGCTGATCATTGCCAGCCGATGCTTACGAAACTTCCACCACATCAACTGCCACTGCGACGCCACAACGAGGCGCGGCTCGTTCTCTTCAACGGACAGCGGCGCGACTGGAGGAACGGCGGTCTGCATCATCTCGTTAGCCATGAGTTCCTCCTAACTGTACTGAATGCGCGGATCGAGCCACGCCAGCATGAGATCGGACAAAAGCGTGCCGAGGATCGTCACGAGGCTGAGCAGCATGAGGAAGCCCGCCGATACGAACAGATCCTGCTGCAAGAGCGAATTCAGGTACACCGGGCCGATGGTCGGCAGGTTGAGCACAATCGAGACAATCGCCTCCCCCGCGATCAAGCTCGGCAGAAACCACGCAATCGAACTCACAAAGGGGTTCATCGCCGCGCGCAGCGGGTACTTGATCAGCAGCTTCCATTCCGGCAGGCCTTTGGCGCGCGCCGTTTCGACATACGGCTTATGCAGTTCGTCGAGCAGATTGGCGCGCATCACGCGGATCAACCCAGCCGTGCCGCCTACCCCGATGATGATCATCGGAATCCACATGTGCTTGAACAGGTCGATCACCCGCTCAAAGCTCCACGGCGCATTCTCGAATTCCGGTGAGAACAGGCCGCTCAGGCTGACGTTGCCGTACTTGAACGCGAGGAACATCAAGACCAGCGCGATCAGGAAGCCCGGCGTCGCCAACCCGATAAAGCCGATGAAACTGAAGACATAGTCGGCGAGGCTGTACTGCTTAACCGCCGACAGGACGCCGATGGGCAGCGCGATGATCCATGTGAAGACGAAACTCGAAATCGACACGATCAGCGTCATCCCCATACGATCCCGAATGACGACTTCGGCGGGTTCGGAGTTCTGGAACGAATAGCCGAAATCCCCGCGCAGCACGATGTTGCCAATCCACTTGGTGTATTGGACGACCATCGGCTCATCCAGACCATAGCGGTCGCGCATGGCCGCTTCAAATTCGGGCGACCACGTCGTCCCGCCCGTCTGGTTGCGCATGTTTTCGATCATCTGCGTCACGTAATCGCCGGGTGGCAGTTGAATGGTCGTGAACACGACGACGGAGATGATGATCATCGTCGGGATGACATAAAGCAGGCGTTTCAAAATATACTTCGCCATCGACAATCCTAGTTTGTCTATTTAACGTCAGTTAGGGATAAGCTGCTTGTCGATCCATCCGCATCTGCGCCCATATTGTGATCACCTGCCAAACCGCTCAGGACGAGGCATGCCTCGTCCCTACACAGACGCACTTGTCTGTCTCCCTCCCCGAATTCGGGGGAGGGGCCGGGGGGTGGGGTCGGATAACAGGGCAGTCACGCAAAATCATCGCCACTCGGCTGTTTTAACCCTAACTGACGTTATTTACGGATGTGGAAGCGGGGCATGGTGTCCGCCATGCCCCTCAACTGCTAGAGGATTATGTCGCTATTCCGGGCGATAGAACCACTGTTCCGGGAAGGCAATCGCCGGGCCACCGGGATTCCAGCCATCCACCCACGTTTCCGGCACATTCGCGAGCCGCGCACTCAGCGGGCGATAGGGGCCAGTCGCGCTGGAGATGCCGATCACCCAGAAGTTATCCGCCGCCGTTTGCAGCACCTGACTCATCAGTTCGATGCGCTGTTCGCTGGTCGGCGCCTGCCGCACCTGCTCATACAGCGCGATGTGATCCTTGATTTCCTGCGGGGGTTCGACGGCGTTCGGGTTGTTCGGTTCGAGATACCACAGATTCCAGGCGTTACCCCAGATCGACTGGCCGTGCACCGGGACAAAATAGCGCGGGTCGGTGATGGCCGTGATGCCGTAGCCGCCCTCACCCGTGAACACGGTCGCTTCCATGCTGTTGTCGTTACGGCGTTCCGTCCAAATCGAGTTGTCGACCACGTCGACGACCAGATCGATGCCGACATCGGCGTAATACTGCTTGAGCAGTTCCGCGACATCCGTGAAGCGCAGACCATAGTCGCCGGACTGGACGGTCATGACGATGGTGAGGCGTTCACCCGTCGCCGGGTTGAGACGGAAACCGTCGCCGTCCTTGTCGGGCAGCACGAGGTCAAGATGCGCGTTCGCCTCGTCGACATTGTACTCAAGGTACTGCGTAGTGAGCTGTTCGTTATAGAGCGGCGAGTCTTCAATCGGGGAGACCTGCCGGGCTTCGCCCTGCCCGAAGTAGACGATGTCGATCACTTCGTCGCGGTTGATAGCGTAGGACATGGCGATGCGGAAATCGCGTTCGCTGAAAATTGCGCCGAGTTCGGGGTGCGTCATGTTGAACATGATGCTGACCTTGCCGCCGCCTTCGCTCTGGAGCTGGTAGACGCTCAAGCCGCTGGTCGCTTCGTTTTCGAAGAACAGCGGGCGCTGCTGATCGGTGGTGTTCGCCATCGTGTCATATTCGCCAGCGAGCACATCGACGAGCATGGTCTGGTCATCCTGATAGGCCGAGCCGACAATGCGATCGATGTACGGGAGCTGGTTGCCCGCCGCGTCAACCCAGTAATAATACGGGTTACGTTCGGCAATGAACTGCGTGCCCGTGCCCATCGGTTGGGTGTAGATCCACGGGAACATCGTCGGGTAGTTCACATCACGGCTGATGATCGCCGCGTCCGTGCCGGGGCCAACCGCCGAATGCGCCTGGAACAGCGATACCCAGTCTTCCGCGCCTTCGGTCTGTGCGATCAGTTCGTCGATGCCATCCGGGTTGTAGGCGATATGGAACTGTTCGAGGTAGTGCTTGGGTGCGGTGACCAGTTCCCAACCGGGCCAGCCCGCCATGTTGAGCAGGAACATACCGTAGGGCACATCAAATGTGAGGCTGAAGGTCAAGTCGTCGATCTTTTCGGCGACTGGGGCTTCCTGACCGGGCTTGAGCCAACCGGACGGGAACGAGCCGCCGTTCAATTCGGGATTGCCGTAAATGTCATTGATGACGAAGAGCACATCATCCGCGGTGAAGGGCACGCCGTCAGACCACTTGACGCCGGGGCGAATATGGAAAGTGAACATGCGCGCATCGTCGCTCACGTCAACGCTTTCGGCGATATTCGGCATCCAGTCCGAATATGTCTCGTTCCACGTCACCAGCCCCTTCCAGAACGTCCAGAAGACCATCTGGCTTGACCAAAAGGCGTCGCCCACAAACGGATCACGGAAGTCGCCGCCGTACGTGCCAATTTCCGACCAATCAAAGCTGACGACCCGTGGATTCGACGGCAAACGTTCCGCCACCGTTGGGAGTTCACCCGCTGCGACGCGCGCGGCGAGCATGGGCGACTCGTTGTACTGCACATCTTGAGCCGCAAGCGAAGTAAAGGAGAGGAGCGAGAGAAGGAATACAAAAAGCAGGATCCGATGTTTCATAATATTTTCTCCAATTGTGACTGTTCACAAATACTATACATGAGCTAATTGTGAGATTGCAAGTATTTCATGGGAGCAATTTTAGCGACTACCGACAAATAACCGGACTTTATAGCAGTAAGAGGGGTGTTTTGGTCAAACCTTCTAGTGACTGGTCACATATTGTATACTTGAGGTTGTGAGATCGTAATTGGAATCGCCGCCTATGAGAAGCAAACGCCCCACAGTTCGCGATGTTGCCCGCCACGCTGGTGTCTCCTACCAGACGGTCTCGCGTGTCATCAATAATGACGTTCATGTCTCCCCTGCCACCCGGGAACGCGTGCAGGCGGCCATCAGCGCGCTTGGCTTTCGCCCCAACCGTGCCGCGCAGATCATGCAAACCGAACGGTCGCAGACCCTTGAGGTCATCATCTTCTATGGCGGACTGAATCGCTTCCTGCCGGAGATGGCGCGTACCGCCCATAACCTCGGCTACCACTTCTCGATCTCGGCGATCTTCGAGGACGAGTTCATCCGTTCGCTGGAGAGTGCGTCATCGCGCTTTGTCGACGGCTTGCTGCTGGTCCCGTTCGTACCGCTCGACTTCACCTATGCTGAACTTCAGCGCCTGACGGACAACATTCCCCTTGTACAGATCGGCGCGTCGCTCGGCGCGAACATCCCGTCGGTGATCTATGCGCAGGCGCTCGGGTCACGGTTGGCGACGCAGCACCTGATCGACCTTGGTCACCGCCACATTGCGGAGATCAGCGGGCCGCTCAATAACTATGATGGGCGCGATCGGCATGCGGCGTGGGCAGACACCTTACGCGAAAATGGCTTGCCCAGCGGGACGAGTCTGGAAGGCGATTGGACACTCGAAAGCGGCTTCCGCGCGATGAATCAACTCCTGGACAGCGGCGTGCACTTCACGGCGGTGGTAATCGGCAATGATTCGATGGCCTTAGGCGCGAATACGGCGCTGCGGCAGCGCGGGCTGCGTGTGCCGGAAGATGTATCGATTGTGGGTTTCGACGATGTGCCGGAAGCCGCGCACGTCTGCCCCGCATTGACCACCGTCCGGCAGGATTTTACGATGCTGGGGAAGGTCTCGGTTGAATACGTCGTGCGCCTGATCGAGCAGCCCGACACGCCCATTCAGCAGACCGTTTTGCATCCCAAACTCATCGTACGCCAAAGCACCGCGCCACCCCGTCCATAACACCTGTCACGATCAACACGCATTTTCCAGACATATAACATGTATTGAGGATAAATATGTGTTGTAAAATGATTAGTAGACTTCTAAATTCTTTCACAAGGAACACGTGAATGCTTTCGCTTGAAGCGCTGATCATCGACGACAACACCGACAACCTCACTGTACTTTCCCAGCTCCTTCAGATCGAGGGCATCCGTTCGATTCGGGAACCCCGCGCCGGAAATGTGGCGAACGACCTCGGGCGGTTTGTCGGCGTCAGCCTCATCTTTCTCGATCTCGAAATGGCGACGGACGGCTTTGCACTGCTCCAGCTGTTCAAAAGTGACCGCCGCTATGACGGCATCCCCATCATCGCCTACACGGTACACACGCACCTGCTGGCCGACGCCAAGGCGGCAGGTTTCGACGGCTTCATCGGCAAACCCGTCAGCGCCGAGGAGTTTCCCGACCAAATCGCGACGATTCTCCGCGGTGGTCACGTGTGGTGGACGCCGTAATTCACGCTTGAAACCACCCCCGGCCAGAATCAAACGAGCGCATCCCTGGGGATGCGCTCGTTGTTTGCTGGAAATACCGGCTCTAGGCTGTACCGAACGACAACCCGAGCTGTCGCAGCCACTTGCGGTACGCAATCGCCGTGCGATCTGACCGCAGGTGCAGTTCTGCCTGTAAATCGAGCGGCAGACGTTCCGGGCGCTGCGATTCGACAATCGGCACATCCTGCCCCGCGACCGTATCCTGAAACGCGCGCAGTTCCTCTTCCGGAATGTCGAAGCCGTAGTTGTAGTTCATCCACATCCACCCCTTGCTCTCAAACTCAGACACCGGGGTGACGACGAAGTAGATCGAAAACGTCTGCTCCATACGCTTGACGAAGTAGGCGACCAGCGGGCGCATCACGCGGTAGGTATAGGCGACATGCTTGCCCACGCCCAGTCCGTCCGGGTCGGGCTGCCACACGCGGATGTTATCCGCCGTGACGCCGTCCTCGGCGATGATCGCGTCGTAATCGCTGATCTCCGTGTGCTGCGGGTCGCCGAGATAGCCCTCATGCACGAATGGGAAGTGCGCGACGTCAAGGAAGTTCTCGATCACACGCGGCGCACCCGCCTTGAAGAAGTACGGGCCGCAGTGGATGTTGCGAAAACCGCTGTCATCCCATTCCGCGAATGCGGGCGGGAGATGGGTGGGGTTCCCTAAGGTCACCCACACCCAGCCATACAGATCGAGCGCACGATACGCCTGCGCGCGGGCGCGTTCTGGGGGAATCTGCTCGGGGTGCGCGGGGATGAGCACACATTTCCCCTCTTCGTTGTAAACCCACCCATGATACGGGCAGATCAGCCGCTCCCCTTCCACCTTCCCCAACGACAGCTTCGCACCGCGATGGATACACAGGTCTTGCCACGCCAGCACTTGATCGCCGGAGCGCCAGAGGACGATGTCCTCATCCAGCAGCCGCGCTGCCAAGGGTTGTCCCGGCAGCAGTTCGGCACTTCGCGCGACCACATGCCATTCATTCAAAAGCACCGCATCGTTGATCATCTCTGCACCCGAAGTTGGTTCGCCAATTACTCGCTTGCGCCAATCATACCCTCAAGGAGCTGCGGCAGGAACCAAATGTCGAGCGGTTCGGCGAATTCACCTTCGGCAAGGAAGGCGCTGCCATCCTGATAGTTGAGCGGGCCTTCAAACAGGAAAATGCGATCAGCGTTTGCTTCCGCTGTGCCGAACGCGGCCAATTCAGCGATGAAGGCGTCCAGCGAAAGCGCATCTTCTTCGCTCAGCGCGGAACCCTTGACGAAGCCCATCGGCGACACATCCGGATCGTTGATGTCCGCCCACGACGGCGCTTCCCACTCCCACGCCTGCGCCCATGTGCCCGCGCTTACCGACTCCATGAGGCGCGTGTAGTACGGACCCCAGTTGTAGTACGGCACACCGATGCACACATCCGCCGCGATTTCGCAGGCGCCGCGATAGTCATAACCGCTGGCGTACACGGCCTCGCCATTGCCCGCGCGCAGACCAGCGACGGTCAGCGCTTCCGTGGTGTCAATGGCGGAAATGACCACATCCGCGCCATTGTCATAGAACGAGTTGGTTTCTTCGGTCGGGTCGAGCGTCACGCCGGGGATGTTGAACCAGAAGCCGATCCACGTCACCGTGAAGCTGAGATCGTCCGGGTTGCCGCCAGCATAGGTCTCATAGCAGTGCTTCGCGCCGAGGTAGGCAGAGGCGGCGAGGCGGCGGGTCTCCGCGTTGATCAGCGGCCCAAGATAGCCGATCTGTCCGGTCTCCGTCGTGAGCGCGGCGGCGCAGCCGACGATCATTTCGCCCCATTCAAGCTGCGCGTCGTAGTTGCTCACGTTGGCGGGGGCGCCTTCAAGCACGTTGCTGCCGGTGATGTTGACGAACGTCACCTCAGGGAACTGTTCGGCGACGGCGGATGTATCTTCTTCGAACGCATCCGACGTGGTGATGATGAGCTGCGCGCCTTCGGCCACCATGTCACTGACCACGCCGAGCAGTGTCGCTTCCGGCGAATCGGCGGGGTTCAGGCTTTCAAACATCAGCATGCGCGCGCCTTCGACGTTGGCGACGGCATATTCCGCGGCTTCAAAGTGAGCCTGACTCCAGCCTCGGTCCGTGCTCGGCCCGACGAGGATCAGCCCGAACACAAATTCATCTTGCGCTACGACCGCAGTCGACAGCACGCCAAGCAGGACAACGGTGAGAATCGACAGCAGCAGCAGTTTCCGCGCCATAGGTGAATATTCCTCTCATCAGAAATTTGGATGTGAGGAGTTTAGTGATTTTTGACACATCGGAAAATTGGCGAAAGCCTACCAAAACCAGCGCAAATCACTTGGGCACTTTTGCTATCTCCCGCGGCGTGACCAATCGGTACCGTGCGTCACTTTGGCGCAACTGCACATGGGCTTCATCAACCCACCATCCCCAATACATGCGCGAGCACAAACTTATCCTTTACGATGTATTCATGATCTGCCTATTGTTACAACTCCCTTCCGTCATACGATATAGAGAGGGTCATTCATCTACTCACGCTGAGGCCAGCCGCTATGCCGCCACCATTAATCGTATTCCCGTTGACCGGCTGTGGTGACACCGTGATGCACGCCGCCGATCTGAGCGCCGAGCGATGACCACCAGCCCCCGGATCGTCATCGTCGAAGATGAGATGATCATCGCCCTCGACCTCCAGACGCGCTTACAACGCCTCGGCTGTACCGTGTTAGCGACAGCCACGTCCGGCGAAGAAGCGATTCGCATCGTCGCCGCCAGCCAACCCGATCTCATCTTTATGGATATCGGTCTGAGCGGCCAACTGGACGGCATCGACACCGCCGCCCATATCCATGCGCAAGCCGCCATTCCGATCGTATTTCTGAGCGCCTACACGGATCCATCCACGCGGACCCGCATGGCGCCGATTATGCCCTCCAGTCTGATCGTCAAGCCCTTCGCCGATACCGAGCTGCGTGAAGCGCTGCGCCTGCTGCCGGGTGGATGATCAGTTTATGAATTTACTCGCCGCCTTCCCCAGTCTCATTCTAATCGCCCTCGCCGCGCTCATCACCGTTTACGGCCTGCTGCGCTGGCAGATCCGTCACCGTCGGCCAACGGCATTCACCGGCTCAATTATGCTGTGGTGCGGTGCGCTCTGGCTGCTCGCCAACGGTCTGGAAATGGCCAGCACCGACCTCGCGACCGCGACCACGTGGCACAAGCTCGAATATCTGGCGATGCTCCCGATCCCGGTCTTATGGATGTATCTGGCGCGCCAGTTCACCAATACCACCGCGATCCTGACCAGGCGCCGCTTGCTGCTGCTTACCGTACTGCCGATCGTGTGCAGCATCGTGGTGCTAACCAACGAGACTCACGGCTACTTTGTCAGTGACCTGCAGCTCGAACGGGACGGCACCATCGCCCACATTATGATCAAGCCGGGGCCGTTCTTCGCCATTTTCTACATCTATTCGTACATTGTTGCGTTGAGCGGCACGTTCGTGATCACCCGGCGCTTGCTGCACACCCCCGGCTTTCGCTGGCAAGGCACGATGGTGTTAGTGGCCGTTCTGGCGACGGTCTTCGCGAGCATTTTGGATTGGAGTGGTCTCTCCCCCGTCCCCCAACTCCGGTTGGCTCCATTCACGCTCGTCATGTCCATTCCCATCTTTGTGCTCACGATTGTGCGTCTCCGCCGGGCGGATCTCCTGCCCATCGCTCGCACCCAAACGATCCAGTTCTTGCCCGACGCCGTGCTCATGGTCGATCTCGAAGATCGCATTCTCGACCTGAACCCGGCAGCAGAAGCGATGCTGGGACGCTCGCTCAAAGAAGTGCTGGGAGAGACGATTGAGGCGTCTTGGCCGGGTTGGACCGATCAGATCAGCGCGGAGACTGCCATCGTTACTCGCCCAGACGCTGATGGGAACGTTCGGCAGTTTGATGTGCGCCAATCGCCCGTGCGGGACTGGCGCGGCCAGTTGGTCAGCCACATCTTCGTGCTGCGCGATGTGACGGAACGCCTCCGGGCGGAAACTGCGCTCCACATGAGCGAAGAGTACTTCCGCGCGCTGACCGAACGCAGCACGGACTTCGTCATCATCATCAGCGCGGATGTACAGATCCGCTATACCAGCCCTTCAGTGGGTCGGATGTTTGGCTACCAGATCGAAACGCTGACCAATCGGGACGCGTTGGAATTCATCCATCCGGAGGATCGCGAACGAGTCGTGGAGCAGTTCACGCACGCCGTCCAACAGCCCGGGGTCGCCCCGCCGACGACAATCCGCGTCGCCGATAGTGCCGGACACTGGCACAAAATCGAGTGTGTCGCCAATAACCTGCTCGATCATCCGGCGATTCGCGGCATCGTCGTCAATGCGCGCGATGTCACCGAACGCAGTGAAATCGAAGACAAGCTCCGCTTAAGTGAAGAATACTTCCGCGCATTGATCGAGAAATCGACCGACATCACCATCATTACTGACATGTTTGGCACGATTCAATATGTCAGCCCTTCGTTGGAACGAGTCTTCAAGCGCACCCGGGAGCAGGTGATTGGTCATAGCACGCTGGAATTCCTGCATCTTGATGACGTGACGGATCTCCTCACAACTATGACTCAGGGGCTTCGGGAAGGCGCGCCGATCAAGGTGAGTACAGCGCGCTTCCACGACAGCGAGGGTCAATACCATGTGCTCGAATTCACGGCGACTAATCTTCTGGAGTACCCCGCCGTCAAAGGCGTGATCGTCAACGCGCGCGAAGTGACCGAACGCGAGCAAATCGCGCAGGCGCTGCGCCAAAGCGAGGAGATCTACCGCCTGCATTTCACCAACCTCAATGACGTGGTGTACTCGTATGACGCTAACCGCATCATCACCTCGATCTCGCCGAGCGTGGAGCGCATCCTCGGCTATCCGCCGGAACCCTTCATTGGTCAATCGCTCGAATTGATCACGGCGTTACCGCTGCTGCGTCCAGGCTACGGCGAGAAAGCGCTGGAAGAAGCGGCTCGCGTCTTGAACGGCGAACGCATCGAAGGCACGTTGTATGAATTTCTTGCGCTCGATGGCAGCGTGATCACCGCGGAAATCAGTTCCAGCCCAATCCTGCGCGAGGGTCAGGTGATCGGCTCGGTTAACGTCGCCCGTAACATCACCGAGCGCATTCAGAGTGAGACCCGGTTGCGGACCTCGCTGCAGGAAAAAGAAGTCCTGCTGAAAGAGATTCATCACCGCGTCAAAAACAACATGCAGATCATCGCCAGTCTGCTCAATCTGCAATCGGGCACCATCGCCGACCCAGCCACCCGCGTCCAGTTCGAAGACAGCCAGAACCGCATCCGCTCGATGGCGCTGGTTCATGAACGCCTATACCGTTCCAGCGAGCTCTCGCACATCGATTTTGAGGCGTACCTGCGGGATCTCACCGGGCATCTGGTGCAAGGCTATCACGGGCGGAGTCACGGGGTCGAACTGGAAATCCGCGCGGAGAACATTCAACTGGATGTTGATACGGCGATTCCCTGCGGGCTCATCGTCAACGAGCTGATTTCCAACACCTTCAAGCATGCATTTACTGGCGCCGCGGGTGGACTGATTCGCATCGACGTCACCCGCGGCGACCACGGTTGGTATCACCTGCGCGTCGCCGATAACGGCGTTGGCCTGCCACCAGAGATCGATTTCCGTGAGAGTAAAACGCTCGGTCTGCAGTTAGTCAGCAGCCTGACTAAACAATTGAAGGGCACGCTAGAGCTGCACCGAGCGAACGGAACCGTCGTGAGCATAACCTTCCCTTCCAGCGAGGATACGCTGCTCCCCAATGAGACGAGGTCTACCTGATGACCGCATTCAGCTTCACCGCAGCGCAGTTTCCCTGTCCACCCCAAGTGCCTGAGGCAGCCGCATGTTAGCGTACCTGCCCCGTTTTCAACAACTGCCAGCGTGGCGGCGAACGGTAGTCATTCCCGGTTTTGGCACCATGTTCATCGTCTTGTTCTTCGCGCTCTACCCCATCATGGGGGGAGTCGCGGTGGTCCTCTCGTTCATCCCGGTAGCGGCCATCGCGTGGACAATGGGCAAGCTGGCCGGGCTGATCAGCGGTACGGCCATGGTGCTGATCAACTACGTGCTGCTGGCGCTCGCCGGGGCAGACGCCTCGTCGGTGCTCTTCCGGGGCGTGTTGAGCAGCCTGACGCTGATCCTGCTCGGCGGTCTGGCAGGCTGGGTGAGCGAATTGGTCGAAAAGCTGCGCACGAGTACGACGCGGCTCGAAAGCGATCATCGGGCGCTGGTGGAAAGCAACAGCCGTTACCAAGCCGTGATGATGCAGTCGACCGCGTGCATCTTTCTCGTGGATGTCGACAGCCTGCGCGTCGTCGAGGCGAACCCGAGCTTCCTCAAGCTGACTGGCTACTCCGAAGCCGAAATCCAGTCGGTGACGCTGTACGATATCGTCGGGCACGAGCGCGCCAGCATCGATGCCCGCGTGCAGCAGGTGCTCGCCGACGGCAGCGCCGCCATCGGCGAGCGTCAATACCTCACCAAAGCGGGCCGGCGCATCGACATGGACGTGCGTGTCAGCTTGATCCACTACGCCGAACAGACCCTGATGTGCATTGTCTCGAATGACATCTCCGATCGCAAACGCATCGACGAACAGCTCCGCGCCTCGCTGCAGGAAAAAGAGGTGCTGCTCAAGGAAATTCATCACCGCGTCAAAAACAACCTACAGGTGATTTCCAGCCTCCTCAACCTGCAGGCAGGTTATGTCGTGGATGAAGATGTCTGGGGACATTTTCAGGACAGTCAGAATCGTGTGCGGTCGATGGCGCTCATTCACGAACGTCTGTACCGTTCAGACGATCTGGCGCGCATCGACTTTCAGTCGTATCTGAGCGACTTGACCGGACAGCTCATGCGCAGCTACCAAACGACCGAAGGGCGCGTCACCGTCGCCATCGAGTCGGATGACATCCTGCTCGATACCAATCTCGCCGTCCCCTGTGGGCTGCTCATCAATGAACTGATCTCGAATGCCTTCAAGCATGCTTTTCCGAGCGGGCGACCGGGTACGGTGCGCGTCGAAATGCGGTGCGTGGGTTCACAGTACCAGTTGGTTGTCCAGGATAACGGCGTCGGTTTCCCGGCAGAACTCGACTTTCGCACCACGCCCTCGCTCGGCTTACAGCTCGTCAACAGCCTCGTCCGCCAGTTGGGCGGGGTGATCGAACTGAAGCGCGCTGACGGCACTCAATTCTGCGCGACATTTCCTATGAGTCTGAGCAAGGCCTCTTAAATGATGCACTGGATCACGCCCGTTCACTCCCCCTCCTACCGCCCAGGAGCGCGGTTCCCGAGCACGCGTCTGCCATGGAAACTGCATCCGAACCGTATTGACGAGGCACCGGAGGCAGCGACCGGAGAATCGGCGCAGACCAGCGCCACGCCGGCCAGCCTGCCGCGCGTTCTCATCGTCGAGGATGAGAGCGTCGTCGCGCTCGACCTGATGTTGACGCTCCGGCAGGTGGGCTGTACCGTGGTCGGCCACGCGCTGTCGGGGCCCGAAGCCATCGCCGAAGTTCAGCGCACGCGTCCGGATCTCGTGCTGATGGATATTCGCCTGCAAGGGGAGATGGATGGAATCGCCGCGGCGGGGATAATCCACACGTGCTGCGGCACCCAAATCATCTTTTTGACCGCTTTCTCGGACGAGGACACGCTGCGCCGGGTCAAGCAAGTACCCAATCTAGCGGGTTTTCTGCTCAAGCCATTCTCAAAACAGCAGCTGCAGGCCGCGATCACGGCGGCGCTGCCGCGGACGGCGCCGCTGTAAGCGCCGCCGTGACAGATTGAAGTCAAATTCTAAGGTTTCAACCATTGATCGACCTTGCTTTACCGAGTTACACTATTGAAATATAACATGAGCGGCGTAAATTCGTAATCCTCCGGCACTACATCGCTGATCAAACGAGCTGTGACATGTTTAAGGAAAGCACTCATGACCACATCGATCCTCATTGTTGAAGATGAAAGCATTGTCGCACTCGACCTCCAGATGCGGTTGACGAGGCTCGGTTACCGTGTCGTAGGCATTGCCGCTTCCGGCACCGAAGCGCTCCAACTAGCTGAGCAGTTTCAACCCGATCTCACGCTGATGGACATTCGCCTGAAAGGGGCTCTGGATGGCATCGAAACCGCCCAGGCGCTGCGCCAGCGGTTGGATGCTCCCATCGTTTACCTGACAGCCTACGCGGACGAAGCCACGCTGCAGCGCGCCAAAATGACCGAACCCTACGGGTATCTGGTCAAGCCTTTCGAGGAGCGCGAGCTGCACAGCACGGTCGAAATGGCGCTCTACAAAATCACGAATGAGCGGCGGCAAAAAATGCATGCCGCCCGCTTACAGCGACTGGTCACCACCGTGCCGGATGGCGTGGCCCTGCTCGACCCCGATCAGCGTATCGTACTCACCAATGCCAAGGCGCAGGACTATCTCATTACGCTGGCGGATCTCTCACCCGGCTCGGTGGTCACGCATCTTGGGGACTACACGCTCGACCAACTACGCCACTACGACGGTTGGCGTGAAATTCAGACCGACACCACGCCGCCCCGCATCTTTGAGGTGAATGTCTCCTGTGTACGGGAGGACGACGGCGTCGTTGATCTCAACATCCCGCGGGATCTGGTGCTCGTGATTCGCGATGTCACGGCTGATCGCCAAATCCGTGATCGCATTCAGGCGCAGGATCGCCTCGCCGCGGTTGGGCAGTTTGCCGCGGGGATCGCCCACGACTTCAACAACATTCTCGCCAGCATCATGCTCCAGCCGTACATCATTCAGCGCCAGCAAAACGAACTGCGCCCGCGCAGTCTAGAGGCGCTCGAAAACATCACCCAGCAGGCCGAACGTGGTGCGGAACTGATTAAGCAGTTGTTGGATTTCAGCCGTTCCTCGACGCTGGAGATGCACCCGTTCGATCTTGTTCCACTCCTCAAAGAGCTGGCAAAGATGCTTGAACGACTGCTGCCCGCCAGCATCAACCTGCGCCTGTCCGTCACCGAAGACGATTTCAAACTGCTCGGCGACCCGACGCGCACGCTTCAACTTCTTATGAACCTCGCCTCAAACGCGCGCGATGCCATGCCGCACGGCGGCGATCTGTATATCGAACTGCTCCGCGTGAGCGGCAAGAGCGTGCCCAATCGTCAGCAGTCCGACCCCAACGATTGGATTCGCATCCGGGTGCGCGACACGGGCATGGGCATTCACCCGGAGATTTTGCCACACATCTTCGAGCCGTTTTTCACCACCAAAGCCGCGGGCAAAGGGACAGGTTTAGGCTTAGCTCAGGTCTATGGAATTGTGCAACAGCACGGCGGGCAGATTGACATCAGCAGTCAATTGGGGCAAGGGACGACCTTTTCCATCTTCTTGCCTGCCCTACTGGACGACGAAAGTCTCGGCATGCTGACAGAAGCGGCCCTTCCCGAACCGGTCATGGGGGAACAGGAAGTTATTCTGCTGGTCGAAGACAACCCATCAATTGGCGGTTCGCTGAGCGAAGTACTGGAACTCTCCAACTATCGGGTATTGAGCGCGGAGAATGGTCACGCCGCCCTCGAAAAAATTGCCAGCGCGCAGCCACCCGTGAACCTCGTCCTCAGCGACCTCGCCATGCCCGACATGGGCGGGCTGGAACTGTGTCAGGAACTGCGGCGGCGTGAAATCAACGTGCCCGTGCTGATCTTCAGCGGCTACGTCTCCGAATCGACGCTGGCAGAGCTGCGCGCACTCGGCGTCGTCGACTACCTGAATAAGCCCGTCGATGTCGAACTGCTGCTCGAACGCATCAGCGAAGTGCTGCACCCCAGCTAAACTATCCGGCATTCCCTCTTTTTCCCGTATGCCGGTGTTGTATATACTACTCCGCGTGCGGATCACCACCGGGAACGAGGGAACAAGTATGGCAGTTGATCATTTCAGTACGCTGGACAGCATCATTGCGCGGAACAGCGCCGAGCAGATTGAGTTTCTGCAAGCCCTCGTGCGTGCCAAAAGCGCGAATCCCTACACCGTCGACAAATCGACGCCAGACTCCGGCATCGAAAAGGAGATGGCCGCCGTCATCGCCGCCCAACTGCGCGCCATCGGCCTCGAACCCACGCTGATCGGCGCATCGCCGGAACGCCCAAACGTCGTGGCCACGCTGCAAGGCGCGGCGAACTCCGGCAAAACGCTCGCTTTGAACGGCCACATGGATACGGTTATGCCGAGCAAGCAATGGACGATGGATCCTTTCGGCGCGACCATCGTCGGCAATCGTCTGTACGGCCTTGGCGTGCTGGACATGAAAGCCTCGCTCGCCGTCTTCATCTACGCCGCGAAAGCCCTGCTCGAAGCGGGCATCACGCTGGGCGGTGACCTGCTGCTGACCTTCGCCGTCGACGAAGAGCCGGGTGGAGCTTCCCCCTACGGCACGAACTACCTGCTCGATCACGGCTTGACGGCGACCACCGCCATTGTCGCCGAGCCGGGGCTCGACAACGTGACCATTGGTCACCGCGGCGGCTACCGCTTCAAAATCACCGTGCGCGGGGAAGCCGCCCATACCGGGTCGCTCCAATGGGAACGGCGCGAACTCGGCAAGAACGCCATCGCCGCGATGGGTGATGTGATCACCGCCCTGCGCGATCTCGAGATCCCGTCGCAGCCCGCCGCCGCCTTCCCCGGACGCAAATCGGTGTTCACCTTCCCCACGCTGATTCAGGGCGGCGCGACCATCAACACGGTGCCGGAAGAATGCATTGCCTACGGCGACTCGCGCCTCATGCCGGGCAACACCGAAGCGCAGCTCGAAGGGCTCATTCGCGAACGACTGGATCGCATTGAGGGGCTGGATTACTCACTGGATAAACTGTTGTTCGTCCCTGCCGTACAGATTGCCACGGACGAACCGATTGTGCAGATCCTCAAGGTGCGGACGCAGGAAATCGCGGGCATCACGCCGACGACCGAAGGCTGCGGCCCGTGGAATGATGGCTGGATGTTCATCAGCCGCGGCATCCCAGCGATCTGTGGATTCGGTCCGGCGGGCGCGGGCGTCCATGCCGCCGACGAATACGTCGAGCTCGACAGTTTCATCGCCACCACGCGCATCTTCGTACGGGCGATCATCGATTACCTCGGCGTGGCGGAGTGACAGGCGTACCCGCCGCACAAAAAAGGACGCCGATTGGCGTCCCATTTTTCGTAACGACGAAGCAGGTCGTCTTTTGGGGCTTGCGGACGCGATAAATCGCGTCCCTACGAAGAGGAAATCAGCTTGGCAAACGATGTTGGCTCCCCTCCCTGAATTCGGGGAGGGGGGGTCGGGTCAGAAGGCGACCTTTGTCCACACGTTCATGCCTCGTCCTTGCAACTGCTAATCTAGTAATTGACGTACCACGTCTCGCTGCTGACCGGAGCCTTGTAGAAATCCGTCCACGGGCGACTGTACTGCTTCGCAATCGCGGCCAGTTTCTCGGCGCGCGGAACGGCCACATCCTTGAGGAACGCCGTGCGTTCCGCGGGTCCCATCTTCGTGACTTCTTTCCAGATCGCGCGGCCAGCCAACCAACCGCTCGCGCCCGCCGTCGATGCAATCTGCGCCTGTTCCGCGAACACGTCGAAGTCGACGCCCGCGCTCAACAGCACCCACGGCACGGTCGACACGGCGCTGATGGCCTTGCAGCCCGCTTCCCAACCTTTTTTGTCGGTGTCGAAGGCGGCGTCCATCGGGAACTCCAACTTGAGCACGTCCGGCTTGAGCTTGGCGAGGCGTTCCGCCGTGTCGCGCACCACCTGCGGGCGGTTGCGCGCAAATTCAGCGCTTTCCTTGGCGATGTTGGCGTCGAGGCTGTACGACATCGGTTCGAGGAACACGGGCAGATCAACCTTATGCGCATCCGCAATCACCTGCGCGATGACGCCTTCGATCTCGTCGGCCAGCGCGCCGCTGTGCGGGTGGTAGTACGCCAGCAGCTTGATCGCCGACGCGCCCATCCGCTTGGTTTTGTCAAGCGTCCACTGGTCGTTGAAAATCAGCTTGCGATAAGTCGCATCGCCGCTGTAGCCGCTCTCTTCGTACGACATGAGCAGACCGCAGCCGCCGCGCATATCCATCGCCGCGCTCAAGCCATACTGGTTGTCGAGCAGTACCGCGCTTGTCTTCTGCGTCAGCGTGACCACTACTTCACGCTTGATCGCGACCGCGTCATCGTAACTCGTATCGGCGGGGAGCATCTTGCGGTAGCTGCCGCGCTGATCAAAGGCGAGGATGGTGAAAATATTGTCTTCGGTACTGGTCATCTTCAGGCCGCGCCAGCGACCGGGAGTGAGGGAAGTTGCCATCGATTTAGAGCCTTTCTTGAGCCGTCTCGATAAATGCCTGAACTTGTGCCGCCGATGCCGCCCCGGCCATCGGGCCGCGCTGCGTGACGGCGAGCGCTCCACACGCGTTCGCCCAGCGCGCCGCGTCGATAGGTGACTTGCCGCGCAGCCATTCCGCGAGGAAGCCCGCGTCAAAACAGTCGCCCGCGCCAGTTGGATCGATTTCTGCCACTGCGAATCCGGGCACGTCGGTGTGCCCTGCCGGTGTGTAAACGGTGCAGCCGTGTTCACCGCGCGTGATGATCACCACGCCGTCCGGCTTGCCCACCAATAGTTTACCAGCCGCCGCCGCAACCGTCGATTCCCCGGTCAGCAGTGCAGCTTCTTCCGCGGTTGGCATAATCACATCCGCGGCAGCCGCGAACGGCGCAAACGCGATCTTCGCCTGCGCCGGCGCGATCAACTGCGGGCGCAGGTTCGGGTCAAAGCTGATCTTTGCACCCTGCGCCTGGGCCAGTTCAAGCATGCGTGTGCCGAGCACCAGCGCGTCGGCGTGCATCGACAGCGATGAGCCCATAATATGCAGGCACTTCAACCCGCTGAACAAGTTTTGTACGGCAGGTTGATCGAGCAGGGCGGGCGACAACTGCCCGGCGGCGGCGTGGCGCAAGTGGAACACGAAATCGCGCGATCCGTCGCTGCTGTAGGCCACGAACGCGCAGCCCGTGGTGTAGCTCGGCAGCGCAATCACCGCCGAGGTATCGACGCCATCCGCTTCGAGTTGATCGACGAGATTGCGCCCGAACGCATCGATCCGACCATCGGCCTGCGCGCCAACACAGCCCAATGCGCCCACGCGCATCCCTAACCGCGCCGCCTGCACCGCAAAGATGAACGGCGCGCCGCTGGGGTACGGCCCGGTGAATTCTCCCGGTGTATCCAGCGGCACATCCAGCGCCGTCCGCATGATTTCGACCAGCGCTTCGCCAAACGTGAGCAGTTCCAGAGCCATAGCGTTACGCGCTCAATTCCCCCGCGCCGACAATGTGCTTGACGAGGATTTCCGCGTCAAACTGGCCCTGCGGCAGGTTGGCGGCGACGCGCCCGCGCCGCATCACCACGCAGCGATCCGCGACTTCCAGCACATCGGTCATCGTATGGCTGATCAGAATCACGGGGATGCCTTGATCGCGCAGCGAGCGCACCAGCGCCAACACTTTACGCTGCTCCGGCACGCCGAGCGCCGCCGTCGGCTCGTCCATAATGACCAGCTTGGCGTTCCAGTAGATCGCGCGGGCGATGGCGACGGCCTGCCGCTGACCACCGGACAGGTTCACCAGGCGCTGCTTGAGCGACGGAATGTGAATATCCAGCCGATCCAGCACCTTCGACGCTTCCTGCCGCATGTACTCGTCATCGGTCACGCGGATGAAGCCGAGGACTTTGCGCTTCTTCTCTTTGCCGAGGAACACATTTGCGCCCACATCAAGGTTTTCCGCGAGCGCGAGATCCTGATAGATCGTCTCGATGCCTGCGTCGCGGATGGACGACGGCGAATGCCCGGTGATCTCGTGCCCGTTGAAGGTGATCTGCCCACCTTCGGGGCGGTATACGCCGGAGATGCACTTGATCAGCGTGGATTTGCCCGCGCCGTTATCGCCGAGCAGCGCGACGACTTCGCCGCGCGCCACCTGAAAGTCGACGCCCTTGAGCGCGACCAAACCGCCAAAGTGTTTATGAACGCTCTGCGCGTTCAGAATGATCTCAGCCATTGGTAGTCCGCAGCCTTTCCAGCGCCGCCTGAGCCTGATTCACCAACACCGCGATGATAATGACCACACCGACGACGATGAACTGCCAGATCGAGTCGACGTTGAGGATGACCAACCCGGTTTGCAGCACGCCGATGATGACCGCGCCGATCACCGCGCCGCTGATCTTGCCCTCACCGCCAAACAGGCTCGTGCCACCAATCACGACCGCAGCGACCGATTGCAGCAGCGCGGCTTCGCCCGCCTGCGGCGCGCCCGCCGTAAAGCGGAAACTGTGCAGCACGCCCGCGATGCCCGCCGTAAAGGCCGACAGGACGTAAATCCAGAGCAGATGATTTTTCACGTTGATGCCCGCGCGCGTCGCCGCGTCCGGGTTACCGCCGATGGCGTAGGTGTGCCGCCCGAACTGCGTCCGCCCGAGGATGAAGGCGAACACCACCACCACGACCGCGGTGACGATCACCGGGTATGGGAGCAGTGACGCGACTCCACGGATAACCTGGGGTGGTAAGTTATCGGGTCGCGCAAACCAGACTAAGCCTTGATCCGGCACATAGTAGAGCAAGCTGCCGTTGCCGAGCGCGCGCAGCACTTCGCGCAGCCCTTCGGGCAGGTTGCCGACCACCTGCTGACCATCCGTGAGCAGAAAAGCCGCGCCGCGCACGATGCCATACATGCCGAGCGTGGCGATGAACGCCGGGACTTTCACGCGGGCGATCAGAATGCCGTTGATGATGCCGGGGATGAGCGATACGAGCAGCGCTAAACTCACGCCGATCAGCATGGCCGTGCCGATATCCGTCCCGCCGTTGACGAGGTCGCGCATGGTGCGCGCGGACACGACCGACGCGAGGCCGACCGTCCAACCAATGCTCAGGTCAATGCCGGAGGTGATAACCACGTAGGTTTGACCGATGGCCATCAGCGCGACCAGCGTGCTGGTGACCAGAATATTCGAAAAGTTATTAACGCTAAAGAAACCGGGGCCGGTGGCCGAAAAGAACAGTACCATTGCCAGCAAAAAGAAATAAGCCCACCCCTTCGCGAGAATGTCGAGGAGACGATCGCGCGTATTCAGGGCAGATTTTGACGCGGTGGCTGTTGCCATGAGTGGTTATCCTGCCTCATAAATTTGAACCATTCAATTTGATACCCCTTTGGCAACGCACAGGTCACTCGACTGACGGCGTTTGGAGAGGTTGATATAGAGGATAGCGCATTTTACCGAGCGCGGGCGCTCTCAGGAACGCCCGCGCCGGGTTAAACTCTCAGATCCGCGTTAGTTGCCGCTGTAAATGAAGCGGGCGTTCGCGGGATCGTCCACGTTTTCCGACGTGAACACGAAGTAACCGGTGGGAACGCGTTCCGGCATCGACGTGACGCCGCGCGCATTCGCCATCTGACCGATCACGCCGAGGTAGCCCATATCCGCGGGCTTCTGGGCAATGACGAGCGAGACCGTACCATCACGCAGGTAGCCGATGTTCTCTTCCGAGGCATCGAACAGCGCGACTTGCACCGCGCCCGCCAGACCCGCGTTCTGGATCGCCGCGCCTGCGCCCAACGCGCCGAACGTGTTCGTCGCGAACACGCCGGTGATGTCGGCATTCGCCTGCAGGACGGCGGCAGTCTGCTGCTGCGCCGTGTCGGCGCTGTTGTCGTTGTAGTCAATGCGCACGACTTCGAGACCACGGTCGGCAGCGGCCTGTTCGCAGCCGTCTTCACGCTGGTCGGTGGTGCTGATGCCCGGGCGCACGTTCTGGATGTAAATCTTCGCGCCTTCGCCCAACGCGTCCGCCAGCGCGGAGCAAGCGATGTAGCCGCCCTGCGTGTTGTCGGAGCCGATATAGCTCAGCGGGAAGGTGACTTCGCCATCAAGGTAGTTGCCATCGCCGATGAACGTGTCGACGGTGATGACCGGGATACCCGCATCGAAGGCTTCCTGCAGCACGGGGATCGACTGCGCGCGGTCGTTCGGCGCGGTCACGAGGGCGTTGATGTCGCCACGAGCGACCAGCGCTTCGATAATCGGCGCCGACACAGTCACGTCAAAGCGTTCCGGGTCCTGCTGGATGACGGTGATGCCATAGCGAGCGGCCGCCGCATTGACGCCGCGCGACATGGTGATATAGAACGGATCCGGGTTCACGCCGGGGACGAACGCCAGATTGAAGCTGCTGTCGAAACGCGGCTGCGCTTCGGCGGTGGCGCTGCTGTAGATGAAGCGGGCATTCGCCGGATCATCGACGTTTTCCGCCGTGAAGACGAAGTAGCCAGTGGGGACGCGCTTCGGCAGGCTCTGGAAGCCGTCGAGGTACGCGGTCGCCAGTGCGACGCCGAGGTAACCCATGTCCGAAGGCTTCTGGGCGATGACCAGCGAGACCGTACCATCGCGCAGGTAGCCGATGTTCTCTTCCGAGGCGTCGAACAGCGCGACTTGCACCGCGCCCGCCAACCCGGCGTTCTCAATGGCCGAACCAGCACCCAACGCGCCGAACGTGTTCGTCGCGAAGATCCCGGTGATGTCCGGGTTCGCTTGCAGGACAGCGGACGTCTGCTGCTGTGCCGTGTCGGCGCTGTTGTCGTTGTAGTCGATGCGCACGACTTCGAGACCACGGTCAGCGGCGGCGGCTTCGCAGCCATCTTCACGCTGATCGGTGGTGCTGATGCCCGGGCGCACGTTCTGGATATAGATCTTCGCGCCTTCACCCAACGCATCGGCCAGCGCGGTACAGGCGATGTAACCGCCCTGCGTGTTGTCGGAGCCGATGTAGCTCAGCGGGAAAGTGACTTCGCCGTCGGCGTAGTTGCCGTCGCCGATGAAGGTGTCAACGGTGATGACCGGGATACCGGCGTCGTAGGCTTCCTGCAGCACCGGAATCGACTGCGCGCGGTCGTTCGGCGCGGTCACGAGCGCGTCAATGTCGCCACGGGCGATCAACGCTTCGATGATCGGCGCCGACACGGTCACGTCAAAGCGTTCCGGGTCCTGCTGGATGATGGTGACGCCGAGGTCGCTGGCCGCCTGGTTCACGCCCGAAGCCATCGTGATATAGAACGGATCGGGGTTCACGCCGGGAACGAAGGCGATAGTATAATTCGAATCATCCTGCGCGTTGACCATCGGTACGACCGACAGAATCAACAGCGCGAGGAAAATGATCGCAAACTTCTTGCTCATTGGGGTGTGCTCCTCATAACGCAATTTTCGAAACTAAGTGTTACAGAGTGAATCACTATAGCGACCAGTGACTTGGCCATCGGCTTATGGTAGTTTCTCCCATATGTAAACGATTTTATGATTATAATCCGATAGATCGGCAATACCAAATGATCCGCGCCCTGAGTAGTCAACCGCGAAAGAATCTCTCATGAAGACCTTAGTTGTGGTGAGCGGTGGCGACGCCCCCGGCATCAACGCGTTTCTCTATCACTTATGCGAACAAGCCCACGCCGCTGGTGACACGCTGATCGGCGCTCTCGGCGGTTTCCGCGCCCTGCTGGACGAAGAGCTCGTCCCGCTGAATTCCGCGACCGTTGCGCCGTATATGGCAATCGGCGGCTCGTACCTGCCCTCCAGCCGTGACCCGGTGCTGAGTGAAGGGTCGAATCGGCAGGCGCTCGATAACGTGCTGATCAAGCACCACATCGACAATGTGCTGCTGTTCGGCGGCAACGGCAGCCTGCGCTACCTGCCCCCAATCCTGCAGGAGATCGGCGTCCCGTGTGTCGGCGTGCCGACCACCATCGACAACGATGTCGCGGGCACGGAGCGCACACTCGGCTTTGACAGCGCGTGCCAGTACGCCTACCACGCCATCGACGGTGTGCGCGCCACCGGGCACGCGCTCGCCGGACGCTTCTTCACGCTGGAAACGCTCGGCGGGCACACGGGCATGCTCGCGTTGGCGGTCGCCGAAGGCGCGGGCGCGGATGTCGTGCTCGTGCCGGAGTACCCCATTGACGATGAGCCGTACTTCGTCGAACGCCTGAAGGCCGCGCTCAAACGTAAAGGCCACGCCCTGCTCGTTTACACCGAATTCGTCCCGGACAAAGACGCCGTGCTGGCGTCGCTGGCGGGCAAAGTCGGCGCGCGGTTGCGCGAAACGCGCCTCGGTCACGCGCAGCGCGGCGGCGCACCGTCGCACAGTGATCGCGTGCTGGCGCGGGATTGGGCGCGGCTGGCCTATCCGGCGCTGCAAGAGGGCGCGGCGGCGATTACGATCTGGAAGAACGGACGCCCCGCCCTGCATCACGGCCTGCTGGCGACCGACGTGACGCCGCTGCCCGACCGGACGCTCTACAACCAGATCAACGGGCTGGACGGGGAGCGTTAATCCGTGAACATCCTCGCGCTCGACTTTGGCGGCACGCGCATGCGCGCCGCATGGTATACGTTCCATGACGGCGCACTCACGCAGCAAACACGCGTCGAAACCGCGACCCAGGCGACCGATCCGCGTGACACGGTCATCCAGCGGCTGATCACGCTCGGTCGGCAGGTGATTCCAGCGGGCGCTGGGCCCGATGCGGTCGGCATCGCCGCGCCAGGCCCGCACGAGGCCGCGACGGGTGTCATTCACCATTCGTTCACCCTGCCCGGCTGGCACGCCGTCCCGCTCGGCGACATTCTGCGACAGGCGTTCGGCTGCCCCGTCTACATGCAGAATGATGGCAACCTCGGCGCGCTCGCCGAGTATCACAATGGCGCGGGTCGCGGCTGCAATCCGCTGCTCTACATGACCATCAGCACGGGCATCGGCGGCGGCGTGATCCTCAATGGGCAGTTGTTCACCGGCTGGAGCGGCCTTGCCGCCGAACCCGGTCACGTCATGGTGACCACGCCCGAAGGCGAGCGCGTCCGCCTCGAAGCGATTGCCAGCGGCACGGCCATCGGCGACCGCGCCCAGCGGCTGCTCGCGTCCACGATGGTCGAATCCACCTTGCGCGCTGTGCCCGTCATCGATGGCGCGGCGGTCGGCCACGCTGCGCAGCAGGGGGATGCCTTCGCATTGTCGGTCATCCGCACGGCGGGCGAATACCTCGGCCTGGGCATGGTCAGCCTGCTGCACCTCTTCAGCCCGGAAGCGATGGTCATCGGCGGGAGCGTCGCCAAACTCGGCGACCTGCTGTTCGAACCCGCCCGTGAAGTCATCAACACGCATATCCTCAACTCGCGCTTCATCCCGCCCAATCTCATCCGCCCCGCGCAGCACGGCGAAAACGTCTGCTTGATCGGCGCGGCGTGGTGGGTAGCCCAGAAATCAGGCCAAACGGCGCGCTGAGAGCGCCCACCCCTGCTCCATCCGCTCCAATGTTCCGGCCAATGACCGGACGCCGCTCGTGGCGTCCGGCGCTTCCACATTGCACGCGCCGACTGCGCAGGCAAAGCGCACCGCCCCCTGTGGGCCAAAGCCGCGCAGCAGCGCCGTGATGAAGCCCGCGTAGGCGCAGTCGCCCGCGCCCGTCGCGCCGACCACCGTCACGTCGAAAGCCGGCTGATACAGTTCCAACCCCGCCCATACCAGTGGATCTAGCCCCAAGCGCCGCTCAAACTGGGCGAAGGTCCCCACCTGCGGCGCAGTTTTGAGGTAGAAGCCGTATTCGCCCAGTTTGAACCCTGCGATCTTCACGCCCATGCTCAGGAGTTCGTCGCCGAGATCGCTCAGGTACGCCTGATTGATCTGCGCCAGCGCGCGCCCGCCCCAGCGGTCGTAATCGGCCCGACGCAGCATGAAGATGATCTCCTCGATGCTCGGCAGGAAGATGTCAACATACGGCAGCGTATTCGCCAGAATCGTCTGCCAATCCAACTTACCATTCGCGCTGTTCGGGTCGGGGTGCGTCATATCCAGCGAGGTGATCGCGCCCAGCGCCGTCACCTGCTGATAGATGGTGCGCAAGGCGTCGCCGCCGTTCGCAGTCAGGCGCGGCAGCAGCGTCGGGTAACCGAGGTGAAAGAACTTCGCCCCGTCGATAATCGCGAAGTTGACATCACTCACGTCAAACTGCTCGTTGATGCCGGGGCAGTGCAGGATGATGCGGTCGGTGTTCTCCGGCGAGATGATCACCGAGTACGAGCTGAAATTCCCCCGACGCACCTGCAGCAAATCGCCCAGCTGCCCGCCATACTCATTCAGTCGGGACGTGATCATCTGACCGAGCAGGTCGTCGCCGATGGACGACATTAGCCCGACGTTCACGCCGAGGCGATGAAACGCCAACCCCGTGTTCGCGACCGCTCCACCAGTAGCCACGGTCAGTGCGCCGACTTCGAACAGTTTCCCCGGCGACGAGAGCGCGCTCAGCGGCAGGCGAGTGGCGTCGGGCAGCAGATCAGCGCACAACTGCCCGCACACAATGACATCATAAGCCATCTAGAGTTCCTCAAAACACTAATTCCGAAACCATTTCTAAGGGCGAGAGTGACGAACCGCCTGTGATTTTGTAGGGATGCGCTTCTGCGCGTCCGCCGAACCTCACCCCTCAATCCCCTCTCCCAAGGGCGAGGGGACTTAAGAACGCCGTTTGTCTCCCCTCTCCTCTTTTCGGAGAGGGGTCGGGGGTGAGGTTGCTTTTATCGTTGACTAAATCGTCACCACAGACTGCCGCTTGTGCGACTCCAACGCCGCCGTCAGCACGGCGTGATGCGCGGCCGTCTCTTCCGGCGTCGCGCAGTAGAACGACTGCTGCATGCCGCCGCGCCCATGCGCGACTTCATCGCAGAAGGCCGCCCACATCTGCAAAATGCTGTCCGAAAAGCCGAATTCGAAAATGCCGCCCGTGATCGTCGGGTACGCGCTGGTATAGCCGAGGCTTTCCTCGTTCCACGTCTGCCGAGCGCCGCTTTTGTAGTCCATTGTGTAGTACGATTTCGGCTGGCGGGTGGAGAAGCGTACGCTCTGTTCCGTCCCGTAGATGTTGATGTACCACGTGTTCGTCTCACCGGGCGCGATGCGGTACGTCTTGAGCGTCATGGGGAACGAACCATGCTGTTCGCTCTCGACATCGCACAGCAGGATCGCGTTGTCCCACGTTGCACACGGCACTTTGACGCCATCCTTGTTGAAGCGTTCGGTGACGATGTTGCTCAGCGCGGCGCGCACGTTCTTCGGCTGCCAACCCGCCCGCAGTGGAATGTGAAACACATGCATGCCGAGGTCGCCCATGCAGCCGTACTCGCCATTGATGTCGATCATGCGCTTCCAGTTGATTGGCTTGTTGGGGTCGATGTCGCTGCTGTGGAGGAAACCCGCTTCGACCTCGATGATCTTGCCGAAGCGGTTCTCTTTGATGCTCTGCAATATGCGCTGACCGCCGGGGTAGAACGGGAGTTCCGAGGAACAGCGCACCAGCACCTCCGGGTGGGCGTTGATCGCATCCAGAATCGCCGCGTTCGCCGCGCGGTCAATCCCAAACGGCTTTTCGCCGAGCAGATGCTTCCCCGCGGCGATGATGTCGATGTAGAACTGCTGGTGCAGATTATGCGGCACCGCGCAGTAGATCGCGTCGATTTGATCGCTGTTCAGCAGATCGTGATAGTCGCCCGTCTTGATCTGGATCGACGGGAAGTTAGCCGCGAACCAGTCGAACAGCGCGGGATTCGAGTCGCAGATGCCCGTGATGACTGGCTCGACATCAAGGTTGAGCAGATGCATCCAGCGGGCAGCGGCGCTGGCAAACTCGCGTCCCATCAGGCCGAGACCGATCACGCCGAAGCGAATTTGCTGCTTGCTCATGCGTTTGCGCCTCGCAGATAGCTCATGGCCTGTTCCGGCGTCGCGTTGTCATGCACGACCGCCATCAGCGCGCGGGTGATCGCCGCCGGGTGCTCATGCTGAATCACGTTGCGCCCGTAGACAATGCCCATCGCGCCCTGCTGCATCAGGTCATAGGTGCGCTTGAGGATTTCCTCGTCGGAGACCTTGCCGCCGCCGCGCACGAGCACGGGTTTGCCCGCGGCCATCTCGATCACGCGGTGATACTGGCTGACGTCGTCGGTCGGGTCAGCCTTGATGATGTCCGCGCCCAGTTCAATCGCCTGTCGAACGAGCGGCATGATCTTGTCGATGTCGCCATCGACCATGTAGCCGCCCTTCGCATTGTTGGCCTGCATGACCAGCGGTTCGATCATCAACGGCATGCCGTAGCGTTCGCACAGCGGTTTGAGCGCCATGATGTTCTGTACGCACTGCTCCCAGACTTCCGGCTGCCCCGGGAGCATGAAGAGATTGGCGACGACGCAGGACGCATCGAGGCGGATGGCATGTTCGAGTGGCTCGTGGATCATGCGGCTGTACAGGGTGCGCGGCAGGGTGGTGCCATACAGGTTGGCGATATCGGTGCGCAGCACCAGCGCGGGCTTGCGCTTGCCGGGGATGGCTTGCAGCAGCGGCGCTTGACCGATGCTCAACTGAATCGCGTCCGGGTCGGCTTCCACCAACAGGCGGACGGCTTCGGGCATGTTCTCAATGCCGCTCAAGAATCCTTTTTCGCCAAAAAAGCCGTGATCGACGGCCACATCAAAACATTTGCCGTCCGGGGCAAAGAGCCGGGCTAAACGATAGGCAACGCTCATAGTATCCTCAATTCTAGCTGCGAATGACTTCTATTCCGGTCGTGCTCAGAGCGACCGCCGCCTCGTCCGCCAGTTGATCGTCCGTGATGAGGACGTCAATCTCGGTCAATGGCGTAACATTGAGCGACCGGACAATTCCAAATTTGCTGCTGTCGGCCACCAGCGCGACGCGCGCGCCCTGCTCGACCATCGTGCGCTTGATCTCCGCTTCGAGCGTGTTCGACGCCGTGACGCCGTGCGGCACATCGAAGCCCCCGCACGCCAGAAAGGTCCAATCCGCATTGAACAGGCGCAGCGAGTGCAGCGTCTGCGGGCCGATCAGCGAGCGCGTGATCGGGCGAAGAATGCCCCCTGGCATGATCAATTCGAGATAGGCGTAACTGCTGGCTGCGGCGGCGACGTTCAGCGCCGGGGTGATCACGCGCAAATAGTCGAAGGTTTGCGGCAGGTGCTTGATGATTTCGACCGTGGTCGTGCCCGCGTCCACGATGATCGTCTGGCCGCTGGTGACCAACTGCGCGGCGCGCTGGCCGATGCGCTGTTTGCGCTCACGGTAGAGGGTGCTGCGCTGGTCGAGGAAGGCTTCTTCTTCGGTCGGCGGCGTCTTGGAGACCGCGCCGCCCCAGATGATCGAGCATACGCCCGCGCTTTCGAGGTCGCGCAGATCAGCGCGGATGGTCACAGCTGAGACGCGCAGCAGTTCGCACAGTTCGACAGTGCGAACTGCCCCTTCCCGCTTCAAAATCTCCGCAATGATGCGCTGCCGCTCGACGGCCAGCAGCGCCGACTCTTGATTGTCCATGCCAATCCCCAAACCAACGGCCCAAGTCTAGTCACTTGCGTTTTTCTTGTCAAACTTTCACTTTTATTTTATTTTTTCGTATTCGAACAGGTTTCGAAAGATTCGCAAACATATCGCTGTGCATCTACGCACGCTGCGATTGGCGGTAGGGGCAAGGCGCGCCTTGCCCCTACACAAGTTCACACACCGTAGGGGCGCACCTGTGTGTGCGCCCGTTTTGGGCAGACACGCAGGTCTGCTCCTACGGTTCGTGCGAAGGCCAGACGTAGATCACACGCTGATCACCTCGACCTCAAGCCGATACTCGCGCGTTTCTCGCGGCTGCAAAATCGGCAGATCGCCGCGTTCGCGGGCAGTCGCGCGCCCCTGAATCACGCCGCAGTTCGCCGGTTCCACGCCGAGCACATACACGCCCTCGCCCATCTGCTTCCACTGGAACACATACGGCAGAGTCGACGTGTCATAGCGCCAGCGCAGACCGAGGCCGAGCGCCGGGTTTTCGAGCTGCACGCTGGCGAAGCCAGCGGCGTCGGCGCGCGGACGGTGCCGGAACACCTGCTCGCTGTAGCCGGACGTCGGCGGCTGGAAGCGTGACCAGTCCGCCAAGCCAATTTCGGCGATGGCGTCGCGAGCCTCGGTGCTCTCTGTATCGATCACCAACCGCGCCTCGGCACTCAACAGCGGCCACCCAAGGTTAAAGTGATACAGGAGCATGTGCGGGTGCGGCGCGAAACCTTCGTTGGTCACGCGGTCGTGAATTGTGATGACCGATGACCCCAGGCGCGTTGTGATCGTTCGGCGCAGCACGAGATTTTCGCCAAACACCCGCGTCTGCCGCATCTCCCCGGTAATTTCGAGGCAGTACTCGTCATCCTGCCAGTAGGTGCGGTAATTGGCATACCGCGCCGGGATGCTGCCGAGCCGCCCATGCAGCGGCATGGGGTCGCCATTATCGACGTTCGGCGCGCCGTATTGATCTAATCCGCAGGTCGCGAGCAGCCCGCCGGGGAACGCCCGCAGCCATTCCAACCCGTGATTCTCGGTGAAGGCCGGGTGGCTGTCGCCGACCGACGAGCGCCACGCCAGCGCCATCCCGTTGTAGGCACACGCCGAGATATCCAGCGCGCGGTCGGCGCTGACATGGAAGGTCAAACCGCTGCCCGTCCAGATTTCGAACAGGCGCGCGCCGCGTTCGCTGCCGTCCGCCGCTTCGACGAGTTTAATCCCGGCGATCTGATCGAGATGCCCCACCTGCCGGATGAGCTGGTCGCGCGTCCACTGCTGCCCGTAGAGATAAACCATAATTGCGTGCCTCCAAAGTCTATTCCAGTGCGGATCAACTGTGACCATGTTCGCCACTTTCTGCAACAACCACCGCGGAACCAACGCACACCCGCCGACGTTATGAGTCTGCACGCCCTCCCCGGCCAAATCCTGCTAAAATGGAGGGCGAATACGGGGCAGGTGAAGGCAAAGAGCATGCGGTTGGGATCCTACGAAGTCCTTGAGGAAATCGGCAGCGGTGGTATGGCGTCCGTGTACCGGGCGCGGCAAGCCAGCGTTGACCGGGATGTCGCCATCAAGGTGCTGCACAAATCCGTCGATGGCAAGGACGAAAGTATCCTCCGCTTTCAGCGCGAAGCCCGTCTGATTGCTCGGCTGGAGCATCCGCACATTTTACCCGTCTACGACTTTGACGGGTCGCACAACCCGCCGTATATCGTCATGCGCTACCTGAGCGGCGGCACGCTCAAAGAAGTGATCAGCCGCGGCCAGCTTCCGTTTGACGAAGTCGGCTTCCTCATGCGCCAGCTCGGCGCGGCGCTGGATTATGCGCATCGGCAGGGCGTCATCCACCGCGATATCAAGCCGTCAAACATCATGATCGACCGCGACGGCAACACGTTCGTCACCGACTTCGGCATCGCCCGCATGGCGGGCGGCACGGACAGCACCATCACGCAGGCCGGAGCGCTCGTCGGCACGCCGGAATACATGTCACCCGAGCAGTTGATGGGCAACGACGAGATCGATCACCGCACCGATATTTACGCGCTCGGCGTGATGCTGTTTCAGATGCTCACGGGGAAGCTGCCCTTCCCAGCCGAGCCGATCACAGCGCTCATTTTCCATCATCTGCAATCGCCCGTGCCGAGCGCCAGCGTGCTCAACGGAACGCTGCCCCCGGCCATCGACGAGATCATTGCCCGGGCGATGGCCAAGGACGCCCGCCAGCGTTACGAGTCAGCAGGTGCGTTGGCGCGCGATGTGGTGCACGCCCTCGGTCAGGTGGCAGAAACGCCCGCGACGCTGCGGCAGGTCGCCTTGAGCGCGACCACGAGCAAGAGTCGCACGCCCACCACCGATACCGCCCCGACACCGACCGAACAGAACAAAGTCGTGACCGTCGTCCACATCGACGCGGTCGAATACGACGAGATGCTCGAAACTGTCCGCGGTGCCGAAGCCGCCCGCAAAGCGGTCAAGGCACTGTGGGACGAGGCGCAGCGTCTGGTCGACGCGCACGGCGGCAAGATCATCGAACAGGCGGACCGACATCTCACCGCGCTGTGGGGCATGACGACCAGCCGGGAAGACGATACCGAACAGGCGGTGCGCACAGCGCTGCATGTGCAAGCGTACCTGCGCGCGCAAGTGGTCGGTCTGGGCGAGGAGGGCGAACCGCTCCCGCTCAGCATTGGCGTCAATACTGGGCTAGCGCTCCTGTCACCGGGGCGCAGCGCCGATTCGGTCACAGCGACGGGTTTCGGCGTAACGTTAGCCGTGCGCCTCGCCGAAAGTACCTCCGGCGACATCCTGATCTCGCATGACGCCTATCGCCATGTGCGCGGCGTCTTTGACATTTATCCCGGCGATCCGCTCAAAGTGCGTGGGCGCAAGGAGCTGGTGCCCACCTTCCGCGTCACCGCGCTCAAGGAACGGTCGCTGCGCATGGAAACGCCGCTGATCGAAGGTGTGGAAACGGCGATGATTGGGCGGCACAGCGAGCTCAAGCAGCTCCAGAACGCCTACCTCAACGCCTTTGAAGACGAAGAGACGCAGGTCGTCACGCTGACCGGGGCGGCGGGGCTAGGCAAGTCGCGCCTGCTCTATGAATTCGAGCAGTGGGCGGAACTACGCGAAGAGTCCTACCGCATCTTCCGCGGGCGGGCGACCGCCTCGGCGCTGCAGCGTCCCTACGCCCTGCTGCGCGACATGCTCTCCTTCCGCTTCATGATTCTTGACAGCGACCCGCCCGCCGTCGTCCGTCAGAAAGTCGAAACGGGCGTCGCGACCCTGGCGCAGGGTGACGCGGAGATGGCCGCCTTCATCGGACAGCTCGCCGGGTTCGATTTCTCGGACAGCCCGGCCATCAAAGGCATCCTCAACGACGCGCAGCAGATTCGCCGCCGCGCCAAGCAGTTCTTCACGCGCTTCATCGTGCGCGTGTGTGAGCAAGACCCGGTCGTCATGCTGCTCGACGACCTGCACTACGCCGACGACGCCACGCTCGATCTGCTCAACGACCTGTTCGTCGACCAGCCCGCGCTGCGCCTCACGGTAATCTGTCTCGCGCGTCCGGCGCTGCTCGAACGGCGGCCAACTTGGGGCAGCGGTCAGTCGTTCCATAAACATCTGACGCTGCTGCCGCTGGACAAGCGTGAAAGCCGCGACCTCGCCCGCGAGATCCTACAAAAAGTCGCCGATTTGCCTAAATCGCTGCGGGATTTGCTGGTGGAACGCGCCGAAGGCATCCCGCTGTTCATGGAAGAATTGGTCAAAATGCTGATCGACGATCGGGTGATCGTTAAGGTGAGCGACGACCAATGGACGGTGGAAGCCGCGCGCCTCAACACGCTGCGCGTCCCGCCGACGCTGCTCGGCTTGCTGCAAGCGCGTATCGACACGCTGCTGTATCCGGAAAAGCTCGTCTTGCAGCGCGCCTCGGTGATCGGACGCATCTTCTACGACACCGCCATCAGCACGCTTGACGCGCTCGACGAAATCCACCTTGACGGCATCGCAGATATTCTGGCGACGCTGGTCGAGCGGCAGTTCATCTCCCGGCGCGAAACGTCCGCGTTCGCCGGGAGCGTCGAATACACCTTCGCGCAAAGCATGGTGCGCGACGCGCTTTACGACAATTTGCTGCGCCGCCAGCATCAAACCTATCACCGCGGCGCGGCGCAATGGCTGATCAGCGCGAGCGGCGCCCGGCAGGATGAATATCTGGCGTTGATTGCCGAGCACTACGAACGCGCCGACGACAGCGAACAGGCCGCCGATTACTTCCGCTTGGCGGGCGATAAAGCCCATGCCATCAGCGCCTACCGCACTGCCCTCGCCCTGTACGAGCGCGGCGTCGCCCTGACGGTGAGCAAAGCGCAGCTTCTGGCGAAAATCGGACGCACCTACACGCAGATCGGCCAGTTTGACGATGCGCAAGCGCATCTCGAACGCGCGCTCGCCAGCAGTCCATCGCCGCGCGCTCGCGCCGAAGCCCTGCTCGGTCTGGTCGATGTGCTGACTGAACGCGGCCAGTTCGACCGTGCCAAAGAGACGGTCGTGACGGCGCAAGCCGCCGTCGATGCGACGGGCGACCGAGCGCTGCGGGCGCGCTTCCTCGCGGCCTCGGCCAGCCTTTCGCTCAGTTTGTCACAGTATGAACAGGCGGAACGGGCGCTGGAAGAAGGGCTGACGCTGGCGCACGAACTGGAACTGCCTGACCTGATCCTGACCAGCTTGAACCGCCTCGGCGTGGTCTACGATCTGACCGACCGCGCTTATCAAGCCCGCAGCTACTATCAGGAGTGCGAGACATTCGCGCGCAAGATCGGTGACCGTTACCGCGTGATGGTGTCGCTCGGCAACCTCGGCGGCATGGCCTTCGCCGAAGGCAACCTGCCGGAAGCTGAACGGCTCACGCAGGAAGCCATTGACCTGACGCGCGAACTGGAAGTCAAGACGAGCGAAGGGTTGTTTGGGTCGAATCTCGGCGCGTTTGCGATGGAACAGGGCAAACTGGAGGCTGGACTGCGGCATGTGCAGCAGGCGGCGCAGTTGGCGCAGGCCAACGGCTTTAGCTCGCTCATCGTGATCTGCGTGGTGCTATATGGCGACTATCTCGCTCGCTCTGGCAGCGCGGAACGCGGACTAGAAGTGATCGGCACGGCACTTACGCATCCCTCCGCCGACTTCAACGCGCACTTCTGGGCAGATCGCATCCTTCCGCGTCTACAGGCAGAGTTGGGCGATGCGGGCATCGAAGCAAGTTTGAAACGCGGCGCCGAACTCGACTTTGGCGGGATCGTCACCGCGCTGTTGACTGGCGAGCCGGGTCGCCTCACGGTATCGACGGGCTAACATCTTCAGGAGGGGTTTGTCTCTGGGCACCAATCCGCGTGTCTGATAGGTGGCTGCGCACATTCATTGTCATAACATTGATTTTCTAAACTATTCTAACCGCACCTCCATGATATCTTATGCTTACTGAGACCAGTGGTGGTGCTGTTCCGTGTATAAGCGGCTAGCCACGCCACCGGGTCTGGTTTGCGCATTACCGACCCAGGGGAACATCTATGCGGCCCGACGTGACAATTCTCATCCCGACCTTTCAGGGTTACTACTATCTGGAGCAGTGCCTACCCTTCATCCGGCTGCAGCGCTACGATGGCAATGTGCACGTGCTCGCGGCGGACCCGGTTCGACCGATGGCACGCCCGCCCTGCTCAAACAGTTTGGCGCGCAGGTAATAACCATCCCCAACAGTGACTACACGCCCGGTTACGCGCGGAATCTGCTGGTCCGAGCTGCTATCACCCCGCTAGTCGTCTTCATCACACAGGATATTATCCCTCTGGGGACAGACTGGCTCGACAAGCTGGTCGGCCTGCTGGACGATCCGCAGGTCGGCGCGGCGTCGGTGCGGCAGGTGCCGCGGATCAACGCTTCGCCAGTGGAAACCTTTATGGCAACGGCCCACTACCCGGCCGCTGATCACCGCGCAGCGGCGCATCAGGAACAGCTGCTGCGCAGCGCGAGCTTGTTCTCCAATGTGTGCAGCATCGCGCGGCGCGAGCTCTGCCTGCAGCATCCCTTCCGTGAAGACCTGACCATGGGCGAAGATGTGGCGTTCGCAAATGCCCTCCGCCACGACGGCTGTGACACACTTTACAGCGCTGGCCCCGCCGTGATCCACTCGCAGCGCTACACACTGCGGCAGGTGTTCCAGCATGAATTTGATCGCGCCTCTTCACTGATAGATATCACCGAGGAGACGTTCAAAGACGCGGCCGCCCACGGCGCACACTATCTGGTGGATGAAATTGCTTATCTGGCGCGGGAGCGACAGTGGCAGTGGATCCCGTACGCTGGCCTATACGAATTGACACGGGCACTGGGGCACGTCCTCGGACACAACGCACCCCATCTCCCGCCCAAGCTTCGGAAGCATTTCCGCCAAAGCAAGGCATTCGCGGTGCGCAGCACGCCGCCTACACCTTCCAAAAAACCAGTACTGAGTTCCGCCTCTCGCTAGCCTATCCCGCACTCGTGCGACCCGCCGTGCTAAGCCAATGACCGTTTGTCAGCCAAAGGACAAGGCCGGCGGGTAAGTGCGTCGACTGCCGTGAAACCGGGTTACCTGTCGGTCTTGGGCTTTTGCGGACGCGATCAATCGCGTCCCTACACAAGCACACTTTTCTCGTAGGGACGCAATTCATTGCGTCCGCTATCCCCAAAAAGACTCCTTCTACGGAGCAATTGGCCTGCCTTGGCCTGTTTTGTCGTATTTCGGACACTGGCTTAGCTTAGCGTCAGCACGGCAGGTCGCAGTCCGTCCAACTACCGCGCCGCGACCATTCTCAGTCTTTACCCGACAGTTCAAATGAGACACACCAGTTAACCTCAATAAAACTATTGTCATATTGACCTTTACAAGAAATTCACAAAAACCTCACGTCTATATGCCCAAATACATCCTCTAGAATTAAGAAACATTACAAGGAGTAAACAAATGCGCAGTCGAAAATTCTTTCTGTCAATTGTCGTTTTAGTCAGTCTAATTGCCGTATTTCCCACGTTCGCGCAAGATAACGTCGGCAGCGGTCTGACCATTGGTTTCGCCCAGGTTGGCACCGAGAGCGCATGGCGTACGGCCTTCACCGCGGCGACTATCGCCGAAGCCGAGGCGCGTGGTATCAACTTGCTCTACGTAGACGGTCAAAATAACCAAGACACGCAAATCGCCGCGCTGCGGTCTTTCATTCAACAAGGTGTCGATGCGATCATTCTCGCGCCAGTCGTCGAAACGGGCTGGGATCAGGTGCTGCAAGAAGTGCAGGCCGCTGGCATTCCGCTGGTGATCGTCGACCGCAACGTCACAGCCGATCCGTCGCTGTACTTCACCCGCGTGGCCTCCGACTTTGTGCACGAGGGTCGCTTAGCGGCGGCGTGGCTGGCGCAGGCAACTGCTGGTGTGTGCAATATTGTCGAACTGGAAGGCACTGTCGGGTCAAGCGCGGCGCGTGACCGCCAGATCGGCTTCAACGAAGTCATCAGCCTGTTCCCAAACATGCACATTCTGCTCTCGCAGTCCGGTGATTTTCTGCGCGATGGCGGCTACGCGGTCATGGACGGTATCATCGCCTCCGAAGATATGGCGCAGATTTGCGCGGTCTGGTCCCACAACGATGATATGGCGATTGGCGCGGCGCAGGCCATGAAGGATCACGGCATTGATCCGGGTAATGACATCCTGATTGTGTCGGTCGACGCCATCCCGGACATCTTCCTCGCCATGATGAACGGTGACACCAACGCCACGGTTGAACTCAGCCCAGCGATGGCCGGCCCGGCATTCGACGCGATTGTCGCGCACCTCGCCGGGCAGGAAGTTCCGCGAAATATCGCGGTGTCGGGCGGTCTGTTCCTGCCAGCCACCGCCGCTGACGAATACGCTCGGCGTACACAGCAATAACGGAGTAGATGATCAATGCGCTGGTTAAGAGATCTTGGGTTAGGCGTCAAACTGAGTGCGCTGCTGCTGGTCGTGCTCGGCGTTCTGCTCGTGCTGACTGTCATTCTCCTTGTCACCAATACACAGAACCTCAACAAAGAAGTCGGGACAGAACGTATCACCGAACAGACGGTGCTCGCCCAGGAGCGCTTGGCAGAAGCCGAACGCAACCTGGCGATTGACGTCAACTTCATCTCTTCCAGCGTCGCTTTTTTTCAGGCTGTTGGTCGCCGCAGCGTGGACAATGTGACCGACATCGTCAGCCAGGCGCAGGCTCAGCTTGGCTTTGACGATGTCGATGTCATCGATGGTGACGGCAACCGGCTGGCCGATTTTGGTGTGGAAGCTACCGAAACCGAGATCTATGACCTGCTGAATGCCACGCTATCGCAGGGGGCAGGCACGTATATCGTTGTCGCCGAAGACGATGGCGTGATGACCGTGCGCCTCGCCGCGTTAGCGCCGGTGGTCAGCGCGACGGGCAATGTCCTTGGCGCCATCCAGATCAGCCGCTACATTGATGCGGACTTCCTCTCGGAATTATTCTTCAATGCGCCGGGGGTGTTCGCCGGGCTGATCTTCGATGGACAGTTTCTGGTTCGCACGAACAACATTGATCAGGCAGGAGTGACGCCCACCTCGCTGGAGCATGGCATCAACTTCATTCCAGCCGAGGTCGCCCGCGCTGCCGCCGGCGAAACCGTCGTCGTCAACGATCTGGTGTTCAGCGATGTCCCGCATGCATCCGCCTATGTGCCGCTGACTGCGAACGGTCAGACCAGCCCCGCGGTCATGATGATCCTGTTTGAGCTGGACGAAATCTTCACCTTCCAAAATACCACTCTGGTCAACACGATTGTCGCCTTCGCTCTGCTGACCGTGCTCGCCCTCACCGTCATCTATTTCGCGCTGTATCGTTTCGCGCTGCGTCCGATCAACACCCTGCGCGCGACCGCTGACAAGATGATCGGCGGGCAGTACGATCAGCGTATTCCGGTAAGCGGTGAAGATGAACTCGGGAAGCTGGCGCTCACGTTCAACGAGATGGCGCTCGCCGTCCAGCAGCGTGAAATCAGCTTACAGAGCGCTCGCGAACAAGCCGAACGCAGCGATCAGGTGAAGTCGGCGTTCCTCGCCAGTATGTCGCACGAACTCCGCACCCCGTTGAACGCGGTGCTCAACTTCACCCAGTTCGTGATCGATGGCGATACCGGCCCCGTGAACGAGTTTCAGGTGGAATTGCTCAGTCAGGTGGTCAGCAGCGGCAAGCATCTGCTCAACCTGATCAACGACGTGCTCGACATGTCGAAGATCGAAGCGGGTTCGCTCAAGCTGTTCATCGAAGATAACATCGACGTGAACCATATTCTCGTCAACGTCGTCGCCACCGGAAACAGCTTGCTCAACGGGAAAGACGTGGAGATTCGCTCGGAAATTGCGCCGAACCTCCCGCTCATCCGCGCGGACGGACAGCGTATTCTCCAAATTTTCCTCAACATCATCTCAAATGCCTGCAAATTCACGGCGGCTGGACACATCACGGTCAGCGCGCAGGTGAAGGACGGGCAGCTCATCACAGCGATCAGTGATACCGGCCCGGGCATTCCGGCGGAAGATTTCGATCTGGTCTTCGAAGCCTTCAAGCAGACCAAGGTCGGCTTGCAGCAAGGGGGTGGCACCGGTTTAGGCATGCCGATCGCGCGCAGCCTGGCCGAAGCGCACGGCGGGAAGTTGTGGATGACGAGCGACGTTGGGAAAGGCACTACCTTCTACGTCGCACTGCCAGTAGAATCACACCAACTGACGCCCACATTGACTGCCGAAGGAATGGCTCTATGAATCCACAGATCTCCGTACTTTACGTTGAAGACGACCCGCACAGCCGCACGCTCATGCGCATGCTTCTCAGTGGACGCATGAAGCTGCCGAATGTCACAATTTTCGAAAACAGCGAGGATTTTCTGGCGAAGGTGGAAGCCCTCACCCCAAAGCCCGATGTCATCTTCCTCGACATTCACATGCAACCGTACGACGGTTTCACTATGCTGTCCATGCTGCAGCAGTTGGACTGGGCACACAATACGCGCATCGTCGCGCTGACAGCCAGTGTGATGAACGAAGAGGTCGTCAAACTGCGGCAGTCCGGGTTCGATGGCTGCCTTGCCAAACCGATTGACCTCACCACGTTCCCGGACACATTCCAACGGATCGTCGACGGTGAGGCAATCTGGCGAATTATTAGTTAAGGAAGAAGTCGATCATGCTGCTGAAGGATAAGCACATTTTCATCGTTGAGGACAATGTGCAGAACCGCGTCATCTTCCAGATCACCCTGATGAAACATGGGGCGGTCGTGGAATTTGAACGCTGGGGGAAAGATGTTCCCTTTCATCTGGAACGTCTCGCTAAAATTGATCTGATTATCCTCGACCTGAGCCTGCCGAAACAGGTTTCCGGATTTAACATCTTTGACGAGATTCGCTTGGTACCGGAATTCAAAGACGTGCCGATCATTGCAGTCTCCGCGATGGATCCCGCCATCGCCATTCCGGAAGCGCGGATCCGGGGCTTCTCGGGTTTCATCGCGAAGCCCATCGAAGCGCATCTCTTCCCGGAACAAGTCGCCCGGGTGATTAACGGTGAAGAAGTGTGGTACGTGGGAGAACACAGGCCCCTATGAGCGAAGTCCATGCGCTGGTTATTGACGATAACCAGCAGAATCTACGCGTCCTCAGCACCCTCCTGATGAAAAACCGCGTCAAGTGCGTTGAAGTGGCGAACCCGCTGCGGCTGAATGACACGCTCACGCAAATGGCACAGGTGGATGTCGTCTTCCTCGATCTGGAAATGCCCGGCATCAATGGGTTTCAGGTCAAGGATCTGCTGCGCGAACAGTTAGGCGGCGTGCCGATCATCGCCTACACTGTGCACGTCAGCGAAATTGATGTGGTGCGCCAGCAGGGGTTTGACGGCTTTCTCGGCAAACCGCTGGACAGCGCCCGCTTCCCGAATCAACTGGCCCGTATCCTCAATGGCGAAGGCGTGTGGGAACGCGAGTAATCAGCGAGTTCGTCACAGATTAGAAGATTGCAGGGACGCGCCGGGTGCGCGTCCCTTTCTATTCTGGTCGGCGGGTGGCAAACGGCACGACCCGCGTGAGATGCATCCGCAGCAGTTCCGGGATGGCGTAGCGGCTGAGCAGCGCGCTCGGCAGTTGATTCGCCAGCCACAGATGCACAAAGCCGTGCATGCATGACCAGATACTCACGGCGATCAACTGAGTGTCGCCGGACACGATCACCCCATCCGCCTGACAATCGGCCACCAGCGCGACCACCAGTGCGAAACATCGCCGCGACTGTTCGACATAGTCCGGATAGTCCTTTTCCGCTTCGACCACGCCCGAAAACGTAATCTTGAAGTGATCAGGTTCATCAAGCGCGAACTGTAGATACGCATCGGCGGTGGCGTACAGGCGCTCCAGCGCATCGCCGCGCGCAGTTTGAGCGGTCGCTAACTGCGCGTACAGCGTCGCGTAGCCCGCCGCGGCAATGGCCGCGATCAACGCTTGCTTATCGGCAAAATGCGCATAGGGCGCCGCATGGCTGACGCCGGCTTGCTTGGCCACGCTGCGCAGCGTCAGCGCTTGGACGCCTTCGCGGGATAGGAGTTCGATCCCCGCGCGGATCAGGGCGTTTTTGAGGTCGCCGTGATGATAATTATGATTCATAAAGAGAAGCGTAACGCAGTTACTTGACGCTGTAAAGAAACCACCGTAAAATCTTTACAATGTAAAGTTTAACCCGAGACTCCGCCGATGATTGACTATCAAGCCGTCCGCCAGCATGTGATCGACTATACGCGCAAACTCGCCGACGATGGTTTTCTCAAAGGAACGGGCGGCAACATATCCATTCGCGTGCCCGGCGCCGACGCCCTTGCCATCACCCCGTCGAATCAAGACTACTACGCCATGCAGACCGATGACATCTGCGTGTACACCCTCTACGGTGACAAGATCGCTGGCGATCTCAAGCCATCCATCGAGATGGGCTTCCACAGCGCTGTGTATCAGGTGCGCCCGGATGTCGGCTGCGTCATGCATACCCATCAGGATTTTGCCAGCGCCATTGCGTTGATCAACAAGCCGATCCCTGCGCTGTTCGATGAACAGGTGCGCTTCCTCGGTCGCAGCGTCGAAGTCGTTCCCTACGCCCCCTCCGGCACGGGGATGCTCGTCAAACAGGTCAAGAAGACTGTGCAGAATCATCACAACGCCTATATCCTCAAGAATCATGGCGCGCTCTGCCTCGGTCCAACGCCGGAGCGCGCGTATCACAACGTGCTGCTGCTGGAAAAAGCGGCGTTAAGTTACCTGCTGGCGCTGTATACCGAAGAGAAGATCGACAAGATTCCGCTGCCGATTCGCGAGATCGCCTTCGCCAAACTGCGCTCCGAGCAGAAAAAGATCGAGCAGCAGCTCGCCCAAGTGAAAGGATAGTCCGATGGAACGCGTGATCACACCCCCCACTGCCCAGCAGTCCGCGATTTCGACATGGCACGACACCGAGGCGATCTACCGCCAGTTGAATCAGCTCGTCAAACAGCCGCTGCGCCCCATTCGCCGCGACAAAATGGCCGAATTCCTGCGCTACTTTGACGAGCACTGCCAGCGGTCCCGCACGCTGATCGACGAGGCCAAGCAGTACATCCCCGGCGGCGTGCAGCATAACCTCGCCTTTAATTACCCCTTCCCTATCGCCATTCGCCGCGCCGAGGGCGCGTACCTGTGGGACGAAGACGGCAACCGCTACATCGACTTTTTGCAGGCGGGTGGCCCGACCATCCTCGGCAGCAACTATGCGCCCGTGCGCGAAAAACTGGTCGATCTGATCCGCGAGTGCAGCCCCGTGACCGGGCTGTTTCATGAATACGAACTGCGGCTGGCGCAGAAGATCAACCAGCATATGCCAAGCATCGAAATGTTCCGCATGCTGGGATCAGGCACGGAAGCGGTCATGGCGGCAATTCGCGCGGCGCGCGTGCATACGGGCAAAAAGAAGATTATCAAGGTCGGCGGCGCGTACCACGGCTGGAGTGACCAGATGGTCTACGGGCTGCACATCCCCGGCACGGGTCGCCACGAAGCGACGGGCATCCCCGCCGCGGCGACCAAGCACACGCAGGAATTCTACCCGAACAATCTCGATCAACTCCGACGCAAGCTCATGCTCAACCGCCTGCGGGGCGGGACCGCCGCCGTCATCCTCGAACCGGTCGGCCCGGAGAGCGGCACGCGCCCCATTGCCCGTGACTTCAACCAGAAGGTGCGCGAGCTATGCGACGAATTCGGCGCGCTGCTGATCTTCGACGAAGTCGTGACGGGCTTCCGTCTCGGCCTGGGCGGCGCGCAGGGCTACTTCGGCGTCACGCCAGATTTGACAGTGTTCGGCAAGTGCATCACCGGCGGCTACCCGATGGCGGGCGGCGTCGGCGGCAAGCGCGAGATCATGCTGCACTTTGCGGCGGGTATCAGCGGCACAGGCGAACGCGCCTACGTCGGCGGCACCCTCTCCGCCAACCCGTTGAGCTGCGCGGCGGGCTACTTCGCCATCGAAGAGATGGAGCGCACCAACGCGGCAGTGCTGGCAGGTCAAGCCGGAGATCGGCTCACAGCGGGCTTGCAGGAGATTATCCAGCGGCTCGATTTGCCGTTCGTGGCCTATAATCAGGGTTCAATTGTGCATCTCGAAACATCGGCGGTGATGCTGCTTGACTTCAAGAATCCGCTCAAGCTGATGCGCGAGGTCAAACCACGCAAACACATGATGGAAGAAATGGGCGCGGCGTTCATGGCTCAGGGCATCGTCACGCTGGCAGGCAGCCGCCTGTATACGAGCATGGCCGATACCGACGACGTGATCGACGATGCGCTGAATCGCTTTGAAACCGTGCTCGCCTGCTGCACCTAAAAGGCCAACTTGATGACCGCGCCGTTGCTCCTCGTCCATGATGTCGGCACCACCAGCAGCAAATCGGTTTTGTACCGCTTGGGCGACCGTCTCGACATGCTGGAGACCGCCATCGAAGATTACCCGCTGTACGTGCTGGACAACGGCGGCATCGAGCAAGACCCGGATTTATGGTGGGAAGCCATCTGTCGCGGCACGCAGGCCGTGCTGCGGCGGGCGCAGGTCGCTCCAGAGGCCATTCAGGGCATGGCCTTCTGCGCGCAGATGCAGGGCTTTGTCCCAGTCGACGCGGACGGAAGCGCTCTCGGTCGCGCCATGAGCTACATGGACGCGCGCGGCACGGCGCAGCGCCGCCGCTACCTGCAGGACGGTCTGCTCAAGATCGAGGGCATGAACGCGATCAAGCTGCTGAGCGCGCTGCGTATCACGGGCGGCGCGTCGGCCTCGGCGAAAGATCCGCTGTGGAAATACCTGTGGCTGCGCGACGAACAGCCCGACCGGTTCCGCGCCCTGCGCTGCTGGCTGGATGTCAAAGACTATCTGGTCATGCGCTGTACGGGGCAGTTCACGCTCGGGTATGACAGCGCGCACGCGACCTTCCTCTTCGACACGCGGCCCGATCACCTTGAATGGCACGCAGGACTCTGCCGCACCTACGACGTGAACCCGGAACATCTGCCGCCCGTCGTGCGCGCCACCGATCAAGTCGGCGGGCTGACACCACAAGCGGCGCAAGCGCTCGGACTGCCGGTCGGCTTGCCCGTGTTCGGCGGCGGCGGCGACCTCTCGCTGATCTCGCTCGGATCCGGCAGTCTGGACACCAACAGCACGCACATCTATATCGGCACGTCCGGTTGGGTGTGCGCCACCCTCGACCAGCGCAAAACCGATGTGAGCGGCATGGTCGCGTCGATCCTCGGGGCGATCCCCGGCAAATACAACTACATCTCCGAGCAAGAAACGTCGGGACGCTGCTTGCAGTGGATTCGCGACCACCTCGCCTTGGACGAAATCGGTGTGTACCTCGGCCAGCAAACCATCGCCGACCGCGAAGCCGAATATCGTTCGCTGTACGCCTATCTCGGCAAAGTCGTCGAAGAGACGCCGCCCGGCGCGAATGGGGTGATCTTCACGCCGTGGCTGCACGGCAACCGCTCCCCCTTCGAAGACCCGTATGCCCGCGGCATGTTCTTCAACCTCAACTTGGAGACGGGCAAGCGGGAGATGATCCGCGCGGTGCTGGAAGGTGACGCCTACCACAAACGCTGGATGCTGGAGACGGTCGAGAAGAACGTACCGCGGAGCACAACCGTGCGCTTTGTCGGCGGCGGCGCGCGCTCGGACACGTGGGCGCAAATCCTTGCGGATGTCACCGGGCGCACGATTGAAGTCACCGAACATCCCGAAAACGCAGGTGCGGCGGGCGCGGCCCTCGTGTGCGCCGTCGGCCTTGGCGCAATTCAGTTTGATGAGGTGCGCCGCCTCGTGCGGGTCGCCAAAACCTTCACGCCGCGCCCGCAATACCGACCGCTGTACGACAAGCAATATGCGGTGTACCGCCAGCTCCACCAACGCAACAAAGCGCTGTTCAAGACTCTGAATGCGGAGAAGGCTGACTGATGTCCAAAACCGAGTATCCCGTCTACAGCTATCGCTGGGTCGTGCTGGCGGTCTTCATGGCCGTCAACCTCACTATTCAAATCCTGTGGATCAGCTACGCCCCGGTGACGAGCCGCGCTGCACAGGTGTACAGCGTGACCGATCTGGAAATCGGTGTGCTGGCGATGTCTTTCATGCTGGCCTTCATTCCCTTCTCGATTCCGGCCTCATGGGTGATCGACACGTCCGGCTTTCGCATCGGCGTCGGCTTCGGCGTCATCTTGATGTCCATCGGCGGGCTCCTGCGCGGTTTCGCCGGGACGGATTACGCGGTCGTCCTGCTCGCCACCATTGCCATCGCGGTCGCGCAACCGTTTCTGCTCAACGCATGGACGAAAGTGCCCGCCAACTGGTTCGCGGTAGAAGAACGCGCGACGGCGGTCGGATTAGTGACGCTGGCCAACCTCGTCGGCACGGCGATTGGCATGGTCGTCACCCCCGTACTCAGCGAAACATTGGACATCCCTACCATTCAACTGATTTACGGCGGCGTGACCGCGGCCTCGGCAGTGCTGTTTCTGGTGTTTACTCGCGAAAAGCCGCCGACACCTCCTAGTGCGCCCGATCAAGCGGTACGCTCGCTCATGTTCGATGGGCTGAAGCACGCGCTGCGCTCACGCATGTTTTTGCTCGTGCTGCTCGTGTCATTCGTCGGTCTCGGCATTTTCAACGGGATCAATACGTGGATCGAAGGCATCGTGCAGGGGCGCGGCTTCTCCTCGACCGATGCGGGCACGCTGGGCGCGCTCATGCTGGTCGGCGGCGTGATCGGCGCGGTGGTCATCCCGTCGTTCTCCGACCGCCAGCGTAAACGCAAACGCTATCTGCTACTCGGCCTCGCGCTGACGATTCCGGGCGTTATCGGGTTGACCTTTGCCACTGACTTCACGCTGCTGCTGATCTCGGCGTTCGCGCTGGGCTTCTTCCTCGTCAGCACCATGCCCATCGCCATGCAGTACGCCGCCGAAATCACCTACCCGACGCCGGAAGGCACCTCCAACGGGCTGATTCAGCTATTCGGGCAGGCGTCGGTCGTATTCGTCTACATCATGAGCGTGCTCAAAACACCGGATGAGTCGTTCACGCCGTCGCTGCTGCTGGCGGTCGGGCTGCTGGTGATTTGCGCGCTGGTCAGCACGCGGCTCCGCGACCCGGCTGCGTGATCAAGCGCATCTGGGCGAGCGGTGCGACCGACCTCCACCGCCCAAATCCCGCTCTCGACACGGATGGGAATGCGTTGATTTATTGACATATACGTATTGACAAACCGGGTCAACTTCAGGCACATTACCGGCATTACTCCGCTGTGTGTTGGCACTTTGATAAAATCGAAAATTGCTGACCTCATTAAGGCCGTGTCAATGCGCAAATTTTTCTTCTTTCTGTCTCTCGCCACACTGCTTGGGATCATTCCGCGCGTGCAAGCCGCCACGTTCACCGTCAGCACCGCCGCTGAACTGATCGCCGCGATCACGGCGGCCAACAGCAACAATCAGGACGATACCATCACCCTGAGCGCCAATATCGCGCTCACCAGCGCCACTGACTTTACCGATGGGGTGAATGGGCTGCCGAGCATTCTGGCGGATGGGGGAAACAGCCTGACGATTGAGGGCGCGGGTTTCACCATCACTCGCTCCGGCGCGGCCACCTTCCGCCTTATGCACATTGCGTCCGGGGCTGAGGTCTACATCAACCACTTGACCATGACCAACGGCCTCGCCAATGCCGGGGGCTTGGGCACACTGGGCGGCGCGATTTACACAGCCGGCGCGCTGACCATTGCCGATAGCACCTTCAGCAATAACGTCGCGACCTCAACATCCGGGCTTGGGGCCGCGATTTTCGTCAATCGAGCCAATCTGAATGTGACGCGCAGCGTCTTTTCCGCTAATCAAGCCGCAATGGGTGCAGCGATTTACAGCTACTTGAATTCCAGCACGATCACCGCCAGCCTCTTCACGAACAATCAGAGCCAAGGCGGCGGCGGCGCGCTGGTGAGCGAAAGCGCCAACCTCAACTTGAGCAACAGCACTGTTTCGGGCAACAGCGCCCCCAGCAGTTATGGCGGGGCGCTGTACCAATTGGGAGCGACCGCCATCCTCACCAATAACACGATCACCAACAATAGTGCCGGTGCGGGCGCTGGCGGCGTCTATAATCTGGCGGCGACCGTCACGCTGCGGAATAACATCATTGCGGGGAATACCGCCCCGGCTAACGCTGAATGTTACAACGACAGCATCATTGGGGGAACGCTCACGGTGGGCAACGCCTATAACGTGTTTGGCGTCAATGGCAGCGCGGGCGGCTGCCCGAATGGGGCGACCGACATCGTCCCGGCTGGGGCAATTGGCACCATCCTCGCGCCGCTGGCGGACAACAACGGGCCGACGTTCACCCATGCGCTGGTGCTGGGCAGTCCAGCGCTCGACGCCGCCAACTTCAGTAACTGCCCAATCACTGATCAACGCGGTTATCTGCGCGGTTTCGATGCGACGGGGACACCGAATTCGCCGCAGGTGGGCGATTGTGACAGCGGCGCGTTTGAGTACTCGCTCGACCCGGTCTACGACTCCGCGCCACCGGTGAATGCGACCATCAACCTCGGGTCAGTGGTGGTGGGCAGTGAGATCAGCACCACGCTGCAAATCATCGAGGACGGCGACAGCGCGCTGACTGTCAGCCTGAGCAGTATCGGCGGCCTGCATCCGGGCGACTTCCGCCTCATCGGCCTGCCGACGACCATTGGCAATGGCAATCCACCGCAGGATACGGCCATCATCTGCACGCCGTCGGCGGCGGGCGTGCGTTCAGCGCAGCTCACCTTCACCACCAACGATCCCGCCCAACCGACGGTCACCTATACGGTGGAATGCACAGGCATCGACACAGTCGTCGCCAGCGCCTCGCTGCCGGACATCAATCAGATCGTCACCGAGGACGCGACCGGCGTTAGCGTCACCGTGCAGTTGGACGTACCCGCGGGCTTCAGCAGCCCCGACCCGATCACGGTGGAAATCGTCGATGCGGCGAGCGGCAATGCTACCAGCGGCAGCGACTACGCAGCCTTCGCGCCGACAACCGTCACCATTTTCGGGCCTTTGACCGCCAACGCCACCTACACCCAGACGGTAACTGTTAACCTGCTGGAAGACAGCGTCATCGAGGGGGCGGAATACCTCGCGCTGCGCATCAATGCCGTCACCGGGTCAGCGGAAATCGCTCCAGCGGACAGCCACACGATCATCCTCAATGACGACGATGTGGATGTCTTTGCGCAGGCGTCGTTCGCCGTCAACAGCGCCATCGTCGACGAAACCGCGGGTACGCTCTCTGTGGATGTGCAAGTGTTCATCCCAGCGGGCTTTAATCTCGCGGGCAACATCACCCTGACGATTGATGATGCTGCTAGCGGGAATGCGACCAGCGGCGCGGATTACGGAGCGTTCACCGCCCAAACACTAACTTTCGTCGATGCGCCGTTTGCAGCCGGCACCACTTACCAGCAAACGATCAGCGTGCCGATTCTGGACGATACCGGACTGGAAGGCGTCGAAACCTTCGACCTCGCCATCACCGGCATCAGCGGGCCGGTGGAGCTGATCGCGCCAACGACTTTCACCGGGATCATCAACGACGACGAAATTGTCACGCTCATCAATGAGGTGCTCATCCCTGGCGCGACAGTGTCTGGGGGCGGCGACACGGATTACGTCACCAAAACAGTCGATCACCCGTTTGCGACCATCGGACAGACCGTCACCTACACTATTCGGGCGCGGAACCCCAAGACTATCCCACTCACGCAGGTGGTGATCTACGATGTGTTTGACGAACGTCTGACCGATCTCCGTGTGCTCTCCACCACGCACGGGCGGTGGGTCTTCAACGCCAATACACTGACCGTCAGCGACTTCACCCTGCAACCTGGCGAAGAAGCGGTGATCGTGGTCTCAGCGCGGGTCGCCAGTCTGCGCGCGGGCGAGACGATTCCGAATGCGGCGATTCTGGAGTCGCCCAACGCCAGCGTGCATGTCAGCAACCTGGCGCTGGTCGGCGAGACACCAGCGGGCAGCAGCGGCGGTGCCGCGCACATCCTCGTCACTGCCGGTCTACTCCCGGCGACGGGCGAACCGCCGCTGTGGCGGTCGCTTGGGCTGTGGGGACTAGGGAGCGTGATCGTGGCGAGTGGATTATGGTGGGCAAGGCAGCGCCGTGCGAATCACCGCGACGCTGATCCTCTGTAAGAAACCATTTGAAGAATCCGTTGTTTTGCTTGTGTAGGGGCAAGGCGCGCCTTGCCCCTACGAGAGCAATTGCGAATGTTCAGATGGTCTCTAGCGAACAGCCTTGCGTGGCGTCTACCGTCCCGCCAACCAGTGGATCGACTGCTGCCACAGGCGCGCATAGCCGTCCCAGGTCAAAAACGGCAGCGGACACCAATGCGGCCCGATGTCCGACGCCCATGTCAGCGTGCGCCCCTGCCCGACGCTCCGCACGGCCAGCAATGGGTGTTCGCCCGTCGAGAGGATCAATTCGGCATCCGGTTTGAGCGTCGTCTCGTTGTAGCCGAGCAGCGCGGGATACTCGCCCGTAATTCCGGCGAGAATCGGGTGATTCGGCTGCACGACCTCGACGCTCACACCTTCCGGCACTTCGACGCGGTCGTCAAACGTGTGGATGTTGACCGGGAGAATCTCCTCAATTACCGTGCGATAGTACTTCGCCGACGCGTAGATCCCCGCGTACGAGAGATATCCACCCGCCATCGCCAGCCCGCCGCCGTTCTCGACCCACGTTTTGAGCAGCTTGAGGCGATTCGGCACGGATTTGCCGCGCAGCCACGTATCCGGGTGCAGCAGCAGCGTATTCGCGCCAATATCGCTGAGGATGACGACGTCGTAGGCGTTCAGTTCGTCGAGGGTGAGCGGGAAGCGCGTCGCCGCCACATGGCTCGGCATGTGCTCCAGTTGGATGTCGCTGCCCTTCAGCGCGCCTTCGAGGTAGTCCGTGCCCACCTCATAGACCGTGCTGGAGAAGAAATCCCACCCTTTGAAGTGGGTGCTGTTGGATACCCACGATTCGCCTGCCAGTAAAACTCGAATCTCGCTCATGGTGAACTCCCCGAGGTGCATCACGTCAAAGTGCTAACATGTACCACCTTCCGCGGGGTTTCACCAACCAAAACACCACCGAACACGATCAATCGCGTCCCTACGAAAACGAATTTGGTCTGGCAAGCCATGTTGGCTCCCCTCCCTCAATTCGGTTGAGGACAGGACACTTTTAACATGGGGAACCCTTAAGGAGCTCGTTTGAGGGAAAACGTGGTTTGTAGGGACGCGCAACGGCGCGTCCGTTGCGCCCCTATTCCGGCGGACGCGCCGTTGCGCGTCCCTACAATCCCCTCGATTGTTAAAACTGTCCCTCCGTCAACTGAATTCGGGGAGGGTCCGGAGGCTAACAGGGGTAGATATTTTACGATTCCCCATCGAACACCGTCTTCTTCGCCGAGAACCTGTAGGGACGAGGCATGCCTCGTCCGTTTCTTTATCCGAATTAGACAACGGATCGGTTGTCCGTGAAAGCAAAACAGGTGTTTTAACGGATGTGGTGGTCGTGTGAGCACAGGAGGACGAGGCATGCCTCGTCCCTACAATTAAAAACCGACCCCTGTTAGGGGTCTGAGGTGGGGTCTGTACTGGCTACTGCTCGGCGCGGGTCTTCCAAATCTCGACGATGTCAGCTTGCGGCAGGTCACGCTCTCTAAACCAGTACATGGGTTCGTCCAACCGCCACGGTTCATCGGACCAGTAGCCCGCAATCGCCTGCGTGAGCATATTCCCAGCATCATCGTAGAACTGCCCGCGCAGTTCTTGCAGCACTTGCAGCGTATAGGCCGTGGCCTCACCATCTTCGCGCATGATCTGCGCGGCGGCCAGATTGTGCAGGTGCACGCCAACCTGGAACGGGAGCAGCGACTGGGTGTAGGCTTCAACCGCCTGACTAAAGGTCTCTGCCGCCTGATCGACATCCCCTGCCAGCACCAGCAGCAGACCGATCTGCCCGGCGATGATGCCGCGCAGTTCCGGGTCATCCGCTTGTTCGAGCGCGGCGCGCAGCTGCGTATAGAGCTGATCGCCGTCACCGCTCTCCCATGCCTCACAGGCTGCATCCAGCGCCGCGATCTCGCGATCAGTCAGGCCGCAGGGGCCGCCGTGCCAGTCGCGCCAGTCGAACAGCATCTGGTTCTCACCCCACTCGCCGTACTGCGGCACGAGCGCGTCCAGATCGACCTCAATCTCCGAGCTATCCTGCAAAACCAACAGCGGAAAGTCGTTGGTTTCGACATTCGTCGTGATCGACCCATCCGCGTTATAGGCGATCACCGACACTTCGATACGAACCTGCACCGCCGTCGGTTCAGCGTATGTGAGCATCAGCGAGAGCGAGTCGCGACTGGTGGCCGGAGCACTGCTGGTGGTCAGGTCGCGTTCACTGCTGTCATAGGGCAGCCATTCGTCGTCATCGCTGCCGCGGGTATAGGCCCGCAGGCGCACCTGCGCGTTGCTCTGCGCGTTCGAAAACCATGTCGCGTCATATTCGGCACCGACGTATAACTGCCGCCCGGCGAGCAGCAGCACAGGGAGCTGTTCCTGCATGAACAACTGCATCTGTGCATTATCGCTGACGGGGAAGATGATGCGCGGCGTCGCCTGCACGCGCCAAATCCCGTTCCGCGAATAATCGACCCCGGGGAACACGCGCGGCGTCGGCGTCGGTATGGGCGGTGTCGAGACTTCCAGGCGCACCCCGCACCCGGTCAACGTGAGGAGGAGCAGCAGTGCAGCGATCAGATAGGCAGCCATAGGGTAATGATCGTCCCTTTACCAACAATGCTTTCGGCGCTGATGCTGCCATGATGCAGTTCGACGATCTTCTTGACGATCGACAAGCCGAGGCCGCTCCCGCTATCATGCGGGCGACCGCGCACCAACGCTTCAAAAATCTTATCGGGCAGCAAATCCGGCGGGATGCCGTCGCCCGTATCCACCACGCGAATCACATACTGATCATCCGCTTTTTCGAGGCTAACGCGAATCTGCGCCCCGCTCCGCGAATACTTCAGGCTGTTGTCGACCAGATTGCTCAGCGCGCGCGCCAGCAAATCCTGATCGCCTTCCAGCGGCGCGCTTTTCAGCGACGAGTCGATTTCCAGCGTCTTGCCCTCGCGGATGGCACGTTCGTCATGCTGAAAATACACCTCTTCGATCAAATCGAGCAAATCCAGCTTCTGCAGCGCGGGCGGCACATACGACAACCGCGCGTCGAACAGCAGGCTGTCGACGAGGCGCGTCAGGCGCTGCGCTTCTGTTTCGATGGTATACGCGGTCGCGCGCCAATCGGTTGCGCTGCTCTGTCCATCTTCGAGCGCGCGCAAATTGCCCGCGTGGGCGATCACGGCGGCGAGCGGGTTGCGCATATCGTGCACAATCCGGCGCATGAACCGCTCATAGAACAGCGTCGCTGCGTCGGACTCGTTTTGCAGCGGGCGAGCGATCACGCTGTACGCACCATCCGGCGTGGGCGCGACCTGCACATTGATGCGCTCAGTTTCGCTCAGGGTGAGGCTTTGCGCCGTACTGCGGCGGCTTTCGACGGAGCGCTGGAGCAGACGAGTCACTTCGGTACGCGGCGCGCTGCTCTGAAGTAGATAGCGCCGACCCGCCGCATTCGCCCACATCAGCTTTTGCTGCTGATCGAAGAGCGCCACCCCTTCGATCAACTGGTCTTGCACCAGCGTGAGGATGTTCAAACGGCGGCGGTTCGCTTCGGCGACCCGTCCCGCCTGCGCGGTCACGTAGGTGAGGAGGAGCAGCGTGATGAGAAACGCGCCGAGAAACCACAGCACGCCGACCGGATGGTTGGCGACGATGAACACCAGCGCCAGCGGGTGATTCTGCGTCTGGGAGACGAAAAACGGCAGGAACACCCACACGCCGACCAGTCCAGCAGCGGCCAGCGCCCATGTGCGGCGTAAACGCGGGCGACGGTAGCTTACCCGGACGAGAATGATCACGGTCACTCCCAGCGTGAACAACATCACGCCATAGGCCTCACCGCTGGTGAAACGCAGCGTAACGTCGAGTCCGAGCGACGTGAACACGGTGGGCACAATCACCCATGCGAGAGCCAAACCTATGCCTGCGATCAACCATGCGCGCCGCATCACACCACCAACCGATAACCTGTGCCATGAACCGTTTCGATCAATTCGTCGCGCTGCAGGTGCAGCTTGCGCCGCACCGCCGCGATATGCCGGTCGACCGTGCGTTCATAGCCGACCCACTCATAGCCCCACACCTGATTCAGCAGTTGTTCGCGCGTCCATTCGCGGCGTGGGTTGCGCGCCAGAAACGCCAGCAGCGCGAACTCAATCGGCGTCAGGTCAATTTCCTGCCCCGCTTTGGTGATGCGATAGCGCGTCAGGTCGATCACCAGATCGCCGATGCGCAGTTCGTCGGTGCTCGGCGCGGCCTGTGTCTCTTTGCGCACGTGCTGAATGGCGCTGAGCGTGGCGCGGATTTGCAGGATGAGCGCGTTCGCATCCCACGGTTTGGTCACGAAGGCGATGGCGCCCTGCCCCAAACTCTCGATCTGCCATTCCGGGTAGGACGTGAGCATAATCACGGGGATGAAGCGATTCAAGGCGCGCACATGCCGCAGCACGTCTAACCCGCCCATGGCGTTCGGGTTGCTTTCCTCCAACACCACGTCGAGCAGAATGAGGTCGGGCGCAGCCTCGGCGATGCGCGCCAGCGCTTCCGTCCCATTCGCGGCCACCCGCACGTCAAAACCCGCCCGCCCTAGCAGCGTGGCCAGAGCGGAGCGGATTGCTTCTTCGTCGTCGACAATCAGGAGCGCCAGTCGTTCATTCATGGGGTTGATTATAACCCTGTTCGCATTTCGCCGTTATTCGCCTACCGAGTAATCGACCACGGTCTGCATCGCGTTATCGAGCAGCACTTCGGCGAGCGGCGTTTCACCTTCGAGGAAGATTACGCGCCACAGCCCATCATCCGCCCGTTCGACCTGCGTCGTCCACGTGCGCCCGGCGACCGCATCGGCAATCGCCTGCGTGCGGAAAGCGACGGACACCGCTGCCGACTGCGCCATCGACTGCCATTCTTCATACGACACCACGTTCGGGAAGTATACGCTCACTAACTGCGGGTTGGTGAGATCATCGGGCGTCAGGCCATTGTCGAAGCGAATGGCCAGCGCCAGCGAGTCTTCGCCGATATCCACGTACACACCCCACCAGCGATTCCAGCCGTCCCAATCAACCCAGATGTTGTAGGCCGACGGGTTTTCCACGAGCGCCAGCACGTCCGGCGCATTGTCGATGAATTCGCGCAGCAGCGGGTAGGCGGCGTCACGCTGCGCCTCGGAGGCGCTGAAGTGCGCCTCAAAGCTGTAGATTTTGCCGAGCGCCGGGTCAACATCCGCCCAGCCGAGGTCTTCGCCATCCGCATCCCAGAACTGCACCCGCCAGATATGATAGGCGTTCTGCGTATCATAGGCGGCGGCCGTCCACCCGTCGATCTGTCCGAGACCGCTGGCGAGAATGGGATTGGTCAGCGCGAGGTCAATCGCGTCTTGTTCGCTGACGCCGTCCTGCGCCTTCAGCGCGCTGCGCGCGGCGGAGCTGACAACCAGCACAAGCGTGAGCGCAAGCGCGAACCGGAAGAGACGTTTCATGGGGTTCTCCTTTGACATGACTATTCGCATCGGTCAGGGTTACGGTCGGCTGCGCGGGTTGCTCCGCGACCGGGCGACACATTACGCCCGCTCCCGGATCAAACCACGCAGGTTCGGCGTATAGCCGGGGAAGATCTGGTCGATGGCCGAGTTGCTCACCCGCTTGGTGAGGATTTCCGCCAGCACATCACGGTAGTCGATGGTCACGGCGAGGTCGCCCTCGTCGAGCGCGTCATCGGCCAGGCCGCGCCAGTCGGCGACCATGCCGCCCGTGACGCCGCCACCCATCACAAACATCGCGCTCGCCCGCCCGTGATCCGTCCCGGCGCTGGCGTTTTCGCTGGCGGTGCGCCCGAACTCGCTCATGGTGACGACGGTGACGTTCGCCATATAGTCGCGCAGGTCGCTGTAGAAGGCCGCGAGTCCCTCCGCGAACTCGGTTAAGCGGTTCGCCAGTTCGCCATCGGTGCTGCCCTGACCGTCGTGCGTATCCCACCCGCCGATATCCACGCAGCCGACCTCCAACCCAACATCCGCCTTAATGAGCTGTGCGATCTGCCGTAAGCCCATACCGAATTCGGTATCCGGATATAGCGCGCCGTAGCCCGGCGGATATTCGAGCGCCGACAGTGCCGCCAGCTGCTCCATCGTGCCAAACACGCCGGAAGCCTGCACGGTGAGCGCGTCGACCGGTGCTTGTACGCTGTACAACCCACTGAATGTGCGCTGAATGGTCGAGAGCTGATCGGTGCGCCCGGCGAGATGAAAATCTGTGATGGAGCGCAGCGCCAGCGCCGAGATCGGACCGCGCAGCGAACCCTGCAGCATCGACCCCATGCCGATCGCGCGGAACGGCGAGTTGTTTTGCCACGCGGCCGATTGCAGGTGGCGGTTGATCCAGCCCGTCCCGGTGAGTTTGTCGCCGGGAATACCGCGTTCCATGTACTCCATCGCGTCGAAGTGCGAGCGCGTCGGGTCAGGCGACCCCGCGCCATGAATCACGGTGAGTGCCCCGGCGTCGAACACTTCTTTGAGCGGACGCAGGGCCGGATGCAGACCGAAGAAGCCATCAAGGTCAATCGCGCTCGAGTCGCTGCCGTCCGGCGCGCTGATGCCAATCGTCGGGCGCCGGTCGTAGTAATTCGCGCCTTCGCCGAAGGGCACGACGGCGTTCAGGCCATCCATGCCGCCGCGCTGGAAGATCGCCACCAGCACATCGCGGTTGGCGCGGTCGCCCTGCGCGAAGGCCATGCGCGGCATCCATGAGGGGAACAAGTGCGTTCCCAAACCGATCACCGCCGCTTTCCCGGTTGCCTTCAAAAATCCACGTCGTGAAATGCTCATCTCATTCCTCTTGGTCTAAAGTCGCTGCGGACGGCTTACTGCCACTGGAAGTACGGCGAGGCCATGACGAGACCGACCAGCCCCGGCAGTTTTTCATAGCGCGCGCTCTCGGTGAGCGGTTCGTCTGGGTTGGCCGCCCGTGACACATAGGCGATCAGTTGATCGCGGTCGGCGCTGGCGATGGGGAAGCCGAGGATCTGCGCGGTCGTCGCGTCGACCAGTTCACCCGCCGTCGCCGCTGCTGGTATAACCCGATCCAGATTGAGCGCGACGCCGGGGAGGTACCCCTCGCCGCCCAACGCCATGAGCAGTGCCGCGTTCCAGCGATGCAGGAGCGAATTGGTGTTGATCCACGCGGCGGCCACGTCGGGGTAACCATTGGGCGGCTGCCAACCATACGGGATGTGCCCGAGCGGCTCGATCAGGTAGTAGACCGTCTCGATGCCTTCGATCTGCAAACCGGAGCTGAGCGTGCGCGTCATCGCCACGACGTAGTCCAGCGGGCGGCGGAATTTCTGCCCGGCGGAGCTCATGAATTCGCCGGAGAGCAGGATGTGCCGCATGACCTGCCGGATGTCGCCATCGGTCTGCATGAAGACCTGCGCGGCGCTGTCGACCAGGCTGGCGGGCGGCAGGTCGCCGACAAAGCGGCGGATCAGCTTGCTGCTGATGAAGCGCGCCGTCGACGGATGCCGCGCGAGGATATCGAGCACCTGCAGCCCGTCTTCGATGCCGCGTCCGGCGGGCAGTGCATTCCCCAACACCGTCTTCGCGCCCGTGTCGTGCATCTCCGCGTCAAACGTGAAGAAGCCATCCCACGCCGGGTTGTTCGTCCACCCGGTGAAAGCGCGCGCCACTTCAGTGACATCCGCTTCCGTGTAACCGCCATCCACGCCGAGCGTGTGCAATTCCATCAGTTCGCGAGCGTAATTCTCGTTCGGATGGTCTTTGTCGCTCACGTCGTTGTCGAGGTAGTCGAGCATGGCCGGGCTTTGCGCCGACGCGAACAGCAGGTCGCGGAATTTGCCAAGCGCATGCGCCCGCGCCACGATGCGGTCGTCGTACACTTTGCCCGCGACGAGGTCAAAAATCGGAATATTGAAGTGATCTGTCCAGAATTCGACCATGCGCTCGTAGAGCTGGCGTTCGCTGTAGGCGGCACGGTAGAAGCGCGCCCAGAGCGCCGTCGTAATCACATATTCGTAATTTTCGCTGCTGAGCTGGAGTAGTTCTTCGGGCGGCATCGTGAGCACACGCCGCGCCCCGACAAACTCGTCAATCACAGGATCGGCGATATTGGCGTAATCCAACTGCCAGTCGATATAGCCTTCGATCCCGAGTTCGCGAATCCGGTCACGGTCTTGCGGGCGCACGCCCCACGTCAGCCGGTTGAGCACATGCTGTTCCGGCGACACATTGGCGAGGAACGCCGCGCCGGAGAAACCACCACCTTCCGCCTGCGCCTGCACGGCGCTCACCCCGCCGATTTTTTCGAGCGTGGTCGCAGCGGCGAGGCCGGCCATTGTCAGCCCGGCGAACTGCAGAAAACTGCGGCGCGATACCTGTGTCATCGGCAATCTCCTTTGCATTGCGGTCGTACAGGACTCACTGTACGGGGGAGAGTCGCCGCCGATGTGACGCAGTTGTGACGGTTTGGTTACAAATTTGACGGAGACGGACGAATTTCGCCTCACCCCAAGAACCTAGCGGTTCTTTGCCCCTCTCCCGTGGGAGAGGGGCGGTTGAGCGCAGCGAAACGGGATGAGGCGAAGTATTACGCGACGAGTTCGACTGCTTCTTTGGCAACCGCGTGTGCCAGATTGCCCGGCCACCACGCGAACTTATCCAGCAGCACGGTGATCGCCGGGACGAGCATTGTCCGCACGACGAAGGTATCCACCAGCACGCCGAACGCGACCGCGAAGCCAAGCTGGATCAGCCCCATGATGCTCCCGGTCAGCAGCGCGGCAAACGTCCCCGCGAGGATCAAACCCGCCGAGGTGATAATTGCTCCGGTCGCGGCGACGGCCTTGTGCACACCCGCCCGCGTGCCGTGGCGCGGCACTTCTTCTTTGACGCGCCCGATCAGGAAGATGCTGTAGTCCACGCCGAGCGCCACGAGGAAGATTAGCGTGAAGAACGGCATATACCATGACAAACTCTCCACGCCCAACACCAACCGGAAGACCAGATCGGTCAGGCCGAGCGAGAACGCATACGTGATGATCACCGTCAAAATCAGGTAGATCGGCGCGATCAGGCTGCGCAGCATAAACAGCAGCACGATGAAAATCCCGAGGATGACCAGCGCCATCGTGCGCAGCAGGTCACGGTTCATCGTGTCGCGGATATCTGCCAAGGTGACGGGCTGCCCGCTGAGCACCGCCTGGCTGCCATCCTCATACCGCGGCAGCAGCGGATTTGCTGCACTGTGTCCAACGCGGCATCGCTGTTCGGGTTGACGTTCACGATCACATTAATGCGGTAGGCGGTCCCGTCGTTGGCGAGATAGGTGTTGTTGAGCTGATCGATCAGCGCGGCTTGCGCTTCGTCAGCGCTGGCGAGCAGCGGCGTGAGCGCAGTCGGCATGAGGTAGGCATCATTCATCGTCGCAAACGTCGCCGCCAGCCCTTCAAGATCGGTGCGCAGTTTGTCGCGCTGGAGCGCCAACTGGAGCGGATTGCTCAGCAGCGTTTGCAATTCGGTCAAATTGGGATCGGCGGCCATCGTTGGGAAGGTCTGCGCCAGCAGATCCAGATAGCTCTGCAGCGCGCCGATCACGGCGACGAGGTTCGCGCCGCCCGTCCCGCCGCCCGCTCCGTCAAGCTGATCGAGGATGAGCGTCAATTGGCCGTCAACGCGCGTCAGGTTGCGGATGCTGCCATTCTGCCCCAGCGGATCATCAATGCTGCGTACATCGCCGACGGTCGGCAGCGCGACCAACTGCTGCGCCAGCGCGTCGATCTCTGACGCGACCGTCGCCGCATCCCGCCCGGTGACCACGACCGTGAGCGGCATGATCGTCCCCGCGCCGAAGTTGTCGCGCACCAGACCGTACCCTGCCACCGCGGGATCATCGTCCGGCAAATCGCCGATCAGGTCATAGCTCACGGTCGTCGACAGGCCGTAGAGCGCCAGCGGCAGCATCAAGGCGATGATCACCACGACCGACAAGGCCGGGCGACTGCTCACCAACTGCGAGATGCGCTCATAGTAGTTTCCAGTCGGACGATGCACCGCCTTGCCGGGCCAGAATGCCCGCTTGCCGAGCAGCGCCAGCAGCGCGGGCACAAACGTCACACCCACCAGCAGCATGATCACGATGCCGATCGCCAGCACCGGCCCCGCCGTGCGGAACAAACCCATTTCGGCGAAGCTCATGGCGATGAAACCGACGAAGATCGTCCCGGCACTGCTGACAAGCGTCTCGCCGACCTGCGCCAGCGTGCTCGTCGTCGCCGCCGTGGGATCAGGCGTATCGGCCATTTCTTCGCGGTAGCGGCTGATCAGGAACAGACAATAATCCGTCCCCGCGCCAAACAGCACCACGACCAACAGCACATTCGCATACGTGCTGATCGACATGCCGATTTGCTGGCTGAGCCATGCCACCACGCCCTGCGCAATGATATAGGCCAGCGTCACCGCGCCGAGCGGCAGCAGCGGGCTGACGGGCGAACGGTAGATGAGCAGCAGCAGCACGATCACCAGTACCACCGTGACGACGAGCGTGCTCTCCGCCGTCTCGCGGCTCGATTCCGCGGTGCTCTGCGTGATCGCCGTGCCGCCCGTGATGTAGGTCCGCACGCCTTCCGGCGTGTTGGTGCTGAGATACTGCAGCAGCGCCTCTTTGACCACTTTCGCCGTGCCCGAACCGGTCAGGCTGATGTTCACGAGCGCGACCTGATTGCTCTCCGCGACCAACTGCTGCGCGAGCAGTGCCGAATCAGTCGGGCTGGTGATGCGGGCGATATCCGCCGCAATCTCGCTGGCTTGCAGCCACGTTTTGAACTCAGCTAACCAGCGACCAACCGCCGTGTCCAACTGCCCGGCGAAGTCCTCCGCGCCGGGGTTAAGCACGCCGTCCGGCGCTTCGAGGGCGATCAGATAGCTGCTGCCCGAGGAATCATTCGGAAAAGTTTCAGCCAATACGCGCGCCGCCTCACGAAATGGCGCATCGGCGGGCAAAAAGGTGCTGATGTCGCTGGTCGTCACCTGCGTGATGCGCGGCGCGAAAAGCCCAACGGCCAGCGCCAGCCCAATCCACAGAACGACCAGCACGATCCGATAGCGCGCAACCAGCGCGCCCAACTGTTTGTAGATGCCCATAAGTGTAAATCCACCAAGTCTACAATGATGTTCAACACGTCGATGATACCACTATAATATCGATAATTTAGTGGCGATTTACACAAATCTAGACAGACTGTCTATGTGCAGACCTCAACAAGGTTGCGCTTAGACAACTTTGACCGTATTCGTGAGCGTCCCGACGCCATCAATCGTGACACGCACCACATCGCCCGCCGCCAACGTGAAATCGCTGCCGGGCACAATGCCCGTCCCGGTGAGCAAGCACACGCCTTCGGGGTAGCTCGCGCTGCGCCCCAACCACTGCACGAGATCTGCGGCGCGGCGGTGAATGCGTTCCGTGGTGATCGTCCCCTGCACGGCGACCTGTCCACTGCGCTCAATCTCCAGTTGGATGCTCACGTTCGGCCACGCCGTGAGTTCGCCGAGCACGATCTGCGGGCCGAGCGCGCACGACGCCGCGTAGACCTTGGCCTGTGGCAGATACAGCGGATTCGCACCTTCGATGTCCCGGCTGCTCATGTCATTGCCCGCGGTATAACCCACGATCTCCAGCGCCGGGTTCATGACGAGCGTGAGTTCGGGTTCGGGCACATTCCACGCGGAGTCGGTACGGATACCCACTTCGCCGAGCGGTCCGATCACCCAGCGCCCCCGCGCCTTGAAGAACAATTCAGGGCGTTCAGCAGCGTACACCCGCGCGTAGATGTCGCCGCCGTCGACGGCTTCTTCCTGCCGCGCGGCACGGCTGCGTTCGTAGGTCACGCCCGCCGCCCACACGTCCTGTTCGTCGACGGGCGCGAGGAGATGGCGTACACCCGACGCGGGCGCGGCTAGCAGGTCAGCGAACAGAATCGCTTGCCCAACTGCCGCAGCGCGCAGCTCGTCAATCGCGGCGGCGACCCGGCCAGCGCTCGCCTGCAGCCAGTGCGTCACAGAGGGGAAATGCGTCGTCACGTCATAGACTTCGTCGCCCAGACGCACGCCCACGCGCGCGCCCAACGCCGGATCAAAAAACCGCAAAAGTGCAATCATAATCGTCTCCAAATTCTCACTGATCAGGTGTATGCCCCAAACTGCTGCCGCGCCCGCTGCGCTGCCCACAAACAGACCTGCCACAGATCAGCGACGGGGACATTCGTATGCGGCAGCGTGTGCAAATACGTCGGCGGGCCATATTCCGGCGTAAAGGTAAGAAACTCATCTCCAGCCGCAGCCCGCCGGTCGCAGATCTGCTGCCACTGGGTTTCATGCCAGACGAGTTCCGCCGCATATTCCGGCGCTGACGGATCCGGCACCTGGGGACCTTCGGCGTAACCGACGCGCCCGTGAATGTGACCCGCGTGGCGATTCGCCAGATCCAACGCGGCGGCTTGATCATCGGGCAGGCGTTCGCACACGTTCACCCAATGGCTGTAGTCCGCAGTGAGCTTCAGGTGACCGAACTCGCGCAGATAGGCCGCCGTCGTCCACGGCGTGTAGAACAGGCGCCCGCGGTGCGTTTCGTGACACACCGGCAGGTCGATGGCCGCTTCGACGCGCAGCGCTTCTTCGAGAAAGCGACACCCCTCGTCCCATGTCATGGCATCCTGCCCGCCCTGCAAATTGATCTTGAGCGGGCTATAACGCGCCAGTTCGTCGAGGTCGCGCTGCAAATTGGCGCGATCAGGTATCAAGTCCGCGACAATCAACTTGAGCGAGTAAGCTTTGAGGAGGCTTAGCCAGTCCGCGCGACTGGGCGACAAAAAGCGCGGCCAAATCTCGATGCCGTCATAGCCCGCCGCGCTGATGCGTTCGAGTTGTTCCGGAATTGAACCCGTCATGCCCCACAAGGCACGAAAAACCAAGAGTTTCATCAATCCGCCTATTCGGTTCCTTTGATGCTGAGCGTTTGCTGGTGCAGCGCCCCTATTATGCTCGCGCTCCATGCGAAAACTCAAAAACACCGCTTCGCACCCAACAACTGGGCATTCGGTTGACCGCACGCGGCACTCCGTTCATACTATAGGCATCATCTCGCCAAAATTAAAAGGTTTGCCCGATGGACGCATCAGCCGCCCCGGCCACCGCGCAGCGTGTGCCGCCCTACCAGCCTTACCCGGTCACCGTCGATGAGTATGTCCGCTTCCGCCGTGAGGGCTTTCTGGTCGTCAAAGGGTTGGTCTCACGCGCCGAAGTCGAAGAACTCAACGCGCACACCGACGCGATCATGAACGGCGACGTCCACGTGCCCGGTTTACCCGCCCCGGATCTGGCGCTGCCGCTGGCCGAACGCCATAAAGCGTGGGAACGACTGCACATGGCACACCGTGTGCTCGAAGTACACGAACGTTTCCTACTGCATCCGCGCATCATCGACGTGCTGGAAGCGTTGATCGGGCCGGACGTGCTGGCACTGCAAACCATGCTGTTCTTCAAGCAGCCCGGGCAGGCGGGGCAAGGCTATCACCAAGACGCCTACTACATCCCCACGCAGCCCGATACGCTGTGCGGCGCGTGGCTGGCGCTCGACCCGGCGACCGAGGAAAACGGCTGTCTGTGGTTTACCGTCGGTTCGCAGCACGAGCCGATCTATCCGGATGATCAGGTCGATCACCCCGGTGACCGCCTGCTCGACGATATCGGCACAATCTGCAATGCCAGCCACCCGGATACGTCGAAAAACACGCTCGCCAAGATCGCGGCCAAGTACCCAGGCGCAGAAGTCAAAGTCGAGGCTGAACCGGGCGACGTGGTGTTCTTCGGCGGGCACATTCTGCACCGTTCACATGCCAACCGCGCCAATTATTCGCGCCGCGCCTTTGTCAGCCATTACTGCAATGCCCGGTCACGCGTGCCATGGAATCACGGTCAGCCGTATGCGGGCGACAGCGCTAACTATCTCCATATTCTGGCGCGCGGTACCACCCACCTCGCCTACGCGCAGCCGAAGTTTGGGACACTGTGCGCGGCGAACGCGCCGGAACTCTACGGTCAGCGCATCTTCGATGACCAGCCACACTCGATGATGGGCGATGACAACGGCTTTATGATCACCGAGCCGCACGGCGACCCGGATCACGACGACTAGCGCCATCACCGACGATTGAGGGGAACTATGCTGCAAGGCATTGATCATCTGGTGGTCGTCGTGCCCGATCTGGACACGGCCATCGCCAACTACACCGCGCTCGGCTTCACCGTGGTGCCGGGTGGGCGCCACCCGATCGGCTCGCACAATGCGCTGATCGCCTTTGAAGATGGCGCCTACATCGAACTCCTGGCGTTTTACGCGCCAAACCCCGGCCATCGCTGGTATGCCGCGCTCCAGCATGGCGGCGGTCTGACCGATTACTGTCTCGTGACCAACGAATTACGCGCAGAAATCGCGAATTTTCGCGCGCACGGTCTCAAGATCTCCGATCCTACCCCACTGAGCCGCACGCGGCCCGACGGCTATCAACTCGAATGGCTGATGGGCTTAAGCGACCCGGTTAACCAACCGGGCACGCCCTTCCTGATCGAAGACCTTACCCCGCGCGACGAACGCATCCCCAAACAGACGCAGCATGCCAACGGCGTGACGGGCATCCAGTCAGTGACGGTCTTCGGCCCGGACACGGTCTTGGAAGCGCTGACCGCGCTCTTCGGTTCCGCCGCGTCCATCGAGCGACCAGATGTGCACACAAGCGGTTATCGTTCGGTCAGCAGCACACACACGCTTGACCTGCTGCGGGTTCCACCGGCGGGTCAGCCGCGCGGCGGCGTGTACTCGGCGGTGCTCACAACGCGCGGTTCACAGCGCGGACCGCTGGATCAGGATCGTGCGCTCAATGGTCGCTTCACGCTGGTTGGGGATAGGTAAATCGGCCTATCCCGGCAGCTTCCCCCCAAATTTATGTGGTCTCAAGGCTGAAACGCGTCAAGTATCCCTATACTTAGACAGAGCGTTTTTCTAACTCCAAGGAGCCCATGCCACATGAAGTTTCTGAAACTGCTAACTGTTCTCCTTCTGATTATGTCTTTGGCCGTCTCAGCCGTAAGCGCGCAGAAAACCGAACCCACACCGGCTGTGGAAAGTGAAGGCGAAGGCATCACTCTGCCGATTCTGCTCGATGGCGATACCTACTCTGGAGCCTTCGACGGATTTGTCACGGGTCAACTGCTGGGTTTCAACGGCAGTGCTGGCGACCAGGTGACGATCAGCATGGTGCAGACCGACGATGGCAGCACCCTTGATCCGCTGATTGTGCTGCTGGGTCAGGCCGGGGAAGTGCTGGCCTACGACGATGACAGCGGCAGCGTTTCACTGTCGTCGCTGATCGAAGACTTCGAACTCCCGTATGATGGCAGCTACTACATCGTCGCCACGACCTTCACCAACCTGAACACTGAAGAGGAACTCTTCGACCCGCATGCTTACGATATCTCGCTGAGCGGCAACACCGAACCCACGGGGCTCGAAGGCTACGAAGAGAACACCGTCTTCTTCCTGCGCGGTGAACTGCCCGTCGGCAACACGTCGGATGGCGAACTGATTACCAGCGAACCCGTCTATTTCATCACGTTCGAAGGGACTGAAGGCCAGTCACTCGACCTGACGCTCACCAGCGCTGATTTCGATCCCCTGCTCTACGTCTTTGACCCGAGCGGCGCGCGCATCAGCCTCAACGATGATGCGGATGGTCTGGATTCGGCGATCTCCGGTCTGGAACTGCAGCAGTCGGGCACCTACCTGCTGTTCGTCACGAGCTATGGTTACAACCACGCGTCCGACGGCGATTTCGACGCCGAAGGCATCTTCACGCTGTCCATTCTGGAAAGCTAAACGCAAGCTCGAACAGGGGTCGGTCAGGCAGTTTAGCGCTTCAATGCAGTGTGCCGACCCCACCCTCAACGCCTCCCCGGTTTCGGGGAGGCGAAACCGCCCCCAGCGCTCAAGCTTATGCCGCTATAAACGCACAGGTAACATTCCTCCGTGAAAATCACGAATATTAAGTTCGCATTTGCCCACTAGAATATAGAGGAGTGATTACAACACACGCTCGCGGCGTTGGAGTTAGGTATGTTGGTTGATGAGCGCACTTTGCAGCGCTGGAAACAATTCGCTTCCAGGCTTACGGCCCCGTCGGTCGATCTCAAAACGGCGGAACAGCGCCATCAGGCACAGATCCTGGCCGCTTTTGCGCTCGCGCTGCTGGTAGCGCTCTTCATTGCCGCGCCTATCTGGATATTGACCTCGCCCGAATTCACAGCAGGCCGCATCATCTCCTTTGGGATGCTGCTGGCCTTCAGTGCCACGTACGGACTGAGTCGGTCGCGCTACTACACTTCGGGCGCGCTCATCCTCGTGTTTGCGATTTTCGGCATGGTCATTGCCGCCCTCAGCGCCAGCGCGCCGACCATGGAAAAGATGACCGTGCTCAATTTCCTGATCTTCGCGGTCATCGTGGCGAGCCTCTTCCTGAACAGCACCGCCATTGCGCTGGTCACACTGGCGTGCCTCAGCATGATCAGCTACTACTTCTTTGTGCCCGAAATCCGCCTCGGCGTCACGTACGCCTATCTGGTCTTTTTCATACTGCTCACCATTATCGGCTGGATCACTATCGGCGCCATCAGCCGCAATCGCAAGCGTTTGCTGCTCAGCGAAGAACGCTATCGGAGCGCGATTGAAGCGAGCCTCGACGCGTTCTATCTCTTGAAGTGCGTGCGCGACGCGCAGGGTGCAATCAGCGACTTTGAGCTCCTCGAAGCGAATGAGAATGCCGCGCGCCAACTCTCAGCGCCGCGCGCGCAGCTCATCGGCGCCCGCCTGAGCCAACTGCTGCCTCACTACGCGCAAAGATTTCTGGAATCTTTCAAACAAGTGGTGCTCACGGGCAATCCGCTGGTTGAAGATTACCAAGTGCCAGCCGGGTTTGCCGCGGAAGGTTGGTATCACCAACAGGTCGTCCGGGTGGGCGACGGACTGGCCATCGTCAATCGCAATATTACGGCGGCCAAACAGGCGGAACAGGCGCTGCGCCACAGCGAAACCAATTTGCGCACGCTGTTCGACAGTATCAATGACTTCATCTTCGTGCTCGATAAGCAGGGCAACATCATCGAGATCAACCAGACGGTGAGCAAACGTCTCGGCTACACACCAGAAGAGTTGATCGGCCAATCGGTGCTGACCGTACATCCCGCCGCGCGCCGCGACGAAGCCGCCGAAATTGTCACGGCGATGCTGGCGGGTGTGCGTACCCATTGCCCGGTTCCCATCGAAACCAAAACGCACGAGCTGATCCCGGTCGAAACCACGATCACGCAAGGTCTCTGGAATGGTGAACCCGCGCTGTTTGGTGTGACTAAAGACATCTCCGCGCTCAAACTTTCCGAAGAGAAGTTTGCCGCCGTGTTTCAGGCTAATCCGGCCATCGCTGGCCTGAGCAAGGTCGCCACCGGGGAATACGTCGAGGTGAACCAAGCGTTCTGCGATAAGCTCGGTTTCACCCTCGACGAAGTGATCGGGCGTAAATCGACGGACGTTGTGCGCCTCGACCCAGTTTACCGGCAGAAGGTCATTGACAAGCTGAACCGCGATGGGTATGTGCAGGATGAGGAAGCCGTCATCTACACTCGCGCTGGCCGTCCAATTGCGGTGCTCATGTCGGCGCAGATCCTGCATTTGCAGAGCGAAGCCTACAACTATACGACCGCCGTCGACATCACTGAACGCAAGCAGGTCGAGGAAGCACTGCGCGAGAGCCACGCGCGCTATCAAGCGCTGTTGAACGCGCTGCCGGATCTCGTGTTCCGGTATTCGAGGGATGGCACGTATCTGGATTACCATGCAGGCACTCCCAGCGATCTACTGCTGCAACCCGACCGTTTCCTCGGTCGAAACATGGCGGAAATACTGCCGCCAGCGCTGGTCGAACAGCACATGCACTTCACTGAACGCCTACTTACAACCGGTGAACAGCAGATGTTCCAGTACACCCTCACCATCCACGGTGAAGAGCAGGACTTTGAAGTCCGGATTGTGAGCTACCGGAACGATGAAGTGATCTCGATTGTCCGCAACATTACGCAGTTGAAGCGCGCGCAGCGGCAGGAGTTCGAACTCGCGCTGGAACGCGAACGGCGCCAACTGCTCACCTCTTTCATCCGGGATGCGACGCACGAGTTTCGCACACCGCTCGCGACCATCAGTTCCAGCGCGTATCTGCTCTACCGAGCGCCGGATCCTGACCAGCGGCAGGAGAAACGCGCGCAAATCGAGCGGGAGATTGAACGCCTCATTCAGCTGCTCGACATGCTGGTCCTGATGACCCGGCTGGAAAATCTAGATGAACTGCCGTTCGACGAAACAGACTTGAACGACGAACTGGAGCGGTTGTGCATGGGCCGTCCGCTCGTGCCGGGCAAACGTCAGACTTTCCATCTCGACCTCCAGCCAGATCTGCCCACGATTTCCGGTAATTCGACCTATCTTGAGCACGCCTTCCGGCAGATCTTCGAAAACGCGGTGCGTTTCACGCCCAACGAGGGCGACATCTTCGTCACCAGCCGCCTGACCAACCAGCACATTGTCATTGAAGTGCGCGATACCGGACCAGGCATCGAATCCGACCACCTGCCGCACATCTTCAAGACCTTCTGGCGACAGGATAACGCCCACAGTACGCCCGGCTTTGGTCTGGGCTTACCCATCGCGCACAAAATCATTCAACTGCACCGCGGTGAAATCACTGTACAGAGCCGGGTCGGTCAGGGGACAACTTTCAGCATCAGCCTGCCGATTGTCACCAGTGGCGCCCGCCGCCATACCGAGTTCAGATAGACTGTGTTACAGTTGCAGGCTCGTGCCACATGAGGTTATTCGCGCCAACACCAGCGGTAGCAGTCGCTATTTCGTCAACGGTCCACAGCATCAGCTCATAGAAACGACACCGATGCCCACTTCTTCGTACCACCCCAGCGCACAACCGTCCCTCCTCTTCGTAGGCGCGGCGCTTACGTCGTCCGATTTCGCCGAACGTCTGCGGCGTACCTTGAGCAGCGGCTTCTTCGGCCAGTCCGCCGCCTCGCTGGAGGATGCCGTGCGCCACCTCCGCCAACACACCTGGTCACTAGTCATCTGTGAATGTGCGGGGAGCTCGGCATCCAACGCCCTCGAAACCCTACGGCTGATCAAGCAGCTGCAGCCGCACACCCCTGTGCTGTTCGTCAGCTCGGGCGCGCTGACCGCCCACGCTGTGACAGCACTGATGCGCGCAGGCGCGGCGGGCGTCGTCGAGGCAAGCGACCTGCCGTACCTGGTGGAACTCATCATCGAAGAACTGCGGGCTCCCCAGCCGACCGCTCCGAAGCCCAAATCCACGTCGCTCTTGCCCTCAGCCGAGCATGATGTGAATGTCGAACTCGCCGAGGTGCTGGACTCGATGCAGGACGCCTTGATGTGCTTCTCGCTGCCAGATCATCGGGTCATCTTTGCGAGTGGCTCAGTTGAGGATGTTTTCGGCTATCCGCTGGCGCGTTTCCTTGATGACCGTTCGTTCTACAGGCAAATCGTGCATCCGGATGATTTCGAACTGGCGCTCACGGCCATGCAGCGCGGGCTGCGGGACGGCTTCACCGAAGTTGATCACCGGGTGGTGCGATCAGATGGTAGTATCCGCTGGCTGCATCGCCGGATGTGGCTCAACTACAATGCGCACGGCCAACCGATTCGCATCAACGACAATGCGCGCGACATCACCGAGCGTAAGCTGGCCGAAACCGCCCTACGCGCCAGTGAGGAGAAGTACCGCAGCTTAATCGAAAGTTCCGACTCCGCCATTGCCCTCTACGATGCGCAGGGGACCGTCCTCTATGCGAATCAGATTGCCGCTTCCAGCCTCCAACTGACGCCCGAGACCATTGTCGGTCGGCGCATGCATGACCTGTTTCCGCTCCCCGTCGCAGATGCCCAGCTCAGCGGCATCCAACAGGTGATCAACACGGGCGTTGGCTATGTGTCGGAACGCCCAAGCCAGGTCAGCGGGGAAATGCGCTGGTTTCGCACGAGCGTGCAGCCCGTGCGCGATGCGAACGGACTCACGACCGCCGCGATTATCAACGCCAGCGATATCACCCAGATCAAGAATTCGGAAGAAGCGCTGCGGCAAAGCGAAGCCTATCTCCGCTCCCTCGTCAATTCGGCGACGGCCTACAATCTGCGCGTCGATGTGCAGGGCAACATCAACTACTGCAACGAGCGCTTCCGCCAGCAGTTCGCGTGGATCGCCCCAACGCTGATCGGCCTGTCACCGCTGGTCATGGTTCACAGCATCGACCACGAAACGGTGATGCGCGCCGTTCGCGAAAGCCTGCACATCACCGGTAAGCCAGTTCAACTGGAAATCCGGATGCGAACACCAGACGACAGCACCCTGTGGACGCACTGGGAATTCAGCGCTGTCCCCGGGCTGAACAGCCATTTTCAGGAGATCAACTGCGTCGGGTTCGATATTTCCCGCCAGAAACAAGCCGAAGCAGCCCTGCAGGAGGCCAATCAGCAGCTTGAGGCGCGCGTCGCCGAACGGACGGCGCAGCTTCAACACACCACCGACCGCATCGCAGCCATCATCGATCACAGCGGTGACAGTATTGTCCTCATCAACATAGACCACGGGATTCAGCAGGCCAATCATGCGTTTGATACACTGCTGGGCCTCACGGAAGCCGACTATCTGGATCGCCAGCTTTCGGCCTTCTTCCAGACGGGCACGGGTGGCGAACTCGATGCCATCCTGCGGGCAGCCGCGGACAACCATGAGACGCTGCGCATCGAAACGCAGGTCAATCCCGCGCACAATCAACCTCGGCTGGTCGAGATCAGCATTGCGCCAGTGAATCGTTCGACCGCGGCGGTGCAGAATCTCGTGTGCATCATCCGCGACATCACCGAACGTAAACACGCGGAAGAAAGTATGCGGCAGACTCTGGCGCGAGAGAAAGAACTCGGCGAACTGAAATCGCGCTTCGTCTCGATGGCATCGCACGAGTTTCGCACCCCATTGGCGTCCATTCTTGCGACGACCGAGACGCTCATGCTCTATCGCGATCGATTGGACGCCGACAAGATCAACGAGCGGCTCAAACGTATCCGCACGCAAGTCGCCCACATGACCGGGATCGTGGATGATGTGCTCCAACTATCGCGCATTCAAACGGGACGCGTGAAGTTCGTGCCGCAGCCCGGCGACCTCTGTCACCTGTGTGTGAACATCATCACCGAATTTGCCAGTCAACCGGAGTATCACGGACGGTTGGTATATGCGTGCACTGAGCCGAGCATCCGGACGCAGTTCGATGAGCGCCTGCTGCGTCAGGCCATCAGCAACCTCGTACACAACGCGCTGAAGTACTCGCCGAACGGCCGCCCGGTGCGCCTCCGGCTCGACCGCATCGTTGATTATGTCACGCTGTGCGTCACCGATGAAGGCATCGGCATTCCGGAAGAAGATCAGGCACGGCTCTTTGACCCCTTCCATCGCGCGGGCAACGTTGGCTCAATCTCCGGGACAGGCTTAGGCTTAAGCATCGCCAAAGAAGCGATTGAGCTGCACAACGGGTCGATCGCACTGGAGAGTGAGATCAACGTGGGGACGACCTTCACGGTGACGCTGCCCATCATCAAGTAGAAATCATTCGGAGTCGATAAGACCCGGGCAACCAGCATGGCCTGCCCGGGTCTTTGCGGTTAGCTGCGCTGCGGAATCAGGTTGTCGACCGTCTGCTCGATCACGCCAAAAAAGCAGCACCACTGCCCTTCCAGCACCGATGGTCGCGACCGTAGGCCGAAGATCACGCCATCGCGCGGCGCTTTCAGTTCGGCGATCACATCGCCATACAAGTCATAGATTTGCCCGATGAGCGTCCCCGCCGGGATCGTCGTCTCGAATGGCAGTTGCGGGTTGCCGACGAACATGCCCGTCGCGGGCGCGAGCAGCGCGATCTGGAAGCCCATGCGCCACGTCGGCGCATAAGCCGCCGCTCCAGCGATCATGCCGTAGTGGCGCAGCACGTTGAGATACCCCGCCGCGAGATCATCGGCGACTGTGTGGAAATCGCTCGTCAGTGTGCGGCAGTTACCGCCCAATTCGACGGTGATGCCGCCCTTACCCAAGGCGCCCAACTGCGAACTCGGGTTGCCGCCCCCAGTCGGACTGCGGAATACCAACGACCAGTTCGGACCCATCGCCGCCGCCAGTTCGAGACTCACGGCATTGTCCGACGCGAAGATCATATGCGCGAGATACGAGTGTTCGCCGCCAGAATGAATGGCGATTTGCAAATCGCAGTTGTCCTTCATTGCCTGCCAGTGCGCCCAGGCGATGCGATCCGTCGTGTAGCCGTCGGCCTTGCCGGGGTAAATGCGATTCATGTCATACGAGAACGTGTCGAGCGGATCGCCGCGCGTGCCCGCTGTGAACGCCTGCACATTCATCGCCGGGACGGCCACGACCGTCCCGCGCATCGTCAGCGGATCGAGCTGCGCCAGCGTCTTGAAGATCGAAAACGCGCCTTCCGGCTCGTCGCCGTGGGTCGCGCCGTTCAACCACAGAATCGGCCCATCTTCGCTCCCCCGGTAGACGATGATCGGAATTTCGCGCTGCCGCGCATACATATCACCGCCAATCGGAATACCGCCACGCTTCGCCTCACCGGGCATCACGGACACGTTTCCTATGATCAAAGGCGCTGCCATGTTCTGTCTCTCTCCTGCTGAAGGGTTCAATAAAGTCAGCGAGTCGTCACGACGACTCGGTGTTCGCTCCGTTTTTAGAGGCGGCGTCGCCGTCGTCATCCCAGTGCTCGGCGATGAAGTCGCCCGTCAAGCCAATGTGATCGTGGATCAGCCGCACCGCTTCGTCCACCGCGCGCCGCTCGATCACGTCGACGATGCCGATGTGGTTGCGCGCGATCTGGTGCAGATCGCCTTTGCTGCGATTGCGCAGTGACATCACCTGTCGCACGCGCAGGGAGACCGTGCTCCACAGCATCACCAGCAAATCGTTGCCGCTCGACGCGACCAGCGTATCGTGAAAATACCGGTCGATCTGGTTGACAGCCCGCAGATCGCCTGCCTCCGCCGCTTCGAGCATCTCCGCGCAGATCACGCGCAGATCGGCGACGACCGCCGACGTATTTGCCGTTAGAATGATGTGTTTGATGGCAAATTCTTCCATCATGCTGCGTACGCTGTACAATTCTTCGATGTCCTTGCGTGACAGCGTCTTCACGGTCGTCCCGTGGTACGGCACCACCTCGACCAGCCCCTGCGTGCTGAGAATGTTGATGGCTTCCCGCAGCGGAGCGCGGCTAACGCCGAGCTGCGCCGCCAGTTCAGCTTCGACGAGGGTGTGCCCCGGTTTGAGTTCGCCATTCACGATGGCGGTGTGCAGCATGTCCAACACATGGTCGCGCAGCGGTTTGTTCTGGATCTGCGCCAGTGAAGGCACACCCGAAAGATTTTTCTGCAACGTTGTTAGTCCTTGAATAACAATTCGTAGGAGATTGTCGACTGTCGACTATCGACGAGGTCATTGTAGTCGTTGTCGTCGCCTTGTCAAGTCGATTTACAATCATCTTACATATATTCGACTAATCATGCATTAAGGGCAGCGCGCTGCGCTGCGGCCCGTTGCAATCGAGCGCTTGAGCAATCAACGTCGACGCTTGGCGGGTACGCCGCATGAAACGGGTCGGGTTCTTGCTGCAAGTCAAAAAAGATAAACTGGCAAAATACAAACAGCCCCGCAAAGCGGTCTGGCCGGAAATGCTGGCGGCGTACGGGCTGCTGTTCGGCAATTTTGAAGCCGCCGAGAGCTTCGCAGCCTCGCTCCCCGGCCGCCCAGATCAGAACATGATCGAGCTGGACGAGGTCTTCCACACAAACTGAAGCCGCTTGGCTGGAATTCCCATGAAAGGTGCACGGCTGTGCGCCCCTACCCTCTATTTATCTCGCCGCTCTCTTCTATCGGCAGCCCCGCCAAGCGCATGATCTTGAGCGCGTTCGTCGTCGGGCACGGCCCCGGGCGCAGGTGATAATCGAAGATCATCGCGCCATCGACCACCTGCTCGCGGAAATGCGCGTTATGCACGCTTGGCAGTTCATCGGCGAGCTGCACCAGTTCGAGGTCATGCGTCGCGACCACGCCCAGCGCCGGTTGATCCGTCAGCGCGCGCAGATAGGATCGACTGCCGATCAGCCGTTCGCGGTTATTCGTCCCTTTGAAGATTTCGTCAATCAGGTAGAACAGCGGATAGGGAGATGGCATGTTAAGCGCATCCAGCAGCGCCCGCAAGCGCTTGACCTCCGCATAGAAGTAAGATACGCCCTCCGTCACCGAGTCGGTCACGCGGATGCAGGTGAACAGTCGAAATGGCGCGACGGTCAGCGCCGTCGCATCAACCACTCCGCCCGCGTACGCCATGCACAACGCGAGTCCCAGTATGCGCAAAAACGAGCTTTTGCCCGCCATATTCGACCCGGTGATGATCACCAATTGGCCGCTGCCCGCCAACTGAAAATCATTGCGCACCCTGACATCGGCGCGGATGAGCGGATGTCCCAGCGCTGTTCCCTCAAAGCAGGGTTCCGTCGTCAGGCTCGGAAACACCGCCGCCGGGTGCAGATCGGCATAGGTCGCCAGCGCGCAGAGCGCCTCCAGTTCGAACCAGACGTCAAGCCACTGTGGCATGAGCCGCGCCAACCGAGCGCGTACGCGATCCAGCCCCCACGCGACCAGCATGTCCCACGGCAGCATGAGGTTCAGCGGCAGCCACAGCACCGCGTTCGACCGCAGCCCGGCGGCGATCAGCACACGCCGGATGAGCGCGAGCTGCCGCGTCGGGCGGTTCTGCCGATCCAGAAATGGCGCGCACAGCGTCCGCAGCTCCGGCGATCCGCCCACGCGATCCGCTTCGAGAAACCGGAAGATCGCGTCCAACCGTTCGACCGTCTCGCGCGCCGCTAGCGCGTCGGCGAAAATATCACCCGCTCCGCGCAGCGCCAGCAGGTTTACGATGAAATACAGCGGGATAGTCACCTGCCACAGCGGCGGTAGCGCGCCGACTGCGTGCCCGACGAACAGCAGCGCATTGATCAGCGCCCACGCCAGCAAGCCGGTCAGGACACGGGAATGAACGCGATTCTGCCCGTCCAGCCAGCCGAGCGCGCGGGCGATCAGCGTTTTGCTGCCGCGCCCATACAGCGCCAGTTTGTCGCGGAACACAGGTAGATGTTTTAGCGCCTTGACCAGCGTCTGCCGCGCGCGAATCACGTCTGGCTCGGGCGTAGTGGTCAGCAGCCACCCGCGCAAACGGTCGTTGCCGTCACGGGTGGCCGTAGTATCCAACAGGCGATGCAGCGAGATATCCCCTGTCACGTCGAGATCCAGGTCAAAGGGGTGTTCCGGCGACGCGGTGTGCGCCTGCGCGCGCGGCAGCGCCGCCCAATCGAGGGTCAGCCGCGCGCTGTGCTCAAGTTTAAGCTGGCGCCACGTTTGCCAGCGGCGGACGCCCTCATTCAGCCGGTTGTGCAGCGCCACCAACACGACGAACATCACCGCCACCGCCCCAGTGAGTACCCAATATGGCGTCGAATCGGGGAGGGTGAGCGCCAGCACCGCCGCGACCATCAGCGTAAAAGCGCTGATCACGCGGGCAGTCGAGTACCAGCGGCTGTATCGTTCCAACTGCTGCAGGCGCCGATCCAGGCGTTGGCGCTGCCGTTCAAGTGCTTGAAAACGCGTTGAGGTCATGCTCTCCCTCTGACTACGCGCCCTATTGTAGCAGACGGTTTACGGGGCGCGGTTGGCTCCGCACGATTCGCGGATAATCAGCTTGGTGGGCAGCATCGTCGACACCTGCGACTGACCGGGGAACGCCTTCTGCGTTTGCAGCGACTGAATCGCCACCCGCGCCAGCATGTGCTTCGGGATATCGACCGTCGTGAGCGCGGGACGCACCATGCTCGCCAATTCAATATTGTCAATCGACACGACGGCGATATCTTCTGGCACGCGCAACCCGCGGTCTTTGACGGCGGCAATCGCGCCGATGGCCGCTTCATCCGTTGCCGTGAAGATCGCCGTGAAGTCGACCCTGTCCTCTAAATAGCGCGTGGTGATGTTGTAGGCCGATCCGGTCGGCGCGGAAGAGCCTTCGAGAAAAGCGATCAGCTTGGGATCAACGGGGAGATTGTGTTCCAGCAGCGCCTGTCGATGTCCCGTGACGCGCTGATCATTCAGACCAATGAACACGATGCGCTGATGCCCTAAGCCGATCAAGTGACTCATGGCCGTGTGCGCGGCGGCGGCGCGGTCAATACCGACCGTCGGCAAGTCGCGCACCATCTCTTCCAGACTCACGATGCTCGGGATGCGCGCCACCATTTGATCGAGCAGCGCCTGATCCTTCTTAGTGTGCGGAATCAGCGACGGCAAAATGAGGATGAGCGACGAGATCTCCTGCTCGTGGATGTGCTTATTGAAGAAGATCGGGTCGTGCAGCGCGTCCCAGTAAACCAGAAAGCTGATCTGCTGGTGCTGCTGGTAAGCGTAATCGTACAACCCGGAGAGGATCATGTTGTAGTACGGGCGCTCGATCAGGTTATAGCCCTTGCCGCCCGTCACAATGCCGATGGCATTCTGCACGGCATCGCTGCCCTGCTTGAGCCGCTGTGCGAACTCGTTGGGGCGATACTCCAATTCGTTGATCGCCGCCAGCACACGCTGACGCGTCTCCTCGGAGACTTTGCGCGGGCCATTGTTGAGCACATAGGACACCACCGAGCGTGAGACCCCCGCCCGCCGCGCCACGTCCTCTTGTGTCACTGGAGTTTGTTCCGTCATCGTTGACCGCTTAGTCGCTGATGTTCAGCGTGATTTGGCTTTCTGGTAAATCGTCGGCTGTCGCGCGGATGATCACCTGCCCGCTCGTCCGCCGTGCCTTAACGAAGCACGCACCTTGTCCACCCAGCAGCACGAGCGGGTTCGCGCCGATGAGATCGGCCTCGCCCGTCACTGTGAAGGTGACGAGGCGCGTTTGATACGGTAGCACATTACCATATTTGTCCACAACTTGCACGGCGATGCGCGCCATGTCCGCGCCATCCGCGCGTAGGCACTCGTTGTGCGTCCACAGGCGCAGCGCGACTGGCACGTGCCCCGCGTCGATTTTCTGCTCGGCTACGACCGCACCGTTCAGGTAGCCGCGCACCGTCAAATCGCGGAACCGCGTGCCCCACGGGTTATAGGGTTCCGGCCAGCGCAGCGTAAACGGCGGATGCGTGAGGTGTGGGTAGTGTTCCACATCTGGACGCAAACGCCCCTGCGCCTCGTCGCCGATCCACACCTCGATCTCGTCGCAGTTACTGAAGATTGTCAGCGGGTTGTTGCCGCCGCCGTTTCGGTCGCCCATCGTCCAGTTGGTCGCCGCGTGCAGCACGATCTCGGCAGCGGGATCTTTCTGACTGCGATAGAAATACGCCGCCAGCTTCGGCAGGCGGTACATGTCCATCACGCCGTGATAGCAAATGCGGTCGCCGGAGCCGAACTCTTTGTGCGTGTGATAGTCGAACGCGCACCAGCCAATCGCCCCGGCGATGTCCGGGTGTCCCCGCTGCAAGTTGTGCTTGCGGGCATGCTGCAGCGCATGCTCGACGCGCCGCTCTTCGTGATCCCAGGTTTTGGTCGGGAACATGTGCCCGACAAACTCGGTCACGAGGTGCGGGCGCACGCGCGGCTGCTGCACGCCCGGCGGAAAGTCGTTGAGCGTGAACACATCTTCGAGGAAATGACTGTCCAGAAACGTGCGCACGCCGCCCGTCGGTCGCGTCGGGTCGAGCGACCGCGCCAGCGCGTTGGTCGCCTGATAGAACGCGTCGTTATCCGGCGACTCGTTGATGCGGACGCCCCACAGGATGATCGCCGGATGGTGGCGGTCGCGTTCGATCATCGCGTGCAGGTCGCACAACGCCAACTGCTGCCATGTCGCATCGCCGATGTGCTGCCAGCCTGCCAGTTCTTCGAACACCAGCAAGCCGATCTCATCGCAGCGGTTGAGGAAGTGCGGCGACTGCGGGTAATGCGACGTGCGGACGATGTTGCAGCCCAGTTCAAACTTGAGGATATCGGCGTCGAGCGCCTGCAAGCGCGCGGGTGCCGCCGCGCCGATGTATGGGTACGTCTGGTGGCGGTTGAGGCCAAACAACTTGAGCGGCTGCCCGTTCAGATAAAACTGACCATCCGGGGAGAATTCGGCGCTGCGAAAACCGAAGCGCGTTGCCAACTGATCCACGGCCTTTGCGCTTGCATACAACGTGACCGTGAGCGTGTACAGCGTCGGCTGCTCCAGCGTCCACAGCGCGATCCCGTCGAGCGCAGGGAACGTCAGCGTAAACGCCGCGCTCGACACAGTAGTCTGATGAACGGCGATAACTTGCCCCTGCGCATCCGTCAACGCCGCTTCGACGCGCAGCCCGTCCGACCACTCCGCGAGGCGCATATCGCACTCCAATCCCGGCGCGGTCAACACGTTTTGCGGGCGGGGAAACACGCTGACGATATGGCACGGATCGACCATGCGCAGCGTCACTTCGCGGTACAGCCCGCCAAACGTCAGGTAATCAACCTGCCCGCCGAAGGGCGGCACGTCGGGCGACTCAGTCGCGTCGACGTACACGGTCAGCATGTTCTCGCCAACACGTACATGCCGCGTGATCTCGAACGAGAACGGTGTATACCCGCCCTTGTGCTCGCCAACCAACACGCCGTTGACGTAGACCGTGCTTACCAGCAGCGCGCCATCGAAATCAACGAACACCTGCTGACCCGCCGTGACCTCCGGCAGCATGAAGCACCGGCGATACGTCGACACGAATTGGTAATCCGCGTTGTCGACGGATAAGCGTGTGAACAGCTTGTTGCTGTGCGGCAGAGTGACAGGCGTGAAGTCGTCGTCCGACGCGTCGAGGGGCAGCGCGACCGGGGCAAACCACCAATCCTGATTGAGAGGGTGCAGAATTCGCATGCTGAAGTCCTGAAAGGGTGCTGGAAAAGGTCTTTTTCGTAATGTGAGTTAGGGATAAGGTGATCAGATAGCGCTCTGTATCGAGCTCATCCCCCTCACCCCCTGCCCCCTCTCCCAGGCAAGCGGGGAGAGGGGGGATCTGTCTCCCCTCCCTGAATTCGGGGAGGGGCCGGGGGTGGGGTCGGATACGAATGGCAGTCACGTAGCAGTAATTACAGACGGCCGTTTCATCCCTAACTGACGTTTTCGTAAGTCATTCGAACTGCTTGACTTTTAAAACAACTCAAGTCTATACTAAATCAACATGAGTAGTCAACACGTGTTGACAAGCAAATATTGCGCAGGTTTGATCAACAACGTGTGCCTTTTTTGAGGAGATCAACAGGATGACGAAGTTTGTTTTTCTCGCTAGCCGCCTATTCGTTTTGCTGTTCGTCGTCGCGCTGTGCAGCAGCGTGGCCGCCCAAGACACGCAGTTGACACTATGGGTCTATGATGACGGACGTCTGGAAGTGCTCACGCAGCTCGGCGCGGACTTTGAAGCCGAATACGGCGTCCCGGTGGTCGTCGAGGTCGTCGACCTGAGCGAAATCCGCAACGCCATGACCCTCGGCGCGGCTTCCGGCGAAGGTCCGGACATGATCATCATTCCGCATGACAACCTCGGCCCGATTGTCGAAAACGGCGCGGCCTTCCCGATTGACCTCGGCGACAAAGCGGCGAGCTTCCTGCCCGCATCGGTCGATGCCTTCACCTATGACGGCCAACTCTACGGCGTGCCGCTCGCGGTCGAAAACATTGGCTTCTTCCGCAACACCGACCTCGTGCCGGACGCTCCAGCAACATGGGATGAAGTTGCCAGCGTGGGCGCGGAACTGCTCGACAGCGGCGCAGTCGACTCGGTCATCGGCCTGCCCGACCTCACCTACAACACCTACCCGCTCTTCACGTCTTTCGGCGGCTACATCTTTGGGCGCGACGCCGACGGCAACTTCACGACCGACGACATCGGCCTGAACAACGAAGGCATGGTCGCGGGTTTGACGTGGGTTCAGCAGATGATCGACGACGGCGCAGTCTCGGAAAACGTGGACTGGGAAGCCTCGCACGTTCAGTTTGAGACCGGGCGCTCGGCCTTCATCATGACTGGCCCGTGGGCGATCAACCGCTTCGAGACCGCTGGCGTCCCCTACGCGATCTCGGCGTTCCCGGCGGCGGAAGCAGGTGGCGAGCCCGGTTATCCGTTCCTCGGCGTGCAGGGTCTGGTGATCAACGCCAACAAGGACAACGCGGTGCTGGCGCAGGTCTTCGCGGTTGATTTCCTCGCGACTGAAGAACACTTCCAGGCGATCTTCGACGCCGAACCGCGTCCGTCGGCGTGGCAGTCGATCTTCGAAAGCGCGACTGACCCGAACACCGCTGGCTTCAATGCGGCGGGCATCAGCGCGCAGCCGATGCCGTCGATCCCGGCGATGGGCTACGTGTGGGATGCGTGGGTGAACGCGGGCGCGCTGGTCGCGCAGGGCGAACTCGAACCGCAGGCGGCGCTGGATGGCGCAGTCGAACAAATTCTCGCGCAGGTTGAAGGGTCATAACCTCCTCTGGTTTCAGATTGTCGGGGTGCACGGTCGTGCGCCCCGACGTTCAATAAATACGCCATAATCAACCCGAGGCGCACCCCATGCGCCCCGTCGAACAAAATCGTTCTCCTTTTTGATTGCGAGTTCGCCTCTATGAATAAAGTCTCGCTGCTGATTCCGAGAACCACCTACAGCCTGCATCTCGTGCTGCTGGGCGCATTCCTCGCCGGGATGCTGTGGCTGATCACGCGTTTCATCGCGGATGGGCTGTTTCCGCTGGCCTCCGCCCTGAGCGCGATGGCCGTGTTTCTGGCGCTGGTCTTCACGCGACGACAGTTCACGCCGCTGCGCTGGCTAGCGATTGGCATTTCGCTGGCGCTGCTGTTCACGCTCTACCCCCTGCTCTACACCCTCTACCTGAGCGTGACCAACATGGGCAGCGGCCACCTGATGTCCAAGCAGCAGGCGATCTCGCGCCTCGAAACCGAACTGTATCTCGCGGACGGCGGCCAGACCTATCAGTGGGCGGCATTCACGGCAGCCGATGGCTCCTACGCGTTGTGGTTGATCGACAGTGACGGCAACGGCGCATTGGCTGTGCCCGGTCAGTCGCTGCAACCCGATCCGGCAGGCGTCGGCGAACTCGACGAGAACGGCATCCCGGCCACACTGGACGGTTACGAGCGTCTCCCGGTCAATCGCACCGTGCCGATCATCAGCCAGTTGAGCGCCATCGACTTCGGCGCGCCGCCCGATACGGTACGCATCCGGTCACTGCGCGAAGCGGCCGCCTTACAGCCCAAATACCACTACGATGCTGCCCAAGATGCCATCCTCGATCAGGAAACAGGGACGATTTACCGCCCCGTTGAAGGCACGTTCACATCGGACGAAGGCGAAACGCTGCCCATCGGCTACATCGAATTCATCGGCTTACGCCACTTTCAGGACTTCCTCGGCAATCCCGGTTTCCGCGAACCGCTGCTCCGCATGCTCATCTGGAACATCCTGTTCGCCTTCAATTCGGTGTTCATCAGCTTCGTCGTCGGCCTCGTCGTGACGCTGCTGTTTGAGAATCTACCCGGCAAGCGCATTATCCGCGCGCTGCTCATCATCCCGTGGCCGATTCCGGTGCTCATCTCCATCCTGATCTGGCGCAGCATGCTCAACCCAGATCTCGGTTTTGTCGCCCCCGTGCTGGAAGCGATTTTCGGCAGTTCACCCGCGTGGTTTCAGAACCCGTTCTGGACGCGCTTTGCGGTCGTCATGGTCAACGTGTGGCTGTCCTACCCGTATTTCTATGTAATCTCCGCCGGCGCGATTCGCTCGATTCCCAGTGAAATCTACGATGCGGCGGTCGTCGATGGCGCGGGCGGCTGGAGCAAGCTGTATAACATCACGCTGCCACTGCTGTTGCGCATCGTCATGCCGCTGTTGATCGCGTCGTTCACGTTCAATTTCAACAACTTCAACGTGATCTACATCTTCAACTACGGCAACCCGCCGATGGCGAATACGATTGTGCCGATGGGTCACACCGACATCTTGATCTCGTTCGTGTACCGGCTGGCATTCGTCACCTCCAACGTGACCAACTACGGCCTCGCCGCCGCGATCACGGTGATGTTGTTCGTGCTGGTCGTCGGATTGGTGCTCATCCAGATGCGCTTTACGAATGTCTTCAAGGAGGCGGAATAACCATGACGCACGTGCGCGACTATCCCACTACCCGCCGCCAACCTGTCAAGCTGCCCGAACCGCGCAAGCTGCTCGGCTATGTGCTGCGTTACGCCGTCGCCATCATTCTGATCCTGTTCGCGGTCATCCCGGCGCTGTGGGTCGTATCGGCCTCGCTCAACCCGGCCAAATCGCTGATCGGCGGCACCTTTTTCCCGCAAAACCCCGGCCTGATCAACTATGAAGAACTCATCACCAATGAGTTCTTCCCCTACCTGACCTGGCTGCTGAACTCGCTCAAAATCGCCACCATCTCCACGCTGCTGACTGTCTTCCTGACGTGCCTCGCGGGGTATACGCTCTCGCGCTTCCGCTTCAAGGGGCGCAAGGCATTCATGAACGCGATCCTCATCCTGAACGTCTTCCCGTCGATTCTGGGCATGGTCGCCATTTTCTCCATGCTCCAGCAGTTGGGCATGTACGTGGAGGCGCTCGGACTCGACACACACACCGCGCTGATCTGCATCTACGTCGCCGGGTCAATGGGCATCAACGTGCTGCTCGTCAAAGCCTACATCGACAGCATCCCCATTGAACTGGACGAATCGGCGCTGGTGGACGGCGCGACGCCGTGGCAAACGTTTCGGCACATCATCCTGCCCATCATGACGCCCATCGTCATCACCATTGGCGTGCTGACCTTCATCGCCAGCTACGGCGACTTTGTGATCGCGCGCGTGCTGCTCAAAAGCTCGGACAACCTCACGGTGATGGTCGGCTTGCAGTTGTTCCAGACCGACCGTTTCGATCAGGACTTCGGCATGATCACGGCGGGCGCGGTACTGGCGGCCATCCCCATCATCCTGATCTACATCCCGCTGCAAAAATACGTGATCGACGGGCTGACCGCTGGTTCGGTCAAGGGGTAATGCATATGAATGAGGCGAAAACAAGCGAATCGTGCCGACCCCACCCCCAGCCCCTCCCCGAATTCAGGGAGGGGAGCAAACAGCGCTCGCCACGTCTCCCCTCTCCCCGCTTGCGTGGGAGAGGGGTCGGGGGTGAGGGGGTGGCGACATTGGTGCTCCTGCTCCTCTTGCTGCTGCCGACCTTCGCCTTCGCGCAAGCCGACGAGCGCCCCTTCTATTTCGGCGTGGATCTCTCGTATGTCAACGAAGTGGAAGACTGCGGCGGAACCTATCGCGAAAACGGCGAGCAGCGCGACCCATTCGCGTTGTTCGCGGCGCACGGCGCGACGCTCGTCCGCGCGCGGTTGTGGCACAACCCCGATTGGACGGACTACAGCACGCTTGATGATGTCAAGCGCACCTTCACCCGCGCCCGTGACGCGGGTATGGCGACCCTGCTCGACATCCACTACTCGGATACGTGGGCGGACGCGGGCTCGCAGAGCATCCCGGCGGCGTGGGTCGATCTGGATGATGACGCCCTCGCCGACGCCGTTTACCAGTACACCACCGATGTCTTGACCGAACTGGTGGCAGCGGATCTTGTCCCGGCGTTCGTGCAGATCGGCAACGAGACCAACGGCGGCATCCTCAAACGGGGGAGCGATCAGAATTGGGCACATGATGCGCGCATGTTCAACGCCGGAATTCGCGCCGTGCGTGAGTTCAGCGCTAGCACAGGGAACAACGTGCAGATCATGCTGCACGTCGCGCAGCCAGAAAACACGGGATGGTGGTTCACGCAGGCCGAAGCTGCGGGCGTCACCGACTTTGACGTGATCGCCGTGTCCTACTATCCGCAGTGGAGCACGTTTTCGATTGGCGACATGGGCGCGCAGGCGACCGCGCTCCGTCAGCGGTTCGGCAAAGCCGTGATGGTCGTCGAGACGGGCTATGGCTGGACACGCGAAGACGCGGGCGACAGCGCCGACAACGTGCTCGATCAAGGCTTGCGCGGCTATCCTTTCAGCCCGGAGGGTCAGCTCCAGTTCATGACCGAACTCACGCAAACGCTCATCAACAATGGGGCGCTCGGCGTCGTCTACTGGGAACCCGCGTGGGTGTCAACAAGCTGTTCGACACGCTGGGGCCAGGGATCGCATTGGGAAAACGCCACCTTTTTTGACTTCACGCGGAATAACGAAGTCCTGCCGGGCATCGACTTCCTGCAAGACCGCTATCTGCATCCGACGACTCTGTCCGATGGCGTGATCGACGACGAGTACGGTGATCCGCTGGTGACGGAGGGCACTGGCGATGTGCTCAATGGGGTGGACGCGCTCGACCTGACCGATTTCTACGCCCGCGCCGATGACAGCGCGATCTACACAGCCATCACCGTCGGCGGCGATGTGTTCAGCAATCGCGGCGGCTATCTGCTCTACCTCGACACGACCGGGGATGATCAGGGCGCGGATGTCGATGTTGGCCGCCGCCCCATCACCGTCGCAGCCCCCTACGCACCCGAATACCGCCTTGACATCAAGATCACTGACGAACGCGGCACGGTTCGCGCCAGCTACACGCTCAATGCGTGGATCGACGGCGAATGGACGGAGATCGGCTTTACGGGCGGCGCAGCCGTCGTGACGGAGCGCGAGTCCGTGATCGAGGTATTGCTGCCCTTGGCCTCTATCGGCAATCCAGCGAGCGTCAATCTCGCGCTCGTCAGCACGGGACGCGGTCGCGCCAACAGCGCGAGCGATATCCTCGGCACTGATCTGGTCTTCGCTGACGACGAGACGCCGCTCGTGCTGGATGCGTTCTTCGCGCTGTCCCTCAGCAGCAACAATTAGGGGCAAGCGATCCCTAGACTCGCGCTGAGTTTTGGGATCGCTTGTCGGGTTAACTGCTGGCGCTGTTGTAGCGCCGCAGCCCCTTGCGCCACACCACCCGGATGAGGAACAGCAGTCCGAATGGCAGCATCAGCGACCACACGCCATACGGCACAGGCATCTTCCCCAGCGCGACCAGCGGCGGGAAGTTGGTGATCACAAATACGGGCAGCACGAACACGCCGACGAAGCGAATTCCATCGTTGTAGATGCCCATCGGCATGCTGTTGATATCCCAGAAGGAGTCGGTGATTTCGGCGATGGCGCTGGTGTTCATCATCCAGAACGAGAGAATCTGCGGCAGGAAGAACAGGCAGTAGCCGACCACACAGCTAATCCCCACGAACAGCGTATACCCGCCGACCGTGGCGAACGTCACGGGCAGCCCTAAGCGCACCCACGCCACGACGACGACGAGCAGCCCCGCGATCACGTCGACGCCGAACAGCGTGAGATCGGCATGGCGCAGCGTCGCCATGAATTGGAGCGAGACAGGTTTGGTCAGCAGTACGTCAAGGTCACCGTTGACGATTTTGCCCCGGAACGTGAAGTTGTTGATCATGTACAGCCCGGCATAAAACCCGGTCAGCATGATGAACGTGCCGCTGAAGAGCAAAATCTCATCCGGCGACAAGCCGTTGATCGTCACGCCAGCGCGATAGACCACCACCATATACGACAACTTGACGAACAGATAGCCCGTCTCCATGGCCAGGTTGCCGATGAAGTTGGACCGGTACTCCATCTGCGCCATGACGCTGAATTTGATGAACAGAATATAGATCTGCACATGCTTTTTGATTTCGCGGAACACACTGGTGAGCATGTCAGCCTCCCACCGCGACAAACCGCCGACTGCCGATGCGCCACAGTCCCCGCGCCAGGAGCGCACACGCCGCGATCCAGAAGCACTGGACGAGCATGTGCGGCAAAATATCCGCGTCTACGACTTTGCCGTTGAGCACATTGATCGGGTAGCTGACCGTGTACTTGAACGGCAGCAGATCGGTGATGCGCACGAACGTCTCGCCGAACACCTCCAGCGGGAAAATGCCACCGCTCAAGAGGATGATCACGATGCGCACGCCTTCGAACAGAAAACCGATTTCGACAATCCAGAAGGCAATCGCGCTCACGCAGTAAAAGATCACGAAGTTGAGGGCGACAGCTAGCGCCAGCGTGACCAGAAACAGCAGAATGCGTCCAAATTCGACCGAGATGCCCCAGACGGCGTTCAGACCGATCAGCATAAGGATCATGATGGCGAAAATCATGACGAGGTTCGGCACCTTCTGGCCGAGAAAGTCCGCCATGCGATACGCGAAATAGCCGAGCGGCTGCACGAGGAACTTGCTGAATTTCCCCGTCTTCACATCCTGCATGATCTCGTATTCGAAGCCGGTGCGCACGATGCGCGCGACCAACCCCGCCAGCAGCGTGTAGGCGATGATCTGCTGGTAGGTATAGCCGAACAACACCTGTTCGGATGACGCCTGATAAATGGCTGTCCACAGGAACGTCTGAATCAGGATGGGGTACGCCGCGCTGATCAGCGAGATGGCGAAGTTCAGGCGATATTCGAGCGCCGTCTCGAAGCCCAACTCAAAGGTGACAACGTATTTGCGGAAGGCGTTACGCTGAAACATGCTGCCCTGCCCGCCGCTGATACAGTTCAGCGATGCCCTCTTCGACCGGGATGTCTTCGATGGTGAAATCGGTCACCGGCAGTTGATCGAGGATGATCTTCGACGATTCTTTGAGCGCGGCGCGCGGCACCTGCAGCGTCGCCGTCAGGTCGGTGTGTTCGCGCACCACACCGAACGCCGCCAGCGTTTCCGGGCTGACAGGCGCGGAGAGCTGCACCTTGATTAGCTTGGACTGCGCAAACACGTCGTTGACCTGCGCGAGGTCGCCATCATAGACAATCTGCCCCTCGTTGATGACGATGGTGCGCTTGCACAGGTCTTTGACATCTTCCATGTAGTGACTGGTCAGGATGATGGTGGCGCGTTCCTGCTGGTTGTAGTACTTGAAGAACTCGCGGAACTTCTTCTGCGACACGATGTCGAGGCCAATGGTCGGCTCGTCGAGGAAGATCAGGCGCGGCTTGTGGATGAGCGCGGCAATCAACTCCATTTTCATGCGTTCGCCCAGCGATAAGCGGCGCACCTGCACATTGAGCAGGTCGCGCACGTCGAGCAGTTCGGTCAGCTCGCCGAGCGTCGCCGCGTAGGTCTTATCATCAATCTCGTAGATGCACTTGTTCAGGTACAGTGACTCATTGGCGGGCAAGTCCCACCACAGTTGATTCTTCTGCCCCATGACGATGGCGAACTGCATCTTGAAGGCTTTTTTGCGCTCCCACGGCGTGTAGCCGAGCACGGAGGCCGTGCCGCTCGTCGGGTGCAGAATGCCGGACAGCATCTTGAGCGTGGTCGTCTTGCCCGCGCCGTTTGGCCCTAAAAAACCAACCATTTCGCCCGCGTCGATCTCAAACGAGATATCGCTCACGGCGGCTTTGGTCAGCTTTTTGCGGGCAAACAGGTTGCGAATCGAGTTTTTGAGGCCGAGCTCTTTGGTGTAGTAGTCGAACGATTTCGACAATTGACGGACTTGAATGATCATGCGGGTCTCGCTTTGGCTGCCACTGAGGAAAATCGGCGCGGGCCAGAACTGAAGCCAACCGCCGTGCTAGGGCAGCACGCGAACAGCGGTCGGTTGGGGTGATCAGCAGTGCAGGCAGCACAGCGGTGTTCCAGCCAACACGCGCCCCATTCAGCCGAGCGCGTGCTCTCATCAGCATACCACTGAAGCCGCCCACGCCCAAAAATAACCGCTTACGAGCGACTTAAGGTCGATTTAAGGATATTTGAGTCAGGGATAACCATGAGATCCGCAAGGCGGATTAGTCTATAGGTGTAGTTGTAACGGACACGATTGAAGGAGATGAAAACGATGAAGAAGTTAACCAGTATTCTACTCGGCGCGAGCATCGCGCTCTCGACGGTCACCGCCGGCGCACTCTTCGCGCAGGAAGCGACTGAAACACCCGACACGACCGTCACGCAGGCTGTGACTGTGACCACCCGCGCTTCGCTCGGTGTCATCGCGGACGACAGCAGCGGACAGATTGTCGTCGCCAGCGTGCGCAGTGGTTCGGCGGCGGAAGCGGCCGGGCTGCTCGAAGGTGATATCATCACGGCGTTCAATGGCACGGCCGTGACCACGGCCAGCGAACTGCGCGACCTTGTGCGGGCAGCCGCCCCCGGCGATGTCGTCAGCGTGGATATTGAACGCGATGGCTCGGCGCAGTCGGTGGAAGTGACGCTCGGCGAATCATCTGGGCGCGGTGACGGTAACCTGGGCGGACAGCGTGGCGGCATGGGCTACGCCGCTGATCCCGAAGCCGCGGCGGAACGGCTGCTCGATGCGGACATTGAAGTCAGCGACGCGGGCTACACCGTCAGCGCCATTGACGACGACGGCAATGCGCTGGGTCTCGAAGTCGGCGATGTGATCGTGAGCATCAACGGGCAGGCCATCGCGAATCTCGATCTGGCAGTGCTGCGCGATGAACTGGCCGCGGCAGACAGCCCGACCATCAGCGTCGTGGTGACGCGGGCGGACGCGGAAGTCACGCTCACGGGTGATGCCCTTGCCGGACATGGTATCGGTCGCGGCATGGATGATGGTCAGGGCATGCCGGGTATGGATGGCGGCAACATGGGACGCGGTGGTCGTGGTGGTCGGCATGGCGGCGATGGGATGACCCCGCCCGCGGGCGACCCCAGCACGACCCCGGTGACTCCGGAGGCCACGCCGGAATCTTCAACGTAGATCCGCGTAAATCCGGTTAGCAGGCGCGGCGATCAAAGTGATCGCCGCGCCTGTTTGCGTCAGCAACCCGCGAATCTAGGGTAGAATGACCGGCGTTCATGCCAGTCAAATTGGAGAAACACATGTCAATCAGTGAGACAGATCGCGCTCTGCTGCGGCGGGCGATTGCGCTGGCGGCGACCGCTCGCGAGCATGGCAACCACCCTTTCGGGGCACTGCTCGCCGATGCGAACGGAAACATCCTGGTCGAAGCGAAGAATACGGTCATCACCGAGCGCGACCTCACCGGACATGCCGAAACCAACCTGATCCGCGCCGGGTCGCGCCAGCTTGCGCCGGACGTGCTGGCTGCTGCCACGCTCTACACCAGCACCGAACCGTGCGCCATGTGCGCCGGAGCGATCTACTGGTCAGGTGTTTCGCGCGTGATCTTCGGCCTCTCGGCAGCTAGGCTCACGCAGTTGGTCGACGGCACGACGGAGAAAACGCTGTCGCTGACCGCCGAGCGCGTGCTCAACTCCGGCGGACGCCATGTCACCGTGATCGGCCCGTTGCTGGAAGACGAAGCGCTGGCGGTCCACCTTGGCTTCTGGAAGCCATAAAACCTAAGCGCTGCGCGGACGCACTCGCCCGATCAATGGCTGTCCCACCGCTGCGAACACCAGCACACCGAGAAACAGCAGCACAGCGATCACATTGAACAACCCTCCGACCATGCGCCCGGGCGTCCACGCAGCGAGATCGCTGAGGATGCGCACCAGCAGCAGGGCATGCAGCGTCGCCAAGGGCAGATAGAACCCGCGCATAAACGGAACCGTCTTGCCCGTCAACGCCGGGATGATGATCGGCGCATGCCCGAACACCATCGACATGACAAAGCCCAGCAGGATGGCGTGCAGGAAAGCGTCGTAATTGAAACCGGCATAGGTCGCGCCAAAGGCCATGCCCAGCACCCCGCCAACGGCGAGCCAGCCATAGCCAACGAGCAAGCACGCGGCGATGTAGCGCGTCACACCCGTGCCGTGCACCGTGCGCCGGGCGATGTCATAGCGCAGCAGCCACAGCGCTAGCGCCACTTCGCCGAGTCCGGTCACCCGCGCGCCCAAATCCAGTGTGAAGACACTGATCACCAGACCGATCAGGAACAGCAGCACCGCCCCGGCGAACAACTGCTGACTGCGGCGCGTGAGGCGGCGCACCCGCGAGAGTTCCAGCCGTTCGCCGACGATGGTCAGCACGAGAAAGCCGATCCACAGATGCACGACTGCATACACAGGCTGTCCGCTGAACCACAGCCCGTTGCCGACCAACCAGCAGGCCGCCGCTAAGGCCATCGTCAGCGTGTAGAGCGCCAGATGCCGCCGCAGGATCACGACGAAAATCAGCGCCATGCCACCGCTGCCCAGCGTGACCAGGCCGAGCGCGAACGGAGTCGCCCCGGTGATGATCAGCATGACTGCGCCGAACGCCGTAGCCGCAGGCGCGAGATATGCCCAACCGTGCCGCCGATCCAAGGCGGTGAGCGCCGTCGCCCGTTCGAGCGAGACGAGCGCCCCCAGCACGGCGATCATCAGCGACCCGTGACTGCCCACCAGCGGCGCGCTGATCGTCGGCATCGACCAGCCCAAGCGCTGAAGCGCCGCCCACAGGCCGAGCAGAACCCCCGCGCCGAGCGTGAACATCAGTAGTCGCGTGATCAGGGGGCGCATCCGAAAAAGAACCGCCGTCATCAGGTGCTCGCCTGCCGCTGCGCTTTGACCATAATCAGCAGCATGGTCAGCGGGGTCGCCGCGTTCACGCTGTGCGGGAGCTGCGCGTCCATGTGAAACCACGCGCCCGCCTTGACCTCATGCGTTTCCCCACCCATGCTCACCGTGCCCTCGCCCGACAAAATCTGAATGGTCGCGGGCATGGACGCCGTGTGCTCGGAGAGGCATTGTCCGGCGGCGAAGCCAAACACGATCACTTTGAGCGCCTCATCCTGATAGATCGTGCGGCTGGTGATGCTGTCTGGCGCAATCTCACCGACCACGGCTGTTAAGTTCTCAAACCAACGGTATGTCAACGACATGTGCAATTCTCCTTGATGACTACCAATTAAGCGCTGCCAAAGGGCTTAATGCGCGGATACAACAATGCGGCAAACGCCGCCGAGCCGCCGACTTCAAACAGGCGACCAAGCGCGATCAACGTGTCACTGCCCAGTGATCCGAGCGCGACGGCCACAATCCCCGCTTGCAGCAAGCCAAAGCCGATCCACGCCCAGCGCACGCTGCCAAAGCGCGCTTGCCCGGTAAATCGCGGCAGAATCCAGAAGGCTACGCCGAGCGCCAACTGCAAAATCCACCCGAACAGCACCAGTTCGAGGTGCATGGGCAGCAGCCGCCAGATCGCCCCCGCGAACGGCAAGCCCTTGTTCCACAGCAGGAGCGCGCCCAGCGTCACGCCGAGGCCGAAGTCGAGCAGCGCTGCGCGGATCATCCATACGCTCAAGCGCGGCATGTCAGCGCTCCTTCACCCGGCTCCACGTGTTGAAGATGAACCCCCACGCCGCCGCCAGCTGACATACCGCCGACAGCGCTAGCAGCCACCCGAGCCCGCGTTCCGGCTGCCACGCGACCAGCGGTTCGCCGAAGCCGCGCAGGATCAGCCCGGCATTGAGCGCGGTGTACACCCCCCACGCGACCGTTTCGCTGCGCCGCGGACGTTCCTTGCTGTACTTCGGGAACATCCAATAGGCGATGCCCATGATCAACTGGGTCACCCAACCGACCATGAGATAGTGCAGGTACACGGGGCGCAGCGCTTGCAGCCGCGGATCGAGTCCCAGCACAGGCTGCAACGCGGTGAGCGTCGCCAATGCAAGCGCCACCACAAAATAGATCAGCGCAGTTTTGATCGTCCAGCGCACAAGCTGCGGCACAAACGTTTCCTTTGACTAAGCGGATACAGAATCGGGCAGCAAGGCAGGGGTGCGTTATGGGTGATACAGTGTTAGGCATGCTGGAAAGTGCGTAACATGCGGGTTGTAGATCGGTTTTGGGACTTTGCGGACGCGATAAATCGCGTCCCTACGAGAAAATTGTGCTTGGGTAGGGACGTAATTCATTGCGTCCGCTGCTTCTAAACCAACTTCACCCGACTTTAAGCGACCGGTATCCCTTGCGCCTACGACCAATTACGCTTTTGCTGCGTCGAGGGACTTTTCACCCTCTCGTACTGATCACGCTACCACTTAGTGCCCGGCCATGTTCGCCGCGCCTTCACCGTGATAGATGGCGGGCTGCTCGTCACCTTCGACATACAGATACCCGGCCAAACCGCGTTCCAAGCGGCTCAGCGAGTGATCCACGAGGATGTAACGTCCCGGCACATCAACCGTGAATTCGACCACCGCTGCCCCACCGGAAGGCACCATCGTCGTCTGCACATCGAGAGCAGGCGGGCTGGTGAGCGAACCTTCCGTGTAGACGCGGTCGAAAATCTCGCCGATCACATGGAAGGAGGACGTATAGTTGGGGCCGCCCACGCCGAAGTAAATGCGCACCGTCTCGCCGACATTGGCGCGCAGTGCGTGTTCATCGCTCGTCAGCCCACCGACCGCGCCATTGAAGACCAGATACGTCGCGTCTTCGTGGCTCATGGCGTTCATATCGAAGTTCATGTGTCCCGCCGTGCCGAACGGCTGATCGGTGTAGATGTCGCCCTGCATCACATAGAATTCGCGATCCACGGGGGGCAGACCGCCGGGCGGCTCGACCAGAATCAGGCCGTACATGCCGGAGCTGATATGGTGCGGAATGCTGGCCGTCGCGCAGTGATAGACGTAGATGCCGACGTTCAGCGCCTGGAAGGTGAACGACGTTTCGCCGCCGGGCAGCGTCTGCGTGTAGACCGCGCCGCCACCGGGGCCTGTCACCGCATGCAAATCGATGGAGTGCGGGAACAGGCTATCGGTCGCGTTGTGCAGAAAGAAATCAACCGTATCGCCGACGCGCACGCGCAGCATGGGGCCGGGGACTTTGCCGTCAAACGTGAAGTAGTTGAAGCTCGTGCCATCGGCGAGGACGCCCGTCACTTCCTGCGTGGTCAACTCGGCGCGCAGCGTCATCGGGTCACGGTCGCCGACCGGAGGCGGCACATCTGCCGGGTCACGCACAATCGACACCGCATCGGCGGCGGCAGGCTGGACGGTCGGCTCGGCTTGCGCGAGCGCCGGAACGGCCTCAGCAGCTTGTTCGCTCGCGGCGGCGGTCCCAGTCACCTGCAAAATACCATGCATACCGATATCACGATGACCGGGTACGCTGCACAGATACGTGAATTCACCCGGTTCGGTCGGCGTGAATTCAAGCGTAACCGTCTGCTCGTCTTCCAGCAGTTGACCGGTGGTCACATTCAGGATTTCGAGCGTCCAGTCGTGCAGCACGGGATCGCCGTTGATGACGGTGAGCCGCACGGTATCGCCGACGTTCGCGGTCAGCGTCGGGTTGATCTGCCCGTCGATGCTGCCGCCTACGCCCTGGAACGCCATCGGCGGAGTCTGCCCGATGACCGTGCGCAGGGTGTATTCGACCACCTGAGTGGTCTCACTGACCGTGTGCAGGTCTTCGGTCTGCGCGGAACTCGCCGCGGGGGTGGTCTGCGCTTCAACCGAGCGCGGCACAATCTGAATGCTCACTGGCAGAATCGACACGCACAGCACAGCACACACAATCAAAATCAGCGCGCCAAAGGTCGGCTGAATCGGTCTATTCATCATGGTCTCCTTGAGAGGTAATTTGCGTCGCGTTGACAACGAGATACGGCAGTTCGATCGCGTTGGTCGGGCACAGCGACTCACAGGTCGCACAGTAGATGCACTTATCCGGGTTGATTAACGCGGCTTTTTGGTCCAGCCACCCCAACGCCTTGGTCGGGCAAGCCGTGATGCACGCACCACAGCCATTGCACAACCGCGCGTCAATTTGGGGCATCCACACATCGATAGTCATGGGGATTACGCGCTCGTGGCACCCGCTGTACGGGTGATCTGCACGCGCCACGTCTCCGGGCCTTCTTCGAGATACGCCCAATCAAACTGATTGGCACGTTCGTGGAGAAACTGGTAGTACAGCGGCGTGGGCGCGTGATCGTTGACCAGTTCGAACGACTCGCCCACCGCCAAACTATCAAAGGTCGAGAAAATGAGTGGATGACGCTGGCGCGGCGCAATCGTGCGCACATCAATTTGCTGCATGACAAGCTCCCCATGCTTTAAACCAAGATATACTCAGAATAAAGCTGACGTGGATCGCTGTAATTCAGCTAGCTGAAGTCAAGATGAGAAAAACGCGGCTTACAGCATGGCGATGGAACGGAGGATGCGCTCGTCGGTGATCTCGATCATGTGGCGGTCGAAGCGGATTGCGCCCGCCGCTTCCAGATCGCGGAGCGTGGTGCTGACTGTCTGTGGGGTTGTCGCCAGATGCGCGGCGATGGTCGCACGGGTGACGCCGGGGCCGCTCAGCGACGGGTCGGCGGCCTGCTGAAGGAGAAACCGCGCAAGGCGCGTCATCACTGAATACAACGTGAGGTTTTCGATCTGATTGACCAGACCGCGCACCTTGCCGCTCAACACCTGCACCACTTTGAGCGCAAACGCGCCATCGGTGGCGATCAGGTTTTGCAGCACGGCGGAGGGCAGTACCCACATCGTTGTTTCGCTGAGCGCCCCGGCGTTGGCGGGATTCGCGCCGCCATCCAGCGCGCCGATCTCGTTGAACGTATCGCCGTCACCGAGCAAGCGCAGCACATGTTCTTCGCCGTTAGGGTTGAGTTTGAAGATCTTGATACGCCCATGCTCGATGATCCACATGCCCAGCGTGGGATCGCCTTCGAGGAACAGCGTTTCGCCGGGGAGGTAGTGCTGGCGGATCATCCGCTCGGCGAGCTGCGCCCGCCGCGGCTCGTCAAACGCGCTGAAATAGACTACTCGGCTGAGCGCCTCGATCACGGTCGCCTGCACACACGGCCTCTCATTGTGAAATCCATGATTACACGTTCATTTTACACGGGGATAGCGAGGCTGCGTAGGGGTTACACCCATTCACCAACGGCGAAGCGGCGGAAATGACGAGTCTGCTGGCGCCCCCTCCCTGAATTCGGGGCACTTCAATTCCTCAGACGATGATCAGGTGGATGCCGAGGTCGTGCAGGCTCGCCTGCTGCTCAGGCTCCAGCCCGTCATCGGTCACGAGGATGTGCACGTCCTGCAAGCCGATCACTTTGGCCAGCGCAGCTTTGTGGAACTTGCTGCTGTCGCTCACGACGATGATTTGATCCGCGCACGCCATGCACCCGCGGAAGAGTTCAGCCTCTTCCGGCGTCTCCGCGCTAATCCCGCGGCTGACGGAAATCGCTTTTGCGCCGATAATCACCTTGTCAACGTGGATTTGCTGCAAGATGAGCCGGGAGAGCGTGCCGCGCACGGCCTGTTCGTCGGGATCGATGCTGCCGCCAATCAGGATCATGCGGTGGTTGCGCTGCCCCAAGAGTTCGTTCGCCACCAGCAGCGAATCCGTCACAATCGTCAAATCCTGATGCTGCGCCAGTTCGCGCGCAACCGCTAAGCCCGTGCTGCCGCCGAGCAGCAGCAGCGTTTCGCCATTGTGCACCAGTTCGGCGGTTGCCTTGCCGATGCGCGCTTTCGCCTCCACCTGCTCCGTCTGCCGCTGGATAATCGGCGACTCGCTGGTTGCGACCTTGCTGAGACGCATGGCCCCGCCATGCACGCGCTGAATCAGGCGGCGTTCCGCCAGCGCGATCAGATCGCGGCGAATGGTCGCCTCGCTGACGGCGAACGTCTCGCTCAAATCGGGGACGGTCAGGCTGCCACGAGCGTTGACCAGTTCAACGATCCGCTCCTGCCGTTCCAGTGTCATCAAATCGGTGTTTTGCATCATTCCACCCCTGTAATTGGCCCGCGGGCAATGCGGGCGGTGATCGCGTCCACGTCCCAGGGTTCCGGCCAGTCTGTGCCCAACGGCCAGCCCACACGCACCGGGCTGATGTCTTCCAGCCACCACGTGACGCCAGCACGGGCATAGGCTATCACCCGCTCACGGTCAGCTTCCCCCTGCGTAATATCGCTGTGGATCGCGTCATAGTGTGCCATGTCCGACCGCAGCTCGGCAATTGTCGTCAGAATCTGCCGCCAGTCGTCGGGCTGAATGGGATCGTTCGGGCGAATCGCAAACATGCCATCCCAACGGGCGGCGCGGCGCAGTGGCGCGGGATTCGGGTAAAAGCCCGCCACCCAGATCGGAATGCGCGGCTGCTGAATGGGTGTCGGCTGAAATCGTAAGCCATCCACCTGAAAGTGCTGGCCATGATACGTCACTTCCCGCCCGCTCCACAGCGCATCGATGATGGTGAGCGCCTCATCCATACGCGCGGCGCGGACTTTCGGTTCGGCGTCTTCGCCACAGCGTTCAAAGTCATAGTCTGATGCACCGAGGCCAACGCCGAGCACCGCGCGCCCGTTCGACAAGTGATCGAGCGTCGTCCATTCGCGCGCCAGCTTCCACGGGCGGCGGCGGGAGGGCGCGGTCACAAGCACGCCTAAGCGCAGGCGCGTGGTCACCGCCGCCAATGCCGCCATGACCGTCGTCGCATCCGCCATCCGGTCAGGAATAGCCACGTGATCCCACAGGAAAAAGCCATCCCAACCGGCGGCCTCCGCCTCCCGCGCCAGCTTGATCAACACATGCACATCGGCGAACGGCCCGAGATTGGGGATCTGCAAACCAAATTTCATACGCTAGTCACTCTCACAGGCTTGCGGCGGCTCCGCGCCGAGATCATACATCTTGGTCAGCCACGAAAAGCCATAACGCAGCGCCGCCGGGCAGTAGTCCGCCGGATCCAGCCCTTCCTCACGGTATTCCACGCCGAACACAGCTTTCCCAGCGTCGATGAAGGGCAGCAGCAGCTCGCATTCCCCGTATTGGAAGCACTGTTCGTTGAGCGCCCAATCGAACGCGTCGACCAGATCGGCAATCTGGTTCAGGTCATTCTTCAGCCCAATCGACAAGCCGCGCTCATGCGCCGCCTCCGCCAGCCACCGGTTGTACGCCAATTGATCGGCATAGGTGCTGCGAAAGCCGCTCGCCTGCGTATAGCCATCGACGTTATCCGGTTCGACACCGTCGCAGCCTTTGGCGACCGCTAAGTCCAGCCGCGCCGCCATGATCGGCTGCAGGGCGTCCAACTGGCGGATGTCGAGCCAACGTTCGCCCGGCCAGTCGTCGAGCGGTTCGCCCAGCACCGCCGCGGGAAAATCGCCGCTGTCGGGACGCCAATCTTCATGACTCCCCGCGCTGAAGTAGCAGATCACGATGCGTCCGGCGGCGTGCAGTTCATCAATGACCGCTTGCGGCGCGTCGAACAAATCGATATCGTACATCGCGACGTCATAGGACGTGTCGATCTCCCCGGTCAGTTGCCACTGCCAGGTGACACCCGGCTCCGGCTGCCAGATGATCGGCGCTTCGGGCGTCACAGCTTGCGCCAGCGCCGCCGTGCTGAGCATCAGCGACACACCAACCGCAAGGAGTCTTTTCACACCGCGCCACATTAGACGCGCATCCAGTCGGGCAAGTACGGCGCTTCCGCCTGCGCCATTTCCTCAAACATCTGACGGATTTCCGCGGGCGAGCACACCGCCGCAGTCAGCGGGTCGAGCATGAGCGCGTGACAGGCCGCGTCGCGGTCGCCTTCCAGCACCGAGGTCGCGACCAGATCATGGACGGCCATGTGCATGGCATCGAGCGCGGCCAACTGCGTGGGCAGTTTCCCGAAGTGCGTGGGCTGGACGCCATCGCGGTTGACCAGACAGCGCACTTCCACAATGCCATCCTGTGGCAAATTAGTGACCAAGCCGGTATTTGGCACATTCGCGTAGATCGCCGCCGGAACATCCGTCTCCATCGCTTCGACAATATACGAGGCGTATTCCGGCCCACGTTCGAGCGGCACTTCCTCTTGACCTGCCAGCATCCGCGTGATCCACTCGTCCGATTCTTTGCGCCACGTCGGCCAGTTCGCCGCATAGAAGCCCGTCTCGCCGAGGTACTCCGCACGCATGTACTTCGCGATCAGATCGGGACGCTTGCGGAAATACGGCGTGTATTCGGAGGTGTGGCCGCTGCTTTCGGTCACGAACGCGCCCAGGTGCAGCATCATCTCAAAGCGAACGGGATCCTGCTCGTAGATGGCCGGGTCCTGCATCTTTTCGCGCAAGAGCGGGTACATGTCTTCGCCATTCCGCGTCAGTTCGACAATCCACGAGAGATGATTGACGCCCGCCGCGCGGAACTTGAGTTCATTGAACGGCACGCCGAGGTAGCCCGCCAACTGTTCCGCCGTGTTGGGGATAGAGTGGCACAGCCCGACAATTGGCAGCGTCGATGCACGCACTCCAGTCAAACAGGTGAGCGACATGGGGTTGGTGTAGTTCATGACCAGTGCGTCCGGCGCGAGACGTTCGGTATCGTGCAGAATGTCAATCCACGCGGGGAGCGTGCGCAGCGCCTTGAAGATGCCGCCCGGCCCAATCGTGTCGCCGATACACTGATTCACGCCATACTTCATCGGGATATCAAAGTCGTGGCGCACATTCGGCAAACCCGCCACCTCGATCGTATTGAGGAGGTAGTTCGTGCCGGGGAGGATCTTGGTCCGGTCAGTCGAAGCTTCCACCCGCCACTTGCGCCCGGTCAGGGCGATGACTTTTTCGGCGATGCGGTGCGCCAGTTCGAGGCGTTCCGCGTCAATATCGACCAATCCGAACACGCCCTCCTCCAGCGCCGGAGTCAGGAGCAAATCGGTGATGATTTCAAAGGCGAAAACGGCGCTGCCCGCGCCAATAAACGTGACTTTCGTCATCGTGAGCCAACCTTTGCAGTTTTCAACGCACAGTTATGCTCATTTTAGTCACCAAGTGCTTGCACGTCAATCAAAACCTCAGTATACTGCACACAAACGAGCATAAACACGCAAGGAATGTCATATGCAAGCATCGGCCACCTACCAAGAGATCCTCACGCAAGTTGCCGCCTGGCAGGACGCGCTGCACGCTGTCAGCGCCAAGCAAGCGGACGTGCAGCGGTTGTGGCAGGCCGGGGCGTATGACTCCATCGTCGTGACGGGCTGCGGTTCGACCCATTACCTATCGATGATCGCGGCCAACCTGCTGCAAACGCACACGGGCGTCGCGGCGCGCGCTGTGCCCGCTGCCGAACTCCTGTTTAACCCGGAAAGCATCTACCTGCGCCGCGGGCGCACGCTGCTCGTCGCCATCTCCCGCTCGGCGCTGACCAGTGAGACCATCCAAGCGGCGCAGCAGTTTGTCGATCAGCAGCGCGGCGACGTAGCCGTCATCTCGTGCTATGGCGACCGTCCGCTCAATCAACCCGCGGCGCTCAACCTGTTCGCCGAGCAGGGGCAAGAAGAAAGCGTCGCGCAGACCCGTTCGTTCTCGGCGATGCTCGTCATGGCGGAGCAGTTGGCTGTTCTGCTCGGTGAGGGCGCGCTCCGCGCCAGCCTGCTCACCGGAGCGGGTCAGGCGTGGGTCGAAAACGCGCTGCTCATCGCTCACCCCTTCGCCGATCCCAAGCGCTTCCAGCGGTACTTTTACCTCGGCAGCGGCGCGCGCTACGGCCTCGCCTGCGAAGCCATGCTCAAAATGAAAGAAATGTCGCTCACCCACGCCGAAGCCTTCCATACACTGGAATTCCGGCACGGGCCGAAGTCGATGGTGGACGCGGAAACGGTCGTCGTCGGCCTGCTGAGCGAAAATGCCGCCAGCGCTGAACGCGCCGTGCTGGACGAGATGAAAGCATTGGGCGCGACGACGTTCACTATCGGCACGCAGGCCGAGTCTGACTACCGCCTGCCGGAGGCGAGTTCGCTGGTCTTCGCGCTCCCGATTCTGCAAAGCCTCGCCTATCACCGTGCCACGCTGAAGGGTCTCGACCCGGATCGTCCGCGTAATCTGGATCAAGTCGTGCAGCTCTCCGCTCTTGGTTGAGGCCGCACGAGGTCATCGTCTGGTTTTTTGCCATTAGTCTTGTTGTGAAAGGATTGCAGTCATGAAGAAACTATTGTTGGTCATGATCTTGCTGCTCATTGCGGTGAGCGCCGTCTCCGCGCAGGACACCGTCACGCTGCGGTTGTGGGCGCATCAGGAAAGCGCGTTCAACGAGGGCCTGCAAACCATCATCGACGCCTATGAAGCGGCCCACCCCAACGTCAGCATTGAGCTGGAAACCTTCGAATACGAGCTCTACATCCAGACGCTGCAAACGGCCCTGCCCGCTGGCAATGAGGCCGATATCCTCGAACTCTTCGGTTCGTGGGTGTGCAGCTATTCCGACCGCCTCGCCCCGATGCCCGCCGGTCTGGTCGATACCAGCGTCTTCTATGATGCTGCATTGGACGGCTACACCTGCGCCGACAATGTGTACGGGCTGCCGCAGGAATTCAACATGGAATACGGCGCGGTGCTGGTCAACCCGGCGCTGTTCGAAGCCGCTGGTCTGACCTACCCACCCGCGTGGACAGACTGGGAAGCTTTTATCAGCGATGCCAAGGCCTTGGCGCAAACCGGCGACAATGGTCTGATGAGCGTGGCCGGGTATCACTTCACCAACGCCGACGCGATCACCTTCAGCTTCCTTGCGGGGATTCTGCAGAATGGCGGCGACTACTGGAATGAAGATCGCAGCGCCTTCACGTTTGACACCGACGCCGCGCGCGCCACGCTCAACCAGATGGTGCGCATGGTCGAAGAAGGGATCGTCGACCCGGTGCTGTTCAACGATACGGCCAACTGGGGCGGCAACGCCTTCTTCACCACTCAGGCAGCCATCACGCTGATCGGCCCGTGGGCCGTGTACCTGCGCGAAGACTTCCCAGATTTCGGCGAATTCGGCTATGTCGCGCTGCCCAGCTTCAACGGCGACCCGGCGTTCGCCGCCGACTCCGGTTGGGGTCTGGCGGTCTCCGCGAACAGCCCCGCCGCGGAAACTGCGTGGGATTTCGTCGCCTTTGCGACCGCCAACGCCGACAACGCGCTCGGCTGGAACCTGCACTCGCACACCATCCCCGCGCTGCGGTCGCTGGTCGAAGATGAAACCACGCGCGGCGCCATTCTGGCCGAAGCGCCGTGGCTCGACTCGGTCTTCCCGCTGCTGGCCTCGGGCCGCTATATTGGCGACATGCCCGACCGCGATCTCGTCTTCTACGACATCATCTATCCGTATATTCTGGATACGCTGCAAGGCGTCATGTCCGTCGACGAGGCGCTGATCCTCATCGAGGAAGACGCTAACGCGACTTTCCAATAGACCGTCCATGTCCGTGAGCGCTGCGCCGAATTGACGCGGCGCTCACCATTTCATCCGCAGACCTCGGAAGACGCGCACATGGATTCGATCGATCTCCAAGCATTTACGCTGTATTGGTTAGTGATCTGGGCGGTACTCGGCAGTGCCATCACCCCACTGATCTTCGACCACCGGCACCGCTCGCCGTGGCGCGGCGCGCTGCTCGGGCTGGTGCTCGGCACCGCCTCCGGGCATATCTTCGGGCGGCTGATTCTGGCGCTGCTCGTGCCCCTGCTGCCGGACGCCGCCACGTGGCTCAGCATGTTGGGCGGGCTGGTGCTGCTCGTCCCCTTCTGGCTCTCAATCAAACCCGCGCAGCAAACCATGCTGCGGCATTATGGCTTCGTCGCCGGGACGATCACGCCGCTGACCTTCTACCTGCTGCTGTTGAGCGTACTGCCCTTGGCGTGGGCGATTTTGCTCGCCTTTTTCGACTACAGCCCGCGCCGCGTCGGCGGACCGATCCTCGGCTTGGGCGGTGAGAATCCGTTTGTTGGGCTCCAATACTTCCAGACGATGATCACAGGCGAAGGTCGCGACGGCTTGATCTTCCAGAACAGCCTGCAGAACACGCTGGCGTTCACGCTGCTGGTCGTGCCGCTCAACCTGTTCATCACCATCCCGCTCGCCACCATGATCGAGTCGGTGCATCGCGTCTTCAAGACGATTTTCCGCACGATCTACTTCCTCCCCGTCGTGACCTCGTCGGTCGGCGTGGCCGTGATGTGGGGCTACATCTACAACCAGCAGTACGGCCTGCTCAATGACGTGTTGTCGAATTTCGGCGTGACGCCCATCGGCTGGCTGCAAGACCCGCGCGCCAATGTGCTGGGGGTTCCAGCGGCGCTGTTCGCCGTGGTGATCGCCTACTTATGGCAGGATTTCGGCTACAACCTGGTGATCTTCATCGCCGCCTTGCAAAGCATTCCCGACACGCTGAAAGAAGCCGCGCGCGTCGATGGCGCGTCGCCGCTGCAGGTCTTCTGGTCGATCACGCTGCCGCTGCTGCGCCCAACGATTCTCGTCACCTCCGTGCTGACCGTGATCTCGTCGTTTCAGGTCTTCGATCTCATTCAGGTGATGACGCAGGGCGGGCCGGGGCGCATCGGACAGACGCGCGTGCTCGTCCTGGACATCTACGAGAGCGCGTTCCGCTTCGAAAAGATGGGCTGGGCGGCGGCGATGTCGGTCGCCATGTTCGTGATCGTCGCGCTGCTGACCGTCGTGCAGACCCGCGTGCTGCGTTCAAACTGGGAGTACTAGCCGATGCCTGCGCTCTTTACCTCCGAGGTTCAACCGCCCAATCGACTGTCGCAGGCGATCAACCGCTTCGGCGGGCGCACGCTGATCTACGCCGTGCTGATCATTGGCTGCATCCTCACTGTGACACCATTCGTCTGGACGATTCTCGCCTCGTTCAAGACCCACGCCGAGATCATCGACCCGGCACAGCGTACGTTTTTGCCGCGTGAGTTCACGTTCAGTAACTACCAGACGATCTTCAGCGACCCGTCGCTGCCGCTGGCGCGGTTTTACGCGAACAGCCTGTTCGTCGCGCTCAGCAACGTGGTAATCCACACGTTCACCAGTTCGCTGTTCGGCTACGTGTTCGCCAAGTTCGAATTTCGCTTCAAGCGCGTGCTGTTCGCCTACATCCTCGCCACGCTGATGATCCCGTTTCAGCTCACGATGATCCCGTCGTACCTGATTCTGCTCCAATTCAACCTGACCAATAACCTGCTCGGTCTGGTCGCTCTGAGCTGGTTCAACGCCTTCGGCATCTTCCTCATGCGCCAGTTCATGCAGAGCATCCCCGACGAACTCCTCGATGCGGCGCGGGTCGATGGCGCATCCGAATGGACGATCTACGCACGCATCGTCATCCCGCAGGTGCTGCCCGCGCTGGCGACGTTCGGGATTCTGGTGTTCATCTCCAACTGGAACGCGTACCTGTGGCCGTTGATTGTCTTACAGGATGTCGATGTGCGCACGCTGCCCATCATTTTGACGTGGTACAACGACCGCCACACCAGCGACCTCGGCTTGCAGATGGCCGCGTCGATCCTGATCGTCATGCCGATTCTCGTCGTCTACCTGTTCCTGCAGCGCTGGGTCGTCCGTGGCTTCACCCTCAGCGGATTTAAGGGGTAAGTACCAGTCTCCTAAGACGTTTCATCGTAGGGACGAGGCATGAGGCTATTTCATAATTGGTGAAACTATCCAACCTCACCCCCGACCCCTCTCCTAAAGGAGAGGGGAGGTGTGCGGAGTTCTTAAGTCCCCTCGCCCTTGGGAGAGGAGATTTAGGGGTGAGGTTAGACAAAATGCCGATTCTGAAATGACTTCATGCCTTGTCCCTACAAATACCTCTTCGGGGTGTTTGTGCGCTTTCAAGATACCCTCGTTGGTTCCCCTCTCCTCTTTTCGGGGGTAAGGTCAGAACCTACTAGCTCAAACGACTCCGCTGTATACTCACCCGCTGACCGAAAACGTAAGGAGTCACGATTCATGGCCAGCGATACACTGCTGATTCGTAACGCGCGCATCTTCACCGCCGACCCAACGCGACCTTGGGCGGAAGCGGTCGGTCTGCAGGGCAACCGGATCGCTTTCATCGGCACGAACGCCGAAGCGGAGCACTGGCGCACGGCGACCACCCGTGTGATCGACGGTGGGCAGGCATCGCTGACGCCGGGCATCGTCGACAGTCACTATCATCTGTTCTTCGGCTCGATGGAGCTGGGACATGTGCAGTTATGGGACGCGCAGTCGCTGGCCGATGTCAGCGAACTCGTGTGTGCTTATGCCGCCGCCCACCCAGACGAAGAATCGGTCAACTGCGTGCAGTTCCGCTACGAAATCCTGCCCCCCGGCGAACGCCTGACCCGCCACACGCTCGACGCCATGCTGCCGGATCGTCCGCTGCTTATCATGGGCTATGACCACCACACGGCATGGGGCAACACCCGCGCCCTAGAGATCGCGGGCGTGCTGCACGGTGCGGTCACCGGGCCGAACAGCGAGATTCTCATGGGGGATGACGGTCTCGCCACGGGTGAACTGGTCGAACCCGCGGCGTATGCGGTTGTGCTGCGCCATTTTGAGGCCTGGGGACGCACGGTCAAAGGCTTGATCAACGGAACGGCAGGCGCAGTCAAACTGAACGCCGTACGCGAACGCAGATGGCTGCTCGAAGGGCTGAAACTGAGCGCCAGCCTCGGCATCACCAGTGTGCACAACATGGATGGCGATCTGGAACAGGGATTATTCTACGCGGCGATGGAAGACAGCGGCGACCTGAGTGTGCGCGTTAACATCCCCTACAGCATCTTCCCGACGACGACGGTCGAGGATTTGCAGGAAGCCGTCGAGATGACGCGGCGCTTCCAGAGCGAAAAAGTGCGGTCGGGGCGCGTCAAGCTGTTCATGGATGGTGTGATGGAGTCATGGACGGCGCTCATGCTCGACGATTACGCGGATCGTCCCGGTTGGGCCGGCGACGCGCTCTACAGCGCCGATCATTTCAACTGGCTTGCGCAGGAATGCGATGCGCGCGGGCTGCAAATCACGGTGCATGCCATCGGCGATGCAGCAGTGCGCCGCACGCTCGACGGCTATGAACTCGCGGCTCAAACGAACGGTATACGTGACAGCCGCCACCGCATCGAGCATATCGAATGCGTGCATCCCGACGATCTGCCGCGCTTCGCTCGCCTCGGCGTGGTCGCCTCGATGCAGCCTTACCACAGCCCGATCACCTACCCGCAGACACACGAGCTGTTCCCCAGCCGTGTCGGCGCGGCACGTTGGGATCGCAGCTTCGCGTGGCAGAATGTGCGCGGCGCGGGGGCGCATCTCGCCTTTGGCAGCGACTGGCCGGTGGTCACACCCGATCCGATGATCGGCATGCACGCCGCGCTCAACCGTCGCGCTTGGGGGCCGGGCGCATTCGATCACCGACAGTCACTGGCAGATACGCTCATTTCGTACACCCGCGAAGGCGCGTACGCCGAATTTCAGGAGCAGGTGCGCGGACAGGTGAAACTCGGCATGCTCGCCGATCTCGTGCTGTTCTCAGCGGATCTGTTCGCCACGCCACCGCAAGAGATCACAAAGGTGCGCCCTGTGCTGACGATCTGCGACGGACGCATCACCTACGAGGCATAGCGATCTATTCGGCGAGCCACTGCGCGGCCTCTTTCGCGAAGTACGTCACGATGAGATCTGCGCCCGCCCGCTTGATGCTGGTCAGCGTTTCGAGAGCACAGCGCCGCAGATCGAGCCACCCGTTGGCGGCGGCCGCGTGCAGCATGGCGTATTCGCCGCTCACCTGATACGCGGCGACGGGCAGGTTGTGCGCCTGGCGCACCGCACTCACGACATCCAGATACGGCAGCGCGGGCTTGACCATGATCATGTCCGAGCCTTCGGTCACGTCCAGCGCCACCTCTTTGAGGGCTTCGCGCTGGTTGGCGGGGCTCATCTGATACTGACTGCGGTCGCCGAACTGCGGCGGGCTTTCCGCCGCTTCGCGGAACGGCCCGTAGAAGCCGCTGGCGTACTTGGCCGCGTAGCTCAGCACAAGCACATGATCGAGGCCGTGGGCATCCAATCCGGTGCGGATCGCCCGCACCATCCCGTCGAGCATCCCCGATGGCGCGATCATGTCCGCGCCCGCTTCGGCGTGCACCACCGACGCCCGCGCCAGCAGTTCCAGCGTCGGGTCGTTAAGCAGATAACCTTCCGGCAGACGCGGGTTATAGTGCGCCTCACCCGGTTGATTGATGATGCCGCAGTGGCCGTGATCCGTGTACTCGCAGAAGCACATATCCGAGATGACGATCATCTCTGGCACCGCGTCTTTGATCGCGCGAATCGCGGTCGGGATGATGCCGTTCGGGTCGTAATTGTCGCTCCCGCAGGCATCTTTACTTTCGGGGATGCCAAACAGAAGCACGGCGGGAATGCCCAAACGATAGGCGCTGCGCGCTTCCTCCGTCACTCGGTCCACCGACCACTGCGACTGCCCCGGCATCGACCGGATCGGCAGCTGTAGGTCGTGCCCATGCCGGATGAACAGCGGGTAGATGAAGTCGTCCGGGGACAAACGTGTTTCCTGCACCATGCGGCGCAGCGCGGCAGTGCGCCGTAAGCGCCGCGGACGGACTGCTCCGGCGGACGGCGATGACTTGTGTTCAAGTTCCATCGAATCGTGTTTCCTGTTGTCTGGCTGGACTGAAATAGTCGGTAAGGGCCTGCAGCAGCCCCGTGAGGGTGTGCTCGTCCGGGACAATGACCTGCCGAAAGCCCGCCGCCCGCGCTGTGGCGGCTGTTCGCGGGCCTATACACGCGGCGCACAGCTCGCGCGCCGACTCGATGCTCGCGCCCTCAGCGTTGAGACGCTCGACGAAACACCTGACCGCCGAGGAACTGGTGAAAGTGAGTGCATCGATGCGCCGCTGCTTCAGCGACTCCGCCAGATCACCGTCACCATCGCCGCACACGGTTTGATAGGCGTCGACCACGCAGACGGTCGCGCCGCGGGCGGTCAACCGTTCGGCGAGCAGCGGCTCAGCTAAGGTCGAGGCGGGCAGGAACACCCGCGCGCCCGGTTTCAGCGGCAGGTGATCAGCTAAGGCTTCGGTGAGATACTCACCCGGCACAGTAACTCCGCTGATCCCCAGCAATTCATGGACGGCAGCGGCGGTCGCGGGGCCAATCGCCGCCGTGCGCCACGACTCCGCAGCCAGGCTTAAGCCAAGTACATCCAGTCGTACGCGCAAGGCTTGTACCGTGTTCGCACTCGTCAGCACGAGCCAATCGAATTGTCCGGCGGTGAGTTCGCGGAGTGCCAAATCAAGCGGTGCTAGATCGTCCGGGGGCACAATCCGCAGACACGGGTAGCTGATCGGGATCGCGCAGTGGGCACGCAGCAGATCATCCAGCCCCCTCGCTTGCACCGAGGCCCGCGTATTGACAATCCGTTTGCCCTTTAGCCCGTCGCTCATGGTCGCCGCTCCAACAATGCCCGCAGCCCTTGATCCAGCGCGGTCTGCGCCAGTGACCGACCAAATACGGCGGCGGCGGGCTCATCCTCGACCGAGGCGGACGCTTCGACATCCATTTGCTGCGTACCATCGACCGCTGACACACGCCCCCGTAAGTGGAGCACCGCGCCGTCACGGTGCGCGTACGCCGCAACGGGCAGCGAACACCCTCCGCCTAACCCGGCCAGGAAGGCGCGTTCGGCGGTGACCGCCAGCGCCGTCTCGGCATGCTGAATCGGCGCTAACAGGTGCACCAGCGCCGCGTCGTCCCGCGTCTGCACAGCAATTGCCCCCTGTCCCGGCGCGGGCAGCATCACGTTGAGTTCCAAAATCTGCGTGATCACCGCCTCATGTCCCAACCGATGCAGTCCGGCGTAGGCCAGCACAATAGCGTCATACTCGCTGTCTGCGGCGAGGGCTTTGCGCACACGGGTATCGACGTTGCCGCGAATATCGACTAGTTTGAGGTCAGGGCGCACGTGCAGCAGCTGCGCGCCGCGGCGGTAGCTGCTCGTCCCCACCATGGCGCGGTGGGGCAGCGTCGCCAGCGTGTAGCCCCGGCGGCTGATCAGTACATCCGCCGGGTTTTCGCGCGGGGTCAGCGCGCCAATCACCAGGCCGGGCGGCGGTTCAGTCGGCAGATCCTTCAGGCTGTGGACCGCGCAGTCGATGCGTCGGTCGCGCAGCGCAGCTTCCAATTCCGCCGTGAACACCCCCTTGCCGCCGAGCAGCGGCAGCGGCGTATCCAACACGCGATCCCCGTGCGTCTTGAAGATCTCGTAGCTCGTGCGCAGCGTTGGCTGAGCCGCCTGGAGCAGCGCCATCACATGCCGCGTCTGCCACAGTGCGAGCTCGGAGCCGCGCGTACCAAATTTCAGTGCATCAATCGTATCCATACGTCCTGTTCTAGCGGCATTGACCACCCGCGCGGTATGGACGCCGGGGAACTGCGGTGAGAATCATGCCGAACCTGTGCAGGTGGGAACTATCATACAACCAGAAGCGCTGGCTGTGGCGGTTCGAAATGTGCCGAATCGGCGAATTCGGTTGGCGGCGCGGGCATCTGCGACCATAATTACGCGCCATAAACTCCACTTTTGGAAGGACAAAACATCGTGGGACACGTCCAACAACTACTGCGCGATCTAGGGCTGCCGGAGGGAGATCGGCATGATCTGCCCACATCGCCACACCGCTTCCCGGATGGCGCGCAGTATCGCGTCGAGATTCCCAGCGTCGAAGGCCCCGCCGCTCTGCAGGCGGTGTTGGACACCGCGCGCTCGTTAGGGTTGACCATCCACCGGGTGTCGCAGGGCAGCGGCATCATGCTGCTGACGGATGCCGACATCCGCGAGATGGGCCACTTAGGGCGGGAAGCGGGCATTGAAGTCTGCCTGTTCGTCGGTCCACGCGCGCCGTGGGAGGGCAGCGCGATTCCGCTTACGCCGGACGGCAAAATCTTCGGCTGGCGGCATCTCGGCATGGATCAGCTGACGTATGGCTACAACGATGTTGAACGGGCGTGTGAGCTCGGCATTCGCAGCGTGCTCCCCGCCGACGAAGGGCTGATCTGGCTGGTGAATCAGGGACGCGAACGCGGTCTGCTGCCGAAAAACCTGATCATGAAAGGCTCGGCGCTGATGGGCGTCGCCAACCCCATTGGCATCAAAATGCTGGAAGACGCCGGGCTGAACACCATCAACGTCGCGTCCGATATTTCGCTGGCCCGGTTGGCGGCATTACGACAGGTGCTCTCTATCCCCATCGATCTGTACATCGAAGGGCCGGACGGTCTGGGCGGCTTCACACGCTATCACGAGCTGGCGGAAATTGTGCGCGTCGGCGCACCGATCTACCTCAAGTTCGGGCTGCGGAACGCCCCCAACATCTACCCGAGCGGGATTCACCTCGAAAACGCCGCGATTTCGACGGGCAAAGAGCGCGTCCGCCGTGCCTTCATAGGCATGGAGCATCTGGCGCGGAGCGGAGCGCAGTTCAGCACGTCGAACACGGGCGTGGCGGATTTAGGCATTCCGGAGTAAGCCAAGTCAACCGCCCCTCCCGTTTATGGGCGAGGCAAGAGAGTGTTGAAAAAGGTCAGATTCCGACCCCACCCCCGGCCCCTCCCCGAATTCGGGGAGGGGAGACAACATCGTTTGCCAAGCCAAATTTGTTTTCGTAGGGACACGATTTATCGCGTCCGCTGGCGATTGCAAAGCCTTTAAAGGGATACTTTTGAACACCCTCAAGTGTCGCTCCTACAGATCCGTCCTGTAAATCAAGTGTCGACGCTTTAGTCTCCGTGGGGAGAAGCCCCCAAACTGCTAATCTCCGCGCAGCGTCGCCAGCAAATCGACCGTTTCGGCGTCGGCGTCCGCGCCCGCCAGTTCGACGAAGCGCTCGAAATCAGCCATCGCCTGCGGGTAGAACGCCTCGCCCTGACGATAGTTCATGTAGCCACGGTTGCGGAAATAGATCGGCACCGTCGGATCGAGCTCCAACGCCCGCGTGAAATACTGCGCCGCATCCGTGTAATCCTCGCTGCTGGAATACGTGAGACCGATACGATTGTTGAAGAAGGCACGGTCAGGGTCGGTGGCCGAAGCATTCAAACCGTCCTCGTATGCACTTCGGGCGGCAGGGAGGGAATTCTCGCGGCGGTACATGTCCCCGAGGTTGCGATAACTGCGGATATACGTCGGATCGATCGCGATGGCAGCACGCAGCGTGTCGACGGCTCGGGTTAGTTCGCCCGACAGATAGTAAGCGACCGCCAATGAGTTATGGACAATCAGGTTGTCCGGATCGATGTCCAATGCGCTCAAGCAGACGGTGATCATCGTCTCATAGTCTTGGGCATCAAAGGCAGCATCGCTCGCATCAAGGAGGTTTTCGACTGTTTGCGTCTCCCCCGCGATGCGCGCCCGCGCTTCGTCAACGCGCGACGCCACTGACCATACGCGCACGTACGGCGACCCGCTCAGATAAGTGCTCACCTGCTGCCCATCTGGACTGACCGACGCGAACAGCGACACGTTAGTAGCAACCACACTCGACCGATCGTCAATGCGGGTCAACATGCGTCCCGTTTCCGCATCCCAAACCGTGAATGTCCCACCCTCCGTCGTCGTGAAGATGAGGGTTTCATCCGTCGACCACGCCGCCTCGATCACCTCAAGGGTATGGGGCAACGTCATGAGCAGCGCCCCGTCGCCAACTGCGCGAACGCGCACCAGCGAACTGCCGACAACGAGCATCTGTGACTGGTCGGCGTTGAGCAGCACGTCTCTGATCGGCCCGCCATGCTCATTGACGGCGATGACATCCCCCGTCGCCGCATTGAGCAGAGGTGTCCGCTCCGAGCGCGTCTCCATCAGCAGGTGGTCACCTACCCAGCGCGGGTTGATAAACGTGGACAATGCACCATCTAACGTGGTCGTCCACAGCGCCGCCCCCGTCGCCACATCCCACGTGGTGACCGTCAATGCCTCGAAGCTGGTGGCCGTCACCACTTGCGAACCATCTGCGTTCCAGAGCACCGCCGTCACCGCGTCCGACTGCGTGATGCGCGCGCGTTCCACGCCATTCTTGTCCAGCGCCACCACTTCCGAACGGCAATCGCCTGCGCGGCACTCCGCATTCCGGTAGATGAGCACTAATCCCGCCGCGCGCCACAGGGGTGATACGAATTCCATACCCGCTGATGGCGGGAAGCTGGCGGCGACGGCCCCGGTCGCGCTGTCCAGCAGCGTCGGCGTCCCATCCGGCGCGACGGTGAACAGCAACGCGCCATCCGGCGACCAGCTCACTTCGGGAATGGTGGTAAAAAACTGTGACGCGCGCGCCGCCGTCCAGATTTCGGAAGCGGTGCCCAAATCAATCACGCGTACGGTGCTGCCTGCTATATCCCATGCCGCGAGGCGTGTGCCATCCGGACTGAACGCCCACGTTTGCGCGGGGTCGAGGCTGGCCAACTGCTGACCGGTCGCCGCATCCCAGATGCGCAGCGCCTGCCGCAGATCACCCGCGACGATGAAGCGATCATCCGGACTCCAGCGCACGGACGACGCACCGGTACCAAGCGTGAACAGCGCTTTCCCGGTCACCGTATCAATGATCGGCACTGCGGAACTACGCGCATCGCCAAACAGCGCCGCCTGACTGCCGTCGCTGTTCCAACTGACGCCTAACCCCGCGACTTCGGCTAACTGAACGCCCGCGCGGTCGTACAGCGCTACTGATATCGGCTGCTCGCCAAGCGGATAGCGCGCCGCCAGTGCATAGGTCTGGCTGTCGGGGCTCCACCGCTGGCTAAACACCCCGCTCGGAAGATAATGCACGACCGCATCCCCACCAACGTCAACCGATGCCATCAGGTCGAGCAGCGTGGGTTCCCAGACCCGATAGTCGGCCTCAGATGCGGCACTAAAGGCCAGCACCAACGTGCCGCCCACGCCGAGATCCAGCGCATAGATCGCGCCCGCGCTGCCTTCATCGGCGGCAAAGAACGTCGCCGCCGGGTATGCGCCGATGGCCGTGCTCTCCAGCGCCACACCGAGAGTCGCGAGCTGTTCGCCAAACATCGTCTGCAGCACATCCACGGCCGGCGTGCCGGGCTGCCCGAGGCCGAACACATCCACGAGATACGGCCAGCGCAGCGCCAGAAAGCCGATTTCGCCCGCGGGCAGCGGCTCGTTCGTGCTCTGCTGCCGTCCGTTGTTCTGGATGACGCGCAGCGCGCGCTCCGAGCTGGCCACGCTGAAGAAGCCGCTGCCACTGGCATCAGCCTCTGTGTCGACCACCCAATCGGCCGGCAGCGTGAAGCTCAACAGACTATCGTAGGTGGTGAACCTGACGGTCTCGGTCTGGGCTGCGGTTGGTAGGCTAACCAGTGAAAAAAGAAAAAGAAGGACAAGTGAAATCCACAGAGGTCTCGGTCGCATGAAGTTATCAGTCCGATGAGGTTGTCAGCCGCACAATAGTTATGAATCAGGCTAGCACGACTGCCCAAATGCGGCAAGCGCTACCGGATGGTGTGTGGAAGGTTGGTCACAATCACTAGCCGCCCAGCAAGTGTTGTCAGCTGCCCACAAAAACTGGTTATACTGAGGGCAAACCTGCCGCGTTTCAGCGGTTTGCTGACCCATCCACCGAACAGGAAAGCGCTCGTGAAAGCTGTTCTGCTCATGTTCGATTCGCTCAATCGCCGCATGCTGCCACCCTACGGCGGCGATTGGGTCCATGCCCCGAATTTTCAACGCCTCGCGCGCCGCACCGTAACCTTCGACAACTGCTACATCGGCAGTATGCCGTGTATGCCCGCCCGCCGTGAATTCCATACTGGACGCTACAACTTCATGCATCGCAGTTGGGGGCCGCTCGAACCCTTCGACGACTCCATGCCGGAGCTGCTGAGCGCGAATAGCGTGTATACGCACCTCGTCACCGACCACACGCATTACTTCGAAGATGGTGGCGCGACCTACCACACGCGCTATAACTCGTGGGAATTCAACCGCGGGCAGGAAGGCGATAACTGGAAAGGCTTCGTCAATCCGCCGTTCGCGATTCCGCCCGTCACGCGTCGCATGGAACGCAACCAGAACAACCGCATGTGGACGCAGGAATTCATCAACCGCCAGTACATGCCCACGCCGGAGACCCAACCCCAAGCGCTGACCTTTTCGCAGGGCATCGAGTTCATCCGCCACAACCAGCACGAAGATCAGTGGTTTCTGCACCTCGAAACGTTCGATCCACACGAGCCATTCTTCACGCATCAGGCGTACAAAGACTTGTACCCCGACGAGTATGACGGTCCGCTGCTCGACTGGATTTCGTACGGGCGCGTCACCGAAGATGTCACCACCGTGCACCATCTACGCAACGAATACGCCGCGCTCGTCAGCTACTGCGATGATCAACTAGGGCGCTTGCTCGATGTGATGGACGAGCTTGACCTTTGGCGCGATACGCTGCTCATCGTATGTACCGATCACGGCTTACTGCTCGGTGAACACGACTGGTGGGGCAAAAACGTCGCGCCGTGGTACAACGAAAACGCGCACACGCCGCTGTTCATTTGGGATCCGCGCTGCGGCACAGCCGACGAACGGCGGAACAGCCTCGTCCAGTTGATCGATTTGCCCGCCACGCTGCTGGAGTACTTCGACGTGCCGCTGCCCGTGGATATGGAAGGTCGCCCGCTCCGCGCCACCATCGCCGCCGATCAGCCCGTGCGTGAAGCTGCGCTCTTTGGCGCGTTTGGCGGGCACATCAACGTGACCGATGGGCGCTACGTCTACATGCGCGCGCCCGCGCCGGGAAACCAACCGCTCTACGAGTACACGCTCATGCCGACCCATATCCGCACGCGCTTCACGCCGACGGAGTTGCAGAACGCGACGCTCGCGCCGCCGTTCACCTTCACCAAGGGTTGCCCGGTGCTGCGTCTGCCCGGGCGACCGTGGGGCGAACCGACCGAACTCGCGACCATGCTGTTCGACGCGCAGGCCGATCCCGGACAATTGCATCCGCTTCAGGACACGGCGGTCGAAGCACGCATGCGCAGCTATCTGATCGATTTAATGCGGCGCAATGACGCGCCTGCCGAACAGTTCGCCCGACTGGGCTTAGCAGATCAGGGAGGCTAAGCCATCAGCACACGTCCGGACGCCTTTCATGTGATGACCAAGCCGCGCGGCGCAATCTGCAACCTCGACTGCGCCTACTGCTACTATCTGGCAAAGGAGCGACTGTACCCGGATAGCGATCATCGCATGGCGGACAATCTGCTGGCGGAATATACGCGCCAGTTCATCGAGGCGCAGACCGCCCGTGAGATCACGTTCACCTGGCAGGGCGGCGAACCGACGCTCATGGGGCTGGACTTCTTCCAGCAGGCGATCCGCTACCAGCAGCAGTACCGCAAACCGGGCATGCGCCTCCAGAACTCGCTGCAAACCAACGGCGTGCTGCTCGATGACGAGTGGTGCGCCTTCTTCAAAGCGTATGACTTCCTGATCGGCATCAGCCTCGACGGGCCGCGCGCGCTCCACGATCACTACCGTGTCGACAAAGGCGGTCAGCCCACCTTTGACCGGGTGCTGCGCGGCGTCCGCTTTCTCCAGCAGCACGGCGTCGAGTTCAATGTGCTGACCACCGTCCATGCCGCCAACGAAAATCATGGGTTGGAAGTCTATCGTTTCTTGCGCGATGAGGTCGGTATCCGCTATATTCAGTTTATACCGATCGTCGAACACCTCGAAGTGCAGGAGGCCAACCCCGTAACGGCGCGTTCCGTCAGCGGAGCGGGTTATGGTCGCTTCCTCATCGATGTGTTCGAAGAATGGGTTCGTCACGATGTTGGTCAAGTGTACGTGCAGATGTTCGACGTGGCGTTAGCGGCGTGGGTCGGGGATGCGCCGGGGCTATGCGTGTTTGAAGAAACGTGCGGCGCGGCGCTGGCCATGGAGCACACCGGCGACGTATATTCGTGCGATCATTTCGTCGAACCACAGCATCTCGTCGGCAACATCGTCGATGTACCGCTGAGCGCGATCGCGGTGAGCGACCAACAGCGCGCGTTCGGCGCGGCCAAACGGGACAGCTTGCCCCGCTACTGCCGAGACTGCTCGGTGCGCTTTGTGTGTCATGGGGGCTGCCCCAAAGACCGCTTCAACGTAACGCCAGATGGTGAAGCGGGTTTGAACTATTTATGTGCAGGCTATCAAGCCTTCTTCGAACACATCCGCCCCGCGATGGAGTACATGGCGGCGGAACTCACCCGGCAGCGACCGCCCGCGAGCATCATGGTTACCATGGCGCGCCGGGATGCCGAACTTCGCGAACGCTTAGCGCACACGGGACGCAACGATCCCTGTCCGTGTGGCAGCGGTTTGAAATTCAAGAAGTGTCACGGGAGGCGAGTCATGTAACGATTAACCCAAACAGCGTCAATCCATAATCTATAGTTAAAAGAACGTTAGATGACACGTAACCAAACGTCGTTTACACTCACCAGGTACACTGACCAACGGCTACACAGCGTGTCGGTTATTTCACATAGGAGCTAGAGAGATGAAGAAATTCGTTGTATTGCTGGCAATTCTGAGCCTGCTCGTCGTGAGCACCAGCTTCGTGATGGCGCAGGACGCCATCGCGCTGACGATCCGCTGCAAGGCTAACACCAACGGTGGTGAAGGCTGGCGCTGCGACAATTTTGCGCAGGTCGAAGAACAGGTCGAAGCCGCCCTCGGCATTCAGCTTGACCTGACTCTCATTCAGGACGACAAAGACTGGGGTGAATACAAGAACGAATTCGTGCTCGCCTCGGAAGCAGGCGAAGCCCCGGATATCATCCTCTCCGGTCACGAAGACATCGGCGCGTGGGCGCCCGCGGGCTATATCATGCCGCTCGACGAATTGATCGCCGCGCACCCTGAATTCGCGGATGTCGTGCCAACCCTGTGGGACTCGCAGATGTGGGACGGCCAGACGTGGGGCGTGCCGCAGGACGCGGAAGCCCGCCCGATTTTCTATTCCAAACTGCTGCTCGCCGACCTCGGTTGGTCGCAGGAAGAAATCGACTCGCTGCCTCAGCGCGTACTTGACGGCGAATTCACGATGGCGGATCTCGTCGCCACCGCCCAGCAAGCAGTTGACGAAGGCGTGGTCGAAGAAGGTCATGGTTTCTATCATCGCCAGAGCAATGGCCCTGACTGGTTGATTTGGTACTACGGCGAAGGTGGTCAGGTGCTCGACGACGAAGGCAAGCTGGTCTTCGATACCGCCGCGGCGCAGTCCGCGCTCGAACTCATCGCCAGCTTCAGCGACTCCGGCATCACCCGCCCCGACATGATCGGCATCGACGGCAACATCCTGCATGCCGACGTGGCGACCGCGGAAAGCGTCCTGTTCTATCAGGGCGGCACGTGGAACTGGGCGAACTGGGCGCGCAATTTCGTGGCGGATCGCGGTGGCAATGACTATCTGCTCGAAAACATGAGCCTGATGCTGTTCCCGGCACTGAACGACGAAGTCGGGCCGATCACCCTGACGCACCCGCTCTCCTACATGATCAGCAGCAGCAGCGAACATCCCGATGTCGCGATGGCTATGATCGCCGCCGTCACCACGCCGGAAGCGAACAACCGTCACGCTATCGACAGCTTCCACCTCGGCATCCTCAACACGCAGCTTGAATCGGATGACTATGTGGGCAACCCGGCGATCAGCCAGGCGCACTACATGCTCGATCACACCACCGCCATCCCGAACGACCCCGGTTGGACGGCGTGGTCAAATGCGTGGTGGACGGCTGTTCAGGCGGCCGCCGCTGATACGGCGCCGGATGCGGCTGTGCAATTGGCCGTCGATCAACTGACCAGCGAACTGGGCGACCAGATCACCATCCGCTAATTCATACTCAGATTTTCCTTGGCCGGGGGCGGATCGTCTGCCCCCGGTCACCCCTGTGCCTGTGTGTTCACAACGTGTGGAAGCTTTATGACTGAACGTGTTTCTGAGTTCAATACCTCTTCCGCAGTCCCAGCCCGCAGCCGACTCCGCGCGCTTCAAGCCAACCTGATCGCTTATGGGTTCATGACGCCAGCGATCATCTTGGCGGTGCTGTTTTTCATCATCCCGGCGATTCTGGTTGTGTATCTCAGTCTGACCGATCTCTCGACGGCCAATTTCACGTCGGACATCAGTCAGATGAACTTCATCGGGCTGCAAAACTATGCGACGCTCCTCAATGATGCTTTTGCCAAAAAGATTCTGTTCAATACAGTCTTTTATGTGGTCGTGACGCTGTCACTCTTCAATATTGGCGCTGCTTTACTGGTCGCCCTGCTCACCGTGCATGTCAACCGCCGCGCCGGGTTCTTCTACCGGGCGCTGTGGCTGCTCCCGCGCATTACCTCCGGGTCAGTCTACGTGTTGATGTGGCGGCGCATCATTGCGGAACCGCCGTACGGCATTCTGAATCAGGTGAATATTCTGTTGGGACAGCCGACCGTCGTGTATGCGGCGGAAGACCCGTGGACCTTTGTGATCCTTGTCAACGGCTTCATCGGTCTGTCGTTCGGCATGATCATCTTCACGTCGGCCATTGAAGCCATCCCGAAAGACCTGCTCAACGCCTCGCTGGTCGACGGTTCGACGCTGCTGCAGCGTGTTCGCTATGTGATTCTGCCCATGCTGCGCTGGCCGCTGCTGTTCGTCGTGACGTATCAAACGCTCTCCCTGCTCACCTCATTTGAGCAAATTCTGCTGCTCACCAACGGCGGGCCGGGCATCTACGAGACGGAGGTCTGGGCGCTCACCGCGTATCACCGCGCGCTGTCGAACTACTTTGGCAATGCCCAGTGGGGCTATGGCTCGGCGTTCGCGGTCGTCCTCGTGGCGATTGGCGTGGTGCTGGCTATCGTTTACATGCGCGTGTTCCGCTTCCGCGAACTGGTGAGCGAACCTAAGATTGAGGTGCTCTGATGACGACCAATACGCTGACACCCAGCTCCGCGCTCATCCAACCGCCGCCATCCTTCAGCGGCGCGCTGATCGGCGGTTTTGGGCGCGGGCTGCGCTTTGCGGTCATCACGACGCTGGTGCTGCTGGTCGCGGTCGCCTTCCTGACGTGGTTTTTCCGTCCCGCGCTGCAAGGCGGCGACGTGGAAGAGAACTTCACCCAAACCTTGGCCACCCTGCTCATCGGCCTGCTGCCGACCGCCGCCTGTATCGCTGGGGGTGCGGGCGCGCGTCGGTCGCGGCGGCAGTTCGTCGCCGCGCTGATCGCCGCTTGGCTGATCGCCGGGATCGCCTATGGCTTGCTCATCGGCTATCAGGCGACCACCGGGTCGGGCGTCTTCCGCCAAGCGCCGACGCTCGGGTTCACCATGCGCCAGACCGACGCCGGCATTGAAGTTATAGATCTCATCCCCGGCGGCCCGGCGGAAGCGGCGGGACTCCTCCCCGGTGACGTCATCACCGCCCTGCGCCGCGACCCCGTCACGATGGAGCAGTTGCAAACGCTCATCGCGCAGGCGCAAATCGACGATACGCTGCGCTTACGCCTCACCCGCGCGGGCGAAGAACTGCAAATTCCCGTCAGCGTCGCGCTCATCAGCCAGACCGACACCACTGGGCTGGTGCGTGGCCTGCTGATCGCGCTGGCGCTCGCGACGGTCGCGCTGATCATCCCCTCCGGTTGGACACCCCATCTGGTGCTCGCGAGCATGCTCGTGCCGCTGTTCGTCGGCTACCTGTGGCTGATCATTGCGACGTTCTCCGTGCGCACGCAGGGGCTCGTCCCCGTCGACGCCAACGGCAACTTCGGCGGGTGGACGCTCGCCAACTGGAACTTCCTGCAAGGCGCGATTATCGGCGGCCCGACGGCGAACATTTACGCCGTCACGCTCAACTCATTGATCGTCGCGGTGGTCATGACGCTTTCGTCGCTGCTCGTGTGTTCGATGACCGGGTATGCGCTCGCGCGCATGAACTTCCCCGGTCGGCAAACGTTCCTGTCCATGACGCTGATCCTGCACGGGTTCCCGGCGGTCACCCTATTGATCCCGATCTTCCTCGTGCTGATCAACCTGAGCCGCCTGCCCATCATCGGCGATCTGGTCGGCTATAACACCGTAGGCGGCATCGCGCTGGTGATGATCGCGTTTGAGCTGCCGCTCGGCGTGTGGCTGATGAAAGGCTTCTTCGACAACATCTCGTGGGATATGGAACGCTCGGCGCTCATCGACGGCGCGTCCCGCTGGCGTACGTTTTACGAGATCATCCTGCCGCAGATTCGCCCCGGATTGCTGGCGCTCGGCATCTTCTCGTTCATCAACGGTTGGAATGCCTATCTGATCCCCGCGACCTACAGCGTCGGCACGGGGGTATCAACGCTGCCCGTCTACATCCGCCAATTGACTGGCGAAGTCGCCGCGATCAACTGGAATCAGGTGGCGGCGGTCGGGCTGTTCCAACTGCTGCCGATCTTCATCTTCTTCGTCTTCGCGCAAGAATACCTGCTGAATATCTACGCCGGTGGAACCAAGGGAAGTTCATAGATGGAAGTCAAAATTGATCATTTAAGCAAATCCTTTGGCGAAGTGGCCGCCGTCAACGACCTGAACCTGCACATCCGCGATGGCGAATTCGTCGCCTTCCTCGGCCCATCGGGCTGCGGCAAAACGACGACCCTGCTCATGCTCGCGGGCATCTACAAGCCGAGCGGCGGCGTGATCCGCTTTGGCGAACGCGTGGTTAATCAGGTGCCACCGCGCGAACGCAACATCGGCATGGTGTTCCAGAGCTACGCGCTCTACCCGCACATGACGGTGTTCGCCAATATCGCCTACCCGCTGAAGCTCAAAAAAGTCGCGCGGCGCGATCAGGAAGCCCGCGTGCGCCGCATCGCCGAAGTCATGGGCATCGGCGAACTGCTGGATCGCCGCCCCGGTCAACTGTCCGGCGGGCAGCAGCAGCGCGTCGCCCTGGGGCGGGCGCTCGTCAAAGAGCCGGACATTCTGCTGTTTGACGAACCGCTCTCCAACCTCGACGCCCGCCTACGCCTGACCATGCGCGGCGAAATCAAGCACCTGCAAAAGCGGCTCGGCATCACATCCGTGTTCGTCACCCATGACCAGACGGAAGCCATGACCATGGCCGACCGCATCGCCGTGATGAGCCGCGGCAAACTGCAAGCCTTCGACACACCGGAAGACCTGTACGACCGTCCAAAGACTCTGTTCATCGCCGGGTTCATCGGCAACCCGCCCATGAACATCTTCGATGTGGAAGTCACCGCCAGCGGCGAACAGTTTATGGCGCAGAACGACCAGCTCAAGCTGACCATCCCCGCGGCGCGCGGGACAGCGGCAGCGCGCACCCGAAAAGTGAAGCTCGGCATCCGTGCCGAAGACATTGAGCTCGCCGAGGGTGCGGCAGAAGATGGCGATGTGCAAGGCGAGGTCTACATTGTCGAACCGCTCGGGCGCGATGATATGCTGGATGTCGTCATCGGCGAGACGCACCTATATGTGCTGGCCGCGCCGGAAAAACGCATTCGCCCTGGCGATCAGGTAAGTCTGCGCTTCGATACCGCCAACGTGCAGTTCTTCGACCCGCAAACGGAGCAGTCGCTGCTATGGCAGTAAACTACGCCACCCCCGACGCCCACTTCGAGACGCTCGACCGCGCGATCCCCGAGCAGGGCGACTACGAACTCGCCGTGCGCCATGCACCGCGGCTCCGCTTTGACGTACGTGAGCCGTTCCTGCCGCTCGCCGTCGGTTACACGGTCATACGCGCGAGCGGTAAATCACCGTCGTTTCCGCGCGACATCATTCTGCCGCCGAACGCGCTGTGCGCCGTCGAATACGCGATCTGGTGGGACTGGGACATCCAGCATCTCTACGAACTGGAACACATCTGGGTTTACCTCGACGCGTCGGAAAACGTGATCGCCGCCGAGGCGAGCTGGCATGGTGACTGGCATCCAATGGTCGATGCCAACGGCGGCGTGCCGTTTGAGGGGGGACAAGTCACACTGTACTCCGAACCGGGCAAGCATGCCTTCGCCCCGGTCATCGAGTGGCTGCACGAACGCCAGGCGAAGACGAAGCGCTCGTGTGGGCCGCGCAGCGGCAGCATGGGCGTGCTCGTGACGCCGCTGTTCGCGGGTCGCATCCTCGACCGCCTACCTGTGAACAACAATCTCGTGCATGCGTATCTCGAACGCCACGCCTTCATGCCAAGCTACGACTTCGCGCAGCAGTTTGACCTGGCCACCGCAGCCTTCGTACCGTGGAGCACGCTGTTCACGTGGATTCCCGAGCGTATCCACTGGTGGACGGAGCATCTGCGCGCAACCCTGCCGCCCAATCAACGGCGACCGCTGCGCATCGCCCATCGCGGCGCGTCGGCTTACGCGCAGGAAGGTTCGACCGCGTCCGTCGAGAAAGCGTCAGACCTCGGCGCGGATATGGTCGAAGTTGATATTCGCGTGACCGCCGACAATGTGCCCGTCATCGCGCACGACGCCGACCTGATGCGCGTGTTCGGTGTGCCCGGTCTCATCAGCGATTTGACGCTGGCGGAACTGCGCGCCGCCACGCCACCCGACCGTCAGCCGGTGCTCACCTTCGAAGAAATGGCCAAACTCTGCTCTGACCTCCAACTGGGACTGTACCTCGACATTAAAGAGATTACGCCGGGGGCGATGGTGACGGTGCTGACGGTGCTGCGCGAGACCGGAATGCTGCGCTACGCCATCTTTGGCTCGTTCCGCCCGGATCTCGTCGCCGAAATCAAAGCGAACGCGCCTGAAGCGGTCACGTCAATCCTGTTCTCGTCCGCCAACGTCGAACCCGTGCTGTTGGCACGTTCGGTCAAAGCGGATTATGTGCATCCGTGCTGGGAGCGCTTTGAGTCGCCCTCAGCGCTGCTCACCGAAGCGTGGATCAACAGTGTGCGCGCCGAAGAGCTGGGCATCGTGTGCTGGCATGAAGAACGCCCCCACGAGATCGCCGCGCTGACCGCGCTCGGCGTGGACGGCATCTGCTCCGATCAGCCGGAACTGCTCGTCATTCCGCGCCCTTAACCCCGCAAACCAACCGAGGGGCAGATCGTCAACCCGCAAGCGCGTGTGCGATCTGCCTCAACCGGACTCCACCCGTTCACTCCAGTTTCACCAATGCCGAAAAACCCGGCTGAGGGATACAATCATAGAGATGAACTGTGATTGACGGAGCGTGCCCCATGACCAACAACCCGAATAGCTCTGACGCGCCGACCCCGGAAGTCGGCCAGCGCATTCGCCTGCTGCGTGAAGCCCGCGATCTCTCGCTGCGCGCCTTGGCGGAACGCTGCGGTTTATCGGTGAATGCGATCAGCCGGATTGAACGGGGCGAAAATTCGCCGACCGTGTCCTCGCTGCATCTGCTCGCCACCGCGCTGAACGTCCCGATCACCGAATTTTTCCACACCAACATTCAGCGCAGCGTCGTCTATGTCAAGCACGACCAGCGAACGCGCTCTCAGCAAAGCGGCATGGACATCGAAAGCCTCGGCATCGGCCTGCATAACCAGCAGATTGAACCGTTTCTCGTCACGCTGCAGCCGCATGCGCAAACGGAGAACCCGCTGATCACGCACAGCGGGCAGGAATTCGTGTATTGTGTCGAGGGCCAAATCGAATATCAGGTGGGCGGCGAGGTCTTCACACTCACCGGGGGTGACAGCCTGCTGTTTGAGGCGACGCAGGCGCATCGCTTCTGCAATCGGTCAGCGCAGCCCGCCGTGATCCTCATGATCTTCCAAACGCATGAGGGCAAAACCGGCTTCAGCCAGAGTCATCTCAACCCGGGCGCAGGTTAAGCCGACGGCTGCGCCAACCCGGTTTCCAGATAGTTGGTCAACTGGGACGACGATAAGCCGCCTGTGTGCGTCGCGTAGATTTCGCCATCCCGACCGATAAACAGGCTCGTGGGATACCCGGTCATGCCAAAGGCCGTCTGCAACCGTCGATCCGTATCCAGCACGACCGGAAAGCGCAGCCCGAGCGTCGTGGCGAACGGCGCGATCTCCGCGGAGGTCTCCCCATTGTTGATCGCCAGCACCATCACGCCTTGCTCGCTGTAGCGCTCGTATGCACGTTCGATAGCGGGCATCTCGGCGCGGCACGGCGGACACCACGTCGCCCAAAAGTTCAGCATGACGATCTGCCCGCGGTAATCGCTCACGCGCACGGTCTCCCCCGTCAACGTCGTCGCGGTGAAGTCGGGCGCGCTGCCCACCCGCCCGGTCGCCGTGTTCATCGACGCGCTGACGGCCATCCAGCCGATGATCAGGAGGCCCACGCCGAGGACAATCAGGATCAGTGGGCTGTTGCCCGGTTCCGTACGCTGCGTTTTGCGCTTTTTGGCGACTGCGCTCATAGCATTCCCTTTGTCAAACGCGCCGCAGCATCCGGCAGCGCGATTAGCTGGCTCAACACCTACCACTGTAGCGAACAATTCGCCTCTCCGTTAGCACAATTCGCTTATGCAGACACATAAGCCGAGCTAATGGCGTGCTGATCCGGTCGGCGCGGGCAGATCTGACGCTCTGAAAGCGTCTATACAGGGGGTACACAGAGGAGAACACGGATGCACACACCGAACGATCGCCGCTACAGCGGCGACATTGAACGCTTGCGCTCACCGCAGCGCATGGCGCTGATGGAAGTGGAACGCGTCGTCGATTTAGCGCTCGCAGGCCTGACTGCACAGTCAGCGCTGGATGTCGGCACGGGCAGCGGCCTGTTTGCCGAGCACTTCGCAGCGCGGGGCTTGACCGTTGCGGGCGTTGATCTGCGCGAGGACATGCTCGAAGCGGCACGGCAGTACGTGCCGACGGGCGACTTTCGACAGGGACGCATGGAAGCCGTGCCCTTCGACGATGCGACCTTTGACCTCGTCTTCTTAGGCCATGTGCTGCACGAAGCCGACGACCTCGTCGGAGCGCTGCGCGAAGCCCGCCGGACGGCGCGAATGCGCGTGGTCGTGCTGGAATGGCCGCACCGCGTGCAGGACTACGGCCCGCCGCTCGATCACCGTTTGACACCTGAACAGGTCGCCGCGGCGGCACTAGAGGCCGGGCTACCCCAGTTTGAGCAGATCGATTTGACGCACTTGGTGCTGTACCGCTTGAATCTGGGCTAACTGGGGGCAAATCGGGGCGCAGATTAGTGCGCCCCGATCAAGGGGAGGCTAGCTCAGCGACGCTGCGACGCGCAGCAGCTTGTCCCGCGCCGCCGCCGCAATCGGCTCCAGCGCCGGGTTGTTGACGAACTCCATCATGTTCTTGGGGTCGATAATGCCGACTTCGACCTCACCCCCTTCCCCCTGTGCGACGGTCACATTGCACGGCAGCAGCAGCCCCATATCCGGCGCGAGGGTCAGCGCCTGATGCGCGAGGTGCGGATTGCACGCGCCGAGAATGCGATACGGGCGAAAATCGACATCCAGCTTCTTCTTCATCGTGTCCTTGACGTCGATTTCGGTCAGCACGCCGAACCCTTCCACCTTCAGCGCGTCGATAACACGCTGGCGTGCCGTCTCAAAATCAGCGTGCAGGGTCACTTTGATGCCGAGGCCTTCGGTGGTTTGCGTCATCGTTCATCGCTCCTAGTTTCGTTCAACGGGCAAACCGCTGCCCGCCCACGAGTACATCCCGCCGAGGATATTGTAGACAGTTTCAAAGCCTTTTTGCCCCAACAGCGCGGCTGCCGATTGGCTGCGGGAGCCGGAAGCGCAGATAACGGCGACGGGCTGATGTGGATCGAGTTCGCTGACGCGGCGTCCCAGTTCGCCGAGCGAAATCAGCTTGGCACCGGGCACGTGACCCGACGCATACTCCCACGCTTCGCGCACGTCCACAACCAGCGGGCGTTCACTCTCCCGCGCCAGCAGGTCGCGCAGTTCGCCGGGTTCAATGTCGCGCACATCACCCGCAGTGACGGGCAGGCCGAGCGCTTCCCACGTGGCGAGGCTGTCCGCGAGATAGCCGACAACATTCTCAAAGCCGACGCGGGCGAGGCTGTACACCAGCCGTTCATAGTCCGCCGGATCGCTGAGCTGGATCACGATCAAGGCATCAGGATGCAGCACATGCCCCACGCGGTTGCTCAACTGCTCTTCGAAGGGCAGATGCGTCGCGCCGGGGATATGGGACTGCTTGTATTCAGCTTTCGTGCGCGTATCAAGCAGAGCCGCTCCACGCTGAAACTCGTTGATCGCCTGCTGCGTCGACAGTGGACGCGGCTTGACCGCCCCGAGCGGACGCGGCCCACGGCGGTTGATCGCCTTGATGCGCTTGTGGTTACCGGGCTGTTCCGGCAGGCCGCTCACCGCAAAGTCGATGTACTCGTCGCGGGTGCGCGGCTGCAGCGCGGGATTCGAACCGCGCTCAAAGCCGAGCGTAGTCATGCGCACGGAGCCAATCGACTTGCCGCACAGCGACCCCGCGCCGTGTCCCGGCAGAATCAACGTGCCATCGGGCAGCGTGAGATATTCGTTGTTGAGCGTATCGTGCATGTGTCCGGCGAGATCGCGCGCCGCTTCGAGGCCGACCAGATCGGGGCGTCCGGCGTCGCCGACGAACAGCGTATCGCCAGTCAGTGCCATCCACGCCGTTTCGGTGCGCGTCTTGTCAGCTACCAACACGGTGATGCTCTCCGGGGTATGCCCGGGCGTATGGCGAATGCGCAGGTCGAGGTTGCCGAGTGTCAGCGTGTCGCCGCCCTGCAGCAGCTTGACTTCAAATTCGGCGTCCGCCGCTTCGTGCACGTAGATGTCCGCGCCCGTGCGGTCAGCCAGATCCGTATTGCCGGACACATGGTCAGCATGCAGGTGAGTTTCGATGATGTGGGTGATCTTCAGTCCGCGTTCAGCGGCGGCATCAAGATATTTCTGTACGTCACGATCCGGATCGATCACGGCGGCGACGCCATAGCTCTCACAGCCGACCAGATAGGAGAGGCAGCCGATACCGTCGATAAAGAACTGTTGGAGATACATCCAGATTCATCCTCACTGACTACATGCTTTGGTTACTGTGTCACTATAACAGACGCCCCTGCTCACGAGCACTCCCCGACTCCTTATGCATGGCATTAGTGGCAAGTTATGGCATGCGCCGGGCGGACGGTGGTTGTGCGTCCAGTGAGCAGCGTTCTAGCCGCGTTATACTGGAACGCAAATGGGAGTCCGCAGCCAAAAGGAGTCTGCTCATGAAACGCCTCGCCCTCGCGTTCGTCCTCAGCCTCGTCACAACCTTCGGCGTCCTCGCGCAAAAGGAGACGCCTACCCCCACCCCGAATGATGAAGACGGGCTGCCGCTCCTGCATCGCACCGAACTGTCCGAGGACTATGACACCAACTGGGAATGCGTCGTTGCCGAACTCCAGATTCTGGAGCTGATCCCCGAAGACGGGGAGCTGCTGTTTCTCGAAGACATGGCGCTCGAACCCCTGGAGGGTGGTGGCAGCGCCGATGCGACCTACCGTAATTACATCATGGGCGCGCTGATCAGCGTGCGCGAAGATGGCGGCGACTCGGCGGGCGTATGCACCTTCATCACGCGTGGAGAGATGAATCGACAGGGGCAAATTCTGCGCGCGACGGGTGTGGTCATCACTTCCGATGATGAAGTCTACGCCATCGAACAGACCGGCCCGAACCGCCAGCCCCGCATGACCAGTATCGACACTGACGGTGATCCGACCTTCTACAATCCGATCTACATCGTCGTCCTGGTCAAAGATGCTGCGGTGAGCGTGTGGGCGGATGGCATCCCGATGATCGAGGAATGGGAACTAGAAAACGAACTCCCCGACGGCGAATTTGCGGATCCGGTCACGACGCTGGTCAACCCGGAATTCGGCTGTGTGATGACGGAGTTGTGGGCCTACGGCTTCTAGTTCTACTGTGTCCGGCGTGGGAGGCACGCGCAAACTCGGCTACACTTGAGCGCTGAGAAGGTCACGCGTTCGCGCGTCTGCTTGTTTAACCCGTTGAGGAGTATAAATCATGTTTGCATCCAGCTTACCGGATAAAACGTTCTTTCAGATTTGCCTGATCGTCGACGACTGCGAGCGCTTCGCCGCTAATTATCGTGAGATTCTCGGCTTTGACGTGCCGCACGATTACCAGATCACCGAGTTGTACGAGCACACACGCGGTACCTACTACGGTCAACCGCTGAATGCGCGCGCCAAAATCATCAGTTGGATGTTGGGCGGCGTCGCCTTTGAACTGCTCGAACCACTGGACGCGCCGAGCGTGTGGATGGATCACCTGAAGAAGCACGGCAGCAGCCTGCATCATGTCGCTTTCAACGTGCCGCGCAGCGCCCCTGCCGCCGCCTATTTTGCCGATCACGGCTACCAGACGACGCAGGCGGGCTTGTTCACCGGACGCACCGGCATGTACACGTATCTCGATACCGACAAAGACCTCGGCTTGACGATGGAACTGCTGGAAATCTACAGCGACTTCCGCTTCCCTCCGGCGCAACCCTTCCCCGCCGACCGCGGCCTCGGCACAGATGTCGTCATGCAGGTCGGGCTGGTGGTCAGCGACTGTGAGGCGACCGGGAAGCGCTACCGCGAGCTGTTCGGCATCGAAGAAGCGTTCCGCACGGAGACGCCCGCCTACGCCATCACCGAAACGAAGTTCTTCGGTCAGCCGACCGAAGCCACGGCCAAGCTGATTTTCTTCAATTTTGGGCAGGCGCAGTTGGAACTGATTCAGCCGGACAGCATTCCGAGTGTGTGGCGCAACTACCTCAACGAGCACGGGGACAGCGCCCACCATATCGCGTTTGTAGTCAAGGATACGCAGCAGGCCGTCGCCCATTTCGCCAAGTTCGGTATCGGCGTGGCGCAGCAGGGTTTCTACGGCGACCGCAGCGGCATGTACACCTACATGGACAGTCAGGAGAAGCTCGGTGTGATCTTCGAACTGCTGGAAAACTTCCCGCAGCCGCGCTAACCAGTGTGCAGCACAGGGATGTGTGTGTGGGGCACACGGTTGTGTGCCCCACTGATTCGCTTTCGCCCTAAATTCATTCCCCTAATCCACGCAGCCCTGCTTTTCGGCAGCAATTTTCTACCCAGTTAACACAAAATAATGTCATTCTTAATTGTTTTTATTGACGTACCATACTAATATCAAGAAACAGTAATACACTGTGTAACTTAGAGAAGGTCACATTACCATGCCAAAAGCTACCAACCAGTACTATGAGGATGAGAAGGCTAAGTGGGACAGCTTGGTTGATGCGCACTACGCACAGCACCCGGAAAAGCTACTCCTGCGACCTGAGCAAGACTTCTATTCGTATGTTCGGACCGATAAGGTCGCCAGCGCATATCCCGGCACGAAAGACTTCTTTGGGGACATTCGTGGCAAACGTCTGCTGGAATATGGGTGTGGCTCAGGTATGACGGCGTCGCTGCTCGCCAAAGCGGGCGCGGACGTAACGGCGTTCGATATTTCTGAGAAGAGTGTGGCGACAACGCAGTTACGGGCGCAGTTAAACAACCTGCCGAACCTACATGCTCAGGTCGGCGTGGGCGAGGAGCTGCCCTTCCCCGACGCCAGCTTTGACCTCGCCTTTGGCCGGGCGGTTCTCCATCATCTGGATGTCGATCTCGCCGGTCCAGAACTGCTGCGCGTGCTCAAACCGGGCGGAAAGGCGCTGTTTATCGAACCGCTCGGCATGAATCCTGTGCTGACGTATGTGCGCAATCATGTGCCGTACCCCGACAAAAACCCGGTTGGTGATGATCGACCGCTGACCTATGCGGAGATCAATAAATGGGGGCGCGGCTACAGCGACTTCCATTATCACGAAGTCCATTTCTTTGGCATGATTGTGCGGGCGTTTCCCTATCGCTGGCATGTCCGCCTACCGGTTTTGCACAAAGTTGACCGCGTGGTGCTGCGCTATGCCCCGCCGCTGCGGCGCTTCTGCCGGTACGTGTTGATCATGCTGGAGAAGTAGTGCAGGTCGTCGCGAGGACAAACAAAGCCCGTCGTTTTGACGGGCATTAGTGTGTTTGCTGACGCTGTTAGGGCTGCGGCAAAAGCTTTGTAGTGCGTACGAAACCAGAAATAAGCTGGCCATTGAGCTCGTTCGCCGCTATGTTTCCCGAATCCACACGCGCATCTCGCCGGGCTGACGATTAGCCCAGAAGCAGTAGGGAATCGCCCTGAGCGTGATTGACGTCTGCGTAAAATCAAGGTTGGCAGCGGGCGCGTAGAGCTCACCGCACCACTGCGCCGATTCGCCCCGCAACGCTTCCCCGGTGATCGTGCCCACGCCGCCAAAGAGATCGGCGTCGAAAGCATAGTTGAGCGCGTTGGTGCGCGGCAAACGCAGATGCGCGAGACCAGCGCCGTTATCCGCTTCCTCTAAACAGTAGACCAGCGGTCCGCGCTGCAAGGCGACGCAGCCCACATCCGCGCGAATATGGGGGTGCGCGGCGATGCGCTCAATCGGCATCGCCAGCATCAGCGTCACCTGATCGCCAGCACGCCACTCGCGGTCGAGGACGGCATAGCCCTTGTCCAACTCGACCGTAATGGCGGCGCCGTTCACCGTGATAGCGTATTCCCGGCACCAGCCCGGAATGCGCAGCGCCAGTTCAAAACGTGTCGGCTTCGCCAGTTCCAGCGTGAAGTTGATTCCGCCGTCCCACGGGTAGTCAGTAGCCTGGGTGATGTGCACCTCGTTCGCGCCGACCGTCAGCCGCGCGGTGTTCTGGTTGTAGAGATGGACATACAGTCGATTCGGCGTCGTCGCGTAGAAGTAACCACCAACCGACGCCACCATCCGCACGAGATTCGGCGGGCAGCACGACACATCGAACCAATCGACCCTGCGGTGATGCGTCGGTGCAGACATGCTGTCCAGGAGCGCATAGGGCGAAATATGCGGATACGCTTCGAGCGGGTTGCATTGAAAAAACGTCTCGCCATCATAAGCCACGCCGCTCAGGATGCAGTTGTACAGCGCCCGCTCGATAGCGTCGATGTAGCGGCGGTGCGGGTCAAGGCTGAACATGCGCTGCGACCAGTAGCACAGCGCAATTGCCGAACAGGTTTCGCTGTAGGCGGTGTCATTGGGCAGGTCAAACGGCACAGTGAAACCCTCAATTGTATGGATTGAGCCGACACCGCCCGTCACATACATGTGCCGCCCGGTCAAATCATCCCATAAACGGTGCGCGACTTCGGTGAGTTCCGCATCCCCCGTTTCGAGCGCGAGGTCGGTTGTACCCGTGTATAGATAGCAGGCCCGCACCGAGTGCCCAACCATACCGGTCTGCTCGCGGATCGGCGCATGCGCCTGACAATAGTGATACGAGCGAGCCCAGAACCCGCGCGGGTCTTCGCCACGTTCAATCGCTTCGAGATCGTAGTAATGCGGCGCTTGCCCGCGCTCATCGACGAAATACTGCGCTAGATCCCGATAGCGCGGCTCATCAGTCGCCTGGTACAAGCGCATCAATGCGAGTTCGAGTTCGGGATGGCCGGGATAGCCGCGCTTTTGACCGTCACCGCGCCCGAACGTTACCGCAATGTGATCCGCGTAGCGGCACAGGATGTCGAGAATCTTGCGTTTCCCGGTCACCTGCGCGTAGACGATGGCCGCCTCGATCAGATGGCCGGCGCAGTACAGCTCATGCTGGTCACGCAGGTTGCGCCAGCGGTTCTCCGGCTCGACGGCGATGAAATGGCTGTTGGCGTAGCCGTCGGCCAACTGCATCTGCTCCATCCAGTCGACGATTTCGTCAACCTGCCGCTCAAATTCGGCGTTGGGGTGCAGCGCCACGCTGTAACCAACCGCTTCAATCCACTTGGCGACGTCCGAATCCCAGAAGATGTGGGATTCGGGCAGGTTCGGGTCACGCTGCGGATTCCACGCATCAATCCGCCCGGTGATCTTGCATTGATGATACACGGCGGGCATGGTGTGGTCGCGATTGATCCGCTGGCGGTCACCCCAGAACCCGCCGTCGATCTCCACGGCCGTCCACGGGAGCGGTGAGGGTCTATTCTCTGATGTGCGCATGTAAAGAATCCTTTTCATATGAATATGCATTAGTGCAATCGGATCTAAAAACCCATGCGCTCAGGCTGAATGCATGGGTTTGACAATCGACAAAACCACGAACTACGGTGAGATTTCCCGGTATTCCAGCGTGGTATCAGCGACGCCGTGATAGTCGAGGTGCACCTGCCACTGCGTACGTTGAACCTGATCGCCGACTGCACCGTGCGTCCAGGTTTGCGTGTTGGGGATGAGTGCGGCAAAGCGCGGCGCGACTCCGTGCTGATGTTTGGGGCTGTGCACGCCGCCGAAGAACAGGAAAGCCTCGCTGTAGCGGTAGGTAATCGCCTGATCGTCGCGGTTGTTCCAGACCACGATCAACGTCGGGTGATGCGCATCCGGCACATGCTGCGCGCCCGCTTCGTACAACACTTCGCATAACGCGCGGACGTGTTCCGCCTGCATGCCAACGACATACGGCGCGATCTCATCCGGATTAGCGACCAGTGCATCGACGATTTCGGCCAAACGGTTGCGCACCCCGGTGTGCAAACGGAACGCCCGCAGCATTTTGAGCACGGTTTCGCGTTTGCGATCCCGGCGAGAGAGCAGCCCATCTTCATCGCCGTACAAGCGAACAACGAGACGATTCGTCGGGGTGAGCACGATGCCCGTGATCAGCAGCGTCTCGCTGACCGCATCGTAGGTCACTTCCGGAACGATGCCTTTGCCGTCGATCTGCCCGGTCACATGCACCGACGCTTTGACGCCATGTACGTACAGGTGCAGTGATCGTTCGGTGGGAATGAGCATCGTCTCGCCCAGCGCGGGGTCGACCGTCAGCGTCAGCGACTGCCCCGTCCACGTCTGGGTGATCGGCGTTTCGCAGTGCCGCCCCTGCTGGTATTCGCGCGAGTCGCCGTCGTCTTCATACAGGGTGAACGCACCGTCCGCGCCAGCATAGGCATGCAGATGCAGATCGGCGGGATTGTCGATGCCGCCCCAACCTGTCGGCGCGCCGAGCGGCAGAATCCCGCCGGCTTTGGCGAACAGCGGAATGTCTTTGAGCAGCCCATAGAGCGCATACCAGCGGTCGCCCGCGTAGTATTCGCCCGTCAGCGCGTTGTACCAATCGCCCTCCGGCAGCCACACCACCTGCCGCGACAACCCCGTGACCGGATCGGCAGGCGCGGTGAATGGCGCGGCGATCAGCTCCGTGCCGAACAAGTATTGACCGGGGCAGTGATACGCCGCTTCAACTTCGGGATAGTCGTAGTACATGGGCAGCAGCAGCGGCAGTGACTCGCGGTGCGCGCGCCATGCCATCGTATAGAGGTACGGGATCAGCGCGTGGCGCAGTTGGAGCGCATCGCGCAGGGTCTCCCGGACTTCGGCGTTCCCAAACACCCATGGGCGCTGATCGTAGAAGTACCCCTTGGCGGAATGAATGCGCAAAATCGGACTCAGCGCGCCGAACTGCACCCAACGCGCGAACAGTTCCGGGTCGCCCGCGCCGCTGATATGCCCGCCGATGTCGTGACTCCACCAGCCATAGGCCACATTTGACGCAGTTGGCGTCATGTACGCTTCGTAGCGCAGCGTCTCCCACGTCATAAAACTGTCGCCGGAGAAGCCGATAGGGTAGCGTTGATGGCCTTCATTGCCCCAGCGCGAGAAGATGAACGGGCGCTTGCGCGGGTTGCGCCCGGCATCCTGAAAATGCAGGTGATTGATCAGCCACAGCGGGTCAAGCGTGGGAATCTTGCAGCTTTGCCCCTGCTGCCAGTCGACCCACCAGAAGTCCACGCCCATGGCCTCGTAGGGGTGGTGCAGCACTTCGAAATAGGCCTGCACAAACGTCGGGTCGGTGATGTCGAACTCGACGGGCTTCTCGGTCGCCGGATCAATGCCCATGCGCCGCGCCATTTCCGGGTACTGCTCCTCATGCGGATGCACGCCTTCCGCCGGGTGGAGATTCATGGCTGTGCGCAGCCCCTTGCTGTGCAGAAAATCCATGAAGCCCTGCGGGTCCGGGAACAGCTCACGATTCCATGTGTAGCCCGTCCAACCGGAACTGGTGTTGCCCGTTTTGGTCAGGTGCCAGTCCATGTCGATGATGCACACCGACAGCGGAATCCCGTGCGTCTCCGCATCGGTGATGAGCGCGGTCAGTTCGGCCTGCGTGTACGCCCAGTACCGACTCCACCAGTTGCCGAGAATCCAGCGTGGGATGAGCGGCGCGGCTCCGCTCACGGCGCTGTAATCGCGCAACCCGGCTTTGTAGTCGTGACCATAGGCGAAGAAATACCAATCGACGCCCTGACCCGTGCGCTGTTCGAGGAACGTCGCATCATTGAGCAGCAGCGTCCGCGAATCGTCCAGCAGCGCCCAACCCGAACGCGAGATGAGTCCATCGTTGAGCGGCGCATGCCCGTGCTTAAGGTCGAGTGTGCGCGTTGTGCCTTTGAGATTGTCCGTATCCACATCGCTGGGATGCCACACCGTCTCCGTCGCTTTGACGCGGATCGCGAGGCTGTCCGGCGTGAAGGGCTGGCTGACGACATACGTCAGCACGAAGGCGCTGGTTTCGATGATGAGACAGCCGTCCTCGTTGGTCGCCGTGAACGCGGGCACAGGCTGCTGGCGATACCACATGGTTTGGCTGGCACGATCTTCAAAGCCGCCCGCCAGATCATATTCCAGCCGGATCAAGCGCTCGGTGAGGACAGTGAAGCGGGCACATCCAGCGCGCACCACCGCTTCCGGGTTCGCCGCCGGGTTGACGTTCATGATGTACTGCTGTGGAAGCATGAATATATCTCCTCGCTAACTCCGACCGAAATCGAGCGTTAGGTCAGTGGGCGGCGCTTGCCGCAGCGATAGTTATAGGCTTATGACTGACGGACGCGATAAATCGCATCCCTACGAAACCCATCTCCGCTTGGCAAAACCTGTTTGCTCCCCTCCCTGAATTCGGGGAGGGGCTGGGGGTGGGGTCGGAAACAGAACTGATGGTAGTGCGATTCGCCCGCCAAAACAACCTAATTCTGATCACGCAGCCAGCGAATATAGGCGATCAAGTCGAGCATCTGCTCGTCCGTCCAATCCGGGCGACCGCCGCTTGGCGGCATAGCGATCCCGGTGACATTGTCCGGGTGATCCGACGCGCGCCCCTCGCGGATGAACGCCAGCAAATCGACATCCGACGCGTACAAGACCAGCGGCGACGTAATCAGCGGCAGACCGAGGTGCGGCACGCCTTCGCCATTGAAGCCATGACAACCGCCGCACGTCTCCGCAAAGTACTGCTGCCCGCGTTCGAGATCACCCTGCCGCGCCACCGCTGTCACATCGGGGTGCGGCGTGGGCGTCGTCGCGCTGACGACGGTCGCGGTCGCCTGGGGTGCTACGACCTGCCCAAACGCATGCGACTCTGACAGGAACTCCGCACCGCTCACCACGTAGATTTCGCCCGCGTTGAGCACCTCATTCCGCGGCCCATCGCCGCCCATCGCGTTCGGCGCAATATCGACGACGCCATCACCGTCCACGTCGCCGACCGCCAGCGCGTAGGGCATCATGTCGTTGTCCTCACCGCCGATGAGGAAGCGCGCGCGCAATCCAGCAGGCGGCTCGAACAGCAGGATCACGCCGTCGTCGTTCGGTAACCCGCCCATTTCCCCGAAGAGAATCGCCATCATCCCGGCGTTGTGGCGTACGCGACCATCGTAGCCGGTCGGGTCGTAATCCGGCGCACCGTAGAACAGATCGCCGACGCCGTCCCCATCGAGATCGTCAATGCGCAGCGTATCGCCCGCCTTGCTGTCCCCCTGATCGGGATAGATCGCGACGGTGCGTCCCGGTTCGGGCGCGCCGAGGTCGATCATCTGCCCGCGAATCGGCTCGTGCGTGTAGATCACCCACGCCTCGCCCGCTTCGTCGAGGTTGTTCTCCACGCCATCGCCGACCAGCGTGCCCAGCACCAGGTCGTTGCGCCCGTCGCCGTCGAGATCCCCGACCGCGATCTCTTCGCCCAGCAGATCGTTAGCATCCTGCCCGTAGATCACCGTGATCTGATCGGTCAGCGGCCGCCCGTCGGCGTCGAGCTGTTCGGCGAGATCGATGGTCTGCCCACGCAGATCCGCCCGCCCAAAGATGATGAACGTCTCGCCGCTGTTGTACCGCTGGTTGCCCGCGCCATCGCCACCCCCGAACGAGATGCCGCCAATACCCGCTGATGCACGCCATAACGCCGCGCTCACAATCGCGTCGTCATAGCCGTCGCCGTTGAGGTCATCGCCCCACACCGTCGAACCGAGCAAATCATCGTAGTCCGCGCCGATGATATGCGTCGCGTCCGGCGGGGCCGCGCGCAAATCGGTCACCTGTCCGTAGGTCACAGCCATATCCGCCGCGCCGTAGATGATCCACACTTCGCCCGTGTTGATGCGGCTGTTCTCCGGTCCATCGGCTTGATTCGCGCCCATAATGACATCTTGATAGCCGTCGGCGTCAAAGTCGCCACCTTCCAGCCACAACCCGAGCCGATCCTCAGCGGTCGCGCCGTAGAAGAGCACCACGTTCTCCGGCGGCGTACGCAAATCAAGATCGCCCTGGGCGGCGAAATCGGCGCCGCCGAACACGATATAGACCGCGCCGCCATTCGAGCGGGTTTGCTGTGGGCCGTCGCTGTTCTGCGCGCTCAGCAGCAGATCGTCGTAGCCGTCAGCGTTGAAATCGGAGACATAGGTTTCTGCGCCCGCCATATCCCCGGCATAGGCGCCGTAGATTGTGAAACCGCGTCCGGTGAGCGCCTCGGCGGTCAGCGTGCCAATGATGGGACACACGTTCATGATGAGGCGCAGATGCCCGCCGCTGCCGCGCCATTCCCCGGCAATCGAGTGCGACGCATTTTGCCCGGTGACCGCGAGATCGCCGCAGCCGTTCCCGTCAAAATCGCCGATTTCCAGCGGCTTCCCGGTGACCGAGCTACCCGTCGGCGCATCGTAGAACGTGAACTGCCCGCGCTGGCTGGTCGCTAATAAGTCCCACGGCTGATCGCCGGTCGGCGGCGTTTGCCCTAGTACGCCGCCGCTGATCAGCAGCGCGAGCAGCAGCAGGATCCCTAACTTTCGCATACAGCATCCACCTTACAAAGACAACAAAAAGGCGACGAGATCCGCCAGTTGTTCCGGCGTGAGCACGTCCGCCACACTGTGAATCGGATCGGTGCGCGTCAGCAGCTCTGGCAGCGACTGCACCACGCCATCATGCATATAGGGTGCAGACGCCCACAGGCCGCGCAGGGTCGGCGTGTCGAAGGCGGGCGCGATCTCCAGCGAGAACACGCTCCCGGCGAGGTTGTGCGCCTGTAAATCAGTGTATTGGGGCGGCGCGTGACAGCCGCAGCCAATCGTCCCGCTCATGAACAGTTCCATGCCGCGCCGCGCCGACTCGCTCAACCCCCTATCCGGCAAGCGATTCGGATTCGGCCACGCCTCCAGCGACGCGACATACGCCACCAGCGCATCGAGATCGGCTGAGCGTCCGGCATCAATCGTGCTAACGGTCGCATCGAAGTCCCCTGTGATCAACCCGTCGCCGAGCATCACATAACGGATCTGGTCTTCAATCGTATCGTGCAGCTCGGTCATGTCACCAGCCCAATTGTACGGTGGCAGTTCCGCCGCGCCGTTGAGCACCGCCGTGTTGCGCGGCCCACTGCGAAAATTGATCCATGTGCGCCCGTCCGCGCCGCCTTCAAAATGGCAGGTCGCGCAGCTAATCACACCGTCGCTCATCGTCGGCGCAGTGGCGCGGTGAAACAGGACTTTCCCGCGCAGCAGTTCCGCACCCAGGGGAATCGTCGTGACAGGAATCACGGCTGTGACGCTGTTGGTCTCCGCGTCGATCACCGTCACTGTACCCTCCAGCGCATTCAGTACATACAACGTCTCGCCCGCTGCCCAGACGCCAATCGGATTTGCACCGACCGCGATGCGCGTCACAAGCTGGCGCGTCGCCAAATCAATGGCCATGACCGCATCACTGCCACCGAGCGCCACGTACATGAGGTTTCCATCCGCTGACAACGCCCCGTCGGACGGCATATTCGCGTCATGGTCAAGTGTGGAGAGTGTCAGCCGCGCGCTGCGGTCACCACTCATGCGCGTGAGATCGAACGCCGAGACGACTGGAAACCAGTCCTGCATGTACTGCGTGGAGATGAGCGCAAGGCCAGTGCGCGTCTGCGGGATATAGGCACGCGCCCCATCCGGCGTGATCAAGATCGTGCGCGAGAGTTCGCCGTCCGTATCTACCGTCACCGAGCCGACGACAAACGGCGTGCGTTCGACATTGAGCACGCTTAGTGTTCCGGTGTAGGTATACGTGACCAGTAGCCATGTCCCGCTGATCGCGAGACCGCTCGGCGCGTCCGGCACAGTGACGCGGTAGAGCACATCCGTCGTATCCAAATCCACCACGGCAATCTGGTCGCTGCCGAAACAGCTCACATACGCGCGGCGGCTGTCGGTCACGACCCCGTACGGCAATGCGCACACCTGCTCGACACGCCGCACCTGTCCACTGTCGAGATCGACCAGCGCGACGGCGTTTTCCGTCCACAACGTGACTACCGCCAACCGATCTCGCGTTGCGACCATGCGCGGACCGCCGCCGACGGGGATCTCACTGACTACCCGCAAAGCATGTGTGTCTACCAAGGTGATGCTGTCGCTGTCCGGATTGACCGTGACCAGCGTATCGTCTACCAATGCCAGCGCCTTACTGGATCGGCTGTTGACCAGTGGCGGCAGCGCGGGCAGCGGCGCTTGCGTGGCAATCGGGGTGAGCAGCAGCGGCACGGGCGTGACCGGAACAGTCGGCGGGTAAGTCGTGGCGGTCGGCGTAGGGAACGCTTCCCCGACACACGCCCCTAATAGCAGCAGGCACAGCACACACACCGTCCAGCGGACGCGTTCAAAAGGTTGTCCGAAACGGGTATCATGTGTAGGGACGAGGCATGCCTCGTCCTGACTTCTTGAACGGGGTACTGAGGACAAGGCATGCCTTGTCCCTACAAAAACCTCTCTACGAAGCCACGTTCGACTTTGCGAACGCTGTCGTCTCCCCTCCCTGAATTCGGGGAGGGGCTGGGGGTGGGGTCGACTGCTCACGGCACGACCCTCACGACCTGTTCCATGAGAATATCGGGCGTCTCCCAACCTTTCGCCGCCATCAACTCGATGAACGCGCGGCGCAGGTATAGCCGCGCCTCAACCGTGACCTCACCCGCCCCGGCGGGCAGTTCGAATGTGTAGTTCGAGACATCGCTCGCCAGCGCGGCGATGCGGTTATCGCTGACAAGCCGCGTTTGCCGCCAGTAAGCCGTGGTCGGCAGTTCGCCCGTGTAGAAGTCGGCGAGGATTTTGGCGTAAAGCACGCCGGGCAGTCCAGCATAGTACCCCGCTGCCGGGTCGCCTACGCCACCCCATTCCGGGATGGTCGCGCCCTCAGTGAATGCGAGCGGTTGTCCGTTCGCGTCCCGCGCTTCGACCAGCAGAATCAGGTTGCGCAGCGGGTTGTCTGTCGGGATCGAGTGCCCCGCGCCCGTGTTCGTCACCGTGACGGACACGTCTAGATTATCACCTACCCGTTCGGCGTCGACGGTCACTTGCGCGGTGGTTTGCAGCAGGTTGAGGTCCCCTGCGCCCGGCATGCGGTGACTGAAAATCGTATGCGGGTCGCGTTCCGGCACGAACTGCGTGACATCAGGCGGCAGATCGACGAAGGTGGTCACGCCGAGGGTCGGCATGTGGCAGTCCTGACACGTCTGGCCACTGACCGGGTCGCTGTAGGGGCTGGCCAGCCATTCGCCGAAGCTGTTGTACATGCTCACGCCCCAGAACGTCCCAGTATGGCAGGCCGCGCAAAACTGACTTTCGCTTTGCAGCGCCAGATACACATCATCACCGGGCGTATCGTCGTACGGGCCAAAGAAGATCTGCTCGCCGTCCGGCGGGCGCAGAAATTCAAGCGACTCCACCCCCGGCAGGTTAGCCGACGGCAAACCGCTCACGGCGAGGCGTACAGCGGCGATTTTGTGACAGAGATCGCACGTCACGCCTTCAGCGGCGACGTCGACCGCCGCATTCGGATCAGCAGTCGTCGGCTGTTCCAGCGCCAGCACGGGAGCGTGACAGGTCGCGCACACGCCGTTCGACTCAGGATAGTCGAGCCGGAAGCCGACATCCGGTTGATCTGGCAGCGGCACATCGATGCCAAGTTCAGTATCAAACTGATACTGTGTCAGCGCGCCCAACTCCCCGGTCAGCGTTGTGCCATTGTAGAGCGAGAGAAAGCGCGGATTGGTCGCTGATCCTGAATGCGCGTCCAGGCGCCATTCGTCGACGGGCAGCGGCGCGTTGGGGTCGCCGGAGCGCGAAGCATGGCAGCGCACACAGGCGCCCTCCACATCTGGGTGCAGCACCGGGCTGACGAAGGCGTACTCCAGATTGTCTTCAATGGGGTGCGCGCGCAGCAGCAGCATGATCTCACTCAACGGCGCGCCCGCGGTGTGGCTGATGAAGTAACCCTCCGCCCACGCAGTCACGTGCTGTTCGCCGCTGAACGGCGCGACGGGCAGCGTAAAGCGCCCCTCGGCATCCGTCAGCGCGTAGTCGGACGAACCCTGCACGCGAACAATCGCCCCACCGACCGGAATGCCCGCTGCATTGACTGTACCGCGCAGCGTGCTTAACTGAATCAGCCCCCAACCCGTCAGCGCCAGCGCCAGACCCAAGACGGCCAGCGCCAGCAGCGCTTTGTAGTGGACTTTCACCCGGTCAGCCTCGCACGCTGATGTGCAGATCGGGGTTATGCGTGAGCAGCGCGATCAGCGACTCGTGCAGCGGCATTGAACCGGGGATGACTTCAATCGTCTGCGGACGCCCACCGTGCAGCACGTCATAGGCGACGTTGATGTGCGTGAGCGTATCCGCCGCCGCGAGGTTGTCGAACGTCGGCAGCTCCTGATACCCGGCGATCTCTTCGCCCCACGTCACGCGCACAAACCACCAGTTCAGCCCGTTCGATTGCGCGGGATAGGGGTCTTGCGTGAGCGCGTCGCCGGGCGTTTGCTGCCGCGCCCACAGCAGCGCCAGCAGCGCGATCTGGTCATGGCTGACGACATCTTCCGACGCGATGATCAGCGGAGAGGTGAGCGGCAGGCGATAGCCCGCGTCCGGCCCGTAAGTCGTCAGGGCTTGATCGGCGAGCGTCAGCGTCAGGCGCAGCTTGACCGCCAACTGCGGAATCGTGTTCAGTTCAGCCAGCTTCTCGTGAAAAGTCGCGCCGTCGCGGTGCAGCACCATGCGGCTGTGGTCGCTGATCCAGCCGACCGCATTTTTCAGGCCAAGCGACGCGCCCGCTAGCACATGCTTCCCCAAGCGCGGCAAATTCACAATGTGGTCGACTTGGTCGAGAATGGCCGCGACCTGCAAACCGTCGCCCCAGTGATGATCGACAGCGGGTACGCCGGGAATATACGCTTGGTCGAAGGGCACTTCTTCAAAGCAGTGAACTTGTGCGCCCGCCGCTTCCGCCGCCGCGAGCAGACCATTCTGCTCCATATTGGCGCGCGTCGATCCGATCGTACCTTCGGCGAGATGGCGCACGAACTGCGCGCCGCTCATATCCCCCACGTAGATTGTCCCCGCGCCCGCTTCCTTCAAGCGGCGGATGACGCCTTCGAGCACGGCGGGCGATGTCACCGAGGGTGCGGTCAGGTTGGAGTTGCTGGCGACTTTGACGAACACCGAATCGCCGGGGCGCAGCCACGCGAAGTCGGTCGCCGCATTCATGGCCGCTTGCACCGCGTCGCTGGTCGTCGTTTCAGTGGGATTGAACGTGTGCAGGTGGACTTTGGTCGTCAGGCCGTCGGCACGGATACCCGGCAAGGTGATCAACTTGGGTGTGAGCAGCGCGGCGACCGAGGCTCCGGCCACGCCGAGAAATCGTCGGCGGGAGAGGGGATGATGGCTCATTTTTGACTCGCATTTCCGGTGTTTGGCTGAGGTTCTTGGTCAGGACGGGCGACAAACACGCGTGGTCAACGAAGTGCGCGCCACAGATCGGCGCAGCGCCGCTCATTGTACCTCCGTGTGGTCGGGAGCACCACGGTTGGCGGTTTGATTCCGATTATCTTAGCCATCTGATCACGCTGTGCGCCAGTCCTCATCTGTTGCGTATTTCACAATGACTTTGCATAATCAGGTCATATGAGCACTAAAATGTTGCACAATAAGCAACATTCACTTGATAGGGACGGGATGAGCGAAATACAATCACTGATGCGCGGGCTGCAAATCGTCGATCTCATCTGGCAGGCGGGCCGCTCGGTGAGCATTACCGAACTGGCTGAAGCGCTGGACGTCGACAAGAGCAGCGCGTCGCGGCTCGTCAAGACGTTGGTATCCGCGGGGTATTTGCAACCGGAACGCGGATCGCGCAAGTATGTGGTGGGACCACGGCTCTATCAAATGGGTTGGGAACTGGTCAACCGCATGCCGCTGCGCGAAAAGGCCCGTAAGTACCTGTATCGATTGGTCAAAGACACGGAAGAATGCGCGCATACCGCGGTGTATTCAGAAGGCAAGGCGCTCATGATCGATGACGTGGAAGCGTCGCACTCGCTGCGCGTGGTCGGCGGCATCGGACGCATGCTGCCCATGCACTGCACCGCGGTCGGCAAGACGCTGCTCGCCTTTGGCGAACTGCCGCTGCCGGCCACGCTGGAGCGCAAAATGCCCAACACATTGACCGATCCCGATGCGCTCGCGCGGCATCTGGCGCAGGTGTGCGAACAGGGTTATGCCATCGACGATGAAGAACATCAGCCGGGGGTGCGCTGCCTCGCCGCTCCGGTTTACAACATGGCGGGGATCGCGGTCGCGGCGATTGGTATCTCCGGCCCGACGGTGCGCGTCACTAAGGAGCGGGTCGCGGTGCTGGCGGGGCATGTACTGCGCGCCGCGCGCGAACTTTCAGCCGAACTAGGTTACAACGCTGAGGAGGCGGGCTATGACGACCGGGTATGATTCGCTGCACATGGGGCGCAGCAGCATTGATCTCTACTCCAACGATATTGGCGCCCCCTTCCCGCAGATCAACAGCTTTGCGGCCTATGTCGGAGGGTCGCCGCTGAATATCAGCGTCGGGGCGCACCGCCTCGGCTTGAACACCGCCCTGCTGACCGCCGTTGGCGTCGATCCGGTTGGCGATTTCATCCTCGACTTCCTCAACCGCGAAGGCGTGGTGACGCAGTTCATCCCGCGCAAACCGGGACGCCGCACCAGCGCCGTGATCCTCGGCATCGAACCGCCGGATAAGTTTCCACTCGTCTACTACCGCGACAACTGCGCCGATAACGCGCTCGACATTGACGACGTGCTGGCATCGCCGCTCACGAGCTGCAAAGTCTTTCAGTTCGCTGGGACGAACCTGAGCGTCGAGCCCAGCCGCAGCGCAACCTTCTTCGCGGCAGAACGCGCCAAAGCCGCCGGAGTCAAAGTCATGCTGGATGTCGACTTCCGCCCGAACCAATGGCATGACGTCCGCGCCTTCGGTGTGCAGGTACGCGCTATCCTGCGCAACGTGGACATCGTGATCGGCACGGAAGACGAGGTCAACGCCGCGCTCATGATCGAAACCGGGCAGATGTCGCTCACGCACTCGCAGATCTCCGATACGCATGTGCAAGGCGACACCGAACGCGCCATCGCCGCCCTGCTCGCGATGGGGCCGGAAGCGCTCATCCTCAAAACGGGTTCGCGCGGATCGCGCATCTACCTGAAAAACGGCGAAGTGATCGAAGCGCCGGGTTATCCGGTCGAGGTGTACAACATCCTCGGCGCGGGCGATGCCTTTGGCGGCGGTTTCCTCTATGGGTATATCAACGGCTGGGGCTGGAAGAAATCCGCGCGGCTCGGCAACGCGTGCGGCGCGATCGTCGTGACCAAGCACGGCTGCGCCAACTTCATGCCAACCCTGCCGGAAGTCGAAGCCTTTGTCAGCACCCGCGGCGGCTTGGAGTAACACAACGTACTGATTCTGGAAATTCGCGGCCTCACCCCGTTTCGCTGCGCTCAACCGCCCCTCTTCCAAGGGAGAGGGGCAAAAAATCGCCAGATTTTTGGGGTGAGGCTTGTTTACCAGCATTGCGATTCACTGGAACTAGGAGTTTTTATGGGACAACTTAAACATTCCGTTTCATGGTGGTGTTTTGTACCACAGCCAATGACGCCGCAGGCCTTCGTGCAGGCCGTCGCCGACCTCGGCTATGACGCGATCGATCTGGTCGAACCGGAAGACTATCAACTGGTCAGGGATCACGGGCTGGAGATCGCGGCGGTGCGCGGGCATGCGCTCCGACCGCAGGGACTCAATCGGCTGGAACATCGCGGCAGTATCGAGGGGGAACTCACGGAGAGTCTCAAGCTGGCGGCAGACTGGCACGTCCCGTATGTGATCTGCTTCAGCGGCAACCGCTTAGGGCTCAGCGATGAACAAGGCGCGGAGAACACCGCCGCCAACCTGAGCTATTTCGCCAAAATGGCCGAAGATGCGGGCGTCACGCTCGTCCTTGAACTACTCAACAGCAAGGTCGATCACCCTGACTATCAGGCCGACTCGACCGCGTGGGGCGTCAAGGTCTGTCAGATGGTCAATTCGCCGCGCGTCAAACTGCTGTACGACATCTATCACATGCAAGTAATGGAGGGCGACGTGATCCGTACCATCCGCGACTATCACGCCTACTTCGGGCATTACCACACCGCAGGCAACCCCGGTCGTAACGAGATCGACGATACGCAGGAATTGAACTACCGCCCCATCGCCCAGGCGATCCGGGACACGGGTTTCACGGGTTATCTGGCGCAGGAGTTCATCCCGACAGGTGATCCCGTCGCTGGACTGAAAAATGCTTTAGAGATCTGCAAAGTCTAGTTTTAGCGGAATGAGAAAGGGGTTTTCCCTATGAAAACAACCCGTTTGACGATGGCGCAGGCGCTCGTGCTCTACCTCTCCCAGCAAAGCGTGGAGCGCGACGGCGTCGTCAACAAGTTTTTTGAAGGCGTGTGGGGCATTTTCGGTCACGGCAACGTCGCCGGGATCGGGCAGGCACTCCAGCAGTACGCTGACGAGCTGCGCTTCTTTCAGGCGCGCAACGAGCAGGCGATGGTGCACGCCGCGATTGCGTTTTCCAAGCAGCGCAACCGCCTCGCGACCTTCGCCTGCACCTCGTCGATTGGCCCCGGCGCGACCAACATGATCACGGGCGCGGCGGTGGCGACGGTCAACCGCATCCCCGTGCTGCTGCTCCCCGGCGATATCTTCGCGGAACGCATGCAAGCGCCCGTGCTCCAGCAGTTGGAGAACGAGCACTCGCTCGACGTGAGCGTCAATGATGCCTTCAAGCCTGTATCGCGCTTCTGGGATCGTATCTACCGCCCGGAACAGTTGATCAGCTCGGTCCATGAAGCCATGCGCGTGCTCACCTCTCCGGCGGACACAGGCGCCGTTACGCTAGCACTGCCGCAAGATGTGCAGGCGACTGCCTACGACTACCCGGTGGAGTTGTTCGAGCCGCGCGTGTGGCATATCCGCCGTGATCGTCCCGATGCCGGGTTACTAGCGCGGGCAGCAGCGGCGATTCGGGACGCCAAGCACCCCATGATTGTCGCGGGCGGCGGCGTCCACTACAGCGGCGCGCATGACGCCTTGCAGGTGCTGGTCGAAACGCTCGGCATCCCGGTCGGCGAATCGCAGGCGGGCAAGGGCGCGCTCCCCTACGATCATCCGCTCAACCTCGGCGCCATTGGCGCGACCGGAACAGAAGGCGCGAACATCATCGCCCGCGAAGCCGACCTGATTATTGGCATCGGCACCCGCTACAGCGACTTCACCAGCGCGTCCAACACGGCCTTCCAGAACCCGGACGTGCGCTTCATCAACATCAATGTGATGGAATTCGACGCCTATAAGCGCAGCGCGATCCCGCTGGTCGGCGATGCGCGCGCCACGCTTGAAGAACTGCTGCCGTTGGTGCAGGACTTCCAGACGGACGCCGAATATCAAACGCGCTGCCGCCAACTCAACGCGGCGTGGGATATGGAAGTCGCGCGCATTTACAACCTGGAACACGAGCCGATGCTCAGTCAGGGCGAAGTCGTCGGCATGATCAACACCTTCAGCCGCGCGCGCGATGTCGTGCTGTGCGCGGCGGGGAGTCTACCCGGCGACCTGCATAAGCTGTGGCGCACGCGTGATCCACGCGCCTATCACCTTGAATACGGCTTCTCGACGATGGGCTACGAGATCGCGGGCGGGTTGGGGGCGAAACTGGCCGATCCCACGCGCGAAGTCTATGTGATGGTGGGCGACGCCTCGTTCCTGATGATGAACAGCGAACTGGTGACGATGGTGCAGGAAGGGATCAAAGTGACCATCATCATCCTCGACAATCACGGCTACGCCAGCATCGGCGGGCTGAGCAAGAGCGTCGGCAGCGACGGTTTCGGCACCAAATACCGCCAGCGTACCGACACCGGCCAACTCGACGGCGAGGTGCTCCCGCTCGACTTCGTCAAGTTGTGCGAAGGCATGGGCGCGCTCACCTTTAAGGCGCTCAACCGCGATGAATTCGGCGATGCGCTGGAGCGCGCCCGCGAGGTTACGGGCGGCCCGGTGTGCATCGTCACCGAGGTTGACCGGCGGCAGCGCGTCGGCGGCTATGAATCGTGGTGGGACGTGAGTGTCGCCGAGGTCAGCGAAAACCCCGACGTGCAGCGCGCCCGCGCCGCCTATGAAGCGGCCAAGCAAAAAGAACGGCATTACCTGTAACGCCAGGTATGGATTGAGTGGCCGACCCCACCCCCAACCTCTCCCCAAATTCAGGGAAGAGGCCAAGGTGGGTTCTCGAAAGAACGGATGTAGGGGCGCACCTCTGTGTGCGCCCAAAACCGGGCAGACACAGAGGTCTGCCCCTACACACGGACTTTCGAGAAGTAACTTAAGGGGGGTGAGGGGTGCGCCAATCGATTTGCAGTCAGTTGAAGTACCTGTAGGGCGAATCCCCTACTTATTGGCTACACACAAGGACAAACAGCATGGCGATCAAAGTCGCAAGCGCCCCGGTGTCGTGGGGCATCTATGAATTCGAAGGGATCGAACCGAAGTATCCCTATCAGCGCGTCCTCGACGAAATCCAGCAGACCGGCTACACAGGCATCGAACTCGGCCCGTATGGCTACCTGCCCACCGATCCCGCCGTGCTGCGGCAGGAACTCGGCGCGCGCGGATTGCAGCTCCTCTCGGCGTTCGTCCCGGTCAAGCTGGTCGATGCCGCCGCGCACGAAGCCGGGGCGGAAGCCGCGCTCAAGGTCGGCAAGCTGTTGGCGGCGCTCGGCGCGCAGTACATCGTGCTGGCGGATGACAACGGCAGTGTGCCGGAACTCGTCGCCAAAGCGGGACAGCGCACCGGCAGCGCGCTCACCAGCGCCCAATGGGATGTGTTCGCGCGGGGCGTCAACCTCGTCGCCCGCCGCATCAACGACGAACTCGGCCTGAAAGTCGCGTTCCACCATCACTGCGCGGGCTACGTCGAAACGCCCGTCGAAGCCGCCGAACTGCTCGCCCGCACCGACGATCAACTGGTCGGGCTGTGCCTCGACACCGGGCACTGGCACTACGCCGGGGGCGATGCCGCCGCCGCGATTCAGGAACTCAAAGGCCGCGTGACCTACCTGCATCTCAAGGACTGCCACACCGAGATCGCCGCCAAGTGCCGCGCCGAAGGCAAGAATTACTTTGAAGCGGTCAAGGCGGGCGTGTTCTGCGCGCTCGGTGAAGGCGAAGTCGACTTCCCCGCCGTCAAAGCGAACATGCTGGCGCTCGGCTATGACGGCTGGGCGATTGTCGAACAGGACATCCTGACCGAGGATCTCGACGTGCCCAAGCGTTTCTCGGCGGCGAACCGCGCGTATCTGAAATCCATTGGCCTGTAGACAAAGGAACCCAACATGGCTAGCGAAAAACTTGGCATTGGTCTGATCGGCGCGGGGCGCATCGGCAAAGTGCACGGCGAAACCATCGCCCGCCGCGTCCCCGGCGCGCGCCTCGTCACCATTTGTGATGTCAATGCCGCCGCCGCGCAGGCACTGGCCGACGAACTCGGTGCGGAAGTCTCGCCCTCGGTTGAGGCGCTCCTGCAGCATCCTGAAGTTCAGGCCGTTGTGATCTGCTCCTCGACGGATACCCACGCGCCGTTCATCAAGCTGGCGGCGGCGGCGGGGAAAGACATCTTCTGCGAAAAGCCGATTGCGACCGATCTGGCGGTCATCGACGCCGCGCTGCAAGCGGTCGAGCAAGCGGGCGTCAAGCTGATGATCGGCTTCAACCGCCGCTTCGACTCCAACTATGCCCGCGTCAAACAGGCGATTGTGAGCGGGGAGATCGGCACGCCGCAGCTGCTGCACATCATCAGCCGCGACCCCGGCCCGCCGCCCGTGGCCTACATCAAGGTCTCCGGCGGCATCTTCCTCGACATGACCATCCACGATTTCGACATGGCACGCTTCCTGTTCGGCGATGTGACCGAGGTCTACGCGGTCGGCGCGGTCATGGTGGATCCGGGCATTGGCGAAGCGGGCGATATCGACACCGCCGTAATCACGCTCAAGTTCGCGAACGGCGCGATCGGCACGATTGACAACAGCCGCAAGGCCGTTTACGGTTACGATCAGCGCGTCGAAGCCTTCGGCAGCGCCGGAGCGGCCGCCAGCGAGAACAACTACTCGGATGCTGTCACGATCAGCACCGGGGACAGCGTACGGCGCGGTTTGCCGCTCAATTTCTTCATGGAACGCTACCTCGCCGCCTACCAGACCGAACTCGTGGCCTTCGTCAGCGCCCTGCGCGACGGCACGCCCATGCCCGTCACAGGCGCGGACGGCCGCGCTCCGGTCGTAATCGCGAAGGCGGCGCTCAAGTCGCTGCGCGAAAACCGCCCGGTCAAGCTGTCGGAAATCTAGGTTAAACGTGAGTTATGGATAGCACCTCTCTGACCCCACCCCCGACCCCTCCCCGAATTCAGGGAGGGGAGACAGCAAGAACGCTGTTCATCTCCCCTCCCCTCGCTTGCGTGGGAGAGGGGTTGGGGGTGAGGGGGAGGCGCGAATGAAGCTTATCCATAACTGATGTTGGGTTTACCTGTATGTGACAACCTCACCCCGTTTCGCTGCGCTCAGTGCTTGGGGTGAGGCTGAAGTGAACGCCGCCGCTGCTATCCCAGCGGCTAGAGTGAAGAGAGCAAAAATGGTCGATCAGATTGTCGATTTTATCAACGGGCAGTGGACGGACGCACAGGCGGCCAACCGTCTCAACATCATCAACCCGGCGCTGGCCAAGCCGATTGCCGAAGTGGTGCTGACCCCGCAGGAGATCGTCGCGCAGGCCGTCGAGGCTGCGCATAAAGCCTATCTTGAATGGCGGCGCGTCCCGGTTGGTGAGCGCGTGCAGCCTCTGTACAAACTCAAGGCGCTGCTGGAAGCCAACATTGAAGACATCGCCCGCACCATCACCAACGAGTGCGGCAAGACCTACGGCGAAGCGATTGCGGAGATGCGGCGCGGCATCGAAAACGTCGAAGTTGCGGCAGGCATGCCCTCGCTGATTCAGGGTTACAACAATGAAGACATCGCCAGCGGCATTGACGAGCATATGTTCCGCCAGCCGTTGGGCGTGGCCGCAGCCATCACGCCGTTCAACTTCCCGGCATGATCCCGCTGTGGTTCCTGCCTTACGCGGTCGCGACGGGCAACGCCTTCATCCTCAAGCCGAGCGAAAAAGTGCCGATGACCAGCGCCAAGATGTTCGCGCTGATCGAGCAGGCGGGCTTCCCCAATGGCGTGCTGCAACTGGTTAATGGCAGCAAAGAGACCGTCGACGCGCTTCTGGATCACCCGCTGGTCAAGGCGGTCAGCTTCGTCGGCTCGACCCCGGTCGCCAAGTACATCTACAGCCGCGCGACCGCCAACGGCAAGCGCGCGCAGTGTCAGGGCGGGGCGAAGAATCCGGTCGTGATTATGCCGGATGCGGACATGGACATGACCACCCGCATCATGGCGGATTCAGCGTTTGGCTGCGCGGGGCAGCGCTGCCTGGCGGCATCAGTCGCCATCACCGTGGGCGAGGCACGCACCAGCTTCACCGAAATGATCGCCGATGCCGCGTCGAGCCGTGTGGTTGGCTACGGCTTGGATGAAGGCGTGCAGATGGGGCCGGTCATCAGCGCGGAGAGCAAAGCGCGCATCGAGAAGATCATCGCCGAGGGCGAACGCACCGGTTCGGCGAAGGTGCTGGTCGATGGGCGTGGCAAAGCGGCCTCCGGCTACGATGATGGCTATTGGATCTTCCCGACCGTGCTGGACGAGGTGCAGCCGACCAGCGACCTCGCGCGCACCGAAATCTTCGGGCCGGTGCTCAGCCTGATGCACGCCGCCGACATCGAGCAGGCCATCGAACTGGTCAACTCGCGCGCCTTCGGCAACATGGCCTGCATCTTCACGGACAGCGGCGCGGCGGCGCGCAAGTTCCGCAACGAGGCGGACGCTGGCAACGTCGGCATCAACATCGGCGTCGCCGCGCCGATGGCCTACTTCCCATTCAGCGGGTGGAACGAAAGCTTCTTCGGCGACCTGCATGGGCAGGGACGGCACGGCGTCGAGTTCTACACGCAGACGAAGGTCGTCGTCGAACGCTGGCCGAAGACGTGGAGCCGCACATTCTAGTAATTGACATCCAGCAGGGGTAAGGTACGACTTACCCCTCCGGTAAGTTTTCTAACAGTCAAGAAACTCCTCACCCCCTAGCCCCCTCTCCCACGCAAGCGGGGAGAGGGGGAAATCTGTCTCCCTTCCCTGAATTCGGGGAGAGGTCGGGGGTGGGGTCAGGACATTTCAGCTAAGGACACCCCACCATGACCACCCTCGGCAAGTACCGCCACTTGAGCCGCTGCGCCACGCCCGACGGACACTTCGTCATTCTGGCGATTGATCACCGGGCCAACCTGCGCGCCGCGCTCGACAAACACGCGCCGACGCCCAGCACCGACGCCGACTTTGCCGCCTTCAAGCAGCAGGTGATCGGCGCGTTGGCTGGAGATGCCTCGGGCGTGCTCACCGACCCTGATTTCGGCATCCCGGCAGGCATTGTGAGCGGGAACATCGCGCCGAGTCACGGCCTGCTCGCCCCGATCGAAGTCACCAATTACGATGTGCATCCGAGTCAGCGCGAAGTCGAGTTCATACCCGATTGGTCGGTGCGGCACATCAAGCGCGTCGGCGGAGATGGCGTCAAGCTGCTGCTCTACTATCATCCGGAGGCCGCGAACGCCGAGAAACAGCGTGGGATTGTCCGGCAGATCGTGGCGGACTGTTCCGCCGAAGACATCCCATTCTTCCTCGAGCCGATCCCCTACTCGCTCGATCCGTCGACCCCATTGAGCAATGCCGACCTGCTGGCGATCAGCGTGGAGATGGCGCGTTTGTTCAGCAGCATGGGCGTCGATGTGCTCAAGCTGCAGTTCCCGGTCGATGCGGCACAGAGCCGCGACGAATCAGCGTGGCGGGCGGCGTGTGAACAAGTTAGCGCGGCGTGTTCGGTTCCGTGGGCACTGCTGAGCGCGGGTGTGGATTTCGAAACGTTCGCGCTGCAAACACAGATCGCCTGTGCAGCGGGCGCGTCCGGCGTGATCGTCGGACGCGCGGTGTGGAACGAGGCAGTCACGCTGCAAGACAGCGCCCGCGCCGATTTTCTCGCGACTACCGGGCAGGAGCGCGTTCGGGAATTGCACAGCATCTGCGCGAAGTCAGGGCGCCCGTGGTCCGGGAAAGTCACCGCGCCCACTTCAGCGCGAGGGTAAGGCTGTTGGACGCGGACGCGATAAATCGCGTCCCTACGAAAATGCATTCGCTTTGGCAAACGCTGTCGGCTCCTCTCCCGAAATTCGGGGAGGGGCCGGGGGGTGGGATTATAGACAGCGTCCGCGACCATTCGCGCCTCTACCAAACCGGATTCAGGGCGGGAATCGTCCCTAGCTCCCCAGTTCTTTCCAGAACTCTTTCCACGGGATGTTGAACTCATTCAGCAGTTCGGTGACGCTCCGGCGATGCTTCGCCAGTCCCGTCTGCCGGGACTGTTTCTGATCTGCCATCTGCCACACCAGGTCTGCGGCTTCATAGGCCGCGCGCGGATGTCCCATTTGTCGTGCGTTTTGCGCTCGCTCTTTCAGAAGTTGACCATCCTTGACCAGCCAGTGAAATAGACATTCCAGCGCGGCGATGGGGTTGTCCACCAGTTCGCCCGCGCCGCCGTCGACGACGAAGTCGGCGTTCCCAGTTTCCTGCCCCTCGATCAGATCGACCAGCAGAATCGGCAGACCGCAGGCGAGCGCTTCAGTTACATATAAGCCGCCCGCCTTGCCGACCGTGCAGTCGGCGGCGTGCATCATCAGCGGCATGTTGCTGACCAGGTTGTACACGTGCGCCGGATGATGCCATTCGACCTGCGAGAAATGCGCGTAGAGCTCGTCATCCCCGCCGCACGCAATGACGAATTGCAGCGGCAGTCCCGAGTGATTGAGCCCATGGAGGGTTTCGGGCAGGTTGCGCACGCGAGTGCTGCCGACCACCAGCACCGTAATCAGATCCTCACGCCAGCCGAGTTCGGCGCGCAGTTCGGTACGCGTGCGCGTCTCTCGGGCAAAAGCCGGGTTGATCGGCAGCCCCGTCACCTTGACTTTCTCCGGCGGCAGCCCATAGTTGAGCGCGAGATCATAGGCGATCTGCGTCGGCACAAGGCACAAATCGGTCACCGGGTTGAACCAGGAACGGTGCAGCGTCGCCAGATCGGTAACGGTCGTAACAAGCGGCGCGCGCTGACGGGTCATCGTGAACACGGCGTCGAGTGGTGCATGGTACGTCTCGTAGGTATTGACGATCACATCCGGTTGGGTGGTTTTGAGGATATCGAGGATCGCCAGATACAGCATGACCGTGAACGCGCCTTCGACAATCGCGCTCGGCAGCGGGTCGTTCACGGCCTCATAGCTGAAGCGGTAAAAGTCCGGCCATTCGCGGATCAGTCGGTCATAGTCGGACTGACTGTTACGCAGGATAGGCGAGGCATCTTTGTGCTCGGTCGGGTTGACGATCTCCACCGTGCAGGCGTCGCCGTGCTGCTCCTGCAGCGCGCTGGCAATGGCTTTGGCCGTACTCCGATGACCGAAGCCGGTATCGTTGGTCAGAATGAGTACCTTCTTCGGCGCTGGATGAGACATGACCGCTCCGTTCTCAGTGATGGGATGTGGCCAGCACTCTTGCAGTGTGACCTATAGACTGTAACCCGCGCCGCCGCGGGAAGTTGCCAGTCCATTCGCTCGGTGGGCGACTGCGGATTATGATTACCCGCAGCGTTCTCAGCGTTTGGAGCCAGTCATGTTGACCAACAGTGACATTCACATCCGTGATCCGTTCGTGCTGCCCGTCGCCGCCGAGCAGCAGTATTACCTGTATGGTACGCGGGGTGCCGAGTCGTGGACGAATGCCGCGTCTGGCATCGACCACTACATCAGCCGCGATCTCGCCCAGTGGGATGGTCCATTCCCGGCCTTCCGCCCACCTGTCGACTTCTGGGCAGATCGCAATTTCTGGGCACCCGAAGTTCATGCGTATCGCGGGCGCTTCTATCTGTTCCTCAGCCTCAAAGCCGAAGGTGTGTGCCGGGGCACGCAAATCCTCGCCGCCGACGGCCCGCGCGGGCCGTTCGTGCCGATCAGCGAACGACCGGTGACGCCGCCGAATTGGGAATGCCTGGACGGAACCCTGTTCGTGGACGCCGACGATCAGCCGTGGATGGTCTTTTGCCATGAGTGGGTGCAGGTCGGCGATGGCGAGATCTGCGCTGTGCGGCTGAGCTCGGATTTGAGCAGTGCCGTAGGCGAACCGCAGCTCTTGTTCCGGGCGTCTGCTGCCCCGTGGGCGCACGAGCTCAACTCGAAAGGTCGCCGGGGCTTTGTGACCGATGGCCCGTGGCTGCACCGGTTGACGAACGGCGAACTGCTCATGCTCTGGTCGAGTTTCGCCAATGGCAACTACACCATCGGCGCGGCGCATTCCGCTTCCGGGCAGATCCTTGGGCCATGGGCGCAGCTCGCCGAGCCGGTCTACAGCGGGGATGGCGGTCACTGCATGGTCTTCCGCGAGTTCGCCGGCCAGCTCAAGCTGGCCTATCATCGCCCTAATCTGCATCCCGGCGAACGTCCCTGCTTCGTTGACCTACAGGAGATCGGTTCGTCCTTGGTCATTACGTGAGTTGGCAGTCACCAACCATGACTGTTCGTCTGAATCAACCCGGCCAGCGCGTCCAACCAGCCGGGGAACGCGTTCAAGCAGGGAGCGATGACGTAGTTGTCCGGTCGCCCGCCCCCTGCGGCAAACTGATCGCGGCCTTCGTGCCCCAGTTCATCCAGCGTCTCCAAGCAGTCAGTGACGAAGCCCGGCGCAAACACCAGCGGACGCTGCACACCCTGCGCCGCCAAACCTTCCAGCGTCGCATCCGTGTACGGTTCGAGCCACTTTTCCGGCCCAAACCGCGACTGAAACGTCAGTACCCATTGATCCTCCGACCAGCCCAGCGCCTCTGCGAGCAGGTGTGCAGTGCGTTCGCTCTGTGCCCGGTACGGGTCACCCTCCTCGACGTAGCGTTGGGGAATGCCATGAAAAGTGATCATGAACTTGTCGGGCACGTGTGGCAGCTGCTCAATCTGCTGCGTGAGGTGGTCGCGCATGGCGTTGATATAGTCGGGATGATCGTAGTACGGCTCGACGAAGCGCAGCGTGGGGACAAAGCGTTTGCGCTCGTGGAACAGCGGGCAGCGCCGCCCCGCCGCCGCCAGATACACTTCATCGTAGATCGACGCGGTCGTCGTACACGAGAACTGCGGGAACATGGGCACGACGAGGATGCGGTCGATGCCTTCGGCGGCGAACTGCGCGAAGGCGGCGGGGATGCTCGGGTTGCCGTAGCGCATGCCGACTAACACGCGGTAACCAGCGCCCAACCGCGCCTGCACGCCTTCGACCTGCTGGCGCGAGTAAACCAGGAGCGGCGAGCCTTCCGGCAGCCAGATGCGCTGATACAGCTTGGCCGAGCGCTTCGGGCGCGTGTTCAGGATGATTCCGCGCAGAATCGGCTGCCACTTCCACGGCGCGTAATCGATCACGCGCATGTCGGAGAGGAATTGGCGCAGGTACGGTCGCAGAGCTTGGGGGGTGGGCGCGTCCGGGGTGCCGAGTTGGGCGATGAGGACGCCGATGCGGGGCGTTGACATGAAACGAGATCCTTGCTGCTAAAAACTAGGCTTATCGCGCCGCATTATAGCACTTTAACTACTATAAACTCAGTCAGCATGTGAGATTTATGTAGATTTAACCAGACTCAACTTAATTTAGGTCAATGGGTATAGTCGTAATCTTCCGTAGGTAAACTCTGATTTGCACAGCGGTTGCACAGCGGGTATAGCCCGCCTTTCGCTTAAACTACACGCGGTTGAAAAACCGATTATTACCGGGCGCAGACTCCCGGCTTAACTTCCTGCGTAGACAGCGCTGCCCGCAGCATGTAGCATACCCCCTAGCACCAGTTTAGCTTTACCATATTTGCATCCAGTTGAGGACATATTTCTATGACCAAGCGCATCACGCCTGTCATTCTCGTTCTATTTTTCGTGCTGGCGGCGTTCAGCACGGTTGCCGCGCAAGAAGCCACCGCCGATCCCGATTTTCCGGTCACGGTGGAGCACAAATACGGTTCGACGACCATCACGCAAGCGCCGGAGCGCGTGGTCTCCATCGGCTACACCGATCAGGACGCGCTGTTCGCGTTAGGCGTGACGCCTATCGCCATCCGCTACTGGTACGGCGACGAAACCAATGCCGTTTTCCCGTGGGCGCAGGACGAAGCGGGTGATACCATCCCCGAAGTGCTGAATATGGCTTACGGCAGCCTGAACTATGAGGCGATCCTCGCGCTCCAGCCCGACCTGATCATCGCCGTCGGCGCGGGCATCACGCAGGAAGAATACGATCTGCTCAGCGCGATTGCGCCCACCGTCGCGCAGTCCGGCGACTATATCAACTTTGGCATGCCATGGCAGGAAATCACCCGCATGATTGGCGCGGCGGTCGGCAAGTCCGACGAAGCCGAAGCCGCCATCGAAAATGTCGAAACGCTCATCGCTGAAGCGCGGGAAGCGAACCCGCAGTTTGAGGGTCAAACGATTGCCATTGGCTACAACTACGGTGAAGCCCGCACGTACGGCTTCTACACCGATCAGGACAGCCGCGCGCGCTTCTTCACCAACCTCGGCTTCGTCGTACCGGAAGAACTCAAGGAAATCGCGGGCGAATTCTTCTACGCCGACCTGAGCGCGGAACGCATCGACCTGTTCGATCAGGATATGCTTGTGTTCCTCGGCTTGCAGTTCGCGCAGGGCGGCAGCGAAGCCATTGAAGCTGACCCACTGATCAGTCAACTGCAGGTCGCGCAGGATGGCCGCATCGTCTTCGTCCCGACCGAGTATGATGACGCGCTCCAGTTTGGTACCGTGCTCAGCCTCGAATACGCGCTTGAAGGGATCGTGCCTGCCCTGCAAGTCGCCCTGCCCGCCCCGGAAGCGACAGAAACGCCCTAACGCATGTCGGTTCAGGCTCGACCCGTCACTTCATCGCCCTCCCGCATCCTCGGCAGCCGCGCCTTGCTGCTGCCGGGGCTGCTGGTCGGCACATTGCTGTTGATCGCGCTGCTGCTGTGGAGCATCACGCTCGGCGCCGCGGAGATCACGCCGCAGGTAGTCTACACTGCCCTGTTCAACTATGACCCGACGCAGTACGACCAGTTGATCATCCAGACGGTGCGCCTACCGCGCGTCGTCGCCGGGGTGATCGTCGGGGCGGCGTTGGCCGTCGCCGGGGCGCTCATGCAGGGCTTGACGCGCAACCCGCTGGCGGACAGCGGTCTGCTTGGCATCAATGCGGGCGCGGCCTTCGCGGTCGTGCTGCTCGTCACGCTGACGACCGCGCCTTCGCTCACCAGCTACGCCATCGCCGCGCTGATCGGCGCGGGGTTAGCGGCGGCCTTCGTCTACGGTATCGGCGCGTTGAGCGGCGGCGCGACTCCGCTGCGGTTGACGCTGGCCGGGGTCATCCTGACGGCATTCGTCACATCCCTGACGACCGCCATCCTGATTCAGGATCAGGAAACGCTCGAACAGATCCGTTTCTGGACGGCGGGCTCTCTCGGTGGGCGCGACTTCGCGATCATCGTGCAGACCGCCCCGCTGATCGGGGCCGGACTGGTCGGCGCGCTGCTCATCAGCCCACAGATTACGACCATCAGCCTCGGCGACGATGTCGCCAAAGGGTTGGGTCAGAACACCTTGATCGTGCGCAGCTTCGCGGCAGTGCTGGTCGTGCTGCTGGCGGGCGGCGCAGTCGCCCTCGCCGGGCCGATTGGCTTCGTCGGGCTGGTGATCCCGCACGTCGCGCGCTTCATCGCCGGGGTCGACTACCGCTGGATCATCCCCTACTCCGCGCTGCTCGGCGGCATGCTCGTCACGCTGGCCGATGTCGCGGCGCGCGTCGCCCTGCGCCCGCTGGAACTCCCGGTCGGCGTGATGCTGGCGCTCGTCGGGGCACCGTTCTTCATCTATCTGGCGCGTTGGAAGGTGCGGCGCTAATGAGCGACCATTCCCTCCGCTCGACGTGGATCACCGTGCGGTCGCGCCGCCTGCCCGTGTCGTTCAAGCTGGATCGGCGCGTGCCGCTGGTGGCGCTCGCGCTGCTCATCCTCACGCTGATCATCCTGATCGTGAGCATCAACTTCGGCGCGTACAACATGACGCCGTGGGATGTCGTGCAAACGCTGACGGGCACGCTCCCGGCGGATCATCCCAATGCGCGCAGTTTCATCCTCGTCGTGCACACTTTCCGTCTGCCGCGTATCCTCGTCGCTTTTCTGGTCGGCGCGGCGCTGGCGACCTCCGGCGCGATCATGCAGGGCATCACGCGCAATCCGCTGGCCGAACCGGGCATCCTCGGCGTGACCGCCGGGGCGGGTTTCGCGGCGGTCGTGGTGCTGATTCTGCTGCATGACGTGCCGCTCAACTTGCTGCCGTGGGCGGCTTTTGGCGGCGCGATCCTCACCACGGCGCTCGTCTACGGGCTGGCGTGGAAAGCGGGCAGCGCCGCGCCCGTGCGTCTGATCCTGATCGGCGTGGCGATTGCCGCCGTGCTCGGCTCACTGACCACCTTCGTGCTGATCTTCGGCGACATCCGCGACGTGCAGCAGGCCTATGTGTGGTTGACAGGCAGCGTTTACGGGCGCAACTGGGATCATGTGCGGACGTTGGTCGCGTGGTTGGTCGTCTTGCTCCCGCTGGCCTTTCTGAGCGCCCGCTCGCTGAACGCGCTCAACCTCGGCGATGAAGTCGCGACCGGGTTTGGCGTGGGCGTGGAACGGCAGCGCGCGCTGCTGCTGGTGATCAGCGTCGGGCTGGCGTCGGCGGCGGTCTCGATTGCCGGGACGATCAGCTTTGTCGGGTTGATCGCACCGCACATCACGCGGCGACTGGTCGGCCCGGCGCACGAAGGGCTGCTGCCCATCAGCGCGATTTTCGGCGGGGCGCTGCTCTTGCTCGCCGACCTGATCGGACGCTGGGTGATCGCCCCATCCGAACTCCCTATCGGCATTATCACGGCGCTGATCGGCGCGCCGTATTTCCTGTTTTTGCTCGTTCGTTACCGGAAGTAAGGATTAACGCTCATGCTGCAGGTCGACAATCTCTCGCTGAGCTATGATGGCGGCACGCACGTCATTCATGATTTAAACCTGACCCTGAACCGTGGGTCGATCACGGCGCTGGTTGGGCCGAATGGCTGCGGCAAAAGCACGCTGCTGCGCGGCCTGTCGCGCCTGCTCAAACCCGCGCACGGGGCGGTCTATCTGGATGGGCAGAACGTGCACGCCATGAAAGCCAAAGACCTCGCGCGGCAGCTCGGCATCCTGCCGCAAGCGCCGACCGCGCCCGATGGTCTGACCGTGCATGAGCTGGTCGCGCAGGGGCGTTACCCCCATCAGTCGTGGTTGAAGCAGTGGAGCGCGGAAGACGAGCAGATCGTCGCGCACGCCCTCGACCAGACGAACCTCACGCTGTTCGCCGACCGCGCCGTCGACACCCTGAGCGGCGGGCAGCGGCAGCGCGCGTGGATCGCCATGGCGCTGGCGCAGCAAACTGACGTGCTGCTGCTCGACGAGCCGACGACCTACCTCGACCTCGCGCATCAGATCGACGTGCTCGACCTGCTGGCGGAACTCAACGAGGAAGGCCGCACGATCATCATGGTGCTGCACGATCTCAATCAGGCCGCCCGCTACGCCGACACCATCATCGCGCTGCGCGGCGGGCAGATCATCGCGCAGGGTGCGCCGGACAAGGTCATCGTACCCGAAACCATTCTGCAGGTATTCGGCCTCGAAGCCGACGTAGTGCGCGACCCAGTCACTGGGACGCCGCTGTGCGTGCCCATTGGTCGGCGCGGCACCCGGCAGCGCAAAGCGTCGGCTGCTCTGAATGCGCAGCTCCGTGCCGATATTCCGGCGTAAGTGCGCATGACGATCAGCGATACGCCGACCAAAACCTACTGCAACTGTCTGGCCCAGGACCGCGGTCTCGACCCAGTCGGGCACGGCGGTTACTTTGACGACTGCCTCGTGCTCGAAGCGCCGCTGCCGTGGAAGAACGACATGTATCAGACGGCGGGCACGCTGCCCCAAGCGCTGATCGATTTGCTGGCGCTCTGGCTGCAAGACTATCACGCGGGCAAAGGTTATCCCCATTTGCCGCTGCTCATTGCCCCGGACAAAAGCTATTCGCGCGAGGGGTATCGCCGGGTGATGCTCTTCACGCGACCGTCCGGCGCATTTGCCCGCTTCGATAAAGTCGAATATCTCGTCCCTATCGATGAGGTCAATGCGCTGGTGTGGGCGCTGTATCAGGATCGCGACGCGTTGTCCCGATTCGAGGGATTCCGCGTGCCCAACGCCGACGACATCCGCGATCTTCTCGTGTGCACGCACGGCACAGTCGACGCGGCGTGCTCCAAGTTCGGCTACCCGCTTTACCGGCACTTACGGGCGGATTATGCGACGGAGACGCTGCGCGTGTGGCGCGTCAGTCACTTTGGCGGGCACGTCTTCGCGCCGACGCTCATGGATATGCCGACCGGGCATTACTGGGCGTATGTGGGACGGGAGCAAGCCGCGCCCATCATCCGCCGCGAGGGTGAAGTCGCCGCGCTGCGCGGGCATTATCGCGGCTGGGCGGGCGTGAGCGCGGGCTTTCAGCAAGCCGCCGAGTGTGCGCTGTGGCAGCGCTACGGTTGGCGCTGGTTCGTCTTCCCTCGGACAGCAGCAAGCATCGAACAGAGCAAACACGCGGCGGTCGTGCGCATCACGCACCTCGATGGCGCTGAACAGCATACAGAAGTGCACATCGAGGTCAGCAAATCAATCAGCACACCGCATTCCACCAATGACGCCAGTACCTATCCTTATTCGCAGTACCGCGTGGTGTGATCCGCCTCAGAGCTCGTCTTTCATTTCTTCGAGGATAAACCGCACCAGCGCCAGCGCCAGAATCCAGTATTCTGGGTGGGCGGAGCGGCCTTCGCGCAAACGAGCGGCACACGTGCGCAGCACCTGCTGGCGCAGCGGCGACCCGCGGTCGGCGATCAGTTCCAGCAGCGGTGCGAGCTGCATCGCCGCGTCGTCGAACGAATCGCGGGCGAACTCATGCGCGCAGCGGTCAAAGGCGGCTTTTTGCTCGTCCGTCAGCCAATCGCCCAACCGCCGTTTAATCGCCGTGATTTCGCGCCCCGCCGTCGTGCTGCGGTCGCGCCGCGCGTTGCGCACCAAGCGGATGAACGGGCCTTCTTCCCCGGTGATGCGCACCAGCGCCAGCGCCAACTCGAGGCGCGCGCCGTCATTCGTTGTTTGATCCAGCACCCGCAGGATGGTGTCGACCGCCTCAGCCATGCGCAGATGCCCAAGCGCGGACGAATAGCTGATGAGCAGACCTTTATCCGTCTCCGCCTGCAGGCGTTCCAGCAGCAGCGGCGCGACCGTGTGGTCCTGCAGCGTGCCCAGCGCCCGCGCGCTGTGCGCCACAATCGAGCGGTACGACGAATCGAGGCCAGCGCGCAGCGCGGGGAGCGCGCTGTCGTCACCCATCCGCCCTAACGCCCACGCGGCGATCACGCTCAGCGAAACTTCAGTGCCGTCGAGGATCTCGGTCAAGGCGTGAATCAGACGCGGATCGGGACTGGTACGCGCGATGGAGATAATCGCTTCAAAGCGCACATTGAACCGGGGGTCTTTCAGTGCGTCGAGCAGTTCTTCGACGGTCAAAGCGCTGTGCGTCTGCCCCATGCGCTCGGTCGTCAACACGGTCGAACGTTCGTCAACCTGCCGGTTGTAGCGAATCAGGCTCTCAAACGCCGCTAGCGGGTTGCCATGCGTGAACATCGCCGCGAACTCGCTCAGGCGCACCTCACCTTCCACCTGCAAATGCCGGATGAGCAGGAACAGCGACCCCGCGGTGAGCAGCATACTGCCGATGAACAGCGGCGTGAACGGATCGACGGGCAGCCCGCCGACCTGCGCGTCGATCCCATGAGTGAAGTCGAGCGCCGCCCCGCCGATGATCGAGCTCAGGCCACCGACGATGCCCATCAGACTGTAGTAGACTGACAGATACTGGCTGTTCTTCTCTTTGGGCACGACGTTTACATACAGCATGCGCGACGAGCCAATGCCCCACGTCACATCGGAGATGCCCCAGAGGAACGCCAGAAACAACGCAATCGGCAAGCTCAGCGCCGATTCGCGCGGCATGAGCACCCACCCAAGCGGCAGCACCATGCGCATGATCGCGCCCGTCAGCATGACGGGTTTGCTCCCATAGCGATCCGCCGCCCATCCGACCAGATAGATCGCCGAGAAGCCCCCGGCGATGCCGCCCATTTGCAGCCACACGACCTCGCTGTCCGTCAGGCCGATGTAGTCGCGCATGAACAGAGGCAAAAACCCGAGCGGCGCGCTCGCCAGCGTCACCAGAAACAAACCGATCACGAACGTCGAAAAGTACTTGTCGCGGATGACCTGCATCCAGTTACGCACGGAGACGGGCGGCGCTTCGGTCGGCGCGCCGCCGGGGAGCCGGGATGCGCTCCAGACACACAGCAGGCCAGCGATGATGCCGACGCCAAAGAGCAAGGTAAAGCGTTCCAACCCGCCGGGCAAGCCGAGGACAAACCCGCTCCCGATGATCGCCACTGTGCCCGTCACGCGCGCCGCCATGTCGACGACCGCGTTATGCCGACCGCGCACACTGTCGGGCATGAATTCCTGCGCCCACGGGTACGATCCGGTTTCGGCAATGGCGCGACACAGCGAGAACCCGGCGACCACAAACATGACCAACGCTACCGCATAGGGCATGCCGAACTGCGTCAGCACCCACGGCACGAGCAGCAGCAGCGCCGTGACGAACTTGCGCAGCCCCCAGAACGTCAGGAAGGTGCGCTTGTAACCAAAGCGCGCTACCCGCGGCGCGATGAAGATCGCCACGATGCCGAAAAACGGAATCATCGACAGCAGCACGCCAATCTGCGTGAATTCGATGCCGAGCTGATCGAGGAACAGCACGAAGGCCGAACCGAAGAAGGTCAGTTGGGCGAAAATACTGTTGAAAGCGTTCTGCACCACGTTCCAGTGCAGCAAACGCAGTTTTTCAGCCGTCGTTAGCTCGGGCGGGACAAACGCTTTGCCGCCGCCGGGCTTTACTCCACGCGTCAGAGTGGTCACAAGAGCTCACAGGGGTATGCGGTCGAGTCAGTCTACCATTATTACCCCACATCTAACGCCGGGGCAAGCTTTTCACCGTGAGCAGTCCGCGCACCTGCCCGAATTTCGCGCTACACTTGCGGCAGATGGGCTGAGTGCTCCAGTCACTCCATAAAAAGGCTTACGTTGATGAAAACTATTGCGCCGCGTTACAAACTCTTCCTCGTCGGAGTATTTATTGCCTTCATGCTGCTGCATCAGGCGGACAAGCTGATCATCGGGCAGGTGCTCGAAGACATTCAGCGCGACTTCAGCCTCGACGACGCACAAGCGGGCGCCATCGGCACCGGCGCGCTGATCGTCGGCGCGGTCTGTTACCTGCTGTGGGGCTACCTGTATGATCGCTATGCCCGCCCGAAAATGCTCGCGCTGGCCTCGTTCATCTGGGGCATCACCACCTCACTGAGCGCCATCGCCACGACCTTTCCGGCGTTTCTGGCAGCGCGCAGTTCCACGGGCATCGACGATTCCAGCTATCCGGGTATTTACAGTCTCGTCGCTGATTATTTCCCGCCGGAGTCGCGCGGTCGCGTCAACGGTTGGCTGCAGTTGACCGCCCCGGTCGGTTTTGTGCTCAGCCTCGTGCTCGTGCTGGCGCTCGACGGTGTGATTGGTTGGCGCAACATCTTTCTGTTCACCGGGGGCCTCGGCATCGTCGTCGGCTTGTTCATCCTGTTCGGCGTCAAAAACCGTCCGCGCGGCAGCGCCGAACCCGAAATGAGCGCTATCAGCGACATTCCAACCTATCAATTCCAATGGAGCTCGCTTACGGCGCTGCGCAAGCGCAAAACGCTGTTCCCACTCTTGGCACAGGGCTTTTTCGGCGTCTTTCCGCTGCAGGTGATCACCTTCTGGTTCTTCTCGTATCTGGAACGCGAACGCGGTTTCGAGAGCGGCGTGATCTTCCCGATCATGGCCGCCTCCGTGCTGATGATGTCGATTGGCGCGGTGGTCGCCGGGTCGCTCGGCGACCGCTTCTCTCAGCGAACGCGGCGTGGACGCTTGCTCGTCGCGGCGGTCGGCATCGGGTTGGCGACCGTGCTGCTCCCGATCACGCTGCTGCTGCCCCCCGACACCAGCCCGCTCGTGTTCGGTGCGTTCCTCGCGGTGACGGCCTTCTTCGTCCTGTTCTCCGGCCCCAACGTGATCGCGACCATTCACGAGGTCGCGCCACCCGAAGTGCGCAGTTCCGCGCTCTCCGTGCAGTACTTTGTCGAAAACATCGGGGCGGCGGGCGCGCCGTGGCTGGTCGGGCTGATCTCCACGCAGTTGGGGTTGAGCCGGGCGATTCTGATCGTCGCGGGCGTCACCTATGTGCTGTGTCTCCTGTGTATGCTGCTGGCGACGCGCACCGTCGCCGAGGATGTCGAGGCGCTGCGCGGGGAGATGCGCGTGCGTACCGCCGAGATTCTGGCAGCGCGCCCACAGTGAGCGCAGCGAGAGCGTGCTCTGCGCATTGCAGAGCACGCTCTCAGATTAGGCCTGACGAGCTCAGGGGCGCCCGCCGCCGCGAGCACCGCGACCGCCACCCATGCCCATCCCGCCCGCGCTGCCTACCGTCGTGATCATGCTGCTCACGGTGAAATTGGTGTAGAGCGTGCCGCCCGTATACGACCCACCGCTGTACACGCCATTGGTCGCCGTGCCATCGGATGAGCCGCCGAGGTACACGTCATAAGTGCCCTGCGTGAGTTCCGGCGACGAGAACGTGATCGACTGGTAGGCTTTGCTCGGGGCAAACGTTAGCACATCCGTCCCGTCGCTGCTCTGAAGGTGCACGAGCGTGCCCGCCGCCTGCGTCGCCGTGAAGTTGAGCAGCAGCGAGGGCTGCGTCGACGTGTCATTCAGTGTTTGCACCATGCCCGCGCTGCCCGCGGCGACCAGCCACCCGCCGGTCATCGTGAAACCCGCGTCAAAGTCGAGCGCGCCGTTCATCTGTTCCGTCGGCCCATTGACCACCACCACGCCGCCCGTCATCGTGATCGCGCCGTTCACGTCGATGCCGTCGCCCACCGCGTTGACCGCCAGATACCCGCCATTGATATACAGGTACGTGCCCGCCGACGCCGCGCTCATGCCAAAACCGCCACCGTCGCCGCTGGACGCATTGACGCCGTCATCGCTGGCGTTCAGGGTCACGCTCCCGCCGTTCAACGTGATCACGGCGCTTTCAAGGCCTTCATATGCGTTGGTGATGGTGATCGCGCCGCCATTGACCGTCAGCGCGGCATCGGCATGCATGCCGTCGTCTGCCGACGCCATCGTCAGCGTCCCGCCGTTGACCGTCACGCTCCCATTCGAATGCAGGGCGTCATCCGCCGCGCTGATCGTGAACGTGCCACCGTCGATCTGCACGCTCAGGTCGGACTTGATGCCCTTCGCGGACTCGGTATCGGCAATCGAGGCCATGCTGCCCCCGCCAGACACGAGCGGAAACTGCCCGTCGCTGATCTGCACGCTGGTGTACGCGCTGATGGCATCACCGCCCGCCGTGATATTGAACACGCCATTGGTGATCGCGATATAGCCTGCGCCCGCGTCTTCCTCGTTATCCGACTTCAAGCCGTCGCCGCCCGCGTTGATGGTGAGCGCCGCAGTATCGATCACGAGGTAGTCTTTACCACGCACACCGTCGTCAAGCGCATTGACAGTGATTGTGCCGCTGGCGATGATCAGGCCGTCTTTGCTGGCGATGCCATCGTTGTAGTTGGCGTTGACCGTGAGCGAACCATTCCCGTAAATCGTGAGATCCGCCTTGCTGAACACCGCCGCGTTCGGCTCATCTTCCTCAGCCGAAGCGAATACATAATTCGGGCTGTCCGTGATCACGTTGGTCGTGCTATCCGCGAGCACAATCATCACGTCGTCCGCGTTGGCGGCGTAGATGGGCGCGCTGCTCGAATTGCTGATGGTTACGCCGTTGAGAATCAGGCGCACGAAACCGTCATCTTCCGTATCCACAATGATCTGCCCATCGGCGAGGGTGCCGCTGAAGCTGTAGTTCCCGGCGGCGGTGATGGTCACGGTGCTGCCGTTCGCCGTCGCGCCCGTGCCATCCACCGTGATCGCGCCGTCACTGAGCGCGATCTGCGTCACGTCGGCGCTGTCCCACACATAATCTTCGGGGTCGGCGTGGGTTTCCACCAATGTCACCGGTTCCTGCGCGCTGACGGCACTGCCAGCGGGCAGCGTCAGCGCTAAAACGCCGAGCAGCAGGGACAGCAGCAGCGCCCCACCGATCAGCCGAAGAGTTCTTTGTTTGTTGCGCATGTGTCGTTCCTTTGCTGAACCGCGTCATCGCGCGGTTGTTGGTTTACCAATCTGCGCTCAACGGTATCGACCGCATATTTAGAACTTGTTCAGATTGATTTAACAGCACCCCAAATCGGTGAGGGCGAGACAGCCTACACGAGTGGGCAGAAGGACGGGGAACAATCAGCGACCAACCGAAGCACGTTGTCAGGGTGGCAAACAACAGGCGCATCCGAAGAAGGTGACCACACCTATCTGCGCTTCATAATCATGATCGTGTGTTTGTTAGACCTGTGCGCCATCAGTTTCCCTCAACCGGCCCCGTTGTTTTACAGAAGATTAAGTGAACCTACACAACTTCTGCACAAGTCGTCACTAAAGTTTAAACATCAAGCGGGCTGGAACAGTCTGGTCCCGGTACAGTAGGCGAGTCACACCATGATTTCAGCATTTCCGCGGCTGACACCCAACAAAACCAAAATCCTGCGCATGACGGGTCGCATTGAGCCCGTGATCGCGCAGTTTGCGCCGATTAGTTTGGGCGAAATGGACCAGGTCGCCCTGCTTGACCGCATGGAGACCAAGTACCTGCTCGGGGTCAGCCAGTTAAGCGCGGCGCTCGCCCGGCTGACGCGCAGCTATCGCGTGCTCGAAATCAATGGTGTGCGCTTGAATCGCTATCAGACGGTGTACTTCGATACGCCGGACTTCACGCTCTACCAGCAGCATCACAACGGCTTCGGCACCCGCTACAAAGTGCGCGCCCGCCAATACGTCGATTCGGCGCTGGCCTTCTTCGAAGTCAAGCATAAAACCAACCGCGAACGCACGCTGAAGTCGCGCCTCCCGATCCCCGAGATCGTGACCGACATCCCGACGCAGTTGGACGACTTTGTCAGCGCCTACACGCCCTACCACGCGGCAATGCTCGAACCCAAGTTGTGGAACGACTACATGCGGCTCACGCTGGTCAGTATTCAGCATCAGGAACGCCTCACACTCGACCTCAACGTCGGCTTTCACTGGGGTGCTGCCGCACACGCGCTGCCCGGCCTCGCCATTGCCGAAGTGAAGCAGGATCACTGCTCACAGAATTCCGCTTTCATCCACGAAATGAAGCGGCTCGGCGTGCAGCCCGCGGGCTTCAGCAAGTACACCGCCGGGGTGTACTCGCTCTACGACGGCGTGAAGCTCAACAACTTTAAGCCGCAGATTCGGCACGTATCCAAGATCATGCAGGAAGAACTGAACCATGAATTCGTCCATTGAACTCCTGATGGGGTTTGGTCTGAACCTCATCATCGTCATCATCATTGTCCGCTTCATCTACTACCCGCGCCAGCGCGACAAAAACTATGTGTTCACGTTCTTCGCCTTCAACACCGTGATCTTCTTCGTGATCGGGCTGCTGACCGATTCGAATATCAGCATTGGCGTGGGTTTTGGCCTGTTCGGTATCTTCTCGATTCTGCGCTACCGCACCGACCCCATGCCGATTCGCGAGATGACCTACCTGTTCACGTTGATCGCGCTGCCCGTGCTCAATTCGCTGCTGCTCAAGAGCGCGGCCTACGGTGAGTTCGCCGTGGTCAATCTGGCAACCGTTGCGCTGCTGCTCGTGCTGGAACGCGGATGGGGCTTCCGCTATGAAGTGCGCAAGACCATCATTTATGAGCGAATCGACCTCGTGCGCCCGGAAAACTGGCCGCAGCTTTTGGATGACCTACGCGAACGTACCGGCCTCCCTATCAAGCGGGTGGAAGTGGGGCGTCTCAACTACCTGCGCGATACCGCCCAAATCAGCATTTACTACGATGTCGATGCGATGCACCCCGCCTCGGTGAGTTTCGCCGTCGACCCGGCGACCGTTGCCGAAGACGACTAGCAGTTTTTCAGCCGTTTGAGAAGAGGAGTCCCAATCCGATGAGGAAACGTTCGTTCGCCCTATTGCTCTCCCTGATCGCCCTGACCTCCGTCCTCGGAGTGACCGTCGTCGGCGCGCAGGCGAATCGTCCTGCTGGTTGGGATGACTATTCGCACAGCAATGACACCGATCCCGACTATGCGGTCGTCTTTCCGGAGAACGCGGTCAACACCATCTCGATCACAATCTCCCCGGAGAACTGGGCAGCCATGCAAGCCGACATGACCACCCTCTATGGCGAGTTTGGCGTGCGCGGTTCGGGCGGCGGGCCGGGCGGCATGCGCCCACCGGGCAATGGTCCGGGTGGGCAGCCACCCGCGGGCGGTGGTCAACCCGGCGGCATCAACTTCGACGACATGTTCCCCGACGAGAACCCGATCTGGGTGGACGTCGATCTCACGTTCAACGGGCAACCGTGGACGAATGTTGGTATGCGCTTCAAAGGTAATTCCAGCCTCAGCGGCACATGGGGTGCAGGCAGCTTGAAGTTGCCCTTCCGCCTCGACTTTGACAAGTTCGAAGACACTTACCCGGAGATCGACAATCAGCGCTTCTTCGGCTTCGACGGCCTGAGTTTTTCGAGCAATTTCCGCGACACGTCGTATCTGCATGAGCGGGTCGCCGCGGACATCTTCCGCGAGGCGGGCGTCCCGTCCGCGCGCACCGCGTTCTATGCCGTCTATCTGGATTACGGCACGGGCTCGCAGTATCTGGGACTGTATACGGCTGTCGAAATGGTCGACGACACCGTGATCGAAACGCAGTTCGCCGACGACAGCGGCAACCTGTATAAGCCGGAAGGCGCCGCCGCGACCTTCGCGCTCGGCACCTTCGACGAGGCCGACCTCGACAAAGAGACCAACGAAGACGCCGCCGATTACAGTGACGTGTTGGCGCTGTATACCGCACTCCACGCGGAGTCACGTCTCAGCGACCCCGCCGCGTGGCGCGCTGAACTTGAAACCGTCTTCGCTGCGGACGGTTTTATGCGCTGGTTAGCTGTGAACACTGTGATCCAGAACTGGGATACCTACGGCACGATGTCGCACAACTTTTTTCTGTATAACGACCCGACAACCGGGCAGCTCACGTGGATACCGTGGGACAACAACGAAGCGCTCGCGGGTGGCGGCGGTTTTGGCGGTGGAGGTTTCGGCAACCGCGGGGGCGGGAACAACGGCGCGCTGGATTTGGACAGCTACACCGATCAATGGCCGCTCATCCGCTTCCTCATGGACGACCCGGTCTACCAGGCGCTGTATGTGGATTACGTCGAAGAGGTGGCGAACGGCGCATTTGAGCCAACCCAGATGGCCGAACGCTATCAGGCGCTGCATGACCTGATCGCGCCCTATGTGCTCGGCAGCGGCGACCAACCGCAAGATTCGCAGTTGGACTCGGCGGAGGCGTTCGAGAGTTCGCTCAACACACTCATCGAGCACGCGACTTCACGCTACGCCGCCGCAATGGAATACGTGAACAGTCAAGCGGGTGGCTGATTGATCCATTGTCGGGACGCGCAGAAACGCGTCCCGACAGCTCCGTTTGGGCGTCCTACGCCACGGTGAAGCGATAGATCGTCGTCGTGTGGTACTGTTCACCGGGGCGCAGCACCGTCGATGGGAAGTGCGGCTGATTGGGCGAATCAGGGAAATGCTGTGTCTCCAGCGCGAAGGCGTCGCTCTGGCGATACAGCCGCCCACCCGACCCGACGAGCGTGCCGTCGAGGAAGTTCCCCGCGTAAAACTGAATCCCGGGCTCGGTCGTCCACACTTCGAGCACGCGCCCGGACGCCGGATCGCTGATCCGGGCGGCGATCATCATCGTCGTGTCGGTCAAATCAGCGCGGTTGAGCACCCAATTGTGATCATAGCCGTGCCCCGCGACAATCTGTTCATGACCTGAACGCTGCCCCGGCGCAATTGGCTTGGGCAGGCGGAAGTCGAACGGCGTGCCCGCCACCGGCGCAAGTTCCCCCGTCGGGATCAACGTTGCGTCGACAGGCGTGTAGCGGTCAGCATTGAGCCACAGACTGTGTTCGTAGATATCGCGTGTACCTTCGCCGCACAGGTTGAAGTAGGCATGATTGGTCAGGTTGACGACGGTCGGTGCATCGGTCGTCGCCGAGTACTCCATGCGCAGATCGTTGCCATCGGTCAGGGTGTAGACGACGGTCGTGTCGAGCGTGCCGGGGTAGCCTTCGTCTCCGTCCGGGCTGACGTAGCGCAGCGCCAAGCCAACTTCCCCGTCTCCCTGCCGCGTTTCCGCCTGCCAGACCTGATTGTCAAAGCCCTTGACGCCGCCGTGCAGCGCGTTGACGCCGTCATTCACCGCCAGTTGATAGACTTGACCATCCAGCGTGAAGCGTGCCTGAGCGAGGCGGTTGGCATAGCGCCCCGTGATGCAGCCGAAATACGGACTGCGCGTTTCATAGTCGGCGACATTGGCAAACCCCAGCGCGATATTCGCGAACTGGCCGTCGCGATCCGGCACCCGTACCGATGTGAGCGTGCCACCATACGTGATGATGCGCACTTCGACGCCATTGGCATTCGTCAGAATATATTCTTCGACGGCGACGCCCGCCGCGGTCGTCCCAAATGGGCGAACATTAATCGTTCCAGACATAAATCCAAGTGCTCCTGTAGCGGTCGGCAAATCAAGGCGACAGTATAGCACTCGCGCCCGGATTCGCAGAGGAACGCCGTGCCTGTGTGGGCGCGGGTCACGGCCGTTGACCTAATTCAGCGCCGCCGTGGAGAACCGACTCGCCTTGTGGCGTGTGGCGATCAACTGGCCGTCGTGGAGTTCGTGCACGACATCGGCCTCCTCCATCGTCTGCGGATCGTGTGTGACGACCACCACGGTGATCTCCGCTTCGACCACCAGGCGCCGCAGCAAATCGAGAATCCGCCGTCCCGTCGCGCTGTCTAGCTGCCCCGTCGGCTCGTCCGCGAGGATGACCTGCGGGCGCACCGCCAGCGCGCGGGCAATGGCGACGCGCTGCTGTTCGCCCCCGCTGAGTTCATACGGACGATGCTGCGCCCGGTCGAGCAGCCCCACCCACGACAGCGCCTCGGTCACGCGTCCATCGCGCTCTTTAGCCGCCATCTGGCGCATACGCAGCGGCACGCCGATATTCTCGGCGGCGGTGAGCAGCGGCAGCAGCCCAAACGACTGAAAGACAAACCCGATTTTCTGCTGGCGCAGGCGCAAACGCTGCGCTTCGTTCATCGGATGCAGTGCCTCGCCATCAAACAGAACTTCACCGCTCGTCGGCTGATCCAGCCCGGAAATCAGGTTGAGGAAGGTCGTTTTGCCGGAACCGGAACGCCCGACAATCGCGGTCATGGCGCCGGAGAAGATATCGAGCGTAATGCCGTTGACGGCCCGCACTTCGGCGCTGCCCGTGTGATAGACGCGCGTCAAATCGCGAACTTGGATGATCGGTGCGCGCACAGCTACTTCCCCTTCTCGACGTTGTACACGGCGACATGATCCTGATTGAGATGCAGGCGCACGCGGTCTTTCATCTCCAGTGAGTCGATGTAGGCCTGCGGGAGCTGCACGCGTCCGGCTTTGTCGAGGATGGCGAACTCGTCTTCGGAGAGCATCACCCCGCTGGCGTCGCGTTTACGCAGAATCTCGGTACTGGCGCGCCCGTCGCGCATACCAATGACCCGATCCACGCGGGTCGCCACATTGTAATCGTGCGTGACCACGATGATCGTGACGCCGTATTCGCGGTTGAGCGCGCGCAGGGTGTCGAAAATCGCATTCGACGAAGCGGTATCGACCTCGCCCGTCGGCTCGTCGGCGAGCAGCAGGCCGGGGCGATTCGCCATCGCAACGGCAATCGCGACGCGCTGCTGTTCCCCGCCGCTCAAGCGATCCGGTCGGTGATCATAGCGGTGGTCCAGGCCGACCTGATCGAGCAATTGGCGCGCCCGGGCGCGGCGTTCCCGCCCCTTCACGTTGTTCAACGCCATCGGCAGTTCGACGTTCTCCTGCGCGGTCAGGTACGGCAGCAGGTTACGCGCGGTCTGCTGCCACACAAAGCCGACATTTTGCCGTCGGTAGAGCACTTGATCGCGCCGGGACATGTCGAGCAGGTTGTGCTCGCCGACGCGCACGCGCCCTGCTGACGGCGTATCCAGCCCGCCGAGGATGTTCATCAGCGTTGACTTGCCCGAGCCGGACGGGCCGACGAGGGCCATCATTTCCCCGGCTTCCACCAGCAGATCGACGCCTTGCAAGGCGACAACTTCAAGATCCGCCACCTTATAGATTTTGACCAGATTGTCACATTCGATGAACATGTGCTTACTCCTCACGCAGAACTTGATTGATGCTCATACGCTGCAAGTAAGCAGCCGTAATGCCAAGCAGCAGACCAAAGGCGACCACCAGCGCGATCAGCAGATAGGTGATCTCCAACAGCGGGAACTGCAGCGTTTCGCCGCCGAGCAGGGCGAGAAACGGCAGCAGCAGATAGGCCAGCAAACCGCCGAGCAGCACGCCAATGACCAGCGCCGGGGTGATCAGCGCCGCCTGTTCGACCGTGAGCAAGCGCCACAGCTTATTCGAGTTCCAGCCGAGCGCGCGCAGCATTGCAAAGGACGTTGCGCGGCGGCGGGCGGTCATCGCCAAGTAGAAGCCAAAATCCAGCAAACCCAAGCCCAATGAGACCCAGAACCCCGTGAACAGCATCCCGGTGATGGCGTTGGGCAGCGGCTCGCGGCGCAGCGCATTATAGCGATCATTGGCGTACAGCACGGGGTGTCCCTGCACGGCTTCGAGGAAGGCGGCGCTCGGCGCGCGCGTCGGGAAAGTCAGCCATGCTTCATTGAGCGCATAGAAACTATCCGGTGTGGCGATCCGGTTGAGGAGGAGCTGCAAGTGATCGCTCCGGGCGATAAAATAGCGCTGATCCGGTTGAAGCGTCGGAAACGAAGCGACCACCCCCACCACCTGATAACGAAACTCCAGTTCGCCCTGCGCTAGTCGCAGCGTCGCCGTACCGGTATCGCCAACTTCGAGCGCGCGGCGGCGTTCGCTGCGCCGTCCCACGTGATCCGCATACGCCTGTGACGACAATGATCGGCAGCGTGGGGTCACCCCCGGGCGCGCGCTGCACTTCCAGCAGCGGCTCAAAGACCTGCGCGCCGCGCTGGGCCAGCACGTAATCGACGCGCAGACTGTAGTCCCCGCCTGCGGCCTGCGCGCTCGTCGCCGTGACGAAGAAACCCTGCCGTCCCTGATTCGTCGCCGTCCACTCCGGCACCGCGAGACGCTCAAAATCTTCCAGCACCGTCGCCGTGCCCGCCGCATCGGTCACAGTCACCGTGTCGATATACACGGTGTGCTGGAAATTCGTCTCGTTGGCGATCTGCGACTGGAAGCGCAGCCCAACCAACCGCCACGGCGCATAGGCCTGATCAGCGGGCAGTTCCGCCGTGTAACTGACAAACTCCCCGGTGCGCGCCTCATCAGCGGTGGTGAGCGGAATCGACAGCTGCACCCCGATGCGGTTTTCCACGACGAGCGCCAACCGCGTGTTGATCCCGGCCAACGGCGCGGCATAAACCTGCATGCTGAGTGTGCGCGCCTCGGCGGACAGCGCCAACCCGGACAGCGGGAAGGCGGCCTGCTCGCCGAGCGGCGCGGTGATCGGCGCGGTGGCTGGTTCATAAATGGCGAGTGCCGCCGGGTCGACGCCGAGCACGGTGGTGCGCGGCTCCCCTTCCATCTCGACAGTTGTGTACTTCATCAGTGCGACACCGGACGTAACCTCCGGGAGCGCCAGCGTATCCATGTCCATCGTCTGGATCTGCGCGTAGCCGCCGGTATCACGCCGCGCGCTCTCCCATGCGCCGACATCATGCGTGGCGCTGAGCGCCAGCGATGCCGTACCGAGAGCCAACGTCCCGATCAACAGCAGAACCATCTGCGCGTAATGATTCGGGTCGCGCTCAATCGACCAGAAGGCCAGCGGAAACAACAGCCCCGTGAGCCGCCGCGCCAGCGCGCTGAGCACATGCATGAGGATGGGAAAGATGCGCAGCCACAGCAGCGCCGCCCCCGTGAGAATCAGAGCCGTCCCCGCCAGGTTGAACGGATCGCCGAGCAGCGCCGTGTCGCCGCTGGCGGCAATGAGGCGGATGAATGCGCCGGGGTCTTGCAGGAGGCCGCTCAAACCGCGGCTGGCGTCGCCGCCCACCAGAAAATACAGGCGGACGAGGAACGCAAAGCCAATGATCAGCAGCAGCCAGTCGAGGAAGTAGCGCGCCCATGTCGGTCGGGTCGGCGGGCGGCTGATCGAGCCTTTCAGCGCGAGAATCCCCTTGCGCGCGGCGGGGATGGCCGGGAGCGTCAGGGCAACCAGCATGAGCAGCGCGGCGATCAGGCTGAGCCAGATACTCGTCGGCGGAATGCCTTCCACACGGCTGGGCGCGCCTTCGAGAATCGCCGCCAGCGGCCCGACGCGCTCCAAGAGTGCGAGAATCGCCCGTGCCAATGGCAGCGCAGCGATCACCGCGACCAATCCGAGGAGGGTGAGCGTCCCCAACTGCAGCTGCACCAACTGGCGAATGCTGCCGCCGCGGCTGGTGATCGCCGCCCATTCCACCTGCTGCCCTTCGAGGATGAGCGCCGTCGTGGTCATCAACTGATAGACCATGAGCAGCAGCACCGCCCCCGAGAGCAATATCACGGGACGTTCGGCGGCGGCGATCTTCAACTGAAAGTCGGCGATCAGGCCGAACAACCCGCCACTCAGCGTAACTTCCGGGTAAAGCTGGCGAAAGCGGGCTTCGGTGCGATTCAGGCTGGCGGCCAACGCTTCCAGCGATCCAGCGCGCAGCGCCTGCGGTTCGATCTCAATCACCCAGTCGTAGACGCTGCCCGAGCGCACAACGGGTGCGATGGTGCGGTCATATTCCCCTTCCGGGATGATCACGCCGAAGTCGAAGCGCTGCAAATCGGGCGTCACATCGGTGATCTGCCCGACGGTGACGAACGTCAACGCGTCCCAGAACGGGTTTTCCGCATCGACCGGATCGACCAACCCGACAATCTGGACAGTGATCGTCGGCGTTTGCGTCCCGTTGAGGATAAAGCTATCGCCCACAGCGTAACGCGCGCGGTTCGACACCGTGGGCGTGATCACCGCTTCGACTACGGTAGCATCCTCGGTCGCTTGCGGCCAGCGGCCAGCCGTCAGTGTGAAGCGTGTCTCCAATTGCGAGAAGCCAATCGGCAGGTAGCCACGGAACTCGTTGCCAGTACACACGCGCCCCGGCGGATCGCAAAACACGCCGCCGGAATACGTCACCTGCTCCACACTGCGCGCTAAGCCGCCCAATTCCTCGTTCAAAATCGACTGATACGCCAGACCGGTGCTTTCGGCGTTGCGCAGCGTCAGGTTGAACGTACCCGGGTAAGCGTGTTCGACGGTGTAACGCAGCGCCGCTTCTGCCACACTGCGAATATAGAATGGACTGAGCGCGAAGAAGGCGGTGACCAGCGTCATGGCGAGGAGGAGAATAGCGAACACCCGCCCATCGCGGCGCATCCGGCGTAAAATCATCGACCACGACATTTATTCGTCTCCATAGCGCAGGGTCTGCGCGAGTGACAAGCGCCGGATGAGGAGCACACTGGCGAGCAGCACGAATCCCAGCACCAGCAGCAGAATCAGCCCGTATTGAGTCAGCGCGCTCACCTCAACCTGTACGAGGAACGGCGGCGTGATCGCCGCGCCCGTGGTCGTCGTCGCCATCGTCGGCAGCACCTGATTGCTCAGCAGCAAACCGAGCACCGCGCCCAAGCCAATCGCGGTGAGGAAGACGAATGCCTGTTCCAGCGCGATACTCGCGACCAGCCGCATGGACGGCAAACCAAGCGCCCGCAGCACGGCAAATTCGCCGCGCCGCCCCTGCGCGGTCAGCGCGATATAGGTCAGCAAACTGACTACACTCAGCAGCAGAGCGACGGCGAAGGCGATGAACAGCAGGCCGATCAACCCAAGCGCCAGCGAATCCGTTTGGAGTTGATCGAGCGCGCCATCCAGCGTTAGCGCGTTTTGCACAAGGCGTTGATCCGCCGGGATCACCCCAGGCAGCGCGGCGGCAAACGCGGCGGACGACCCGCCCGGCTGCAACCGCAGCCATGCTTCCTGTGGATAGCTGGCCGCGCCGGGACGCCGATTCAACGTATAGAGCAGCGCGTCCCGGTTGACGACGGCGAAGGGCGCCTCATCCGCATACAGCGACGGAAAATAGTCAGCGAAACCAACAACCTCAAAGCGCACCGCCTGCCGCTCGACGTACAGATCGACCACCGCGCCGACGAGCAAACTATTCTCCTCGGCATACTGGCGGCTGAACACGGCGGGGATGGTTTCGATTGGCGGCGCGTTGAGGATGAGGCCAAAGCTCGTGCGATCCGTCGTCTGAAACCACGCGATCTCGCGTCCAGTGTCGCGTTCAAATGAGGTACTGGTCGTCGCATGCGCCCCTTGATCCCAATCGGTGATCACTTGCCAACCTTCATCCCGCAGCCCGGTGAACGGCGTCGCCGTCCCGGCCTCATCTTTCAGCGTGAGATCAGCCAGTGTGAGCCGCCATGTCGGGCTGCCGTTGACGAGCGCATTGTTCGCGAAGCGCGCGAACTGCTCGTAGGTGCGCACATACAGCATGTCAAGGCGCGCCGCGCCGGGCGTCGGCACTGCGCCTTCGAGGTAGAGCCAGCCCGTGGAGCGCGCCATCAGTTCGTTGACCCGGGCGACCTCGGCGTCGAATTCGAGCGCCGTCGTGCCCACGCTCGCGCGGGGGACGAACAACGACATATCGGTCACGTCTTCCAAACCTTCAGCGAAGCGCGGGCGCAGCGGCACATTGACAAAGCCGCCCTGCGCATCGCTGAGGCGGACGAAGTAGTCCGTGTAATTGGTGGCCGCGGTCAGGTTGGGCGTGTAGGTATTCGTGGAAACACCGTCCTCGAACGTTTCGTCGATGTGATCCAGCTTGACCCATAGGCCGATAGTGCGCGGTTCAACGGGAAGTTCGCTCCCCGTCACGGGCACGTCCACCGCGGGTGGCAGCACCAGTTCGCCGAGATCCGTGCGCCAGAAAGCCGTTTGCCGAAAAGTTTCCGGATCGATGCCCAGCAGCGTCCCATCGGTGATCGCCCGATTGTTGAGCGAGAAGTTGACATCGGCGACGCGATACACGTTCGAGGCGGCGGCCACTTCTGGCAGTCCCAAATAGGTCGGCTCGGGTTGAGCGCGATTCACCCCGCGGATCAGATCGCGTTCGGTCAGGCGCACATCCGTGCCGATCCGGTAGGCCGACTGGTCAAGCTGACTGCGGCGCAGCGTCGCCTGAAAACTCGTCGCAAACCAGCCGATCCCGACGGCCAGCGCCAGCAAAAACGTAATCCGCCCGTAGTGCGCGGGTTCACGGCTGACCTGCCACGTCGCCAACACCCCGGTCAAGCCGCGCCGCGCGGAGAAATAGCGCGCCGCCACCTCTGCCAGCGCCGGGAACAACCGCAGCGAAATGCTGCCCAAGGCGATGAACAGCAGCGCAGGCGCGATCAGCAGCAGAGGGTCGGCCTGCACGTCGCCGATGATGGTCTGCGCGAACGGGCTGTCCGTGCTGAGCAAGCGCAGCAGCGCCGCACTGCCGACCACCAGCAGCACCACGTCGAGATAGTAGCGCTGCCACCACGACGCCTTGTCGCTGCGCATGGCCGTGCCGCCCGCGAGGATCAGCGGCATGCGCAGCACCGGGCGCAGCGTCGCGACCAGCACCACGAGGGCCAGCACCGACGCCCCTGCCGCATACATAAACGCCGTCAAGTTGAGTTCCAGCGGCAGGCTGTCGACATTCGAGAACAGCGGCGCGAACGTGATCAGCAGTTGGCGCGCGAGGATCGGCGCGATCAGCGTGGCTAACGCGCAGATTACCAGCGCTTCAACGCCGCGCAGTAGCACAATCTGACGGTCGAACGCGCCGCGGCTTTGCAGCAGCGCGACTTCGCGCCGTTCCCCGCGGCGCACGAGCGCCACAATCACGACGAGGAAGAACAAGACCAGCGCGCCGATTTGCAGCAGCAGCACGCCGAACGGCGCAGCCAAGTGCGCGACTTCGAGGTTGTAGCTTGTGAGCACAGCGGGCAGTTCGGTCGCGCTGACGAGCGTCAGGCCGCGCGCTTCCATCAACGCCCGCAGGTTAGCGTCGAAAGCGGTCACCTGCGCCGCGGCCTCGGGAAGCGCGGCATACGGCAAGCGTGTATGGTCGAACAGGATGCGCCACCCCAGCTGTGTGCGCGTATCCGGGATGAAGTCTTGCCCAATGCGAAGAAAACTCCCGCGGTCCGTGAGCAGAGTCGCCGCCGGGCTCGCCCCACCGTCAATGCGCAGTGGTGACGGAGACATCCAGTAAGGGGAAGTTGAATCGCTCGGCGCGACAATCGCGCTGATACGCACGCGGGCGAGCTGGCTCGTTTCCCAACCGCGCTGATCCAGCGTCAGCACATCACCAACCGCCAGTCCAACCTGCGCCGCCAGCTCGACCGAAATCGCCGCTTCGAGATCGACATCCGTCACCCCGGCAGGCAGCGCGCCTTCGACCAGCGTGACGTGATCTGTCCAGTCCGCAAAATAACCGACGCGCAGCTTGAGGTTGTCGATGTCGACGCCCTCCCGCACCGGGATCATGGTCGACGTTTCCCCCCATTCAACCAGTTGATCCACCCAACCGGGCCATGAAGCGAAGGTATCGGCGGCAAGCTGGCGCACTTCGGTGCCAAACTCCGTCCAGAACGCAGCGATCTCGGGCGTTTCCGCGCCCGCCACTGTGAACCGCGTGAAGAGATTCACGCGTGCCTGCGGCTGATCGTGCAGACGATCCACGAGGCCGATCTGCGCGACCGTCGCCGTGTACAGCGGCGCATTCGCCCCGATGATCGCCGCCAGCAGCACACCCACGATGACGGTCAGCAGGGAACGCCACCCGGCCATGAGGCGAAGCAGTGCTAAACGCCCCATCCAACCGATTGGCAGCCTATGAATGAACAACTTTGCCCCCTGACCCATGCGCACCAGAATAATAGAAAGTTTATATGACCACTTCTACCGCGCGCAAAAGTTCAATTTTGTGGCGGATTCAGCCAATTAGGTAGGCACAATCCCCGGTTTTTTGGGTCGTGCCCGCAAACTACGGTATGATCGCCGCAATGACCGCTTAAGACGAGGTAAGCGTTGTGAGTTTCCGCACCTTGGTCGTGTTGGGCAGTCTGCTGGTGGGCCTTGCGCCCCAGCCTGCCGTTCCAGCCGCCGCGCAGGGGCACGCGAACTGCGCGGGCATCACCCGCGCCACGCCGCAAACGCCGGAATGTGACGCGCTCATGGCAGCGCAGCCCATCCCCGATGTGACGCCTATCCCCTTTGACCTCGGCGTGATCGCCGGGCAGGATTTCATCTATTTCGATGCCGATGCCGTCTTGCTTTACAACCGTCCTGATGGTGACGAGATCGGCGTCTTCCCTGCGGGACGCAGCAGCTACGTCAATGTGCTGCAAATCTCCGGCGACTGGGCGGAGATTCGTCCCAATCGCTGGGTATCGCTGGCCAACGCGAACTTTGCGACGCCCTCCACGCTGACGGGCGTGCTCATCAATCGCATGGACATGCCGTTCGCCTGGGCCATCTACGATGACTGCACCTCTTTGACGCCGGGCGGCGCGGCCAACTGCCGGCAGTCCGGCTCGTTTAGCCGCTACGACCTGATGAACATCTACGCGACCGTGACCGTGGACGACCTCGACTGGCATCTCGTCGGGCCGGGACAGTGGACCGTGCAGACCAATCTCAGCATCGTGCACCCAGCGCCGCCCACCGTCTTCCCTTGGCGCTGGATCGGGGTCAGCACTTACGAGCAGAATCTCGTCGCCTACGAGGGCGAACGCCCGGTGATGGCGACGCTGGTATCAACTGGCGATATGGAGGATGAGCGCTGGCGTACCGATGCGGGCGTCTGGGAGGTAGATCTGTTCTGGGAAGCCGGGCCGATGGAAGGCGCGGCCGGCAGCGCCGATGTCTACGCGCTGGATCAGGTACCGTATCACATGTACTTCAACTGGCGCGAGGCGCTGCACGGCGTGTACTGGCACGACAACTTCGGCTACTACTGGTCCCACGGCTGCGTCAACCTGACCGTCAGCGACGCCAAGTGGCTGTGGGACAATTTCGTACTCCTCGGCACGCGCGTCTATGTGTACGACGAAAAGCTAGGTTAGCCCAACTAGATCCGCGTGCCGACCGTGTGATCGGCGAAGAGCAGACGATAGCGCAAACTGAGGTATTCGCCAGCGAGCAGATCGTATGGTGTGCTGTGGAACAGCCCGAAGCATGCGCCGACGTAGCCTTCGTCATCACCGCGCGAAAACCACTGATTTGGGTAACGCGGGTTCTCCGGCTGATCTTCGAGCGTGACGGTCGCCGCGGCGCTGCTGTAGACCAACTGCGCGGCGCGTCGGCCCATGATCGGTGTTTCCCCGGTCGATAGGCGGCGCTGGGTGAACGTGGGCAGGCCGCGCCAGAACAGCCCACCATAGCCCGCGGGCCACGCCTTGAACGTCACGGCGGTGCTCATTCGATTGGTCAGAACGGTGGCGAATTCCAGCGCCCAACGATCAGCGTCGAGGATCGTGCTGCGAATTGTGCGCATCTCGTGCAACATCAGCGCCCCCTGCGGATCGCGCCAGTGCAGCACCTCGGTGAAGGAGTCCGCCGCGCCACTGGGCTCGAACCCGATATGCTCGACCGTCCCCTGATTCGCCAGCATGATATACCCCTGACCGGGCACATCGGTGTTACCACCCCAGAAGTTCACGCTGTTGAGGTCCGGCACGGTGAACGAAATGCCGTGGTGCCAGCGGTGATCGACAGGCTGAAAATCGGTGACGAGCGTGCCGCTCAGCGTACAAACCGGGTGAAAGTACGGACGCGGCGATTCATCCAACGGGACCTGCGGCAGAAAGACATAGCGGAACAACCGCTGCCCCCCGTGCCAGTGTTCGACCGCGTTCATGCTGAAGTTAAGCGTCATGCTTCAACTCGCTCAACTGGTGGTACTCGTCACGCGCTTTGTAGAACGGGTCGAGCGGGTAACACCCGGAGACCATCCCGTTCCGCGGCGCAGTCGTGCAGTCGCTAAATGTGCGGCAGATGCGCTTGCGCTGGAGCGGCATACCCGCCAGCACGTCAGCGGGCAGTTCGGGATACGAGAGTACCATCCGCCCCAACCCCACCGAGTCGACCATCCCCGTGCGCACGGCATACGACGCGACGTTCGGCAGCCAATCCTGCAAATACGAGTAGCCTGTGCCAACCAGCACCAGATTGGGGAAGTCGCGCTTGAGCTGCGCCACCGCATTGATCTGCCGCGCCACGCCGACGAGCGGGTCTTCGGGCGGCTGGTAGCCATCGGAGGGCGGGAACAGTGCCGGACGCTGAATGTGCGGGTTGTAGTACGGGCTGCCCGCCGTCAGGCACACGAGGCGAATGTCGAGCGTTTCCAGCAGTTGGAGAAAAGCTTTGGTTTCCGTCAGGTCAATGCCCGCGCCGCTGCCGTCGCCGCCAAACGCATACGGGTAGCCGCCGTTCACCGCTTCCGGCACGCCGATGCGATCTTCCCCCGGCTTGTACGGCAGCAAATCGAACGCACTCAGGCGCACGCCGATGTGCAAGCCGGGCGCATGCTGGCGAATGCCCGCCGTGATCAGGCGCAAAAAGCGCGTGCGGTTTTCGAAGCTGCCGCCAAAATCGCCGGGACGGTCGACCGCGGTCAGCAGTTCATGCCCGAGATAGCCGTGACAGTGCTTGACGTCGACGAAATCAAAGCCCGCGGCCTGCGCCAGCACCGCCGCTTTGATGAAGTCCTGTATCAGTTCGTAGAGCGCCTCATCCGTGAAGAGGTTGTCATCCCCTTGGATGCCGAGACGGCGATCCAGAATCGGGTGGTGATAGGCGATGCGCGGTTCAGGCTTTTTCTTCTCATTGGGACGCGAAAAGCGCCCGGAATGCGTCAACTGCAAGCCAATCAGCAGATCGTCGGTGCGAGTGTAGTGCGCGGCATGTTCGCTGACCAGCAGCGCGCGCAGATCACGCAGATCGTCGAGCGTTTCCTCGCGAATAACGAGTTGATTCGGGTTCGCGCGCCCGTCATGGCGCACGGCGACCGCCTCGCCGCCCCAGATCAGCTTGGCGCCGGACTGCCCGAAGTGCTGCCAGCGCCGCTTAACCAGATCGGTCGCGTGCCCGTCGGGTGCGGCGTCCCAGCCTTCCATCGGCAGAATGCAAAAACGGTTGCCGATCTCCCACCCATACACGCTGATCGGTTGGGCGAGTGCGGGCACATCCACGGCCTCATCAAATGGGAGATCGATGCCGAGGGCGGCGGTATATTCACGGAAATCATCGGCGGTGCGCAGTTGGGCAACGCGTTTATACGCCATGCAAAACTCCCAAGCGTTGAGCAATTTCGGCGAGAATCGGCACGTCGCTGGCGGGGCGCGCCGGGCTGTTCGGGTGCGTGCGGTCGCTGGCGATCCACCCGCGCAGCTTGAGGAACTGCGCCGCGCTGTGCTTGTAGGCGGGCACGGGCGCGCGAAAGGCGAGGAAACCGAGATACTGCAAGATGTCGTTCAATTCGAAGAAATCCGGGCTGTTTTGCGCCCACAGCGCATCGCGCTGCGCGAACAGATCCGGCGCGAAGGTGCTGATGCCGAGCAAATAATCGCTGCCGTACATCACCATATCAATCGCCAGATCGTTCCCGGTGAAAACCTTGAAATCGTCGCGGGTGGCGTTGCGCAAAACCAGCCGATCCCATTCCAAACGGCGGCTGAGCGACGAATGTTTCGCGCCGATGCACTGCGGGATCGCCATCAAGCCCTGATACACGGCGAGCGAGTAGATTTTGCCGAAGGGCGCGAACATCGTCCCGAGTTCAAAACCGATGAACTGCGGCGCGAACTGCGCGATTTGCGCATAGGCGGCGACGATCGCCTCATCCGACTGCCCGGTCAGGCCATAGGATTGAAAAATCACCGGGAGGCCGCCGCAGCCTTGAATGCTGTCGATCTGCTGGCGGTAAGCGTCGAGGTTGAAGGCAGCGCCCGGCTGGTCGCCCACATACGCGCCCGCGACAAACGGCCTACCCTGCAAGGTCTGCTGTGTGCGCTGCAACACTTCACGCCGAATCTCTTCGCTGATGAGGTTAGCGTACCCCGTGTCCATGTTGACAGCGGGGGTCAGCCCGGCCTGCGCGGTGCGCTCGATATGCTGTTCGAAGCTCTCCCAGTCGATGCGTCCGCCTTCAGTGAAGGGCAGTAGGATGGCCGACATCCCGGTAATTTTGCGTCCCGGGTGCCGGAGCTCCTGCGGATCATACGGGGGTACAATGACATCTTCTAGCATCAAAATACTCCTTTGTCGGTTCAGCGCGATAGTTCCAGCGCTCCGTTCATCGCCTCGTAGAACGGATCGCCGGGCTGCACGCTCAAGCGGCGCACGGGCTGGCGGGTGAGCGCCGATTTATACATGCTGGCGAGAAAATCATAGGTCGAACGCACGCGGCTGGTGTGCGTGAGCGGCTGTCGCCCGGCGCGGAGATCGGCGAGGAAGATGCGCCACTGCGTTTCCAGACTGCCCGGAGCCGTCCCGTCGATGTGCTGCCACTCCGCCAGTTTCGCCTGCAAGCCCGGCTGATCGGGCACGCTGAAGCGCCAGTGTTCGTTGCGATACTGATAGAGATGATCGACTTCGATGGTCGCGTTCTGGAAGTCGAGGCGAATGTACGAGTTCTGCCGGGGCGATACCGCGCTGTTGACGAAGCTGGCGACCGCGCCGCTGCGGAAGGTGACCTGCGCCATAGCAATCGTTTCGACTTCTACATCGCGATCCTTGGTCGCCGCCAGCGCGCTCACTTCTTCCCATTCGCCGAGCAGCCACAGCGTGAGATCCATGGCGTGAATGCCCAACCCCAGCGCGACGCCGCCGCCTTCCGTCGACCACCGCGAACGCCACGGCACGCTCGTGTAGTAGGTCGGCGGGCGATACCAGAGCGTATTGCACAGCGCGATCAGTGGGTCGCCGAGCTCGCCGGAGTCGATCAGGCGTTTCACATGGCTGGCCGCCGACCCGTAACGCCACTGCGATATGCTGGTCGTCGTGCGCCCGGTGCGCGCTTCTGCCGCTTGAATTGCGTCCAACTGTGCCAGCGACACGACCATCGGTTTTTCACACAACACATCCGCGCCCGCTGCCATCGCCTGCGCCGCCAACGCCGCATGTGTGAACGGCGGCGTCGAAATCAGCACTACGTCCGGCTGTTCCACGCGCAGCAGTTCCGCCGCGTCAGGATACGCTTTGGGAATAGCTTGAGCTGCACAGAAGTCGGCGAGAATCTCTGGGTTGATGTCGGTCGCGGCGCACACTTCGATGTGGGGCGTCAACGAGTGCAGCGCTGCAGCATGTTCAACCGCGATATGACCAGTGCCGATCAGTGCGACGCGTACGGGAGAAGTCAGTGTCATTCCAGGCGTTTCCTTGCTGGGGCGGTGCTTTCGCGCACGATCAGTTCGGGCGTGAGCACACGCTGATGGGGGGTAAGTGTTGCATCCTCGATCAGTTCAATGAGGTATTTGGCGGCAATGCGCCCTAAGGCCACCAAGTCGAGGCGGATGGTGGTCAGGGATGGTCGGATAAAGGCGGCATGGCGGGCATCATCAAAACCGATGACCGAGACATCCTCCGGGACGCGAATGCCTTTTTCCGAGAAAGCGCGCAGCGCGCCGAGCGCGAGATCGTCGTTGCCCGCGAACAGCGCTGTGAACGGTTCGCCGCGCTTGATGAGCTCCAGCGCCGCTTCGTAACCGGGCTGCATGCCATACTTGGCGGGAATGCTCGGACCGAGCGGTAACTGCTGGCTGATGAGAAACTTTTCCCACTCTTCATGGCGGGCCAATGCGTTGAGCTGATCGAGCGGGCCGCTGATTTCGGCGATATGGCGGTGGCCGAGGCCCACCAGATACGCCATCAGTGTCTGCGTGCCGAGCCGGAAATCGTAGGTCACCGAGGGGAGCGCCGTGCCCAGTTGATTGCTCATACGCACAAACGGGATGCCCTGACTCAACTGCACAATCTCATCATCGGTGAATTTGAGGCGCGGCGCCAGCAGAATAAACCCGTCGATCATGCGCGCCGCCGACTCCTTCAGCGTTTGTTCAAGCTCCGCCGCCGTGATGATCGTGAAGAGGATGTTGTAGCCCGCCTCTTTCATGGTCTTCGCCATTTCGGCAATCGTGTCGCCGATTTCGCCCATGTAGCCGACATCGACCAGCACAACTTCGAGCAGGAAGGTGCGCTGATTGTTGAGCACGCGCGCGGCAATATTCGGACGGTAGTTGAGCTCGTCCATAATGTGTTTGATGCGTTTGCGCGTTTCGTCGGATACGCCTTCCTGATCGTTAGCGACCCGGGAGACGGTTTGGGCTGATACGCCGGCGATGGCAGCAATATCATGGAGCGTAGCCCGTTTAAGTCTAGTTTTCATCAGCTGCTGGCCTCAATTTACGTTAACCTTAACGCGAAAATCTGAATTTGTAAAGTAGCTCTCAAGGGAGCAAATTGTGCCATATTTCACATTACATACGAATTGTTTGACAGAAATTTCGCGTTATGATATGAATAAAACGTGACCGTTAACGCTAAAACTCGCGTTCACATTTCAACGGAGAATTGAAAATGCTTCGGAAAATTGTTTCTCTTTGCGTCATCCTTTCCCTTTTCGTCGTGTCCTCGGTGGCTTTCGCCCAGGAACCAGTTGAAATCCGCATCATGGCCGATCTCGTTGACGCCCAAGTCACGGTCTATAACGATATCATCGCTGACTTTGAAGCGGCAAATCCGGATATTGATGTCGTGCTGGATGTCGTCCCCTACGACACCATCACCCAGACCCTGCCCCTCCAATTGGAAACTGGCGTCGGCCCGGACATCATCAAGAGCACGGATGTTACGAGCCTCGCGCCCTATTATCTCGATATGCGTCCGTACCTGCCCGATGCGGATTACTGGGATGCCAACTTTGGCCCGACCATTGCCGTCACCAACATCCCCGGCTCCGGCAACACGGCCTTGAGCGCGATCTACTCGGATGTGACCGTCACCGGCGCGTTCATCAACCGCACCCTGTTCGAACAGGCGGGCGTCCCCGTCCCCAGCGACAGCGGTGAACCGGTCACGTGGGAAGAATGGGAAGCCGCGGCGGTCGCCGTACGCGATGCGACGGGTGTCGACTTCGCCATGGGTCTGGATCGTTCCGGTCACCGTCTCATGGGCCCGGCCATCAGCATTGGCGCGACCTATCTGAATGAAGAAGGCTACCCGGATCTGGCGAACGACGCGGGTTTCCGCGCCTTCGCTGAACTGTTCGTCGGCTTCCACGAACGCGGCTCGATGCCCGAAGATATTTGGGCGGGTGGTGACGGCGCGCGCAACGGTCGTGACGAATTCATCAACGGCAACCTCGTCTTCTACTACTCGGGCAACTGGCAGATCGGCTCGTTCGCAGAAAACATCGGCGACGCTTTCGACTGGGAAGCCGTTCCGGCGCCGTGCGGCGCGCAGACCTGCACCGGCATGCCCGGCGGCGCGGTCTTCGCGGCCATCGCCGCGACGCAGCACCCGGAAGAAGTCTCGCGCTTCATGGACTACTTCGCTTCGGAACCCGTCTACCGCGAATGGGCGGAACGCACGCTCCTCGCCCCGCAGCACACCGCCCTCGTGGCCGCGGGTCTGAACTGGGATACGGAACTGCCGCAGGCGCTGAAGTCGCTCGACGTGTTCGCCGTGGAAGCGGGCAACATTTCCCCGATCGCGCTGGCGCTGTTCTCCTCGCCGAACGTTGGCCCGGTCTACAACGCGACCCGCGACCGCCTCACCCAGGTGATCGTCGGCGAACTGACGCTCGACGAAGCCATGGAACGCATCCAGACCGACATCGACACGGGTCTGGCGGCCGTCACCGGCGGCTGATGCCGCCGCTGTGAGCTGGCCACCGCCAGCTTAAGTATGCACAACCACAGTCAGCGATGGGCGACCTGCACCGGGTTGTCCATTGCTGATTATCTACCCAAAATAGCGTTATGGCTTGCACCCTCCGCACTTAGACCTAGGATTGTATGATGAATCTGGCCGCAGACAGCGCACCGCATACCCCGGGCCCGTCGCTGAGCGCACGCATCACCGGCCCGCTCAGCAGTTTCTTCTCCCTGCTCTACCGCCTAATCATGGGCAGCCTCGGATTGATCTTCGATCCGCTGCAAAAGCTGATCGGCACGAAGGCGATGCCCTATCTGTTCGTCATTCCGAACTTAGTGCTGTTCATCATCTTTGCCCTCATCCCGATCTTCATGAACTTCGTCTACTCAGTGACCGGCGGAACCGCGCTGCTTCCTGCCAACCGCCCCTACATTGGCATGCAGAATTTCAACGCGCTGCTGTCGTGTGGCAATTTCCTTGACCCGAACACGTGCGTCACGGATCTGTTCTGGCGCGGCGTGATGAACACCATCGTCTATGTGATCGTCGAGGTCGGGCTGCTGTTGGTGCTCGCTATGACCACCGCCTTGATCCTCAACCGCCAGATCATCGCGCGCGGTTTCTTTCGTAGTATCTTCTTTTACCCAACCCTGCTCTCATCGGTCGTGGTCGCCCTGCTGTGGAAGTGGGTGTTACAGCGCAATGGGATTGTCAACGGCGCGTTGGACAGTCTCGGTATCCCCACGATCAACTTCCTATTCGAATCCGACTGGGCGCGGCTCGCGACGATCATCGTCGGCCTCTGGGCGAGTCTCGGCTTCTACACACTGATTTTACTCGCGGGCTTGCAGGCGATTCCCGCGCTGCTCTACGAGGCCGCGGTCATTGACGGCGCTTCCCGCCGCCAGCAGTTCCAGTACATCACCCTGCCACTGATGCGCCCGACGCTGTACATCGTGTTTCTGCTGGCGTTTGTCGGCGCCGTCCAGGTCTTCGAACATGCCTTCGTGCTGACCGACGGCGGCCCCGGCACAGCGACGTTCTACATCATGCACTACGTCTTCAACACCGCCTTCGCGGGCGGCGGCCCCGGTGGACGCAACTTCGGGTTAGCCACCGCGGCGACCCTGCTGGTGGCGGTCGTGCTGGTCGCTGTCACGTTGCTCCAACGCTGGGTGTCACGCAACGCCAGCGACGATTATTCAACCTAAACGAGGTGCCGAAATGTCTGCTATCTCTTCCCTGCTGTTCCGCACCCGCGGCGGCAAACACGGATTGCACCCCGCCGACATGTTGTCGTACCTCTACCTCACCATCGGCACCCTTGTCATGCTCGGCCCGGTGCTCTGGGCGGTGATGTCGTCGTTCAAGACGCCGTCGGCCATTACGCGCTTTCCGCCGGAATTTCTGCCCTACTCTGATCAGACCATCGTCGTCGAGGGCTATGACGAGCCGCTGACGCTCTATGATGTGACCCTGCCTGACGGCACAGTGCAGCGCCTCGCGCAGATTCGCCGTGTCGGCCTCGAACGCCAGTTGATCGACCCCAACAATCCCGATGGCGAAGTCATCCGCGCGCGGTTGGAATCAACGCAGGTGGTGCAGGAATTTCGTTTAGCCATCGAAAACTACATCGAGCCGCTCCAACAGTTCGACTTTGTGACCTACTTCCGCAACAGCATCGTCGTGACCTTTGTCGCGACCGTACTCACGCTGATTCTGAACAGCATGCTCGCGTTTGCGTTGAGTAAGTACAATTTTCGTGGACGGGCGATGATTCTCAGCATCTTCCTAATCACAATTCTGCTGCCCGGCGCGGTGACGCTCGCGCCCAAGTATCTGGTGATCACTACGCTCGGTTGGAACAACAACCTGCTCGGCGTCATCATTCCGACCATCGCCAGCCCGACCGCCGTCTTCCTGCTGCGCCAGTACATGCTGACGATCCCCGATGAAATGGTCGATGCGGCGCGCGTCGATGGCGCGTCTGAGTGGTACATTTACTGGCGCATCATCATGCCGCTCTCGACGCCCGCCCTAGCGACCCTCGCGATCTTCTCGGTGATGTGGCGCTGGAACGACTTCCTGTGGCCGCTGATCGTGCTCACGGAAAACCGCAACTTCACGCTGCAAGTGGCGCTGAATCTATTCCAGGGCCAGTTTGACACCCAGTGGGGCTATTTGCTGGCGATGACGGTGCTCAGCCTGCTCCCAATCACGTTTATCTTCGCCTTCCTGCAGAAGTACATCGCTTCGGGCATTGCCACGACAGGATTGAAATAAATGAGCATCTCGTTTGACGCCGCCGCGCTGCTTCAACGGATGGCAGCGACGACCGCCCGGGAATTCAGCTATCAGAACCGCATTCCCGGCGACTCGCTGTATGGCGCGTTCATCAGCCCGGAACACTGGTTGGACGAATCCGGGCATGTGGGCACCACCCGGTTGATTGTGCGCTGGGGTTACCTCGCGCTGGCGCAGGCGCAAAACCTGCCCGGCGCGCCCACCGTTCCGGCATTCGCTACGCTGCTGGAACGGCTGGAAAGCGCGGTCGATTACCTGCTGCGGGTGCAGCGCCCATCCGGCTTGATCGACCTGCGCAACACCAACTACGAATCTGGCCCCGACACCGCCTTCGCCCTCCAATTGATCTGCGCCTTCATCGAGCGCGCGCGATCAACGCTGGAACTCGCGGACATCGTCGCCAAACTCACGCTGTTCGCGCAGCGCGCCACCGTCGGCGTCATGGAGAGCGGCTTCCACACGCCGAATCACCGCTGGGTGATTGTCGGCGCGCTGGCACTGGCGCAAGCCGTGCTGCCCGACCACCCGAACACGACGCCCACCATCGACCTGTATCTCGCCGAAGGGTTGGATATCGACGCGGACGGCGCGTATCTCGAACGCAGCATCGGCGTCTATGACGCGGTCACGGCGCGGTCACTGCTGTTCTACGTCGAAAACACCGCCGACTCTGCCGCGACCATGCCTGTTCTGGCAGCAGTCGAGCGCAACCTCGCCTTTGACCTGCATCTGCTGCACGCTGACGGCACCGCCGAAACGGGCTTATCCGTGCGGCAGGACTACGGTCAGCGCAACGTGCCGACACCGCTCATCGCCAATTACCTGAATGTTGGGCTGCTGCTCGGTCGGCAGGACTTCATCAATGCGGCGGCCTTCCTGTACGAGCGCGCGGGCGAAATGTACGACCTCGAATGGCTGCTCTACGTGCTGCTCAAGCACGGGTCGAGCGTGACCGCTGAACCCGCCATCCTGACGAGCTACGCCAACAGCTACCCCACCAACAAGCTGTGGCGCTACCGCGCTGACGACCTGAGCGCCAGTGTGTTCGGCGGGCGTACGCGCCTGCTGCACCTCGTCTACCGCTCCGCCGAACTCGTCGCCGTGAAGATCGCGCAGGCGTATTTCAGCGTCGGGCTGTTCATCGCCGACTCGCTGGAGACCGCGCCGGACGAAGTCCTGCTCACGTCCTCCGGGAAGCAGAAACCCGCGCTGCCCGCTTATCACCTGCCGATGGGACGCCCGGTCGCGCCGGAAACGTTCGAAACGACCAAAGTTGACCGCGACCAGAAATGGATTCCCCCGGCGGAAAGCGCCCTGAAAATCACTCCGGTGGACAGCGGATTCGACCTGCACTATCGCACGCTCGACGGGCTGGACGATGTCATCGCGCAGATCAGCTTTGATTTCCCACCCGGCGGCCTGTGGGAGACCGAAGATACCGTCGTCACCTGCGCGCCCGGATCGGTGATCTTCCTCAAGCAGGGCTGGGGGCGCATGCGCTATGGCGCGGACGTGATCGAAATCGCGCCGGGGGCGTGCGCGCACCTCGCGCGCGATATGCGCCACAGCGAAGCCTCGGGCGACCTCGTACGCGTGCTGCTCACTTTCCGCACGCCCGTCGATCACCGCTTCACCATCCGCACGTACAGTCTGCTGGATGGCATGCCAACGCGCATGACTGATTGAGGAGCGCACCGACACGGCTCAACATCCGGTAAAAGGCCCATTCGAACGGCGGAGACTTCCGCCGTTTTTGTTTTCCCGCGCGTCCGCAGACCGCAAACAACGGACGCTACCTCCGCTCAGCCCCATTTAACCTAATTTAAGAATACTTGAGGTACGTTTCAAGTTACCCCACTCACGAAGCGCTATGCTTTTCCTGTTGCTCGTTTCCGCGATCCAGCCACCTGAACTGGATCAGCCGAAACTTCCACTTTATACCACTACAGGAGAAAACGATGTCCCTCAACCAAGGAGCTTCCCGGCTGAAGCTCGCCCTATCCGTTTGTGTCGGTCTCATGCTGCTGCTCACCCTCTCCGGCGTCAGCGCGCAAGCGAGTACGGCCACGGACCCACTCGCTTTGGACAATACCGCTTGGCAGTATGACGCCGAAAACAACGTCTACTGGCAGATCGGCATCATCTATGTCAGCAACCCCGCGTCGACCGAGTATGAATCTCTCGGGATCTATGTCCCCGGCGACTATCTGACGGCGACCGACAACGGCGACGGTACGTACACCGCCACCCTCAACGCCGACGCGACCGTCAGCGGCTACACAGTCGGGACTGCCCCGGTTGTCTTCCCCGTGAACACCCCCGGCTATTCCGCCGCCGCTGCCCCAACTGCCTACAGTTACAGCGACGTGTCCAGCTACATGCAGGCGGGCTTCATCTACGTCAGCGCCGGGCTGCGCGGGCGTGACAATGGCTACGACGCCAGCGGAAATCTACTCTACAGCGGCGGCGCGCCGTGGGGCGTGACCGACCTGAAAGCCGCCGTGCGCTACTACCGCTACAATGCGGATGTACTGCCGGGCAACGCCGAGAGCATCTTCATCTTCGGCATGAGCGGTGGCGGCGCGCAGACCAGCATCATGGGCGCGACGGGCGACAGTGAGCTTTACACTCCCTACCTCGAAGCCATCGGCGCGGCCATGACCGATGCTGACGGCAATCCCATCAGTGATGCTGTGCTCGGCGCAATGGCGTGGTGTCCGATTACCAGCCTCGACTATGCCGACGCCGCCTACGAATGGAACATGGGGCAGTACGCCACGACGGGCACACGCGCTGACGACACCTGGACATCCGCCCTGTCTGATGACCTCGCCACAGCCTACGCCGCTTACATCAACGCCTTGGGGCTGACCGACGCGGACGGCAACGCGCTGACGCTGGAAGCTTCAGAAGTGGGCATTTACGCGGCGGGCAGCTACTATGACTACCTACTCGGCGTGGTCGAACAGTCGCTCAATAACTTCCTCGCCGACACGACCTTCCCCTACACGCCCAGCTCAGGCGGTTTCGGCGGCGGGATGCGCGGCGGCACACCGCCCAGTGGCGAAATGCCCGCTGGTATGACACCGCCCACCGGGGATGCCGCGGCGACCGCTGAAGCGGGCAGCACGACAACCACCAGCACCACCTATGCGACCGCGCAGGCCTACATCGACTCGCTCAACGCCGCCGTGCAGTGGGTGAACTACGACGCCGCCAGCAATACGGCGACCATCACCAGCCTCGCGGATTTCGTCGCCTATGGCAGCAAAACCCCGAGCAAGAGTGTCGGCGCGTTCGATGATCTGAATCGCGGTCAGGCCGAAAACAACGTGTTCGGCACCGACGCCAACGACTCCCTGCACTTTGACGCCGTGCTGGCCGACTTGCTGGCGGCAAATCAAGCTACCTACGCCACCTATGCCGACTGGGACGCGGGCTACATCGACGCCTATGCGACCGATCTGCAAGCGGTGGACAGTCTTGGCAACAGCATCCAGACCCGCCTGAACATGTACAACCCCATGTACTACCTGCTGGCATACTACGATGGCTACCAAACCTCGACGGTTGCCCCATATTGGCGCATCAACACCGGCATCGAACAGGGTGACACCGCCTCAACGGTCGAAATGAACCTTGCGCTGGCACTGGCGAGCTACGATGGTGTAGAGGACGTCCAGTTCACCACCGTGTGGGATCAGGGTCACACCATGGCCGAGCGCACCGGGAGCAGCACCGATAACTTCATCGCGTGGGTCAACGACATCCTCAGCCAGTAATCCTGCAGTATCTCCGACCTCAGCCTGCCATGAGTGGGCAGGCTGAGGCGGTTTCCTCGTTCTGACAGGCTCCAGCCTGACCGCCAACGAGTGATGAATAGGCCTCTACAACGTGAGCGACATCACAGGGCAGCCACAGGCATCCGCCTTACAATGGACGTATCAGTTGATGAGGGGAGCGGTGTATGTGCCTCGGGGTACCCGGTCAAATTACGGAAATTTATGACAGCGCGGGCACGCGCATGGGCAAGATCAACTTCGGCGGCATTGTCAAAGAAGTGTGCCTCGAATATGTACCGGGAAGCCGTGGTCGGTGACTATGCCATCGTGCATGTCGGCTTCGCCATCACGCGCCTTGACGAACAGTCGGCACTGGAAACCCTCCAGCTGTTCGCGGAGCTCGGTGTGCTGGAAGAAGAACTCAAGCCCGAAGAGTCGTCGTGACTAACGCCCACCCCTGTGCAAAGTGATTGGCTGACATGAAATACTTAACCGAATTTCGCGATGGCGATCTCGTCCAGAAGCTGCTGGCCGAAATCCGCGCGGTGGTGACCCGCCCGTGGGCGATGATGGAAGTGTGCGGCGGGCAAACACACTCGATCATCCGCAACGGCATCGATCAACTGCTCCCACCAGAAATCGAGCTGATCCACGGGCCGGGATGCCCCGTGTGCGTGACGCCGCTCGAAACCATCGACAAAGCGCTGGCGATCGCTGCGCAGCCCGACGTGATCTTCTGCTCATTCGGCGACATGCTGCGCGTCCCCGGCAGCGACTGTGACTTGTTCACGGTCAAAAGTCAGGGCGGCGACGTGCGCATCGTGTATTCGCCGCTGGACGCAGTCAAGATCGCGCGCGAAAACCCAAGCAAACAGGTGGTCTTCTTCGGTATCGGCTTTGAGACGACCGCGCCCGCCAATGCGATGGCGGTCGTGCAGGCGAAAAAGCAGGGGCTGACCAACTTCTCAATGCTCGTGTCGCATGTCCTCGTCCCCCCCGCCATCGAAGCGCTGATGAGCGCGCCGACCAACCGCGTACAAGCGTTCCTCGCGGCGGGTCATGTGTGCAGCGTGATGGGCTACTGGCAGTATGAACCGCTCGCCGCGCAGTATCACGTGCCCATTGTCGTGACCGGATTCGAGCCGCTCGACGTGCTGGTGGGCATTCACCGCGTCATCCTCCAATTGGAAGCGGGGCGCGCGGACGTCGAGAACGGCTATGCGCGCGCCGTCCAGCGCGAAGGCAATGTCACGGCGCAGCGCATCCTCGCCGAGGTGTTCGAAGTGTGCGACCGCCAGTGGCGCGGCATCGGGCTCATCCCGCAGAGCGGTTGGCAGTTGAACGCCACCTACCGCGAATTCGACGCAGCAGTGCGCTTTCAGGTGGAAAACGTACATACACAGGAATCGCCGCTGTGCCAGAGCGGTCAGGTCTTGCAGGGGTTGATCAAGCCGAATCAGTGCCCGGCCTTCGGCAAGGAGTGCACCCCGCGCAAACCGCTCGGTGCGACGATGGTGTCGAGCGAAGGCGCGTGCGCCGCGTACTACAACTACGGACGATTCATCTCAGTTGAGAGCATCCCATCATGAGCGATATCGATATCAGCGGGTGGGTATGCCCCATGCCGCTGCGTGACTACCCGCAGATCGTGCTCGGGCACGGCGGCGGCGGCAAACTCTCGGGCGATCTGGTTGAGCACCTGTTTTTGCCCGCCTTCCAGAATGATGCGTTGGCCTCGCTGGCGGATGGCGCGGCGCTGACGATCGGCGGAGCGCGGCTCGCCTTCTCGACCGATTCGTACGTCGTGCGCCCGCTGTTCTTCCCCGGCGGCAGCATCGCCGACCTCGCGATCAACGGCACGGTCAACGATTTATCGATGCTCGGCGCGCGCCCACTGTTCCTCAGCGTGGGCTTGATCATCGAAGAGGGCTTGCCCATGTCCACGCTCGGCGCGCTCGTCGAGCGGATGGGTGCAGCGGCGCGGGCGGCAGGCGTACAGGTGGTGACCGGGGATACCAAAGTCGTAGACAAAGGTCACGGCGACGGCGTCTACATCAACACCAGTGGCATCGGGTTGATCCCCGAAGGCGTGCACATCGCGCCGCAGAACGCGCACCCCGGCGATGTGGTACTGGTCAGCGGCACGCTTGGCGATCACGGCATGGCGATCATGAGCGTGCGCGAAGGCTTGGAGTTTGAGACGCTGATCCAGAGCGATTCTGCGCCGCTCAACGGCCTGGTCGCGGCCATGCTGGCCGTCACGCCGGAGATTCACGTCCTGCGCGATCCGACACGCGGGGGCTTGGCCTCATCGCTCAATGAAATTGCCCGCGCGGCGGGGGTGGGTGTGCTGCTGGAAGATCGGCGACTGCCCGTGCGTTCCGAAGTCAGCGCCGCGTGTGAACTGCTCGGCATGGATCCGGTCTACGTGGCGAACGAAGGCAAGCTGATCGCCATCGTGCCGCCCGAACACGCCGACGCCATGCTCGACGCCATGCGCCAGCATCCCTACGGCAAGGACGCTGCCCGCATCGGGCAGGTCGTCGCCGACCATCCGGGCATGGTCGTGTCGAAGACCGGCATCGGCGGCACGCGCGTCGTCTCCATGCAAATCGGCGAGCAGCTCCCGCGCATCTGCTGAGAGGATAACCAGTCAGGCTGTCATCTGTAGGGACGAGGCATGCCTCGTCCTGTTTTTTGGAGAAGGATACAGAGGACAAGGCATGCCTTGTCCCTACAAAAATCAAGAGAACTGTGCGCTTTTTACCTACACTCTTGATCGCGCCGCACCCAGCTAAAGAGTGCGGCGCTTGTATTACGCTGGAGCGCTGCCATCCCCGGCGAGCGCAGTGCTCGCTCGCCTCCGCCGCCACGGGAACGTCCCGCGGTAGCTCGTCAGGAACTTTTGCAGCGCGATGAAGAAGAACAACAGCAAGCCGATGACGATCTTCGTCCACCAACTGTTGAGCGTGCCGTCAAAGTTGATGTATGTCTGAATCACGCCTTGAATCGCCACGCCGAGGAACGTCCCCGCCACATAGCCAACGCCGCCCGTGAGCAGCGTTCCGCCGATGACGACCGCCGCAATCGCGTCCAGTTCGAGACCAATCGCCGCTCGTGGATAACCGGAACGAGTGTATAACACGTAGACGATGCCGGAGAGCGTCGCCAGTACGCTGCTCAGCGTATAGACGAGGATGGTCGTGCGGCTGACGGGTACGCCGAGCAGCAGCGCCGCCGTCGAATTGCCGCCGAGCGCGTACACATTGCGCCCGAAGCGGGTGAACTGCGCGAGGATGATCCCTCCGACCAGCACGAGCACGAACAGCACCGCGATGGTGCTCAGGCGACCGCGATCCGGGAAGACGTAGTACAGGTTCGACACATCGGTGAAAAACGGGTGCTCAATCGGAATTGATTCCTGTGAGAGCACGAACGCCCCACCGCGGGCTAAAAACATCCCGGCTAAGGTGACGATGAACGGCGGAATCTTGAAGTAGTGGATGGCTGCGCCCATCGCCGCGCCAAACGCCGCGCCGATCACCAACGCTGTGCCAAACGCGGTCAGGGGGTGCATGCCGAGTTCGCCAATCGCCAGCGCGCAGAACACACCCGTGAAGGCGACCACCGAGCCCACCGACAGATCGATGCCGCCGGAGATGATCACGAAGGTCATGCCGACCGCCGCAATCCCCAAGAACGATTTGTCGGTCAGGAAGTTGGCGATCACGCGCGTCGTGCCGAAGGCGGGAAAGCGCTGCCAGCCGATCAGGTACAGCACCGCAAAGACGACAAATGTCGCGATGAGCGGAAAAATGCGCGATCTCATGCTGATTTCCTCACTCGCTGAAACAGTCGGGCAAACGGACGGCGGAATTCTTCGGACTGGATGAAGAGAATCGTCAGGATGACGACCGCCTGCACGATCAGATTGAAGGTCGGCGGCAGGCCGCTCACGAAGATCCCCGTTTGAATGCTCTGAATGATAAGCGCGCCGATCACGCTCAGGCCGAGGTAGAAGCGCCCGCCCGTCAGCAGCGTCCCGCCGATGACGACCGCGAGCACCGCGTCGAGTTCCAGCCACAGCCCAGCGTTGTTGGCGTCCGCCCCTTTGATGTCCGCCGTGATGATCAGCCCGGCGATGGCTGCACACAGCCCCGAAATCACATAGGCCAGCAGCTTGATCGAGCGTGCGTCGATGCCCGTGTAGTAGCTAGCGCGGTCATTCGAGCCGACCGCTTCGAGCAGCAGGCCAATCGCCGTTCGGCGCACGAACAGAAACAGGATGATGAAGACGAACGCCGACAGCAGAATGGGGAACGGCAGGCCAGCGACCACGCCTTTGCCGACGAATTCCAGCGTCGGGTTGTTGAAGATGGCAATCTGCCCTTCGGTGATCAACTGCGCAATCCCGCGCCCAACCACCATCAAGATCAATGTGGCAATAAACGGCTGGATGTCGAACACGGCGACGAGCACGCCGTTCCACAGGCCACACAGCACCCCCGCCCCCAAACTGATGGCGATGACGACAAATGGCGACAGTTCGGTCGTGTCAATCAGCACGGCGGCCACCGCACCGCAAATGGCGATCACCGCGCCGACCGAGAGGTCAATGCCTTTGGTGGCGATGACCAGTGTCATGCCCAGCGCGAGGATCACGGTCGGCGCGCCGCGGTTGAAGATGTCGACCAGACTGCCGAGCATGCGGCCTTCGACCATGCGAATCGCGAAGAAATTCGGCGAAATCAGGCCGTTGCCGATCAAGATCAGGATAAAGGCTGCCAGCGGAAACCACAGCTTGCGGGTGCCTTGCAGCGTGCGCCGCCAGTTGACGCGGTTCGCCGCGGGCTGAGCAACTTCAGGTGTTTTCGTGTTGACCATGGTTATTTTTCCGCAATCGCGTGCATCACGGTTGTTTCGTTGACGTCGTCGCCCGTGAGTTCGGTCAATTTCCGGCGGTCGCGCAGCACGACGATGCGATTGCTGTAATCCACGACCTCGGAGAGTTCCGACGAGATGACCAGCAGCGCCAGCCCTTCGCTGCACAGCCGCTTGATGATGTTGATGATTTCGGCATGCGCGCCGACGTCAATGCCGCGCGTCGGCTCATCAAGGATGAGAAATTCGGGCTGAGCCGCCAGCCAGCGCGCGAGGATCACTTTTTGCTGGTTACCGCCGGAAAGCTGGCTCACCGGCTTGTTGGAATCCGGCGTGACGATGTGCAGCGCGGCGATCATCTCCTGCGCGATCTGCTCTTGTTTGGCATAGGGCAGGAACTTGAACCAGCCCTGCTTGGCTTGCAGCGCGAGGATGATGTTTTCGCGCACGCTCAATTCCGGGATGATGCCTTCGACCTTGCGATCTTCCGGACACAACGCGAAGCCATGCCGGATCGCGTCGCGCGGTGACTTGAGCGCGACCTTCTGCCCGTTGACCACCAGTTCGCCCGCGTCGCTGTGTTCAATGCCGAACAGCAGCAGCGCGGCTTCCGTGCGCCCCGAACCGAGCAGCCCCGCCAGGCCGACCACTTCGCCTTTCGCGATGTTGAGGTCAAACGGTTGAAGCAGGCCCTTGCGCGCCAACCCCTGCGCCTGCACAAACGGCGCGCTGCCCGCGGGCGCGGCGGGTTTTTCCCCGGTGGCGGCGATCTCTTCGAAGTCACGCCCCAGCATCAGTGAGACGAGCTGGCGCTTGGGTAAATCGCGCGTCAGGTGTTCGCCGACCTTCTCGCCGTTGCGCAGCACCGTGATGCGATCTGAAATCTGGTACACCTGATCGAGGAAATGCGTGATCAGGATGATGGCGATGCCCTGCGCGGTCAGCGACCGCATGACTTCAAACAGCATTTGCACTTCGCGCGCGTCGAGGCTGGCGGTCGGCTCGTCGAGGATGAGGACTTTCGCGGACATGTCGACACCGCGCGCAATGGCGACGATCTGCTGAATGGCGACGGAATAGGTCGAGAGCGTGCGCGTCACATCGATGTCGAGGTTGTACTTCTGCAGAGGGCTTTTGCCTGCGCGTTGACGCGCCGCATATCGATCAGGCCGAAGCGCATCGGCTGCCGACCGAGGTAGATGTTTTCCGCGACGGACAGCGTCGGGACGAGGTTGATCTCCTGATACACAGCGCTGATGCCGAGGCTTTGCGCGTCATGCGGGCTTTGCGGTTCAATCGACTTGCCCGCCAGCGTGATCGTGCCGCCGTCTTTGCGATGTACGCCCGTGATCAGCTTGATCAGCGTGGACTTACCCGCGCCGTTTTCGCCGAGCACCGCGTGAACTTCGCCCGCGTACAGGTTGAAATCGACGTTGGACAACGCCCGAACATTCCCAAAGATTTTTGTGAGCTGCTGGGTCTGCAATAAAGGGGTGGAATCTACTTGGTGACTGCTCAACGTGCTGCTCCTTCGCTTGACGATACCGGGCGTTATCCTCCGGATGTAGGAGCGCGGCTTGCCCCGCCCGTGGCTGGCGAGGCAAACCGCGTCCGCTTTCATCCGAGAGTTGGAGGAAATACGCTTAGGAACTACGAACCTGAACGCGCCGCCAGTTCTTCCGCCGCCGTGTCCGGGAAGTAGATGCCGCCCGCGACCGGGATCCAGCGCGGCAGTTCTTCGCCAGCGAGGTACGACACAATCGCGTCGAAGGCCGGGCCGCCCATGTTCGGGCTGAGTTCGACGGTGGCGTTCGCGTCGCCGTCAACCATCGCCTGGAAGATGTCGGGGATCGCGTCGACCGAAATCGTCAGGATATCCTGACCAGGGTCAATGCCGGCTTCCTTCATCGCTTCGATCGCGCCGATGAGCATGTCGTCGTTGTGCGACCACACCGCGCAAATCGTGCTCGGGTCAACCGCATTGAGGAAGCTTTCCATAACTTCCTTGCCGTTCGTACGGGTGAAGTCACCGGACTGCGACTGGACGATCTGCATGTTGGGGAACAGCGCGATCACTTCGTTGAAGCCCTGCTGACGATCCAGCGCGGCGCTCGAACCCACCGTGCCCTGCAGTTCGACAATGTCGCACTGACCAGCGGTCGCCTGCACCAACCACGCCGCCGCCAACCGACCTTCGTGCACGAAGTCGGAGGACACGCGGGTGATGTACAGCGATTCGTCGGCGGTGACGTTGCGGTCAACGATCACGACGGGGATCTGGTTGTCAGCCGCTTCTTGCAGAACTTCGTCCCAGCCGGTTTCAACGACGGGAGCGAGGATGATCGCGTCAACGCCCTGGGCGATGAATGAACGCAGCGCGGCGATCTGGTTTTCCTGGCGCTGCTGGCCATCCGAGAACAGCAGGTTGATGCCGCGGGCTTCCGCTTCGGCCTGCACGGCCTGCGTGAACGAGGTGCGCCACGCGCTTTCCGAACCGACCTGCGAGAAACCGATGGTCAGCCCCGCGCCGCCACCCTCTTGCGCGCTCACGACAACCGCGCCGAAGATGACCATCAAGACCATGACGAGTGAAAAGAGTAGTTTGTGCGAACGCATGAGAAGTTTTCCTCTGCTACCTACCAAGACAAGAACATTTTGGGTACCCATAGTTCCACTATAGCGAGTTCCAGCCAATGGCCTTTCATCCGCCAAGACGATTTATTTTTCAACTTTAGGATGAACACGGGGTGCGCAACCTCCGCTATACTGATTGAATAGGGCGAGGAAAGGTCATGCTGCCGAGATTTACCCGACGACTCCAAAACAAGCTCATCTTCGCGTTTGTCGTCGTCTTACTGATACCCACCGGAATCATCAGCTTCTACAGCCTGCGGACGGCGGCCAGCACGCTGATTCAGAAGATCGGTGCGGAAGAACTGCGCTCGCTCGTCTCACAGGCCAACGAGATCGAAAAGCGCTTGAATGCCGTCAAAGAAGACCTGATCTTCCTCAGTCTCGCGCCGCCCACGCGCCGCTACGCCAGCGTGATCGACGGCGCGCCCGACCTCGCCAACGCCACTCACGACGCGCAGATCGCGCTGTTTCGCACCTTCCTCGATCACTCTGAAAACCAGTATGTCGACTTTCGTATACTTGACCTCGGCGGAGAAGAACTGCTGCATGTGAGCGGCACGGGTGAACTCATCCCCACGCAGCCGGGGCAGACGTTCGCCGGGGAAGCCTACTTCAATCAAGCGATTGGCCTGCCGACGAATCAGGTCTACATCTCTGACTACGACCTGCGGCGTACCGACGGGGTGATCGACGAGCCGTATGTCCCCATCCTGTATTACTCCGTACCGCTGGAAGTCGACGGCGCAAACGTCGCCGTGCTGGTGGCGCGCGTCAGCCTGACGCCGCTGTTCACGGAAATGACGGCGAGTCACGGCAGTGCGCCGCTGTATCTGGTCAACCACCGCGACGGCAGCTACCTGCTCAACCCGGACTCGACGCGGTTGTTCGGTCGCATGCTCAACTCCTACATCAGCTTCGACAGTGACCGCTCGCGGGACGATGTGATCGCCATGTTCGGTGAATCGCAGGGCATCATCACGCAGTCCGCCGACTACCCCGACACGCTGCAAGTCTTCGTCCACATCCGCCCGGAAACGCAGATTTCGATCCGCTGGCTGCTCTACCGGGTGATCCCGGTCAGCACCATCGTCGGCGAGGTCAACGCGTCGCAGCAGGTCGCCATTTTGCTGGCGCTGATCTCGCTGCTGGTCGCGATCTTCGTCGCCGTGTTCCTCACGCGGAGCATCGTGCGCCCGGTGCGCCAGCTCGCCGCCGTCGCCGATAATGTGCGTCTCGGCAACTGGGATGTCTCGGTGCCGGGAACGGGCGGTCGGGACGAGATCGGGCACTTAGCCGACGCCTTTGACGGCATGCTGCGCGAATTGAAAAGCGTGTACAGCGAACTCGAAGACCGGGTGGCGCGCCGTACGGCTGAACTCTCCGCGACCAACGTCAAGCTGAGCGAAGCACAGCGTAAAGCCGAAGAAGCCAGCCGCGCCAAGTCGCAGTTTCTCTCCAACATGAGCCACGAACTGCGCACACCGCTCAACGTGATCATCGGCTACTCGCATTCCATGCTGGTCATGCCGCAGATGTTCAAAAATGAGCCCATGCCGGAGATCTATCGTCCGTATCTCAAGCTGATCGAAGACAACGGCCATTATCTCGTCGGCTTGATCAACGATATCCTCGACCTGAGCAAGATTGAAGCGGGCAAGCTGGAACTCTCCTGCACCACCATCGAACTGCCGGAGATCTTCCGCGGTGTACTGGCGACGGCGACCGGTCTGCTCAAAGATAAGCCGCTCCAGCTCCGCCCCGACTACTCCGAAAACCTCCCCCGCGTGTGGGCCGACCCGATCCGCGTGCGGCAGGTGATCCTCAACCTGCTCTCGAATGCGATCAAGTTCACGACCACGGGCAGCGTCACGCTGAAGGCTGAAGTGCGCGGCGATTGGGTGGCCATCTCCGTCATCGACACGGGCATCGGCATCGCCGAAGACGCCAAAGACACCATTTTCGACCGCTTCCACCAGATCAGCACGCAGTCCTTCAGCGACATCATCGGCACGGGCTTGGGACTGGACATCAGCAAGCAGATCAGCCAGATGCACGGCGGCGATCTTGAGGTATTCAGCGAAGTCGGCAAAGGCAGCCGCTTCACCTTCACGCTGCCCATCGCCACGCCAGAACAATTGGAAACGGGCGTCGCCCCTGCGCAGGTCAACGAGGCGTTCACCGTCTTCGAGCAAAACGCCTTGCGCGCCGACGAGGTGATCTCGGTGCTGCTGGTCGAAGACGAAGTGAGCATGCGCGAACTGCTGCGCCGCGCGTTGGAAAGCGCGGGCTATATCGTGATCGACACGCACGACGGCGCGCAGGTGCTGGAACTGGCGCTCGGCCTCGTTCCGCACATCATCATCCTCGATGTGAATCTGCCGCACGTCAGCGGCTGGGATGTGATCAACCAGTTGCAGGCCGAGCCAACCACCGCCGCCATTCCGATCATCGTGTACACCGGTTCCAGCGATCATCATCGCGCCGCCGGGCTCGACCTTGCCGCCTTCATTGTCAAGCCGGCGACGCCCGAACAGGTCATCCAGACCGTGCGCCGCGTACTCGCCCAGCCCGACGATGAACCGTCGACTGAATAGAAAGCTAGAGCGCTATGGGTTACATCCTGCTGGTTGAAGACAACCAGGACAACGCCAACATGATCATTCATATCCTCGAATCGGAGGGGTACGAGGTGCGGCACTACAACCGCGGACTGCCCGCGGCGCAGGTCGCCCGCCAGCAGCGCCCCGACCTGATCGTGATGGATTTCAACCTGCCGGATGTCGATGGGCGCGTACTCACGCTGCTGCTCGTGCAGCAGTTGGGCGGCCGCCCCAAAGCCCCGCCGATCATCGCGTGCACGGCGCGCGTCGGCACGGTCGAAGCGAAGCTCGCGGAGCAAGCCGGGTGCGCCGCTTTCCTGAGCAAACCCTTCGCCCCGGAAAATCTACTCACGCTCGTCCACCAGTTTGTCCGACCTCCCATGAGTACTTGAACCAAAGTTGCGTTATCTTTAAAGAAAAAGGTTATCTGCAATATGGGGCCATTATGGATCGTCGGACCTTTCTCAAACACGCTGTAGCCGCCGGCGGGTTAGCCCCGTTCGCGCCGCTGATCGCCAAGCTGCCCGCGCAGGAACCCGAACGCCCGCTGCGCGCCGCCATGATGAACGATGGTCTCGTGGTGAGCTGGGGTGCGCAGGGTCGGCAGGCCGCGGAGCAGATGGGGCGCTGGCTCGGCGTCGAAATTGTGTGGTTCGACGGCAATCTCGATCTGAATCAGCAGCGCTCGAACATGGCCGAAATCGCGCAGGGAAATTGGGATTTCGTCGCCGTGCAGCCGGGCAGCATCGGCACGCTGGTCGATTCGACTGAACAACTCACCCGCCGCGGCGTCCCCGTCGTCGACATGGACACGCTGATCGCGCCGTTCCCACTCTTGCAGGAGATCGGCATCTTGACGTTCATCACGCCCGATAACGTCGTGATGGCCGAAAGCGTGGTGCAAACGCTGGTCGACAAGATGGGCGGCGCCGGCAAGATCGCGCATACATGGGGGCGACAGGGGCACACCGGCGCGCAGGGACGGGCGCAGGGCTTCTATAACGTGATCAGCCGCTACCCGGATATCGAAGTCGTGGACGATCAGCCGGGCGACTGGAACGTCAGCCTGACAACCGACATCTGGGAGACGCTGCTCAACCGCCACCCGGATTTGCGAGCGGGCTTTTTACACAATGATGATATGGCGCTGGCCGCGCGCAGCGTGGTCGAGCGGCACGGCATGCAGGATCAGGTGATCCTTGGCGGCGTCGATGCGATGGTCCCCGCCATCCAAGCGGTGAGCGAGGGGCGGCTCGTCGCGACTGCGCGCAATTCCTCGCCGCGCGTGCATGGCTGGGCGGTGCTGGCAGGCTACTACGCGGCGGTCATGGGGCTGGAACAGGCGCGGCAGGACATCCCGTCGATGATCGTCGCCGATGGCCCACTGATCACGCTGGAAATTGAAACGGACCCCGAACTGGCCAATGAGCCGTGGAAAATACGTGGTTATGGACGAAATAATCTCGCTTCGTACATTTGGGCGCAAGAACAATTGGTTTTTTGACGGCAAATTGACCGTCGGCAGCCTGCGAGCGGTGCTCGTGGCCGTCGGCGCGGTCGCGGCGCTCACGCTGGTGCTGCTGACCGCATATACATTGCGCGTCCTGCAGCCGCTGGACGCGGAGTTCACGCGCTTGGCCGACCTCGACACGGCCATCAGCACGCTCGCCGCGCAGCGCTGGCCCGTCGAACAGTATCTGGTCACCGGGGAAGATTACGCTGCCGCCGAACAGGGCGCGCTCATCCTCCAGACGACCATCATGCAGCTCGCCGCGCTGACAGACGACTATGGGGCGCTCAATCGCCTGGAAGACGCAGGCGCCGCCTATCTCAACCTCCTGCGCAGCTATCATAATCTGACGGCGGCGGGCGAAGCGGAGAGTACCCTCGCCCTCCTGCGCGCCGACCTCGCCGCGACCGCGCACACGCTCGAAGCCGTCGCGCACAGCCTGCGTGTGACCAACCTGAACGCCGCCCATGCCAGCGCCATTCCCGTGAACAATCAGATTGCCCTGCTGGCGCTTGGGCTGCTGCTGGCGCTTGGCACGGTCTTCGCCGTGACGCTGCGGCTCGTCAGCACGATCACCCGGCACAGTACGCGCAGTCTGCGTGACCTGCGCGAGATCACCTGCCAGATCACCGACGGCCACCTGGACGCCCGCCTCAACCTGACGGACGAAGTCGATCCCGATCTCCTTCAACTCGGACAGGCGTTCAACCGCATGGCGGACAACCTTAAGCAGGCGCAGCAGGCCGAACTGGCGGCCAACGAGCAGAACCGCCTGCAGTTGCTCAAGCTGGCGCGGCAGGAACGCACCACCGCGATCCTCGAAGAACGCCAGCGCATCGCCCGTGAACTGCACGACAGCGTCAAACAGCAGTTATTCAGCATTACACTCTCGGCGGGCGCGATTCTCAATCTGCTGACTGATGCGCCACCGCTCGTCAAATCGCATCTTGAACACATCAAGCAGGCAGGACACGCCGCGCAGTCGGAGATGACCAGCCTTGTGCAAGAGCTCGTCTCGATGCCGCTGCAAGACAAGCGGCTCGAAGATGCCCTGCTCGACTATCTGAATCCGCTGTGCGCCACCCACGGTCTCAAGCTGCTGTGGCGCACTGACGGCACGAATACGCTGACGATCGCGCAGGAGCATGCCCTGTTCCGCGCCGTGCAGGAGGCCGTGTCGAATGTGGTGCGGCACAGCAGCGCGACCGTGCTGCGCGTCTCACTGAGCTATGGCTTGCTCACCCATGTGATTGTGGAAGATAATGGAAGGGGCTTCGCACCAGATAAAATTGCGCCGACTTCGAACGGTTTAGCCCTGATGCGAGCGCGGCTCAAGCGGGTCGGCGGGCGGGTTGAGGTGGAAACCACGCCGGAAACCGGAACCCGGCTGACCATTCAATTAGATTTGCGTAGAAGATGAGTAAACTTTATGATGTCCAAAACTGTTCCTGTTCGCGTGCTGATCGTCGACGATCACGGCATGGTGCGCTTTGGCCTGCGGGGGTATCTCGAAACCTTTCCCACGCTGTGTGTGGTCGGTGAGGCCGGGAGCGCGGAAGAAGCGCTCGATGTGCTGGAAACGATCAGCGTCGACGTGGTGCTCATGGATCTGGTGCTGCCGGGCATGTCCGGCGCGGAAGCCATTCTGCGCATCGGCGAACGCTACCCGGCGGTGCGCGTGATCGTGATGACCAGCTTCCTCGATACTGCGCATGTGCTCTCGGCGGTGCGCGCGGGCGCATCCGGCTACCTGCTCAAGGACATTCTGCCAGAAGACCTTGTACAGGCGATCATCTCCGTACACAACGGCCAGTCGGTGATGCACCCGCGCGTCGTCATGCTGATCGCGGCCAACCTCCATTCGACCGAGCAGGCCGAACTTGAACTCGGCAAAAGCCTGAGTGACCGCGAACTCGCTGTACTGCGCTTGCTCACGCAGGGGCGGCAGAATCACGAGATCGCCGTCGAACTGAATGTCAGCGAGAATACGATTCGCACCCATGTCAGCAACATCCTCACCAAGTTGGATGTGCGCGACCGTACGCAGGCGGCGCTGTTCGGCGTGCGTTTCTTCGAAGCACTGGCGCGCGGGTGATCGGCGGGCGCTCGTAACAGCTTGAGCGTCACCGACTAAAAGCTTAATTCATGCGCGATCAGGTTATGTTACACTGATTAACGTGCATTCATCACGTCCATCCTAATCCAAGTAAACACCAGTGCGTTCGGCAGCGCGCCGTCGTTTGATTCGCGCCTCTGCCGCGCCGAAAGGAGAGCGACTCACCCTTTGCTGGTAGATGCATTGACACCTGCCCACCTTCGACGCCCCCTCTATCGCCGAGGAACAAACCCAATCAACCTCATTCAGCCGCAGCAGCTTTTGACGATTAGCCATTTGCAGCAAGCGTTGGGTATTTTATCCGGAGGTTACACACACTCATCATGCGTCTGAAGTCCACAGAATTCATCGTCGTTCTGCTCTCTGCTCTCTTGATCAGTTTCAGCGTTGTGTCGCCCCTACCAGCTTCGGCGGCCGCCTCACAAATCGTCCTCAACAATGCGCCGGTAGCCGGTTTTGCCGCCGGCTATAGTGCCAACTTTTTCGATGTTGGCATCACTTTTTCAGTTCCAGTCGGCACCAATTACACGCTGAACAGTTTCAGCGTGCAGTTGGTGGGTTCCGGAGCCACGTACCAAGCCTTTCTGTTCGAATACTCCGGCACGCGGCCCGGCACGTTGGTGAGTCAGATCGGCGGCCCGGTGACGGTCAATGCCGGGGGCGCAGGCGCGCTCACACCCTTCATTCCGACTACGCCCCTCATTTTGCGCGCGAACAGTGCGTACACGGTCGTGCTGATGGGTACAGGCGGCAGCTATGGCCTCACGGCGAGCGTGCCCACGGGGCTCGGCTATGCCATCAACTGCCGCGTGCTTTATCAGAATGGCAGTCCAGTGGAAGTCGGCGAAGCCAGCCTCGGCTTATCCGGTTTGACCGAGTACGGGATCCGGCAGGCGATTGATATCTTCAGCCCGCCGGGAATGACGTATTTTGAAGGGGGTGGTGTCTTCTGCCTGCGCGATGCGGGCACGCTGATCTGGCTGGCGGCCAGCCAAGCACCGCGGCACGCCGAAATCATCGGCAGTTACACCGTGCCGGAGTTCCCCGGCTTCACCTGTGCGACTCTGTTTGAACCGGGAACGCTCATTCTCGTCGAGCGCAGCCCGTAGAGTCACACAAAAACAGCGCCTACCCCAAAAGGGTAGGCGCTGTTGATTCCGGATACTTGCCACTTGGGACGCAGCCACGTGCCCCGCTAAACGGTCGACAAATCCCATTCCTCGTGCAGCTTGGGAACGTCGTTGAGCAGACGTTTGGTGTACGCCTCTTTCGGGCGCAGAATCACCTCGTCGGCGGAACCGCTCTCCACAAAGCGACCATGCTCCATAATGTACACGCTGTCGGACACGTAGTAGGCCAACCCGATATCATGCGTGATGAAGATCGGCGTCATGCCAATTTCCGTGCGTAAATCCATCAGCATGTCGAGGATCGTCGCCCGGGAACACGCGTCGATCATCGAGGTAGGTTCGTCCGCCAGCAGAATTTTCGGCTTGAGCAAGAAGATCCGCGCGATCATCAGGCGCTGCTGCTGCCCGCCAGAGAGCTCAAACGGGTACTTGTTCGTCAGCTCGTCGAACTTCAAATTGACGAACTTGCACGCCTCGCGCATCAACTCGACTTTTTGCTCATAGGGAAGTTTAGCCCCACCCCGCATGCGGATACAGTCGAGCAGCACCGCGTCGATCTTCCGGAAGATATTGTAAGCCGAGAACGGGTCTTGGAAGATCGCCTGAATGTTCTTCCAGTATTCGCGCTTGCGTTTGGTGGAGCGAATATCGCGGAGCTGCCCATCAAAGTGGATTTCGCCTTCGGTGAGGTTGGTCAAGCCCAACAGCATCTTCGCCAGCGTGGTTTTACCGCTCCCGGACTCGCCCACAATCGAGATGACCTCGCCCTGACGAAAGCTGAAATCGACATGATCAACGGCGACCGTTTTGTGCGCCCCAAACCCGAAGACCTTGGTCACACCCTTGCCACTCAGAATCACTTTACTGTTGGTCATGTTTGTACGCCTTTTTCAGGTCTTCGACCGGGATGATGCAGCGGTAAGCGCGGCCATTGCCCGCGTCCCGCAGTTCGATAGAATTTGCCCGGCATTCCGGCATCGCATAGCGGCAGCGGTCGGCGAAGCGGCAGCCGGACGGCGGATTCTTGAGATTGGGCGGTGTGCCGGGGATCGCCGTCAGCTTGACGTTCCGCAGTCCGGCTTCCGGCACAATGATCGACCCCATGAGCGCGCGCGTATACGGGTGAATGGGATCAAACACCATCTCTTCCGCCGTCCCTTTTTCCACCACCTGCCCCGCGTACATCACCATGATGTCGTCGGTGACGTTGTACAGCAGCGGAAGCTCATGCGTGATGAACACCAGCGCCTTGATGATGCCCTTGTCCATCAAATCCATCACCATCTTGATGACCATCTTCTGCGAGGTCACGTCGAGGGCGGAGGATGGCTCGTCGGCGACGAGCACTTTAGGTGAAAGGATGACCGAGGTCGCAATCACGGTGCGCTGCTTCATCCCGCCGGACAGCTCGACCGGGAATTTTTGCAGCACTTCGGCGGGCAGCCCCAGCAGTTCGAAGCGTTCCCGCGCGAGTTCATAAACCTCACTGCGCGTGATGTTGGGGTTATGGGCCCGAACTACGTCTTCAATGAAATTGATGACACGGCGCGTGGGATTGAGCGCATTCATCGCCGCCTGCGGGATGTACGAGATTTCGCTGCCGAGAATGGTTTTGCGCACGTCATCCGGGTCCATCCCGGTGATATTGCGCTCATTGACGATGATCTCGCCGCTCGTATAGTGCAGCGGCGCGAAGTAATAGCCCATCAGACTGAGCGCCAGCGTCGACTTGCCGCAGCCCGATTCCCCGGCGATGCCTAACGACTTGCCTTCTTCAACTTTGAGCGAGACATGATCGACGGCATACACGTTTTCGCGAAACCGCGTGATATACCGGGTGGTCAGTTCATTGACTTGCAAAACAACTTTGGCCATCAGATCACTTATCCCCTCAACGTCGGGTTGAATACCTGATCCAGCCCCGTGTTCATCAGGTTCAGCGAGAACGTTATCAGCGTGATCACGAGGATCACCGGAGCGTAGGCCCACCACTTACCCAGTACGTGCGCCTGATAGATCAAGGCCCAGTTCATCATGAGGCCGAGCGTGGGGACGTCGGTCGTTTTGGGGCCTAAGCCGAGAATCGACAGCCCGGCTTCCGCCAGAATGCCCGACGAGATCTGGAGGATGAAGGCCATCACCACATACGAGGCGATATAGGGGAGGATATCCATCGCCAGAATGTAGACAATCGAATGTCCGGAGAGCTTTGATAAGCTGACGTGGTCGCGGTTGCGCAGCGAAATCACCTGCGCGCGCACGGCGCGCGCCGTCCACACCCATGAGGTCAGGCCGATGACGACGGCGATGGTGAACGCGCCGCGCTGTTCCTGCCCGATGCTGAACGAAATCAGGATGAGCAGCACGAAACCGGGGATGACGGTGAACAGGTTGGTGATGAACACCAGCACTTCATCCACGACGCCGCCCATGTAACCGGAGAACAACCCCAGCAGCAAGCCAATCGTCGTGGCGACCGCCCCGGCGACAAAGCCAATCGTCAGGGAGACGCCCGTGGCGCTGACTAATTCGGTGAGAATATCGCGCCCGAAGTTGTCCGTCCCGAGGGGCAGCACGCGCACATTCGGCACTTCGTTGACGTTCACATAGTCGGTTTGTTCGATGACACCCTGCTGTTCAAGCGCGCCGCTGCTGGCATTCGCCGCCGCGACAATCGCCCCTTCCGTCGAGAGCAGTCCATCAAGCGAGGCCGTCAGGCGAATGTAGTAGTTGCGATCCGCATTGGTCATACCGGGGATGCGCACACTGGGATCAAAACGGCTGTGCCACAGGTCGAGAAGCGCCGCCGTATCTTCCAGGTTGATATCACCTTCCGCCACGCCCGCCCCGACGAGCCATTCCTGCATCGCCATCCGGTCGTCAACGCTCAACCGGGATCCCACGCGCCGCGCCGCGGCCTCGTCCAGAATCAGCGTGTAGCGGGTCGAAGAGTTCATGCTGTCGTAGACGTTGACGTACACGCCCGGCGCGAGGAACGTCCCGCGGCTGACGATTTCCAGCGGCGGATCCGGAATGATCAGCGGGTAGATCAGGACGGTCAAGAAGATTGTCGCGAAAATACCGAAGCCCACCCGAAAGCGGCCAGATCGGAAAATTTGCCCAAGCATATATTTCATGGTCGGCCTCCACCTATTCTGATTGCGCTGCTTTAATGCGCGGGTCAATCAATCCGTAGAGGATTTCCATGGCGAAAAATGCGATCAGCACCATGAGCGTGATAATCAGCGTCGTCGCCGAAATCAACGGATAATCCCCGCCTAACACAGCGGTCAGAATGGTCGAACCAATCCCCGGATAATTGAAGATCACTTCCGCGACCACCGCCCCGAATACCATCGTCCCGATGGACAGAGCCAGCCCCGTGATCTGCGGCAGCATCGCATTTCTAAAGACATAAACAATGATTTTGCTGTCTTTGATACCCAAAAACCGCGCATATTTGACGTAATCAGCGTTCAGCTCGTAGATCGCCATCGAGCGCATGCCGATCGCCTGCCCGCCAACCGTGATCAGCACAATGGACCAGAACGGCAGTTGATAATGCACAATAACCGACCACACGAAATCCCAACTGGGGTTAGGCACCATCGCATAATCGTAACCACCTGACGTCGGCAGCCATTTGAGGTTGACGGCAAACACCACCAATAAGATGATCGCCATGCCGAACGCGGGCATATTGCTCAGGAACAGGCTGAGCGGGAGCAAGACTTTGTCGAAGCCTTTGCGGAGGTAGGCCGCCAGCGCGCCCAGCGTATTGCCTAAGATCCATCCGACGATGATCGCGGGGAATTGCAGCGCGATGGTCCACCAGATCGAGGCGTTGATGACATCGCCGACCGTGCGCGGGTACTGGCTGATCGAAAAGCCAAAATCGCCGTTGAACACATTGCGCATGTAGATGATAAACTGTTCGGGGATAGATTTGTCGGTGGCAAACAAGCGGGTGTACTGCTCGTAGACGGCCTGCACCCCGGTCGCATTGGACATGCCTTGCGCCATGCGCGCGGCGATGGCCGCCACCGGGTCACCCGGCATCAAACGGGGGAGAGTGAAATTGAGGATGAAAGCGATCACAACGGTGACAACAAACCACCCCAGCCTTCTAAGAAAATAATTCCGATACCCTTTCACAGCGGGACTCCTCGTAGATGAACGGTCGATAGCAATGCGGTGACCACCGCCGCAGGGACTCAGCCCCCTTTCGGGAACTGAGTCCGCTGTGGTGCAGTGGTGATCACCTGCGGTCTTGAAGTTTGATCTACGGGTTGACGAGTTCCAGATTGTACAGACCAGCAATGCTCCAGCCGTCGGTGAGGTCCAGCGGCGGAACCGGCGGTTCCGTGCCATCGCCGTCAAACGGGAAGTTCGTCCACACGCTTTCGTTGACGGTGTGGAAGGACTGCGGACGGTACATGAGGGTGAAGGACGGCACGTCAGTCAGGTAAATGCGGACGAGTTCCGTGTACATGTCGACGAGCTGCGCCTGATCGGTGACGGTCGGGATTTGCTGAATGAGCGCATCCGCATCCGGGTTCGAGTAGCCGCCCCAGTTACCGTTCCAGTTGCTCGACATGCCGTTGAATTCCGAGCTCAGCAGCTTGCGGACGCGGCTCCACGGCTGCGTCGGGCCAGCGCCGTCGCTCCACATCATGAAGATGTCGTAGCCTTCGGGCAGCGGGGCGTCGGATTTGGTGACGACAGTCTGATATACCGACCACTCGGGGTAGTTGGTCGTGATCTCGATACCAATTTGCGCGCCAGCCGCGGCGACCACTTCGATCGCGGCCTGCCAGTCGGACCAGCCGTTCGGGCAGGTCGCGACGTAGCTCAGCTTCTTGCCATCGATATCGCGCCAACCGTCGCCGTCGCTGTCCACGATGCCCGCTTCGTCGAGCAGCGCGTTCGCGCCGGCGATATCATTGCCCGCCCACTGCAGGTCAGCGACGGCTTCCTGATTGTACATCGCTTGTTCACCGGCGGTCGGGTTCATCAGCGAGCGCGGAACCTGATCGAAGGTGGCCGACTGGTTGGTCATGGCGTTGGCGATGATCGTCGGATAGTCGACGGCAATCGCAATCGCACGGCGCACGGCGACATTATCGAGGCCGGGGGAATTGAGGTTGTAGAACGCGGTCGGCAGGCTCGCGCCGATGCCATAGGGGGCTTCCGGCAGGTAGGTCGAAATCGGCAGACCCTGAACCAGCCACAGATCCTGAACGTTCGAGTTGAACTGCTGGCTGACGTCGACTTCACCCGCCTGCAGAGCGGTCGTGCCCGCGGCGTTGTCCTGGAAGATGTTGTGAGCGAGGTAGCGCGGAACCGGCAGGCGACCCCACATGCTCGCGTCCTGACCCCAGTAGTTGTCGTCGCGGACGTAAATGACCTTCGATTCGTCCCAGAAATAGCCATGATATGGGCCGGACCACACGACATCTTCCGCCGTGTCCGCGAGCAGCGCGGTCGCGTCGTTGTTCGCGCGGGCTTCCAACGTCTGCGTCCACGCCTGCTGGATCACGTAGTTGCTGCTGACGTACGCCTGCACGATCAGCGGGTTGACAGCGGCGCCATCGGCATTCAGTTTGGCCTTGATGGTCACGGTGCTGGCATCAACCGCAACGATGTCTTCGATATAGTCGACATTGCCCGCGCCGGTCGGCGTGTTGTACTGAACATGCGTCGCCCAGGTGTAGGCCACGTCTTCAGCGGTCACCGGGGTGCCATCGCTCCAGTGCGCGGCGGCTTTCAGGTGGAAGGTGAGTTCCGTGCGAGCTTCGTTCCATTCGTACGGGCCGTCGGCCAGCAGCGGATAGACCTGACCGTCCAGCATGTTGTACAGATACGGGGTTTCAAACATGACGACGCGGGCATTGTCACCCTGCGAAATCGCCAGCGCGTTATTGTTGTTGCTTGAATAGGGATTCCAGCCGACAACGGCGCCCCACTGCTGACCATTGAAATAGAGGGTTTCGTTACGCGGGAGGGTGGTATCCTGGGCGACTGATGGCGCGACAGCAACGGCCATCACCAACATAAGAAGGAAAGCTACTACGGCGAAACGCGAAACTTTCATTGCATATATCTCCTAAGTAAAACAAACTTCTAATTCTTGATAGAAAACGGACTCTACCTCGATACAGTGGCGTGTCCGCCTATCGAGAACCACACCTATTATACGCACCCCACATGATCGGGGGCACATGAAAGTGTCAGCGCTCTGGTGTGACGTATGACCCTAGTGATCGCGTCACTGGCACCACCATTACGACGCTGACGGCTGATAACTGACGGGCATCTCCGCGGTGATGCCGCACAAGCCGGTGATCAATTCATCCACCAAACCTTCGATATCGTCGGTTTCGTGGTCATACCACGCATTGAGCACCGCTTCATGCAGCGCCCGGGTGAGGAACGCCAGCAGAATGGGCCGATTATCTTCGCTCCCGCATTCCAACCGCCGAATCATCAGGGCGGCGACGCGCTCTTCGTAGCGGTTGCGATGCTCCATCAAGGCGCGGCGGAGCGTGCTCGTCTCACGCAGGAGCCGAATCACATCGCGCAGCAGGTCAGCCTCCCGCAGCGCGCTCCGAATCGCCGGAACCAGCGCGTTTCGAATCGCCAACAACGGCGTTTCACATGCGGGCCGGGCAGCCAGTTCGGTGAGCAGCTCCTCCGTGTCGCGTTCGAAGCGCGTCACAACGACATCTTCCTTCGATTCGAAATACCGGAAGAATGTTCGCCGGGAAACCCCTGCCGCCTGCGCGATCTCTTCTACGGTCACCGTTTCAAACCCACGTTCTCTAAACAATTTTGCTGCCGCTTCGCTCATTGCGTCGCGCATCACCTGCTGTTTGCGCGCTCTGAGCTTATCCGCCGCCGATGGTACCGCCTCGGCAAACGGTTTCGCTTTGGGTCTTACCACGGACTGATCGCCGCCTTCCATCATGGCAAACACTACCAGTTCAAACAGTACTACATATATTATACACAGCGGTCAGATTATGACACATTATGTTGACAATGGCACTCAGTGTCAATACAATCCGCGGAAATTATGCCGCCTGAAGGGTGTTCTTCCCTCAAGCAGTGTCCATCCCCGGCGGCCCAAGGAGACCCTTATGGATAACCCAGACACGACCGGAACCGCCCCGTGGTCAGACGCTGACGTGCAGGCGCGCGTCGAAGCGCTCCTGAAGACCTTGAGCCTCGCGGAAAAAGTCGGGCAGCTCGTCCAGATCGGCGCAGCCGATTTTGTGCCCGGTCCTAAGCCCGACGTCGTGATCCGTCAAGGCGGCGCGGGTTCCGTGCTGTGGCTGAACGATACGAAGCGCTTCAATGCATTGCAAAAAATCGCGGTTGAAGAGAGCCCGTCGAAGATCCCGCTGCTGTTCGCGCTCGACGTGATTCACGGCTACCGCACGATCTTCCCTGTACCGTTGGCGCTGGCCGCATCCTGGGATCCGGCGACGATCGAGGGAGCGCAGTCGGTGGCTGCCCAGGAAGCGCGCGCAGCGGGTTTACACTGGACGTTCGCGCCCATGCTCGATATCGCGCGGGATGCCCGCTGGGGCCGCATTGTCGAAGGCGCGGGCGAAGACCCGTACTTGGGCGCAGCGGTCGCGGCGGCTCAGGTGCGCGGTTTTCAGGGCGCGTACCTCGGCGCGCCCGGGCGTGTCGTCGCGTGCGCCAAACACTTCGCGGGCTACGGCGCCTCCGACGGTGGGCGCGACTATGATCCGGTCTACCTCTCCGAGAATCAACTGCGCAACGTGTATTTCCCGCCCTTCCGCGCCGCCGTCGACGCGGGCGTCGGGACGTTCATGAGCGCCTACATGGATCTCAACGATGTGCCCGCGACCGGGAATCGCTGGCTGCTGCGCGATGTTCTGCGCGGCGAATGGGGCTTTGGCGGCTTCGTGGTGAGTGATGCCTTCGCCGTCGGCAACCTTGTGACGCAGGGCTTTGCCCGCGATGCCCGCGACGCCGCACAGCGTGCCTTAAGCGCCGGGCTGGATGTCGATATGGCGAGCAGCACCTACCTCGACCACCTTACCGGATTGATCGAAGATGGCACCATTCCGCTGGAAGTCCTCGACGATGCCGTGCGGACGATTCTGGCGGTCAAAGTGCGGCTGGGGCTGTTTGAGCAGCCGTACACGGACGAAGGTCTGCTCGCCGAAGTGATCGCGCGTCCAGAACACCGCGCCGAAGCGCGCCGGGCGGCGCAGCGTTCAATGGTGCTGCTGCGCAATGAAGGTCAGCTCCTGCCGCTGTCCAAGTCGCTCAAGCACATCACCGTCATCGGTTCGCTGGCGAATTCCAAAGAGGCGACGGAAGGCTCGTGGATGGTCTTCGGGCACGTCCCGGCGGCGGTCACCATGCTCGAAGGTCTGCGCGCCAAACTGCCAGACGCCACCATCGACTATGCGCCGGGTCCGGAGATCAACCGTGATATTCCATCGTGGTTCGAAAGCGCAATGGCGGGCGGCAGCCGCGCGCCGCAGTCGCCGGAAGATGCAGAGAGCGCGTATCAAGCCGCGCTGGCGACCGCGCAGCGGGCCGACCTGATCATCATGGTGCTGGGCGAACACGCCAACATGTCGGGCGAAGCCGCGTCGCGCGCCTCACTCGATCTGCCCGGTCGCCAGGAAGAAGTGCTGAAAGCCGTAGTCGCGCTCGGAAAGCCCGTCGTCCTCGTACTCCTGAACGGCCGACCATTGAGCATTAACTGGGCAGCCGACCACGTCCCGGCGATCCTCGAAGCATGGGAACCGGGGACCGAGGGTGGCCACGCGGTCGCCGACATCTTATTCGGCGATGCCAACCCCGGCGGCAAACTGCCCGTCACGTTCCCGCGCAAGGGCAGTCACGCGCCACTCTACTATGCGCGCAACACGACGCACTCGCCAGAAGAGAGCCCGCTGTACAACCCGCGCTACTGGGACGGCCTGCCCACACCGCTCTATCCCTTCGGCTACGGCCTGAGCTATACGACCTTCGCGCTCACGAACCTCGCGGTTTCGGCGCCACAGGTGCGCGTTGGCGACTCGGCCTCGGTCACGGTCGACGTGACGAACACGGGGGCAGTCGCAGGTGATGAAGTCGTGCAGCTCTACATCCACCAGCGGTTTGGCAGCGACTCCCGCCCCATGCGTGAACTCAAAGGCTTCGAACGGATCACGCTGCAGCCGGGCGAGACGCGCCCGGTCAGCTTCGCGCTCGGCCCGGCTGAACTCGGCTATTGGAGTTCGCACGCTGGACAGTGGGTGCAGGATGCGACGACGATTGATCTGTGGGTCGGCTCGGACTCGCGGGCGACGCTGCACACGCAGCTCGTCGTCACGGCATAAGGGTGGCGCAACTCAATGTGAACAGCGAAGAAGCCATTTGAAAAATACGTTGCTTTCGCTTGTGTAGGGGCGCACGGCCGTGCGCCCCTACGAGAGAATTCGCGAATATTCAGATGGTCTCTAATGCCAGACAGCAGCGCGGGCAGTCTATGCCCGCGCTGCCATGTTTCTCGCTGAGGAAAAGGCGACTGCGCTACAACGCCCGTTCGCGGATGTAAGCGCTGGCAAAGTCGAGGATCGACACGACGATGGCGATGGCCAGCACGGCCACGCCCGCATCGCGATAACGCAGCAGGTTGATCTGCTGCTGAAGCAGGAAACCGATCCCGCCGCCGCCGACAAAGCCGATGATCGTGGACATGCGCACGTTGATATCCCAGCGATACATCGTAAATGCGATATACGACGGGATGATCTGCGGCACGACCGCATACATGATCGTTTGCAGACGGTTCGCGCCCGTGCTTTGCAGGGCTTCAATCGGCCCCGTGTCGATGCTTTCGATCTGCTCCGAGTACAGCTTACCCAGCGACGCGACCGAGTGCAGCGCCAGCGCCAGCACCCCGGCGAACGCCCCAATCCCCACCCAGATCACAAATACCAAGCCCATAATTAGCGGCTCAATCGAGCGGAGAGAGTTCAAAATCGTGCGCGTCGTGTTGTAAAGCACCGTACCAATCGGGAAGCTGCGGCGCGTCCCCGCAAACCCCGCTGTGACTCCGCCCAGCACCGCGCCGATCAGCAGAGCGCGCAGATCGTACTCCGACACGACCAGACCGAGCAGTTGGATGGCGGGGATGGCGGGAGGCGGCACCCCTTCGACCAGCGCCGTGCGCACCTGCAAGACCTGAAACGTCACGATGAAACCAAGGATCGCACCAACCCATGACAAAGCGGTGACGAGTATGCGATCCCACCGCAGCGGACGCTCGGGCTGTGGAACAAGGCCGCGGTAGACCTGCGGCAGCATCGCGCCGCCCAACCCCGCGGCGACCACCGCCGGAAACAGTCCCAACCACGCTGCGACTACCCCGACTTCCGCCGCCGCCCACATCACGAACGCGCCCGCTACGATACCGAGCGCCGCGCCGAGCGCGTGGCTCAGTGGCAGGCTGATGTGCTTGAGCAGGCCACGCGTGAGATCACTGCCGATGGATGACAGCGCAAACGCCCCAACGATGCCCGCGACGGGCGTCAGCAGCAGCCCAATCAGCTCACCAATCGAGTGGAAAAAGTTGCCAATGTACACGAGAATGCCCGTCTGCAGGGCACCACTGACCAGCAGCAGGAGACCACCGAGCAGACCAAACCCGGCGACGGCAGCGACCGCCACCAGTGCCGACGCGAAGATCCCGCGCAGGCGCGTGGAGGTCGTGGTCGGCGGTGCAGCCCGACGCACGCGCTGGGTCGTAACCACACTGCCCACGCCGATCAAGATCACGCCGCCGAAACTGGCTAAATTCCCCGTGCCGACATTGTAGAGCACGCGCCCGATCGGTTCGAGGAGCGCCGTGCCGATCAACCAGCCGAACGGCAGCAGTACGACCATCATCAACAAATTACCCAACGGCAGTTGAATTGAGCGCATGAGGTTATGCGCGGCAAAGAAGCTGAGGATCGCCGACGGCAAAATCGACACGGTTGTCGCAATCAACGCTAGCAGAATGGTCTCGGTCATCTTTTCGACGACAATCGCCGTCGTGTCACTGAAGCGCGGCAGGCCGATGGGGAAGCGCCCCTGCGCCTCGACCGTGTGCGTCTCACCCGCGGTACCGCGAATCTGCGGAATCTGGATTTGCACTTCAAACGAACCATCAGCCCGTGTATAGAAGTTATCCTCGCCGGAGTCGTCGACTTCGCGCGTCCGCCGTTCACCATCGGTCGCGATCCAGTTCACGCGCGAAATCGAGTTCGGGTAGAAGTTGAAACCCTGCACCGTCACGACTTCGCGGCTGCTGCCGCAGGCAGGGGTGACAATGATATAGGGCTGGTCGGCGCTGATGGCCGGTTCGGGCGCGACAAAACCATCCGGGCAGCCCATTTGAAACGGCGTCGTCGCGCCGGTAATTTCGTAGTCTTGCGTGAACACGTTCGGGGAGAGCAGTTCACGTAACGCTGAGCCGACGTTTTGCTGGCGCAGCGGTTCTTGGGGGACATCGAGGTCGATGCCGACCACCGTCCAACCGTAGGAGAAGATCAGCAGCACAATGAGGGCGACCGTGAGGAGCGCCAGACGCCGCAGAGCTCTGCGTGAACGGGATTCCGTTCCTTTGTTCAAAGTGAACTCCTAGTGAATCTCGACTTCGACGGCGTCTTCACCGTAAATTTGTTTGAAGCGGTCGTTGTCAATATCTTTGGGCAAGCCATCAAATTCTAGTTTGCCGTCTTTCAGCGCGATCACCCGCTGGGAATAAGCCCGCGCCAAGCTGAGAAAGTGCAGGCTGCATAGAATGGTGATCCCGTCTTCGCGATTCAGCAGTTCCAGATACTTCATAACGGAATGCGAAGTGGCCGGATCGAGGCTGGCGACGGGTTCATCGGCGAGCATCATCTCCGGGTTCTGCATCAGCGTACGGGCGATGCCTACGCGCTGCTGCTGACCACCGCTGAGGGCGCTGGCGCGGTTATACGCCTTCTCGGCGATCCCTACCCGCGCTAAAGCGGCCATCGCGCGCTGTTTTTCCTGCGGCGGAAAATAGTTGAGCAGGCTGAAGACCGGGTTGATATAACCGAGCCGCCCGGCCAGCACGTTGGTGAGGACGCTCGACCGCCGCACCAGATTAAACTGCTGGAACACCATGCCGATGCGCCGCCGAATCTGGCGCAGTTCATCGTCGGTGGCCGCGGTGATGTCGATATCATTCCAGAGGATGCGTCCTTTGGTCGGCTGCACCAGTCGATTAATACAGCGCAGCAGCGTCGATTTGCCAGACCCACTCAAGCCAATGATCGCGACAAACTGGCCGTCGGGAATTTCGAGGCTGATGTTATCCAGCGCCATGAAGCCATTGTCGTAGATCTTGGTGAGGTTTTCGATGATGAGCATACGTCTATCCTTAGTTAGCACAGGCGGGCAGAGGTCTCCCCCTGCCCGCCTATGAATCTGGTTAACGTGTCAGAAGCAGCGATCAGCCGCCGAACACGTCGGATTCGGTCAGACCGAGGATTTCGAACTGCTGGCGGATCGGATCATAGTCCGCATCGGTAATGGGGGCGATGCCGCTCCAGCTGTACATGTCCTGGCTGCCAATCGATGTACCCCACGCCTCAGTTTCGGCGAAGGCGTACAGCGCATCGAGTACTTGCTGGCGCAGTTCCGGCGGGAAGTCCGGGCCAAAGCTCAGCGTGTCATTCGGGATCGGGGCGCTCAGGCGCAGGATACGAACCTGATCGACCACATCCGGCGCGGTGTCACGAATGTTGGCGCGCGCATCGAGAATGCGAATATCGCCGACAAACAGGTTACCTTCGCCGTCGAGGCGCGATTCGTCAACGGTCAGATCGTAGGGTTCCGGGTTGTCGCCCAGACGCCATTCCGCACCGGGGACGGTGGGCGGGCTGTAGAACGTCGTCCCGAATTCAACTTCGCCGCTGTACACGGCCTGTACGACCTGATTGTGACCACCGGCTTCGACGCGTTCGCCGGGTTCAATGCCTGCCGCCTGCAGTTCGACGGACGGCACGATGAAACCGGAGGTCGAGGCGCTGTCCGGGTAGGCCCACGAACGACCAGCGAGATCGCCAAACGTGTAGATATCGCTGTCACGCCGGACAATGTACGCGGCCCAGTAGACATTCCAGCCACGACGCACCGCCGCCGCTTCAACTTCGACGCCGCAGCGGTTGTTGGCGATCACGTAACCAGCCGCCGGAATGAAACCAATCGAGCTGCCGGGCGCGGCGCACATGGCTTCCACGGTCGCGGCATACGAGGTCGGCACGAAGACTTCAAAATTCAGTCCGGTGGCTTCTTCCAGTGCAGTCGCCATGATTTCGCCGCCCGTCACAATCGCTTGCGCTTCTTGTGAGGGGACAAAGTACACCTGAATCGGATTGGCTTCTGAACCGAGATCATCCTGAGCGGACACGACTTGCGCCGAAATAACGGCGAGCAGCAGAACTACGAGCAAAATGTGAATGGGTTTCTTGAAGTGCATTTTTACCCCTTTTGAGGTGAACCGCGACACTTACGGATTATAGCGTGAAGAATCAAAAGCGACTGCTAATATATCCGAGGGACTGAGATTTTGAAGTTGGCCGGATGAACTGCGGTGTTCAGCTATTCCTCGGGCTTCCCCAACAACGTCTGCCCGACCGCGCCGCCGGGATGGGTCGCCGCGAACGCATCGAGCGTGCGCCCGCGCAGTCGCAGCAGCAGACCACACAGCGCATCGCCGACCGCCGCGACGGCGAGCGAACTTCCGGTCGCAATATAGTTGAGCTGGTCTGCAGCGGGGGGCGTGTGGATAATCAGGGCCACATCCGCCAGTTTGCCCAGCGTCGACTCCGGCTGTTCGGTGATGGCGATCACCTGCGCGCCTTGCTGCCGCGCATAGGTCACGACAAAGGTGATCTCCGCGCTCTCGCCCCCTTTGGAGAGGGCGATCACGACGTTCTTCGCGGTGATCGCGCCGGCCATACCGTGCTGCGCGTCGCCGGGGTGCAGGTAGAGCGCGGGCGTACCACAGCAGGTGAGTAGATGTGCCAACCGCCGCGCCACCGCGCCCGACGTGCCGACGCCTGTTACCAATACATGGCCATCGCACGCGAGCAGCACGCGCACGGCAGCGATGAAGGCGGCATCGAGCTGCTGTGCCAGCGCGGCCACCACCTCAGCTTCACGTTGAATGATCTGCCGCGCCGCAAAAAGTATGTTCTGATCATCCATAATTTGTCTCCCGTATCTTCCCTTATAACCTTTTACCAAGATTACAGCGACGAGGAATATTGTGTAACAAAAGTTCTTGACAGCTAAATTGTATTTCGCTACACTGATTCTTGTAACCCATGCTCAAACACTGAGCATATGACCATAATCAAAATTCGTAAACTTAGAATTCTTGGAACAGTTGGCTTTGAATGAAGATACGCGGCAGCTCGTGAGAGTGGCGACTCTTTATTACAAACATCAGCTTCTCCAATCCGAAATTGCACAGCGGGTCGGTCTATCGCGTCAAACCGTCGGTCGATTGCTCCAGCGCGCCAACGAACTTGGTCTGGTGCGCGTCGAAATCGTGCAACCGTTCGCCTACGTCGCTGACCTTGAACTGCGGCTGGAAGCAGCTTTCGGCCTCAAAGAAGCGGTGGTCGTTGCGGCCATCGACGACGATGACGAGATGATCAAGGCGGCGATGGGCGAAGCGACCGCGCACTATTTGCACGCCCAACTGCACGACGGCGACATTCTCGGCTTGCCCTCTGGCAGCACGACGCTCTATGAGTGCGCCCTGCGCATGAAACCGAGTCCCTTCCGCGACCTGACGGTTGTCAGCCTCACGGGGAGCGCGCCAAGCAACATCAACAAGCCGAACGTCGACCTGACTGTGATGCTCATCGGGCAGGCGCTGGGCGCGCGCACCGTACTGCTGCCCGCACCCCGTTTCGTCGATACCGCCGACATCAAGCTCGCGCTCCTCAACGACTCGGGTGTCGCCGCGGCGCTGGAACTCGGCAATGCAGCCAATATCGTCCTCCTCGGCATCGGCTTGATCACCGAATTCTCTACACCGTATCGCCAAGGTTATTTTGGCAAGGATCTGCTGGAAGTCATTCAAAAACGAGGCGCAGTGGGCGAAATATTAGGGCATGCCTACGACGCCGACGGCGTGCTGTGCTTCCCGGAGATCAGTGAGCGGTCGATTGCGATTAATCTTGAAAACGTTTACACAAAGCAGCTCTCGATTGCGGTCGCCGGTGGTGTAAGCAAGATCGAGGCGATTTTAGGCGGGCTACGGGGGCATTTCTTCAACGTGCTCATCACCGATGCGACCGCCGCTCGTGGCATTCTGGAACGCATCGAAAAGCGCAAGGCAGGAACCTGACGCTTGGATGATGGTGAAATCGAGACAGTGTTAAGGGGGTGATAGACGGACAGACATCAGCGGTTTTCGGCAGCATTTACTTGTGTATGGTTAGACTTCTTGGAGTTTAAGATTATGCGTACTACACATTGGAGTCGGTTAGCGGTACTCGTGATGGTCTTCGCGCTGCTCGTCGGCGCGTCGCTGACCAGCGCGCAAGATGATACGTCGGCCTGGTGGGCAGAAGCGGGCGCACAGTTCGCAGGCGTGACCCTGCGTGGCGTTTCGGAAAGCACCCCCGCGTCGAACTATGTCAAGGACGTGCTCGCGCCCCAGTTCACCGAACTGACGGGCATCAACGTCGAACTCGAAACCACGTCGTGGGATCAGATGTACGACAAGGCGATCCGCGATATGGAAGCGGGCACGGGTCTGTATGACTTCGTGTACATCGAACAGGACATCATCTACGGGTATCTGGCGAATGAGTACCTCGTTGACATGACGCAGGCTCTGGCAGACAACCCGGAACTCGCCGCGCCCGAATTCAGCTTCGACAACTTCACGACGTTCGTCGACTACTTCAAGAATGACGAAGGCCACGTCTTCGGCATGCCGATGGAAGCCTTCGTGAAGATTTACCTGTATCGCACCGACCTGTTCGAAGATGCGGACATCATGGCGGCCTTCGAAGCCGAATACGGCTATGCGCTCGCCCCGGCGACCACGCACCAGCAGTATGCGGACATCGCCGCCTTCTTCACCGCCTACGGCGAAGCCAACGACCTCGACCTGTGGGGCACCACGGTACAGGCCGCGTCCGGTCACCCGTCGTCGTTCTATGAATTCTTTGAATCGGTCGCTCCGACCTTCGGCGTGTACAACTGGGGCATCAACCAGGAAACCTGGAAGGCCTCGGTTGAAAATGGCGGCCAGATGAACAGTGATGCGGCCAAGGAAGCGCTGGCGTGGTGGCTGAACAACCTCCAGTACGCGCCGCCGGAATCCACCAGCAGCACGTGGGACGAAGTCGCGGCCTCGTTCGCGGCGGGTCGCGCGGCTCAGGGTCTGGTCTACGGTGAAAACGCGGCGTGGATCGCGACGGATGCGACCCGTTCCAACGTGGTCGGCAATGTCGGTGTGGCGCTGCCCCCGGTCGCCGAAGGCGTGATGGAAGCGGCGGAAGCCGACACCGGCTACATCGGCTACTACGATGGTGGCGCGTTCGGTCTGCCCGTCTCCTCGCAGAACCAGCAGGCGTCGCTCCTCTGGCTGCAGTTCGTCGGTCTGCCGTCGGTTCAGGCGGAATGGGCGGCAGCGTCCTCCCGTATCGTCATGGAACCGACCTATGATGATCCGCTGGTCGTCGCGATGGACGAAGCGACCAATGGCTACTACAGCCTGATGCAGGATCAGGGCTACCTGTTCGCGGGTGCCCCGCCGTTCCCCTTCCACCCGCAGGTTCGTGAAGCGGTTGCGCCGTTCATCTATCAGGCGATTGCTGGCGAAATCACCGCCGCAGAAGCCCTCGATGGTGCGGCCGCCGCCGCCGAAGCTGAACTCATCAGCCTCGGGTATGGCAGCTAACGGTTAGCCTGTTCTAGTGTCTAGGGGTGGCGCGATCTTCGGGTCGCGCCACCTGTTTGGTTTTAGATGATTTGCTCCATTAGGTAAGTCCTGCTCGCAGCTTACCGCATAGGGCACTGAAAAAGTCTTTTTTTCTGAGCGATAAAGGAGCTTCTATGCGGCGAAGTCGGACCGGATGGCTGCTGCTGTCCCCAACTCTGCTGATTATGTTCATCTTCGGCCTGTTCCCGTTCATTTATGTGCTGATCGTCGGCTTTAACGACTGGAACCCATTCGCCGCGCGCGATACCATCCAATACATTGGCGTGCAGAACTACCGCTCGCTCGTCTTTGATGAACTATTTTTGAACGCGCTCGGCGTCACCATCCGCTTCACCCTCTTCGCGGTCTTCTCTGAACTCATCATCGGATTCTTCCTCGCCAACCTGCTGGCGCGCGACTTCTTCGGCAAAACGCTGTTTCGCATCATCCACACTATCCCGCTGATGATCGCCCCCATCGCTGTTGGCGCGATCTGGCGCTTGATGACCATCCCCGGGTTCGGGCCAATCCCGTATTTTCTCGACCGCTGGTTTGACCTCAGCTTCAACATCGGCACCAGCGCGGATCAGGCGTTCCTGTCGATCCTGATCATGGATATCTGGCACTGGACTCCGTTCGTCACGCTGACGATGTTGGCGGGCTTAACCGCCCTGCCCCGCGAACCGGTCGAAGCGGCGCAGGTGGACGGTGCGAACCGCTGGCAAATCTTCCGGCATATCACCCTGCCGCTCATGCGCCCGGTGATTTTGACGACCGTCTTCATCCGCGTGATGGACGCGCTGCGCACCGTCGACGAAATCAACATGCTGACGAATGGCGGCGGCCCCGGTACCTCGACGCGCACGCTGGGCATTCACATCTTCCGCGTGGTTTTCCCGCAGACCGATTATGGTTACGGCTCGGCGATGTCACTGCTCACGCTGTACCTGACGATTGTCGCCTGCTGGCTGTTGTTCGTCTCGCTAACGCAAGTCCGGCGCAATAACTGAGCAAAAACATGAGCAAGACACTCCGCAAGGCCCTAAGTTATGTCCCCACCTACGTGGTCTGGATTCTGGCGACCATTTTCACGGTCGTGCCCGTGTGGTGGATGATTGTCGTGTCTGCCCGCAGTCGTGTCGAGCTGTTCAACGCGCCGACGCTCATCATCAACTCGTTTTTCACGCAAAACTATACCAACGTGATCACCGACCGCACGTTTCAGGGTTACATGGTCAATTCGCTGATCGTGTCGACCGGGAACGCGCTCCTGGTCACGCTGCTGGCGCTGCTGGCGACTTACGCCCTCTCCCGCTACAAGCTCTCGGGCAGCGATAACATCTTCTTCTGGACGATCACCAACCGTATGGCTCCCCCGGCTGCCTTCCTGCTGCCGCTCTTCCTGATGTTCACGCAGGTGACCAATGTCAAATTGGGCAGCCTCAATTTCACGCTGTATGACACACACTTCGGCCTCATCATGCTGTACTGCGTGTTCAACCTGCCGTTTGCCATCTGGCTGATGAAGGGTATCATGGACGGCATCCCGATTGAGATGGACGAGGCGGCATTCGTCGATGGCGCGACAACTTTTGGGGTGATCCGCATGATCATCCTGCCGCTGGCCGCGCCCGGCCTCGCCGTCACCGCCATCCTCAGTTGGATCTTCGCGTGGAATGAATATCTGTTCGCCGCGACGCTCACCTCGTTCCGCGCCCGCACCATCACGACCGGGCTGGCGGAGTTCGTCACTGTGACCGGGACGAACTGGGGGGAAATGGCCGCCGTCGCCACGCTCACACTCATCCCGTCGCTGATCTTTATCACGTTCGCACAGCGATATATCGTCATGGGCTTGACCTTTGGCGCAGTAAAGGACTAAGGCGATGTCCGAAGAGAAAGAACTCATCTCCAGTTCTATTCCGACCCACGGATCGAGCGAGCGCAAAGGCTTCCTGCCGATCAATGCGAACACGTTTGACCGCGTCTTCATCAGCATCGTGCTGCTCGTCGCCATTCATCTGCTGTGGATGCGGTTTCTGGAGGCATTTTTACCGATTGAGATCGCCACGGCGATCTCGGTCGTGTTGAGCATTTTTATCATCTGGAAAGGGTGACGACTGTCCGTGATCCGCACCAGAATACGCAGCACAATCTTCCAAAAAAGGGTGTAATAACATGGAAGCTTTAGTACTCGAAAAACAACATGAACTCCAAATCCGGGACATCACGCTGGACGAACCGCTCGGCCCGCATGATGTGCGTATCGCGCTGCGCACGGTCGGCGTCTGTGGCAGCGATGTTCACTACTATGAGAATGGCGCGATTGGGCACTTTGTCGTCCGCGCGCCGATGGTGCTCGGCCACGAAGCCTCGGGTGTGATCACCGAACTGGGCGCGGAAGTGACCAACTTCAAGATCGGCGACCGCGTGTGCATGGAACCCGGCATCCCCGACCCCAACAGCAAGGCCACCCGCCTCGGCATTTACAACCTCGACCCGGCCGTGCGCTTCTGGGCCACCCCGCCGATCCACGGTGTGCTGCGTCCCTCAGTGGTGCACCCTGCCGCGTTCACCTTCAAGCTGCCGGAAAATATCAGCTATGCTGAAGGCGCGATGGTCGAACCGCTGGCCGTTGGCATGCACGCCGCCAACAAAGCGAAAATTCGCCCCGGCGATGTGGCCGTCGTGATGGGCGCTGGCCCCATCGGCGTGCTGACCGCACTGGCGGCGCTGGCGGGCGGGTGCAGCCAGATCATCATCAGCGACGTGGTGCAGCCTAAGCTCGATCTCGCTGCAAAGCTCGGCCCGATCACCCCGGTCAACGTGGCGAAGGAAAGCCTCGTCGACGTGGTCAACAAGCTGACCGATGGTTGGGGCGCGGATATCGTGTTTGAAGCCAGCGGCAACGAACGCGCGTCGGCGGGCGTGTTTGAACCGCTCGCGCCGGGAGGCTGTGTCGTGTATGTCGGTCTGCCTGCCAAACCGATTCCGTATGATGTGGTCGCCGCGTCGGTGAAAGAAGCGCGTGTCGAACATGTCTTCCGCTACGCGCATGTGTATCCGCGCGCGCTGGCGTTGATGGGCAGCGGCAAGCTGGACGTCAAACCGTTGATCACCGATACCTTCGGCTTCGCGGACAGCATCAAGGCGTTTGACTACGCCGCGCACATGCCCGCGACGTCCGTCAAAGTGCAGATTATCGTCGCCAACGACTAGAGGACATGATGACTGACGCACTCAGCAACGCCAAACCGATCCTCGAACGGTTCATGCTCACCGGCAAGACCGCCTATATCACCGGCGGCGCGCAGGGCATTGGCCGCGCCTTCGCGCACGCCTTCGCCGAAGCGGGCGCATCGGTCGCGCTCGTCGATGTCTCGCTGCAGAAAGCCGAAGAGACCGCGCAGGAATTGGTCGCCAAAGGCGTCAAAGCCATGGCGATCAAAGCTGATGTCACCAAGCCGGATGAAGTCAAAGGGATGGTCGACAAGATCGTCGCCGAATGGGGCAAAATCACGATCGGCGTGAATAACGCGGGCATCGGTCAATGGGTCGGCGCGGATGAGATGTCCGAAGCGGACTGGGATCGCATGATCGACATCAACCTCAAGGGCGTGTTTCTGTGCTCACAGGCCGCCGGGCGCGTCATGATCCCGGCGGGCTACGGCAAGATCATCAATACAGCGTCGATGTCCGGCTGGATTTCGAACTATCCGCAGAAGCAGTCGGCCTACAACACGAGCAAAGCGGGCGTGCTGCATCTGACGCGCAGTCTAGCGGCAGAATGGGCGCCGCACGGCGTGCGCGTGAACAGCATCAGCCCCGGCTACACGCGCACGCAGTTGGTCGATGACCTGCTGGCGACGCCAATCGGCAAGGAAGTGTACCCGGTGTGGATGTCGCTCATCCCCATGAAGAAGATGGCGGAAGTCACCGATCTGCAGGGCGCGGCGGTCTACCTCGCGTCCGAAGCGTCGGATTACGTGACGGGCAGCGACATCATCATCGATGGCGGTTACTGCGCCTGGTAGCTCTCGCGTGGAGGCATTCAAAAACCCCTCTCCCACGCAAGCGGGGAGAGGGGACGTTGCGAGCGCTGTTGGCTCCCCTCCCTGAATTCGGGGAGGGGCCGGGGGTGGGGTCGAGCGCCACGGACACAATGAATTGCGTCCCTACGAAAAACATGTGTTTTCGCTGAACGTCGCCTATTTCACCGCGCCGTCGGCAATCCCCTTGAGGATGTTCCGCTGCATAAACAGGTAGAACAGGATCACCGGTGTGATCGACAGGATCAACCCGGCCATCGCCACGCCATAGTCGCTCGTGTACTGCCCATAGAACGAATAGGTCGACAGCGGCAGGGTCCGGTCATTGATGAACAAGACCAGCGACGGCAGCAGGTAGTCATTCCAAATCCAGAGCGCATTGAGGATGATGATCGTCGCCGTGGTGGGGCGCAGAATCGGGAAGATGATCTTCCAGAAAATCTGGAACTTGTTCGCCCCTTCGATCGCCGCCGATTCATCCAGCGCCATGGGAATGGTCCGAATGAACCCGTGATACAAGAACGTCGACAAGCTCACGCCAAAGCCCAGATAGAAGAAGATCAGCGACCAGCGGTTGTTCAGCAGGTTCAAGCGACCGTAGATGCTGGCAAACGGGATCATCAGCGCCTGAAACGGCACAATCATGGACACGACCAGCAGAATGAAGATGATTTTGGTCGCGCGGTTGTCAAAGCGCGCTAAGTAGTAGGCGAGCATCGACGGGAAAATCGTTAGGATGGCGATGGACAGCACCGTCACGATCAGCGTGTTCATGAACGTCGTGCTGTAGTTCATGCGGGTGAACGCGTCAGCAAAGTTAGTGAAGTCCAGGCTCTTTGGCAGCGCCAGCGGGTCGCGCAGCACGTCGACGCGCCCTTTGAACGCGTTCATCAGCACCACGGCGAACGGAAACAGATAGAACAAGGCCAGAAAGACAGCGGCAGCCAGACTGCCATATTTCGTCAGCTTCATAGCGACCGGCTCTCCAAACGCTTAGAAATCAGCACCTGCGTCGTCGCCACCACGGCGACAATGGCGAACAGGATGATGGCCTGCGCCTGCGCTGGGCCGAAATGCTGGCTGATGAAGGATTCGTTGTAGATGTGCAGCGTCGCCATTTCGGTCGAGCGGAACGGCCCGCCTCTGGTCAGCGACAGATTGACATCAAATACCATAAAGCTGTTGCGCAGCGTCAAAAAGATGCTGATCGTAAACGCCTGCACCATCAGCGGAATTTTGATTTGCGTCATCTGCTGCACGGTATTTGCACCGTCAATGCGGGCGGCTTCGATGACTTCATCAGGAATGTTGACCAGCCCGGCAATATAAATGAGCATCATATAGCCAGAAAGCTGCCACACGCCGACGATCACCAGCGCGATGAACGCTTTGTCCGTCTCCACCAGCCACGAGAACTGGAGGGCGGGAATGCCGAGAATGTCGCCCACCCGTGTGAGGAACGTCGAGAAGATGAACTGCCAGATGAACCCGAGGATCACGCCGCCAATGAGGTTGGGGACGAAGAAGGCGGCGCGGAAGAAGTTGCGCGCGGGCAAATTCGATGTGACCAGCACGGCGACGAGAAAACCGATCACGTTGGTGAAAATGACCACCGAGATCACATAGGCCACCGTCATGCCCAACGTACTCATATATGTTGGATCGTTGAGCGCCTGCGTGAAATTGGTCAGGCCGATCCAGTTGTAGTCAAACGAATCGATCGCTTGAATGCCGTTCCAATCGGTGAACGAGAGAAACACGCCAACCAGAAACGGGATCACGAGCACAATAGTGAAGGCAAATAACGGCAAAGCGGCAAAGGTTAGGAAAGTGCGCAGCTTCTGCGCGAAGGTTTTCTCGATATACACGGGTTCAGTTCCTCTCGGCTCCGAGCTTGACGATCTGAGCTCTGGGCGTGGTGGGGTGAGGTCGGAGAGCGGCCTGTGCGGCGCTCCCCGACTTTGTTATTTAGGGAGTCAGCGTGGGCTACTCAACGCTCTGCCAGTAGGCTTCGAGTTCCGCCGCCAGCGCAGCGCGGTCAATCTGACCCACGACATACTTCTGCATCGAGGCGCCCATCGCCTGCCAGCCGCCCGCCGGATACAGGTTGTTCATCCACTGGAGGCTCAGGCCATCGGCAGCGTACTGCAGAATCTGCTGCGACATCGCGTCCTGCGGCTGAATTTCGAAGGTGTCGTAGACGGGCAGGAAGTTGAAGCGATTCACCCAGAAGTCCTGACCAACCGGGTCGGTGACGAACCAGTTCAGGAAGTCGATGGCGCCCGCCTGCTCTTCCGGCGAGGACTGCGCGCAGTCGATCACGAGGTTCGACGGCACACCAATCGAAATCGCGGTGTTGCCGTAGGTGGCCGCATCATCGCTCACGGGGACGGGCAGGATGCCGAAGTCAACATCCGGGTTCATTTCGAACAGGTTCGGCAGTGCCCAGTTGCCCATGAACCAGAACCAACATCGCCCAAGCCCAGCGCCAGCACACCGTCATCGTAGGTGGGAGCTAACGGCGAGGGCGCGTTCTGGTTGTACTGCATCAGCAGGTCGAGCGTGTCCGCCCAGCCGTTGAAAACTTCGTTGTTGGCGAGGTCCGAGCTGCCATCCTTCAGCGCGTCGATGAAGGCCACGCGTTCCGCCGCATCCGCCGACTGGTCGGTGAACAGGACGTTGGTGAAGTGCGCGCCGAGCGACCAATCGAGACCGGAGAGATGGATGGCCGCCTGCGTGCTGTCGAGCGCATCAACCGCCGCCAGCAGTTCCGCCAGCGCCGACCGGGTGGTGATGGTCGCGGGGTCAAACGTGCCACCGACCGCTTCGTCGAGAACTGCCTGATTGTAGAGCAGACCGAAGGCTTCGATGGTGATCGGCATGCCGTACACCTTACCGTCGATGGTCACATCCGACTGCGTGCCGGGGAAGGCGTGCTGCGAGAACGTCGTGTCGGTGACATCGCACAGCGTATCCTTGAACAGGCCGAATTCTTGCCCCATGTTGTTGATGGTTGGCATGTTGCCCGAGGCCGACAGCGACGTCATCATCTGCACCGGGTCGCCATCCCGCGGGATCACCACCACTTCATACTGCGTCTGAGCCGCATTGTAGGCGGCGACCGCTTCGGTGAACGGTTCGGCGATTTCCGGCTTGATGGTGCCGAGGATCGTCACCTGCACGCGATCCTGAGCCTGAACAGCGGCGACGCTCAAGGTGAGCAGCAGAATGAACAGAACGAATACCGTACGACGTACATTATTGGTCATCAGATTGCCTTTCAAAAAATCCTGGTTCGATGCAAGACCTAAACAGAAAACCGACTTCAAACTGACGTATGTGGCTACGTGCCGCCTGCGCCGAGTTTGAATACCACACTCTCATAGGCATTGAGAGCCACCGCAGCAAGCGCCACAGCGTCCGGACGCTGCAGCGTGCTGGAGAGCACACAGTGAGCTTGATCTGCCAGTTCGGACAGATCGAGGATGGGGGAGCCGCTGCCGAAATTGATCGCGATCAGCAGGCGCTCGTCGCCAAACGTGCGGACGTAGGCGAGGACATCACCCGTCTCCTCTAAAAATCGGATGCTGCCTACACGCAGCGCGCGGGAGTCACGCCGCAGGTGCAGCAGCGTGGTATAGAACGTGAGCGTAGAGTCGGGCGCCGCCGCCTGAACCGCGACATTGATCGTGCTGCGGTTCTCATTGACGGGCAGCCACGGCTCGACCGTGTCCGGCGTGAAACCAGCGTGTTGGCTGGCGTCCCACTGCATCGGCGTCCGGTTCGGGTCGCGCCCCGGATACGTGTCGGGATCGATCAGCCCGGCTGTATCTACCCGCTTTTCCAGCGGAATAAACATGTCGCACATGGCGATCTCATCGCCGTAGTACAGAATCGGCGAGCCGAGCAGCGTGAGCAGCAGTACGGCAATCGAGCGGTGCTGCTCGTAGCCATAGCGCGTGATCAGGCGTTTGTCATCATGGTTGCTGAAGACAAAGTGCGGCGTCGCGCCGGGCGGAAGTCCCGCATAGAACTCCAGCAGGCATTGGCGCATCGCTGCGGCCTGCCACGGCGTATGCAGCGGCAGCACAATCATCGGCAGGTGGATTTCGTCGAGATCCGCTCCGTAGAACTCCGCCAGTTCCGGCGCTTTGAGCGTGCCCGTCTCCCCGATCAGCACGCGCTCGCCGGGATACGACTCCAACACCCGGCGCACATTTTGCAGCAGCGGATGCAGTTCCGGCTGGTTATTGACGTGGACGTGATATTGCACGAGATCGCCGCCCGTCGCGTTGGTGACGACGGGCATGTCGGGAAAATCCGCATGCTTGATCAGGAAGTTGATGGCATCCAACCGGAAGCCATCAATGCCCTTGTCCAACCAGAAGCGCAGCACGTCATCGACGGCCGCAATGACTTCGGGATTGCGCCAGTTCAAATCGGGCTGGCGGTCGAGGAACAGGTGCAGGTAGTACTGCTGGGTGGTTTCATCCCACGCCCACGCACTGCCGCCGAAGAAGGTCGTCCAGTTGTTGGGCGGTGATCCATCCGGCTGGGCATCGCGCCAGATATACCAGTCGCGCTTGGGGTTGGTCCGCGAACTGCGTGATTCGGCAAACCACGGGTGCGCATCCGACGTGTGATTGAGCACCATGTCGATGACGATGCGGATATCGCGGTCATGCGCCGCCTGCAGCAAGCGATCAAAATCGGCCATCGTGCCGAAGGACGGATCGACGGCGGTATAGTCGGCCACATCGTAGCCGAAATCCGCCATCGGGCTGGGGTAAAACGGCGTGATCCACAGCGCGTCGACGCCAAGCTGCTGCAAATAGGGCAAGCGCTGTTCAATGCCGCGCAAATCGCCAATGCCATCGCCATTCGAGTCCTGAAAGCTGCGAATGTAGACTTCGTAGAAGACCGCCGACCGCCACCACGCCGTAGACGGGTGAGCATCCGTTGGAGCTTCGAAGACTTGTGCATCGGCATCTAGGTGAACTAACATCGGTTCTCGTCCCATTTCAGTTTTGCAATCGATTGCAAGACTCGGCATAAAACTGCTCCGGCGAACATTCAAAAACTACGTCAGCGTGACTACAGTCACTGAAACGACCAAATACACTCAACAAATCGTCGAAATTGCAATCGATTGCAAATCGTCGCAAATAATCTTACAGCGCGGCACCGCACGACCGCCGAACGATAATTTTCCCCTCGATCACTTGGGTGGCCGCTTTCTTTCCATCGATGAGCTGCATCAAGCTCTCGACCAGCAGTTTCGCCCCGAGACCCCGGATTTCCTGACTCACCGTCGTCAAGGGCACCGCTCCCGTTTCCCCAACTGAACTGTTGTCAAAACCGACGATGGCGACATCTTCCGGAATTGACCGACCGAGTTCGCGCAGGGTTTCCATGACGACGAGCGCCATCGCGTCACCGCTGCTGACGAAAATCGCGTCAGCGTCCGGCGCTTGCCGCAAAAGCTGCTGCGTCGCTCCGACCCCGGCTGCCGGGTTCCAATCCGTGCTCACAACCAGCGCCGGGTCAAGCGGGAGGCCCGCAGTCCGCAGCGCTTCCTGATACCCTTGCAAACGGTTGGCTGCTTCGGTCGTCGCCTTGACATGGTCATGCGTCGTGATCAAGGCGATGCGCCGCCGCCCCAAGCGCAGCAGATGTTCCACCGCTTCGCGGGAGAGCGCCCAGTTATCAATGCCCACGGTGCAGTATTTCTGTCCCGGAAACGGCGGCCCCCACACGGCGAGCGGCACGTCTTCCGGCACACTGTTCAGGTTCGGATAATCGCCATGACCTAACTGGATAAAACCATCGACCAGACCGGAACGCAGATAGCGTTCGCTGATGGTGCGATCCTGAATGAGCAGCAGGTCGTAGCCATTGTTGCGCAGTTCGCAGCCCACCGACCCGATGAATTCCAGAATGAACGGGTTGGTGAGTGTCGCCGCATCGCTGGTCTCAATCGGAATGACCACCGCGACGATGAAACTCTTTTTGAGGCGAAAATTGCGCGCGCCCAGATGAATCTGGTAGTTATGATCCCGCGCGATGCTCTGAATTCGCTGTTTGGTTTCGTCATTGATGAGCGGGCTGTCGTTCAACGCGCGTGACACCGTTGAGGTGGACACCCCAGTCATTTTTGCAATATCAGCTAAAGTCAGTTTTGGTTTCGCCATTATAATTGCAATCGATTGCATATGACTTTCGCTAAAGTTATCACGCTTTTTTGAGTGAGTCAATAGCGGTGGACATTACAACGCGAAAACTGTGCAGACTGTACGAATCACTGCGGCGCGGGCTGCTCATCCCGGGTGGGGCCTGCCACCAATGGGCGTCCGTCTTCCCATTCCAGCCGATCCAGCCACACCTGCCGGGTCGACGTCAGCGCGCCACCATCCGTCACCTGCCACACGTGATACACGAGCCACGTCTCGCCTACATCATCCGTGATGATCGTTTGATGTCCGGGTCCGACGACCAGCGGTCGGCTGTCCAGATCGCTCGCCAGAATCGGGTTCTCTTCGGCGTCCGTGCACGGACCGACCGGGGTTTCACACACGGCATAGCCGACGGCGTAAGCCTCGCCCGAGTAAGCGTTGCCCGAATAGAACAGATAGTACTGATCGTCGTGCCGCCACAATGTCGGCGCTTCGATCACCCGCCCTTCCCACAACTCATCATTGCGCACGAGACCTACTGGGTCACCGATCAGTTCGGTCGCATCCGCTGACAGCGCCTGTACGTAAATATAGGTCGCCATCATGCAGCAGTTGCCATCATTCTTCCAATACAGGTACAGCGATCCATCCACATCCCGGAACGGACTCGGATCGATAGAACCGCCTTCGCGCGTCTGGCAGATGATTGGCCCGTCGTTGGTATCGCGAAACGGCCCGGTCGGGCTGGTGCTCGTCGCCTGACCAATGCACTGCTTCCCCGTCGAGCGATCCCGTGCGGTGTAGAACAGCACATACTCGTCCGCGCTCAGCGCCAGCACTTCCGGCGCCCACACGTCGGCGCGATTCAGATTGACCCACCGGGGCAGCGCGGGCAGCGCATCGCGTCCCACCTGCCAGTTGACGAGATCCGTCGAGGTCGCATACGGCACATTGCGGCTGTTTGAATTGGTGGAATAGGCATAGTAAACGTCGTCCACTTCCAGAATGAACGGGTCGGGGAAGTTGGCGGAAATAACGGGATCCTGGAACGTGTCCTCGTCATCCGACTGCGCGGCGAGCGGGACAGCCAGCCCCAAGAGCAGGCACAGCACCCCTAAAAGCCAGCCTATCACGCTGTAAACGGTCATGGATCTACCCTTTCAACCCGGTGGTCTGCACGCTTTCGACGATATAGCGCTGCAAGAGCAGGTACAGTATCAGCACGGGAATCGACGTTATGACGGCGCCCGCCATCATCTGGCCGTACTCCGATGTATAGGCGCCTTGCAGCGTCCGCAGACCGGGCGGCAGCGTCAGCAGCGTGCGATCTTTCAGGACGAGCAGCGGCCACAGGAAGTCATTCCACGCCCCGAGGAACGTGATGATCCCGAGCGTGGCCAACGCTGGCTTCGCTAGCGGCAGTGCAATCAGCATGAAGGTCTGCAGGCGGGTCGCGCCGTCAATGAAGGCGGCCTCTTCCAGCTCGCGCGGCAGCGACTCGAAGAACTGGCGCATGAAGAATACGCCGAACACGCCCGACAGCGCCGGGAGCACCACCCCCGCATAGTTATTGAGCAGCCCCAGTGAGGTCACCGTCAGAAAGTTCGGCACAAGGAACATCACGCCGGGGAGAAACAGCGTCGCCAGCAGCAGCCCAAACAGGATCCGTTTGCCGGGAAACTCCATCCGCGCATAGGCATACGCCGCAATCGAATCGATCGCCAGAATCAGCACGGTGATGATCGAAGCGACCAGCACGCTGTTCAAAAACCAGCGTGTGATGGGCAGGCTCGGGTTTTCCAGAATGCTCTGGTAGTTATCCAACGTGAAGGTGCGCGGAATCCAGAAGATTTGCGGGAGAAACCACTCCGACTTCGGCTTAAACGAGGTCGATAAACCCCACAACAGCGGCAATATGATCAGCAAGGCAATTACAGTGAGCAGCGCATAGATCAGTATGCGCGGGATGAGCTGATTGGGCGGTCGCTTGCGACCCGAATAGGTGGGCGTTTCCGTCTGAGCATTCACAGTCATCATGCACCTCGCTTTTATTCGCGCGTTCGGAACAGGCGGAAATTGAAATAGGAGATCACGATCATGATGGTCGCCACGACAAACGACATCGCCGCGCCGCTGCCCATCCGATTGCGGACAAAGCTCTCCGTGTAGATGCGCAGCATGATCGGCTCGGTCGACCCACCGCCGCCGGATTGCGCGGGACCACCCCCGGTCATAAACAGCGGCTGCGCGAACAGGGTGAACCACGCGATGATCGTGATGATGATGATGAACACCAGCACGGGCCGCAGTTGGGGAATCGTGATGAACCGGAAGCGCTGCCACCACGTCGCCCCATCAATCGAGGCCGCCTCATACAGTGCCACCGGAATGTTTTGCAGCGCCGCGAGGATAATGATCATGTTGAAGCCGCTCGTCCACCACACCGTGACGATCAGAATCGCGTACCACGCCCACGGCATGGTCGAAAGCCAGCGCGGCTGATCCAGCCCTAAGGCGCGTAGATAGTAATTCAGCAGCCCACCCTGACTCTGAAACACCCAGAAGCCGAGCAGCCCCACCACCGCCGAGGACAACACCCACGGCGCAAAGTAGATCGCCCGGTAGATGTTCTTGCCGGGCAGGTTCGCGTTGAGGAGCATCGCCAAGAACAGCGGGATCACGATCAGGAGCGGCACGCTCAGGACGACGAACTCCCCGGTATTGATCAGCGAGTTCCAAAAAACGGGGTATTCAACCGTACCGGGCGTAAACAGATTGGTGTAATTGCCCAGGCCGACGAAACGCGTGGCCGTCGGGCGCAAAATGTCATATTCAAACAGGCTGATGACCAAACCCAAGCCGAATGGAAACCCGGCAAAAATGAGGAAGAAGATCAGATGCGGCAGCACAAACAGGTACGGCACCGCGTCGAAGCGGCGTTTGCGAACTGTGAGCGGGGCTGCTGTGGCTGGAGTTTCCGACCGAAACCGCCATAGATCGGGTCCCTTCTAATGAGTGGAGGGGTCTTTTTCGGAAAGCGGTCCAGCGGGTTGAGATGGAGCCACCTCAACCCACTGGGCTATGCATTTCCGTTTAGGATGAGGGCGCTTCACCGAACGTCGCGCGGTTCTGCTCCAAAATCTGATTGGCGCGTTCCGCGGCGTTGTCGAGTTCCGCTTGGATGTCGGTCGCGTTGCCGTTCATCAGCGCGCTGACCGCTTCGTCGAGCGGGCCATAAGCATCGGTGATGCCCGGCACGGACGGCGGGAAGAACACGTAGTCCGCCGACCCCGCGGCGATATCGGCCTGCGGCTGAACTTCCGCGAATTCGTCGCTTTCACGTACGACGTTATTCGCCGGGAGCTGACCAGCGCGCGCCCACGTCACCGAGTTGTCGAGCAAGTAGCTGATGAAGATGCCCGCAGCCGTATCAACGCACGGATCCTCGGCGGCCTGCGTCGGCAGCGTGAGCTGATGCGAGCCCGCCCAGACTGCCATATTCGGGCCGATCTGCGGCACGGCCATCGCCCGACTGCCGAAGAAAACGCCTTCGCCCGTGACGTTGGTCGTCTGCCAGATGCCATTCCAGATCATGCCGACGGTGCCGCCCTTAAACGAATTGAGCTCGGCATCCACTTCGAGATTGGGCTGCGAATAGCCCGCTTGCGCGTCGAGCAGCCACTGCATGGCCTGCACCCCGGCTTCGCTGTTCCACGCCGCTTCCGTGCCATCTTCGTTAAAGGACGTGCCGCCGAATTGGTACAGCAGCATTTCGAAGATCTGGCGGATGGGGAAACCCGCCGTCAGCATGAAGCCGTTGTTATCGCCGCTGGTCAGGGCCGCCGCCATTTCGGCGAACGCTTCACCCGTCATTGGCGCATCTGTGAAGCCTCCCTGTTCGAGCAGGTCCGTGTTCACAAACATCGTCATTGGGTGGATGTCCAACGGCACGGCATAGCGCGAACCGTTGACCTCGCCCGCGTTCCACACCGCTTCCGGGAAATCCGCGCCATTGATGCCCACCTGTTCGACGATATCGTCCATGGGGCGCAGAATGTTGCGGTAGACCTGCGTCGCGATCTGGTCAGCGTGGACAATCGCCACGTCCGGCAGCGTGCCGGAAGCCGCCGCCGTGCTGAGCTGGGTGTAATACTCGCTCTGCGTGGTCATCGCCACTTGAATATTCGGGTGTTCGCTGTTAAAGGCGTCGACGAGCTGCCCCATGAACGGGCCGTCGGGTCCGGTGAAGGGATTCCAGTAGTCGAGGGTCACGGTACTGCACTCTTCGGGCAGTTGCATGCCCCCGTCGTCTTGCGCGAGGGTTGGTGTGGCCATTAAGGCCAGCAGGCCAAGCAGAATCAACATAAGCGTACGTTTGGACATTTCAGCTGTGCTCCTAGTAACCTATTCGGCAGCAGGTAGTCATATGCTTTCGATGCCGTGCACGTGAATCGATTGCGCCTCCTTTGGCTCGTGTTCCAGTTCTCGAAACCGCAAACGCAGCACAATATCCTGCGGGTAATTGCCGAACTGCCGCCCGAAGATATTGAGTCCGCCAATCCGTTGGGCATCTTCTTTGATGCCAATCCGCACCGAGATGAATTCCGCCTGAGCAATAGCCAATTGATCGAGTGTAACATCCGCGGCTTGCACGCCGTCGAGGTAGGCGCCCGTCCCGGTGACTTTCCACAGTTTGAGGAGTCCATACTGGGAGTAGCGCCGTTCCCACCACGACGGTGTGAGCTGACCCGCTTCCTCGCCGAAGTCGCCGGGGCTCGTCCATGTGCCGACTTCCACCCTATTCACCCAAACCGTGATATCGGAGCGCCAATCCACTTTGTGCAGCGGGGCTTCGGAGCACATTTCCAGGCTGATTTGCAGACTTTCGAGCAGCGCGCCCGGCGGAAGGCGATTGGGGAAGCGGTACTCGACGTACCCGGCACGGAACCACAGTAACTGCGCCTGAAAGCGCTCCGGATCATAGAAAGCGCTGGGGTCATCGAACCGACCAATGAGGCCTGTCCCGCTGGCGAGGCCGCACGTGGGCGTCACCCGGCAGTCGACGTACGCGCCCACGGGCATCGCCACGTCGATGGTGGTTTCCGCCACGGGTTCGACCATCGGCAGCGCGAGCGCGATCTGGTCATAGAGGCGATAGCAAATCTTCTGCAGCCCATGACTGGCCGGTTTGAGTTCGGTGCGAATCAGCCCGGCTTTTTCCAGCAGATTGATGTGCATGGTGGCAGTGGACGCGGGCAGGCGGAGCGCATCGGCGATCTCGTTGACGCTGGAGCTGCGCCCGGCCAGATGGCGCAGGATTTCCAGACGCTTGTCCGAGGCTAGACTTTTGAGCAGTTGCCCAACTTCACGCGAGTTGCGGCGCAAATCGATGACGAGCGCGCGTACAGCCGGTTGTACATCCGGTACCATCGCGGTGAACCACTCTACTCGCATTGCCAGTAGTTTTTTCTGTTTCATTGACTGAAACAGCCGCATTGCGCCCGGCGGAGGATGTCGATTTCGGCCAATACAACAGGTTCTGCTGTATCGATCCAGTTTTCTTGCATTATACCTGTCTTAATTTCAATGTCAATAAATCGCAACAGCTAGCTCAGGTTTGTTGCTCCAGTTATGGTCATGCGATCCGGCGGGGTTTCATGGACGAACTACGGCTTCCGTTCACCCTGACCAATTGGTACTTCCCGTATGGAAGGTCAACGGCCGAACGGACTGTTTACTTCTGAGGCAATTTAGGTTACACTTCATATTGCAGAGAAGTATCCCGCTGGCGTTGTATTGCAAACACGTTGATTTCGTTTCTCTGACTCAGGTTTGATGCCTCTGGCGTGATACTGTGCACCGGTACAGTTTTCCCCATCCATCGAACACAGCCCAGGACCTCAATTACCGCACCCCGTTGGTGAGCAGTCACATCTATCGGAACTGCTGACTGGTACGTCTGGTGAAAACACGAGTTGTTCAACCGACAAGAAAGTGTAACCCCATGCCTGTGATGGATATGACTGTGCAAAAACATTTTAAACTGGACGTGATTGACGATTTGCCGTCGTCGACGATTACCCTGCGCGGGACGCAGCGCTGGCTGGTCTGCTGCCCGTTGTGCGGCTGTACCCATGATGTCAGCGCGGCGGACGAGACCCAGCCTTACACCCCTTACTGCCAGTCATTGCCTGCCGTGTTCCGCGCGGTTCAGGTGGCGTGGCAGAAGCTGCATCCGGAAGTGGCCAAATACAAAACGCTGCGCCTGGTGAAGCCGCACTAACGTGCCCGCCAGCGAGCCAAGCCAGTCAAGAGGAGCAGCGGACGTGTCCGGTTTCGAAATCACGTGTGTGAATAAAGACCAACGGGGGCAAATCATCCGGCTGGGCGGGGTCGGTTGGACGCTGACACCCCGTGAGGCTGTCGTCAAAGTAATCAGCCAGCAGCTCCGGCTGTATGTGCGCGTGGAAAACCACCTGTTCGATGTCGGCGTGCGCGGTGAAGGCTTTGCCGCCTACCTCGTCATTGAACCGGAAGGCTTGGCGCTGGCCGGTGTCGCCGAAGTACCCAGTTGTTAGTCGAACCGTAGGTTGGGTGCTGAGCAGCGCCACTCTGCGGTGCCTGCCGCGACTTTACAGGCGGCGAGATTATGAGTACAATTACTTACCAGTACGAATGTCCACTGATGGTCACATCACAGATTTCAGCAGATTTGGTGACACTTGCTGAAGAGCCGCTAATGCCTGAGCGGTTGTTCAGGTCTTCCCCGTTCATCAAATAGCACCCCACAGGTTTGCTCTCGACTCACAGTGCCGTGGCAAAGGCGTGCCCCAATGGAAACTAGCCAACCCCTCTCCTACCTTGAATGGGTTGCATTATCTGTGCTCTACCAGCATCGTGACCGCACCTCCAGCCCCGTTCGGTATGTGGGTTTGCTGGCGACGGTCAAACGGCTCATCGAGCATCAGCCGCCGCTCGCCGCGTGGATCGGGAAACCTGCTGACAATCAGATCCACATCACAACCGCAGGCATCGCTGCGTATCAAGCCGCCCATGAGGACGCTTAGCTGCTGAACCAAGGAATTCAAGATGGAAAGCCTTAACGAACTGCCCCCCAAGAAACTGCAAGAGTTGGAACTGCTCACCAGTCAACTCCTCAACGCCATGAAACGAACCGGGCTCGAACGTGAGACCGTCTATGCCGACCTCACCCAACTGCACAGCGAATTGGGTCGCATTCGTCGCGAGCGGTTTGACAGCGACAACCCGAACTTCACCCAGCACAGCGCATGACTCAGCGGCAGGTGCGCCGCCCTGCCTACATAGCCCCAATGAGCGCTGTCAGCTCATTGCGAGCAGATCTTTCTCCGCGGACACGGTTGGAGCATTGAAGCAACCGTGTCCGCGCTTCGATTTTCAGCGTGGATGCTCGCGCAGCCCCGCGACTAGCTCCACAACCGATCATGCGAGCGTTCGTCATCCCAATCCGTGGACGCTTCAAAATAGCCGCCGCGCCGCGCCGTATCGATGCAGTCCTGCAGTGCCGCTTCCTGTACATCAGTGAAGCCCAAACCCGGTGTTTCGGGCACACGCGCATAGCCATCCTGAATTAAAGGCGCGGTGATGCCGGAGATCAGGTTATCCCACCAGTCAATGTCGACCGAATGATTCTCCAGCACGTAGAAGTTTTCGGTCGCCGCGGCGCAGTGGATATTGGCGAGAAATGATACGGGTGACCCGGCAAAGTGCATCGCCATCGCCACGCCGTGCTCCTGCGCCAAATCCCCGATTTTCTTGGTCTCCAGCAGACCGCCCGCCGTCGCGAGATCCGGGTGAATGACGGAGACGCCATGCGCTTCGAGCAGCGGTCGGAAGCCCTCTTTCAGATAAATATCCTCACCCGTGCACAGCGGCGTGGTCACGGACTGCGCCAACCGCACCCATTGATCGGTGAGCTGCCACGGAATGACATCTTCGTACCATGCCAGTGTGAAGCGGTCGAGCGCGCGTCCCAGGCGGATAGCGCTTTCTACCGTGAGATGCCCAAAATGATCTGCCGCCAGCGGAATCTCATAGCCAATAATCTCCCGGACCTGCCGCACGTACTCCACGAGGTATTCGATCCCCAACTGCGTGACCTGAATGCCGGTGAACGGGTGCATGATGGTCGTGCTGTCGAGCATCTCCGGCGGCGCGCTCAACGCGCCGGGCACGTCGCGCAGCAGACCAATGCCCACATCCATCTTCAGAAACTTGAAACCACGATCCATGCGCCGCTTGAGCCGTTCCCCCATCTGCCGACCATCCGGCGACGAGTCGGTATCGCAGTAGCACAGCACCTGACTGCGGAACTTACCGCCGAGGAGTTGATACGCCGGAACGTTGTAGGCTTTGCCCGCCAGATCGAACAGCGCCATTTCGATGCCGGACACGCCCCCACCCTGCCGACCGTGATGCCCGAACTGCTTGATCTTGCGGAAAATCTTGTCGATGTTGCACGGATTTTCGCCGATGAGGCGGCTCTTGAGCATCAGAGCGTAAGTGGGGCTGGCCCAGTCGCGCACTTCGCCGTAACCGCTGATGCCCTGATTGGTATCCAGACGAATCAGGGAACAGTCCATCGGCAAGCCGCGTAGGTGACACACGCGCATATCGGTGATTTTGAGTTCGCTCGGACGCGAATAAGTATTGACCTGACTTTCCAAAGGCCGCTGATCTTCCACAATCTATCCCTCTAACTAAGGCGCACAGCCGCGCATGGTTAGCGCGGCTCAACGCCACACTATTGGTGTATAGGATAACGCGATTCAAAAGTTGACAACCATCCAAATCTCTTTACAATGATTGATTATTAATAATGGATTCAAAAACACGTGAATCAGATGCACTTCCAACGACGCGAGATTCGGTTGACATCCCTTGCCGATCAAGTGTACGAACACTTGCGGCTGGCCATCATCTCAGCAGAACTGCCGCCCGCCGAGAAGCTGATCGAGCTAGACATAGCCCGGCAGATGAACACCAGCCAAGGCCCAGTGCGCGAAGCCTTGCAGCGGCTGGAACATGACGGTCTGGTCGAACGCAAAGCGCGCAGCGCGACCTATGTGACCAGTATTCCCTTTGACGAGATGTACGAGCTCTCGGTCGTGCGCACCCACATCGAAATGTTCGCGGTGCGCCGCGTCGCCCAGAAGATCACGCCGGAGCAATGCGACACGCTCGCCGAGCTGATTGGCAAAATGCAGGCCGCCGGGAGCGCCAACGATCTACTGAGCCTGTCCGAGTTCGACATGGAGTTTCACCGCTCCATCGTCGAATGGTCCGACAATCGCTCATTGCTGCAAGTGTGGAATCCGCTGTCGAACCAGATTCAGCGGTTTATCGTGCAGTCGCACCCGCTCTACTCGCCGGATTACGTCGAGGTCGCGACCCGGCATCAGCCGATTGTCGATGCCTTGCGCGAGCATGACACCGAACGGGCCGCGTGCGCGGTCTACGACCATATCATGCTCATCTGGCCGAAAATCATCCCGTAGACCGGGAGGATCGCCGCCGCGGGATCGCCACGCCGCGGCTGACGAGCGCAAGCTTTTCAAGTGGCGCTTAAAAATTACGGTAGGTCCACGTGGGTGTGCTGAGCCCGCGTGCAATCGTCTTCAGGCACAGGAAAGGGGTTAGGCCGCGGGTTGTGTCCGCCTGAACACATTGTTAATTCAATTGGTTGAGGAGAACATACTAATGAGCAAAAAGAATTTGACCCGCCGCGAGTTTTTGCGTATCGCTGGCACAACGGGAGCCGCGCTTGCCGCCGCTCAAACCGGAATTCTCATGGCACAGGATGCAACCCCCACGCCCGCCCCTACGGCGACACCGCTGCCCCTGCCCGTTGGGGCGGAAGGTACGCTGACCGTCATTCACAAAACCGAATACTTTGAAGTGGTGCAGACGATGTTCCGCGAGGGTGTCGTCAGCTTTGCCGAAGAACAGGGTATCGGCCTCGACATTTCCACGGCCAACCCGGAACTGTTCGGCGACTTCACCGCGAAGATGCTGGCGGCCGTTCAGGCGGGCAACCCGCCCGACCTCGGCTATCACGTGCTGAGCATCCCGCAGATGTACGCGCTGGATATCGTCGAAGACGTGTCCGACGTCGTCGAGGAACTGATCAGCCGCTATGGGCTGGTCGTGCCGCGGATCGCCGAGTTCAATGCCAAGATCGACGGCAAATGGTGGGCGGTGCCCTTCATGAGCGTGACTGGCGCGTGGTTCGCCCGCCGCGACGTGTTTGATGCCCACGGCATCGACGTGAATACGCTCGATACGTGGGATGCGCGGCGTGAAGCGGCGCTGGAAGTCTCCGACCCCGACAATAACCTGTGGGGCTGGGGCTTGACGGTCAACCGCAGCGGTGACGCGCACGGGTTGATCCTCTCCGTGATTCAGGGCTTCGGCGGCAGCTTCACCGACGAAACCGGGCTACGTGTGAACTTCAACACGCCGGAAACGCTAGCGGGGGTCGAATGGCTGGCGGAAACCTACATGAGTGACCGCTTCCGCCCGATGCTCCCGCCCGGCGTGGAAAGCTGGACGGATACGAGCAACAACGAAGCGTATCTAGCGGGCACGATTGCGCTCACGATCAACCAACCGAGCGTCTATGCTAAGGCGAAGGCCGACGGCAACCCGGTCTTCGAAAATACCGCGGTTCTGCACAACCCGCTGACGATCGACGGTCGCCTGCTCGAAGCTGGCAGCGGCTGGCTCACCATTTTCAAGGGCGCGCGCAACCTCGACGCCGCGAAATCCCTCATCTACCACCTCCTCGACCCGTCGGTTTACGTTCCCATGGCGCAGAACGGCGGCGGCCTGTTCCTCCCCGCGTACGAAAATCTCTGGACGGACGATGTGCTCGGGACCGATCCGAACTTCCAAGTGTTCCGTGACATTTTGCTGAATGAGGACATCTTCTACGGACGGTCGCATCCCGCCCCGCCCAACGCGCTCATCGACGCCATTGACGGCGCGGCGGTCACCAGCCAGATGATGGCGAACATCACCACTGGCGCGATGACCCCGGCGCAGGCCGTCGAAGACGCCCACAACCGCATCGTGCAGATCTTCGAAGAAGGCGGCGTCCCGCAGTCGTAGAGGGTGTCGAACACACCCCTCACGCGCAGCTTTTCGCATTTCGATCAGGGCGGGACATGTCCCGCCCGCTGTGATCACGAACGAAGAAGCTGGGTCAACAGCGGGTTCCAACTCCAAACGCGCCATCACAATGGCACAAGCGAAAGAGAAAGCCAATGGATCAGTCGAAAAGACTGAAAACCTCGAGCAATCTTTACCAGTCGGAACGGACGGTGCGTCCGAGTTCACTCTCACGCATCTTAGGACGTGACTGGAAAATGGCCATTCCCTTCGTGATCCCGATCGTCCTCATCATGGGCGGGCTGATCCTGTACCCTTTCATCAACGCCGTGCAATTGAGCATGACGACGCGTTCGCTGATCACGCGCACCGAAGTCTTTGTCGGGTTCGACAATTACGCGCGCCTCTTTCAGGATACCGACTTCATCAGCTCGGTCCGCAACACGCTCGTGTTCACGCTCGCCTCCGTCAGCATCAAGTTTGTGATCGGGATTGGCATTGCTCTGCTGCTGCATGGACGACTGCCCGGACGCAACATCCTGACCGCGATCATTCTGCTGCCGTGGATTGTGCCCGAGGTCGTCACCGCGCTGACGTGGCGCAGCATCTACGATCCGGTCTTCGGCGGCCTAAACCCCATTCTGCAGAGCCTCGGGATCATTGACCGCCCGGTGGCGTGGCTGGCCGAACCCGGTTTAGCCATGCCCAGTGTGATCGCCGTCAACGTATGGAAAGGGATTCCCTTTTTCGTCATTCTGCTGCTCGCGGGCCTCAAAGCGATTGACCGGGAGCAGTACGAGGCGGCTGAAGTGGACGGCGCGAGCGTGGTGCAGCGCTTCCGGCACATCACCATGCCGGGCTTGCGCTACGTGATCATCACGACGCTGCTGCTGTCCTTCATCAACACCTTCAACACCTTTGGCCTCATCTACCTGATGACAGGTGGCGGCCCCGGCGGCGCGACGCGCATGTTCTCAATTCTCGCCTACGAAAAGGCGATTGTCGGGCTGCGCTTTGGTCCCGGCGTCGCGACCGCGCTCAGCATGGCGCCCTTCATGGCCGCGCTGATCTTCGTGCTGGCCCGTGTGATGCGTCCGAGCGAGCAGGTGCAGGTCCGGGAAAAAGTCACGGTGTTTGATCGAATTGGCGAATGGGGAAACCGGTTCGTCGGCCTCGTATTGGATCTGGTCTTGCTGCCGCTGCAGTGGTTGGAACAGGGCGTGAGCGCCCTCATGCGCCTGCTGGCACCCCCGAAACCCGATGGTCAGCCCCGGCTCCGGCGTTCGCAGTGGGAAGTCTTTGGCGTGAGCACCCGTCTGCTCATGCTGATTCCCGTATTCATCTTCGTACTGTTCCCGTTCTACTGGATTTTCGTCACTTCTTTCAAAACCGACTTACAGATTCAACGCTTCACATCGATTTATGTGCCCGATCCGTGGACGTTTGAACAATATCGCAGTTTGCTAAGCGATACCCCCTTCCTCACGTGGTTCCGCAATACGCTGATCGTCGCCGTCAGCAGCACGGCGCTGTCAATTGTGATTGCGGCGCTTGCCGCCTACGCGCTGGCGCGCCTGCGCTTCCTCGGCGCGGGTCTGCTCACGACGCTGCTGCTCATCACCTATCTGCTCCCCGCCTCGCTCCTGTTCATCCCCCTGTACCGCATCCTCACGGATCTCGGCGCAATCAACAACTACTCGTCGCTCATCCTGACGTATCCGACCTTCCTCATGCCGTTCGCGACGTGGGTGATGATGGGCTATTTCCGCTCCATCCCCGTCGAATTGGAAGAAGCCGCGCTGATCGACGGCACAACCCGCTTCGGCGCGTTCCGCCGTGTGACTCTACCGCTCGCCGCGCCCGCGCTGCTCTCGGTCACGTTGTTCGCGTTCACCAACGCCTGGAACGAGTTTCTATATGCGTTCGTCTTCATCACCAGCGACAGCCTGAAAACCCTCCCGGTAGGTCTGCAGCTGCTGGTGTTCGGCGACATCTATCCTTGGGGTCAGCTAATGGCGGCATCGCTCATGATGGCTATTCCGGTCGTTATCGTCTACATCTACGCACAACGCTATCTCGTCGGCGGGTTGACCGCTGGCAGCGTCAAGGGGTAATTGAGAATGAAAATCACGGACGTGCAAGCCTGTGTCATCGGTCGTGAAGAGCCGGACAGCGGCGGCAGCGTATGGACGTTTGTCCGCGTCTATACGGATCAGGGCATCGTTGGCACCGGCGAATGTAATTCGGGCGGGCCGGGCTTTTCCGGCTTCGCGACCAAGGCGGCCATCCTCGCCATGAAACCCCTGTTGATAGGCGAAGACCCGTTCAACATCAACCTGATATACGAGAAGCTGCGGCGGCGCGGGCGCTACGGCGGGTCGAGTCATGCGCCGCTCATTTTCGCGCTCACCGGCATCGACAACGCGCTCTACGACATTGTCGGCAAAGCGCTGAATGTGCCGATCTACCAACTGCTCGGCGGCAAATTCCGCGATAAGCTGCGCCTGTACGCCGACTGTCATGCCGGTGAGACGAGCGATCCGCAGGCTTACGCGGATAAGGCACTGGAGGTCGTCGCCGAAGGCTATACGGCGGTCAAGTTCGACGTCGATCACGCCGTCGAAGGCAAGCTCGACCCGTACAACTGGACAGTCGGCGCGCGCGAGATGAATCAAGTAATCAAGCTGATCGAGGGACTGCGCGCGGCGCTCGGCTATGCCACCGATCTCGCCATCGACTGTCACGGCCAATTCGATCTGCCGTCCGCGATCACGCTGGCGAAAGCGGTCGAACCGCTGCGCCTGTTGTGGCTCGAAGAACCCGTGCCCGCCGAAAACCTCGACGCACTTGCGCAGGTGCGCCGCTCAAGCAGTACGGTGATCTGCACGGGTGAAAATCAATACACGCGCTTTGAATTTCTGGAAATGTTTGAGCGCAAAGCGACCGACGTGATCATGCCGGATCTGGCTAAGGCGGGCGGCATTGCCGAAGCCAAACGCATTGCCGATATCGCTGATGCGCACTATATTCCTATCGCACCGCACAATGTCTCGTCGCCGCTCGGCATGATGGCCGCCTGTCATGTCATGGCGTCCGTCCCGAATTTCCTCGTGCTGGAGTTTCACGGACGGATGATTTCGTGGTGGAACGATCTGTGCGACGACGACCAGCCATTTATTGAGCAGGGCTTCATGCGCGTCTCCGACCGCCCCGGCATCGGCGTCGAACTCAACGCCAAGAATGCCAAGGCCCTGCTCTGGAACGACGATACTTACTTCGACTGATTGTGTGCTTGGAGAATTCTGTGATGTCAGACCAACCTTCGGTGATTGAGCTGCAAGCGCGCTGGGATAAAATCCGCGTGGCCAACCTGTACGATACGCTGGATGCGATGGGTTACCCCAACCAGTGCCTCGATCTGGGCATCCGGCCGCTGTTTCCTCAGCGGCACCTCGCCGGACAAGTGATCACCGTGCAGGGGAGCCCGTATGCCCCGCCGCTGCACGGCGCCGAGACCGCCAATTGGACGGGGAACTACTTTGAGGCGCTGCGCGGGGCGCTGTATCCCGGCTGCGCGGTCGTGGTCGAGACGGGCGGCGAGCTGCACGCCGGCAAGTTCGGGGAAATGACCAGTTGGGCGCTCAAGCAAGGGGGCGCGCATGGCATCGTCATCGACTCGTTCATCCGCGACTACCTCGGATTGGAAGTCATCCCCGATTTTACGCCGTGCGTGCGCGGCACCTCGCCGATTGAGTCGAACAAGCGCTGGCGCATGACCGCCTTAAACGAGCCGATTGCTATGCCCGGCACACTGACGGCGCGCGTGCGCGTCGCTCCCGGTGACTGGATCATCGGGGAAGCGGACGGCGTGATCGTGGTGCCCAAAGAGATCGCGATGGAAGCGCTCGTCAAGGTCGAAGATGTTGAACGGCGCGAACAAGGCATGCGCGAAGATTTCGCCCGCGGTGTCTCCTTCGATGAAGCCTTCAACAAGTGGGGACGCGCGTAAGACGATTGGTTTCTCAATCAGCGCCCCTCAGACAGGGGTAGGCTTTCAATTGTCGAGACGAGGCAGGAGCGTAATTCCACCAATTGTGAAATACGCTCCTGCCTCATTCCCACCCCGATTCACCCCCTCCTCTGCCGCGAATTCCACCTAAGGCGAAAGACAGTGCCGCCGCATCCCGCTAACGTGAGAGTCATCTCAGCGAGGATGGAGGCACAGAATGAACAAGTACGCCCGAATGGCCATTGGCATGAGCTTATTCGTCACCGTGTGGTACGGCCTGCAAGCCTGGTTTGTGCAGTCGGCAGTTCGAGCGTCCAGCCCGCTCGCCTTCAACGCGGAACGCTACCTGCTCGCCAGCCTCCTGTTGGGCGGCTTCTGCTTCATCAAGCGCATCCCGCTGACACGCCGCGCTATTCAGGGCGGCGCGCTGCTCGGCACAGTGTTCACGGTTGCGGTCGCGGCGGATACGCAGGGGATCGCGCTTGGTTCGGCGGGGCGCGTGGTCTTTCTCGGCAGTCTCTACGTCGCCTTCCTGCCGCTGTGTGCCCTCCTGTTCCGACGGCCAAACGTACGCGTTGCGGCTGTGATCGGTAGTCTGGTCGTCCTGCTGGGTGGAGGGCTGCTGCTCTACACGCCGGACGGCACCATTGCCAGTGATTTCTTCGGCGTCTTGCGCGCCCTCGCCTTTGGCGTCTATCTGCTGCTGCTGAGTCGCTACGCCCACGAAGACTGGCGCGTGATGAGTCTGGTCTCCGCCGTCGTGGTCGCGGGCTTATCGATTGGCCTCGCTGTGGTGACCGATCAGGCGCGCTTTTCGCTCTCCATCGATGTGCTGGCCCCGGTGATCCTCTCCGCGCTGATCGGGACAATCCTGTGTGCTGCCATCACCTTGTGGAGTGGCCGCTTTCTCAGCCCGGCGCTGATGGGCATGATCAGCTTTCTCGAATCGCCGTTCACGGTGATCTGGGGCATCATGCTCGGTCGCGAGGTGCTCTCCATCAATTCACTGGCCGCGTTCGCCATCATTTCGCTCGGCGCGGTGCTCGTCCTCGGCGCCAACGCCATTCGAGTGCCTGCGCTGCGACTAACGACCCGCCCTACACGCACCGTCGTCCCGCAAAGCTGAGCGCGCCCGCCGCCTCTAGACCAGACCGAGCTGCTGGGCGCGTAAAATCGCCTGCGCTCGGTTGAGCACCTCCAACTTGCCGTAGATGTGCGTCAGGTGCTTCTTGACAGTGCTCAGTTCGACCACCAGTTGATCCGCGATTTCACGGTTCGACAGACCAGTAGCGATATAGCGGATCACTTCGAGCTCACGCTCGGAGAGCGGCTCGATCAACTGCTCATTGGCCTGCCGAATACGATCGGTGAGCACCGCACCGCCACTACCGCCATCCGCAGCGGTGAGCAGCGCAGCAGCTACCGATCCCATGTCCGCCCCCGCCGCCTGAACCGCAGCGCGGTCGAACACCTCCGCGCCCATGCGCCGCTCAAGCTGCGCTGGCAGACCGGTGAGGTCGAGCCAGCTCCCTAACCAACCGCCCGCCCCTTCGGCCAGACCTAACAAGGCTGCCGCCGTCTGATCATTTCCCATCGCGGCGGCGGCGCGCGCCCAAGCGGGCAGACACAGCCGCTGTGCCCCCCGCGCGCCAATGCGCACCGCATAACTCAACGAACGCACTCGCTGTGCCTGTAGTTCCGCGCCCGGGCGCTCGATCAGCGTGAAGCCCCAATCGAGGAAAAAGCGCACGGTATCATGCGTCGCCAGATCGACACTCTCGCTCAGCAATTCAAACGCGCCATCGAAATCACCGTCGAACCAGCGCAGCAGCCCACGAATGAGGTTCGTCCAGGCGATTCCCAACGGGTGATTCAGGTCAGCGGCAAGGCGCGCGCTCGCCTCGGTGAACAACCGTGCATCCTCAAAGCGCGCGTCGAGCAGCCCGTGCAGGCCTAACGTGATCTGCGCCATAAGGATGCTGGAACATTCACGCACTTTGCGGCTGAGTTCCAGTTGTTCGGTCGCCGCGGTGATGCTGGCGTCCGCCTGCCCAAGCAAAAGCAAGTCGATGCTGACGTTGTACAGCGAATAGCACGCACCAATCAGATCGCCGCGTCCCCGCCGCAGTTCCACTGCCCGTCGACCGAGCGTGAGACTCTGCTCCACGCCAGCACGACGCCCGGCGTGGCGCGCCTGAAAGTGCAGCACCCACGCCGCGTAGAATTCATCACGCAGGTGCGTGGCGAGCGCATATGCCTCGGCCAGCGCCTGCTCTGCGCGGTCGGGATCGCTCCCCGTCGCATCGCGCGCATCGCCGAGCAGTATCAGTCCGAGCACGCGGTCGACGCTCGCGGCGGGCAGCGCGACCAGTAGCGCTTCGAGTTCGTCGACGATCAGCGGGTTGAGCGGTGCCCCTTCGCGCCAGCGCCGCATCCAGCACAGCCGCACTTCGATTTGCGCGCGTAATGTGGTGCCAGCGCTGCCAGTCGAACGCCCTGCCAGCACTGCCAGCGTCGGCGCGAAGATCGCTTCCAGCGCGGCGTAACGAGTGCGCATCATGCCATACCAGAACAGGCTGTCCAGCGCGCGCGCCACGGTGTCCAGTTCATCGTGTTCAACTGCCCACAGCCACGCCGCCCGCAGGTTTTCGAAGTCCGCCTCGATCCGGTCGAGCGCGTCAAGCTGCCCTTGCCCGGTGATCTGCGCGGTCAGCCCCGCCGCCAGATTGAGAAAATACTGGCTGTGCGCGGCGTACACGGCGTTCTCGTCATCGGCTTGACGCAGGCGTTCCAGCGCATACTGACGCAGCAGTTCATGCAATTCATAGCGCCCGGTCGAGACCAAGCGCTGCACCAGCGACTTATTAAAGAGGTTCATCAACATACGCAGGTCCGCGCCCGCGACCTGCTCGGCAGCATCGCGCGTGAAGCCATTCGCAAACACCGCCAACCGCAGCAGCCCGCGCTGCTCATTCGCTTCCAACAGCCGCCATGACGCGTCGAAGACCGCGCGCATACTGCGCTGACGTTCAGGCACATCGCGCCAATCCGTCTGCAAGATATCGAGGTTCTTCTGCATCTCCTGCGCAATCTCGGCGGGCGACAGGAGCGGGAGCCAACTAGCCGCCAGCACAATGGCGAGCGGCATGCCCTGCGCCGACTGACAGATGCGCACGACAGCAGCTTGATCAGCCGGCGACAGCTCGAAGCTCGGCTGCACGCGGAGCGCGCTGTCCATGAACAGATGCACACAGCCGGAAGCGAATACATCCGTGCCGGGATCGTCGGCGGGCAGATCCATCCCACCGAGCGGAAACAGGCTCTCCGCTGAGAGATTGAGCTTTTGCCGCGAGGTCACGAGCAGCTTGACGCCCGGCGCAGCGTCGACCAGCGTGCCGACGAACATCGTCGCCTCGGCGAGGTACTCGGCATTCTCCACCACCACCAGCAGTGACCGCGACTTGATGAATTCCAACACCTGCTGCGCCGGCGGCAGATCGCCCGGCTGCGTCTGAAAGTCGAGCGTTTCCGCGATCAACAGCGCCAGCTCGTCGGCGGTCGTCGGCACAGACAGGGTGACGAGCGACACGCCATCGGCAAACAGCGCGCGGTGGCGCTGCGCGGCTTCCAGGGCAAGGCGCGTCTTGCCGATTCCACCCGCGCCCAAAATGGTGATCAGGCGGATGCGCGGCTGAGTCAAAAGCTCATGCAGTTCTTCCAGTTCGGTCTGCCTGCCGACAAACGGTGTCGCCATGACGGGAAGTTGCTGAATGCGTCGTACCTGATTCGGTGAGCTGATCATGTTGAACTCTTCACCCCCTCCATCCCGTTTATTCCACCCTGGTAGGACGACTCCACGGGTCACACTCTGCTATGAATAAGACAACGTTGTGAGTACTGACGAAAGGAATTTGCTGATGGCGCCGCAGTTTACCAAATCCCTGTTCCCGGTAAATCGTGTCACCGATCCAAGTATCGACTTCGTGAAAGCGCTGCAGGAAGACTCGAACATGGAAGTCGATTGGCTCTTCTGGGCGTCCAAGCTAACCTCCCGCGACGAGCAGTTGTATTGTCTGGAACGCGCGCTCTACATCCATCCGAACAGCCGCGAAGCCGCCGACGCCCTTCGTCAATTGAGTCAGACGACTCAATCGGCACACCGCCCGGCCCTGGTCGCGCGCCGTCGTTGGGTGACTTTCGGCAAGTCCGAAGCGTAGTCTGAGAAAGGTATCCTGATCATGAGCGATTACTTTATGTCGCATGAATACAAGCAGCGGATCAACGACCTGCAGCACCTGCGTGAGCAGATGCGTCAATCCGAAGGACTGACCGAACGCCGGCAACGCATCCAGTGGCGGCAAGTGCGCCCCGCGCGCCTTGTCAAGGCGATACAGATGATTCTGAACGCCATCGCCCACAAGAAATCCTTCAGTACGGTGGCTGGTCGCCCCATCTAAAGTAGGTTCTCGAAAGAAATCCACGAACGGATGTAGGGGCGCACCTGCGTGTGCGCCCGAAACCGAGCAGACAAATAGATCTGCCGCTACATTAAAACTTTCGAAAGACCACTTTAGTTTATATTTGACTTCCGCATGCTTCCACTATACAGCGAATTGGCGCTAGCGCCACGACTGCCGGGCGCTGGCGATTCTGCCCAATCTGTAGGTGGATCAGGCGCTTTCGAAGAACGTGTAAACCGAACACGCCCGTGATGAGTTTATCAAGCCTGCGGGGATTCTGAGTTGCTTCCCGAAGATGAAAGATGGCGGAATAGACAAAGAGAACAAACAAGGTGATCTGGGCGCTCCACCAGAAATTGCCATTCCACTGGCGCACGCCCGTTTCGGACAAAAAGCACATCTGAACCGCGCCAGCCAGAAAAGCGAGCCACTGACGACTAGACCGACATCACGCCGTGCCGTGTGCCAGCGATACAGCACAACCAGCAGCGGAAACAGGATCGACAGGAAGAATAAGAGAATGAGTTAGGGGACTCCATAGCCAGTCAAATGGCCAACGACGCTGAAGGGCGCAACTGCAATACCGGCCTCCGCGTCACTAAATCCCAGCGCATATTGGGCGATCAGCAGTAGAACAGTCGGCACAATCACAGCCGAGATGATGAGCTTTGTGTTGGCCATGACCGGACGTAGCAGACCATAGATGATGGGCAGAAGCACAACCTGAGCTGCTAAGACCACCAATAAACCGGCGGTTGTTCGGTCGCCAATGACCAGCGTGAGCGTGTTCACAATCACGTGATAAACAATGTGCGGGCCTTCCAACACCCCTTCTTCGACAATCCGCCGCGCGATACGCACATGACCGACAAAATCGCCATCCGGGGTGGAAAACTGAAGCCGCAGCATCCCCCCTTGGACGATGATGGCAAGCGCAATCAGAACACCTAACCACACGTAATCGCGTCGATCCAGTTGGAATAATGCCGATACTTTAGAGATAAAGTGTGGGGTTGATAATTTCAACGTCATGTAATTGCGCCTAATTGATTCCTGTAACTACCAGCTCACCCAAGATAAGCTCCTCGCCCACCTTTTCACCCGTGTACACATTGAAAATCCCCAACCGCACAGCATACACACCCGCCGGAATCGTGGGGGGCAGCGAAAAACGAATGTGATGGTTGAGCATCACGCGCCGTGACCCGGTGTTCCCCGACTCAGCAAAAAACGGGTCGCTGATGTTCACCGAATTGGTGAGTGGATCGTTTTCGGGCGTGACGTGAACAAATGCGGCATAGGCGAGGACATCCGGTGTGATGTTCGCACCAAACTGGTAATCAATACGCAGATCAACCGTTCCCGCGGGTGTGGTGCTCGTCGTCACCAGCTCATAACCGAGCACATGAACGAGTTCGCCAAACCCGATGTCGGTTACATTTGGTAAAGCGAGTCTACGTCCGATCCAGAAGTGCTCACCGACCTGACTGATGTACGGCATTTTAGAGACGGCATCGACGCGATTGCTGATCAAGTAATATGGTGACGCCAATTCACGCACATCGAAAAACTCGACCGGCATGGACTGGGCTTGAAACCGGATGTCCGCTCCCATAGGACAAGCCACAACGGGCGCAAGATGCCAGACGGTGAAATCGAACTGTACGACTTCATCATCGGGAATGCGGTTTTGCAGCCAACGCACCAATTCCCATTCCTCAGCCGTTGGCTGTGGGAGCTGAGTCGTCTGGTTTAGTGTGACTGCGCCTGCACACAGGCTGACTACCACCAGAGCGCTGATATACCAGCGCGACAGATGGCGGCGCCACCACAGAACCAATAGCAAACCTACGAGGATGCACGCCGAGGTAACGCCCAGATCCCACCGCGCCGCCGCTGCCAGCCACAATTCCGGCGTTTGCAGCGCCGGGAAGACGACAATCCCGCCCAGCAGCAGAAAAAGAATCAGCCGCCAATGGGGTCGCGGCGGGAGCACCACCATCAAGACCGCTAACCACCAGAGCGGCGGCGCGATGAGCAGTAAGCTGAGAGCAGCCGCCGTCGACACCCCTTTGAGGGCGGCTCGCCGCCAACCCGAGCGAGTGCTTTCACCTAACCCATACGCCCATACGCTCAGCATCAAAACCAGCGGTGCCGCATCATATGGTGTTATCCAGCGATCACTGGCGACCTGCCAGGGTGCTACCGCGGTGAACAAGCCCGCCGCCCACCACCAATTCGACCCTAAGCTGCGGCCCAGGCGCAGTATCAGGGCGACGGTCACGAGACCTGCCACGACGCCCGCAAGCCGCAGTCCAAGCCGATCTGCAAGCTGCGCTTCGGCGGAGAGGAGCGGTCTCGGCGGGGTTCGACCGGGTAAGGTCGTTAGGGCACCTTGCGGCGCAATGTTCCAGTTGTATAGTGAGGTGGTTTGCTCGGCAGCGAACAGCCAATATTCTTCCGGCACAGTGAGACACACAGCGCTTAAGCCGTAAGTGACCGCATTCAGGCGTAGTAGGGCAGCCAGCAGCAGGATCGCCGCGCTCGTTAACATCGATCGGCGCATCAGTTCGCCTCGTCGGGACGATAAAAAACGAAGTTTTCAAACCGTCCGGCTTCCACCAGCCCCGACGGCGTTGCTTGCTGAAGCAGGGGGCGCCAATCCGGGAAATAGACTTGGTTACCGCAGACCATAAGCAGAGCGTTTTCTGCCCGAAGTCGCGGAAGCAGTTGCTCCGGTGTGTCCCAACCGGTCGCGAACTGTAAGCGATAAATCAACTGCAAGCGCGCATGACTAAAAGACAGGATTGAGTCGCAAAAGGTATAGATTGGTTGCTCGTACCAGCCTTGCTCGACCAACCACCCATCGAGTGCCGCGCCGGTGGCCGCGCTGGCTGATGTTCGATACGCCATGACCGGCACTTCCACAGCGCGGCGGCCAGCGTGCAGCAGATTAGGCACGAGCAGTACGATGAGCAGCACGACTGCGAGCCGCCGCGACCACCGGGCTCGTTCCGCAAGCTGAATCAAGGTGCTCGCAAGGATTAACCCGAACAAAGGCAGGTAAAAGATGACGTGGATGGGATAAGGCCAGATCGACAGCAGGAAGGAATACAGCAGATTGAGAACAATCAAGGCTGCACAGATCCATTGGGCGGTTCGGTAACGTGGCGTAGACCACAGCAATCCAGCGATGCCGATCAACCAGGCCAGCGTTGACCAATGGGAGAGCAAGCCAGTCAACGTGTCGGTGACGCGCCGCCAAATGACAGGCCACTCAACTGGGGTGCGATCCAGCAGCGTAAAAACGCCAGTCACGGCTGTACTCAATTCGGCGTTGATATTGTTGCGAATGTAGAGAAAGTTGAGTGCAAAAGGAAGGCACAAGACCGCAAAAACTACACTCGTGGTAATCAAGGCGCGCAGCGCAGCCCGATAGCCCTGCTGTTTGAAAATCAGCCAGGCCGTCGCCGGCACGAACAGACCATAGGTTACCCCCTCAACCCTTGTGTAGACAGCCAATGCCAGCACAGCGCCTAAAAGCACAGCCGTGCCAAACCGAGGTTGACGCGTAACCAACACCGCGGCGACGAGACACCAGACGGTTGCGGCTGTGAAGGAGACCGTTGCCCAGAACAGGCGCAGCGCGTCCAGAAGTGAGACATTGACAAGCACGAGCGTGACCGCCAGCCAAGCCACCCGCCGATCCTTGTACAGCCAGCAACCTAGTAAATAGACACCCAGTAAAATGCACCACAACAGAAACGCATTGGTGAGCATCCCGGCCAACAGCACATCAGCGACAAACAAATTGACCAACCCTACGAGACTGGGATAGGTCAAGGTGTAGACAAATAGATCCGGCAAGATACCCTGCCAGATGAGACGGGCGCGGTTGAGATACCAGAAGTTATCGAGGTAATTCAACTCGTCCGTAGTCTGGGTTGAGATGATGAGGAGGAAAACCGGTACGACAAGCAGGGCAATGATGAAGGCTGCTTGCATGACATGCCGTGAACGGACCATCATAGTGTGCTGCAATACCCCAAAACAGTAATGGCGCTGGCGCTGCAGCTAGTATATCTCAATCAAGGCTCGGTGGGCGCAATAAACTGAAATCGTGGATAATTACTCGCCATATCTAAGGGTCAAAATGCACGGAAAGCCGACCTATAAGAATAGGTGTACGCTAGACGTCGAGCCATAAGCGCTGTCATCGTCAGATGGTGCGCCGTTTGGCGCACACCTAATTTTACGAGCCAGCTTTCCGTACACTTTTTAGTTTGCCATTGGGTCGGGGAGGAGAAAGTTATTCTCAACCGCGGCAATAATGAGTTTGTCACTCAAGGCGTAGCCCAGCGGTTGGCCGATGCGGTTGTGTTTCGTCACGCGAAAGAAACCTTGATCCACGAACTGCTCGAAGTCCTCGTGATTTGCATGATGCCAACCTAACGAGCGAAGATTGATTTTGCCACTCTCGAAAATGGCGGTGATGTTCGCCCCCATGACGACGTTCCACTCCAAGCCGATTTGTGCTTGCTTTAGTCCCGGCGCGAGCCTTCTCAACAGGTGTCGCTGTTTGTCGTTCAGTACATATTCCGCCATCATCGTCTCCTCTGGTCATGTGTCATTACAATATTCATTACTATCCTACACCCGATTTCGGATTTTGCGAACATCGACCATGAAACTGGCGACCTCAGCGTAAAGTTTTTGGAGAAACAGTGCGCAATGATGAACCAGTGCCCGGAACACGCCCAACGGCAACCAGGCAAGCAGCGATCCTCGCGGCGAGCTGTTCTCTCATCGTGAGGCAGGCTACCGCAGCATGGAATTTTTCGGGAATATGGGAAGCAAGCTACGCTCGCTCAAGCTTCTCCAGCATCTGTTCGATCGCGCCGTCTACATCCAGTGCCCCATCCTGTTCAATCACTGCCACGTCTGCGCGCGCGCGCAGATCAGTCAGTAGTTGATTCGCGGCGACCCAATTGGCGTGCGGATACTGTTGCGCCGCGAGCAGCCCGATCACACTGGCAACCGCGCTATAGCGCGCCTGGGCCATGAAAACCGTCGCGACCCCAATTAGTGCGCTGAATTTCGCGTCCGTGTCGCTCTTCGCCCGCGCGACTGTCAATGCCTCGCGCAGCAGCTCGTTGACGGTCGCCTGTGGCTGCCCCAGCTTCTGCTTGACTTCAGCCAGGGTCACCAACGACCATGCGAGGTTGCGCTCGTCGATTGCCCGCAGCGCCGCAACGCCTTCCTCAATCTGGCGCTCTGCCTCTAGCAAATTTCCGATTCTGGAGTTCATGATGCCGTAATTCACGAGCGCCCGACCCAAGTCGTCCTGGTTGTTGATCTGTCTCAGGATCGTCAGCGCTTCTTCAAAATAGCCGCGCGCTTCGTCCCAGGCTTGCAGCTCACTCGTGATACTGCCGAGGTAGGCGAGCGCGAAACCGATGTTCCCCACCTGATTAATCTGCCGGGCGAGTTCCAGTGACTCCAGTCCATAGCGCCGCGCCTCTTGATCGTTTCCGCGCAGATGTGCCAGTTCGGCCAGATTGACCAGCGTGGTTGCTGCGCCCCACCGATCATTGATTGTCCGCTGCATTTGCACAGCTTCGTCCCAGAGACGCTGCGCGTCGTCGTGCTGGCGACGGTAAGCGTAAATCGACGCCAGCATGCCGAGCGAGTTCGCGACGCCCCGTGGATTATTGAGCGCGCGCCGCTCGCTCAGGCTGGTCTGCGCGAAGGCTTCCGCCGCGTCGATGTTGCCAACCTCGCTCTCCAGAATGGCGAGGTTCCCCAAAACCGTAGCTGCCCCGATGCGATCTCCGATCTCGCGGCGCGTACTGAGACTGCGCTCGTAATAGCCCCGGGCCTCCGCAAAATCCCCTTTCAGCAGCGCATTATTCCCCAAGGTATTCAGCGATGCGGCGATGCGGCGGCGCGAGCCGAGCGCCTCCGCGTAGCTTAAGCCTTCTTCCAGGTAGCGCTGTCCCGCCGCGCGGTCGCCGCGATCAATCGCGATCTCACCAAGCTTCGTCACCGCGTCGATCACGCCGTTCAGGTGGTTCAGTGCGCGATAGAGGCGTAAACTCTCCTCCGTCGCGGGCACAGCCGTTTGCTGGTCCGACTGTCGATGTGCGATCAGGCCGAGCGTGCGCAGCGAGTCGGCGATCCCAAGCTGATTTTGTTGGGACTGCGCGAGGTTCAACGCCTGCTGCGCGTGTTCCTGCGCGACAGGGTAGTTGGACTGCAGCTGTGCCATCCGGCTAAGCCCAAGGAGCGCCTGAATGTGCTGCGCCGCGTCCGGGTTGGCGTTCAGGCAGGCTGTATAGTGGGTGGTCGCGGCGGCATAATCTCCGGCGTCGGTTGCCACATCGCCGCGCAGACGCAGCAGCGCCGGGGTCTGTTCGAACGCCAGCGCCTGATCCAGCAGGCGCTCGGCGCGGGCATTTTCCGCTGTCACGTCGAGGATGCGCTGGCAAACCAAAACCGTGTAGGCGATGATCTTCTCCGCAGCGCCCACGCTGCGCCAATGTTCGAGCAGCGCATCCTGATAGGCCGGATCGTCGGGATACAGCGTTTCAATTGCTTCCGCCGCCAACCTGTGCAATCCCTGCAAGCGTTCCTGCACCTGCATCTGATATGCGGCATCACGCAGCAGCGCATGCCGAAACAGGTAGCGTAGGGCATCGAGCGCCGTCCAGATCGACTCGCCTTCCGCCGCCTGAATATAGGTTTGCGCACTTTCGCGCAGCATCAACGATAAGATCTGCACATCGAACTCACGCCCCAGCACGGCGGCGGTTTGCACTGCTGCTTTCACCTGTGTCGCCAGGCGATCCAGCCGCGCGATCAAGACGGAGTTCACCCCGGATGGCACTTCTACATGCGTATCGAGCTGGATATCCCAAACTCCGTTCGTCTGGGTCAGCACTCCACGCTCTTTCAGGTCGAGCGTGAGCTGCTCGGTGAAAAAGGGATTGCCCTCAGCCCGCTCGTGCAAGAAACGCGCCAAAGCCTCACTGACTGGGCTGCTGAGGACCGCTTCGGCGACCGCTCGCCCTCCCTCAGCGTTCAGACGGCCTAAGTCTACGGTGTGAACGGGTACAGAGTAGATGCCAGAAATGGTATACGGGCTGCCATCATCCTGATAACGACAGGTCAGCAGCAGCGCGACAGGCACGTTTGCCATGTTGTAAGTTAACTGCTGGACAGCGCTGAGCGAAATCGGATCGAACCATTGGGCATCTTCCAGATGCAGAACCAGCGGCTGGCGTTGGCTCTCTGCGCGCGCCCAGGCCTTGATCGCGGCGAGACTGTTGTCAATGCGCAGTCGTTCATCCGCCGCTGCATAGGGGGAGTCGGGAATGACCAACCCGACGACCCCCGCCAGATACGAACGATATAACAGGAGGTCGGCGCGGTTGGGGTCGTCTGAGAGCGCCATCAGCCCGGCGAAAGCGGTCTCGAAGGCAGCCAAGTTACGAGCAGTATCCACCTCACGGTGCTGGCCGAAGTAGGGACGCAGAAAGTAGCGAAAGGCGCTGAGTGGGGCACGGTTAAGCTGATCCGCTTGTCCAGTCAGCCAGGTGACCGGCGCTTCAGATGTTAAACGCCGCTGCGTCTCAAACGCCAGACGGCTTTTACCCATCCCCGGCTCACCGTTCACGTAGATGATTCCCGCGTGCCGTCCCGCAAACAGCGGCTGGAAAGCCGCTTGAACTACTGCCAATTCGTCCTCACGACCGACCAGCGCGGTGGTATAGAAGCGCGCCTCAAACGACCCCTCGCGCCGCCCGAGCAGCCGGAACAGTCCAATCGGACGTGCCTTGCCCTTGACCTGCACTGCGGCGAGAGCTTCCAGCGCGAAACCAGCCAGCCGTGCCCCGGCGACGGTTTCACTCAGCAGAATTTCCTCCGGCGCGGCCTGCGCCATCAGCCGAGCCGCCAGGTTGACCTCGTCGCCTAACACACCATAGGTGCGGCGTGTCTCGCCCCCATAGGCGCCCGTGCGCATCGTTCCCTGGCTGATGCCGATTTGCAGTGGGTCGAGATACCCTAGCTGCGCCGCCTCAGCGCGGATTTCGAGGGCTGCGTCGAGCGCCCGGATGATGTCGTCCTCGTGGGCAAACGGCGCGCCGAACGCTGCATACAGATAGCTCCCCTTATCGCCAATGGTGAGCTGCAGCACGCTGCCTTCGGAACGAACCACGACGCGCTGCACCAGCCGCACGAAGCGATCAAGACTGGCTTCGGCGTCGGGATCGTGGTCATAGTCAATGCCGGTGAAGCGCACGAACAAGGCCACCGCCGGGCGCAGTTCGGTCAGGTATTCGCCTAGGCCTGCCTCAAAGTGTGCGGCGACCGCCGGGAGCAGCCAGGAACGAGCCAACGCATCGTCTAGAGATGAAGTCGGGAACGGCATCGCGGACGGCACCGCGGGGAATGCCTCACTGTGTTCGAGCACAGCGAAGCGCTCACCGCCTGCATCACGCCACACTCGCACGCGGGCGGCTGTGCTCAGCGCCTCGACGGTCGCCACATCGGCGACCACCTCGCCGCGTTCGGCTTCTCCCTCGCCGGAGGCCATCCGCGCGATGGTCGCGCCTGCTAACGCGTCAAGCTGCTGAATGTGGGGGGCGCCAACGACAAAGCGCCGTGTGGTCCCGGTCGCCAGTGAGACTTTGAGCCCAAGCAACGCCGTTTCGCCATTGGGCAGCGGGATCTCCGCTGCGGTCTGCATTGCCTCCAGCAGCGCGAAGGCGCAGGCGGCAGCGTGCAGGGCAGCGTCATCGCCTGCAAACCAGCAGGTGATCGCATCGCCTGCGAAGGAGATGATCGACCCGCCAAAGCGGTCAACCTCGGCGATGAGCGCGTCGTAGACTCGATTAAGGTGCGACGCCAGCGTCTCGGCGCCGCGCCGTGCGCCCAACGCCTGCCTAAGTTTTTCCGTGATCGGGGTAAAGCCGGAAATATCCGCGAACAAAGCCGAGCCCGTCGCGGTAGTTTCCAGCGGGGTGCCTGCGGCCAGAGCGTGCACACGGTCTGCCGGCAGGTAGCGTGTTACAAGCGTTGCCATCGGGATGCCTCGCACTATTGGGTGCATTCAAGTATAGGCAAACCAGGTTCTGCACGCTATCAGAACAGCAAAAATGTGAGCTATTGCTGATGATTGGTAAGCGTTCGCGCGCCAGACGTGCGCTAAAACGACTGGCATCAGCCCTGAACGCGGGTTGAAAGAGTCAGAGTTTTGACGCAGTATCCCGTTCTCAGTGGACAATTTCTGTGCTTACAGAACGTGAACCGACCAACCTTGGTCGGTGCGATTGAGCACCGTCACCGGAAACGGCGGGCAACGACTCCCCAGTGATTGCGGCAATGGTGCAGAGGTATGGCTTAAAAAAGTCCGATGACCAGCAGGTTGAGAACTAACCGTTAGCACTGGCTCACTTGAAACGCTCAAGTACTCTGGTCTGAACAGCGCGTAGATGTCCCAGCATCGCGATCTGCGCGGTTCCGGCATCGCCAACCCGGAGCGCGTCAATGATTTTCTGGTGCTCGTCTGAGTTGGGCGGATGACTGATGAACGGATCGTAGATGATGATGCGTTCCATCTCATCCAGAAGTTGGCTGAGCAGGCGCGCCAGACGGCGGCTGCCGGAGGCCTGCGCGATGACCAGATGAAATTGGCGGTTGTAGGGCGGATTCAATTCGGGCGGTATGCCGATTTTGTTCTTTTCGAGGATTTCGAGATCTTTTTCCGTGATATGGGCGGCGGCCAACCGCACCGCCTCCAGTTCCAGTATCTCGCGCAGGTGAAAGGCTTCCTGCACATCCTGAATTGTCAGGGGCGTCACCATGTAGCCAGCGCGCGGCAGAGCCGTGAGCAGACCGTCTGCAACCAGATGGAGCAGCGCTTCGCGCACCGGAGTCCGGCTCACGCCGAAGCGCTGAGCGATTTCGCCTTCGTTAATGATCTCGGCGGGCTTGATCTCCCCGCTGATGATACTTCTGTGCAACCCAACATAGACTTCGTTTTTTTTCGAACTCATTATTGCTTCATTCGGGGGTCAAGCGCGTCGCGCAGCCCATCCCCAACCAGATTGAAAGAGATCGTACACAGGAACAGGAAAGCGCCGGGAAAGACGCTCACCCACCACGCTCGCCGGAGCAGCGTCCCGCCTTCGGCGACCATGCTGCCCCAACTGGGCGTCGGCGGCTGAACACCAACGCCTAAAAAACTCAATCCCCCCTCGATTAGGATCACCAGCGCGATCCGCAGCGTGGCGTCGACGATGATCAACGGCACGATATTCGGGAAGATATGCCTCCAAATAATACCATAATTGCCCGCGCCGAGTGAGCGGGCAGCCTCAACGAATTCTTTCTCGCGCAGCGCCAGCACCTGACCACGGACAATGCGCGCGTTGACGCCCCATGAGGTGAGTCCCAGCACCAGAATCAACACGGGAATGGTGCGACCGAACAAGGTGGTGACGGTGAGCAGGAGGAAGAAGACCGGAAACGCAAGCAGCATATCGGTGAGCCGCATGAGGAGCACATCAACCCAACCGCCGAGATAGCCCGCGAGCAGCCCAATCGTCACGCCGACGAGGATTGAAACCAGCATGGCGAAAATACCAATGGGAATGGAAATCTGCGCAGAATATAACGCGCGGCTGAAGACATCCCGCCCCAGCCCGTCCACGCCCATCACATAGGTGGAATTGGGCGGAAGCAAGCGGTCGTTGACGAACTGCTCATCAGGTTCGAAGGGCGCAATGACCGGTGCGAACACGGCGATCAGCACGAAGCCGACCAGTAGAATCAAGCCAAAGACCGCCCGAGGGTTGCGTAGAAAGCGGCGCAGCGGCGTGTTGCGCTGCGGTGTGCCCTTGATGATCGGCGATGGTAACGCTTTCCCGTAGGGGTGGATAGAAGTTGGGCTAGAGTTCTCAGTCATGGCCTAATTCAGTCGGATGCGTGGGTCAAGAACCTGATAGATGAGATCGGTCACCGTATTGGAGAGCAGCACCATCACGGCTGAGAACATGTTGAGCGTGAGAATCATCGGATAGTCACGGGTTTGCGCGGCGCGTACCGCGAGCCGACCTAAGCCCGGCAGCGCAAAGATCGATTCGACCAGCACCATCCCCCCGAGCAGCACGGGGAAGATAGCACCGATCAATGAGACGACCGGGAGCAGCGCATTGCGCAGCCCATGCCGGATCACAACCACCTGTTCCGCTAACCCCTTGCTGCGGGCGGTGCGCACATAATCCTGCGTCATGACTTCCAGCATCGACGAGCGGGTGTAGCGCACAATCGACGGAATCAGGCTGAGCGAGAGCACTATCGACGGCATGATCATGTAGGGCAGCATCTCGACCAGATTGTAACCCGTCGCCGTGATCGGGCGGATACCACTGGCGGGCAGCCAGCGCAGCTGCTCGGTAAAGATGAGGATGAACACCAGGGCGATCCAGAATGATGGTATCGAGATCCCGGCGAGCGCCGCCGTGGTGAACACGTTATCCAGCCACGAATTGGGACGCAGCGCGCTGATCACCGCGACGGGCAAGCCAATGAGCAGTGCCAGCAGGACGGCGGTAGTCGCAAACAACAGCGTAATCGGCAGGCGTTCGAATAGAATGTCCGAAGTGGGACGCCGTTCCTGAAACGAGTTCAAGCTGCCGTTGAAGAAGCTCACCATCATCTTGACGTACTGCACCGGGAGCGGATCATTCAAGCCTAGCTGTTCGCGCAGCAGTTCCTGATCGATGCGCCCCAGCACTTCGGGCGGAAAAAGTGTCGCGACCGGGTCGCCGGGCGAGAGCCGCACGATGGCAAACGAAATAAAGGTGATCCCAATGAAGACCGGGATCATTTGCAGGAGACGACGCACGAGGTAGTTCTGCATTCGGAGCGCTTTCCCTAGCGAGCAATCCGCCTAGAGGCGGCTGACAACGGCTTGCCCATCCTTGAAGACGAGCTTAATGCGGTCGAGGTTTTGCAGTAGGCGGATATCCGCCAGCGGATCACCGTCCACGACCACCAGATCCGCGATTTTGCCCGCTTCAATCGTGCCGAGTTGATCGTCGAGGTGCAAATTCTGGGCGGCATTGCGCGTGGCAGTGAGCAGCGCTTCCATTGGCGTCAACCCGTAGTCGACCAGTAGTTCAAACTCACGGGCGTTGCCCCCATGCATGACCAGCGGCATCGCGGCATCCGTGCCGAACGCGATCTGCACGCCGAGGCGGTGCGCCAGTTCAATCGTCTTCGGCGCCATATCCGCCATGCGCTGCACATGCGCTTCCGACCCCTTATACGTCCAGATGCCGCGCGCGATCGCTTCGAGCGCCGCCGGGTTGACCGACAGCGTGGGCACGAGGAACGTGCCCCGTTCGATCATCCAGGTTGCGCCTTCTTCGTCGAGCGGGAAACCGTGTTCGACGGAATCGACGCCCGCCTGAATACAGTTCTTGATCCCCTGCGTATCCGAGTGCGCATGCGCCGCGACACGCACCCCGGCGCGATGTGCTTCCTCAATGGCGGGCTGCATTTCTTCGACCGTGTAACCGGGGCGTCCGCGGTAGGGTGCGGAGAGCGCGGGGCGCGTGCCGCCCATGATCTTGATCAGATCGGCCCCGGCGTTGAGCTGTTGACGCACTGCCTTAAAGACCTCGTCGGGGCCATCGGCGATATAGGCGACATCCTGCCCGTTCAGCATTTCCGTGCCGTGACCGCCCGTATGCGTGATGCACATGCCGGAGGCGAGCAGGCGCGGCCCGCTGAACTCCCCAGCCGCCAACGCATCGCGCAGCGCAAAAATCTGATCATTCGGCGCCATCATGTCCTGAATGGTCGTGAAACCGGCCTCCAGGGTCAGGCGGCACGCCGTGAGCGCGTACAGCAGGCCGCGGCTATTCCAGTAGCCCAACCCGCGTACCGGAACGCTTGACATCCGCTGCGGCGGGGCGGTGGGATCGGGATTCCACATGATATGCACATGACAGTCGATGAAACCGGGCAGCAGCGTTTTTCCGGCGAGGTCGATGACGGGCGTCTCCGGTGGTAAATCGCGCCGGACAGCGGCTTCCGCGCCGACCGCCGCGATTCTCTTCCCCCGGAGCAGCACGGCTTGACCGGAACGGGGTGGCGCACCTGTGCAGTCGATCACGCGGGCATTGGTCAGAAGCACTTGCGTCTCGTTCATGCCGATTCCTCCAGTCGAAAGCGTCCGTTCAGAGCCAGGTGAAGATTTAGGTCGCCGCGCAGAGCGCGCCGGGTGGTCGTCAATTCAGCCGAATAAATGCCGGAGCCACGCTGGCGCACCCAGTCGGCGATAGCCCCCGCTGCCGGGGGCAGCAGAAAATTGAACGTGTGCGCGCCGCTCGTGGCCTGATACCCGGAGGTGTTGAGTTCGGGACTCGCGAAGGTCACAACCGACTCAAACAGCTTAGTCAGCGGTTGAAAGATCGCATCCGGGCCGATCACGGTGATGGATTGAATGCCCGTGACGCCGTTAGCATGCTCAGTTTGTTTAGGGACACGTTCGCCGCGCGGCGTCAGGTCTTCAATCAGAAAGGGTAGGATGCCCTGCTGATCTTCCTGTTCGCTGAAGCCCATCACCCAGTCGAGCTTGTAGCCATCCGGACGCGTCCGGCTCAACGGAGCAGGATCGGCGAGGGGCAGGCCGTGCGCCCGAAACGCGGCGAGATCGGCGGCGAGATTGTCCGTGACCATGCAGTAATCAACCAACCCGCCGCCCTGCTGCAGCACCTGATACCAGCGGTGACCAGGATTCGGTTCGAAAAACGCCAGCAATTCGATATACGAACCGTCTTCGAAGGCGATCAGCGCATTGTGTGAGCCAATGGGGTGCCGTCCGCCCGGCACGACCGTGAACCCGAGCGTCGTGTAATTGGCGATTGCCGTGTTCAGGTCTGGCACGACCACCGCGATATGATCAATTCCATGCAGCATACGTTCCCTCTCTGCGAACAGCCTAACCGCCCAAACCTTCGGGAATGCGCCGCGCGGCTTCTTCGGTCAGCCACTTGCGGTCAATCTTGTTCGTGCCGCCCACGGGCAGCACGTCGATGAAGAAGACGCGGCGCGGATGCGCATAGGCCGGGCCGTGCGCCAGCGTGAACTGGCGCAGTTCGTCTTCGGTGGCGCTCGTGCCCTGATGCAGTACGACCCACGCCACGGGCGCCTGGCCTTTCACGGCGTGTTTCGCGGCGACCACGGCGACATCGGCGACGGCCGGGTGGGTGAGCAGAATGGTTTCGACCTCTTTCGGGTAGACGTTTTCGCCGCCGATGTTGATCATGTCATCGCGCCGCCCCCGAAAGTAGATGTAGCCCTGTTCGTCGCGCATCATCAGGTCGCCGGTACGCAGCCACCCGTCCGGGGTGATGCGTTCGGCGGTTACGTCGGGCTGCTTGTAGTAGCCGATAGTGTTGCAGGGGCTGCGGCTCCACAACTCGCCCACTTCGAACGGTGCGCATTCCTGCGTCTCGTCGTCCAGCTTGACGATGCGAATTTCAAAGCCCGGCGCGGGCAGCCCAGTACTGCCAAATTTCTTGATCCCCCAGCGCGGCGTGAGCACGTTCGCCCCCGCTTCCGTTAGCCCGTAGGTTTCGCAGACTTCACAGTTGAACTGGCGTTTGAGCGCGTTCATCAGTTCTTCGGGGACAGGCGCCGAACCGCACATCAGCAGGTTGATCGAGGAGACATCCGCGCGGGCGAGCGCCTCGCGCTGCGCCAGCATCAGCGTGAACATGGACGGCGTGCCCGACATGAATGTGGTTTTGTAGCGGTCAATGGCTTCAATCACCGCGACAGCGTCAAAGCCGGAGAGAATCGTCATCGCACCCCCTGTGTAGAGCATGGGCAGCATGCTGCCCCACAGCGCATTCGCATGGTAGAGCGGCCCGGTGATGAGCGCCTTTTCGGTTTCGTCGTGCTGGTAGGCTTTGGAATTCGAGCGCACGTTGAACCATTTGCTCTCGTGGGTGAGCAGGCAGCCCTTGGGGCGTCCGGTTGAGCCGGACGTATACATGATTAGCGCGAGGTCGCTCAGTTCGACGGGTACGGTCACAAAACCGGGCGCGGCGTTGGCCAGCTCGATATCGTAATCGAGCGTGCCGGGCAGGACTGCATCGAGCAGGATGGTGTGCTGGATGGCGGGGACGCGCTCCCGGATACCGGCGACTTTGTCGAGCAGATCGGCGTGCCCGATCAAGACCGTGGACTCGCTGTGGTCGGCAATGTAACTCAGCGCGTCGAGCCCCAGCTTGATGTTCGCTGGAACGGCGACTGCCCCCGTCCGCAGCGTCCCGAACAGGATTTCCGCGAAGCGATAGTCGTTGGGCAGCAGCAGCAGCACTTTGTCGCCTTTGCGCACGCCGAGGTTTGCCAGTACGCGGGCGAAGCGCTGCGTGCGGTCTTCCAGTTGGGCATAGGTTAAGCTGAGATCACCTTGCTCGATGGCGACTTTATCCGGGTAGAGGCAGACAGACCGCCAGAAGATCTCTCCAAAATTACTGCGCATAGTTCCTCTCAGGGGACGATGATGACTTTGCCAAAGACTTCCCGATCTTCGAGGAGGCGATGCCCCTCGGCTGTTTCTTCGAGCGGCAGCACGCGGTCGATGACGGGATTGATCTGGCCGCTGCGGACGGCCTCCAGCAGGTCGATCAAATCCTGACGCTGCCAACCGTCGGAGCCGCGAATATCCATTTCTTTGCGCCAGATGTAGCGAATATCGGTTTGGGGTCGTAGCCCGCGGTCGCGCCACAGGTGAGCAGGCGTCCGCCCAATTTGACGCATTTGAGACTCTTCACCCACGTGTCGCCGCCCGTGTAGTTCACGACGACATCCACGCCTTCCCCGTGCGTATGCCCCTTGATGAAGCGGTGGAACTCCGGCTGTTCGGCGTAATTGACGAGCACATCCGCGCCGAGCTCTTTGAGGCGTTCGAGCTTGTCGGCACTGCTGGCCGCCGCGTAGACGATGCAGCCGCGCATCTTGGCGATCTGCACCGCGCCCGTGCCCACGCCGCCGCTTGCGCCGAGAATGAAGACGCTTTCGCCGGGCTGCACCTGACCACGTGTGATGAGCATGCGCCACGCCGTCCCATAGGCGATCGGCAGGGCCGCGGCCTGCTCAAAGGTGACATCATCGGGGAGGAGAATCGCGTTTTCCGCGGGAACGACGATGTATTCGGCGAGGCCGCCCGTCGTGTTTTCGCCCAGCGCGCCGATTTCGCCATCTGGCAGTACGACCGCCGGGTCGAGCAGCACGCGCTGACCGACGGATACGCTCGTCACGCCCGCGCCGACCGCTTCAATCACGCCGGCAATGTCACCGCCCGTGATGCGCGGCAGTTCAATCGGGAGTCCCGGCATGCCGCGCCGGACGAAGATGTCAAGGTAATTCAGTCCGCACGCTTTCACGCGGACGAGGATCTGGCCCGCGCCCGCCTCCGGCGTCGGCACCTGTTCGAGCAGTAGTTTGTCCCGTCCACCGTGCTCATGGATTACGACTGCGCGCATATTAGCTCCTCTCTGATTTCGTCAGGGTATCTCGTCCGGGCGTGGTCGTGGTGACTTTGGAGCGGGCAATCGCGACCAGCCGCCCCTCCGGCGTGCGGATTTCGACATCGGCGACGCCGATGGTGCGCCCGACTTTCGCGGCGCGCCCGACCGCGATCAGATCGCTCCGATCCGGCGCCATGCGCAGGTAATCGAGGTGGAGGTCGATGTTTGGGGCGTCGCTGCCCGTCTTATTGATGATCGCGAAGCAGGCCGTGATATCGGCCAACGTCGCAATGATGCCGCCATGAATATTGGTCGCCTCATCACTGCCGGAAAATTCCGGACGGTACGGGAGGCGAATTTCGATTTCGTCTGACTCCTGTCGGGTGAGTTCTACACCGAGCCACCGATGATACGGTGAGGCGTGCATCATCACACTTAGGTCCATCAAAAACCTCTCATTTGTGAAAAATAGTTTGAATTCTCGCCCACAATCTAATGCACTTTGGACTATTGCGAACCTTGTGTGCTTTGAAATATACTACTTGTATACATCAGATTGTATCATAAAAATACGCCAGCGATTTTCCAAAGCTCTTTAGGCAGATTATCCAGTAGTTGCGGTAGTCACCCGGTTAAGGGGGCAGTGTGATCACCACACAGGATTGGTATCGTGAACTCGGTGAGCGTCGGCATGCGATCTGGCAGGTGGCGCAAGGGGGCGGGTGTGATCTTGTGCTCATCTACGGCGGGTGGGGGCATGCCGAACCCTTCCGCTATGTGACGAATTTTGTCCCTGTACTGGGTGATGCCTATGCCATTGCCGGAGGAGCCCAGCAGTGGGCGTGTGTCCTCAACTTTAGCTGGCAGGTGATCGAAGCGCGCGCAATTTCCGGCCTCGACGACTGGTATGGTCAGTTTAACCCCGTGCCCAAAGTGGTCGATCTGCTGCATGCCGCCGCCCCGCACGCCAAACGCATTGGCGTGGTGGGACTCCACCGCTTACCCTACCCGACCTATCAGTCCATCAAAGCCGCGTTTCCCACTGCTGAACTGCTCGATATCGGCACGGCGGTCGGCAAGCTGCGCTGGCGCAAGAGCGCCTTCGAGGTTCAACTGCTTGGCGAAGCGGCGCGCATCACCGACATGGCCTTTGAGGCCATCCGCGAGGAACTCAAGCCCGGCTTAACCGAGTTTGAAGTGGCCGCGCGCCTGAACTATCACATCCAGCGGCAGGGGGCTGACCTTTCGTTCGCCGGGACGGTGGTCGGCGGTAATGATCATCCCATCCCGATTCGCATGCCCACTGAGCGCCCGCTGCAGGTGGGCGATTCCGTCATGATCGACATTGGCGCGAGCTATCAGGGGTATCAAGCCGACGCGACGCGCACCTACGTCCTCGGCGAACCGAATGCCGATCAGCTCCGCGTGTGGGATGTGATTTTGCGCGCCTATGATGCCGCGTTTGAACGCATCCGACCCGGTGTGCCCTGCATCGACGTGCATCGGGCGGCGGTGGCGGTCATCGAAGCGGCAGGTTACACGCTGGCTCACCGCATCGGGCATGGCATCGGCCTGGCGACCTCGTTTGAGTATCCGAGTCTGGATACAGAGCCCGCGCCTCTGGAACCGGGGAATACCATCTGTATTGAGCCGGGGATTTATGTGGCCGGCGCGGGCAATATGAAGCTGGAAGATGATGTCGTCGTCACCGCCGATGGCTATCAACTGCTCACGCGGTGTCCACGCGAAATCGCCATACCCGTTTAAGCCCACAGCGAACACCTCTTCACATTGGGAGCAAGGGCAACCTTGACCCTACGAAAACCTGATAGTAGGGCCGAGGCTGTTCCTATTCGCTGGCGGAGGCTGCGGCGTGAGTCATAACCGGGAACCTCGGGCTAACCACCCGATTTCAGCAGGAACTGGGTAATTATCTTTAGAGAGGATAGCATGAAACGAATTGTCACTTTTGCCCTGTTACTCGTGCTGGTATTGCTCCCCTTGAGCGTATCGGCGCAATCGGACGCGGACACCGTGATTCTGGCGTTCTCGCGTCAGCCGGATTCGCTCATCGTCGACTATGCCATTACTTCGACCGCTGGCTTTGCCATGCAGGTGTTGTACAACAGTCTGGTCGCGCAGGCGGCTGACGGCAGTTACGTGGGTGAATTGGCCGACTCGTGGACGGTATCCGACGATCAACTAACGTGGACATTCAATCTGCGGCAGGACGTGACCTGGCATGATGGGACGCCGTTCACCGCGCAGGATGTGGCGTTCACCTTCACCTTCCCCGCCTCCGCTGATTACGGTGGCGCGCTCGCGCCGACATCGCTGGCGCTGAAGGGCGCTCAGGCCTACCATGACGGCACGGCCGACAGCATCGAAGGCATTCAGGTCATCGACGAACATACAATTGCGCTGACGACCGAAGAACCGTCGGCTCTCTTCCTCGATATTCAGGGCGGGCGCTATATTCTGCCCGCGCACCTGCTCGAAGGCATCCCGGTGGCCGAACTGCCGAACGCCCCGCAGGCGCGCGCCCCGATTGGTACTGGTCCCTATCGCTTGGTGGAATGGCGTACCGACGAAGCGTTGATCTACCAGCGCTATGACGGCTATTTCGGCGAACCCGCCCAGATCGCCAATTACATCTGGCGCATCATCCCGGATCAGTCCGTACAAATCACCGAACTGCTGAGCGGTGGTGTGCAGATCGTGCCGGAAACCCTGCCCGATGATTTCGTCACGCTGGAAAATGAGTCGACGGTGACGCGCTTGCAGCTCCCCGGCGTCAACTTCACCATGCTGCAGTTCAACCTGAACTGGCCGTTCTTCCAGGATGTGCGCGTCCGTCAGGCGATCAACCATGCGATTGACCGCAGCTCGATCATCACCGCGGTTGGCGGCGGGTTCGGCATCCCCGTGACGCAGATCGTGCACCCCAGCCTGCCCGAATACAACCCGAACCTGCAAGGCTTCGCGTTTGATCCCGATGGCGCGCGCGCGCTGCTCGCCGAAGCGGGTTGGACGGATGATGACGGCGACGGTATTGTCGAGTCGCATGGTGTCGCTGGGCTGGATGACGGCACGCCGTTCAGCGTTGAACTCGGCACGTTTGACCGCCCGCTCTACGCGAACACCGTGCAGATCGTCCAGCAGAATCTGCGCGATGTGGGCATTGAAACCAATATCGCCGTGAGCGATTTCAATACCTACTTCTCGGAATATCTGACTGGGACCAGTGACTTCCAAATCGCGATCAGCGGCTGGTTTGCGTTTGAGCAGATTCCACAGGGCGAACTTCAGACGAACTTTGGCCGCGGCGAAGCGCTCAATTTTGCGCACTGGGATAGCACAGACGAGTTCGAAGAGATTATCGCCAACGCCCCCACGGAATTTGATGCGGCGGCTCGTCAGCAGTTGTACTGGCGCGCGGCAGAAATCGTCGAAGAGAACGCGGTGTGGGCGCATCTTGCTCGCCTCGACAACCTGATCACCTACAGCGCGTCGCTGAATGTCCCCGAAGTCAGCTCGCTGACTCAGTTGTTCGCCAGCGTTCCGCAGTGGACGTGGGCTCAGTAACAGCGTTCGTGAGGGGTGTCTTCCGACACCCCTTCCCGCAGGTCTCTCAGCATCAGGTTTGCGCGTGGACTTCGGTCTCCGGCACGCTGACCGGACTAGAGCCAACCAAAGCGTACCGACCGAACAGGGCTTCGGCCGCCGCCCGCGCCGCGCACGGTCGAAAACTGAACGCGCACAAATAGTGGCGTACCGCTGCGAACCGTTCCAGCTCATAGGGATCCCGCAAACCCACCACAATCACACGATCCGCGCCCACTTGCGCGATCAAGCGCTCAATCACCTGTGGCTGAGTCGACTGATCGAAATCCATGCCCGGCAGTGGATAATTCTCCGTGACGACAACCACCTGACTGCAGTCCGGGATCGTCACCGTACCATTCAGAACTTGTTCGGCGGAGTACTCGGTCACCTGACGTGCCTGTTCTTTGAAGGCGGCGGCAAAGTACTCATACGCCGGGGTGCTCTGATTCGGCCCGATGCCACGCGTCTGGTCAAAGCCCACGTAGGCGCGGGCGTGCGTCGCATTGACCAGCACTTGCGGCTGGTCGGCGTGGAGCGGCTGGAACTGAGCGCCACCGCGCAAGAACGCGACTGCGCGCCGGGCCGCCGCCAGCTCAACGTCGACATTTGCCGCTGATCCAACGAGGTCGGGGTGCAACACCTGCTGCGCTGCCTGCTGCGCGTTGACCAATTTGCGTTTGAGGCGCAAAATGTGTGCGACAGCGTCATCAACGCGGGCGATAGGCAAGCTTCCCTCGCGAACAGACGTGATCACCGCCTGAATCAGGTCGGTCTGCTGGCGGAGATAGTTCACCGAATCATGTTCATAGTGTTCTTCGGCCAGCATGAGCATATCGACCCCGGCGTTGAAGGCACGGATCGCCGCATCGGCGGGGGTATAGTTGCGCTTCATCGAGCGCATATTCATGCTGTCGGACAAAAATGACGCCGTCAAATCCGAGTTCAGCGCGTAGCAAATCTTGCAGAATACGCGCAGAGAGCGTGGCCGGATTATCCGAATCGAGCGCGGGGAAAATGATATGCGCGGTCATGACGATCTCCGCACCCGCGGCAATGCCTTCACGGAAGGGACGCAGATCGAGTTCGTGGAGTTCGACGAGCGATCGGTTCACGGTCGGAAGGCCGCGATGACTGTCCAGCCGCGTGTCGCCATGACCGGGGAAGTGCTTAACGGTCGCGATCACGCCACCCGCTTGCGCACCGCGCACGGCGGCGGTCGTCATGCGGCCCACCAGCGACGGACGTTCGCCAAACGAGCGCATGCCGATGATCGAGTTGTGCGGGTTGCTGTTGCAGTCCGCGGCGGGGGCGAATAACACGTTGAGCCCTACCGCTGCGAGTTCCTGCCCGAGCACGCGGTACATAGCGTAGGTTGTCTCCGCGTCATTGGCTGCCCCCAGCGCGAGGTTGCCCGGCCCGGTGCAGCTCCGGGACATCATTACGCCCCACACGCCTTCCTGATCGACGCCGAGCAGCAGGGGCAGACCCAGACGGGTGCGCGCCGCGAACCCCTGTAACTGCTGCGTCATCGCGGCGGCCGCTTCCGGCGTCGGGATATTGTCATTGCTGATGTACGACCCGCCGACGCCATATTCTTCCATCAAAACACGCGCTTCGTCGAGGCGGTCGCCGGAGAACGCGAGCAGAAACATCTGCCCGATTTTCTCTTCCAGCGTCATACCGGCGATGAAGGCGGTAAGCGCTTCGGGGGTTTCCGGAATAAGTGGCGTGGTAGACCTCTCACTTTACTGCGCCTAGCGTCAAGCCGCGCACGAGATAGCGTTGAAAGAACAGCGCCAACAGGAAAGGCGGTAGCATCGTCATCACGGCGGCAGCGGCCATTGACTCCCAGGCGACTTCATACTGCCCGATGAACAGCGTCAGCACGACGGTGAGCGGCTGCGACGCGGGGGTACGCGTGAAAATCAGCGGGATCAGAAAATTGTTCCACGCTGAGAGCAGGCTGACGAGAAAGACGGCGACCATGCCGGGCCGGGCCAGCGGCATGATGATGCGAAACAGCATCTGCCAACGGTTCGCGCCATCGACCAGCGCCGCATCCTCGATTTCGGACGGAATATCGCGGACGAAGGTAGACATGAGCCAGATGCCGAGCGGCAGCAGCAGCGTGGTGAATATCAGGATTTGCCCCGTCAGCGTGTCGATCAACCCGGCTTGCGACATGATGAAGAACAGCGCAATCAGCGACACCCAGATCGGCAGCGGCATGAGCAGCATGATAAAAAAGAAGGCTAAGCCCTTCAGGCGGAAGGTAACACGGGCGAAGACATAGCCCGCCCCCGTGCCCAAAATGGTCACAATGGCTCCCGAGATCACGCTTGTCACCAGGCTGTTACGCATGCCCGCACCGATCAAGCCGGCAGTGGGCGAGTAACCGCCGTCCCGAAACTGCGCTCCCGACGTGAACAGCTCAACATAATGCTCAAACGTCGGCTGGCTGGGGAACCAGATCTTGTACGGGCGGGCGTAGAGTTCGGTGCGCGTCGAAATGCTGGAAACGAACACCCAGTAAATTGGCGCGAGCGCCCAGAATAACAGCACGGCGCTGCACAGGTACAAAAATGCGAGGCGCAGCAGTTCACGCTGGCGTTTCGCGGATGGTGAAGCGCTTATGCGCGCGGACATTGACTTGCCAACGAGGGATAGATCGCTCATCGGGATTTCACGCCCTGATTATACAGCCGCCGGATAAAGAAGAAGCCGACACCAAGGGACATCAGCAAAATGAGGTAAGACAGGGCTGCCCCTAAACCGATGCGTAGATCGCGGAAGACCAGTTCGTAGTTATAGATCATCAGGGTCTTGGTGAAGGGATTGATGGCACCGCCCGCCGATCCGCCTGCGGTCAGCGTCCACACGACGTCGAAAATCTGAAACGCCGATATGAATTCGACGACGAGCGAGACGGCCAGCGAGGGCAACAGCATAGGAATAGTGATGCGCACCATGCGCTGCAAGCCGCCCGCGCCATCGACTTTGGCGGCATCATAGAGATCTGGGGGAATGCCCTGCAAGCCCGCCAGCAGTACGATCATCGGGAAGGCGAAGCGGGTCCAGGTATGAACAATCGCCACCCAGATGATTTGGGTCGAGGGTTCACGCAGCCAGTACTGATAATCCTGAATGAGGCCAAGTTGATACAACAGACCATTGAAGGCGCCGTACTCCCCGTTGAGCAGCCAGCCCCACAAAAAGCCATTGACAACAGGCGGCACCATCCACGGAATAATCGCCAGTGAACGGACCAACCCACGTCCCGGAAATTTCTCATTGAGCAGCAGCGCCGCCGCAAACGCGATGATCGTTTCCATCGGTAAGATGAGCGCGACCACGAGCAAACTGCGCCCGAGGACTTCCCAGAATTCGTCATCGCCGAGGAGGCGGCTGTAGTTTTCCAGACCGATCTGTTCTATGGGGCGGTTAATGCGCAGGTTCTGATTCGTCAGGCTGGTTTGAAACGTGCTCACGGCGGGGTAGTAAATCAGCGCGGCCACCAGCAGCAGCAAGGGGACGAGGATTACGACCAGAAAAAAGCGGTCAGGGCTTAACCAACGACTGCGCATAGGCAATTTATCCCGGCTATAAACAAGGCTGGAGGGGCAGCGCCGCCACCCCTCCAGCAGTAACTATTCTTGGTTTATTCGTATTCAGACCGCAGATCGTTCCAGCTTTCGGCGAGGGCGTCGATCACCTCGTCGCCGCTCATCCCGGTCTGGGCGGCCTGCAAAATCGTCTCGCTGACCGACTGCGTAAACGGTCCCCACCACAGGGTGTAGCGCGGCAGTTCATTGATGCGGTCGCTCTGCGCGAGAATCGCGTCGTACCCGGCGATCACGCCCGTCTCATTGAGCGCGGCACCGACCGAAGTCCGCGACGGGTACAGACCGAACGCGTTGTAAATCGCCTCCTGCTGTTCCGGCGCAACATACCACTGAATGAATTCCCAGGCGGCTTCAGCATTGGCAGAATTGGCGCTGATGCCAATGGCCGCGGGGAAGCTCCACGTATTGCCGACTTCCGGCAGCGGCAGATAAGCGACGTTCGGCGCTTGCTGCGACGTATCCGGGTTATTGCCAACCGCCACTGACCCTTGCCAACCTTGATGGAACGTGCCGACGCCGCTCCAGAACAGGCTGTGCTGGTTGATCGAACCGGCGAGGATTTCCGGGCTGATCAGTTCGTCTGAGAAGTAGCTGAGCAGCAGATTCATCGCTTCGCGCGCCTTAGAACCCTCGTCCGCGAACACCGGGTTCAGGTCCGCATCGAACATCGGATCGCCCATCGACAGCGCGATGAGATACCACGACCAGTCGATAGCGCCCAGTGCGATCGGATATTCGTCGACGCCTTGCTCCTTGAGCGCCCGCGCCATGTCGCTGAGCTCTGCCCAGGTAGTCGGGGCGGCATCAAAGCCCGCTTCCGCCAAGCGCGCGGTGTTGTAGTCCATCATCACGAGCTGCAGGTAAGTCGGAATGCCGTAGGTCTGGCCATCCTGCGTCCAGAAATCGACCTTATTGAAATCAGTAAGATCGAGATCCGCTGTGGCAGCAATCAAATCGTTGAGCGCCAGCATGTTCCCGGTCGCCACAATGTTCGAGGGGGCTTCTTCAGTCAGGAAAATCACATCCGCCGCCGCTTGGCCCGAGGCCGCCGCCACCTGCACGCGGCTGAATAGATCCGCGCTTTGCACCGACTGAATTTCGACAGTGATCCCCGACGCTTCTTCGAAGGCGGTCAGGGCCGCTTCATCGGGCGGGACGCCCCACGGGGGAGTCAAAAAGGTGATGGTTGTGCCTTGGGCGAACGTGGGCATGGTTAGCACGAGAATGAGCAGGGTACTTACCACAAGCGCAGCACGTTGCTTTTTGCGAAGAAACATCCGTAACATTCGTAATAGCTCCTTTTTGGTGGCTTGCCGACTAAGGGCGAAATAGGGTTGCACAAAAGAGACTTTGACCTAGGTGCAATTGTATGCCAAGTTCTGAAAAGTTACATTAGATCGACGCACAGAAATGTTCAGAGGCATTTTGGTGAGATGTAATGAGTGATTTCAGACTCCGTGTGCGTCCTTGTTTTCTGGGTATAGCAAAACGGAATCGGTACTAATTTCGACAGGCGATTGACACAATAAGGCTGAATACACGGTATTTCTGTTGTTTTAGAACGAGTTGGTCATAAGGGCATTTTCACGTGTGGCGTGAGAGGACATAGGAGGTTTGGATGCGAGACCATCTCGCAACGGGATCGAACGGCGGGATTTTGGAACGGTCTCAGCCACGACCATCGCCGCGTCGCCTCACTTTCCCGTGCGGACATGGTTTTCGCGCTCTACGCGCTGATTAGTTTTCGGAAAACGATTTTTAGGCAAATTGGCTAAAGTGACTTGACAAGGCGAAATCACCTGCCTAAACTCGTAGTAAATCGTTTTCCGAATAGTGTGTGATGAAACGCAATTCTTCCGCAGCCGTAACGATCCATGACGTCGCGCAGTTGGCCGGAGTCTCCCCGGCGACGGTGTCTAAGGTCATGAACAACACGCCCTACGTGAGTGAAGAAACCCGCGCGCGTGTATTAGCAGCGGCTCAAAAACTGAATTTTCGCCCCAATCGCATCGCCCGCAGCTTAAAGATGAGCCGCACCTCGACGCTCGGTCTGATCACCGACGACCTCGAAGGCGTATTTACCATGTCGATGATGCGCGGCGTCGAAGAAGTCGCGAGCGAGCAAAGCTTCAGTGTGATTCTCAGCAACAGCTATGGTGACATGACGCGCGAGCGCGCCCATCTCGAGGTGCTGCTTGACAAAAAAGTGGATGGCATCATTGTGTTGAGCGGCTATCGCGTTCGGCAGCGGGGTGCTCCGGCGCTGGCGCTCGGCGATCTCCCGGTCGTGTACCTCTACCAGTACACCTACGACCTGCCCGTCCCCTGTGTTATACCTGACGATTTTGGCGGTGCGGTGACCGGAACGCAGCATCTGCTGTCATTAGGACGGCGGCGGATCGGCGTCATCAATGGGCCGACGCATTACGAAGCGACGCAAAAGCGGCTCGCCGGGGTGCAGCAAGCGCTGCATGACGCGGGCGTGGTTTTCGACCATGCGCTGGTGCGGGTCGGGAAGTGGTACGAAACGAGCGGCTATGAGTTGGCACACGAGCTCATGAGGCTGCCTAATCCGCCGGATGCGCTGTTCTGTATGAGCGACAGCATCGCCGTCGGCGCGTTAAGCGCGCTGCACGAACTGCGTATTCGCGTGCCGCAGGATGTCGCCCTGATCGGTTTTGACAACCGCAACTTTGCCGCGCATCAACGGCCGCCTTTGACGACGGTCGCGCTGCCGCTGGTGGAGATGGGGCGGTTGGCCGGTAATCTGCTGCTCAAGGCGATCAGTGAAGGCACGGAAAGCGCCGAACTGCATCGGGTGACGTGTCCGTTGGTACTGCGACAATCCTGCGGGGCAACCATGACCTAGAGCGGACGTTAGTGAGCGCTTTACCTATTAAACCTTATGGAGTAAATGGTCTTGGAAATCTACGATTTAAGTTTTGACCCGCGCGATCCTCTGTATGATGTGCCCGGTCTGCCGGGCGTGCGCTGGGGCGTGCAGATCTTCACAGTGAGCAACCTGTATCAGCTCGATTCGGCACAAGTGACGGTCAGCGCCGATGGTCGGCGGCTCGAGGCCGCGGGCTTGAGCTGGGCCGGGCAGCAGCAGCGATCTCCCGGCAGCGTCAGCGTACAGATCAGCGAGGATGCGGGCGCGACCGTGTGGCGCATTCAGGCGCAGCATGCCGAGCCGATCAAGGTCGTCAAGCTGATGCTGTGGGGCTTGCCCGAATCCGCAATTGCGCAGGGCTGGTGGCAGCCGACGAGCACAGCCGGGCGCACGGCCGTTCCCACGTTGACCGCTCCGGTCAAGTGGAACTATCCGTGGCGCGAATGGCTGACGCCGTGGGCGTGCGCGGGCGAAATCGATGGTTCGCCACTGGTATGCGTCAGCCTGCGCGACGCGGAAGTGCGCGCCAAACGGCTGTATACGCATCTGCCGCCATATGCCGACAGCAAACCCGTCGTCGAAGTGATCTTCGAAGAAGACGCGATTCGTTGGGGCAATACGATCAGCACCTGCGAGCTGCGGCTGCGCGTGACCAACAGCCTCGCCGAGGTCGAAGATGATTTCGCGGCGCACCTCGCGTTTTTGGAGGGGGCGTATGATTTGCAGTCGTGGGAAACGCGGTCGGATGTGCCGGGGTGGATGCGCGACATCAAGCTGGTGCTGAATCTGCACGGTCAACACTGGACGGGCTACGTCTTCAACACGTTTGATCAGATGGCGGAGACGCTCAAGACGGTCACGCAGCATGTGCCCGGCAAGCATATCCTCGCCTATGTGCCCGGCTTCGAGGGCCGCTACTACTTTGCCTACCCGCATTATCAGCCGGGGGCAGCGCTGGGTGGTGAGGCGGGCTTCCGCCGTTTGGTCGAGACGGCGAACAGCCTCGGCGTACGGCTGATGCCGATGTTCGGCATGCACGGCGCGAATATTCAGGTGTATCCCGATTACGAACGGTCGGCGTTCCGCAGCCGCACGAGCAGCTACCTCACGTTGGTCAACTGCCCGGATTGGGATACGGATCGCTCCGGTGAAGATGATCAGGTGTTTCTCAATCCCGGCGAACCCGTTTTCCGGCAGCATTTGCTGGAGCAAGTGAGCGGTATCGTACAGAAATACGGCGTGAGCGGCGTATTCCTCGATACATCGGCGTGCTGGTTCAACGATCCGCGGCACAACCTGTACGAGGGTTACCGCCAACTGGTCGGCGAACTGCATCAGCGTCATCCCGATGTGCTGGTCGCGGGTGAGGGCTGGTATGACGCATTGTTGGCGGTGCTCCCCGTAAATCAGAGCTGGCTCGGCGTTGACCGGAGCTACAAGTTCCCGCAGCTTCTGGCGAAGTACGGGCGGGCGCTCGGGCATCTGGCAGAAGGCGCGCCGGGAGCGGTCAGCACGGGCGTGCATGAACGTGGCTTCACGTATAAGCACGCAGGCAAAGTGACCGTCGGGCACATTCCATCGGTCGGCATCGTCGACGACAGCCTGAGCAAGTATGCCGACGACGTCATCGCTGCATGCAAGGCGGCGCTCGAAATCTAGAGTGAGTCATGCCGGCGGGTTACACCGCCGTTGACTGAAGAATATGGGTTTTGACAATAGGAGTTAGTCATAATGAAACGCAGATCTCTCTTAGTAGTCGTGCTGTTGGCGCTGCTGGCGATCAGCATTGCGCCGCTGGCGGCACAAGACGGTGTCACGCTCACCATGTGGTCGCGTGACAGCAACCAAGATTTCTTACGTGAGCTGGTCGATATGTGGAACGGCAGCCATGCCAACCAGATCGAACTGACGATCATCCCGGCGGCGGACTTCGTGACGCGCGTTGGTGTGGCCTCGGCGGGTGGCGAAGCGCCGGACCTGCTGCCCATCGACCTGATCTACGTCCCGGCGTTCGCCCGCGCGGGCAACCTGACCGAAATCGGCGACTTTATCGACAGCCTGCCCTATGCCGACCAGTTAAGCCCGTCGCACATCCACCTCGGGGAATATGATGGCGGTCGCTATGCGGTGCCGTTCGCCGCGGAAGGCTCTGTGCTGCTGTACAACAAGGGCTTGTTCGAACAGGCCGGCCTCGATCCCGAAGCGCCGCCGACCACGTGGCAGGAAATTTACGATGCCGCCGTCGCGATCACCGCGTTGGGCGATGACATCTACGGCTACTACTTCAGCGGCGCGTGCGCGGGCTGCAATGCCTTCACGTATCTGCCGTTGATTTGGGCAAGCGGGGGCGATGTCCTGTCGGAAGACGGCCTGAGCGCGACGGTCGATTCGCCGGAAGTGCGCGCGGCGCTGGAATTCTACCAGCGGATGTGGAATGAAGGCCTGATCCCGCCGAGCGCGCAGGCTGACACGGGCACAGACTTCCTCAATGCGTTCCTGACTGGCAAGATCGGTATGGCGGGCTCCGGCGCGTTCTCCATCTCCGTGCTGAAGAACGATCACCCGGAAATTGACTTCGGCCTGACGTTCCTGCCCGGTCAGGATGGCGGCACGTCGTCGTTCGCGGGCGGGGACTCGATTGCGATTACGTCGAGCTCGCAGCACGCGGCGGAAGCCTTCGAATTCATCCAGTGGGTGCTCTCGGAAGAAATCCAGCTTGAGATGTTCGCCGCTCGTGGTCAACTGCCTCTGCGCGCCGACCTGATCGACAACGAATATTCGCAGCAGGACCCGCGTCTGATCACCAACGCCGAAGCGATGAATCTCGGCAAGACGCCGTACAGCTTCGTGTACAACCAGTTGTTCAATGATGCGAACGGCCCGTGGCTGTCCATGATCCAGACGGCCATCTTCCAGGGCGATATTGACGGTGCGGTCGCGACCGCGCAGCAAGGCTTCACCGATATTCTCGCGAGCGAATAGAATAACTCTGAATTAGGCCATATGACCGCCTGCCGATGGTCGGCAGGCGGTCGTTGGGGAGCAGTACCAGCATGCTACAGAAGGCGAGGTAGATCTCAGTGAGCGTTGTAAAGTCGAGTGTAAAAGCGCGCCGCACGGAGTCTACCGGCGGGGCAATTGGTCAGCGCGGCATCGGCTTGTTGTTCGTGCTGCCCGCGGTGGCCTTCACGGTTGTGTTTTTCATCATCCCATTGATCATGACCGTGTATATGTCGCTGCACGATTGGCCGCTGCTCGGTCAGTCGGAATTCATCGGTTTCGATAACTATGTGACGCTGGCAAATGACCGCCAGTTCTGGAACAGCCTGTGGTTCACCACGCGCTACACCCTGTTGGTCACGCCTGTGATCTTCATCCTCGCCTTTGTGCTGGCGCTGCTCGTCAATCTGCCGCTGCACGGTGTGGGGATCTTCCGTACCATCTACTTCCTGCCCGTCGTCATCGGTTTGGGGACGAGCAGTTTGCTGTGGGTATGGCTGTTGCATGACCGGGTGGGCATCATCGACGCGATTTTGCTGGGTTTAGGGCTGATCGACCGCCCGATTGTCTGGCTCGCCGACCCGAATTACGCGATGCTGGCGATCATCATGTCGGTGGTATGGAAGACCGTGGGCTTCACCATGATTTTGCTGCTGACCGGGATGCAGGCGATCCCGTTGGAACTCTACGAGGCGGCGCGCGTCGACGGCGCGAGCTACTTCGGACGGCTGCGCTTTATCACGATGCCGCTGCTGCGGCGCACGTTCGCGTTGGCGCTGATTCTGTCGGTGATCGGTTCGTACCTTGGCTTCGATCAGTTCTTCATCATGACGGCGGGCGGCCCGCAAAATACGACGATTTCGGTCGTGTACTGGATTTACAAGAACTCCTTCACTAACTTCAAGCTCGGCTACGGGGCGTCTATGTCGATTGTGCTGCTCGTGGTGTTGGTGATCCTCAGCGTCATTCAGCTCCGGCTGCTGCGCGATGAAACATCGTACTAAGGAGGCCGCATGGCTACGGTAGCGCAAACTAATCCCACCACCCAGCGGCCAAAGTTCAGCTTCTGGCGTGGGGTGATTTACGCGGTCTGCATCATTTTGGCGCTTCTGTTCCTGTTCCCCATCGTGTGGACGGCGATCAGCTCGGTCAAGCCGCCGTCGGAAGCGTCCGCCGCGCCGCCGACCTTCCTGCCGTCACGTATCGACTTCGGCAATTACATCAAGCTGAACGATTACGGGCGTGGAGTGTGGAACTACGTCGGCAACAGTGTCGGCACGGCGATCATGACGGTGATCGGCTCGACAATTCTGAGTACCTTGGCGGGCTATGGTTTCTCGCGCTTCCGCTTCCCGGCCAAGAACCTTATGTTCGTGCTGATTCTGATGACGCTGATGATCCCATTTCAGTCAATTCTGATCCCGCTGTTTCTGATTCTGACCGGGCTGAAACTGCAAAATACGCTGTTCGGGCTGGCGTTGGTGTACATCACCTTCCAACTGCCGTTCGGCGTGTTCATCATGCGCAATTCATTCGACACGGTACCGCGCGAGATCGAAGAAGCGGCGCTGCTGGATGGCTGCACGCCGTTCACCATGCTCTACCGCGTGATGCTGAATATCGTGCGTCGTGCGTTGTGATCTTTCTGCTCTTGCAGCGCTACTATGTCGTCGGCTTAACCGGTGGCGCGACGAAGGGGTAAGCGCAGGACAAATCCAACCCGCGGCCAGCCAGAAATTGAAAGTCTTCTCAAGGACTGGGACCAGCACACTCGACGCCGCTGATTGTGCCTCTCTCTGTCAAGAAAGAGGCACTCATCGTGGGCACTGCTCATGTTTAGGATCCGGCCTGTGCGCCGGAACGCTGCGCTAACGCGAGTTCTTGGTGTTGTAGAAATACATAGTCAGCGGGGCAAAGATGACGATCAACGCCGCGCAGGCAATGAACGCCGCAACAATGTCGTTGGGGTTGGCTGTCCCATGCATGAGACTGCGCACGGCGGTCGTCGCATGGGTGACGGGGTTGAGCCCGACGACGACCTGCAGCCACTGGGGCATGGTCTGCGGATCGACGAAGATGTTGCTGGCGAAGGTGAGCGGGAACGACGCCATCGATGTCACCATCATGACCGATTCCGGCGCGCGGATCAGCAAACCGATCATCGTCCAGATCCACGAGAGGCTAAACGCGAAAACGAGCATGATCGCCAACGCCGCGATCATCCCTATCACGCCGCCTTCGGGACGAAACCCGAGGATGAAACCCAGGACGAAGACGACCAGCGCCGCCAATGTGTAGCGCACCGCGTCACCGAGCAGCGCGCCGACCAGCACGGCGGGACGCCAGAACGACAGCGAGCGGAAACGGTCAAAGATGCCTTTGGCAATATCCGTGCTGAGTCCCATGGCCGTATACATGCTGATCATGGCAACCGTCATCACCGAGATGCCCGGAATGAGAAATTGCACATAGTCCGCCACCGACCCGGCGATAGCCCCGCCAAACAAGAATGTGAACATGAGCGTCATCATCACGGGGAACATGGTCACGTCAAACAACTGCATGGGCGAGTGCCGGAGTTTGAGCAGAGCCCGCCACGCCAGCGTCAGCGACGCCGACAACGCGTGCGGTCGGCGTGGACGCGCCTGCACCGACAGCGCCGACCGCAGAGCAGATTCATCGACGGGTCGGATCGCCGCCTGCTGCAAATCAATCGTTGCCATTACGCCACCTCCTGAATCGTCTCTTGGTCTTCCGCAGGCTGACCTGTCAGCGCCAGGAACACATCATCGAGGCTGGGCTGACCCAGTGAGAAGTCATTTACGATGATGCCAGCGCGGGAGAGATGGCTGAGCGTACTCGCCACCAGTTCGGGATCAGTCACTTGCGCCGACAGCGCCGACGGATCGACTTCGAGCGTCACCGCAGTCTTCAGGCTGTGCGCGACGATCTGTTCGGCCTCAGGCCGCCGCTGCGGGTCTCGCAGGCGGATATGCAGCGCCCCTGCCCCAACCGATGCTTTAAGTTCGCCAATCGTACCATCGGCGATCACCGTCCCGTGATCGATGATGACGACGCGATCTGCCAGTTGATCGGCTTCTTCGAGGTACTGCGTCGTCAGCAGGACGGTCGTGCCCGTGTTGAGCAGCGTGCGGACAATATCCCAGACATAGCGGCGGCTGCGCGGGTCAAGACCTGAGGTGGGTTCGTCCAGAAAAAGGATATCCGGCGAGATCACGATGCTGGCGGCAATATCCAACCGTCGGCGCATGCCACCGGAATAGTGTTTCACCAGCCGATCAGTCGCGTCTTCCAGCCCGAAGGCGTTGAGCAGTTCGGTGGCACGCGCGCGCGCCTGCTTCCAGGAGAAGCCCAGGAGCCGCGCGACCAGCACCAGATTCTCGAAGCCCGTCAGGTCGTCATCGACCGAGGCGAACTGCCCGGTCAGGCTGACGCGGCGGCGCACCGCATCTGCCGCGTGCATGACATCGTGCCCGAAGACGCGCACGCTGCCAGCATCCGGACGGATGAGGGTCGACAAGATGCGAATGGTGGTCGTCTTGCCAGCGCCGTTGGGGCCCAACAATGCCAGCAGTGATCCCCGCTTTACCTGCAAGTTCAACCCTTTGAGGACTTCCACCTTCCCAAAGGATTTCCGTAAATTGGTGACTTCAATGGCGTAATCAGTGCTGGTCACGGGGCTGCGCTCGACAGCAGATCTTTCCACGTCATGTGTCTCCATACGAATTTAATAGAACACCTAATCTAAATGCGGCTGGTGCGGGAAATGTGACGACGCTCCCGCAGGCATGAAGCGAGTGAGGTATCATCCGACCACAGATTGATGATACGATAGGTGGTGCAGCTCATCGCACCTCTGGAACGAAGTTTGGAGACCGGTTTGAATCAATCGCTGACAGCCCTCCGGCACTTACCTCGTCGGTCGCAGGTACCGTGGATCCTGTTGGCAATCTTGAGCCTGCTCAGCGGCTGGTTTGGCGTGGTCGCGCTGCCGGCGGTGCAATCGCAGAGCAGTGACCCGGTGATCGGGTACCAGAGTCACAGTTTTGCGAACGCTGGATACAGTTCTCCAACGGAGGGAAAAGCTCAGAGCACGCTCTGGTGGAATGACGGGGTCTGGTGGGCAGACATGCTCAATGCCGCCGATCAGTCGCATCACATTTACCGTTTGAATGAGGCTGAGCAAACCTGGGAAGACACGGGCACCGTGTTGGATGAACGTGCCCGCGTGCATTCCGATTGTCTGTGGGATGAAACCACCCAAAAACTCTACGTCATCTCGCACGTTTCGGACAACATTCCACGGACCACCCGGCTGGACGAACGCGGCTTTTTTTATCGCTACAGCTACGATCCACTCACCCAGCAATACACCCGCGATGCGGGCTTTCCGGTGGTGGTGACGCCAGGAAGCGCCCAAACGATCACCCTGGCGAAGGACTCGCTCGGGCAGTTGTGGATCACTTATGTGTTTCACGGTCAGGTCATGGTGCGGCGCACGAACGGCGACGATCACGTGTGGACGGATACCTACCCACTGCCCGCCGTCGATTCCACCACCGCATTGAATGACATTTCAGCTATCATCGCCTTTAGCGGGCAAATCGGGGTTGCGTGGAGCAACCGTGAACGCGACTCGATGCATTTTGCCGTGCACGTCGACGGTGCGCCTGACGATCAATGGACCGAAGAAATCATCACCGCCGGGTTCCGGGCCGCGGATAATCACTTACATTTGGCAGTCGACGCAAATGGCATCGTCTATGTGGCGGGCAAAACGTCCGCCGGGGGGACGATCCGCTGTTAATGCTGTACGTTCGCCAAGCGCCCAATACGTGGGCACAGCATGTCTTCGGTTACAATCACGATGGTCATACGCGCGCCATCATCCTCATCGACAACGCCCATCGCCGCCTCTACATGTTCGCCACTGCGCCAGAGTCCGGAGGGGGCATCTACTACAAAGCGACCTCCCTTGACGAAATCGCCTTTGCCGCGGGGCTGGGAACGCCGATCCTCCGTTACCCGAATGCCACTCGCCTCAACAACGTAACCTCAACCAAGCAGACGGTCACCAGCGCAACGGGCATCGTCGTTCTCGCCAGTGACCGCACAACGACTGCGTATTATTACAATGTCGTGCCTGTGGATTGACAGTCGCGGCTAAGCCAATGAGCGTTTGTCAGCCAAAGGCCAAGGCAGGCCGATAAGTGCGTCGAATGCCGTGAAACCGGGTTACCTGTCGGTCTTGGGCGTTTGCGGACGCGATAAATCGCGTCCCTACACAACCATGCTTTTCTCGTAGGGACGCAATTTATTGCGTCCGCTGTCCCTAAAAAGACATTATTCTACGTAGCGATTGGCCTACCTTGTCCTGTTTTGTCGTATTTCGGACACTGGCTTAAGTAGGTTTTCGAAAGTCTTCGTGTAGGGGCAGACCTATGTGTCTGCCCATTTTCGGGCGCACACATAGGTGCGCCCCTACATCCATGCTTGGCGTTCTTTCGAGAACCTACTTTAGTCTTCAATGACTACGGCCTGCCCCGGCTCCCAGCTTGTGTCGATAGTCAGTCCGGCGGCCTCAGCAATCACCGCCCATGAGACGAGTTTGAAGTTCTGCCGACCATCCTCGGCTCCATCGCTATCCTGCGCTACGAATAGACCGCCGGGGAAAGCCTCACCGAGCGCGAGATTGACGACATCGATGCCGTCCGTGTTCGTTACTTTATCGACAGTTTCACCCGCGGCGATCTCGAAGGTGGCGACATAGGCATTATCACCGTCCCGCTGGTAGACCACAAAACTGTCGCTGCCCTGACTCGATGCAATCAGGTAGCCACCCCCGCCCGCGGCATAATAGATTGTCAGCCCTTCCACGTCGGCGACCAACTGCTCCTCATCCACCGCCGCGACCAGCGTTCGCGTTGCGCTGGCATCCGGTTCCGCAGCATATTTCCAGATCCCGACATCCTCTTCGGCAATGTAGAGGCTGCCGCGTTCATCGTCGACCACGCAGCCTTCGGTCTGGGAGCCGACCGCGAAGCTGCGCACCCATTCCGCATCCACCTGCCCCGTGCCATCATCAAATATGCGCCACTGCTCGACCAGCCCGTCCTCATCGTTGACAAAAACATAGTACTCGTCGGTGCGCACGCTGTGATACATACACAACCCGTAAGCCTCGCCGATCCCGATCTCAATCGGGCGGCTGGTCACATGCAGCAAACTGCGCGTCTCTACATCGACCGTGTAGAACACCAGCAGATCATCCGAACGCTCGCTGACAGCGACCACCGCTTCACGCCGATCACCCAAGGGAAAGTCATAGCGCAAATCGACGTTATTGATGCGCCCGTCCTCAAGGTACTGCAGTTCCTGACCCGACAGGTCGTAAACGGCCAGACCGCCTTTCTTGTCCGTACCCAGAATGATGCTCAACGCGGGGTCAGACGGATGCACCCAGATCGCCGGATCGTCGGCAGCGTCGCCCGTGTTCGGAACCGGATCGGTTTCGACGGCGGCGGAAATGCTGATCGACTGCTGCGGCGGCGTGAAGTGATCGCCCATGAGCGGCACTTCAGCGCCGACCCACAGGCCGACGCTGACGATAGCACTCCAGAACATCCCCCGCAGGGCGCTCGCTGTTTTCATCGCTGGAACTCGTAATCGTTCATCGGGTCACCTCACTGCTAATTGGTGTAAGTGATTGGCAGCTGCATGACGTCGCCATTGGGCGCCAGCAGGAACCGCGCGATCCAGCCTTCAAAGCGCGCGTTCTGCACCTGTATCCATTCGCCCGCCGCGTCACGCCCGATGGCGGCAAACACCGTGCCGTTGCTGGTCGCTGTGATGCGCGGAAATTCCAGCCCGGGCTCAAGCCGCAGGTTGGCGCGTTCATAGCTGAAAGCGGTGACCAGAATTTCATCAGCCAGACGGGCATCAAACAGAGCGACGGTCATCGCTTGGCGAATCAGCAGTTCGCCCCGGATACACGGCGTTTGCTCCTCCGTCGAGTTTTCGACGGTGAAGGCGGCGCAAATGCTGCGCACGCGCTGCAGATTCGGCAGCACCCGCAGCGGAACCCGCAGTTCGATGATCTCATCGACCGCAAAACGCGCGTCCGAAAAACTGCGAACCTCGCCCGCGGTTCGTTGCGCCGATCCGTCGGCGTTAACGGCAATCAGCACATCATTCAGTCCGTCATTGTCCACGTCAAAGCGTAAGTTCACCCGCGCGACCGCCCCCGGCGGCTCGTTCATGTCGAGGCGCAGGTACAGGTACTGATCATCGCGGAACATGCGGTACTGCTCAATGCGGTAAGTCGCAGACGGCAGTGAGGCATCAGCTTCGGGGTAGCGGGCGACTTGATCAGACCAATCATCCCCGTTCCCATCAATTGCGAGCCAGGTGAAATCCTCGGGCAGCGTGCGGCCCCCATCGGCGGGAAAACCCACCAGCCATTCCGCCACACCTTGGGCGAAGACGTAATTCCCCGGATACCGCGGAACACCGTCATCGGTCATCAGACCGTACCCGTTCTGCAGCAGTTCCGAATCACTCAGAAACAAAACTTCGGATGCATTGCTGGTGCTGTGCCCCAGCGCCGCAATCGTCAACCGTCCGGCGTAATCGACGGCCGGGTTGAATTCGAGCGGTGTGGGGATGATGGTCGCGTCGCGGGCATCGGCAAAGATAGTGCTATCGGTCTCGCCAAACGCATTTTCCGTATACAGCAATGGGATGGCGGTACTGCCGAGGCCCACGGGTTCAACCTGTAGATGGCGTGCCCCCCAGATCCAGATGGGCAGATTGTAGTGCTGGAGCGTTTCAGTCACAGGATGACCGTTAGGTTCAGCCTGCGCCAGCAAATAGTTGGTGTACAGGTTCTGAATCGTCTCAGTTGAAAAATAGTCCTTGGCGAGAAAGGACTCTTGAATGAGCAGACCATAGTCTTGCGCGAGTAAGGCAGACAACCGACTGCGCTCTAACCCGGGACGGGCATTGGTCGAGTCCAAATGGTAGTTCTCAGGATCGACCGCGAGCAGCAGCCGCCCGCCGCTGCGGAGAAACGTCCACAGGCGCGCGACATGCGGCACCTGCAGCCGCCGGGTGGGACGAATCAGGACGGCAGCGTCGGCGTCGACCGGGATCGCCTCCTCTGGTGTAATCCGCGCCACCCGTGCGCCGCGGGCTACCAGCATTTCCATGAACAGACTTGTGCCATCGGGGCCAACATCCGAAGTGGCGGCGGTCCCGAGATCTCGTCCTTCAATGAAAACAATGAACAGGTCGTCCTGTGCTCGAATGACGAGCGCTGTTGACAGTATGCTGATTCCGAGTATCAACAGCAGAAAGCGTTGCTTCACCATGTTCACTGTTCACATCCTCTACTGAACACGAGCGAATCCACTGCTCAGCGAGCTGTGCCGCTTCCCCGGCGCCGTCTCCGTCGACTCGGGCGTGGCGGACGCCGCGGCGATGTCCGGGATGGTGACGGGCGCTTCGCTGTCGAGCAGCCACGCGACCGAGTTGATAAGGAATTGGATGTTGGAAACATACGTGAAATCGGCGCTGGTCATGGGCGTCGACTGGAAGCCACCACCATTGGTGGCAAAGTCACGATCCCCAATCACGATCAACCGCGTGCTTGAAGTCGGGTTCAGAAACGCGACCGCCAGCGCCAGTGCCTCAGACTCAAAATCCGCAGCTTCGTCGAACTCTGCGAGACCATCGGCCAGAAAACTGGCATAACCACTCTCGCCGTAATAGCCTTCGGCAGCGAACACCAGCGGCACGGTTTCATACGGTTGAATTGTCGCATCGAACTCGACCGACCGGGCGCCGAAGAATGCCAGTGAGGAATCGACCCCGGCGGTGATCGGCGTGTCGTGATTCAGATTGGTCGTCGTAAAATCGCTCACCAAACTCAGCGTCTGGGCGAGATTCAACGGGGCGTCAGCTCCGACCGCGGCGGCGCGGGCATCCGCATGGAGCAGCAGCAAATCGTCGCGACCACGAATACCGAAATCAGCCCACAGCAATTGGGACAAGCCGCGCGTCGCCCCCAGCGACCGGGTCGCATCGATGATCTGAGTGCCCTGATCGGTGGTAATCTCCAGCGGATCGAGCACCAGCAGTAGGCTGCCCCCATTGATCAGATAGTGCCACAAGCGAGCAATCTGATCCGCCCCCAGATCACGCTGCGGCCCTAAGATGACCACGAGATCGGCGTCCGCCGGGACGTCTTGCCGCCAGTCTAGAATGCGAATATCCGCGCCGAGCTGCTGCAAAAACCCGGCGAACCGCGATGCGCCGCGGGCGGAACGGTCAAATGGGCTGGCCTCCGCATTGCTCTCTGAGAAGTAAATCTGGTAACCAGCGAACGGCGGCTCGTCGGCCTGCAGCAGCGCGACGGGGACGACCGTTAGCGAGATGCCCAACAGCAGCGCAAGGCACAAGAGTTTGAACATGATGCGGATTTTCGACACAATCTCATCTCCTAATTTTTCGTCTGTAATGTCAATGACCAAGATGTTTCAAACCAGCTAAGTGCTGCGCGTGCCCAGCTCACAGTAACTGTGCGCGCAGCGCCGTGAGTGAGGTCGAACGCCCGATGTTGATGCGACGGATTTGCAGATTGTCCAGCGTACGCACATCATTACTGCCGCGCTGGGTAGTATAGCCCAGCACAAATCCCTCTTGGCGGAGCACCTGCGTGACAGCATCACTGATTCCACCGCCCGGATAGGCAATCACCGGGAGCGTAGAACCGATCTGCAGTTCCAGATCCCGCAGCGCACCAACGGCCTCCGCGCACGCGGCCTCCGCAGAAATACGGTTGAGCAACGGATGCGTACGGGTATGAGGACACAGCGTCACCCCGGCCTTGGCGAGGGCGCGCAGCTGCGCCCAACTCAGAACAGCTCCCTGAGTTAGCGGCGCAACATCAAGTGCCGTCACCAACTCGCTGACCCACTGCATCGCCCGTTCATGTGGCTGCGACTTCACGTACTCGCGCAGCGCTTTGAACGCTTGCCGACGCTGCGCCGGCATCTCTAACTGTAACTCGCCAACCGGCGTTTGCACACATTGGCAACGCGTAGTGAAGATAGCATGATACAACTGATCCCACCAGAATATCCGCTCCGGTTGATCAGGAAACGCTGTGGGCACAAACAGCGTCACCGGCAGTCCATACCGCTGCATAATCGGAAAAGCGTGTTCGGCAAAACAGGTATAAGCATCATCAAATGTGATCAGCACGGTGCGCGGCGGCAGTGGCCGCCCGGCTTCCACGATTCGGACTAAATCAGCGCTCGAAATAACTTGGCAGCACGCCGATAGATAGCGCATCTGCTGCTCAAACTCCGCGGGCGTCGCGCTCAACAATGCCGGACTGCGCTCGGGGTGCGCGTGCACTTCGTCGACCCGATGATACGTAAGCACATGAAAGCGCGTGCTGACAGCGGGGCGAATGTGTTCAAGTAGGCTGACGAACGCCGCCAAAGCAGGGCTGCGGGTGGCTGTCATGAGCATGCGGTTCATCGACGACTCTCCCCTAGGCGTGCAGCCGCTTGCGCTTGCTGCTCATATTGCGGACGATTCTGGGAAGCTCGGCCAAGCCGGGCATGGGATCCTCCAGCGACAAGATATCAAAGCGATTGCGCGGGTTGAAGATGCCGAGCAGCGCGGTGACCGCTTCCCGCCGCTTGGGCTGGCGGATAAACGGATAGCGCCGCCGCCCCGACAGCACCGCGGCGATCCACACCATGTCGAGCTGCAAGTTACGGGAGCGCACGCCGAGTTGGTAGCTCGTCTCCGGTGGGCGGGCGGCGCTCTGGTCTGCGGGCTTGCCTTCCAACAGCAGTTCGACGAGGCGACGCGGAAAATCAACGCCGCTGTGCACGGCGAGCGGCAGCGATCCCCACACTCGACCGTTGATTTCCATGAGCGTCGTCCGCTGCGCGCCCACTTTGAACTCCACCATCGCCAGCCCCGTCCAGTTCAGCGCCTGGATCAGGCGGGTGGTGTAGTCGTAGAGTTGGGGATCGAGCGGGACACTCTGCCGAAATGAGCTCGCGCCGCCGGTCAGCGGGACTTCGCGCAGACGTTGATGCTGAAACACGAACAGCGGCTTCCCCCGGTGCGCCAGAACTTCGACACCGCAGCCGACGCCCGCGCAGTATTGCTGAATCAGCACCGCGCAGCGACCTTCAAAGCGCCGCATCTCGTGCACTAACTGTTCCGGCGTGTTGGCATAGGTGACGCTGTACGCTTCGATGCCTTCGCTCGCGTGATAGAGCTTCGAGGCGCGTGGTTTGAGCACGAGCGGGAAGCCGAACGACGCGATTGTGTCACATGCTTCCTCAACCGTTGTGACCAGACGCGTCTTGGGCGTTGGGATGCCCAGCGACTCCGCCAGATCCAGCGTTTGCTGTTTATCGGTGACCTTGCGCAGGGCATCCGGATCTGGCAGCGCCAAGGTGCAGATGTCAGCAAACGCGGCTGCCGCGGCGGACAGCGGCAGGATGGCGGTGTCCGTGATCGGTACGATGAGATCGACCTGCTGCTCCCGCACGATGTCCAACATCCACGCCACAAACGCATCGGGAGCGTGTTCCGGGTTCGGGTACACGGCGTGATGCGCGGCGTAACGCGAACGAAAACCAATGCTGTTAGGAATTGAGTCCGTGGCGACGACGCGCCAACCGCTGCGCCCCAGCGAACGGATAAACGCGATGGCGCTCCCGCGTCCGGCATCGGTTATCAGCACCGTCCCGCGTGGTTCACGCTTGGCTGACATCAGACAATCCCTTCGTCGCGGGGGCATTTTGCCGGCAGTATTGCAGAATGATGCGCTGTGTTTCCTGCGTGACTTCGTCAATCGTCTGCGTCGCATCGACCACGCGGAACGCGGGCACCAGGGACGCCATCTGCAGGTACGCCTTGCGCCGTTCTTCCAGCAGGCTCACCGACCCTTCCCCCTTGCGCGCAAAGAGGACTTCGGCGGGCGCATCCAGGTAAATGACGAGGTGCGGTTTAGGATACACGCGGTTCAGCATGAAACCGTGAATCCGCCGTGAGAGAGCGCGCGGTTGGTCGGCGGTCATCACGTCATAGCTGTAGTAGTCCGAGAAGTAATGGCGGTCAAACAGCACCAGATAGCCGCGCTGCTGGTAATACCACGCCAAGCCCTGACGAAACCATTCTTCGGCAATGCGGTTTGTCAGCGACAGCCCCGTCTTGAGGCCATACAGCAGACGCTTGCCTTTGCCCCGCCGCCGGGTCTGGCTGTCCTTGGGGTCGCGCGGGCCACCTTTCGCCGTGGAGCGCCCCAGCATCCGCTTCATTTGGATGAGCAACCGGGTTGTGGGCAGCATATGGTTGCTGGCGTCCGGGTTGATGCCCATGTAGACGTATTTCACAGGCATCGGGAAAGCGTGTTCCAACTGTTTGCTCACCGTCGTCTTGCCGGCGCCGTCGGGTCCGATCAGAGCTACACTCACCATGTCACATTCGCCTCACAATCATCACGACTTTGCAATTTGCAGCAGGATTTCATTTAACTGTGCCGCGCCCCGCGGCCACGAGAAATGGCGCTGCACATACTCGCGCTCGCTCGACGTGACGGACGCTGGCGTGCACAATTCATGCACAATGGCCCGCGCGAACTCGTCGGCAGAATCGGCGGTGGTCAGCGGCGGGGACTCCCCGCTCCGCGTGCGCAACCCCTCCCCAGCAAGCGGGGACGCCACCACGGCCAGTTCCAGCGCCATGGCTTCCAGCAGTTTGTTCTGAATACCAGCACCAAAGCGCAGCGGCGCGGCAAACACCCGCGCCTGTTCCAGATACGGCCGCATGTCATCAACGAACCCCGTGACTTGAATCCCGGGGCGCTGCCCCGCCTGAAGCACTTCAGGCGTTGGGCTGTGGCCGACGATCAACAATTTGGCATCCGGCACCACCTGCTGCACGCGCGGAAAAATGTCACGCATCAGGTACAGCGCCGCATCGCTGTTCGGGGCGTAGTTCATCGCCCCGGTGAAAATAATCGTGTGGGCGTCCCGGCTGGAAGTCGAGCGTTTCCAGTAGTCGAGATCGACGCCATTGGGGATGACGGCGGCGGGCTGCGCTAACCCGCCCATCATCACATCGCAGTCCCGCGCCGAAGCAAACAACAGATGTTGGGCACTCCGAATGATCTTCGTTTCGATGCCGCGCATCTGCTGCCAATCCCACCACAGCAGCAGCCGCTTGACCGGGCTGGCATAGCGCATGTGCCCGCGAATCTTCATCGAGGTGGCATCACACATATCCGCCACGAGCGGCGGCAGGGGCAGCCCGCGCACCGCAAAGTAGGTCTGCTTGCCGCTCAAGATGATCGCGTCATAGCGCTCCGAGCGTAAAAGCTGCTCAACAATGCCGCGCATCTGCACAATCGCGCTGTCCTGACTGACCACCGAGCGCAGCCGGTTGATGGCTTTGCGCCGCCGTGACCCGCCGCGCGTCTGCGAGGTCACGGTCATGATGCGCTTGGTATAGGGCGTGAGTGCCTCGATATTGGCGGCGTCAAAGGTCGCGCCCACCAGCGACAACAGTGTGATCTCATGCTGCTGCGCCAATTCCCGGATGAGAAAGTAGTGGCGAAGATAGCCGCTCGTGAGTGGGTAGGGAAAGTTCGCCGTCAGGTAGAGGATGTTCATACGTCGCTCCTTTCTACGTCCAACTCAGCTGATCCAGATGGTCGAGCGTGTAGCGCCAGTAGTGATAGTAGCGGTTGGTGCGCAGCCACTTAGCGCTGTCCGCATCGGCCGCCACCTGCTGCTCGCTGAGTCGCAGGAGGAGGTGCGCCGTATAACGCGCCCAGCAGGCGACGAATAATGGCTTCAGCAGATCATCCGCCAGCCCCATCGACTGGGTATAGCGCCGGATTAGCGCGCCCGCCCACGCCGTCTGGCCGAAGAACGCGCTTACAAACGCCTTGAGGTGCTCGTCCGGCGTGCGCGCCTGCGCCAGCGCGGACGCCACATAGCTGAGAAAGAAGAACCAATCACACGCTGGCAGCCCGTGTGGATCGGCCAGTTCCCAGTCGATCACGCCGACCCGCGTCTCGGACAGCAGGATGATATTCGGATGGCTCAAATCGCCGTGTTCGCACACCAGCGGAAAGTTGGCGCTGCGCAGCGCCTGCGTGTGCTGATACGTTTGCTCTAAAGCCTGCTGTTCGCCAGCATCCAGCGACAGCAGCTGCGCAAGCTGACTGATTGGGTGTTCGATCAGGCGTTCGAACCACCCTGCGTCGGCAGTGCTGGCGGTGCTGCGCTCCAGTGTGACCAGCCACTCCAACAGCAAGTCACAGTTTACGTCGCGGTTGGCTCGCACTGCCGCCGGGCTCATGAGCGGCCCGACAATCGCCGTCTCGATCAACAGGGGATAGCCGCAGTACGTTTCATACGCGACGAGGCGCGGAATCGAATCCATGCCGCCCGGTGTCGTGGCGTGAACCGCCTGCAGATTCCGCGCTTCCTGCTCCAAACTGGAACCAGCATCCGCCGCCCGAGGCACTTTCGCTACCAGCACGGGCGTGCGCTGACCTTCCGGAAACAACAGAAAGATGAGATGCCGAGAGGCACGAAAATTCGGCGTTAGGATCAATGACTGCATACCCGCCAGCCCGCCGTAACGCTCCAACCCCAACCGCGCCTGATTTTCGTGTAGAAACGCCACCACAGTGTTCATCGTGCGCCTCGCTGGGCGACAATACTGACACAGGGCAGCACACGCTCAAGCAAACGCGCTCCGGTCAGCCAGCGCAGCCACATTGGTTGAGCCAGCCAAGTCTGGTTGCGACTGGCGAGCCAGTAACCCAGCGCGGCGGGATCAGCGAGCTGAACGAGCCGCGTGCAGTTGCTGAAGGATGGATAGTGCCAGTGCGTCTGGATGGACGTGAACCCGGCTTGAGTCAGCTCAGCATAGACCGCGTCCGTCTGCAACTTCAGGAAGCTCAATGGGCGGCGCCGTGAACGCTTCAGCTCACAGTAGACAGCCCCGTTTGCTTTGACCACCTCCAGCGCCGTGCGCACCTGAGCGCGGGTCGGCGAATGGAGTACCACCACATTGGCGAGACGCGGGGCATCCGCGGTGCGGGGCGCGTCCACGATCTCGAGCGACCGGCTCAACAACCGCAGCGCCGCGAGCAAATCGTCGGGCAGGTGACCCACGTACTCCACGTCTTTAAGATTGGGATCGGGCAGCAGAAAGCGCCAGTCAGCGCGGCGCGCCGCGGCCTGAAAGCGCGTCTCGACCGACGTCCCGTCGTGGTGTCCCGTCTGGGTAGATTCAAGCATGGTCATACTGTTTCAACGCGTCAAAAAGTTCTGAAAACGACACCGGGTAAGGATGATTAAGAATGCAGCACTGCTTGCCCGTAAACAGCCGCGTGAGCATTTCCGTTTCACGTTCCTCGATGTTGTCAACGACGGGATTGCGCCGATCTGGGAAAGCAAACCGGTACATGTGATAGTAGGCCATGAACGGCAAGCGTTCGTAGGCCAGCGATGCAGCCATGCGGCGCGCGACTTCTTCTGGCGCGACCGCCTCCACGCACACTTCCGGCGACTCCCACGTCGAGACGAACACGATGGTCTCCAGTGTGCCCGCGCGGGGCGTGGTCGGGGTACCGCTTAAGGTTTTCGGCGGCACATCGACGTACATCTGCTCACTGAACAGGCGCACCATCTGGCGCAGTCCGCGCTTCGCGCCGGATGACCGCGCGAGCGTCCGCAAGAGGAACTTGCTCACGCGCTGCGCGACCCCCAGTGCGCTCAGTCGAGCGCGGCGCTGCCAACCGATGCGCCTACGCAGGGTGGGAAGCTGCTGCAAGTGCCAATCCCACACGCGAATCGGTTCCGGCACGCCATACAACCGTTCAGTGGCGGTATCAATGTAAATCCATTCATCTCCAATGTATTCCGCGCCCTGACTTGTGAAGGTGAGCAAGGTCTCCGTCTTGCCACCCTTCGACCATCCGGTCACCAGATAGTCGCTCCCCTGGTAGCGGAACGCCGCCGCGTGCAGCGGTAGAATGCCGCGCGTGATGGCGGTCATATTCAGCACAGCGATCAGCAGCGGCACAGCGGCCAACCCGCTTTCACAGACGATTTCCACCTGCTGGCCAATCTGGTTGAATTCAATGTGAACTTTCGTCGGCGCTTTGTGCTTGGTTTGCAGCACAAAGAAGGCATCCTGGGAGTAACCCGCTTCATGCAAGCCGAGACGGTTGAGAGCCGAGTTAGACGGAAACTTCGCCACAAACCGGATCAGGATGTCCGGTTCGCGCTGGAGGGACGACTGCTCAATCCCCAGTTGCTGCGCCACTGCGCGCACATCACCCGGCGTGGGATTGAGCAGACGAATCCCGATCAGGTGATGCAGATCAAAATCGACACTCGTAGTACGTGCTTGATCCGTTGTCGCCAACGTGCTCTCCTCAAAAGCCATCATCACAGCTAGTCACTCGGTGGTGCCGTAATGGGGGGCGGCGTCGGGAATTCGCCCACCGCGAATCCGTGAGTCAGCGTGCCAAAGCACACGCCCTGACTGCAGCCGCTGGGACGCGTGAGTTCGGCAAACCACCGTTCGACTCCCTCCAGTCGATGATTCAGCAGGTAGTAACGATACGCAACCTCCAGCGCCGCATCATGCCTCCATTCCGTTTCCGCGTCGATGATGATGGCGTTGATCGCCCGCTCGATGGAACCGCGGAAGGCGTGCAGGTCGGTGGTTCGGGTCAGGCCATCCGGCCCAACAAACGTGTAATCCGAAATGGCTTGGACGGCGACGTTGTCATAGCACGACCGATCGCCGCGGCGATACAGCAACTCACACTGCTGAATCGTGTTGTTCAGGTGAATCTGTGGATAGTTCTGGTATTCACCGTTGTAGACAGCTATGTTACAGAACTGTTCGCGGCGGGCATCTTCAGGGATGATGCCGTTTTCGGTGATCTGCGACTTCACCGCAGGCAACTCCCCCGACTGCTGCTCCCCTGCCAGATAGTCGCAGGAAGAGTTGCTGGTATATTCGACGCCGTAGCCATTCAAGCGGTCAAGCGCGAGCTGCCGCGCAAACCGGTATGCTTCCGCCGGAGAAAACGCAAAGTTGGCGCCTTCGTTCACAAGCTGCGGCACGCGGTGAATCAACCGCACCTCGGGGCGATCCCACAGGTAGTCAGCCACATAGGCGGTGGCGTTGGTCGCGGCGGCACCCCAGTTGCTCTGACTGCTGATGGCGGCATACGACGTCACATAATACGGATTTTTGACCAGCCAATTCTGAAATAAGCGCTTACAAATGCCCGCCCCCATCTGGTCGTCTCCATAAATGGTCGAGAGCGGCCCGGTGCATTCGCGGTCGAGCCAGTAAGCCTCAATCAGATCCGCCGCGGCCACAAACTCGGGCGTTCCCCAACCAAAGTTCAACTGGCATTGAGGCTGACGCAGGCCGATAGTCATGACCGACGTCATGACCCGCTGGAGAATCTCGACTGTTTCCTCGGCATACGCCGCGTTATTAGTCAGGTGATAGGCCAGCGCCTTGGCGTAAACAATCCCTGCGCCGCGATTCCGGTCGATCCACGCTGGGTTTTCGGACGAGTCACAGCCTTCGTGCTCGTCAAGGGAAAAGTCCCAATCGCGGGCCGCCCACGCCAGCACTTCATCCACGGCGCTGCGGTAAGGCTCGATATTCTGGGCCGCCTTTTGCGCGATCGTGCGCAATTCCTGCGGTGTCGTCAGGTAACCGCGCGACTCGCCCGGCTGCAGCACAACCACCGGCAGCGTAGAAACGTCAGTCGATACCGACTCGATGGGGTGAGCAACAGTGCCGTTCATACACAGCAGGCAGATCAGACTACCGAAGAGAATGACGAACCGTGGAAGCAAGCGCCCCTCCAAATTCAACCGCATCTCGCGTTACAAACCACTAAAAAGTTGCCGCAGCAGCGGTGCGTCCCGCTGCTCAAGGCATAGCCGCAGAATATTCACATAATGGCCCCGGTCAACCTTGCGCGCGTCGAGCAAGGTGGCTTCTTTCAGCGCCCGGTGCATCCAGCAGGTGAAGAACAGCGGCTCAACCGTCGCGGCGGGGAGGCCGACCCGCTCGACATAGCGCCGCACCGCGTCGACGATGAACGGGCGGAGTGTGGGCGATCCGAGAAAGATCGCCGAAAAGGCGTCCATGCGGTCGTAGATCTGCTCGGCGCGCGCCACTTCCGCGCAATAAGAGCGCAGGAAATAGAACAGATCCCACAGCGGCAGTCCCTGAGCCTCCGCGGCTTCCCAATCGAGGAAGGCGATGCCACCGTCATCCCGCGTCAGCACATTCCAGATTCCCGGGTCGCCATGCTGGAAGACGGTCGGCAGATCCCGTTGACACTGCCGGATCGTCGCGATCTGCTGGGACAGGAACTCGCTTTCCGACGCCGGGGGCTGGTAGATTTCCACGTAGCGCGCCAGCAGTTGATTGAGCGCATCAGCAGCGCTGGTCGCCGCGGGCTGCGCCGTCTGCCCACCGAGATCGATGAGCCAATCGAGCGCGCCGCGCACATAGGGTGAATCAGGCGCCAGTGCGTGCCGCTGGCGAAAGGGCACGCCGGGGACATACGTCTCGGCGACCAGCACCAAGTCCGCGTGATAACCCCAGAAGGCGACGCGGGGCAAAGCGTCGTTGTCGTTCAGATGTCGTTCAGCCAGCAGCGACAGCGCCCGCTGCTCGTTTTCCAGCCGCCGATTGAAGCCCGAATCACGCACCATCTTGACGACGAATTCGGGCGTCGCCTGTCCGGGCGGGAACAGGTAATACAGCAGCTTACGCGAGCTGTACTCGCCGCGCCCCGAAAAGCCCCAGCGGTAAGCGCTGATGTCGATCCCGGCGGATCGCGCGAGTTCCTGCAAGAACCGCGGTGGCTCATCCTTGCGCGCGGTGCCGGGTTGTCCCAGCAGCACGCCGTAGCGGCGCACACTGGGCATCTGCCGCAGCAGCGACCGCTCAATGCGATCCGCCGATTGAAACAGGAAGCCGCTGACCTTGCGCGCGGTACGTTCGGTCTGCACCAGCGACGGTTCGGCGGACACCGCTGCCTCGCGGGTGCTGCCCCGTTCCTGCTTGGGGAACAACCGCCGCTTGACCTGACGCAGCATCTGCGGCTGAACACTCGGGCTATGCAGGCTCAGGCGCAGAAAATACTCGCGCGTCGCGCTGTCCGCGGCGGCCACGGCAGTATGCGCTTCCCCCCCCAACGGGGTGAGCCAAAATACCGACCGCGCTTCAAAGCGTGACTTCAGCGGCGCAAGGCACTGCAGATAATCGATGATCCCGGTACTTTCGAGATAGACCACGCCGCGTGGTTGGAGCGCCTGTAACCAGTGCCGCTGCACCTGCGGATTCTGGCAGAACAAGCGCACTACCGAGGCATCCGCCAGATAGAGGAGATCGGCGTGCCGTTCTGGCAGCACCACGCTCACATACCCGGCGACCAACGTGTACGTCACGTTGGACAGCCCCTGATCGACGCGCTGCTCCTTGCCGGGGACGATGACCTCGACCGGAGCGAGCTTGGCGAGCGTGCGCAGGGCCGCGCTGCTCGGCACGCCCAAGCACAGAATGCGGGTCATTTCCAGCGAGGGGAGCAAAAACACCCAGTTTGCGCCCGCCACTTCCCCTTTGATATTGGTTCCGGGCACGTAGGGCGCCGCCAATGCGACTTCAAGCATCTCGGTCATCTCCAGAGCAGCCGCACAAGCGGAATCCGGGTCAACTCGGGAAACGTCTCTTTGACATCCAGAATGTCCCGATTCAGGCGCACCACGAGCACGGAAGCCACCATAGCGAGCAGCACGCCGACCCAGATGGGCACGGCCAGCAGCGATTGAACGACGAGCAGTCCGCCAGCGGCCAGCGCAATCACGAGGTAGGCGCGCAGGTAACGACGGTCGAATGCGCGCACGCCCGTGCCCCGCATCAGTCCAGCCTGCTTGAGTAGATTGAAGATGACGAGCGTCACCGTCGTGCCCACAGCCGCGCCGAGGGCGCCGTAGCGCGGAATCGTCCACAGGTTCACCGCGAGGTTCAACACCGCCGCGAAGATGTCAACGGTGACGATGTACCGCAGCCGCCCCGTGACCTTGAGCGTCAGGCCGTTCTGTCCGGTCGCCGAGTTGAAGTAGTAGCCAAACGAGAGCAGCGCCATGATGATCGCGGACTGGGCATAGCGTTCCTCGTACAGCATGAGCGTCAGCGGCTGGGCGAGTGAGAACGTGAGCGCGAAGATCGGGAAGGACAGCACGGCGATCCAGACGGCATTCTTCCAGTACAAATCGTTGATGCGGTCAGTGTCACCCCGCGCGAACATGCGCGCCGCCGCGGGTGTGAACAACAGCGCGAAACTGGTCAGAATGACCTGATTGAAGCGGGCTGTCGGCTGGACCGCCCGCAGTGCCGCGACGCTTTCCGTCCCGTGAAACTGCCCGAGCAGCACCGCGTCAAACGCGTTCATCACCACATAGACGAGATCCGATGCCAACAGCGGCACCGTGAACGCCAACACTTCGCGGACGGGGATTTGAATGGAGCGCAGCGGCACGAGTTGGAAAATGCGCTGCGTCCGCATGACCCGATACAGAACGACGCCAAAGATCAGGATGCCCACCAGCCCTGACAGCGTGTACCCCACCGCTAAAAACACGGTGTTGCTTTGACCGAAGACCAGCAGCGCCACGGTGATCACGCGCAAGGCCGGGCCGAGCACGTATTTCTGGAAGAAGATCGCGCTCGGACGCGAAAACACGGCAAACATGCCGTTGAAAATATTATCGAGCGCCTGCAGCGGCGACAAGACGATCAGAATGGCCAGCAGCAAGCTGACGAGACGATAATCCTGAATAAGCGGTTCGGCTACCAGTGTCCCAAAGTACACCGACGCCAGCCCCACCCCGCTGCTCGCTTGCGCGGCGGTCAGCATTTGGTCAGCCAGAGCCTGCACGCCGACGACGGCCAGCACAACGGCCAGCCCCAGTGACAGGATCGTGCTCAACACCATGACCAGCGTGCCGAGCATCTTCGCATAATCGCCGCGCTCGTGATAGATGGGTACGTAGCGCGTGATAGCGCGATCCAACCCCAGCGTGACGACCGTTTCACCGACCGACACGATGGACAGCGCGTAGGCAAATGCGCCGTACTCCGCTTTACTTAAGTAGCGCACAATCAAAATCTGGATGACGAAATTCACCCCAATTGAGATGAACTTGCCGAGCAGCAGCAGACTCGATCCGCGAATCTGGCGGCGAACAGCATTTCGTGGGCCGGTTTCACCCGCTGGTGAGCTGCTCAGTGCTTGTGTGTCGTCCATAAATCTCCACCGCTGCGCTCGCAAGCGCAATCAAGAGCCAGTAATAACGTACATAGGACAGGTGCAGGAAGACGGCGGTCGCCAGATAAACGATGATGGCCAGCAGCAGCCCCATCGTCGTGTAGTAGATGTCGGTAGCGTGCGCGCGCTGTGCCTGTTTGCCAATCTGCCACAACCGCCGGAGGAGGTAGGCGACAATCCCCATGAACACCGCAAACCCCACGATGCCCGTATCCGCCAGTTCCTCCAGATACATGTTATGCGCACGGCGATCCGTGGTCAGGACGCGCAGCCCGATCTCGTTGCCGATGGCGCGCGTGTGCAGCGCCGTCTGGCCGGGGCCAACGCCGAGAAGCGGGTGATCGACGAAGATCTGAATCGCCGCGAGATTCACGGTCGCGCGCCCGCGCAGGGACCCTTCGACCTCAGTCACATCGCCGGAGGTTAGTTGGGTCAGCTCGGACACGGTCGAAATGCGATAGACGTAATCCGGCACGAAGACGAACACGACCACCACCAGCAAAGTGGCGACGAGCAGCAGATGCAGCGGCTTGACGATGCGCAGCACGACCAGCGCCAGCAGCATCACAACGAGCGAGATGCCGGCACCGCGCGAGAACGTGAGCAGCGCCCCCCCGACAATGGGGATGATCGAGACGGCGGCGGCCACCCGATACAGACGGCGGCGCTCGGCCCACATCAACCCCAGCGCCAGCGGCACCAGGACCACCATAATCTGCGCATACCGGTTCTTCGAGCCGATAGGGCCGGACAGACGCTGCCGGGTCTCACCGTCGTCGATGAGCGACTCGCCTTCGACGCGAATCTCAGACTCTTTGACCTCAGCCCAACCGCCGAAATCGTTGTCATACGACCCGGTGATCTCCTGATACAAGGACAGACTGCCCATCAACACGCCCGCCAGCACCAGCGCCCAGAGCGCACCGCGCAAAATGGACGGCGTGCGCACCGAATTCGTCACCAGCACGAACAGAATCAACCCCTCCGAGACAAAGGCGATCAGCCGATCGGTGGAGTCCATGACATCGTTTGACAGCGCCGCCGACACCAGAATCACGGCGAAATAGAGCACCATCAACATGGACGCAAAGTTGACGATCACCTTCTGCCCGTACACCACGACATAGATCAGCGTCGGAAACGCCAGCGCCGCAAATAAGCTGGTCGCCACCACATCCGGGATGCCGTTTCGTTTCGCAATGACCCCCAGATTGGCGTACAAAGCGAACAAAATGAGCGTCGTCGTGAACTCCGGACGCGCCGACATAATGACCGCCAGCAGCAGGAGCACCAGCAGCCCGAAGATCAGCGGCGGGTCGATGTCACGCAGGCCAAAGACCAGAAAGAAGCTCAGCAGGATGAAACCGAATCCGGCGATGAGATGTAAGTTATGGAACGGAAGTTTCGTTAGCGTGCGCATGGGTTCGTTCCGTCATGCCCCCTAGTTTGAGCAAGTCGATTCAGTTTTGCGGCTTCCGGCGTACGCACGCTGCGCCGCCTGGCCACCCGTTCGCCCCAAGACCAAACGCCAACCTGACTCATGATTGGCGCTGCGGATTCCAGCGGTCGATCCGCCGACCGCTGACAGTATTGAAGATGGCGACCAGCGCGGCGGCGTAGACCATGCAGATGAAGTACGGGATGGCTAAGGGTTTCAACTGTCCCAACCGAGAACTCCGAAACATGAATCCAAGGAGCGCACAGCCGTAAAAAGCGATCTGCAGAGCCAGTATGAACAGGTAGAACACGTTCTCCTGCCAGAGAAACAACGACGAGACAAACAGCAGCAGGAGCGGTAGCACAATCACCCGCCGCAGCACCTTATGCGTGAACAACTGCACCGCATAGAACCCAAAGCGGAACGGGTTGAGCAGTTCGCGCATGGTCAGCACGGCGCGCAGTCCGCGCGTCATAATGCGCACTTTGCGCCCGAACTCGCGGTCGCTCGAACTGGCGACGGGTTCGTAGGCCACCGCATCTGCCGCAAACACCAGCCGATAGCCTGCGGCAATGACGCGCGTGGAGGTAACAAAGTCGTCGGTGACGCCGGGCGGAACCGGGAGAAACAGCGACTTGCGAATGGCGTAGATCGCGCCCGTAGCCGAAATCGTGTTCCCCGAGTCGCTTTGCAGGCGTTTCAGCAGGCGGTCGAGCTGCCAGTAGCTCCGCTCGCCCGCGTTATCGGCGCTGCCCGCCTGCTGGTCGAGGTAGCGTTGATTACCCGCGACACCACCGACCTCCGGATCCGCGAACGGACGCACAAGCGCCTGAATCGCTGTGCTCCCATACATGCTGTTTGCGTCCGAAAACACGAGAATTTCCCCGTGGGCTTCGCTGACAGCGGCATTGAGCGCCCCGGCTTTTCCCTGCCGCGGCAGCGACAACAAGCGGACGCCGTGATCAAGGTAGCGGCGCACCACGTCGTCGGTGCCATCATCCGAGCCATCCGAGGCAACGATAATCTCCAGACAGTCTTTCGGGTAAGTCAGCGCCAGCATGTTATCCAGCTTCGCGCCGATGCTGTCGACTTCGTTATAGGCCGCGATCACCACACTCACCGACGGCGTAATATCCGCCGCCCGGTATGGTCGCGGACTGAGGAGACGGCGCAGCAGCAGGAGCACAGGAAAGAGCACCAGCGTGTAACCGAGGAACACGAGACACGCCCAGAACACGATGCTGACTATCATTCGGTTTCTCCCCCAAAACAGCGGATCAAGCGCGCTGCATTGGTCGTCAGGTCGAACTCAGACGCGACCTTCTCCCGGCCAGCTTGACCCAGACGCTGACGCAAGGCCAGATCCGTGGATAGCCGCTGCAAGGCATCGGCCAGCGCCGCCGCGTCGCCCGGCTCAGTCAGCAGACCGTTGACCTGATCGTCCACCAGCTCGGGAATCCCCGACAGGCGGCTGGCGACGACGGGGCGACCGCTGCTCATCGCTTCAATCAGCACGACCGGAATCCCTTCACGACGGCCATCACGACTGGGAACGCTCGGCGCGACGACCACCTGCGCCTGCTGCACCTGCTTGACCACATCTTGACGCGCGAGGCGGCCATGAAAGCAAACCTGCTGCTGCAAGCCTGCGCGCTCGACCTGTTCGGTCAGCATGGGTCGGTCGGGGCCGTCGCCGACAAAATGGCAGATGAACGGTACGCCGCGTTCCTTCAGCAGGCGGCACGCTTCGATCAGATGCGTTTGCCCTTTGACTTCGTGCAGCGTCCCGATACACAAGATATTGAATCCATCGGCGGCAGGTTTCGCCTCGGCTTGTGGCTGAAACACGCTCGTGTCGACGCCGCAGTGAACGATCAGCACGCGCGGTCGCGCTGCTTCGCCGGACTCGCGCACAATGATCTCGCGGTTGAAATTCGAAATGGCGACGACAAAGGCGGCTTCGGCGGTCTTCTCACGCAGCATGTGCCGATCCCGGTGCAGGTCAGAACCATGCGCCGTGAAACTGTAGGGAATGCCCGTCAGGCGATGAATGACGAAAGCGGCTGCCGCGGGATGACTCGCGAAATGCGCATGGATATGATCGATGCCCGCCTCGGTCATCATCTGGGCGAAGTACACGCTCTTCGGGAAAATCCCAACCGCGCCAACGAAAAATCGAACGCTGCCAAAGGTGTGGCGCAGCACATCCCACAAGGTCCGCACGTAGACCAGCGGCTTGCGCCCGAAGAAACGCAGGTTGGCCCGCGCGATCGCCCCGGAGAAGAACGGCTGAAAGTGAGCGCGCTCGACCAGCGGGACCGCTTCCGGGTGCATCACCTCAGTTTTTTCGCGCAGCAGTGGATATAAATCCACGGCAACCCCATGCTGTTCGACGGCGAGAATTTCATACAGGATGAAGGTCTCGGTCAACTTGGGGAAGCGGGACATCATGTAGGCGACTTTCAACGGTTTGACAGCGCTCACAACGTCCCCCGGTCATTCCCCAGCGCGGTTGGTACCCGGCTGTTCCAGCGCATACCGAATTCACGCCGAGCGTGCGCCTGCTTTTCGGCGGAAAGTAGCGGCAGGAGCAGTTGGAAGCGCAGTTTGCTTGCCCAGCGCCCCACCTTGCGGAGCACGCGCTGACGAACGTGGCGCATCATTGAGGTGAGGGTGTCGCCGCGGCGCAGATGCGCGATTACCGCCGGGCGCTGCTTGAGCAGTCCCGCCCAGTCATCACGGTCAATGTGAGCAGCAATCTGTTCCCAACTTGCGCCAGCTTGCCAATACGTGCGGAGCAAGTTGGTCACGGCCTGCGTATCGGTGACCGATACGCGCAGGGATTGCAGACGCTGCTGACGCAGCGGGCGAAACTCGCGCTTGTCGATCACACAGTGCAGCAGCAGGAGGATGACCTCATCTTCGGGCGCAAGCACATAGATGTCGCCGAGAGCGCGGCGGCGTTTCAGCCACTGCGCCGCCAAATCCGTCCGCAAATACTTGACCGAAGCGCCGAACCACACCGCCGTGACAACATCGAGCTTCAGCACTGAATTGCTGCCGGCATCGTCGAGAATAAACTGGTGGTGCGGATAGTCTCCCCAGCGCTGGAGCGGCATGTAACCCAACTGCACCAGTTCACGTTCGAGAACCGTCACTTGATCCGCTTGCACGAGCAGGTCAATTTCCCCGCCGTCGGCAAAGCGCTCCAACTGTTCACCGTCGCGCAGGACACAATAGGTTATTCCGACAGCCTGGAAGCGCCCAAAGGCATCGCGGAAACGCGCGTGCATTAGCGGCTTCCCTTTCGCGCCGGGACGCTTCGCTGCGCTTGCGCTGAACTCGACAGAACACTGTTCACGCCTTTAAGCTCCAGCACGCTAAGCTCGATTGGCTGCAAGTCGCCGGCCCTCCGCAGTTTGCGGTTGGAGCAAGCTGGCGATGGAGACGTCACTGCGGGAGCGCGGCAGCCAGATGCTGCCCACGACGTGCGCGCCCACCGAGTGGAAGTCCTCATTGATGCTGCGTAGGACACTGCGCGAGCTGGCCCGGGCGATGGCCGCGACGACAATTCCGTTGACATGGGGAGCAGTCAGCAGGCTGGCGACCTTCGACTGGGCCCATGTGGTTGTGACCAAAACCGTGTAGCCTTCCCCTTCGAGATGCTTGATCAGGTTGTTCGATCCAGCGGCGGTCAACAGCGGCAGCAGATCGGTCGAGGGCGTGACAACCTTCAGGTGCATCACATTGGGCAGCCGGTGCAGTGGCACCAATTCATACACGTCTTCCGTCAATTCCGTGACTGGCGGCTGAGTTTGCTCAGTGGAGACCGGCGACACTGCGGGAATCTCATCCAATTCCAGAATGACCGTCTGCCGCCCACGCTGACCGAAGACTGCGGCGCAGTTGAGCGCAGTTTCGGTAGCACTCCCCTTTTCCACGCCCAGAATCATGAGGGAAGGCAGCGGCTGTCCATCATTGAGCGCCGCCAGCTTGGCATTGAGCAGATGATAGCTGCGCGCAGCCGAGGAGCGCGGCGTATCAATGACCGCCACACCGTGGCTCTTTTCGGCTCCCCCCTGCTTATCCATCGCGATCAGCACCGGAACGCCGAGGGCTTGTTCCAGCTCTTCGGGCTCTCTCAGCCGTGTGTCGAGGGTTTCGAACAGGAAGATGACGAACACACTCAGCAGCACTCCAGATGCGCCAATGAACAGGGTACGCACCTCAATATCCTGATCCACTGGACTGCCCGTCGTGGCCGGTTCCAACACCGTGAGGCGGTTGGTCGGCGGAATGCCCTCGGTAGTGCTGATGGGCACCTGACTCAACAAGACATCAGTGATGGTATTGGCGATTACGCGTGCCCGTTCCGCGTTATGGTCTTGCACCCGGATGACCATTAACTGCGTCGCCGGCGTGGTGGAGATTTCGATGCTGCGCTGCAGTTCGGAGGGTGTTTCCTCCAGGGTCAACTGATTGATGATCGTTTCCAGAAACGGTCGGACGGTGGGCAGCATCGCGTACGTTTCGAGCAGCTGAGTCGCAGTTCGAATATCGTCGAGACTCGGATTCGGATTACTGATGCTTGAGCCAACCAGCAAGCGCGCCTCGGCTTCATACAACTGCGGGCGCTGACTGCTGAAGCAATACCCGGCTGCAGTGCTCAAAATGAGCGCGATCGCGACAAACCACCACCAGCGACGTGCAATCCGCACGTAGTTTGACATGGCCATCAATTGCTCTCCTGGCAAAACAGTGCTATCGCGCCCCATGGTGCCGAAGCACCCGCAGGGCAGTACGGACGAGGATTTGTAGATCGAGTGCCAGACTAAGCTTCTCGATGTATTTGATGTCCCAAATCAGTCGATTGTCAAAGTCGGTATCACCGCGGTCGTAAATTTGCCAGAGCCCCGTGATTCCCGGTGGCACGTTCAACCGCTCGGTATGAAACAGCGGGTATTTCTCCACCCCAAAGGAGGTGGGGCGTGGGCCGACGAGGCTCATTTGTCCGAGCAGCACGTTCAGCACCTGAGGCAGCTCGTCCAGGCTGGTCTTGCGCAGGATCTTGCCCACCCGCGTGATGCGCGGATCATTTTCGAGCTTTTCGCCCCGCTCATTGATAGTTTCGCCCCGCTCATTGACGGTCACGTTGAGTTCCGCGAGTTTCTGGTCAGCGTTGCGAATCATCGAGCGGAACTTGTACATTTTGAACTTATGCCCGCCCACGCCCGTGCGTTTCTGCATATAGAAGATGGGACGGCCATCATCGAGCAGGATCAGCCCGGCCACGACGAGGGTGAGCGGCAGCAAGAACGGGAGTGTGAGGGCGACGACGCCAATATCAAACATCCGTTTTACGCGCAGATAGATGTAGCGAGCGCTCGCGCTCTGGTACGGCAGCTGGTTCGCCCAGAAATTCGGATGAAAATAGGGCGTGGCGTTGAGCGCGTCGACGCCGACGCCATCGAATTGCGGGGCCAGGCGGCTGGGCTGCGGGAAACCAGGCCCGAAGATCGTCTGCAAGGACTGGAACATGTTGACTTGACGGTTCGGAAGCTGGGGCTGCGTGCCGGTATTCCCGGTGTCGACCGACGTCGGACGGCGAATAGCGTTCGCGGTGTTGTTGTCGGTCGCGTCATCGGCCCGCTGAATAGCTTTCTTGACCAGATCCTTTAAGACGAAGCCATCCTCAGGGAAATTGGCGGTGCCCGTCGGCACTTTCACGTTGAGTGACAGCCAGATCAGGTCCTTGATGCGCTGTTCGACAGCCGCCGTGTTTTCGGGCGTTGATTCGGGCAGGCACACCAGCACGTTATCGCCATACCACACGACCAGTTCATTCATATAGAGTGCCGCTTCAGCAATGCGTGAGACGCGGTTGCGCAGGTAACGACGCTGAAGAATCGCCTCGTAGTTGAAAAGAACATCTGTACGCGAGTGCGCCTGCGTCAGAACTTCTACGCGGAAATAAATGAAACCGACCGGTCGATTGAACCGACGCGCACGGAACAGCTCGGTATTCATCTCATCTTCACCGGTGATCATGGAGTGCGCGCGTGTATCCTCTGCCCCGGTCACAACACTTTCAAAAACGTGCTCGAAATTGGTAACGACGCTGGAAATAAGGCGCCCCAACAAAATCGTTGCGGTCAAAAGGACCACTTCTATCAGAATGACGACCGGCAGCGACGAACCATCGTTGAACGCCAGTAGACGCATAAAGACATATAAGATTCCCGTGCCACCAAACAAAAGATCTAGCCGCATCGTGCTGAGGTCGGGGAGGAGCAGCGTTGCTATCACGAATCCGGCAGCCAACACATAGACAATCGAGGAGAGGTTCAAAGCAATTATGTCTGGGCGCTCAATATTGAAGAGCAGGGTTAACCATAACGAAAAAACGACAATCAAGACGCGAAGGCGAACCATGACTTTTACCTCAATTGAAAGTACGGATCGTCGGAGAACTGTTTGTATGGAAACAGTTATAGATTGAATGGTTGACTAGGCGACCTTACAGGCCCCTTACACACATAGGGTATAAGCATAAATTTTTACGAAATTCGTTTAGCAATGTTTTATGTGGCGAATTCCCCTTAATCCGGGGGCGCGGGCGTTCTGAGGGAGGATTTTCTGAGGAAGTTGCGGCTAATAAAGCAGTATACGGGGCTAACGATGCCGTTAGTCCCGTATGTTAGGAATTGGTTAGGTTTGAAAACTGTTAGTTACGCGCCGCCGATGTGCGCGTCCGATTGACTACACCGATACCAACTGTTTGACGTTGACTTGCGGGCACCAGAACGAACCATCGGGAAGAATGGTACGCGCATCGAAGCGTGGGGCGAGCTGGCCTTTCAGTCGCTCGTTTTCGACATGATCCTGACGTTCAAGCAGCTGTTCGACCCGCTCAGCCGCCCGTGGCGCATCATTCGGATAAAGGAATGCAAAGCGGAGATTCGCCCCGGTCAGGTTGGCACCGCTCAAGTCAGCACCCCAGAGAAATGCATGGCGCAAATCGGCATTGGAAAGATCGGCACCCCGTAGGTTGGCGCCGTTCAGGTTGGCATCGCGCAGATCTGCCCCGCTTAAGTTCGCGTTGCTCAAATCTGCCCGGTACAGGTCAATGGCGGGCAGGACAGCACTGGCCAGATTGGCCGCATGCAACGCTGCTCCCGCAAACACACCTTGCACGGTTCCATCTTCCAGCCAACCACGAGCACGCAGCGCAGTTACGGCGCGAGTCGCCGTTTCCCGATCAGGGGACGCCATTTCAAGGAGAAGACGAGACTTCAGATACGGAGGATACAGAATCTCGACGAGTGAGCGCAGGAGGTGTTCAAGTTGTGTGAACATATTCACGGTACGCCTGTTGATAGTCATTAGTTGCGATTTAGGATGAAACTATCCATATATTTATTCTAATTTACCTTTTGCCCTATAAATGCTTAAGATTTTTCTTCGCTCATGCTTTCGAGCATCTGCGGCTGCTTGAGACCTGCATCAGCCAGCTTATCCACAACACACCCTCATCATACGGCCCTCTTGTTAAATTACACTTAAATGAATATAAAGGCTACTATAACAGCCTGTGTACTCACAATCCTATAAACTTGGTGCACTCATAATGAACATTAAGAAACCTATGGTAGACATCAGCCGAACGCACCGCGTTTTAACGCTTAAATCGCCATAAACCTAAGCCAAGGTCTGAAAGGCACCAAACAAAGCCAAGATCTGAGGGTGCTTAAAAACCGTCAGATTCCGACCTCACCCCGAACTCAGCGAAGGGACCCAGCTTCGTCTGCCAAGCCGAATTTGTTTTCGTAGGGACACGATTCATCGCATCCACTGGCGAATGGAAAGGCTTCAAGGGATGGTTTTTAGATTCCCTCATGCCTCGTCCTATGGCTGACATTCGGTTTGTTGACTGACAAAGGTATTCTATCTTATTTGAAGCGATACGGCATCCCGGTCGCGGCAGGCCGACTTCGACCTATCGAAACCATCTGCCCCTAATCAACGCTTGATCCGTTCGCAGCGAGCGCGGCAGATCACATCCCCTCGAAAAGGCATTGGGTCTGGCGATGAGTGTTGGCTCCCCTTTTCTCCATATGGGGAATGGTGAGGATGACGTTTGGTATTGAGCCAATTGCTAAGCCAGCGACAGGTAACCCATTGTCACGGCATTCGACGCACTTACCGGCCTGCCTTGTGCTTGGGCTGACAAACGGGCATTGGCTAGACCTCATGCCTCGTCCTTACAACATAATTCGCCTCCTTACACGAACGTTGAGGACGGAACACGTTGGACGATCAAGGCCGCTTTCGGGATGCGCTTCGGCGCGCCCGCGGTCAGCCGACAAGTCAAAAATACCTCTTTCACGGTGCTGTCTGAGGGAAACGACTCGCGGAACGTTAGGGCTGGCCTGCCGGGCGTCTATGCCGCGAAGAGCGCTCGACTTTGGCGGGTATTCACGCCGGTCGGCCGTATTAGCAAAAACACTTGCCAAATAATACTATGACTCCATTCTTGCGTATTTTAGGCATTTGCAAGGTATCGGTTCAATATAATCCATGATAGGTGGATTCGGCGTCCGGTCACGCAATGGGATCGGTGTCGCCCTGCTCAGTTTTCACTTAGAAACCCTAACTGTGAGAAACGTCATGATAAAGATGCCCTCAGGTCGTTCTGGAAGCCTCCGCTGGAGTGTCGCTGTAGCCGTGGTTCTGTGCCTGCTGATGTTTGCTGCGCCACAGCCCAGCCAAGCACAGGACGATGTCGGCTATCAGGATTTCGTCTATGGCTCGGTCTGTTCCGGTTCCGTAAGCGGTGAAAAGCCGGAAAGTAAGGTCTGGTGGAATGACGGCTATTGGTGGGGAAGCCTGTGCAATCCCGCAGGAACCGGTTATTTCATCCACCGCATGGATCCGGCGGTTCACATCTGGGTGAATACGGGTGTCGCCATCGATAACCGCACCAGCAGCAACGCGGACACGCTGTGGGACTCCAAAACGCAGAAGCTGTATATCGTGTCCCATCTCTTCACGAACGCCGGGAGCGCGACCAGCTCTGTCTCCCAATGGGGACGGTTGTACCGTTACAGCTACAACGCCGGCACCGATACCTATAGCTTGGATTCTGGGTTCCCGGTTACGGTAACTCAGGGGAAATCTGAAACACTGGTTCTCGCCAAGGACTCTGTGGGACGGTTGTGGGTTACTTACGTCGAAGACTCCAAAGTCATGGTGAACGTTTCCACAGGTAATGACGCCGTCTGGGGGACTCCCTTCCAACTCCCGGGGTCGGCGCCGTTCGCACCCAACAGCGACGATATCGCCTCCATCATTGCCCTGCCCAGCAATCAGATCGGCGTCATGTGGAGCAGTCAGCGCAGCGATACCTTCTACTATGCCGTTCACAATGATGCGGATCCGGTCAACACCTGGAAACCGATTGAGATCGCGCTCAGTGGCAACAACATCAGCGACGATCACCTCAATATGAAAGTCGACTCAACCGGGCGCTTGTTTGTGGCAGCCAAGACCAGTCTGACGGGTTCGAACCCGATGGTGATTCTGCTGAGACGGCAAACCAATGGTCAGTGGTCGAGTCACACGTTTGGACTGGGTACAGACGGACATACACGCCCGATCATCCAAATCCATGAAGCGACGAACCGCCTGTATCTGTTTGCAACCTCTCCTAACAGCGGCGGTCGCATTTACTACAAATCGACGGATATGACGAATATTAGCTTTACGTCGGGATTAGGCCAGGTGATCATCAGTTCGAGCGACTCGACCCGCATCAATAACGTGTCATCGACCAAACAGAACCTGGATGTACTACCGGGTCTCTTGATCATCGCGAACGACGGCGACACAAACACCTATTTCCATAACTATCTCGTCTTTGGCCCGGCGACGCCGAGCCCGACGCCCAGCAATACGCCGACGGCTACCAACACGCCGACGCCCAGCAGTACACCAACGGCCACCAATACGGCCTCGATTACGCCCACACCGACCAACACGGCAACGCCCAGCACGACCCCGACGGCGACTAATACGCCGACGCCCAGCAGTACGCCAACGCCGAGCAGCACACCAACGGCCACCAACACGCCCGGCGGACAAACCACCTTGAGCTTCACGCCGTCGGATGACGTCTATGTGCGGTCGACCAGTCCTAACAGTAACTACGCTGGGACAGCGGCGCTGCGCCTGCGCGCAACCAGCAGCGAAATCTACACCAGCTATCTGCGCTTCAACGTGACTGGCGTGAGCAGCTCTATCATCCGCGCGGTCGTACGCTTGTACGTGATCGATGACAGCCCACAGGGCGGCTCGATCTACAGCGTCGCCAACACTTACCTCAACACGAGTACGCCGTGGGTTGAGACGGGTTTGACGTGGAACAACGCGCCTATCATCGGCGGCACGCCGTTGGCGACCGTGGGGCAGGCGGCACTGGGGACGTGGGTTGAGTTTGACGTGACCGCGGCGATCACGGGTGACGGCGCGTACAGCTTCGGCCTAAACTCCCCGTCGACCAACAGCGTACTGTACAACAGCAAAGAAGCGGCGGCGAATCATCCCGTCTTGGTGATTGACTTTGGGACAGCCAATACAGCGACGCCGACCAGCACGCCAACGCCGAGCGCGACACCCACCGCAACTGATACGCCATCGGCCACGCCCACCGCAACCGAAACAGCAACGCCTAGTGACACCCCCACGGTCACTAATACGCCCACCCCAACCGAAACGGCGACTCCTAGTGCGACACCGACCGCAACCGAGACCGCCTCGAATACGCCTACACCGACCGCAACGGCAACGCCTAGTGACACTCCCACAGTCACCAATACGCCCACCCCGACCGAAACGGCGACCCCCAGTGCGACACCCACCGCGACCAATACCCCCGGCGGACAAACATCCTTGAGCTACACGCCGTCGGATGATGTCTATGTGAAGTCGACCAGTCCCAACAACAACTACAACGGGATGACGGCGCTGCGCCTGCGCTTGACCAGCAGCGAAACCTATACCAGCTATCTGCGTTTCAACGTGACGGGCGTGAGCAGCCCCATCACCCGGGCTGTCGTGCGCTTGTACGTGATCGATGATAGTCCGCAGGGCGGCTCGATCTATAGTGTCGCCGATACCTATCTCAACACGAGCACCCCTTGGGTTGAGTCCGGGTTGACATGGAACAATGCGCCCACCATCGGCGGCGCGCCGCTCGCGACCGTGGGTCAGGCTGCGCTGGGGACGTGGGTTGAGTTTGACGTGACCGCCGCGATCACGGGGGATGGCGCGTACAGCTTCGGCTTAAATTCGTCGTCAACCAACAGCGTGCTGTACAACACCAAAGAGGCCGCTGCAAACCACCCCACGTTGGTGATCGAATTTGAGTCCGGCGCACCGCCGGCTCAACAGGTCGAGAGTCCGCTTGTTGTGGAACTCCCACCGCCCGTGGCGGCACCGGCTCACCTCACAGGTTATGGGGAATGCAGTACTGGCACACTCACCTTCTACATTACGGCTGCCGAGGGCGATTTCAGTAATGTTCTCTATGGCGTGTTCGGACCAACAGGCACACTCGTTCTCGCTCAGTTCGACACACTAGTCAGTGGTCAAACGGTGATCGTGCCCGTCGGCACGGTTACGACCACCGGGCTCTACACGCTGGCCGCGGACGCCGAAGGCTTCGCTATATCGGTCGACTGTGTGGTGCCGACTGTTGAGCCGACGCTGACACCGAGTTCAACGCCAACCGCGGTCGAGGTTCTACCGACGTCGACCAGCGCCAGTCCGGTCATCAGCGGAAGCGGCGTGTGTGCGAACGGCGTCCTGTCGTATGACATCATGCCGACCTCCGTCGACGTGCAGACCCTACCCTATCACGTCAGCAGCCCGCACGGCGTCGTCGACAACAATCAACTGACCGGGTTGGTGAGCGGTCAGCCCGTCCGACTCGAGTTCAATGGCATCATCGTCGCTGGCACCTACACGCTGGTCGTCGCCGATAATCTGCTCCAGGTCGCCGTCGACTGCCCCGCCTACATTCCATCGGCCCCCGTCACGCCGACGCTTGTGCCGTCCGCTACGCCGATCGCGCCGATGCCCCTGCCCGTGCTGGAACAGTTTACGGACAGTGGCCGTTGGCTGCCCTCGGGCGGTTGGCTGTTCGCAACCGACGCGCAAAACGGTTATTGGGCGGTGGACACTTCAGTCCGCGGTCTGGTGAGCGTGCTTCAGTCCGAGGCGCAGATTGATCTTACAACGGCGGGCGTACCGCGCTTGACCTTTAGGGCGCAGACTGCCTTGTCCAGCGTCGATCGCGTCGCGGTCGACCTCCTGCCGGAGGGTCAGGTCACCTGGCAGACGGTGTTCGAAATGGCGGGCACGTTGTCGGATTGGACGGAATACGAGCTTGATCTGTCGGCCTATGTGGGACAGCGTGTCTGGCTTCGCATCCGCGTCGACACGAGCGCCATCCTACCGGAGAACGACACGTCCACCTATTTCAGTCTGGACGCGCTGGAAATCAGTGCCGTGACGACGCCGACACTCACGATTGAGCCAACGGCGACGCCCAGCGCCACGCCAACACCGGAAGCGATCAGCCCGCCGCCGACCGTGGTTCCAACTGAAGTCTCGCCCACCGCGACGTCCACCCCAACACCGACACCGACCGCGGTTCCAACGGAAGTCACGCCGACGGCGACGCCCAGTCCCACGCCGACACCGGAGGTGGTCAGCCCGCCACCGCCCCCCTCAGAAGCGGGCAACGGAAGCTCCGGCAGTTAGGGGCTTGATCGAACCGAAATGCCGAAATGAAAAGACACCCTCCTGAAGGAGGGTGTCTTTTCATTTCGGATCGCGACGCCGTACCGTCAACGCGTCCCCCTCACCCCAACCGCTCTTCCATGCAAGAGAGGCGAGGAGCTACGAACAACGCTTTTGCTGTGGCCCCTCCCTGAATTCGAGGGGGGTCACAGCAGCGTTCTCTATGACTCAGGTTGTTTGACGCCGATGCCGCCACAGCGTGAACCCGCCGCCAAGGATGAGCAGCAGCGTGCCGATCACCACGACCCAGCGCAGCGGCGCAAGCGGCGCTTCGCCCGTGGCCGGAAGTTCAGCCACGCTGATGAGAGTCGCGCTGGCGGTCGTTTGCGCAAGGTTGTCGCCGGTCAGCACCGCCACGTTGGTGATTGTGAACGGCACGGCGACATTCGCCCGCACCCGCGCATTGATGGTGATGGTGACGCTCTGCAGTGGTGCGAGCGAGCCGATGTTCCACGTCACCGTCTGCCCGCTGAAGCTGATCGTCCCCGCGGTCGCATTCACGTTCACAATTTCGACTTCGGCGGGCATGTTGTCGACGGTTTGCACGGCGCCATACGGCACAGAACCGGGGTTCGTGACCACGATTGTCCATTGGGCGCTTTCGCCCGGCATGGAGAACGGCGGGTTCACCGACTTGGTGATCAGTGGGTCCGTGATGATGACGACGGGCGTGGGCGGTGGCTGTACCACAGGCGCGCTGCTGGTGAGTCCAAAGACGGCGACGCCGGGTCCGGTCGTGGAGACCGTCACGTCGACGACGGCGGGCAGCGTGAGATTCATGCCAGCGGGCTGGATCATGCGGACGCGATAGATGCCCGCGCTCAGCCCGCGGAAGCTGAAACCGCCAACCAGCGCGCTCACCGTACTCGGTTCGCCGGGGTCTTGCACGCCATTGTCGTCGAGATCGATGAAGACCGTTACCCCAGCGATGGGATCTTCGCCGGGATCCTGCACGCCGTTCGCGTTGACATCATTGAAGACTGTGCCCGTGATGCTCCCCGGCGGCAGGACAAAGCCGAAATCGGCGGTGGCGCTGCCATTGGGTGCGAGAGTGACGGTCGCCGGATCCGTGCCAACACTCAGCACCACACCCGCGGGTAGGTCGGGGTCAAGCTCGTCGACATCGACGTCATAGCTGCCCGGGGGCAAACCGCTGATGCTGTACTGACCGTTGGCGTCAGTGGTCAGGCTGTACGGGCCACCCGGCCCGGTGATGGTGACGCTGATGTTCGCGAGCTGCTCGCCCGCGTCGAACGTGCCGTCGCCGTTCAGGTCGTTGAACACGACGCCGCTGATCGTGCCGGGCTGCGTGGTAAAGCCGAAATCGGCCATACCGCTGTCACCCCCGGTCAGCGTGATGCTCGCCGGACTCGTACCAATGGTCAGCGCAGCGCTCGGCGGCAGATCCGGATCCGCCGTGTCGACAGTAACGGTATAGCTCCCCACCGGGAGGCCAAGTTGACTGTATGCCCCACTGGCATTGGTCGTCAGCGTGTACGGGCCGCCGGGTCCGTCGATAGTGACGGTGATGTTCGGCAGGCCTTCGCCCGGATCATGGATGCCATTGCCGTTGATATCGTGGAAAACGATGCCGCCGATGCCGCCCGTCGGCGTGAAACCAAAGTCGACGGTTGCGCTGCCATTGGCGGGTACGCTCACGGTCGTCGGGTCGCTGCCAATTGTGAGCGTGGCGCCCGCCGGAATATCTGTATCCGTCAGATCGATGTCGACGGTATAGCTGCCCGGTGAGATTGCTCTGGCTGTAGACGCCGCTGCTGTTGGTCGTGAGGTTGAACGTTCCGCTCGGCCCGGTGATGGTCACGCTGATGTTGGCCAGTTCTTCGCCCGGGTCATAGCCAGCGTTACCGTTGTTGTCGATGTAGACCACTCCGCCGAGGCTGCCCGGAGCCGCGAAGCCGAAATCAGCGGAGCCGCTGCCCCCGGCGGGCACGGTGACATTCGCCGGGTTCGTGCCGAGGCTGAACGTCGCGCCCGTCGGAATATCCGTGTCCGCCGTATCGACGGTGACGACATAATCGCCCGCGCTCACCCCGATCTGTGTATAGACGCCGCTGGCGTTGGTCGTCAGCGTGTAGGGACCACCCGGCCCCGTGATCGTCACCGTGACGTTTGGCAAACCTTCGCCGGCATCGTGAGTATTGTTCCCATTCAGATCGACGTAGACGATGCCGCTGATGCTGCCCGGCGGCGTAAAGCCAAAGTCGGCAGTGGCGTTACCATTGGGGGGCACGCTGACGGACGTCGGGTCGGTGCCGGTAGTGAGCGTCGCGCCGCTCGGGATATCTGCATCCGTCAGGTCAATATCGACGGAGTATGTCCCGACTGGCAGTCCGGTCTGGCTGTAGCCGCCGTTCACATCGGTGGTGAGGATATACGGGCCGCCGCTGCCCAACACTGTGACGGTGACGTTCGGCAGGCCCTCGCCGAGATCATAGGTGCCACTGCCGTTCAGATCATTAAAGACCGTCCCGCTGACGCTGCCCGGCGGCGTGAAGCCGAAGTTGGCGGTCGCGCTGCCATTGGGCGGCACAGTGACACTCGCCGGGTCGGTGCCAATACTGAGCACGGCCCCGATCGGGATGTCCGTGTCCGCCTCGTTGACATCCACGGAATAGATGCCCGCGGCGAGATCCGACTGGCTGTAGCCGCCATTCACATCCGTGGTGAGAACGTAGGGGCCACCCGCGCCGTTGATGGTCACGGTCACGTTCGGCAGGCCCTCGCCGACATCATACGCACTATTGGCGTTCAGGTCTTGGTAAACGACACCGCTGATTGTTCCCGGCGGTGTGAAGCCGAAATCCGCCGTGGCGTTACCGTTGATCGGAACGGTGACCGTGGCCGGGTCCGTGCCAATACTGAGCACGGCTCCGGTCGGGATATCCGCATCGGTTTCGTCCACGTTGACGCTATAGCTGCCCGGGATGAGACCGGTTTGGCTGTAACCGCCGTTGGCATCGGTGATGAGGGTATACGGCCCGCCCGTGCCCGTGATCGTCACGGTAACGTTCACCAGACCTTCGCCCGCGTCATAGTTGCCGTCGTCATTCAAATCATTGAACACCGTGCCGCTGAGGCTGCCGGGCGGCGTATAGCCAAAGTTGGCGGTACCGCTGCCATTCGCGGGCACGGTCACCGTAGCCGGGTCGGTGCCGACGGTCAGCGCCGCGCCGCTGGGGATAGCCGGGTCGGTCTGATCCACATCAACGGTGTAGCTGCCCGAGGCGAGACCCATCTGACTGTAACCGCCCGTCGCGTTGGTCGTGAGGTTGAAAGTGCCGCTCGGCCCGTTGATAGTTACGGGGACGCCGGATAAGCCTTCACCGGCGTCAAAGGCGTTATTGCCGTTCAGGTCCTGGAAAACAACGCCGCTCAGGCTGCCGGGCGGGGTGAAGCCGAACTCGGCGGTAGCCGTCGCATTGGGCAGCACGGTCACCGTGACCGGATCCGTGCCGATGCTGAAGGTCGCGCCCACTGGGATATCCGGATCAGCCGTGTTGACATCCACATCGTAGTCCCCGGGCACGAGACCCGACTGGCTGAAGCGACCGTCGGCGCCTGTGGTCAGGGTATAGGGGCCGCCTGTGCCCGTAATGGTCACGGTGACATTCGGCAGCCCTTCGCCCGCGTCGTACGCATTATTTCCGTTCAAATCTTGGTAGACGTAGCCGCTGATCGTGCCGGGTGGGGTGAAACCAAAGTCAGCCGTCGCCGTCCCGCCAGACGTCACCGTCACCGTGGTCGGGTCTGTGCCGATGCTGAAGGTCGCGCCCGTCGGAATGTCGGGATCAGCGGTATTCACATCAACTGAATAGCTGCCGGGGACGAGACCGCTCTGCGTGTAGCTGCCATCTGCCCCGGTGGTCAGGGTGTAAGGGCCTCCCGTACCCGTAATCGTCACGGTGACATCGGCGATCCCTTCGCCCGCGTCATAGTTACCATCGTCATTCAGGTCGTTGAAGACGTAGCCGCTGATCGTGCCGGGCGGGACGACAAAGCCGAAGTCGACGGCTTCACTACCGCCTGCGGGCAGCACCACGCTGGTTGGGTCGCTGCCGTAGGTGAGCACAGCCCCCGCTGGAAGGTCAGCATCGGTTGTATCCACGTCGACCGAGTAGGTATCGGCAGCGAGGCCAATTTGGGAGTAGGCGCCGCTCGCATTGGTGATCAGCACCATCGGCCCGCCGCTGGTTCCTGTGATGGTGACGGTGATATCAGGGATGCCCTCCCCCGTATCATGCACACCGTTGCCGTTCAAGTCGTTGAAGACGACGCCGCTGATGCTGCCCGGTGGACTGAAGCCGAAATCGGCAGTCGCATTGTTGCCCGAGCTGACCGTGACGCTGGTCGGGTCGCTGCCGAAACTCAGGGTCGCGCCGGGGAAGATAGTTTGGACATAAGCCGTGTCAATATCGACCGAATAGTTGCCGGGGGGCAGATTAGCTACACTGTAGGCGCCACCGCCATCGGTGCTGGCATTGTACGTACCACCTGGCCCGGTGATAGTGAGGGGAACGGCCAGAACCTGTTCGCCACCATCCATCGTACCGTTACCGTTGGCATCATAGTAGACCACCCCGCTGATGCTGCCGGGCGGAGTAAACCCAAAGTCGACGGTGGTCGTCGTATTGACGACGGCGGTCGCGGTGGTGGGGTCAGTGCCAATCGTGAGCGTCGCGCCCGTCGGAATGTCGGGATCGGTCAGATCAATGTCGACCGAATAGTCGCCGGGATTGAGGTTCGTCTGGATGTACACGCCGCTGCTGTTGGTGGTGAGCACATACGGCCCGCCATCCCCGGTGATTGTCACGCTGACATTTGGCAGTTCTTCACCGCTATCATAGTTACCATCATGGTTGAGGTCGTTGTAGACTACGCCCGTGATGATGCCATATGGCGACGGATCGACTACAACGGTATTGGTCGGGCTTTGATTGTCGTTCTCGCGGGTTTCGGGAATGGCGTCATTCGGGTCCACAATAGCCGTATTCGGGTACGTTCCGTCTGAAGCGTTGGTCACATTCAGTGTAATGGCCAGCGTTCCGCCCCCTGCGCCTAACGGGAAATCGGCCGTCGCGGTGCACGTCAATACGTTCGCGGCGATCTGGCAGTCGACGTTAGGTGGCGCGGTGTTGACGCTGTAGGTCGGACCAGCGGGCAGCGTATCGGTGAGCAGCACCGTGCCGGTCGTAAACTGGGCCGCCCCACTGGCTGTCAGATCATTCGTGATCGTGAGCGTCCACAGCCACGCACCCGGGTTGACCGGATTCACGGCGGCATTGTTCGTCTTGCTGATGATCAGGTTGGGCAGCGGCGTGTTGGCGATGGTGATGCTATCCGTCGGCGAGGTGAAGCCGCCCGCGCTAGCCGAGGCGGTGTTGGTCAGGCTGCCCGCGCTCACATCGCCGGGAGTGACGACATACGCCGCCGTACAGGTCAGGGACTCGCCCGCGTTGAAGAAGTCGTCGGTGTTGCCGATGGTGGTCAAATCCGGGCAGGTGACGGTCGCTTTGTCGTCGCTGACCGTGACCGGGCCGCTGAGCGTGGCCGTGCCGGTATTCGTCACCACGTAACTGTAACTGAGCGTTTCGCCCGCAAACGTATATTGGGTTTGAGCCACCGACTTGACAATGCTGAGCTCGGCGGTCGCATACTTGGCACTGTCCGTCGCAGTGACGGTCAGCGCGCTGTAGCTGCCGCTCGCGGTCGCCGTGTTGGTCAGCGTACCGCCGCTCGTCGCCCCTGCGTTGACCACGCAGGTCGCAATGTGATTGTCATTGGCGGCGACCGCGACAGGCAGCGGTGACGGCCACGTGCAGCTTGCCGTGCTCACATTCGGATCATTAATCGCAATCCCTGTCAGCGGCACATCGCCCGTGTTTTCGACTACAAAGCGGTAGAAGACAGCCGTGTTGGTCGGAATTGAGACGTAGGAATACCACGGCCCGCTGCTCGATAACCCGATCTCCTTGGAGAGCGACACCGACGGATTCGGCTCCGTGACGTTGAGCGTATCGCTAGTCGTATTGCCATTGACCGGAGTGCCGTTCACCGTATGCGCTACCGTGACATTAGCGTTGGTATACGTGGTGGGCGCGGGTGACACTGCTACCGTGACATCCACCTTCACCGTACACGTCGCGCCGCCTGCCAGCGTCCCGCCGGAGAAGCTGATCGAACTGCCGCTCGCCGAGAAAGTCGGGCTGCCACAGGCTGCGCTGATCAAGGTATTCGGCGTCGTGGCAACCGTCAATCCACTCGGCAGGTTATCGGTGAAGGCCACGCCGCTGATCGACGTGCTCGCGTTCGGATTGACGATACTGAACACGAGCGTGGTCGTGCCCCCCGCGACGACCGTGTTGGGCGAGAACGACTTGTCGATCTCCGGGGCAGAGATCACATTAAGGGTGGCGTTTGCGCTGCCCGTGGCGGTGCTGTTCGTGCCGACATCGGTCGCTGAGATGAAATCGGTGATGTTGGTGCTCGGACCGGGGCGGCTGCTCGTCACCGTGACGGACAACGTGCAGGTGCTGTTCGCGGCCATGCTGCCCCCGCTGAAGCTGAGCGCGGTTGCGCCGCCGCTGGGCGCCCACGAACCACCGCAGGTATTCGTCGTCGTGGGCGAACTGGTAACCGCCATGCCCGCGGGCAGCGTGTCGTTGAAAGTCACCCCGCTGAGCGCTGCCGTCGTATTCGGGTTGGTCAGCGTGAAGGTGAGCGTCGACGTACCGCCAACCGCGATCGGGTTGGGCGAGAACGCTTTGGTGATACGCGGCGGGTCAGGCGGCTTGCAGCCCGTAAAAGTGACGTTATCCAGATAAATGGAATGTCCATTAACTTCTTGACCCGCGTTGTACGCATACAAGCGGAAAAGCGTTGGCCCGCTCGGATTCAAACCCGTCGTGATGGGACCAGCCGTGAAGGCCGTACCCGGATAGCTGCCGGTGATGGTATAGACGGATGACGCGGTTTGGCCGGACGTCCCGTAATAGAGCTGGGCGCTCGACGGACCCTGCGAGGTGCGCTGTGCGAAGAAGCTCAGCGAGATACTGGAGACTCCCGTCGTATCAATGGAGAACTCAAAGTATTCCCCCAGCGCAGTGTTGAGTGTCGCGCTGGTACTCACGAGGTCGGCTTCCCACGAACCCGCGGGTGAACCCGCCTGGTTGTTGCCCGCCGTCGTATTGATGTAGAGGTTAGTGGCGGTGAAACCACTACCGGTCGAGGCGGTCGCTGTCACCGTGGAGGTGGTGGGCAGCGGGTTCGTATCGCTAAGGGTGCTGGAGAACTGCCAGTTCGCGAACGTCTGCGTGGTCGAGCAGGTGGTCACGGGCGTTGGCGCGGCGTTGACCGTCAGCGATGCGGTCGCATTCTGCGTGGTATCCACCGAATTGATGAAGAGGTTATTCGAGACGTTATTCCACGTCCCGGCAGGAGCGGTCACATTGACCGAAATGGTACACGTGCCTGCCCCGGCGACAGTCGCTCCAGCGACGGTGCCATTGCTAAAGTTGATCACGTTGGTGCCCGCGGTCGCCACAAGCGTGGGCGTGCCGCAGCCATTGGTCGTCGCATTGGCCGGGTTGGCAATTGTCATGGAACCCGGCAGCGTATCACTAAAGTTATAGCCGGACACCGCACCCGAGTTCGGATTCGTCAGGGTGAAGGTGAGGGTCGAGATGCCACCGGCGACCGTAGTGGCGGGCGTAAATGCCTTCGAGATGTCCATCAGAGTGGGATCGATGATGTTCGCCGTGCGCGCACCGGAACTATAGTCGCTGTTGTAGTGGAAGCTTGACCCGGAGAAATCGTAAATCAAGCTGTTGAGCGTGCTCGATGTCGCGCCGCTGCCCGACAGAATTGTCACATGATAGGTGACGAAAATGTTCGAACCGCCAGATTTCAGCGAGCTTTCCAAACACGAACTGTAGGTCGGGCTGCTGGGGTTGGGATCCCACTTACAAGCATCCGCATACAGTTTGTCGTTCGGGTTGGGCACACGTGTGAGCGGCGCAGTGTTGGCGGAGTAACTCGATGTGACATCCAGCACGTTGAAGATTTTATTATTGAGTGTGATGAAGGTTTCGAGCTGCTCGTAACCCTGCGTTGCCGTACTCGCATGCAGGCGAATGTAATAGGTTTCGCCGACCATCAGGTTCATCGCCCCACCGGCGGGCACAGAGGTCAAGCTACCAATGCTCGTGCCATACAAGACATCGAGCGTCGCATTGCGGTTCTGTGAAATCAGGTACTCGACATAGAGCTGGCGCGGTCGCGGCGTGCTGCCGGTAAACGTCCCGGTACCGTTGGCATCTTGCGCCGTGATGTAGTAGCGGCGGAAAGTGTCATACGCGGCAGCGGTCGTCGTGACTTCGACTTCGAAGTAGGCATCCCGACAGGCACCTGCCGCCATGTTTGCAAAGGTAATCTCAGTCAGCGAACCCGCGCGCAGGTCAATATTCGTATTGACCGAGTCCCAGTTGAACTTGACCAACACGTCCGTGAGCGCTGTGCCACTGGTGTTGCACACGCGCGCCCCGACGGGGAATAACCGCGGGCCAGTCGTTGGGCTGTTGCTGTCGAGACCGAGGATGTCCCACGTGATGGGCGTCACCGTGATGCCAGCGGCATAGACTGGCGACACCAGCCCGACAAAGACGAGAAGTAAAAGAGCAAGGAGAGAAAAATAGCGATGCAGCCAATTTAGTTGAAATTTTGCGATGTTCATAGATTGCGCCTTTGTCCACCACGCGGCACAGCGAGTTCTGCGTAACGGCAAAAAAATTGCCCCTGTGTTAAAAACGGACAACTCCTTGGAACGTCGCATGGGGCCAATGGTCAAGGTTGTTGCTGCGGCTTACGTACTTGGCTCCTGCCAGACGCCGCTGAGCACAGCCACAGCGATGACGCGCTGGCGATAAACGCCTGTCATGAAGTCGTAATCGGTGCACGTGGTCAGCGTGAGCCGATCATCGGTCGTGGGATACAGCGGTGTAAGATCTTCAGGTACGGTTGTATAGACAGTGTCGACCACATAGCGCCGCGTCAGGGCGTCAATCTGCATCAGAATTTCGTCGCCTGAGCGCAGGTCGGCGAGATGACTGAAAACGCCGGGATTACCGTTCGCCCGCTCCGAATGTCCGGCGAGGCCAATGTTCCCCGGTTGATTAATCCATGCTGTTCCCTGCAAATGACCAACATGCTCGCCAAGTAGGCTCACATTCCAGGTGCCGCTGCTGTCCAAGCGCACCGGGACGATATCGGCGACGATCACCACGCTGGGAATGAGCAGGCGCACCTGCGGTTCATCAGGTTGGGGAGGCGGAAGCATCGTCGCCGAAGGCAGCATCTGCACCGAGGTCGCCTGTAAAGGAGGCGCGAACTCCGTGGTCGCCGGATTGTTGAGGACATAAAAGCCTGCCCCAACGAGTACGCCAAGGAGAATCATGCGCAGAATTGTTCGAAATGGATTGCTCCGCTGCTGTCGGTACACCGTCGATTCCAGTCCCTATTCAGGCACACACTCAAGTCTAGCATATCTAACGGTTCTAGGAGCATATTGAAATACGGACTCTGTCAATCTATCCCTAGTACTAAAAATTAATCTATGTCATATATAATAACTTACCCTCGGAACGTCTCCGCTAAAGATCGTCCGCTGTTTACTCCGGGGTGGGCATGCCCCCAGCTTGTCGCTACGCTTTAACTCGCTCTACCATCTGAGTGCAAGCAGTTACCATAGCGCTCAGCACCCGCATCCCTGCCGATTCCGAATACGCCCTCTCCACGCCGTGCAGACTGTCGAACGATCGTATCGGCGGGTCGTCGTCCATATTTGGGAACGGCGAAGACGTAGCGACGAGTTTGAACTGTCAAATATGGAAATTGAGATCCACACATATCACGGGATCGTGGTTGAGCAAGTACAAGGTTCGGGCACTATTACTCAGCACCAAACCCTCTATACAAAGCGTGCGTCCGAAGAACTCGCCTTTTTCGCCCCAACATCCTTCGACCAGCTTCAATGACTTATTCACCGGGCTTCCTTGACAATATATACATCACGACTATCGATAGGCAGCTCGAAACGTAGATTTCCCGTCAGATCCGCAAAGCGTTACCACAAGGACACCTATTGAAGCATTTGTCTTCAATCACCCGCTGCCATACGCGAGCGCCAAGGGTAATTCGTCGCGGGTCAATACGAAATCTATCAACTTTACTGAATCGCCGTGTGCGGAATTGGGCGCGAACCTCCACAGAACCTTGCACGACCGTTCCGAGGTTCAGCCAGACAGGTTTTACCCTGCCGGGCAGCGAGTCACATCTTGCTGAATATTCACCCGGCGGTGTGCCACGGCAGATACAAATAAGTCAGGTGTGCACTGCTGGTTTCCGTCGTCAATTCGGTCAGTGGTACAGGGGTGGGATGGGTGTTATCGGTGACCCAGACCGTGTCCCCGTCGACGCGCTCCACGTAGATCACATGCCCGTACAGATCATCGGCGTAGCTGTGTTCGCGTTCCATCACCAGAATTGATCCTGCGAGGGGTGTCTGCCCCTGTGTGATGCCCAACTGCGGGTGCTCGGCGGCAATATCATTCCACAAATGGGCATCGCGAGCGAGGATCGCCGGGATCGGCACACGCTGGGCGATGTAATTCACGCAGCCCTGCGTGTTTTGCAGTACCGCGTCGGCGCTGGTTCCGCTCTCCAACTGGCGAATCTCCGCCAGATTCGCGCCTGCGCCGGGGGCAACCCGGTCGAGACGCGCATTGAGTGCCGCGACTTCCGCCTGCAGGCGGTTGATTTCGCCGTGCGCGCGCGCCAGTTCGGCATCGACCCGCTGCAGTTCGCCTTCTAGCCGCGCGCTTTCAGGCGTTGGCGCGCTGACCGATGCGGTCGCGTTGCGGTTGCGCAGCGCCCGCAGATCCGCCTCCAGTTCAGCCCGCGCGGCTGTCAGGCTGTGTAGTTGGGCTTGCTGCTGGGCGAGCTCATCGCGACGACTGACGAGCGTTTGATATAGCCCTAGATTTGCTTGCGCTACGTAGCGATCAGGCGTGATGGCCAACGCGACGGGCACATTCGCTCCTGCAGGTTTCGCCGCCCGCAGCGCATAGGTCAGCGGCGACGGATTGAGCAGCGCGCCCAGCGGCGGGAAATGGGCGACGGCCGCGTTTTCCACCGCATAGACTGTCTCATCCAGCTGTTGTTTGAGCGCTTGTAGTTGTTCGAGGTCACGCTCCATGATCGGACTCAGCGCCAAGGGCAGCGGAGCCAGCCCGCTCAGACCATCACCGCCGAGCGCGGCCAGTTCGCGCAGTACCCCGCGCACAGCCATCACCGAGTCGCCAATGCGCAGCGTCGAGGCGAACAACTGCTCCCGCGCCGCCCGCAGGGTCGAGAGTTGAACTTCAAGCTGATCGCTCATGCTGCCCCCTGCAAACTGATAGAAAGCGGATCGAAAGCCTGACGATCCCGCGCGGACACTTGCAGCGCTACCGCGCGGCTGATGAGCGGGATTTCAAAGATGATCCAGCCTGTGGTGACACGGCCTAAGGCGACCGCGGTCAATCCGGTTTCGCCGCCGAGATTGAGATCCCCCCGCGGCGGAATGCGGGTGTTATCGTCGAGCAGCAGCGCGAGATCGGCTTCCGGCGGTTGATCGCACACGCCGCTCCGGCACTCAAAGGTGATGTGCAGCGCGTAGAAGCGCGCGCCATCGACCGGGCTCAGCAGTTCGCCGCTCTGCGCGGCGATCACCCGAGCTGAGGCATTTTCGACGCGGGTCACCTGCAAAATCCCCTGAGGGTAGCGTCCGGTATAGGCGGTCGGGTCAAGCGCATAACTGGTATCCGCAAAAACGGGTGCCGTGGGTTCAGCGCTGGCCGGTGCCGTCGGGCTGACGGGCATGGTTGATTGGGATCCATTAGCCGTCAGCCCTATCAATACCCCGCCGACCAGGACGATTACGGCGAGCCACAACCACGCTCGGCGGTTTGACAGCAACGTGGTGCTTTGGGCGGCGCGAAGATTGGCCGCATATTCCTGCTCCGCGTTGAGAATCTGCCGCGCCATCTGGGCATAGGGATCTGTGGAGGGCACTTGCGCGATCAACGTGCGCAGCCGCCGCAGCCGCTCGTCGGGCTCGTCTTGCACTTGCGCATCCAACCACAGCAGTTGTGGCCCGTCTTCCGGGGCGAGGTCGCGGCTGGCGCGCGCCTCGTCCAGCAGCCGCCGCGCTTCCGGGTACGTCCCGGCGAATAGGGCGATATTCGCCTGAATGAGCTTAAGCTTCGCCATCATCATCCGACTTTCCAAACAGATCGTCGATCAAGCCGGCGACATCGATCCCGAGATCCGCCGCGGGGGGCGGTGTCACGCGGGCGACCGGCGGCGCGGCTGACACAGCGAGCGTCGCCGGGGCGTGGTCTGACCACTGCTGGTTAATCGTCGTGACCCAGTGTTCCGGCTGGCTGACGAGCGCCGTCTGCACCACGCTGACGCTGTTGTGCCGCACGAAGAACGCTCGACCTTCCGGCATGGCTTCAACCGGGAGCTGGGTGATGCGCAGGTGAATGGCTTGCAGGCTCTCGCGCAGCATCAGCCCGAAGCCGCAGCGCCGCAGCAGCACGTACTTGATGAGCGGGTCGGAGGCATGTTCAAGATAACCTGCCGCCCACACGTGCAGCCCACCGCCACTGTGCAGCTTGACCACATCGCGGAGCCGCCGCATGAGCGGGCCGTGGCTGATGAGCGCATCACTGAAGAAGTCATAATCGTCGATCACGATGACGGTGGTAATGTCGAGATCGCCTTCCAGCGTCGTTACCACAGCTTCGAGGGCGGTCGGTGTATCGACCAGCGCCGCCACATGCTTAAGCGGCGCGAGCGCGGTCAGGCTGCGCGTGGTGAAGTCCACCAGCACGAACCGCAGCCGATCCGGCGGCAGTTGGCGCGCCGCGCTCAGCACCGCCGCGCGCAACAGGTTCGACTTGCCCGACTGCGGGGGGCCAATGGCGACAAAGTGCGGGCCGTGTTCGCGCCAATCCAGCGTGAACACGCTCAAGGCATCGTCATCACTCCAACCGAGCGGCGTGCTGAGGCGCTCTTCGGGAATGGGCGGCAGCGACTCGAACGGAATGACGGCCGGGAGCGGGCGCAGCGGCTGGGGGCTGCGCAGTTTCCCCAGCGCCTGCTGATAACTGGCACCGAGTTCACGGATCAATTCGCGCATAGCGACCAACGCCGCCGGAATATCGTCGCTTGGGTATTCGCACGGAAGGCAGATCTGGCAGAGGAGCGGTGGGGTGCCATGCACCAAGCCGCGCCCTTTCGGCAGCGTGGAGTCCACGGGGCGTGGCAGTGCGCCGACGGTGGGCGCATAGTCCGCGGCATTGTTCTGCTGCAGCGCAATCCGCTGCTGAATGAGCGAGCGTAACCGTTCCGGCACGCTGTTGATACTGCTGGCGGTGATGACCAGATAAATGCCGACCGCATGCCCCTCGTTGACCAGTCGATCAAATTCCGCGGCAAACTGACCATAATACGCATCGCGGAACTGCTCGTACTGGTCGATGAACACGACAATCGCCGGCAGCGCGCTGATCCGTCCCGACTGACGGTCTGTGAGCGTTGTGATCAGGCGGCGCAGTAAGCGGCGCACGCGCTCCGTTTCCATGCCGTGCACAACCTGTTCCGCGTGCGGCAGCGAGCCGAGATCGGTCAGTGTGCCGCTCATGAAACTGAGGAAATACAGGTGCAGATGATCAGGCCGGTGCAGCAGCGCTAGGCTGATCGCCAGCGTGCGCACCGCCATCGTTTTGCCGCTGCCCGCCGACCCCGTGATCAGCACATGCCCATCTTTGACTGGGTGTTGGTCGGGTGCGCGGAAGTAAATCCACAGCGGCGTTTGTGACCGCGCATAGATGTCATCGATCAGGCCGATGGGTGCGCCAAGAACGGGATTTTCCGGCCACCCACGGCCATCCCAACCACCCAGCCCGGCCTGCCGGAAGATCGGGCGCAGCGTACTGCGCTCCTCCAGCGGCGGCAGCAGCAGCGGCGGCATGAACGGCACGCCCTGCCGTTGGGCATAATCGATGATCACGTCGACCACGGCGCGGGCCATCGAATACGGTTCATCCGCAAAGCGGCTGCTGACCACTGAAGGTGGCAGCGGAACGCGCGTTTGTGCCAGCAAATCGATCACTTCGCCGGAGTCGGTCAGTAATTCCAGTGTGAGCGGCTCATCATCGGCGCTCTGATCCATAATTGGATCGCGGTATTCGCCGCCGACATAGGCGGTCTGAAACTGCTTGAATACCCCCCGCTCACCCACCTGAAAATACGCGCGTCCAGCCCATCCAATCGGCAGATAGGCGGCGTCGGGCGCGTGCAAAATCGCGCGGCTGGCGTCGATGTTCTGGACACGGAAACACACCTTGAATTGCAGATTGGCGTTCATCTCATCGGTGACGACTTCGGTGGTCTGTGTGCCGAGGATCAGGTGTAAGCCGAGGCTGCGCCCCACCTGCGCGATGCGCACCAGTTCGCGCAAAAAGTCGGGGAATTCTTTCGCCAACTGCGCGAACTCATCCACGATCACGAACAGATGCGGCAGCGGGTGATAGGACGGATCGGCGATGTGCGCGGGCGTCGGGCTGAAGAAGCGATGATACTGTGCAATGTCGCGCACTTTCATCCGCTTGAGAAATTCCTGGCGTTCGAGCAGCTCCGATTTGAGGGCTTCCAGCGCCCGTTCGATGAGCGTCCCGTCGAGGTTGGTGATGATGCCGACCGTGTGCGGCAGGCGTGTGAACGAATTGAACGTGCTGCCGCCTTTGAAGTCGATCAACAGCAGGTTGAGCAAGCGCGGGTCATGACGCAGCACCAGCGAACAGATCAGCGTCTGCAGAAATTCGCTTTTGCCCGCGCCCGTCGTCCCGGCCACCAGCCCGTGCGGCCCGTGGCGATTTTCGGCGAGATCGACTTCCAGCACGCCCGTGAGACTATCCCGACCGACCGCGGCGGGATGCGGCAGGCCGCCGCCGGGATTCACGTCGTTCCAAGCAGCGGCGATCTGCGCCGTGAGCGCGTCCACATGCCCGACGCCGAATAACTCCAGAAAATCGACATGCCGGGGGATGCGTCCGCTCAGACTGCTTTCCGGCGCGACCAGCGCCGCTTGCGCGCGGGCGGCCTGTTCCGCTTCGTTCAGCGTGAGGGTATCCACCTGCCCGACAATTTCCCGGCGCTCCGCCCCGGTCTCAAAGTAGCGGAAGCGCTCATCCGGCAGCAGTTCAATGACCGCGTTGCACTCGCCGGGCAGCGTTTTGAGGCTCTCGCCCAACCAGATGATCGCTGCCCCGACGCTCGCGCCGCGCCGCAAGAGCGTGGCCAGCGCATCGGCTTCAATGGCGACGTCGCCATCGACGAGGATGACCAGATACGGCAGCGGGTTCCGCTGTTCGCGCCGTTCTTCGATGAGCTGGTTGAGGTTCGTCAGCAGTCGACGGCTGTTGTCGTCGTCAAACGCCAGCAGATCCGCCACGCCGCCCCGGTGACTCTGGCTGACATGGGGCAGCCATTCGAGCCAGCGCCAGTCTTCGTAAGCGCGTCCGCGTGCCAGCAGGTGCAGGTGCAGTTCCTGCGGCGCATGCAGTCCAACCAGATGCTGGACTGCCACCCGTGCCCAGTTCAGCCGCGCCGCCCGTGATCCACACACGCCCAACGCCCAGCGCGTCGGCAGCGCCGTGACCACCGGCGCAGCTTCCAGATGCTGGTAGGCATGCAGGAACGAGAGATCAAAGTCGGCGTGCAGATCTTCGACATCCGGCGCATTGATGACCACCGGAGAAGGGATGCGTCCGGTGCCGATGCGCAGACTGAGAAAGTCGTGATCAGAGGGGCGGCGCTGCCACAGTTGATCGGCCCGCGTGAGCACAATGCTCGTGATCTCGTTCGGGGCGGGGAAATCGGTTTCGAGGATGGCGCGGTAGGCATCGTGCGCGGCCTGCAAGCGTGCCTGTTTGCGTCCCAGCAGGCGGATATAGGCGATGCGCGCTTCTTCCCGCCGGACGCGGTATTCCCGGCGGCGGCGGTTCTGTAACCATAGACTGCTGCCCACGGTGAAGAGGAGCAGCGCCAGCAGCGGCAGTGCCGACCACAGCCCCGCTCCCGTATCGAGCGAGCGGATGAAGTAGAACGCGCTGATTAACCCGATGCCGATGGTCGGCAGGAGGATGATGAGCAGGTTTTGTTCGGGCGGCGGCGGGTTAGGCGGCGGCGCGGGGATATCGACCGTCAGATCCGGCAGTTGGGGTGTCGGCGTGCGCGGCGGACGATTGAAATTGACCGCGGAAATATCAGTCTGCATGGTCACGGGACGAACGCGCGCCTAAAACGACTCGTCAACGATCTGCATGCGGCGCGCTTGCTGTTCCAGTTCGGTGGCGAAGCCCTCCAGAATGGTCACCCATTCTTCCATCTCGGTGACAGTTTCGCCCCAGACCGAAAAGAAGCGTTCGGCGCGGCGGCCAATCCAGTGGATGCTGTCCACTGTCCCGCGCAGACGTTGGATTTCCGCGCGAATCGTTTCGGTTTCCTGCCGGATGCGGGCGGCGCGCTGCAGCAGTTCGGTATAGGGGACGCGAATGAGATCGCTCATGGTCTAACCTTTGGACTGCGTGCGCGCGGCGACCTCAATGTCGTCGGCGGAGGCGTTCAATTTATCGTGAAACGCGCCCAACAGCGCGAAAGTCTCTTGCAGGCGCGGGGTGAGGCGCGCGTATTCCGCGCGAAAGACTTCCGCGCCGACGCTCATGAAGCGATCCGAACTCAACGCGCGCACTTCCGCGTCAATCGCCTCAATCGAGCGGTTGATTTGCTCGGTGCTCTGGCGCAAACCGCTGGCGGCTTCGCGCAGTTGATGCAGTTTGGCGTAAATTTCTCCCGACGACATCGGCGGTTCCCTCCGCGGCTAAAAGGCATTCTGTAGGGCGATGAACAATACGATCGCCGTGACCACGCCGATCACCGACGTGAGCAGCATGGTCGGCCACTCCCAGCGGGCGGTGGCTTCCGGGTGCAGCGTGCTCGTGCCGGGGAGGTCGGCGCTGTGATCTACGGTCGGCGCAAGCATCTGCGGCATCGCCTCCCGGTAGGGCTGATTGTCCGGCGTGAGAACCAGCGTCCGCAGCGCCGCGACCAACTCGCTCGGCATCAGTGGAGCCGCCGCTTGCCAGTCGAAGGCCGTCGCAAACAGTGCATCGAGCTGCGGCAGATCGACACCACGCAGATCATACGGCACTTCGTGCGCCGCGATCCGTGAAGGCACGCGCCACTGCTGATCAGCCAACCGCTGCCGTGCCAGAGCGCACACTTCATCCCGCGCTAAGCCGCCATCCTGCGCGGTGAACAGCGGATGCACGCCGAACAGCAGTTCGTAGGCGGTCAGCGCGAAGCCAAACGCATCATGCGCAGGTGACGGCAGTTGATCGCCGGGGAACATGTAGAAGGGTGTGCCTGCAGGTGAGACCGTCGCGCCCGGTTCCGCCGCGATGCCAAAGTCGATGAGATGCGGCTGCTCGATCCCGATGATGTTGGCGGGCTTGATATCGCGATGAATCAAGCCGCGCGCATGACTGTGCGCGACCGCACCAGCGATCTGGTCAAGGATAGTGAGGCGCTGCTCCAGCGGAATGTGCCAGATGCCACCCTCGGCGATCAGTCGGTGAAAGGGTTCGCCGGGGATATATTCCATGACGATATACGGGCGTTCGCCCTCCAGATCGGATCCGTAGAGTGCCGGAATCGCCGGATGTTCGAGACAGCCGAGCGCTTGGAGTTCGGTTTCGAGGCTGTGCCGCTGCCGCGCATTCGCCGGGTCGTTGATCAGCTTGACGGCGACCATCCGCCCGTCCACTTGCGCGCGCCACACTTCCCCAACCGAGCCACAGCCGAGTTTGGTTTCGAGTTCAAACGAGCGTGGTCCAGCATCGGCGGTGGTCATCACAATTGGGTGGCATCGGCGCGCGTATCGCCGGGCAGGCTAAAGCGGACAGTGACATTGGTGCCAAACTGCACGATATCTTCGTTGTAGATGCGCACCTGCTGCCCCGGTTGCAGCGGCTCAAATTTACCGTCGCGCCGGAGCGCCGTACCATACGTGCTGTTGAGGTCGGTGAGCGAGTAGGTTTTGAGCACATCGTCACCAGAAAACTGCGCATGGCGGCGGGAGATGCTCTTTTCATCCAACGCGAGCATCACATTACTTTCGGGGTGATAGAAGCGTCCGATCACAAAGGTGCTGCCCGGCAGCGTGATGTCGCTTGTGCCGGACAAACCGCTCACGACGCTGAGTTTGCCAGCGAGGATGACCGGGCGTTGGGGCGCGCTTTTGGGATACAATCCGCCTTGGGGCATGGTCGGCATTTGCGGGGCGGTCGGCCGTCGCGACGCAGGCTGACGATCGGCGGTCGCGCGCAGCCACAGCAAATAGACCATCTGAAGCACCGCGACGACGGCTAGAGCGAGGGGAACGAGTCGAAGCAGATGCTGCACGTCAAACATGTCTTGGCACTTTTGCTAAGGATTATCTATAGCGATTATACTGTAGGTTAAACGGCACACGCAAACGAAGAAACATATATGCACCCTTTTCGCTTTCCCTTCATTTCACCCCTCAACTGGGTTATGCGGTTTTTTTCGACTGTGCTCATGCCGTTCCGAGCGCTCAGCAGTCGGCTGCGCATGTTCACCAACCTGCCCCGCACCTTGCTGCGCCCATTTGGGCTGCTGCGGCAGCTCGTGCCGAAAGCGCAGGGGGCAGCTATCAGCCAGTGGCTGGACAGCCTGCGGCCGCAGCGGGCTGCGCGCCGACGGCAGCGCGTCAGCTCCCGCGCGCAGTTCTCGCAGATTCATCTGGTGCAGTTGAGCAACAGCAAACGAACCGTACTGCATATCGGCACGAACATTGGTCGCAAAACGGCGGACTTCCCGCTTCAGCTGCCCAATCGTGAGCCGATTACACTCCAGTTCACGCTGGTGGATCCCGCCGAAAGCCTGATCCCGATGCGGCTGACCTGCCTGCCCCCGAAAACTCCGCTGCACATCAACGAGGTCGAAGCTGCGAGCCCGGCCTATTTGAGCAACCGCGACACGATCACCGTGGCGGGGCAAAGCTTCCTCTACGAACTGTATGCGATGGATTCCGCGCCCGTCGTCACCCGGGTGGACGCGAGTTGGGCGACGATTACCGGCCCGGTGCGTGACCGGAACGAAGACGCTCTCGGCCTGTTCCAGCACCCCAAAGGCTATCTCTTCGCCATCGCCGATGGCGTAGGCAGCGGGCAGGATGGCGACCGGATCAGCGCCTTTAGCGTGCAGTATTTGCTAGCGGTCTTCCACAAGAATGTCGAGTTGGGTCTCGCGTGGCGAGACATCTTCGCGACAGCGTATCAGTACATCAATTCCGAAGTGCGTCATTTCGCGCAGACCGCGCTCGGGCCAACTGGCTCCACGCTGACCGCGGTCGTCATCCAGGATTGGGAAGCGCAGATTGCGCACGCTGGCGATTCGCGCGTGTACCGTTGGCGCAACGGGAGTTTCGAACAGTGCACGGTCGATCATGTCAAACGACTGCCCGCCGAACTGCCCACCCGCTTCGCCTACGAAGCGACCACCCCACCGCCGCTCCATGATGTCCTGACCCGTGCCATCGGCAAAGAGGACAGCATTCAGCCCGATTTCGTGACGCTGCCGCTGCGACCGGGGGATCGCCTGCTGCTCGTGACTGATGGCCTTGCCAAACATGTATCCTCCGGTGAAATGTCAACTATGCTCGCCCAACTGTCTATCTCTCAGGTTGCCCATAAACTCGTGGATTTAGCCGCGGAACGCGGCACGGACGACAACGCCAGTGCCATCGCCATTGATGTCTTAAGTGAAGCCTACCTCGAAGATAGCTGGCAGGCGGTGGATAGTGAGCGCGTCTACGCAGGTCACCGTCCGCGCAGCCTGCGTCTCAAAAAACGAGAGGAAACACAGACGTCAGCGCCCCTCATCAGCGATGGGTGTCTGTTCGCTGCGGTGATCGTCTTTGTCATCCTCGGGCTGATTCTGCTGCTCGGGCTGACTGTGACCGCGGTCAGCGCGCAGGCTGATGAGCCCACCGATCAGGCGGTGTTGTTCGCGTACCAGTGCGCCTTTGACGCCGAGCAGCAGACGCTGAACCTCAACGTCGCGTTCCACGACGCCACCGGACTGCCGTTTCCGGCCAATGCGTATCAACTGGCCGCCAGCGTGAACGGGGCGACGGAACCCTTCAGCGCAGAGGCCGTGTCCGTCGCGGCCAATGCCGTGCGCCCGCCCCTGCGCATGGTGCTCGTGCTTGACCTGACGGATACCGTGCCCATCGATAACGTGCTGAACGCCATTAACCGCGATCTCCTGCCGGAACTGCAGCCTCAGGATGAAGTCGCGCTGATCACGTTTGGGGATGAGGTCTCGCCACCGACGCGCTTCTACACTGATAAGGCGCAGTTATTCGCCGATTATCTGGTCGGTCTGACCACGGTGGAGGGTGACAACCGCTTATACGAAGCGATCAGCGATGCGGTCGATCTCATGCCGTTTGACAGCGATCGGCGGCAGGCGATCCTCGTCTTGACCGACTCGGGTCGCCGTGACAGCGCGCAAACGGCGATTGATCAGATCATCACCCGCGCCACCGCTAACGGCACACAGCTCTATACCATCGGGTTTACGTCCGAAGATCGCCCCGACTTCCCCGATTTGACCTCGCTGGCGGTCGGCACCCAGGGCTTCGCATGGAGCTACGACGAAACACCGAACACGCCCGCCTCGATTGAATCGGCGTTGAGCGCGCATCTGCGCAATTACCTGCGCCTCATCGACAGCGAAATCAACGTCACGCTGGATGCTTCGAGCCTCACCAGCGCGCCACCGGACGGACTGCCGATTACCCTGACGGCGGATGTCCTCGGCGTGGGCGCGCTTACGACGGCCATCACCTGTCCGTTTGAGGTGATTGAGTACGAAGTCACCTTTACCGGCACACCAATCGGAGCGCCCATTCGCGGGACGGCTGACATTGGTGTCGTCGTGACGCCGCCGACTGATGATGTGCGCATCGTCTTCCGCGTGGATGGGGAAGTCGTCCAGAATTCGACAGCGACGCTCTACACGCTGGCGGCCGCGCAGCTGGCGCCGGGTGAGCATCAGGTCGCAGTCGAATTGTGGAATCGGCGCAACGAGACGCTGGCGACCACCGCCGCGCCGCTGCGCCTCTTCACTCAACTGCCGCTCGACCTCACGGTGGCGGGCGACACCGCAGAACGCCTCAGCGGAGCGGTCACCCTGACGGTCGCGACCACCCCGGACTTTGCCCCGGATGAAGTTGAAGTGGCCGTCGCCCGCCGCGACCAACCGGATGAGCAGGTGGTACTCGGGACCATCGAACTCGGGAGCGACGGTCGCGGCACGCTGGAGATCGCCGATATCAGCGCGGCGGTGCAGGCGCTGTTCCCACAGCTCGCGGCGACTGATCGCCTGCAGGCAGTCGCGCGCGTCCCGAATACGACACCAAATCAACCCGCGCTGGCGCTCAGCGGTCCGCTGACATTCTCGGTGGCCGCGCCGGTGCAAGCGGTCACAACCGCCACCACGTCCGCGCCAGTGAATGCGGGGCTGGTCACACTGGTGGAAAACTGGCCGCTGCTCGGTACGTTGTTCTTCGGCGCGATCAACCTTCTGCTGTTTCGGGCTGTTCGCGGCAGTCGGATTCGCCGCCTCATTAACCATGCGGACGATCATGACCTCAGCCCACAGTTGATGTCGCTCACGGTCTACCGCGGCGGCGTGCCCCAGCACTATACCCTCACCAAGAAGACCGTCACCATCGGGCGCAGTTCCAGCAATGACATCAATCTCGGGGAAGACCCAAATATCTCGCGCAAGCACGGGGTCGTCATGTGGCGGCGGCGCAACTGGTATTACAGCAACCGGAAAAATGGCTTGAGCACGCGCATCAACGGACGGCGGCGCATCGGGTTCATCTTCGAGCGCTTGGAACCGATGACCGAGCTTCAGATCGGTGGCGCGACTCTCGTTTTCCACCCAGATTCACAGCAGAACATTTCTGATTTCATCAAGACTGATCTATGAGTGTATTGAAATTTACCGCGGCGGTGGTCTCGACGAGTTCCAGTTATACCGTCACCACCGCCAGTGCGGCGGCAGTCGAGCACATCGCGGCGGCGCTGGCACAGCGTGAGCCCCGGCTCGTCACCGGGATGCTGGAATTGGCGCGCCCGGTGGCAGCTCAGCAGTGTCTGCAAGATGTGGATTTCAAGGCAGGGGATCGGCTCGTCGTGCTCACGCAAACCACACGCGCGGCGACGTTCACGCCGCTGCGACCGGGCGACAAGCGCGTCCGTGTGCTGTTGGCGGGGACGGAATGGCACACCCATGGTCAACAACCCATGCTCATCGGCAAGTCGGATAACCAGCGGCAGAATCTGCCCGACATCGACCTGCGCGCAGTGGTGTCGGAACGGACGCTCGACTACATCTCGCGGCGCTGTGTTCAGATCCAGTTTGACGAACGCGCTCAGGTCTGGACCGCGGCCAAAATTGGTCAAACACGTGTACTGCTGGACGATCTCGAAGTGGGGATGCAGCCTGTCGCCCTCAGCGCCCGGCATCGACTGCGACTGTACCGTACGCAGGATAACCCAGCCCTGAGCCTGCCCCTCATCGAACTTCAACTCATCGCGGAAACGGTCGAGGCGGCGGGGCGGGTGCTGCCGGATGGGACGTTTCCCGTCCGCGTGCTCCTCGGAACCGAACAGGAACAGCGGACGCTGCGCGCCTCCAGCACCCTGCCCCTCGGGCAAATCGGCCTGAGTCTCATTCAGTATTTCCAGCCAACACCGATAACGGATATGCAGTTGTACATCGCGCATATCATCCCGCCGCAAACAGCCGTCGCCAGCATGAAGCCGAACGAAACGCTGTATGCGGCGCTCCGCCCTAGCCCCCGATCATGACTTTGCAGGGACCAGAGAGCACGACTTGACCCACCGGCAGATCGACCGGGTCGTTGCACGTCATGGCGGTATCGCCCATGCGCGCCGCGGGCTTGCCGTTGATCATGACTGTGGTGCTGCCAATAATGATTTTGCCCTGATTAGATGGCGGCTTCTGAAACGGCCCACCCTGGGGCAAATGGGGCGGCGTGTTCACGGCGATGCTGTTGACCGTGGCGGCGGGCTTACCTTCAATATTGACGTTGGTGCTCACGCTCTGCACAATCGTCCCGTTGAAGGGTGACGGCAGTGGCGTCGGCACTGGCGGGCCGGGCGGAGCCGGGATGAGATAAATATGCGTGTCCGTAGCAACGATTTTGTCGCCGAGTTTTGCGGCCGGTTTGCCCATTCGTTAAGTCCTGTAAACCATGTTTCGCTTTTATAATCAAGTATATACGTTTTTAGGTATCCATGTAGCCCAACTCATGTTACACTGGAGTCAAGCTTTCACTGTAAATCCGCACCGGAAATAATGGCCAGTTTTCACGGCGCTGTTTGCGTTGGGGCGAATAGATTAGTACTACCCGAAAAAGGCCTACTTTGAGGACTTCGCTCCTGTTGGATCAGCTTCAGACTGTTGTGTCCCCTATCCAGCAGTTGATTCAGGAAGCTGTGTACCGTGCGGATGCCGCTGGGCATGATCCAACCGATGCGCTGCGGGGTTTGATTGTCACGCGCGACGAAGTTGAAGCCCATCTTCAGCAGTTCGCTGGCGATACCTCCGTCTCCGCCGCTCAATCGCTAGATTTTCTCATTCCCCCGGACTCCCCGACTCGGACTGCTGGCCAGCGCGTTTGCGCTCACCACCCTTGATCTCGGCATTTTACTCATCGCTCTGCTCCCGGATCTGGATCGCAGCTACGAACGAATCTACGCTTACCTGCAAGATGATGTCTCGCTGCGTTATCCAACGGTCAATCTGATCGCGAATCTGCTGGGGCACGGCATCCCTACGCGGCTGGCCGTGTGGGAGCGATTGACCGCGACTGCGCCCCTGCTGCACCATCACCTCATCAGCCTGACGATTGATACCACGCGTCCCAACTCCACGCGCCTCGCCCAACCGCTCAAAGTCGATCACCGGATCGAGGACTATCTGCTCGGCAGTGAGGCGTTTGACGAGCGTCTGCGTGGACTCATCACCACGGTGCATGCCTCATGCGAAGCGCCCCTGTCCCCGGCTCAATTTCAGCGCTTCGCTCAGGCCCTGCTCACCGTGCCCATCGTCTATTTGCCGGGAGCGCGCGATACAGGCCAGCTCGAAACCGCGGCTGCCCTGTGCGCCGTCCATCAACTGCCCTTGTTGAGTATCGATCTGGAAGCCCGACCCGCCAGATGCGCCGCCTGATTTGCTCCCTGAGTCTGCGCCGTGCGCGAAGGCTATCTGGCCTGGTCCGCACTGCTGTTCCGGCACTGGGACAGCGTGCTCGATGACCAGCGTCAGCCCCCCGCCGCGTTCTGGAAAGAGCTATTGGACTATCCCTACCCGGTTTTCCTGTGGGGGAGCGCTCACTGGGAACCGGGGGATGCCGAACGTGACCGCCGGATGCTGCGCTTGGAAATTGCGACGCCGCCCTATGGGTATCGCCGCGGCGGTCTGGCAGCGCAAAGCGCAGGCTGTGGGGACGCTCACCGACGACGAGCTCGCGACATTAGCCAATAAATTCCGTTTCAGCTATATGCAGATCACGCGCCCGTTCAAACTGCGGCGGATCTCGCCGCCTCGCGGGAAGAACCCACCCGGCTGATTTTACGCGGGCGCGCAAGTCCACGCGAGCATTCAGCTGGGCCATCTCGCCACGCGGATCACCCCGCGCAAGGGCTGGAACGACCTGATTTTGCCGCCGGATCAATTATCGCAGCTGCATGAAATCTGCGATCGAATGCAGTACGCCCAGATCGTCAACGAGGAATGGGGCTTTGGCAGTCGCGCGAGCAAAGGCATCAGCGCCTTGTTTTCCGGCGACAGCGGCACCGGCAAAACACTGGCCGCCGAAGTGATCGCCCATGAGCTGGGCCTGCCGCTGTATAAGATCGATTTATCCGCCGTTGTCAGCAAGTACATCGGCGAGACCGAAAAAAACCTGAGCGCCATCTTCGGGGAGGCGCAGACGGGCAGCGCCATCCTCTTCTTTGACGAGGCGGACGCGCTGTTCGGCAAGCGCTCCGAGGTCAAAGACGCGCATGATCGCTACGCCAACATCGAAGTTGCGTATTTGCTGCAGCGCATCGAAAACTACGACGGCACGGTCATTCTGGCCTCGAATTTCCGGCATAATCTGGATGATGCGTTCACGCGCCGTCTGGACTTCATTCTGGAATTCCCCGTCCCCGACGCCGAATACCGCCGCCGCATCTTTGAAGTGCATTTCCCGCCGACCGCGCCCCTCTCTCCGGAAGTGGATCTGGCGCAGATCGCGGCGAAGTACCGGCTCTCCGGTGGCAACATCCGTAATGTCACGCTGACAGCCGCTTATCTGGCGGCGGCAGACGGGCGGGTGATCACACCATCGCATATTCGCAGCGCGGTGCGCCGCGAAAATCAGAAAATGGGGCGACTGCCCGAAGATTAGGAACCGACGATGCTGGACGACCTGGACGCTACGCTGCGCGCAATTCTGACGAAAAACGGAAATTTCGGTTCCGAAATCGAAGTTTCGTTTGATTTGCCCAGCCGCGAGTGGGCGGGACGCTTGAGCCGCCCGACGGTCAATTGCTGGTGCTTCGATGTGCGCGAAAACCTAAAGCTGCGCAACCCCGAACGACAGGTGCAGCGCAACGGAAACAGCAGTCAGATTACGCGCCCGCCGAAGCGTATGGATTTGATCTATCTGGTGACGGCGTGGGCGCGCAAGATCGAAGACGAACACCGCCTGTTCTGGCGGGCGTTGAGCTTGCTAAAACCCATCACCCAGCTTACGCCTGCGCAATGCGAAGGCGCGCTGCGCTACCAAAACCTCGATATCCCCATCACCGTCGCCGACATGTCGGTCTGCCCTGTCAATCTGGTTGATTTATGGGGCGTGATGGATAACCAGATGCATTTGGGCTTTACGCTGCAAGCCACCGTGGAACTCGACACCCTATTGGTTCAGGAAGTTCCGTTGGTGCTGGAAGCGACCATCAAAACCGGTCAGGCCGAATCTCCATCCACGCATCAACTTACGACACCCAGCGGCGCTATTAAAATCAAACCAAAGAAGCAGGAGGGACAGGCCGACCAAGACGAGCAGGACTAAGCCATGATCGTTTATCGTAGAGCGTAGCCGTAGCTTCGAAGGAGTTGTACGAAAAATGCCTAATTACCTTTCTCCTGGCGTTTATATGGAAGAAGTCGACCGTGGGACAAAACCCATTGAGTCGGTCGGGACAGCCGTCGCCGCCTTCATTGGTTACACCGAACGAGCCACGGATACGAAGAACGGTGAGACGGTGTCGCTGCTCGGCAAGCCGACGCTCGTCACCAACTGGAGCCAATACACGCAAAAGTTCGGCGGCTTTGTCGCGGGCGCGTATACGCCGGACTCGGTCTACGGGTATTTCGCCAACGGCGGCACGATCTGCTACGTCGTCAGCGTGCGGACGCTGGGCACCTCGGATGACCCGAGCCTGAGCGTTCCCGCCAAAGCGACCGTTCAGGCCGAGGGCGATAAAGCGGCTAAATTGCTCGAATTCACGGCCAAACAAGGCGGCCCGGTCGGCAATGGCATCGAAGTCGAAGTCAAGCCGTCAGCCGTGGCCCCGTCAGGCGCTGGCGACAGCGAAACCGAAGGCGGCAAGAAGGCCTCACCGTCGGCTCCCGAATTCACCATCAACGTGAAAGTGGGCGGGCAGGTTCGCGAATCGTTCCCCGGTTTGACGACCGCCAAGGGCGACAAGAATGTCGTGACTGTCCTGCAAACCCAGTCCAGCCTGATCAATGCGGTGATGGTCGGCAAGGCCGAACTCGCGCCGGTCGGCGGCAGCTACCCGCTGGCGGGCGGCGAGGTCAAGACCAAGGCCATCTCGCTGGTCGACTACAAGGGCAGCGTGTCCGAACGCAAGGGCTTGGGCGGTCTGGAAGCGCTCGACGACGTGACGATGATTTGCGCGCCAGACTTGATGGCGAGCTATCAGGCGGGCGAAATCGACATGAAGGGCGTGCAGGCCGTGCAGCAGGCGTTGATCGACTACTGCGAACTGGTGCGCTACTGCTTCGCCATCCTCGACGCGCCTCCGGCCCTGATGCCGCAGGAAGTCAAAGAATGGCGGATGCAGGTTAACTATGACAGCACCCGCGCGGCGCTGTACTATCCGTGGGTCGAAGTGGCGGACATGACGGGCGGCAAGGGCCGCACGCGCATGGTGCCGCCGTCCGGGCACATGGCGGGCATTTACGCGCGCGTCGATAACTCGCGCGGCGTGCACAAGGCCCCCGGCAACGAAATCGTGCGCACGGCGCTCGGTCTCGAAGTGCAGGTGACGAAGGGTGAACACGATCTGCTCAACCCCATCGGCGTGAACGTCATCCGCTCGTTCCCCGGTCGCGGCATCCGCGTGTGGGGCGCGCGCACCCTCAGCAGCGATCCGGCGTGGCGCTATATCAACGTGCGCCGCCTGTTCAACATGATCGAAGAGAGCATCGAACGCGGCACGCAGTGGGTCGTGTTTGAGCCGAACGATACGTTCCTGTGGGGTCGTGTCCGCCGTGACGTGCGCGCCTTCCTGACGACCGTCTGGCGCACGGGCGCACTCTTTGGCACCTCGCCGGAAGACGCCTTCTACGTCAAATGCGACGCGGAAACCAACCCGCCGGAACTGCGCGATCTCGGTCAATTAGTCGTGGAAATCGGTATTGCGCCGGTCAAGCCCGCCGAATTCGTGATCTTCCGCATCAGCCAATGGTCGCCCGAGAGTTAACCCGATTCTAGCCTTAAAGGAGTAAGCACATGCCTCTCATTACACAAGACGTCATCACCGGTGATCCCTTTGTATCGTTTAATTGGGAAATTGATTTTGGCGGCAAGATCAAAGGCTATTTCACCGAATGCAGCGGTCTGGGATCGGAAACCGAAGTCACCGAGCACAAAATCACGTCTAGGGGCGATAAGGAAGCCATCCGCAAAGTACCGGGTCGCTTGAAGTGGGGAGATATCACCCTCAAGCGCGGGCTCACAAGCAATATGGATATTTGGGATTGGCGCTATCTGGTGGAGCAGGGCAAAGTCGATCAAGCGCGTACCAACGGGTCAATCATGATGTATGACCAGGCCGGCGTACTTGTGGCGCAGTGGGATGTGGTCGCGGCTTGGCCGTCTAAGCTCAGCGGCCCGTCGCTCAACACCGAGTCCAGCTCGGTCGGCGTCGAAGAAGTCACGATCGTGCATGAGGGCATCAAGCGCGCCCTGTAAGTGAACTGACGGAGAACCAGCATGCTACAAACGGAGTTCAGTTTCGTCCTGCCGAAAGGCTATATCGACGACAACGGCGTCCTACAAACCGAAGGAACGATGCGCCTGGCGACGGCGATGGACGAAATTGCCCCGCTGCGTGATCCGCGAGTTCGCAACAACGAAGCCTATCTGGTGGTGATCCTGCTCGCGCAGGTCATCACCAGACTTGGCACGCTGCCCCGCGTGACGCCCGCGATGGTTGAACGTTTTTTCGCGGGGGATATCGCCTACTTGCAGGATTTTTATCGCCAGATCAACGATGCGGACGCGCGCGTTGAACAGGCCGTGTGCCCGAACTGCGGGCATGAGTTTGACGTGGAGTTCCCCTTATTGGGGGAATTGTGAGCTACCCCGTCGCTCGCTTGCGCGAGGAGGTAGCCTATCTTTCGATGGGGCTGGGCTGGAAACACGATGAGATTTTGGCGTTAACCCACCGCGAACGGCAGGCGTGGGTGCGCACCGTAAACCAGATCCGCTCCGGGCAAGCACAGACGAGAAGGTCATAGCGATGCCGGAACAGCAGACCAAGAAATCCAAGCGCGGCGCGATGAGCGATGAAGCCTACGAGAAGCTCGTGCAGCAGGTGAGCGAGCGCATCTGGCAGATCTGGATGCTCGAACTGCGGCGGGATCGGGAACGGCGCGGAGGACGGCGCGGCTAAACCATGCTCAATTTCAATGATATTTCTTTTAACGGGTATCGCTTTTTGGTGACGATTGAAGGCATTTATAATCTGCTGTTCACCGAATTTCGCCTACCCAGCTTGCAGGTGGATGTCGAGCGCATTCAAGAAGGTGGCCAGAATGCCTACATCCACCAACTGCCCGTGCGCGTAAATACCGGGACAGTGTCGCTCCGTCATGGGCTGACCCGCGACATGAGCCTGCTCAACTGGTATTTGGACGTGATGAAGGGTGATCTCGACAAAGCCTATCGTCAGGTGACGGTGGCGCTGGTCGATTCGATGAGTGTTCCCGTAGTCGTTTGGAGTTTTCGCAATGCCTATCCGGTCAAATGGAGCGGTCCGAGTTTGAAAACGGACAGCAGCGAAATCGCCATCGAAGAACTTGAATTGGTCTATCACGGGTTTGAGATCGAACTCAACCCGAGACAATCCAGCTCGTAGCGCTGGAATTTGGATGTGATGAAAAAACGCGAGCGGCAGTTTCAGACCATTGGGGTGCGGATGCGCGATTTTGGCCGCGGCATCATGCGCCACTACGTCCCGCAGCAGCAGTTCCCGGCGCAGCGTGAAGCACCGCCGCCGAACTGGCAGGCGGAGATCGAAACACCCCTGCTCTGGGAAGAATCGGTGCTGCCCGCGCCCGAAGCTGCGCCGCCCGTTGATAACATCACCCCTCCACTTCCAGCATCCGAGCCAACCCCACCAGCTGCACCCAAGCCCGTGCCAGCCGCGCCCGAAAAACCGATTCAGCGCCAAAGCGCGCCACCGCAACCACCAGCCAATGCGCCTAAGCTTCCCGCCTCGCTCCTGAAACTCGCGGAAGAAGGCCGCAAACGCGATGTTCAACGGGAAGAAATCCGCCAGGACAAATTGGCGAAGTTTAGCGAACAACTTTCGAACGCTGATCCCGAAGCGGCCGCTCAGATCCGCCGCCGCCGTGGGAAAATGTCGGTCAACTACGTCGATACCAAGCCGCTCAGTCAGGGTGAAGAGCCACCGATTCAGCGCCAAAGCGAACCCGTTCAACCAGTCCCTGAACGAGACGAAGCGGAACCCGTCGAAGACGTCAGCGCGACCAACGCTGAGACCGCAATTGAGACTGGCGACGCTTTATTACCCGCAGACGCTTCCAGTCAAGCGTCTGATACGCCGGTCGTGGACAGTCTGCAGCGGTCAGCGAGTGCGGCAGATAGCCCTCTACTCCAGACCGACGACATCACAGCGCTAAACGAAGAGCTGCAAGTCGACTCTAGTTCAAGTCAAGCCCAGGATACGCCCATCGTGGACAGCGTGGAACGCGCGCCCAATGAGGCGCTGCCGCCGCTGCCTGCGTTCCTGCCCCCCGCCGAAACCGCGACGACCGGCACGGGATATGGATCTCCGGTCGAAGTGCCGCCCGCGCGTGACCTGAGCGTTCAGCGGGACGCTGCACCCTTGTCGATGCCAACACCCGCACCAGTTCAGCCGATTCCCGGTGAGCGCCCCACCGTTCCGGCGATCACGGTTCCACTGCCGCCAGCGCCAACCGCCGCGCCAAGCGAGCCGACGGTCGAAGCGCGCGCTGCTCAGCCACCGGTTGAGCATCAAGCTTCTGAGCTCGCCCCATCATCACCGCATTTGGTGCCACCGAGCGATCCGCGCTCCACGGAAACGCCGCCATTTCCCAGTCTGCCCACTGTGCCGCCCGTCTCAATTCCGGGTGCGGTTCAGCGTGCTGTGCCTGTTGAAGTAGAGCCGCCGACACAGTCTGATATCGTGCTACCCACCGACCCGGAACCCGTCCAAGACGATCCAGCCTACCCCTTGGGGAGCAATTCACCGACCGTTCCACTTGCCCCACACTCGCCAACCGTCAGCGAACGATCCGCACCGAGCACAGGCGCGGTAAGCAGCACGCAGCCGCCCCTGCCGATAGACACAGCAGCACCCGCAACCGCGCCGCTGTCGCTGCAGCGCGACCTGCCACCAGAGGCGACGATTTCCAACCAACCTGCTCAAATCCCCGCTGCGCCTCTGTCCGCCGCCAGTTCACGGGTTTCGGAAGTGGGTCCGACGGACGCGCCCACCTCCCCCGTGAGTGAGGAGCTTGTCCAAAGCGAGACGCTGAACCGGACAGATGTCTCACCCGCGCTCCGTCCTGAAGCCAACCCCGCGCCACAAACCAGCGCATCGACGAGCGCACTCGCTGATTTGTCGGAACCGGCAGCAATCAGCGTGCAGCGTACCCTTCTGCCCAACCGCGAAGTTTCCGTTCCGATCACGGAACCACAGGCGCAGCCGCCTGCAGTGAGCAGCACGCCGACCGAAACACCCCTCCAACGGGAAACATCCCGTGAACCAAGTGCCGCGCAAGTGGCCAGCATCGATAAGCCCGCTACGACGCCTATGGTCAGCGCCATCGAAGCGCCGCAGTCGTCGCCAGCATCCAATGTGGCGCCACTCGCGCAGCGCGAGTCCGCAGAGACGGCGAATCAGCTTGAGAGCGCACCGTCTGAGCCAGCGTCCAGCACACCCCCTGTGCCTGAGGCGCTACCTTCGAATGAGCCGACGGAATTGCCCGCTTTTGGCGCAGCAACTAGCACCCCGAGCCCGGTTCAGCGTGAGTTGCACGCTTCTCCACCACAGACTATCCCGGTGGAGACAAATCTCGAAGCTGTGATCCCGGCGCAGCCACCTGTTGATCAGCCCGCCGGGTTACCCGCTGTCAGCCCGACCACCAGCACCCCGAACCCGGTGCAGCGTGTGTTGGACACTGCTCCATTCCAGACTATCCCTGTGGAAACGAATCTCGAAGCTGTGATCCCGGTGCAGCCACCCATTGATCAGCCCAGTGGGACACCGGCTGTCAACGCAGCAACCAGCACCCCGAGCCCGGTTCAGCGTATGTTGGATGCCGCTCCACCACAGACTAGCCCTGTGGAAACGAATCTCGAAGCTGGGCCTCCAGCCCAGTCACCTGTTGATCAGCCCCGCCTGCACGCACTCGGCAGTGAAGTCAGTGTGCAGCCTGAGCCGGAACGTTTTGAATCACCGCTTGAGACGAATAGTGGTCTCCCACTGTCGGACATATCTCCCGTGGCGCAACCTGCTCGAGCCGAAAGCAGCCTAGGGTCAGGCGCGTCGATTGCTCAGCGCGAGCTGTCAGCGCCGCTGCCCACTGCGCTTGAGACACCAGCCCTATCACCTGAAAAGTCAGCCAGCCCGGATGTTCCCAATCCGCCCATTCAGCGCGCTAGCGCCGCGACTGAGGCGCAATCGACTGTTGAATTCAACGCGACCACGAATGAATGGTCGACGGCGAGTCTCCCGGCTGAACAGGCCAGTGACATCGCGTTAGTGCCCGTCAACCCTTCCCCAGAATTACCGTTCGGTCAGCCCGAATCTGGCGCAACTGAGGCACAAGCTGCAGGCGAATACAGCGACTTCGTGAACGAAGCGCCGACAGCGAATCTCCCGACGCAGCCAACCAGCGAGAGCGCGACGCTGCCCATCAGCCATTCGCCAGAAGCATCGCCTGTCCAGCGCGAAGTGTTCACTGCACCAGACACATCTACGGCCGTGACCCCGCCGCAAATCAGCCCACCGAGCGCGGCACCTGCGCTTGAGCCACCGCTCGAAACGGTGACCACGACGCCGCTTGAAGCTGTTGCCCAGCGCAGCGTCCAAGTAGAATCGGAAGATCAATCAGACGTCGATCCTGCGCCCCCGACGGCAGCGACCGCCGCAACGCCTCAGCGCGCAGTCGGGCAACCGCCGATAGTCCCAGCGCCGATTAAGGAACCAACAATCAGCGCGCCGACTGCCGTTCAGCCGCCTCAACTTACGGTGAACGCGTTGAACAGCCAGAGCGCAGCCCAGCGTGAAGCAGCGCCGACCGACAACAGCGCGCTGCCGGAACTAACGCTCCTCCCCGCACCGACGCCATCATGGACAGCCGCGACGCCAGAAGTCAGCGCAGCCGCGCCGGAGCTCGAACGGAACACTTCGGCGGCGAGAACTCCACCGAACGAGCTGACAGTACAGCGTACTCCGGTGACGCCGACCGAAGCACCAACCGAGTCTGTTATAGAAGCGAACAGCAGCGAGAGCGTGGGCAGCACCGCGCCGATCCCGAATGTAATTGAAAGCCCACAGCCTGCAATCGGCTCACCTGCATCTATCCGTACGCCGATTAACGCAGTTGAACCGATCACCACAGCTGGCCCCACGCCGGACATTTCGCCCACTGAAACCAGCATTCAGCGGGAAGCGCAGTGGGCAGCTAACGCCCCTGCCCCATCAGTCAATCCGACCGTTATGGGGACACCGCCGCTGTCGATTACTGAGTATGAGGTCGCGGCGCTGCCAACCGGACTCGAGCAACCGGTTGTGAGCTTGTCCTCAAGTGATGTGCCTGAACCGCGTGCGCCACAGTCCAGCTCACCGTCACTGGATCCGCTCGTCACTGCCTCACTGCCCGCAACGGCTGAATCTGTGGTGCCCACGCTGAGTGCGGTGCAACCGGACGCCACGGTGCAGCGTGATCCCGCGTCGCCCACGGCAAGTCAGCCGCCAAGCGCGGTCAATCCGCTGCTCGAACCACGATCTATTCCTGAATTGAGTATGACCGCCGAGCAGCCCCAATCGGATAGCCCACCGAACCGAGTGCCTGAACTGAGCATTCCACAGGTATCCGAAACCCCTGAGCAATTTAAAGCTGTGGCTGTCGACAGTCCCAGCAACGCGCAGCCCGTCGATGTGTTCGCGGCGCTGCAGGCCGCAGGGATGGTGGCGCGCTCCGTCGTCAATGCGACCACCGACAGCCCACCATCGGCAGACGTGTCGATACCTGCCTGGAGCGGAGAGGAAGTCGAGCCCGAGGGTGACACGGGGATCACCAACGCGCCGCCATCACTGCCGCCGGTTGACGTGTTGACGGCGCTGCAGGCAATGGGTTTGGTACCGTCAACATCACCCCGCGCCGACACTCGAGCGACTGCTGCGATCCAGCGGTCGCCCCAGCCCGATAGTCCAACCAGCGCACCGGTGATCCAGTCGGAGCCGCTTACGCCTGTGCTGGAACGAGTTATCACCGCTGGAGACGACTGCAAACTCAGATGATTCGAAACCGAATTTGAACTCGACGATCTGGAAATCGACCAGTTGGCCCGCGACGTATACCGCATTCTGAAAGATCGCCTGCGCATTGAATCTGAACGCGCGCGGCACAGGTAAGCGAAGGTGACACCATGACAACCCGCGGCGAACTCAAACCAGCGAAAATCACCAACCTCGTGAAACCGAGCGAGGTGGTGCAGTTCATGTTCAATCCCTACGAATACACCATCAGCAAGTCCAACAACTGGCTGGATAAGCAGCCGTCGGGGCGCAATGTGCCGTTGGTCTCGTTCGGTCAAGGTGGGGCGCAAACGCTCACGCTGACCCTCTACTTCGACACGCAGATGGCCAAAACGGATGTGCGTACGTATACCAAGCCGCTGTGGTCGATGATGATGATCGACCAGACGAAGAAGAATCAGGTCTCGAACAAAGGCGAACCGCCGACCGTCGCGTTCGAATGGGGCAGTCTGTACTTCAAGTCGGTCATCACGTCGATGTCGGAGAAGTTCACGCTGTTCACCGACGAAGGCATCCCGCTGCGCTGCAGCATTCAGATCACGCTGCGGCAGTATGAAGATGCCGAAGAAGTTGCGCCGCAGACCAATTCGCAGACCAGTTCGACGCCTCCGGTCTCCAACACGCAGGTGCGCGAAGGGGATCGCATGGATCATATCGCGGCGAACAACAATGGTGACCCGGCCAATTACCGCCAGATCGCCGAGAACAACAACATCGATAACCCGATGCGCATTCCGCCGGGCACGGTCTTGAGAACCTAGGGATAAACGATCACCCATGACCAACAATCCCCAACCCGACCTCAGCCAGGTCACTATCAAAGTGGCTGGAGCCGATTTATCGGCGACCGAAATGAATCTGCTTTACCTCGCCGACGTGGAAAACACGCTGGATCTGCCGAGCATGTTCACGCTGCGTTTCTACGATGACGATTTCGTCCTCATGGACAGCGCGAAATTTAAATTAGGGGCGGAAATCCAGATCTCCATGGGCGTCACCAACCCGCTCAGTGTGGTTTTCACGGGTGAAGTGACCGCTCTTGAGCCGGATTTTGGCGCGGATTCGGTCGCCCAGTTCGTCGTGCGCGGGTATGATAAACGTCATCGGTTGCTGAAAGCGCACACGCAGACTTTCCTGAACATGACGGACAGCGATATCGTCTCCAAACTGGCGAAAGCCGCCGGGCTCACGACTCAAACTGTCACCAGTACCTCGGTGGTTCGGGAGCATGTGTTTCAAGACAACCAGACCGATCTGGCGTTCATGCAGATACTGGCTGAGCGCAATGGCTTCGAACTGGTGATGAGCACAGATGGTAAATTGAGCTTTCGCAAGCCGCTGACGGCCGATCCGATTGAGCTAAAGTGGCGCGAAAATCTGCGCAGCTTTCGCCCACGGGTGTCGCTGGTCGACCAAGTGGGGTCGGTTGAAGTGCGGAGTTGGGATCGCATGCAAAAAAAGGCGATTGTCGCGACCGGGTCCCCCACCTCATCAGTCCCCGCCATTGGCGGTAGTTCCATGGCTTCGGAAAAGAACAGCCTCTATCCGAACAGTAAGTATGTTGAAACCCGCGTTCCGGTGGAGACGCAAATGGACGGCGACAATCTAGCCAAGGCGTTGGCGGCTCACATTGGCGTGAGCTTTGCCGAAGCGGAAGGCGTCGCGTATGGAAATCCCGCGCTGCTGCCCGGCGTGCGCGTTAAAATCAGCAATATTGGCACCCGGTTTGGCGGCACTTACAGCTTGTCATCCACCCGCCATCTCTTCACGTCCGCGGAAGGGTACGACACGCACTTCACGATTGAAGGCACGCAGCCGCAGCAAGTTACCGATCTCGTCGCCGGAAATGCAACGCGGACGTCGACGTGGTTCGGCGTGGTTCCGGCCATCGTGACTGATACGGTTGATCCCAAGAAAATCAATCGCGTCAAAGTCAAATTCCCCACGTTGACTGAGGAACACACGAGCACATGGGCACCGGTCATTGCGCCCGGGGCTGGTCAAAACCGGGGCATTGAGTGGCTTCCCGAAGTCAACGATGAAGTATTGGTCGCGTTTGAGTCCGGTGACATCAATCACCCCTACGTGCTCGGTGGGATCTGGAATGGCAAGGATGCGCCACCCGATCCTGCTCCGGTCGAAGCGTCGAAAACCCGGGTTCGCATCTTCAAAACGAGGGTTGGTCATGTGTTTAAGCTGGTCGATGAAGACAAAGGCGGCGAAAAGAAGGGCATCTACATCATCGATTCCAGTACGAGCAACAAGATTACCATCGACACGACCACGCAGAAGATCACGATTGAAAGCGCGGGCGATATTGAGATCAAAGCGACGAAAAATATGACGCTCACCGCGACCGGGAATGTCGACATCAAAGGGAGAGCCGTCAATGTGGAAGCGCAATCGACGCTCGACCTAAAAGCGACCGGTCCCGCCAATCTCAAGGGCGCAGTCGTTAACATTAACTAGAAATGGTGCGGCATGGATGATTTTATTGGTAGTCGGCTCGCGTTTCCGTTCCAATTGGGTGATCGCAACCAGATCGCGCTGGTCTCCGGCGACCTAGCGATTCGACAATCCATCTACATTATCGTGTACACCGTGCCGGGTGAACGCGTCATGCATCCGGACTTTGGGTGCGAGATTCACTCCCTCATCTTCGACCCGGTGAATGAGGAAACGGCCGTGGTGGCAGAACGTTACGTTCGTGAAGCGCTGCTGCGCTGGGAACCGCGGATCACCGTGCAAGGGGTCAAAATAACACCCGGTGATACCGAACTGGGCGAAATGTCGATTCACGTGACGTATCAGATCAAAGGACAATATGAACCGCGCAGCCTCGTTTTTCCTTATTATCTTGTACCCCGGTGATAGATCATTATGGGCTTAAAAACACCCCGGTTGGATGATCGGTCGTTCAACGATCTGGTCGAAGAAGCTCGGGCGCGGATTCCACTCTACGCGCCGGAATGGACTGATCATAACCTGAGCGATCCCGGCATCACGCTGATCGAACTGTTCGCGTGGATGACCGATATTGTGCTGTACCGGCTCAACCGCGTGCCGGACAAGCACTTCGTCAAATTCATGGAGCTGATCGGCCTGCGACTGCAAGAAGCCGAACCGGCCCGCACGAGCGTCACCTTCTGGCTAAGCGTGCCGCAAGCTGCCCAGATCGCTATTCCGAATGGGACGCAGGTGGCGACCGCCCGCACCGAGAACGACGCCGCTATCGTCTTCACCACGGATGGCGAGCTCGCGATTCGCGTACCGGAACTGAGAGCCGTGCTCACCTCAGTGGGTGATGACGACAAGCGCTCCTTCAACGTGTATGACGCGGAGAGCGTGCGGGAAGGCTATGAAACGTTCGCCGCGTTCACGTCAACCCCGCCCGCGAACGACGATGCATTCTACCTCGGCTTCGACAATGACTTGAGCGATCACCTGATCGGCCTCGAATTAGAAGTCGATACGGCGGAAGGCGCGGGCATTGACCCGAAGCGCCCGCCGTATGTGTGGGAAGTCCTCAGCACCGACCTCACCCAAAATTGGACGCGTGTGGTGGTCGAAGAAGACACGACTCTCGGCTTGAACATCAGCGGCCTCATCAAGATGCATCTACCGCAGTTACGCCGCGCCGTCCGCAACGACCGCAACGTCTTCTGGCTGCGCTGCCGCCTCGACTCGATGACGGTGGAAAGCCGCTACAACGTCAGCCCGCGCCTTCGCCGGGTCACCGTCGCCAGTTGGGGTGGCACGGTCGGCGCGACGAACATCGATGTCGTCACGAACGAAGTGATCGGTCGCTCCGACGGTTCGCCCGGTCAAATCTTCTATCTGGCGCACAGCCCCTTGATCGCCCGGTCGGTCAACGAATATCTGATCGTGCGCCGCGACGATGGCCGCGAGGAACGCTGGCAGGAAGTCACCGATTTCTCCAGCTCCATGCCCAACGACCGCCATTACACGCTGGACAGCGACACGGGTGAGCTGCGGCTCGGCCCCGCCCTGCCCATGCGCGACGGTCAGGTGCGTCGCTACGGCGCGCTGCCGCCCAAAAACGCCATGCTGATCATGTCACGCTACCGCTACGGCGGCGGGCTGGCGGGCAACGTGGCCGTGAACACCATCAACGAACTGAAGACCTCCCTGCCCTACGTCAGCCGTGTGACCAATCGCTTTCCGGCGCGCGGCGGCATGGACACCGAATCGCTCGAAAGCGCGAAGCTGCGCGTTCCGCACTTCATGCGCTCACTGGGCCGCGCCGTCACCGCCGCCGATTTCGAATACCTGGCGCTCGAAGCCGCGCCGGGGCGCATCGGACGCGCGTACTGCCTGCAGCCCCCGCTCACTAACCGCGGTGAAATCAAAGTACTGCTGATTCCGCAGGTGCCGCGCCTGACCGGGTTCATCGCGCCGGAAAGTCTGGAAGTCGCCGCCGATTTGCGCGAAGCCGTGCAAACCTACCTCGATGATCGGCGCTTACTGTCGACTCAACTGGAAATCACGCAGCCGACCTATCAGTGGGTGGAGAGCGAAACACGCATCAGCATCAGTGATCTGTACGACACCGAGCAGGTGCGCGCCGCCGTCGAAAAGCGGCTGTTCGAATTCGTCAATCCGCTGACCGGCGGGACGGATGGCACGGGCTGGAAGTTCGGGCGCGATCTGTTCGTGTCCGATTTGACCGCCGTGCTGCTCTCCGTGCCGGGGGTGAATTTCGTGCGTTCAGTCAAGTTGTTCCCGGTGAACTACGATAAGCGGCAGTTCACCCGCGGCACCGAAACGCAGGAAGTCCGCCTGCCGCCGCAGGGGATTGTCGTCTCGTTCCAGCATACGATCATTACGGACTAGGCCGCGATGGAAGAGATCAAAGCGGTATTCCGGGTGAGCGGCCCCGACATGGACGAACAGGAAATGGTCGTCGGTCGGCAGGGGCTGCGCGTGGGGCGCGGATCCGATAACAATCTCGTGCTCAATAACCGGGAGATCAGCCGCCAGCACCTGCGTATTCTGTGGCGCGACGACGACACCTATCTCGTCGAAGACCTGAACAGCAGCAACGGCGTGTGGTTCAACGAAGCGCGGATCCCTCCGCGCGTGCCGCAGGAACTGCATGAGGGCGATGTGCTGCGCGCCGGGCCGTACATCTTCACGTTTGTGCGCCTGCTCTACGCGACGCCGATTGTCGTCGCGCCGCCCGCGTCTGCTCCCCTGGAACGACTTGCGCCGACAGAGACGCGTCCCGGCTTTGTGCCCGGTCTTCCCTACGATCAAAGCAGTTGGCTGCAGTACCTCCCAGCGATCTACTCGGATGATGAGTTTATGGGACGCTTCCTGCTCATCTTCGAGTCGATCATGAACCCGATCATCTGGATGATCGACAACTTCGACTTTTACCTCTCGCCGGAAACCGCGCCGCAGGAATGGCTGGCGTGGATGGCGAGCTGGTTTGATCTGCTGCTGCTGCCCGAACTACCGGTCGCCCGCCAGCGCGAGATCGTGCGGCAGTTGGGCTGGTTGTTCTTACGCCGCGGGACGCGCATGGGCTTGCAGCGTCTGCTGGAACTCTATTTTGATGTCACGCCGGAAATCATTGAGACGGTACCGTGCCATTTCGTCGTGCGGCTGCCGCTCAGCGAATCGAAATCGAAGTTGGGCGCGGAAGTCGCGGATCGGCTCATCAATTCGCAGCGCCCGGCATTTGCGTCCTACCTGCTCGAAGTGACCTAGACCACAAAGGGGATTTGAAAATGGCTGAACATCAACCAGATGTCCATCGTGCGCAGTCCAAGCCGCCCCGTAAGTCGGACGAAGCGGCGGCCGCACCCAGCACGCATCCGGCGCTTAAGCTTCAGAGTCTGATCGGGAATCAGGCGCTGCAGCGCCTCATGACGCAGGGCAGCACACACCTGCCCGGTGGCACGGTGCTGCAAGCCAAGCTGACGGTCACGTCTGCCGACAATGCGTCGGAACACGAGGCCGACAGCGTCGCCGAGCAGGTTTTGCAGCGCATGGACGGTATGCAGCGACAGGAAGATGAAGACGAGCTGCAGACCATGCGCGACCCGCATGTCATGCGTGAAGCTGACGAAGACGAGCTGCAGACCATGCGCGACCTGCATGTCATGCGCCAAGCGGATGAAGACGAGCTGCAGACGAAGCGTGACCCGAATATCGTGCAGCGGGCGGAAGACGAAGATGAAATCCAGACCCAACGCGACCTAAATATCGTGCAGCGGGCGGAAGATGAAGACAAAATCCAAACCCAGCGTGACCCGCACATCATGCGGCAAGCCGATGAAGACGAAATCCAGACCAAACCGGCCCACTCGTTGGCCGAAAGCTTCGATGTCGACGCGGGGGTCGAACAGGCGATTGAGTCCCAGCGCGGCAGCGGTCAGACCATGAGCGCTGATGTGCAGCGCTCGTTTGGCGAGGCGTTCGGCGCGGATTTCAGCAATGTACGCATACACACGGGAACCGAGTCGGATCAACTGAATGCTGCCGTCGGCGCGCGCGCCTTCACCACGGGCAGCGATGTCTTCTTCCGCGAGGGCGAATATCAACCGGATACCAGTGAGGGCAAGCGGTTACTCGCGCATGAACTGACCCACACGATTCAGCAGAACGCGGTCAGCCGCAAGCCAAAGGGCAAATAGCAGCACATGCGTAACGGGATGATTGGACGCACGATTGAGCATTATCGCATTGACCTGATGCTGGGACAGGGCGGGATGGCGGCGGTCTACCGGGCGACTGACCTGCGGCTGCAGCGTCAGGTGGCGCTCAAGATCATGCATCCGCATCTCGCCGCCCACACCAGCTTCCAGCAGCGCTTTTTGCAGGAAGCCCGGGCATCCGCGCGGCTCGATCATCCGAACATCATTCGCGTTTTGACCTTCAACAACCTGAGCGGCGATCTGTTCCTCGTCATGGAGCTGATCACCGGCGGGAGCATGCGCCAGTATGTCAAGCGGCTGAATGAAGAGTCGCGCTTCATTGACTACCCGGAAGCGATTGAAGTCGTGCGCCAGCTCGCCGAAGCGCTCGACTACGCCCATTCGCAGGGCATGATTCACCGCGACATCAAGCCGGATAACGTGCTGCTCAAGCCCGAGAACGGCGCGCCCCGCCTGAGCTACCGCCCGATTTTGACCGATTTCGGGTTGGCGAAGCTCACTGTCAGCACTGCCAGCGAAATCACCGAGCAGCAGCCCGTCGGCACGTACCCGTACATGTCCCCGGAACAGTGCCTCGCCGAGAAAATCGATTACCGCAGCGACATTTACTCGCTCGGCATCATGCTCTACGAGTTGTCGGTTGGGCGACTGCCCTTCAACCCCAAGTCCATCGCCGAAGCGGCGCGCATGCATGGGCGGGAAGCGGTGCCGCTCCCGTCGACGCTGCGTCAGGGCTATCCCGCCGATCTGGAACGGATTGTGCTGCGCTGTCTGCAAAAAGATCCGGAGCAGCGCTATGCCACGGCGAATGATCTCGCGCACGAGCTGCAAGCGCTCTTGCGTCCGATTCTGGCGCCGCCGAGTGAAGCGCCCACGCCGTCACCGTTACCCGTCGCGCCGCCGCTGGTCTTCAACACCGCCGATGACCGGGTACCGACCGACATTGCGACGGCTATCATGACCATGCCGCTGCCGTCTGCGCTGCCGCTCGGATTCGCTGTGCCGCCCGGGGATCCGGACAATGATCGCCTGTTGTTCTACAGCGCGGAGCATCCGTCGTTTGCGGCTCCGCTGATCGATAATACGGTCGATATTGGGCGCGACCCGAGCAGTAAAATCGCGCTGCAAGGGAGCAAAGCGTCGCGCCTGCATGCGCAGGTTGAACGCAAGCCGAATGGTCGCTACTACCTCACCGACCATTCCTCAACCAACGGTGTGTGGGTCAACGAGACGCGCCTCGACCCGAGCGTGCCGGTGCTGCTCAATCCCGGCGTGATCGTGCGGCTGGGCGACTACTGGATGCAGCTTGAACTCAAGCCGCTGCCCGCCGAAACAATCAGCTCGGAAGTGCCCGCGCAGGTTGAAGAAGCGCCCATCGAAGTCAGCCCGCCGCCGGAGCCAGTCAAACCGCCGCCTTCGCCGTCGGATGCCGTCAACACGGATGTGAGCGCGCTGCTGGCGTGGACGGAGCCACCCCGGCATACGCCCCCCCAAATTGCGCCTGACCAGATGGGCTTTGATCGGCTGATTCTGTACAGTGATTCTCAACCGACGCTCACCGTCAAATTGGATCGCGACCGCTTTGAAATTGGGCGGTCAAGCCAAGCGGACATTTTATTAGGTGGCGAAGGTATTTCGCGGGCGCATGCCTCGATTGAACGCGCCATTGATGGCAAATTCTATCTGCGCGACCGCGGCTCCAAGAATGGCGTGTGGACGGATGGACGACGCCTGGCCGCTGGCGAGACAATTCGCCTTGAACCCGAAAAAAGTCTGCGCATTGGCGAGTACTGGCTGCAATATGAATTGAAGCGTGTCGTCCCCATCTCGTTGATGGCGGGGGTGCCGCGCTTCGGCGATGAAACGGGGACAGCCGACGACGAAAACGCGACCGTGGTGATGATTCGTCCGCTGGACGAGGCGATGCCGCATTACTCGCCACCACCGCTGACGGTTGATTTACAGTCGAATGACCGCCTCGTGTTTTACAGCGAGGATCACCCAATGCAGGTGATCAAGCTGGCGTCCGAACTCATCACCATCGGGCGCGGTGAAGATCAGGATATTCAGTTGGATGGCAAGCGCGTCTCCCGGGCTCATGCGCAAATCGAGCTGCGCGCGGATGGCAGCATTCTGCTGCTGGATCGCGGTTCGACGAATGGCACATGGGTCGGCGATACACTGCTCGTCCCGCAAACGCACGTCCTGTGGGACAAAGACGAGATCGTGCGTCTGGGGAATTACTGGCTCAAATTCGAAAGCGGCAGCCGCCTCCTCGATGCGATTACACTGGACGTGGGCAAAGACTCGCGCCGGATGGTCGGCAGGCGCATCAAGAACTTTCGCATTGATCGCTTTCTCGGTCAAAATGACCTGAACGCGGTTTACAAGGCGACCGAACTCCCGCTGGATCGCGAAGTCGCGCTCAAGATCATGCATCCGCACCTCGCGGCGGAGGAAACGTATAAGCAGCGGTTCTTGCAGGATGCCCGCACTCTGAGCCGCCTCGAACACCCCAACATCGTGCGCATCCTCTCCTATGACAACGTGGACAACGAGTTGTTCATGGTCATGGAGTTGGTCAAGGGGAACACGGTTCGCAACTATCTGAACCAGCTCAAGGGTTCCAACAAGCAGATGAGCCTGTCGGAGCTGTGGCGCTGATGATTCAGATCGCGGAGGGCATGAACTACGCGCATCAGCAGGGGATGATCCACCGCGCGCTGTCGCCGACGAGCATTGTGCTGCGCCCCAACCCGGTCATCGGGCCGATTGTGCAGTACGTGCCCGTGCTGACCGAGTTCACCGTCGCGCAGGCCGCTGAAAATGGCGACCTGTATATGTCCGACAAACCCGACGTGAACTACACCTACGCGTCGCCGGAGCAGTGCCTCGGCGAACGCGTTGATACGCGCAGCGACATCTACGAGATGGGCGTCGTGTTCTACGAGATGATCGTCGGCGCGCCGCCCTATCAGCCGCGCTCGATGGCGGAAGCCATTCGCATGCACGCCCGCGAAGCCATTCCGCTGCCCCGCAACACGCGCGGCGATATCCCTGAAGAACTCGAAATTCTCGTGCTGAAGATGCTGGAGAAGAACCCGAACAATCGCTTCCAGACGGCGATTGAAGTGGCGCGCGCCCTTCAGCGCAGCGATATTGGCCTCGCGCTGGAAAACCAGCGTACCGGTCAGGGGACGAAGCTCGTCGAGGTGGAAAGCGATGTCACGCAGGTGATGGTCGCGCCCGTCGCCGCCGAGATGCCGCAGCCCACGCGCGCCCCCAGCCCGCACCCCGATCACGCGCTGTTGATCTTCTACAGCGAGACCTCGCCCACGCGCATTGTCCCGCTCGACCGGAACGTGCTCACGATTGGGCGCGGTGATGGTCAGGATATCAATCTGGATGATCGGCGCGTGTCGCATCAGCATGCCCGCGTCGAAGTGGCGTTGGGCGGTGTCTATCGCATCATCGACCTCGGATCGAAGAACGGCACGTTCCTGGGGAACTATCGCCTCATCAACGGGATTGCCGAAATCTGGGATCCGGTCGATACCTTGCGCATGGGCAGCTACTGGGTACGCATTGAGCGACCGAGCACCGCCGCGCCCGCCAAAGATGAAGCCTCCGCTCTGCCGACCGCCGCCCCAGAACCGCAGGCCATACCCGCCTATCCGCCCCTGCTGCCGGAAAAGATTCAAGTCAACATCGAAGCGCCGCATTTAGAGGTCACGCCCGGCACGAAAGTCGCGCTGCCCATCGAAATTGTGAATCGCGGCGACGTGGTCGATCACTTCCGCGTCGAGCTGATCGGCTTGCCCGCCCCGTGGGTAACCGTGCCCACCGAACCGCTGTTTCTGCTGCCCAACAGCCGCAACACCACCTCGGTGACCTTCAACCCGCCCATGAACAGCACGAGCACGGCGGGCGAACACGCGTTTGAAGTCCGCGTCAGCGCGCGCGCGCAGGGTCTGACCTCGGCGGCGGAGCAGGGCTCGCTGCTGATTCAGCCCTTCTACAGTTTCGTCATCGACATGGAACCGGAACGGATCGCTTCCGGTAAATTCGTGCAGGTCAGCATCAATAACAGCGCGAACACCTTTGGCAAGTACACGCTGCAAGCCCGCGACCGGGAACAGGCGCTGCGCTTTGACCTGAGCACCAAGCAGTACACGCTCGCGCCGGGGCAAAGTGAGCTGTTCGCCGTGCGCGTTATGGCCAAGCGGCGGCATTTGCTCGGCGCGCCCAAAACCTTTCCCTTTGAGTTCAGCGTCATCCCAACGCCCGCCGAATCGTACGGGGGCACGCAGTCGGCCTCAGGCGAAGTCGTCGTGCAGTCGCTGATTCCCGGTTGGCTGCTCGGCGGCTGCCTCATGCTGCTCGTGGTGCTCGCCGTAATCGCCGTATTCGGGTATACGCAGTTCACCGCCTATACCGCGCAGCAGCAGACGCAGGTGGCGCTCGTGCAGGCGACGGATGTCGCCGCGACCGCGACGGCTATCGCGCTGGGCGATGATGACGGCGACGGGCTAACCAATGGCCGCGAAGCGACGCTGGAAACGTTCGCTTCGCTGGCGGATACCGATGAAGATGGCCTGCCCGACGGCGTGGAAGTGCGCGTCTGGCGCACCAATCCCCTCAATCGGGATACCGACGGCGACACGCTGGCCGACGGTGAAGAAGTCGAACTGGGCACCGACCCGCTCAACCGAGATACGGATGGCGATGGCGTCCCTGACAATGAAGACATTGCCCCCATTCTGCCGCCCACGCCCACGATCACGCCCTTCCCCACCTTGCCCGGCACGGCGGGCGATATCTGCTCCGGTTCGCCCACGCCGTCGCGCATGGCGGTCGGCATGCAGGGCATTGTCACGCCCGGTGGTCTGCCCAACCGCGTGCGTTCCGCCCCCGGCAAAGCCGAAGGACAGGTGATCGCGCTGATGCAACCGGGCGCTGGCTTCCTCGTCGTCGGCGGGCCAACCTGTGACACGACTGATCAAATCCGCTGGTGGCAGATCAATTACGGCGGCGTCGTCGGCTGGACGGCGGAAGGTGAAGCCGAAAACTTCTATTTGGAGCCCATGCCCGCGACACCAGCACCGGGAACAACAGGGAACGCCATTCCGAATCCGGGGGGCAGTAGTTGATGATCGTCCGAACCATGAAACGCATCCCGCCGCGTAATTTATCCCTGTGGTTACTCCTAGGCTTGCTGGCGCTGATCAGCCCGTTCGCCGTCCACGCGCAGACCGCCAGCGGCAGTCTGCTGGTGGTCACACCCGCCGCCGTCGTCGACGATCGCGTGTCTGTTGATCTGCTGATTCGGAGCGCGGGCTTACAGCGTTACGATCTGCTCAACGCAGCCAATTTCAGCATCGGCGAACCAGCGGCGGCGGTGCAGGTCAGCAGCACGCCGAGCGCTCCGCTCACAACGCTGGTCATGGTGAACCTCGGTTCGGCCTCCGATGCCGATCTCATCCGCGCTACCCTGCGCGCGTACTTTGACAGCTACTATCGCCCTGAAGATCAGGTCATCCTCTACGTCTTCGGGCCGAATCTGCTCGAAACGTTCGAACCCGCCGATCTCCCGGCACTCCAGAGTCAGATCGACGGCTTGATCGCTTCCAACCTGTATGCGCCGATCGGGTCGATGTTCACAGCAGCGCAGGAACGTCTGCAAGCGGAACTCGCGCAGCACCCGACGCGCGCGTTTCAGGCGCTGTTCGTCGGCTCGTATCTGATTGCTAACGACGATCCGCTGGTGGGACAAGGCTTCGCCGCGCTCGGCGTCCCGCTGCATGTGCTTCAGGCGCACCGTTTCCGCGATGACAGCACCGAGAAACTGCGCGCGCTCGCGACCAATGGCGGTGGCCTCTTTGTGAACAATCGCGGCGGTCGCTTTTTGCAGGACGGGGCGGCGGTGAGCACGCTGGCACTCGCTTATGAAGCGCTGGAAAGCAGCCGCAGCATCTACACCCTGAGTTATAGCCCCCAACGCCGCGATCTGACCGTTGAACCGGAAGTCACGCTCACCGTCCAGCTCAGCGCGCAGCAGCGGCTCAGCACCAGTTACGCCTATGAGCGCGTCTTCGCGCCCCCACAGGTCGAACTGGCGGATGGCGCGCTCGACCTGCGCCGCACGCCGAGTCGTTCTGCTGACGGCGTCATCTTCGACGTGAGCGAACACCAACTGACCGCGCGGGTGGTCTTCTCCGATAACGTAGCGCGCTCCGTTCAAAGCATTCAGGTCGAATTGCGGAGCACCGCCGACGATGAGGTGCTGCTCTCCGAACTAGACCTTGACCCGGATGTGGATGCGCTTGGCAATTTCGATCTGACGCTGCCGCTGACCAATTTCGATCAACCGGACAGTACAACGGCGTTCCGTCTGGTCGTCACCGTGACGGACGAGCTCGGGTTGAGCGGTTCAGCCGAAGCCGAAGGCCGCTTGCTGGTGGCCGCGCTCCCGCCGCTGCCCACGCCGACGCCGGAACCAACGCAACCGCCGACCGTGACCGCCCCGCCCGCGCCGACGGTGACTGTCCCCGCTGCCGCTCCCATCAGCGCCATACCTCAGACGATCACAGCCAGCGATAGCCGCCTTATTCTGCTGTTCGCCGGGATCATCCTGTTCCTCGTGGTGGTTATTGTTGTGATGCTCGTCCGCCTGCGGCGCATCAGCCGAGCGGGGCGCCTGCGCAGTGGCGATGCGGCGGATCAGGAATTCATCACCGATGCCGGACAGCCCGACCCACCAACCAAGCAGCCTGCAGCGGCCACACCAACGGCGGCCCCAACGCCCCCCGCGCCCGTCGCTAACAAGCTCCTTGGACGCCTGATCGTCATCCGAGGCTTGAAAGAGTTGGAGATCCCGATCACGCGAGACGAGTTTGTCATCGGGCGGGACAGCACGGGCGGCTGCGATTACGTTATCGCCGAACCCTACATCAGCCCGCGCCACTGCATGATCATCCATCGCAACGGACGCTTCGCCATTCGCGATCTCAAGGCGAAAAATGGGGTGTTCGTAAACGGCGAACGCATCCCCATCGAACGCGATGTGATCGTCCCGATTGGTTCAGAAGTGAGCATTACCCAGAACATCGTTGTCGAATTGTGGGACCCCACCACCGTTGTGAACCGGAATACAACGCGCATGGGCTCCACCGTCACGCAGACACAGCACTCGCAGGTGACGGGCACGGAACACCTTTTCCGCCCCATGTTAGGGATTCGGTACGTCGATGATGATGAAGAAGTTGGCGATGACTACAGCCCACTGTAACGGTCGCTGAGCACTGAACTAAACGCCCAAGCTGGTTCATGTAGTTTGAGACAACATGGCAGAGATTACTGCATTTTCTGAAAGAAATATCGCCACCCGTGACCGCCTGGAAGACTACGCCGCGGATACGGTTATCCATACTGCCGGCGGGTTGAATCTCCAGTTGGCGCTCGTCTGTGACGGCGCGGGCGGTGGTGATGCGGGCGAGAAGGCCGCTCGACTCACCGCGCGGGCCATTATGGATCATTTGCAGATCAGCACGGGCACCAGCATCCCCAAGCTGCTGTTCGCCGCGGTGGAACAGGCGAATCGCGTGGTGTACAGCGAACTGCGCGGCACGGGAACCACGACCCTCGCGTTGGCCGTCGTGAATCTCGACGATGGCGATCATGGGCGTCTCTACATCGCCAGCGTGGGCAACAGCCGCATCTATCTGCTGCGCGATGGTCACGCCGTGCGGCTCAACATCGATCATGTGCTCGGCAACGAGTACATCTACGCCGGGCAGATGTCGCCGGAAGAGGCGGAAAAGCTGCCGAATGCGGACTTTATCACCCGCGCGGTGGGCGTCAACACCGAAATGCAGGTCGATATCGGCTTTTACGCGGAACGCGGCAAAGAATTTGTCAGCAGCCGCCGCGCATTTCGGCTCGGGCAAAAAGGGCTGGCGCTCAAGGAAGGTGACTCGATCCTCGTCACCTCCGACGGGCTGTTTGCCGTCGATCCGGAAGTCGGTGGCCCTTACAACATTGAGCAGGAATTCATTCGCTACGCGCTGGATGACAAAGTTGATCATGCCGGGCAAGCGATCATGGGTTATGCGACAGCCCGTGCCCCGCAGGATAACACAGCGCTCTCGCTGTTGTTCGTGCCGTCACCGCGCCGCCGCGCTGTTGTGGTCGCCGCCTCGCTGTCGGGTAGGCAGCGGGCGGGCTTCGGTTTGTCGCTGTTCGTCGTGCTGGTGTTGATCGGTTTCTTCATCTTTCAGATGCGCGTCAACGAGGAACGTAACGTCCTGTTCATGGCGACACAGACCGAATTTCAGGTCATCGTCTTCAACCTATCCGCGACCGCGCCGCCCACCGCCACTCCGACCGCGACGGCCTCGCTGACGCCGACCTTTACGCCGACCATCCGGCCCACGCAGGTATCGGCAGACCAGATCGGCATCCAGAACTTTCTTGAAAGCCAGCCCGTCCCGATCTTCCTCCGCAGCGTAATCTCCTCGCCAGCGGACAAGCCTGATGGTGGTGGAAGGCCGACATCCCGACACGGGCGAATTCTTCATCAACCCGCTCAACCTGTTCGTCGAAAAGCGCCTCGCTGCTCGAACTCAACCACGTCGACAACACCCCCGAACAGGAAAATGCCGCGCTGGTGCTCTACCCCGTGAGTGACTTCTTCGCCAACATCGGCGATTTTCAGCATCAAGGGTTATCGGTGCAGCCGCTGCAAAACCGCGAGGTGCTGCTCCAGTCGCTCAGCGAATGTATGGCCGCCCGCCAGATTCCGGCGGATCCCGCCATTGAAGGCGATCCCGAGAAAATCGCTTTTACATGCTATTCGACGCAGGCGAACACGTGCTCTTATACTTTGCCCGGCGCGGAACCGGTCATGCTCACGCCGGGGAGTCGGTCGCTGTTCGAGCTCAGCGTACCGCCTCGCTTTGTCGAGAGCGTGCCCGCGCCATATTCCGAAGCGCGCGCCTACTACGAAAGCGCGATCCGCTTCACCAATGGCGACCCGACGCTGCTGCAATGCCTGTCATCCGCCCTCGATCTCGACGGTGACGGTATCGCTTACCCCGATGACGTGTGCGAAAACGAACCCGGCTTGCCCGAAACCAACGGCTGCCCGGATGCGGATCGTGATGGCGTGATCGACAGCTTAGATTTGTGCCCGGCGGTCGCTGGTCCCGCAGAAAATAGCGGGTGTCCGCTGCCCACAGCCACGCCGCTGCCCGATCTTGATGGTGACGGGTTGGCGGGCGATGCCGATCTCTGTCCGCTGGAGGCGGGTCCGGTCGAGAATCAGGGATGCCCGGGCACGACGACCGCGACCCGCCGCCCCACGCCAACGCGCACGGCGACGCTCGCGCTCGATGTGGACGGTGACGGCATCCTCGACACCGTCGATCAATGCCCGACGCAAGCGGGCACATTGGCAAATAACGGCTGCCCGGAACCAACGGCGACGCGGCAAGAAGCCAGCCCGACCCGCGAAAATCAGCCAACGGCGACGCCGACGCGCACGAATGTGCCCCCCACCGATGCGCCCACAGTGACGCGCACGCCCAGCACTGAGCCCACCGCATCGCTAACGCCCAGCCGCACGCCGAGCACTGCGCCGACCAACACGCTGACATTAACGTTCACCCCGACGGATGCGCCCACGGAGACCGACACACCCTCCCGCACCCCACGGCGCAGCGAGACTCCCACACCAACTGATACCGATGCTCCGACCGCGGTTCCGCCGACTAACACGCCCGCACCGACCAACACGCCGACCAGTACGCCGACCGCGAGCGACACACCTACGCCGAGCAATACGCCGACACCGAGTAACACACCCACGCCGAGCAATACGCCGACGCCCAGCAATACCCCCACGCCGAGTAACACGCCGACGCCCAGCAATACCCCCACGCCGAGTAACACGCCGACGCCCAGCAATACGTTCACGCCGAGCAACACGCCAACCGCGAGCAGTACGCCGGTGCCCACCAACACGCCAACCGCGAGCAATACGCCGGTGCCCACCAACACGCCGACCAATACGTCTACGCCCAGTGATACCCCCGTACCACCGCCGACGGCGACCGCCACCGCCACCAATACGCCCGAGATCACGGTGGAAGTCACCGCGATTGTCGAAGCGCCGTTTACGACCGCTAAACTGAGCGTCACCGAAGACATTCGCGAATGGATGTGGTATGGCCAGAATCTGCGCCGCTTGTTTGGCGAAGGGCACGGTTAATGGCTTGAAAGCGGGTCCTTGGGGATCACAGGATAAGAAAAGCGCTGGGCGGCTGCAGCCACCCAGCGCTTTATACTCAGTGCGGATTGTCTACTAAAGCTCAATCTGATTCGGGAACAAGGCGAACAGTCCCTGCATGCGTTCACCGATGGGCTGACCATGCCAGACGGTCTGGCCATTGTGCTTCACGTAGCCGGTTCCGTATTCGTAGTTGTAGAACGGAATTTGACCAACCTTGAAATCAGCAAACAGCTGCGCGGCTTCGACACCGGGTAGGAAATTCCCGTTTGTGCCGTTGCGCACGCCAACTTCCCCCTGCAAACCGGGGGCATTCGCCCCGGCGCCGGTGGGTACGGTCGCCGCCCAGTAGTTGCACCACTGCCACTTGGTGTTCGGTTCCACGCCTTGGACTGGAGCGTCGGCGGGCTGACCGACATTCGGCGTCATGATGAACACTTTGAGCCGATTGCCCCAAACGGCTGTTTCAATCGGAACGGTGCGCCCGACCGAGGCTGCAAAAACATCCTTCACTTTGTCGAGGAGCAGAATTTGTTCGAAGCTCGTCGGATTTTGCAGCGCTCGCAAGAGCGCGGTTTCATAGCCCACCGCCCCATTGTAGACTTCGTTCAGAACCGTGCCAGCTTGATTATTGTAGGCAAGGTAGCCGTTCTGAGCAGTCGCCTGTCCCGGAGTCATGTACTGGAGTTTAAGCGCGTTGTCCGCATCAATCATGTAGGGTTTCCCCGTCGCGGCATCCCATAGCACATTCTCACCATGTAAATCGGTCAGCCCGGTGATGAGGACGAACATGAGCGATTCTTTGAGCGCCTGAGTGATGGGTCGTACGAGGTTGGTGGGCAAATCCTTCGCCCGCGTTTGGACAACCTTCTCGCACAGCGTACCGAACCCCGCATCGACTTTCTGTTTGTAGGTTGTGATCTGATCGGGGCCAGCCAACCCGACGGCCGTATTGATGTAGTTCGCCAGACTGTCCGCCTGCGTCCCAAACAACCCCTGTTCCAGACTGCGTTCTTCCGGCTTGACGACCACTTCGTGTTCGCCTGCCGCCGTGTATTCTGCGGGGCCACCGGCGGGTTTATTGAACTTGACGAACAGTACGCCTAACCCATGCTCATGGAGATCGCTGCCATTCACGCTAATCGATGTGATTGTTACGTTGTCACCGTTCGGCGGATTGAAGTACGCGCGCCAGTGTTCCAGCGAGTTGCGTACATAAGCCGCGCCATCCTGAATGCGTTGGAAGGGGCCATCAGCCGCCATCACCCATTTGTAGTAAGCTACGAACCGCGCGCCGGTTAAGGATTTGCCAAAATCATCAAACCGCAGCGCCTTCGAACCTTCGGGGTTGTTCGCATACATGATCTTCTTCAGGTTCGGCGTAGTCACCAATAGATTTTCCCACGCGACACCGCCGAGTCCGGCTCGGACGGCCTGTTCCAGCCGAGTCAGGAGGTAGGCTTCAAGCGTCTCGGTATTGATCTGGCGTTCTTCATCGGCGTCCAGCGCCGCAACCTGACCGGTCGCCGGGGTGATCCGTTTGTAAGTACCTTTGTGCCACGCAATTTTCGCACCGGGCGTCGACACACTGTCTTCGATTTCAACAAATTCACCGGTCAAGTGATGCCAGTTGTACTGCGGTGTGTCAATACTCCGGCGATGTGGCGGCTTGTAATCCATGCTGGCTTTATGCGGATACTGTTTGGCCTGCCCCACCGCGGTGTTACGAATGTAAGTGTTTCCGCCGTTGTGCAGTGCCCAGTTCCAACCAGCACCCGTAACCCCTACGGCTTTGGTCCACGTGACATTCTTCCGGACGCGCCGCACTTGCGTCCGCTGCTGAAGGGGATCGACGACGATCTCGTCGCCCTCATCGATCCGTGGGCCAACAAAGTCATCCCAGGCGCCATCAACCCGCAGGTGCGCATTCTTCGTTGTCGTGACAGGTTGAAATTGGCGCTGAATGGCTGCCGAGTCGCCTTGCCCACGAGCGGCGCGCTTGGCCAGCAACCGCTGCACTGCCGAATTTCCAACGGTTCCTTGAAGTTGCAGGACTTGGCCGGGTGTCAGCCGGTCAGAGGCAAGCTCAGTAAAAGCATTGATGCTTTCAGCGTTCTGTTGGCCGGTTTGCTCAGGGAAATTTGGCGTTCGAGTGACCTCAGAATTCGCCTGTTTGCGCGTTGCGCTCGTCGACTGCTGCTGTTGCGCCATGGAAATAAACCCTATTTATGGAAAGCAATAGATGTCAACAAGTGTACGACAAAACTAGGAACCCGACTAGTTGAGCCTTACCCCAGTCGTGGTTAGTCCGCGCTGCCGGTTAAGTATGGCCCGGTAGTCGATCCCGACGATGTGATCCGCTGAGAAGCGATCACGGTGCTCGTCGGCGTGCCCGTGCATCTGCTAACGTTGGTGCGGCGCGACCCGACGCTGCGCGTCAAGAGCGTGGTGTTTGCGACCGATCACGTCCCCGACCCGATCTGCGCCGAACTAGAGCACGCATGGGGTTGTTCGAAATCATCGATCCGCGTACCGTGTTTGGCAATAACGAACGTTTCCCGCACATTGATCGCCTGATCTAGACCTTTCCCGATTCCGCGCTCGCCGACATCGGGTTGGCCACGCGCCATGCGGTGGCAAGTCTGTCTCACGATCCGAAACTGGACGATCCTGCGGTGAGTATCGCACTGCAAAGTCCGGCCTTCTATGTTGGGGCGTTGGGCAGTAAGGCGACGCCGGGGAAACGAGTTACCTGTCGGTCTTGGGAACAGCGGACGCAATGAATTGTGTCCGCTGTTCCCCAAAAGACGCTATTCTACGCAGCGATTGGCCTGCCTTGGCCTGTTTTGGAGTGTTTCGGACACTGGCTTAATGCTGTATCCGGTAAATGGTCGAATATGGGTTTGTAGGGGCGCACGGCCGTGCGCCCCTACGAAAGAGTGCTTCCTTTTCTGCAATCAATTGCCGGACAGAGCACTTAAGCACATTCTCAAATATCATGGTATAGGGGCAGACCGATGTGTCTGCCCGGTTGTGGGCGCACACACAGGTGCGCCCCTACATCCGTTCGTGAATTTCTTTCGAGAATCTACTTTAGGTGAACGGTTAACGTCAGCGCAAACCAGCCAGTCTTTGAACTTGTCCCCGTCAAAGGGTACATTTGCAGTCGTGAGACCTCGCCTGTGAAACAATAGGTAATCGGAGTCCGGCATGACGAGCGAAAACTGGTGGTTAGATCAGCCAGAACCTTCCGATGTCGCAGCTCTCAAAGGCTGGGAAGGACTGTTCACACAGGGCAGCGGATACCTGCATGTGCGCGGATCGCTCGAGGAGCATCTGAGCGATGCGCCGCAGGACCAGTCCTACATGCGCCGCCCTGCCAACGTGACCGCCGAGCAGTTCCCCGATATGCGATCGAAGTGGGGAACGTTCGTGCCGGGCATCTACGGCAATCACCCGCTTATGGGCAAAGAGATGGCGAATCTGCCCTGCTTCTTGCAGATCGCGCTCAGCGTCGATGATGAGCGGCTGGACATACGGCAGTCGGCACTGCTGCACCATCAACGCGCGTTGAACCTGAAAACGGCGGTACTCGCGCGCAGCCTGACTTGGCACGCACAGTCCGGCGCGCAGATTGACGTGACATTCGAGCGTTTCGCCAGCGCGGCACAACCGCATCTCTTCGCGCAGCGGCTCACCCTCACCAGCGACCGTGATGCCCGCCTCATGCTGGAAACGGGAATTGATGCAGGCGTGCGAACGAGCGGCTATGACCACTTCGCCCACGTGCGCTTCGAGCGGGTTGGCGCGGCCCGGCTGCGCTGCGCTGTCGTGCTGGACACGGGCGACGAAGTGCATGAAATCAGTCAGGCGCGGCTGCAAGACGCCGCCTGGGACTACGTCGCCGGCGAACGCGCCGCCCACCTGTGTGTGGAGATCCCCTTGAGCGCAGGGCAAAGCATCACCTTCGAGAAAGTCACGCTCGTCACCACGAACATGGATGACGGAAAATTAATCCTATCCGATTTCGACGCGCTCGATACCCCCTTCGACGTGCTGCAGGCTGAACACGAAGCGATCTGGCAGCGCCGGTGGGAACACGCCGACGTGCGCATTTCTGGCGATGATCGCTCGCAGATCGCGCTCCGAGCTGCGCTTTACCATCTGCTGCGCGCGCATCCCGGTCACGAACGCGTCGCCATCGACCCGAAAGCGTATGCGGGGGATGCCTATCGTGGGTTGTACTTCTGGGATACGGAAATGTATCTGCTCCCCTTCTTCCTGTATACCGATCCTGAACGCGCCCAAATGCTCACCGATTTCCGCATCCACACTCTGTCAGGGGCGCGCCGGAATGCGGACGAGTTCGGCTATGCGGGGGCGCGCTATCCATGGGAAGGCGACGCGGACGGAATCGAGCAGTGCCCGAACTGGCAGTACCGCGATCACGAGGTTCACGTCACAGCCGACGTGGTCTACGGGCTTGCTCATACCGCGCAAGCTACCGCGCAACCGGGCTATCTCGCGCGGGCGGGACACGCTGTGCTGCGCGAAACCGCCGCCTACTGGCTGGAACGCATCGACTGGCGTCCCGGCGATGATTATCCCAGTCTGCTCGGCGTGATGGGTCCTGACGAATACGCGCCGATCACCAACAACAATGCCTATACGAACCGGATGGTCGCGTTCGCACTCTCGCTCGCTGCCACCGCCGAGGAAGACGATGGTTTACGCGAACGCTGCCAGTTGATCGCGCGCAAACTGCCGCTGCCGCGCCGCGCCGACGGGCTGCTGCTTCAGTGCGAAGAGTTCGAGCATTTCGCCGAAATCGACTTCACAGCGCTGTGGCGTGACCGGACGAAGCCATTCGCCGCTCAGGTATCGCAGGAGCGGCTGTACCGCAGCCGCTGCCTCAAACAGGCAGATGTCCTCCTGCTCATGATGCTGTTTCCCGACGAGTTCAGCGACGCCGAGGTGCGTCAGGCGTGGGCCTACTACTTGCCCTACACCACCCATGATTCATCGCTGTCGCCCGGCGTCCATGCGCTGATCGCGCTGCGGCTCGGTTTCGCCGATCAAGCGTGGGCCTTCTGGGAACGGAGCCTGCATCTCGACTTTGACGGCGGCGCGGAAGAAGGGATTCACATCGCCGCGCAGGGGATGAACTGGCAGATCGCGGTCTTTGGGTTCGGCGGATTGCGCACCGCGATGCAGGCAGACGTACTCACCCTCAACCCGCACCTTCCGCACCAGTGGACGCAGTTGGCGTTTCCGGTGGTCTGGAAGGGACAGGAAGTTTATGTCGAGATCACACCTGACGGAGTGAGCATCGAAAATCGGAGCGAACGAGACCTCACGGCGGCCATTCATGGGACGAGTGTCGTCATCGCGCCGGGGAATCGCAGTATTTGGCCCGAACAAGCACACACTTAGGAGGAATACGATGATCGGTATGAGCACACTCTCAGAACTTGCGCGGCTGCGACCGGGCGTCAAACGCAAACGAGCGTCGAGCTACGATCCCACCGGCGGTAACCGGGATTGGTGGGAAATTGCGCCGGGCGAAACGCGCACCATCGCAGAGGCGGAGGGCGCAGGTTGCATTAAGCATATCTGGATGACACTCTGGTGTGAAGACGCGCTCGTCTTTCGCAAACTCGTCGTGCGCATGTTCTGGGATGACGAAGCGTCGCCCAGCGTCGAAGTTCCCATCGGCGATTTCTTCGGTATGGGGCACAATCTCATTCGCAACTTCGTCTCGCTGCCGCTGCAAATGAGTCCGCAGGATGGGCGCAGCTTCAACTGCTGGTTTCCCATGCCCTATCAAAGCCGGATGCGCATCGAGATGGTGAACGAAGCGACCCACACGACCAACCTCTATTTCTACATTGACTATGAAGCCTATCCGGAAGGCACGCGTCTAGATGAGTATGCGCGCTTTCACGCGCAGTGGCGGCGCCTCAACCCGACGCCGGGATGGGCAGACCCTGCTATCCGCTGGAAAGACAACCCCGATGCGATGCGCGCAGCATGGGCTGAGCCAAACCTTACCGGGGAAAAGAACTATGTCATCCTCGATGCGGAAGGTCGCGGGCACTATGTCGGCTGCCATCTCGACGTGGACTGTTTCTCGCGTCAGGCCAATGACTGGTACGGCGAGGGCGACGACATGATCCTGATTGATGGTGAACCGCTGCCGAGTCTCTACGGGACGGGCACAGAAGATTACTTCAACACGGCGTTTTGTCCTACGCAGGAATACAGCGCACCCTATCACGGCGTCATCCTGAATCAGGGGACTGAGGATTGGCGCTGGCGGGGCAAGAACACGCTCTATCGCTACCACATCGAAGACCCGATCTTCTTCGAGCAGTCGATCCGGGTCACGATTGAGCACGGGCACGCCAACAAGCTGACCAACGATTACTCATCGACGGCGTACTGGTATCAGACGGAACCGCACAAACCGTTTCCCGCCCTACTGCCCGTCGAACAGCGCCTACCGCGCCCGTAGCCGATGATGCTCGAAAACATCCTCTCGCAGCGCCTGCCGCTCGACGGCCTATGGCATTTGGAAATCGGCGATCAGTCGGGTGCGATCACCGTGCCGGGAGTCTGGGAGACGCAGGGCTACCCCCCCGATGCCATCACGGCGCTTTACACCCGTTCGGTCGAGCTTCCGTCCAACTGGGCAGGGGCGCGGGTTTTTCTGCGCTTCGAAGCCGTCAGCTACCGTGCCGAAGTCAGCGTCAATGGACAGATCGTCGGCACGCATGATGGCATGTGGACGCCGTTCGAATTCGACGTGACGAACGTCATTCATGCCGGGGCGGCTAACACCATCACGCTGACCGTCACCAAACCGGGCGGCGACGGCAGCCCTTTCCCATATCGCGATGTCCTGGTGGGCTTTGTTCCCTACGTGGCGCGCACGTTCGGCGGACTATGGCAACCCGTCACGCTAATCGCCCAGCGTACGCCTGCCTTCCGCATGGGGCACATTCAAGCGGACTGGCGCACGGGCGAAGTCCGCGCCAGCGCCGCGCTCGACTACTTTGGCGAGCAGCCCGCGAAGACCGATCGTTTGCAGGTCGATGTGCTGGATGCAAACGGCGTAACCGTCGCCACCATCGAAGCGTCATCAGATGAATTCACACTGAACGTCCAGCAGCCAGCCCCTTGGTCGCCGGAGACGCCCACCCTCTACGATCTGCGCCTGCGCCTGATCCGGGATGGCGCGCTGCTGGCAGAAACACGCCGGACTTTCGGCTTCCGAAGTTTGCGCGCCCAGAGCGAAGCGCTCCTGCTCAACGATCAGCCCTACGGCGTGCGCGGCATTCTCAGTTGGGGCTGGAATCAGCAGACCCTCGCGCCGGTCGCCACCGACGACGAAATCCGCGACGAGTTCCGCCGCGTGCGCGCGCTCGGCTTCAATCTGGTCAAACTTTGCCTGTTCGTACCACCGGAACGCTTGTTTGAGATCGCCGACGAAGAGGGAATGCTGCTCTGGCTGGAACTGCCGATGTGGTGGCAGCGCATCAACGACTATTTGCGCGGGCAAGCGCCGCGCGAATACCGCGACATTCTGCGGTGCGTTCAACATCACCCGTCAATCGTGATCTACAGCCTCGGCTGTGAACTCGGCATCGACATGGCGGACGCGGCGCTGCTCAGCGAACTGAACGCCATCGTGCGCGGGGGTACAACCGGCGTGCTCGCCTGTGACAACAGCGGTTCGGGCGAAGCCTACGCTGGATTGGATTTCGACTTCGCCGACTTCAGCGATTATCACTTCTACGCCGATCTGCACTACTTCGTCCCGCTGTTGAAGCACTTTTACCGCCAGTGGCAGCAGCCCCGCCCTTGGATCTTCGGCGAATACTGCGACAGCGACGACTACCGCGACCCGGCGGATTTGAACGAGGGTGGCGAACGCCCCGCGTGGCGCGATCTACTCGGCGTGGAGGGAAACACCGGACGCTGGGCCTACAGCGAACAGGAAACGCGTATGGCGGCCCATGCGCTCCCGTTCAGCGATGCGCAGTTGGTCAGCCTTTCGCGCCAGGAATCGTTTTTAAAGCGCAAGTTCATCCTCGAACGCACGCGCGCGACCCCTTACGTAGGCGGTTACGTGCTCACGGGACTGCGCGACACGCCGATCAGCACATCGGGCGTCTTTGACGATCTCGGACGCAGCAAGTTCGATCTCGATGCCTTCCGGCGTTTCAACGACGAGTCGGTACTGCTGCTGGAAGGCAGACGCGCGCGCCAGTGGGTCAACGGCGGCGACCGCCCCGCACCGGTTGATTTGTTCAATTACATCGGCGGGACAACGGCGAGTTTTCGATTGCTGCTGGCCCACACATCATTCCCCGGCGGCGAACTGCACTGGCGGCTCGTCCGTCCAGACGAGACTATTGCACTGATGGGAACTGAGATTGTGCCAGCGGGCTTACCACCGGGACAGGTCAGCGAAATTGCGGCGCTCGATATCGCGCTGCCCCACGTCGAAGCGGCGCAGATGTGGCAGCTCGAAGCCGATCTTGATGGACAGATCGCCAACACGTGGCGGCTCTGGCTCTACCCGACGCCTCAGGCTTGGGGCGCAGGTATTACCGCGTATGATCCGGTCGGTGCGTTCGGAGGCATCTGCCCACCTGCCGCGTTTCAACCGGATGAGCTGATCCTCGCCAGCGTCTGGACGCCGCAGGTCGAAGCTTGGGTGCGCGGCGGCGGTCGGGCCATCCTGCTGCAAACGGGCGCGGGCGCGTTCCCGACGCAGCCAGTCCCGTTCTGGCGCGAATCGATCAAACTGATCGAAGATCACCCGTTGTGGCAAGATTTTCCGCACCAAGGGTATGTCGATTTGCAGTTCTATCACCTCGCCGCCGACCATGCGCTGGATGTTACCCGCATTCCGGACGCCCGCCGTCGGCCAATGCTCACCCGGCTGGATGCGCGCCTGTTTACCCTGCTCGATTATCTGGTGGAATTGGAAATGGGCAGCGGACGCTTGATCGCTTCATCGCTGCGCTTCTGGGGGGGAGCAGGCGATCAGGTGACGGATATTCAGCACAGCCCTGCTGCCAGGTTCCTGCTGCATCAACTTGTGGAATATCTGTCCACGCGCCAGTAAAAAAAATAACCGGGTGACTGGAAACAGTCACCCGGTGCCTTATTTCTGAACGATCTCCGCCGCGTTGCCCTCGAAGTGGTTGCCGTCCGTGGTGACTCCCGGCTGCCCTTCGAGCTGCACCGCCGCGATGACATTGGCCGTAAACGTATTTTCAGTCAGCGTGCAGTTCTCAACGCGACCGTAGCGCGCCCCGATACGGTTGTCTTTGAATTGATTACCGCGCACAACAAAATCGTGACACGGTTGGTCCATCGAATCTGCGCCAGAATAGGCATTGAAGCCAATCGTATTCGACTCAAACAGGTTGTCAGCGAACACGAAGTTGTAGGTCGTTTCATGCCCGGGCCAATACGCGACGACCACACCACCGCGCGTCCACAGGCGCACCCCATCGCCGTTCAAGCGAATGCGGTTGTTTCGGATAGTGAAGTCAAACCCATGCTCGATAGCAATCCCGGCCCAGCGGTTAAACTCCACAAGATTGTCTTCAAGCACGTTATCCCACGAATAACCCATCCAAAAACCGTAGTTCGATCGGCTGCAGTCGTTACGGCGGAAGATATTGCCTTTTGAGAACGTGGCCTCAATCGCGTTATTCGGGCTCAGGCGACAGTCGTTCTCTTCGAATAGATTGTCGTTGCACGGCTCATTTACGCCGGGATGCTCATACCCGCATAGGAAGATTCCGTCGCCGCCGCCGATACAGGTGTTATTCAAGAAGCGGTTGCGCGATGATCCCTTCACCAGAACCATACCCGCCGTGTCGGCTTCCGCGCGGATCGATCCGTCTTCGGGGCGGCGGTAGAGTCGGTTACAGAAGTCGAAGCGGTTGTTCTGGAACAGGCTGTCATTGGTGCGCGACAGGTAAACGCCCCAACCGCTGTTAAAGGAGGCGTTGTTGTCCTCGACGGTCAGATGATCGCAGTTGTACAGCAGCAGTCCGTTCAACTGGTGCTGAAGATCGCAGCGCCGAACGACTCCACCATCGACGCCATGCAGCAGGATCGCGCCGCCGTAAACCTGCGCAACTGGCAGCCACAGATAGAGGAACGTATCGATGCCTTCAATCTCCCAGGTGTCGCGCACTTTGATCGACTCGATCGTCAGATCGCCGCAGTTGTCACAGCGGATCGCGTGATAGTAACCAGACAGCGCCAGATCGCGAATGGTGATGCCCTTGTGCCCATCGACGCGGATACCTACACCTTCCTGCTGCGCGCTGATAATCACCGTGCCGCTGCCCTGCACAGTGACGTGGTCCGCGCCGATGCTCACGCCGTTCGGCAGCGCGTACACGCCGGGAGCGAACTCGGTGTCCTCGGTGATGATCATCCCGTCCGACGGGATCACGTTACGCTTCATAGGTTAACCCTTCAATCCGGTCAGTTGAATACCCTCGATGAAATACCGCTGAGCGAAGAAGAATAACACGATCATGGGTACCATGCTCATGACCGAGGCGGCAATCAAGCGATCATAGAAGATTGTGCCGTACTGGTCATTGAAAAAATTGAGTCCGACCGATACGGGAAACAGATCCGGGCTGGAGAGGAAGATGAACGGTTCAAGGAAGCTGTTCCACGTCCACCAGAAGGTGAAGATAATCACGGTGGCGATGGCGGGTTTGCTCAACGGCACGATCACCCGCGCGATGATTTGCAGCGTACTTGCCCCGTCGATGCGCGGCGTCTTCCAGTTCACGCGGGATCGTCGTGAAGAACTGGCGCAGCATGAAGATCAGAAAGGCGTTGCCGAAAAATGAACGCAGGAATAGGGGCCACAACGTATTGACCATGCCCAGATCGCGGAAGATCTCGTAAACCGGGACGAGCGTCACCGGGTACGGCAGCATCATCGTCCCCAGCAGCAGAACGAAGAAGAAGCTCTTGCCCGGCGCGCGCAGACGCGCAAACGCATAGGCGACGACAACGCTGGGTCGACGTCGAACGCTTCGCTAACGGCGGTGGTCGGTACGATCAGCGCCAAATCACGCGGATTGCCCACCAATGCGACGGAACGCGCCGCGTTGTCGTCGCTAAAGCCATCCTGAACCCGGAAGGGGATGCGGTTTAGTTGATCGCCGCGCGCGCTGGTCAGTCCGCCAAGTTGTGCCGCCCGCAGGGATGTCGCTTGGCTGACCGGGATCACGATGCTCGACTGTGTGCCGCTTACCAGCACGATTACGGGGGTTGTGACGTTATCGGCAGTGAAGGTTGCCCCTTGCATGGCTACCTCGTTGACGAGCACCGTCTGCTCGTTGGTAAGCTGCGTTCGGGGCGCGATGAAGGCGTAGGCGTCGAACTCGAGTTCGTCAATCACAGGCTGCCATGACTCCTGCACCAGCACAATGAACTCACCGTCCTGGCCTTCAACGGTGAACTGGGGCAGTTCGGTTTGCCCGACTGGGGCAAACCCCGCCTCGGCCAGCTGTTCGACCGGCACGAGGAGCGCAGCAGCAGCGATTTCCGGTGAGCCAACGACCGTGAGCTGCGACTCGGGGCCGATGGGAATGATCTGGCGGACGCCCTCCGCCGTCTCGATCTCACGACCACGGAATTCCACCCCGGCGATTTCGGGCGACGCACGACCACCGGCGTTCACTTCATCCAGTGGCAACCGCAGCGCCGCGGCCTGAATATCCGCCACTTCCGCGACGATCAAGGTGTCGTCCTCGCCGCGTGCCAGCGCGACAACCTGCCGCGTCTCGCCATCAGCCGTCCAATCGCGCACATTCAGCAGCAGGTCGCCGATAGCGGTCGACCGTGCCTCGCCGAGTTCGGCGGTCGGCGCGGCGATCACGTTGGAAAGCAGCGCGGCATCGACGACCGTGGTGTAGCGCCGCAGGCCGATTTCGATCACTTTTTCCGTCTGACCATCAATCTCCACTCGCCATAGGCTGAGCATCCGATTGGTACTGCCGACGCGCACTTCTTCCCAGTGCTGCGGAATCCAGATCGGCGGATCAGTGAAGATCTGCCAACCGGGCTTCAAACTGGCGGAGATCATCCACAGCATGGGGAACAACATGAAGGCAGCGCCGAGCGCCAGAATAACGTAACTCGCAGCGTGGCGGATACCGTTTTGCCAGCTTTTGGAAGCGCGCACGATCTGCCAACGGTGAGCGGCGCGCCTGCGAATGGTGGATTGACTTGCGACATCCATAGCTCAGCGCACCTCCGCCTCATAGTAGACCCACGCCGTTGAAGACCGAATCACCAGCAGTGTGATCACCATGATGATGATGAACAGAATCCATGCCAGCGCCGAGGCGTAGCCCATCTGCGCCATCTGGAATGCCCGCTCATACAAATTCAGCATATAAAACAGGGTTGCATCGTTGGGACCGCCGCGCGTCAGCACCCACCCGACATCAAAAACTTGCAGCGCGGCGATGATCGCCAGCACGACATTGAAGAAGATCGTCGGGCTGAGCATGGGCAGCGTCACATAGCGAAAGCGCGCCCAGTTGTTCGCGCCGTCAATCTCCGCCGCTTCGTACAGCACTTCGGGGATGCCCTTGAGTCCCGCCAGATAGATCACGATCTGTCCGCCAATCGTCCACCAGCTCATGAGAATGAGCGAGGGCAGCGCCCAGTTTTCGTCTAACAGCCAGTTTGGACCTTTGATGCCAAACACACCGAGCACCAGATTGAGCAGCCCACCTTCCGGGCGAAAGATGTACAGCCACAGGATGGCGACGGCAATGCTGCTGAGAATCGACGGGATGAAAAAGATGGTGCGCCAGAAATTGACGCCGCGTAGATTTTGTGACAGTACCATCGCCAGCGCCAGCGCGATGATCGTGCCGCCGGGCACACTGCCGAGCGCAAACAGCAGGGTGACTTTCAGTGACTGCCAGAAGTCCGCGTCATTGAAAATGCGTTCGTAGTTGCGCAAGCCGACCCAGACGGGTGCCGAGAGTAAATCATACGATGTGAACGACAGATACAGCGAACGCAGCATCGGATAAGCGAGGAAGCCTAGAAAGCCGATCAACCACGGCAGAATCAGCGCGTAGAACCAGAGTGCTTCCCGGCGCGCCAGCGTAGAACCAGCATTCCTTTTTTGGGGACGTACAGCCATCACGGAAGTCCTTCACCTGTCGAGTGGGTGGCAAGGTGGGTCTTGACCGATAAGGGCAGGGGGTTACGCTGCCCGAAGGCCGCGCACCCCCTGTCCACATTATGCACAAGTTGATCGCTGATGCGATGTTACGGACAAGTGATCTCAGTCACCTGCACAGCAGGCTTTACGTCTGCCCGCCTTCCGCGAGGCACGCATCGGCGTCTGCCACCAGTGCATCAAGTTCCGCCTGAATATCGATCGCGTCACCGCCGTCCGCCAGCAGGCGTTTCATCAAGTCACTCGCCGGGGTGGCGACGCAGGTGCTGTAGTACGGTGAACGCAGTTCTTCCAGCGGGCCGAGGTGGTCGGTTTCGGCGATGAAGACGCTCCAGTACGGATCATCCTCGCGCTGCATTTCCTGTGAAACCACCGGATTGCCGCTGAGCGCCTTGAGAGCGAACACGCGCTGGCCGGGCTCGGTCGTCAGCCACTTCAGCAGCTCCCACGCGGCGTCAGGATTAGCGCTCTGGCCGGAGATGCCCCAACCCATCCACATGAGCACGCTCGCCCGGCCGCCGGGGCCAGTCGGAACGGGAACAACCTGCCATTCCAGATTCGGCGTTTCGTTGAACACATCCTGCCACCACGGGCCATGGAACGTCACACCGAGCGCGATCTTGCCATCCTGGAACATCTGCACACGACCGCCCTCGACTGCGCCGATTTCGGTGGCCGACGGCGCGACGTGGTATTCAAAGACCAGGTCACGATACCATTCGAGCGCCTCAACGGCCGCCTCGCTGTTGAGCAGTCCGGCGGTGCTGGTGCCGTCTTCGCTGATGGTCAGCGTGCCCCAGGCCTGCAGATAACTCTGCATACCGCGCCACCAACCATCGTTGATGATATCAATGCCCCACTGGACGATGTTGTCGGGATCAAAGTCCGGGCTGGCCGCGTTGTTGCCGTTGGCATCCAGCGTCAGTTCCATGGCGATGTCGAGCGCGTCATCCCACGTCCAGCCCTCTTCAGGGTAGGCGATGCCAGCCGCGTCGAGCAGTGCCGTGTTGATGTAGAACGAACTGGTGCTGTAGTCCTTCGGCAGCGCGACGGGATGACCGTCGTAAAAGCCCTGTTCGTAGATCCCCTGATACACATCCTCGCCGATCGCAATCCCGTTATCGCCGGAAATGTACGGTTCGAGGTCGATGTACGCCTGACTGTCCGAGGCTTCCATGTACAGCGCCGCCCATTCGGGTGGATACGCCATCAGGTCCGGGCTCGTGCCCGCTGCTAGCCACGTCAGGCGACGAGTGTTCTGCTCATCGCCAATATTCGGCTCCAGCGCGACGTCGATGCAGGGATATTCCGCCTCAAAGGCTTCGATCACCTGATTCATGTATTCGACGCGGTCGCCACTGGACCAATCGTCGACCCGCAAAGCAACCGTTTCCCGCCCTTCACAGAAATCGTTCTGGGCGGCCACAGGAACAAGCGTCAGCGCCAGAAGCGCCAACACCACCAGCAGAATACTTTTGCGTACCATAGGTCTATACCTCTTTGCAAAGTAATCTAATCATTGAACTGCTACGATCTGTCTAAATCTTAGCGTCAAATTGTGTCAAGCGTCAATCATTTGGTTCTAGTCTAGGGAAAATTCCTATTTGACATGGACAACTGCTTTCTCATATAGTTAAAAGGTATAGACCTATCAAAGCACATTGTGCAGACTAAGTGGTATATGTCTGATTTATTAAGCAGAATTCCGGATGCTCCGCCGCTTCATGTCCAGGTCACCCGCATCCTCAAAGAACGCATCGTCAGCGGCGCGTGGATCAGCGGCAGCAGCATTCCCGCCGAGAAAGAACTGTGCGAAGAGTTCGGCGTTGCGCGGGGCACCATGCGCCAAGCGCTGCAAACGCTGGAGAGCGAAGGGTTTCTTCACCGCCAGCAGGGTCGCGGGACGTTCGTCATGTACACGCCGAACCAGCCGCCGTCGCGGCAGGTCGCGTTCGTCGTTCCCTATGTGCGCGACTCCTCCCTCCCCGCCATTCTGATCGGGTTCCAGCAGGTCGCCGAACAGGCGAATTTCTCGGTCATCTTCAATCACGTTAACAACAGCATTGAGCAGCAAGAGCGCGTCCTGCGTAAACTCGTCGGCGATGGCACAGCTGGGATTGCGCTGTATCCCGTCGACTCGGAGACTCAGCCTGAGATCGAAGCGCTCGTCCGGGCACGCTATCCGCTGGTGCTGATCGACCGCTACCTGCGGGGCACTTCGACGGATTACGTGATGAGCGATCATTTTGGCGGCGCGCTGCGCGGGACTCACTATCTCCTCGCTCAGGGACACCGACGTGTTGGCTTCGTGAGCTGGCTTTCACCGGCGGTCAGCATGGAGCATCGCTATCTTGCCTATGCTCAGGCGCTGCTGGAACGCGGTATCCCGGTCGATGCAGCGCTGGTCTGCCGCGTGGAAGGCTACCCGCTGATTGATCTCTCGCCGCTCTGCGACTACCTATCATCCCCCGGTCGCCCGACGGCGGTGTTCGCCGCGAATGACCAGATCGCCATCGCGCTGTACCGGGCGGCGGTGATTGTCGGTCTCGCCATTCCGAAAGACCTGTCCATTCTCGGCTTCGACAACCTCGACATGTCCGACCATCTCGACCCGCCGCTGACGACGCTGGCGCAGCCCTTCGTCGCCATCGGTCAGGAGGCGGCAAAGATTCTGATCCGGCGCGTCAAAGGCGACGGCGGCGCGCTTGAGCAAATCAGTCTGCCGCCCGAACTGGTGATTCGCAATTCATGCATCCGTCCAGAACCCGACAGCTAGCATCCAGTCCATTGAAACGAGAGGCTCAACCATGAACGAACCCTCGACCGCCCAAACCAATGAGCGCACCTTGCTCTACTACACCTTCGGCAACCACATGCATTGGGTGGATATGGAATGGCTGTGGGGCTATCAGGTCTTGCCGGACTCCCTGCGCGATATGCTCCGCTTCTGCCGGGAGACAGGCGCCAAGGGCAACATCAACTTCGACGGCATCGGCTACGAAAAAATGGCCGTCGAAGCGCCGGACGCCCTGCAAGAACTACGCGCCGCGCTGCAAGCGGGCACGCTGGAAGTCGTCGGTGCGTCGTATGGGCAGCCGTACGGCCTGTTTCATGGCGGCGAGTCGAATGTGCGCCAGCGCGTCTACGGTGTGCGCTCGGTGATGCGCCTGCTCGGCGTGCGCCCGAAGACTTTCTGGGAGGAGGAATTCGACTTCTTCCCGCAGCTTCCGCAAATGCTGCGCGGCGTCGGCTTCGAGTACGCGTCGCTGTTCTTCCAGTGGACATGGCATACGCCCGAAGTCCCACGCGAGACGATCCCGGCGGTGTGGTGGGAAGGGATGGATGGCAGCCGTCTGCTAACTTCAACGCGCAACGCCTTGAATCTGCACCAGTGGCCCGAAGATTTCGCCGGACTGCTGGACAGCCCGATCTTGCGCGAGATGCCCGTGCCGGGGATCGTCCAGTGGCTCGAACTTATGCCCTCCCCAGACTGGATGTGCCGCTCTGAACTGCTGCTGCCCCAGCTCCACGCGCTCAAAGCCGATTCGCGCTTTGAGCTGCGCTTCGTCACGCTCTCGGAATATCTTGACCAAGCGCGCGCGCACGCCCAACCACGCCGCTACACGCTCGATGATGTTTTTCACGGCATGAGCCTGGGCAAGAACGGCGACTATTTTCGACGGTTGAGCCGCAAAACGGAGGAGGCGCTGCTCACTGCCGAGTCGCTCTCCGCGCTGGCAGGTTTGTTCGGGCGTCCATACCCCCATTGGGATGTCTACCCAACGTGGGAACTCGAAGAAGGGTGGCGCGAACTCCTCAGCGCGCAGCACCACGACAATGACGAGTGCGAAGGGTTGTGCGGGTTCGTCGGCGAAAATTCGTATCAACGCAGCCGCCGATTGAGTGAGGCCATATTTCAGCGCAGTCAGTCTCTGCTTATAGAACGCATTGGTCTCGCTCACGAACAAACTTTTGCGTACAACCCGCTCGGCTGGGAACGCCGCTTTGTTCGCATGACCGGAAACAACTACCAATTGACGACGGTGCCGCCGTTCGGCTACACGGTGTGCCATGACGAGCTTGTGCTGCCTTTTCCAGATTTCGATGAAACCGCATCGGAATTCATCGTCCGGCGGGGGCGTTGACCGTCATAGTCGATAAACAGCGCGGCTTGATCACGCAGATTGCGAATTCGATTTCCCCGATGGTGTGCTGGAGAAACCGCTGCTTCTGCTCGAAATGACCCACGGTGGGCAGGTCGAACGGTTTGAGAGCGCTGACGTGTCAATTTCGGGAGACTCGATCTTCATCTTCCGGCACGGAGCGGGAATCACCCTGCGCTTTGTGCTCACTCTTTATCCACTTGAGGAGGCGATTGACATCGAGTGCAAGTCGATGCCGACGATCCCGCGCCCCGATAACGGCGTGGCAGCGGCGCTCAAAATGCACCTTGCACTGCGACTCCCTGAAGGACGGCTGATTCATGATCACCCTTATGGCATGAGCGAAATCACCGCACAGGGTAAGATCTACAAGCGCAAGTATCCCACAGGCGAATGGATGACTTCCCCGCAGGTCTTTGAGGACGTGCACAATCCCTTTACTGCGTTGAGCCTGCTCGATTTTATGGGCGACAAACGCGGTGTGCTTCTCTTACATGACGGATCGCAAGCCTTCCTGCGCTGCGACACAAGCGCGGGAGTGCTGCACGTGGTGAATATCCTCAGCCTGTACGATGCCTGGGACGAAGATTATTTCGTGGATACCCTCGATCTTGGCTTCCGCCTGATACTGCATGGTGAGCTGGATCATGTGCAGCGCTGGAAGCTGGCGCAGGAATTCCGCCGTCCATTGGAATGGGTGACGAATTTTCGCAATCATCAGCACCCTGTCCTCGACCAGCAGCTTGCCAACAAGCCGCCGCTGCCGCCGACTTTCACCCCGGTGCAATGTGAGTCCGACTCGGTCGTCGTCACGGCGTTCTATCGTGAGTCCGAAGCGATCGCCAAAGATTTGCCGAACTACGCCGGGCGCGGCATGGGCTTCCCGTACATTCTGCGGCTCGTGGAGTTCAACGGCGTCGAAGCGTCCGTGACTCTGCGCGTCGCGGGGAGTGTCGGCGCGGCCTACACGACCAACCTGCTCGGCGAAATCGTCGAACCTGTGACATTTACGCTCAGTGAGGATCAACTCACGAGCACCTGTCAGCTCACGCTCAAGCCACACGAGATTGCTACGCTGTACCTCGATCTCGAATGGGGGCGCAAACAGCCGCGCAACCTTGACGAACACCGCTCGGTCTGGGCGACCGTTCATCGCGTCGACGAGCAGCAGGAGAAGCCAGAATGACGCAGAAAGATCAGCTCGGCGTCGGCGTCATTGGCCTGCATGAGGGGCGCACACTGCTCGTCGCGCTCAATCACATCATCCCGGCGAATGTGGGTGCGCCCACCGAACAGGTCACCCGCGCGCCGCACGCGCGTGCCGTCGCCGGGTGCGATGTGCGCGAGGAAAAGATCGCTGCCGCGCGCCGCGACTGTCCCGATCTGTTCTACACGACCGATTACGACGCCATGCTCAAGCGTGACGACGTCGATATCGTCGCCATTTACACCCCTGATCCTCTGCACGGCGATCACATTGTGCGGGCGTTTGAGGCGGGCAAACACGTCATCTGCACCAAGCCGGTCGTCAACTCCGTCGAAGATGCGCGCCGCGTGCTGGAGGCGGGTCGCCGCACCGGACGCCAACTGCTCGTCGGGCAAAGCACGCGCTTTTTCGAACCATTCCAGCGGCAGCGCGCCGCCTATGAAGCGGGCCACATCGGCGCGTTGGAACTGCTCGACGCTCACTACATGCATCGCATGGACTGGTTCTATGACAAGAGCCCGTGGGCGACCGACCAAACCGATTGGGTCTACGCCGGGCTGAGTCATCCGGTGGATCTTGTCCGCTGGTATCTGGGGCGGATTGCGGAAGTTCAGGCTTACGGGCGGCAGTCGGCGCTGGCGCAGCAGTACCACGCGCAGTCGTTTGATATCTACACGGTCAATCTGCGCGCCGCCGACGGGCGCATCGGTCGGGTGCTCGGTCACTACGGCGTCCACGAACTGCCGTCGGCACGCAATGCCATTGAGCTGCTGCTGTATGGCACCGATGGCAGCAGTCAGGCGCAGTATCACGATATGCGCTACCTCGCGACCCGACCGGACGGCGCGGAAATCCGCGAGGACTACCTCTACCACAAACGCGCCTATTACTTCAACAACGAAGTTCACGGCATGCACTACGGCGAATTTGCCAACTACACCGAATACTTCGCCAGCGCCTTGCTCGCCGACCGCCCGTACTCGCCGAACATTGAAGAAGGGATCGAGACTTACTGCGTGATGGAAGCGATCAAGCAGTCGGCGCAAGGGGGACAGCCTGTCCCCCTTGCGCCGCTGCTCGCTGACGTCGGTCTCAGCCCTTGACGCCCGACAGCGAGATTCCCTCTACGAAATAGCGCTGGGCGAAGATATACACGATCAACACGGGCAGCATGACCACCACCGCGCCCGCCATCAGCAGCGGCCAGTTCGGCTGTAGGAAGGCGTTCGGGCGCGCGTTGAAGTACGCCAGCCCGAGTTCAAGTGTCCGCATGTGCTCCTGCCGCGCGATCAGCAAGGGCCACAGCAGTTCTGTCCATGTGCCCATGAACGTGAACACGCCGAGCGTAGTCAGCGCCGGACCGTTGAGCGGCAGAAAAATGCGCGTGTAGACCGTCCATTCGCTCGCTCCGTCAATGCGGGCGGCGTCCTGATAGTCACGCGGGACGCCCAGAAACGCCTGCCGGAGCAGAAAGATGCCGAACGCGCTCGAAATGCCGGGAACGATCAGCCCCTGATACGTATTGACCCACCCCATCCCGGCGATGATCAGGAACATCGGGATCAGCGTGATCTGAAACGGGATCATCATGGTGGCGAGGTAAAGGACGAAGATTTTGTCCCGTCCGATGAAGTTCAACCGGGCGAAGCCGTAAGCCGCCATCGAACACACGACCATCTGCCCGAACACGGTGCAGGCGGTGATGAAGAACGTATTCAGAAAATAGCGCACAAATGGCAGTTCAACGAACAGCGTGCGGTAGGCCGAGAAGTTGAATTCCGTCGGGAGGATCTGCGGGGGATAGCTGAATTCCGTCCCCGGCGACTTGAGTGAGGTCGAGATCATCCAGATGAATGGCACGACCATCGTCAGCGCGAAAGCGATCAGCACAATATAGCCGAGGATACTAAAAATCGTTCCGAGCGGCGTGCGTTTTTTCGTCATGACCGGAGTCCCCCTCAGTATAGGATTTCGTCGCTGCGGCGGCGCATGTAGACCAGTTGGAGCACCGTCGCGACAAAGATCACGGCGAACAGCACCCATGCCTGTGACGATGCATAGCCGAAGTCGAACGACTCGAACGCGCGCCGGTAAATGTGAAACACGGCGACATCGGTCGCGCCGAGCGGGCCGCCTTTCGTGATCACCCACACAGGAGAGAACACTTGAAACGATCCGATCACGCCGGTGATGGCGAGAAAGAAACTGGTCGGGGCGAGCAGCGGCAGCGTGATGCGTAAGAAGGATTGCAGGCGGTTCGCGCCATCAATCGACGCCACCTCATACAACTCGCGGGGAATCGACTGCAAGCCCGCCAGCCAGATCACCATGCTGAAACCCGCGCTTTTCCAAATCGAGATGATCACCAACGCAGGCATCGCTGTTGCTGGATTCCCCAACCAGTTGACGGGCGGCAGTCCGAGCAGCCCCAGCACGTAATTGACAATCCCAACGGACGGGTCAAGCAGCGTCAGCCAGATGATCGACACGGCGACCCACGACGAGATCACGGGCATGAAGAACAGCGTGCGAAAAATGTTTATGCCCTTCAGTTTCTGATTCATAATCAGCGCGATGCCGAGGCTGATCGCCATGCCGAACGGAACGGCGAGCGCCGTGTAATAGGCGCTGTTGAGCATCGCCTGCCAGAAGCGCCGGTCGCCGAGTAGAAACTGATAGTTTTCCAACCCGATATAGGGTGCGTCGGTGAACGTCGGGCGATCCCAATCGCGAAAAGACAGGAAGAAACTGAACACCAGCGGGATGAATAGAAACACAATCAGGTGTATCAGAGACGGCAAAATAAACAGATAACCAGCTTTCTCGTTCGACCGACTCCAGAAGCGCCTCCACGCATTTTGGACGAAATTTCCGGGCGGTGTCGAGCGAGGAGACGAAGCAGCATCGATCACGCGGCTCATGCAATTCTCCATCAATGGGGAAAGCCGCCAATTGGCGGCTTTCCATAACCTAGGGGAAGTTAATTAGCGGGACAGTTCGCGGTTGATTTCTTCGACGGCGGCAGCAACTTCCGTTTCCACATCACCACCGGCCAGAATGCGTTCCATCATGGCGTCGAGCAGTTCTTCGACGGTCGGCCAGTTGGCGAAACGCGCGCCATAGGGTGGGCGTCCGAACTGGACTTCATTGACGAACACTTCTTCGATTTCCGGATACGGGTTATCCTGAGCAGCGGCTTCGGCGGCTGCCTGATTGCCGGAAATGGCAATTCCGGTGATCGCCTTGGTGTCCTGATAGCCGCGATCGGTCGCAGCGGCAATGAAGTCGCAGGCGGCCTGTTTTTCGGCATCCGTCAAGCTGGCGTTGACCACGAAACCCGACGCATAGAAGACGGTCGCCTCTTGGGCGCTGGCGGGTTGGCTGAGGATGCCAAAGCTGCCCTCTTGGTAGTTGGCATTGGCGCGCAGACCGACCAGTTCCCAGTGACCACGGTCGAACATAGCAAATTCGCCGAGCAGGAAGCGGTCAAGGAAGCCCGCCTGCTGAATGAGCTGGTCGTAGACGGTTGGTTCCGGCGACACGCCGTATTCCGTCACCAGATCGCGCAGGAACGTGATGGCCGCAATCGACTCCGGCGAATCGAGGTAGCCGCTGACCGTCGAGCCATCCGGCGCAATCACATCGCTGCCATTTTGCCACACGCGATACAGCCACTCGAACGCCCACTTGCGCACGCGGAAGCCCCACTGTACCACATTCGTTTCGTCGAACTCAGGATCGAGGCGGTTGCGTCCGGAAGAGTCGAGCGTCAGTTCTTGGCTGAGTTGAATCAGGTCGTCCCACGTCCAGTCAGCCGGCGGCGGTTCGACGCCAGCGCGTTCAAACGAGGCGGTGTTGTAGTAAATTACCATCGGGGTGAAATCGTTGGGCAGCGCGTAGATCGGACCGTCGGCTTCCGGCTGCCAGATCGACAGCACCGTCGGGAAGAAGCGATCCAGATTGAGCGACGGCGTCAGTTCGAGGCACTCACGCAGATCCATCAGGTAGCCACCATCGACTAAGCGCGCAAAGGTTGACGCGTCCTGATTCCACACGTCGGGGGCTGTCCCGGCGGCGAGATCGACGAGGAGCTGCGTATCAAACTCCGGCGGTGTCTCAAGGGCGTTAACATCTACGTTGGCATGCGCGGTTTCGAAATCGCTGATGAACGTCTGGTATGCCTCATCCAGCGGCGTTCCCTGCTCTTCAAGGGGGACGACGAACCCCATCACGTCCAGCGTGACTGGTTCCTGAGCATTGACCGAAAATGCGACGACGAGAAGGATGCCGATGACAACCAAAAGTGGGGTAGTACGTTTGGACATAATCTTTTTTCCTCAAAAACGCGCGATGAACCGATACGAAAGAGCCTGGTACGGGTGCGGCGCAGTGGTTCTCTTTGGGGAAGCTCTATGTAAAGGTTATCATTACTTACTCGGATTCGCCAATCCCTCCTATAAGCCCCTGCGGGCTCAAACGAGGGCCAATATTGACAGGTGGTACTTACTATGCAGTTTTTCAGTTTCGACCCCAATAACCCTGTATTTCGGATCCAAGATTGGGCACTGAGCCTCCAGATCATTACGCTGGAAAATGTCTACGGACTCGATCCGGACGGGATACACCGCACTGAGCACGAAGACAGCGCATCATTGAGCTGTATCGGACTGCGCTGGGGCGGTGGTCAGCAGCCCGCACCGGGAGGTCTACACCTGACCGCCAGTTTCGAGCCAGAGGGGCTGCGTGTGCGGATCAAAGCGCAGGCTCCAGAGCCAATCCGCGCGGTGAAAATTCTGATTAGGCATCTGGCGCCAGTCACAGCGCTCGACCAGTTTGATGACGAACGCGCCATCCCGCCGGAAGGTCTGCTTGACCGTTACCCCAACCAACTGCGCCTTCCGCTCCTGTGCGTGCGCCAGCTAGACGGGGTCACACTGGGTTTCCGTTGGGAAGACGCCGAACACCGCTCCAAGCGCTTTGCGGTCTATCGTGAGCGCTTTGGCGACGACTACACCGTCGAATGTATCCATGAGGAAGATGCCCGTCATTTCGCCACCCAGATCGAGGTACCCGACTGGATTTTTGCTCGCGTGGATGATCCTACTGCCTTTCGTGCGGCGCAGCTTACATTCAACGAACGTCAAGCGGGGCTCAAGCGCTGGGAAGAGCGCACGGATGTGCCGGATTGGGCGCGCCAACTCCGCCTCGTCGTGACGCTTCACGGCATGCACTGGTCGGGTTACACCTTCAATACCTATGCGCAGATGATCGACATCCTACGCTACGTCGCGACACGCATCGATGGCTCGCAGGTGCTCGCCTATCTGCCGGGTTGGGAGGGACGCTACTACTGGCAGTACGGGGACTATCGTCCCGATCCGCTGCTCGGTGGGGAAGCGGGTTTTACGGCACTGTGTCAGACGGCGCGTGAACTGGGAGTCCACCTGATGCCCATGTTTGGCGCGAACTGTGTCAACTCCTGGAAGTCAAATTATCATCTGTTTGGCCCGTCGTCCCATATGAAGACGGCAACCCGCAACGTGTTTCATGGTAATCAACCGGATTGGGATACCAGCCGCACTCAGGATACGGGCTGGCAGGCGTGGCTCAACCCGGGTGCCCCTGCTTGGCAGCGTGAACTGATACGCCAGATCAATCAATTACTCGATCAATACGACCTGCACGCCGTCTTCCTCGACACTGTTGAAGTCTGGGTTAATGATCCCGACTTCAACCTGCTGGAAGGCTATCGACAGCTCGTTGGTGAACTGCGTCAGGCACGCACCGATCTTTTAGTGACAGGTGAAGATTGGTATGACGGGTTGCTGCCGCTCTTTCCGGTTTTCCAGCGGACGACGAAGTGGCGGCAGACGCCGGATTGGGTCGGGCGCTATGCCCGTCTGATGGGGCACATCGCCGATAGCGAACCAGCGCGGGGCAGCACTGGCGTCTTTGAGTCCGGCTACGCTCCGTATGAACGACTGCCGGATCAGCCCCACTATTTGCCAACGATCGCATTCGTCGACGGGACGCTCGAACAGGCCAGAGAGGAGATTGACGCCATCATCGGGTTAGCTCACGGCTGAAGCCGATCTAAAATTACTAAAGTAGGTTCTCGAAAGAACGCCAAGCACGGATGTAGGGGGCGCACCGGGTGTTGAGTCCCCCCCCCGGGGGAGCAGCGCCGCCAAGACGAAACCTCTTCGTAGGGACGCAATTCATTGCGTCCGCTAACGAAAGGAAAGGCTTTAAGGGATGCTTTTTAAACACCCTCATGTGTGCGCCCGAAAATGGGCAGACACATAGGTCTGCCCCTACACGAAGATTTTCGAGAAGGTGTTTAAGCCAATGACCGTTTGTCAGCCAAAGGACAAGGCACCCGGTAACTGCGTCGAATGCCGTGAAAACGGGTTACCAGTCCGTCTTGGGCTTTTGCGGACGCGATACAGCGGGTGTCATTGGTAGGGACGAGGCATGAGGCTATTTCAGAATTGGTCAGAATATTCAACCTCACCCTGCTTGCTGCGCAAGCAGGGTGAGGTTAGACAAACTGCCGATTGTGAAATGACTTCATGCCTTGTCCGTTCGCAGCGGACAGCGCAGGCGCTGTCCCTACGATCTCCGGATTCATAAGTATGAGCCGTAAGAATTCGGCAAGATATTTATCGTACAATCGTTGCCATGGGAAAACACACAACTATCTGTATCATCGATGACGAGATTACCCTGCGTGAAGTGGTGCGTCGCTATCTGGAACTCGACGGGTTTCAGGTGATCGAGGCAGAATCTGGTCCGCAGGGTTTACAAGTATTGCGTGAAAACCCGGTCGACTTGATTCTGCTCGATATCATGCTCCCCGGTCTGGATGGGTTCACGTTCATGCGTGTTCTGAAACATTCCGGTGAATACACGGTGCTCGACGTGCATGGTGCTGTTCCGGTGATCATCCTGACTTCACGCGGGGACGAGAAAGATCGCATCACTGGGTTTGAGTTGGGCGTTGATGATTACGTCGTGAAGCCCTTCAGCCCGCGCGAACTCGTCGCGCGGGTGAAAGCGGTGCTGCGCCGTACACGAAGCGGTCAAGACGAGGTGCTCGACAAGACCATCGAGTTCGGCCAGTTATCCATCGATCCGTTGCGGCGCGTGGCACGTTTCGGCGATCACCAGCTCACCCTAACAGCACGCGAGTTTGACTTACTCTGGATGCTCGCGTCACATCCGCAGCAAGTCTTTACCCGTGAACAACTGCTGGATCGGGTGTGGGGGGGTGACTACTACGGTGATGACAGCACCGTGACCGTCCACATTCGCCGTCTGCGCGAGAAGTTGGAGCCTGATGCCTCAAATCCAACCATCATCCAGACGGTATGGGGGGTAGGGTACAAATTTGAACCACCAGACTCGGACTAATCTTCTGTATCCGTTGGTGCTGCTCGTCGGCATGCTGAGCGCCCTCGCGATCAGTTTGGAAATTGTCGTCGTTAACCTGAATCCACCTGAAAGCGATATCCAGCTGCTCCTCCTCTTTATGCTCGGGAGCGGCAGCGTGAGCGTTGCCAGCGTTTTTCTGCTCACTAAGTTCGGCTTACTCGAACAGTTCAACAGTATGCGCTGGACACTGCTGGCGAACATCATTCTGCTGGTCGCATTGATCATCCTGAATGTGTGGCTGACGGCGCAGCTCATGTTCATCAGCGAGCACGATTTTGTTCTGACCATGGCGCTCCTGATTTTTGCAGGGGCGATCAGCGCGATCTCGGTGTTTTTCATCGCGGGTACCTGGATCAACCGCATTTATCAACTCGGGAATGCGGCCAAGCTCCTGCAGTCGGGCGATCTTCAGGCGAAACTTCCCGTACGGGGAAGGGACGAATTGGCGCAGCTCACCAACTCGTTCAACCATATGATTGACGGCCTACAGGCGATTGAGCTGCAAAAGCAGGATTTGGAACAAACCCGCCGCGACCTGGTCGCGTGGGTGTCACACGATCTGCGCGCCCCCCTCGCCAACATCCGGGCCATGAATGAAGCGATTCTCGATGGGGTAGTCTCCGACCCGCAGACTGTCCACCGGTACATCGGAACGGTTCAAAAGGAACTGTTTCATCTGAGCAAAATGATTGACGATCTGTTTGACCTCGCCCAGTTGGATGCCGGCGATTTTGTCCTCCACTGCCAACCCACGTCGCTGCGTGACATGATCTCTGATGCGCTGGGAAGCATGAACGCCAAGGCTGAAGGACGCAGTGTCCGACTTGATGGATCGTTAGAGACAGGCATTGACCTCGTTAAGATTGCTCCCGAAAAGATTCAGCGGGTGCTGCACAATCTGCTGACGAATGCGTTGGAGCATACGCCAAACGGCGGTGCTATTTCTATCCGCGCCCGCCGTATCCCGGACGCAGTCGAAGTCAGCGTCCATAACACAGGCAGCTTCATTCCAACTGCCGACCTGCCCTACGTTTTCGAAAGCTTCTTTCGCAGCGAACCGTCTCGCGCTCAGTACGGAGGCAGACGGGGAACGGGGTTAGGGCTGGCAATTGTGCGTGGTTTTGTCGAAGCACACGGCGGCCGGGTATACGTCGAGAGCAGTCGTGAGGCGGGTACCACTTTTCGCTTCACCATTCCATCCCCGCTGTAAGGAATTCGCAAGAATTCTGTCACCTCTCCGCAAGAATTGTTTTCTAAGCTCCTGATCGTAGACGGGCATTAGCGTTCCGTCCGCTAGTTAATCAGGAGATAGATGATGAAACGTGTTCTGTTGATCGCTGCGTTTGCGCTCGTTCTCTCGGCTTTCGTCGGTTTTTCCTCCCGCACCGCTCAGGCACAAGATGACATGATGACCCATACGTGCGATTCAACGCTGATCGCACTGCTCTACATCGCCGAACACGACTACGGCTTCCACGCCATGTCCGTCGACGTCTCCACCTTCGAAAAAGGGCAGTACGCGCCGCTCTTCGACGAGATGATGGCGATGATGGGCGAGGAAGCGATGGGTGATGACATGATGGCGACGGAAGAAGCCATGATGGGCTCCGAGGAAACCATGATGGGCGATATGGTCATGCTCACTCCCGGACACGTGGAAGGCGAAGATCCTGCCTGTACGGCGCTGCGCGATGAGCTCGACGCGTTCCTCTACACCACGCTCAGCGAAGGCATGATGATGGAATCCGGCAGCTAGGACGACCCTCCGAGGTCGGGGACGCCGCAAGGGTCCCCGGCCATGATCTGAAAGGTAAACTCATGCGCAGGCTCTCTATACCCAGCGCGCTGCTGGTGGCATTTCTCCTGACCTTCCCGCTGGTGGCCGTATTATATCTTGCTGCTGTTCTGATCGGCGTGGCCTTTCCACCCTTCAACCTGTTTGATCTGGTCGCACGCCTGCTGCCCGGCAATCTCCTCACGTTCGGCATCGACCTCATGGTCGACTCGATTCGTGCGCTCAATCTCGGCGCAACCGACGATACCGCCAAACTCGCAGAACAGACGATGGCGGTGGCGATGTTTGCTGGAATCACGCTGGGGGCGGCGCTGATTTACTTACAGACAGCGCCCGGCCTGTTGGCACGGAGTGCAACCTTTTCGCGTGATTCCCGCTTGTCCGGCATCGTGTTCGGGCTGGTGTTCGGCACGCCCTTCCTGCTGATCAGCCTGTCATTGGATCGGGCGGCTACCGCGCCAACTCTGGCGACCGCTGTATGGCTGATCGCCGCCTTTGGGCTGTGGGGGCTGGTGCTGGGGCAAACCCTGTACCTTCTCACACGCCAGATGCCAGAACCAACGCGCGAAGCTGGGGTTACGCCGCTGTCGCGCCGCCAGTTCCTCATCCAGATCGGCGGCGCTGCGGCGACCATAACCTTGTTCGGAACTGGACTCGCGGCGCTGATCAACAGCAGCCGCGCTACGGCGACGGAACTGCTCAGCGCCGGCGGCGATATCGCGGCGCGGCTGCCCAACGCCAATGATCCGGTCCAGCCTGCGCCCGGCACGCGCCCCGAATACACGCCGCTCGGTCAGCACTACCGCATCGACATCAACACAGGCAGCGGACCGGCGCTCGACGAAGAAACGTATCGCCTTGCGGTGAACGGTCTGGTCGAAGCACCGCTCGAACTCACGCTGGAAGAAATCCGCGCGCTGCCGTCGATGGAACAGTTTGTCACCATGTCGTGCATTTCCAACCGGCTCGCGGGAGATTTGATCAGCACGACGCTGTGGATGGGAACGAGTATGCAAAACCTGCTCGACCTTGCCCGTCCACTGCCTGAAGCGACGCACATCAGGATCACCGCGGCGGACGGATTTGACGAGTACGTCGATCTGGCGACCATCCGCGGGGACGAAACCGTTATGCTGGCCTGGGCGTGGGATGGGCAAGCTTTGACCCAGCGGCACGGTTTCCCGCTGCGCATCCACATCCCGAATCACTATGGTATGAAGCAGCCCAAGTGGATCACGGGGATGGAATTCGTCTCAGAGTGGGGCGAAGGCTACTGGGTGCGGCGTGGCTGGGATCGCGATGCCTTGGTTCGCGCGACCTCCGTAATCGATACTGTCGCCGTAGATATGATGGTGATCGATGCTGCCGAGAACCGCTTTGTCCCAATTGGTGGAATTGCCTGGGCAGGCACGCGCGGCATTGCACAGGTCGAGGTTCAAGTTGATGGTGGCGAATGGCAAGATACGCAGCTGCGACGGCCATTGTCCGACCGCGCCTGGGTGATATGGCGCTACGACTGGCAATTTGAGCCGGGCGAACACACGTTTGCTGTGCGCTGCGTCGAGGCAGATGGTACGCCGCAAATCGAAACCGTCGAGGGAGTACGTCCGAGCGGTGCGACCGGGATTCACTCTGTTTCCGAAACCCTATAACCAACCGCGTCCACAGACTATAGTGGGGCAATCATACTGGTAGCCGATAAACCTATCCAAGGAGAATTCCAGCAGCGTCACGCTAGTACTGATGATCGACACCGGATAGGATCGGCATAGAACCCAAGCGCTTGGATTAGGCGGAGGCCCCCCCACAGTTTCTACCGCAACGTCTATCCGGTTTTTGGAATTCAGTTTCTTGCGACTAATCTCAGGGAGTCCGGCTTCGCCTTGAGTAACGTCCAGCTCCTTGAACCGGTAGCAGCTCTCCCGGGAGTCACCCATGACTTGGGAGGCTTCGATCGCAGTTCCCAGCGTCTCTGCCGGTTTCAGCAGTGCCAACTTCGGCTCTGCTCTCCATGCGCCAATCTGCTCTCCCTTCCCTCTCAGTTTACCCAGAGTGTCAGATGTAGTCTGTCAATTTCACATTTGGCCACAGGGAAGGCCAGATCAGACAGTCGGTGCTCATAACCTGTCCTCATCAGCAAACGTCACCGAAACGACTGCACTTTACAAAGCCTCGTGATCTTATTGTATTCATCCTTTGGATGGTGAGCGGTATCCTAAAGGACACTCTTCCGCTCCTTGCCACTAGCTATGCTCAGTTTGGGTCCTATAATCGGCACATGTCGACGACTTACCAAGAGCAAAGTACTATGAATCTGGATCCCCTTCGTGATCTACGGCGGCGGCCTTTCGTTTCCGAAAACGCTGTCCTGCTCTCACTCGCCGTAGGTGTAGGTTTGGCCACAGGGATCGCCATCTGGGCATTTGATCACGGAATCGAGTTCTTTCACTGGCTATTCCAGGAACTACTGGCCGAAGATATCCTGCATGGCATCGTCGGCCCAGCCGCAGTGATCATCTCACTGACAATGGCGGGTCTCATTGTCGGTTGGATCATGCAGCGCTTTGTTGGAGAAGAACGGCATCATGGCGTTGCCGGCATCATGGAGTCGGTCGCGCTCTCCGGCGGTCGACTACGTTACTGGCGCATGCCCTTCAAAGCAGTCGCGTCGGCCCTGTCACTAGGAGCTGGCGCATCCGTCGGCCCTGAGGACCCCAGCGTTCAAATTGGCTCCAACATCGGTTCGTTTTTGGGGCAGCGCCTGCGCATGTCAGATGAGCGCATCAAGCTGCTGGTAGCCGCAGGCGCGGCCAGCGCAATCGCTGCTGCATTTCGTGCGCCAATCGCCGGCGTGTTCTTCGCGCTGGAAATCGTGCTCAACGGGCAGTTTGGCACCGGATCGTTCGGCATCGTGGTACTTTCAGCGGTCGTATCTTCCGCCTTCATGCAGGCGATAGGCACCCCGCGCACGCTGATTACCTTCACACATTACCAATTGGGCGGTGTTGGGAATATCGCGCTGTTTGCGATCCTCGGTCTGCTGCTCGCGCCTGTTTCGATTCTGTTCATCCGTCTGGTTTACTGGCAGCACGATGTTTGGCATCATTACGGAGCAAGACTTCCCCGCCCGTTCAAAACCGCGCTAGCGGGCGCGCTGGTCGGCATCGTCGCCCTGTTCCTGCCACAGATTATGGGTCCTGGACGCGATTTCATGGTGGAAGTACTGAACAGCGGAAGTGGCGGGGAATTGGCGTTCGGCTTCCTCATCGTGCTCGGCTTGGCCAAGCTGCTGATGACGACGGTAAGCATGGCAGGCGGATTCGTCGGAGGGATCTTCGCTCCGTCGCTGTTCGTCGGGACAATGCTCGGCGGCGCCTTTGGTCGTCTTTTGGGGCAAGTCTTGCCTCTCGAAGGCTTGAGTAATCCGCAAGGTTTTGCAATTGCGGGGATGGCAGGCATGATGGCAGGCGTCGTGCGCGCACCGATTACCGGGATCATGCTGGTCTTTGAACTCACACAGGATTTTCGCCTAGTGCTCGCGATCATGCTCACCTCGGCGATCTGCATTCTGGTTGCAGAACGGATTCAGCCGAGTGGCGTCTACACGCTCGGCCTTCTTCGCAAGGGAGTGCGCCTGCAGCAGGGACGCGATCTGGATATTATGCAGAGTCTGCGCGTCGCTGACGCTATGAAGACCCCAGCTTACGCCATCCAAATGGATGCTCCACTTGTAGAACTACGGGACACTCTACGCACCAGAGGCGCGCGGGCACTGTGCGCGGTGAATAACGCGGGCGAACTGCAAGGTATTGTTACCTTGAGCGATTTACAGCAGGCATACGAGCAAGAACTTCCACAAACGCGGCGGGTCGCAGATATTTGTACACGCGACGTGATAACAGCATCGCCGGACGAACCGCTTTCGGATGTCATGCGGCGTTTAGGGGAGCGAGATCTCTGGGGACTACCCGTATTGCAGAAAAACACCCGCCTGCCCATCGGCATTATCAACCGCCCTGCTATCCTGCAGGCCTACAGCCGTGCGGTCGCCAGAAAAGCGGAAGAACAGCATACACTCGAACAGACCCGATTACGACTTACGGGAGCACATGTAGTGGATTGCCGTGTACCAGTTGGTAATGGACTGATCGGCCAGCGACTGCGTGATATCAATTTGCCCAATGATTGTGTAATTGCCTCGATTCGACGCGGCAGCCAGCTGATAGTTCCTCGCGGTGACACGCGGATTCACGAGAGTGATGTGCTAACAGTGGTCACAACGTCATCTGCCGAAATCAGACTTCGCCAGATTCTGGATCAAAACACGGACTAATCTCGTTCTGTTTCAGTTTTCGCCAAGGCACCCTAGCGCTAACCTTGTGCGCAATCAACTATCTCGGCTCTTAAAGTCGCATTGTGGCTATGTGAATTTTGGGGCACTCAGCATCAGAACTTCTCGGTCAGGGCAGTCCGGCATTTCAGGAGTCCATCTGAGTAACAAATTCCATCCGTGTACATCGATGCAGATTCCGATCTCTGCGACAAATTACGCGTGAACATGTCATTCAGCCGGATTTCGATTCCCCCGCTTCATCAAGCTCATCAATCCATGTTTCCTTCACCGTCGGGGTGCGCGCGATATGCGCAGCCCGAGCGAGTACTTGTGCTCCAGTGGGTGCAGTGAAGAAATAAATAACGCCCAATGCAATCAGTTTGATGGTAAGCAGTGCGTCGCTGAAATACAGGGCTGTGCCAATCATGATGAAGCCAATGCCCAACGTACTGGCTTTTGTGCCCGCATGCATCCGAAGATACACATCGCCAAAGCGCAGCAGTCCCACAGAGGCCAACACCATAATCAACGCTCCAAGCAGCAGCAGTACACTGATCAAGATATTTGCGAGCGTCATAGAATGTCTCCAATTTCCTCACCGCGTTTCCGACGAACGATCCGCTCGATGTAGATCCCAATCACCGCCATACTCAAAAAGCCGACAATCGCGGTCACAATGACGAGATCGATCAGAAAGGATTGATCTGAGACCATGCTGTGCACGGCAATCAACGCGACGACACGCAGTGCCAGTTGATCTGAAGCAACCGCCCGATCTGCCAGTGTTGGCCCGCGCAGCAGCCGGATCGATACCAGTACCAGCGAGAACAGCAACAGGAGTTCAACAAGGAACAACATAGTGTTCATCGCAGCACCTCCAGCAACCGGCGTTCCAACCCCTGGGTGATCCGCTGCCGTTCAGCGTCAGCATCCGGGATATCCAGAAAATGAATGTAGAGCGTCTTCCGATCAGGCGAGAGATCGACACCGAGCGTGCCAGGCGTGAGCACCAGCAGGTTATTGAGCAAAACGATTTCGAGATCCGTCTGCGCTTGCAGTGGGAAGGAGATGATGCCGGGACGCAGCGTTGACTGATCGCGAAACAGCGCTCGCACAACGCCCCACGTCGACGACACCAGCTCGGCGAGATAGTAGATCAGGAAACGCATGAAGGTTGGCATACGCTGAAGATAGCGAGGCGCGGTGTCGCCCAACCAGTCGCGTGTCAACCAGATCAGTCCGTAGCCCAGCATAAAGCCGATCACGACATCCATCGGGCGAAATTGCTGAAAGGACGCCCAGAGAAACGCCAGCAAAATATTGATCAGGAAGAAAGTCATTCTTCACCTTCGATCAGTACGGTTTCGATGTAGGTGGTGGGCTGCATCACCGTCTCGGCGGCCTGCGCCGACAGGCGATAGATGGGTTCAGCGAGCAGCCCGACACTGACAATCAGCACGACCAGCAGCGCGGCGGGGAACATCAGACTACGTCGATCCTCCCACGTGAGCATGGCGGCGACCCGTCCGGGTGCAGGCGGTGTCCAGAAGGCTTCGTTCCAGATTTTGACCATTGAATACAGCGTCAGCAGACTCACGCCGAGCGCCACCGCCACCACCAGATATTGTCCGGCTTCTAAGCCGGCGCGGATGAGGAGCAGCTTCGCCCAGAAGCCGGAAAATGGCGGCAGTCCGGCAAGTGAAAACGCCGCCACGATGAACAGGAGCGCAACGCCGGGATGCATAGCGCGGAGGCCGCCCAGCTTTTTGAGGTCATAGCTGCCCTGTGCTTCATGCGCGATGCCGCTGATAAAGAACAGCGCCGTTTTCGCCAGAATCACGTGAATCATGAAGAAGACCGCCCCGGTTAGTCCGGCTTCGGTGAGCAGCGCCGTCCCCATCAGCAAATACCCGATCTGGCTGACGATGTGGAAGGAGAGCAAGCGCCGCAAATCCATCTGCGCGACCGCGCCGAGCACGCCGGTCACCATGGTGAGCATGGCCAGCGCGAACAGCAGCGGTTGCAGCGTCGTGAGTTCGTTCGGAAACACCATGACCAGCACGCGCCACATGGAATAAATGCCGACCTTGGTCAGCAAACCGCCGAACAGTGCCGTGATTGCAATGGGCGGCGTGTGATAAGACGCGGGCAACCAGAAAAACAGCGGAAAGATCGCCGCTTTGATGCCAAACGCGACCAGAAATAAGCCCGCCAGCACCGTGGTGATGCCGGGCGCAGGCGCGTCTGCCAGACACTGCGCCAGATCGGCCAAATTGAGCGTGCCCGCAACCGCATAAGTCAACCCGATGGCGATTAGGAAGAGGGTCGAGCCGACCACGTTCAGAATGACGTACTTCAGCCCACCTTCCAACTGACCGCGTTCGCCGCCGAGCGTGAGCAACACAAATGACGCCATCAACATGATCTCGAAGGCAACATACAACGTAAACAGATCGCCCGTCAGAAACGCGAGGTTGATACCGAGCAGCAGACACCCGAGGAGCGGATAGTACGTGAATCGTTCCCGGTTCGTGTCGATAGCGGCGCGCGAATACATCACGACCGCGAACACGATAACTGCCGCGATGGTGAGCATGATCGCGCTCAACGCGTCAACGACCAGTGTGATGCCGTAAGGCGCCGGATGTCCGCCCATTTGCGACACCTGAATCTGCCCGGTTTCGGTGACAATGAGCAGCGCGATGCACGCCAACAGATTCGCAAAGGCGCCGATCTGCGCGAGACGGCGGCGGAAATTACGAAACCGCGCCAAAGCGGTGAGCGCCATCAAGAGCGGGATGATCAGGGGGAGGACGATATATGGCTGCATGCTAAAGCTCCCCGTCTGTGTGCTGTAACGCGTTGATGTTATCCGTCATGGCCGCTTGACTCGCGCGGTAGGCCAGCGCCAGTGAAAAGGCCAGCATCCCAAAGCTGATCACAATCGCGGTCAGGATCAGCGCTTGTGGCAGCGGATCAGCCATCTGGTCTTCTGGAACAGCGTCGATGATGGGCGCGGCCCGTCGGCGCAAATCCCCCAGCGAGAAAATCAACAGGTTGACGGCATAGGTCAAGAGCGACAGACCTATGATCAGGCGCACCACACTGCGACGCAGCATCAGATACACACCGCACGCAAAAATAACCCCAGCCGTGATAGCAAAGAGCAGCAGCATCAGTGATCCTCCCGTTCGCCTTCTTCGGCCATATTCATCACGATGGACGACGTGACGCTGAATACCACGATATACACGCCAATATCAAACAGCAGCGGCGTACTGATTTCGATCCGCCCGATGCCCTGGATGAACGGCGCCCACCAGAATGCATCCTGAAAGGCAACGCCCCGCACTAAACCGATCACGCCCGCACCGAGCGCGATGGCCAGTCCATAAAACATAGCGCGCAGAAAATCGATGCGCAGACGCTGCCGCACTTCATCCGCGCCATAAGCGAGCGTCATCAGCACAATGCTGCCCGCGCCGACGAGACCGCCCACGAAACCGCCGCCCGGCTCGTTGTGCCCGCGCAGCAGTAAAAACAGCGAAAACAGGATGAGCACGGGCATCATCATCCGCGCGAGAAAGCGTAAGAACAGGGACTGCGTCATGGCTGTTCCACCTCCAGATTGACATCTGCTTCCACGGGGAGTGTGATGCTCGTCTCCGGATCGGGCGGCAGGTGCAGACCACGAGGCTGCCCTGAGGGGCGCAGCCGCAGCAGCGCGGTCACGCCAATGGCAGCAATGATGAGCACGAGGATTTCGCCTTGCGTATCCAGAGCGCGGAAATCCACCAGAATCACATTGACGACGTTATGCCCATGTCCCACCTCATACGCATTTTCCACGTAGTACCCGCTAATCGACTCGGCAATCGGGTTGGCCGCTGCCGCCAGAATCAGCAGGGTGACCACGACGCCGCTGGCGGCGGCAAACGTAATATCGAAGAACCGGGTGCGGCGCGGTATCTGCATGTTGAAGGCATTTGGCAGGAAATGGAATGCCAGCACGAACAACACCAGCGTGACCACCTCGATCATGAGCTGCGTGAAAGCGAGATCGGGCGCGCCGAACAAAGCGAACAGCAAGGAGAGGAGTGCGCCTTCGATCCCTAGAATCGCAATTGCGCCCAAGCGCGTAGGCACGATCACGCCCGTAATCGCGCCCGCCATCAGCAGCACGCAGATCACACCCGCCAGCGGATCCAACCCGCCGAGAGTTTCAGTATTTGTCAGGTTCACCTGTCCCAACAGCAGCAGCGCGGCGGTCAAGCTGATGGCCGAGCCTAAGACGACCAGCAGATAGAAGTGCAGCCGACCGTTTTGCAACCGCATGGTTAGCCAAGCCGCGCCGTCAGGCAGCGCGCGGTAGAACAGCCATTGATACACCCCGATCGTATCGAACGAAGGCAGGCGCGTCAGCAAACGGATCACCCGCCCCCGCAGCAGGAACAGGCCGACGCCTAGCGTAATCGAGATCGCGCTCATGATGAGCGGGGTTGTGATCCCTTCAAACAGATGCAGATGGATTTCCGCAGGCGCGCCGCGCATGACCGCGACCACTCGTCCGAGCAGTGGATCGAGCGTCAACGGGAGCGCGAGCGGCAGCCCGAGTGTCAGCGTGCCGAGCACCAGCGCGCCGATCCACATCAGCGGACTGACTTCATGGGGATGATGGTGGACATCTGCTGGCGCGGGACGAACGAAGGTATCCCACAGGAAGCGCAGCGCAACAGTGACCGTGAGCGCCGAACCGAGCACCGCGGCGATCGGGAAAATGATCAGAAACGCGTCCGGCTGACCATCATACACGGAAGCGGCCTTAAGCAGTTCTTTCGACAGGAAACCGAGCAGCGGCGGAATTCCCGCCATGCTGACGACCGCGATCAGCGCACCCGCGAACGTGAACGGCATGACTCGCGCTAGGCCACCCAACTGGCGGATATCGCGCGTGCCCACACCGTGATCCACGCTGCCGGCTGTGAGGAACAGCGCCGCTTTGTAGAGGGCGTGCGCCAGCACACCAACGCCAAACGCGACCGCCGCATATTCACTGTTGGAGCTTTGTACCGCGACCAGCGCGCCCAACCAGCTCACTGTGCTGTACGCGAGAATCGCTTTGAGGTCAGTTTGGCGCAAGGCGATCACACCGCCATAGAGAAAAGTGATCAGCCCGACGATGAGCGTGATTCCGTCCCAAGTCGGCGTGTCGTTGAGCAGACCGCCGAGGCGCGCCAGTAAAAACACGCCCGCCTTGACCATCGTCGCGGAATGCAGGTAAGTGCTGGCGGGGGTGGGCGCGGCCATCGCGCCGGGCAACCAGAAGTGAAACGGATACTGTGCGCTCTTAGTGAACGCTCCGACGAATATCAGCAGCAGCGCCGGGATATAGAGCGCGTGCGCCTGAATCGCGTCCCGCTGATTCAACAGTTCCGCGAGTTCAAAGCTGCCGCCGATCAGACCCAGCAGCAGGAAACCCGCCATCAGCGCAAGTCCGCCCCCGCCCGTGACGATCAAGGCCCGTCGCGCCCCGCTGCGCGCAGCTTCATCGTCGTGATTGAAGCCGATCAGCAGGTACGATGTCAGGCTGGTGATCTCCCAGAAGATGAACAACAGGAGTAAATTCGCGCTGGTGACAACGCCCAGCATCGCCGTCATAAAGATCAGCGTGTAGCGGCTGAAGCGGGCGTACTCGGAAACGTCTTCGAAGTAGCCAGCGGAATACAGCAGCACTAATGTGCCAATCCCGCTGATGATCAGGCTGAACAGCAGCGCGAGGCCATCGAGCTGAAAGCTCAGATTAACGCCTAAGGAGGGCACCCACGGAATGATAACCGACTGCGTTGTCTCAACCGCCAGTTGGGCGAGAAAATACAGAAATAAGCCTCCGGGGACCAGCGCCGCCCAGAGTGGCCGTTTACGCAGCGGCGTTAGCAGAAGCAACGCCGCTAGTGCAGGGACTAATACAGCAGCGATCAGCGACCCCACCTCTCTTTCACCTTGTGAATGATACCGTTTGTTTGTTACGCTGGAAGAAAAGAAGATCTCTTTGAGAGAAATTATAAACGAAAGCTTTGTGTTTCTCCATGAAAGACGGATTAAACTCGAATTGGGCTGAAAAACGCCAATACCGTCGACTTAACGAACGGCGCTGACAGCGGCTTTGCCTGTGGTGGTAGAGGTGAAGCAAACTCAATCGTGCCGTACAGCTTGAATCCTCAGCGAAAGCGCAGTCCTATGAACCTCAACCAGTTGGAAGTCTTGGTGGCGATTGTCGATACCGGCAATCTGACAAGTGCAGGGGAGGTTGTCGGGTTGACCCAGTCCGCCGTCAGCTACTCGTTGAGCCGTCTGGAGGCTGAGCTCGGCGTCACCCTGCTCGAACGCGGGCGGCAAGGGATCGCGCTGACGCGAGTCGGCCACGAGGTGGTGCAACATGCCCGCGCAATTCTGAACCAGACAGAAGCGATCCGGCAGAAAGCCGCGCGCGAACGAGGCTTGACCGTTGGAAAACTGCGCTTTGGATGTGTCAGCACAGTCCCTAGCCGCCTGCTAACGGGGATCCTCCGTGATTTTCAGCAAAAATACCCTGATATCGACGTGGTGTTGTTTGAGGGCACGCCGCGTGAGCTGGTCGACTGGCTGGAGAATGGCGTCATTGATATCGCCACGGTGACGCGGCCTGAGGGCTTCGCGCTCTCAATCCCCTTTGTCCAAGCGGAGATTACCGTTATCGTACCGGCCAACCATCGCCTAGCCCATGAGACCGCCATTCCGCTGGAGAGCCTAACCAATGAAACCTTCATTTTTTGCGATGGTCCGTGAAAAGATGGGGGTCGCGCTGGTGTTAAAGATGCTGCTTGATACGGACACGCCCGGGATAGTCGCCCTGCCATTAGCCCCAAGACAATTTACCGATATCTACTTGGCCTCGAATCTCAAAGCACCCGCCGCCGAAGCGTTTTTGGAAAGTTGTGCCCGTTGGGCCAAAGCGCACGGATTTACTCGCGACACTGCATGAATTCTATTCATATAGAGTAGCAGCAATTTGATTAGGTTTCATGTAAACACTGGAGTATGCTGACTCAAAAAGGAGTCAGTATGTTCAAGCAGATGTTCAACATGATCATACGCGGCGGTGGCAGCGAACAAAACGCGCCCTCACTCGACCGCTTGCTCGAAGGCATGGACAAGCACCTAGAGAATTTCGACACGCTCATTCAACCAGCACCGGAATCCAAACCACGTACACCGTTTGATGCGCATCTACCCAAAGAGCAGATGTCGCTGGCAAATCTTAATCCGCGCCAGAAGCTGCGGGTGATCCCGAAAGCCTTACCTCTGATCTTCAATATGCAGCGGGCAGCACGCATGTACGACGGCAAATTTCGAGCCGCTCGCAGTGAGGTGACTCCTGACGTGCTGGCACAACTCGAAGCCCTGGCCTTCAAAGCCGGCGTGAAAGATATCAAATACGTCAAAGTGCCACGGAATGCGATCTTCCAGGGCAAAGGCATTCCCTGTGAGTATGCCATTGTCTACACGGTCGAAATGGACAAAGCGCCGATCTCGACCTCACCGAGCTTCGAATCACAGCTCGAAGTGATGCGCGGTTACAAGAACATGGCCGTCATCGGCACCAAGCTCGCTCGGTTTCTGCAGCATCAGGGTTTTGCCGCCTATCCCGGCACCGCGCTCGGTGGTCTGACTGACTATGTGCATCTGGGAGAACTGGCCGGTCTCGGGGCGATTGGTTATCACGGGTTGCTGATAACGCCGGGACAGGGGGCACGCTTGCGCATCAACACCATTTACACCAATATCAGCAATCTACCGATCACGACCACTAACGAGCATGGGTGGGTGCGTGATTTTTGCGCCATGTGTCGCAAGTGCGTGCGCAGCTGCCCCGTAGACGCCATCTATGATCAACCGCAGCCACGCGGCGACGGCGGCATGCAGTGTATTGAGCACCGTACCTGTCGCGAATATTTCACACAGCACTATGGCTGCGCGGTCTGTCTGGCCGTTTGCCCCTTTAGCCAGGTGGGTTATGACGCGGTCAAAACGCGCTTCAAGGGCAATCTGACCGCACCTAAATTTCAAATTCCCACAACGACTTAAGCCTACCTGTCCCGATTTTTAGGATCACTGTATTACGCACAGATAAGAAACATCCGATTGCAACCTCTCGCTGTTCGAAGCGTATACCATCGAAAATCTGAAGTTGACCAACCAACGCGTTCTGTCTGGACTCGATGTTGCCGTCAAGTTGGTTTGATTTTCGTGACTGTTGCTTCGCGCTCTTCAGTTTAGCGCCGTGTCTGTGTCACTGGTTCTGACGCAGCGCTTCCAGCACAGCGCGCAGCGAGTCACAGTCGATACATCGATTGCTCTGCTTGACCTGCCAGCCGGGTGTTCCCGTACTTTCCACATGAATGGTCGGCAAATGCGGTGCCGGTTGATCAACCACGTCGTAACCCTCCCGCTCCAGCGCGCGTTTGGTCCAGACATAGGGCGCGCCCGCGCCTGCAAGGACAACCTGCGCTGATGACCGGGCGATCGGCTGAAACGTGCCTGTCAGTAGATCAAACCCGGCAGTCGTACTGCGAAAGGCGGCCTCAAACGCGCCGTTCAGCACGAGATCTTCAGGCAGACCGACCTGAATTCTTCCGGTGTAAGGCAGCAGCCAGATTTGATCGGCACAGCGCAGTGCCAGGTCGAGATCATGCGTGGAGAGCACTACCCCACAGCCCGTGCGCCGCGCGAGGTCGCGCAGCAGCAGCATACACTCGACCCGGCGCGGCAAATCGAGAAAGGCGGTCGGTTCGTCGAGGATGAGCAAATCGGGTTCCTGCGCCAAGGCACGGGCGATCATAATGCGCTGGCGTTCGCCGTCGCTCATATGCTGCACCGGGCGCTCCGCCAGACTCTCCGCGCCCACTAGTTCGATAGCGCGGCGCACCACTTGATGATCGTGTTCTGAGAGCTGCCCCAACCAGCCCGTGTACGGCGTGCGCCCGAGCGCGACCAGCGCATAGCCCGTGAACAAGCCGACTTCCATTTTCTGTGTCAGCACGACACTGAGACGGCGGGCGCGCTCGGCGGCGCTCAGGCGCTGCACGTCACTGCCGCCGATCAGTACGCGACCACTGAGCGGCTTCTGCATGCCCGCGATAGTGCGCAGCAACGTCGACTTGCCCGCACCATTCGGCCCGATCAGGCAGGTGACGGTACCGGGATTGATGTTCGTCGAAAATGGCTGAACCACCGGACGGGCGGCTTTGCCCCGCTGGACATAGCCCGCACTCAATTCCTCAAGCTGCAACAGGTGTTCGGTCATGCTGCCGCCTTCACACTATGCCGGCTGAGGATCACCCAGATAACCGCTGGCGCGCCGATCAGCGAGGTCACGGCGTTGAGCGGCAGTACCAGTGAACTGCCCGGCACATCTGCGATGATCGCCGCCAGCAGCGCGACCACGGCGCCGACGAGGATTGTGAGCGGAATCAGCGCGCGGTGATCGGACGTATTGAACAGACTGCGGCAGAAGTGCGGCACAGCGATGCCGAGGAAACCAATCGGCCCGCAGAACGCGGTGATTGTTCCCGCGAGGACGGCGGAGGCCAAAATCAGGGCGAAGCGCACCCGGGGCAGATTCACGCCCATGCTCTCCGCGTAGGCTTCGCCAAGGAGCAGCGCATTGAGCGGCTTGCACAACAGAAAAGCCGCGCTCAGCCCACCGATGATGATGGGCGCGATAATGGTGAGTTGATCCCATGTCACGCCGCTGAAACTGCCGAACGTCCAGTTGATGTACGCCTGAATGCGTTCCGGGATGCTCAGGTAGAGCAGCACGCTGACGACCGCGCTCGTCAGGTAGCCGAACAGCAACCCGATGATGAGCAGCGTCGTGCCGCCACTGACGCGCCGCGCGACCAGCAGAATGATCGCCATCACGCCGACCGAGCCGAAGCTGGCGGCGGCGGCGAGCGCCAGATCGCCGAACACGCCGAGTCCCGTCAGCAGCGTCGTCGTGACCGAACCAATCGTCAGCACGACCAGCGCGACGCCGAGACTCGCGCCGGAGCTGACGCCCAGCACAAACGGATCGGCGAGGGGGTTGCGGAAGAACGTCTGCATGAGCAGTCCGCTGACGCCGAGCGCCGCGCCCGCGAGGATGGCCGTGAGCGCCTGCGGCAGCCGGAAATCGCGGATGATGCTCGTCCACACGGCTTTACTTGCCTCGCCGCCCAGCAGCACGCGCAGCACCTCTTCCAGCGGGATCGTCACCGAACCGAGCGCGAGGCTGACCAACAGTAGGCCGACCAACAGCGCGAGGAGTCCGCCGACCAGCAGCGTTTTTAAGCCGGGCAGCGCGACCGTTGGGCGGGTCGCGGGCGTGATCGTTGGGGTTGATAGGATGCGCTGTGCCATAAGTTTTCCTCGCGAAAAGCGGTATTTACACCAAGACATGCTGTGAGTCGTTCGGGCGGGCGAAATACGTGCATCTCGCCCGCCCGTGTGCTTACTTATTCCGCACCCAATTGCTGATAGAAGTAGAACTCGTGATCCGGCAGCAGTTCCGGATGGAAAATCTTGATCAGATCGGCAAGGATGAGATCGGGATGCGCCGCGCCCGTCTCAAAGTAGTCGCTGCCGCCATTGATGTTCATGCGCAGGTTGTTATTCCACAGGTTGCCCGTCTGGAAAGCGGCAAAGGCGGCGAAGCGCGAGTCGTCGGCCAGCATTTGCGCCTGCGTGCTCCAGAACTGGTTGACATTCACCCAGAATTCCGCTTCGGCTCCCTGTTCGAGCACCACTTCAAAATCGAGCGGGTTGCTCGTGCCGGGCATTTCCGCCCACAGAAAGTCGGCGCCCGCATCCGCTAACAACTGCGCGATGGTGCTGTCACCGCCGGGCATGTACCACACGCCGCTGAACGGGCTGGCGGTGATCGCCGTGGGGCGCGTCGCCACATCCGTCGCCAGCATCGTGAGCGCGGTATAGCGTTCCGCGACGCCCGCGAACAGCTCATTCGCCGCCGCTTCCGTGTTGAAGAACAGGGCGATATATTTGCCCCATTCGGCTTGCCCGAGCGGCGATGTATCGGTGTAATCCGCGTTGAGCACGGCGGGAACGCCCGCATCGTTGAGCTGCGCGAGGGTCGTCCCACCCGCAAAGAATTCCTGCGCCATGACCAGATCGGGTTCGATGCTGATTAGCAGTTCGAAGTTGATCTCGCCGCCCGTGCCGCCACCGCCGATTTCAGCCACATCACCCGCCGCCACCAGCGCCAGCACGTCTTCGTTGCTCGTGTAGAGCGTGGTATCCACGCCGACCAGATGATCGAGCAGCCCTTGATCGTCGAGGTGCGGGAGCATACTCGTCGACATGGTCACGAACCGTTGAATCGGGATTTCAAACGTGGGGATGTCCGCGTAGCCCTCCGGGGCGGGCGTGCCGCACTGCACCAGCACGTATTGCAGCGGCGTTTCTGCCCCAACCCACGGCAGCATGGTCACGACTTTGTAGTTGTTGAAGTATTCCACGTCGAAGTTGTTCGCATAGTCGACGGTGGCTTTCGCCGGGAAGTAATCGACAGTCGGGTCGTAGTTCTCGACACAGCCATCGATGAGGTTGATCTCGGGAGCTGCGGCCTGCGCATCGACGGTGATGACCACCGTGAGCAGCAGGGCGGTCACTAAAGAGCAGAGGATAAAGGTGAAACGTGTGATTTTCATCAGAGAATCCTGGATTGACGATATAGACTTGCCCACCAAAGAAAAAACCCGCCTGTGAGCGGGTGAACGATAAATCGTTTCGTTAGCTCGCACCCTTTCTCCACGAAGGACACTGCACAAGACTGTCTGGTGAGTCATCGGGCTTCGGCAGGGTAGCCGTTACCGTTGCGGGACAGCGCCGGATTCGCACCGGTCTTCCCTCACTTTAGACTGTCATGACGGACTATGTAGTCGCCTCAGATCATCGCATGCACCTTAGGCCCGCACCGGAAAGTTGGCTGACTGGCGGGTGATCCCATGTTTGTTGATGACCAGCGCTTCAGCCTCAGGGAGCCGCGCAATCAAGGCGAGCCCCGCCTCCGCGCCCATGACCATGAGTGAGGTCGCGAGTGCATCGGCATCGCAGGCGGTCGGCGCGATCACGCTGGCGCTGCTCAATTCATCCGGTGATACGCCGCTGTGCGGGTCGAGGATGTGATGCAGCCGCCGATCCGGCGTGAACGTGTACTGGTAATCGCCGGAGGTCGCCAGCGCGCGGCTGACCAACTCCGCGATGATCGGGGTCGTACTCGCGCTGCCGGGCGGCGCTTGAATGCTCACCTGCCACGACTGCGCGGTTGCGCTGCCGTAGGTTTGCAGGTCACCGCCGAGTTCAACGAGCACCTGATCGAAGCCGAGTTCGCGTAGGGCGGCGGCACCGGCATCGATGATGTAACCTTTGGCGATCCCGTCGAGCGTAACGGCCATGCCGGGAAGATTCAGGCGAATGGCATCCGCATGGATGGAGATCTGACGGTAATCGACGAGCTGCTGCGCCGCCGAGATCTGCTCAGCCGTGGGCAGCGAACCGGACTGCGCCGCCGCGCGATACTGCCTGAGCACCGCCTCGACCGTCACATCAAAGGCGCCCGCGGTGAGATCGCCATAAGCGACCGCTTTGGTCAACACGGTTTTCAGTTCAGGATGCGGATCGCTCAGCGCGCCCGTCGCATTGAGTTGGCTCAACTGGCTGTCCGGACGAAAACGGCTGAACACCGCTTCGAGCGCTGCCATGCGGTCGAACGCCGCGTTGATCGCCGCGCGCGCCTGAGCGCCGTTTGAGCTGATCACGGTCAGATGGGCGATACTGCCGAGCAGCATCCGCGTTTCCTGCAAGGATTCAACCGGCTGAGCGGCGCGCAGCCCGGCCGACAGGCCGAGACCACCAGCAGCAGCCAACCCGGCGAACGCGGTCAGGCGGATGAACTGGCGACGTGACAGCGACGCCGGTTTCTGGTTCATGATCCGCTCCTTGTTGGCGTCGGGACGACCGTCGCATAGTCGGCCTGCGCAGTCAGCACAATCGGGTTGCGCGTCGCGGTTGCGCGGAGCGTCGGCTGCGCGATCGCCACTGAAGGGTCTGAAGTCAGCGCCAGCACAAGGGTCAGGCACACCAGCACCACACAGACAGCCACATAGCCGATCAAGAGATACTGCCGCTTGTCGGTTGGGCGTTCTTCTTGTCCCATAAGTTTTTCACCCAATGCCGCACTTCACCGATATACGAGACGACCGGGTCCAGCGGGCAGAGATAATTGCAGAACGGACGATAAATCACGAGTGAGCCAAACAGGATCAGAATGAGTAAGACCCACTGCGGCCACGAACCTTCGAGATTGAACAGCGTGCCAAAGGGTTCGTAGCTGGCCGCGCCCGGCTGGCGGAGGGCTAAGCCCAACACAATCGCGGTGAAGGATAGGCCGCGCTGGAGCCATTGTAGTTTGCTGTAGATCTGGCGCGGCTGATACGCTTTCGCGCCAGTGAGTGACCCGAGAAATTCCTGAGTCGCGCCGAACGGACAAAACCACGAGCAGTACGGGTTTTTGCCTTGAATGGACGTCACCACCATGATTCCGCCGAGCAGCAGGAACCAATACAGGTTGTTGTGCCAATCCGGGAAGTAGCCCGCGAGCAGCGAAATAACATTCGCCAGCGTCAGCGGTTTGTTGAAGATGAAACCGAGCATGATCACGCCCGCCGCCATCACGACCCACCGTCCATACTTCTTGAACGGTGACCGCGACCGGATGCGATGCAGGAAGAAGCTCACAATGAACAGCGCGAGCAGCGTCACTTCCGGCACGCCGAACTGGATCGGGCGATTGTCCGGCGGGATCACGGCATTGGGGATCGCCTGGGCCGCGATACCGCGTACGGCCAAGCGAATGCTCTGCGCGACGGCTTCGGAGGAGAGTGTCGCTCCGCTCACGCCGTCGATATCGTCGCCAATTGTCAGGGCTTCGTCATAGCGCGCGCCGATGAACTGGCTGTAGTAATCGGAGTTTTCAAGCTGGCGGAAGAAGTTCGGCGTTTCGACATGCTGGACGACCGCCACATTCAGAATGGTACCTGCAGTATCTGTGCCCACCAACAGCGCGACTGGTCCACCATAGCCAGAACCGATGCCCGCCATGGCGTAACCCACGACGGAAAATGAGCCATCGGCGCTCGCCGCGAAACCCGTGAACAGCCCATTGCTGCCCGCTTCAACCCGTTCCGCTTGTGGCAGCACGTCGGCGAAGTAATCGCTAAGGGGCAGTTCGCCGCTCTGGCCGAGATAGCCGATCAGCCACGCCGCCACCAGAATCGCAAATGCGGCCAGACTCACCAGAGTCTGCCGCCGTTTCTGGCGTGCCCGCCGGGCTTGGATGGTATTCTGCAACGCTGCCTTGTCCATGACTACTGATCTCTCTGCATATCGATTCCGGCGGAGAAACAGGTGCGTCTCTCCGCCGGACTGGTGAACTATGTGACCATTACCGATTTAGGCGGCGGGGGCAGCCTTTTGGGTGCTGCGCCACGCGCGGATAGCGACCACCGCGGCGAGAATAAGCCCCGGCACACCGAAAGCGGCCAGCAGCACACCGGCGGCGCGCGGTTCCAGTTCGCCCATCGAACCGTTGTAGTTCTCGATGGCGAGCATGAAGAAAACGACTGCGAGGACCAGCAGAACCCAGTCAAACCAGGCCAGCTTGATCTTCGGATTGTTACGGAGGTAAAGCGCGCCAGCGCCGAGCAGGAAACCTGCGATAATCCAGAACAACATGGGGTATGCCCTTTCTTTTCTCTGCGCGCTTAGGCGTCAGCGTGACCCTGCCGGGTATCAATACCGAATTCCGCGTAATCCAGACGCCACCATTCTTCCGGATCCTTCTGCGGCTGATCTTTCGGTCCGGGCGAGTAGACGGTGCGGCTGAGTTCGGCCAGCGCGCTGTTGAAGATTGTCGTCGTGCCGATCACACCCTTGACCATGCTGTGGATTAGTGCGCGATCCTTGACCGAGAACGGGCACACCGCGAAGCAGATACCGCAGTTGGTGCCGACTTCGGCCCAGTAGTTGCGGCAGGAGAGCGAGTTCTCATACCACGTGCGGACGCCGCCACGGTTCCATCCACCCTGCGTTTCGTAGGATGGTTCACTGGCAGTGCTCAGCGATCCCGACGGGCAGTAGGTCGCGCACGTCTTGCAGGTGCGGCAGAAATTCATGATACCGGCGTCGATCGGGCTGGTGGGCGCGACCGGCAGGTTCGTAACCATCTTGAAGGCGCGCACCATCGGGCCGTATTCCGGCGTGATCATGCGGTTCAAACGGGACATTTCGCCGAGGCCAGCGAGCACGCCAAACGCCGGGGCAATGCCGAGCGCATTGGTTTCCGATTCGCCGAGACCGTAGTAGCCAATCCCGCGCAGGAAGCCCTGCAAACGGCTCTGGATGGCGCGATTTTCAGCATAGGTGAGGGCGGTGGTCGCTGCGCCAACCGGGGTTGGGCTGCGTGACATGCCTTCCTGCGACATCTGCACCGTCCACACGATGACCCAGCGCGCGCTCTTGGGGATGATACGCTGCGTTTCGGTTTCTTCGGGGACTTCCGTATCTTCGCTGATGACCAGTTCTTTGCCATCCGGATCAATCGCGTAAATCAGTTTTTCGGTGTTCGCATCCAGTTCGACGAAACCGACGGTCGCCGCGCCAAACGCGCGCAGGGCCGAACGGATCATCTCGGAAGCTTCCTCCGGCGTGCCTTCCCAACGCGGAATACCGTTCTCTTCCGGCTTGGCGACATTGTCGGGACCGAGGAACGACTGGGTTGCGCCGATGCCGCTGGCGCGATACAGCGCGATGTCGCGCGTCGAGTAGCCCACCTGGCCTGCACGGTTGCGCTCATAGACCGCAATCGCATTCTGATCCTGCACGGCCTGGAACGCTTCCGCATCCATGTACTTGCTCCAACCGCGGCGAACCGTGTTGCGTTCGTCAAAGCGGTAGATGGCTTCCCAGTCGATTTCAGCCGTGGGTTGCCCGATGGTCCGCACCCAGTTCGGACGGGCGAGCATGCCGGGCTTATCGCTCCAGCTTTCACCGAATTCCTCGATGGGCCCTAACGCGGCGACGGTGGCAGCTCCCATACCGAGCAGCCCCATTTCTTTCAAGAACTCGCGTCTATTCAAACTTGAGGTCATAGGTAAATCCCTTCCTTACCGCAGCCCCGTGACCGGGGTGCTGTCTGCTAAAAGCATTCTTGAGACCGCAAATCACGCTGAATTAGCGTGGACGACAACTCGCACAACCGCTGCCGGCAGCACTACATCCCCCGCACGCCGACACCCCGGCCAGCGCCCGACGTTCGCCCCCGCCGCCGCCGGAGAAAATCGCGACGACACTGATCAAACGCTGCGTCTCCTGCGAGGCGCATTCGGGACAAGCGGACGGGCTGTCCAGTTCGGAGATCGACTTCCGGACGGAGAAGGTGGTCTTGCAGTGGGCGCAATGGTAATCGTAAACGGGCACTTCAAACCTCCTGCTGCTTGGCCGGTAAACAAAAAGAGCCGGGAGCGCCTGCGCGCTGCCCGACCCCTAAGACTCGTAGGAACGGCCGATTTGGTCATCTGGCTTCGCCGGTTTCCCGGCGTCACAGTTGCGGCTCAGCACCGGATTTCCACCGGATTTCCACCACTTCAATTAGGTAGATTGTGTCGAATTTACAGGGGATTGTCTGTCAGGAAGGTTGTGATCGTTTGTCGGGAGAATCACGACAATCTATACACTTTATCTGTAGGGAAATTCCCTACAGATAAGATTAATGTGAGTTATGGATAACGCTTCGCTGACCCCACCCCCGGCCCCTCCCCGAATTCAGGGAGGGGAGACAGCAAAAACAGGGTTCGCCTCCCCTCTCCCCGCTTGCGTGGGAGAGGGGTTGGGGGTGAGGGGGACGCACGAATGAGGCTTATCCCTAACTGACGTAAGATCAATCCTTGTGGGTGTCGATGCCATATTCGGGCAAGTCGAGATCCCACCAGTCACCGGGATCTTTTTGCACACCGTAGCCGAAGGCATCGTCCATCGTGCGCGTGAGTTCGTCCAGTTCCGGGAAGGTGGCGATCTGCATCCGCACAAGGTCGTGCATAAAGCTGCGGTTGCGCTTGGAGAAAGGACACACCGAGAAGCAGATGCCGCAGTTGCTGCCAGCTTCTTCGTACCAGTAGCGGCGGCAGCGCACCGAGTCTTCGAACCATGCCTGATGTCCGGGATTGCTCCATTCGCCAATGGGAATCCAGCCCGGTTCCGTATCGAAGCTGAGCGCGCTCGGCGGGCAGGCTTCCGCGCACTTCTTGCACGTGCGGCAGAAGCGCGCGATCCCCGCGTCGATTGGCTTATCCGGTGCAAGCGGCAGATCCGTGATCAGCTTGAAGATGCGTACCATCGGGCCAAATTCCGGCGTGACCACCCGGTTCAAGCGCGAGAGTTCGCCCAAACCGGCGAGCACCGCGAGAGCCGGGGCAATGCCAAGACCATTCAATTCAGCCTCGCCTAAGCCCTGATAGCCGAGTCCCCGTAAGAACTCCTGCACATTGTTCTGGATCATCAGGCCGCGCTGGTACGCTTCGGTCGTCGCCATCTGCGCGATCTTGGTTGGCGCGCGCCTGATGGCAATATCCGACATCTGTACGGCATACACCACCACCCAGCGCGCCGCAAACGGAATCACGCGCTTTTCCGTGTCCTCGTAGGCGTGCTCGACATTTTCGAACTCAAGGCGCTTGCCATCATTATCCACACTGTAGATGAGTTTGCGCGTGCGTTCATCGAGTTCGACGATCCCGACAGTGGCCGCGCCCATCTGCTGCATCGCCACTTTGAGCAGACGCGCATTCTCGTCTGGCGATCCTTGCCAGCGGTCGACGCCGAGATCTTCGGGGCGCGGTGCTTGCCGCGGACCGAGGAACGTGCGTGGCATGATGTCTCTGGTTCCCGAAAAGGCGTTCGCCAGCGCAAAATCTTTGAGTGTGAATCCGGCCTCATTGTTGGTCAATCGGTTGAATTCGTTTTGACGGCGCACTGTTTCCAGATAGTCGTTCTCTTCTTGGCTGGCGAAGCGCCCCAATGCAGGATTGCCGGCCAGCGTATTGCGGGCGGCATCGACCCGCTGCATCATGTCCCAATCGATGCCCGTCGTCGGAACTTCGACCTGCCGCACCCACCACGGTCGACGATACACGCCGCCGGACGTGGGCGTACCCAGCATTTGGCTGCCAGCGACCAGCGCCGTCGAACCCGCTGCGCCGACGGTAACGCCCGCCATACCCACGGTTTTGATGAACTGGCGGCGCGTCAGGGGACGCCCATTCGCCTGTGTCTCATCAGGTTCGGAGCTGCTGCCGAGGGCATCGTCTTTTTGCGCGATCTGCTGCGAGCGATACTTGTGTATGCTCTGGGCGTCAACACCGCGCATGATGTTGACGATCACTCCGGCTGCGAGCAGCCCGAAGAAAAGCGCCCCGGCGAGCACGGTGGCCTGTGTTTCACCCTCGACAAAACTGCTCCACGTGTATTCAAGCAGAATGGCTAAGGACAACAGCCATAATCCCCAGGCCAGCCATTCGCTCGCCGTGCGCCGCCGAACGCGCAGCCAACGAAAATGAGATTCAAGGTTCAGGATGTCGCGCGGATTCTGGTTATTGGTCATTTGGAATCAAGCAGCCCATTTTTCAACGCGTACTGCACGAGTTCCGCCCGATTTTCGAGCCGGAGCTTTTCCATCAGACGCTGGCGATAAGTATCGACCGACTTCGGGCTGATGAACAGCAGTTCGCCGATTTCCCGGCTGCTGTAGCCGAGCGCCGTCATGACCAGTACCTCGTGCTCACGTTCGCTCAATAAGTCGAGTCCGGTAACTGGTTTCGAAGCCGGTTCATCCTTCTCGCGATAATCGCTGATGAGGACCTGCGTCGCTTCGGGCGTCAGGTACGAGCCACCGCTCGCGACCACCCGAATCGCCTTGATGAGTTCGGTATCCGCGCTGCTCTTCAGAACGTAGCCCGCGCCGCCCGCTTTGACGACATGGCGAATGTACTGCGTGTCCGAATGCATCGTCAGGACAAGCACGCGGGTATGCGGGTACGATTGGGTAACCTGCTCGATGATGTCCAGCCCTTTGACATTCGGCATCATCAGGTCAAGCACAATGATATCCGGTTGGAACTGGGCAATCGCATGCAGCGCCTCTTCGCCGTCTCCCGCTTCCCCGACAACGTTGATATCCGGTTCGGCATTTAACAACACCCGGAGTCCCGCCCGCAGCACCGCGTGATCGTCTGCGAGGACGATGCGAATTATATGATTCACCATGTTTCTGCTCCTGTGCCGACGATATCTGGCAGCAGCAGGACAACTTCCAGCCGCGTTCCCCGCCCCGGTTCCGAAGCGAGTGTCAGCGTTCCGCCCAGCAGTTCGATGCGTTCCTGCATGCCGAGCAAGCCTAAGCCGCGATTCTTAGCGCTGCGAACGCTCTCTATGTCAAAGCCACAGCCATCATCCACAATGGAGAGGTGGAGCTGGGCGGGCTGGCGTTCGACGATGACACTGACGGTTTTGGCGTTCGCGTGGCGCAGAATATTCGTCAGAGACTCTTGAATCACCCGATAGAGCACAATCTCCATATCGCGCGGCAGCCGCTCCTGTTCCATCCCACGCGGCTGAAAATCAACCTGCAAGCCGGATTTGCTGGCATAGTTGTCAATGTAGCCTTCCAGCGCCGAAATCAGGCCGAGATCGTCGAGGGCTGCTGGACGCAGATCAGCGGCTAGCCGCCGCACCTCGTGCAGCGTGCGCTGCGTGAGTTGGCGAATACCCGCTACCTGGACCTGTGCTTCCTCCAAAGTAGTGCAGTTATCCAGAATCTTGAGTTGAACCAGCAGCGAAGTCAGCGCTTGTCCAGTCTCATCGTGCAGTTCCCGGCTGATGCGCTGGCGTTCGTCTTCCTGCGCGGAAACGACCTTGTGCAAAAGCTGCGCGCGCATCTCATTGGAGCGTTCAAGTTCGCGGTGCGAGGTGTCGAGGCTGGCGATCATGTCGTTGAACGCGCGTCCGAGTTCGCCGATTTCGTCATTCGCCCAGACGGGCGCGCGCACGGAGAGATCGCCATCGCGCACGTGGCGGGCGACAAAGGTCATATCAAGGATCGGACGGGTGAGCAGCCACGTGAGAAACGAGCCAATCCCAATCCCGGCCAGCGCCGAGAAGACGGTGATGATCACCACGCTGCGCAGGCCGACGGACATGGCTTGAGCGACGCGCTCTTCACTCAGCAGGTACGACAGCCAACCGCCGAGCTGACTGCTCACCCACCAGGCAATCGTGAAGCCGAGGATGAGCAGCGGCGCGACGATGATCCCCATAATCTTCTGGCGCAGGGAGACTCGTCCCGCCCACGTCCACAGGGTGTTCCAGAGAGTGTGTTGTTTTAATGTCATCATACGAGTACGAGCTTTTTATTACACTCTAACAGGTTGAAGCTCGTTTTCCAGTGACATATGTAAGCGCTTTGGTGTTGTAAGCTCATTGCTGGAGCGCTGCCCGCTCCAGATTATCGGATATATGGCGTCCCGCTGGCGCTTACGTGCCGTAGATGCGCGTTTCCGGTCGGAATGCCGCCCACGCAAACCAGAAATGTGGGAAAGCGAGCTCCTGCCGCAGTTGACTGCCCAGCAAGGCACCCTCGACCGCGGTACCAAACACGTTCCACGCGCTGCCCGTCTGATCGTCACGGATCGTGCCAGCAGCATCAACGCTGAAGGTGAGTATTTGTCCATCCAGTTCGCGGCGGTACAGCGCCGCCATGCCGACATCGCGCGACGCATCGATATTGCTCTGATCCAGCGCGCTGGTCGCGCCCGGCTGCCAGAAAGCGACCACGGCCCGTCCGCCGACGGTGTCGTTGATGACAATGGCTTCCGCCAGCACCGGGAAGGGATACGCAACCGCCTCTCCCGCAATCAGTGCGCCGAGCACCCGTTCGGTCGCAAACAGGCGCTCATCGAGTTCACCGCGAAACAAAAACGGCAGCGCAGATGAGTCATAGCCGACATAGGGATTGGTCGCATACGTGCGGCCATTCCGGGACAGCACTTCACCATCTGGATACTGCTCGACAAACGCGCCAAAACCAACCACCTGCGAGGGCAGCAGAGTCAACTGCGTGCCGGTATAACTGCCAACAATGCCCTCGCCCGTGAACTGCTGCCACCAGCTCTGCGTCAGATCGTCCCACATGATCAGATCGCTGTTACGCAGCAAGCCCGAAACACCAAAACGCAAGACCTGCCCCGTCACCGTCCGCTCAAACACGACCGCGCTGTTGCACAGCGGGCAGAAGGTCACAGCCACGGGCACATCGGCCACGATATCATTCACGATTTCGTGTCGGGTCAGGATGGCGAGCGGATAGGCGCGCGCCACACCCTCCAGCGTAAACGCGATCACCGGGGACTGTGGTTGCAGCCACGTTGACGCCTCGGCAATTGATTCGAAGGTCGGGTTGTCAATCGGTGGGATGCCGTCGCGCGGAACACCGCCTGACAGGATCTCGTCGAAGACCCCTGCCTGAGACTGGCAGAAATCGGTCTTGTCCCACACATACACTAAGCCCGACACATCCAGCGGCGGATCAGCACAGGTGAGTTGGGCACTCACAGTCGTGATGCGTCCCGCAGACAGCGCCACTGCTAGCCCGAGCAGCAGCGCGATCCACCTGATTTTCGTGGATTGATCTCTCATCAACATAGCCTCCCATCGAAGCAGCATGCGAACATTTGGCGGCAAGCCAAGTGCCGCAGATCAGGGTGATCTGCGGCGCACTCGTCCAGTTCAGCCGCTTAGCGACGCTGGATCAGCGTAAAGAATCCGGCGGTGATGATGCCGAAGATCACGTGGCCGATCAGACTCATCAACTGCATGTCGCCGATCTGGAACACCATGTCGCCCATGCCCAGCAGCAGCGGCATCATAACAAGCGCGCCCAGCACCCACCAGATCACGCCGTAGACGATGCCCGCGCCCATCGCGACCAGCCACCCGGCGGGCAAGCGCGGCGCGATCACCCCATACACCGCGCCGATGATCGCGCTGATGATGAGGTGCAGGACGAAGCCGACCACCGGATTTTGTGAACCGACCAACTGCGCGACCATCGGCAGCATCCCGCCGACCGCCATCTGCACCCCAAAAACTGAACCGCCGATCAACGCGGCGGTGATCCCCTGAACCACACTGGTCACGAGGGTGGATGAAGCTGCCTGTTCCTGACGAACTGTCGTTGTCGCCATGGTCTGAAACCCCTTCTGTGTCTCAAAACTGGTCAATGTCCCCCAGTGTAGGTGATCCCCCTGCGGCGTGGAGCAAAGAAACGCCGGGAAATTGCCGAAGATTTGCCGAAGATGGCGTTTCGAAAGCCGCTTCCGTATTACACTGGAACGCAGATTGAGTTTGGGGAGCGCAAAGGTTTGGCAACAGCAATCGGGGTGGGCTTATCCGACACAGGGAACGGCTTTGCCTGCGGGCAGGATGCGGCGCGGGCGGCGGTCGCCAGTCTCGCGCAGCCGACCACGCCCATCACCTTGGCGCTGCTGTTCACGTCGCATGCTCAGCCAGAACAGGTGTTGAAAGGCGTCAACGCGATCCTGGGTGACACGCCGCTGATCGGGGCGACCTCCGTCGGACAGTACAGCCATGCCGGTTATGTCGAACACGGCGCCGGGGTGATGCTGCTGCACAGCGAGCACATTCGCTTTCATACCAACCGCTATCAGCGTCCGTTGGTCGGCAAGGGGCGCTTACTCGGCGACTTGCGCGGAGTAGCAGCGGACGGGCTCGGGAGTGCCTTTCATCATCGGGCGTTGATGCTCTTTCCCGATATACAGGTGATGAATCTCGACGAAGTCGTGGAGCGCGCCATGACGGAAACCGGCATGCTCTACGATATCCTCGGTGGCTCCAGTCCCAACATCGATCAGCCGCCGCGTCCCCCGGCCGTGTTCTTCAACCGCCGCGTGTTTCGTCACGGTCTGAGCGCCGCCGAAGTGCTCAGCCAGACGCCATTGGGGTTAGCGCTCGACAACGGCTGGACACCCTTCAGCGGCGCGTACCGCGTCACCCACACCGACTCCCACCGCATCCTCAAGATCGATGGTCGTCCGGCGTGGGAAGTCTATGAGGATTTCCTCAATGAGCAGCGTATCCCGTACCGACCAGATGACCTCACGACCATTACCCTGCGGTATCCGGTCGGCGTGTGCGCCAACGGAACCTGCAAAGTGAGCTTCGTCATGGGCTTCGACCGTTCCGGGGCGATGCTCGTCACCGCGCCGCCGCCAGTAGGCAAGCTGATGCACATCTTGGCGGCACAGCCCGATGCGCTGGTGACCGCCGCTGGGCGGGCGATCGATCACGCGCGTCAGCGAGCGGAGAGCTGCGCCGGGGCGTTGTTCATCGATTGTATGTCGACGGCCATGGTACTCGGCGAGACCTATCGCCAGCAGCGTGCCGTCGTGCAGGAGCGCTTGGGGGATGTCCCGTTTCTCGGTTTTCGCAGTCAGGGCGTGCTGTCCCGCTTGCAGGGGCAGACCGCCGGACATTATGAGTGTTCCGTTGGCACGTTTATCTTCCCGAAATGACATGACCATCATGCCTGATCTTGCCTGTACCTTAGCGAATATGCTGTGTGCCGGGTCGGTGGAACAGACCCTCTCGTTCGCCCTGGCGAGCCTAATCACGCTGACCCAACCCCAGTGGGTGTGTTTTCTGCTCTGGGATGTCGATTTGCAGCGCTACATCGTTGGGGAGACGTGGCTGTCCGACGCGACCGAGCAGAGTCCAGCCGCCCTGCGCCGTCTGGTTTTGAGGCAGGCTAACACGGCCTACCTCAGTGATCCACACACCGCGCGCCGGCTGGACACCACCGCCTGGTATCACCCGCTCAACGTCCACGCGGCGCCTGTCGGCGCAGTCTGTCTGGGGGTGGAGCAGATCCCCCGAGAGGCGCAGCCGGCCTACGATTTGCTGATCAGGTCTTTGAGCCAAACCTTGTACACCAATGCGCGTTTGGAACAGGCGGATCGGGAACGGGCGGAGCTGGAAAGCGATCGTCAGCGGCTGGAACAACTTTTGCGCGCGGTCGAAGTCCAGCAGCGCACCATCGATCAACTGCTGGCCGCCGAACGCCAGTTGTCCGCGTCGCTTGAAGCCAAAGTCGAAGAGCGGACGGCGGCGCTGCGGGCGGCGCAGAATCGCCTGATCCAATCCGAAAAGCTGGCCGTCATCGGGCAACTGGCGAGTTCCCTCGCCCACGAGCTGAATAATCCGCTGCAGGCCATCGAGAGCGGACTGGGACTGGTCATGACCGAGCTTGACGGCGCCGCACCGGAAGTCCAGCAGGATCTGACGATTATCGCGCAGGAGTTGGAGCGCATTCAGACGATCTTCCGGCAAATGCTCGACTTCTATCGTCCCGTCTCGCACGACCATCTGCCACTTGATGTCAATGCGCTGTGCGACGGCGTGCGCATCCTCATGCGTAAGCGACTGCAGGAGGCGGGGATCGCCCTGCAGCTCCAACTGGCGGACAGCCTGCCCACGCCGTGTGGGGACAGCAACCAGATCAAGAAGGTGCTGCTGAATCTCATCCTGAATGCGGCTGAAGCGGCACGTGGGGATGCGGCGCACATCGAATTGGCCACCACCGCACAAGGGGAAACCGTGCACATCACGCTGACAGATAATGGCTCGGGCATCGCGCCGGAGCATCTCCCGCGCCTGTTCGAGCCGTTGTTCACCACCAAGACGCGTGGGCTTGGGTTAGGTCTCGCGATTTCCCGCGAAATCATCGAACGGCATGGCGGAAAGATCAGCGTCGCCAGCGCTTTGGGCACGGGGACGACCTTCACCATCACGCTGCCCGTGACAGGCGTGTGCGACCATGAATAAGCCGCGCGTGCTCGTCGTCGATGATGAAGCGGCGATCCGCAATTTTCTCGTGCGCGTCCTCCAATTGAGCGGCTACGAGGTGACTGCTGCCTGTGATGGGCGGGAGGCGCTGGAGCGACTGGCGGATAGCGCGTTTGCTGTCCTGCTCACCGATATCAAGATGGATCGGCTGGATGGGGTAGAACTGCTGCGTCTCGCCAAAGAACGTTATCCCGACCTCGCCGTGATTCTGCTGACCGGACATGCGACCGTACCCTCCGCCATCGCCGCACTGAGGCAGGGCGCGCATGATTATCTGCTCAAACCGGCGAAGAACGAAGACATCCTCGCGGCGGTCGCCTCAGCCATCCACAGCCGCGCGCACCAACAGCGGCGTGATCGGCTGGAACAGATCGTCGGGCAGCTACTGGATGTCGTGCAGCCCGATTTGCCGACCGCCGCGCACCCGACCAAAGCCCCGCTCGCCTACGGCGACCTGACCTTCGATGTGAGCGGCTTCCGCGCCAGCCTGCGCGGGCAGGCGCTCGACCTCACGCCGACCGAGTTTCGCCTGCTGCTCGAACTGACCCGCGCACCCGGAGTCACGCTCAACTATACCGTCTTGGTGCAGTCCGCCTGTGGCTACACCTGTGCGCGGCACGAGGCACGGGAAATCATCGGCGCGCATGTCCTCAACCTGCGCAAAAAACTGGGCATCGAACCGGAGTCCGACCTGTACATCGAATCGGTGCGCGGCGTGGGCTACCGTCTGATCCCGCAGGCAGACTGAGTGGATAACGAACGAGGACATGCTAGGCATTTTCTTCGGCATTTCTTCGGCGTTTCTTTGCTAACCACCGCAAGCTTCTCAGCTAGAGTAGTTGCATTCTTCGACCGGGGAGAGCCCCAACCATGGAAATGTCAACGAAACCGTCGTGGACGCAGCGTGTCTGGCGGTGGCTCACAGCGCACCGCACCGCCGTGATCGCCGTCCTCTTCTGGTTGGCGCTGCTGCTGATCGTCCGCCAGTACATGACCGCCTACGATCTCACCTTCGCCCAACTGACGGGCGAACTGCAAACTATCTTGAGCAGCAATTGGTTTGGTCCGGCGCTCTACATCGGCGTGTATCTGCTGCGCCCGGTGATTCTGTTTCCCGCGTCGCTGTTGACGATACTCGGCGGCAGCGTGTTTGGCCTGTGGCCGGGCTTCCTGATTGTGCTGATCGCGGGCACCGTCTCCGCGGTGATTCCCTACGGGATCGGGCGCTGGTTTTCCAGCGAGGCGACGGAACCAGCGAATACGTCCGCGCTGCAGCGCTTCGTGCACCTGCTGCGCCGCAATCCGTTCCAAGCGGTGCTGACCATGCGGCTGATCTATCTGCCCTATGACGCGGTCAGTCTGGTCGCGGGGAGTCTGCGCATCCCCTTCGGCAGCTTCATTCTGGCGACCGGACTCGGCAATCTGGCGGGCACGCTCTCGTTTGTGGGCATCGGCGCGGCGCTGGAAGGCGATCTCGCCGCCGGGCAAGCGAGTCTCAATCCGGGGATTCTGTTGTTTTCGGGCCTCATTCTGGTGCTCAGCCTGGGACTGTCCCGTCTGCTCAACCGCCGCCAAGCCGCGGCACCTACCCTGCCCCAAAAGGAAAACGCATGAGCGATCACTACGATGTCATTGTCATCGGCGGCGGGTCGGCGGGTCTGACCGCGTCGGTCTTTGGCGGCGAACTGGGCAAGCAAGTGGCGCTCATCGAGCGGGAACGTATCGGCGGCGACTGCACGTGGTCGGGCTGCATGCCGAGCAAAGCCCTGCTGAAAATCGCGAAAACAGCCCACACCGTGCGCACCGCCGGCGCGTTCGGTATCAGCGCCGCCGTGCCGACCGTCAACATGGTCGCCGTGCGCGATCACATTCGTGCTGTGATCGCCGAGGTCTACCAGCACGAAACCCCCGAAGCGGTGGCACGGCGCGGCGTGGAAACCATCCTCGGCGAAGCCCGCTTTTTAGATGCGAATACGATCCTCGTTAATGACCGGCAGTTGAGCGCCAAGAAGTTCGTGATTGCGACGGGCGGACGGGCGGCGGTGCCGCCGATCCCCGGTCTGCGGGACGTCCCCTTCAAAACGAATGCCGATTTCTTCGAGAATGATCGCCTGCCGCGGCACCTGCTCATCATGGGCGCGGGCCCGATTGGCATGGAAATGGCGCAGGCCTATATCCGCCTCGGCGCGCAGGTGACGGTCGTCGGCGATCAGGTCATGCCGCGCGACGAGCCGGAAGCCGTGGACGTGATCCGCCGCGTGCTGACGCGCGAGGGCGTCACGATCATCGAGTCGCTGGTGACCGAAGTCCACCAGTCCGGCGACGAGATCACGCTGATCCTGAAAAACGGTCAGACGGTGAGCGGCGACCTGCTGCTGGTAGCGGTCGGGCGCGCGCCGAACATCGAGGCGCTCGATCTGGATAAAGCCGGGGTGCAGTATACGAAACAAGGCATCCCGGTCAACAACCACCTGCAAACAAACCTGCCGCACATCTACGCGGTGGGGGATGTCACCACCGGTCCCAAGTTCACGCACTACGCCGGGTTTCAGGGGAGCGTCGCGGGACGCAATCTGCTGCTGCCCATCGGCAAGGGGAAAGGTCACGAAGACATCCTGCCGTGGGTCACGTTCACCGAACCGGAAGTCGCGCACGTCGGGCTGACCGAGGCGCAGGCGCGTGAGCAGCACGGGGACGCGGTCAAAGTTTATACCTTTCCCATGGCTCACGGTGACCGAGCAGTGACCGAAGGCGACACGGAGGGCTTCATCAAACTGGTGTACCGGAGCAGCGGCGAACTGCTTGGCGCGACGGTCGTCGCAGAACGCGCGGGCGAGATGATCACCGAGTACACACTGGTGATCGCCAAGAAACTGAGCGCGCGCAGTCTCGTGGGTGTGATTCATCCTTACCCGACTTACTCGGATATCGCCAAGAAGGCGCTGTCCAACCTGCTGGTGCGCGAACTCCTGAATGGGACGAGCGGACGCCTGCTGAAAGCCGTGGTCCAGCGCCTGCCATGATGGATGGAGCTCTGCGTCAGGTCAAAGAGAAACTGCTGCTGCCCGCGGCACAGCGGTTGGGAAACACCGTCAGCCCGACGACCATCACGCTGCTGGCGGGCGTGGCGGGGGGGCTGTCCGCGGTCGCCGGGTGGCAGGGGCTGAACCTGCTCGGGCTGGCGCTGTGGTGGCTCAATCGCACGCTGGACGGCCTCGACGGCACGGTCGCCCGGATCAGCGGGCAGCAATCCGATTGGGGCGGCTATCTCGATATTGTGCTGGACTTCTTCGTCTACACCGTGATCCCGTTCGGGCTGGTGCTGCGCCAGCCCAGCCTCGAAGGGTTGATTGTGCTGGCGTTCGTGTTCGGCATGTTCTATATCAACGCCGGCGCATATCTGTATCTGGCGGCGCTGCTGGAGCGGCGTGCGCAGGGGGCGCAGCAGCGCGGCGAACTCACCTCGATCACCATGCCGAGCGGCGTGATCGAAGGGACAGAAGCCGTCATCTTTTTCAGTTTGTTCTTTATTCTGCCCGAGTGGTTTATCCCGCTGCTGTTCCTGCTCGGCGTGCTGGTGGCGGTCAGCGCCGTCCAGCGGTTGGTGTGGGCAGCGCGCCATTTACGCTAAAGGAGTCGCTATGCGTGGCAAAGTTTGGCTGATCATCCTCGTCCTCCTCCTGTTGACCAGCGCGGCGTTCGCGCAGGAGCCAGCGGCAGCACCGCCGGGGTTCGCCAGTTGGGACGAGGTGCTGGCACAGGCCAACGGTCAGACCGTCAACTGGTATCTGTATGGCGGCTCGGATGCGATCAATGGGTTCATCGATACCTTCTACGCGCCGCTGCTGGCCGAGGAATACGGCATCACCCTCAACCGTGTGCCGGTCGCGGACACGGTCGACGCGGTCAATCAGGTCTTGAGCGAAGCCGAAGCGGGCGTCGCCGCGGACGCCGGGGCGGTCGATCTGATCTGGATCAACGGTGAGAACTTCTACACCTTGCGCCAAGCCGATCTGCTGTACGGGCCGTGGGCGCAGACGATCCCCAACAGCGCGCTGGTCGACTGGGACAACCCGGCGATCAACCTCGATTTCGGACGTCCGGTCGAGGGTTATGAGAGCCCGTGGTCAAGCGCCCAGTTCCACTTCATCTACGACTCGGCGCGGATTGCTGAGGATGATTTGCCGCGCAGCTTCGCCGAACTCACCGCGTGGATTGAGGCCAATCCGGGACGCTTCACGTATATCGCGCCTGGCCCCGGCGGCTACATGGGCACGCGCTTCGTCAAGCAGATCTTCTTCGAGCTGAGCGGCGGACACGATCAATGGCTCGGTGAGTTCAACCCGGCTCTGTATGACGAATGGGCACCGCAGGTGTGGGATCTGCTGAACACGTGGGCACCGAATCTCTGGCGGCAGGGTGAAACCTATCCCGCCAACGAGAACGAACTGCGCGACCTGTTCGCCAATGGCGAAGTCGATTTCGCCTTCACGCAGGAGATTTCCGGCGCGAGCGTGTACATCAACGATGGTCGCCTGCCGGAAACAGCGCGCGCTTTTGCCTTCGACGCCAATCTGATCGGCGATTTCAACTATGTCGCCATCCCCGCGAATGCCGCGCACAAAGCCGCCGCGCTTGTGCTCGCCAACCTGATTTTGCGCCCCAACCTGCAGGCGGCCCACGTACTGCCGGAGAACGGCTTCGGACTGGGCTTCGGCATTGATGTCAGCCGCGTGACCGACGACGCGGATCGGCAGGTGCTGGCCGACGCGGCGGCGAATCTCGGCCCCGGGGCCGCGGACCCGGCGGAACTCGCGGCGGCGCTCGTCTCGGATCTGGCCGCCGAGTATCAGACGCGCGTCGAAGCTGACTGGGAAGCGAATGTCCTCCGCTAGCCTCTCCCGGCGGCAGTTCCTGCTACTGCTGGCCCCGGCGCTCGCGCTGGTCCTCCTCCTGTTTGGGGGAGGACTGGCCTACAGCGTGCTGCAAAGCCTCGGCTGGCAGCCGCTGATTGGCCGGACAACCCTGAGTCTCGACGCCTACGCTAATCTACTCTTCGGTCCGAACTACCGCGACGTGTTCTGGTCGGGACTGCTGTTTTCGCTGTGGGTCAGTCTGGCGAGTACGGTATTGTCCGCCGTGCTCGCCGTCACGGTCGCGCTCCTCATCCTGCAAGCGGCAGGACGCAGTCGCTTCTGGGCATTCCTGCTCCAGTTCAATCTCCCCGTGCCGCATCTGGTCGCGGCCATCGGCCTGCTGTTTTTGCTCAGTCAGAGCGGTCTGCTCTCCCGCGGCACGGCCGCGCTCGGCTTGACCGCCGCCCCCGCCGATTTCCCCGTGCTGGTGCGCGATACGACCGGGATCGGCATCATCCTCGCCTATGTCTGGAAAGAAGTACCGTTCATCGGTCTGATCGTCTTCGGTGTGCTGCAAACGCTGAACACATCGCTCGTGCAGGCGGCGCGCAACCTTGGCGCGAACGGGTGGCAGCGCTTCCGCTACATCATTCTGCCGCTGATCGCGCCGTCGCTGCTGTCCTCCTCGCTGATCGTCTTCGCCTTCACCTTTGGCGCATATGAGATTCCCGCGCTGCTCGGGGTGCGCTATCCGCGCGCGCTCCCGGTGACAGCGCTGCTCCTGTTCAATGACGCAGATTTGAACTCACGAACGGAAGCGATGGCCTTGAGCGTGATCATCACGTTGGTGACGGCGCTGGTCTTAGGAGGGTATCTATGGCTGCGCGACAGCGCTCCACGCGTGGATTGAGCACGCTGATCTTGGGGCTCGCCGCCCTGTTTCTGGTCGCCCCCTTGATCGCTTTCCTGTTCAATGCCTTTGCGCGCGGCTGGTTCTACCCCCAACTGCTCCCGCAGCAGTGGACGCTGGACGGGTGGACGCGCGCTTTCAGTCCACAGTCGGATGTGGTGTCGGCGCTCGGCACCAGTCTGTTGATCGCCGGGGTGGTCACGCCGACCGCGCTCATCATTGGTCTGCCCGCCGGGCGGGCGCTCGGGCTGTACCGCTTTCCCGGCAAGCGACTGGTAGAGTTTTTGCTGCTGCTGCCCGCGCTCGTGCCGCCGCTGGCGGTGAGTCTCGGGCTGGCGGTCAATTTTCTGCGCTGGGGCTGGGCGGGGAATTGGCTCGGCGTGAGCGTGGCGCATCTGGTGCCGGTGCTGCCCTATACCATCCTGATCTTTTCGGGCATGTTCCAGCAGTATAGCCTCGAACACGAACAGCAGCGCGCGCACTCGGCGCAAAACCGTGGGCGGTGGTCTGGCACGTCACCCTCCCCTTGATCCGTCCGGGCATCGTCGTCGCGGGATTGTTCGCCTTTCTCATCTCGTGGAGTCAGTACCTGCTGACGCTGCTGATCGGCTCCGGGCGCGTCATCACCCTGCCGATCCTGCTCTTTTCGAGCGCGGCGGGCGGCAACAACACCGCGATCGCCGTGCAGGCGCTCCTGTTCACCGCGCCGGCGCTGCTGCTGTTGATCGTGACCAACCGCCTGCTGACCAGCGGGGCGGCTGCCGGACTAGGCCGCTTATGACACTGGTTGAACTCCGCGAGATTACCCAGCAGTACCCCGGCGAGGCTCGACCTGCCGTCGATCACCTGTCGCTCACGCTCCCGTCGGGCAGTATTGTCGCCCTGCTCGGCATGTCCGGTTCAGGCAAAACGACCTTGCTCAAGATCATCGCCGGTTTGCTCGATCCCTCGGCGGGCGACGTGTGTTTTGACGGGGTCAGCGTGAAGCACCTGCCCACCGAGCAGCGCGGCGCGATCATGGTCTTTCAGAATCACCTGCTGTTCCCGCACATGACGGTCGCGCAGAACATCGGCTTTGGGCTGAAGATGCGCGGCGTTCCGCGCCCGGTCATTGATGAGCGCGTCGCCCACATGCTCGACCTGATCCAACTGCCCGGACTCGGTCACCGGAGACCAACGCAGCTCTCGGGCGGCCAGCAGCAGCGGGTGGCGCTGGCGCGGGCGCTGATCGTCGAACCGCGCCTGCTGCTGTTGGATGAGCCGTTGAGCAACCTCGACGCCAACTTGCGCGACGAAATGCGCGAACTGATTCGGCAGGTGCAGCGCCATTTTGGGATTACCACGCTGGTGGTCACGCATGATCAGCAGGACGCGGTGCTGCTGGCTGATCACATCGCCCTGATGCGCGATGGCCGCCTCCAGCAGTTTGGGCCGCCCGATGCGCTGTTCTATCGCCCGGTCGATGAGCAGGTCGCGCGCTTTTTCGGCGGCGTGAATTTCATCCCCGGCGCAGCGGTCGAGCAGTTGATCCATGCGGCGCTCAGCACGTTGGGCGCGCCGCTGCCAAATACGCCCGGTGAGGTCGTTCTAACCATACGCCCGGAACAGATTCAGTTCTGTGATCCGATCCAGCATCCACAGGCGCTTCCGGGAATTGTCGATCACTGCCAGTTCATGGGGACGTACTACCGGCATGCCGTCCGCGTCGCACCGCTCAGCACGCCGTTGATCGTCCACAGCCATGCTCCGATCACGGCGGGGACGACAGTTGCCCTTTGTCTCCCATTGGAACATCTCTGGGTGATCGCTGCTGGATCGGCAACGTGAGCACCATGGACGAATGAGTGAGGACAAGCAGACCGTGCCTCCGCCCCGTTCCCTACTCCGATGCGCAGCAGTGCGCCACATAAGATCAATGTCGGCGGGCGTCAAGCCATACGCCGCGTTGACCAGATCGGACAGGCGGCGTTCGAGCGTTTCTGTCTCCAGTCCTGACCTACATAATGGTCAGCTCGGCAAACGCAAAACAAACGCCACATCACCTTCACGCATATGCCCAGAACGAGCGTCATCTGCTGCACTGTGAATGGTTTTGTCCGTACTACCATTTCGTCTGTGCTCATGAGGTTCCTGGCTTGAAACGGAGCTTTCGTTCACGTTCTCCGGCGATGGCGCTCACCTCACCAACCATCTGTGGTCAGTTCACGACCTGCGGCACTACCCGTGCCGCAGGTCATTTGACATACTGAAAGCACACTCTCTGTGAGCAAAGTGGTAGGTCGAGATCTTGCCTCTTCCCACCCTGCGGGCAGTGTTCTGGGCTGAGGCATCCCTCATTCGACTGCGTCTGGAGCGCGAAAGCCTGTCCGGAATTATCAATGGTTCCCATTTGCTGGGCCGTCCTAGACATAGTGTATAAAAACGGATTGCTTTACAATCCACCCGCACTCTGTTATACTAGTATTTACATTTGGAACTTCCCCAAAACCAGCCAATCATCTCTTGTTGTCCACTTCACTTTAAGTTTGATGATGCCCGTTGAAGTCTAGCGATAGTCTACGCAGGCTTCAGGCATCTCCTGCTCATCAAACAGAGCCCCAGACGCTTTCGACCACTTAATCAGTCGTAACTGACTTGAGGTTATACGCATCCATGAATACCAAATGGAGAAGACTGATCGCCGCTGCGATCCTTGTGATTGTCAGTCTATCGACAATCGCTGTAATTCGTTCAACCACCTTCACGGGGAGTGACGAGTCACTCAACCTGATGCTAAACACCAACGCCCTGAGTATCACCCTCCTCGTCGCAGCAGTCATCAAGATGACGGCGCTTTTCTATATCATTGCTAATGCACCATCCCGGTATAAGGAATACGCTTCGCAGCACACCATACCCTCACACGCCAAAGTGTATAGCGCGGCACCGATTGTTCCTAAAGTCAAAAGTCACCCGCTGCCGCCCCTGTGGCGCTGAGAGCAGCAGTCCATCGAACCAACGAGATGTTCAGGAAATCCGTCGCTTCCCCATTCGCAGTTTAGTTTGAAGAAAAGGTCCAACAACATGTCCAAGACATCGAGATTCCGGCACCGTCGAGAAAAAAGCAACCAACGAAAAGTGCGGGAAGCCGTACATCCCAAACCGGTGACGCGCACCAACGAAGCTGAGAAGCCGCTGTCAAAGCCGCTCATCGCTCCGATCATCCCCGTTGATCCCACGGAAGCCTCGATTTTCGCTGTTGCCTTCACCCCGAACAAATCGACAGCTCCTCGCCCTGAGCTAGGCGAATTATCACAGGGCAATCCTGATAAGCTCCGTAGATGGAAAAACACAAATGGAACCCCGCTGACAGGCAGTAGGACAAGTGCGCCAGTTAGCCATCAGGCAGAAAACCAAAAGCGGTTACGCAATTCGTCAAATCGAAAAGATGTTCGTTAACACACCAGTGTAGGAAGCGACTCAATCATGGCAGTTCGCGTGTTAGTCTTTGACCCAATGAATATATCCAGCATCGAGGAATTCGAGCAGCAGTTGGATACGTATCTAGCCGAGGGCTGGGAAATTCTGCAAGCACTGTCCGGCAATCGCGCGGGCGTCGCCGAAGGCGTACGAACGTTTCGCAACTCCTCCAGAGTATCTTCGCCAGAGCACAAAGACTATGTCGTCTTCGTCTTGAGGAATGCCGTGATGGATCAAGCCGCGCACAGACTGCCTGAAGATCAACTAAGCACCGCCCATCCATAAAACGCCGTTGATCTTCACCAACCATGGACGCCATCCTGTGTTGCTCGTCGGCGCTAGGCTCTCAGAAAGCCCCAGATAATCTCACTCGCGTTTGGGGTTTTCGGGTCATTGGACCGATAAACACCGGACGCCTCCACCTATGCTATAGCTCAGCAAGCTGATAGCACCGCGTTGAACGGGATGCGTGCGACTGGTCGATCTGCGGGCGGGCAATTTCTGCGCGCTCTCCACCCTGCACAGTCACTTTTGTCACGACACCTTATCCACTCCAAACCGAACGGAATCACTGATTCACAGGGAGAATATTATGACTGTGAAGCTGTATGTTGGTCATCTAGCCCTCCATGTTACCCAAGCGCAGATCGCCGAACTCTTCTCTCAAGTGGGACAAGTTACCGATCCGTTTCTCGCCACGAACCGCTACACCGGTAAATCGAATGGTTTCGCGTTCATCAATCTGGAAAGCGAAGGCGACGCGCGCGATGCTGTGGCGCGTTTCAATGGTTATGTGCTCGACGGAGTCCCACTGACCGTGCACATTCTGGTTGCCAGTGAGAAAGCCTCCATCAAGAAAATCCTGCCGCCGTCACCAGCCGAAACCGCGAGCCAGAACTAATTCAATCGGGCAGCGGTGAGCGAAGCTAGCGCGAGTCAGCTACGCTGGCCCGATCGATGACCCAGAAGCGCATCAATTGCAGCGGCCTCCACACTATTGATGTGAAATCGAACCGCATTTTGGCGGCGGCGGTGAAGAGATCAGAAGCGATCTTCACAGCGCGCAGCCTCGAGGCAAACGCGACTTGCTTTACAGAGCCCTTGAACCAAGTTATACTAAAGATTAAGGACAATCTTTCCAATCAGCGCATTCGTTTCATCCGAACTTGTGCGCTTTACCTCAGTTTGATGGTGCCCGTTGAGCCGCTGCTATCGTCTTAAGTGCGACTCAGGCATCTCCTGCTCATCAAACGCACCCCCAGACGATGCATCCTATTCAAGGCGTCACTCCGAAGGGGTTTGTAAGATCATGAAGATCAACTGGAAAATCTTAATCGCCGCTGCGCTCATGGTGATCGTTGCCGTATGGGCCGTCGACTCGCTCCGACCACGCTCTTACAGTGGTACTGACCTGAATTTTGCTGTTGGGCGGGGAACGATTACCGTGAATAACCCGTCGGACACTGCGCTTCCTATCCAGTTAACCGGCACCGGAACGCGGATCTTTACGGTACAAAGTCAGGATGAAGCGTTGCGGGGCTCGTCAGCGCGGCAAGGAAGCGGACGGAATGTGAACCAATTGCTTGACTTTACCCTGCCCACGGGACTGAGCACCTTCACGATCGTGAACGGCTCAGGCGTCAACCTTGTCGCTACATCGACGGTTTTGCTGGAGGCCACGGTTCAATCCATGAGTGGATCGGAAAGCACGACGGTTCTGGCCGTCACCGTCGTCGTGCTGCTGGGGGCGGCATTCTATATCTTCCGAGCGTCCGGTCGCAGCCTGACCAACCCGCTGCAGCGTCGTTCGCCAGTTCCAGCCACGATGCCCACCGTTTCGACGGGTACAACCGGCGGGCAAGGTCAAGCCCTACGCGCCTACGGTGACAACCGCGCCGACATTTCCGAGAAATCCTAGTCGAGCGCGCTGCGATGAGGTGTAAAAACTGATCGGAAAAGCGGCAGTTTACCGCCTCCCCCGTCAGCAAGGCATTCTGGTTATTTTGCCAGAAATGGCGGGGCGGTCAGAGATTCGCGCCCACAGCGATCAAGAGATCAGGCGATTTCGTGAAGCGGTGGTGATCGTGTCTGAAGCCGATTACCGTGCGCGCTATGCGGATATGGCGGAGCGTATCGCCGCCCCTCTCACCCGTTGGTTAGCAATCCAATTCGCGCAGGACAAAGCGCGGACAAAACCCTCATAGTGTAGCTATCGAGAAAGTTGGAACGATCAATGGAAACTATCAAACGCTTAAGCTATCCCGAATGGATCGCATTGCGACTGCTCTACCAGCATCGTGAGCGCTCGTCGAGTCCGCTCCGATATATCGGCTTACCTGCGACCATTACAGCGCTGCTTCAGCGCCAACCAGCGCTCGTCCAGTGGATCGGTAAGGCCGCTGACCAGCAGGTTCACATCACCCCGGCAGGGATCACCGTTTTCGAGGCCGCGGGTGACAAGTAACGCCATCATGGGTACTGGTAGCAATGACGACAACTGTTTACAATTTGCATCAGTAGTAGTCCGCCGGCAGCGCCATGGGGAAAGCTTCCCCATGCTTGAAGGCATACACCGGTGGTGAGGAGCGTGGCAGCCATGGCTGCCGCGTTCTTGAGAGCACCGGTCTTACTGATCGTGGTGTAGCCGACACTGTCGTTATTCTGTTCCTGCTGCATCTGGCGCACTTCCTAAAGCACGACGGCCCCGGTTACCCCCACATGAACTTTCCCAGCGCTCAGCCCATGATTTACACGGTCGACACTCTGTTTGGCTGGAGTAAGCGCGATTTTGCCTTAAGAACTATCGACTGAACACCAATATCGCGGCAAAATGCATGCGGGCAGCAGAGGCTGACGCGATCGGAAGGGGTGGATTCTGGAGAACATGGCGACCAATACGGCCTCGGACGGGTCGAAATTCCCAGTGATTGGATTGGGCGCATCCGCGGGTGGACTGGAAGCCCTCAAGACCTTCTTCGCGGCGTTACCGCCCAACACCGGTATGGCCTTTGTCGTTATCCAGCATCTCATGCCCGACCATGAAAGCATTCTGCCTGAATTGATCCAGCGCCATACCAGTCTACGGGTGCAGGTCATCACCGATGACGCGGAGGTATTGCCGGATCAGGTCTACATCCTTCCCCCCAACTTTGAGGTCACACTGTGGAACAATCGGTTTAGTTTGAGCCCGATTCCTACCCGCGAAGGTTGGCCCGCGACGATTACGCATTTCTTTCAATCGCTGGCGTTGGATCGGGGTGAACGAGCCGTTGCCATTATTCTCTCCGGTGCCGGTCACGATGGCACCGACGGGGCTCGTGCGATTAAGCAGGAAAACGGATTGGTCCTTGCTCAGGATTTAGGCACGGCGGGACAAAGCAGTATGCCGTTCAATGTCATCGACGCGGGGTTAGCCGATGGCGTCTTCCCTCCCAATCTCATGCCCGCCTATCTGCTCAATCATTTCAACATCGATCTTCCGGAACCCCTCCAATTTGAAAACCTGACCACGATCATCCCGGATGACGACCTGCAGCGCCTGATCTGGCAGCTTAGGCGGCAAACCGGCTACGATTTCCGCGACTATAAAGTCAGCACGCTGCGTCGTCAGATCATACGCCGGATGGGGCTTCAGCAAGTCGAGACTCTGCCTGCTTACCTCATCTTGTTGGAGCAGAAGTCCGGTGAAGCGCAGCAGCTCGTCAAAGGACTGCTCATCAACGTGACCAGTTTCTTTCGTGATCCTGAGGCGTTCGAAGAATTGAAAACCAGTGCGCTGCTCCCACTCCTAAAAACCATGTCAATTGATGATGTGTTCCGCGTCTGGGTGCCGGGCTGTGCCAGCGGGGAAGAAGCCGTATCGATTGCGATTGTGATCCACGAATGTTTACGCGAATTGAATATCCAGGATATGCAAGTGCGGGTCTTCGCCACGGATCTCAATCGCGAACTCATTCAACGTGCGCGCAGTGGTATCTACCCGGCAACGATCAGCGAACAGCTCAGCGTGTCACGACTCAAAGACCACTTTCTTAAAATAGAGGATGGCTATCAGGTTCGCCCCCACATCAGCCGCATGATTGTGTGGGCCGAACACAATTTGATCGAACACCCCCCATTTTCCAGCCTGCACCTCATTAGCTGTCGCAATGTGCTCATTTATTTCCAGGCCCGCCTCCAAACCAAAATTCGCGCCTTCTTCCAGTTTGCGCTGCGCGCCGGAGGCATTTTGTTTCTCGGTTCATCCGAAGCCATGCCTGAAGCGCTCGATATCTTTACAATCATTGACAGCAAACACAAAATCTATCAACGGACACCGGGTGCTGCCTATCAGTGGATCAGCTTGGATCAACCGCTGTTTACGAAAGCGCCCAGTACATCAGAGGACCCCATGACAGCTCCAGCAAAGTCACATGGTGGCAGCAGCGACGACCACGAACTCAGAATTATCCACGCAATGCTGCTTGACCATTACCACAGTACCTGTGCCATTGTCGATGAGCGGTACCGCGTGCGGTATACCTATGGGGACATTGACCACTATTTACGCCTCATTCCGGGTCGGGATGGGCAGCATAGCATTTTGAGCATGGCGCGTGAGGGGTTGGACGTTGAGCTGACCATTGCTCTCTATGAGGCCTTTGAAAGCGATCGTGTGGTCATCCGGCAGGGCGTGTCGGTGAAATTCGCAGGCGGGGAACGCCTCATTAACGTCATCGTGAAACCCATCCATGATGCTGAGCTTAGCGGTCGCTGCCAGTTAATTGTCTTCGAGTTGAGCCCAGCGGGCAGAAACCTTGAGTCTGCGCCGCCCGAGAGTCGCGAGGGGGAAGAGGGCGTAACAGTCACGCGACTGCGCGAGGAACTCCAACAAGCGCGTCAAGCGTTACAGAACGCGACCCATGCGCTTCAGGCAAAGAGCGAGGAGTTAACCTCGTCACTAGAGGAAATCAGTTCTGCCAATGAAGAGATTCAGACGACTAACGAGGAACTCCGCACCTCGAAAGAAGAACTGGAGTCGATGAATGAAGAACTGAACACCCTGAATACGCAGCTCACCAATCAGAATCAGGCGCTCACGCAAGCCAACAACACCTTGTATAACTTCCTGCAATCGAGCGCTAACGGCGTGATCTTTCTCGATCAACGTTTGGCGATTCGGGAATATACAGAAACCGTCACGCGCTTCTTTAGCTTACGCAAGAGTGATGTCGGACGTCCCCTCTCGGAGATCGTGTCGCAGTTCAAACATGACACGCTGACGACGGATGCCGCCAATGTGTTGGATACGCTCGTCAATATTGAACGAGAAGAACAGACGGTCAGTGGTCAATGGTATAAAATCGAAATTCGTCCGTACCGCACGACCAATAACATCGTCGACGGGTTAGTTCTCACTTTTTCAGACATCACCGACCAGAAGCAGGCACGGGATCAAGCGGAACTCGCCTATCAGTATGTGCGAAAAGTGGTGGATACGATCGAAAACAGTCTGCTTGAACTCGATCAGGAATTCCGCGTGATTGCGGCCAACCCGGCATTTTTCCGGCAGTTTCAGGTTCAACCAGAAGATACCATTGGACGTCTGCTGTTTGAACTCGGGAATGGGCAGTGGGATATTCCGGATCTCCGCCACTTACTCAGCGACATTCTCCCGCAGCAGAGCACCGTCCATGATTATGTGGTCCAGCATGACTTTCCGAGGATTGGTCAGCGCACCATGCGCCTGAATGCTCGGCAAATTGAAGAGATTGATCGGATCTTGCTCATCATCACCGACGTCACGGATCTGATCAGCCATCACCCCTGAGTGCTTCCAGTCTCGCCAGATCCATGCTCCGCATGGCGTGGCAGTTCAATCGTGATCAGGGTGCCTTGCCCGAGCTGCGACGAACAGCGAATACTGCCTCCGTGCGCGTGCACGGCCTGTTGGGCAATATACAAACCAATCCCCATACCGGACGTGTACTGCGTATTCTGGCCCCGAAAGAAAGCATCAAAGACATACGGTTGATCGTCAGCGGATATGCCAATCCCGTGATCTTGCACCTGTAACCGAATGACCGTTTCTTCGCATTCTAAGCGACAGAGAGTCGAGCCTTGGGAGTACTTGAGCGCATTGCTTAACACGTTCATCAAGCTGCTGCGCATCAAACTCGTGTCCCAGGTGACCAGCGCCTGTTCCCCGTCAGACGTGACCTCTAACGCGATCTGCTGGTCAGGTTTCCCTAATGCGCCCATGTCGTTGACGACCTGACGAACGAAGGCGATGACATCGAAGGTCTCCGGCTTGACGTGAAGCTGTTCCTCGCCTTGCTGAACAATCACTGCATTCTGAACGGTGTCGTTGAGATACCAGACGAAATTGCGGATGGTGTGAAAGCGCGCCGCTTTCTTGTCGCTGGACAGGCGATCCCCGTACCGTTCGAGCGTTTCGGCAGAAGCCAGAATCGCGGCTAAGGGCGTGCGGAACTCGTGCGCGATGATCGAAAGCACACGGGTACGCATGTCGTTCATTTCCTTTTCATGACCGAGCGCTCTCCGGACGGCTTCTTCGGCCTGTTTGATCGCGGAAATATTGGTGATTGCGGTTCGAAGCGCTTCTGAATCGTCAGCCGTTGCCGGAACATCTGTGCACAGTTGGGCGTGGAAAATGGTGCCGTCCACCCGTTGAATCTGGACTTCACAGGTTTGCGTCTGTTGGGTACGCAGCACTGAGCGCCGATGCAGATGATAAATATCTTGAAAAGCGCCCACAATGAAGTCGGCGAACGGTTGTTTTTCCAACAAGGTTCGGTCAACCCCGATCATGCTGGCGGCGGTCAGGTTGCCTTTGAGGGTGAGCCCTTCGGCATTGGTCACGATGTAGCCGACAGGGGCAAAGTCAAAGAGATGGGTATAGCGTTCCTGAGCTTTTTCGGCAGCCTGATACGCGTGCTGCAGGTCTTCAAGTTGAATCTCCAGCTCCACCTGATAGACCGTCAGCTCATGAACGAGTTCATCAATCGATAGTCCGGCAGTGGACGGCGTCATCCGTAGCTGCGTGAGGACATTTTCAGCCCGTGTGCGTAACTGATCCAGTTTTTGCTGCTTGCTGTCCATGCGCTTTTGCCTTCGAAGGCGGAGGACCGATAAGCGGAGCGAGACGGTTCCTAATCGATCCGCTAGCCCAAGCTGTCACAGCCTGCGCTGCGCGACCGCCGCGGTGATGTGATGCCGATTAGTCTGCAAGTGGGCTGGGAAGCAGAAACCCAGTCTCGACCACTTGAATGATCGCCTCATGATTCAGGTGGTAACGCACCGGCTGCCCTTGGGGGTTATGGTGGCTCACCTGAAGGAATCCTTGGTCGACCAACTGATCGAAGTCGCGGTGATTCGCCTGATGCCAGCCTAACAGGCGCAGGTTAATTTTCCGTTGCCAAAAATGGCGGTGAAGCGTGCGCCATGCATGACCTGCCACTCTAACTCGATCTTGGCCTGCTTCAGTCCCAGAACGAGCGCCCGCAGCAGTTGTCGCTGTTTGTCGTTCAGGCTGTATTCCGCCATGGTCGCCGCTCTTGTTCGCATCTCCTATAATGAGAGATGATGTTATTGATTGTACACCCAATTTCAGGCGAGCAGCGTTCAGGCGGGTGGGTATACGGGGGATTTCAGACACCTCCGCCAGCCTCGCGTCGGGAGGTGGACGGGAGGAGACCACCGCAATCGACGGCAAAGGCTGCACCGCGCCGTCGGGGCACTTCGTCGAGGTTTCGATCAGCGCGATTTCTTCGGGCGTGAGGTCGAACGCCGGATACACCACGCGCAGAATCTCATACTTTTCGCTAGCAGAGGTTCGCGTTAGTCCGTCCATTCGCTCCCCGCCTGACCCAGCGCACTTTTTTTCAGCACCCGGTTCTTCAGCAGCAGCTCCGCCACCACCTGCTTGAGCTGTTCATTCTCTTGGCGCAAGTTGTCCACTTCGCTGCTGGTTGCTTCCCGCTTCGTGTCCCCACTCAGTCGGGACTTACCCGCTTCCAGAAATTCCTTGCTCCACTTGTAGTACAGGTTCGGGTTAATGCCTTCCCGGCGACACAACTCCGCGATGCTCTCCTCACCTCGCAGTCCTTCCAGCACAATCCGGATTTTCTCCTCTGCGCTATACTTCTTCCGCGTCTGTCGGCGAATGTCCCGCACCACGGCTTCGGCTGATACTTTCTCGTCTTTTGCCATCTGATGATTCCTCCTTGTTCATGCCTTCAGATGGGAAAGTATCTCTTAACTTTATACCCTCTCGTGTCTCACAGGCTTTGACGTTTTACAGGCTGGCAATCGGCCAGAAGATTGTTGCAGCTCATTCCGGTGCCTCACTGAATGTTAACGACCTGTGCAGGGGATAGTCACCGTGAAGCACGTGCCTTCGCCTTCTTTGCTTGTGAACTCGATCTGGCCGTGATGCGCATCGACATAGCTTTTGACAATTGATAAACCCAACCCGGTGCCCTCGATGCGACCGGTATTACTTGCCCGATGGAAAGGCTCAAAGAGCTTTACTTGTTCCGCCTCTGGGATGCCGATCCCATTATCGGCAATGCGGAACTCGATATCGTTCCCATTCCGCGCCACTTCAAAATGTACATGTCCGTTCACCTGCGAATATTTCACCGCATTCGACAGCAAATTGACGAGGATGTCATGCACGAGGTGCTGGTCGAGCATAACTTCGTTCGAGTCGGCGTTGTAGACAAAATCGATAACATGCGTTTTTCCCGCCATGTGCTGGAAGTTATCCCAGATTTCCATGCATAGCTGCTTCAGGGCTACAGGTTCTGGTTTACAAACCAATTTACCCGCGTTCGCTTTACTCAGCGTGAGGACATCATCTAGGAGCGCGACCATCCGCTGGATCTGGCGATAAATCTGCTGAATCCGTATGGCGCGCTGCTCGGCGGAAAACCGTTCCGCATACGTTTCGAGCATGGTGACGTTCATTTTGATGATCGACAGCGGGGTGCGGAAGTCATGGGAAATCGTCGAAATCAGCTGTTCTTTCAGGTGGATGATCTCTTGTTCTTTTTCTAACTCGATCTGCAATCGATCCGCCCGAATGCGTTCCGTGATATCAGTGACAACCCCGATGATGCCGTTGTTTTCCCCGGTCTTGTTCTGCAAAGTGGAATAGCGAATATCCAGAATGCGATTTGCGATGTTCAGCACGGTACCAGTTTCCTCACCGCTCAACGCCCGCTGGAAATACCCACGAATATCAGGGATCAGCGGCTCGAAAGCGTCCACAATCGAAAGGCCAACCAGCGCTGGCATATCCTGACCGACAATCTGGCTGCCTCGTCCCTGAAGGAATTTTAGAACCCCCTGCGGATCCACTTCGAACAAAATGACCGGATTGCTCTTGATGACCATTTGCAGATGTTCTTCGCTCGCTCGCAGAGCTTCGATGGCCTGTTTCCGCGCGGTAATATCCCGCGCAATGCCAACTAAGCCAATGACCTCACCCTCGTCACTACGAAAAGGGACTTTGGTCGTCAGTGTCCAATGCGGGCCAGCTTGATCGTGCATAACGCGTTCTTCGCTGATAATCGCCGTACCGCGCGCCATCACGACGGCATCGTCGGCGTGGAAACTCTCGACAAAATCGGAATCGAACACATCGCGAGCCTCCCTGCCAATGAGGTCAGCGGGAACACTCCGCGCGACAGCTGCATGAGCGAGATTACTGGCGATGAAGCGATCCGAACGATCTTTCACGAAGATGTAGTCAGGAACATTATCGATCAGCGTACGCAGGAGGTTGCGTTCCCGCCGCAGACGGAACTCGGCTTCTTTCCGATCAGTGATATCCCGCGCGATGTAGACGATGAGCTGCTTGCCGCCATCCGCCCTGCCCATGAGCGCGGTGCGCCCGTCATACCACTTGGTGGCCTGCGCCACTTCCAGTTGATACTCCACTTGCTGCGTATATCCAGTTGCCACCGTCTGGCGAATTGCGTCCATGATCAGATCGGCAGCAGGGGACGGAAAGACCTCGTCGATGGGCCGACCTAATTGGTGTTCCGGGAGAATAACCATCTGCGGGTCGTTCAGGAGTTGAATCAAACGTCCATCTTCATCCAGAATGAACGCAAGATCTGGCAGCGCTTCAGCGAAAGCACTCAGTCGCTCCTCGCTCCGCCGCAAGTTGCTTTCTGCCTGCAAGCGCGCTGCGAGCAGGCGCTTACGCTCACACGCCGACTGAATCGTTGTGGCCAAGCGGCGAATGTGACGCGGGGATTTGATGACGTAGTCTGCCGCCCCGCGTTTCATGGCTTCGACCGCCACTTCCTCCGACCCGGTGCCCGTGACCACAATTACAGGCAAATGCGGGTAGTGCGAATGCACTGCGTCTATGACCTGTACGCCTTCAAAACCCAAAATATTGAAGTCCGTCACGACCACGTCGAATTCACCGCGGGCGAGCTGATGTTCGAACTCCTGACGGGCGGAGGCCGTAATCACGGTGAAGTCCGCACTGTCGTGTTCCAGCGCGTCCCGGATCAACTCGCGATCCAGAGCGCTATCATCAACGTGCAAGACACGTATCGAGGTGCTCATAGTTGTCAATCGTCTCCCATGGGCGGGCCAATATTCAGCGTTAACCAGTACTGGTCAATTTGGTGAACGACGGCCAGAAAATCTGTGGTTGAGACGGGCTTAATCAAGTAGCTGTTGGCGCCGTTATTATAGCTTTGGATTAAGTCGGTGTCTTTTTGGGATGAAGTCAGCACTACGATCGGCAGACGTTTGAGCACAGGAGTCAGTTTGATCCGGCGCAGCACTTCATGACCATCAATGCCCGGCAGCTTCAAATCCAGCAAAATGAGATCGGGCAGAGGATACTGCTCGCGATCGCTAAACTTGCCCGTGCCAAACAAATAATCGAGGGCTTCCTGACCGGTATTCGCCACATGGATACTGTTTTTCAAAGCGGCTTCGCTGAAGGCATCAAGCGTGAGAGCGATATCCATTGGGTTGTCTTCCACCAGTAAAATATGCCCTAAGCCGTTGATCCGTGAGACCACGATAATTATTCCTTATAAGCCTGTTGGACGCGGTAATTTGACGTAGAACTGACTACCGACGCCGATGGTGGACTCCAGCCAGATACTGCCATTCAGCAGTTCGACCGAGCGCCGCACAATTGCGAGGCCGATGCCCGTTCCGGGATAGTGTTCCGCGCTGTGCAGACGCTGAAACACATTGAAGATCTTGTCGTGAAACTCCGGATCGATGCCCAGACCATTGTCCGCCACGCGGACCACAACGGCCTCGGGTTCGATCGTGCAATCAACGCGCAGCACAGGCGCCACGCCGGGCCGCTGATAAATCATGCCGTTCTCCAGCAGATTCGCGAAAATCTGCATGAGCAGCGTTTTGTCTCCGCGGACCTCAGGCAAAGTCTCTGCCAGCTCGATTTGCGCCCCATATTTAGTAACCTGGGGCCGCAGCATCTCGATTACATCTAGCAGCAGCTTGCGTAACGGGATGGTTCCGAGGCGCACATGCTGACGACCGAGGCGCGAGTAGTCCAGCAGGTCAGTGATGAGCTGATTCATCTGGCCGCCCGCGTCCACAATATAGTCAAAGTACCGCTGACCTTCTTCGTTCAAGCTGCTGCGGTGGCGGCGCGCAATAATCTCTGCGAATCCCTGAACAGCCCGCAGCGGCGCGCGCAGATCGTGAGAGACCGAATAACTGAACATTTCCAATTCGCGGTTCACATGTTCAAGTTCAGCCGTGCGGTCGCGCACACGCTGTTCCAGTTCGAGATTGTGCTGGGCGATCTGGTCATACAGTTCGGCCTGATGCAGCGCGATTGCAATCTGATCCGCGATTTCTTCCGCAATCTGTTGATGTTCGAGCGTGAAGAAGTTGACCTTCGTGGAGGCCAGCGCCAGTACCCCGATCAACCGACCTTGTACAAGCATCGGGTTCGCCATCGCTGAATGCACATGTTGGGTCTCCAGATCTTCAGCAAGCTGCGCTTTGGGACCGTGCTGCGTGGCTAAATCCGGTGTGACCACCGACAACCCTGCTTTCAGCCGTTCAAGAACGTTATTGGGGACGACGGGTTGGCTGTCACCAACATGAATTTGCAGTTCGGAAGCCTGCTGCCAGGCAATTGCTCGTTCTTCGGTGAGTTCCCGGTTGTAGAGTACGATGCTGAGCCATTCGCAGGGTATAAGTCTTTCCAACCGCGTCAGAACCGCCCGGGCAATGGCCTCAGGTGATGAGGCGCCCAGAATATGATGGTCAATATCGTGGAGCGTGGATAAACGCTCGTTATAACGTTGGAGCACTTCTTCCGCTTCGCGGCGTTTCGTGAGGAGGTTAAGCCGATGAAAAGCCGAGGCGATATTACTCGCCATCGCTATCAAATATTCCTGTTCGGTAGGCGTGGGTACACGTACCCCTTCGTCGCCGAATGTTCCGGTACCGATCGCCCCCATGTGATAATCGAACGTGATGATGGGCACATTGATGATCGTCCGGTTGTTCAGCATGGCTACGAGCTCTTTACGTGTGCGCGGATCTGTCCGAGCATCTTCCACGATGACGATCGACCTTGAATTGACGATCTCCTCCATCATCGGATCGCCATCAACTTTCAAGGTGACGACTTCTTCAGTGGCGAGCAGCACATGCCTGATATGGCCGCCGACCGCTAACAATCGAGCGTAATGGCGATCATCATCCATCAGATACGCCCATAAGTTCTTGTAACCGAGGACGGTTCTGACTTCCTCCAGCGCCAGATTCAGCACATCGAGATAAGTCTCGACAAATTCGAGACCACGTGAGAGCCGCAGCAGCGACTGCGAATGCTGCTCGCGTTCGCGCAGCGTATTTTCGAGCCGCTTGTTGGCGCTGATGTCGACCGAAAACGTGGCAAATCGATCGCCATAGGGTGGCGTCGTCATGATATGAAACCAGCGCTTGGTTGGCTCATAGTACATGTCGGTATGTACGACAGTTTCGCTTCCGCGATGCTGTTCCCACCACTGCTGAATAAATTCGGGCTGCATGTGGTAGATGTTGGTCGCGCGTTGGCCGATCACATGCTCCCGACTGTACACGGAGTGGCGGGTAAAGGCCGGATTCACATCAAGAATCTGGTAGTCGATAACCTGCCCCTGAGCATCCCGAATAATCTCATTGATGGCAACGCCCTCATCCATCACATTGAAGAGGTTACGGTAGCGATCTTCGCTTGCCTGCAAGCGCTGATAGCTCAGGATTGTCGAAAGCGCATCGGCCAAGCGCCGGCTGATTTCTTTGAACAACCGGATCTCTTCTGCGTTCCACACTCGCCCATACGAACACTGGTGCAGCACAAAAGACCACGCCTTCCCAACCTTCGGGTAAAACGCCATTCCGATGAACGATTGGACGTGAAAGGCCGCTGCCATCTCAAAAGGAACCGGATGCGTGGCGCCGGGACCGAACAGCACAGGGTCAGGGGAAGCGCGCAGGAGGCGGTAAACGTGTGCGCCCACGGGATCAAGCGGGAGGTCTACCCCGATCGGGAGCAAGCCGGGGTATTCCGGACGAGTGCGCTCCATCGGCACACGCCATATGCGGGCGTCCGGATCACAGGGGTAAACGAATGACGCGCGATCACACTCAAAGATTGTCAGCAATGTATCCAGTACATCCCGCAGCATCTGATCCAGATCATTCGTCCCCTGAATCGCGCGGTTCACCTGATCCATGCGTTCGAAGAAGCGGAGATGAGCGAGGCGTTCTTCCTCCGCTTGTTTGCGCAGCGTGAGGTCAGTGACGACCGCAAAGCTTCCCAGAAATCGACCTTGTTCATCGAGGAAGGGCGTGCCTGAGACAAGAGTCGTGATCGGCGTGCCATCGCGCCGCAACCAATCGATTTGGTAGAGACTTTGTTTGCCCTGTCGGCGTAGAACAAGTTGGGCGTCATAGATCGGCTGACTGGCCGTGTCCATAAACGCATGGAGCGTTCTACCAATCAGTTCTTCCATCGAGTAGCCGAGCAATTCCGTGAAGCGGTGGTTGGCGTAGTTGACCTTGAGGTTGGCATCGATGGACACTAGTCCATCGTTCATGGCTTCCACGAGCAGTTCGTAGCGTTTTTCGCTGGCCAGCAGCGCCAGCGATGCCCGTCCTTTGTCAGGTGGAAACTGCGGCAAAGCGTAAGAGTGATCACTCGCTCCTGCGTCGTTTGCTGAGCCTTCATCCATGAGAGTACCCATCTGCCGTAAATCGATCGATCATCGCTACGTCCTATTCTCATTATACGCCCGATTTACGCGGCAAACTTACGTCCGTCTGGGGAGAGAGCGCTAGATTTTAGTCGCCGGGCAGAAGGCACAGATCGTGACTGAGGAGTGGCGGCAGGCGTGCAGTCACCGCCGATCGCACAGCAAGCTCGGCTACCTGCCACAGACAGTTCTCACTCTACTTGGGCTAGTTCATGAGGGGATAGATCAGCACCACCCACGGCGCTGGAAACCCCAGTTTCCACACGACTGTCCTCACTGCCAAGCCGGATTGAGGCTGCAAGTCCTGCGTTCCAAAACCGACATTCGCCCCTACAGCGAATGTAAGAGTCGTCGCGGACGCAAGAAGATACTGCCGACGCATGGATTTGCCTGCCCCAACCCTGAATGCCTGTATTGCGGCATGACCGACAACCAGCTTCACGCGCTTGTCGGCTATAGTTCACACAACGGCATTCAACGCTTCAAGTGTCAAGTCGGTGCCAAGGTGTTCACCAGCCGAGTCAACATCCCACTCTACTATCTCAAAACTGCCCCGAAACAAGTCGAGTTTGTGCTGCTGTTTGCGCGTTTATGCCAAGTCGGACTCCGCTCTCTCATCCAAACCACGTTCGTCGAGCGCGTCAACCTCACCTTTCGTCAATCCGTCGCTGCCCTCTCCCGACGGACGTGATCATATGCCCAGACGAAGCGGCATCTGCTGCTCCACTGCGAGTGGTTTCGCCTCTGCTATCATTTCGTCCGGGCGCACGAATCGTTGGCTCTCGAGGTTCTCGGTTTGAAGCGGCGCTTTCGTTTATGTTCTCCGGCGATGGCGCTCAATTTAGCCGACCACCTCTGGTCGATTCGCGACCTGCTGCACTACCCCATGCCGCCGGTCGTTTAACCTACTAAAACCAAAAAACACCCCACTCTTAACGCGCTGTTGGGTGGGAATATTGTGTTTTTTCACCCCGTTGACCGCATTTTGGGCGGGTAAATCCCTTTTTCGACCGAAATGCGAGTGCGAAAGCACATTTTGAATTGTCAACGATGCCCATTTACTGCGCCCGCTGAGACGAGCGTCAAGCGTAACAAAAGGTATACTTCGGGAAAAGTGTAGTTCTGCTCACCACGAACAAGGAACATCATGCAAACCAGCTTATCCAAACTACTAAATTCAAACCGCACGGTCGTTGCCGACGGCGCCATGGGCACCATGCTTTTTGCACTTGGGCTAAAAAATGGCGAATCGCCTGAATTGTGGAATGTCGAGCAGGCAGACAAAGTGCGGAGTGTACATCGCGCCTATATTGAGGCGGGCTCACAGATTGTGCTGACAAATACTTTTGGCTGCAACCGCGTCCGTCTGGCGCGGCATCATCTGGAAGATCGCGCCGCCGAATTGAACATTGCCGGGGCGCGGAATGCCCGCGCCGAAGCCGATGCCGCCGCGCATCCGGTCGTTATCGCCGGGTCGATCGGGCCAACCGGAGTCATGCTTGAGCCGTACGGCGACCTTGAATATGCTGAGGCGGTCGACATTTTCGCTGAGCAGGCGCAGGCGCTGATCGCCGGCGGAGTCGACGTGCTGTGGATCGAAACGATGTCGGCTCTGGAAGAAGTGAACGCGGCGGCTGAAGGCTGTCGGCGCGTTGACCCCACCTTCCCCATCGTCACGACGATGACCTACGATACCAAGGGACGCACCATGATGGGCGTCACGCCTGAAAAGGCCATTCAAACGTTGGATACCCTACAGGTAGTCGCTTTGGGCGCCAACTGCGGCAACGGTCCCGACGAAATTGAAGCGGTCATTCAGAAGATGCACGCCAAAAACCCGAGCGATGTGCTGATCGCCAAAGCCAACGCCGGCCTGCCGCGCATGACGGACGCAGGCCCCGTCTACGACGCCACACCCGAAGTGATGGCCGAGTATGCGCTCCGCGTGCGCGATCTTGGCGCGCGCATCATCGGCACCTGCTGCGGAAGTAATCCCCAGCACATTCGCGCCATCGTCCAGGCGCTTAACACCCCATAAGGCTCCCGCTGCCGCAGCGCCGATCTTCTTGACATTCGGGAAGATCGGCGCTACTCTCAAATGTACAACGATGTATACAGACATATAGAGATGTGTGGTGCCTCTATGCTGCCTCAAATTGATCGATATAGTCCAATTCCAATCTATCAGCAGATCAAGGACTGGATGCGCGGCAATATTCTCAATGGGACGTGGGGCGAACACTATCAGCTTCAAGCGGAAGATGATCTTGCCCAAGCGCTCAACGTTAATCGGGGCACCTTGCGTAATGCCATCAAGTCGCTGATGGAAGAAGGTCTGCTCATCCGCATCCACGGCAAAGGGACCTTCGTCACGCACAAAAAGGTCGAGCAGCCGCTGGCGGAAAGCCTGATGACCTTTTCTGAAGCCCTCATTCAGCAGAACATCGCCTACACCACCACGACCCTCCAGCAGCAGGTCATCCCCGCCGACGAGGATCTCGCCGCACTCTTCCACCTTGACTTGGACGCGCCGATTTTGTGGCTCCAGCGTGTGCGGCACGTCGAAAACAAACCCATTATTTACTTCGCGAACTACGTGCCGACCGCCAACTTCCCACAAATTGAGCAGAAAGATTTCTCTACACGCCGCCTGTTCGACGTGATGGAACATGATTACGGCCTCAAGATCGCATGGGCTCAGCGCTACTTTGAAGCTTGCACGGCAGATGCGCAAGTGGCCGCGGCGCTGAACATCAGCGTTGGCAGCCCGGTGATGTACGCCAAACAGATCACGTATTCGAACAACGATGTGCCCATCGAAGCCTCCGACATCTGGATTCGGGGCGATAGTTTCCGGCTGTCAGCAAACGTACTGCGGGGCGAATCACTTAACTTGCTCAATGGTGTGCCCGATCTGGTGCAATCGGAGATACGGGTTTAGCCCCGTAGTTTTGGCATTATGAAAAAGGAACTGACACATGCAGCAAACGGAATTTTTGCCCGGCAACCATGAGCGCGGCCGCTACATGCGGATGGATACAGCGCAAATACTAAAACGATTTTTCTTTTGTGAACGCGCTTTGATTATTGCTCAAGCTGGCTGGATTGCCGGGTTAGCCCCGCTCGAAATCAAAATCGAACTCCCGCGGATGTTCTGGGAAGATGCGCTGGTTGCCGACGCCCTGCGGACCCGCGTGTTTGAGCTGCGTTACCCCAGCCGCCTGCTCGAAATTGCCGACGATGCTCCCGTGGTCAGCCTATTCGAAGCCGCCAAAGATGCCCCCAGCGGGGCGGCTTTCCTGCTCGCTTTGGCGCGTGTTTACAAGCCCGCCCTCCTCACTGCTTATCAAGCCTATCTCGGTATGGCGGACACCATCGCGGATGGTCCAACGGTGCACTTTCTACGCACGGCTGTTGCCGATAAGCAGCGCCAGATCCAGCAGCTTGAGCAGTTTGCTTCAGCGTCCCTGCAGCAAGCCGCACCAGCCGAAATCGACGAAGCTCATGCCTGGGTCAACGCCCTGCGCCGCCAATTGGACGCCGTCGGGTTGGGGTTAGATGCGCCGCGCGCCGTGGAACATGACATGGTGACACCGCTGCGGAAGTCGTTCCAGTTTGCCGAAATCCCCGCGCGCGATGCCCGGTTCGCGCAGGTGCGCTACTACTGGCCCAACGTCATCGACAGCAGTTTCCCGTATGGCGACGGCATGATGCTCCAACTGCGCAGTGCGGTCAGCCACCTGAATGAAGTCTGGGCGGTGGAAACCGGGGGCGCGATTCTCTATTTCTTCGCCGATGCGCTCGATTGGGAATTCGTGGTCGATGCAGCGCGGTGGACGTACGACGAAGCGCGGCACACGCAAATGGGTTATGCTCGCCTCATCGGCTGGGGTTTTCAGCCCAAGGAACTGCCGCTCGGCACCTATATTTATGATGCAGCCCGCGGGCAAGACCCCATTATCCGGCTCGGGATGCTGCATTACTTTGAAACCAAGAATATTGGCAAGAAGCACGACCGGGCGGCGGCTTTCGCCAGTTATCACGACGATGTGAGTCAGCACGACATGGAATTCGACTGGGCGGATGAGACGATCCACGCGCATTACGGCAGCAAGTGGTTGGCCGCCCTGCGCGAAAAATTCCCGTCACTGCCTGATCGGGAAACACTGCATAACCGCTGCGATCAGCTGGTCGAGCAGGTCGTTGCGGAAGCTGTCGAAACGGACAGACAAGCGATCTATGCTGTGACAGAGGCGATGGTTGCCAAAGCGAACCACCGTTTGACGTTGGTGTGAGCAAGCCGGGGCTCATCCTCGGCCAAACGCTCAACAAATAAGGAATAAATCTGTTATGGAAGCTTCAAATTCTCGTAGTACGCCTGCTCCACACACCGGGTGGCGTCTTCGCAACCTGTTTGCTGCCCGCGAAGCTGGCGTTTTCATCGCTTTAATCCTGATGTGCGTATTTTTAGCGCTCACATCCGAAGCTTTTCTGAGCACGCGTAACCTGCTCAATATCGGGCGACAGGTGTCACTGATCGGCATTATGGCGGTCGGCATGACCTTCGTCTTGATCTCCGGCGAGGTTGATCTCTCCGTCGGGTCGACTTACGCCCTCGCTGGGCTGGTGACGGGGATGCTGCTCATTCAGCAGTGGACGATGCTCCCCGCCATTGCAGTTGGCTTACTGATCGGCGTCGGGATTGGCGTGCTCAACGGCGCGCTGTCCACCTACGGCAAACTTCCTTCGTTCATCACCACCTTAGGCATGCTGAGCATTGTTCGCGGTGCCGCTCTGCTCATCACCGATGGGCAGCCGGTGACCGTCAATATCCGTCAGGGCGTCCTGCCGGATGTGCTCGAACAGTTCGAGTTCATCGGACAGGGCTACCTGTTCGGTCAAATCCCCATGCAGCTCGTGTTCTTCATCATCATCGCGATTCTCGGCGCTATCGTGCTCTCGCTGACGACCTTCGGCTTCCGCGTCTACGCGGTGGGCGGCGGGCAAAAAGCCGCGCGCGTCTCAGGTATCCGCGTCTTCAGCGTCAAGGTGTGGTCGTTCATCATTATGGGGACCCTCGCCGGGCTGGCCGGCATCTTGAGTATGGCGTTCTTGCCGAGCGGTCAAGCCGGTCGTACGGGCTTGGGGTTGGAACTGGATGTGATCGCAGCCACCATTGTCGGGGGCGCATCGCTCTCCGGCGGTGAGGGCACCATCCCGGGCACCATCCTCGGCGTGTTGATCATCGGCGTGCTGCGCAACGGGTTGGTGCTGCTGGGCATTTCGCCGTTCGCGCAGGAACTCATCATCGGCCTGGTGATCATCATCGCGGTGGCCATCGATAAATGGACCGCCACCCGCCGCGCGGCATAAATAACTTTGCCACCCTTTGGCAGTTCTACGGAAACTCTGGACACCTTCCGTTTGATTTGCGCATTAAGTTAAGTGCATTCATGAGGAGTATTTCAAATGAATCTCAGAAAGTTGTTCTCTGTCCTATTGTGCTTGTTCATGCTTCTACCATTTGTAGCAGTCGTATCCGCTCAGGATGAAGGCGTCAATGTGGCGGACTTCGCGCTGGCCGAACGCATTCAGGCGAAGATTGCGGCGGGCGAACCGCTGAACATCTACGTGTCGTATCACGATGTCTCCAACGAATTCGCGCCGTTCATCCGGGCGGGCGTGGAACGCGCCATTGCAGAATTGGGCGTGAATGCGCAGTTCATCGGCCCGGTGGGCGCGGATGCGGACGCACAGATCAGCGAAATTGAAACGCTGATGGACCAGATGGACGGCCTGGCGATTTCGTCCGTCAGCACCGACGCCTTGGCCCCCCTCATCGACCGCGTCGTCGAAGCGGGCATCCCCGTCATCACCTTCAACACGGACAATCCCGACAGCGCGCGCCTCGTGTTCGCTGGCCAAGACCTCGTTCAGTCCGGTCGCGAAGCCGGTCAGTTGATGGGCGACGTTCTCGGCGGTGAAGGCAAGGTCATCATCACCACGCTCGACGCTGCCGCTCAGTGGTCGATTGACCGCGAGACCGGCGCGCGCGAAGCGCTCGCCGCCTTCCCCGGCATCGAAATCGTCCAGACCGTCAACACCGGCACCGACCCGCAGGAAATCTACGCGGCCATTGAAAACGCCATGCTCGCGAACCCCGACGTGACCGGCATCCTCTCGCTCGAATGCTGCTCCACCCCCGCCGCTGGCGAATGGGTCACCCGCAATGCCGCGGTCGGCACCGTCAAGGTCGTCGGCTTTGACCTGCTCGATGACACCATCCAGTTGGTGATCGACGGCGCGGTGCAGGCCACCATCGATCAGGCTCCGGAACGTCAGGGCTTCGAAGCGGTCAACCTGCTCGTCCAGTTCCTGAACGGCGAGACCATCAGCAACCTGGATACCGGCGTCGGCATCTACACGCAGGAGAACATCAACGAAGTCCTCAACCCGACGGCGGAACCCACGGAAGGCGTCAATGTGGCGGACTTCGCGCTGGCCGAACGCATTCAGGCGAAGATTGCGGCGGGCGAACCGCTGAACATCTACGTGTCGTATCACGATGTCTCCAACGAATTCGCGCCGTTCATCCGGGCGGGCGTGGAACGCGCCATTGCAGAATTGGGCGTGAATGCGCAGTTCATCGGCCCGGTCGGCGCAGATGCAGATGGACAGATCAGCGAAATTGAAACGCTGCTCGACCAGATGGACGGGCTAGCGATTTCGTCCGTCAGCACCGACGCGCTCGCGCCGCTGATTGACCGGGTCACCGAAGCGGGCATCCCCGTCATCACCTTCAACACGGACAATCCCGACAGCGCGCGCCTCGTGTTCGCTGGCCAAGACCTCGTTCAGTCCGGTCGCGAAGCCGGTCAGTTGATGGGCGACGTTCTCGGCGGTGAAGGCAAGGTCATCATCACCACGCTGGACGCCGCCGCTCAGTGGTCGATTGACCGCGAGACCGGCGCGCGCGAAGCGCTCGCCGCCTTCCCCGGCATCGAAATCGTTCAGACCGTCAACACCGGCACCGACCCGCAGGAAATCTACGCGGCCATTGAAAACGCCATGCTCGCGAACCCCGACGTGACCGGCATCCTCTCGCTCGAATGCTGCTCCACCCCCGCCGCTGGCGAATGGGTCACCCGCAATGCCGCCGTCGGCACCGTCAAGGTCGTCGGCTTTGACCTCCTCGATGACACCGTGCAGTTGGTCATCGACGGCGCGGTGCAGGCCACTATCGATCAGGCTCCGGAACGTCAGGGCTTCGAAGCGGTCAACCTGCTCGTCCAGTTCCTGAACGGCGAGACCATCAGCAACCTCGATACCGGCGTCGGCATCTACACGCAGGAGAACATCGGCGAAGTCGCCGGGTCGTAAACGGCAGTAATTCGGTCGGTGTGCGGCGCGGAATCACCGCACACCGCGCTTTCAGGAGGTCGTCCGCATGGGCGATCTCCTGAAACGCCTTTCTCGAATATACGCCTGATTGCGAAAGCGAAAGACCCGCTTATGTCTCAACCCGTACCGATTATTGAGCTCCATCATATCTCCAAGCAGTTCCCCGGCGTGCTGGCGCTGAATGATGTCAGCATGAGCTTTCTGCCCGGCGAAATCCATGCCGTTTTAGGCGAAAATGGCGCGGGCAAAAGCACCCTGATGAATATCCTCGCGGGCGATCTTCAGCCGGACAAAGGCGAAATTCTGCTGGAGGGCCAACCGCTCACGCTCGCCTCCCCCGCCGTGAGTCAGCAGGCGGGGATCAAGGTGGTATATCAGGAACTCGCTCTGTGCATGAACCTCAGCGTGGCGGAAAACATCATGCTCACCACTGCCGCCAACCAATCGGCGCTCTCGTTGGCGCGCCGGGGGCGCATGCAGGAAACTGCCCGCGCCGCGCTGGCGCGTCTCGGCATGGAGCACATCAACCCGAAGGCGAAAGTCGGCAAGCTGTCCGTTGCTCAGCAGCAGCTCGTCGAAATCGCGCGCGCCATCTCGCAGCAGGTGCGCGTGCTGATACTGGACGAGCCGAATTCCGCCTTGACCAACGAGGAAACCGCGCATCTCTTTGAAGTCATTGAGCAGTTGAAAAGCAAGGGTGTCACGATCATTTACGTCTCGCATCGGCTGGAAGAGGTGCTCCAGATCGCCGACCGGATCTCGGTCATGCGCGATGGACGCTACATCAGCACGATGGTGAATGATGAAAGCGTCACCCTGGACAAGATCATCAACCAGATGGTCGGTCATGCCGTTGATCATTTCCGCAGACGCACGAGTGAAACCGCGCCAACCCGCGAAATTGCGCTGGAAGTCGAGCAGGTGTCGAGTCTGCCCGCGCTGAAAGATGTATCCTTCCGGGTCGGAAAAGGCGAGATCATCGGGTTTGCCGGATTGCCGGACTCCGGCAAAGATGAACTCGTATCGGCGATCTTCGGGCTCTCCCCGCGCAGTGGGCAGATTCGCGTGCAGGGGAACACGGTCAAGCCCGGTTCACCGACCGACGCCATTCAGAACGGCATGGCGCTCATCCCAGCCGATCGACGCGGCTCCGGCGCGTTCTTGACGATGAGCGTAGAAAACAATACGGTCGCAGCGTCACTCGAACGGATCAGCCGGCTGAGCTTTCTCAGATCGGATCAAATTCGTCAAACCAGTGCGCATTATGTCAAACAGTTTGATACGCGCATCAGCAGTCATCAGCAAAAGCTGCGTACCCTGAGCGGCGGCAATCAGCAAAAAGTCGTCCTCGCCCGCGGCCTGGCGACACAGCCTGCGATCTTGATCCTGCACGAACCCACCCGCGGTATCGATGTGGGCGCAAAGAGCGAAATTTACAGCATCATGCAGGACCTGGCAGCCCAATCGGTCACGATTGTGATCGTCTCGTCCGAACTTCCCGAATTAATCGGGCAGTGTGACCGCATCCTCGTCATGTTTCAAGGGCAAATTAACGGCGAATTCAGCGGCAGTGAAGCCACCGAACCAGCAATCCTCGCGTGCGCGATGGGGCAAACCCTGCCGAACGGAACCAAGGCGGTGACTCTATGACCTCTCCTATCATTACCGTTGTGGGCAGTTTCGCAGTCGGGTTGACCCTGCGTACGCCCGTCATGCCGATTTTCGGTCAAACCCTGATCGGCAGCGACTTCGATATGGGACCGGGCGGCAAAGGTTCGAACCAAGCCGTCGCTACGTCCCGTTTGGGCGCATCTTCGTCGCTGGTCGGGATCATTGGCGATGATAAGCTGGCCGAAATCGCCACCGATCTGTATGCGGCAGAAGGCGTCGATACGACCTATTTGCTCAAGACGACGCAGCGCCCGACTGGGGTCGGGTTCATCATTCTCAACCCCCAGGGCGAGAATTTCATCATCCTTGACATGGGCGCGAATAACCTGATGGATGCCGCCTACGTCGATACGGCGGAAGCGCAGATCGCCAAGAGTGACATCGTCATGGCGGTGCTCGAGATTCCCGTCGCGGCAGCCATTCGCGGCATGGAACTCGGCAAAAAGCATGGCGCGCTCACGATCCTCAATCCTGCGCCCGCCGCCGAACTGCCGCCGAGCGTTTTCCCCTACATCGATTACCTGACGCCCAATGAAAGTGAACTGCGCATCCTGCTCGGCCTGCCGCCGGATGACCCCACGCCCACACGCACGCTCGCCACGCAACTGCGGGGGCTGGGTGTGAAGAATGTGATCGTCACAATGGGCGCCGAAGGCGTGCTGGTTCTGACCGATACGCTCGACCAGTTCGTGCCCGCCTTCCAAGTGGATGTGGTCGATACGACGGGCGCGGGCGATGCGTTCAACTCCGGTCTGGCGGTGGCGCTCGGCGAAGGCCAACCGCTGGTCGAAGCCGTCCGCTTTGGCGCAGCGTGCGGCGCGCTGGCCTGTACCCGGCTCGGCGTGATTCCGTCGTTGGCGCACCGGGCCGCCGTCGAGCAACTGTTAGCTTAACCAGTCTTTCCCAATCAATGACCTTAGCACTGAGGAGAATCTTTCATGAATCGCGGTAAATTGTTGAATTCCGAACTAGCACATGCGATTGCCTCTATGGGGCATGGCGATCTGATGATCGTGTGCGATGCCGGCTTCCCGATCCCGTCGTCGGCCTGGCGCATCGACCTGGCCATCGTCCAGGATGTGCCGGATCTCGAAACGGTGCTGACAGCCGTCTCAGACGCCTTCATCGCCGAAAAAGTCGCTTATGCGGATAACCTGTCGACCAACAACCAACCGCTGCTCGAAAAAGTGAAGCGGCTGTTCCCCGATGCCGACCATGAGATGATCCCGCACGCGACCATCCTCGGCGAAATGGCGGCCAAAGCCAAAGTGATCGTGCGCACGGGAGCCTTCGATCCGTGGGGCAACATTCTGCTCTATTCGGGCGTCGATGTGCCGAAGTGGTTCAGCAAGCCGGGGGTCGTCGCGCCGGAATACTACGCCAAGAAACTAGGTAAATGAGCGGATATTCCGTTCCGGCGGTGGTGTTAGGGCAGCTGGGCGCGCTGCCCACCTTGGAAACGGTGCGCGTTGCCCCGCCTGAACGCGGCGAGGTCCTCGTGCGCATGGTCGCCAGCGGTATCTGCCACACCGACATCAGCTATATGCGTGATGCGCGTGTAACTCCCGTCGTACTGGGACATGAAGGCGCGGGCATCGTGGAACAGGTCGGCGCAGGCGTGACGCACGTTCGTCCCGGCGACCATGTGGTCATCAACTGGCAGCCGAAATGCAATCAGTGCCGTCACTGCCTGAGCGGGCGGTCAGACCTGTGCGAGAACATTCAAGGGACGGCCGTTCCGCGTGTGTTTCAGGGCGACAGTCCCATCGCCGTGATGTTGAACGCGGGAACCTTCTGCCCGCTCGTCGTCGTCCCCGCGGGCGGCGCGGTGCCTATCCGCAAGGATATGCCGCTGACGAAAGCGGCGATGCTCGGCTGTGCGGTCGCGACCGGAGTCGGCGCAGCGCTGCATACCGCGCACATTCATCCCGGCGACAGTGTGGTCATCATCGGCGCGGGGGGCATCGGGCTCAACATTGTGCAAGGGGCACGCCTCGCTAATGCGGGCGCGATCATCGTGATCGATTTGGATGAGTCGCGGCTGGAATTGGCGCGCCAGTACGGTGCAACGCAGACCCTCCCCGGCGGCCAACCCGATCTCGCTGCGGCAGTGCGCAAACTCACCGCCGGGCGCGGCGTGGATCATGTGTTTGAAGCGGTCGGCGTTCCGGCGTTGATGCTGAGCGGCATCGATATGCTGGCGCGGGGCGGCACGCTGATTCTCGTGGGCGCGGCGGCGCGCGATGCGACGCTGCCGTTTCACCCCCGGCGCTTTATGAGCCAGCAGCAGCAGATCATGGGCTGCATCTACGGCAACATCCGCCCGCAGATTGATCTGCCGCTGTTCGCCGACTGGTACAGCGACGGTCGGCTGCATCTCGATGAAATGCACACCACCTCGGTGCGACTGAGCGACGTGCCGGAAGTCTTCGCGACGCTGGATCAGGATCGCGGCATTCGTCCGATCATCGAATTTGAGGCGCAAGCATGACAATCTATCACTTTGAACGCTTGTTCCCTAACGAGATCGAGGCGCGGCTGAAGTCGGCACCCGTGCTCGTACTGTCGTTCGGCACGTTGGAATGGCACAGTCACCATTTACCGCTTGGGCTGGATGGCATGGTCGCGCAGGCCGTCGGCGAACGCATTGCCGACCGTCTGGACGCGGTGCTCGCGCCCGTCTCCTACTGGGCGGCGGGCGGCGTGCCCTACCCCTACACGCTCAAACTGCCGATCAGCGTGATTGAACCGCTGCTGGTCGCCGTGTTCGAGCAGTTCGCGGAAATGGGCTTCCGCGTGATCGTCGCGTTTACCGGGCATTTCGGTATCGAGCAGACGTTAGTCCTCAAGCGCGCTGCTCATACCGTGATGAGCCGTTCGCCCGTCACGATCCTGCCGATCACGACCTACGACCTAATCAGTACCAGCTATACAGGCGATCACGCGGGTACGGGCGAGACCTCGCTGCTGCAAGCGCTGCAGCCCGATCTTGTGAGGCTGGATGCGGTGCCGGGAGATGTCCGCTTGGATGGGGTGCTCGGGGCCGACCCGCGCGGTACGGCCAGCGCCGAGCGCGGAGCGGCGATGCTGGATCAGATCGCCAACGCAGCGCAGACTACCGCCACGCGATTGCTGAGTCAGAGTGCGGTTGAGCGGGCGCGTTACCACGAGGTCAGCGGGCTGCTGGTGCGCGTGTTGAGCAAGACGTTCGAACTGCGCCAGCAGCTGCCTAAGGCGCTCGTCCCCAGCATCACAACACCCGCCTATTTGCAGAGCATACAGGCATTATTCGGTGGGGACTACGAGCGCGCCAAGCAGTTCGCCGAGAAAAAGCTCGCCGATCTCAGCGCCTAGTCTAGTAGCCGGTTTGATCGTCAGCGTAGCCGTCAAGGATACCGACGGCGTTGCTCGTACCGAGCAGTTCAGCGCCCGCATCAATCAGGGCGATCACCTGTTCCAGCTTGCGAATGCCGCCAGACGCCTTGACATGCGTCTCCGGGCGCAGGTTCTGGCGCAGCAGTTGAATATCTTCCGGGGTGGCGTGTCCGGGTCGATGTCCGCCACCGCTGGAGTTCTTGATCCAAGGGACGCCCGCTTGTTCCAGCAGCTGCGCGGCCTGAATTTTGCCCTGGCGCGACTCGATGTAGCCGAGTTCCAGCATCGCCTTGAGCGTCAGGCTGCCCGCCGCCTGCACCAGCAGCGCGCTTTCCTCCTGAAATGCCGCCAACTCGCCGGAGAGGAACAAGCTCATATGCGGTTCATAGTCGACCTCGTCTGCGCCCAGGGCGAGACATTCGCGCAGCAGGGCAATTTTGGCGAACACGGTCTCGTTGCCCGTGCCAAAGCAGATCGTCGTCGCCACCTTGACCGTCGTACCGCGCAGAATCTCACGGGCCAGTGGAACATACGCCATCGGGATCATCGCTGCGTTGAAGCTGTGAACCGCGCACGCTTCAATGTGCTCAATTAGTTGTGCCCGGGTCGCGTCCGGGCGCACCAGGGTCGATTGGAGTTTGGCAGCTAAGTCCTGCCGACTAATCGTAGTAGGCTCATTGAGCATGGTGGTCTTCCTCTTGAAAAGTGTTCGTTTGACGAGCAGCAGTATAGCAGCGATGTACACAGATGTCTATATACATTTAGATGAATCAAGCCCGTTCACTTAGCCCAAAATGTGACGTTTGACACTGTATACAGAGGTCTATATACCTCTATAATCCGATATAGAAAGGACATAAGCCTGATGCCGAAATCACTGACTCCCCGAGACCGCGTATTGACTGCCTTCAGCCACCAGCAGCCCGATCGCTGCCCGGTCGATTTTCTGGCGACCAATGAGGTGTGGGCGAAGCTGCTGGCGCATTTCCAGCCGAATGCCACCGCGGTCGGGCCTTCGGATTACTTCGACCCCCAACGCGAAGCCATCCTCCGCCTGCTCGACGTGGACTGCCGCGTCGTCTCCTACGATATGTTCTGCAATCCGCCGGATGATGCGCTGGAGCCGGGCGCGACCATTGAATGGTGGGATGTCCTCAGCCGCTCCACCCCGTGCCGCATGTGGCGTCAAAAGCTGCCCGACGGCACCATGCGCGAAATCTTCGGGCGGCAGATGCGCATCGTGCGCAACCCCACCGGCGCGTATGAGGAAAACTGTGGCTACCCGCTGGCCGCTGCCACCACCGTCGACGAGCTGAAGTCGTACCGCTTCCCTGATCCCGATTGGTGGGATTACGCCGCCCTGCCCGCCGTCATCGACCACCTGAACCGCGAACAACCCTATCACATCCGCTTCCGCATCGGCTCGGTTTTCGAGGTCGCGTGGCAGCTGCGCGGCATGTCCAGCTTCCTGACCGATATGGCGATGGAACCGGACATCCCCAAATACATCATGGAGCGCCTCACCGACATTTATATCGAGAATACGCGCCGCGTACTCGAGGTAGCCGGGGATAAACTCGACGCCGTCTATTTCTACGATGATGTCGCCAGCCAGAAGTCGCTGCTCATCTCCAAGGGCATGTGGGGCGAATTCATTCGTCCATGTCACGAGCGGATCATCGAGGTGGCCAAGCAGTACAACAAAACGGTCATGTACCACAGCGACGGCGCGCTGCGTCCGCTCCTGCCCGACCTGATCGACATGGGAGTCGATGTCCTCAATCCGGTGCAAGCTGATGCTAAAGGCATGGAACCTGTCGGCCTGAAAGCCGATTTCGGTGACCAGTTGGTGTTCCACGGCGGCATTGACATCATCCGGACGCTGCCCAAAGGCACCGTGGACGATGTGCGCCATGAAGTCAGCGAACGGATTCGCGTGCTGGGTCAAGACGGTGGCTATGTGCTGTGCAGTTCGCATCACATCCAGTCGGATACACCGCTTGAAAATGTGCTGGCGATGTACGATCTTGCCCTGCGCGCTTCTACCACTGAGGCGTAAGTGTGGACACGAATCGGGAGCGGCGGCAAGCGCATTATCTCGCGCTGACGTGCGGTTCACAGGCGCGCGCCGTGTATGCGGCTGCCGCCCTCGCCCGCAGCATTGTCACCGTGCGCCTGCTGGATCAGGGGCTGCACAACACGCCGAGTCAGCTGCGGGTGCAGCTTCAGCGGCAGATCGATGAGGTCGTGCCCGATGAAGTGGATGCCATCCTGCTGGTGTACGGGCTGTGCGGAAATGGGACATTGGGGCTGCGCGCCCGCGAAACACCGCTTGTCATTCCCCGCGCCCACGACTGCATTACGCTCTATCTCGGCAGTCGTCAGCGCTACCAGCAAGAGATCAGCGCGTACCCGGGAACTTACTGGTGCAGTCAGGATTACCTCGAACGCAATCGACAGGGCGATGAAGTCACTCTGGGCGCGTCGGCCAGCCTGTATGAACAGTACGTCGAAAAATATGGCCAGGACAACGCCGACTACCTGATGGAAGCGTTGGGCGCGTGGGCCGCGCATTATCAGCGGCTGGTTTACATCGAAACGCCTGCACCCGATGCCGATGTTTACCGCAGCCAGGCGGAGGCGAAGGCCGCGCGCCGTCAGCTCCGGTTTGAGACGCTGCCGGGTAACCCCCGACTGGTCGAAGCGCTGATCACCGGGCACTGGGACGAGGCTGATTTTCTGATTGTGCCGCCCCACCATCAGGTCGTCCGCGGAAATGATGAACTCATTATTCGTGCTGCTCCGGCAGCGCATTCATAAGAGGACAAAATCGCATGGCGCTTCTTGAAGATATTCGACAGGCAGTCATTGACGGCAACGCCAAGGCGACCGTCCAGAAAGTCGAGGAAGGGCTGGCCGCCGGACTCGACGCCAACCGCATTTTGAATGACGCCCTGATCTCGGGCATGCAGGAAGTCGGGCGCTTGTTTGAGGAAGGTGAATACTTCGTGCCCGAAATGCTGATCGCCGCCCGCGCCATGACAGCGGCGCTCAAGATTCTGCGGCCGCTGCTGGCGGCGCAAGGCGTCCGGGCGCTGGGTAAGATCGCCATCGGCACGGTGCAGGGCGATCTACATGACATCGGCAAATCGCTGGTGATCATGATGCTGGAAGGCGCGGGCTTCGAAATCGTGGACTTGGGGATCGACGTGCCCGCGGAACGCTTCGTCGAGGCCGCCCGCGGCGGCGCGCAGATCGTCGCCATGTCCGCCCTGCTCACCACCACCATGACCAACATGAAAACCGTCATCGACGCGCTGAAGGCCGAAAACGTGCGCGATCAGGTGCGCGTACTCATCGGCGGTGCGCCGATCACGCAGAGCTACGCCGATGAGATCGGCGCTGATGGCTATGCCCCGGATGCCACCTCGGCTGTCCGCGTGGCGCAGCAACTGCTGGGCAAGGCAGGATGATATGAAAACCTTCGACACGCTGGCGATCCCCCACGCTGATGACCTGATTTTCGGTCAGTGCCCCCACCCGGTGCGCTTGAAAAATGGCCTAGAGATCGGGAATGGAACGGTGTATCCCGAACTCAACTTCACGCTGCCGCCTATGGCGATCACGCACGAAACGATGCCGAAAGTCCGCGAGCAGTACACAGAGATCATCAACGCCGTGTGCAGTCGGGCACTGGAACTGCACGCCCCCGGTTTGATCGTCGAGTTTGAGATGCTCCCCGATATGACTCTCGTGCCGGACTGGGGCATCGAGATCGTGCAGATTTTGCGCGGGGCGCTCGATCGCTTCGCCGCCAAGGGTTTAGTGAGCGGTCTGCGCGTGACGCCAAATGACATTCGGGAATTTGCGCGTCCGCCGCTCCTGCGCGAAGGCAAGTACTGGGAGGATATGCTGCGCTCGTTCGCCGGCAGCGCCACGCACGGCGCGGACATGCTCGCCATCGAATCCACGGGCGGCAAAGAAATTCACGACAACGCCATCCTCAACGCGGACGTGCCCACGATTGCCTTTGCGCTCGGCGTGCTCGCCTGCCGCGATATGGAATTTTTGTGGGATCACATCGTCCGCATCGCCGAGGCGCACGACATTATCGCGTCGGGTGATTCCGCGTGCGGTTTCGCGAATACGGCGATGGTGCTCGCCGAAGGGCATAACATCCCCCGCGTACTGGCCGCCCTCATCCGCGCCATGACCGTTCCCCGCAGCTTGATCGCCTATGAGCGTGGCGCGGTCGGCCCCAGCAAGGACTGCGCCTACGAAGGTCCCTTCATCAAGGCGATCACCGGCTGCCCGATCGCGCTGGAAGGCGCGGAAGCCGCGTGCGCGCATCTCTCCCCGATTGGCAACATCGCCAAAGCGACAGCCGATCTGTGGAGCAACGAGTCCGTGCAGAACGTGCGCTTGCTGGGTGGCATGGCTCCGGTCGTGTCGGTGGAGCAGCTCCTCTATTCCACCCGTTTGATGAACGTGGCGACCGATCAAGGGGACGCCGCCGCGCATATGCTCCGCGACTGCTTCGTCGCGTCGGACGCCAACCTCGATCCGCAAGCCTACATCCTGCGTCCCGATGTGGTGATTGAAATCTCGCAAGTGATTGTCGCTGCGCGGACGCCCTACCTGCGAACGCGCGCCGCCGGGCTGAAAGCGCTGGAAATTCTGCGCCGAGCACAGGGGAACGGCGACATTCATCTGCCGCGCACCGAGGCCAAATGGCTGGATCGGTTATCGGCGCAGTTGGAAGCCGTGCCTGAAGATGAAGTCGAGCTGATCGCTGAAGTCGTGCCCACGCTTGAACTCGACAAGGTGCGCCTCGACCAGTATCTTCTTCCGGTGCCTAGCGCATGATGCGGAGCCTTGTCTTCCAACCGCTCGGCAGGCGCGTACCGGCCGAGCCGGGGGGCACGCTGCTCGATATCGCCCGTAAGGAAGGCATCGGCCTCAGTTCGGTGTGCGGCGGGGTCGGCACGTGCGGTGACTGCCGCGTTCGCGTGCAGGGAACTGCCGTCACGCCGCTCAACGACACCGAACTCGACGTGCTCTATCCGCACGAAACCAACACCGGACTGCGCCTTGCGTGTCAGGTGGAAGTGCTGGCGGGCACGGAAGACATTGTGGTCGATATTCCGCCCGAAAGCCTGATCGTCGCCCAGCGTAGTCAAGTCGAAGGGGTCGAGATCAAGGAACAGTTACAGATCGGAATTGAAATTTACGATCTGGAAGCCACTCCGCCATCGATCCATGATCTGCGCGGCGACTGGGAGCGGTTAGCGGGCAGTCGAGCCGCCCAGTGGCAGATCGACGCGCCCGTACTGGCGGGTCTGCCCGCCCTCGCCCGTCAGCAGCACTGGCGCGTGCGGGTCGTCGTCGAACGAGAGCGAGTTCTCGCAATTTTGCCACCCGCTACCCATCCTCTGGGTTTCGCAGTGGACATCGGCACCACCGGACTCGCCGCCTACATCATCGATCTGATCACCGGGGCAACGCTCGCCGCCGCGGGCGCGACCAATCCGCAGATCGCCTATGGCGAAGATGTCATGTCCCGCTTGGCGCTCGTCTTGCGCGACCCAACGCGCGGAACTCACTTGCAGCACACGCTGATTCAGGAACTCAATCGGCTCATTGGCGTCTTGTGCGCGGAAGCGTCTGTGAATGCTGCGGCGCTTGTCGCGGTGTGCGCGGTTGGCAACACGGCCATGCATCATCTGTTCTGGGGGCTGCCCGTCGATCATCTCGGCTTAGCGCCTTATGTCCCCGCCGTGACCTCGGCGCTCACCGCGCCAACCCGCGATCTCGGCCTCAAGCTTGCGCCGGGCGCCAGCGTCTACAGCCCACCCTGTATCGCCGGGTTTGTCGGCGCGGATCACGTGGCTATGCTCATCGCCAGCCAGGCGGAGGATCGCGATGGCGTCGTGCTCTATCTCGACATCGGCACGAATACGGAAATCAGTTTAACGGCGCACGGCCAGCACTGGTGCTGCTCCGCCGCTTCGGGCCCAGCGTTTGAGGGTGCGCATATCGAATACGGCATGCGGGCGGCCGTCGGCGCGGTTGACAAGGTAACATGGGCGGATGAACATCTACGCTGGCACACGATTGGCAACGCCCCGCCCATTGGCCTCTGCGGTTCGGGTTTGATCGATGCGCTGGCCGTGCTGCGTGACCATGACGTCATCACCCCCATCGGCGCATGGCACCGTCAGCACCCGCTCGTCCAACGTGCGGACAACCGCGGGTGGGTCGAAATCGTCAGTGCGGCGGAGAGTGCCAACCAGCAGGCGATCAGCCTGAACCGCGCCGACATCGGCGAAATTCAGATGGCGAAAGGCGCCATTCGGGCTGGCATCAAACTGCTGTGCGAACTAGCAGGCATTGACGAAACGGACATCGATACGCTTGTGCTCGCCGGGGCCTTTGGCAGCTATATCGATCCGATCAGCGCGCGGACCATCGGTCTCATCCCGCCGCTCCCGCTTGACCGGATTCAGCAGGTGGGCAATGCGTCGGGGATTGGCGCCAAGCACCTGCTCCTCAATCGGGAGCAGCGCCGGGTGGCTCAGGAGCTGATCAGTCGGATTGTGTACGTTGAGCTGACCACCCACCCTGATTTCCAAGATCGCTACAGCCAGGCGCTGCGCCTCACCCCGGATCTGTGGGATTGAGCGGACCACAAACCACCAAAACAGAGGCATGAGGGAGATTAAAAAGCTTCCCCAAATTCTGACTCACACCAGCGGACGGAATGATACAGTAGGGACAGCGCAGGCGCTGTCCGCTGCGAACGGACAAGGCAGGCCTTGTCCCTACAAACACCGTCTTCTTTTCTTAAAATGCATAATTGCGTTCCTACGAAAACGAACTTGGTTTGACGAGCACTGTTGTCTTCCCTCCGTGAATTCGGGGAGGTGCCGGGGGTGGGGTCGAAAGCTGACCTTTTCCACACCCTCATGCCTCGTCCTTTGGTTGAAATGCGGTTTGTGGCTTAATCCATCGTGTCGAAAGTACGTACCATTCCGCGATACCCAGCGAAGGCATCACGGATCCGCGCGGTGGCGCGCTGACTCATCGGCGTGGGTAGTGCATCAGCGGGGAAAAACTCCACCGCCGTAATTTCGTCGTTGGGCGACCAGAGTTTCCGTTCAAGCGGCGTCACGTGAAAGAAGAAGGCGTGATCATTTTTGGTTGGCACCGAATACACGCCGATCAAGTGCTCGACGCGCACGACCCAACCAGTTTCTTCCAGAACTTCGCGGCACACGGCATCGACGGGCGACTCGCCGCTTTCGACCATGCCACCGGGCGTCGTCCAAGTGCGCGCGCCGTAACCACGTTGAGCACACAGGATGCGTCCGGTGTCGTCAAACAGGGCGGCAAACGCCCCCAAAATCATCTGTCCCTGCCGGTTTGAGCGCGAAGCGAACATTGCGCGGCTCTCTCTTAACTTCTCGATGGAGTCACTCTCGCCAATTCTAGCGACAAAGCCTACCGTAGACGAACCGTCCGTAACCCCCAAAAAGTCCATCTTGCCGTGAAATGACCCGCGATAGACGAACATCTCGCTGCGAAGATTGCTGCTTGCTTTATTACCTGTGGGGTGGAAAAACTTCATCTGACGCTGCCAACGACCTCTAAAGGGCGGGAAGAATATGCTATGCTTCTTTACCTTTATCCGGTATTTCAAGCATAACACCGCTGCCAAAATGGTCTATCACTTCCTACTGTGCTTTGCTTCGCTCATTTTTGATATGTTTGCGTCAATCCGTCTAGCGCCTGATGAGAAAGACCTGCAGATTGCCATGCTCCGTCAGCAGCTCCGCGCGCTGGAGCGCAAAACGAATACCAAACCGCATCTCTCGAGTCCTGAAAAGTTAATGATTGTTGCCCTCGTGACTCGTTTGCAGAGACAGACGCGGCAATGGCAGCAACGTGTGCGCGAAGCACTGGTGCTCGTCCAACCCGACACCGTGCTCAAATGGCATCGAGAACTCGTCCGCCGGAAGTGGACGTTTCAGCACCCGGACCGAGGGGGACGACCACGGCTTGATCGCGACATCGAAGCACTGATTCTCCGGATCGCCCATGAGAATCCACGAATGGGGTGCGACAAGATCCATGGAGAATTACTGAAGCTGGACTTCACAGTTAATCCGACGACCGTCAAAAACATCCTCCGTCGTCATGGGTTGTCACCTGCACCTCAACGTGGTAAGACTTCGTGGCATACCCTTTCTAAAGCACTATCGGGAGCAGATGCTGGCATGCGATTTCTGCAGCGTTGAAACCATCCATCTGCGGACTCTGTATGTGCTCTTCTTCATCGAACTTGGCTCGCGTCGTGTCCATCTCGCCGGTTGCACCGCGAGCCCCGATAATGCCTGGGTCACTCAGCTGGCACGGCCGCTTGTCTGGCAACTGGAGGATACAACAATGTCCATGCGTTTCCTCATTCATGACCGCGACGTCGCCTGAATCTTCCCTCAGATAAGGTTTTCCACCTTACACCAGTTACTCAATCGAACGAGTCCGAGAGTTCGGTGTATGGGAAACTTGCATCTCGACAACCTCAGCCTCCCGGCGAAAGCGTATCGGACTGCAAAGCATGCAAATCACCATGACAATTCGTACACGCAGCGAGTTCGACCTGCATGGTATGACCGGCATTTGACAGGTAGCGACCGTAGCGATCTGGTTCGGTCACCATATGACAGGCGATACAATCGGCCGCGGGTTCAGCGCCCTGCATGTGGATGTTATCCGTATGGACGGCGGCCGGATGGCAGTCGGTACATCCACCATCCTGATGCATATGCGGGTTGGTCGTTGGCGTTTCCTGCAGATGACAGCTACCGCATAGGGTCGCGCCATCGACTGCGTTGATACCGGTAGAATGGGGCTCATGACAGCCAAAACAGTCGACCACACGCGGACCGTTATGGGCGCTTAGCTCCCACTCGCGATACGTCAGCGCATGATCCGCGCCGTGACACCCCGCACAATCGGCTGCCGAACTGAGCACGTTCATTGTGCCATGATAGTAATACCCATCCCCTTCACGGCGCGTGTCGTCGATGGTGCGATGACATGCGCCGCAGCCTACCCCCGCAAAGGCCCATGCACCCGGCACAGGACCATAGGATGGGCTGTGACAGCTCAGGCAGGCCTCAGCTTGCCGCGCTCGCTCCCATGCAGCTTGAAACACCTCATCGTCATAGGCGCGACCATGATCGGAGCGCACCCAACGGTCGTACTCAGCTTCGTGGCAGTTACCGCACAGGTGGGGCGACCGATTCGCATACTCGCCCTCCTGAGCAAATACGACGGCGCTGCTGTACACAAGCAGCGCCAAGCCCAATAATACCGCCCACAGGCGCAGCCCGGGCGGTCGTCGCACTTCAATATCCATCATCAGCCTCACGCAGCCGAGCGAGAAGTCCCTAGCTGCCCGCCTCGCTGGTCGCGGCCTCGGTCGCTTCTGCGCTACCAGCTGCTTCAATTAACTCACGCACTTCCCGCAGCTCACGGTTGAGTCGATCCAGAATCTCCTGCACCTGCGCGCCTTCGAAGCCGGATGCGCCATCCATATGGCGCTGTTCAATGGCCAGTTCGGCGACGATCGCTGCCTCCCGCTCCTGCAGTTGTTCGAGGGTCATCGCTTCCATAGCGGGCGTCGGTGTGACCGCGACGGTTGGCGCGGGGGTGCGCGTCGGCGCGGATGTGACCGTCGGCGGCAGCGGTGTAGCGGTCGGTTCCGTCGCTCCGCCACACCCCGCGAGGATCAGCAGCAAGCTGATGAGGATCATGAGTGCTTGCATCGGTCGTGTCATGAACAACTCCTCAAAGGTTCACTTTCTGCGCCCTGAGCTGTGAGGCTGTCGAGCAGCAGCGCAAGAGTTTGTCGTTCCCAGTTCAAAAATCCGCGCAGCACGCCCGCCAAGCCCGCGTAAAACGCGGTTGCGGCGCGCGTTTGGGTCATTGTGATGAAATCAGGTGTCCAAATCAGCAGATGTTTGCGCACAAACGCCTGCTGTTCTTCAAGCAAAATGCGTTCCGCTTCGGGATCGTCCATTTGCAACGCTTGCAGCACCCGTTCGGTCAGCACCTTCATGAATTCCAGTTCAATGGCGATCGAGTCTTCGGGCGCTTGATTGATCCGAATGAATTCCATGCCGTGCCGCGCGTAGAACTCACGCACTTCAAGCGTATGCCGGTCGAAGATCAGGTGTTCCTCGTTCCGGTACACACTCTCCCACGGCGGCGCGAGCATCGGTCCGGGACCGATGAAGAGCTGCATGAAGTCCAGACGCAGATCCTCCAAAGTATTCATAGTGAGAGCGCTGTCCATCCCCTTCAGGTCGGTCTGAACCTCATCGTCCAACTGGATAGGAAAATTGGCGAAGGGGCGTTCGGCCATCAGCCATTCCAGCAGCTCGGCGCGTGGCGGATCCTGATACAGCCGCTGCAACAGCGCATACACGCTCAATCGTGCCTGATAGATAAGGAGTCGCTCGTTCATCAGGCTAGACCCCGCCGATCATCAGCATGGCATTGCGTGCGTAGAACAGGTAACGCCCAATGACCTCCCCCGCCAAGACACACGCAAAGGCGAGGACAACCAGCAAATAGAGTAAGCGCTGACGCTGCGAACGTTCTGACAGGTACGCGATAAAGACCGCCAGTACCCCAGCGCCCGTGAACGCGAGGAACAGCCGCAGGAACCAATGCACCGCGAAATCAGTGTGCAGCATGCGCAGAATTTGCGCATTGAGTGGGTTGGGGTTCGCCGCCAGATAGACGAGATAGATCGGGATAGCGACGAACAACACGCCGACCAGTGCGATCGACGCGAACGAGATCCCCTTGATGACATCGCGCAGCAGCGATTCTTGGATCGCTAAGGAGGCGGGTTCAATGTGCTTGCGTCCGCGCAGCCACAGGTAGTTGGCGACAAAACCGACGCCGAGCATCAGACTGCCGAGCAAACCGGTATCGACGAAGAACAGAATCGGCGTGTAGATGTGCGCCCAACCCGTCTGTCGGGATGCGAGGCGCGGATCGTAGTAGATCATCGCCGCGGACAGGACGAAGAAGATGCCGATAAGCGCGGCGATCCACGCGAGGAGGATGCGCAGCTTGGGCAAGAAACCGCCCGTCGTCTGGTTGATCTGCTGCTGACGCTCCGGTGACAACAGCGTCAGAGCCTGCAAAATGGCGAACGCGCCGCCGAACACCAGAAACGCGCCGTAAGCCGCGACTTCACGCGCCAACCACGAGGTGTCGAGGTTGCTCAACATGTTGAACACGCGCTCGGGATTACCAACATGACCGAAAACGGCGAGCATCCCCAGCAGCAGCAGCGGACCGATCACCAACAGCGCCCGTGTGCTCAGCAGATCGGCGTGCTGCGCAGAGTGCTTCCGGACGGCATAGAGATGCGCCAGCCCGAGGGCGATGAACGCGCCGACCGATAAATCGCCGATGATGTTAAAGATGATGAGGGACCACTCATTGTCGGGGTAGTTCATGGAATGTGTTCCATCCGCAACTAGTTGACAAAAAGATCATTCAAACCGGTACAGCCAAACGACGCCTCGCCCTGTGAGTCGTCACGACAGACAGGGCGAGGCGTCCAATTTCACCAGCTAGAGCCTCGACATGCGATCAAATCTCTTCCTGATTCAAGATCGCACCGACCCGGTCTCCGGCTGCCGTGTTCGCCGTGTACAGCGCATTCGGCTGAATGTCTTGGGGGTCGGCAAGGGGCACGATTTGGAACGTTGCTTCCGGGTGACGCGCGCGGAGTTCTTCCACGTCGCCCCACTCCATTGCGCGCATGGGGCATGCTTCCACACAAGCTGGCGACCCACCCGCATCGACGATGTCTTTGCAGAAGTCGCACTTGTTGACGATGCCCTGCTCTTCGTAGAACACCGGCGCGCCCCACAGGCACGCCCACTCACAGTAATGGCAGCCAATGCACTGCTCGACGTCGATCTTCACGATCCCGTTGCTGTCTTTGGAAATTGCGGAGGTCGGGCAAACGGGCAGACACGGCGGGTTGCTACAATGATGGCACGCGGTCGGCACGAAGTACGCAAACACATCCGGCACCCATGCTTGACCGACTTTTTGCCAGTCACCACCACCCACTTCGAGAACACGTCGCCAGTTCATCCCGGGTTCATTGCCCGCACGATCCTTGCACGCCATCTGACAGGCTTTGCATCCGATGCAGGCATTCAAGTCTACGTAGAAACCATATTGAGCCATTGTCGATCTCCTAGACCTTCTCGACCTGCACCATCATCGTCTGCTGAGTGTTGCCGAGAGCTAACGGCGACGGGCGTTCCGAGGTCAGGACGTTCACACATCCACGCCGATCAACGCCGTCGGCGTCCGGTGTATACCAAGCGCCCTGCGGAATGTTCACGACACCGGGCATGATCCGAGGTGTGACGCGCGCCGGGATGATCATCGCACCGCGATCGTTCCAGATCCGCACCATGTCGCCTTCTTGAATGCCACGCTCAGCCGCATCAGCGGGATTGATGAACACGCGCTGCGGGAAGGCTTCTTCCAGCCAGTCGATGTTGTCGAGAGTCGAGTGAATGCGGTGCATGTAGTGGTTGCCAATCGCTTGCAGTGGATAATTCTCCGCTTCGGGCGACCACGGGCTGTCCCACTCTACGATGAACTTCGGAATCGCGGGGATTTCGTCGGGTTTATTCATGTCTGCGAGGGCGGGGGAGAAGATTTCCACCAGACCGGACGGGGTGGTCAGCGGATTGGCGACCGGATCGGCGATGAAGTCGGCGAACGCGACCGGCGGATTCTCGGCGTACGGCACCGTCATCGAACCACGGGTTTCAAACGCTTCGGCGTCGCCATAGATCGCGGCGTTGTCCGTGGTCAGCGTCTGAATCCACTGGCGGAACCAGTCTTCTTCGGTCTTGCCGCCTTCGGTGTACTCATCATAGATGCCCAAACGTTCCGCAATCATCGCCGCAATCGCGTAATCGCTCTTCGTGCCATACAGCGGTTCAATCACCTTGGGCAGCAGCACGCGGCTGGGGCCGTACTTCCAGTTCCCCGTCATGCCAAACGTTTCCATGAATGTACACGCCGGGAGGATGATGTCGGCGAATTTTGCCGACGGTGTCAGGAACTGCTCGTGCACGACGATGAATTCCGCAAGCGACTCGTCCGCGAGAATTTCTTTCGTCCGGTTGAGGTTGCCATGCTGGTTCGCGAGGCAGTTGCCCGCCGCGTTGTAAACCAACTTGATGTTCGTGGGGAGCGTTTCTTCGCCCTCAGCCAAACCACGTACGCCGTCCGCGCGTCCCATTTCCGCGCCCCGCAGGATCGCGTCAGTGTACATATAGCTCGGAACGGAATAGGGTACGGCATTCGCCACGGACGGGAAGCCTGCACCCGGCGCTGATTCGCCACCAATGGCAAACGCGATACCAGATGCCCAACCACCGGGGATGCCAATGTTACCGGTCAGCGCGGGCAGCACGCAGCCCATGCGCACGACCTGCTCACCATAGGCGCGGCGCTGAATACCGTACCCCTGGTAGAGCATCGCGGGCTTGGTGGTGCCGTATTCGCGACCGATCCGCGCGATAGTATCCGCCGGGACGCCCGTGTATTCCTCCGCCCACGCCGGGGTCTTCGGCACGCCGTCGCTCTCGCCCAGAATGTAGGCTTTGAACGATTCAGCGTTTTCGTACCCAGCGGGCATGTGATCCGCGTCGTAGCCGAGCGCATAGGTGTTAACGAAATTCTCGTCAATCAGCCCCTCAGTGATGAGGACATAGGCCATTGCCGCCATCATTGCCGTGTCGGTGCCGGGACGGATGGGGATCCATTCGTCGGCGAGGCCGACGGCGCTCATGGTGTGACGCGGGTCGATGACGATAGTCTTGGCGCCAGCTTCCCGGGCACGCTTGACGAAGTACATCGTGTTCGTGCCGTCAATCATCTCAGCCGGGTTCCAGCCCCACATGAGGATGAGCTTGCTGTTGAGCCAGTCCAAACGGCTTTGACCGGTGTTCTGGGTGCCGTACACGGTCGGCGTCGCAACTTGCACGCACGCCCACGAGTAGTTGTTGTAGTAGCCGAGGCGACCACCAAACAGATCGAGCAGGCGGGCTGCCGTCCCCGACCCGGCGGTAGTTGAGCCACCACCAGTTGCATAGTGCGAGTAGATTGCCGCGTTGCCGTAAGTTTCCTTCACACGGATCAAGTTCTCCGCGACGGTATCGACGGCTTCTTCCCAACTGATCTCCTCGTACAAGCCCGAACCGCGCGGACCGGTGCGGCGCAGCGGCGACTTAAGGCGATCCGGCGCATAGACGCGACGGCGATAGGAACGACCGCGGACACACGCGCGCAGCTGCGGATCCATCGGATCATCGGGGCGATCTGTGTCCGATGTGATCCGAATGATGACGCCGTCCTGAACATGCGCTTTGAGAACGCACCGTCCACCGCAGTTATGGGCACAGCCGGTGGGGATGACCTGAACCTCGCCCGCCGCCGCCAGCGCTTGTTCCAAGGGATACAAGCCGTTGACGAGGTTGACATTCGAGGTCAGGAGGGCCGCTGCTCCCGTCGCCGCCGACCACTGAAGGAAGGACCGCCGGCTAAGGGTAGCTTGATTGAGTTGGTTGAGCAGGTTTGTATCCTCATGTATGCTCATAAAAACAACCTCTCTCCCTGAAGGGTAATACTTTTAAACCAACCCGTTCCGCGTCATTGCTGATGCAAACGGGCATTTTCGATTTTTATGAACGCCGCCGGAACGCGTAAGCCTTCCACGACTATTCAAACTATATTGTGAATTTGTGCACTTGTCTGTCAGCGGAGAGCGTAACTTGTGTCAGAAAAAGTCTGACATTCGTCACGGGCGAGATGAGGTGTGATCGCCTATGATTCACAGTATATAAATTGCATTTTGCCGAATTCCGGCTGCCCTGCGCCGGACAATAGAGGCCATTTTTTCATAATGAGCCGATCGATCACCTTACCTCCGCGTGAGCATATCGAGGTTCGCTGGCTCTCTGCCCTTTCCGGCAGCTATCCCACTTGTGATCACGCGCACCTCGAAACCCAGATCCACGAGGCGACCCAATGCCTCTACCGCAGCCTATCGGGTCAGTCGACCTCATGGGATATGCATCACCTCATGGCCGTACTCACAGGCCATCCATCGCTCAACGAATTGATGCGGGTGCTCCTTGCCCTGCGTTCGGCGGTCCGTCAGTCCTTAGCAGACAGCGACATCCACACGGTCTTGTGGCTCGATGAGCAGCTTGATCTCTGGATCGAAAATTGTACGAGCCGCTACAACCTCGCCCTTAAGCAGCAATCACACCACCGCTGGACGGAGCTGGTTCAGCGCGTTGTGCAGTTGAATACACTGAGCTACTGCCTCGCCGAACTGAACGCTTCCCTTGACCTGGTTTCCGCCTTCAATGCCACCGTCGAACTGGCACGCCAGCTCTCCGGCGCGGATCTCTGTGTCCTGTATCAGCGGGAGAGCGACCGACTGCACTTGCGCGCCAGTTCCGGCACAGCCCGTGCCTGCCCGCAGATTCTCATCGCCGACGATCAAAATGATTTGGAGCAAATCGTCGTCGATCAGCGGCATCGCGACATGTCCCTTGAACTGGTATGTCAACAACTGGGCGTACCAGAGGTCAAAGCTCTCCATTGCACACCGCTCCGGGTGAACAACATCGCCATTGGCAAACTCGCGACGATATTCCTCACCGAGAAAACTTTTACACAGCAGGAACTGCGCCTTCAGGAGATTTTCGCGGATCGCGCCGCCCACGCCATCGACAATGCGCAAATTTACGAACAACTGGGGACGCTGACAGCCGAATGCGAACGCCGCCAGATTGCCTGCGAGATGCACGACACGCTGCTGCAAACCCTCATTTCGCTCAACATCAACCTCCGGGTGTTACACAATCACGCGCAGCAAGGTAACTGGCACGAAGTGCTGCCGCTCGTCGAGACTGCGCGCCAACTGGGTAAGGTCGCGATTCAGGAAGGTCGGGACGCCGTCAGCGGTCTGCGGGAAGCGAATCCCAGTGGTGCGGCCGGTGATCTGGTCGAGGCGCTCCAACCTGAGATTGCCGCTTTTGCCGACCGTGCCGATCTCCAACCCGAAGTCGAGACTCACGGCGAGGTCTACGTCCTGCCACAGATTAGCCATCAAGTGCGCCGTTTAGTCGGTGAGGCGCTAACCAACGTTCATCGCCACGCCAACGCGAGCAGAGTCCGGATCATCATCACTGCTAACGACGATCAACTGCGGGTCGAGATCCGTGATGATGGCGTGGGCTTCCAGCTCTCAAGGGTCGATCAGGAGACGTCGTTTGGTCTGGTCGGCATGCACGAGCGAGCGCGGCTCATTCACGGCACGGTGACGATCGATTCCGCGCCGGGTCATGGGACAACAGTCACCCTCACCTGCCCGCTGCGCTGAGATCCGCCCGAAGTCAGCATTTTTCTGAAGGTTGCGCGGATTTTTTCTGACAGCCTACCCCGGGAAATAGTGATACCTTGGTCATAGTAGAGAGCTTGAATGGGTGCCATGACAGATCACGACCAATTGGATGAACGTCTTCAAGTGCTGTCGTCGGTACTGACACATGTCCTCGCCACACAGGAGGATGAGCGTCGGGCGGTGATCCATTCTTTACAAGAGGACGTTGGTCAGGCGCTGACGGCCCTGGCACTCAATCTGCGCGTGCTTGAAAAGCGCTGCGATCAGACCCCCTCTCTGGAACTGATCGGAGAGATGCGTGAGCTGGTGACTGGCGCACTGCGCGATCTGGATCACGTGCAGCGCACGCTGTATCCGCCGGCCCTCGACAGTCAGGGACTCGTCCCGGCGGTGGAAATGTGTATTCAGGAGTTTGCGCATTCGACGCAGGTCCGGGTGGCATTGGACGCGGAAGTCTTGCCCATGCGCCTGCACGCAGTCATCGAGATCGCGCTGTTCCGGAGCTTACAGGAAGTACTGGAACATCTCCGTCAGCAGCCAACGGTCAGTGAAGTGCGCTTACGTCTGCGTTTCATCAAGGAATTTGCCTATCTAGTGATCGAGGCAGAAGGTGTAACCCGGGCACCAGACTGGCGCGAAGATCTCATCAGCGCGCGAGCCTCGGCGTTGGGCGGCTGTTACGCGATTACCCCCATCGCCCTGACGGGCACGCAATATACCATTGCCTTGCCTGTCTATCAGAAGGAAAGCCCATGATTCGCGTATTCATTGCCGAAGATCACATTGTCGTCCGCTCCGGTCTTCGTTTGCTGATCAATAACGAACCCGACATTACGGTTATTGGGGAAGCTGAGAACGGGACAGAAGCGATTGCAGGAGTGGAAGCACTTAAACCTGATATTGTGCTCATGGACATCTCGCTGCCCGATATGAACGGCATCGAAGCCATCCGGCGGTTAAAACAACACCCGACTGCGACTTGGCGCATCGTTGTGCTGACCATGCATCCGGAAGCCGACTATCTGCGGCTCGCGCTCGACGCGGGAGCAGATGGTTATGTGGTCAAATCGGTCGCCGATGATCAACTGCTCGACGCAATCCGGCTGGTGTATCGGGGACACTCTTTCTTGCGTCCCGAAGCTGTCGCCGTATTGATTGACGACAGTCCAGTGCGCACGCCAGAGTCGCTCCTATCCGAGCGCGAAATCGAGATTTTGAAACTGGTTGCGCATGGTCACACCAATGCGGAGATCGGCGCTCTCCTTTATCTCAGCCCCAAGACCGTCGACACGTATCGCCGGCGTGTGATGCAGAAACTCGCGCTCGACACACGCGCCGATCTGGTCGACTATGCGCTGAGAAACGATTTACTAAAGCCGACACGGGACGTTCACCATGACCCCAGTCATTAACGAAGTCATCGCCGCTATTGGGCAGATCGGCGACTTCACGCCCACCTACGCGGGCACACGCTGCCTGAATCAACGACATCAGCGGGCGGGACAATGCGCATCCTGCGCCGCCGTCTGCCCCACACACGCAATCACCTTGACGCCAATACCCGTGATCGATGGTAACGCCTGCCTCTCCTGTGGCGCGTGCAGCGCCGCGTGTCCCGTTGGCGCTCTGCAAGGCGTGCGCACCCTCGCGGAGATCTGGCACGATGCCCGCTCAGCTATGGACTCTGAGGGCCACCTCGCTTTGAGCTGCCGCGCTGTCACCAGCAGTCCTGCCGCCACTGTACGCATCCCATGTGCCTGTGGACTACCCTCCGAACTCTATGTAGCGCTCGGAATGAACGGCGTCCGCAAGGTGTTGTTGTACACCGCGAGCTGTGCGAGCTGTGCGCTGGTCGGCGGACTGGTGCGCGCAGAGGAGTCGTTCCGAGATGCCCAGCAACTGCTCGAACCCCTGGGAATCGAATTGGAGATGGTGCGGACTGACGAGCCACCGCCGCCGTTACCGCAGCGCCCACCGCAACATTCGGGCGTCACACGGCGCGGCTTTTTCAGCGCCCTGCTCAAGCCACAGACTCTGCGTGTGCCAGAGCAAACCGATCTGGTGGACAGTCTCATCGCCCAGGGAGTGAATACCCGGCGCGCCTTGTTGATCAATGCGCTGCAACGAGCGCAGATCGAATCGTCTACCAGCGTCCCAACCTATGCAGGTCACTGGGGCGCGCTGATTGCGTCTGACGCATGTATTGGCTGCCAGATGTGCCCGCAGTTCTGCCCGACCGCAGCGCTCGCCTCAAATGTGGATGCCGAGGGACGGGTGACGCTCTGGTTTGATGCGGCCCGCTGTACAGCGTGTGGCTTATGTGTCCGCGCCTGTTTCAAACACGCACTCGCCTTAACAGAGTCCGTCCAGCTCAACCAGCTCGCGAATAGTGAATACAGAGCCCTCTGGAATGGACGCCCGCCCAACAATCCCTTGAAGAGTCCTCAGGCGTTCAAACAGTCAAGGAAGTGACTAATAGCTCTTGGTGCTGCTGTTTCTCAGCGCCGTGTGCTTCAAGGATTATGTAAGCAATTCTGACTGACCTTGCAGCAACATCGGCCGCTGAGCTGTCCGACCGAGAAAGACATCGGCCGGGGTCAGTCCAACTCGGTGCTGCAAGGTTTATGGAACATCAACGTTTCCGTCGCCATGCGCGTCCCTCTGCTCAGTCGTCGATCCCGTAGCCCCAAAAACTCCCTCTTGCCGTGAAATGCCCCGCGATAGACGAACATCTCGCTGATAAGATTTCTGCTGCTTGCCGGATTACTCGTGGGAGTGTGCTGTGCGTTGGTTCCTCATCGCTCACTCTTTCTCGCTGCTGCTCGAACTTGTTCTGCTTCGTCGCCAGTCTGGCCAAACTAAAGACCGCCAGAATCTCCTGCTGCGACGGCAACTGGAGATCGTCCAACGTACGGTGGACAAACCATTGCGCGTTTCCCACGCCGAGAAGTTCACCCTCGCATTGCTCACCATCCGTTTGAAACGCATCACTGGGCAGAACGCCAAAGAACTGCGCGACGTGATCCGCATCTTCCAGCCCGAAACCGTCCTCAAATGGTATCGTGAATTGGTTCGCCGGACCTGTGCCTTTTTCACCGTGCCCACTGTGGGGGCTACTTGAGCTATCTGGGCTAGATTCAACTTCAAACGAAGCTAAAATGAATCACTTCATGACCGACACCCCTGCAACAACGAGAATTCTCGATGCAACTTCAAGCTCTACGCTCAGCCATCTACCAAGCGCTCACTCGCCTTCTCATCGCACTCGAGCGATCCGTCAAGCAATGCTTACAGCCTGTCAAACCCCATCTAATAGGCGGTGCCCTTGCAGACATCACGCGCAGCAAATCCGAGCTGATCGCGGAAAACGCCTTTCTACGCCAACAACTGATTGTGCTTCAACGTCAAACCAAGCGTCCCGTCTTCACCTCACGCGACCGCACCCTCCTCGTCTTGCTGGCAAGTCGGTTTCGATGGTGGCGAGAGGCACTGATCATCGTCAAACCAGACACGCTGCTCGGTTGGCATCGCCAAGGCTTCCGCTTATTCTGGCGTCACAGGTCCAAAGCCAGGAGGCCGCAACCACGTGTCCCTGAACACGTCATCGCGCTCATCCACTCCATGGCGCTCGACAATCGTTTGTGGGGTTCAAAACGCATTCGCGACGAACTGCGGAAACTGGGCTAGCGGCTCACGAAACGCACCGTCGCCAAATACATGCGCCAGATTCGCCCTACTCCACCGCCTCGAACCCCCGGTCAGACGTGGGGCAGCTTTCTGAAGAATCACGCTTCTGACATCTGGGCGTGCGATTTTCTTCAGACCTATGACCTCTGGTTTCGGACTCTGTTTGTCTTCTTCATCATTGAACTCGATTCACGGCGCGTCGTCCATTTTGCCGTGACATCCCATCCATCCGACGTCTGGGTCGCGCAGCAATTGCGCGAAGCAACGCCTTTCGACACACGTCCTTGGTTCTTGATCCGCGATAACGACCGGAAATACGGTACCGAGTTTCAGCGTGCTACCAATGGAATTGAGGTCCTGCGCACTCCCATTCGTGCTCCTAAAGCCAACGCCGTGTGTGAACGCTTTCTAGGGAGTGTGCGCCGCGAATGTTTGGATCACGTCATCATTTTCAATGAACGTCACTTGTATCGTGTGATCAAGGAATACGTTGCCTATTTTAACGCTGCGCGACCTCATCAAGGCATCGCCGGAGAGGTGCCTATTCCATCGTTGAACTCAATTTCAGAGTCAGCACCAAGTACACAAATCACAGCGTTTCCCATACTCGGCGGTCTCCATCACGACTATCGACGGGCGGCGTGAAACGTAGCTTCTCCCTCAGATACGCGAAGTAACCCCCACAGCGATGAGCATCAAGCGTGGAATGGTCAGTTTCATAGCCGTACTCCATGGCGGCGGGACGTAAAAACAATGAGTGCGATTTCCAGGACCACGCTTATAGAGGTCGCAGTGGCGGAACCGACAATTCCGTAGACTGGGATAAGGAGAAAGTTGAGTAGGGCATTGCTGACGAAGGTCGCCAGCATAATCAGGGTGTACGTTCCTGGCATTCCGGCCTGCAGCAGCAAGCCACGCATCGGGCTGTAGGCAGCCACCGCAACCTGAATCAGGGCGAGGAGGGCATAGGCAAGCCAGCTTTCGGTCAAGCCGTCATTTCCGGCAGCCAGCGCATAGACGAGCGGATAGGCTAGAATGCTGCCGACCCCGAGTAAAGCCAGCGCCGGAACAAAATAGCGGCGAATTTGGCGCGCGAGATCGGTGATGCGTTCCGGTTGAGCTTTGGCGAAATAATCGCCGATCAGCGGATCGACATTGTTGCGCACGGCGAACGGAATCTGGGCGAACCCCTCGGCGAGAATCGCTGCAAAGCTATAGTAGCCAACAACCCGATCAGGTAGCAGTAGGCCAAGGATCAGGACGTCGGTACGTGTGTTCAATTCGATCAGACTGCCACTTAACATGCCGCGCACTCCATAAGAGAGATGAGCGCGAGTGTACTCGGCAAAATGCGCTGGCATGCGGATCGGTACCACCCGGGTATACAGGTAAATGACCAACCAGAGGAAGAGTGCCAATTCGGCGAGGGTGAGTGAGGCAGCGAGTGTATTTGACGGGGCATCGAACGCAATCAAGGCGATGAGAAAGGCCGGGATGAACACAAACCGCGCCGCGCGAAAGACCGCGTAGACGCGCATGCGCCGCAGTCCATTCAACGTGTTGATCAAGACTTTGTTGGCGGCGTAGAAAATCAGTCCCGGCATGACGTAAGCGACACCAACCCCGACATCGGCGCTGCCTAGCAAGACACCGAGGCGATCTGCCACCAGCACGCCCAAGCCGCACAAGGGAAGCGTGAGCGCAAAGACCAGAATTAAGGCGACCGTCGTCGTTTCGCTGGCGACGTCCAGATCAGACTGGACATACGACACATGCTTCAGGACAGAAAACTGCACGCCACCGACGCCAATCTGCGAGAGGATGGTGTAGAAGGCGTAGATCTGATTGAAGACGCCCAGCGCTTCGACTCCGCGGAGGCTGACCACCAATCCGTTCACCAGCAGCCCGCCCAACGCTAAAAACGCTAAACTGCCCACATTCCACAGCACATCACCCGTAAACCGGCCGACCCGCCGTGGCATCAGCCCGAGGCCTTGCGCAGCAACCCGACTACCCAGGCGGACAGGAAGCGTCCCATGCCAATCTGATCGAGCGTGAACTCAATTCGCATCAGCAGGGGCGCATACAACGGGATCAGGCGGGGTGGCACGCGCAGCACCATGGCCTCTTGTACCAGCAGATAGGCTAAACGCCCACCATAGAGTGCCTGTACGAGTTCCAACCGTCCGCCCATCTGATCCACCACTCGATCAATATCGATAGACTGTTCATTTTCCTCGAAGTAGCGCGGGTCGGTGCGATACCATAAGCGGCGGAAGACATCCATGAACGAGCGGGCGTTTGGTTCGTAGGCGAGGATATGGCCACCGGGTTTGAGTACGCGCAGCATTTCCTCCAGCGCCGCCGGAACGTTGGGCTGCAAATGATGGAGCGAATCGGTCACGATAAAGTCGAATGAGGCGGGCGCGAAACTTGTCTGCAAAATCGACTCGCAGCGCACATCATGATCCGGAAAGCGCTGTGCGTACAGCCGACACTGCTCATCAGAAATATCAACGCCGGCGACGGTTGCCCCTTTGTCAGCGAAATAGCCACTCCCCATGCCGCCACCGCACATAGCGTCAAGCACGTGCTTGCCGTGCCAATCCATGCCCTTGAGCGCGCGCTCATACACCGCATAGCGATATTTGAGCGCGTAGGGGTTGGCGTAATACGCGTCATACGTATCGGCGATCTGGTTGTAGTAAGCGCGTTGGTTGTGTTCGTCATGAGAGTAAGTCATCGGGGCACCTACGAGAAAGGATAACGTTTGGGCATGGCGTTGATCGTCCGGATTGCCGCTGTGAAGTCGAAACCGATGGTTTCGGCATACCAGCGCATCGACTCGTAGCGGGGTTGGTTGTCGCGGTGGGCGAGTTCGAACGCCGTCGCCCGGTCGAGCATGCCCTCGCGGATTTGGTTGCTCCGCAGTGTGTCATTCTCGCTGAAGCCGGCCGCTGTGTAGTAGATGTAATTGTAGAACGCGGCCGTACCATCGCCGATGCGCCAGGTCGACGGTGTGTCGGGCGACGTCTCCCAGTCATACTCGTTAAGTAGCGTCGCGTTCACCGTTGGTTCGTCCCACCGCAGATAGTCGTAGAGGATGTGGTAATCCTTCTGAATCATATAGTAGGACAGGAATGCGCTGAAGGAATCGACCAAAGAACGGTTGATATATGCCGGATTGGTCACGAACTGCCAGCCATAGTAACTCATCATTTTCAGGCGATCCTGAAGGGCCAGCGCATAGTGCTTTTCCTGCTTACGCCCGACCTCATTTATCCCGCAGAACCCGACCTTGAAATCGGTGCGTTCCAAGGGGTTCATGCTGTAGAGCGTGATCCCAATGTTCATTTGTTTGCGCAGCAGGTTGGAGTAGTAAAAGAACTGCTTGTCGCCGGCCATGAACAACGGAATAGTCCCCAGTGTAGGCTGACGCAACCAAGCGAGCACATTCTTGCGTACATTCTCACGTTTGGTTTTGATGTCCGCCGAAATCAAGATGTGTTCGATCCCTAATTGACCACACATCCGGCTGATATTTCGCCGGGCGAGATCGGTCACCATACCCCAGTCATAGGTATAAGCGACCGGCATCAGGCCAAGGACATTCTTGATGTAGTGAATGCCATATGAACTATCCCGACCGCCACTAAACGGAACGAGCACTTCAGGCCTGCCATTGGCCTTGCGGTGCGGCGCGACGAGGGCGCGCAGCGCGTCAACGCCCTTGAACGGGATCGGTTTATAGGTACGGCAGTAATTGCATACCCCGTGCTCATCGAATTCGATGAAGGGAAAGGTTTCGGGCAAGATGCAGCGGGTACAGCGCCGCAGCTCTGTGACCGCGGCGTTCACGCGCGTGACAACATCGTCGTTGGCTTCGTAGCGTGGGGTGAGTGACTTCTCAGGCGTCTGGCTCAGCGCGAAGCGTGTATCCGTCTGAATTACATCCTCGATGCGCCGGGCTGAGCGCAGCGGCAGTACTTCGGCGAATGGTATTTGGTTCGCGCCTAATGAGAAAGGCTGCGGTACAAGATCGTCGAAGCGCACGACGTAGCCGGTGCATGGTTGAATTTGCTGCACGGGCGCATTTTGGAAGACGCCGCTGGTCTGCGCGAGGAGTGCCTGCCGTAAAATGTATTCTTCCGATGCGAATAGCAGTTTGCTTTGGTCATTGGCAGCAGCAAAATACAGAGATCCATTCGTCGTCGCCAGCACAAGACCATCCCGGTCGTCCAACAACAAGGCGACTGAATTTGCACCGCGCGTCAACCGCATGGATTGGATGAGCGCCTCGGTCACTGACTTCCCCTGACGCAAGTGTTCCCGAATTAGCGCCAGCAGCACTTCGGTGTCAACTTCGTACTGCCGTATCAAGGTGGGATGCTGCAGCCAGAGCGCCTGATCGTTGACAATGATCCCGTTGTGAATACACACCAACCCATCCTTGATCACAGGTTGGTTATTGCTATGAAATTCCTTCTGACCATTCGTAACCATCCGGGCATGGCCCATCACCACTACCGGTTGGGTGGTATGGTGGTTGCGGCGTTCATAGGCTTCGATAAACGCTTTGTATTGTGCAGAACGAAGCATATGTCGCGCGCGCTGCGGTCGCTTAAATACCTGAATCTGCGCATCATCGACCAACACTAGTCCAGCTGAATCTTTGCGCCGAAATTCAGACAGCGTAAACAGTGTCTTTACTAAGGTATGCAACTGGGTTATTTCAAAGGATGGGTCGGGTTTTGCGATCAAGCCGAAGATACCGCACAAAGAGTCACCTCTTTCGTATGACGACGTACTGAACATCGCCACTTGGGACGTAGATTGCCAGTGACGCCAGAAGTCGTATTTCAAACAGCCGCGGAATAAATGCCGGAAGCAGTGGGAAAACTCGCCGCAGTTTGTACAGGATAAAGCCAAGGTTTGCCCGTTTTCCCCGCGAAGACCAAGCGACAAGCTCGGCTTGGAGTTGGTTGACAAAGAGCTGGTGGATGCTCGCCTGACTGAAAAAACTGAGATGCTCCGGCGGTGTCAAAAATGCCCAGCGTTTGCCCATCAAGCGGGCTATGACGGTGTCAATGTTGGGAGTCGATAACAACAACAGGCCGCCGGGTTTGAGAGCGCAGAGCAGGTGGTCGGCGACCATGCGGGGATTCCAGATATGCTCAATGACATCCCACAGGCAGATCGCGTCGAAGTAGGCATTGGGCAAGTCAAGGGTTTCCAGCGGGCTGACCCAAATCTGCTGGGCGATGTCGGGGTTCTTGGCGCGAGCGAGGTTGACCCCGGCTGGCGCGAGATCGAAACCCTGCACTTTGTAGTACGGTTTGGCTTCGTACAAGAAGCTTCCATCGCCGCACCCTGCTTCCAGAACCTGTCCGCCGCCGCTGACATACTGGCGCAATAGCCCTAAACGGCGCTGATTTTCAGCCCTGAGCGTCGCTTGGTCCTGATACTTGGAATGACCAAAGTAGGCTTCCCGGTAAATGGCCTCGAGTTCCGTCGCACTCGGCGCATTGGTTACTTGGACAAATCCACAGTTCGAACAGCGGTGTAAGTTATGGCCACGCACATTCAGCAAATGCGGTAAGGTGTTTCCGCCGCAAATTCGACAACTAGGATCACTTTGGGCTGAGCTAATCATACTTGTCGAACCGTTCGCGTCGCTGTGCGCTGATCTGATCATTGAGGAGACCGAAGAAGAATGATTGGACGCCCAGGATGATCAGCAGCGCTCCAAATACGGGGAACCCTTGGCGAACAGAAAATGCTTCAAACAGCCCGTAGATTGTACCAACAAGTATCAGAACTGAGCCGATTCCGCCAAAGAATTGTAGTGGTTTGAACAGCAAGACAATGCGTAGCACGATCATCATTGTGCGGAAACCATCGCGGAGAGGCTTCACCGTACTCGTACCGATCCGTTCACGCACAGAGATGGGAATCTCGCAGCCGATGTGATGGCGTTCAATCATAATGAGGGTTGTCATCGTAGATGCTCCGAACCCATCGGGCAGTAGGTGCAGGTAGCGTAAGATCAGGTCGCGCCGGAAACCCCGCAGCCCTGAATTGAAGTCCTTGACCGGTTGTCCGGCTGCAAACCGAACGATGAGGCGTAAAATTCGTTTTCCTAACCGGCGTGATTGCTCTTCATAGCCGTTGCTGTCCCGGTAACCGATGCAGTAATCCAGATTATCACTGATGAGCGCTTGGGCAATGGCAGCAAGATCTTGTGGTCGATGCTGTCCATCGGCATCATACCAGATAACGTACTGACCTTTCGAGCGCCGCATTCCCGTGATTAAAGCGCCGTTGTACCCTCGATTTGCAGCATGATTGATCAAGTGAACGTGGGCATATTGAGCGACGAGATCAGCAGTGTTGTCGGTCGAGGCGTCGTTGACAACTATAATCTCGGCATCTCGAAGAAAATCATTCGAGCACAATTCATCGAGAGTTTTACAAATCCCTTTTTCCTCATTAAATGCCGGTATCACTATGCTTATAGGAGGATGGTTAGAAGAAAGTGTCATGGTTTTCAAATTCTGAAGTTAACTCAGAGAGATTATATATGGGTTTGACCTCACCCCAAATTAAGATTTTGAAGTCTATAATACTAGCAGTAGATGCTAAAAAATGTCAGACGTATTCAAGACACACGTACAAGGACAGTATTGTGGTGGAGAGCTTAATGCCCCAACTACTTGTACTAAGACCATGAGAAATGCAGTGATTGGCATGATCTGATTCGAACAACCGAGGGCCGATCACGAGGACTTTCTGAAAGCTACTTTAGAGTCGTTTAGCCAATGTCCAATACGTAACTGAAGGTAGAATACGGTAATTGGCAATATGTGGGTGTACATGCGATTTGACGAGTCCCCCCATCCAATACGGTAGGGTGTGCGCTGTGAACCGAGCAGCCAAGTCAGCAGAAAAAAGGCGATGATTCCTTGCGTGAACAAGTGTGTGTAGGGCGCTTTTCTTCTAGGACGGAGTATTAACAAGAACGCCAAAGTAAAATACCAGATCGTGCCCCACCACTCGAATCCTTCACTAAAGAGATTGCGGATACTGTGGAAAGTACTGTTCAACATGTGCTGTGCGTTGAACACAATTGCTAATCCGAAGCTGCTAGCAAGCGCCATGAGGAGCAGTTGATTGGGAGTGGGTAATTTTAGCCTGAGTACAGTTTTTATGTTTATCAGGTAGGTAGCAGCATAAGTTGTGCAAAGTACCCCTATCATCAAGATTACCCGCTCAGTTGATAGGATCAGATTACTTTCTGAGGGTATGATTTTAAGCAACCAAAAATGCCACCCCAGCAAGACAACTGTGTAGGGTAGCAATACCCGCCGCCAAATAACGGGTGCGAAAGCATTCTGCGTCCAACAAAGTATGATAAAGACGGCTCCGAACAGGACTGATTCGGTTCGTGTGAATGCAAAACCGAGCAGAAGGAAGATCCCAGTATGCAGATCCGCATGATTCTCTTTAACATGCGCGCGCCACAGCAAAACGACCGCAGGTAGGAGATATGCGGCTGCTAATATGCTATTATGAATATAAAATGCTTCAAAGACAATGAAGTAATTTGTGCCTAGAACCAGCGTAATGAGGATCGGCAGCCACAATCGCCATCGCCCTATATCATCACTCAAACTTATTCTACCTAGATAGGCGAGTGTCCCGATCAGGCTGAAAGCAAATGCTGGTTGCAGCGTGGTAAAGAATTGTTCACCAAACCAGAAAGCGACCGAGTGCAGCATGGGAAGCATGATACCCCACTGGCTGAGCTGATTTGCCAAAGCATCAGTCATGTGTTGATGTGCGATGTCGCGTGCCAAAAATAGCTGTTCGAATGAGTCATATGAACCGTGCGCGAACGGTAAACAGACTACGAGCATCATGACACTCGTGAAAACTACCACCACGATACTGATCGAGAGCCATTCCCCACGACTAAACTGCCATGTTTGTCGTCGCCAATGAAACAGACCTGCTAGGATCACCCATCCCCCTAGCCATAAAGCCATAGTAACAGGCGTATAAGGAACATCTACCACAAGATACAGAATGCTACCCATTGACCAGAAGATGGCGCCACTCAAAACGCCTGCCCAAGCCCAAAACACAGGACTTAGGGAGCCTTTATAGAATGCGGTTGAAATAATGAAACCACACCCCCACAATAGGAGTGGGAACAGGATAGCAGTCATTCTGCTTGCTCCATGACGATTATTCCATAATCTTGGACGATAACCTGTAAACGAGAGCTTTCGGTTGGAATGAAGGTGATAGAAATGTTCCAGATATTTGGATAGACACGTGCATTAGTTGGGATGATCACGCGACTATCACTAATGGGACGGATAAGAACTGTTTCGATAGAACTGTATAATCTAATCGCCTTCTCGTCTACAAGTAGTGTCTGTGCAGCATCGGGCGCAACTGTAATCTGTTCGGCGTCGTAGAACTCGTCCACACCAAAGAAGACGATATGAGCTAGGTCTTTGCTAGCTAATGCAAGTTCATACAGAGAGGGCTCATTTACCATCTGGAGGGAATTGGGATTAGACCACAGCAGACGTAAATTCGTCGCCAACGTGATCATAAAGCACACGCCCAGCACGATGAGCGTCAGTCTCTGAGGATGTAAGGTCATATTCTGACTCCGATTTACCGTAGAAGAAACTGTTTTGATCACGCTACTATTCAAGCTGATCCACACAGAGATAACCAAGCGTTGTGATGTTCTACCCCCAGTTTACGGAGGATAAACTAGAATGCGGCGGGCACCTAGCAGTGGATGGTCAATGATGGCTTCGGCAGCGTTAGCGGCGTTGTAGTGAACATTTTACCCTTGAATTACTTGTACGGTGGAAAAACCTCATCTGTCACGGGAATCGTCCCTCAGTAAAGAGAAAGACGTGGTACGCTTGCGTCTGATTATCCGACTGCTGAGACTTGATTCCCCAACCGATGATTTACCATTTTCTGCTGTTGTGGGGGCTACTTGAGCTATCTGAGCTGGATTTCGATCCAACTGCCGCTACAATTCAACCCTTCATGCCAACAAGTTTTTCAGCAAGAAGCATTCTCGATGCGACTCTCATCCCTCCGATCCGCCATCAGTCAAGCACTCAATCGTGTTAGCTCAGCACTCAAGCAATCCGTCAAACAGTGCCTACAACCTGCTAATTCTCATCTTGTGCCCGGCACACTTGTGGACATCACCCGCAGCAAATCTGAATTGATCGCCGAAAACGCGTTTCTGCGCCACCAGCTGATTGTGCTGCAACGTCAGTCCAAGCGTCCGGTCCTCCGTCGCGACCGAGCGCTCCTCGTCATACTGGCGAGCCGTTTCCACCTATGGCGAGAGGCGCTGCTGATCGTCAAACCAATTACCCTGCTCGGTTGGCATCACCAAGCCTTCCGCTTATTCTGGCGTCACAGGTCCAAAGGCAGAATACCGCAACCGCGTGTCCCCAAACATGTCATCGCGCTTATCCACACACACCATAAGTCTCGACAATCGGTTGTGGGCTTCAAAACGCATTCGCGACGAACTGCGGAAACTGGGCTATCGGCTCACGAAACGCACCGTTGCTAGGTACATACGCCAAGTTCGCCCTAGTCCACCGCCTCGAAAACTTCATCAAACTTGGGGCAGCTTTCTGAAGAATCACGCTTCTGGGATTTGGGCTTGCGATTTTCTCCAGACCTACGACATTTGGTTTCGCACGCTCTTTGTCTTCATCATCATTGAGCTTGGTTCGCGTCGCGTCATTCATTTTGCTGTGACGTCGCACCCAACCGATGCCTGGGTCGCGCAGCAATTGCGCGAAGCAACCCCGTTCGACACACGTCCTCGGTTCTTGCTCCGTGACAACGACCGAACATATGGCTCTGAGTTCAAGCGGGCAGCGAGTGGCATCACCATCCTACGCACCCCGATTCGCGCTCCTAGAGCCAATGCCGTCTGTGAACGCTTTCTGGGGAGTGTACGCCGCGAATGTTTGGATCACATCATCGTGCTAAACGAGCGTCACTTACACCGTGTGACCAAGGAGTATGTTGCCTATTTCAACACTGCGCGCCCTCATCAAGGCATCTCTGGACAGGTACCAATTCCTTCGACGAACTCGGCTTCTGAGGCAGCACTGAGCGGACAAATCACCGTGTTTCCCGTACTCAACGGGCTACATCACGACTATCGAAGGGCAGCGTAAAACCCAGTTTCTCCCTCAGATACGCAAAGTAGCCCCCACAGTCTTGATACTGTCCAAGAGTCAACTATACGGTTGGCGAAACCTCTTATCCTCTTCATTTTGTACTTTGATCGCGAAGTACCTGTGCTCTCCAACGAACAACGTGATCGTGTTATTCGCGCCCGTTTTGCTGGAGGCGAAACCATCAGTCAATTGGCGGACAGCTACCATTTATCAACTCAGCGGATCTTCCAGCTCGTGCAGCAGACGACTTGAGTCTCCAGACGGCAGTCCCGATAAGTTACCGGGACTGCCGTCTAATCTACCCTTCACCCGCTCTATTCACGCTCTCAATCGAGCGGATTAGCGCTGACGAGAATCAGCGTGCCCGGTTCAAACAGCGTGGTACAGGTGAATCCGGGGAACTCACCGACGCTGTAGCTACCAATGATTTCCGCGTGGCGCGGTGACTGACTCGCCGCCAACCAGATCAACGTGCCGGACCCACGCAGGCAGAACACCGCGCCGCCGTCAAAGTAGGTCAGGCTGGAGGGCGGCGGACTGAAAATGTCGACCGCTTGCTGCACACCCAGCTCCAGCAGTCCGGGCAGGCCGAGATTGGCTTCGCTGTAGAGCGCCTGCCCCAACCAGTCGGTTGGGTGGCTGTTGTAGTACAACACCCGGCAGTTGATCGCATAGATCAACGTGTTGGGGACGCCCGTGCGAATCACCGCATCCGGGTCAAAGTTTTCCGACTCACAGGTCGGTGAAGGCGGCGGCATGGGCAGCGCTACGGCGGTCGCGCCAATGGTGACAGCGACCGTGCGCGCCAACCCGACCGGATATTCGGGCGCGGTTGATGCGCTGACCAGATGGCTGATTGACGTGGTTCGCGCCGTGGTGTTCGCGGTATTGGTCAGCACCGTGAACGGGATGGTCTGCGGCGTGGTGTCGCTGAACGTGAGCAGGAACGACACGCTGCCGCCATTGACCGTCAGTTCTGCCGCTTCGAAGGTCACCAGAACCGTGATCGGGTTGCCATCGCTCGGGGGCGTTAGCAAACCGATCTGATAGCTGCCGCTGAAACCTGCGCTCGCGGTAAACGCCGCCGGGCTGACCGTGATCCCCGCCGTGTCGTCATCGACGTTAGTCACCACCACTGCCGGAATAACCAACCCGTTGTAGGCGGCATCCGCACTACTGACGACGAATGTCACCTGACTATCCTGATTGCCATCCGCATTCGGGTCATCGACACCCGTCACGGTCACCGTTTGCGGTGCGTTCCAGTTGGCCGTCGTGAGCACGAGCGGCGACGGCGCGGCGGTCGCTTCCGTCGGGTCACTGGCCGTCAGGCTAATGGTGACATCGGCGGTCGGCTGCGAGTTCAGCACGAATGTGAAGGTCGCCGTCCCACCCGCTTCGGTCGTCAGCAGGGTTCCGCTCGGACTGACCGTAATGCCCACGACATCATTGTCGTTGTTGGTGACGCTGACATCCGCCGCGTCCATACCGCTGTAGTTGGCATCCGCACTGACCGCCGCTGCGGTGGTGATTGTGTAGGCAATGTCCCCATCGACTACTGCATCATCGACGCCCGTCACGGTCACCGTCTTCGCGCTGTTCCAGTTGGCCGTCGTGAAGGTGACTTGTGTCGGGGCAACCGTGCCTTCGCTTGTGGCGCTGCTCGTGAGGTCAATCGTCACGTCCGCCGTCGGCTGCGTATTGAGCACCACCGTGAAGTCGGCGGTCGTTCCCGCTTCCGTCGTGATGAGCCCGCCCGTCGGCGCGACCGTGATCCCCGCCGTGTCATCGTCGGTGTTGGTGACGCTGACATCGACCGCGTCCATGCCGCTGTAGTTCGTATCCGCGCTGACGACTGCCGCAGTGGTGATTGTGTAGCCGATGTCCCCATCGGCCACCGCATCGTCGACGCCCGTCACCGTGACGGTCTGCGCGCTGTTCCAGTTGGCGTTGGTGAACGTCACCTGCGCCGGGGAAACCGTGCCCTCGGTCGTGTCGCTGCTCGTGAGATCAATCGTCACGTCCGCCGTCGGCTGCGTATTGAGCACCACCGTGAAGTCGGCGGTCGTTCCCGCTTCGGTTGTGACCAGGCCGCTCGTCGGCGTAACGGTGATGCCCGCTGTGTCGTCGTCGGTGTTGGTGACGCTGACATCCGCCGCGTCCATGCCGCTGTAGTGCGCATCCGCGCTGACCGCTGCGGCGGTGGTGATCGTATAAGCGATGTTACCGTCGACCAGAGCGTCATCAACGCCCGTGACCGTGACGGTCTGCGCGGCGTTCCAGTTGGCGTTGGTGAAGGTCAGCTGCGTCGGGGCAACCGTGCCCTCGGACGTGTCACTGCTCGTGAGATCAATCGTCACGTCCGCCGTCGGTTCGCTGTCCAGGACCACCGTGAAGGTATCCGCGCTGCCAGCTTCCCCCGTGATTAACCCGCTTGTCGGCGTAACAGTGATGCCCGCCGTGTCGTCGTCGGTGTTGGTGACGCTGACATCCGCCGCGTCCATGCCATTGTAGTTCGCATCCGAGCTGACGGCTGCCGCGGTGGTGATCGTGTAGCCGATGTCACCGTCGACCACGGCATCGTCGACGCCAGTCACCGTGACGGTCTGCGCGGCGTTCCAGTTGGCGGTGGTGAAGGTCAGCTGCGTCGGGGAAACCGTGCCTTCGGTCGTATCGCTGCTCGTGAGGTCAATCGTCACGTCCGCCGTCGGCTGCGTATTGAGCACCACCGTGAAGGTATCCGCGCTGCCAGCTTCCCCTGTGCTTAACCCGCTCGTCGGGTTGACCGTGATCCCCGCTGTGTCGTCGTCGCTGATCGTGCCGTCGGCGCTGCTCATCGCGCCCAGATCATACGCGGCGTCGTCGATCAACGTGAGCGTGATGGTTTCGTCAAGCTCGTCCAGCGCATCGTCGGTCGGCGTGACCGTGATGTCGATGAAGAGCGTGTTCGCTGCGATCACCGCCGCGCCGGAAAGCGTCGGCGTGTAATCCGTACCGTTGGTCGCCGCTCCGCCAATCGTGTAATTTACAGTCAGGGCCGCCGCATTGGTAAAGCTGCGCTCAATGCGGAACGTGATCGGGTCACCACCCGCTTCGGTGCCTGTGTTATCCGACGCGCTGATCGTCACCTCGGGCACGACTGGCGTATAAGGCGACTCATACGCTCCGAGATCGACAATGCCCTGCTGAATGCGCGCATTGCCCGCCTGATCGGTGGTCACGCCGCCGGGGATCAGGCTGTTATCCCCGGCGTTGATCGCAAGGCTGTCGCCGTTGAGCAGATAATAGACTCCGGTGAAGGTTCCCAGACTCGGATCGCCGGTCAGGTTGCCGTTCACACCATTGGTGATGCCGCACGAGCCGTCCTCGATCAGCGTGTTCTGGATGGTGAGGGAACCGCTGTTCGTACAGTTCACGCCGCGCACTTGATCGGCGAGGATACTATTGTAAACCGTGGCCGTACCGCTGTTGTAGAGGTCAGCGGCGACGGTCGTGCTATTCGGATGGTTATTCGCAAAGGTGGTGTCGTAGACGAACAGCGTGCCCGCATTGTAAGTCCCGGCCCCCTGACTACTGCTGCCTAAATTGCGGATCGTGCTGTTGGTGACCGTCACCGTGCCCGACGCGTTGTAGATCGCCCCGCCATTCAATGCGGCCACATTCAAATTACTATCGAAGGTGGTGGCGGTCACCGTGACCTGTCCACTCTGATTGTAGATGCCCCCGCCGCTGGTCGCCGTATTATTGAAGAACTGCGTGCCCGTGACCAAGACCGTACCACTGTTATTGTAGATGGCACCGCCGTTGTTAGCATTCCCACTTGTGAAACTGCTGTTCGTGACCGTCAGCGCGCCGCTGTCGATATAGATCAGACCGCCGTTGCTGATATAGGTATTCATCAAGACGCTCATCGTCAGAGCGTTCAGTGTGACCTGCGCGCCGCTGGCGAGCGTAAATACGCGGTAGCCGGTGTTGCTCACCGGGACAAGGGTGATCACGCCGCCGCCGTTGATGGTCAACGTGCCGTTGTTGGCGAGATCGGGCAGGTTGCTGGCGAAATTGATCGTGCCGTCCGTCGTGAATGTGATCGTGTCGCTGCTGGGGAAGGCATTGGCGTTGGTGACCGCCTGCCGCAGCGAGCCTTCGCCGCTGTCGTTGAGGTTGGTCACGACGGTATCATTCGCGGGGATCGTCGCCGTGCTGCTGGTCGTCGCGCCGAGGTTGTAGGCGGCCTGATCGACGAGTGTCAGCGTCAGCGTGTTATCCGCTTCGGCGTCCACGTCGTCGACTGCTGCCAGATTGACGGTCAGCGTCGCGCTGCCCGCCGGAATCGTCACGGTGACGTTGTTCCCGCTTTGCGCGCTGATCGTCCCGCTGGCGGGGGTAAGCGTGTAATCCGCTCCGACCGTATTTGTGCCTTGCGTGATGTTCAGCGTCACGGTGAGCGCGCTTGTCGTCGCACCCGTACGCGTGATCGTGTAGTCGGCATTGCTGCCTTCATTCACGTTGAACGCCGCCGGGCTGATCGTCACGTCGGGCGAGGTTGGGACAGGTGGAGTCCATGAGGCGCTGGCACACGGTGCCCCGGCGACCGTCGGCGCGCTCGTCAGCCAGTTCCCGGTCGGGACGCTGCTGCCGTCAGCCGCGCCCGCGTTGGTCAAGCCTACATCCACATCGGCGATGCTGTCGCCGGAGGTCGCCGCGCCATCCCCGCTAATGCTGTCGCCGCCGCTGATGGCGGTGCCACCGCCCGCCGCCACAATTTGCGGTCCCCAGTTTGTCCCCCACCAGTTACCGGTCGCCGTCATATCGCTGGAAACTTCGAGATCGACGACCGCTGTCGCGCTGTTCCCGACGATGCACGATCCTGTGAGCGAATCAGTGGCCCCGGTGGTGCCGTTGACGGTGTAGTAAGCCCCACCGTTGGCAGCGGTGTTGGACTCAATCCGACTGCTGGTAACGGTCACCGTTCCTTGATTATTGTAGATCGCACCACCGAGAGTTGTGGCGCTGTTGCCCGTGAAGACGCTGCCGCTGATCGTCAGGGCGGTCGTGCTGGCCTTATGGATGGCACCGCCCATTCCGCTGCCAACCCCCGACACCGAATTGTTGGTGAAGGTAGTGTCGGCGATGCTGTGGTCAGCGGCTGAGGAGCCAATGTAGATGGCGCCCCCCTGAGCGGTTCCACCGGTATTGACCGCCGAATTACTGGTGAAGGTCGACCCAGTTACGGTCAGCGTACAGCCTGCTAGACAGGCAATCGCGCCGCCAAACCCGTTGCCAGCGGAGGTCGCGGCAGTATTATTGTTACTGATCGTCGAATTGGTGATGTTCACCACGCCATTCGCTTGCATGACACCGCCATTGCCGCCCGAAATGTTGTTTTGCACGGTGCTGCCAGTGATCGTCACGGTGGTGCCGGTACTGGCGCTGATAGCAGCGCCATCCGCCGGTGCGGTGGTGCGGCAGCCCGTCAGCAGCACGCCATTTTGCAGCGTGAGCCCTGCGTTGGTAAATACCGATATGCAGCCGCCATTCGACGCAGCCGTGGAGTCGTTGCCGCCGTTGCGGACCTGCACGGCGTCGAGGGTGAGCGTACCGGTACTCACAGTGAATACGCGGAAAGCGGCGACATTCGCGTTGGCGTTCGCCTCAATGATGGTGTTAGCGCTGCCGTTCCCGTTGATCGTGAGCGGGTCTGCAATCACCAGCGACCCCCCGCCCGTGAGCGTGATCGTCCCATTCCCCGTGAAGCTGATCGTGTCCGCCCCGGAACCGGCGGCGCAGTCCGCGTTGGTCGCCGCGTCATTGTTGGAATTGGCGATAGCTTCGCGCAGCGAACACAACCCATCAACAGCCACTATATCAGCGGTCGTATCAACCGTGATGCTGGCTGCGTGGACGGGCTGCACTGCCAGCGCCATAAAACTCAAGATAAAACCAAGGATCAGGGCGACCAGAAGTCGGCTGGACGCAGACATTGGGAAGCGGGTACGAGGCAAGAGTCAGTCCTTAGCTGCAATGTTCGACCAGCCGGGCCTAATGAACAGCAGGGCAGCGAACGCTCAACGGGTATTGGGTTGTAAGCAATTGAAAATAACTGCAAGGTGATTATATGGCGTTTACTCTAAATGGAGAGGTTACAACGATAAAAAATTAACGTTTTTAGGGATTTTCAAACCTAAATGTAATACAGGCACTGCGCAAAGGGACAGTGGGGGGTGGCTTGACCGCGATCGTGAATTAAGTAGCATTGGTTCCCAACCGCGGCGCTGTCCAGCAATAGAGATCAACCACACTAATCACCGCTAATCGGTTCACAATGCTTCACCACCCCGCAGCGCAGATCGTTTGACTGTGATACGTCATACCCTCCAGAACACTTCGCGGTAGGATCTGTGGAGGATACAGGAGGAGGGAAATGCAACAGGAAGTCAAAGATGAATTGCGGATCAGGTTGGCGCTGGCGGTCTTGGAATATGCCCGTCACTTCAGTGTCACCGAAGCCAGTCGGGAGTTCAACGTTCCGCGTTCAACCTTTTATCGTTGGAAACAGGCTTATGAGCACGAAGGTCGAGCAGGCTTGTCGCGAAAGAAGCCCATCGCCTACCACCATCCGCGCACAACCGCACCGAAAGTGGTTGAAAAAATTCTGGAGTTGCGCAGCACCTACCAAATCGGTGCCTTACGCATCGCGATTTACCTGGAGCGCTATCATGGGGTTAAGCTTTCCGAGTCCACGGTGACGCGGGTATTGCGAGCTCCTGGCGTGAACCGACTGCCCAAGTCCGCTCCCAAACGGGCGCTGCCCACCCAACGCTACGCCAAAAGCGTTCCTAGACACCACGTTCAGGTCGATGTCAAGTTCTTGTACTTAAAATACAAAGAGGGAAAGTCGGTGAGACGCTATCAATAGACCGCCATCAATGATGCAACCCGGATTCGGGCTTTACGGGTCTTCTCGAAGCATAACCAGGAATGTGCCATCCAGTTCATGGATTACGTGATCCAAAAGTTCCCGTTCCGAATCAACCCGGTTAGAACCGACCGCGGGCACGAGTTTCAAGCGTGGTTCCACTGGCATGTGGAAGATCAGGGCATCCAGCATGTTTACATCAAGCCGCGAACGCCGCGGCTCAATGGGAAAGTCGAACGGTCCCACCGAACCGACCAGACCGAGTTTTATCAACTGCTGACCTACACGGATGATGGTGATCTCAATACCAAGCTCGCAGCCTGGGAGAACTTCTATAATTACGATCGACCGCACCTCGCCCTTCACGGAAAAACGCCCTATGAAGTGATGCGGTCTCTGTATGAGTCCTCTCGCTCAGCTCCAAAAAGAAGATACGGACATCGTGGCTCGTTAAGATCCTGCCCTTCAAGCGTGAGGATGGAGGGAGCAGGATGGAGAGCGAGTGGGAACTTGACCGAGTTCGTTTGTATCAGTTCCATAAAGCACACCCTGAGTGGACGCTAAAGCAACTGGCGACAACACTCGAACGCAGCTTGAGCTGGGTGAAGAAATGGTTGAAGCGGTTTCGGGAAGCGCAGCCGCCGTCGCTGGCGATGTTCAAGAGCCAGTCGCGCGCACCGCATCATTATCCATTTCAGATCGTGCCGTTAGTGCGCGATGCGATTCTCAGTCTGCGGGACGAGCTCAGACAGCGCTACGGGCGCGTGGTGGGAGCGAAGACGATTTTGTATCACCTGCATCACGAGGGGGATTTGTCGTTTAGTGGCGTATATCTTCCGCGTTCGCCGCGCAAAATCTGGCAAATTCTCAAAGACGCGGGACGCATACCCACGCGCGTCACCGTTCATCATCCGGTGGAGCGTCCGGAACCCCTCCGCCATTGGGAGATGGATTTCGGGCAGTTGGGCGACGCCTTTGAGTTTCTGACGGTCGTGGATCGTGGGACGTCGGTTCTGGTCGATACACCAACCCAACCCCATTTCAACGCGGAGACTGCACTCCTGGCGGTCGCCCGGATTTTCCTGCTGATGGGACTCCCGCAGAAGCTGCGCTTTGACAATGACCCGCGATTTGTTGGCAACTGGTTGACGGATGGTTTTCCCTCCGCTCTGATGCGGTTTCTCCTCTGCTTAGGCGTGACACCGGATATCGTGGAACCGGGCAGACCGCAGGACAAACCGTTTGCGGAGCGCTCCATCCGCACGCTCAAATACGAGTGTCTCTGGCTGGATCCGCCGCGGGATTGGTTGGATGCGGCTGAGGTTCTACGCCTGTATCGTGACTTCTACAACCATGACCGGGCGCACCAGTCCCTCGTCTGTGGCAACCGTCCTCCATTTAAGGCATTTCCCAGCTTGCCAGCGTTACCACCAGTTCCAGACCGTATTCACCCGGATGCCTGGCTGACGTATTTTCATCGCCGCATTTTCCGGCGACGGGTTGCCCAAAACGGGACGGTTGGCGTTGGACGGCACGATTACTATGTCGGTTATGACCAAGTGGGGAAACGGGTTGGCGTCTTGCTCGACGCAGAACGGAAAGTTCTCCGAATTCTGCAGGGAAGTACAGTTTTGCTGGAAAAAGAGATCCAAGGGCTCGTCAGGCATCCGCTGGCCTTCCAAGCGTATCTTGAGCAGATGCTGACGGAAGCACGCACAACTGACGCTCGCTAAAACGCTTCCTCGCAATCTTTTTCACCGCGCCTACGCACAAACATGCCAGCCTGAAGACAGGCCACGATGTCCGTATCTTCTTTTCGGAGCTGAACGAGAGGAATCATACAGGTCTCTCCTACAATAACTAGGGAAATGTCTTACAGGGTATGACGTATCACACTTACACCACTCCCATGCCTTAGGTCGTTTGAAATGTGGAAACAACGAAAATACCTCGCTGTGAGCGAGGTATTGTGGCGAGCGAGTTTTTTCCCTGTAATCCGCATCTAGGGTTGATGAGCGTCTTTTCCATCAAGAGCGTCACACATGTTCTTGAGAATCAACGATTCGTACTTGCTGTGTCTTCGCTGGCGAATGGCTGCAACTTCGCCACGACTTGCTGTTGATTAATCAGCGGACTCAAGTACATGCGTCCGCGTGCGACATTCACAATCGCAGTGTTGAGATCGGTCATGGTGGTGTTGATCGGCACGTAACCTAAAGCGCCATGGCTGAGGGCATTGACCACATACTCTGGGCTGGTCTGCGTGGCAATGACGAGCATCCGCACTTCGGGAGCGCATTCGGCGATGCACTGTAAGATTTCCTGCTGTTTTTTGCCATCGGCAACCGGATTAATGATGAGCACGTCCGGATGATGCTTGCTGACTGCCGTCCGAACATCGTCGAGGCTGCCGACTTCAGCAACCAGATTGAGATGTGGACTGGAGCTTAACAAGCGCCGGAGGCCCTGGCGCTGCAAGGGCGGTTCGATAGCGATGACGATGCGCGTGTCTTGCTCTGTGGGCGGGGGGACGACGGGCATTTGCCCACGTTGCAGCGCACTGGATAAGACACTCTGCGCTATTGGTTGTGGATAACGCGCCGCTTCACTCTGTGGGAAGCTTGCATAGATACGCGTGCCGCTTCCTGGGCTTGAGGAAATTTGAAGTTTCCCGCCAACGATGGCTGCCCGATGATACATCGTCAACAAATCAAGGTTGTGCGGTGATTGCAGCACAGACTCCAAATCGAATCCGACCCCGTGATCCTCAATCATGATTTCCAGACAGCAATCACGATACGCCAGTTCAATCGCAACGGAGTGGGTACGCGCATGCTGCTGCACATTGTCGAGCGCCGATTGGAGAATGCGGAACGCCGCAATTTCGACTGCTGGATCAAAGCGGTAGTCCATGTTGTCTGTAGAGAACTTCACATCAAGCTTATACTGACTGATCAACCACCGCACAGCCGGGTCAAACTCCAGATCCGTGAGCATCGTCGGATGAAGTTCCTGTGCCATCGCCTCGACCAGATTCATTAAGCTGTCGATTTGTAGGCGCGTATCCGTATAGACGGGATCACTTTTGCTGGTGCCCGAGTCGAGCAAACTCAACGAGAGTTTCAAACCCATCAACGTTTGGTTGACGCGTTCGTGAAGCATCATCGCCGTGCGTTCGCGCTCTCGCTCTTGTACCTGAACCAATTGCTGCGCGAAGCGTTCGTATATCTCCATGCGAACATTTTGACTGCGGCGTAAACGCACATCTACCGCGCGCACTAGGTCTTTAGGACGGACAGGCTTCGTTAGGTAATCGTCCGCGCCCAGCCCCATACCCTCGCGCAAATCGGCCGGGTTGGCGAGCGCTGTCAGGAAGATGAACGGGATGGTAACGGTGCGTGATTGGCTGTGTAAGCGCTCCAACACCTCATGCCCAGTCATGGAAGGCATCATGATGTCGCAGACGATAAGGTCGGGGAGATGCTCCTCCGCGAGGGCAATCCCCTGTTCGCCATTCGACGCGATGAGTATCTCGTAGCCAGCCTGCTTAAGCACTGTGGACATATAGACATGAAAGTCGTGGTTATCCTCGATCAAGAGGATGAGCGGCGGCTTCTGGACTTCGACTTGCTGCGGCTCGATTATCATGAGATTCCGTTACACTTCCTGTTGAATATAAATAGTATAGATGTTAAATAGTTGAGAATGCTTAATCTTTTGAAATGGGTTTCATTTTCAAAGAATTATTTATGCGCACGGGCGCGGTTCGGACTTACACTGAAAATTGAGACGTTTCACAGTAAATCGCGTTATTTATGATGAATGTCGCATATAAGCCGCAAGCCTGTCGGCAATTGCGCTCAGGAATAGAGACCCATGGCTACAACCTTTATCACACCAACACCTACTACTACTGTTCCTGTCCGGCGCACCCGGCCTAAGGTAAGTGTCATCGTTCCAACACTCAATGAGGAACGCAATCTACCGCAGCTTTTCGCCGCCATGCCTGACATTGTGGATGAAATCGTGTTGGTCGATGGCCGATCCACCGACCGCACGGTGGAGCTGGCGCAGCAGCTGCGCCCGAATGTCAAAGTCGTGTTGGAGAAGCGCAAAGGTAAAGGTGCTGCGCTGCGGGCTGGGTTTGAGGCCGCCGGCGGCGACATCATCGTCATGCTCGACGCCGATGGTTCGACCGATCCCGGCGAAATCCCTTCCTACGTCGGCACACTCTTGGCAGGCGCCGATTTCGCCAAGGGGTCGCGCTTCATGCAGGGTGCAGGCTCGTCGGACATGGAGTTTCACCGCTATCTAGGTAATCAGGCGTTTGTCTGGGCGGTGCGCATTCTGTTTGGCAGCGCCTATACTGACCTGTGCTATGGCTACAACGCCTTCTGGAAACGGGTGCTGCCCTTCCTCACACTAGACAGCGATGGTTTTGAGATCGAAACGCTCATGAATGTGCGCGTGCTGCAGGCGGGCTTCCGCGTAGCTGAGGTTCCGAGCTTCGAAAATCGGCGCTTTATGGGCACATCTAATCTGCGCGCCATCCCGGACGGCATTCGTGTGCTGAAAACGATTGTGGGGGAATGGTTGCGCAAGCCAAACCTGCGTCAGATTGGTAACACCGAAGCCTCGGTCGAAGAGAAGTCCTTCAAAGAAGCGCTCAATTCGCTGCTGGAGGACACGAATCTGCTGCTCAAGCTGCGGGAGAAGTACACGCCGGAGATGTTCGAGAACAGCCGCCAGCGCATGCTCGTCCGCTTTGACGAGTTGATGTCGATGCCCGTGCAGTCGCGCAAAGTCCAAGCCCTTCAAGCACGGTATCGCCAGTTCTATCGCGAAGATTACCGCCACTATCTCTCCGGGGTCTAACGCAATGCCGGGAGCATGGGTTGATTTTCTAGCCGATCTGGAACGCTACAGCGTTGTTCTCGGGCGCTCCCGCTGGTCGGCTTTCTTCTTCGCGCAGGGGGCGCAGGCCGCGCTCGTCTACCGCTTCGGGCACTGGGTCTATACGGGACGCGCGAACAGCGTGTGGAACAAGGCGCTGCGCGTCGTGCATTTCATCCTCTTTCGCCTTACCGAGATGTTCACGGGTATCTCACTGGAACCCAAAGCCGAGATTGGTCGTGGCCTGTATATCGGTCACTTTGGGACGATCGTCGTCGGTTCGGGGGTCAAACTCGGCGCAAACTGCAATCTATCGCAAGGCGTTACCCTCGGCGTGGACGGACGCGGCGAAAACCGCGGTTCGCCGTGCATCGGGGATCGCGTGTTCATCGCGCCGGGGGCCGTCGTGGTCGGCAAGATCACCATCGGCCATGATGCCGCGATTGGCGCAAACGCAGTCATCAACCGCTCGCTACCCGCTCGCGCTGTGGCCATCGGCAACCCCGCCAAAGTTGTTTCCTATAAGGGCAGTTTCGATTTCATCAGCTACCGCGGCATGGAACACGATCCCGCGCGGCTAAACAGCCTCAGCCGTGCAGAATCGCCGCCGTCAGAGCAATTCGATGAGACGGATCACCACGAGCCCTAGAAACATCAGCGTGACCGGGACGAGGCTCACCCGCAGCGCGCGTCTGAGCCGATGGACCTCCAACCCGCTGATCAGTTCATGCAGCACGAGCAAGAGCAGGACGACGGTCAGCAGGATGATGTCAACCAGCCCGGAGTTGAATACCTCCTGCACCATGCTAAGGTTTCTCCCGGTTGCTGGAACGCAGCGACCAGACTATCAGGATCAGCAGCAGCGACCCCATGATCGGTACGACAATGATGAGCAGTGACATATCGGCGGCGCTGACGCGCGCGGTCTCGGTCGAGGCAGCGCTGGACTCCGGTTGATCAGTGGCTTCGGGCGTGGTCATCGGCGCGATCATCTTCTCGAAAGCCGCCCGGTCGACCACGTAGGGCACATAATCCGCCTGAACCAGCGCCGTCGCCCCCTGCACGCCGACGGGTGGCGTCTGAGCCGTGAGCAAATCGACTGCTCCGTCAAAACCCTCAGCGGCCGCGCTGGCGATCACCAGCACGGCCTGTTCCGCGCTTGCGGGACGCAGCGTCGTATAGAGTAAGCCCAACGGCTCAGGCAGTGCGCGGTACAAGCGTACATCCAGCGGTTCCAGATCGCCGACCACTGATGCGGTTTCCTCGTTTGTCAGCGGCGCGAGCAGAGCGTCGAGATCACCCGGCGTGGCGCTGCTCGCCAGAATGATGAGGTTGGTCTCCAGCGGTGAGCTGCCCAAATCGGCATACCGCAGCGTTGTCACATCGAGCGCGGTCGGGGTGTAAAATCCGAGCAGAAATGCCAGTTTTACCGCCGCTCGCAGCGCCGACTCATCCTGCGTATCCGGCAGCACGAAGCCGACCGGCGCACTACTGGCGAATGGATAAGGAAAGGCTTGCAGGCTGGGCAGCGCCGGTTTGACTTCATTGGCGGCGAAATACGACGAGTCGTCGATATACGTCCACGCGTTGTCGTAGTTTACCGTTTCGCATTCGCGGTGCGGCACCTGATTCGAGATTTCGAGGCGCAGATTGATGGGCTGGGGCAGCGGCGTCTGCAACAGTTCCGCGGGCAACCGGAAGGTGAGCGTCCCATCCGCGTTCAGGTCACTGGTACGCGCTGCGCCAAGCGGAATGTCATTGATGAACGTCGCAATATAGGAGTCTTCATTCGCCAGTACGGGGCTCTCGCTCCCGTGCAGCACTAACGCAGCCCCTTCGCCAAACATCGAACCGGGCGCCAAGTAGAACGAATAATACTCGCTGAGAATACCCGCCCCGCGCACCATGCGCGCCCCGAGTTCCAACTGCTCGAAGCTCGTCTGCGGCGTTGTCCACGGCGGTGGTTGTTCCGCCTGCGATACATCCAGCGGGCCGGTCACGAAGGCGTAATTACCGACGAGGCTGTCGAGGGTCGTCCGCTCAACCAGGGACAGACCCAACGTCTCCAGACCCGACTCGGCGTTCGCACTCAGCAGCAGCACATGGCGTTCGGCATTCCAAGGTGATACCAGCACCTGCACGACGCCGTGCTCGTTCGGGATCAGTTGGTCGTCCGCGGTGGCAAACAACCCGTCTCCCCCGAGGAGCGGCGAGTCCAGCTGCGCAATCAGCGGATTTGCGGATGGCAGGCCAACCAGCACGACGTTTGAGGTTTCTAGTTGTTCCGCGGTCGCAGCCCCAACGGTGGTCACCGTGACCGGATAGGCCGCGTTGCGAACAAGCTGCGCCAAACCCGCCGCCGCCCGCACAGCCGCCGTGAGCGTCACGTCCGAGGGGACATCAGGCAGCACGAACAGGACGGGATGCTGTCCATCGATCAGTCCACGCGAGAAGACCAGATTGCTGAGGTCTTCAAGCCGCGGTAAGTCGGACGTAGTGGCGAAAGCCCATGCGATCTGGCTGTCGCCCAAAATCCGAACCCACTGACTGGGTATATTCGAGTCCTCACAGGAGTCGTCACTCACGCGCTGATACGCTTCGAAGCGCAGCTGCAGACCGGGGTATTTGATCAAGCGGGCTGGAATGGTGAAAGTCGTCGTGATCGTCTCAGCACCAGTGAAGGCGACGCTCGTCAGGGGTTCGTTATTGGCAAACACGGTGAGGCTGGAGACCGGGCGCAGCAGCGGCGATGGCTGCAGGTGCAGCATGACCCGGGCGTCGTGGTCGGCCTGCCACGTCAGCGGGATGGAAAGGTAGATCTGGTTCGTCCCGAACGCGCCTTCGACCGAAAGAGAATTGTAACCGAGGTCGCTTAACGAAATGACCAGCGTTGGCTCAAAATCCGGCGTGACCTCCGGCTCGACTGTTGCGTCCGGTGTGATCTCCGATTCCGCTGTCGCCGCGGGCGTGACTTCCGGCGTCGCATCCTGGGCGACTGCGGCTCCGACGAGGCCGAACAACAGGATGAGCATGAGCGTGTAGCGTAGTGACATAGCTTGAAATCCTAGTTTACGACGCCGCAGTGCGTGCCGAATGGAATACCGGGACGTGCAGGGCGCGCAGCACAGTCGGAAGCATATAAATGGCTTCGAGCATGATCGCCACCACCCAACCGATACTCAAACCGATTAGTCCGTTGGTTGAGGCTCCGATGACCGACAGCGTAACTTCGATTATGCCGCCGATGGTGATGATCAGCGCGGCCTGCCGCGCCCGGTTGTGAATGCGATAGACGGCAACGAAGTGATCTTTGATGATCAGCGGGAAGATCGAGACGCAGAGGATGCGGAGGACGTTCGCCGCTTGTTCAGCGTACGCGCGGCCAAACAAGCCCATCAGCACGTCGGCCAGCAAGAAAATGGCGATATACCCGACGACCGTAATCAGCGCAGAGAGGCGCAGCGTGACATGCATTTTTTCCGCCAGCAGCGTAACGTTCTGGGCGCCGACGGCGTAGAGCGTCAGCGTCAGCGACTGCACCGGAAAGAACATCAACCCGGCGAGCATCCACGCGATGTACAGACTGGCGGTTAGCTCCGGTGTCAGCACGATGGTCACGATGACGGGCAGCAGGCGGATGGGAGCCTCAAGGGCGAGATTCAACCAGTGATGCATGAGCGCCGCCTTGCCGAGTTCGCGCACCATATGCCCGCGAAAATGCAACCGCAGGCCGTAAGTCCTGATCAGCGAGCGAAAGGGAATGAACAGGGAGAGCAGGGTACCCAGCGTCCACGCGCCGAAGATCACCATGCCCGTTTGATCCGCCAGCCAAAGCCCGAACAGGACCAGCGCCACCAGTTTGATGATCGACGCGCTGAAGTTGCGCGTCAACTGGATGCCGCCGCGCAGCAGACCGATAAAAGCTTGATCGAGCATCAGCGTGAGCGCAGTCAAGGCGACGCCGAGCGCGAACAGCGCCAGATACAACGGATTAGTCGTCAACAGGGCGAATTCCGCGCTCAACGCGCCGCTGATCAACGCAAACGCCAGCGCTACGGCGACGCTCACGACCGTGATGGTAATCATCGATGTGGAGAGCAGCGCGCTCTCTTCGCCCTGACGCTGCGCGATTTCCCCGACGAGCAGCGTCCCCAGCCCCATCATGCCCACTGAGCCGAGCAGCAGCATGGCAGAGACAGTCGCCGAGGCCAGCCCCACGAACGCCTGATCGAACCAGTGCGCCGCCAGCCACCAGTAGACAAAGCCGATGCCCGAATTGACAACCGCCGTCCCCACCAGCGCGCTCGAATTGGCGATCAGGCTGCGATTCGCGGTGATCCATGCTTGGATACGCTTCATGGGTGCGCCTGCCTCCACAATTCGACCCGGCGGTAGGGTTCACTCTCTCCAACGCGGTACAGCAGCCCGATCACGGGATCGACCGCCGTTTCCGGTAATGTCAGCGTGGTCTGCCATGTTTCTCCCGGCGCAAGTTCGAGATCCGGCCACGCTTCGATCAGATGACCATCGGATCGCGTTTCGAGGCGATAGCTGACAGGCTCAATTTCGCCGCTGGTCAAGCCGAGCAATACCCCGTCCGGCGCGTTGTTCTCGTCACGCAGCATCCAGAATTCCGTGAACCCGGTATGCGGGTAGGTCTCCAGACCGATGCGGGCCATCCAGTACGAGATGCCGAACACGCCAGCGAGAAGCACAAGTAAAACAGCACGCGAGTATTTCAATGTGATGGGTGTTGTACCGTAGTGCCCGCGTGCACCGAGGGCCACCAGCGAGGAAATCAAGGTGTACAAGCCGTAGCCGATCATCCACAGCGGGCGCGAAATACCTCCGGAGGTGTAGTTGAGGATAATGCCGATGACGAGTGTGACCGCCACGAAGATGCCAATCGTGAGCGCAACCCGCAGCGCTGCGTCGAACCGGTCGGCAAAGAGGCCGCTGATCAGCGCGTAGGTCACGTAAGCGCCACCGCCGAGGATCAGCGTGCCGGTTAGGGTGCGGATCACAGGCGGCGCGGCGTTTTCATAGGGCAGCGTGAGGCAGATGCACACGACCCACAAATTGACGAGCAGCAGATCAAGGCTGCGTGGTCGCATTGTCTAGTCCTCTCACGTCGTAGATGACGATATTCCCGCTGTCGAATACGCGGCTGACGCCCGTCAGGAAATCGAACTTTTCGAGCGCGAACGGATTGAGTGGTTCGGTGTGCTGCGAGGCTCCCGGTTCGCCAAATTCGACAAACACGCCGAGTTCGGGGATGGCTTGCGTCAGCCGCTGATCAGTCACCACATATTCCGCCTGCGTGGTGCGCAGCAGGAAGTACTCGTAATCGCTCAGACGCAAGGTGGTGAGCACGGGCGCAATCTGGATGTTATCCTTGCCGCTGCGAATGATGTACTGTCGCCCGAACGCTCCCATCAGCAGACCGTTGATGCGATCCACGACCAGCCGAGTATCTGGCGCAAACTGATCCGCCGTCCAGCGCGCAGCAGCCATGCCTTCCGCCTCAATCGAGCGAGTATCCGCGCCAACCATGTACGGTCCCGGAACGCGCGCCCAACTCGGCAAGCCCGCCATGAAACCGCCAATGAAAACGATGCTTGCTCCGGCGGCGATTAAGAGATTGCGCCATAAGCGGTCTTGCGAGTGACGAAACAAACTCAACGCGCCGAGCGCTGTGATGAGCGCAACCCCCAGAAACAGAAATTCGGAAGCGCGGTTGGCAATTTCCCAGCCCCGCTCGGTAAAGCGCAAACCGATAGACGCGAAGTAAGCGATCGCAGCAACCGTCAGCAGCGGCGCGATCATCTGCTGGCGATACTTGCGCCAGACCTCCAGCGCGCCGTAGGGCAGCATCATGAGCACGATCAGCACCGAGCCAATGGTGACCAGTCGCTCCCACAAGGGACGGACATCCCCCGAAGCGGAGGTAAACAGCTGGCGCGCTTGTCCCTCGCGTTGAATAATCGAGACCAGTTCGGCAAGCGCGCCGCTGAAGATCGGACTGAGGTAGTTGAGCGTAGGGGTAGCGACATACATCAACCAGGCGATGCTCATCACGATCATGAGCACGCCCGTCCACGCAAAAACTTGCTGCTTCAACGGCAGTGGCTGGCTCAGCGAAGCTTCTACGGAGGGGAGGAAATGAGTCAGCAGGCGACGATAGAGGGTCGTCCGGGTAATGACGCGTTCGATCCGGAGTCCGATCCAGTCGATGAGTGGTTGAAACAGCAGCACCAGCAGCGACGCCAGCAGGAACAAAATCGTCATGTATGAGGTGACATGGTGTGTGGCGACCACGGCCAATACCAGCATCACTGCCATGAAATTGAGCAGCAGGCGGCGCATGCCCGTGTAGTCACCGCGCCGCACGATCAGGCAGATGAGCAACATAGCAACGGGCAGCGCAACTGATTCGTAGGCATACTGCGCCGAGAAGAATACGAAGTTGCTGTTGCCCATGTAGATCAATGTGCCGAGTCCGGCCACCCGCGTCGAACGGGTGGTGTATTCCAGCAGCACAAAGACGGCGATCATGAACATGATACGCATGAGACCCAGCAGAATCACGCCTGCGCCGAAAATATCGATCTGCAGCAGTTGGGCGAGGCTGACGGTTGCCAGGTGCAACCCGGGAAACAACGGCGAGACGGGCAGCAGCGGATTTTCCGTGAACAGGCGTCCGCTCTGCAAGATGGTGTCAGCCGTTTTCACGTGCAGCAGCTCGTCGTGCATGGTGAAGTACGCGGGGCTGTGCAGCACCTTGACGAAATACAGCGCCAAGCCTGCCAGTACGACCAGCGCCACGCGCTCATTCCGGCTCAGGTCGAGCAGCAGCATGCCGAGCAGCGGCGGGACGAAGATCAGCAGCAGCCCGATCCAGAAGTAGTCCGCCGCCCACGGCAGGTCATAGCGCGCGGCGGTATCAATCGCCGCGGTGAACAGCAGACCACACGCGCTGGTCAGGGCGATCTCAAAGAAGAAGGTGCGCGTTCGGCGCTGGGACATGGGCGGCGCTTGGGCGACAACGGTCATCCGGACACCACCGGTTCGCCCTGCAACAGGCGGGTGTACAGCGCCTCATAACGGGGAATCACCGTACTCGCCTGGAAATTCCTGACCTGTTCCCGCCCGGCAGCTCCCATGGCGGCGCGTTCCTGTGGGTTGGCCAGCAGCCGCGCAATTGCTTCCACCAGTCCGTCTACATCGCCCGGCGTGACCAACAGCCCCGTTTCGCCGTCTTTCACAATATCGATGAAGCCGCCAATACGCGTGGCGATCACCGGCTTGCCCACCGCCATCGCCTCCATCGGCGTCGTCGCGCATGGTTCGATCCACATTGAGGGCGTGATGCCGATCAGACAGCGCTGCCACGCTGCCATGACCGCGTCGTGTTTCCAGTTGCGCAGGACGATGACTCCTGGCGGCATGTCTTTGGTGGCGATGGGATACTCGCTCGTTTCATAGCCGATCAGCACGAGCGGTGGCGGTGATGACAGAAGCTGGTAGCTTTCCAGCAGCAAATCGACGCCTTTGTAACGACCAAAGGCTCCGACGAATAGCAGGAAGGGTTCGTCCGGCAGTTGGCGCAGAACTTCGTCGTCGACCGCGGGGACGTGCCCCACATCATCCGGGACGAAGTTCGGAATTACCTCATAAGGCAGCCCCTGCTTGATCAGGTCGTTGCCAACGGCGACCGCGTGACTCACAGGGACGAACGCATCGACCAGTTGGCGTTCCAACGCGCACGAGAACCAGTTGAACAGAGTCGTGGGAATGCCTTTGGCCGCGCCATAGTGATCGGCACTGCACGCCAAGCATTTGCGCAACCCGGCGCCAGAACACACTTCATCTCCGATGAGCAGCTTCTTCTTCGCGCACACCAGACTGAAATCATGCAGCGTCAACACGAGTTTCGCGCCGCTCCACGCCTTCAGCGGGACGAAGGAGTGGACGATCCAGTTGTGGGCATGAACGATGTCTGGCTTTTCGGCCTGCACGATGCGCTGGAGTTCCAGCAGCAGACCGGGATCGGGGTAGGGGCTGGCTGCCCGCCGCCCGGTGTCGCTGTAGAGAAAATCCAACCGCTGCGTGAAACCCTGAATCCGTACCACGCGTACACCCTGATCGCTTTCCTGTTGGGGCAGGCCGTCCTGCAGCAACGTGACGACGATCACCTCGTGGCCGCGCGCGCTGAGCTGGCGGCTCAGATCACGGGTGAAGCGTTCTTCCCCGCCGATCAAGGGCGGGTAGAACTGCGTTAAGATCATGATTTTGAGCTTGTTCAAGGGCTTCATCCGCGTTGTTCGTCAAGGACAGCTTGATAAAGGTCGAAAAGCTGCTCGGCACAGCTATCCCACGTGGGCAAATTGATCCGGTTTGGGACGTGCGGCTGCGCCAACTGCGCGACAACCGCCTGCGCCAACTGTTCCGGCGAAGACGCCAGCGGCACCGCCCGCGCCAGCCCTATCTGCGCGACTTCGCTTAAGCCGCTGGTGTCCGCCACGAGGATCGAGCAGCCCATCGCGACCGCTTCCATCACCGCGACCGGATGCGCCTCGTACTCACTGAACAGCGTGACCAGTTTCGCGCTCAACAGTTCGCGCGCCATTCCCGTTCGATCAACTGATGGGACATGCGTTATTTCAACGGCGTGATCGAGCGAATGTCGCCCCACCAGCGCGCGAAGTTCTGCTTCGTAAGGGCCAACGCCGAGCACTTTTAGACGCACGTTGGGGCGCGTGCGCCTGATATAGGGCAGCGCTTCGATCAGTCGATGATGGCCCTTGTACTTCTCCAGACGCCCGACCGACAGGATTGTCTCGGTCGCACCTGCGGACGGTGTGAAATCGATGGGCACGGGTGGCAAGCTCGCGCCATTGTAGACGACGGTGAAACGTTCCGCCGGCAACTTGAGCCATGACTGAAACTGCCCGGCCTCGAATTTAGATACGCCGATCAGCCGGGCCGCGCCTGCGAACAAGGGGCGCTGTAGGTTGACTTGCAGCGGACGAATCAGGTTGCGCAGCCCGGAAGAAGATCCGCCGCTGTGGAAGGTCAGCACGTAGGGCAGCCCTTCCCGCTGCGCTGCCCACATGGCGAACGGCGGCACGAAGGTGTGATACCCTTGCACATGCACAATGTCGTAGTCGGCGCGGCGGATGTGTGCACGCAGTTCCGGCGCGACATAGTAATCTCGATTTTGGGGATAAGCTGGTACGCGCAGAATGCGCACGGCGTCCGCCACCGAGTCACGGGGATGCTGTCCGCTGCGGTCGGTGGTCAGCACGGTGATTGCGGCGCGCTGCGCCAACCGCCGCGCCACTTCGTAAACGTGCGTTTCGATTCCGCCCATGTCGGGGAAATAGCGCGGCGTCACAAAGAGGATGCGCTGCGTTGTAGCCGCTGGTATACGTGGGGGATATGTGGTCATGAAGGCTCCACGATCACGTATCGGGCCGCGGCGGTGCGCCGAGCACCAGCGGATGACGCGTGAAATGCTGCACGCCATAGGCATAACCTGCGGCTGTAATGAGCAGCCCTGCCGTGATCGCCACCGCCCGACCGACACCGCTGAAGTCGCCTTTGAGCGCGTCAGCGAGCCCGCGCAGGACACCGCGCGGCAGGGTCTTCAACGTATAGCTGCGTTCCGATGACAAACCGGCATCCGAACCTACGAACTGGCTGATCAAGGCTTTCGAGAAGCCTTCGGCATAACAGCGTGAGCGGAAGTACCCCCAGTTGGAGCGCGCTGCCGGGACAACATGACGCACGACAATCTGCGGGTCGTAGAGAAGTTGACTCTCCGGCAAGGTCTGATGAATGCGGATGCAGAGCTCGGTCTCTTCACACCCAAGCGGGATAGTATCGACGCGCCCGATCCCCTCCCGAAAAACCCCCGCGGCGGTGAAAACGCCCCGGCGGTACGCCATATTGCAGCCGATCAGGTTGCGGACAGGCGCGGTCTGCGTGGGCATCCCGATATAAGTGCAGCCAACCACCCAGTTGAATTCTTCCGGAAACCAGCGCGGGCACTGTGTCACCCACGAGGGCAGAATCGCACCACCGACGCCTACAACCTCCGGATCGGCGAAATGGGTGAGCATCCGTTCGATCAGACTCGGGTCCGCCACCGCATCTTCATCCATGAAGACGATCATCGCGCCAGCGGCGTGGGCGATCCCCGTGTTGCGCGCACCGGAGAGACCTTTGGAGTGGCGATTCGGCAGTAGAACGATGCCAGTGAAATGTTCCCGTGCGCGGGCGAACAGCGCGTCATTGTGGTCAATGACGACGATGATCTCGTCGGGGCGCCGTGTTTGCTGCTCCAGCGACGCAATTGCCGACAGTAATTCGGCCCAACGTCGCTCGGTATAAGCGCAGACGATGACTGAGACGGCCATAGGACTTCGCTCAGGGTTGCGCTGAAATTGGGTTTTGTCGCTCACCGTGGGAACTCGTATCGTTCTTGCGGAACAGCCGCGCACAGCGGGTGTCTACAGTATTGGTATTGGTCTACATGATTAACTGTATGCGTGTTCCTGTGTAGAAACAATTCAGATGCGCCAGAACTTATCAGCTTTTGGCACTGGTGAACACTGTGGAGAATTCGCGTGTGAACTAGTCCGCAAGTTTCGTAGGAATGGCAGCACTGTACTCATAATTCGTTGAGGATTCGCACTTGCCGCAGCAAGCCACTTCCGTAGGATTCGAAGCCAAAATCGTACGGCTACCCGGTGTAAAACATATCACAATTTTAGGTTTCACATAACCGTACTCCCCAAAAGCCCCATCCATCTTCCTTTCATCCCCTCTCAGTTGCTGCCAAACTGCTAAAATGGCATGTGACATAGCTATGCCATTGGAGCGTGTAAGGGTTCCGCAACTGTGAGTGGTAGACGAGACAAGTATGCCTGTTGTCCCGCTTGCCCGGCACACGGTGTGCGGAGGCGCTCTGCGAACGACCTGGCAGTCGTTCGCCGTGCCGCTGTGCGGCAGGCGGGGGTGCTGGCGGGCATGTGGGCGGATACATCCCCGCCCACCGGACGCACCCCGGCGGGCTGCGTCCGAAAAACCACCCACCGCCCGCATTTTCCCACACTCCTGCAATGCAGAACCCCTCAAGCTACCCTCTTGCACTGCAACCGGAGGATTCCAGCCACGACTGGACGATTCCGGTCAGCGCCTCCATGAGATCCCGCACAATGGTGAGCACCGCAAAGTCGAAAGGATCACCATGTTCAGGCGTCGATTGACCCAAGCAGACCAAATCTTTCACTTTCCCCTGCATTCAAGGTTAGCTGTAATCGCGGAGTTATCACGGTTTGGAATCACCCAACAAGCCAACACACACAATTCAATATCTGCCACCATCCCGCGAAGCCGTTCACGCCTTCGCGCAAGCGGTGTGCGCCGCCCTCGCCCAAACCAGAAACGATCCGGCGCTGGAATCCAAGGAAAGCGTCAAGGGGCTGACCCACTTTCTAGAAGTTGTCACGCGTATTCAGGCGCAGTACTTGTCAGCGACGAACGGGGAGTTGATTGACACTGAAGCTAAATCTGAGTAAGCTCTGGAGGTGCAAAGCGGACGACGAGGTGCTGGTAACACCCCGCCGCCCTAGTCGCTGCACTACCGATACTAGCGCACCGACCTCCGACAAACTATACCGCGTCGCGAGGGTCTTGTGCTATCTCGTCTTCGTGGTCTGAGTTTCGAGGAGACTTCCCTCATGGCACGTCCGAACGTTGTTGAACGCAAAATCGCCCTCTGTTACATCCGCCTGTCCGTCACCAAAGATGCCAGTGACCTCACCAGTCCGGAACGCCAGCGTGCCAATATCGACGCCGCGTGCCGGAAGTATGGCTGGATCCCCGAATGGTATGAAGACGCCAAAGGCCACAAATCCGCCACCAAAGAAGAAAATCGCCCCGCTTGGCAGGCGCTCAAAACCCGGCTCGGCGATCCTGATGTCGCGGCGCTCGTCGTGAATGAGCAGTCCCGCGCCATGCGCAATGCGTGGCGCGCTATCAAGGTGTTCGAAGAACTCCCCGGACAAGGCGTCGTCCTGCACCTCGCGGCGCTCGACCGCACCATCGACATTACCACGCCGGATGGCCGCATGTCCGCCTATATTCAAGCCTTCCTCGACGACATGTATGCCTCGATGCTTCGCGCCGGTCCAAGGACAGCGTCAAATACCGCAAGGGCAAGGGGATCAGCATCGGCACGCCGCCCTTTGGGACGGTGCGGGACGAGCACGGGTACCTCACGGCCTCGCCATTTGGCGCGTGGCTCCTGCCCAATGGGGCGTTTAGACCGGGCAAAGACCAGCACCAACCGCCCCATCCGGACGCCACGTGGCGGGGTTACTACGCCTGCGCCGAGCAGATCCTGACGCTGTATAAAGACAACCAACACGGCTACGGCTGGGTCGCGGACGAACTGAACAAGGCGGGCTGGGCGTTCCGCGACCGCTGGAACCAACCCCAGCGCCGATCAACGGCGACGATGTGCGCCGCGTCACGTCCAACTGGCGCGAGTACGCCGGGCTGGTCATGCATGGGCGCGCGAAGGAGCAGATCGCCAACGAGATCGAGAATCCGAGCGGAGTACTCTACGACACGGGTCGCGCCGTGTTCAGCCTCGAACTGCTCTACGCGGTCGCCAAAACGCAGGAAGAGCGCAGCGTCACCACCCGACCAACCAAATCGGTCAGCCCGGCGCACATCTTCTCCCTCTCGTTCCTGACGTTCTGCGCCCGCTGCGACCAACTGGCACGCGCCGAAGATAACCCCAAGTTCCGTACCCGAATCACCGGACACAATAAGAAGGGGCAGCTGCGCTACCGTCATTCCGACAGCCACAAATGCGACTGCAAGACCAAGTCAGTCCCGGTGAATACGATTGAAGAGGATTTCGCCCGCCTCATCCACACCCTTGAAGTGCATCCCGACGCCATCGAGTTGATGGCGGAGCTGGCCGTGCAGACACGCTTCGGCGGCGCGCAGGATAATGATGACCTGCAGGAACAGAAGAAGGTCGCGATTGCCAAACACAAACGCGCCATCAAGAACAACTTCACCCTGTTCCAGAACGGCGAGATCGACTCGGACGAGTACTATCGCCAGAAGGATTACCACGAGCGCCAAATCGCCTACTGGGAAGCACAGACGACCGACAAGCAAAAGATCGCCCTCGAACTCACCACCTGTGTCGAGATGATCAACCGGCTCAAGACGTTCTGGGAGATCACCGACGGTGAAGACCGCCGCTTGCTCGCGCACAGCCTGTTCGATGAGATCGTCTATGATTTGGATAAGCGTCAGATTGTGGATTTCACGATGAAGTCGTGGGCGGAGCCGTTCCTCGTTTTGAGGGCGACTCTTTATTTTGATGCCCTATCTGAGGAAATGAAAAACCGCTTTAACAGCGGCTTAATGGCTTCAAGTAATGGACTGTTTCATGACCCTAACGGGCTGTCGAGGCATAAATCGCTACAGCTCAGCCGCATAATCAAAGCTGCCCATCGCTGTCTTCAAACAGTCTATCCTCATCCTTGTACTTACGAAATGCGTTTCGCTACCAAACAAAGGAACGAATTGATCGCTCAGAAGTATCAGCATGGTCAAGGGCTTAGTGATATAGCACGTGAATTCGGAATATCTCCTCAGCGCATCTATCAAATCATTCACGACAAAAAGCATTAGTGTGCTCTGAAAAAAGAAACTCACAAGAGCAAGATGTTCCTTAACCTAACTTCTTGCTCCATAGAATAACATTCAACATAACTTCATTTCCCCAAGTGACTCATTGATTTGTTCGATCACTTGTCACTTTATCAAGGCAGTAAATGCGACACGTCCTTGGCTACGCCATTGGTAGCCTAATCCCGAACATGATACTGCTCGATGATTTTCCATTGATTGCCACTCCCGTTAACTCGTTTTATCACACCTAGACGAGTTAACGCAATCAGCGATACCTTGAATTGTTTTTCGGAAATTGCCTCAAATCCATATCCAGCTCGCTCATCATTTGTGGTTTCGAAAGTGGCGTTTTCTTCGGAAATACGCTCCGGATTATCTCTGCTTGCAACAACAAACCCCCAAAACACACTAGCATCCTGTTCTGAAAGTTCCTTGGTAGATGCCTCTACAAAGGTGGCCGCCAAAGCAAGGGCAGTAAACATGATTAGATAGGGGTGGCTACTGTTTAAAACAGCAACTCCAGCTCCTAGAGTGCCCCCAGCAAGTTTCAACAAGTCAACAACACTTAATCTTAAATTACTAAATTTGATGCTTTTCGCATTGAATCCCCCCGGTGAAATAGAGATAGCTCGGTGGGTTTCGCCTGAATCCACCGGATCGGATTCAGGCGAACTTTGCCATGCTATGTGGCTCAGCAACTCTAGCAGCGCGTGATCCAACTTCTGACGCTCGAAAGTAGTAGATGGCAAAACATGAACTAGACTGTCATGCAAATTATTGACGATTACGGCTTGTGCCCGCAACTCTTCGGTGAAACGTTTTTTCGCTTGCTCATGCATCCATAGTATTTGACGAATATCAGCGACGATGAGTTTCCGTGTCTTTGGGTCACTTTCTTGTTTCAATTGTTGAGCAGAAATTGCCAGTCGCCTTAATACCTCGTCTCTAGCATTTTCTTCTAGCAGAACTGGCAAATCAATCTCGATTCGTTTTAGGGCAACATAAACATTCAAAGGGTCATTGCTGTCCATCAAATATTCTCCTGAAGCTCGCCCGTCTCAAGTGTTGTTACATTCCAGTCATAATAAAAGCTGCCCAATTGATAGGGTCTTCATAGGGTTTGTCATTCAAATTAGTCGAATCGGTCAGTTCAAGAAATGCATCCATAGCCTCGTCAGAACTCAATCTGAAAAAGGATGCGTAATAGTCACCAAGTTCCTTTGCAGTCAACGTACGTAATCGCAATTGCGCTTCACGAAGCGCCGCTGGAGGAGATACGCCTTTTTCGAGGTGGAGGCGATAGAACTCACCCATGATCAGAGCCGTACTTCTATCTCCAACAACCCATAGACTGCTAATCACGCTGCGTGCTCCCGCTTGGAGGAAAGCGCTCGAAAGTCCAACGAATTCATCAGGTACGCGACCAAGATTTGAAATGCCTGTTTCACAGGCTGAAAGCGCAACGATCTGAGTGTTGTGCAAATCAAGCTGGTTCGCAATTTGGGACATCGTTAAACTTTCATTTGCGCCAATAGCAAGTTCGCTAGACGATATCGAACTTAACCAATTGAATGAGGCATGACACGCAAAATGAAGATAATTAGCATCCCGTGCAAGACTCAGTACGTTCGATACATTGGCGTCACTATCCAACAACAAACGAGCGTTATTCTCGAAATACTCTGCAATGGTCTCTACTTCTGACTTCACAAATTTGAGCGTTGGTTTTTGAGAATAATGGGAAACTCCCACGATCAAGGCATCACGTTCCATTATGGATTCTCGCCGCCTTTGCACATCTGCCAGCACAAATGCTGAGGGAGCATACGTCACCTCGAAATAGTCGATAAGATAGTTTCTGTGCCCGGCTTCTAAATGATAAGCAGCGTGTAAAGGTAGGACACCCAATCCACCAAATGGAAAGAGGATGATCCGTCTCACATTCAGTCCTTTTAGACGCGGGTATACCTCTGCAAAAATGGCATTCCAAACAGCGGACAATGTTCGATCAAGCGCTTTTTTCCATCGTTCACGGGAGTCTAAGAAGTCATATTCGTTATTGAAGCGATAATCGAGATATCTAACAAGTACACCGTTATCTCCATAGAGCCAGTCTTGAACCGCGACTTCAGTCAGTTCCTCGAGAATTAGAACATCATCATGCTCTATGTCTGATTTTCCGTGTGGAACGAGAAATACATAGCCTCCTTGCTGGGTAAAGAATGGCATCACAAACACTGTTTCGCTTGGAACAATAGAAGCAATCTGCGCTGACGTCATGTTCGTTGCCCCATCTGAAGAAAGCACGGGTCGCACTTGGTCCAGTAGTTTCTTCAGTTCTGTACGTACCGATTTCAACTCTTGCGCGAGAACGGTACTAGGACGGCGACGCAGCGCTCCTTGCGGTAAAGCATATTCTAAGTTCAGTGCTGCGTACTTATTGCGCAACGTCGAAAAATACTCACGTTGCTCGGCGCTCATTCCATCTTCTTCAACACCTCGCATTGAAAGTGCCTGTGCGATTTCTCGCGCCTTTCCAGTCTCCAACACTTCAATAGCCTCTGAGGCTGCGAAAGCTTGAGCAAGCAGTAAGCTATCTGTGAGGGTAACAGCAATGTCGGCGCGCATACTCTGGCGACCAGGCTCTGTTGGAGCATAGGTTATGAGCTCCAACCCAGTCTCCAACGCCGTAGAGTATGCTTCATACGATTCCTGCCACAACTGCTCTTTGAAGTACATCCAACCCAGGCTGCGCTCAGTAACAAAATGCTCGTAAGGAAGCGTGTCTCGCGTTCGAACTTGAAGAGCTAATTGGAAGCATTGTTCTGCTATTTTGATGTTCTCCGCATGCAGCCCATGGGACAAGGATGAATAACATATACCTAGGTGGTGTTGAATCTCCGCCCAATCGTGTGGGTAGTTTTCACGTGTTGATACTTCTAGGGCAAGATGGCAATGAGCAACAGCCATAATGTAAGGACCGGCTTCAATATTCTCAGAATCTGTTGGGGGCCAGTCTGCCAGAAGAACTGCATAGTTATATTGTGAACCTGCCCATTGAAACGGATATTCTTGTTTTGTGAAAAATGTTAGGCAGTTCTCGAGATAGCCACGCGCTTGGTCGAAATAAGTCTGACGAAGAACATGCTCACGCGGCCAGAGTCGACCTCTTTCGAGGTATACCCCATACAGAGAATTTTGAATCTCTGCCCACTTTAATCTCCGCAATTCATATGAAAATTCTGTGAGCGCAGTTTCGTAATGTTGTGCAGCGTATTCCAGATTTGTAGATCGGTCACCCTCTTGGCGATCCATATAGCACGAGCCTAGAGTCTGATGTGCTAGCGCCCAAGCGTATGGATTGTTCTCGGGTGACAGCACTTCTATGGCATTTAACGCGTATTCAATCGCGTCCTCCACATTCTGCGCATGACTCTCACGAACGCGCTCTAAATAAGCATGAGCCAAAGCTTGATGAATTAGCCCCCAGAGAATCGGTTCTATTTCTCGACGTTTCACGATTTTTAGCGCACCCAAGCCACATTGAATAGAACGTTCAAGATTATCTGCTCTATCTCCTTTTATTCGTATTGTGTAAAGAGAGCAGAGTACTTCTTGGATACGTGCCCATAGAAAGGGATACTGCTTACGAGTAATCACTTTTTTCGCTTTATGTAGATGAGCGCGTGCCTTTTCTATCAGCCTCGGATCATCGTAGCGACTGGATTCCAAAGCACCTAGGTTATAATGTATAGTAGCCCAAATGTAAGGGCTCTGATCGAACGTAACTTTCCCAAGCGCTCGATAATAGTATGTGCTGGCTCGTTTACTGTTTTTGTGATTTGAACCATCAAGAACGCTTAGCGCCTTGTAAGCATTGGCAAGAATAATTAGAGTTAAAACTTGACCAGCAACATCTTCCAGACTCTTCTTAATGTTGAGGGACTTGCGAGCGTAGTGAAGCCCATATCTTATGTTTACAACTAGCCTCCCTTCAATACGATTCAGATACGCGTTTGCCAGATTATGGCAGACCGTCGCGTAAATTTTGGGAGAGTTATCGCTTTCTACTTTAGACAGTGCTGTCCTATGGTAACGTATTGATTTTTCGATGTTTCTACTACGGATTCCTTTAATACGTTGTCTATAAGCTCCGCCAAGCGTGTCTAGTATCATCGCGGAGACTTGGTCATTTTTTAGAGATTTGGCAAATGCCCAAGCCGACTGAAGGTAATTTATAGCTGTCTCGACATTGCTTGAGGGATCGCCGGTTGGACGTTCCATATAGGAGTTAGCCAATTCATGTGTTGCTATCAGCCATCTGGGAAGGTCGTCTTCTGGTGTTACTAGCGCTTCGAGTTGTTTAAGTAACTGGATGCGTTCCTCTGCATTCGCGGGCAGCGAACACTCAGCGATTTCAGCAAGCAATTGCCTAATCATGACTTCATGTGGGTCAGTAATTGCCAGACTCTTAACTACGGAAATTATGTCATCGACCGATAACGGGAACTTTAGGTCTGGAATCGCTGAGGAAGTTTGCTTCCCCCACATTTGCACCCGATTTGCACCCTGCCAGTTTGCCAACAGACCGGTTGACTGGTTCTGCTCTGCATCACTAATTCGTAAAAGTGGACGTATGTCCTTTTCTACACCCCCTACAACACTGATCTGACTACCAGGCGGCAGTATATTAACTAACGTTTGAAGGTTCCCTCGCAATCTTTCAATGCGGTCTTGACGCGACGTTCCAGTAGTCCTTCTATCCTGAAGTTTAGCGAACACTTCCGCAAGACTGAGCCATCTATAGGCTGACTTAACGAAGCGGTTGATTAGGATAAGGTCAAGGTTTTCAAGGTGTACAGGAATGACATCAGGAAGTATATCAGTCTGAAAAACATTCATTACTACCCGCGCCTGCCAGAAGCGTACCTCTCCACACCGAAGGTAACTACGATAACGCAATTCAGTGCTCTCAAGATGCCTAGTAAGCGACACCATTTCAGCTGAACATGACGAAGCTTCAGTGACATTTCCAAGTCTAGCTTGAATAAATCCCATGAAACTCAGTGCAGAACGCTGTGCCGAATCATCGTGAGTAGAACGTGCAACAGTGAGTTCCATCTCAGCATAGTTTAATGCTTCGGAGACTCCATGAGTCACGAGTATACATTCGCCTACTCCAGCTAATGCACGTCGCCGGTATCCTTCACCCAAATTTGGGAGCACAAGAATTTCTTCAAAATACTCGTGAGCCTCTTCGTATCTTTCTAGGGCTACAAGGGCCTCGCCAACTTTCATCAAATGATCAACAAATGGGAGACCTGGCGTATTCATATGAACACGTCTTAGGTCTAGAGCCATTCGGTATTCTTCAAGAGCAGTCTGGTGTTTGCCCTCGAACTCATATAGATAGCCGCGTGTCAGGTACAGCATGTGTTTCCACTCAGGATGCTGTATAGAATCTACGTAATTCATGCCAGCATCAACAACCGCTTGAAGTGTCGAGATCGGCAAGTCCGCTATGTCAGTAGCGCAATCTACAAGAGCATCGAAAGCGTAGTAAAGCGCATACATCAATTCCTTATGAAGAGTTCCTTGCCAAAAACCCCCTAGAGAAGGGCCGACAATCGAAATGAGTTTTTCAAATCCAGTTTGATATTCCTGATAAAGCAAATCATCGGATGCCAATTGGATAATATCGCTGTAGAAAGCTAATGCTGCTCGGTTTTGTGACAGCCACCTCAGGACTTGAGCAAGCCGATACTTCACCTGTACAACTAGCGGTAGTGCACCAAGCCCTTCTGCTATCGTTAATACACGTACGAGTGTTGCTTTGGCATCCTCATATTTCCCCTCATGCACGTAACCATGTGCCTCAACCAAACCCGTAGAGTAATTGAAAAAATTTAACAATTCTGTTGGTGTTTGGTCTTCCAAGTCCCGAATATAATCACGAAACTCGGGCTGCTTCGTAAACTCAAATAGTTTCTTTAACTCATCTTTGTCCATGATGGTATCCTTCAAAATAGTTCGCAGCATCGAGTATCAAACTGACAATCATAACTATTTCTCTACATAAATAATTATAGCGTAATTGGTAATAGATTCGTGAATCCATCCCAGATTGGCTAAAATATCGCAATTTTGAGGCCCTGACTTAATTCAAAGACTCGTACTTCGATAATGAGTGTGTGTCTTAAAGGCTGATAAGGGGCTGAGCGTCGGAGTATTGTGTGTCCAGTCTATGGAGAAGTACAATATCTTCTCTTCCATATGGCCAACGTGCTAGGAATCCCTCTGAACATAGATGACCAAAAGACGTGGCCGTATCAGTATAACCAACCTCCAAAGGCGCTTGCCCCGGTGCTATAGTGATAGTTGATTGCGTTTTCGCAGACCAAAGTTCTATAGGTTTGTGCCATTCAATATACCCATCACTATCTTGTTTCCCACCCCAGAACACTCCTGTAAACTTCATATCGTGCTCGTTAAAGACTTTTTGTAGGGTAGCATTTATCTTTTCGTGTTCTGCATCAGCAAACGCACTGACACCCACTTTAAGATGGCCCGTGACTATTTCTCCGGCCCCTATACCAAGCCAAATCCGTGCAAAGTCATACGCATCATAGACATCAATTTTCCTGAAACGTGCAAACTTTTGGAAAATTATGTCGACATCGCTTTGCTGGAAAAATCGGGTGTTTAATTTGGTGATTACACTAGACAAAAACGATTCCCAAACCGGATCTTCTATTAGCTCATTTACCTGCTCGATAGTGGCACGCTTCCAAATGTTCATGATCACTATTTCTTATGTAGTTAGGGAACCTGAAAAGCAATACATTAATTATATTACAAATAGTTAGTTCTTGCCTATTTTCTTACGACGAAAGCTTTGATTAGATCAGGTATGGTGGTTTAGATTGTCTCTACGAGAAGTTTGAGCGACCTTCCGATTCAGTTCTGCTGTTTTTCGACATTGCTAGTCTTACCCTTTTGTCCAGATGCAATGCTTCATGAAACGTGCAAATTTCCCATTTCACTAAGTCAGAACCGTTAACACAAAACTGTTCTATAAGAACGATTTGTTTCACTTTTGGAAACAGATTATAACGACATTCGTACTCAATGTTCGAACACAAGTTCCAGCACAACCAGAACATTTGAACTATACTGACGTTCCGGATGTAACAAAAAGGGAACGTTCATGCCTAAGCCGAACAACCTCCAACAAACCCTCTGGGACATTCAGAAACGTTTCGGTGACGCCGTTATCAATCCGCTGAGCAGCCTGCGCAGTGAGCGCGAAGCGATTCCTACGGGTTTCGCCGCTGTCGATGCGCTGCTCAGCGGTCACGGCCTGCCGTGTGCCGCGGTCACGGAAGTGGTCGGACAGCCCACCTCCGGCGTGACGGCCCTTGCGCAGCGCGCGCTCGCTAACGCGCAGGGGAGCAGTAAAAGCGCCGTCTATCTGGATCTCGCGGGTACATTCGACCCGGATTACGCCGCGCTGTGGGGCGTGGATCTCACCCGTCTGCTGATTGTTGCGCCGTCCAGTCTGGGCAAAGCGCTGGAAATCGCGCGGGATTTCGTGCGCTTGCCGAGCACGGGCATCATCGTTATTGATGCGCTCGCCACGCCGACTGCGGGCGTCACACCCTCGCTCAACCGCCTGCACGAGGCAGCCATGCGTTCCCGCTGCGCGGTGCTGCTGCTCACCCGATCACCGCTCGCCGTCGATGCCGACCCCTTCATTCACACGCGTCTGCACCTCCAGCGCACCGCTTGGCTGTACGAGGGTGACGACATCAACGGCTATAGCTCCACGGTGCGCGTGACGAAGGATAAGCGATCGCCGGGAGCGCGGGCAGCGGAGATCGACCTGCGCGTAGATCGGCAGGTGGAGGGCGGCGCGCCATGATCGCCTGTGTCGTTGTCCCTCATTTCGCCGCAAAACTCGAACGCGCGCACAACCCGCTGCTGCGGGGCATCCCGCTGATCGTGATCCGCTATGGCGCGCAGCGCGGCAAGGTGGTCGCCCTGTCGTCGGAAGCTGAAGCCTCGGGCGTGCACATCGGCATGACGTTGAGCCGGGCACGCGCGCTGTGCCCGTCCGCCGTGTTGGTGAGCGAAGACGCACCGCGACATGAACACGGTCTGGAACAGGTGCTGAACACCCTCTGGACGTTTACCAATCGCGTGGAAGTTGAGGAGGTCGCCCTTCCCCACACCTTGATCGCCTATCTCGACCTCGGTCAATTGAACGCGACGCACCTGCGCGACCTCAGCGAACGACTTTTGGATGCGCTGATACGTGAAGTCCGAATGGATGCGTCCATTGGCGTCGCGCCGGGGAAATTCCCGGCCTATGTGGCGGCTGTAACGGATCACCCGCTCACGTTCGTCGCTCGTGAGATGAGCGCCGCCTTCGTCGCGCCGCACCCCATTCACTTGCTGCCGCTCGACAAGGAGACCGAGCGGCGGCTGGCATTGCTCGCCTTCCGCACCATCGGACAGATTGCCGCGCTCCCCCGGGAAGCGCTGGTGGCGCAGTTTGGCAAGCCGGGTAAGCAGGTGTGGCTGCTGGCGCAGGGACTGGACGGTCGTCCGGTCAAACCCCGCCGCCTGCCGCAAACCGAACACAGTCACCAGACGTTCGACGATCCGCTCACCGAGCAAACCGTCCTTGATGTTACCCTCCGGCGACTGGCGGACGAACTGGCGCGCAAGCTGGAACAGCGCGGCGCGGCACTGCACGCGCTCCGGGTCACGGTGCAACTCAAGCGGGGACAAACCTTTACCGAGCAGCTGCATCTGTTGCAGCCCGTCGCCTCAGCGCAGGGGATCGTCGCCACGGTGCAACCGCTGCTGGCCCGGATGCCGCTCCAGTTTCAGGACGCGGGCGATGGCGTCATCAGTGTCGAGATCAGCCTGACTCATCTCGTCTCAGCCCAGCCGCGCCAGTTGGAGTTATTTACCCACAAACCCGCCCGGCAGGAGCTCATTGACCTCGCGGCGGTGCTCGCGCAGCGCTACGGCGACTGCTTCTACGAAGCGGTCACCGCCGAACGCGGTGCGATCCTGCCCGAACGCCGCTTCCGCTTCCAGCGCATCGAGGCATCATGACCCGGCTGTGGCGGACCGGCGATCCGATTCACGCCCACACGGATGCCAACGGCGACCTGCTGAGTTTTACGTGGCAGGGGCAGTCACATGTGGTGGCTATCATCGTCAATCGCTGGCGTGTCGACCTCGACTGGTGGGATCAGCGCCTCTGTCGGGAGTACTTCAAGCTGACCACCGCGACCGGCTTACTCGTCATCGTCTATCACGATCTCATGGCTGAAGCTTGGTGTATCCAACGGCTCTATGACTAACTATGTCGAACTCCACGCACATTCTTACTACAGCCTGCTGGATGGCGCATCCTCGCCTGAGGGCTCGTCGCCCAAGCGGGCGTGTTGGGTTTGCCCGCGCTCGCCCTCACCGATCATGACGCGGTCTATGGGGCGGTCGCCTTCGTCAAGGCGGCGCGGGAGATCGGCCTCCGTCCGCTGCTCGGCGCAGAACTTACACTGGAAAGTAACGATCATCCTCATCACCTGACCCTGCTCGTGCAAAACGAGCGCGGCTGGGCCAACTTATGTCAGCTCATCACCCTCGGACGGCACAACGCCACCAAAGGGGCTGCGCTGCTCCCGGTTCACGCGCTGGAACAGTACAGCGATGGTCTGATCGCCCTGTCCGGCTGTCGTCAGGGTGAAGTCGCGTGGGCGCTGCGCCACCACCAGTTCGACGTGGCGCTCGCTGCCGCCCAACGTTACTGCCGCTGGTTCGGACGCGACCGCTTCTACCTCGAACTTCAGTACCATCACCTGCCGCACGACGACGCGCTCAATGCCCGCCTCGCCGACCTCGCCCACCACCTCCACTTAGAGGTCGTCGCCACCAACAATGTCCACTACGCGAGCAAGGATGCCAAAGCCCTGCAAGATGTGCTCGTGTGCATCCGCCACAACGCGACCCTGAGCGAGGCGAACCAGTGGCTGCGCCCCAATGCCGAATATGCGCTGAAATCGGCGGGTGAGATGCAGACGTTATTTCGCCGTTACCCGCAGGCCATCGCCAATACCGTGCGCATCGCCGACCAGTGCGCTTTCGAGCTCACCTTCGGTTTACAGGAACTGCCCACCTTCCCCACCCCGGATCATCTGAGCGCTCCAGCCTACCTGCGTTCGCTGTGTGAAACGGGTCTTCGGACACGCCACCTGTCCGTCACGGAAGCCGTCGAATACCAGCTGGCCCATGAACTGGCCGTCATTGAAAAAAGCGGGCTGGCGAACTACTTTCTGATCGTATGGGACATCGTGCGTTTCGCCCGTGAGCAGGACTTTTTGTGTCAGGGACGCGGCTCCGCCGCCAATTCCCTCGTCGCCTACCTGCTCGGCATCTCGCCCATCAACCCGCTGGAGCATCAGCTCGTCTTCGAGCGCTTCCTCTCCGATGAACGCCAAGCCGTGCCGGATATCGACATCGACTTTCAGGCGGATCGCCGCGAAGAAGTCATCCAGTATGTGTACGGTCGTTACGGGCATGAACACGCGGCGATGGCCTGCACCTTCATCACCTTTCGCGCCCGCTCCGCGCTGCGCGATGTGGGCAAAGCGCTCGGCCTGCCGCCCGAACTGCTGGATCGGGCGGCCCGGGCCATTGACACCTTCAAATCCGGACGCATCGCCGAAGATGGCGACCTCGACCGTCTATTCCCATCCAAGCAGACGTTTAACCAGCTTATCGACCTCGCCGACCAGATCGACGGGCTGCCGCGCCACCTCGGTATCCACAATGGCGGGATGATCGTCATGGGCGCGCCGCTCGCCACGCGTCTGCCGACCGAACCGGCCACCATGCCAGATCGGTATGTGGTGCAGTGGGACAAGGACAGCCTTGAAGACGCCGGACTGGTCAAGATTGATATTCTCGGCTTGCGCATGCTCTCTGCCATTGCCGAGACGAAGCACACGGTCGAGGCGCTGACGGGCGACCCGCTCAACCTCGACGCCCTGCGCTTTGACGATGCGGCCGTCTACGATATGGTCAGCGCGGCGGATACCATCGGCGTGTTTCAGGTCGAATCGCGCGCGCAGCAGCAGGTCTTGCCCCGCATGCGCCCCCGCCAGTTCAACGACCTGATCATCTCGATCTCGCTCATCCGCCCCGGCCCCATTCAGGGTAACATGGTGCACCCGTACCTCCGGCGGCGGTTAGGTGAAGAGCCAGTGAAGTACCCGCATCCTTTGCTGCAACCCGCGCTCGCCGAAACGCTCGGCGTGGTGCTCTTTCAGGAACAGGTGCTCAAGGTCGCGCGCGATCTGGCCGGGTTTACAGGGGGATACGGCGAAGGCTTGCGCCGCGCCTTAGGCTCGAAACGCGCGAGCGCGGCGCTCGACCGCTTCCACGCCGATTTCGTCGCTGGCGCATTGAAGCACGGCGTCGAAGAATCCATCGCCGATGCTGTGTTCGATACCCTGCGCGCCTTCGGCGGCTACTCGTTCCCCAAATCCCACGCGGCGGCCTTCGCTGTCTTGGTGTATCGGTCCGCGTGGCTCAAGCGCTATCATCCGGCAGCCTTTGCGGCGGCGCTCCTCAACCACCAACCGATGGGCTTCTGGAGTCCGGCGACCATCGTCAGCGACGCGAAACGCCATGGCATTCAGGTGCTGCCCGTGGAGATCAACCGGAGTGCGGGGGTCTGCACGCTCGAAGATGAGGCGATCCGCCTCGGTTTCAACGCCGTCAAAGGCTGCGGTGACGACGCCATTCAACGCCTGCTCCTCGCTCGGGAAGCGGGAGCATTCACGGGCTTAGCCGATCTCTGCCGCCGCACGCAGCTGCCGCGCCGCCTGATCGAACACCTCATCCTGAGCGGCGCGCTGGATGCATTCGGCCCTACGCGGCGGTCGCTGGTCTGGGAGCTCGGCAAACTCGACTATCGCCCCAATCTGCTCCCCCTCGACACCCCGGAAGACAGCCTCCAATTCCCGGCAGTTTCGGTGCAGGAAGTCATGGGCATTGAATACGAGATTTTGGGCCTATCCCTGCGCGATCATCTGATGACGCTCTACCGGGAACGCCTGGCAGAACGCGGGGTGCGCGGCAGTCGCCAGCTCACCGACTGTGTCGACGGTGAAACCGTCACGGTCGCCGGGCAGATCCTCGTGCACCAAGCGCCGCCGACCGCCAAGGGGCATCACTTCGTCACACTCGAAGATGAGGATGGCTTCATCAATCTCGTCGTCCGCCCGGACGTCTATGCCGACCATCGCCGCATCCTGCGTGAGTCGCCGCTGGTCATCGTCCAAGGGCTGGTTCAGCGCAGTCGAGGCGTGCTGAATGTGATCGTGCATCAAGTATCAGCACTGCGATAAATGCTATTTATCCCACCAAAAAAACGGTTTTCCAGTGTCCAAAAGCCCATGATGACCGTCGATTTTCTCTCAGACTACGCACGTAAATCCGCCTACGTGTGATTTTTTAGCATTAAAAACGCCTCTCATGAGAGAGAGGCGTTTTCGCTACCTTCCGTCCCACTTTTCACCTAGACACCTAGATCGTGGGCTCGAATTCAGAGGCTTTGACGTTCTGCTTGCACCGACTTTAAGATGTACCTACTAGCAGAAGGAAGTAGCCTTTGTCAGATAACCAACGTACCGATCCTTCAATTACCAAGTGGCGTCGGTAAGTCAGCGCAAATCCGATTCTCTTGTAACTTAAGGTTGAATCGAATCGTACAGCGATCCATCATCCACAGCTTCGCCTTTTCTTCCTTGATCGCGCCTGACACCGACAGTGACTACTCCCATACAGCTACCAGTATGACCATCATTGGCAGAGAAGCTGATATGGTAAATGCGCCCATTACCCTCGCCAGCCCGTTCGGCACGTAGAATCGCAATACTAGTACCAATCCCTTCGCCGTCTGGAGAGGTATCACCATCACCCAATCCATTGGTAGGTTCATCCTGCCATATACTGGTGATAGTTATATTTGTTGAGTCGCCTTCATAGTCAGTGATTCCTAAAATCGAGACCGGTATCATTTGGTGCTGCGCAGGCCATAGGAGATCAGTGCTTGCAAAAGCAGTAGTACACACAGGAGGTTGATTTCGAACGTCAATTACCACTGTGTCAGCACCTATGCTTCCATCTCTATCTGTGACTTGTAATGTCAGTGTGTATAACCCTTCTTGAGCAAAGCTAGTCGACCCAGGAGCAACTATTCCATAATTTCCACTTCCAATTTGGTTAGCCCCTCCTAGCGTCCATGACCATGTGTACAAATCATCATTGTGACCAGCCGGATCGAACCAACTACCCGAAAGGCTCACAATACTATTTCGATACACTGTTTGATCGGCACCAGCATTCACCGTTGGTGCTACGTTCAAAACTTCAACACTTGTGTGGCCAATCGCAGCGAGGCCTTCCGAATCAAGAACCTGGACTGCAACTGGATGATTGCTCGGACCGTCTAGGTTCACTGCTGAAAAAACAACATTCTGCCCTAGTGTTTCAAACAGCCCATCATTGTCGAGATCCCATGAGTATGTGAGTATATTACCCTCAGGATCACTCCCTATGGCAGTAAGTGACGTCACGCTCCCTTCTGCCACACTATATTGCATACCTAACTGTACGGTCGGTGGTTGGTTCTCAGGCTCAAGTATGGCAAAGGGTGAAAGCGAGGTGACTGTGCCGCAAATGATATTGTTCGTAGTGTCTGGATAGCCCAAACTAGTAACGTCTACCCAATTTGGGTGATCTAGGTGGAACAGCTTCAGCCTCGATTCATTACCAACAGTTATCGCGCTGTAGTCAATGCATACTTGAATGGAGCCAGCGAAACTTGCTGAAGTTGTTAGTTCATAGTATGTAGGTGGGTTGCCAAGTTTAAATCCATTAGGCGGTGGCGGACCTGGCGGTAATGTTATAAGACTGGAAGTTCCAGATTGTGTGATTTGTGAAAAAATTAAGGTCACCGGAGTCATTCCAGTTGTACTGTCGATTGGTTGTACAGAAACGTTACTGCCTACCGGAGTATAACCAACTGAAGAGATTTGGAAGCTTCGTGTTTGTGGTGTTTCATAAGCGCCAGCATTATCAATAGACCAATACTCAATCGTATGCAATCCATCTCCCGAGATCACAAACGGGGCGGTATAAAGCTGTTGATCTCCACCATCGACTCTATAGTACGTTCCATCAATAGTGAACCCAACGGTTGCTGTAGAGGCGAGAGTCGTGGTAACAGGACCTGCATAAACTTCACCCTCAATTGGTAACGGCGCAAGGCTTATAGTGGTGACTGGTGGTATATGGTCATAGGGAAGGACAACAAGTTGCGATTGATTTCCTTCAATATTGACCTCTGGGATACTAACCTCAATTAGGTTTCTTCCAATGGGTGGAGTGACGAAGAAAGTATATGTTTGACTGGTGGAGGGGAACAGATAAACACTTACATCGCCAGCTGCATTTGTAGTAAGGCCAGCATCGACACTTGAGAAACCAACACGAAACAACGAACCGAAAATTGTTTCAACAGCAAAAAAATTTCCTGGACGATCTGTAGTTACAGCAGCATTCGCTACAGGATGCCCATCGGGATCTTGAACATGCAGATTTACACGGTAGAGTGGTAGATTGAAATCAAGTTCAGTATCCTCGGTCAATTCAAATTCATATCCGCCCACACCGCTGAGAAGAAAATTAGATCCCCGACAATTCCAACACTCCCAAATTACGGCTATTCCCCCGGGCTCTCTCTGAATCACGTATCGCCCATCACCATCTGTTCGTGCATTACCTCCGTTCATAAAAGAAACATCAACCCGGGGAATTCCATTTCCTTCCCCATCTCTTACATAACCACTAATCGTAATGACTGAGGATGGCAAGGGTTCCAAAACAATGTTAAAAGCATACTGAAGTGCGCTGATATCAAGATTACCAGTCAGTAAGTTCCGAAACCCTGATGCAAGAGGGGGAGTCACCCGGAGACTATGTATTTCACCCATTGCAGATACCGAGTATTGGCCTTGACTGTCTGTTTCATCAGTTGCAATTGGGTCATCTGTGTTTGGATCTAAAAGTTCAACCCGTACACCAAGAATAGGAGTATTGGATTGATCAGTTATTCGTCCGGAAACAGTGTATATCGTAGATTGATAGTTCGGACTCGCTATAACATCGGCAGTTACGAAGAAGAGGTATGCAGCCAAAACAATAGGGACGATGATAATGAAGCTGCGCTTTGCCAATACCATATTTATGTGCATAGTTCACTCCTTAAAGAAATATTCTGCTGCAAAAACCAGCAGAGAATCAGTGGTTGATGCAACCACCTTGAAAAGACCTCGCGCTTGTGCGACCTATCAATGTTTAGCACTCGTTGCTAAAAACGATCGATTGTGAATTGATCACTCTCAGTTTCAAGCTAATATAATGAACATACTATATCATTTTTTAATAAGCGTGTTTTTTATAGCACAGTTAAATACCAATTCTCTCTGGAGACAAGTGAGAAATGTCTTTAGGAGATGACATATGACCTATTACAAGGTGACAAGCTACGTTCTTTAAGAAAACAGATTTATTGCTCATTCCTCTAATACTATGACTTCCTCGTAATCTAGATACATCACTTAGATTTGGCGTTTTACATTATTTCCTCCCTCAGATTACGTACGTAAAGCCGCCTTTTCGTTCCCAGTTCTTCTCATTGAAGCCCCAAAAGCCTGACATTCACGACACTCGCGAAAAAATGTCATTATGTTTTGTGTTGAGTGAAGTAAAATAAATCCATAAATAAGCGCTTTGTACCGGACAACATTCTTCATGACCGAAACTATCCGCGTTTTCATTAGCTACAAGCGGGAAGATCAAGCATTTGCTGAGAAGCTCAGGACACAGCTTCGCTCGTGGGGATACGTGACCTGGCTAGATATTGATGACATTCCTGCTGGCATAGAACAGGGCGGCGGCGGATGGGATTCCGCGATTTACGTCGGTATGAAGGCATCAAAAGCAGTGATTGGAGTGCAGACGGCGAAAAGTTTCGCTAGCGAAAACGTCCTTGATGAATGGGACTTTGCCAAACGTAATAAACGGCGGTTGCTGTTTCTACGCCTTGAGAAGATTGATGAAGAAGTAATCCCGCCTCGGTGGGGACGCCCGCAGTACATCGCCTGTTTTCCGGATGAAGTAGCGGGGCTCGCGCGTCTGAAAACCGAGTTAGATGAATTTGCGCAGGGGCGACGGGATTTCGACGCCGAGATCAACCCTGTGAAAACGGCTTTGTCCCAAGAAGAGAAGTCGCTCCCAATCCCCGACTACTTACAAAAAACGCTTCGCCGAAGACGGGCTGGCTGGCGACTCGTTGTGCGAACAATCGCTGTGTTAGTATTGTTCGGGTCTCTGCTATGGCTCATCGTGAATATTGGCTTTGAGCCGCTATTAGCCTTTCTCGGTGCATTAGCGGTGATCCTCACCACGCTTATCGAAGCGGACGCTGAACCGCTGATCGGTGGTAATACGCCGAAAGATGTGCAAGAAATTCGCCGCCGCGTCTACTGGTACTGGGTGAAGGGTTTCAAGGATGCGGCGCTGGCAGATGTGCATCAAGTCGGGCTTGGGCTTGGAAGAAGCGCCGAAGCGATAGTGCAGGATCGGGAGTTAGGCGAATTCGATTTACGGGATAGTAAAGGCATTCGCCGCATTTTCAACAAGTATGAGTCGTTTCTCATCCTTGGCGAACCCGGTGCTGGCAAAACGATCATGCTGCTCGATCTTGCCGAAAGCCTAATCCTCGATCCTCCGAAAGACAAGCCAAATGCCATTCCGCTGGTTTTGAATCTTTCCTCATGGGCATTAACGCGCAAACCGCTTGACGAATGGATTCTCGACGAGGCGCACCGAACCTATCATGTACGCCCATCAGCCGTGCGTGAATGGTTGGATAACAACACGCCAATTCTCCTCCTTGATGGTCTCGATGAGGTCAAGGAACTGTACAGCCGTGCGTGCATCGAAAAGATTAACGCCTTCCGTCAAAAGAAACCCGCCATTCCGGTCATTGTCTGCTCGCGAGTCGCTGATTATCAACGGATGGTCGGCGGGGAAGACGCGAATAAGCTGGTGATGCCTGGTGCAGTGATCGTCCAACCACTGGCACAGTCGCAGATCGATGTTGCCCTCAATGATGAAGCATTAACCCATTTACGGCAGATCATAGCAGACGACCCGACCCTGAAAGAGATGACCACAACCCCATTTCTGCTCAACACCATGATCTATGCCTATCGACATAAAGATGAGCATGCCCTGCGTGGCTACCCAACACCTGCGGAGCGACGACAGCATCTCTTCAACACTTACTTCGAACGCCGTCTAAATGACACTCCCCTCCCTAAACCCTACACAAAGGAAAAGGCCCGTAAATACCTGACATGGCTGGCAACGAAGATGCAGGCCTATGTTCAAACCGTTTTCCGTCCAGAGGATATTCAGCCGCATTGGCTGGCAGATAGTACGGCAACCTTCCAGCGTCAGCGCAAGTTGACGATTGGATTTATGGCTATCTGGTTGATGTTGACCTTCGGCACATTTGGTTGGGTTGGGGCTGCTTGGATCGGATTGCTAACGTTCAGTAGTCTAGGAGTTTTAAGCGGCTACTTGATTGGTGCCAGTCTGCTACCAAAAGAACCTGAGCCGATCCTGACACGTCGTCGTTTTCGTCTTAACCCAAGTCAACTGGATTTCAGAGATCGAGAGTTACGTTTCAACATCCTGATTGTACTAATCGCATGTTTCGCGGCAGGAGTCGGCACCGGAGTACTTCGTTTTGGACTGCCAGACTGGGTTGTTGTGATTGTTGTGGGGCTTGGTATTTTTTTGATTACACTCGGGATAATTTTTCGAGAAAAAAAGCGGGTTTCACTTGAAGATAGTTTATGGGCGGGGATAGTAGGGCTTTTTATCGGCGGGTTAGCATGGAGTTTCACTCTTGTTTTTAATCTGCATCCGTTGCTCAACGGGTTAGCATTCGGTTTCCTTACTGTAGCAACTATATTGATTCTATCGAGACTCGATAAAGACACAACCCCTCCAGCCAATGTGATACCTGCTTGGACGGAAGGATTGATGCTTTTCTTCATTACTCTCCATAACCATTATCGGGATGATAGCCTATGCACAGTCCGTTTTTCTCCTGTTGGTGATCATGCTCATCTCCCTAGGCACGTATCTTCTTGGAGCGATCCGCATCTTAGAATATGCTTTTTTTCGCCTATTCCTTTTACAGGAACGCATCATCCCGATTGCGCTAAATGAGTTCCTCGATCTACTCGCGCAACGTCGTATCCTACGTGTCATGGGCGGTGGGCACGTTTTCATCCATCGTTATTTACTGGAGAATTTTGCCAACCGTAACGAGGTTGTCGCTCTTATCCAGCAGATAGCACAAAGCAAGGGTTATTCTGACAGCTACAACCGTGCGCTAACTGCTTTGGAAAGAGTAGGGAGTCCCTTTGATTTGTGCATCTCCTTTCTCAAAGATTCTGATAGTACTGTTCGCAGCAGCGCAGCAGCAGCACTGGGCAGGTTGGGGGATAAACGGGCGATTGACCCTCTCTTCCCCCTCCTCAAAGATGCAACCGACTCGGTGCGCATCAGTGCGATAATTGCGCTGGGCAAGTTGGGGGATGCGCGCGCGCTTGACCCTCTCCTCTCCCTCTCCAAAGATGCAACCGACTCAGTGCGCATCAGCGCGGCAGCAGCACTGGGCAAGTTGGGGATGCGCGCGCTTCACCCTCTCCTCCCCCTCCTCAAAGATGCAACCGACTCGGTGCGCATCAGCGCGATAATTGCGCTGAGCGATTTGGGGGATGCACGCGCGATTGACCCTCTCCTCTCCCTCTCCAAAGATGCAAACGTTTTAGAGAGCAACCTCGCGATAAAAGCGCTTAATGAGCTTAAAGCGCGTGAACGTACACAACAAATGAGCGATAGATGACAAGCGGATTCTGGCAAAGCGTAAATCCTGTACTTCGCGCGTTTTCAAATTTCCTAGTTGATCAAGCTCAATTTCCCCTTGACCTGCTCGCGCCCAACCTGTGTATACCTAGCCGTCGTCTGCACCGCTGGTGTTCCGCGTTTGGTGATGTGTCCGAGATAGTACGCGACTTCCTCTAACGACCAACGCGCTGCCCGCGCTCGATGCGCGAAATCGTGCCGAAGATCGTGGTACGAGATGTCGTCAATCTCCGCGAACTCTTTCGCCTTTGCGCCTGCCTTCAAGCCCCTGAACCAATGATGGATGCCTGCTTCGCTCAAACGGTCGGCACGCTGCGATGGAAAAACAAACGGGCTGTCGGACTGTCGTTCGGTTAAAAAGCCCTGTAGTGCTTCACGGGCAGGCTTAGCAAGGTCGATCTCTCGATACTTGCTGCCTTTGTAGCCCACCCGTATCCAGCCACCACGCTCCGTCAAATGCACATTGTCCATTGTCAGCCAAGAGGTATCGCTCACCCGACAACCGGCGTAGTAACCGAGCGCGAATAAGGCATCGCCGCGCCGGTCATCGGCGCGTTCAACGAGCTGCTTAAGGATGAAGCGCTGCTCATCACTCAGGATACGCGGTGCGAGCATCATTTGGGCGTCAATGTGCAGTTTACTCGTCGGGTTACGCCGCAGCAGGTCTTCTTCCATGAGCCAATCGGCGAAGCCGCTCAGAGCCGACTTGACTAACGTGCGGTAGCTCACGCTGTAGCGCGCCTCCAACTCGGCAAAATAGGTTTCAACCGCCGTCTTGGTGAATTGTTCTGGTTGGAAGTCCTCGCTGGATCGCTCGGCCAGCCAAAACGTGAAGGCAGTGAGGGCGCGGCTGTAGCCAACGATTGTGCCGGCAGCTTTGTTCTTGAGGGTGACGAGATAGGCTTGAACAAGCAGGTTTTGGGTAGTCATCGAGTCGGAAACCGTTTCCTAAAATTTTTTAGTACGAGAATTTCGAGCATTAGCCGCCCTTTTGGGCGGCTTGCTCTCCCTCAAGTGTATCATGAAAGGCTCATTTCTCGTATTAAAAGGTGTATTTTAAGATGAGCTAAGTTTATCAGGATAGTCTAGAAATTGTGAGTAGAAACTGGCAACCGCAATAGCGTCTTGCCCGACCATTGACAGGATGTCGGTTAGCAAAATTGTTTTTATCGATGTGCTTTGCGATAATGAAGTTCACGATAGGGGCACTGAAGATACTCATGAACGACCTAGCACAACTCCTCGATTTACTTTGTCCTCTATGCGAAACCATTTCCGAGCGCCGTGCTCTGCTGCGCGAAGCACTTGGTGCACGCGCGCCTATCCTGGGTGACGTTACTTGGGATGGCAGTTCACGTGAGTTTGTCATCAATGCGTTTACGATACTATCTCGGAACGAGGACGGACTCGACGCATTGCTCGATGTGGCCAAAGAACGCGTGGGCATGGACGTCGCTAAAACTATAGAAACATTACGCCCCAGCCTTATGTACTGGGTAAAAGCGGGTGCGGATCGATCTGCCCTGCTCCCCGTTCCGTCCAATATCGACATGCCAGTTTTTCTCTCCTATTCGCGACGTGACCGCCCATTCGCCATCCATCTCTATGAGGAGCTGAGTGCTGCTGGTATTCCACTGTGGCGCGACGTCCATGATATTCCTGCCGGTTCAGCAAACTGGTGGGGCGAAATTCGCGCAGCGATTGACGGTTGCAGCAGCATGATCCTATGTCTTTCGTTAGCCGCACTACAATCGACGGTCGTCTCTGATGAATGGAACTACGCTAAGAGTCTAGGGAAGCGCATAATTCCTGTGATAGCGGAGTCAGTGTTTGATCATCCAGAGGTGCAGGCGGGCACGGTCATCGTCCCAATTTGGATGCAGCACGCCAACTGGCTAGATTTGCGTGCTAACGCGCCCGAACGCGACGCGGCTTTCGCTAACCTAATGAAAACGGTGCACACGGTATATACGCCAAAACCGATCCATATTACCGTGAAAGCAAACCAACTTCCGCACAACTTCGTCCCTCGTCCGCGCGAATTCGAATCACTCGTTCGGACGCTCGCCGTGGAAACACCTCCTGAGACTGTTGCCCTGACTGCTGCATTGCGTGGTGCCGGAGGTTATGGCAAAACCACGCTGGCAAAAGCGCTATGCCGAGATTGGCGCGTAAGCGGGGCATATCCCGACGGTATACACTGGGTTACCCTCGGCGAAGGACTACTCAAACTCCCACCAGACACCCGCGAAAATGAACTGGTGGCGCGTCTGCTTGACTTGGTCAACGAAATCACCGGGGAGCGTCCGCCTGTCCAGAAATTGGATGCCGCCCAAGAACTACTGACCAAAGCGGTCGCGGGCAGACGCAGCCTGATTATCATCGACGATGTCTGGGCGGAAACGCACGTTAAGCCCTTTCTTGTACCAGGAAGGCATCACGCGACAGTCATCACCACCCGTTTTGACGAGTGTATTCCACGGGGTTTAGGTGTTTTCCACCAGACCATTGACCAGATGGACGAGCCTGATGCGCTGGCGTTACTGGCATTTGGAATCGACGATTGGAAGGCAGAAGAACTGTGGTTTGCCCGAACAGTAAAACGCCTAGGTTACTCTGCTCAACTGCTGGGGATCATCAACAGTGCAATCACCGATCGCTTGCGACCCAACGACAAGGGGCGTGGCAAAAAACTCCCAGCTGTCTTGATAGATGTGGACGAGCGTCTGATAGCATATGGAGTGAGCGCCTTCCAGCCCGAGAACCCAGATGAGCGGGAAAAAGCGTTTGGACGAACACTCGAAGTTGGGATTGAACGTCTGATACCTGCGGAACAAAGTCGCTTCCGGGACCTAGGCATCTTTCCGGATGACATACCCATCCCGCTTACGACTCTTGCGGCACTCTGGGGGATGAAACCACTGCCCGTACGCGACTTTTGTGAACAGCTGGCTAAATCCTCCCTCGTACAGGATTACGATGAGCAGGCACTTACGCTGCATGACATCACACTTAAATACCTGCGCAATACCCTAATTGATCCAGCAGCCGTACATCGGCGATTGCTGGACGGTTGGGGAATATGTATTCATTGCCCGACGATTACGCTTGGCGATGGATCGGTTATCACTTGTGCGCAGCGGACTGGTCTGCTCGTTTGCGCGATATTTTGTTCGACTACCGCTGGTTGCAAGCGAAACTCGATGCTACAGAAACCATAAGTCTGATCGCGGATTGCGACCGCTTACCTCAGGACAGTGCACTGCGTTTGCTACGACAAACGTTGACCTTGAGCGCAGTTACCCTTGCCCGTGATAAGGATCAATTGGCGGGACAGCTCCTCGAACGAACACGTTTGATTACCGATGAACCGGACATCAACCGACTGCGCAAGGGTACATCCAACAATTCCCGCCTACAACTTATCAATCCCTTCCCGGTTTTAGTCGGTGCGGGTGAGAGCGAATTGGCACGTTTTGAAGGACATACAAATGCGGTCAATGGGGCGCTTGTTCTCGACGACGGGTCGCTGCTCTCTTGGTCAGAAGACAACACACTGCGCCATTGGTCGTCTGATGGCCACGAACTGACATCCTTCAAGGGGCACAGGGATGCGGTAACTGGCGCGCTCGTGCTTGATGATAGTTCACTTCTCTCTTGGTCGAAGGACGGCACACTGCGCCGCTGGTCACGCACAGGCACAGAACTAGCGCGCTTCGAGGGGCATACGGGAATGGTGGAAAACGTGCTCGTCCTTGACGATGGCTCGATTCTCTCCTGGTCCCAAGATACCACACTGCGTCGCTGGTCGCGCGATGGCCACGAACTGACGCGTTTCGAAGGGCATGTAGACGGTGTACTTGGCGCGCTTGTCCTCGACGACGACTCGCTCCTATCCTGGTCTTGGGATGGCACATTGCGCCGTTGGTCGCGCGATGGTACAGAACTAGCATGCTTTGAGGGACATACGAACAGTGTGCACGGCGCGCTTGTCCTCGACGACGACTCGCTCCTCTCCTGGTCTTGGGATGGGACACTGCGCCGTTGGTCGCACGATGGTACAGAACTAGCATGCTTTGAGGGACATACGGATGGGGTGAATGGGGCGCTTCTTTTCGAAGATGGTTCGCTGCTCTCTTGGTCAAGGGATGGCACGCTCTCTCGGTGGTCGCGCAATGGCACGGAACTGGCACGTTTTGAGGGGCATACGGCAGCAGTAGGTGGTGCGTTCATCTTGGATGATGGAAAATCCTTTCTTGGGGCGATACTACCCTACGCTGCTGGTCGCCTGACGGTCACGAAATAGCATGCTTTCAAGGACATAAGGGACTGATCAATGGTGCGCTTATCCTCGAGGACGGTTCGCTGCTCTCGTCGTCATGGGACAGTACACTACGCCGCTGGTTGCGCGACGGGCATGAACTAGCGCGCTTTGAAGGACATAGGGGACATGTGAGTAGAGCGCTTGTCCTCGATAACGCCTCATTCCTCTCTTGGTCTGGAGATGGTACATTACGCCGCTGGTCACTTATAGCACGGAGTCGGATGAACTTCGAAGGACATACGGACTGGGTGAGCGGCTTGAGCGTCCTCGACGACGGTTCGCTCCTTTCTTGGTCAAGGGATGGCACACTGCGCCGTTGGTCGTCCGATGGTCACGAACTGACACGCTTCGAGGGACACATGAGTTGGGTGAATGGTGTGCTTTGTCTCAACGATGGATCACTCCTCTCTTGGTCAGGCGACAAAACTCTGCGTCGCTGGTCACTCGATGGCAGGACGATAGCTCGCTTCGAAGGACATAGAGAGTTGGTGAATGGCGCGCTTGTCCTCGACGACGACTCGCTCCTCTCCTGGTCTTGGGATGGCACACTGCGCCGTTGGTCGCACGATGGTCACGAACTAGCACATTTTAAAGGGCATACGAATTGGGTAAATGGCGCGCTCGTGCTCTATGATGGTTCAATCCTCTCTTGGTCACAAGACAACACACTGCGCCGTTGGTCGCGCGATGGTTCAGAACTAGCATGCTTTAAGGGACATACGAACAGTGTGCACGGCGCGCTTGTCCTCAACGATGACTCGCTCCTCTCCTGGTCTAGGGATGGCACACTGCGCCGTTGGTCGCACGATGGCGACGAACTAACGCGCTTCGAGGGACATACGGCGGAAGTGTTTTACGCGCTTGCTCTCAACGATGGTTCGCTCCTGTCCTGGTCATGGGATGGCACGCTGCGCCGCTGGTTGCCCGACGGCACAGAACTGGCTGTATTGGATACAAGTTCAGCGGATAACTCTGCAATTGCTGTCTGGGCACATACGCAGCAATTGGATGTAAATGTGTTGTTCGCCACGTGGGCCGATCCATCGATAGCATCCAGCAGTGTTGCCAAACGGAACAACGAAGTCGTCCTCTATAACACAACGAGTGGAGAAACGCAGGCAAACTTCATCAACGATGCGAATATTACATGCCTAGCTGTCTTAGATAACAAGATTGTTGTAGCTGGTGATCAAGCAGGTCGCGTGCTCTTTCTGCGTCATGAAGGCATATAGAAAAATAATTGGGTAAGCATAGTATCTCCACAGAATCAGGTCGTCCTACCGTTTGAAGGTTCTGAGTGTCAATAAAGGGCTTTTCCTTCGTAACACGACTTTGATTGTTCATGCATCGGCGGGGATATTTTAATGAGGAATTACCCGACGCGACGAAACTGCCCATTTGCACATCATATCGGTCCAATTGGTGCATATCCAATCTGCAAGGGCCATTTTTTGGATAACGGTTATCCGGCGAGTACGACCAGTGGTCTCAATGTCGGGCGCCGCATAATCATTTGCATGGAGTACCAACCTCCTATAAAGGCATCGTGCTCCTTATAGGCAGTACAGACGCTATGGTTTGAGATCAGCCGGGATACCCCGATGCAGGCGGCATGCAGTGCAGCCTGTCGATGCGGGAGGACCGTTCCAGATAACGGTCATCCGACGGGTATCGACAGCTCCCTCGATACGGCGCGGTGGTGGATTGTCAATCTTTTACGGCTACAGGTCTATACCCTAGCCTCTGTTTAGTTCATATAGAAGCTTATCCCTCTCTATAGAGTAGAGGTTCTTCGAAGGGTCTCCTGGGGTCAGTCGATATGCGCTTCAGCGTATCGACAGGGTTAGTACCCTCTTGGATAACGGTTATCCGGGGTATCGAAAACTGGACATTTTTGGACAGAATCGACCCATTTGATGCTTTTTTGAGGGGAGAAGTGTCCAATGTCCTGACCGCGAGGATTATCCTCACCGGAGTACGTCGACATCGACCTCAGCTGTAGCAATATTGCTATCCTGTAAAAACGGAAACAAGCGAAAGGATAGCAACATGGGGAACGAAAATGTCTGGGTGCTGGAGCGCGTCAAGCTCTACGAGCTGATGAAAACCCATCCTGACTGGAGCTTACGCCATTATGGGCGCGAACTCGGACATGACCTGCAATGGGTGCGACGCTGGTCTACTCGCATCCGCTCAGCAGCAACGATTACGCTCGATACATTTCGAAGTCGCTCCCGAGCGCCACATCATCCCCCAAAACGAATTCCAGAGGAAGCGAAGGCTCTGGTTGGAGAGCTGCGGCAGGTGCTCTCAGAAAGATTCCACCGCCGGGCCGGAGCAAAAACCATACTTTATGGCCTTCAGCAGTACCAGAAGTTGCATACGCCGGCTTTCACTCTCCCCAAAGCCCTCAGTACCATCACGCAGATCCTCCATGAGTTGGGCTGGATAACACCACGCTGTTCTGTCACAGGGGAACCCCTCGTGTTACCTGAACTGATGGAGGAATGGGAAATGGACTTCGGGGAAATCTACTTGGGAGAAGAGGGCGTTTTGGAGTTTTTCGTGGTCGTCGACCGCGGGAGTTCACGTTTGGTGTATCTCGAAGGTGGTCCAGGCTACAATGCGGAAACTGCGCTGGAAGCGGTCGTCCGGCTATTCGAGACGTGTGGGTTGCCAAAACGGCTACGTTTCGACCGAGATGTGCGGTTGTGGGGTGCATGGACTCGCGACAGCTATCCGTCCCCACTGGTGCGTTTCCTACGCGTTCTTGGCGTGGAGGATATTATTTGTCCGCCTCACCGCCCGGACAAAGAACCGGTGGTCGAGCGCTGTATCGGTACCTTGAAACATGAATGGTTGGCTCGCTTCGCACCGACTGCACTTGGCGAAGCCCTCGATGTCTTGGCTCAGTTTCCTCTGTACTATAACAACGAACGGCCACACCAAGGGAAAGCCTGCGCTAACCAACCGCCAGCCGTTGCCTTTCCCGTGGTGCCAACCCTACCCAGCCTTCCCCAGCAGGTTGACCCAGACGAATGGTTGCAGAGCGCACATGGGCGGATTTACCGCCGGTGGGTTAACAGCAGCGGGACGATCCAAATTGACCGTCATACCTACAGCATTGGGAGTGCCTACGCCAAGCAGCAAGTGCTCGTTCATCTCGACGCTAAACAGCACATGTTTCTCGTTAGTCTGAACGGGCAACGACTGAAGCAACTTACCATTCAGGGCCTCTACCGTGCCCCAATGGATTTCGCCGTCTATCTCACACAGATTCGCTCAGAAGCGCGTACAGTGGAAGCGCACCACCGGTTATGGTGGGGCCAAACAGGACGGTTGGACTGAGTCTTGCCTAATACCACATGTTGGAGGGCGAGGCTCACCTCGACCCGCTGTACGCATGCCTAAAACCCGAATGCGACACCCCTATCATCACCGATTTCCAGCCTCTTCCCTGTTTTTCAGCGCCTCTAATCCCGATTTTTGATGATAGTGCTCATGAATTTACCCATTGAGGACGATGTTTATGGGTCATTGTGAGGATAATCCTCGCGGTCAGGACACAATGTGTACATGATTACCCCCTCTCTCCCACTGTCCCCAGGATCGCATTTTGTCCGGTGAATCCTGACACCCCCTACCCTTCCCCATCGGATTGACCTCTAGCCCATAGAGCCAGGACACAGGCTATCCGAGCGTCTCGACCAAGCCGTGAACCTATTGCCCACATCGGCGCAGCGCCGTTGGTTCCGACTGCCACAGTGCTGGATAACCGTTATCCGAGCAGTAGTCCGCTGCGCTCAAAAACCTTGGCGGCGACTAAAGGCATAACCCTATCGACTATATATAGAGCAACAGCCCTTATAGGTACAGAAGCTGCCTGTAGAAGCTATAGGTGTTGGAGGGGTATCAGGGTCAGTCGGCAGGCGGCGCAGCATGTCGACGTGGTAGTACCTCCTGGATAACGGTTATCCACGATACAGAAATTGGACATTTTTGGACAGAATCGACCGATTCGACGCTTTTTTGAGGGGAGAAGTGTCCAATGTGTACATACACTGTCCCCCTCTCCCGGTCGCTCCAGAGTCGCATTTTTGTCCAATTGATCTCGGCATCCCCATCCGCTCGACCAAGCGGTCGTCCTGACCTCGCCCCAATCGATCCCTGGCCTAGTCCTCTGTAACCCAGTTAGTCGGCATATACAGAGGTAGGGTATCGAGCCTTGAAAATAGAGAGGTTGCCGGCGCGCCGATACCTTCGTCGATGCCACTTCACTTTTGGATAACGGTTATCCACGGTGTGCTCCCCTGCCCTACCCCCTGCTCTCACTGTCTATGCGTAACTAGGAGTCAGTCGGCTTACGCTCAGGGGCAATGGCGAGCAATGATCCGGTGCCGTGAAATCGACAGGGATCAGCCGCCGTCGGCCATTTTCCAGGCTATCGAATCGACGGATAACGGTTATCCAGCCTAGTCATCAGCGACTTGGAGATACTGACCTGCTCACCCCGGATAACGGTTATCCAGCGACGGACCAGGCGGCGCTCGTGTCCTTCGTGGCGACCATCCTGAATGAGACCGAGCTGAATATGAGCAGCACGGTGCAGCTCACCCGCGAGGTGCTGCTGGCCTTCCTCGAATGGTACACAAACATCTGGCTGATCGAGGGCAACCACGACAACCGGATCGCCCGCGCCACACACGGCAATGTGCATCTCGGCATGTTCTTCCCGGATCTGCCCATCAGGTACAGCCGCTACCCGTTCATGTACTTCGACACCTCGCGCGGCCCCGTGAAGGTCGTTCACCCGCAGAACTTTAGCGGCGATCCCGTTGTCCTGGCGCAGCAGCTCTACAGCGTGACGCCGGAGAAGTCGCATTACATCGTGGCGCATTGCCACCGCGAACAATTCGGTTGGTCCCCCGATGGCCGGTTCGAGATGCACACCCTCGGCACGGGCCGCGACCAGATGCGGACGAAGTACAAGGCGACCGCCGTGAACAAGCACAAGCAATGGGACGCCAGCTTTATCATGATCCGCGACGGCTTCATCCACCCGATGAGCCTCAAACGCACCGACTGGAAGCGCGAGCTGGGACCGCTCTATCAGTACGCCCCCGAAATCCCCGGTATCATTTAGGAAACGACCATGACCCCGCAAATTCTCGACTGGCTAGAAGAAGTTCGCCGGTCCTACTTATCCTCCCCCGGCGACGTTCTGGAAGTCGGGAGTTTGAACACCAGCGGCAGCCCGCGCAAGCTGTTCACGGCCCCGGCGACCGGCAAGCCCGCCCGCGCCTACACCGGCACCGATGTGCGCGAAGGCCCAGGCGTCGATCTGGTGGTGGACACCCTCGACCTGTTGATCAACTTCTGGCCGCGCCAGTTCGACACCGTGCTGTGCCTGCAAACGTTGGAGCGCGACCTCAGCTTTTGGGACACGGGGACCATGATCCGGATAACGGTTATCCGCTAGATGAAGTCATACCCGAACACACGCGTTTAGGGGAGGAATTGCGCCTTGCGGAGATATACCCGAACAAGCGCGTCGATTTCGCTAGGAATCGTTTCGAGCGGCAAGTTACGCCAAACGATATCTGCACCAAAGAGCAGCACGGCAGCGTGATCATAGACCAGAGCGGCGGTTTTGATGTCAGCGTGGTAGCCGAGATGGAGATCGATGCCATCCTTTTCGAGATGAGCGCGCCAGCGTCCATCCCGGTAGGTGACGCCTTTGAAGCCTGTCGTATTGTTGCGAAATAGACGACGGTTCATCAGGTTCTGCTGCTGGGTGAGCAAACGGAGATTTGGACGCGTGTTGTTGATCCGGTTGTGGTCAATGTGATCAACGACGAAATTAGGCGAAGGCTGCATGATCGCGCGATGCATGGCGACAACGATTTCTTTGCCATTGTTCCGGTAACTGCGAATGACATACCCTTTGGAGTTGAGCCGCCAACGCCACTGTGTGAGCCACTCGAAATCGGCATCATCAACGAGCGTGAACTGGCCTTTAGTGAGAGGAATTTGTTGCGACATGTGGGACAATACCTGTAGAGGAAAAGAGAAAAGGACGAGGAGGCACTGCGGAGTAAATCTGTTGAACAGATTAGCGAGGTGCAGCACGAAGCGACTACAAAATCCCTGTTATCATAGTACGGCTTTTCCCTACGTATCGTTGAGTTTTTCGCCCACTTTGAGCGACGAATCAGTCGCAGGCAATGGCAGCTTCGACCGGGATAGTGGCGGCATTCTTGTGTAGGTATCTGTGGAGGCTGAAATGAATAACAAACGAGGAGAGAGCCTTTCTAGGACTCTCTCCTCGCTTGCCTCATAACTTATGGGAATTCCGCTATGTACCTCGATTATTCAATTTCAAGGTTATCATTCAAGCCGAGTTCACGCAACGATAGCCGAGTATCGTCCAGCTTCTGACTGGATACGCCATCAGGTGGCTGAACTTCAAATTCCACCGTGATCCGCAAGTTTTGTCCAACTGCAAAGCGCGTCAGCACCTTGTTGTAGAACACCGACCACTTCTGTGAGGGAACAGTGCCCTGCCAACGGACAATCGCAGCACGGGCCGTTGATTGTCCTCGCGTTGGTGTGACAACTTCGGCGGGTGGATCAATCGTCGGATTCCACTCGTTGTCTTCCGGTTGGGCAGGGACAGGGAATAGTACAGTCTGAGGTTCAATGATCTTCGGCTGCTCAAGGGCGGCGCGATAGGCTTTTGCCGAATCTCCGGTAATAATCGCCATGTCGCTGCTAACTTCAATCTCTGCGGCGCTGATCGGAGCACCCTGATCATGGAATATCCGGTATTGCCCGTTCTCTGGTAGGCTGACATAGGCGAGCAGTCCATCACGAACGCCGTTCGCAATCGTTTCACGGATCAGATTTGCGTTCAGCAAGCGCGGGAACCGCGGCGCAGCGAAGAAAGCTTCCCGCACCGACCTCGTGTCCCATTCTTTGAAGGCAGGCGGCCAGTTACGCAGCAGAAAGTTTACCCCCGCACCTTCCGCGATTTCATCTTGCGCCAGCAACCGATTGATAATCAAATTGATCAGGGTAGGCGCAGCGCTCGACGTCAGCTGGCCCAAGTCAATATGCCGGAGCGTCCCTGCTCGATCCAACAACATCAAGTGGCGATAGGTTTTCCACACCGTTTCCCGCAAATCTCCCCGTGACTTGCGCACATATTCCTCAAGCTGCCGCTCTTGAGCCCGATCTGGTTCATCGGCGCGCGGTGACGTTTCCAACTCAACCTGAATGTCTTCCCAGGCTATCGTCTTTTTCACCCGATCACGCAACCCGCTCGTCTCATCCGCTACACACCAGATCAGAGCATTTTTGAAGCGTCGATTTTCCGACCCGTAATCCCGCGTCCAGGTTTCCATACGCCGAAGAGTCGTTGCATCGTTGATCGACTGGTAGGGCGATAGAACGACGAGCGTAATCTGCGCCTCATTGGGGATCGCGCCACTTGATTCGGGGAAATGGACGACATTCACTAGCGGCAGCACATCCTGCCGCTGTCCCAGACGTGGGAACGCCGAACGCGCTTTTTGCAGGTCGAAGACCGCTTTGATTTCTGAGTCGATGCGGTCAGTGATACGCCCCTCAGCAATGTTGGCGCTGTAATCTGTATGCTTCTTGTTGAGATTCTCACGAGTGCTGAAGCGGTACTTGTTGCGGTCAATCGATAGGTAGTAGCAGCGTTCGCTGAGCGCCTCCAGCGCAGTTTCAACATTGCCGATGTCCATATCCGGAAAACCAACCGCGAGCCGGATTTCAGGCACGGTCGCTTCGGTGCGCGTCTGACCGCCATTGGACTCGAAAAAGATGGTTGCCGCGACTTTCCGATGCAAACGCGCGCGCTTGAAAGTATCGACGCCTTCTCGATCCAGTGTGCTCGCATGCGAGTCGGATTTTCCGGCGATGTCGGCGGTGACGGCGGGTTCCAGGCGTTCTTCGCCCAACTGTTCGAACATGGCGGCGCGGAAATCGGGATCATCAAGCGGCGCAGTGCCGAGATCAATCAAGGGATCGCTATACCTACCGGTAAAGCTCTCGGTATACACCTTTGAGACCCACCGAGCCAGCAATTGCAGAACACCGCGTGTGCGTTGAAAGCGGGGCAAAGCTTGCCATTTACGCTCGAAGACCGACAGCACGGTCGGATGAAACGGGTAGGTTTCGGCGAAGGCTTCCCACGCCCGCTCTCCATTCCAGTGTTCGGCCAGCTGCTGCTGGTGATCCGTCGCCCACTCCCCGTACGCGCTGATCGTGCGCCGCGCTTCGTCATTAATCCCCGTCCACTCAAAGAGACGGCGGCGAATGATTTCTGCCGTTTCGTGTTCCGCCGAGATAATGAGGGCCTTGCCCACGCGATCCAGCAGTTTCTTGATAGCTTGGTAATCGCGTTCATCCTCCGGGGTCATCTCTAGTTCGGAACCCTGAATCGAGACAACCAGCGAGACTCCCCGACGTCCGCGGGTGTCTTCTGACAGGTTTTGCAGGAAGTTGTAGAACTGACTAGAGAGATTATTGCGCCGGTTGCGGCTCATGTAGTTCATGATCTCATCCATCAGAATGAGGCACGGACGATCCGATGGGATCATCTGGTGAATGACATCACCGCCGGGGGCGACGCCCTGAGCATCATGCTCAGCGACGATGGCAAACGAGGCTTCGCCACCCAGTTGAAACGCGATCTCGCCCCACGGGGTTTTACGCAGCGGCGTGCCATCACTTCCACCGCGCCCCACCAGCGAGTCAAACTGCTGACCAACAAACACCGCCGTACTTGCTGCTGGGATATGCGGAATTTGCGCCGCATCAAGCAGTGTGCGGACGCCGTTCCAGCGGTGCGCGTCCTGACCGTGCTCAGCCAGATGATAAAGCATCGTGAGCGCGTGCGTTTTACCACCGCCGAACTGCGTGGCGAGGTTGAAGACGGCTGGCGCTTCGTTGACTTCCCCGGACAGGCGGCGCAGCACCTCGACCGCCAGCTCGGTGAGTTTGCGGGTCAGATACGTGCGATCAAAGAATTCTTCGGGTTTTTGATAGACGGAGGTGCCCGACCATCCCGTACCTGATCGAGATGCACGGCAAACTCTGCCGCGTCGAGCGGTCGCTGCTGGCGCAGATCGTCGCGCGGCGCGACGACGGTATACCAAGGTTTGAGTGTTGCCATGACTAATCCCTCACATGAAGTCTGGTCTAGCGGAATAATTCAATTTGGCCCAACTGCATGTTGAGCCGCCACCACTTGAAGAAGCCTGATGGAAAAGCATCGACCGCCTCACGGTTGCCGATAATGAGCAAAGTTTCCCCGCCGAACTGCTGACGTTCAGCATTCGACAGTGGAGCGAGCACATCCTCACGCAGAAAACGTACGAGCGTGGGAATCTCTTGTTCATGCTGCCGATAGGCGATCACCACGCGCAGCGCCGCCTGCACGCACAGCACTTTCCACAGCGAATAGGCGATCCGGTCGTCCGATCCGTTCTCCAGCTCGAAGACCGCGAGCGGGAAATGCCACCTGCCCTGACTGGGCTTGAACGCGATGACGTCCAGCGCCAGATATTCCCCGTGCTCAATGGGTTGGAGCTTGAGAACATGACCTTTCGCCGAGGCGCGCCAGTCGACGGCCTCACATGTGCGGACGACCGCAGCCGTCATAGCCGCTGTCCAATCGCCCCGCAGTGTGGCGCTGCGCAGAGCCGAGGCCACGTCGGGATCACGCAGCGTGTTCATGAACGTTGTCCGCCAGAGCTGAGCGATGTCCATCAAGTCGCTGCACCTTATTCTTCGCTGAGTTCAGTTCAAAGAAATCACCCGCAGGGGCCGGTTTAGAACCCGAGACCCTTTTTGCGCGCCAGCAGCCCATCGAGCCAGCGATATTCTTCCGTCGATTTCGGATACAGCCGCAGCAGCGCATCGGCCAGCCTCCAGAAGCGTGTATCACTGCCGTAGCCTTCCTCGACCAGAAAGCGCTTAAGCGCCTCGGTGCGCCCGGTCGCGTGCAGAATCATCGCCTGATGCAGCCGATCCAGCGTGGTTTTCCCCGCGCTGTACTCCGACTCGCGCTCGTCGAAGCGCCATTCCGACGCCTCGGCTTCGTCCAGCACCTCGAACAGGCTCATCTGCCGGACCGACTTCTTCGGCTGACTCGGGACGTTCCCGGCGTCTTTCCCGAACAGATAGGATGCCCGTTCCGCGACCGGACGCAGCCGCGCTTTGTTCCCCTTGATTTCGGCAAGGTGATCGAGCTTTTCGAGATACGCGCCGATGCCCTGCGCAATCTTGCGCGCGGCGTCGTATTCCAGCACGAAACCGCTGAGCGCCTTACCGCCCGGCGCATCGTCGCCTTCATCGTCGGCATCCGTATCCTCGCCGGAGTCGCCAGTGCTCCCATCAACTTCTCCAGCTTGCAGCGTCCACAGCCACATGGCCGACAGGCGCGCATCCTCTTCGAAGCCGGTCGTATCCGCGCCCTGAAACACGATTTGCAGCGCCTCGCGGCTGACCGCGGCCCACACCTGCTCCAGATACTCGCGCAGCGTGACCACTTCGCCACTGGCTTTCTCCACGCGGGCATAGCGGCTGTAGATTTCCATCGCGGGACCTAAACAGGCGAAGATGGCATCCGCGCCGACCACGCCCTCGCGCTCCAACCGGGGCAACCATGACCGGATGCGACCGGGCAATTCCGCCAGCACTTCGCGCCAATCGCCGACCGTTTGTGTCGGCGTGCCATACTCATCCTCACGCGGACGACATACCAGATGGATCGATGATGCGAGCGCTGCTGAGTTCATAGCGCGCAACCGTGTTCCCATTTCCGTATCTATGGGCCATGATCCCGTTACTGTCCAACCTGCGTCGAGCATAGCCTGCAATTGTGTTTCCCAACCTGATGTCGATTTATGCGCAAATACAACTACGCCGACGCCAATAGGCGCAAGTATGCGTCTTGCTTCTGACATAGCCTGCATCATATTGCGTTCAAAATAGGCTTTGTCTTTACCATTCACTACATCAACAATGCATTCTTCGTCTTTTGGAGCAAGTTCCGTTGTGAAGAGATCGCGTTGCTTGCTTCCTAAAGATCGCTTCAGCCAAACCACGAAAAAATCTGAAAGAGAAGCGTAGGGTACTGCATCATAGTATGGAGGATCGGTAAATAGCGCTTGGACAGAATCATCAGCAAGAGGGTGTGAGGTTGCCGTAGCATTAGTTGCGACGCCCGAAGAAGCAATGATGCTTTCCCGTTCGACAGTCAGGACTAACCAATCGAGACTTTGACTCCAGCCACCGGATCGATCATTGATAGGTACACCTTCTGCGAAGTCCCAGACAATTGGAAGGGCTTGGCGTGCAAAAGTATGGTTAATGCCGCTCATCTTTGGGTTTGCGTCGTAAGTACATGAAGCAGATGAGCGGTCTACTACTCGATTGACCGATAAAGCCAAGCAGGTCTGTACAGCAACCGCCAAACCTGAGTCGTTGTTTGTAGCTAAGCCGTCGCCTACTTCCTGCGTCAAGCGAGCCAGTGTGGTCAGTGCCAAGAGTTGGCGTGGTGTAAACAAGTGATGCCACTGCTCCATACCATATAACTGAACACGAAATCCTAACGTGCCTTGCACAGGTAGCTGCTCTTCAGGAATGAGGGAGAGACTTTTTGTATGACCTAACTTGCGCGTCTCAAGTTCATCAATTGCCCTTCGCACGGTTAGTGTGTCTTGTTCGGTTGCTGATCGGAAAAATCGTCCTTGTGCGTCTCCGCGTGTCGTCACCACCGCGTACAAACGAGCATCAGCCGCGCCACCACGCCGTGCCTTTAATTGGACACGCACACGCTCAACGGGCGTCGTGTAGCCGCAGCACGGGCACACCGCCGATCCGCGCTTAATCGTCCCCTCGCCTACTTCGCTCGCTTTCGGATTATGGACGATCTCAAAATCGACACGCTTGTACGTCGGGTTGGGGATCAATTTCACGGCGAACGATTTCTTCGTATTCTTCGCTAGCCAGAACGAACGCATCAGCGGCACTTCACAGCCGCAGCCGGGACCTTCACAGGTGATGGTGCGCGCCCACAGGTAAGCAATCGGCGTCGCGCCGTCGGGATCTTTCGGGTAAAACTCTGCGAGTTCCGCCTCGGCTTGCTCCTTGATCCACGCCCCCCACTTACGCACCTCGTCGGCAAGCTGCTGCCCGTAGCGCGGAATGTATTCCAGCACCACCTTGTTGAGCAGCACCGCCACCGGGTTGAGGTCGCTGGCGAAGGCGTCCGCGCCCACCCGCAGCGCCTCCAGCGGGATCGCCCCGCCACCCGCGAACGGATCGACGACGAGCGGACGCGAACCCGGTTCACCGCCCAGCGCCTCATGTGCCGCGCTCGTCAAGGCGCGAGCTGTCGCCAGAAAATCAGGCTGAGTCGAGTTGTCCCAGTTGGCAAAATCCGCGATAAACGCCAGCAGCATCCGGCGCAGCGTGACCAAATCGGCAGAACTATCGCTCAGGTCGTACTCGCGCCCGTAGATTTGCGCGCAGTGACCGTAGAGCATGGGCGTCACGTTTTCCACCAGCTTCTTGATCGGTTGGGTGGAAGCGACCTTCTCTGCGAAGGCGCGCAAGTGCTCGTAAGCTGCGCGGCGGAAGGCAGGCGGGCATGCGGGATCAGCCGGGTCGATCCACAGAGCCGCACACAACACGGCTCGGCATGCGGCGAGCGGTCGGCGCGCCCACCAGATGTGCAGCGTCGAGATGTGCCCGTGGCGGATGCTCTTTTCGCGCCGCGCGTGCGCGGAAATCTGCTTGATGGGCAGGTCAACTTCGATAAGGCGTTTGGGATAACCAGTCACAGTGTTCCTTGGGGTTGATTGGTTGGTCAACGGCAAAGCCGTTTGTATCGGTGTTTCAACGGGTGCTGACAGAAGCGGAGGCGTAAGTTTATCACCATTACCGTTCGGGGGCGGATCGCCGTTAGGAATGCCCAACACGCGCCACAATGAATGTAGGCTCGGCTTTCCATCCGGCTGGCTTTTCAGTGCATAGGCACCACGCTTTAAGAAATAAGCGTTTCCCTCTGCGGATTCAGGCGGTTCACGATAATCAACAGCGAATAATGGCAACCTCAGGTCGATGGCCGTGTTCCCAGCCTCGAATGTCCCACCCTGCATTCCCGACTCGATGACAATCATGGCGTCGGAGAAACCGCAGATCGTTCGGTTACGCTGCATCGCGTTGCGCGCTACCCACGGCAAGCGCGGCGAAAACTCCGATACGACGAGGAAATTCCGATCGTTCAGCAACTCTCCAATTTCGCGCTTCGGACGAAAGTGGAGTATCCCCTCGGCGAGTACCAGCGTCGTTACCCCGCCTGCCGCGAGCGCCCCTCGATGCGCGGCCAAGTCGACACCATGGGCATAGCCGCTGATCACATTGACGTCTTGCTGTGCGAGCGCATCGGCGCACTGCGCGGCGATCTGTAAGCCTTTTTCCGATGCTTTGCGCGAACCACAGAAACCGACTGCTGATCGCTTCAGTAACGTGAGATCGCCCTTCACGAACAACACTGGTGGAGCAGTAGATTTCAGCACACGGATCAGGTGTTCGGGGTAGCCTTCCTGACCACGCAACACGACTTCGATACTCTGCTCACGCAGCTTGTCTGCAACCAACCGGGCTTCTTCAAGTCCTTGCGCAATGAGCTCATCGCTATTCGGTTTCAGTCTGACTAAGGCAGCTTTATCTTGTGGCGTAAGCGCGACAAAATCAGCGAGGTCAATGCCCGCCTTTGCGGTTGCCTCAATGATATAGTCAAGCGTCTTTGCCCCGAGTCCCGGCGCATGCAACAGCTGGAGCAGAGCAACTAAAGATCGATAGTCCATGAGTTATCCGAAATCGCCAGATGTGTTGTCAGTATCTTTTCCAGCTTTGACACAAACCACACCAATAACTCTATCAGCGCCCATCAATTTAAGAAACTGCGCATAAGACCAGATAGTCACACCTGATTGGTAGAGGTCATCCACAATGTAAACCGTCTTTCCTGTGACTTGTTGCGATAGGTCTATACCACGAGTATCCACTATTTTCTTCCAAAAAGCGAATTTTTGTTCTAATGTTGTGTCTTTCATAGACGGTTTCGGCCTCTTTAAAGCAGGTTGAACCAGAGGCTCTGAAACGCCGAAAAATTCTACTCCTAGGCGATCTGCAATACGTCGTGCTAACTCAGACGGTAAATCGAAAGGTTTTCCGACATTAAATGGAATATAGCTTATATATGATTGCTCGGTGATACAAAAGCGATTGGCACACTCCATTGCTTCCAGCAGATAATGTACGAGTCCATCTAGCGCTTCTTCCGACTCTCCCCACTTTGCCTGATATTCGAGTTCACCTATTTCGGTTCTTTCCGTCAGGGATTTATAGTTTTTGTCGAGAGCAATGCAAACATCAAGTTCATCTCCGAAATGAGACGCAATCCAGCCGGACTTTCCGATCAACATATTGAATCCAAAATCATTGAGAAACGTCCGAATATCGTCTACCTCTGAATCACCAATTCCTTTGAAATAGGTGTATTGCATGAACGAATTGTATGATTGCCGCCAACCAATACAATGACGATACAAGTCTTCTTCAAGTTCTTCAAAAAGCCGCGCATAAAATGGTGGTAGGGTCAATGACCAGTCACCACTAGGTGCTTGCTGGAATTGAGCCAGACGCAAAAAACTGCGAATTTCCGGTGGATAGTAGCCCATGAGTCTGCCTTAACGTGATCTGTGAAAATGGTAATGCGACCTTCAAACAGTGTTGCTTACTCGCTAGCAGCTAGGAGGTCCGCGGCACTAATCCTGTAATGCTCAATAACCTCAATAGGTTGCCACCCCAATCTCGCTGGGTTATTCAACAAATGTAGCTCTGGCGTTGTTGCGCAGTTGTACACGAAATACAGCCAGTAATCCCCTTTGAGACGTACAGCGGTCTTGTGCTCGTTAGGCGTCAGCGCTACTTCGCCGACAAAGGCTCGCCCCTTCACCTCAATGAAGCGCACTTCAACAGCGGTCTGCGGGTCTTCGGGGTGATAGCGGCGCGAAATCAAGTCGTAGCCCCGGTCAAGGTGTTCGACGCTCTCTACCTCACAGCCGCGCTCCTGCTCGTGGCGGATCGCTTCTTGCACCGCGATGCGCTCAATCTCATCATCGCGTACCATCGGCGCGACTTCCGGCGTCTCTCGTTCCGGATGCGGCAGTACCCAGGCCCGTCCCAAATGCCGGATTTCACCGATGCTGCATTCGCGCTCGCGTTCTAAATCGACAAAGCGCCGCTCAAACCGTGCGTTGAGTTCGTCCATGCGATCCAGCAGAATCGCCTTGCGCCCTTCCAGCCCCGGATCGCTGGAACGCGACATTTCCAGATCACCGTACTGCACCTGTAAGCGGTTCAGCAGGGCTTCATAGCTCGCCCGTGCATGATTGAGGATCGTGTCCGATTGCCGCGCACGTTCGCCGCGCACCTCGCTCAACAGGTCGGTGACATCTTCCGCGATCAACAGGCTTTCGCTCTCGGCGGTATCGGGCAGCACCCCAACAGTCGGCGGCTGTGTCCCTTCCGGCGCGGGGATCAAGTCAATGAACAGCGTCGGTTGGCGCACGCTGCGCTTACCATCCGCCTCAGTCTGCACGGCAAACAGGCGTTGATGCAGGGTATTGCCCAGCCCATCCACAATCGATGCGCTGAACACATCCAACAGTGCGGGTGAACTGCGGTGCGCATCATAGAAGATCGCACCGCGGCGGATGACATCTTCCGCCTGTTCGGCTGTATATGCTCGCACCGCTTCAAACAGGGGATGTCCCGGCGTCACCCATTCCAGCGTCGGATCGTCGCTCAAGGCCGATTTGTCAAAGACAATGGCTTTGTACTCACGCCCCAGTTTGCCAAAGCGCGGTTCGCCTTGCTCGCCGATGCCCCACAGCAGTCGCGGCACGCGTCCCATCCGATAGACGTTTGAATCCCGACGCACAGGAGCGGGATGCAGACCACTGAGCGGCGCGGCCTCAACGAAGAAGTCGGCTACCACTTCCGGCACGAGCCGCCGATCTCGGGCCTCAGCCGCTTTGCCGATGATAGCCGATAGGTTGAGCTCGCGTTTCGCCAACCCTTCCAACGCCGAATCTGTGATCTGGCGGAAACGGGTGGTGTCCACGTCGCGCACAATCCGCGCCTTGATCGTCTCCTCGGTTTGGTTGCGCGCATACATATCACGCAGCATCTTCTCCAGCGCATTGGCTGGGAACACATCGCCGAGCACATTGAAGACTTTGCCCGTGCGTTCTGGGTCGAGGTCGCGTTCAATTGCTTTGATACGTTCAAACAGCTTCTGGAAGACCCTACCCTCGCGCGTATTGTTTGAGACGAAGTTGAAGATCAGGCAGTCTTTCTCTTGCCCGTAGCGATGAATACGTCCCATCCGCTGCTCTAGGCGGATCGGGTTCCACGGGATGTCGTAATTGATCATGAACCAGCAGAATTGCAGGTTGATGCCTTCCCCTGCAGCCTCGGTTGCCACCATGACACGGCAGTCCTCTTTGAACTCGCGCTCGGCGTAGATTCGGGTTCCCGGCGTGTCCCGATCCCCGATCTTCATCCCGCCATGAATCTGGGTAACGGTCAAGCCCCACTCGCGCAGCTTCTCAACGAGGTAATCGAGGGTTTCTTTGTGCTCAGTGAAAATCAGCAAGCGCATCTTGGGATCGTCGAATATGCCCTGCTGGCGCAGCGCCTCACGCAGCTTAACCAGCTTGGACTCGACTTCACGCCGCTCCAAGTCTTCTGCTTGCGCAATAAGTCGGTTCATCTGCTGGATTTCGTAGCGCAGCGCTGTGGGATCAGGCGACGCAACCACCGACTCCAGATCCGAGAGGATTTGGTCTTGCTCTTCATCGGTCAGTTCGTCAAAGTCCTCGGGGAGCTGTCGCTCGATCTGCTGCTGCCGATAGCTCTGAGGATCGTCAAGAATCTTCTGACGGCGATCACGCATGCGTTCAAGGCTGCGGCGCGCCGCACGAATGCTCGACGCAAAGCGTCTTTGCAACATCGCCATCGTGAAGGATAGCGCTCGCCCCCGCGCCGAATCATCGCTCGCCGCTTTGACCGATTGATCCTCGACATAGCGTGTCAGCGCGTCATAGAAGTCATATTCATCCGCCGTTAGGTCGAAGTCGATGGTCTCGACGCGCCGGTTGGTGTAAATCCGCTTCACCTGTCCTGTTTCAGGATCAGGGAAGGTCATCAACGCCTCTTTGGTCCGCCGCAGGTAGAACGGGGCATTGTTGCGCGCCATTGCCTCGTCAAGGCTGGCGACATCGCCATACACATCTCGATCCAGCAGACTGAGGAACAGGCAGAAGTTTTTCGGATCGCCTTTGTGGGGCGTTGCCGTCATCAGCAAATAATGGTCGGTCAATTCAGACAACCGCTCACCGAGCTGGTACGCGAGCGTCTTCTTGTCGGAACTGTAGGCACTCATCTTGTGCGCTTCATCCACGATGATCAAGTCCCAATGCGAACGCAGCAGGCTCTCCCGTGCATCCTCGATCACTGACACCCACGAGACAGATGTAATAACCTGATGCCGTTCCTGCCAAGGGTTGCTGCCATAGTTCGCCCGCAGTACATCACCGCGAATGACCTCAAAGTTCTCACGGAATTTGTCCTTCATCTCGCGTTGCCATTGAAAGGTCAAGTTCGCTGGGGAAAGGATTAACACTCGTTTGACGAGGCCCCTTATCTTGAGTTCTTTGAGCAGCAAACCCGCCATAACGGTTTTACCAGCGCCGGGATCGTCGGCGAGCAGAAAGCGAATACGTGGCAACTTTAGGAAGTAGTCGTAGACCGCCTCAAGCTGGTGTGGCAACGGATCGATTCTGGCAATTGAAAGCGAAAAATAGGGGTCATATTCGTAAGCCAATCCCAGTCTCATCGCCTCAATTCCAAGTTTGAAGAGCTTGCTCTCACCATCGAAAGGCTCAATTGGCGATGAAGCGGTTAGCTTGGCAATTTCAGCAGCCTCCAAAATCCGCTGATAGACTTTGTTCGATTTGGTGCCGCGCCCAATAAGTTTTAGGGAGCGTCCCATGGGTGTTGCAGTTATTACCTCTATTGGTTCAGGAAATAAAGTTCCCTCAAGAATGAGGTTTGGTTTCACATCTTCGAGATGCATATAAGCTCTTTCAGCTTAAGATTTGGTTGTATTGATTTTTCGCGTTGCGCTCCAAGAAAGACCAGCAATCCTCTTCCGGCACGAAGAAGATATTCTCCACGAGATATTCGTCGCGGTCTTCAAGGCCGGCGAAGGGATCGGCGATCAGCTTGTCGTAGAGTGCCTGAAACGAGTCTGAGATGCATTTGAGGATAATCAGAGCCAAGGACGACATGTTAGTACTCGGCGGCCTGCCAGAGTTTCGCTTCAAAGTCGCGCAGTGATCCGTTTGCTTTCCCCATGTACCGTTCCTAGTATGGATAAGTGTAATGTTATTATGTTAGCGGTAATTTCGACTAGGGACAAACGAGGGCTAGTTTAATTCACAGTAATGAATTTGTGGGTGGATAGGAGGGTTAGAAGAACAGGGTAAACAGGCGCAATACGCGACTACCAATTGCTTTTCTGGGAAGATCCACCCACATTTGAGTTTTTGGAACCAGGAGAGTGCAGTGAAATGTGGTGGTCGGCTGTGAAGTCAGTGGACTATTCGATTGCTGACCGCGATGAGGAAACTTATCTATCCATTTGGTTGTTTGCCTGCTCCTTCTTGAGAATTTCTACCGCCATGTTGAGGAGAAACTGCTTCTCTTGCTTCGATAATTGTCTGTAGATCACAACAAGGCGAACTTCGTCTTCCGGTACTTCCTCTTGTTTCACAATATATCCACCCCTTTGCAATAGATCGTCTAACGTTAGTTCAAGCACATTCGCGAGAACGCGCCGAAACTCAGGATCATCTAGGGGAGGGTTGGCTCGTCCTCGTTCCCAATTGGAAATCGTAGAACGCACAAAATCTAAACCGGCTATCTGCAGTCGGACAGCCAGTTCATCCTGACTTATACCTAATTCCCTCCGCCGCACGCTTAACCAATGGTGGGCGTGCTTCGTCCTGATCGTTTTAACTCTATCTTCCATTAGGGCCTTGAGTTTGTACGTTCTTTGGCCATAGAACTACAAATCCAACTCAATGTTAACAGCAATACTCTGTTAAATTGCTACTTTACATCGCGAAGATTCGAGTATAATTGTAGCATTCATATCTACTTTCGATGAGGACGATACTAGATGGATACAACTCTACGGCCAAAACGATTCACTACTTTTGTTCCCGCGACACCTTGTAGTGAGGATCTGCGAAAACGACTTCTTATAGCAGCTGATGCGCAGGAAACCAGCTTAGCGCACATTGTTCGTAACTTGCTTAACCAGTACTTGCCTCAACTGCCGCCTACCTCAACGAACACCGTAAACCCGCCGTCGGATGCCTGATTCAGCTTCGCAGTCCTCAACCAAATAGGCTCAGCGTAGTGTTCTCCGTTTGCACGGATAACAATATCGGCCACCAGCACACGAAAGGAGTAGCTGTAGTTTTGTGCTGCTATTTGCTGCAAATCGATCCTAGGAAAGGGAGTGTGAAATTCACATGATGTGATTGGCACAATTGGCTGTTTGTAGCTTAAGAGCTACGACAGGAGGAAGTCAGATTGAATCAACATAAATCGAGAGACTCGGTTCGGGCGGGTCGAAGCCGCCCTTACCAGAGTCGTGTAGAACACGAAAGGTCCGTAAGCCATGAATAATCTTAAGTGTTCACCTCTTAGTGCGTCAAGAGGTGTCCTATGAGGCGCAAAATCAATCGAAGTGGAATCTTCGTAATGTCACCAACCAGCATAACGAAGCGTTCCAAAGGCGACGTGCGTCGTGATGCTTGTCTCATGCTGGTGTGCAGCAAGATACGAGCCATCTTTCCTTTAATAGCAGCGGAAGTACTCCAGTTCCTGCTTCTCCTGATGTCATTTGGTGATGCTCTGGGGCGTGCCTTTGCCAGCTATGAGAAGCTCAAAGAGTCCGGTTACACCTCCGATCAGATCAACGAGTACTTCCAGCAGCTTGTAGCGCTCGGCCTGCTTCGCTTCATCCGAAAACATGAGCGCGATCCAGCCACGGGGAAGCCTCTGCCTAATGTGTACCAATTCACCCCGGCAATCTACTACATACGTGCATCTCTGCTCCCCGTTGCTATGGGATTGACATCAACGGAATTCGCGCCGTTGCTAATCAACGGTGAGGATGCTAACCGACACTTCAATGCTCTCTCAAACGAAGTGTATAACCAGTTGGTGAAACCAACCCCAGATCACCAAGACTCTTTAACCAAGTCTAGTAAACCAAGTCCAGATCACCAGAGTCAGAAGGACGCTTCGAAGATAAAAGAAACGGACGATAGGTCGAACGGCTCAGCTTCTTCAGACACTACTGCCGCAGAGGGAGGTTTCAACCAAAGAGAGCTGGAAGGGAGAGAGGCTGGACGAGACCAGAGACGCAAAGAAATCGGCGAAACACTCGGCACAAACCGCACCAGAACACGTGACCAGAACTGCCCTTCCCCCAGTTCCGCGGCCCCCCCTTCCCTCAGCCATCGGGAGAAGTTCGGTTCACCACTCGCCGACCCAGATGCTGAATACTTGGCCGGCAAAATCGCAGCCAAGTTCGACACCCATCGTTCCCAAATGCGGGAGCTCATTGCTACCTACGGTCAAGCGCGTGTCTTATCTGAATTTGAGGCATTGGTCCAGCAACTGCCGAGATTCAAACCGGACAATCCTGCTGGGCTGCTTACCTACCGCCTCCGTAACCCGAGGGTACCCGCGCCTGAAAACAGTGGGGTGGATTGGGAAAAGCTCAAGTATGCTGTTGCGAGTGACCAGTGGCACTGGGATGTGCTCTTTCGCAATAGCTATGAGAGGTATTTGAGCTACGACGACTGTCCCGCTTGGTTCCGTGAAGCATACTCGCTTCCATTGGGATCTTCTAGCGCTAGCATCGGAGATTAGCATCGTTGACCGCAAGGTGACAGGGGCATGCGACAAATAGGTTGGTTTGCCCCTGCCGTCCGCTTCGGTGATACAGGGCTTTGGCAATCTCACTCAGAGAGCAGCAAGCAGTCCATCTGTAATACAAGGAGATCGCAACTTGAACTCGAACAATTTGAAGCGACTGAACCTCGATCAACTTGAACAAGCGGATCAACGGGCGAAAGAACGCATTCAACGACTTAACGGTGATCGTCCCACACGAACTCAGTTTCGCCGAGAAACTGGCGCTGCGTGGACTGTCCTCGACCTACTTGCCCTGATTGTATTTTTCGCTGCACTGGCGGTATCCAGTGCGCACATCGTCACCCATATGGGCCACATCGCTACCCAGAGTTTCAACGGGGCAATCCCCGCTGGCATCGTTCTCTCATTGAATGACTTCACTGTAATCCATCAAATCGGGATGATCCTGCTCGCTGAAGCCTCGATGCTGCTCTTCATGGTGATGCACGGGCTAAACAGCTCGGCTCGTGTAAATCGGTCTCGCTGGCTCAAGCCGGTGTCGTTACCACTTGTTCTCGCTCTCGTTGCCGCGGTGTTCGTTTTCGTCGCCAATTGGCAAAGTGGAATTGGGTTGCTCGAGTCAATCATGCCGCCTGTGTTCACCGTCGGTATCGGGGTGCACCTTGAAAAGCTGATCGTGACCGGGATTCAGCGTCGGCAGGAAATCGACGACCGCTACTTAACGGCACTCACTGTCTACGAGCAAGCGGCGACCGACCCTACCAAGCATCCGGAATACATTCCCCTGCTGCGCCAGGAAATCTGGGAGAAGCTGGTCAGTTTGCCTTCGAACCGCGATTTCCGGAATGCCCCCCCATCCTTCAAACATGCAGCGGTGCGCTTCGAATTAGAGAGGTCACGTTGGGCATATGGCGACCCAACTGTAGAAATCGAGGAATGGGAACCGGAACGCCCTACGACCGCCCTATCAATAGGGCGGAAACACAGTTCTGGCAGTACTCGCCCCGTCCCGGACGACGACGGCTTTATAACACCAACGCTGCACGCCAACGGGCATGGTACCGACGTCATCATCCTCAACGGAAACGGGAACGCCAGCCCTTAACCTAACGAAATAAGGAGTTTTCGCCATTTTTGCATCTGATTCGTGATCTGTCGAACGGTCGGCAACAGATATGCAAAGCGTTCAGACAATGCGAACGGAGAGTGATTGTCTAGGAGAGTGTGTGGTGGATGATCCGCCTACCGAATATGTCACTCCAGATGATAGAAGCCTACGTCAATTCGTGCGCGAAGTATCAGAAGTATTGGCCAAGCGAGAAGAGGACACAGATTATCTCCTTCCCATCATCATGGATGGCTTAACGAACTATCTGTCCATTCTCGCCCAGCTTCAGGTGAAGTATCTCAATGCCGCTCGCACAAGCTCGGTTGAAAAACGCAGTTCCTAGGGAGACCTTCACATCAGTAAAATGGACGCCAGCGTGATAGCGACACACTGGCGTTCAGGTCTCAGCACTATCACGTCTAGCGGAAGACCTCCGACAAACTCTAGCATGTCGGTGGACACCGCTCATCTATCAGGATCAAGAGGAGACTGTCATGAAGCGTAAGTCGTCTGCTCCCGAAGTTGAACGCCGCGTTGCCTTATGTTATATCCGCCTTTCCCAGACCAAAAACGAATCTGACCTCAAAAGTCCTGAGCGTCAACGGGCTAACCTCCTCGCTGCATGTGAGAGATACGGATGGACACCGGAATGGTACGAAGACACCGATAAGCATAAATCTGGCACAAAAGAGGACAACCGTCCCCAATGGATGGCACTTAAGCGTCGGCTCAATGATCCAGACATTGCTGTCTTGGCAGTCAACGATACATCTCGTGCAATGAGGAATACTTGGCGTGCGCTCAAACTCTTTGAAGATATGTCGTCCAGCGACGTAAAACTCTACATCGCTTGGGCGGATCGCTTGGTGGACATCAAAAACCCTGATGGGCGTCCCACACTTCTTTTTCAAGTGATGGTGGATGAGACTTATGCGCTTGAAGGTGCTCGACGTGCAAAGGACAGTATCAGCTATCGCAAAAACAAGAATATCACTGTGGGTCAACCTCCCTTCGGAACAGTGCGTGACAAAAAAGGCTATCTTGTTGCCTCGCTTGATGGTGCGTGGAAGCTGCCAACGGGCGGCTGGCAAGCAGGAAGATTGGGTGATGAACCTCCAGTTGAAGGAGCTATCTGGCGTGGCTACTACGATGCAGCTAAGAAAGCACTTGAACTCTATGCAAAGGATGTAGGTGGTTACACGCGTCTAGCAACGTCACTGACGAATGAGGGGTGGGCATTTCGAGACCGTTGGGGCGAACCCCGTTTGTTCTCAAACGATGATGTGCGCCGTATTATCGCTAACTGGCGTACTTATGCAGGATTTGTGGACACTGGAAGAGCAAAAGAACGTGTAGCCCATGAACATCCGGGTCAGATGAATACGCTCTTCGATACGGGACGAGCAGTCTTTGAGCTCGACCTACTTAGAAAAGTCGCCGATGTGCAGGAACGACGAAGTGTGACCACACGCCCCACAGGATCAGTTCCTAGGGTGTATCAATACGGGTTGCTACGATTGATCTACTGTGCTCATTGTGAGCAAATCGCTCAGCAAGAAAACAACCCGAAACGACGCTCCCGGTTGAGCGGTTCGAATATGGGCAAACCGCGCTATCGGCATGCCGAGGGCGTACAATGTGGTTGCCACAAACGCACCGTACTTGCCCAAGAGATTGAAGCTGATTTTCTCCGCCTCGCCCAAGCGCTGACCTTAAAGCAGGATAATCTTAACCTTATGCTGGAACTTGCAGCGCGCACGCAAAGCGACTCGGTCGATGAGAAAGATTTGGAGCAGGAAAAACGGGCTGCAATTGCCAATTTAAAGCAGCAACTCGCTAATCTGCTCGACTTGTACAAAAACGCCGTCATCCCACCCGAGGATTATTGGCGCGACAAAGAGGATCGCGAACGGCAAATAGCATTCTGGGAAAATCGAACGACGGACTTGAAGCGCAAAGCCCTGGAATTCGAGCGGGTGTTGGTAGCATTTAGTCAGTTGGTCGACTTATGGGACAAAGCGGATAGCGATGAGCGAACATCTCTCGCGCGCGGACTGTTCCAGTACCTAGTCTATGACCTCGACAAACAGCAAATTGTCGATTTCCGACTGCATCCTTGGGCGGATCAGTACCTTATTCTGCGAGCAGAACTGTATGAAACCGAGGGGGGCGAAACAGGAAATGAGGTTGATACCGGAAATGAAAACCGCCCCATCGCTGATGAAAGTGATGGAGCGGTTCATGACCCTAACGGGGCTCTGGGTCTTGAAACTGTCCTCAGTCCGATTTTTCAGATCGCTAAACCACTTATGCTCTTCATCCTGTATCTCGATGTCGAAACAGCAAAGTCATCGAATACCCAACGTGATGAGGCAATACGCTGTCGTTATGCTAAAGGGGAATCAATCAGCGATTTAGCACGTGCCTACGACATAACTCCTCAACGTGTCTTTCAGATTATACAGTTCGTGCCTTTGTCATCTCTTTAGAATTCTTTGTTCGTGCTGGGCAATTTAGGCGCTATTGCGAACAGTAATGGTTGCTGCTGAGGAAAATGGCACAGTGAGCTGCGCACCCAGACGGTTACCGAGGAGGATGGGACTCAGAGTAATCGTCACTGATGTTGTACTTCGAACTTGCGGCGCGATGTACTCAACACTGCCTAGGCTAAAGCTGCCTGTGCTCGCATTGGCCGGGCTGCGCCGCGAAACCGCGTAACGATCCAGTCGGTTAACGCCGATAAGGATATTTGTACCAACTGCATTCACAAAAGTCCCGGGAGCAAAGCTCGAACTACTTGCCCGTAGGCTGCTAGGTGCCTGCAACCCGATTTCGAAACCATAAACCTCCGCTGTGAGACCATCACAGCGTACGGTTACCGTAAACGCGTCCCCATCATTAACCACCGCAGGCGCATCCAGACGACAACCAACCGGCGTTGGAATATCAGTGTACAGTACAACGTGGCGCAGACTGTTTGCATAGAGCACATACACGCCTTGAGGGTTGCGGCGCATAACGGCCGTTATGCTCGCCACACCGCCGCCCATATCGAGCAGCTGTCGACTATTGCACAGCGCGTTCTGGCAGACAGCCAACCGAGCGACACCCCATGAATTGGCATAGTAGCTGATAGTCGCTACATCATTGTAGTCCAACGTGAGTGCCGTGTACTGGCCAACCGTGCCCGAACTGTCAACCGTCCGTAGAGTCGGATTGGAACAAGTCGCGGCATTACATATCGCCAGTTTCAGGTCACCTCGCGTTACATCGTAATAGCTGATGACGGGGCGTCCATTGCTCATCAGAGCCAAAGAGGTGTATTGCCCGACATTGCCAGAATTATCGACCGTGACAATCGTTGGGTTCGAACAGGCCAGGTTAGTACAGACCGCCAACTGCAAACGGCGATTGGTAGCATTGTAATAGCTGATCACCGCGCGATTATTCCCATTGAGCTGCAGTGACGTAAATTGCCCAACATCCCGGGCGTAATCGATCCGCTGCAAAGTACGACTGGTACAGGCGAGGTTGCCACAAAAGACAGCTTTCAGGTCGCGATTCGTTGCATCATAGTAGCTGATGACTGGCAAACCACTGCTGGTCAAGCGGATTGAGCTGTACTGCCCCACATCCCCAGCACTGTCAATCACACTCACTGTTGCGCTCGTGCAAGTACTCGTGCTGCAGACGACCAGCATGAGATCACGGCTCGCGGAGTTGTAATAGCTGATCACAGGGAGGTCAGACGCGGTGAGCACAAGTGCTGGTTGGGCGCTAGCGCTCGTCCCCGGAATCGCGCTATTCGAAGCTGACGGACAAGTCAGATCAGAGCAGATCGCTACATATAACGAACCATTGGTATAGGCGATCACAGGATAACGATAGCGATTGAGAGCCACTGCGGGACTCGTGCCACTGCCCAAATCAATCCAACTGGGTACGGCAGTCGCGTCGCCGATTGAATTGAGCATGAGCACGCTTACCAACAACACCACCAGTTTGCGACCAATATGCCTAAGCAAATGGCGCAGCCCCTGACCACGAATCGGTTGTAGCCACAGAACTAGTGTGCGCATAGACTTAACCGATATTGTGCCATGAGCTGCAGATCGCCAATATCGATCTGCTGATTCCCATTCAGATCAAAGTCAGCGCTCTGGAGTTCTCTACCACTAAAGGCCAAATCAGCGATTAGAGTGAAATCAGCCTCGGTGATCACACCGTCAGCGTCCACATCCAGTTGGCAAGGGAAGACAACCATCGGCGGAGAGACAGTTTCAACGTTTGTCAATTCAAGATTCTCCACTGCGGATGCAGGCGGAATACCAGCGGCGTCGAGCAGCGGGGACGCTATTTCATCTACGTGGATAGCGCGCAACCACCAGTCAACCGTGTCTGTGGCTTCCACCGAGTACCATGCAAAACGCAGCTGGATCACACTCCCACGAAAGGCACTCAAATCGACTGTGAGGGTTGTCCACGTTGGCGACACAGGCACAACCGCCAGCATCAGCCAGTTGACGCCATCCGGACTCAGCTCAATCTGCGCCGTGCCAGTGCCGCTGAACTGCGTTTCGAAGCTCATCATTACTGAAGCGCTGGCTGTACGCAGATCTATCCACGACAGCCAGTGCAAGATTTGCTCGGTGCCGCTGCCAGACAGCTGCCACGCCACGCCCGCATCAGACGGTTGGGGTGACCAGGCAGCGGTATGTTCCCAAGTTGTCCGCCCATCGCCGATGTCCCCCCGAGCCAGCAGCCCAACCAGCGAGAGGTCAGCGCTGACGGCGGCGGTTAAATCCAAGGTCGGGAAGATCTGGCTGGTAGCCGCTGGTACTGGGGACGCTTCGAGTATCGGCACCGTTGGCAGCGGCGCCTCCGGCGTTGCAGTTACCAGCTCAGAAGTAACTACGGGCACAGGTGGCTCCAAGAGCTCGGGCTCGGCCGTCAGTTCAATTTCAGCCCGATCATCGCTACCCAAAGCAGCTGCATTAACCTGAAACCAGAGGCCGAGTACGCAAAGACAGGCAAGGGTAAGGAAGGAAGCACGCCTCATCCGCACGCTCCCATGCTTCGACCATAATTCCGGCCGACGGCAATCAGATCATAGATATCGACCCGCTGATCGCCATTCACATCAGCGGGGCCTGATAAACTTTGGTTCATCTCAATCCCAACGGTTGCGGCATCCAGCAAATCGATGTGATTATCATCATTGACGTCCCCGGCGCGAAGCGTGATGACCGAGTCGGCCGCTGCATTGACCGTGCAGGCCAGATGTCCGGGAGCATCGACAACAATAGCAGATTGCGAGTCAAATATGATTTCGAGCTTCCCATCAACCACGCGTTCAACCACTATCGGGTTAGCGTCGCTTGCGCTGCTCACGATCACCTGCTCCGGGCTGCTGGCTTCACTCCGCACGGAAACGCTTCGCTGGCTGACATTCGGCTCGATTAGCACCGCGCTGTCAAGCGTCTGCGGCCAATACAGGGTTCCCGCACCCGCCGCGACCATTGCCTGTGAAAAATGAAATTGCGCCGATCCAACTGCCAGAGCCGTGATCGAGAGGCGCGCCAATACGCCACTTCCCGAGTTCGGAACAGTGTTTCCATTCAATGTGATGTAACGCAGCGTCAGCGTTGCCAGATCAGTCTGAATATGATTCGTGAGGATCTGTACCGAATTCCCCAGCCCGGGTCGGGAATTCACCAAGCACAAGCTGATCTACTCGGACCAATTGCGGATCATAGTGGATCGTGAGGTCGACCGCCGCGCATGAGTCCACCTGACAATCGATCAGGAGATCAATGCTTGCCGACATGCCGACTTCCAAAACCGCTGGTGACAGCAGGAGGGTTAACGGCGCAACCTGCCCATCAACTTGGCGGACAAGCATACCCATTACGAGCACCGTCGCCAGCAGTCCGTAAAATCTCATGATCCGAAACGTCCTCGCTTGAGCGACCGGCGACGATACACGATCATCAGAATGAGCAGGCCGACAACGGCTACACCGACCATGCCAAGCGCGACAATCATCAGCAGGTTGTCTCGTGACTGAAGGGCGGGGACCGCATAAGCTTGAATTGGTACCGGAGTTGCAGCGACCGCGCCCGGCTGTACTGCCAAAGCATCGTTCACGATGCTCAGGTTGCCGCGTTCGAGGCTGTAGCCGAGCAATTCATTGCTCGCGCTGCCGGGCGCGGCCAGAGACGCCACTTCCGCAAACGTCACATACACTTGCGGATCAGCTTGATCACAGGTTACGGTCATCACTGCCCGGTAGAACGTTCCGTCGCCGTTCGCCACCCGCGCGCGATCAGTGACAGACGCCGCGAAACGGGTACTCGTATCGGTTTGTTCAGCAAATGGGGAAAAGCCACCCATTTCGCCAGTAGCGGGTAGATACGCTCCAAGCTGCCGATCGGTGATGCGTAAACAGGTATCCGCTGTAATACCGATATCGGCCCCCGCAACTGCCTGACCGTTGCGGATCACGACATCGGCATACACAGTATCGCCCTGCTGGGCTTGATCCGTGCTCAGCACGACTTCAACAATGGGATTAGTGGTTTGTGCCACCGCTGGCAGTGCCAACCACAGCAGCAATAAGAAAAAAACAACGCTCTTAGTCAAAATGCAGCCTCATTTTCTGAGCGGGTGGCAAGCCCAAACAGCGACACGCCACCCGCCTGTCTTCAGCTTTATGGGCAAGCGCCCGTCACACTACCGTAGTTGCGCCCAACATGGATCAGGTCGAAGATATTGACCGTGCCATCCCCGTTGACATCTTCTTCACCCGTCCCCGCCGTGCCATAGGCCAAGCCGATGGTCACCGCATCGTACAGGTTGATGCGCGCGCTCACATCCGCGCCGTTCAACACGACATCACCGGCCTTCAACTGCACCGTCCGGCTGCTGACGCTGCTCGGCAGCGTGATACTGCCACTGCACATGAGGTGACTGGTCATATCGACCGTCAGAGTCGGCGTCGATGTGTTAATCGCATCCGCGAAATTGAGCGTCAGGCTGGTGCCAGCGCCGGTCTGCGGGCCGCGTGTCTCCGTGTTCGCAGAGGCCGTCACATTGCGCACCTGCTGCACGCTGCCGTCTGATGAGACGGTCAGATTGAGCGTCCGCAGGTCCAGTACCGGGATTCTAGTGTTACCGAGGATGGCCGGGGTGATTGGCGCGCCGCTCATGTCGCCCAGCAACAGCGTATTCAGCGACAGTACAGCGCTGCCATCGGCGCTCAAACCACCGCTGGCCGTGAAGTTCACGCTGCCCAAGGTGAAGTCGCCACTGGCGGCCACGGCCGGTGCCCGCCGCGAGACCACGTAGGCATTCAACGTATTGTTCGTTTCGAGATAATCGCTCCCGGCGCTGGTGACAAATGAACCGGGGGTATAGCTGGTCGCAATGGTGGAAGCTGCACCGCTAGAGGAGGTTCCCAATTGGAAACCATACACATTGTCGACGCCATCGCACTGCACGGTGGCTGTGAAGCTCGCGCCTTCATTCACTGCGGCCGGCGCAGCAATCAAGCAAGTTCCAGCGGCTGTTGGAGCATATACAAAACTCGCAATATCAGCTACAGCATCTCCGCCGCGAGTGGTATCACCGATAAAGAGAAATGGCTCATTCCCAGTATAGGCACCGGCATAAGGGCGAGGGGCAACAGGAGAAAAATATACGCCATCAACATAGAGGTCTGAAGATACGCCTGGGACAACTTCGAGACGATAATTATGAAACTGCGAGACATCAGCCGTTGCAGGGCGATACTGTGGAGTTTCGATAGTATCTGGGTTTGGTGCCACACCAAAAGCATAGAATTCATCGCCAACACCCACCGCAATATATAGCCCCCCTGGATTCCACGTCGAGTAACCAGTGACACGCGCGGTGACTGAAACCGAAAAGGCGATATTGGCATTTGGCGGAAGCACGTATTTATAACCGTACGTGCCATCGCCACCCGAACGTCGCGTATCCATATGCAAATAAGAGGAAATGATAGAAAAATAGGCTGTTTCGGGTGTACTCAGGGTTGGTAACACATCGTCGGCATACGTCCACCCGGGCTGAGCAGAGGGAAGGGAAGTGAAATCCAACGCTACAACACCTGTTTGAGCCGCAACCGGAGCTATGGCCGTTCCAAAAACCAGCAGCAGAAGAGCTATTGAGATAAGAGACATAGAAAGGTGGTGCCTAAAGGGATGCATATTCAGTTCTTTCTTGACTACTGCAGTAGTGCAACCACACAGAACCAACGAAAAGTCAAAACTCATTCAGAAAGCTACACCTAGAGAAAATTGCGTACCATCCTCACAACCGGCAGCAGGTAACTTTCGTGCCTGCTGCCGGTTGCGGCATTAGCCTATGGGCAAGCGCCCGTGACACTACCGTAGTTACGCCCAACATGGATCAAGTCGAAGATATTGACCGTGCCATCGCCGTTCACATCTTCTTCACCCGTTCCCGCCGTGCCGTAGGCCAAACCAATGGTCACCGCATCGTACAAGTTGATGCGGGCGCTGGCATCCGCGCCGTTCAACACTACATCGCCTGCCTTCAACTGTACCGTCCGACTGCTCACGCTGCTTGGCAGCGTGATACTGCCACTGCACACGAGGTGACTGGTCATATCGACCGTCAGGGTCGGTGTCGCAGTATTGATTGCGTCAGCGAAATTAAGCGTCAGGCTCGTGCCCGGACCGGTCTGTGGTCCGCGCATCTCCGTATTCGCGGAGGCCGTCACGTTCCGCACCTGCTGTACGCTTCCGTCCGAGCTGACGGTTAGGTTAAGTGTGCGCAGATCCAGCACCGAAACGGTCGTGGTCGTCACAATCGTCGGCGTGAGCGGCGCGCCGCTCATATCGCCCAGCAGCAGCGTGTTCAGCGACAGCACAGCGCTGCCATCAGCACTAAGGCCGCTGTTCGCTGTGAAGTCTACACTGCCCAACGTGAAATCCCCGCTGACTGCCGCTGCTGGCGCACGCCGCGAGACCACATAGGCGTTCAACGCATTGTTCGTTTCGAGATAATCGCTCCCGGCGCTGGTGACAAATGAACCGGGGGTATAGCTGGTCGCGCTGGTGGAAGCTGCACCGCTGGACGAGGTTCCCAATTGGAAGCCATATACATTGTTGACGCCATCGCACTGTACGGTGGCCGTGAAGCTCGCGCCTTCATTCACTGCGGCCGGCGCGCCGATATAGCACGCGGGAACACCAGCAAAGTGGATGTAGTCATAGTCACCATACGAACCAGCAGAATTGAACCAGCTTAAGCCCGTCAAAGCCACCGCCTGGGGAACCCCGCTGATCGCGGCCCCCAGATCACGCGTAAACGCAGTATTCCACGTTGTGCCATCCGTGCTCCACAGCGCATTAATCACCGAGCCACGGCGCTCCACACGGAAATAGTATTGTTCGGAAGGAACCGAGGGTATTTGAAGATATTCCACATCTTCAACTCCTTCACCAATCGGGCTGATTGTTGTCGCTGTCTTGTGACGCAAACGCGCCAGAATGATACTGGTGCCAATGTCACTATTGCGCGAAAACGACGCTTCATACGTATCAACTCCGCCGTTTCCGAAATAAGCGTTAAACCCAATCGAACGCCCGTTTGTGGGCGGCATGTTGAACTGGGCTTTCGCTTCAAGATTCCAGTACGCGCCGCTGAGTGACCGGCTGATAAGGAGCCCTGGATCGTAGGTGTACCCATACTGATTGGGTCCGATGGGGGCAAAACCATTCCAGAAGCTATCGTTATGCGTCATTGGGTCAACGTAATAGCGCAGATGACCGGGATTGCTTGTTAGATCGAAGTGGTTGGCGGGAGCAGTTATGCCTTGCGCTCGGGAACCACTGAACGAATACGACATCACCTGCCATGCCGGATCAAGAGTTGCCGACGTGAATTCCTCATTGAAGTCGGTTCCAGCAGCTGAGATGGGATTAGGTTGCACCGCAGCGACGAACAGCAGCAGCACCGCCATAACCTTGACGTAATGAATCCATTGTTTCACGATGTACCCCCTAAGAAAAAACGAATCTTGACTGTAGTTGTGATGAGTCACCCTGACCCCATCCGATCACTCGATCTGAGACCAACCCTTTCGGTTAAATGGGCTTGGAACATAGGAAATCGCCGAGACTGGAGGCTGGTTAAGTCGACATCCAGCAGCGATGAAAGTGGTAGTGCAGCAAGCTTCAGCGCAAGAGCAGTGAGAGTCATAGCAGCTCTAATTTATGAATTTCGTACAAAATGGCTCGATATTGAAACTCGTTCGTCTCACTGCCGCGTAGACATAATCACGCCACAGTTGTCACTTTTTGATAATTGCATCTACTATAGAAACAGTTACTAAATTGCGGATCACTGCTTCTTCTTTCGGATATCCTACGAACAAGTCACAGAAGGAGGGAGGGGGGGAAAAGTAGGGTCTTCCAGTTTTATTGGCTCAATTGCGCATTTTTCGGTAAGCCCCTCTCATAGAGATCATGGAAGAATTATCTGGGCAGTTCATCAAAGGCTATGCAGTTACCGAGCACATCGGTTCGGGCTCGACGGGCACCGTGTACCAAGCCCGACAAGCTACTACAGGTCGCTCTGTAGCAATCAAGATTATTCATCCTGAACTGGCTCGAAAACCCGATTTCATCCGCAGTTTCCAATCACAGGCGCACCACATTGCGCAGCTCGATCATCGCAGTATTGCCCCTTTGCAGGACTACTGGCGTGATGCGGACGGCACCTACTTAGTCAGCCGTCTACTGCACGGCAATCTACGCGCCAAGCTGGCGCAAGCCCCTTTCGATCTGGAAGCAACCGCTCACATTCTCGAACATCTCGCTGCGGCAATCGACTTTGCCCACCAACACGGGGTCGTTCATCAAGCGCTTAAACCAGAAAACATCTTGTTTGACGAAGACAATTATCCCTATCTGGTCGATTTTTCCATCTCAGCGGGGGAGCACATTTTTCCAAGCAGCACCCTAGCCGAGTATCAGGCATGGAGCGATTATCGCGCTCCGGAGCAAATCCGTGGAGATGTAGGGACTGCGTCCAGCGACATCTACACACTCGGGCTGATCCTCTATGAAATGTTGGCCGGGAAGTATCCTTTTACTGGAGCGACCCCGGAAACGCTGCTTGAACAAAAACTTAATCGCGATCTACCACCCCTTGATCTCTTCACCCCTGACTTTGCTCACGCGCTCAACCAAGTGCTGCAGCAGGCTACTGCGAAAACACCCGCCGATCGTTTTGCCAATGCGATTTCCCTCTCGCAGGCCTTCCACGCGGCGACGAACATCAAAGCGCTCAAGGATAGGCAGTTAGCTGACACCATCACACCCCGCGAGCTAGAAATCCTTCAGCACATTATTGACGGTAAAAGCAATAGTGAAATCGCTCAAAGTCTCGTCATCGAGCTCACTACAGTCAAATGGTATGTAAAACGGCTGTTTGAGAAGCTGCAGGTTCACAAACGGCAGCAAGCGATCCAGCGCGCGCGTGACCTGAAGTTAGCCTCATTTGCGGGTGCTCATCCGAGCGTGTCAGCTCCCATGCCTTCCCGAGCAGTCAATAGCCCCTCTGATACAGTGTCGCCGCGCACCATAAACGGAAAAGTCGCGGCGAATCCCTACAAAGGGCTTCGCCCGTTTCAGATCGCTGACAGCGCAACTTTCTTCGGACGGGAAAGACTTGTCCACTCTCTGCTGGAACAAATGGCAGTGGTTTCTGATAAGCGCGAAGTTGAGCAGGCTCACTTTGGCCGTTTTCTGGCCATTATCGGTTCCAGCGGCAGCGGAAAATCCAGTCTAGTCCGCGCTGGCCTCATTCCGGCGCTCTGGCGCGGTGAACTCCCCGACTCATCCAACTGGTTCTTCACGGATATGGTACCCGGACGACACCCGCTAGCCGAGCTTACCAACGCCCTAACGCGCATTGCGCCTGCTTTCTCTACCACGCTCCGCGATCAGCTTGCCCATTCAGCTGATGGGTTGTTACAGGTTAGTACAAACCTTCTTCCGCCCGATGAACGAGAACTCCTCCTTTTCATCGATCAGTTTGAGGAAGTATTCACACTGACCGATGATGAGCAAGAACGAACGCATTTTCTCAACAGCCTGCTGAATGTAGTCACCCATCCCACAAGTCGAGTACGTGTCATCATTACCCTACGAGCCGATTTTTATGATCGCCCTTTAGAGTACCGTGAGTTTGGCGAGATGCTGCGTTCGCGCGTTGTCACCCTGCTGCCCATGTCTCCCGAGGAACTCGAACAGACGATTGTGCAACCGGCACATCAGGTTGGTGTGGAATTCGAGACTGGGCTGGTGGCAGAAATCATTACTACGGTGAACAACCAACCGGGCGCACTGCCCCTCCTCGAATATGCCCTCACGGAACTATTCGAGCACCAAACTGTGGGTCGACTCACGCGCCAAGCCTATACAGAACTGGGTGGAGTTATTGGTGCGCTCTCGAAACATGCCGACGCACTATATGGTGACTTGACGCCAACCCAGCAGATAATCGCCCGAGATCTGTTTCTGCGCCTCGTCACCATCGGGGAAGGCGTTGAAGACACCCGGCGACGAGTACTGTACAGCGAACTTTTCGCTATCGTTTCCAACGCTGACGCTGTTGACGACCTGATTGACCTCTATACAGACCAACGACTGTTGACTATCGATCGCGATCCAGTAAGCCGCGAACCAACCGTCGAACTCGCCCATGAAGCGCTACTCCGCCGCTGGGAACGACTGCGGACATGGGTGACCGAAAGCCGCGCCGACCTGCGCATACAGCGGCAGCTCATGACAGCGACGGCTGAATGGCAGCAGAGTCAGCGCAACAGTAACTATCTCGCCACCGGGGGGCGGTTGATGGCTTTCGAAGCTCTTGTGAACGGAGCCAAAATCAGCCTGAGTTGTGACGAACAAGCTTATGTTCAAGCCAGCAGCGCTGAACAGCAGAAACAGGTACAAGCCCAAGTTGCCCAGCAGCAGCGCGTGCTCAAGCTCCAACGTGCGCGAGTGACGCTCTTATCAGTCTCGCTAGTCGTCGCTATCTGTTTATCAGGTATCGCTGTATTGAGTTGGCACGACGCCCTAATCCAGTCACAAACCGCGCTGGCGCGGCAACTCGCTGCGCAGGCCGTCGCGGAACTGGCCAATCCGATTGGAAATGATGAGTTTGCGGCCTTACTCGCTATTCGTTCACTGAACAATGGCTACGATCCAGTGGCCGACAATGCCCTCGTGAAGGCAGCCGCCGCGCTGCCGCTGCGAACTTTTGCTGGCCATACGGCCACCGTCTACGATGCGGTGTTCTCTCCAGATGGCCACTATCTCCTGACCGCCAGCGGTGATCAGACAGCACGTTTGTGGGATGCCAATTCCGGGGAGGTCGTCAGAATTTTCAGCGCGCCGGATGCGGGGGAAGTTTATTCGGTGGCGTACGCCCCAGATGGCGAGACCATCGCGACCAGTCATGAGGATCAGAACGTCCGCGTCTGGAACGCAGTGACGGGAGCGCTGCTTTTTGTCCTAACTGGCCATACTGCTGAAGTTCAGAACGTAGCATATTCACCCGATGGGCGTCTAATTCTCTCCATTGCGGAATCTGAAAGTGTACGCCTATGGGATATAGCAACTGGTTACCAGATTCGAACTCTGGCTGAAGGGGAGAATGTGGGACGGGGCATCGCGTTTGCGCCCGATGGGAATGCAATCCTTACTACTACAGGGGATCAAGCGATAAGTCTATGGGATACGGCAACGGGTCAACTTATTCGAACGTATGACGGCATCGGCTATAGTCTCGCATTTGCGCCCGACGGCCAGCACTTCGTTAGTGGCAGTCTAGACAACACTGCTACTGTCTGGGAGACAGAAACTGGACGCGTTTTGCATACCTTACGTGGACACAGCGGTTCCGTCCGCCATGTCGCCTACTCGCCAGACGGGCAATATGTGCTGACCAGCAGCAGCGATCGCACAAGTCGTCTCTGGTCAGCAACAACGGGCGAAGAACTCCATCGCTTCCGCGCGCATTTAGGTCGCGTGTGGTCGGCAAGTTTCTCGCCAAATGGCCAGCTCATGGCGACAACCGGCGCTGACAGCACCGTAAAACTGTGGCACATCAACGGTTACAACGATCTCGATAACCAATTTGTTGGTCATGAAGATGCCGTTTTCGATATTGCCCTATCACCTGATGGCACAAAACTCGCAAGTGGCAGCGCTGATGGAACGCTGCGTCTCTGGAGTACTGCGACAGGAGAGGAGCTCAGCCGATTCAGATTGGCTGATGTCATCATTTATAGCGTCGCTTTCGCGCCATCCAGCGAACAAGTGTTGTTTGGGTCCAGTGATGGGACATCCCGCCTCTGGGATATAAGGACAAACCAAATCATCCAGTCTTTCCACGAAGACGCAGGCGAGATTTTCGCAGTCGCAATTTCTCCGGATGGCAGGTTTGCACTTACAGGCAGTAGCCGCTCTGCTAGGTTATGGGATATTTCTTCTGGCCAAGAAATTAGAACAATAATTCGCAACCAAGGCGAGATATACACCGTGAATTTCTCACCAAACGGTCAACTGATAGTTACCGGTAGTGACCTTGCTCAGCTCACTGTATGGAATTCTGCAACGGGTCAAGAAATAGTACGCGTCGTTGCACAAGACATTGTCTATGACGCAGATTTTTCATCTGACGGGAAACGCATTCTAGCAGGTTATGGTGATGGGATAGTTCGTCTCTGGGATATTGCCACTGGTGTAGAAGTTAGAAGCTACAGCGGGGCGAGTCGCAATGTCTTCAATATTGCCTTCTCATCTGATGGCCAGTATATTGCCGCAAGTAGTGCCGATCGAACAGCGTACATTTGGGATACTGCCACGGGTGAACTTGTGCGTGTGCTCGGCGGCAGCGGAGATGCCCTATGGGGGGTAACATTTACGGTAGACAGTCAGCAAGTTATTACCAGCAGTCTTGATCATCGAATTGATATTTGGCCGATCGATATCCAAAAGTTTGTGAACGCAGCGTGCCACCGACTAACACGCGACCTTAGTGATGACGAACGCCAGCAAAGTCATCTAGTAGAGACAGCGGCGAGTTGCCCAAGCACCAATTGAGCTCTACGCCATTAAGTGAGTAGAGCTCAGTGTAAGAATTACAGCATTTAGGTTCCGTCGACCTATTGCGCTGCTAGTGACGTCAACCAGCGTTCACCGGGCTGCGCCTCCGAAATGATGCCTTCGTGCTGCGCCCATTCGCCAGTCAAAACGCGCACGTACCAACGCATAATGTCGCCATCGTCGTTGCAGAAGGGTCCCCCCAGAACATGGAGTTCCGCTCCCGAACCAATCGTACCGATGGTGAACCGCAGAGTTGGTTCCCGCCACAACGTTAGCTGCCCGTAGGCCGAGTCAACACCACTGATAACCGCGCGATCACCGATTGCCAGTTGGGTGTCCGGTGCATACGGACAGGGCTGCTGCCCGGTAAACGACAGTTGCGCGCGTTCAAGGTTGATCGGTGTGACCAAATAGTAATCGCCACCTTCGGCAACCCAACCTTCACTGCCGTCGTCCAGCTGTACGCGCCACCAGTTCGTGGGCGCTTCGCATACTGGCCCCTCCAGCACCTCGAACTCCGTGCCAAAGTCAAGCCAGCGCAAACGGGTGGAGTTAGCCCGAGCTTCAGCGCGCATAGACTGCTGCAAATTGAAAATGACATATCCACGCGCACCAACGCCTAAGCGGGTGGGGAGCGCCCCCGGGCACGTCGGCACGGTCGCGATTTCGCTTACCTCCGGCTGCGGGAAGGTCACTTTTGGTTCAACCGCTACGACAGCAGCCACACCGTCGTCGATATCCGAGGCAGTCGGCGGTGGGAGGGTAAAAATGCCGGTGCCGTAACTCGCAGAATCCGCGGAGATGACACTGGCACGCAAGAAATCGCGCGTATCCTCTGAATACCGGAACGCTGAAGGGTCTTCTTCCAGCAACAGGGCGGCAGCTCCAGCAACTACGGGAGCCGCCGCCGAAGTGCCGACGAACGGCGTTCCATCTGCTAGGATGAGCTCACCGGGCGCGGATAAATCTGGCTTGAACCAGTTGTCGGTCGAGCGCACACCACGTGAGCTGTACTCAGCCAGCTCGTTATCTACCCCGCGTACAGCACCTACAGTGAGGCTGAAACGCGCATCCGCCGGAGCAATTACCGATCCTTGAATCTCGGCGCCTTCAAAGCCCAGATACTCTCCGAAGAGCAGCATTTCGACTGGTGTTAGAACAGGCTCCCCTCGGTTCACAATGCGAATGCCGAACGGAACATCGGCGGACACGAAGGCGAACTCCAGTGGGCTCATAGTCGGGTCTGACCGCTGCTCACGAGTCGATGACGCCAGAATGTGTGCTGGATCGAACAAGTCGAATACTTCGAGGTCAAAATCGATTTGTGATGGCACAAGCTGCCCCTCGGCGTTCCGCACGGTGACGCCTGAAGCCTGCCAAGAGAGGATGATATTGCCGCGATAGCCGCCTTCGCCGACATCTTCGACGCGCAGTTCTTCGCGGACACTTGACCCGCTCACAAACTCATGAATATTGTCTCCGTCTGCATCGGCAAAATTCGTCGCGATGAAACCTCGATTGAAGTTACCGGCCGCATTCACCCACAATACGTTTTGGTTGTAAGCATCGGTCGCAAGCATGGCCCATGAATTGAGTCCATTGAGCGGCATAGCCGGAACACCTGCGGAGTGATTGATGATTTTTACATCGGAACGCAGCAACCATTGCACGCACTGTTCAAATTCCTCATACACCCCATGATAGCGGCAGGCATAGAACTCCGCATCTGGCGCGACAGCATGAAGCACTTCCAGAACATTCGTGCCATGATCGTTAATTTCGCTGCTGTAGTCGGACAACTGCGCATCAGGCGGTAAGTTGATGGCGATTCCGACCCGTGCTTCAAACCCATCCAAGCCGCCAAACCCGGTATCAAGCACACCTACACGCTGCCCGTCGCCCGTCCAACCGGCATCATGCCATTGGCGGATACCATAGTCGATTAACATGGTGTCGAGCGCAATCGGCTGGATTTCAACGTTGTTGACGCTGGACGAAACCGCAATTGAGTTTGCTGCTGGTGTCGCCGTCGGCAGCAGATCAGCGGAGACTGTAATCACTGGAACTTCAACCGGGATGGCAGGTTGCCACGCTGGAGAATGGTCAGCCGCGAGATTTTGCGTGAGGCGCACGACATTTGAGCCGTCGGCGTCCATCACGTAGAGTTCGTCGCTTTCACCCCGATCACTTACGAAAGCAATTTGGAGATTATCCGGAGAGACAGCTGCGCGTCCACTATTAACTCCACCGTCTGTTAAACGAGTCGGGTGATTACCATTCGGGTCAATCGAATAGATTCCCCATGCCTCATCGCGGTCGCTGTCAAAATAGATGTAAGCGCCATCGGGTGACCAGGCAGGCATACCGTTGTTCTGACCGCGTGTGGACAGACGAACCAATGAACGACTGTTCACATTGATACGGAAAAGATGAATATCACCCGACACTTCCCGATCCCAGTATGCGATCTGCGTGCTGTCCGGAGACCATGCCGGATCACCCTTGATTCGAGCATCCTGCGTCAGACGGATGAGGTTACTTCCGTCAACGTTGACGATATAGATATCCAGCCCAACGCCCGCCCGATCCGACACAAAAGCAACTCGGGTTCCATCCGGGGACCACGCAGGTGCATAATCATTCGCATCTACCCCATCCTGAAGAAAACGAATGGTGCGCGTACCATTGGCATTCATGGTGTAGAGCCGCGTGTAACCATCACGATTACTTTGAAAGATAATGTGAGCGCCGTCGGGCGACCATGCGGGATTGCGATCTTCCCCGGGGTCGCGGGTCAAATTCACGGGTGCTTGACTTCCATCATCTGGGATAACGTAAATATCGTCATTGCCGGTCGCATTCGAAACATAGGCGATTTTCAATCGTGTTTCGGTAGTGTCCTGCGCTTGTACAAGCGCAGCAAAACCAGTGAGCAGCAGGATACAGAGTAAAGCAAGTCGTTTCACCATCAGAGTCTCCACGCTACGGAAAAAAGCAGTAGGACGGCGCTTGTAAACCGGAACAGGTAAAAATGCGGTCGGCAAAACGCACGATCACATCTCGTACTTCGTTGGCAAAATCGTCATACCAGAAAACGTCACCGGAGTTGAGGAACTGCTGAAATGTGCGCTCGGGGTTGCACGGGCGTGGTGGATGATAGTTGTTCTCGCTGCCATCACGAACGTAGATTAGACAAACCCCCTCCGTCCAACCCAACGTCTCAAGATCGGGAAAATCGGCGGACACGAAAAACTCACCGAATAAGTAACCCGCCCCCGTGAGCCGCGCTGTCGACAGGTCTGCCGAAGCCAAAACGACCAGTGCAAAGCTGTTCTCATCGCTGTAGGTGAGTGCAAATAATCGGTTGTCGGCAACGGGAGCGGCTGCGGCGAGTGGAGTTTCCGTTGTGGGAACGACTGTCGGTTCCGTGTTTCCACCCTGAACGACTTCAATCGTAAAGCGCGCATCGAACAGACTGTTTTTCGCGACTGTTCCATCTGCTTGCACGACCGGCTGGTACACATTTGCGGAGAGGAAATTTACGCCTAAGGCCTGGTTGCCCCGCGGAACAAGCTCCCATTCCCAGTAGTTCACTTCATCCAAGTTGAGGCGAAGCACATAATCGGTCGGGCTCGGGTAAATATCAAAGCGATCTAGATCGACCCCCCGCAGCTCAGCGCCGAGAATGGTATACACGTCTAGTGTTTGTTCTCGGATAGCGGGTGCAAGGGTAGGTTCATATCCACTGGGGGTCGGGGTAGCGACCGTGGCGGAGTCGGGTTCGATCTCCAGCCGTACGATGATAAGGTCGTTCATCGTGACTTGGCTAGGCGCGAACAATCTCAATTGCCCCTGCCCGGATTGCTCACTGCCGCTTAAATCGCCAGACGGGGCGAGCTGCAGGCCATTTTGCACGAGAACGGCTGAACCTTCAGCTTCTTGAACTGGAGCAGGGATCGGCTGCCACGCCGGCGAAGTGTCGTCTCCAGCATTTTGCGTCAACTGCCGGATGAATCCGCCTTCGCGACTGCTGCTAAAAATCTCGAGGTTTCCCGTACGATCAGAGGCAAAGACGATCTCGTTTCCATCAGGCGCGTAAGCAGGCCGAACATCATTTGCTGGATTATCGGTGAGGTTGCGCGCAAGCCCCCCGCCTGCCGGAATTTCGTAGATATCGGCCGTGCCTAAAGCCGTATTCTGAAAATAGGCGATACTGCTGCCATCCGGTGACCATGCTGCCCAACTGCTTGGTGCTCCAGAGGTCAGCGTCGTAGATGCTCCACTGGCGAGATCGAACGTGACAATCTGTTCCAGCCCTTCTGCACCTTCCCAATACGCGATCTTGGTACCATCCGGCGACCAAGTCGGAGCACTTTTGCGCGTCCCATTGCTGGTGATACGCTGAACTGCACCGTCTGCAACTGCAACCGTATATACATCTTGTCCACCATCTCGATCCGAAATGAACAGGATCGTGCTGCCATCTGGCGACCAATCGGGCGAATTGTCATTCGCCGAATTGTTCGTCAGGTTGCGCGGCTCGGCACCATTGTTCTGCATGACGTATACGTCGAAGTTGCCACTGCGATCTGATGCGAACGTGATTTGTGTGCCGTCCGGTGACCAATCTGGATGGCGATCATTGGCCCGGTTGGCAGTCAAATTGCGGACACCACCGCCACTTGTATCCATGATAAAGATGTCGTCGCTGCCATCCCGATTGGACTGGAAAGCGATGTAGTAGTAGGTTTGCGCGCCACTCGGCTGCGGACGTGCCAGCAACCCAAAAGTTGTCAACAGTACGATCACGAACGTGAATGACCTTTTCATTCTGTCTCGCTTTCGGACTACCACTGGAGGTCGCAACGCGGTTGTGCAGTCGTGCAGACTTTGATCACCAAATCGGACTGTTTGACGGTCAGGTCTATGGCGCGATTACGCGCATCGTCGTACCAGAAGACATCAGCAGCCGTGAGTGACACTTCAAACGTACTTTCTACAATACACTGACGAGGTAAGGCTCCGTTGGTATTCTCTCGGTAGAAGTGCAAGCATGTCCCGGCTGCAGCGCGATTTGAACCCGCCTGAAATACGGCAAAGCTGGACGCGATGGGGAACGTGACCCCCGTAGGGCTGCCCACAGTGATGTTCGTGACATCCGACTCACTATTGAACAACAGAGTAAGATTGTTCTCACCCCCCAAGATCAGGGTCGCGCTGCTGCTCCCCGCTGTGAGTGACACAAGCGTTGCCGCTGGAGACACCGTTTGCTGAAGCGAAGCTTGACTCGCCGTTGTGGGTTGAGCGGTACTGGTCGCCGTAACTGACGGCTCAGTTGAGAGCCAATCCGCAATAAAGGGTTGCGCAATCGTGGCTGCCACACTAAGCACGGCCACCAACAAACCGATCAAGGTGAGTCGGTTAGCGAAACCCGTTCCCTCGGATTTAGGCTTCTGAGCGGACGCTGCCGGCGTGGCCGGTTGGTAAGCACGAATCCCTTTGCCATGCAATTCGGAGAGCAAGACAGGAAAGGCATCAGCAAATGGTTGATTATCGAAATGAAGATAGATCAGCTTTTCGAGGGCTTTGGGCAGTGCAGTGTCGACCCATAAAATCGGCACAATGGGCTTTCCCGATTTCAGGAATGTGCTCCATTCGTGTTTGACCGGGCCAGAACGCATCGAAGCCGGGCTGATGACGAGGAGCAGCACATCGGCTTCGGCCAGTGCCCTGTCAACTGTTTGCTCCCAGTTGGCGCCTGCCGCAATGTCGACTTTATCGCGCCAAGGGCGGATTCCGTTCTCGTTCAGCGCATCTGCCAACTGATCGACAAATTGGGTGTCCTCATGCGCGTAGCTGATAAATACATCGGTCATAATCGCTTCCTCAAGCCAGTGGTACGGTTGAACAGTCACCAGTTTCATCAACGCCGTCAGCGCGCACCCAAGTGTTGTTCGCCAGCTTCCACCACACAAAACCAGAGGTGCTCGTCCGCTGCCCCACAATCGGCTCAGACTGTCCGTTGCTTAACTGCCCGACCAAATCGAAGGATGTGCCGGGGCCGGAACGCTGGTTGACGGTTCCATCTGCGACTGCGTAACAGTTATTCGTATCCAGCTCCGCCGAAATAGCGAACTCGCCAATGGGTTCCAGCCAGTAACTTGAACTATCCCCTTCGGCTGTCCAGCCAGTTGTGCCGTTGAAGTCGACTTGAATCCATGTAAAACCATCCGCGCACTGTGGGCCGCCAATCACTTCGAATTCTCCACCAGCCGGAATTGCGCCGACTTCGCCACCAGACCGCGAGGGTTGGGAACGCAATCTGTTCGCGGTTCCGCCAAAGATTACCCGGGCGGTCATGCCAGGATATAAACGGGATAGTAAGGCATTGGGACATTGCACAGCAGTGGGCGTCGCGGTTGCGGTCGGCGTCGCGGTCGGGGTGTAAGTTGGCGTCGGCGTTAGCGTTGGCGACGGTGTCAGACTTGGCGTAAATGTCTTCGTAGGTTTCAAGGTATCGGTCGGAGTCGGGGTATCAGTTGGTGTGTAGGTCGGAGTCGGGCTTGGCGTGAGTGTACGAGTCGTCGACGGCGTAACGGTCGGCGCACTCGCGGTTAGGAACGCGCTTTGGGTTTCGGCAAAGGCAGTTTGAGTGGCGAAGAACCTCTGTTCCGAATTGAGAGAAGGCGTGAAGGTGGGCGTGTAGGTCGCAATGATGGCGGTTTGAGTCACAGCAAAAGCGGTCTGGGTAGCATTGAACTCCTCAAGCGCGCGCGTGAGGTCGAACGTAGGCGTCGCGCTCGGCAGGGGCGTAACGGTTGACGTGGGCGTAGCCGATGGCGTGTCTGTAGCGGTCGCGGTCGGCGTGTTCGATGCAGTGGGCGGCTGTGTTGGCTCTTCGCTGGCCGTTGCGGTGAAGGTACTTGAGGCGGTCGGTGTTGCAGAAGGTGTCGGCGTGTTCGACGGGGTTGGTGGTGGAGTGAGTGTCAAGACGCTGACACTGACCGGGACATATTCAACACGGTAACCGACCCGGTATTCAAAGTTCCCGTCCTGGGTCACGCCGCTGAAAACGTATTCGCCGCCACCCTCTTCCACGGCGGGTTGGGCATTCGTGAGCAGCGGGATCAACACTCTCCGGCCTAAAGGCGTATCAATCCGGCCAAAAGGACTTGTATCATCTTCGGTAAGTTGGAGCTCAAGTCCAACATCGGGCTCGCAGACGACGCGTTGGATAACTGCAATGGGAGCCTCGATTATTTGGCCACTCGCCAAATCACTTTCCCAGACGACCTGAAACTCACCGAGGCGACCAGGGTCGACCCGGTTACCATCGAGGACAGGTCCGACTTTGGTAACTAAACGCGTTTGATCTCCATCAAAATCAAAGTCGGCACCGGTACCGGCTTCTTCGGCGTTGACAACCTGCAGTCGATTGATCGTAACGGTCAGGTCATAGTTGCAGACGCGGTTATCTGCAATTGCTGCCGCCCCCTTCACCTGATCAAGCCCAACGGAAGCAGCGATCGAGAAAAGTGTAGGCTCAATGGTTGATGCTGAAGCAGCGATTGCCGCCTGCAACAGCAAGACTTCCGAACCATCATTGAGACGACGCGCAATGAGAACGGTGGTTCGCCCATCGTAGAGTGTGCCTCGCCGGATTCCAGCCTCTAGCCCATCAAGTGTGATCGTTTCGGCATCCTCTGTGATTGAGGCCAAGGGAAACGTGTAGAACGCGCTGGACTCGAGAGCTTGCCGCGGGGTCTCCGCCGAAAAAACCAGCAAGCTGATGAGGGCTGCAGGATTGTTATCGATTTGGGCTATGGTGGCTATGGAAGCTCCGCCGCGGGGAATGCCTTGTAAATCTACCACCTGCCAATCAGCAGGAAAGGCAAAACTAAACTCATAGGTCATACTTTCGCCTGAGATCGCCTGACCTGTTTGTGGCAACGGGACTTCCTGAGCGCGCAACCCGCCGACAAACAGGATTGCCATCAGCATTAGTCCGAGACCGCCGTAAATCCATGCTTTAATCCACTTGCGCATGCGAAACTCCCATTTGCAGAGAAGCTCAGACAATCCTGAACATTAGGCACAATCTGCTAAAAAAGTAGAGCGCCACGTCACCTGTTGTCGCGCAACTACATTGCCCCGAGTCGCTAATGGAATACCGTCGACAATGTGGTGATTCGTCTGCGTAGCAGCGTGTCACGTTGTGGGCTTTAGCTTACATTCATCAGCTCAGTGCTATAAAAACCTTCTTCGTATAATGTTCGGTTTCTGAAAAATGCCTAAACTTGCAACGCGAAATACGAGCGTGAGCCTCAGCTTCCAGAGGATATCCGTGACGGTAAGTTCATGATAATTGGTCGCGGGTATGCCAAATCTGCATTATTATCATACCCTGCAGAGCAGTACAGATAAAACATTAGTTATTAAAACTTGAGATGTGACGACAAAACTAAACAGATGATATAACGGTCATAGGAATCACGCCAATTTGTTAATAGAAGTAAAAACTGAATAGCGTCGCAGGCAATGTGATGATGCTCTTGGCAAAACAGTTAGGATTTCAGACTTAACCGATTCTATACGTTTCGGGGAATTTTGAACCTGATTCACATGGAGTCGTACCGTATGGTGCGAAACTCCTTTCCTTGTATGCGCTCGAACAGCTCGAACAGGGAGTGACTTCATCTGATCAGTTAGTGCAATTGTACGGGAAGCCCGAAAAACAGTAGGAAATCGAACTGAAGACAGTGCCGTCGATGTCCAGTTCACGTATGAATCTTGGCACTCAGATAGCCAAAAATATCTCTTGTAAGGCAATAGACCGCGAATATTTGGATTATTCCTGTTGGAGTTGTTTGAGCTTTATGTTAAGCGATAGCTCTATTAGTTTTCAAACTAAGAACACGGGTTCAAAACCGGAACGGGATACCAGCCCTCGCCTAGATATTTCATCGTTGAATTTCGTATCTATCGCGTGTCCGCTCCCCCTCGACAACCAACAGACGATCCGCACAAGCAGCAGCTACGAGAGCAGGTGCACGAACTGCGCGCACGCGGCTTGAGCTATCCAGATATCGCCCGCCTCTTGGATCTCAGCGTCGGTACAGTCTGGAACTACGCCAACCGCTAACCGGCTGCATACTCGGTGTAGGGGCGCACCTCCGGTTCACGGAATGCGAGCACGATCCGAGTCTTCGGTATGCCACCCCGCTCTAATTCTTTCGCAATTCCTACGTCCGTCCCATCATGCTGAATCCAGAACTTCCCATCGATGAGATCGATTTGAATCAGGGGGTAGTAGACCCGTTCCTTACGACCAGCATTTTGTTCCCAACCCACGTTCATCAGGACATACCGATCATGTGTCCGATCAAAAATGGTCTGTGTGTGCAGTGCATCACTCGTTGGATAGGGAATGCTGGCGTAATCCGTGAGAATACGCTCGACTAACTCGCGGTCATTATCTCGGGTATCCATTTGACAATTACCTCTTGTTCCCCATCGAACACCAACAGTTGAACGCGCTCATTCTTGAGCAGCAGTTGACCAATCGGCACTTCAAACACGGATGCAAAGACAGTATCGCGAACAGCCAAGAATAAGCGCCGATCGGGTTGAAGTTCCTTTAAGACATCATGGTAAAGGACAAATTGGCCGAGCGCATCATGTAAGTCGCTCAAATCCGACGCGCCGAGGAAACTCTTGATCTCTACGGCGATCTTGATCATTCCCTTTTCTGCCCACAGGACACGTTCAGCCGCCAGATCGATGTACATGTCCTTTTTGCCGAGCCGCAGGCGCAAAGGATCGTCAGTGACGCTCCATCCGTCTTTGCTGAGGGCATTTCTGACATGAGAGTGATAAAGATCGCGCGCAGGCATAAAAACACCATCATTAGATATCGTCCTGATTATACCGAAAATTGAGGTAAATTGAGCAGTCCTCGTACCACTGACCTGTACTACTTCTTATGGTCTTCAGTACCTGAGATTTTCAGCTTCAAGATGATGTTTTTCCACCCCACAAGCATTTCCTAGGGACAGATGATGAAATTCCCGCTCGAGGAGCGCTCCGCCGACCCGAATTAATTGGAGGAGTTGTTCATAATTATTATCGTGATGCCGTGTAAGGCGAGAAATCTGGGCTAGTTACCTACTTCAGATGATTTTTTGCACGGTACGGGTAAGAACCTAGCTTTTTCACCCCGTTGGCAGCATTTCGGCCTGATGAAGGTCATTTTCGACCGCGACTGGAGCGCGACAGCCTGTCTGGAATTTTCAACGATTCCCATTTGCTGCGCCGTTGAGGGATAATAGAGGAGTCTTTTTCATTGAGAGTTCAACGACCGCGATGAAAACTTACGCTCCTCTCCACCTTCTGCCGTTAGCTCAGCAGTTTAACTGCAACATTGAGAGAAATTACTTCCCGCTCAACTCGCTGCGTATTTTCTATCTCATGCTCGTGAGAGACCTCACGAATGGCGATGCGGTGGCACTCCTGACCACCAATCTGGTGGTGCCGAAGGTCTCTGCGATTCAAGATAGCGTCGAGTCGCTTTCAGAAAGCGACATCGAGGATTCACAGCAGATTCATGAGAGCTTAGGCGAGTCACGGCTGGCGCTGTTCGAGGTGATCGATACCCCGCAGCTGCGCTATGACATCGAGGTCACGTTGCAGCAGGTGCTGATACCCCGGCAGTTCAAGGAATTGAACGCTTTTATCAACCAGCCGAAACAGGACACGCCAGCGTCTCCCGACGCCGCGTTACATCGACTGCTGCAAATTCGTAACATGAATCATTTTCTCTATGCCCAAGTCATTAGCAGCATCATCGCGCAGCGCCGGCAGCACAACGGACTGACTCCCTTTCATCCACGCTTGAACACCGACTCCGTGATTCGGCGCTGTGTGAGCATCATCATGCAGCTAAATGATCTCGTCGATGCCATCTGCCATGCCCAGAACGATCTGCAATCTGGCAGCGCAACACTCATCGAGCTGGCGTGCCGCTCCGTAAAACCGGAAGGCGTCGAGGACCTGTTGAGAAGGATACTGCACACCCTCCAGCGGGAGCTTGATCGTCTGCCGCTGTCTGCTCCCGCCGATCTGCATGTCCGAACCTTCGCCGCGCGCCTCGTCGATGTGCTCGATGGCGCTGTGTATGACGGCACTTAGCTTTACCCCACCGAACCGCGACTCTTCAACCGCTCCTGAAGCGAGCGTTCGAATTGATCGCGAATCTCATCCGAAACGAGGCTTGCGCTGCGCCCGTAGCAGTAGCGGCTGTACTGACGGATTACCTCTGCCATTTCCTGATGCGCCGTTCGATGTTCTGGAAATGTTTTGAGCGTGAAGGGCATCAACGACTGCCCGTTATTCATCATCTTGATGGCGACGTGGTACGCTGGCAGGTTAACCAGATCGTCCACGGTGAACACTGGATGCATCTCTCGAACCAGATGATCGGCGTCACGCAGCCCTACTTGAAAAGCGCAGATCGTACCCACGTTGCTCGTCACCGCTTCGCGCATGCTCTCACTAAGCTGAACCATGTATTGATTCGCCAGCACCAATCCCAGCCCATACTTGCGCCCCTCGGACAGCATGGTTTCCAGACCGGATGCCGAGAAATTCTGGAACTCGTCAATGTACAGATAAAAAGGTACGCGGTCGGCGACCGATTGCTGCGTGCGTTCAAAGAACGAAATCAGCAACCGGGCGACCAGAATGAACCCAAGGAAGTGGCTGTTGAGCGCACCTAAACGCCCCTTGGCGAGGTTCACCAGTAGTATTTTGCGGTTGTTAACCACGTCGGCAAAGTTCAAGGTGGTGCGGGATTGCCCGACGATATGACGCACGATCGGATCGGTCACAAAACGGCTGAACTTGCTAGTGATGTAATCCAGCACTTCGCTCCGATGAAAATCCGATTGATTCTCAAATACGGTCTTCCAGTAGTTTTCCAGCACCACATCGCGCACGTGTTCACGCACCGATTTACCGTATTTGCTATCGGCGATCACGCGCAGCACATCGATGAGGGTCATGCCTTTGATGTGCATGGTCGTTTGCATGGCGCTGCGGACGGCTTGTTCAAAGCGTGGACCGACGATACCCAAGTGATTGGGATCATACATGCTGTACATGAGAGCGATAAAATCTGCCACCGCCATGTTCTTCGCGACGACGCCTTCCACATCCAGTAGATTTATCCCCATTGGACGCGCGACATCGCCGGGATTGAACAGCAGTACATCTGGAGCGCGTTCGGGCGGAATTCGTGCCAGCATCGCCTCGATCAAGTCGCCGTGTGGATCAATAATGGCGATACCGTGCCCCTGCTCAATATCCTGCAAAGCTAGGTTTTGCAGCAAGGTGGTCTTCCCCGTGCCCGTGCGCCCCACGACGTAAACGTGGCGGGCGCGATCCGCATAGGTCAGCTTGACGAGGGCTTCCGCGTGCTGATGCCCCAGTGCTTCCCCGACAACGCAGCCATGTTCCGGCAGGTCGGAGGGGATGGCGGTATAGCGCAAAGATAGACGCGGCACGCCCGGCAGCCCCCCTGTGGTGCGCGGCAGTCGGGACACCATGCCCGCTTCCGTTCGCGTGAACAGATGTCGCAAGCGTTTTAATTCGGGCGGCGCTATCGTGCGGGGCGCGGGATCGGTGAGTTGCCCCCCCGATTCCGCAGCCTCTTCGAAAGTCGTAGGCGTGACATCAAAGTTTCCGACCCCCAGCAGCGTACGCCCCACCAGCATCGCCAGCGGTGCGATATCGGCTTCCTGAGCCGCCGCTACGCGAATGCGCACTTCATAGGCTTCCGTTTTCAACTGCTCGACACGGTTGTGATACATTTCAGTTAGTTCAAGAAACTGAGCGTGCCCGCGCGAGAGTGCGCCTGTGCGGATGAAACTGGTATCCCATGCATCCGGAAGAACATCGTAGTTGAGCATCTGCTGGATATGTTCATGTTCCTCCAGTGTCAGGTAGCTAGGTCGCACGGTGATATCCACCATGCTCATCCCGTCTGACTGTACGAGATACCGCATCACATCATGAAACGTATAGAATGTGCCGTCGATAGGACGAGTGACATAAAGCTTGCGCTGGAGCAGCGTCACCATCTCTTCGCGTTTTTGCAGCAAAGCGGCGCTGCGCATGCTGTTGGGTCCGAGGATGGCGGTCAGATGGCGCTCATTTTCGACGGGTTCAAACTGGTAGATTTCGGACATCGGCAGATGATGCAGCAGAACCCGGCTGAAGCCTTCAGCGGCAGTCTGCGCCATCTGCACCTCCGGCGCTTCAATCGTCACGATCATATAGAGAAAGAGACGCCCATCTTCACCGCAGTAACGCCATGTGAAACGCGCGTCCAACGCCAGACTCAGACGATCCTGCCACAGCCGTAGAGTTTGAGAAAGCGTGCTGAGAAACGTTGCCCCTTCCTGTTCGACAGAAACATTCTGCATCGGCACAATTCGCGCCTGCGCCAGACGATAGGCGAGATGCACATCCACCCAACCGTCGTCTTTTGTTTCGGTGAGCAAAGCCGCTTTGGTCGTCCATTTCGGTAGGTTAGCGCTGCTGACGGGCGGCGTCGCTGGGGGCAGATTGTGGACTTGGGCGCTGTAGTGCGCCAGCAGATCGCTTTCCAGTACCTTGATTTCTGTGCGGGCGATTTGGCGCGCCACTGCGCTCAGGCTGTTATCAGTCATCAGGTGTTCAAGATGATTCAGCAGTTCGACCAGTTTCCCTTGCTGGCGTTGAAGGGTGATGTATCCGGCAAGCGCGCGCGCCTGCACATCATCGGCGGCGATTACAAACCCGGTGAGGGAAGGGCGGATGTGCCGCTGCGAGAACCTCCGTTTTCTTGCGATCGTCGAGCGCTTGAATCTGGTTCAGGTCACCCCACTTAACCATCTTGTTCCTCCTGTCCAGCGGCCTCGTCGAAAGGAAGCAGTTGTTTGTAGTAATGGTAGGCTTGCTCAATGTCTCCTTGAAGTAGAGCAATTTCCGCCAACCGTAAACGCCAACCCTCAGACAGGGTTTCCGGAGCATAATCCGCGATGAGCCGGGCAGCTTGATCGAAATCCTGTTGACGGATCAGGCTGTCAATCCGTGCGACCAGTTTTTCCTGCACTTGGTGGGATAACGTCGTGTGTAAACGCTCTAGAACATGGTCGATGGCACGACCATGTTCAACCGCTTTTTGATAGAGCGCAAAAGCGATTAAGGGCTCTTCCTTTTCTTCATAGATTTCGCCCATCAGTTCGTAAATTTCGCCGACGAATGCGTTCGTGTCCTCTAGGTGGTGGAGCGCGGCATTCAGCCCGCCTATCGCGCATTCTGTCCACTCGACATACTGGTCGTCCTTCACCGGTTCCACAATATCTCGATTAGGTGGTGCGCTGGGGGTTACCTTTAGGGCGCTGCGGAGAATTTGGAAAGGTGATGTGTTTTCTGCACCGGAGTTCGTAGGGTGCAGTTTGCGCGCTTCCAGATATGCTATCCCCTGCGTGAAGAAGACGATTGGGAAATATGACCCGAGGATGACCAACTCATTTAGCTTTCGCAGTGGCTCAACGACTTCGGCGCGGGTTCTGCACTGTCCGAGCTGATGTTTGATCTCGTCCAGCTTCGCGTGCAAATGTTCCTCAACCGTTTCGCGGGTTGTTTTATAAACGTCGTTATCGATGCTGGACAGCGTGACGAGTGACTCCTGAATCAATTCCGGTTGCCGCAAATCGGGCAGCAGTACGGACAGTCGGAGCAGATGCGCATCAACCGAATCATGCGCTTCAAGGATCCTGTTCAGTTCCTCAAGGGCTTCCGCGGTTTTGTCTTCCGCCAGATACAGCTTCACCTGTTCCAATTGCGGTTCGAGGGAGTTAATCTGAATCATTGAGTAACTGCTTCCCCTTAGTTCTACGCTAACGACGCCTGACCGCTGCGCATGGACGCGCGGCGAGAGTAACGCGTACACAGTCTGATAGAGCGTAATGTCATACGCAAGAGTCTGTAAGCGTGATGAAACTCTATTAATTACTTTAGTGACATATGCTGTCGAGGTCAAATAGCTTGATCTACCCCCGGTGGGGCTACTTGCGCTCTCTGAGCTGAATTCAACTGCAAACGAAGCTAAAATGCATCACTTCATGACCATCCCCTGCAACAACGAGAATTATCAATGTAACTTCAAGCTCTACGCTCAGCCATCTACCAAGCGCTCACTCGCCTTCTCAACGTGCTCGAGCGATCCGTCAAGCAATGCTTCCAACCTGCCAAACCTCACCTCATCGGCGGCATGCTTGCAGACATCAAGCGCAGTAAGTCCGAGCTGATCGTGGAAAACGCCTTTTTGCGCCAACAGTTGATCGTGCTGCAACGTCAAACTAAGCGTCCGGTTCTTACTCCGCGCGACCGCGGACTCCTCGTCTTACTCGCGAGTCGTTTCCCACGATGGCGAGAGGCGCTGATGATTGTCAAACCAGACACGTTGCGTGGTTGGCATCGCCAAGGTTTCCGGTTATTCTGGCGTTACAAGTCCAATGCCAGAACGCCCAGCCTCGGGTTCCTGAAGCCGTGATCGTGCTCATGCATGCCATGACACTCGACAATCGCTTGTGGGGATCAAAACGCATTCGGGATGAACTGCGAAAATTGGGCTATCACTTAACTAAACGTACCATAGCCAAGTACATTCGCCAAGTTCGACCAACTCCACCGCCGCGAACCCCCGATCAGACGTGGGGCAGTTTTCTGAAGAATCATGCGTCTGAGATCTGGGCGTGCGATTTCCTCCAGACCTATGACCTTTGGTTTCGGACCCTTTTTGTCTTCTTCATCATCGAATTGGGTTCCCGTCGCATCGTTCATTTTGCCGTGACTCCCATCCAACCGACGCATGGATTGCTCAACAAGTACGCGAAGCAACGCCTTTAGACACACGTCCTCAGTTCTTGATTCGCGACAATGATCGGAAATATGGTGCCGAATTCCAGCGTGCTGCTAGTGGCATTGAGATCCTGCGCACCCCGATTCGCGCTCCCAAAGCCAATGCCGTCTGTGAGCGCTTTGTGGGGAGTGTGCGCCGCGAATGCTTGGATCACCTGATCGTTCTGAACGAGCGTCACTTATATCGAATGATCAAGGAGTACGTTACCTACTTTAATTCGGCTCGACCTCATCAAGGCATCACCGGCCAGATACCAAACCCTTCGCCCAGCTCAGTTTCTGAGACCGTATCTGGAGGTCAAATCACCGCATTTCCCGTACTTGGCGGGTTGCATCACGACTATCGACGGACGGCAGTATTCAGGAGTTTTGGCACGTCGCAGAAGGCGAGGATCGCAAGATCCTTGCGCACAGTCTCTTCGATGAAATCACTTACGACATGAGCACCAAGCGCATAGTTGATTTCAAAGTCAAGGTTTGGGCGGAACGCTTCCTAGTGATGCGGGCAGCTCTATACGAGGATCAAATGGGGGAAGAAATGAAAAACCGCTTCAACAGCGGCGCTTCAAGTGAGGTATCGTATTTTGACCCTAACGGACTTCGACATCACCCGTTTACCCTCGATCAACGGTGCCATCGAACGTGTAATCGAGCAACTTTACGCCGGAATTTCTGCCTTTCGCAACCAGTGTCTGTGAAACACTTATCAAAATCCGAAAGGAATACTGAAATCTGCGAACGCTATTGGGATGGCGAAACGCTCGAAGAAATCGCAGAAGATTTCCACCTCTCACACCAGCGCGTACACGAGATCATACTTCGCTGGTGTGATTAAGAAGCCATTTGAAAATTAGGCGGTGAGGGCTTTGAGGAGGCGTTGAATCGAGGCAAGCCAAATCATGCCCTCACTACTCTGCATACATTCCTCGTAGTCTTTGCTGAGACGACGGGAATGGCCGAACCAAGCAAAGGTGCGCTCAACGACCCAACGGCGAGGGAGAACCCGAAATCCTGGCTGGTCGTTGGGTGGGGAAACAATCTGCAACACCGTTTGACACTCGGTGAGACACCAGTCAACCAGCGGACCGCGATAGGCTCCATCTGCCCAAATGAGCCGTAACCGCCGCTTCAACATCGGCGGCAAGCGTTGGAGCACCTGTCTCGCTCCGACGCGGTCATGCAGATTGGCGGGTTGAACCACTAATGTGAGTAGCTGCCCCATCGTATCGACTAAAATATGGCGTTTACGCCCCTTCACCTTTTTGCCCGGGTCATAGCCGCGCACACCACCCACTTCCGTGGTTTTCACACTTTGGCTATCCAGAATGGCCGCCGTTGGATGGACCGGACGCCCCTTGGCGTGACGCTGCTCGTAGCGTAAAGCGCGATGAATCGTTTCCCATGTGCCATCCTTGCACCATTTCCGAAAGTGGTAGTACACACTTTGAAACGGTGGATAATCTTTGGGCAAGTTCGCCCACTGGCAACCCGTTTTCACCACGTACAACATGGCATTGACCGCCTGACGTAAGTCAATTGTCAGCGGACGGCCACGCCCCCCGCGTTTGAGCGGGAGCAACGATTGTAACTTCGCCCATGCGGCATCACTGAGATCACTGGTATAGCCGTTTTTTTGTGCGACACTTGCATTTCCTGTTCGGTTCGGAATGGGTGGGTGGTACCTCCATTCTACCGAACAGGATTTTTCAAATGGCTTCTAAGACAAGCTCCTAAACCACTTCCACCTTGATGTGCCCGCATTTGCCCTATTTTCTCTCGCGATCAGAGTTTTTTGGCGCTATGGGTACCATAAAGCGTAGTTTCTCACTTAATGCGCACAAAGACCCCACAACTAGGTTTCCTTTGTCCACTCTCCAAGGTCGGTGCTATATCTCCAAGGGGATGAACTATCTCGAAGGACAATTGATGGAACATATGCAGTACGTAAACCCGCAATAAATATGACCGTTTCCACAATTTCCGAAGATTGGATAAGGTCTGCCTCTCCTAGAACCAGACTTGCTTCATCATTTACTGATTCTCTACTTCTTACTTGACCGATATAAAGGGTTGTCGTATATATATTGAATCTCTTTAATTCATTGTTTAGTCCTTGTTGCAACCCGATTAGTGCGTATTTTGCGGAACTGAATGGGCTCGGACCTATCGCATTAGGTAACGCCCAAGTTGTGTTAGCGATAAATATTCGAGCCCCATTTGCACCCTTAAGCAAAGGTATTAATTTCTTAGTCAAAAGCAAAGTTCCGAAAAAAGTGATATCCGCAAATGCATGCAGCATTTCTACCGAAACATTCTCTAGTGTATCGGCTGAAAATGGAGATGCCCCATGCCAAACAAGGTGTAGTCTATCAAAGTGTTGAGTGATTGTTGCAACAGTTTCTTCCACATCGCTCGTTTTTGAAATGTCAGCTTCGATAACTAGGACTCGTTTAGCACTACCTAATAACTCACGCGTTTCATGTAATCCGGCTTTACCTCGTGCTAACAGGATGACATTATATCCTGCTTGGGCGAGCCCAATTGACACAGCCCGACCAAGACCATAACTTGCGCCAACAATTAGGGCATTTTTCTCGGAATCCATTATGTCGTATCTCCATCCACCTATGCATAGCACACATATCTCTTACAAATGGAACTGAGTTAAATCGATGTATGAATTGATACTCTTATATCTATCGGTAAATTGTAACGATGTTTGCTTCAAATCAGCCAGTCCTAGCAGTTCAGATCAAGTTCGAAGTTTCATTTCTTCGCACAAATCTTGGCCCGATTAGGAAAACAGGCGTGAACCATAACCTATTCAAGGTTATAATATAAGGAAAAGCGGTCTCAATGAACAAATACTTTTGGACTACATCTCATAAAGAAGACTGAAAAGTGATGGTTGATAATCTACGTGCAAAGTTGAAGTGTAGATTTGAATACGAAAAGTGAATGGAGATCTAGACGCAGTGGATCTAAAAAAGACTCGTGCATTGGTAGTAAATTGTGAAAACAAATTGGCTGCTGTGATTGCGTTGTCATTAGCTGCAAATGGCGCAGAGGTAATTACTCATTACAGAAGCATCTCTGGGCAAGTAACAGAGCTAATGAGAGAACTGGAAACCATCGGACGCAATACTTCAACGATTGTGTCAACGTTATTTGACGAAGCAGAAATTGCGAAGGTTTTCAAAGAACTAGATGAACATTCTAAATACCCTGATTTAATAATCAATATAATGGATACACCTGCAGCTTCTCACCTAGACGATACCGGTTTCAGTAAATGGCATAAGGCTACGACTAGTAACCTACTCTCATGTTTCTTGTTGACTCGACTCTCTGTGCGAGGGAAGTTGACAGAGACAAGAGCAACGCCTGCGCTAGTCTTGCATGTAATGAACACAGAATTTTTGAGAATAGATACTGAGCGTATTCGAGTTGGGTTCAGTGAAACCGGTTTGTTTGCATTTATTCGGCGAGCAGCAGTCGAATATGCACCATCTGTTCGGGTTAACGGCATCGTGCTTGGTGAACTTGATATCACCAAATTAGATGAACAGAGCGAAGGAAAGAAAGACAAGATTTCCCCTCTCAACCCACTTAAATTGGTTGGTAATACCAGTCAACTGGCGGAATTTATACTGAGTTTAGCTACAAATGACTTCATAACGGGAGCAATTATTCCAGTCGATGGAGGTTTGCACCTAGTAGGCTCCGTCGAATCTAAACTCAATAGTTAAGGAATGATAGGGAATATTTACCATCTATAAGAGTAATAAAAAGCTGGAGTGGTTGTTTCTACTCCGGGGCGCACCGAACTCCTTCGCAGTGGCAATGGTCCCGAAGTTGTCGCTTATGCCCTTCGGCAGTGGCTGCAGGACCAGGCATGCAAGACAATGTACATCAAACCCGCCAGTCCGTCCGTTTATCGAGAGTTTCAATGGTACGTTTCGGGCTCAATGTCTCAACCACTCGCTTTTCACCGACGGTCACAAGGCGCAAATCGTCACTGAACAGTGGCGGCAGGAGTATAATCATCGGCGTCCACATAGTAGCCTCGGCTATCTTGCTCCGGCTGCCTTTACAGAACAGATTCGTCTCTCACTATCTGTGGTCTAGTCATAGGGGGCAGATCAGGACGGGATGAGTGGACGATGCAATTGCTGGGGGACAAACTGGTTGAGCTGAAGGTGGTCGAGTGCATCAGCGATGAAACGGTGCGACGGACGCTGAAAAAAACAAGCTCAAGCCGTGGCAACACGCGCAATGGTGTATCCCACAAGTAGATGCCGCGTTTGTGTGGCGCATGGAGGATGTATTGGATTTGTATGCGGAAGACTACAAACCGTGGCAACCGGTGGTGTGCTTCGATGAACGTCCGTGCCAACTCGTGGGGGATGTCCTCGAACCGCTGCCACGCCAACCGGGACGCGCCAAGCGTGTCGATTACGAATACGAGCGGCAGGGCGTGTGCAATGCCTTCCTGCTGTTCCAACCGTTAGCAGGGTGGCGGGAGGTCAAAGTGACAGAGCGGCGCACCAAACGTGACTTTGCCTACTTGATGCGCGAGGTCGTCGATGTGTATTTCCCGCACGCTGAAACCATTCGGGTGGTGTTGGATAACCTGAACACGCATAGTCCCGCCTCCCTTTATGAAGTCTTTCCGCCAGAGGAAGCGCGGCGCTTGGTGAGCAAACTTGAATTTCACTATACGCCCAAGCATGCCTCGTGGCTCAACATGGCGGAAATTGAATTCTCGGTGATGGTCAACCAGCGTTTGAAGCGGCGTATTCCTGATCAAGCGACCTTAACCACCGAATTGGCAGCCTATGCACGACAGCGCAACGATGCACAGGCAACCGTTCGCTGGCAATTCGATGTGCAGCAAGCTCGTACCAAGCTCGGTCGTCTTTATCCGCAACTATCGTAGTGGCGAGGTATTAGTACATAACCGTTCCACCATCAACATTTATCGCTTGACCAGTGATGTGTCTGGCATCGTCAGATGCTAAAAAGGCCACCATTGCTGCTACGTCCTCCGGTTCAGCAAATCGCTTTAAAGGTATACTAGCTTTTTGCTCTAAGAGGAAAACACCCGGTTGTAAACCTTCATTTCTTGCAATATTGGCATCAACCGCTAGCATCATATCGGTGTTTGTATTGCCAGGACAGATAGAATTGACTGTGACACTGTATGGTGCAAGGTCCAAGGCAAGAACCCGCGTCAGACCTATCACGCCAGCTTTACTTGCACAGTATGCATGATTACGCGGCCACCCTACCTTCCCACCAGTTGAGGCAATATTAATTATACGCCCCTGCTTTCGCTCCATTAGATATGGCGCAACAACTTGTGAACAGAAGAATACTCCAGATAGGTTTACTGCGATTGTGTTATTCCATTCTTCTGGTGTTACTTCTATCAACGGAGAGCTAGTATAAATACCTGCGTTGTTTACCAATATAGAAGGGAAACCTATTTTGTCTGCTACTTCAGACATCGCCCTTTTTACGCTACTATAGTTACTAACGTCCGTCTGTAATGTCATTAACCGTTCGTTACCAGTTTCATTCTTTATGTATTGAGCAGTGGCTTCTGCTGTTTTTGGTTCAACATCTAACAAGGCAACAGCTGCCCCATACGAAGCAAGCGTTAGTGCGATAGCCTTACCTATCCCACGAGCGGCTCCTGTTACTACAGCGACCTGGTCACCTAAGGATTGTCGGCTCATCGTTTGTTTCGTCCTCTCGCTATAGAATAATATTCTATGCTTGCGACCTTTTCCTAAATCTTGCGTACAATATCGTATCTTTTCAGAATCTACTAACTGGGAATCCTACCATGCTTAAACCCTTGGGTATATCTGCTAAATTAGCGATTGTTACGGGAGGAAGTAAAGGAATTGGGCATGCGTGTACTTATGAACTTGCGAGACGTGGTATAGAAGTCGTTATTGCAGCACGAGATGTCGTAACAGCTAAGGCCGTGGCACAGGACATCGAGACACATACACACACACCGATCCATGTTTTTCAACTAGAGCTTACAGAACCATCGCAGTGCAAGTTACTATTCGAATATGCTGCGCATTTTAAAGGACATATTGACTATCTAATCAATAATGCAGCGCATTTCGCTCCGAATGATACGCTCTCCCTAGATGAGGAGGAATGGTTAAAAACATTGCGTGTTAATGTCTTTGGCCCCTACATATGTGCTAAGGAATTTGTGCGGTTGGCAAGGGCAAAAGGTCGTGAAGGAACCATAGTAAATATTAGCAGTACAAGCAGCAAACTCCAAATTTCTAATCGTGTTGCTTATTCTGCCAGTAAAGCAGCGCTAGATAGTCTCACACGTTCATTTGCTAATGAATGGGCTAATTACGGTATAAGAGTGAATTCAGTTGCGCCCGGGCACACTAATACCGAGGGCATCAAGGCGTCAATTCAAGATGGTTTCCTACACTTAGATGAAATTACAAAACCAATTCCAATGAAAAGATTGGCTGAGCCGAATGAAATTGCAGAACTTGTTGCGTTTCTTTGCAGCGATGATGCCAGATACATCACTGGACAAACTATCTTTATAGACGGCGGGCGGACAAATAGTTGGATTTGGTAATTGTGAATGAAAGTTTCGGAGGAAAATATGTATTCTGAGAAAGCACAAAAAATCGCGATTGTCGTTGGCGTGGAAAACGAAATTGGGTCTACATGTGCGCTTACACTACAGCGGGCGGGACATATAGTAATCATGGTAGGAGAGAAAGGAGCTCGCACCCCAATTCGTGCGGATTCCAGCTTTGAAACTACTACAGACACTCTACCCCTCTTTAGTGCCCAAAGACTAAATCCTGCAATGTGTGACGAGATTTTAAGTACAGTGCATGAATATGGGGGCTTCGCGCAGATATTGGTCAATTGTAGAAACCAGTGTAGTCTTACTTCCGCAGTAGATACAGAGCTTCAGAACCTAGAGGAGGCGTTCAGTGAAAATGTTAATGATGCATTTTTCATGTCGCAAGCTTTCGCTAAAGATATTATCTTCTCAAACACTGGCGCACATGGAACAATTGTCAACCTTACTAGCATCTTTTCTTCACATGCTGCAGCAAATATGTCAGCGTACGCAGCCAGTAAAGCAGCTTTAGAAAGTATTACAAAATCATTGGCACTTGAATGGGGTCAATACAACATTAGGGTTAACGGAGTCGCATCAATCGAACCTCCCTTCCGCCTAAATAGAAGAGAGGCTTTTGAGACGGAAAAACTAGCTTCGCGAATTCCCTACCAGCACCAGCTGGTGCAGGTCAATGAGGTAGTTAACGCAATCTTATACCTCTGCTCAGATGCATCACGCGGGATTACGGGACAAATACTTACAGTCGACAACGGATTTACCGTAAATGGGAACTGGAAGTAATGAGTGCCTAGGAAATGTTTCATAGTAAACCCTGATCGTCGCAAAGTCACGAAATTTTACCTCTTGCGCACCTCGTAGGCTGCAAGCATAGCCTTAACGTAGTCTATCGCTCCGTGATTCGGGTGTACTTGAGGTAATCTCTTCATCTGTGCTAAACATTCCTCCTCCAACACATGAGGAGTAATTTTGGGCGGTTTCTGTCCCCCTCGAATAATTGCGTCAGCAAATTGAGAACCTCCATCAGGAGCAGCATCCATACCGTACACGATTTCATCGATCGCCACTTGCATCGCCGCACCGAGACACATCAAACACGGTTCCAGAGTAGTGATAAGCACTAAGGGACGCTCAAGAGCCCAGATCCTGCCTTCCAAACCGAGAATTGCAAGCAGCTCGCCATGAGCAGACAAGTTTCCACCATGACGTGCAACCTGGGTTTGAGAACGAGTAACCTCTTTACCGTTTGCGAGGATTATCGTGGCAACAGGTATCTCCCCATTTTGCATAGCTCGTTCCGCTTCTTCTAAAGCCAGACGCATCCAAAAGTTATAATCAATCTGCATTTCTTCTATCTCCTGAGTAGGTTTAGAATTCCTAGGTCATTTACCTTCTTTATTAATGTTTTTTGCCAAATACTTGAGAAACTGATTCTTCATTCGTGTCAACCAATTTTTGAATTGATCATACATGAAAGCAGCTACTAGGTTTGTCCCTATCGCTAAAACAACACCAACGAGGATTAGGCTTTGTGTCGCTTCAGGTAAAGTTGTCCACCATTGTGAGATGGCAGTTCCTAGTCCTAGAATGTACGCGGTTTCAAGGATTACTAATAAGATTAGTGTTCCAACGAACAATTTAGATCTCCACAGTTGTGGTGGCTTATACACCTGTGTCAGGTATCCAACATATGTCTTCGATGCCAAATCAAGCAATGTTACGCACTCTGCGGTAGACCAAGTTTCAACAGCGGTCACCTTCTCATTTGGAGAAAACAGGTTCCATATACCGTTTTCCTTCTGAGCTTCCAAGAACCCTTGAAGCGCATAGTAGGTGGCAGTACCGCGATATTCAGCAAGTAGTAGCAATTTTACAGCATCAAACGAAAAGAAGTTGTTATAGATCACTTGGCCGGAAGCGTCCTTGTACAAGAAGCCTTCATTGCCTAAACCCCACAGACCTGTCCCTGGAATCTCCTTTTTTAAGACAAATTTGACAGCCGCCTCTATAACAGGGCTATCTGATTTCAAATATCTCGATCTTATTAATGCTGTAGCCGCCCTACTGGTATTAGAAACGTCTCCTTCCAACCTTTAGAGAAACCCCAAGATCCATCTTGATTCCTCACCTTTTCTAGAAATCCTACAGCATCCCGCACAACTTTTGAATTCTGATAGTCTCCTCCACGATACCAAAACCCGTAGAGGGCATAATATGTTGCTACAATTCGACTCTCTTTGCCATCTGTACCAGCGCTGGGTTCTGAGCCCCACCCCCCGTCCTTGTTCTGGTTTTCTTCCAGCCACTGTACTCCGTTCTCAATCGCCTTGCGAATTTTCGGCTCTAGCACATTATCCCTTCTAAAAGCAACAAGCGCGAGTTGTAGAGCCCCGACAGCATGTCCCGTTGCCATGGTGGATGCTCTTTTTCCTCGAATGAGCGGCCAACCTCCTGCGTCTGAATTACTCTCTGCAGATAAGCTTCCCGTATTCTGAGCGCCTTCGAGCATGATTTGTGTATCAATCAGGAACTCAGCCATTTTACGGACACTAATAATGCAGTGGTCAACAAAGCGGGCTGAATTCATAAACGCCTCGAGGCAATCAGCTGTTGTCCAGCAACCACTCGGATCACCTCGTTTAGTTGCAGGTATTCCACCGTCTTGGTTCTGGTAGGTTAATAGAATTCCAATGGCTTTACTTATTTGAGACCTGAATGGCATAGGAATCCACGCTCGTTTCTTGTACTCATTATTTGGATGGTTAAAAGTTACTTCTAGCTGCTTGGTGCATTAAGTTTTTGTCCGCATATCATAATAAAGCTGTCATACCCGGAACGTCCTTCTAGAGGTACAACCCGGCTCTTGATTACTCTTAGCCCCAAATCGCTATAACAACTCAAAATATCGGAAGCAGTTAGTGTAACCGATGGAAATCGATGGGATTCTACCGACCAGTGAGTAGCATTCAACAGCGACACAGACACATAATAACCGTTTGCGTTTACTAGTTTTAACAGCTTACGATTTAGTTCGATCCAAGTTGTCTTGTCACTTGTTATTCCTTCCAAACAGAAATTATTCGCTACAATATCGTACGGACCTTTTGAGTATCCCATCAATGGATCATCTGCAAATGCGTCGCATAGGGTGATATATTTAACCTTTTCCCTTACAGTGTCTTCTCGCGCTCTTATACTATTCATGAGGTTCGACGATTGCCTCACTGATTGTTCACAGTCCAGAGCGTGTCTAGTGAACTTGCTCCAGTCGAAGCTATTAACATCCTTAGAAATCCATTTTTTGATCTCAATCAAGCAATTTGGGTTGAAATCAGTAAAGTGAATTGAGTCCACTATTTCAGCCACTGAAATGAGTGAGTAAATTGTTGGACCGCCACCAAACTCCAAATAGTTATTTACGTCCAACTGTGCATACAGTTCGGCATAAAATGAGAGCAATTCCCTACTACCAACATCCAAATCCCCACTATAGATTTGGTTAAGATAGGCTACAGGATCCAAGTCTTCATTCTGTCCAGACATCAAATGCTTTGTACGGAGCTTTGAATCATATTCCTTCCACTGCGGGTTTAGTTCCACAGATTTTTGATTTGCTTCGTCTGCTTCCATCAAGTATTTTTCACTTAAGGCAAACCGACCTTCACGCTGTGCAACTGCTGCCATACACTTCAGCTGATTGTGTTTGGCATACCAAATATGACCCAGAAATTTCTCTCTAAGCTCCGTTTGTCGTTCGCCTACAGCATCTATAGCCTCTTGCGTGAGCTCTATTTCTTGCATATGGAGCAGAATTGACGCTTCAACTTGGTTCGACTGTGTTAACTTTAGTGCTTGCGCCTCGAGTTCCTCGATCATAAAAAACTTAGCATATAACGCAAGATCTTCCCTTATCCTATGCATATTAGATTCCAATATGGTGAGGTTAAGTTGAAGTACTTCGTCGATGCACTTTTTAGATCGGTTATAGTACTCCGCGGCTGTTCCAAAGTCATCTTGGAGAAAATACAGTTCACCAACCACATGCCATTGGTTAGCTTGTGTTAAGGCTGCCATGACTTGTATGAGTTCATTTTGACTAAAAACTAGATGCTTCATCTGCTCAATTGCACGGTTAGCTTCATTTAGCTGTGTAAACTGAGGGGGATAAGTATAAGCAGCATTTGTCGTTTTACGAGAATGCTTGATGAGCTGTGTGTACTTTTCTGCATTTGATATATACAGATCATTTACTCGTTCAAGCAGGGTAGAATTCATGTTAAGCCCCGTAGTTCAGTTACCTGTCTGTGTTTACCTTAAAGCTTTTTTCGCAAGAATAATTGCTACACCGTGGTGATGTGGTAGCCCGTGTGACGTATCTAGTTCCAGCTTCTCCTCGTAGCGAACAATTTCAAGTGTGGAGAATAGTTCCTTTAATTCACCTTTACGGAAATAATGTTTTACAAAATTTGCCGTTTCACTACTCTCTGTACTACTGATATAGCCTGGATCGTCCGTCGTAAATACTTCAGCAAAAAGAACCCCACTTGGCTTCAATCCTTGTACGATTGCGTGAGCCAACCTTATGTTAGCTTCCACATCTAAGTGATCCAATATCGTTACAGCGTTTATTAGGTCGTAACTATCCTGAGAGATGTGAAAGCTTGTAACATCAGCGACAACACCTGTTATTGATAACCCATGGGCTTGAGCATAAGTACCTAGTTTCTGTATCCCTACTGGTGACTTATCAACCGCAATAACCCTGTAACCGCAACGAGATAGAAAAACACTATCCCGACCTTCGCCGCAACCGAGATCGAGTGCAACTAGTGAGGATGCCGATTCTGTATCTTTAATATATGTACTGCTGTCAATATACTCTTTAAGTTCCTCGGAGGGCTCTGTTTGATAGTACCATTCTGAACTAGCATAAAATGAGTCAAAGTCATTGTGGTTGTTGGTCACTTTCTATAACCCTCCTGTGAATTCAGCAATTATCTCAGGAAGCACGCCTAAATCTGAGAAGCGTCCATATTGCGGAGTAAATTCAATAAATACCGTATGCGGATCATTTTCGAATTTTTGGGAGTTCGGATGAATAGCATAGTGCACTCGTTTAGCAGTGGCTACTTCAGAACTTACAGTGATTACTCGAGATTTTCCGCGTAACTGTACAGTAATCCAGTCTATTTCGCTCCACCCAATAACAACTGAAGTGCTAGGACTAGATTTAATGTTGTCAATCTTAGTGCTTCGGTCATCAGTACTAAAATACAGTGTAAGTGGGTTATGCGTAACAGAATAATGCATAACCGAACTATGAGGGGTGCCGTCATAGCATATTGTACTGATCACACATAACCGATTTGTGCTGATAAAGTCAAGCATACGTGCGACAATATCTTGCTTCATTTTATCCGTCCTCTATTGTTCACGTTTCAAGTACTAGCACAAACTGCTTCCCAAGCCTGCGTCATTACAGCAACCGCCCCGTCTATTGTTTCTTTGGACGTAAAGGGTGACGTAACATACGACTTCATTACACTGAGTTCAACAGAGTTGTTCGAGTGCTTTGGAAACACTTTGTATTTACGCGAAAAGGATAACCAAGCAGCTCCATGATTTTGTAGAAGTGAGGTTGTAAATTCATCAAAGCATCGTTCGTTGAACTGGTTGATACGCTCAAGTAATTGAGCATCCAGAATTTCTTCTTCGATTTCAGGTAAAGGAAGCGCACTTGGATATAGACGGATTACAAGAGCAGGACCTTCGTTATTGTTATTAAGTACACGGCAATACGGCAGATTTCCAAGTTTATCACGTAGATAAAGTGCTAGTCCTAGGTTGTACGCAAGCAGTGAACGGAATCCTTCCTTTCCAAGCAAAACGCAGTTTAAATACGCAGCTAATGGCCCCATTGCAGGACGAGTACTCTCTAGGGTGAAATGGGCTGGAGTATAGTTACCAAACGACGAATATATCTCTTCAAGAGAAAACTCTTCTTGGTTAGCTATATACTTTATGTCGCTTCCATCTCGCAACAGGAAAAAGCTTGAGGTTAAAGGGGTAAATCCTAGTTTATGAAAGTCGATTCCGATGGAGTCGGCAAGCTGAAGTTGTTTTGTGTTTTGGACAATCGTTTCCAACCCCTCGATAGCTCGGGGTTCAAAATTCTCTGGATTTTCGTAGAAGTCATAGTCGTTAAAGAAAGAATATACCCAACCAATAACTGCGTCAGCGTGGATATGAGGTCGCATCGAAAGATTGTAAGTCTTGCATATATCCTTGCTATGCTCCGAAACTTCCTCCAATCTATCCATAGCGAATTCGAAAGTAGAGCCGAGCTCGCACACAATGCCAGCTGGTACATAACCTTTATCTAATGCAATTCGCATTTTTGATACTAAATCGCTTACATTCATTGAATTATTATCAGAACTTACGGTAATGACGTTTATCGGTTCAACGTTAAGCCATTTTGCAGCGACCAGACTACTCGCGTGTGCATTCTCCGACTTAAATAGGCACAATTTATTCGTGCTTATACCGCTGATTGCCTTCATTGCCTTCTCAAGCGCTATTTTTATGCCGTATATATTAGTAGCTGCTCCACCGAATGTTGAGAAACCAGCACATTTAAGTTGGTCATAACCGATAATATCAGCAAGCATTGCAACAGTCTGAATTTCTGCTCTTATAAAACGCTGGCTGTAAAGATCAGAGGCAAAATTTGGCAACAAATGTGCGGCAACAAAATACGCGAATAGCGAGACTATGGTAGGTGGTGGAGAAGGCGCTATTACCTGTAATGGGTGCGCCCAATCTACCGTTCCTTCCAGCATACTAAAAAGATCTTCCAAGGTTTCGTTCGTCGAAGTTGCAACCAACGGCATCTTTTGTGTGCGCAGAAACCTGTAATCTAATCCCTCTACAGCATCGCCTAAAATGGGCGAGTTCATACTTCTGAGATTCGCGATCCTCTGGAAATAGGATGCTAACCCAGCAAAAAGAATGGAAGAAGAGTCAGAAGTAGAAAATGGTTCTAGAAACTCTCGTCGGAGGTCGTCTATGCTTTTCATGGCTATCTCACCTTAAACAGGATTGGAAAAGAACTGACCAAAGTAGACAGCGCGAGCATTTTGTACTAGATTTTCAACTTCCATCACAGTTTCAATATCTGAAGCTGAATCCAATATTTTGTTAATCGCTGTTACTACATCCGCAATGTGGCTTTCAGATAGACCGGGATAGCAAGGAAGAAGGATCTGACTATTACAGACTAATTCGGCATTTGGGAAACTAGGAACATGTGTTAATTCAGAGCTGTACTTTGCAAAAACAGTTGCTCTGTTTAAGGGTCTCGGATAGTACACGCCTGCCGGAACACCTTCCTGAATAAGCGCAGCTAGAAATGCATTTCGCGACAGCCCAAGTCTTGGTGACACCTTTATTACGAATCGGTTAAAAACGGGCTCGGCATCTGGATGAATGTATGGCAGCTCGATTAGGAGAGAGTCTATTTTATTTCTATAGTAACTGGCGATATCCCGCCGTTGTTGGTTAATCTGGTCAATTCGTTTAAGTTGGGAACGACCTAAGGATGCTTGCAACGCGTTCATTCGATAGTTATGCCCAACCATTTCGTAGTCAATACCTTCAATCATTTCGACGAGCAAGTTAGGACTTTGTCCTATGGTCGTTGAATGCGTCTTGCGCCATATTTCCCCTGAATGACGAACCAGTCTTGCTTTTCGAGCAATCTCATCGTCGTTAGTTGTAATCATCCCACCTTCGGCAGATGTGATATTCTTTATCTCACCGAAGCTGTGGCAACCAATACCGAACCCCCCTACTTGTCGCCCATGTATACGTGCGCCAGTTGATTGGGCGCAATCTTCAATTAGAACGAGCTTGTGCTTATTCACTAGGGAGAGAACTTCACTTCTTGGCATCGGATTACCGAATAAATCCACAATAACGATTGCCTTAGTCTTACTACTTATATGCTCCTCTATCAGCAGTGGGTCCAAATTGAAGGTAGAAGGGTCCACATCCACAAACGTAGGGACAGCACCTTGTAATAATATGGCATTGACTGTCGCCGCATAGGTATATACGGGAACGATGACATGATCCCCAGCGCTGATACCAGCTGCGGCCAAACTTGCTTGAAGAGATGCAGTTCCAGAGGTAACTGCAATGGCATGTTTCACGCCAATGTATTTTGCAAATGCGTCTTCAAATTCTTGAATTCTTGAGCTCGAGAATATCGATAGACAACGTTCCTGTAAAGCGCTTAGAACACTTTGAATATCTTCGTCGTTAATTTGAGGAGTTTCAATAGGAAATCGTTCCGTACGTGTCGGGTGTCCACCCAAAATTGCAAGTTTCGACATTATTGTTCCTTATAGCAGACGAGACAGCAAGCAAACTTAACTGAATTTCAGCATCCCATGAAAGAATTTCGCTCTCGCTAGAGCTAAGCGAGAGTAATATTTCTCGGGCATCATCTTGTTCGTAACCATCTCGAGAAATTTCTCTGGTCTACGCCTTGTTGCCTTAAGCCACCGTATTTCCCACTCCTCGGGGACGTAGTAAAAATCTGTAGAATTGTACGCTCTTTCGAAGTTTGTCTTTGTTCTGTGATCTCGTAATTTCTCGTATCGTCTTAGCGCAAGGTTCCAATCCTCACCAACTCTCCATGCGTGTAGGGACTCACATAACCATGAAGCGCTGTTTACTGCATTGTTGAAGCCTTGTCCTGTAATGGGATCCATTAGAAGCCCGGCATCTCCAACCAGTGCCCATCCGTTCCCAAACGCTTGCCTGTAGTACATGTCCGGTATCCGGAGGCCCATTACTTGGCTCTCAATCCTAGCGCTTTCGAGGCGCTCCTTTAGCCCACTTATTCGGTGAAGGCGCCGAACAAATTCGGCTTTCAAGTCCGCTTTAAAGAGATCAAACTCAGACAGAGGAAGTTCGATCCCTACACCCACCAAGCCTTTATCTGCGTCTTGAGTAAAAGCGTGGTAAGGATAAATCGAACTGCCTATGTAGGTAACTATCGAGGGCAATTCATACAACTGCCGAACATTTGAGAAATATGCGTAGAAGAAACATGTTCTTGATGGAAGAGTACGGTATATCTTCGCTTTTACGAGATTTGCTACAGTTGAATTACGACCATCAGCACCGATTACAGCATCGGCACGGACACTTTCAGTCAAGTTTCCTCTCCAGCGACCACGCACTCCAACAACGCGTCCATCTTCCCAATGAAGCTCTTGAACACTGAAATTATGAACTAAATTTATATTTTTAAATCTTTCCGTAACGAATTTTGTCAATAAATGATCAAGAGTCTCTTTACGTATTGCGTAGCCCCAGTTTCTACCCAAATTTGGGGGTATGCATCCGGAAATGCGAATGCCGGGATAAATCTCAAAACTTAGTGTTCTGATGCGAGGAAAGCCAGCTTGGTCAAGATGATCGCCAAATCCAAATTTGTCAAATATGTGTAAGGTATCTGGAAAAAATATAGGTATTGAAACCACTGGGTAATTAGGCGAGTGTTTTTCAAGTACAGTTATTTCCTGCTCCGACTCTGCCAAGAGTGAGGCAACTGTTAAACCACTTAATTTACCACCTATAACTACAATCATGTTTCACTTCAACTTCAGCAGAGTGTGTTCTACGGACTTCATAAAACTATCACGGTACATTTGGTTATTCTCAAGCGCCCCAACATACCGATAGGTACTGAAAACTTGATTCTCCTCACGTGTCCCCCGCATCAGTTCACAAAAATGTCTTGCGACTACATGGATGCCGATCCCTTTCGGCTGCAGGGCTTCATTAATATAAAATGCGAGCTCATCTGTGATCTTCTCTTGAAGCTGTGGGCGTCTCATCAAAGCTTTAACAAGCTCAGTTAATTGCCCCAATCCAATTATGCTCGTGTTTACTACATAGCACAGGTCGACATACCCGAAAAATGGCAAGAAATGGTGTTCACAAACGGAGACCAAACTTATTGAGGATAGGACTATCAATTGACCTTCCTGCACACTAGTCGCAGGTATAGTTACTTTCAAAATACTTCTCGGATCAATTTGTGTTCCTGAAAACACCTCTTGATACGTCTCGGCTATGCAAGATGCGGTGTAGTCAACGGAACTCAGATACTGGTCCAAATTAAGAGCAGCTATTGTTGCGCGTATTGAACTATTTAAGTCAGTGTACAAAATCGGCATCTTTCAGTCCGAATCTTCAAAACTAAGTAAGATACGGTGTCCCAATTTTAGTTTCTTTGTTTCCAAGTACTTCCTGTTATACTCGTTAGGGGTTATTTCTAGCGTTCGCTGAACTACATTGAAACCTGCCTGCTGCAAAGCTTGTAATTTCTCAGGGTTATTGGTGAGCAAAGCAATCTGATTTAAGCCCAGCGCATGTAGTATCTCTATAGCTGGCTCGTAGCTTCTCGCATCAACTGGGTGACCCAATGCTATGTTTGCATCAACGGTATCGAGTCCGAACTCATCCTGCATAGCATAAGCTTTAATTTTCTCAAGTAACCCAATACCGCGTCCTTCCTGATCTAGGTATACAAGTACACCCTGCTTTGCTTCCGAAATTAGCTGCAAGCTTCGAACGAGCTGGTCTTGACAATCGCAACGTATTGAGCCAAGCGCATCTCCGGTGACACATTTTGAATGGATGCGCACTAGAACGTGATCATCCGGCCAATCGGTACCACCTAATACCAAAGCTAGGTGGTACAATTGCTCATTCTCAATATAGACTGTCAAATTGAAGATACCGAATTTTGTAGGTAGTCTTGCGCTGGCTTCTAATCTGAGTTTCTTGATACTCATGGTCGACCTTTTTTAAGTTGGGAACTGGTACGTAGGTAAAATGAATTGAGTTATCTGTGATGATAGTATTTGAACCTAGCCCGAACATCTATGGAAATTTTAGTGCGTTTTGCAAATAACGCTTTAGCACCATAAGATAGAGTTTAGACATAAGCCGTTTATATCATAATGCAAGTAATAAGAATCTACCGCTAATTTAAAGAAAAGCAAGTAATAAATGTAACAAAAAATCAAACACGCTTAAACGTTAGGCGACTTCAGTTCATTACATTTACACGTATATCGCTAATAACTACAGTAGGCGTCGTTACGCGAATTCACGGAGGTTAGGAAGCAACAACGCGCTGAAGTGGATGCCACCGTCACACTATTAAAATACCGCAATTATGTCCCAGAGCACATATCCCTAAGTTATAACTCTGATACAACGAAAGCCTCCATAATTGTCACCATTGTTAGGACTATGCGCGTCACGAAGGGTTACACGAAACCAATCCGGGTAATTACCATACCAAGATCCACCACGTACTACTCTCTTATTACTGCCAACTAAGTCATGGTCGCCGTGTTCCCAAGCTGTTCCAGTCCATTCCCATACATTACCTGTCATGTCAACTACACCAAACGGTGAATCACCTATTCCTTCATACTGGCTGACAGACGATGTCGAACCTTTCCTCCAATCCTTGCCGACACTGTTATTACACCTTGATCCGTACCAATCGTTTCCCCATGGAAAAATACGATTGTCATCTCCCTGGGCGGCCCGCTGCCATTCAGCTTCATAAGGTAAACGAATAGTCTCGCTCAGTTTATTACCTAACCAACGGGTAAATGCAACCGCTTCGTACCAACTTACATTAGCACGGGGATGATCATCTGATTCGAAAGCGCGATCTTGAGGTCGAGGATTAGACTTATGCCACAAAAAAGCATCATCAGAATAGTCCCACCACTTAGAATTGGAGTAACCATCAACATCATCAATGAATACCTGATACTGACCATTCGTAATCGGATACTTTGATATAGTAAATGCAGGCACGGTTAACACTGTGCCCCTATTGAGGTAACCACCAACGTCCAAAATCACATTACCACTGGGAATATCAATCCAAGCGAAGGGTTCAGGAAGTATATATAGCACCTCGTTTTTTTTGGAACCAGAGAATTGTGACCGCTGCACTTGTGGACGTACCAAATCGGCAATATGATCAGGATCATATTTCGGGAAGGATTCCCAAAACACGAGCAAGGCACTCCAAACTTGTTCTTTATTAGCTCGCCGTGACATTAAGCGCAATATATCGTACTCCTTCTCACGCTCTTCCGCTTCTATGGCTGCCCATATTTCGCGTTCGAGTTGATCAACATTGAATACACGCGGAGCTTTGCCACTAGAGCGAATGTCGCCCAACGTTATTCGAGCTCCACTCCAGTCTTTCGCATCAAACTGTTCATAGAATCGTGTAATTGCAACATGTATGTTGAAGTCGTTAACTGAGCCCTTAATTGCCGCTGTCGTAGTGCCAAAACGTGTTTCAATACCCCGAATTAGCTTTGTCACATCATTATGAAAATCGGGGTCATCACGCATAACAGCAGCATTTTTGAACGCAAGTTCACGTAACACTAGTGGTAACTCATCTGCCGCTGGCATCGACGCGTTATCTACGAGTATCGGGATAACGATACATGTATCACGTTCTAACGCTGTCTCGAGCTCAACACGGACAAAATCTTGTGGATTGTCCAAGCGACGGTTCCCATTAACATCTTGGATTGCAAGCCAATTTTTCCCTATAACGGCTAGGAAAACTTGACATTGAGCGACGGCTTCACGCAATACCCCCCGAAAATCTGACCCAATCGGTATGCTTTCAATATCTTTGAACACATACTCTTTACCGAAAGTTCCAACGAGACGATCGTACAAACGTCCAGCATCTTTGCGGCTATCTGCTCGGCGATAGGAGATAAAAATTCGAGGCATGGTTAATCATCCAAAGACTGCAATCTAATTAAGCCGTTCCATTATGTCACGACTCTAAAAAAACTCACATCAATCAGGGCGGTGTAGCGTGGTGGGAAATTCGGAAGACCCAATAAGATAGTATTTACAGTGATTACGAGGATCTTGATGACGCCAAACGCAAGCCGAGCGGTTGCCGGATCAAGCTTGGATAATTCGCATTTCCCTTGACATCTTCACAAACGACCTCTAGACTGCCGCACTTTCGCCGCTTTCAACTTCAGAGTCCTCTATGCCCACGACGCTCTACGCCGGATTGTTCTGCCTTGCCTTGGCAAGTTTTGTCTTGCTGTGGAGTGGCGGTGCGCTGGGGCTGACGCTCCACGCGCTCTTCGCAGCGAAAGCCGCGCGCAAAACGCTCAGCGAGCAAATCACGCAGATTCGCCGTCGCTGGTTCGAACGCAAGCTGCCCAAGCCGAAGACCCCGCACGACTGCCCGTTATGTGCTGCTCACCCCGGTACAGTGCCGCCTCGCCCAGTTCCGCCACCCTACTCGACCCAGAAGTCCAAGCGCGGGCGCGCCAAACACAGCGATACGCACGGTCATGCCTGCCTCAACCCGGACTGTCTTGTCTACTTTGGCTGCACCAATGCCACCCTTCACGCCCTCGTCGCTGATGGATGGGACGGTCAGCAACGCGACATCCGTCGTTTCCGCTGCCAAGCCTGCCAGCATGTCTTTTCCAGCCGCCGCCACGGTACTGCTCACATAAATCGTTTAAAATTCACACTTGACCCGCCGGGACGTACGCGTAGGATTCGGAGCCTGAATTTTACCGTTATCCGAGTCCCACATGCTGGTCTTTGACGTTTCTGTGGTCGTCAACCTGTTATTTCTGCTCCTGTTGCTGTTTTTGCAACGTCGTTCGCTCCAACGGTTAGTTAAACAACTCTGGGTGACGTGGCAGCAACACCATCCACGTCGCTGGAAACCGCAGTCGCCCCATGACTGTCCTCACTGCCAAACCGGGTTAACGCTCAACATCCTGCGTCCCAAAAACGACATTCGCCCCTACAGCGAAGGCAAGAGCCGCCGCGGACGTAAGAAAACGGTGAATACGCGTGGAATTGCTTGTCCGAATCGCCAATGCGACTATCGTGGCGTGACCGATGATGAGCTGCATGCGCTGGTCGGGTATGGCTCACATAACGGGATTCAGCGCTTCAAGTGTCAAGCCTGCTCGAAAGTCTTTACCAGTCGTGTCAACACGCCGCTTTACTACCTCAAAACGGACCCAAAACAGGTCGAGTTCGTGCTCTGGTTTCTCGCAGAAGGCGTCGATGTGTCGGTACTCGTTCGCTTCACCGGTCACGCGGATGCCACTCTTGCCCGTTGGCTCGAACGAATGGGCAGCCACAGTCAGGCATGGCACAACCTTTTCTTTCGCAACCTCGTTCTCACTTTGGTGCAAATGGATGAACTCTACACCCGTATTCGTACGACCGCTTCCGCTGCCTAGCTCTGGCTTGCCTTTGACCCGGTGAGCAAAGCGATTCCCGCACTTCACCTTGACAATCGTACCAAAAACGATGCTTTCGCCCTTGTCCATGACGTCAAGCTCCGCCTCTCACCCGACTGCGTTCCCGCTGCCACCACCGATGGGTTGCGCAGTTACTTCTATGCCCTCACCGCTCACTTCGGGTCGTAGTTTCGCCCACCGAAAGCCCGCACCGACCATTGGCAACCAAGCGATGAACTGCATTATGGCCAGCTCGTCAAACGCAAGAGCAAGCGTCACGTCACGTTCACGCACACCCGGATGCTCTGGGGCAAACGTCACGAGCTCTTTGCTCGTTTACGCGATGCAGGACTCCGCCCCCTCATCCAGACCGCGTTCGTCGAGCGCGTCAACCTCACCTTCCGTCAGTCCGTCGCTGCCCTCTCTCGACGCACGTGGGCTTACGCCCAGACGGAGCGACATCTGCTGCTTCACTGCGAATGGTTTCGACTGTATTACCATTTTGTACGGGCTCACGAATCGTTGGCACTCGAAGTTCCCGGTTTGAAACGACGCTTTCGCCCCCGTTCCCCGGCGATGGTGCTCAGTTTAACCGACCACCTCTGGTCAGTTCGCGACCTGCTGCTCTACCCCGTGCCGCAGGTCGTTTAACCTACTGAAACCAAAAAACACCCCGCTGAAGGCGGGGTATTGGGCGGCAATATTGTGTTCTTTTCACCCCGTTGACCGCATTTTCGGCGGGTGAATCCCTTTTTCGACCGAAATGCGAGTGCGAAAGCAAATTTTGAATTGTCAACGATTCCCATTTGCTGCGCCCCTGATTGTGATCCGGTGGTGTGTCACGGTCTGACCGGCGCTGACGCAGCAGTGCCGCAAGCAGTAAGGCGGTCACCAGCACGACCACGAACATGCCGAACCCGAACAGCACCCACCAAAGATCGGTGATGCGGGCTGCTCCCGGTCCACGCGGGTCAAGCGCAGACGGCGTTTGTGACGGACTAATCGGCACTGCGGAACACGCGCCGTTCAACAGAGTGGGGATTAGCGCGAAAACAAACATACACCGAGTGAAGAGTGCTGATGCCGGTCTCATTGGCTCAACAGCTCCGTGAGTGTCGGCTGATGATACAAATAGGCGGCCATGGCCCGCGCTTCGATCTGAGTCACGCCAAGATTCGGCATGGCCGTTCCCGGCTCCACTTCTTGGGGGTTTTGTATCCAGAGTACGAGATTGTCGAGAGTGTTGGGGAGTTGTCCAGCGATATAGGTGCGCTGGTAGAACTGTTCGAGGGGTGGCGCAGCTTTGGCATCCGCGCCGGGAATACCGGGAATGCTGTGACACGAACCACAGCCATAGTCGGCGATCAAGGTTCTGCCTGTCTGGACGCTGTGATCCGATGAAGAGGTGCGAGGCTCTTGCACCCCGTTGACTTCGCCGGTACAAGCTGTCAGTAGCAGCACGCCCAACCAGACAGAACTAACACGCAGCCAGAGAGATTTTGCATCGACATGCCCAATCACCGGTTTCATGTTGTCCTTGAAGCTCAAGCAGTCAAAAGTAACCGAACATCAAGCCATATGATTTCAGTTTATTTCATTTTAATTTTGGCATATGGGTCGAGAGATCTATATTTGTGGTAGGCATTCGGTTGATTTGGTGTCGGCTCACGGAATTGAGCGGCCGTTATGGCCGTATGTAAAATGCGTAGGATCTAGGAGGCTTGCTTCAAGTGGAAACGACAAACAGGTCTTCATCTAGTGACTGCGATGAGCATAATCTAACGTCAGCTATGGATAAGCATCAGTTGTGCCTAGCGCTCACCGAGCAGGGGGAATACACCGCGCCGTAGGGATACGTTATCGAGGTTTCGATCAGGTCGGCGGCGGCTTGATCGGCATGCGCGGCGGCGCAGTGCGCCACATGAGATCGATGTCGGCGGGTGTCAAGCCATACGCCGCGTTGACCAGATCGGACAGGCGGCGCTCGAGTATTTCCGTTTCCCGATCCGCCGAACTGATCAGCTCGGTACCCTGCGCGGAGAGCAACACCGCCGTTCCGGCTTTGCCCTACTTCCGAGGTCATTCCACAAATTCAACAATTAGGCAAACCAACTGTCCACGGTGTCACTAGGGTGCTTGACTGTCCGAGTGGGTTCTACTCAGCGCGTATTAGCGACTGATGCTATAATAGACATCAGTTCTAATCATAGTCCAAAACGTGGATACACACATGGATATTGAGCAGCTAAAAGCCCTACGGGCGAAACTGTTGGAACAGACTCCTCAAGCCCGCAAGATCATCGCTGTCCTATATGACACGGCTAATTGGACAACCCGCGACGAGATTGCCGCAAAGCTCAAGAAAACAAGACTCAACCCACACGATATAGGCTTGCTGGATCGGTTATCAGCGAACGACTTTGTCGAGATCAAGAAACGTGATTATCCGGGGCGTATCGGCTTTGAATTTATCTATCGTCTCAAAGCAGATATACATCGCGGCTTGAATCTGCTTCGACAGTTTCAACGTTCCAAAGTAAATCGTTAACCAACGTTACTCATCCGCTCTCTCACGAAGATTGGACATGTACGCATGCAGAGCAGAATCGCCTTTTACGCATATTCGTCCCACAACATTGCAACTTCATTTACAGTTCAAAATGCAATTGAAGCAATCAACAGTAGCACCAGGGAAATAACAGTAATTGATTGGGCAACGATGGACAATTCAGGGAAATTCATCATCCCTGAAATCTGCAATCAAATTGATGATGCAGACCTATTCTTATGTGACTTAACTGATCTGAATCAAAATGTACTCTTCGAATTAGGTTATGCCGTTGCAACGAGAAAGCGTGTTTGGGTTACAAGACAAGAAAACAAACAATGGCGAGATTTATTCTATCTTGAGCTGGGTCTGCTCGACACCTTGGGATACGTACCGTACTCCAACTATCGAGATATCATTGACCGTTTCCTTCAGGACATGCCGCACCATGATCTTGACTTGAATATCTATAACCAGAAGATCGAACCAGTCAAACAGCGCATCAAAGAACCTAAGTTGTTATTCCTCAAAAGTCCGGCTAGTACCCCTTCTGCAAGTTCTCTCAATCGACTATTGATGAAATCGAAGTTTCGAGATGTTTTGGCTACAGACGATCCACTTGAGACAAGCGTCCGTTCATTTGAATGGTACATCGAGAATCTATTGTCATCATTCGCGGTGATTTCTGAATTCTCATCTCCACCCTTCGATAGCAAAAACGCGAAATACGGTTTCATATCTGGCCTAGCTTATGGAATGAACAAGCTACCGCTTTTGATTGCACAAGGCCCTTTCGACGCGCCTTTTGATTACAAAGATTCCTTATATACATATACAGACGAAACTGAGCGAGACGCTTATGTTACTGAGTGGCTTGAACGCAAGCAAACCCAGTATGACAAACAGCTACAAACCTACAAGCGATATCGAAGACAGCAACAACGCTTAGAAGAAAGACAAGCTCTTCGAAACATTAATCTCGGTGAGTACGAAGCTGAATTGGAACGAGATCAACTGGTGCATTATTTCGTCCAAACTGACAGCTTCAACCAAGCTCTGCGTAATGCTACATACATTATCTTCAGTGGAAGAAAAGGAAGTGGAAAAACTGCGAATTTTCTTCGATTAGCGCAACACATGCGTGATGCAAAAAGCGAGAATAATTTCGTTTGCGTGATTAAACCTTTGACGTACGATATAAGCGGTGTATTTCAGTTATACAAGTCTCAGCTATATAACTCGGTAAAGATGCATGTCATGGAGACTCTCTGGAAATTTCTCATCTATACTGAATTAGCTCGAGACCTACGTGAACACCTTGATGAAAAACCCGAGCAACTACTCTCTTCTGAGGAAAAGCACCTCATAAGTTTCGTTGATAGGACCGATTACATAAAGGATGACTTCACCATAAGACTAGATGCATGATTCAAAGTTATCGATCCAAACTTCCGAGTTCACCAACCTCACCTACACAACAAATGGAGGTACTGAGTGAAGTCTTGCACAATGAGATCATCAGTCAACTTAGGGTGATTCTAGGTGGTGCACTCTATGAAATGGATAGAGTAAACATCCTAATCGACAATCTGGATAAGCCGTGGAGTAAAAATGAAGATCTTTCAGCACTATCACTCTTTTTGTTTGGACTACTAAATGTAGTGGAACGCATATCAATAGAGTTTAGTGTCGGCGGAAAGCGCAAGACGGTACCTGTATCCTTAACGGTATTTATCAGAGCGGACATACTGTCAGTCATTAAGAAGAATGTTCCTGAGGCTGATAAACTCCGAATTACGTCAATAAAGTGGGATAACGAACAACGACTATTAAGGTTGATCGAAGAGCGCTTTAAGTCGGGTCTAGACGAATATGAGGAAATAGGCGAAGTCTGGAATAAATTCTTTGTGAGAACCGTAGACGGCATGAATACGCGTAAGTTTCTCTTCCATTATGTACTTCCACGCCCTAGAGACATTATCTATTTCTGCAAACAAGCGCTATTCAGTGCAAACTCAAACGATCATACGCGAATTGAAGCAGATGATTTGAAAGAAGCTCAAAAAGCCTATTCGAACCATACGTATCTTACGCTGTTGGAAGAAATAGGTTCGCTCGTTCCAGATGCGCCAGGCATTTTGAGACAGTTCATGAATGCACCAGATATCATCACAAAAGATGAGATTCAGCAGCTTATTGAGAGGGCAGGAGCCGAGATTTCTATTACTGACTCCGTGATAGATGCCCTCTGTGAAGCAACATTCCTTGGATACGAGACAACATCAGGAAGTTTTGAGTTTCTCTACGATGATCGGAAGGATGATCGCAAAACTCAAGCCAGCAGAGTTATAGATGCTACTGGCGTGGAACGCTACAAAATCAATCCCCCGTTCCATACTTACTTTGAGATTTCTTCTAGTGTGTGACATGAATCACTACTGGGCAGACTTGCGGTCAATGCAAGATCTGCCCAGTAGGTACCGTCATCTAAGTTTCACTATCTGATACACCCTCTGAGGTGACACACTGAAGTCACGAGCTAGATCAGACAAAGCCTCACCAGCCTCATATCTTTCGCGGATGATCTCGTCTGCTCATTGTAGCCAAAACTAGTTAGCGTGCTGCGACCTCAGCGATTTAAATACCACTACGCGCTCCACTGTCCCCAGTGTCACCACAGCGGCGAGCGCCTTTAGAACAAGCCCGTCGCCGCACCCACCCAAAATGCCGCCTTTTTACCCGCAAACAGTCTACAGCCCTGTGCCATTGGAGACAGTGGTGACACATTTCTGGAACGAAAGAGGTTTTGTCTCCACTGTCTCCACCATCTCCATGAGCAACAACGACAGTTCGCGTCATCAGTGTACGGCTCCGTCTCCATTGTCCCCACCATCTCCACTAAAAACTGCCGCGCGCAAACGCCATAAGCGCGTCCGATGTCCGCGTACCCGCATCTGCACCGTCAAGTGTCCATCGCTGCTGGCCGGAATGAGCACGTTATCCTCTTTGAGCTGAGAACCAATCGCGGAGATCGTGAACTTGAGCGCCAAAATGCGGTTCACTTCGCGGTAGGCGACTTCGGGGATGAGATAGACGAACTCGCGATCCTCGTACCCAATCACTGTAACGCCCGGTCGCGCCTCCTCGGGTTCGCGCATATCGGTCGCCAGCAGCACTTCACCGCTCGCAAGGAGCTGCGCCAGCGTGTCGAGGAACAACCGCCCTGCCCGTTCGTGCTGCACGGCGCGCACCGTCTCATAAATTGCGTCCTGCCACGGCGGCAGAGACTGGTCAGCATCCTTTTCGACCAGGAAGCGCATTACCAAGCGGTAGGTCGTCAGCAGCACCGCCCAGTTACCGATCACGCGCCCTGTGTGCGCCTGCCGCGCACCGCTCAACTTCTCCCGGTAGCCGCGCGTGGCCAGATCCAAATCGTCGGCAAGGTCCTTGCGCAGTGTTCCCGCATCCGCCTGTCGAGCGATCCACGCGGCGAAATGCGCGGTAAATCCGGGGAGGTCGGCCCGCAGCGTGTCAGCCTGTGCCAGCGCCCTACCCTGCGGGTCGCGGTGTTCCCACGGTGGAATCTCCAGCAGTAACATGCGCGAGAGTACGGAGGCTTCGCCCTCAATCGTCGTCTCGCCGGTCGAGAGCAACAGTCCACGACACGGGCGATCCTGCCGCAAGGTCGCTTCCCGTGTCAGCCTGCCCCGCCCCATCCCCCGCGAATAACTCTGCAAAAAACGCGTGAAGGTTCTCTCATCGGCATAGCTCGTCTTATAATCGTCCACCCAGAACAGGGCGTCCGCCAACGCATAGCCGAGGACTTCCACCGTGTTGATCGTGTCGCCCCACTGGGCGGGTGGCGTATCCCGACTGAAATTTCCATAGAAACTCGTCATCAGGGCGGCGATCTCGCTCTTGCCGCTGCCCGACGTGCCCACCAGATGCAGCGCGGGTTTCATCGCCGCAGCAGGAAAGAAACGCTGCACCAGCGGCAGCAGTGAAAAAGCGAGCAGCATGGGCGCGAGCGGCTTCGGGAACACGCTGATTACGGCCTGAAACGCAGTGATCGCCCGCTCCCAATCAATGGATTGCAGGCGATAATCGCGCAGGCGCGTTTCCAACTCCACCTCCGGTGGTAACGCTAAACACCCATCGGCATTGATGCTCACTTGTGGAGATACGTAACTCCACTTGCCATCCATTTCCGTCCAACCCAGAAAACGAAAGGTCGTCTTACGCTTGGGCTCTCCGGACAGCGCAAGGATGGCCCGGACCAGATGACGATGCATCCCCGCTTCGACAGTGAACAGTCCACCGGCTTTCGCCGCGACAAACCGCTGAAGCGCATTGGTGTCCCCGAAAAGTTCGCTGGGCACATCAATCGTCACAACCTGCCCCGCTCGCCGCAGTTCAAGGCGCATGATATGTTCGGCAGCGCCATCATCGACTCGCGTCACCCACTCCTGCACGCGTCCCACCCAGTCGGCAACTGACTGCGCCACTGTGCCGCGCTCCGTGGTGCGTTCGAAGACCATGCGTCCATCGACCTCAAGGTAACGATTGTCAGGCAGCAGCGGGCGCTCGTCCTTCTGTAAAGCACGGCGCGCCTCACGATACATGTTATTGAGGTCTTCAACTCGGTAGGTATCACCGCACAACTCCCGCAACTGCTTGCGCTCTGCGGCCCATGCCAAAGGATCTAAGGTCGCACACGCTTCAACTACCTCGCGGATCTGCTCTGCGGTCGGGCGTTCGACAGGTTGCGTCTGCCGACCGTAGCGGCTGATGAGCTGCTCGACCTGCTCCCGTGGATTCGGCAGCGGATCGCGCGGCGGTCGGCTGTAGGCGCTGCGGATGGTCGCCAGCGCTTCCTTTTCGCTGCTCCCATCGGCAACATAGCGCGGCACAAGCTGAGCCTCGGCTTCCGACTGCACATGCCCCGCATCGCGTAACTGGCAAGCGGCCTGAAATAGTTCGGTGTTTCGGTTCCCCTCAGTGGCGCCGGAAACGAGATAGTCCGCGGTGCGCTTGGGCAGCGGGTGCTGCCCGTTCCCGTCAAGGGTAACGACATTCAGGCTGCCGATCCGCTCAACCCGAGGCTGGCTTTCCAACCAAGCGAAATCACTCAGCGGGTAGCGGCGATCAGGATGCAGTTCAAGCAGCGTCACGATCACGCCACCCCGATCAGGCTTGGTGTTCAGGCTGTTCGGCAGCCGCATCACCGAGGCCACCGACTTGACATACTGCGGATCGCCGCCGAGCACGCTAAACAACCCACGCAGAATGCCTGCTGCCTGTTTTCGATCAGCTTCATCTATAAGCGATGTGGCTTCTTTGAGCAACCAATAGGCGTGCAAGCCACCACCGCTGTCGATGATGGCAGAGGGCGGCGGACTAAAGGTATGCAGCTTTGCCAATGCCTCCGCCCGGCGTGCCGCATCGTCGTCACAGTCGAGATCGACCCACAGCGCGGGGAGCAGCGCCGCCACTTCGGCTTTGCCCTGCTTCTGCGAGCGCAAACACGGCGCAAAGTACAACCCATAGCCGCTCTCGCAGTTTAAGGCGGTTGCGCGATTGAGCGCGTTGGTCAGCGTCCGCTTGTCGCCGACTTTGCTCCACAAGGAGCGAGCATCTCCGCTCGTCGGATGGATACAGCGCAGTTCAAAATACAACTCGTCCGGCGCGCCGCTGTACAGGGCGCGGAGGAAATCACGCAATGCCAGCGGATTGCCGGAAACGTCAATTTGTGCGATACTCATCTTTATTCCTTCAAGTAGCACACAGGGGTTTGCAGCGCGCTGGTCGCCAAACGAGAGCGTTTCATTCCCCTGTGTGCTTGTCGGCTAAAAGTCGATATTGATGTCCAAGTCTGGTTCCCGATCCGGCGGCGAGAAGTCCAGCCGGCGCACATCGGCGAAGAAAGTGACCCGCTCCGCCCTGCTCATCGCGTTGATGCCCGCCGCCAGCTGGCGCAGCGCGACGAAATCCCCGCCGATCTCACTGTGCAAGAGCCGCGCTAGTAGTTCCGCCTCATCATGCTTCAGTCCGCCGACCAACGGGTGAAATTCCACGGAATCATCCTCAACCGTCCGGTAGTAGCCCGTCGCGCTGATCCGCTCGTCGGTGCGCCGCGTTCCCACCCAGAAGTCAAACCCGTCGTCTTCGACCTCGACTGCACCATGGGCCGGTTCGGCGGTGATCGCCCGCTGGGCTGTCCGGGCTGCCTCCAGCGCGTCATAGCGCTGTTCCCAATCCGGTCCGATGTAGCGTTCCAACAGCACTGCCGTCTCGTGTTCGGTGACGCGGTGCAGCATGTCGATGTGATCCACCTTCCGGTTCTGCGAGAAGAACAGCGGGACGCGCTGCCCATGCTCCTCGTCGAAAACCGTCCCCGGCAGCACCACATGAGTATGCGGATCATGCAGTCCCGGCGATTGCGGATCGGTACTATTTCTGTGGTGCAGGACATAGCTGTACTCGATGCCTGTATCCAAGCCGCGCTCGTCGAAAAAGCCCTCGACCACGTTTTCGGTCAGCTCCCGGACAAAGCGTTCGCGCTGCTCGAACGGGATCATGGCGGTCAACTCCGGGTTCGGGTTAATGACCAGCGAGAAGGTCAGCACATGCTCACTGCGTAAGTCATCACAGCGCTGCGCAATGGCACCAACTGAACCACCCATCCCGTGATCGACCCACCGTTCCATGCCACGCGTTGCTTCACATACCCGTCGCGACTGTCGCGGTAGGTCAAGTACTTGAGCAAATTCTTCGCCCGCTGCGCGTCATCGGCGGTCGGCTTTTTGTACTTCACGTTCGCCACACACAGCTGCTTGCGCTCCATCGCCTAGCCCTCGCGTTTGCGCGTCACCCGGTCGATGAAGGCGTTGAGCGCTGCCGACATTGTTTCGACCTTCGCATCCAGCGCATCGACTTTACTTTCGATCCCTTTGGCGATGGCGCGGCGCGATCCGGGCAAATCTTCCTGCGCGGCGAGGTAGTAATTCACCGCATCGCGCAGCAGATCGTTCTTGGTCACGAATTTGCCAACGCGAGCTCGGGTCGTGCGCAAGGCCTCCAAACGGCGCATCTGATCGGGCGTGAGATTTACCGTCATGCGTTCGCTGTACGGATTGGTTTTCTTCTTCATCGTTCGTCACTCCCTTCAATCCCGGCCAAGATTGCGGCGCGGAGTTTCCCAGTCGAGCGAAAGCGCACGTAGATCCGTTTGAGCGTCTTGGCGGCAGTGCCACGCTGGGCCTGCATCCGGCGCTGAACGACGCCACCACTCCGCATGTCCTGCACCTCGACGACCAGCTTGCCCAAATCGGCGACCGTGATGGTCGCGCCGGGACGTGCCAGTTCAACCAACCAGAGTTCCGCCATGACTTCCAGCACCTCGGCGACATCACGCCGCTTGAGATGCGGCAGTCGCAGGGCAATCTCTCGAACCATTTGCTGGTGATTCATGCTGCCCCTCCTTCTTGATCCGAGCGCTGTCATCGTGGTGCAAGTTGGTTGCGTCAGCTGTAACGGGTGACGCGTGTGGGCGCGATTGGGTGCGCCCACGTGGCAGGCGGGTGCTGCGCACCACCGCCTGCGTGCAGGGTGTGAAACACGCTGCACCAGCCCCTCCGGCGCATGAGGAGACAGCGGATTTAGCTGGCTTCTGACCCCCGGTGACCCATTCAAAAATAAACACCGCCCCACCGGGGGTCAGACGAGGGCGCAGCGCCCCGACGCTGCGCCGCAAGGCAGGCCGGAGGACTGCCTTGCATGGCACTGTGCGCACATACCGCTCATGGAGAATGCGAACCGCGGTTACCACTTCGCCTGCCTCACTTTCGCTTCGCGTTTGTTGACTTCCGCCTCATCGACCACCTTCGTCGGCTGGCGCTGTGCCACGCCGCCCCCGGTCGTTTGGACGACGCCCAGGGCGGCCACGTGCTGGATCACCTGCTCCATATAGCGCGGCAAGTCCGTCAGCGCCGACCGGATCCACGCCGCATCGTCGCACACCTGCGTGAACCGCCCCGGATCGAACGGCTGTGGTGTGTTCCGCGGCAGGACCGGACGAAAGCCCCCCCGATGCCGCTCGATATACTCCCGCATCACATCCTTCATCACCGCGTTGCGGCTCCCACGAGGAAGACTGTTCCACCACGCGATCAGGTCGGTGTCCTCCGTGTAGGTCATTTTGACCGTCGCCGTTATGCGTTTGCTCTTCGCCATGCTCACCCCTCCTCGTGGGGGTGTACGACCCTGTCCGCACGCTGTCCGAACCGGTACGACACCCCCAACACCCCCGTCTAGCCCTGACGGGCGACGAACCGGGCATAGTGGAGATACCCGCGCGCATTCGCCAACTGCGCTTCCGGCAAAAGCTGCGCCTGAGGGTACGCCGCATTCACTTCTTCGTAGACCAGTTCCGCGCCGCCACCGGACAGGTAAATCACATCGACCGTCGCGCCGCCGTGCCACTTCTCACCCATCAGACTCAGGGTTGCGCTGCGGAGTGGGGCAAGGGCTTCTTCGACGATCCCGCTGTAATCGACTGGCTGACCGTTGGCGCGGAACACCCCCGTTCGCAGCACCTCCTCGACGATCTTGAACGGCATCTTCTGGCGGTAATCGCGTTCAAGGACAGCGGCGATCCGTTCCTGTGCCGTGTACACGCCGCTTTCCACGCTGCCACTTTCGGCATCCACATATTCGCCTTCATCGTCCAGCGCCAGATCGACGGTGTACGTCCCCACATCACACACGCCCGTCCGGCGGTAGGTGTGCTGGCGGTTGATCTCACCGCTTTCTGTCAGACTCATGGCGTAGATCGAGCCGTAACCCTGCGGCATGACCATCACTTCCGAGATATTGGCGACCAACTCGGCGATATCCGTCTTGATGATGTGCTGACCAATGAGCGAGGTTTTCAGTTCCGCTGCGTCGCGCATGTGATCGACTGGTAGCCCCGACGCCAAACGGATATGCACGATGTCGCGGTTCCACATCCCCGCGACCAGCTTGCCGATCGCGACCTTTGCCAGCCGCAGCCGAAAGGCATTTCCCATCGTCGCTTCGTTGGCTGTCCGACCGCGCAAGCGGAGCAGTTCGCCGGGAGGCAGTTGCGCCAAGGCCAGATCGCCAACGAACCACGCGCCTTCGTCATCCATGATCTGATCGCCGGGATGCCGTTCGGCGATGTCCGCTTGCGCGAACTTGAGTTCACGGGCATGCCCCATCACCGAGGGGAACGTCACGATCTGATCGGTAGTCACGGCTTTCGTGACTCCGTAACCGATATCCAGCCCGACCGTGATGCTGCTACCGGGTAATCCAGCTTGGGTTGTTCTGCGCTTGCTCATGAATGATCTCCTGACTGATTCGTGCTGCGGGCCGGTGTCTGGGTTCTGTCGAGTTTAGTGAAATGCACGTTGAGCGCGGCGCGGATTAAGGCGCCTGCCCGTCGATATTTGAGCGATGGACGGAGGGCATGATAGATCGCTGCCTCGTTGGGATCATCGAGATTGAGTGTGAACTCGATACGCTTGATCATGCTTAAGCTCCTTTAAAAAACGGGTTGAAACCGGGTAAGCCAATCAAATAAACGCCTAGTCACCTCCAGTCACCGCTTCAGGCTGGGGTTGGTTTGGCGTGTCGGTCTCAGCCGATGCGCGTAAGGCGTCTCCCTGCCGGATGAGCTCTGCGAGCAGATCGGTATTGGCGCGCAGCGCTTCGGCGAGACTGCCAAAGCGGTAGAGCTTAGGGTCAGCACCAATCGTGAGTTGGAATGTACTTTTCGGGCGACCACGTTTTGCCAATCCATCGTTCCTTGCGGTGGTTTTCGTTTTACAAAACGAATTTGTGGTAAAATGAAAGCTGCCTCACGGCAGCACCTTTCATTACGTTTTGCAAATCGACATTCGTTTCATAAAACACTATACTATGAGTTCGTTTTCCTTGTCAAGGAGTTTGCGTAGAATTGGAAAGATCATCATCTCCCTTGTGTATAATGTGGGCAGAATCCGTATCGCTATTTCAGCGAGGACGTCGACTGACCATGATTTACCCACCGCATACCCTCGGATACTTTGTTGCTGATCTGATGGAACAACGACACCACAATAACAGTTCACTCGCTCAGGCAGCGGGCGTGTCGGAGTCGGCTGTGCGCAATCTGCTCAAGGTGGGTCGTGATCCGCGGGCCAAAGATCCGGACGCCCGCACTCTGCGGCGCGTCGCCGATGCACTGGACGTCGATCCGTTGAAGTTGTTCCGGTTGGCGGGCTATATTCCAGCGCAAGCCGATCAAATCTCGGTGCGCGCGGAGTATCTTGGTACCCTGTTTGACCGTATGCCTCCAGAAAACCAGGCTGCGGTCTTGAGTCTCTTCGAAGCGTTAGCCGATCGCCCCCAGGTACGAGCAGCAATGCAGGCCATGCGGCAGGAAACGGCCACCGCCCTCACCGGTATCGACTTAGTCCAGCCTGGGGCACTCCGCGTCGCGGCTAACCGCTTAATCAGTGACTACCAGATGTTGGAAGCCGCCGACGTTCTGCGGATTGAACCGCAGACGAACGTTTTCGGAACGCCGTGGGAGCGGCTCCCCGAATCCACACGCCAACGCGTTAAAGCCCTGATTGTTGCGAAACTCAACTTGCGCTTCGACCCGAGCATGGTCGATGAGCTATACCGCGGTTAGGTGTCCATGTCGAACGAACGTTATCTTCATCTGATCCGTCAAGATTGTCCGCTGCCAGTTGGTGCTCATGTGCTGGCCTACTGCCGCGACTCCGGGGGCGAAGAGCAGGATCGCTCAGTACAGCAGCAGGTCGTCGCCATTCAGGAGTACTGCGCCAAACATCAGCTCATCCTGGAGCGCACTTACTTCGATGAAGCCAAAACCGGCTCCGATGCGGAAAAACGCAATCAGCTCAACCAGATGCAGATGGACATCGCCGCGCGCTTTCGGCACATTCGCAATCTCGATAAGCGCAAGAAACACATGGAGAAATACCCATTTGGTCTGGTGGTCTGGAAATCCAACCGTCTGGGGCGTGATAGCATTGAGACGACGCACATCAAATCGGATCTGCGCTTACGCGGGATCACGATTATTCCGTTGATCGCCTCGGTTGAGACGGGTGATCCGTCCATTAACGCGCTCTTCGAGGTGGTACAAGCCCTTCAAGACGAAAAGTTGCTGCAGGAACAGTCCGACAATACGCGGCGTGGTCTGGCGGATATCGTCACCCTGCGTGACAATGATCCCGGCTTTCGTGCCTACAATCCTGATTGGCCCACTCATGATGGTCGCTACTTGAGCATTCTTCCCGGACCACCGCCCGTCGGGTTCAAAGCCGAGCGCATTCTGGTCGGCGTGCGTGACCGCAAGGGACGAAATCACGGCGGTGAGAAGCATTACGTCCAACGCATCGTCCCGGATCATGAAGATGGCTTATGGGATCGCTGCCGTCTGGCCTGGAAGCTGCGCCATGAAGGTTTGCCCATCAAGAAAATCATGGAAGCGACACGACTGTATAAAAACACCAGTGGCTATACCCACTTCTTTGAAAACCGGATCTACACGGGTGTGCTGGTTTACGGTGGGCATGTGCTGGAAAACTTCGTCGAGCCGCTGATCGAGTCCGCTTGGTGGGAAGAGGAACAGCAACGTCGAGCCGAACGCGCGGCTAAACAGAAGAGGCAGGCGGTGAACCCGCTGCACGAGCCACGCCGGGTGGCCAGTCGTCATCTGTTGACCGGGTTGGTGTTTTGCGGGGCGAAACCCGGCGAAGAACATCCCATGAATGCCGACACCGTGCCCGCTCGTGAAGGCAAACGCTCGCGTTGGGACTTCTACATCTGCACGCACAAGAAAAACTCGCGCGATCAAGCCTGTCAGGCTGGGCGCGTCGGTGCAGCCGCCCTGGATCAGGCGGTCATCGATAACTTGATGGAACATGTCTTGACGCTGGAGAATCTGCGTCCAATTGAGGAAGCGCTCGTGACCTCGCTAGCCGAACGTAATCGGGACGTTTCAACGCGGATCGCCGCGGTTCAAGCCGAACTCGATGAGGTTCAGGCAGCGATTCGCAAGCTGATCGACGCGCTGGAGAAACTTGGGCTCTCGACCAGCATTCAAGCTCGCTTGCAGGAACGCGAGGCCGAGGAACGGCGCTTGATTGCGGAACTCGTCACTCTGGAAGATGTGTTGGTCAAACCCAAAGACATTCCCAAAATCGGGGAGGAACAGCTCCAGGAGTGGATCGCGAGTATTCGAGCGGCTCTGACGGGGGACGATGTCGACTTAGCCAGGCAGGCCATCCGGCAGTTCGTGGCGAAAATTGTGGTCAACGAAAAAGCGGGAACGATTTTCTACACGTTCCCGCTTTCATATTTATCTAGGCTACGAAATTTGACCCTAACGGGACTCGAACCCGTGTCTTCACCTTGAAAGGGTGACGTCCTAGACCGCTAGACGATAGAGCCGTACTTCCTTACAAGGCAGAAGTCTACCATTCTGCCGGGTGAGCGTCAAGACTGAGAACGGAAATTCAGCGAAATCTAAGGCTTGAGTCCACGAATCTCGTAGGTCAACACGGACTCGCTGCGTCCCTTGATTTTCACCGTGCCAATGCATTCCGTTACTACCTGCTCTTTCACCCGCTCAAACGTCGCACTGCTGACCAGAATCCGGCCCTCAAACGACATTTGCTGCAGGCGTGCGGCCAAATTGACCGTATCACCGACCGCCGTATAGTTCATCAAATCGGGCGCACCGACATTGCCTACGACCGCCATCCCTGAATGGATGCCAAAGTTGATCCGCATTCGAAACAGCGGTTCGAACTGCTGGTGGAAGGTCGCCAGGGTGGATTGCATTCTCCAAGCAGCCCGTACCGCCCGCAGCGCATGATCGGCTTGCAGCAGCGGCGTGTTGAACAGCGCCATTACGCCATCGCCGATGAATTTGTCCACGGTGCCGCCATAATCGCGGATCACGGCGACCGCCATCGTGTGGTATTCGTTGAGCACATGCAGCAGTTGTTCCGGATCCGTCTTTTCGGAAATTCCGGTGAAGCCCTCGAGATCAGCAAACAGGACGGTTATCTCTTGCAGGTTGCCCCCCAGCTTTACCTGCGACGGATCGCGCAGGAGCTGATCGACCACCGAGGAGGAAACATAGCGTTCAAAGGTCGCGCGGACAACTTCCTGCGTCTTGCGCAGATGATCGGCCTCATTCTTCAGGCGTAAGCGCGTGCGAACCCGTTCCATCAGCTCTCGAGGATTGAAGGGCTTGACCAGATAATCGTCCGCTCCCAGCTTGAGACCATGCACGCGATGCTCCACATCTTCAAGCGCAGTGAGCAGCAGGACCGGGATATGGGAGGTTTGGCGTCGTTCTTGAGCTGTTCGCAAACCTCAAAGCCGGACATCCCTGGCATGTTGACGTCGAGGATGATCAGATCTGGATGTGTCTCATACACCGTGCGCAGTGCCTCGACTCCGTCAAAGGCGCGCAGCGGGGTCAAGTTCATGCTGCTGACAATATCTGACAGCAGCTGGACATTATCCGCATTGTCGTCAACAACCAGAATCTTCAATTCACTGCACCTCTATTTCGTATAGCGCTTGATTTTCTCACGGAATTCACGCAGATTGATCGGTTTGGCCAAGTAATCATCACAGCCCGCCTCTAAGGCGCGTTCGCGATCTCCGACCATCGCATGAGCAGTCAGCGCGATGATCGGAATATGGGCAAGTTCCGGGTCTTCCTTGATCAGTTTGGCCGCTGTCCAACCATCCATCCGCGGCAAGGACAAATCCATCAAAATTAGGCTGGGTCTTTCGGCTTTGGCCGCGTCCACCCCTGATTCGCCATCCCACGCTTCAATCACCGTATAGTCCAGTGCCTGCAGCACATCTTGGATCAACAGCATATTGTCGGGATTATCTTCGACTACTAATACGGTCATTGCTGACATGCTAAACTTCCCTTTTTTACCAATCTAGGACTGTGCTGTGGACACAACACCTGAACGACACGCCGCTGCACAGCAACCTGAAATGTAGAACCGCGTCCGGAAGTGCTATGCAGCCACATGACACCTTCGTGACGCTCAACCAGTCGTTTCGCAACCGCCAAGCTTAACCCCGACCCCAGCGGTGCTGTGGCACCGGGATTCGCCTGATGAAATGGCTCGAAGATTTCACCTGCTCCTCAAGTGCAATTCCCATGCCGGTATCCTCGACACTCAGCACCACCCACCAACCATCACCGAGCCACCCGCGCACCGGAAGCATAAACTGGGACGATAAGCCATGCAGCACCTGAACATTCATGGCGCGCAAGGTGACCATGCCGTGTGCCGTGAACTGGAGCGCGTTCTCGACGAGCGTCCGCAGCACCTGAACGATCCGCACTTCATCAACCCAAATCGCCGCCACATCCGCCGGCACAATCAGTTCCAGTCTCAGTGCCTTTGCCGCGCGCTGTGGTTCCGCAGCCAGCGCCACCTGATCTCAATAAGCTTTCGGCGAAATCGGCGTCCGACGCATTCCCATACGTCCAGCATCCAATGCATTGAGCTCCAGCATATTGTGAATGGTCGCCAGCAGCAACTGTGTATTCCGGCCAATCGTCGTAAGGCGATCTGTTTGACGCTCGTTGACTGCGCCGTACGTTCCGACTTGTAGTAATTGATTATACCCACTGATCGAATTTAGTGGTGTACGTAAGCGATGACCAAGTTCTTCGATGAACTCGGTGCGAATCTGCACAGCGCGCTGCTGTTCATATTCCAGCACGGTCCGCCGCGACCGTTCATGCGTGACTTCCGCTACCGCCAATCGCAGATCAGCATTTGCGACCCGCAGTTCATCCTGCAGCTCTTTGACCGGTTGCTGCCATTGGAAGCGCAAGACCGCCCACCCGGTCCATAGAGCCGCCGCCGTCATCAGCACCAGCGCCGTTTCGAGATTCCCGAAATCGAAGATGGGAGCGGCACACGCCACCACCAGGAGCAGTCCTGCCCAGCGCAGCGACGGAGCAACCTCCGCGCGGGACACTAGGATTGACCAGAAGGTAATGACCGAATATACGAGCAGCAGCCCCAGCAGAACCGCCAAGACGATCAGGTTTTGGGTGCTGCCCGTCCAAATCACGGTCAGAACACCTACGGTGACCAGCGGCAGAATGTCCGTGAGAAGCCCGAACAACGGATTGTCAACGCGCATCAGGCGGGCGACAAACAAGAAGTAGGCCAATCCGGTTCCGGCCAACCCGGTGAGCAGAAAGGCGATGCGCAGGCGTTCGGCGATGATCGAGCGGTCGACGATGAGGGCGGAAATGCTCCAGCCAAGCAGAACCATACAGAAGAGGATGAACAGGCTATCGGCACGCCCGCGCTTAGGCTGCAGCATCACCGAAAGGAGAAGCCCCACGGCCGCGCCGAATGCAATCAGTTGTCCTAGAGCGAGGAGTTCAAATGACCCCATCCCAAGTCCAGCTTTCCCTGTGACAGACTAGTTTCAGTCTATCACAGGTTGAGAGCTGCCTTAAGGTTTGAGGCGGGAGGGACGCTTATCCAGGATATCGTTCTCGTCGAACGAGGTAAGTTTCGTCTTGCGGCGATCCAGATCCGCGGGCAAACCGAGCTGCCCGACTAACGCTTCGACCTGCGTGATCGCATCGTAGTCAAATTCCTGGTACTGGCAGATATCACACGTCCAACTGATCATGTTGGGAATGCTCAAGAACACGCCTTGATGCACACAGCTATAGGTGGTCTTGTTCATGTCCAACTGACCGATCAAACAGCGAGGGCAAGAAGGGGTTACTGTTGTTACCATCGAAATCCCTCCATACATTGATAAGACTTATTCCGGGAAGCGATAACGTGTCACTATCCCGATGTCAGTCAGCGGCCAATACCGGACAATCGCTTCACCGATAATCCGTTCCCGAGCAATGGGGCCAAAGGCCCGTGAATCACGGCTGTTGTTCCGATTATCACCCATCATGAAGTACTCGTTCGCACCCAGCTCCCAGCGACTATTCTCGCAGGTTTGCGTGGTACACGGCTCAAATGTATACGGCTCATTGAGCGCCGTCCCGTTGATCGACACCTGTCCATCGTGAATTTCGATCACGTCGCCCGGTGTGCCGATCACCCGCTTGATGAGCAGCGGGTTATTCGCCGAGTCATCGTCGCCCGGCGGGTCAAAGACGATGATGTCGCCGCGCTGCGGGTTGCCGAGCAGATAATGCAGGCGACTGACAATCAGGAACTGATCCTGATGGAAGTTCGGCTGCATGCTGGGGCCTTCGATATAGAAGCGCACCGTCGCAAGATTCACCAGCGTATACACCAGGCCAATCAAAACTACCGTCTCGACGATCTCACGCAGCAAACCGGGCTGCTGCAAGCGAGGCCGTCTTGCGGGTGCGTCGGTCATCATCAATTCGTTTCCTCTGGGGAATGCACAAGAGGGTTAAAGGTGATGCGAAGTGCCACGCATCCACTCATTTCACGCACGGGTAATAAGGGGTATTATAGTCCTGACCTGAAAACCCGACAATCCGTTTTCACGAGTTTTCACGAACTCTCATACTTGCCCTCGGGCTGGGGTGTGCTTTAATAACAATATCGATACATCAACGTCAGTGAGGCTGATGTGGCAGGAGAAACCATCCTCGTCGTAGACGACGGGCGCGAGAACCGCGAATTTATCGCGGAGTATATTCTAGAACCGAACGGCTACGAGTACCTCATGGCGAAAGATGGTAAAGAAGCACTGGAAATCGCCTTTAGCCGCCGACCTGAACTGATCCTGCTGGATTACCAGATGCCGCGCATGAATGGCGTGGAAATGCTGCGCGCCATGCAGGAACACAATATCAACATCCCCGTCATCCTCATGACCTTCTACGGCTCGGAGGAGATCGCCGTCGAAGTGTATCGTCTCGGCGTGCGCGATTATGTGAAGAAGCCCTTCTCCATCGAAGAGATGCTCATGGTGATCGAGCGCAGCCTCTCCGATGTGCGCCTGCGCAAGGAGAAAGACGCGCTCACCGAACGGCTGATCCAGTCGAACCGCGAGCTGCAGCTCCGCCTGCAGGAGCTCAACGTGCTCTACAGTGTCGGCAAGAGCGTGACCAGCCTGACCGACATCGATCAGGTGCTGCCGCGCATTGTGGATGCCGCCGTCAAGGTGACCAACGCTGAAGAAGGCTTCCTCTACCTGCTGACCAAAGACACGCTGACCTGCCGCGCGCAGAAACGCCATAATCAGGCGCGCGCCATCCCCGTGGACGCGCCGGTCAACGATCCGCTGGCGATGCACAGCATCAATCAGCGGCAGGCGATCATCGTGACGCCCGATCCCTCGCAGGGACGCGGCCCACTCTCCGTCGCCTGCGCCCCGCTGATTCTGCGCAACGAGGTGATCGGCGCGCTCGGCGTCGCCAACCTCTCCAGCAGTTCCCACGCCTTCAGCAAGCACGACAGCGCCCTCTTGAGCGCCCTCACCGACTACGCGGCTATCGCCATCGACAACAAGCGCAACCTCGAAGCCTTCCAGCAGACCAATGAACGCGAGAAATCGAAGATCCGCACGACGTTTGGGCGCTTTGTCCCGCCGACGGTCGTCGATCAGGTGCTCGACCACCCGGAAGCCTTGCAGTTGGGCGGCACGCGGCAAGAAGTGACCATCCTGTTCGCCGATCTGCGCGGCTACACCGCGTACTCGGAAAACCTGCCGCCGGAAAAAGTGGTCGAGATGCTCAACGACTACCTGAGCCTCGCGGCCAACGTGATCCTGACGTACGGCGGGACGCTCGACAAGTATTTAGGCGATGGGTTGATGGGGTTGTTCAATGCGCCGCACGCGCAGGACGACCATGTGCTGCACGCCGTCGAAGCGGCGGTGACGCTGCATCAGGCGGCGCACCAGCTCGCCGAACAGCGTGGTGAAGACCTCGCCTTCAGCGTGGGGATCAGCGTGGGCGAGGCGGTGGTCGGCTACATCGGTACCGATCAGGCCATGAACTACACGGCCATTGGCGACGTGGTCAACCTGACCAAGCGCCTGCAGGAGGCCGCGAAGGCCGGGCAGACGCTGGTCGATGATCTGGTGATTCAGCGACTTGGGGGCGCGGCGCAGACCAACGCGCTCGGCGAACTCAAGCTCAAGGGGCGGCGGCAGACGGTGCACGTCCACGAAGTGAGCGCCATCGCCGCCCGCTGACCCGTCCTATTCCTCTTGCATCCCATCCCGCGGACGGAAGCTCAAGCGGATGGGCGTCCCTTCGAACGCATACTGCGCGCGGATTTGATTCTCCAAGAAGCGGCGATAGGTGAAGTGCGCCAGACTCGGGTCATTGACGTGAAACAGAATCAGCGGCGGGTCGACGCGCACCTGCGTCGCATAGTACAGCTTGAGGCGGCGCGTCCCGCGCACAGGCGGCGTGTGACTCTGGTAGGCATTGCGCACCAGCTCGTTGAGCGCTGACGTCGGAATGCGGAAATGCCGCGCTTCCCACACGCGCTTGGCCGTCTCCAACACCAGATGGATGCGCTGCCCAGTCAAGGCGCTGACGAAGATGATCGGCGCGTAGGCGAGGAAGTCGAAACGCGCGCGGATGGTGCGCTCAAATTCGAGCGCCGTCTGCGTCTCTTTTTCGACCGCGTCCCACTTGTTGACGACGATCACCACGCTGCGATAGGCCTCCTGCACGTACCCGCCGATGTGTAAGTCCTGCTCGGTGATGCCCGTCTCGCCATCCAGCACGAGCAGCACCACGTCGGAGCGTTCCATCGCCTTCATGGCGCGCAGCACGCTGAACTTCTCGACACCCGGTTCGATCTTGCCGCGGCGGCGAATGCCCGCCGTATCGATCAGCGTGACCTTCTCACCAAAATAGGCGATCTCCGTATCGATGGCGTCGCGCGTCGTCCCGGCGACCGGGCTGACGATCACGCGTTCCTCGCCGATCAAGCGGTTGAGCAGGCTGCTCTTGCCGACGTTCGGGCGACCGACGATGGCGATCTTCATGTGATGGTCGGCTTCGGCGTCCGCGTCCAACTGCTCGACATCTTCCATGTCGTCGACCGCCGCAACCACCGCGTCGAGCAGGTCGCCGACGCCGTCGCCGTGAATGGAGCTGACCGGGACGACTTCGCCCACGCCGAGGCTGTAGAATTCGACCGCCTCGTTGACGCGGTTGATGTTATCGGTCTTGTTCGCCGCGATGATGATCGGCTTTTTGGTGCGGCGCAAAATCTCCGCGACCTCTTCATCGGCTGCCGTGACGCCGTGCATGGCGTCCACCAGCATGACGATGATGTCCGCATCCTGCACGGCCATGAGCGCCTGCGCCTTGATTTGCGGCACGAATTCGATGCTGCCTTCCGACAGCGGCGACTCGTCGCGCGTGCCCTTGGGCTGATAGACCTCAATGCCGCCCGTATCGACGACGTTGAACATGCGCCCGTGCCACTCAAATTCCCCGAACAGACGATCACGCGTCGTGCCGGGGATCTCATCCGTCACGGCGCGGCGTTCGCCCACCAGACGGTTAAACAGCGTACTTTTCCCTACGTTGGGTCGCCCCACGAGCGCGACCAACGGTCTACGTGCCATACCAGTACTACCCTCTCAGATCAGATTACAGGGCATTGTATCATTTGGAGGGCGCGAATCGTAGGGAAGGGTACAAGGTCACATTAGATAATTCACTAATCTACATTGGAAAGAATCTTCTCGCTTCACTTTCTAGCTTTCAACTTCTAGCTTTCAACTCCCCCTGCCGTTACAATAGAACGTGAGTTCAATGTTTTAAGTATAATTATCACGAGTTTTCACATAGTCCACTTGATTCACTTGCTAACTCACGTGACTCTGAATTGCGAGGCAAAGTATGTCTACCACACCGAAATTGTATTGCCCTATTCGTGGTGAGCTTCGAGTAACGGCTCGAGCTAAAGATGGATTAACGTTTAGCGAAGAGAAGCGGCGAATCGAGTGCATTGTTTTCTTACTTGGTAGAAACTATCCAAAGAATAATTTTCGTGTCGAGAAGACACTTGTTACTCTGGGTCATAAGGGTAAGAATTCTCTGAGGGCGGATATCGTGGTCTATGACCGCCCAGTAGACCAAATCGTTGCATTGCCTTTAGATGAGCAAAATGAACATGTAATGTTAGTGGCAGAAATCAAACGCGATAATAAAGATTCCGAAGATGCGAAACGTAATCAACTTGAACCTGCATTGAGGTTAATACCTAATATTCGCGTTGTTGGCGTTTATTGGGACGATATCGAACAGCGCTTGTTCTACAAAGAGATTAGAGGAAACAGCGAGAAGTTTCTTGAAGCCCCCATAGCCTTTATACCTGAATTCGGATTTCCAGTTCAGAAAGCGTTTTTGAAATACGCGGATCTTGCACCTTCATCGGACTTGATCGGTTTGTTTCGTAAAATAGAAGATTCTCTACACCACTATGTAGCAGACAAAGCTGCTCGTTTTCAAATACTTATGCAGTTACTCTTAGTGAAGATGCATGATGAAAAATCTCATAAGAAAAGCAGTGAAGCATTAGGTATCCAAGACTTTACCATTGTTGACACGACAGAGGAGCAAGTTATCTCTCGTTTCAACGAAATGTTGAAAAGTAGTTTAAGTTTATACCAACGTTATCTGCCAGCCAAAGTCCAAGCGCAATTTGATATACCGGCACAAGCGCTACGAGAGATAAGTCAACAACTGGCCCCGATTAATTTGCTCAACGGTGATCCCAATGTTGTTCAGGATTTCTATATGTACTTTGCCAAGCAAATCTATAAGTGGGATTTGGCTCAGTATTTTACCCCTTATGAGGTTGTTGATTTTATAGTTCGCATTATCAACCCGATTTACGGGGAAAATATCAAAGATCCAGCTTGTGGAAGTGCAGACTTTCTTACATGCGCATATAGGTATTTGTCGTCAGTAGATGATAAGGCTGGTGATCGTGTTTGGGGAGCAGATGTTAGTAGACAAGCAGTTCAGATTAGTATTCTCAACATGCTCCTTAATGATGATGGCAAAAGTAACATCAAAGAAGAAGACAGTCTAGTTGAAGTAATGAAGTCGGAAAACCAATTTGATGTGATGTTATGTAACCCTCCATTTGGTGTCCGCAATGTCGAAAAACGGGAAGAGGTACTATCTCGTTTCGATTTAGGAAAGGGAAGAGATCAACAAGAAACTGGAATTCTGTTCACAGAGCTTTGTGTCAAACAAGCAAAATTTAACAATGGCAGAATCGCAATAATTGTGCCCAACGGATATTTGGGAAACCGAAGTGATAAATACACGGAGTTCCGCCGATGGGTGCTCAAACACACTTATGTTGTTGGTATCATTGCGTTTCCTCGATTTACATTTAAGAAAGCAGGGGCTGACGTCAGCGCCTCCGTCTTGATTCTGGAAAAACGAGAACAACCACTTAGAAATCTCATGGACATTGATGAGTATCCTGTTTTCGTAAATACGCTCGACAGCGTTGGCTGGAATATTGGCGACCAAAAAGCCAGAAAAATTTATAGGTATGAACCAGAGACAGGTGCAATTGTTCTTGATCAGAATAACCAACCAGTTCTGGATGCGGATTTCGATGAGGTCTTAGCTGATCTGTTTAATTCAGCGGCAGCAAATCGGTTTTCTTGGTTGCTTCGCGGTCAAAACACCTATCCTACTGGGACGGGTTGGTCGGTGAACATCAAGCGTATTATTGATGATCCTTATCAATTACTCGACCCAAAGCGCCTCAGTCGTAAATACATAACGCTGGTTGAGAGTATCTGCCAAGTAGAACACAAGAAATTAGGTGATATTTGTAGTATTGTTCCCCAAGGGATAAAACTGAGTAAATCTCAGAAATATCGCTATGTTGAAATTGCTGGGATTCATGAGCGTTCCTATGAATACAGCGAATTGTACGGGTGGCAACTTCCAAGCCGAGCCAAGCACGCAGCAGAACCTGGAGATATATTCATTGGAGGTATCTGGAGTAGTGTCGGAAAATGGATGATTGCAGGGGAAGAAACAGCGATTCATCCCACAGTTGTTACAAATGGCTGTTACCGACTAAAAATGCTGCTGGGACAAGAAAAGTATTTACCCGATCTGGTGTTCGCTCTTTCGTCTGAATTTTACCGCGTTCAAATGAGAGCACTCGCAACCGGGTCTGACGGTTTAGCCGAAGTGTCAGAGAATGACCTAAAGAACATCGTAATTCCAGTTATACCTGATGATGCTAACCGAAAGCTGTTTGGTGAAGTAGTCGCAAAGTCTTTAGAAGCATCAACTAGCCTGACATCTCTCGCAGGAAAGCTTCTTGACAGCGAACTTGGTGGGCTTAGTGTGTTACCACGAAAATCCAATTTCGCACAAGTATAAGCTAATATAGCGATACCCTACGGCTCTTGCGTGCCTGCCGTCGCGATCTCCACGTCGATGCCTTCCGGCAGCAGCGCAATCGTCACGGACGACTGCCCCCGCCCAATCGACGCGCTCAAGCTGAGCTGGTACGTCCCCGGCGCGTCCAAGCCGCTCACATCCACGACGATGCTCACATCCTGCGCCGTCAGGCTGTCCACAATCGGCTGCGCCCCGGTGATCAGCACGGTCACTTCCTGCGTGGCGAGGCGATAGTCGAGCCCTTCCCGCTCACCGATGATCTCGACGGGCAGCAGGTCAAACTGGCGCGTGGTCATCTGCGTGTCAATGCCCACACTAACTGTGATCACCCCACCTGTCAGCAGCACCAAGCGTTCATCCGGCAGTTCCAGCGCCACATCGACGGAGAAATTGCTCGTCCGGTTGGAGAGATCAATCGGCGTGGTGAACACCGTCCCCGGCATGTTGGCCAGCAGCGCGGGCGGCCCGCTCACGACGACCACCTGCGGGCTGTAGTCGAACGCCCCGGTCAGCACGTAGCCGTCGGGCAGTTGGCCGACGATGTTGGGCTGCACCCGCACCTCGCGCACGTCGGCGCGCGCCTGAATGTTGACGCTCACATGCACGCTCGACGGTTCGAGCGTCACGCCATCGACGACATTGCCGTCCACGTCGACGGGCAGCGGGCGCACATCATCCTCAAACGCGACGCGCATCCCTTCGAGGTCGAGCGGCACCTGCGCCTCAACCACCTGCGAGACGAGGCTCTGCGGGCCGCGCACCGTGATCTGCCGCGCGTCAAAGGTGATGCTCTCCAGCGAATAGGCGAGCGCAGGTTCGCTGGTCAGCGTCTCGTTGACGGCGACCAATTTGGCTTCTTCCAGTTCTAGCCGCACGGTGATCTGGCGCGGCGAAATGTCGACGACGGCGGCGCGGCGCTCCGGCGCGATGCTGTACTGCAGCGGCACGGTGTATTCGCCGGGGCCAAGGCCGGAGAGATCCGCCCATACGAGAATGTCGTCGGTGGCGACCAGCGACCGCATCGAGCGCTGCGCCCGCAGGCGCATGCTTGCGGTGGTGGTGATGTCGTCGAGGTTGGTGATGATCAGGCCGGAGTCGGGCGTCAGGCGGATGGGGATGCGGTCGGCCATGCGCCATTGTTCGAAGGGGTCAGACTGCGTGATCGCCAGCATCCATACGAGGAAGGCCAGCACCAGTGACCCGGTAAACCACAGCACGTTGTTAATCACCAGCCGTCGCAGCGAGAGATTTCGTTCCGCCATTTACGCGCTTTTCTCGCCCGCGCCGCGCGCACGCGGCTGCTCAGGCTCCGGGTGAAGTCGCGCGCCCGCTGGATCAGCGAGCGATTCTGCGTATATTCCGGTCCGTAGAAGGCGTTGAGGATGGTGCGCAGGCGTTTGGGGTCGAGCCGCGGGATCATGCGCCCGCCGTTGGTGATCGAAATGCGCCCGGTCTCCTCGCTCACGACCACGCACACCGCGTCGCTGACTTCGCTCATGCCGATGGCCGCGCGGTGGCGCGTGCCGAGCTTCGGCGTGCCGAGCTTGCGACCGGAGGACAGCGGCAGCACCGACGCCGCCGAGGCGATGCGCCCCGTCCCGTCGATGATGACCGCGCCGTCGTGCAGTTCGGTTTTCGGCCAGAAGATCGTGAGGAGAATCTGCGGCGTGACTTCGCAGTCCATGAGCACGCCCGTGCGGATGTATTCGTTCAAGCTGATGCTGCGTTCGAGCACGATCAGCGCGCCATGCCGCCGATCCGAGAGTTTTTCCGCTGCCTGGCACACCTCTTCGATGATGCGGGCGCGGAGCGTTTCGTGCGGGGCGCGGTTGAACAGGAAGCCCGCCCGCCCCACGCGCTGGAACAACTGCCGCAGTTCCGGCTGGAAGATCACGGGGATGGCGATCAAGAGCGCGGTCAGGCCGTTTTCCAGCAGCCAGCGCAGCGCGCGGAAGTCGAACGCGTTGGAGATCAGCGCCGCCACAGCTAACACGAGGATCACGCCGCGCACCAGTGCAATCGACTGGGTGCCGCGGATGAAAAAGCTGATCCCGAAAAACACCAACGCCACCAGCAGAATATCCGCGATGGCACTGGGGGTTAGGCTGTTGAGCGCCCAGATCAGTTCCACGTCAGCCGCCTAATTGCGCCAGCAGCTTCTGATAGTCCTCGATACCATCAGGTTTGAGCGCAATGATCTGGCGGATGGTATTGGCTGCATCTTTGTGCAGCCCGGCTTCGAGCTGCAAGCCGCCGAGCGCGTCCAACTGGACAATCGCGTCGCGCTGCCGCCCCAACTGGCGGTAGATCGCCGCGAGGCGCGAGCGCAAGCCGGTGTCATCCTGGTACAGCGCGACCAGCTCTTCGAGCGTCTGCGTGATGCGGTTGATCTGCTTATTCTTGGCGTACAGCCCGAGCAGCTTGTCCAGCCGCCGGATCGCTTCAAGCTGGTTGCCTTGGCGATAGTTGATGTCCACGAGCATGCGGTGCGCGCGCTCGTCGTCCGGGTCAAGCTGGATGATCTCTTCGTAGGTCTTCTGCGCCTTACGGATGTCGAGGCGCATCTGGTCGATGTCGGCGATGCGGTGCTTGATGCGCACCAGTTTGCTCGGGCTGGCGCTCACCCGCTGGCCGATGCGTTCCGCCAGCACGTAGGTTTCACGCGACAGATCGAAGTTGCCGAGCTGGTGGTGCGTATCCGCGAGATCGATGTACTGGTCGAGCGCGTCGTCCCACTGCTCTTCGCTCTCCAGCAGTTCGATCAGGCTTTCGCGCACGCCCACATCCAGCGGCGCCATCTCCAGCACCGTCGTGAGGATATCGCGGGCGCGGTCGTTTTCGGCGCGCGAGAGGTAGGTGCGCGCGATCACGTTGTATTTGGTGATCGCGTTGCGGATGCGCCCTTCCTTCATCATGACTTCCGCCATGCGCGTGTGCAGCGGCAGGTAGGTCGGCGCGAACTCGACGGCGCGGTGCGCTTCATCCATCGCCAGCGTGAACAGGCCGCGGCGGATACAGCGATCAATGGTGGCAATTGACTGCGCGAGGCGGTCACCTTCGGGCGCGGTCAGGAAGTCGATGACGCCGCGTTCGCCCTGCTCGCGGAGCGTTTCTTCGAGCTGGCGGCGGGTATCCCCCAGACGAATCTTCCAGTCTTTGCCTTCCAGCATCATCATCAGGCGCTTGTTGATCGCCTGAATGCCCTGTTCGGTGACTTTCTCGAACATGCCGCCGAGCTTGGTATAAATCGAGTTGAGCATGGCCTGCTCATCGTCATCGACCGCCAACTGCGTGTCGACCATTTGCAGGCACTGGAGCAGATAGCGCGTCGCCTGACGCTGCTTGTTCGTCTTGAAGTACGCCTGCCCGATGCCGTGGAACGCGCCCGCGGCCATCTGCGGGTGGTTGGTCACATCATTGAGCGGCTTGATCGCTTCATCGGCGCGATCTTTGAGCAGCAGCAGCCCGCCGAGGCTCATCTTGATCGCCGGGTGGCGGAAGCGGCCGTCAGCGCGCGTGTAGGCGGCAATCGCTTCCGCTTGACTGCCCTGCCGATGGGCTTCCATCGCTTGCAGCGCGTCAGCGGCAACCGCCATCGCTTCGCCTTCCATGACCGCCGCGGCCAGCATGCCGAGCGCGTAGGACATCGCTTCGCCGAGCGGGCCGAGCGGATCAGCATCCGCGACGACACGCACATCTGATTTTCGCTCTTTGTCAAAGCGATCCGTCTGCACCTGCCCATCAACCGAACCATCATCCGAGGGCGGCAGAATCTCGCGCCCGGATTCGAGCGCGCGGATCGTATTGAGCACCTGCGGGCTGTTCTTATCGAGCCGCAGCGCGCGCTGCGCCGCCTTGAGCGCGGTATCGGTGTTGTTGATGCGCCGGTAGTTGAACGCCAACGTCAGATATTCGCGGATGGCCTTATTTTTATCGCCGATCCGTTCATAGGCTTGCGCGAGCTTGGCATGAATCGGGATCAAGCCGGGGGTCAGGCGGGTCGCCCGCTCCCAGTTGCCAATCGCCTTGTCGAGATCACGCTGCCCCAGATAAATCTCGGACACGTTGACGTACTGCTGTGCCGCCTCGCGCAAGCGCCCCAAGCGTTCCAGCACATCGGCGCTCTTTTCGAGCGGGATCGGGTCATCGGGCGCAAGCTGATGCGCGCGCGTATACACTTTGAGCGCATCCTCCAGACGTCCCAATTCCAGCAGCCCCAGGCCGAGGTGGATGTGCGCTTCAGGGTCTTCCGGGAATTCCTGAATGGCCTTCCCATACGATGCAACGGCCAATGCCCATTCCTGATCCCAGGCGGCATTGTGGCCTGCATTCATCGCTTGCTCGTAGGCTTCACGATTTCCGGGCATAGATTAACTACTCGCCAGAGTCACTAGAATCGCCTTTTGTGCGTGCAGACGATTTTCCGCCTGCGGGAAAACGGCCGAATGTGCCCCATCCGCGACCGCGTCGGTAATCTCTTGCCCACGGTGCGCGGGTAAACAGTGCATCACAATCGCGTTCGAAGACGCATACGTGAGCAGCTCGTCGTTCACCTGATACCCCTTGAACGCTTCGACGCGCTTCGCCGTTTCGGCCTCCTGGCCCATACTCACCCATGTATCAGTATAGATCACGTCCGCATTCCGCACTGCTTCAATCGGGTCGCGCATCATGGTGATTTTGAAACTGGGACGGATGTTCGCTGCCATGTCGACGACATCTTCCGAGAATTCGTAGCCGGGCGGCGACGCGATGACATACTCCATGCCAAAGTGGGCCGCGCCCTGCATCAGCGATGAGGCGACATTGTTGCCATCGCCGACAAACGCCACTTTGAGGCCATCCGTCGTGCCAAAGTGCTCGCGAATAGTCAGAATATCGGCCATCGCCTGGCACGGATGCGAGGCATCGCTCAGGCCATTGATAACCGGGATGCTCGACCACTTCGCCAATTCGACGACATGCGCGTGCGCAAACACGCGCGCCATCACGAACTGCACATAACCCGACATCACGCGTGAGATATCGGCAATGCTTTCGCGCTTGCCCAACCCGATTTCATCCGGCCCAATGTACAAGGCATGTCCACCGAGGTGCTGCATCGCCATTTCGAAAGAAACGCGCGTGCGCAGCGATGGTTTTTGAAAGATCATTCCAAGGGCTTTCCCGTGAAACAACGGCTGGTTGCCGCCATTCCGCCATTCGGCTTTCAGGGATAGGGCGAGGTCGAGAATTTCCCGAAGGTCAGAACTTGACCAGTCACAGAGATCGATGAAATGTCGCATGCTGATTCGCTGGTGAAAAGCATAAAAGTCATAGGGCAAGTATATCACGCTTGCAGCATCGGGGAAACTAAAGGACTGAGGGCCGAAGGACTGAGGACTAAGAAAAACAGTAGGACTCACTAACGACAAGTAGAAATAAAAGAGAAGCACCCGGTGTAATAGAGCGTGGAGCTAGCATTGGATTTTGGCATAGGGACGAGGCGTCGCCGTTGATGCGTGGGACAGGGTCAATTCACTGTTTCTGGCCTTCCCCTTCCCCTGTCTAAACGGTTGAGGATTTTTACGATGGGAAACCGCGGTTTGTAGGGACGCGCAACGGCGCGTCCGTTTGGCTCCCAATCCGACGGACGCCCCATTGGGCGTCCCTACAATTCACTCGATTGTTAGATCTCCCTCAACTCCAAACAGAGAGGGGAAAATCGCAGGGTCGTGAAGTCCCTTCTTCCAAGGCCGAGTAGATCACGCTCTTCTACGAGCTACACAAGCGCTCCTGCACTTACTCAGTCCTCAGCCCTCAGTCCTGTCTTTATTCCACATCGCGCCAGTTGACGCCGACCGAGGCGTTCGCTTTGAGCGGCGCGTCGAGTTCGACGGCGTGCTCCATCACCTCGACCACCAGCGCCGACGTGCGTTCGACTTCATCTTCCGGCACTTCGAGCACGAGTTCGTCGTGCACCTGCAAGATCATGCGCCCGCGCAGCCCCTGCCCCACCAGTTCGCGCTGCAACTGGATCATCGCCAGTTTGATGATGTCGGCGGCGGTGCCCTGAATCGGCATGTTGATCGCTTCGCGCTCAGCGGCGGCACGTTCGTTGCCACCCGCCCGCAAACCGGGGAAGGTGCGGCGGCGACCATAGAGCGTCGCGAGGAAGCCCTGCTCCCGCGCCAGTTCGGTCGTACTGTCGATGTAGTGCTTGACACCGGGCAGTTGGCGGAAATACGTGTCGATGAATTCGCGCGCCTGCGCCAGCGGCATTTGACTGTCGCGCGCGAGGCGGAACGCGCCCATGCCGTACAGAATGCCGAAGTTGACGCGTTTGGCGAAGATGCGCTGCCCCTTATCGACCTTTTCCAGCGGCACGCCGTAGATCAGCGCGGCGGTGGCGGCGTGAATGTCCTGCCCTTCTTCGAAGGCACGCAGCAGCGTCGGTTCCTTGGTGACGTGCGCCATGATGCGCAGTTCGACCTGACTGTAATCGACCGCCAGCAGGCGCGTCCCCGGCGCGGCGATGAACGCGCGGCGCACCTCGCGCCCTACTTCCGTGCGGTTGGGGATGTTCTGCAAGTTCGGGTTGCTGCTGCTCATGCGCCCGGTGCTCGCGCCGACCTGGTTGTACTGCGTGTGCAGTCGTCCGCTCGTCGGGTTGATCATCGCCGGGAACGCATCGACATAGGTGCCTTTGAGCTTGCTCAATTCCCGGTATTCGAGGATTTTGTCAATGATCGGGTGGTCGCCGCGCATGTTGTCGAGCGTCGCCGCGTCGGTCGAAAAACCGTGGGTCGTCTTGCGTACGCCCTTCGGCGACAAGCCCAGTTTGCCGAACAAGACATCATTCAACTGCTTGGGGCTGTTGATATTGAAGCGTCCGTAGCCGCCCGACAGGTCGAACACCTCGTTTTCGATGGCGGTTAACTGCTCGGTGAGGCGCACGCTCAAATCGAGCAAATACGGCACGTCGATGACCACGCCCGTTTGCTCGATGGCGGCGATCACCGGGACGAGCGGCATCTCGATGTGTTCCAGCACGTACGAGCGGGGGCGCAGTGGCACCTGCCACAGAGCATCGAATTCGGGATCGCCGGGTGCATTGGCGAGTTCAGGACGCAGCGTCTCCACCAAGCGATAGGTCATGGCAGCATCGTCACCCGCATACGGCGCGGCGCGCTCAATGGCAACGCGATCCATGGTGAGCTGATTCTTGCCCGTACCGATCAACTCGTCAATCGTGGTCATGCTCAAGCCAAGCTTGCCTTTGACCAGCGCCTTCAAGCCGATCTGTTCGCGCGAATCGACCAACCACGCGGCGATCATCGAGTCGAAGGTGATCGGCGTCACCTCGATGCCATGCCGCTGGAGCACCACCAGATCATAATCGGCGTTGTGCGCGTACTTGCCGATGTTGGGGTTGGTCAGCGCGGGACGCAGCGCTTCGATCACCGCAGCAAGCGGTAACTGTTCGCCGTGGTCATGCCCGACCGGGATGTAGTAACCCGTCTCACCATCGCAGGCCAGCGAAATGCCGACCAACTGCGCCAACAGCGAATCCGTCCCCGTTGTCTCCGTGTCGAATGCAATCGCTTCCGCCGCGTTCAGCTTGGCCGCCAGATCAGCGAGCTGACTCGCCGTGGTGATAATCTCCGTCTTCGCCAGCGACTCAATCGGCGCATCGACGGCAGTCTCCGCCCCGGTCAGCATATCGAACAGGCTCAGCTGCTCGTCTTTGGTGCGCTTGGTCTTGGGGGCTTCCGCCGCCCCATCCCGCGCGCGGATGCGCCCCAACTGCGTGAACAGGCTCTTGAACTCGAAGTCTGTGAACAGCGCTTCGACCTTTGCGCGGTCGAAATCGTGAGAGACGCACAAGTTGAGATCGAGCGTGATCGGAATATCGCAGCGGATGGTCGCCAGCGTGTGACTCAGATAGGCCGAGTCGCGCCCGGCTTCCAGCTTTTTAGCGACCGCGCCCTTGATCAGCGCGATGTTCGCGTAAATGTTGTCGAGCGTGCCATAAGTCTGGATGAGGTCAGTGGCCGTCTTTTCGCCGACGCCCGCCACGCCGGGGATATTATCGGATGCGTCCCCCACCAGCGCCTTATAGTCGATCAACTGCGGCGGCTCAAAGCCGAAGCGTTCACGGAAGCGCACGAGATCGTAGATTTCGACGGGCGCTTTCGGCTGCGAGGTCGAATAGCGCACGGTCACATGGTCGTTGATGAGCTGGAAGATGTCGCGGTCGCCCGTCACGATGCGCACGTCGACGCCCTGCGTCTCCGCCTGCCGCGACACCGTCCCGATGATATCGTCCGCTTCGGTGTTGGGCTGCGTCAGCACCGGGATGTTGAACGCTTCCACCAGCGTCTGGATCTGCCCGATCTGCACACGGAGGTCGTCGGGCATGGCTTCACGCTGCGCCTTGTATTCCGGGTAGAGTTCCTCGCGTCCGCTCAAGCCCTCGTCAAAGGTCACCGCGATATAAGCTGGCTGATCTTTTTCGAGGATATCCATGAGCGCCTTGGCAAACCCGTAAATCGCGCTGGTCGGTTTCCCGCCGCTGGTGCTGAACGAACTGACCTTACCCATCGCAAAATAGTGGCGGTACGCCAGCGCGTGACCGTCCAGAATGTAAAACATCGGAGCCATAGGGCGATCCCTCATATGGGGCGAACGTTTGAGCTAAATTATACTTTCAAAGTGAACAGAAGCAAAAAAGTGATGAGTGATGAGTAATGAGTAAAGCACTGGACTCAGAGCGTATTTGCAGATCACCCCTCACCCCATTGCCTACGCAAGCGAGGAGAGGGATCGGGGTGAGGTCAAGTCAAACAGCGGCAAGATTCACTTTGACAAACACGCTCTTCCTACTCATTACTCGTCACTCATTACGCTTAGGCCATGCGTTCGAAGCTGATGAACTCTTGAATCTCGTCCACTTCCAGCGCGCGACCGGGCGCGACGACCAGATACCCATCCGACCACAGCAGATCCGGGTCGAAGTTGGGGTTCTGCGCGCAGGCGATAGAGGCAGCCCGCCGCTTCAGGTCACGCACGAGTTCATAGGGCATCGTCTCGCCGGGAATATCCGCGAGCAGATAGATGTAATCTTCGTCAACATGCAGGCGGTTGATGATCCATCCGCGTTCGCGGAGCTGCATCTGCATCCCCGCGGTGATCGCACCGGCGACGGGCGGCGTGAGCGTCACCGACGTATTCTCCACAATCCACACGAACGCATACGTCGAGCGCACGCCCGTGTCGGCGGGCTCGGGGATGAGCACAGGCACTTCGATAGGCGGCGCGGGCAGTTCCGGCACGCTGTGCAGCGCTTGCGCCAACCGCTGCCCCTGCTTGCGAATATCCCGCAGCGGCGTAGTGGACGCGAACACCAGCGAGAGGATCAGGTCGTCGTCAGTCACAGCGGAGTACAGCATGTAATTCTTCGGGCTGTCCTTCGCGCTGACAAAGCGAATGTTCGACCCCGACGGAATGCTCGATCCGTCAATCGGGATGAACGGCCGGATGTCCATCACTTCATCTTCGGGCATGCGCCCGGCAAACGCGACGATCTCGCCGTGCCGCGTGAGCAGCGTCGCTTCAGCGGTCAGTTCCAGCGAGGCGTCCGTCAGGTTGAGCGCCAACTGCGCCACGCGCGGGTCATCCGCCGCGGGCGTCATCAACGCCGGCACGCGTCCCAGCGTAAAGTCATAGCGTTCGTCGTCCAGCGGCTTTTCTTCAACGACTTCAAACGCGGCCAGCAGTTCAAACGACGTATTGAAGTTCTCGGCGGTCAGCGCCGGGAATTCCGGCAGTTCGTCCGGCGGCGGCGGCATGAACGCAATCAGCGGCGAGGCGGTCGGCACCGTACCGCGGGCAAACGGCTTGGTATAGCCCGCCGTGTCTTCGACATCCTCGGGCAGCGCGAGGTCTTCCGGCGGGAACGGCAGCACCGGCGGCTCGATCACTTCTTCAGGCGGCGGCACGACTTCGTCGGCCAGCACCAGCTCGTCCGCAGGGAACGGCAGCACCAGATCGGCCATCTCTGGCAGTTCGGGGATCTCGACCACCGGAGCCGAGTCGTCGAGCGACATCACCCGTTCCCAGAGATCCGTTTCGGACGACGGCAGCGACCACTGCTCCTCGTCGACCGGGGCGGCAGCTTCGGGCTCCAGCGGCAGTTCCCATTGTTCATCCACCCCGACCGGCTCGTCGGCTGCAACTGGCTCGTCCACCGCCTCAGGCTCGGACTCATCGAACGAGAAGTCCAGCGCCTCGGCGGGAACGGGTTCGGGCGTGTCCCACTGTTCTTCGGGGACAGGCAGCGCTTCGTCGATCGGCTCAGGCAGCCACTGCGTTTCGTCCGGCACTTGATCGAGATGCAGCGCCTTGGACGGGATCGTCAGGTCGTCGACAAAGCGACTGTCCGCTTCGTCCACCATTTCCGGCAGCGAGTCCGGCAGGAAGTCCGGCTCGTTGGTCAGGAACTTTTCACTTTCGGCGCGCTGCTGGCTCTCGCGTACCCACGAGGGCAGCGGCTGCACGCGCGGACGCTGCCGCGGGAGCTGCCGCTCGATATTAGTGAGCAAATCCTCCAGCGAAAAGCCTTCCGAACGTGTCTGTGCAAAGACCTCGGAGAGAATCGCCTTGGCCGGAAAGGATTCGCCCTGCTCCACATCGTCGAAGATGAAGTCGGTCTCCGGCACGGGGGCGATCATGCTCTTGAGTTCTTCGGGCTTCGGCGCGGGCACGGGTTCGTCGCGCAGAATCGACAGCACTTCGCGGAAGCTCTGCTCGCCCACGCTGGCCGCCAAATCGCCGACTGTGCCGTTATCTTCAAAGTCGGGCGGCGGCGGTTCCTCTTGCGCCAGCTTCTGGTTGAGCGCGCCCGACTCTTCGGCTTTCTTGAAGAGTCCGGTCTTCTGCGTGTTCTCCGCCACCCGATCCATCTGCTCGAACAGCGTTTCCAGCCCACCCTTGAACACAAACTCGACATAGTCGGACTTGCGCGAGGGCAAAGGTTCGTGCGGCTTGTCCCCCTTCATCGAATTGACGAGATCGGAGAAGGGATCATCTTTGCGCGGCTTGGGCGTATCCTGCGCCGGGAGCGCATTCAGTACCTCGCCGAATAGATCGGTCTGGCGCACAGGCACATCCCACACCGACGACGAGTCTTCGGAGCCCTCATCCAACGACGGGGACAGATCGTCATAGGCGTCCTGCGCATACACCTCGCCCATGCTCGACAGAATGCTGTCCAGCTTGGAGACTTCTGGCAGTTCCGGCGGCGGGGGTGGCTCGGGTTCAGCCGTCAAGGGGGCGTGCTTTTTAGTCGGCGGGAGCTTCTGCTGCATCTCCGTCGGCGTCGTGTACTCGCGGAACAGTTCCCGCAGCAGCGGCCCGAGTTCCCGGGCGCTGAACTTCGTGTCCAGCGAGCCTTGCAGTTGAAGTTCGTTGACCACCCGATCCGGCTGGTACGGCGTCGCGATCACGCTGATCGTCGGCTGAATGTCGCGCAGGCGCGTGACCAGCTCATCGCCGGTCATCTCGCCGAGCGTGAAATCGACCACGGCGACATCCTGCACATGGTCACGCAGATAGTCGAAGGCCGCGTCCACCGACCGGAACGGATGCGCTTCGAACTGGTTAGACCGCTCCAACCCCTGTTTGAGCGCGATTGCAAACGCCAACTGCCCGTGAATGATCAAGACTTGAATGACCATGTTTGATTACGCCCCCGATGACTTTGTGCGCATTAACCCGCCAGCACCGTCACCGAATAGATGCCTACGTTGTTGACTTCGCTCTGTTCTGTGATCTGTACGTCAGTATCGACCCGCGCCTGCAGCGTATAGATCTGCGGCGTGGAGAAGGTCAGGTTGATGGTGAGGATCACGCTCTGTCCTGCCGACAGATCGCCGACCACTCCGAGCGGCAGATCTGGCCCCCCTCCCGGTGTCACGACCATCAGATTGTTGAACTGCCCCGTCGCCCGCTGTCCTGTGTTGGTGATGGTGACAGCGTAGGAGACGGTGACGCTCGGATCGCCCGCCGGAATGGTCACTGTGGTTGGACCGCTGATGTTACTCACGATCAGGTCGGCCAGACCAGGCGTCGCGCTCGGCGTGGCCGTGTTGACAATCGGCGGCGTGATCGATGGCGTGATGGTCGCTGTGAAGCGCGGCGTGGGCGTCGGCGGAATCGGCGGGATGATCACGCTGGCGCAGTTGCCGTAGATGGTCACGACGGTGTTGCTCACCCACCCGGTCAACGACCCGAAGCGCACCTGCCACCACGAGTTATCGCCTACGCGCCCGGTGATCGGCGCGGCGACCCCGCTCGCCAGAATGGTGATCACATCGTAGACCGTGCCCGGCCCCGTGCGCAGATTTACGCTGCTGTTGGTGAGGACGCGGCACGTGGGATCATTCGGGTTGACGACCGGGGGCTGCGTCGCGACCTGCGGCGCGGTCGTGTTGGTCGGCGTGGCGCTGCGCGTCACCGTCACGGTGATGGTGACCGGGCTGCTCGTCACGCTGCCACGATACGCGATCACCTGCAAGATGAGCGAGCCTTCCGTGGTCGGCGTATAGTCGAGCAAGACCGTCATGTTGCGGTCGCCGCCGGCGTTCTGCGACGAGACCGTCTTGACAATCGCGCCACCAGCAAGCAGTTGAATGCGCGTAATCCCGACCGAATCGGTCGCGGTGACATTGACATTGATGGGTTGGTTAAGCGGCACGGTGCTCCCGCTGGCGGGCGAAACGATGGTCACCGTCGGTTGACCGCCGCCCGCCACCGTTGGGGTGGCCGCGTTTTGCGCATCGCCGCCTGAGGATAAATTACACGCGGCGAGCACGAGCACGAGCAGTAAAGCGATTCCAAGTCGAAGACGCATAATTCTCACTCCCGGTTTACTGCCGAGATCCCGTCCAATGATCAGAAATGATGAAACGCGCAGTGTTGTATCTGCGTGTCTCATTGTTATTGTACATGAGTGCTGTAGGGAGGAAAAGCGGCTTAAGACGGAGAAACGCCAACAGCCCCGATAACAGGGGCTAGAATGGCCTCAACAACGTACAGGTTTAGGAAATGGGTTCTTTGTAGATGACCAGACGGCTCATATCATCGCCCTTGGCGATGCACGTGGTCATATCGACTTTGAATTCGCGCCCGCCCGACACCCAGCGCAAGCCTTCTTGCAGCAAACCCTGCGCCATGTAGCACACGGCTTTGTCGGTCTTGCGTCCCCAGCACAGCGGGCAGCGTTCCATCGTGTAGATGATGCGGTCGCCGCCTTCTTCATAGACGTTGGAGATCTGGTCGGAGAACTGCGAGAAGATGTTCGCCATGGCGGGCACGCCGACCTTCAGCTTGGCATTGAGGGGCAGCACCTTGAAGGCGAGGTCGCCGACGCCCGCGAGCGCGCCAAACGACCGCAAACCACCCGCGAAAATCGCGCGCCCTGCGCGCAGCGCCAGCGCACGACCGCCGCGCGGACCATACATCTCTTCCAGCGCGATATTCAGCGCCGTGAAATCAGCAAAGTCAAAGCCCTTGTCGAGGTTATCCGGGGGCATCGCGTCGACATATTGTGGGAGCCCGGCGAGGTGCAGAATCGCGTTCAGGCCATTGCGCCCCATGATTTCTTCCATAGCTTCCATGGTGAGGCGGGCAAATTTATTCGGGTAGTAATATCCGCTTTTCTCAGGTGGCATACTGCCTGCTCCTCCAAATGTGCGCGAGCCAGTTTTCGCGGCAGCCTTGCATGGCTCTTCGACAATGCTCTCAAAGTATAAGCCAAAACCGGGCGAGTCCCAACTTAATTATCCGGCCATCACAACCAGGGGCTCAACAACAGTCTGGGCGTTCGGCAGACGCCCCTGCATACTCCAGGGACCAGTCCACATAATCTCTAACTCTACGAGTTTACCACACCAATCCCCTGAGTCTTCAAAAAAGACAATCTTGTTCTGCGGGGTGCGCCCCGCGCCATTTGCCCTTGTGCTGATCTTCGACCAGCACCTGCACGCGCTGACCGAGGTACTGGTGGTTGATCTCCCCCACGACGCGCGCTTGCAGTTCGTCGATCATTTCGTGACGGCGCTTCTTCTCGTCTTCGGGCACATCGTCTTCCATGCGGCGCGCGCTGACCGTGTTGGGGCGCGGACTGTAGCGGGCGAGGTGCACCTTATCCAGCTTCAGTTCACCGAGCAGATTGTACGTACCCATAAACTGCTCTTCGGTCTCACCGGAGAAGCCGACGATGATATCCGTATGGATGGCCACGTTGGGGATGCGTTCGCGGATGCGCTGGATGAGCTGACGGTACTGGTCGGTGGTGTAGCCGCGCTTCATCGTCTCCAGCACGTGATCATCGCCCGCCTGCACCGGCACTTCGATGTGCGGCATGATGCGCGGCAGTTCCGCAACGGTGTCCAGCAGCTTATCGGTCATCCAATTCGGGTGACTGGTCAGGAAGCGGATGCGTTCGACGCCCGTCTCTTCCGCCACGCTGTGCACAATGCGCAGCAGGTCGGCGAGGTCGGGGCCATCGGGGATGTCCTTGCCGTAGCGGTCGACGATTTGACCGAGCAGCGTCACTTCCTTGACACCCTGCCGGGCGAGGCTGCGCACGTGCCCGACGATTTCGCCCACGCTCCGACTGCGTTCGATGCCGCGCTGGAAGGGGATGATGCAGAACGCGCAGGCGTGCGAGCAACCATAGACCACCGGCACATGCGCGCTGACCAGTTTGCCACGTTCGCCTTCCGGCAGAATCAGTTCGCCTTCGAGCAGGCTGTAGTCGCCATCCTGGATGCGATCCCGGCGTTCGCGTTCGCGGGCTTCCAGTTCGATCATCTCCATCTCGCCTAAGCGCGCCTTGAGGAAGTCGACCATCGGTTCCGGTTGGCTGGGCGGCATGAATACATCGACGTAGGGCAGTTTCTTGCGCAGCGCCAACGGGTCGCGCACGCCGACGAGACAGCCCATCAGGCCGATCACCTTGTCAGGATACTCGCGCTTCATCTCGTTGAGCAGCGCTAGGCGACCATAGGCCTTGTCTTCGGCGCTCTGGCGCACCACGCACGTATTGACGACGAAGATGTCAGCAGTATCGGGATCAGCGGCGGCGGAATGCCCCAACTTTTCCAACTCGGAGGCGAGAAGCTGCGAGTCGGCGGTATTCATCTGACAACCGAGCGTCCAGATGTGATATTTCATAGGATTTCAAACCGGGAAACTTTTCGAATTAACTGGAATTGTACCAGATGGAGGGGTGGCGTCAATCGCGTCACCGGGTTACTCGCACGGCACGGCGACCAACCGGATGCCTTGGAACGCACCTTCGGTGTTGGCGACACGAAACGCGATCCGGTTATCTTCCAGCGCGATGAAGTCGGTGACATCCATCCGAAATGGCGTCTGCACTGCACCGAACTCACGCCCGTTGATCACGAGCACCGCGCCATAGGGCACGTAGTCAATTTCGAGCACGTAGTTCATACACTCGACATTGTTCATCACGGGCAGGTCAAACTTCTTTTGCAGCCACGCCAGCCACCCTTCCGTCCGGCGGCGGTCAAAGGTCCAGTTCGCCAGCGAGCGCACATTCTCGGAGGACATGAATTCGTACAGGCTGGCCGCGCCGTCTTCGAAGTAATCGACCGTCCAGTTGGAAATGAGGGAAATCGTCGGTAGTCTACTCATAGGTCGGATTCTAGCAAGAAACGCGCAGTACGTTTAAGTCGGCGCCCGGGGTTTGTCCAAACAGTCTCTCCAAAACGACACTCTGGACGCAGTGGGGGGGGGAGGGCCTGGACGGGGGGGGGGGGGGGGGGGGTGGCGGCGCTCCGAGTTTCTCACACGAAGAAGGCGCTAGGGGGGCGTCTTGAAGCTGCCGACCGCGGGCGGGGGTGTATTGCCCGCGCGCTACCAACTGCGAACTCCAGCAAATCCCCCGAACCCACCCTCGCCGTTTGCAGATCAACACGTGGTGCTGATTGGTACACTTTGCGCGTGTGCGCGGTACTCGATGCCCGGTGCGTTGTGAAAAAGTGGCTGTAGACCACTATCCTCGGCAGGGACATCCAACTTTCCCAGTTGGCGGGTTGCGTTCGCCTCTGCAAGCGACTACCAACTTGCTGTGTTCGCATAACCGACAACCTCACCCTGCTTGCTTCGCAAGCCGTCCCTCTCCATGAGGAGAAGGACTTGGCGCCCACCGTTTTTGCCCCTCACCCACTGGAGAGGGGCGGTTGAGCGCAGCGAAACGGGGTGAGGTCGCCTACTCGATCAAATCGACGGTCCAGTTCAACGCCTGAATGCGCGTGTCGAGGTCGCGGCGCTGGCGCGCGAGGTCGTCGGCGCGCTTCTGCACCTCGGCGACGTTGATCGCGCGGAACTGCTTGATCGGCGAGGCATTATAGCCGTACTGCGGCTGCCCACCCCCGGTCGCGAAGTTGATCGTGCCGATCAACACGCCATATTCGGCGGTGAGGGCATCGCGGTCCGCCAGTGCGTCGGTGACCGTGCGCGCCTCATCGAACGGGGTCTGCGCGTTCGTCCGGTTGATCTGCTTGACGAGGCGCGTCATCTCGGCGACGGTGCGCGTGAGTTCGTCGAGCAAATCGGTCGGGTTTTCCGGCGCGGTATCGCCTTCCTGCACGCGCGCCGAACGCTGCAAGCGCGCCTGCAATTCGCGGATGCGCTGGTTCGCGTCCGCGCGTAAGAGCAAAGCTTCTGCCAGCTTCATTTTCACTTCCCCCTATAACAATAAAACGTTCGTAGGGGCAAAGCATGACGGTGTTTAAAGAGGTCAGAGTCCGACCCCATCCCCAGCCCCTCCCCGAATTCAGGGAGGGGAGACAGCATCGCTCGCAACGCCTCCCTCTCCCCGCTTGCGTGGGAGAGGGGTTGGGGGTGAGGGGTTTTTCAACCCCCTCATGCCTTGCCCTACAGTCGATATGCTCATCCTATCAGGCTCACAAAGGTTCATCAAGGGTCAGCTTAGCGAATTTTGGCGTTTACACGGATTCCTCTACAATGAAAGTGACATTTCATGGGGAGGCTGCATGCGTCAGACCGTTATCTTCTACAATCCGATCAGCACATCGCCGGGGAAGCAGCGCCTGCCATTGTCCCTACTGGCCGTCTCCGCGGTGATTGCGGACGATTACGACGTGGAGTTCATCGACGGCAACCTGATCGCCGATCCCGCCGCCGCCATCATCGAACGGGCACGCGCGACCAAAGCCAAGCTGCTGGCGGTGACCGTCATGCCCGGCCCGCAGATTCGGCAGGCCGTGCCCGTGTGTAAGCGCGTCAAAGCGGCGCTGCCCGACCTGACAATCCTGTGGGGCGGCTACTTCCCCACGCAGCATTATGAGGTCACGCTGCGCGATGGTTGTGTCGATTACATCATTCAGGGGCAAGGCGAAGCGCCCTTCCGCACGTTCGTGGATCGGCTGCATACGGGCGGCTCGCTGACCGATATCCCCTCGCTCGTGCATCGCCGCGGCGACGACATCATCGTCAACGACCGCGCGCCCGTCGTCTCGCTCAACAAACTGCCGTGGTTTCCCTACGACCGCCTCGACGTGAACCGTTACGTCGGCCAGAGTTATCTTGGGAACCGCGTACTCTCGCACAATACGTCGTTTGGCTGCCCATTCGCCTGCAACTTCTGCGCGGTCGTCGCGCTGGCGAACCGCCGCTGGATTCCTGAAAGCGCCGAACGCGTTGCCAACATCGTCGAGCACATGCATAAAACGTGGCACATCGACGGGCTGGAATTTCATGACATGGATTTCTTCGTGCAGGAGAGCCGCACCGCCGAATTCGCCGAACGGGTGGTGCATTTCGCGGGCGATTCGATCCGCTGGTGGGGCTTAGGCCGCGTCGACACGTTGATGAGCTACAGCGACGACTCATGGCGAAAAATGCAGAAAAGCGGCCTCAAGATGGTGTTCATGGGCGCGGAGAGCGGCAGCGACGAAACGCTCAAGCGCATGAACAAAGGCGGCAATTCCGGCACGGCGCAGACACTGGCGCTAGTCGAACGCATGAAGCATTTCGGCATCGTGCCGGAACTCTCGTTTGTGCTCGGCAACCCGCCCGACCCCGCCGCCGACATCGAAGCAACCATCAAGTTCATCCGCAAAATCAAGACGATCAACCCGGCCACCGAACTGGTGCTGTATATCTATACACCCGTACCACAGGAAGGCAGTATCCTTCTAGACGAAGCGGAAAAACTCGGCTTTCGCTTCCCCACGACGCTTGATCAATGGGCCAGCGATGAATGGGCGAAGTTTGCCATGCGGCGCGACCCGGGTACGCCGTGGTTCAAGGATCAGGTCCGGTCGCGGGTCCGCTCATTCGAGTCGGTGATCAACGCCTACTACCCAACCGTTACGGACATGCGTCTCAAAGGGAATTACCGCCATTTGCTCAAAGCGTTAAGCGGTTGGCGCTACCGGTTGGAATTCTACGATTGGCCGTATGAACTGAAAGCCTTGCAGCGTGTGATTCATTACCGCCGTCCCGAAACGACGGGTTTCTAGAGGAGCGTCTTACCCCTATGCAGCAAATTCTGCCTAACCTCTATACGTTCAGCGGCTTGCTGGTCGGGCGCGTCTACCTGATTGATGACGGCGGCGAGCTAACCATCATCGATGCGGGACTCGCGTCGGCGGGTCAGAAGATTCTCCAGCAGTTGGCCGCGGCGAACTATCAGCCGTCACAGGTCAAGCGTATCATCATCACCCACGCCCACCCCGATCACATCGGCTCGCTCAAAGCGTTGGCCGAAGCGACGGGCGCGCAGGTGATCGCCTCGGCGGAAGAGGCCGAGGTGATCGAAGGCCGCACCCTCGGCAAGCTGCCCGACCCCGCTACACTGCCCGCCATCTACCGGATGATCCCCATGAAACCCTCGCCCTTCCCACCGACCCCCGTCGGGCGCATCGTTCAAGAGGGGGAAGTGATTGACGTGTTCGGCGGACTGCGCGTGGTCGCGACGCCCGGGCACGCGCCGGGGCAAATCGCCTTGTATCAGCCGGAGAAGAAGCTGATCATCACGGGCGACACGCTCATGCACATGCTCGGCCTGCGCTTGCCAATGGTCATGGCGACGCCGGATATGCCCCAAGCCAAGCAGTCGATCCGCAAGCTGTGTGATATGGACATCGAAATCGTGCTGTTTGGACACGGCGAGCCGATTATGAGCGGTGGCAGAGAGCAGATTCGCGCCTTCGCGCGCTCCCGTGGCATTCTCTGATCCGGTGTTGTCACTGTCTAGGATTGCGCTATACTCATCAGACTTGTTCAACTTATCACAAATATGCGCTCTAGAGAGGAAGACATGAGCCGAATTAGCTTTGTGCTGCTGGTGGTACTGGCAGCATTCCTCGCCGCTGCGTGTGGCACCGTCGCGACTCCCGAATGGGCCGAAGAAGCTCAGGGGACACAGGCGGCGCTGCTGGCGACAGACGAGCATTTGACCGCGATTGCGCCGACGGCCACGCCGCTCCCGCCGACGGCCACGCCCGTTCCGCCCACCGCGACACCTGTCCCACCGACGGCCACCCCGGTTCCGCCAACTGAAACGCCTGTCCCGCCGCCAGCCACGACCGCGCCGACCGAAGCGCCCGCCGCAGCCGCCGCTGATCCGCTGGCGAACGCCGATCCGGCGAATGGTCAGGCTGTCTTCAACGCGACGCACGATACCGCGCAGGGTCCGTGGGCGTGCTCGACCTGCCATTCGGTCACTGCCGACGAACTGCGTCTGGTTGGCCCCGGCCTGTACAACGTCAGCGTGCGCGCGGAAACCTACGGCACGGGTCAGACGGCGTACGACTACATCCACACGTCAATCATTCACCCGAACGACTTCATCGCCCCCGGCGATCCGCCCTACCCGCCCGGTCTGATGCCGCAGAACTTCGAAGAAGTGCTGACGGAGCAGGAAATCAACGACGTGATCGCCTACCTGTTCACGCTGAAAGACTGAGTTCGAAACGGGCGAGGCAAGAAGGTGTTTAAAAGCATCCTTACCCTTTCCGTCAGCGGACGCAATCATGGCGTCCCTACCAAGCCATATTCGGCTGGCAGGCCTGGGCCCCCTGGGGGGCGCACTACATTAAAAGAGACTAACAAAAACGGACGCTCGCTTGAGCGTCCGTTTCGATTCTGGCTTGTGACTGAGGAGGCCGATCTTCCCCTCTCCTCTTTTCGAAGAGGGGACAGAGGGGTGAGGTCAGTATTTACAGCTTGATCGTCTCGCCTTCGTCATCGTCCGCTAGCGTGAGATCAGGTTCGGTGAGCGGCAGCGCAATGTAGACCGCCGTCCCCACACCCGGTACGCTGCGCACGGTGATCGCACCGCCGTGCGCCTCGATAATCGTCTTGCTGATGGTCAAGCCTTGCCCCGTACCCGGCACCCGCAGCGGCCGTCCACTCTTCGCGACCGGATTACCGCGGTAGAAGCGCGTGAAAACATGCGGCAGTTCGTCGGGATGAATGCCCGCGCCGTTGTCGCGCAGCCGCAGCCGCGCCATACCGTTATCTTCGCCCTTCACTTCCAGCGTGATGATGCCGCCGGGCGGGGTGTACTTGACCGAGTTATCGACGATGTTGCCGATGGCCCAGCGCAAGCGGCGTTCATCACCAAGCACGGTCAGCCCCGGCTTCTCGATCTCCACGCGCAGTTCGATGTTCGCCGCGCCCGCCGCCGGACGCCATTCGTTCGCAATCGCATAGATCAGCGCGTCCAGCGGGAGCGGACGCTGCGCCGCCTTAACCGCCTCCGCGTCGATCTCGGCGTTCACTTCGCGAAGTTCGACGATCAGCTTTTGCAGCGTGCCCGCGTGCCGCCCGATCTCACGCGGCAGCGTCCGCTCATCGGCTTTAGCAGCTTCCGTCAGCGGATCACTCACCTCAGTCACCAGTTGATTGAACAGCGTTTCGCGGGCGCGTTCGCGCTTCGCTTCTTCGGTCACATCGCGCACGAGCGTCACCGTGCCGACGCGCTGTTCCGCCAGCGAGATCACCGCCACCGACTGCGCGCTGAGCGTGCGCCCCTCGGCTTCGATGCGGCGCGGTTCGCCGAGCATGCGCAGCCCGGGCGCCATCGGCGCGCCGAGTGTGTCGGTCACGTTGGCAGTCGCCGCCTGGGTCAGCGCCTGCTCGGTTTGCAGCAGGCTTTTCGCCCGGTCATTCATAAACGTGACGCTGCCGCTCATATCCTGTACGATGACGCCATCCGGCAGCGCTTCGAGCACACCCGTGAGGTGCGCAATTTCGCGGCGCTGGCGGCGCAGTGAATCGCGCAGGCCGTCATGCCGTTCGCGGACTTTGTCGGCATATTGATCAATCGCATAACCCAACGCGCCGATCTCGTCGCCGGGCGTCATGCCCGTGCGCACGTCGAGATCGCCCGCCGCCAGCGATTCGGCCACCCGACGCACTTTGTTGACGCGTTCCAGCACCACATTTGTAATCAGGAACACGGCGATCACCGCGACGGCGGCCACCGTCACCAGCGTCAGCGTGATCAACTGCCCGGTGACCTCCGCCGCGAACGGCGCGCTTTCCGGGATGAGCACGGCAATGGTCGTCATCTCTTCGAGCGAGAAAGCTTCGGTGTAGTACACCCGCCCGTTAATGGTCGGCGTCTGCACGCCATCGGTCAGCACGTAGGGATAGAAATCATCCGGCAAAGGGATCGTCGAGCCGACCCAGCGCCCCACCGAATTGATCGCGACATCGGCAATGGTGGAACCGCGGAGCGTCGTCAGCGCCCCATTAATGTCGCCAGAGCGGAACTGGGGCAGCGCATCCTCAACCCGCGTCTGCACATCGGCGACCGCCGCATGCAGCACATTCACCCGCGACATTTCCGACCCGCTCGCGAGCCCACGCGACAGCGCGTACACGGAAATCATCGTGAGAATCAAAATCACGGCGAAGATGGGCACGATCAAGCGCCAGCGCAGCGAGACAAAGCGGGTTGACGATGCGGTCATGAATACCCCTTAGCAGACATAGGCTCATTATCCTACGGATTGCGCGTCTACGGCAAGGTTAAGCGGCTGAGCGCACAATTTTAGAATTCGTTTAGAAACCTTTGCCATCCGCTTGATGATCTCCATGTACTCTATCACTATTGTCCATCATGGGAGAGATATAGTGGAACTCATCGGTCGCGCTGATGTGCATATGCACACCAACATCAGCGACGGTACCGGCACAGTCCAGCAGATGCTAGACACTGCCGCTCGTCTGGGCACGCTCGACGTGATCGCCATAACCGACCATGACCGCGTCAGCGCGAGTCTGTGGGCGTACCAGCACCGCCATCTCTATCCGTTTGACATCATTCCCGGCACTGAAGTCACCAGCGCCGACGGGCATGTTCTCGGCTTGTGGGTCACCGAGCCGATCAAGAAAGGCATGTCGCTCGCCGAAACGACCGCGGCGATTCATGCGCAGGGCGGCATCGCCATCCTCGCGCATCCCTTCGAGGTGACTATCGCCCCGCACACCCTGCGGCGCTACTTTTCACAACCCGAAGGGTTAATACAGTTGGGAATAGATGCCGTCGAAGTGTTCAACGCAGGCGCACTCACACGGGGCTGCAATTGGCTGGCGCAGCGCGTGTTTGATCGAGTGGCGCTGCCGCAGGTGGGGAACAGCGACGCGCATACGCCCGATTGTATCGGCACAGGTTACACCCGTTTTAGAGGCAGCACCGCGGACGACCTGCGTGAGTCAATTACGCAGGGTTGGACGACGGCTGAGGGCAAACGATGGCCAGTGATTACCTACTTGAAACTCATGCGTACCACGATTCAGTGGAATCGGAGCGTGTATTTGGAGACGAAAGCGCCTTCGACACGCCCAACCTTGACCTAGTCTTCGACAAAGTCAAGCGGGTCGCCATCTTCGCCGAAGCCTTTCTCCCTAAAGTCGATGGCGTCTCGAAAACCGCCTACCTCACCTTGCGTTATCTCCAGCGCACCGGGCGCGAAGTCATCGTCTTCGCGCCGGATATTGCGCCTTCATCAGTCCACGGCAGCCCGGTGATCCCGCTGCCCTCGCTCGGTTTCAGGGCCGCGCCGGAAACGCGCATCGCCCTGCCGCACCCGCTCGTCGTGCAGCACATCACCGACTTCAAGCCCGACCTGATCCACATGTTCAGCCCCGCCGTGCTCTCGATGAGCGGCATGCTGATGGCGCGGCAGGTCAACGTCCCGGTGATCGCCAACTACCAGACCGATCTGCCAAGCTACGCGGCACACTACGGCCTGCCCTTCTTCAGCGGCTTCGTCAACGACTGGCTGCGGCTGATTCACAACGGCTGTCATTTGACGCTCGTGCCCTCCAATTACACCCTGCGTGAACTGCGCGGCAGCGGCTATCACCGCCTGCGCCGCTGGGGGCGCGGTGTGAACGGGGAACATTTCAACCCCAAGCGTCGCAGCGCCACGATGCGCGCGCGCCTGCTCAATGGGCGCGATCCCGACTCGCTGCTGTGCATCTATGTGGGGCGCCTGGCGAACGAAAAGCGCGTCGATCTGCTGCTCAACGTGGCGCGTACCCCGGGCGTCGCGCTGACGATCATCGGCGATGGCGCGCTGCGTCCCGAACTCGAAACGCTGTTCGCCGGGACGAATACCCACTTCACGGGCTACCTGTTCGGCGATGATCTGGCGGATGCCTACGCCAGCGCCGACGCTTTCTTCTTCACGGGCGTGAGCGAAACCTTCGGGCAGGTGGTGCAGGAAGCGCTCGCCAGCGGTCTGCCCGCCGTGATCATCAATCAGGGCGGCATCACCGATCTGGTGGAGCACGGCGTGAACGGCTTCATCTGCACGGACGACCCCGCCGAATTCGCCGAAGCCGCCCGCACCCTGCGCGACGATCACGCGCTGCGGCGGCAGATGTCGAGCAGCGCGCGCACGATTGCCGACCGCAACCCGTGGATGGCGATCATGGCGCAGCTTGAGAATTATTACGCGGAAGCCTATCATTTGAATGCGCGGATGCAGCGGGTCTACCCGCCGCGCTGGAATTTCTTGAGCTGGCGCATGAGGAGATTGAATTGACGCAGCGGAAAACGGTCGCCCTGATCGCACACGACAACAAAAAAGACGAAATGATCGCCTTTGCCGCCGAGCACAAAGATGTGCTGGAACGCTACGATTTGATCGGCACGGGGACAACGGGCAAGCTCATCAACGAGAAAACGGGTCTGACCGTACAGCGGATGCTCTCTGGTCCGGTCGGTGGTGACGCGCAGATCGCCGCGCGCGTGGCGGAAGGCAAGGTCGAAGCCGTGTTCTTCTTCATCGATGCGATGGACAAACACCCGCACGACCCGGACATCAACTCGCTGCTGCGCATCTGCAATGTGCATAATGTGCCGCTGGCGACCAATCCCGCCACCGCGACCTACATCATTTCGACTAAAGCCCTGTAACGAGCTTCAACCGCAGAGAGCGCCACGACCGCAGAGAAGGCATCCGAACTCTCTGCGGATTGGCATTCAAAAACAATGTTTGCTGCGTGCCCCTTGGATTAGTTTCTAAGCCAGTGTCCGAAATACGACAAAACAGGCCAAGGCAGGCCAATCGCTCCGTAGAAGGAGTCTTTTTGGGGACAGCGGACGCAATGAATTGCGTCCCTACGAGAAAAGTGTGGTTGTGTAGGGACGCGATTTATCGCGTCCGCAAAAGCCCAAGACCGACAGGTAACCCGGTTTCACGACATTCTCCGCACTTACCGGCCGGCCTTGGCCTTTGGCTGACAAACGGTCATTGGCTTAGTTATACGGTAGAGATTAATATACCTTAATCCAAATCTACGCTGTATTGCCTGCAGAATATTACTGTTTCAAAGTCCTCTGAGGACCTATATAAATGAACTCGCATTCACGCCTAGTCCTTGCTAATTTCTCTGCCATTCTGCTGGTTCTTCTCATCGTCAGCATCGTTAGCGCCCATCAGATCTACCTTGTCCTTAACCAAGGTTCTGACTATAGTGCGCATCTTCAATTCTGGCAGTACACGCGAGAAACAGGCAGACTCGTAGTTCCCCACATTCTTTTCCCCTTGATTGCATACAGCGTAGCAGCATTGATGCAAGTTCCAGAGGTATCTGGAGGGCTGATTGTTGGTACGCTAGCTCATGTGTTGACCGCAGTTGTTGTCCAATTGCATCTCAAAACCATATTGCCTAAGACGCCTTTCTTTAGCTTGCTAGCTGGCGGTCTAGCTGTGTGCCTCTCGATCGCCTGCCCCATCTACCTGTTCGCGTTGCCAGATGTGCATTATGGCTATGTATCTGCAACCGTCTGGCATAATCCAACCCTTACGGTCTCTAAACCATTTATGCTACCACTCTTCTGGTTGGTAACATATTCACTTTATGGTAAGGCAAAAGCAACTCTCAATGGCATTCTGGTCAGTATCATCTTAGCGACTGTCATTATTTTCGCAAAACCGAGTTACAGCTTAGTCCTATTGCCAGCAACTGTGCTGATTGCGCTTTTCCGCGTAATCCAGAGACAGAAGATTAGTTGGACAAGCTTAAGTCTAGGATTCATTCTGCCATCTGTTATCATGCTCACAGTGCAATTCATAATGGTATATGACTCGCCTGAAACGAGCGGCAGCATCATCTTTAGTCCGTTTGCCTTTGTTAATATGCGTTTAGAATCTCAGTCATTCGCTGCCCTAAGCGCCCTAGTCGCCTCGATTGCCTTTCCCGGAACTGTCTATCTGCTCTATTTCCATGCGACTAAAGCTGACTTGCATCTTAACCTCGCTTGGCTGAGTCTTTTGATAGGATTAGGGCAGTATTATTTATTGCTAGAAACGGGTGCTCGTGCAGCCGATGGAAACTGGGTATGGGGCGCTCATGCCGCAATGTTTGTGCTCTATGTGGCCACCATTACCTTCTTGCTTCGTCATTACTCAGCGCGTGGTTTATGGGCAAATGGCCTGCGTAACGTGCGTATCCAAGAGTGGCTTACACTCACTTTGTTTACGTTGAGCGTTGTTTACGGTATGCTGCAGATTGGTTATCCTTTACCCTAGGTTCAGCGAAGACTTTGACTATTTCAAGTTCAAGACCAAGCACAGTACTACGCTACATAGTACTGATCTGCATCATCATTCTCTTCGTAATAGGCTTGCAGGCAACCTTGGCCGCAGACGACTATTGTCATTATCTGGGAGCGCTGAATAACGGGGTGCTGGGTGAACTGGCAACGTACTACAATACTTGGTCTGGACGATGGGCACAAGTATTGTCGACGGCGGTTAGCTTCACCATCTTTGGGCAAGCTGCCCCCCAGATTATGTCCGGGATATTCATCGCGGCGATGATTGGCGCACTAGCCTTTGCCCTTGGTTGGAAGCGTAACCAGCTGGTCTTTAGTGGGCTACTTATTCTGGCCTACATCGGACTGCTCGACACGTTTGCATTTCAAAGTGTGTTCTGGGTTGCGGGAAGCATATCGTACCTGCCCCCGCTCATCGGAGGCGCACTACTTTGGGGTTTTGTTGATCGTCGAGCTCCGTTACCCATAATATTCATCGTCAGCGGAATCACCAGCGGTTTCCATGAAACGACCGGGATCACGCTCGTCGTAGTCTTCGCGCTATTCCAACTCCGTTCCCGCCCACCGCAGGCAGCGATAGCGATTATCGGCTTACTTCTCGGCACCGCAGTTGTTTTCATCGCTCCCGGCAATGCTGTACGGGCAGCCGCCGTAGCTACCCCACAGGATCTACCCACCGCAGCCTTCAATGCATTTGTAGGTACGTTTGCGAACTTATCCCGAGTCCTGTATGCCGCGCCACTGCTTGCAATCGCCTGTGTGCTCATGGGTGCGGCGCTATTCGGCGCGGATGCGCACCGGCCACATCGACTCATACTTGCTTTGATCGTCGGTTTCGGGATCGGCACCATTAATTTACTCCCAGCCGCTTATAAATTGGGTGGACTGGCCCCGCCGCGCTTCTATGTGATACCCACAGCAGCATTGACTGCTGGACTGTTTCTCATGGGCTCGAGTTTCCCCAAAGTGCGCTGGAGCAAAGCATTGATAGTCTGCGCGCTGATCATCACAGCACAGATAGCAACGCTGTACACCGTTGCCACGAGAGCAACATCTCAACCAAACGGGTTTGCGCTGCTGGCGGGGCTTGACACGCCCCTAACTGCCAATTGGGTAATGACATGTGCAACAGCTATACGCGAATAACAGCGCGAGAGAAGTGTAATTTTATTCACTCCAAGCAAAACCCGCTCTGACAGGGCTCCCTCCTCTACCGCGGCTTCGAGTTCGGTAGGTTGAGAATTAGCCGACTTGTACTGAAACGCAAATTAGTAGTCGATAGAGAATTTCTACCCTACATTAAGGTGTCCCTAACTAAACGAGCTAGATATGGCGCAATTCGGCAAGTGGTCAAAAACAAACATCTTTCACGGCTTCACCTTCATCGGAATTATCCTGACTCTGGTACTCGTTGCCCCCTCACGTCCGGCAGATTTCGTGCCGCTCTATAACGGGGCGGTTGCCGTGCGGGAGCATCGAAACCCGTTTGATAGGCGGGTTGTGGAACAAAATCAACGGGACGTCTACGGGCGATTGGCGGTAGCCGGCGAGGACGAGTTCCGCGGAGGTTATCCTGTCCCGGCACTCTTCCTTGGCCTCCCCCTAACCGTACTTCCCATTGGCGCTGCATCCGTAGTCTACCGTGTCTTTTCAGCCACACTCCTCGTCCTGGCGCTCGTACGGCTGGGAGTGAAACCGCTGTGGGCGTTCGTCGTTCTGTTTTTGCTACGCGAACCCGTTGTCGCATTTACGCTTGGCCAGTTTACGCTATGGACAAGCGCGTGTGCCGTATTCGCTTTGGGCGCACTTCAGCGGCAGCAAGATACGCGCGCCGCTCTATGGTTCGCGCTGGCTTCAGGCACGCTGATCCTTACCGTACCGCTGGCGTTCCTTATGCTGCTCGCGCGTCGCCGTGCACTGCTGATCTATATCGGTGTCATGGGGCTATGGTCTGGAGTATCGTTCTTAACTTCTGGCTGGTGGGTGGCCGAATGGCTGGAAATCCTTCGCGCTTATCCCGGTTATGTGAAGTTTATGATCTGGATGCCGACCGTCCTGCCAATCTTAATTCCTGTGGGCATCTTTGCCGTGATTATGGCACTGCGCAAGCATGATATGATGCGGCGTTGGGCCTTCGCAGTGTCCGGGATCGTGCTGCTTTTACCACTTTCGGGCTTATATCATATGACGCTGTTCGCACCTGTTTTCGTCCGGTACTCGCGCTCCCTCGTCCTTGTGATTGGTGTCTGTGTATGGGCGCTTTCGCTCGCTCCGCTTGAACTGCGCCTGCTCATTGTGCCACTTGTGTTCACTGGCGTGACCCTGGTTGACAACCTGTATACACCGACATGGCGGAAATCCTTAACTTCCTTGATTGCCCGAGATGCGAACCTTGAAGCGGATTAAGCGGGTTAACGGCTCTCCTGATGCAGTGGGTCTACCCGCCGCGCTGGAATTTCTTGAGCTGGCGCATGAGGAGATTGAATTGACGCAGCGGAAAACGGTCGTCTTGTCGCACACGACGACAAAAGAGACGAAATGATCGCCTTTGCCGCCGAGCACAAAGAGGTGCTGGCACGCTACGACCTGATCGGCACGGGGACAACGGGCAAGCTCATCAACGAGAAAACGGGGTTGAACGTGCGGCGGATGCTCTCCGGTCCGGTGGGCGGTGACGCGCAGATCGCCGCGCGGGTGGCGGAAGGCAAGGTCGAAGCCGTGTTCTTCTTCATCGACGCGATGGACAAACACCCGCACGACCCGGACATCAACTCGCTGCTGCGCATTTGCAACGTGCATAACGTGCCGCTGGCGACCAACCCCGCCACCGCGACGTACATCATTTCCACCAAAGCCCTGTAACGAAAATCGACCGCAGAGAGCGCTACAACCGCAGAGGATTCGGATGGATTCTCTGCGGTTGGCATTGCAATACTCTCTTGATCGCAAGCATGTCTAGCTTGTGCAGCCCGTGTCAGTCCATCGTTCGTATCATCTCTCTTAATTGATCAGCATATTCGAGCCCCCCCGCCCAAGGAAACACGCTGATTGCGAACTGTGACCACAGGTTGTCGATATACTTACTCATACCTTGTAAAACTTCAGCGAAGAATGAAATGGTCATTTCCTCACTCAAGTTTTCACTTTGCATGAGTCGCAACCATTGCTCAGCGAGTGCGAGTTCTTTGCGCCACGGTTCATATTCTGGATCTACACGAGTGTTACGCGTAAGGAGGTCGACAAACTTGTTCGCTCGCTCTAAGAATGTGAGGCCCTTGAGCGCCCGTGGGTTCTCAGGTTCATAAAACTCCTCAATAGACGGTAAAGCGAATCCTTGGGTCTGCGCCCATTGGTAAGCCTCATTCGCTAGGTCCGACCAACCAATTGTATGCGCCTGATGGACACAGATCACACCCACAAAAGCAGTGAGTTCTAATTCAGACACGCTCTGTGCATCAATCAGCCGCAGCCATTCTTGGGCCGTCTTGCGACCCTTGGCCCACACTGGCATGTCTGGCCGTTCGCGCGCCACCCTCTCAAAATACCCCACCATCTGTACAGCCTTGTCTCGTGCTTCCATGTGGTTGCTGCCTTCATCGAGCCGTGATCAGTGCTATTCACATAGTACACCCGAGTGCATGACCGCACAGCGAGAATCAAAAACCGCCCTGACGGGGCTAAACCCCGTCGAGAGCGGCTTCGAGTTCGGTGAGCGGCGGCGCGGTGTGCCAGCTATGGCTGCCGATCACAATCGTGGGGAGCATCATCACCTTGTCGCGCAGGGCGCGGCGCGGGTCGGCCAGCACGTCGACCGTTTCAATCTGTACCTCAGGGTGCGCGGCGCGCAGCTCCTGCAGGCGGCGATCCGAGAACCAGCAGCGCGGACACAGCGCAGATTTGTAATACGTGACTTTCATGCCTTGCTTCATTGCCGGGATCGGTTCTACTTCCCGCCGCGGATCTTCGGGCCGCTGAACGGCTGGCCAAACAGGGGCGCAAGCAAGCAGAAATCGAGCACGCCCGCCAAAATCGGCACGATGCCGATCACGGCGACCACGGGCGCATTGCCGACCAACCCGAGCACAATCAGCACCACACCGGCCACAATCCGCGCCACGCGACCCGCCGTCGAAGCCATGAACCCTACGAATGCCTGCATGGTGTTCTCTCCTCTGTTCATCGTTGAATGACTAGAGGATAGGTCTTTTCGAGAGCCGTGTCTGTGACAAAGTCACCGAGCCGCAAAATCGGTCAATGTCCGCGCATCCAGCACTTCGACCGTGCCGCGCGCCAACTGCACCAGCCCCTGCCGCGTGAAGCTCTCCAATATGCGACTGATCACCTCGCGCGAACTGCCGAGTTCCGCGGCGATCTCCTGATGCGTGATCTCGATGGGATTGCGGCGGCGGGAACGGTCGAGCAGCAGCGCTGCGACGCGCAAATCCATGCGGCGAAAGGCGACCTCGTCGACGATCTCCATGACGCTGGCGAGGCGCTGCGAGAGTAAATCCAGTACGAAGTCGAGCCACACGGGGTAGCGCCGCACCCAGCCCTGAAAGACATCTGCGCGGATCATGATGGCTTCGGCGTCCCGTTCGACGGTCGCAATGGCGGAAAATGACTGCTGGCTGAGGATGGCGTTGGCGGTCAGCACACACGATTCGCCTGTGCCAAAGCGGTAAAGCGTGATCTCGCGCCCGCTCTCCCCGACCTTGTAGACGCGCACCACCCCGGAGACGAGCAGCGCAATCGCCTCGACGCGGCTGCCCTCCACGAACACGTCCCGTCCCGCCGGAATGCGCATGTAAAACGCCTGTTCGCGCAGGTCACGCACGAGCGCGGCATCGGCAGTACGCAGAAAGGGCAAATGCGGCGCAATGAGGGCGAATTGTTCCTGAGTTAGCATGGCACATCCCCGTGAGTGGCGCAAACGAGCACTTCCGTGCCCGTTAGTAGATCAATCGTCGGGGACGAGTCTAGCGGATGTTAGAGCCTGGCGAAACCATCAGCCTCACCCCGTTGCGCTGCGCTTAACCGCCCCTCTCCCGCGGGAGAGGGGCAAAGAACCGTCAGGGTCGCCGGAATGAGGCTAGACTTGAGGGGCTTACTTAAGCTGTGATCGGCACGCTGTTCACGTTGTAGGCGACTACGTAACTCGCGTTCACCCACCCGATCACGCCATTGGCGCTGATCTGCAGCCAGCGGTTGTCCGAGCGCCGCCCAACGACCGTAAACGTCTGCCCCCGGCTGACTTGCAGCAGAATATACGCCGACGCATTCGGAGCGCTGCGCACGTTCAGGAACGATGTGTTGATGGTCGCGGTCGCGCCCGTCGTGCCGCCCGTCGCGGGCTCAAGCCAGTAGGTCGCGGCTTGCAGTTCACCCGTCCAGCCGACCAGCCCGTTCGCGTTGACCTGCCACCACAGAATACCGCCGCTGCACTGCGGGCCGCTCAGGATGGTCATCAGCGTACCGCTGGGCAGCGAGCCAATCCACGTGCCGCTGGTCGAGGCGGTCGCGCGCAGGTTATTCGGCAAGCCGGGCGTGACCCGCGCCTGCATGCCCACGTTCAAGCGGGAAGATAGGTACTGATTACACTGGTTGCCCGTGCCGCCATCAATGCTGCCCGCCTGATTTGTGATCGGCAGAGACAGGATCAGGCTGCTGTCGATCTGGAGAGAATAACTCCACACCCAGCCCTGCAAATTGGCCGCCCGCACGAAAATCCAGTTCGTGTCGGCGGAGCGCCCTTGCGCGGTGACCGTGCCGGGGAGCAGCGTCGCCAGATACACCCCATTCGGGTATTGATACGCGTAGGTCGTCGCGGGTACATACACCGTGATCGGCCCGCCCGTCGATCCGCTCGGCACGCGCAGCACCTGCCCGGCGTAGATGTAATTGCTGTTGGGCAGGCAGTTACCCTGCGCCAGCGTCGTCACCGTGAGGCTGTAACGTAAGCCGATGCGATACAGTGTATCGCCCCGCACAACCGTATATCTCCCGGTCCAGTCAGCGCGCGGTACACACTGCGCTTCCGCCGCGTAGACCGTCGGGACGATCAGCAGCATGGTGAGCAGAACCAGCCAAAGTTTAGAGCGCAACATCGTTGATAACCCCCTTCCGGTCCAATCGCCGTCGAAATGACGCTGAGTACCGGATGTTACCTATATTCACTTTACGCCCACTATTTCTTTTCGGCTATCTGACAACCTGCGGAATTCGCCTCCGCGTTTTGTCACAGCCAAACTCCGACAAAAGTTGGGGATCAGTGTCTATTGCTAAAACGTTCGTTGGGGTTAGTTTGTTCCGGAGAAGTTTCGCGTGATGAAGGCTTATTCGCCACTGGGTGGCAGCAAGCCTGTCAGCCAGTGCAGATCGCTCTTGCGCGCGGCATCGGCGGTGCTGCAATGGGCCACATCACCGAGCGCTTGCACGCAAATCTGGCTGTCCTGCTGTGGGCTGAGCACATATGCGATGCGCATGCCATCTGGCGACCACGCGAAGTCGCCAATGGTATTCCCAGCGCTGGCCGCGAGAGGAAATAACAGCCCGTGGGCGAGATCCAGCGCGTACAGTGTGCCGACAAAGGTCTGATCAGCCCGCGCTTCCGCCACATACACCGCCAGCAGATCCCCGGTCGGTGACCAGCGCGCGACAAAGACATTACCGCTGAAGCGTGTCACCTGCCGGATATTCCGCCCACGCCGATCCATGATGAACGCCTGTGTGAGCGGATTGCCCACCGCAAACGTGCGCGACCGATCCCGCGAGAGGAAGAGGATGTGCTCGCCGTCGGGTGACCACTGCGGCGCGTAATCGTAAGCCGAATCGCCTGTCAGATTGAGGATGCCGCTCGTTTCGGGATCAACCAGATAGATCTGCTGCCCCTGAAAGCCGCGCACCTGAAACAGAATCCATTCGCCCATCGGCGACCAGACAGGCGAATTGCTCACCAGCCCGTTGATCAGGCGGCGCTGTCCCGAACCGTCGCTGCCGATCACGTAGATGCCGCTGTCGCCATTGCGATTATACGAAAAGGTGATTTGCTGGCCGTCCGGCGACCATGAGAGCGTGTCGAGGAAATCCAGCGCGGTGATGGCGGTCGCCTGCGTCCCGTCGGCCTCGGCAACGTAGAGCGTTGAAGCCTGTTCCCCTGCCGCCTCGGCGCTGCGTCCGATGTACGCCAAACGTGAACCATCGCGCGACCATCCAAACGCCAGCGGTTCGACCGGAAGCGTGAGTGGGACATAGCCCTGCCCGTCTGTCACAGCGATGCGATAGTCGCAGTCTGACGCGCGGCAGTTCTCGCCGAGCAAAAAGCCAATCTGCCCGCTGAGGTCAGCGTCGAGCGGCGGACGGGACACGCGCACGACCAGCGCCGAGATCGCCGTGAGGCAGACGAACAGCCCGAGAGCTGTAATCAATAACCGACCTATGAACGGGGACAGAGTCTGCTCCAACGCTGTAACTGACCATCAGGGCATCAACCCCGCCAGCAACTAGCCCCGCTGCGCGCGGCGCACGGCGAGATGCAGCACGTGTTCCGCCAGCCACGCTTGCAGGAACGCAAAGCCGATCAGCGCGAGGCCGAGGAAGATGCCATACGGGACAGTCGCCCACACTTCGGCGAAGCGGGAGAGCAGCAGGTACGCCAGCCCCTGATCGCCCGCGCCGCCCAACCCCCACATGAGCAGCCATCCGAGCGGATCGGAGAGCGTGAGCGCCCCGGCGAGGTAATCACGCGCCGCCAACAGCAAGCCGATCATCACGCCAAAGCGCGCCAGAATCACGAGGAACTGCGCCAGCGTGCTGAACGTCCGCTTGTGCACATAGGCGGAGACGAGTAAGCCGAGCGCCGCGTCGAAGGCCATGCCGGTCAGCGGCAGCAGGAAGGCCGCCGTCATCATGAAGGCCAGCAGCACCACCGCGACCGGCAGCGCGACTTCCGGCGTGATGCCGAACGTCAGCAGATCGAGATAGCGTCCCTGAAACGCAGTCAATTCGTAGAGGATGAGGCCGATCAGGATCACGCGGCTGACGACCAGCACGCCGATCAACCCCCGCAGGCGGAAGAACACGGCGAACCAGCGCGTGCGCAGCGCAATCTCCGCGCCATTGGCGGTCGCCCGTAGGTTATCCCAGTTCTGGCGGCGGAGCTCTTCGCCGACGACATCGGCGGTCATGGTGAAGGCCGCCGTGCCCGCCGCGAACTGCAAGAAGAGCAGCGGGAAGTAGGCGATATAGTGCAGGCTTTCGACGAGCGTTTGCCCGGCGGACTGCGTCAGCATATTGGTGGCGATCAGATAGCCCGCCCCGGCCAGCACGCCGAACAGGAGCACCACGCCCAGCGCCCGCAGCAGGCGGATGGAACGGCGCGGTTCCGGTGACTTGCCCAGCTCGTAGCGCAGCATGGGGTGCTCTCGACGTGCCCACGTTGGAACCTCACCGATCAACGCGCGTATCATCCTAACAGGCTCCCGATATCGTCTTCTAGGCGTGCCAGTGCCGCGCGCCAATCCGCCTCGGCAATACTGACAGTTTTCTGGTAACGGATGTAATGAATATACACCTGCGGGATGCTTCCGAGCAATGCGCTGACCGCCGCGGCGTACACACCCACCTGCGGAATGTACTGCCGCGCGTGTTCCGTGAGCGACACGCCGCCCACGTAGCTCGTCTTGTAGTCGATAACCGCCCAGGCGCCGCTCGGGCGCTGGATGAGCAGATCGATTTGGCCGTGAATGGCGCGCTGCCCCGTCTCATAGATGAACGGGACTTCGCGCAGCACTTGGGTCGCCTCGCCAATCCATGTGAACACGTCACTCTGCCGAACTTTTTGCAGCAGCCCATACGCCCGGCTGACCGCTTCGGCGCGCGCCTCGGGGGTCACAATCCCCTGTTCCCACGCCCGACAGTCCAGCAGATACGCGAGCGCCGCGCGGTTATCCGGCAGATCATCGCGAATCGCCTCGTGCACGATTTCGCCGATTTTGGTGTCGGAGATGCGATCCTGGCGCACGGTCGTCATGTCGATGCGGGCGGGCGCGTCGCCGAGCACACTGCGCCGCCACTGTTCCCGATAGATCGGGCGCGTGTCCGCGGGCGTGCCGTGCAGCGCACTCCCCATCTGCATGATCTGAGTGGCGGTCAGCGAGCGCAGAGTCGTGCGCGGATCAACGGGCAGCGGGGCGAGCAGGGGCGGCGCGCTTACCGCTTCCGCGCGGGTCTCCGCTTCCGGTTCGGGATCAGGCAGCGGGAGCGGCGGCAAAACCGCCTGAGGGCAGGTGATCGCCAGCTTACCCCACGGTTGCTCAAACACCTGCGCGGCGTCCAGCGCCGAGTCCGCTAGATCGAGCGCCTCAATCAGCCACCCAAGCCATCCACTCGCCTTGAGCTGGCCATCCTTCACATCCACCGCCCCGCTGATGAGCAAGTAATCCTGCGCGCGGGTCGCCGCCACATAGAGCAGGCGACGTTTTTCGGCTTCCTCGCGACCGGCTTGCAGACGTTCCGCTTGCCGGTAGGCGAACGGCGCGACCTGCTTGCCTTCGTCATAGACGGTGCACGCCCAGCCCACCGCCGCGTCATAGATCAGTGCGTCTTTCGCGCCGCCGTGCTTCCACCCGTATGACGCATCCACAATCACCACGAGCGGAAACTCCAGCCCTTTACTCTTGTGCACGGTCATCAAGCGGATCGCATCGGTCGAGTCGAGCATGGCCTCGCCTTCGCGGGCCTCGGTCGCGCGCAAATCGTCCAGGTAGACCGAGAACGCCCCGAGCGTCGACCTGCCGCTCGTGCGCGCTTTGTCCAGCAGCTTTTCGACATTGCCGCGCCGCCGCGCGCCATCGGGCAGGCCGGAGAGCACGGCGAGATAGCCCGTACGTTCCAGCGCTTCCGTCAGCAGTTCGTGGATGGTCACGCGCCCCGCCAGCGTGCGCAGATCGCGCAGCGTCTCATAGGCGAATGTGAGCACGTCGGTTTCTTCCCAGAAGGCCGCGCGATAGGCAGGCAGTGTCGCCTCACCGAGAGCAGCCCACAGCCGATCTTTCCGCTCGAAGCGCAGCGCGAGCAGCGCCTCATCGCTCAGGTTGAAGAGCGGCGAACGCAGCGCCGCCGCCAGCGCGAGATCGTCCGACGGGTTGTACAGCGCCTTGAGCAGATTGAGCAGATCCCACACTTCCTGCCGATCAAAGTAGCCGCGCCCCGCAATCGACACGTAGGGCAAGCCCTCGGCCTTGAGCGCCTCTTCGTACAGCGTCGAATTCGTCATCGCCTGAAACAGCAGCGCGACATCGCCATAACGCATGGGGCGCAGGCGGCGCTCCTCTTTGTCGAAGACCATGCGCTGCTCAACCTCAACGATGTGCCGGATGCGCTGCGCCAGTTCGCGCGCTTCCCATGCCCGCCGATCCACCTTCTCGCCGTCGTCCCCTTCCAGCTTGGGGAGCAGCAGCAGTTCAAGCGGCGGTGCGTCGGACGGCATATCGGCGCGTTCAGCTTCCATCAGCGCATCGAGCGCGATCTGGTAGGCGCGCACGGGTGACGTATCATCGCGCTGAAGCACCAGATCGAAGATGTGATTGAACGCATCGACCAGCGGCTTGTGCGTGCGGAATGAGCGCGCCATGTCGATTTTGTGGCCGCCCGCCCCCGTGATTTCGCCCTGCACGGCGTCGAACACGCTCACATCCGCGCCGCGAAACTGGTAGATGCTCTGCTTGGCGTCGCCGACGACGAACAGGCAGCCGGGGATCGCCGGGTCGGCGACCGCCTTGACGATCTCCCACTGCGCGGCGTTCGTATCCTGAAATTCGTCCACCAGCACGTGCTTGAATTCCGCACCGCGGTAGCGCGCCGCGACCTCGGGATTGCGCAGCAACCGCCGCGTCTCCTGTTCGAGATCGTCAAAGTCGAGCGCGGCGCGATCCGCCTTGGCGGCGCGGTAGGCGACGCGCACCCGCTCGATCAGCGCGTGCCACAGCGGCAGCAGTTCCGCCGCCCGCTCGTCCAGTGCGCCCGACGGCTCGCCAATCTCCTCAAGCGCCGCTTTTGCTAGTTCGCGTTTCGCCTTGAGCGCGTCTTTTGCCGCTTTAAGCGTTTCTTTGTCGCCCCACGCTTTTTCTGTGCCCCCGCGCAGTTCAATCGCCGCGGCTAAGCGATTCAGTGCTTCGATCCGGCTTCCTAGGCTGTCAGCAGCGCGCAAAGCGGGCATCTGAGCTTCACACGCTTGCCACACCTCGGCCAACTTATCCCCCGTCGGAACAAAAGCGGCGGGCTGCCAGCCGTCTTGATACTCTGGTTCGGTCAAGAGCCGCGCGAGGCAGTCAGCCGTGTGCTGTTCCCATTGCGACCGCCAGCCAGCCAGCGCATCGGCGGGCAGCGGCACGGAGTCCTGCTTCGCGAACACGGCCACACACTCTCGAATGGCTTTGGCATCATACTCGCGGAACAAGCGCGCTTCGGCGTCGAGGTCGCGCAGCACGGCGTCGATAGTATCGTTCAACAGCAGCTTGGCTTCAGTTTCGTCCAGTACGCTGAAACCGGGGTCGATCTGCGCTTCGGCAGCGTTCGCCCGCAAAATTGAGGCACACAGCGCGTGAATCGTGTCGATGCGCGCGCTATCCATCGCCGCGATGCGCCCCGCCCACAGCGTTTGCGCCCGCTCATCTTTAGCCGCGCTGAGGGCGTCTTGCAGCGCCTTGCGCACACGGTCGCGCATTTCCTGCGCCGCCTTCTGCGTAAACGTGATGGCGACGAGCGCGTTCAACGGCCAATCGTCATGTTCACGCAGCAGCATCAGGTAGCGTTCGACCAGCACGCGGGTTTTGCCGCTGCCCGCACCCGCCATCACGATCAGGTTGCGATCGTGCGTGTGAATGGCATGATGCTGCGCGCTAGTCGGTTTCATGGCACACCCCGCTGATCGGCGAACCATCCTTGTAGGGACGCCATACATGGCGTCCGTCGTTGGATTGATTAAAACGGACACGATAATTCGCATCCCAAATTCGGTCTGGCGAATAATGTTGGCTCCCCTCCCCGAATTCGGGGAGGGGTCGGGGGTGGGGTCTAGGCATCCGCATCCTTGTCCTGATTCGTCACGTGCACCCGGCAGAACTGCGCGAAATCACAGTAGCTGGTGCATTGACCGCTGTCCATGCCATTGGCGCGCGCGTGGAAGCGCCCCGCCCGACCGTCGCGGAGCAGACGGCGAATGTGCGTTTTCCCAGCATCGAGAACGGGATCATCCGGCGCCAGCGCACCGCTCACACTGCGGTCGCTGATATGGAAGAATGCGCCGCCCGCCACCTGATCCGGGCCAACCAGCGCCTGCGCCGCCGCCAGATACACCAGCATCTGAAAGTTCCGCCCCTGCTCGATTTCGCTGCTCGGGATTTTGGTGCTGCCGCTCTTGTAGTCAATGATCACGAGGCGGTCGCCGATGCGATCCATGCGGTCGATCACGCCGCGCAAGCGCAGCTCTTCGCCGCCGAGATCGAGCCGCGCTTCTTCGCGAAAGCCGAACTGCCGCTCAAAGGCGTGCGGCTGCCGTTCGCCGGGGAACTCTTTGCGGATCGGGTGCTTCTCGGAAAAATCAAACTTCACGAACTGGCGCAGACGGCGCAGGATGACTTGCTGCTCGTCAGCCCAACGCGCCGATGGGCGAAAGCGGAGGCGCTTGGGCGCACCGGGGAACACCGACTCTGCCGCGTGTTCCAGAATCTCCAGCGCTGTGTCGACGTGTTCCAGCGCAATCGGCAGCCCACACGCTTTGAACTCGGCGTAGGTCTTCTCGAGAATTTCATGCTGGAGCGTGCCCAACTGGCGCGCGTCCATCCCCTCTTCCGGCGTTTCCAACGGTTCGAGGTTGAGCAGCCGCCGCGCGAAGAAACGGAAGTTACACACGCCGAATTCGGCCAGCTGGGTGGCGCTCCACACATGCTGCGCCGGGCTGAGCCAATCGGCGACCCGGCGGATGAGCGTTTCATCGGCCAAGCGCCCCACATAGCGATCATACGGCTGACGCGACAAGCGCCCGCGCTCGATCAACAGTCCGAGTTCGATCTGCGCCCAGAACGCCGGATCAGCCTGCGCCAACCACTGCCGCAGCGCTGGCGACTGCATCGCTGCGACCGCCGCTTCGCTCCGCGTCCCGACCTCGTCTGCCGGGAGCGCCGCTCCGAGGCGGATGACTTCTGGTTCAACGTGCGGAAAGACCGCCTGTACCGCGCGGTAGAGGTGACTTTCCGCCCAGGCTTCGCCATTCTTGTAAACTGGGCGGGACAGGCACAGCGCGTGCCCGGCCAAGCCAATCAGCTCGTAGAACAGGCCCTCATCGTCGGCACGTTCCGCCTGCGTCGGCAGGTCGAGGCCGTCGGTCTGCAAACGCGCGCGTTCGCTGTCCAACAGCAGCGGATCTTGCGGGGATCGGTCGCGGGAACAGACCTTCGGCCATACCCGGCACGAATACATACGCATGCGGCAAGCCGCGCGCATCCGACACCGACGTGATGAGCACACGCCCATCCCGCTTCGCGCCGCGCCGAAAGACCGCCTGATCCACCGCCGCGCTGAGATCGCGCAAAAACGTGTCCGCAGAATAATCGACCGGGGCGAACTGCAGCGCGCCGAACAGCGCCGCCGCCGAAAGCTGCGCCCGCAGGAGCGTTTTGAGCGCACCCAATGCCGCCAGATCGCGCTCGACCAGCGCCGTGAAGCGATCATCCGGGTTGTGACGGATGCTCGTCACCATGTCCAGCGTGTACACGGGTGCGGGTGGGGCTTCCTCCGGGTCGTCGTCGGGATCGGGCGCATCCTGCCCGATGAGCACTTCCAACCACCCGACCAAGACACGCACGTCATTAGTCTCCGGCGGCGTGAGCGCAGCGAAGAAGGTGGTCAGCGCCGCTTGCAGTTCCGCCGCCCGCTCCGCCGTGATTCCCGCCGCCGGACCGCCGTCGTCATCGTCATCATCTGGCGTGATATCGGTCTCCGGCGCGATGAGTAGATCGATGGCCTGCAGCCACTCCGCGCGCCCCGCGAAGACCATGAACTCATTCGCCGCCCGTTCCAGCAGGTTGACCGCCGGTTCGTCGAGGCCGGGAACGCGGAAGTAGGGCGACCGCAGCGTGTCGAGCAGTTCGCGCCGCCGAAAGTTGAGCTTGGGCAGCGCCAGCACATTCAGCAGCGCGGTGATCGCCGGGTTCGCCTTGAGTGGCTCACCATAGTTGATCGCCACCGGGACGCCATAGGCGCGTGCCGCCGTGCCGAAGGCGTCGGCATACGTCGACCAATCGCGCACGGCGATCAGAACTTGTTCGGGGGGCGTGCCATCAAGCAGCAAGCGCTTGACGCGCCGCAGCACAAGCGCCGCCTCCGCCACCGGATCTGGGGCTTCTAACAAACGGATCGCCTCGGTCGCCGTGGGGTAGATCTGCGGCTTAGGCAGCAGCAGGTGATCAGCGAGGTGCTGCAGCCCACGGTCCGCTTGATCGGGGGCGGGCGGCAGATGCCGAACTTCTGTCAACTGTGAGGCGTCATGCGTTGCGTGCAGGCGAAGACGCGCATCTTCAAAACGGCGTCCGATCGTCGCCTCGCGCCCTTCAACCGTCGTCAGCGTGATCAAAGTCTCGCCGACCCGCCGGCCAAGCTGAGCGATCAGCCGCGCCTGCAGCAGATTAAACTGGTCGTAGCCATCTACAATCAGCAGATCGACATCCGCCGCGACCGCGGGCTTGTTCGCCAGCACATCGAGCGCCCGCCAGCCTTCCCCTTCGCGATCCACGAGGTGATGTTCGCGCAGCATATTCTGGTAGGCGTCGTAAATGCGCGCGAGTTCGCGTTCCTTGGCATTCCCCGCCGCCAGTTCAAACGCCTGCGGCGTGATTAGATTCTGCTTAAGTTCGTAGATCAGGTCGGCGACGACGCGGATGAATCCGGGTTTGGTGGCGATCTCGCGGTACACGTCGAGCGGCAGCCCGCGCAGAATCTCGCGCAGCAGACCGTAGCGCGCGGTGTCGTCGAGGCAGCGCTGCGGCGTCCCACCGAGCGTCAGCAGTCGGTTGTACAGGGGATAGAAGGTGAAGAACTCGATGTTGAAGAGCACACCCGACAAGCGGTGGCGAAAGTCCGCGATCTGGCGCTCGGTGGAAAGCAGCACCCAGACTTTGGCCAGTCGATTGGCGCGTTTGGTCTCCAGCAGACGCGCCAGCGCCGTTTCGGTCTTGCCCGATCCAGCGCGCGCCAGCAGCAGTTGACTTGGCATTTATTCGCCCATCAGCAGGGTGACGGCGGCTTGCGCGTGCGCCGCATCGATGCGATCTTTCGCGAAATAATCCGTTTTCAGCGTATCCAGCAGGCGATGGAGGTGCGTCGGCGGCACAGCGGGATTCTGCACATTCAGACGCAGATCGCGCTCGCTGCGGTTGAACACAACGGCCCCGTAGACCGGCACTTCCAGCCGATTTTTCTGGAAGTGTTCGCGCAGCTTGCGAATGTCGGCCAGCGCTTCCCGCGTCGGGTTGATGTTGACCGTCTCGAAACGCCCGCCGCGCCCACGCTTGACCCAATTCACATCGTCGTTATACAGGTCGCCCTGCGCGTCGAGGATGCGCAGGACGAGCGCCCCCGGCGGTCCCACCAGCACCGCATCGATATAACCGACGCCCGGTCGGTTATAGTTGCGGATGAGGGTATAGCGTTCATCCAGCTGCTGGGTGAGGAACTGCCCCGCAATCAGCGCGAGGTCGTTTTCCGGACGCAGCAGCAGCGCGCGGAAGGCCAAGGCAATCGCCACGACGATCAGCAGCGTGCCGAACCCCAGCACCGCGTACAGCACGAGGCTGTACAGACTGTAGGACGACGACTGAATATTGACCAGCGGAATCGCGGACAAAATCAGGCTGATCGTACAGGCGAACACGCCGAACGCCGCGATCACAAACGCGATCGTCGTCAGGCGCAGCTGGCGGCGCGTGCGCGAGCGTTTAGGATTGAGGTTCCGCATCGTCACTTCTGGCTGTCTTCAGGCTTCTCTGCCGGGGCAGGCGCTGCCGCCGCCGCTTCCAGACGCTTCCGCCGCGCTGCGATCACCTCTTCGATGAGCTTCTTCAGCTCGTTGAAGCGGGGCAGCGGCTTGTAGATCAGCTTGTCCGCGCCAGCCTGCGCAATGACGGCCTTCTCTTCTTCGACCGACAGCTTATACGCCGTGATGAGCACAATGCCCACGTCTTTGAACAGCGGGCTTTTGCGCAGGCGTTCCCCCACCATCGGGCCGCTGACCGCGCCCGGCAAGCGAATATCCAGCAGCGCCAATTCCGGCGTCTCGCCGATCACGTGCCCCTGCTCGGCGTCTTCGATCCAGGCCGTGGCCTCTTCCCCATCGACGAACGCCACACCTTCAATGCCCCACATCTCGAACATGGCGATCAACAGTTCGTAAATATCGGGCTCGTCCTCGACCAACATCCACTTTGACAAAGATAACGCTCCTCAAACGGAACCATAACACATGCTCTACCCATTATCATCTGTTTCTCAACGATTCAGCAAACAATTTTCCGTTACTCGACTATACTTAAAGTGTGAAACCTGTAAGGGATGTTAAGGTGCGGCGCGCAGTTGAGCGAGAATTGACTGTCCGCGCGCGTCCTTCCCCCTGCAACTGGGGGAATCATTCCTGCGGAAATGCGCGGATAATGAGTGATGCCGTGCAGCTCTAGGCATGGAATACGAGGAGTTGATCGTCGTGACGTGGTTAATCGCCGAAGATGAAGCGGATATTCGCAATTTGATCGCCATGATGTGTCAGGTGTGGGGATACAACACGCTCACGTTTGAAAACGGTCAGAAGGTGTGGGATTGGCTGGATCGGGTCGAACAGGGCAGCGTGAACATCCCTGACCTCGTGCTCATGGATATCCGCATGCCCGGCAAAAAGGGCAACGAGCTGGCGCAGCGCATGCGCACGCTCCCGCAGCTCCAGCAGACGCCGATCGTGCTCATGACCGCCTTCGCGCTGAGCGAACGCGAGCAGCATGAGATGATGACCGCCGACGGGGTCGATCACATTTTAAGCAAGCCGCTCCCTGACTTCGAACAATTCCGCGCGACGCTCGACCGGGTCGCGCAGCAGAAACGGAACGCCTAAGCATGACTCAACCCGATCCCAAGGAGATCAGCGGGACGCTGTACCGCGTCAACCAGTTGGGCAAGGCCTCGGAGCAAATGTTCAGCCGCATCTACCGCGCCTTTGGGCGGCAAAAAGAAGTTGAACGCACGCAGCAAATCGTCGCGCTGAACGATGCGCGGGAACTCGTCATCAAACAGCGGGACGAAGAAATTCAGCGCCTCGGCGGCATCCTTGCGACCATCCAGCAGGGTGTGATCATGCAGGACAACGAGGGGCGCATCGTGTTCGTCAACGAGGCCGCCCGCCAACTCCTCGGCTCGATCAAGTCGTTCTGGGAGACGGAACTCGGTACGCTCTTCAACGAGTACCGCAGCGTGACCGAACTCAGCTCGGAGATTCTACCGCTCAGCGAACCACGTCGGGTGCAGGTCAACAACCGCGTGATCGGCGCGCAGTTAGCCGCCGTCGCCAACGAAGCAGGCGAACGCATCGGCACAATGATCGTGCTGCGCGATGTCACGCGCGAAGAACTGGCGGATCGGCTCAAGGATCACTTCATCACCGCGATCTCGCACGAACTGCGCACGCCGATGGCCGTCATCAAGGGCATGAGCGAAGTCATCATCAACCAGACGGCGGACGGCAAAGCGCCGAACCCCAAGCTGCTGGAGACGCTCACGCGCAACGTCGACATCCTCGACCGGATGATCGTCGAACTGCTCGACATCTCCGAACTGACGAGCGGCGCGTTCAGCATTCGCGGCGATCTGGTCGGACTGGAAGCTCTGATCTGGAGCGTCGTCACGGGCATGATGCCGGAAGTCCGGCGCGCCAACCTCGACATTTCGTTCAACGCGCGGCAGGTTTCCCGCTTGCGTGTGCGTGGCGACGATCAGCGCCTGCGCTGGGCGCTCGGGCACCTCGTACAGAACGCCATCGCCTACAACGAGAGCGGCGGGCACATCATTGTGACCGCGGGCCTCGCCGACAGCGACCATATCGCCGTACAGGTGGTCGATACGGGCGTCGGCATCTCCGACGAAGACCTGCCGCACATCTTCGAACGCTTCTACCGCGGTAAGCCGAAGACGCGCACCGGGCGACTGATCGATCCGCGTGGGCTGGGGCAAGGCTTGTTCATCGCGCGGCGCGTTGCTGAGGCGCACGGCGGCTACCTGAGCGCCAGCAGTCCCGGCGGTCAGGGCAGCATTTTCACGCTGGTGCTGCCACGCGCGTGACTTCACATTGAGTTTGGCTGTAGTGTAGGGGCGCATAGATGTGCGCCCCTGTGATTCTGATACGACGGCTGGCCTAAATGTCCGCCTTCCGTCAACTTAAGGCGGTGACTTATGCTTCCGACATGGTCGGGAGCGTGACACGAAAGCATGAGCCTTGCGCAAGTATGCTTTCGACCGTGATCGTGCCCCCCAACTGTTCCACGATCCGGCGGGCGATAGGCAAGCCTAAACCAAAACCGGGCGTTGTATGAACAGCATCCTGTCGCCAAAATGTTTCAAAGATATGGGGCAGATCGGCTGCTTCAATCCCCGTACCAGTGTCGCTGATTTCAACGCAGATTTGGTCGTCTCCCCCATACATAGTTACGGTGACTGAACCCGCTTCCGGAGTGAAGCGGTAGGCGTTATCTAGCAATTGATAGAAAGCACGCTCGACCAGATACGGATCACCCAACACAGACGGCAGGTGTGGTGAAATCTGCGTACGCAAGCTTGGTCCAAGGGGATAATTGGTTGCAACCACTTGACATTGCCCTTGAACCAGTTCGCCTAACTGCAGGGGCAGGAAGTTCGCTGCTTCCGCACTTTCCACTTTCATCAATAACAGTAATGACTCGATCAGCCGATTAATCCGGTCGAGTTCCCTCTCCATCTGTTTGGCTTTGAGAGCCCGCCGCTCCGCGTCTTCTGACCGTGATATCAGGTAGATGCCGGTATGAAGGGTTGAAAGCGGCGTACTAAACTCATGAGCTGCATCCTGTACAAAGCGGGTCAGCAGACGAGTTCGCTCCTTTTCAAGACGAAGCTCAAACTCTGTTTCCAGCGCCCGCTTGCGTTCAGTGATGTCCCGAACGATGCACTGAAAGTGTCGTGGATTTCCCTCATCGTCGCGCACCAACTCAAAGTTGACCTCCACATCAACGAGACTGCCATCTTTGCGCCGCGTGCGGCTTTCAAAGGGGGCAATATGGCCGCCCGCCTTAAGGTTCTGAGCGAGGGCGAGCACCGACTGTTGGAGTTCTACTGGCGTTACGGTGTAAAAGGTCATGTCTTCCAACTCTTCTACCGAATACCCTGTCATTTCAGCGGCTCGGCGATTGGCGCGTTTGACCCGATCATGAAGATCAAAAATGACGACGGCATCGTTGGATTGCTCAAACAGGGCTCGATACTCGACTTCTTCTTCGCGTAGGGTGACATCTGTGTGTGTACCTAGATACTGGATCACAGTACCGCGCTGATCGTGGATCGGCGTTAGATGCAGCTCGTTCCAGAACAAGCTTCCGTCTTTGCGATGGTTCTGGACCACTACCGTGACGGTTTCACCCCTGTGCAAGACCGGCCACACTTCCTCGAACGCTGCGTGCTGACTATCAAATCCCCATAGAAATCCGGGATTTCTGCCAATTATTTCTGCCGCCGGATAACCTGTTATCCGTTCAAAAGCTTGATTGACGTAGATGATGGGGAATTCGGGCTGCAGAGCATCGAGGAACATCATGCCTGAAGGCGAGTTATCGATAATTTGCTGCTGCACCCATGCCTTGTCGAAGAGTTCGCTGTTGGCCATTTTCACCCTCTTGACTCACTCTAAAGTCACAGCTACAGCCGAATGAAAGCACTTTCTTGACTATCAGATTACCTTAAGTATATAGCCAACCATCGTCTCACAAGCTGAACAAAACCCGAAAGCGCCTCTGCGGTAGGAAAGTGCACCGCGGCTACTTACAAGCCAAAAGCCCGAACAACCAGGGCGCATCTTCACATTCGTGCTGCCACGGACACAACATTGTCATGAATGGTGGGGGCGCACGCATGTGCGCCCCTTTTGATTTCTCAGAATCTTCGCTGCATCATCTGCTGACGTCTGTAACGTCCCAAACGCGCACCGTCCCGTCTTCGTGGCCACCCGCTAACCACCTTCCATCAGGACTCCATGCTAATGCGAAAGCCTTGACATCGGGTATCACGGCAAGAGGAGCAGCAGCAATACCTATTGGTAATGACGTAATCGGGTAAATACCAACCCCTTGAGAAGTCGTTACTGCAATAGCGTGACTTGCTGGCTGCCATGCATGATAGAACGTTGTGTCTCTGTCCAATATTGTGCTGATATCAACAGCCTCATCTAGAGCCGGATCGATCTTTTGAATATCTAATCGATATTCCGTTTCACCACTATCTGCAATACTTCTGCGTCCAACCAGAGCCACCAGAGAGCAGTCTGGGCTCCACGAAATATCATACAGATCCATGTCGAAAGTCGGCGTGAGCCGATTGATCAGAGCACCTGTCTCAGCCTCGTAAACCGCCGCAGAAGTTTCGCCCTGTGGATCACGGCTAATGACGGCCAGCAGCGTACTATCCGGACTCCAGACGAGCTTATAGGGATCGCCTTCAATGTCGACCGTACCCACCACTTCATCGGGTGACATAAATCCGTTTTCATTGGTAAGCACAGTGGAAATCGTGACCGGAGTATCAGCCAGTTCAGTCGTAACAACCCGCGTAAAATCATTGTTCCACGTATAAACTGGCAAATAATCGCCCGAGCCATCCGAAGCAACATAGCCCGGCGTTTCGTGAATGGTGCCCATGTATTCACCAGTTTGGGCATTCCATTCCACAATGAATTCAGTTGGGATAGTGCCCGGGGCTGTGATCTCGGGAATTGTCTGAAAGCCTATCAACACCTCGCTGTTGGCACTCCAACGCAGCTCATCCAAGTTCCAACCCACGTACGGTACTGTCGCAACGTGTGCCTCTACTTGATCGGGGGTTGCCACATCCCAGATGTAGACTGATCCGCCCAATGGTGTGGCAGACGCAAGACGCTGATTGTCAGGAGACCACGCCAGTAGCCGAGCCGTTTGTGCATGAGTAGAGTTGCTTCGCAGTGGTTCAGCCCCATGAATTGCCCACAGCATAATTTGGCTGTCCCATGTCAGTACCGCCCATTCGTTCACATCTGGACGTTTTGCCACGTAACGGGCTGTGCCCTCCAGATAGCCGTGATCATTCGGCATCCAACTGGCTGTATTCCACGCGTCGAGTATGCTGTCCGCCCGGTAGCTTGAAACAGAACGTGAAACGGTGACCAATTCCTGTCCGTTATCGCTCCACCACATATCGAAATAGGCACCAAATTCAGACGCGAATTCCTCGGCGTCATTGAGCAACTCACCGGTTGATACACTCCAAACGTAAAGAGCCGCCGGAATGGAGGTTATCCCTACCAGTACTGAGCCATCAGGACTCCATTGGATATCACTCCAGTATAAATTCGGGTCTGAACTGATGTAAGTATTTATGACAGCACCGCTCGCAGCGTCCCATACGCGAACTTGCTGACCGATCTCGGTACCGAGATCGACCACGCCTGCAATCTGTGAGCCATCATCACGCCATGTCAGCGTGTAGACGAGATCGGGGATATTGAGAAGCTCGGCACCCGTCACGACATCCAACACCTGTGCACCCGTTCCAAGGTTAATAGCTAATCTTTGGCTGTCTGGTGCCCACGCGAGAAATGGAAATGCCGTCCCGTTCGCGTTAAACGACCACGACCTGTCCAGCCGCAGACGGTAGGAATCGCGCTCCAAGTGCCAGACGTTAAGTTGATTATCGGGGCTAAAGGTGGCGAGCATCTCGCCATTGGGTGCCCAGGCTAAGCGGATGACCTCGCCAACTTCTGGAAAGTGCGCCAGATCAGCAAACATCTCATCGTAAAGCCAGAGTCCGCGCGTGCCGCCAACCGCTAACACGCTGCCGCTCGGATGCCAGTCGAGTGTATTCGCCGTTCCTCGTCCTAATTCCATGACCTGCGGGGGAATGTAAGGAGTATTGACCTCCTGAGCATGAATCTGTATTGCCATCAGCAGTGCCCAAAAGAGTACAATCACGCGTTTCATGCTGAGCCTCCCTCGAAAGACAGTCTTTCTCTCGATTATAGGCTCAGACTTTCTGACGTAGACGACTCGTCGGCTTTTCGGAGGGCGCTGGTCATCTCCGTTACAAATCAGCCAAAATACGTTGAGATCAACCTGGAATGAAATCAACGGGGCGCACGTATGTGCGCCCCATCGATTCTCAAGCCTAACCGTTAGTCACCCACTCGTGCCGCGGTAAAGGGAAGCGTGATCGCACATCCCTGCGAGGTGTATGTCATCGTGCCTTCCATCGAATTCGCATCGATCACCTGCACTTCGTAGTGACCAACCCCACCTGCATCTTCAAAATCCATCCTGTAGACGCCCGGTTCCGGGTTGGTGCTGACAGCGTCGGGCGGAGGCGGCGCGTTGCTGCTAAAGGCGGCCGTCCCCAAAATCACCATATCAAACTCATCACCCGGCAAGCGGAATGGGGGCGGATCGGCGAACGTCCGCACGACGAATTCGAGCGTCCCATCCGGGCAGCCGGCGGAGCTGGCTTCGGCTCTCACCCACTGCCACTGGTATTCGCCCGCGGCGGGAATCAGGCCACCACCCGATGGCGGCTCGGGCGTGGCGTCAATGGGCTCTGCAATCGTGATGGTGCGCGGCAGCAGGCTGATGGGCAGCAGCGACATCCGCTCGAAGGCGTAGGGTTCGGGCGGGCTGGGCGGCCCCGAGGCGCGGCGGTCGCTGTCGAGCGGGATGCGCGTGCGGCTGCCCGCGGGCACCACCACCGTGACCCCCTGCGCGGTGACCGTCGCCTGCCCTTCGACCACACTGACGATCATCTCCGCCTCGGCCTCGCCTTGTAAGAACGCGGTCGAACCGAGGCGAATGTCCACGTCGTTCGCCGTGAACGAAATCTCGTCATAGCCGTCCGGCGTCTGCACGAGGATGCCGCTGTCCGGCGCTGCGGTGCACTGCGTGCCGCGCAGCCCGGTTTCGAAAAAGAACGCCTGCATCGGGTTGGCTTCAGCCTCGGCGGCGTTTTCCACCTCGACCTCGCCAAACAACACCAGCGTGAGGTTTTCGCCGGGCAGCGCATCGGGCACATCGGCTTGCACCCGCATCAGCGCAATGCCCCATTCCTCGCTGTCTTCGAGGCGCGAACTCAGGTTCAGTGTGCGCACCGCTTCCAGCGCAGCCACATCCCCCGGCGCAGCAAAAACAAAGTCAGTCACGTCGGCTTGGGGTTCGGCGACGAGCTGCACGTTGCCGTAGCAGACTTCGTTGCGCCCCACTGCTGCGCAGTTCGCGCCCGTGACCACCAGCGCTTGATCGACAATATTGGTACAGGTGTCCGCCTGAGCGAGCGCGGGGATCGTGGTGCACGTGATCAAAACCAGCAGGCCAACGGCCACCCGCCGAGCATTCCGCATAATCTTGGACTCCTAATTTAACTCCAAGATCATTATAGGCAGTTCAGGATTTTATGATCAACAATTTGTGTTATCAATAGCAGTTTATCGATAGCGTTTAGGCAGGGGTAGTCTCCCCGCACAAACCACCCCAAAAACCCTGTGACGTTCATCCGCAATCCCGTTTCGTAATTTGCGCCTCTCCCTTCTCCAACGTTACAATGCGGACAACAAATGAATTTGCCCTGAGGAGAGTTGTTTGTGACCGCATTGGGCGCATTTACGTTCGTGTTGCACAGCCATCTTCCCTATGCGCGGCTGGCGGGCCGCTGGCCTCACGGGGAAGAGTGGATTCATGAAGCGGCGAACGAAACCTATATCCCCCTGCTCAACATGCTGTATGACCTGAAAGAGGAGGGCGTCCCCTATTCGATCACCATTGGACTTACCCCCGTCCTCACCGAGCAGCTCGCCGATCCCGACGTCCTCGAACACTTTGACCAGTACCTCGCCCAGCGCATTGAGGCGGCCAAACGCGACGTCGATTACTTTCTCATGCCCGGCACGGATAACGGGCATCTGCGCTATCTGGCGGAATGGTACCGGGACGTTCACGAACACACACGCAAATCGTTCAACGAGCGCTTCAACCGTGACCTGATCGGCGCGTTCCGCCGCTTGCAGGAAGCGGGCTGCATCGAAATCATCACCAGCGCGGCAACGCACAGTTATCTGCCCCTGCTCAGCCGCGACAGCAGTGTGCGCGCGCAGGTCAAGACGGGCATTCGCAGCTACGAGCGCATGTTCGGGCAGCGTCCGCGCGCCGTGTGGCTGCCCGAATGCGCCTACCGTCCGGCTTACATCACCGAGACGGGGCGCAAACGCGCGGGGTTGGAGACCATCCTCGCGGAAAACGATCTGCGCACGTTCTTCAGCGAAACGCACACCATCACGGGCGGCAGCCCGGTCGGCGTGGCGGCAGGCGATGTGATCGGCCCCTACGGCGCGATCAAGCGGCGCTATGTCATCCCGCTCACCGACCAGTTCAGCACCAGCAAAAAGCCCGCGACGACCTTCCAGCCTTACTACGTGAGCGACACGACCAACTACCCGAACGCGCCGAGTCACAGCGGCGTCGCGGTGATCGGGCGCAACCACAAGGTCGGCGAACAGGTGTGGAGCGCGCAGTATGGCTACCCCGGCGACTTCGACTATCGCGAATTCCACAAGAAAGCCGGGACGAGCGGCCTGCAGTACTGGCGCATCACCGGGGCAAAAGTTGAACTTGGCGACAAAGATTTCTATCATCCTGATTGGGCTGAATATAAAGTCGAGCAGCACGCGGAACACTTTGCGCATCTGGTGGGCGATCAACTGCGCCAGTATCACAACCAGACGGGCAAGTTCGGCCTCGTCGCCGCCAATTACGACACCGAGCTGTTCGGTCACTGGTGGTACGAGGGCGTGAACTGGCTCGGCAAAGTGATTCGCCATTTGAATCAGCACCCGGAGGTTGAACTGACGAGCGCCAGCCAGTTCATCGAGCAGCACCCGCCGGAAAACGTGCTCGATCTGCCGGAGAGCAGTTGGGGCGCGGGCGGCACGCATTTCGTGTGGGATAACACCGAAACACACTGGATGTGGTCGCCGATTCATGAAGTCGAAGAGCGCATGGAAGTGCTGGCGACCAACTTCAACGCGCCGGATGATCAGGCGCTGCAGGTGTTGAATCAGGCGGCGCGTGAAGCGCTGCTCGTGCAAAGCTCCGATTGGTCGTTCCTGGTGACGACCGGGCAGGCACGCGAATATGCGATCCGGCGCTTCAGTCAGCACATCGAACGCTTCGAAAAGCTGGCGACCAGCCTCGAAGCGGGCCATCCGAACGTCGACGCCGCGCAGGAATACTGGGAATTGGATAAAATTTTCGCAGATATTGATTACCGCTGGTTCCGCTAGGAGTCCTTATGAACGTCTTGTTCGTCACAGCAGAAGCAGATCCCTACGCCAAGGTCGGCGGTCTAGCGGATGTGGCCGGGTCGCTCCCGGTCGCGCTGCGCGCCAACGGAGTCGACGCGCGCGTCATCATGCCGCTGTATGCGTTCATCGATCAAGCCCGCTGGGGCATCAGCTATCTCCTCTCCTTCGATGTGCACCGCCGCACGGGCACGATCCATGTCGATCTCTACACGGCGACGCACAAGGGCGTCCCGATCTACTTTGTGCGCGCGCTCCCCTACTTCGGGCAGGAAGCGACCGTCTACTCCAACTGGGATTACGACGTGCCGCGCTTCATGTTCTTCTGTCAGGCGGCGCTCGACGCGGCGGCAGCACTGCGCGATCAGCAAGGCTGGTTCCCGGATATCTTCCACGTCCACGACTGGCACACGGGACTCGTGCCGTTCCTCCTCAGCCAGAAGCGGAGTGAGTGGGGCTGGGGTCACGTCGGTTCGATGGTCACCATCCACAACATGCAGTATCAAGGCGAACATATCGGCGGGTGGGCGTGGGAACAGGGCATTCCCGGTCGCGATCACCCCGAACTGCAAGCCCGCGGCCTGAGCGACAACATGCTGGCGATCGCGCTGGCGTACTCGGACATGATCACCTCGGTTAGCCCGCGCTACGCCGTCGAGATCCAGTATCCGAACGCCGGCTTCGGCCTGCAGGATCTGATCCGCAACCGCTTGACCGATGTGCGCGGCATTCTCAATGGGCTGGACATGAACCAGTGGAATCCGGCGACTGATCCGCTGCTCGAATCGAATTACAGCGCCGACGATTTCGTCGAAAATCGCCTACCGAACAAACGCCAACTCCAGGCAGAAGCGAACCTGCCCGTCGACGACGACATTCCCGTGATCGGCATGGTCACGCGGCTGGTGCAGCAAAAAGGGCTGGACCTCGCGCTGCCCGCGCTACGCACCGTCCTCGCCAAGCACGACGTGCAGTTTATCGGTTTGGGCTCCGGCGAACCCGAATACAACGAGATGTTCTTCCGCCTCGGTGCGGATTTCCACTGGAAGGCGAAATGCTTCCTCGGCTATAACGCGACCGTCGCCCAGCGCATTTATTCCGGCTGCGACATTTTCCTCATGCCGAGCCACTTCGAGCCGTGCGGCATCGGTCAGATGATCGCCATGCGTTACGGCGCGCTGCCGCTCGTGCGCGAAACCGGCGGTCTAGCCGACACCGTCATGAACTATGATGACGGCGAAGCGGATTTCGGCACGGGCTTTGTGTTCAACTGGGAAGAACCGCAGGCCGTCGTCGGCACGCTCGATTGGGCGCTGTGGACGTATCGCAATCGCAAAAACGCGTGGCGGCGCATGCAGGATCGCGCGATGCGTGTCGATTTCAGTTGGGACAAGAGCGCCCGCGAATACAGCCGCCTCTACGGCTGGATTCAGGATCGGCACAAGTAACCGACATCCGGGTGGAGGGGCAAGACATGAGCGTGTCGAATAACGTCAGATTCCGACCCCCCCCCGACCCCTCCCCGAATTCAGGGAGGGGAGCAAACAGCACTCGCAACGTCTCCCCTCTCCCCGCTTGCGTGGGAGAGGGGTTGGGGGTGAGGGGGTTCTAGACACCCAATGCCCTGTCCCTACAGCAACAACCATCCCAGTCTAGGGGTGAGGTTTGTTCTTTCACTAGGTTATACCGCCGCGCTGCGGCAAAATATGGCTTAAATAGGGGTTATTTGGAGGCGTCCATCCATGAAGGTCAAGGCAGTCATCCTCGCAGGCGGTGAAGGTACGCGGTTGGCGACGCTCACACAGAAGCGCGCCAAACCCGCGGTTCCATTCGCAGGCAAGTATCGCATCATCGACTTCACGTTGAGCAACTGCGTCAATTCCGGCATTTTCGACGTGTTGATCCTCACCCAGTACCGGCCGCACAGCCTGAATGATCACATCGAGCGCGGGCGTCCGTGGGATCTCGATCGCTCGTTCACGGGCGGCGTGCAGATTTTGCAGCCGTACAAAGGGCGCTACGACACCGATTGGTATGTGGGCACAGCGGACGCGGTGACGCAGAACCTGAACTTTGTGCGCCGTGGTCGTCCCGATTACGTGCTGCTCCTCTCCGGTGATCACATCTATGAAATGGATTACGATGTGCTGATCCAGTATCACCGCGACAAGAAAGCGGACGCGACGATCTGCACGATCACCGTGCCGCTGGATGAAGCGAGTCGCTACGGTATCGTCGACATCAACGACGATTACAGCGTGCGCTCGTTCATCGAGAAGCCGGCGAATCCCCCCGGCAATCTGGCGAACATGGGCGTGTACGTGTTCACCTATTCCGTGCTGGAACGCCTGCTCAAAGAAGATCACGGCATGGACACCAACCATGACTTCGGCAAAGACATTCTGCCGCGCATGGTGGCCGAAAACATGTCGGTCTATGCGTATCCGTACGGCGGCTACTGGATCGACGTGGGGACGATTGAAGCGTACTGGGAAGCGCACATGGATCTGCTCGCCAGCCCGCCGTCAATCAACCTGAACGACCGCACGTGGATCATCCACACCAAGTCGGAAGAACGTCCCCCGGTGCAGATTGCGACGGGCGCGGTCATCAAAGACAGCCTGATCACCGACGGTTCGGTGATCGCGGAAGGCGCGGTGGTCGAACGTTCGGTGCTCTCCCCCGGCGTGTTCATCGGGCCGAATGCGGTGGTGCGCGAATCGGTGATTTTGACCGATACGTACATCGAAGCGGGCGCGGTGGTCGAACGCTGCATCATCGACAAGATCGCGGTCGTCGGGCATAACGCGCGCGTCGGCGCGATTCCGCCAATGGGCGAACTCGGCATTTCGTGCATCGGCAAAAACGCGCATGTTCCGGCGGGCTATACAGTCGGGCACAGCACGATTTTGGGCACGGATTTACGCCTCGAAGATTTCGCGGCGTACCCTGATAAAATCGTCCCGAATGGCACGAAACTCGGCTATAAGAAGAAGTAGATTCGCGCGAATTGCAATGAGACGGGCGCACACCATGTGCGCCCCCTTTGATTCCCTTGTGGTTGTCGTCACCGCAAACGAGACTTAAGCGGCGCAAACGGGACGCCGTGACTTCGTAGGGACGCGCTGAATCGCGTCCGCTGCGCCAAAACCGTACGCATCACAGAAAGTTTCGCGCCCAGCCGTTCGTAGCAAGGCAAACAGAGATTACTATGGGTGAAAATGCTACTACGCTCTCTTTTGCAGATTGGCTCACCGCGATTTTCAAGGAGATGTCTCGTGGAAATAGCAACGAGATGCTCCCCAATTTTGGCGAGGGCTATGTGTCGCCTGTAGACACATTAACGTATATCACCCATGCATTCGAAAATGCCGGTTCGATCCTTTCGCCTTTTTCAAACGCTGAGCTTGACCTAGGTTTGTACTATCTGGTGTCGCACGCTTCCGAAGATACGTTATTGCTTGTGGACAACGATATTCCGTGGGAGGTACGAAAGCGCTGCGTAGCTTCGTTTCGCTCCTTGTTCGAACAGGTTTTTGCTGTTCGGTGTCCCCCACACCTGATGCACATTGATGATTTGCCGGGTGAAAACCCCTTAAACCACGTTTGCTACATGTGGTGGGATGTATTGCCAGTGCTTGGTCGTGCCAATGAACCGCATGGCGAAGAAATCAACCACTGTTTTATCGACATCATGGAAGCAACTCTGAAAATCGATTCTCTGGCTTGTCGTGCAAGTGCGCTGCATGGATTGGGGCATTGGCAGTATCAATATCCAGCGCGAGTTGCCACGATTATTGACAGCTTTCTAGCCGAAAACTCGGCGCTTTCGCCGGAATTGATCGATTATGCGCATGCGGCAAAAATCGGGAGGGTGCGGTAACGACTTCGTTTTTCCTAGTCAGGTTTGGACGTGGTAAACGCGCTGAATCGCGCCCCACAAAAAACAGATTCGCAGGCCGAAAATTTGCGAAATTGCGGCAATAAAAAAGGACGAGGTTATCCCCGCCCTTACGCTGCACCTGCATTGGACGACGCGAATGTCGTCCATACGTTCTCTGCGCTCAAACGATCAAATTGACTTAGCTCGACTGTTGAGTCTTGGCTTTGGACTTGCTGCCGGTGGTCTTGGTCTTGGTGGTTGGAGTCTTCGGCGTTCTCGGCTTGGTGGCGCGCTTCGGCTTCGCTTCCGCCGAGGCTTCGGCTGCCGGCGCTGCGTCGCCTTCAGTGACTACGACCGAATTATCGCCGCTAAAGGGATTCGGCACATAACGATCAGCTTCCCAATCATTGTGCCATTCTGTCCCATTGACCAGATAGCGGAACTGATATTCCCGCCCCTTTTCGAGTTCCAGCACGGTGGTAAAGCTGCCGTCTTTTTGCCGCTTCATCGGCGTCGCTTTTTCGTCCCAGTTGTTGAAGTCGCCAACCAGGAAAACCGTTTCACCCTGTACTGCTGCGGGCAGTGAAAACGTCACTTTGCAGACGTTCTTAGTCTTCAGATACTGCTTCTTGAGCATACCCAACGAATCCCCTTACTTTGTGAACGCAGGTACTTGCACCCCGCATTGTAACACAACTAAAATTTTGTCAACTTCCTATTTGCAAAAATAAACGAGATTGGTACGAAAAACATCCAACTTTTGGCGGTAATTCATTTCCGCTTTTTGGCAAAATGCGTTATCGTAAACACAGCGAACGGTTGCGCACGCAACAAATTCGCCCGTTTGCGCATTGATGAATCTGGAGATGAACTTCAACATGGTCAAACCCATTGCAACAGTGAGCGTCGTTCCCAACTTGCCGAAAACGTTGGAACGCCTCCGTGAACTGGCCTATAACCTGCGGTGGTCGTGGGATCACGAAACGATCGCCTTGTTCCGCCGTATGGATCGGGATCTGTGGGAATCCACGGGTCATAATCCGGTGTACATGCTCGGCTTGATGGATCAGAATCGCCTCGAAGGTCTGTGTGACGACCCGGCGTTTATGACGCATTTCCGGCAAGTGTTGAGCAGTTTTGATGATTATATGATCGGGCATGATACGTGGTTTTTACGCCACTATGCCAAATCAGATAAGCCGTATTTGGCGTACTTTTCGACGGAATTTGGCCTCACCGAATGTTTGCAAAATTACTCGGGCGGCCTCGGCGTGCTAAGCGGCGATCACCTGAAAAGCGCCAGCGATCTCGGCCTGCCGATGGTCGGCGTCGGCCTGCTCTATCAAGAGGGCTATTTTCACCAGTATCTGAACGCGGATGGGTATCAGCAGGAAACCTACCCGATCAATGATTATTCGAATTTGCCGGTGACGCTCGAACGCGACGCCGAGGGCAATCCGCTGCGCATCAGCGTGCCGATGCCGGGGCGTCAATTGTTCGCGCAAATCTGGCGCGTGCAGGTGGGGCGCGTGCCGCTCTTCCTGCTGGATTCGAACATTCCGGAAAACCCCGCCGAAGAAGATCGCAATTTGACGGATCGCCTGTACGGTGGAGATCGGCGCACGCGCATTCGGCAGGAAATCCTCATGGGGATCGGCGGCATTCGCGCGCTCGAAGCGTTGAATCTGCGCCCGACTGTCTGCCACATGAATGAGCCGCATTCGGCGTTTTTGGCGCTGGAACGCATTCGCATTTTCATGCGCGAAAACAATGTCAATTTCTGGCAGGCGAAAGACATCACCGCCGCCGCAAATCTGTTCACCACGCACACGCCCGTCCCCGCCGGTCTCGAACGTTTCGGCTTCGATTTGATCGACGAGCATTTCACCGATTACTACCGGGACCTCGGCCTGAATCGCAACCAGTTCATCGATCTGGGGCGCGAAAACATGGGCGATTACGAGCTGTTCTCGATGGCGGTGCTGGCGCTCAACACGTCGTCGGGCGCGAACGGCGTCGCCAAGCTGCACGGCGTGGTGTCGCGCAAGCTGTGGCAGTGGATGTACCCGGAAATCCCCGAACATGAAATTCCGATCGGCGCGATCACCAATGGCATTCACGTGCAGACGTGGATGAGCCGCGACATGGAACAGCTCTTTGATCGCTACCTCGATCCGGCGTGGCGCGACGCGCCATCGGACGTGAACGTGTGGCGCACCGTCGACTCGATCCCCGATGCAGAATTGTGGCGCACGCACGAACGCCGCCGCGAACGCTTGGTCGCGTTCACGCGCCGTCGTCTGCGCGCGCAGTTGCAGAATCGCGGCGCGGCGCAGCACGAGATCGAAACGGCGGAAGAAGTGCTCGATCCGGATGCGCTGACTATCGGTTTTGCGCGCCGTTTCGCCACTTACAAACGCGCGACGCTGCTGTTCCGTGATCCGGAACGCTTGAAGGCCATTCTCAACAACCCGGAACGCCCGGTGCAGTTCATTTTCGCGGGCAAGGCGCATCCGCATGACACGGGCGGCAAAGACCTCATCCGCCAGATCGCGCGCACGGCGCGGCAGGAAGACTTCCGCCACAAGATCGTCTTCCTCGAAGACTACGATATGCACATCGCGCGCTATCTCGTGCAGGGCGTCGACGTGTGGCTGAACAACCCGCGCCGCCCGAAGGAAGCCAGCGGCACGAGCGGCATGAAGGTCATCTACAACGGCGGCCTCAACTGCTCGATCCTCGACGGTTGGTGGGATGAAGGCTACGAACCGAGCGTCGGTTGGGCGATTGGCGCGGGCGAAGAATATCCGGAATACGAATGGGATCATCAGGATTTTGTCGAGAGTCAGGCGCTCTACGAAATCTTCGAAAAAGACATCATCCCGACGTTCTACGAGCGCGGGCGTGACAATGTGCCGCGCGGGTGGATCAACAAGGTGAAGACCGGCCTGCAAGTCCTCGCGCCGTACTTCAACACACATCGCATGGTGCAGGAATACACGGATCAGATGTACATGCCCTGCTACGACCGGGCGCGCAGTCTGACGGGCAAGAACATCGAAGAGGGTCTGGAATTCGCAACATGGAAGGGTCGGCTGTACGAGGCGTGGCGCGGCGTGTATGTGCGCGATGTGCGCGTGTCGGAAAAGACGCTGCGCGTGGGCACGGAACTCGGCGTGACGGCGGTCGTGCATCTCGGTCAGCTCACGCCCGACGATGTCCAGGTCGAGCTGTACTATGGCAAGCTCGGCACACGCGGCGACATCAGCGACGATGGGCAGGCCGTGCCGATGAACCTGAACACGGCGGAAGCCGTCGACGGTGCGTACACCTTCAGCACGAAGGTGACGTATGAGAACAGCGGTCAGCGTGGCCTGTCGGTGCGCGTGCTGCCCAAGCACGGGTCGCTGCCGAGCCCGTTCCAACTGCGCATTGTGCGCTGGGCGCAGTAACCGCGATCAACCTGAAGACCACAACCTAAACAGCTATAGCCAAGAGCGCAGCGAGTCAGAACTCGCTGCGCTCTTGGTGATTCAAGGTCAAGGCGCTGATCGGGCGCGGCAGGCGACGACCAGCAGCCACTCAGTCACCTGCACAGTCACTGCACGCTTCCTCCGTGGGTTCCTCTGGCGGTGAGAAGAGCGGCGGGAGCAGTGTCTCGAGGATCGGGGGCAGCAGCGGCGGATTAGTCGCTGTCGGCACAGGTGTCTCCGTGGGGGGGACAGGCGTCGGGGGTGGCGTGTTCGTCGGCGGCACCGCGGTTGGCGGAATGGGCGTACTGGTCGAGGGGACTGGGCTAGGTGGAATCGGCATGGCGGTCGGCGGGACAGCCGTCGGCGGCACAGGCGTATTCGTGGGCGGCGGCGGTTGATTGGTCGGCGCAGTCGTCGGCTCGGGTGGCTGTGAGGTGGGCTGCACCTGCGTCGGTTCGAGCGTCGCCGTGGATGAGGGGCGGATGCGCGTATTCGTCAGCGTGGGGGTCAGCGTCACCAAGCGCGTGATCGGGCGCGTGTAGATGGGGATCGGCGTGCTCGTTGCCAATGTAAGCTTGGTAATGTCAACGGCCACGGGCACCACGCCGGCTTCAACGGTTAGCAGCTCCCGGGTTGGCTGCCGCAGATCGACCAGACTCAGCGTCGCCGTCGCCAAGATCGGCGACGCGGTGGCGACCACGACAGGATCACCCGTCTGTGACCCGCCCCTGATGCTCACGACGATCACGCCGACGAGAACCAGCACCGTGATTAACTTGAGAAAACCGCCTAACACTCTGCGCACTGCGAGCTGCTCCTTGCTGTATTCTCCAGAGCGTAGCTGGCTTGCCTTACACGGTACTAACGTGTAACACCTAACATTACGCCACGCCAGAGACGTCGAGCGCGCATCTGATTCTGCTATACTGAGATCAGTAGTTAGCTGACAAGGAGATGCCCTGATGGAGAGCCTGACTAGCTGGTTACTCGCAAGTCCCACCCCGTCGCTGCGTTACCTCACCTATCGTCGTCTACTCGGCTATGCCGAAAGCCACAGCGACGTGCAGACTACGCGCGAACAGATGCGCACCACCGGGCCGATCCCCCTCATTTTGAGCAAACAGACGCCTGCCGGGCATTGGGTCAGCGATGCCCGCATGTACGGGACCAAATACATCGGCACGCATTGGAGCATGATCGTGCTGACCGAGTTAGCCGCCGATCCAAGCGACGATCATCTGCGGCGCGGGCTGGAGTTTATGCTGGCAGCGACCGAGCACAATCACATGCTGGAGGGGCAATTCGACAAAACGGTGCCGAGCCCGGAAGTGTTCGGCTTCACCTGTCTGTGGGGCAACCTGCTGCGCTATGCGGCGTACTGCGGGCTGGCAGATGATCCGCGTGTGACCCGCATTGGCGAGTATGTGGCGCGCAACTTGACCGCGGGGCAGTGCAAATGTCACATCAACGATTACCTGCCGTGCGCCTGGGGCGCGGCGCGCGCACTGTGGGGCTTGGCCGCGCTGCCGCAGCGCTCCGCGAGTGTTCAGCGCGCCATCGATCACGCCGTAGGCTTCCTGCTGAGCTCCGAGCACGACCTGCCAGCCGGGCGGTATCCGTCGCGTGGCGGCGTGCATGCACTGTGGGGCAAACTCAGCTTCCCGACGTTCTATCAGGCGGATGTGTTGTTCGTGCTGCGCGTGCTCGGCGAGTTGAACGCGCTCGCCCACCCTGGCGCACACCGCGCACTCGCGTGGTTGGACGCGCAGCGCCAGCCCGATGGTCGTTGGCGCGGGAATAATCCGTTCCAATCGCGCACATGGCGAATCTCCGGTGATCGGCAGGACATTCATCGCTGGGTATCGCTGCACGCGGCGTTGGTCATGCAGCAGGCCGAGCAGCAGCAAGCGGCTTTGTCGTCGGTGAACAGCGCTATAAACCAATAAGTCGTGTTCTACGCTAGAGGCGCGCGGCAAATTGACGCGATTCTTCTGCCTCCACCTGAATTCGGAGAGGGGTGGGGTCAGAGCAGTGTGATCCATAGCTCACGTTCGCTCAATCCCGCAATAGCGGCGGAATCTGACGCAGTGCGGGCTCTTTTGTCCCCTGCACGGATAACCGACCTTAAGCCCGTTCCGCCGCTCAAATCATCAGTAGGTTATCCGATATTACACGAGCTTTACGGTTTGTAAGGCTGAGTTCAACGTATGATGAAGCTGTTCTCGCTGCTGATCGCTGTAGAGCCGCGGAGCCAAGACTCACAACCCGTGCATTTTCCGAGTAATCATGCTTGATCAAGCGCACTACTACTTTCTGCTGCTCCTGCTGGCCTCCGGTGTCTCGGCTTACACTGCATCCTTGATCTGGAAACATCGCTCAACGCCCGGCGCGTATGCCGTCTTCAGTTTTACTTTGGGAATGTCCATATGGGCTCTCACATATGCCATCTATTGGGCGACACCAGCCTCGCCTACCCGATTGTTCTGGCTCGATGCAACCTATTTTGGAGTCGTGGTCGTCCCCGGCGCGTTCTTCGCCTTTACGCTCTATTACACAGGTCGCCAGACCTTGATTCATGGCCGCCGCTTACTGTTGCTGACCGTGGAACCGGCGCTCACGCTGCTTCTCCTCTGGACTGATCCGTGGCACGGCTTATTCTTCGCCGGGAAACAAGCCGCCGACTCCGCGACGATTCTCGACGGTGGTCCGTGGTTCTGGCTGCATGTTGTCTACTCGTACGGCTTGCTGTTGATTAGCGCGGTTTGGCTGTTTCAGGCGCTGCTGCGCGCTCAACGGGTGTTTCGCTGGCAAGCCGCACTTGTACTGTTCGCAGGGCTCCTGCCCTTGATCTCCAACATCATCACCTTCGCCGGGCTCAATCCGCTGCCGGGGCTGGATCTTACGCCGCTCTCGTTTACGCTCACCGGGCTCATCCTCACTTACAGCCTCTACCAAACTGGTCTGCTCGATCTTGTACCTGTAGCGCGTGGCCAGGTCGTCGACCAGATGAGCTCGGGTTTCCTCGTCATTGATCGGCAGCAGCGCATTGTCGATGCGAACGCTGCGGCGCTCAAGCTTTTGAGTGAGCTGAAGGGAACCCAGATCGATCACCTGATCGGGAAGCCGATTCAGATGGTTCTGGTGGACTGGCACCGCTGGGTCGCCAGCGGCCCGACACCGAACGTCATCCTCGATGGCATCGCGAACAATGCCAAGCACTTCACGTTACGGGTCGCCATTTCGCCCCTGCTCGACGGACACCAGCGCTGTCAGGGACAGGTCGTGGCGCTGTCGGACATCACGGAAGAAAAACGGATGGAGCGCGAGCTCCGGCAAAGCCTGAACTATTTCCAAGCGATTTTCGACGCCTCGACCGATGCCATTTTCATCTGTGACGCGCACACCGGGGTCATTCGCGACACCAACGCGCGCGCCTCCGCCCTCTACCTCTATAGCCGGGAGGAAATGGTCGGCAGCCGCGACCTCAACCAGTTCAATACGGGGATCGAGCCGTTCACCACTAAACACGCGCTCCAGTGGTTCGAAAAGGCGCGTACTGAAGGCCCGCAGGTCTTTGAATGGATGGGGCGCGACAAAAACAACCAATTGATGTGGCTGGATATGCACATTCAATACACGCGCTTGGGCGACAACGATCTGCTGCTGGTTCGCGCCAGCGATATGACGGAGCGGAAACACGCGCAGCAGCAAGAATTTGAACTGCGGCTGGAGCGCGAGCGGGTGAATATACTGACGCACTTTATGCGCGATGCATCGCACGAATTTCGCACGCCACTCTCCGTCATTCGCACCAGCCTGTATTTGATGAGTCGCACCGACGATGCCGCACGGCGTCGGGCTAAGGTGGAACAGATCGAACTGGCCGTGAATCACATGGTGCGGCTGATCGATATGCTGGTCGTCCTCGCATCGCTGGATAGTGGCATCGAACTGCAGCGCCAAGCCGTCAACGTGAACCAACTCGTCAATCAGGTGCTCATCACCGCGCGCTTGACCGCCAAGCCGCTGCACTGGGACGTGCACTTAGCGCCATCGCTCGAACTGACACAGGTGGACCCCGATCATCTGCTGGAAGCGCTGCGCCAACTGCTGGACAACGCTGTGCGCTTCACGCCGGATGGGGGAAGAATCACCGTGACCACCAAGCAGCACGGCGAAGAACTGGTGATTGAGGTCGGTGATACCGGCTGTGGCATCGCCGAAGAAGATTTACCCCACATCTTCTACCGTTTCTTCCGCACGGATGACGCCCACACCTCATCGGGATTCGGGCTCGGGTTACCGATTGCCAAGCGGATCATCGAACTGCACGGCGGCACCCTCAGCGTGACCAGTCAGGTCGGCGTGGGCAGCGTGTTCCGCATCGAACTGCCGACGGTGACACCCGTCCCAGCCGTATAATTTCGCCTGGGACAGATGCTCCCCGTGACAAAGTGCCTCACCAATCAGGTAACCAGCGCAGCAGTGTGGTTAGGGCGATTTCGCCTTCCAGACGCGCCAAGGGTGCGCCCAGACAATAATGGATGCCCAGACTGAAGGCGAGATGTTTGTTGGGCTGGCGCGAAATAGCAAAGACGTTGGGGTGGTCAAAGACCGCGGGATCACGATTGGCAGCATGCAGCACCGCATGGACGCTGTCTCCACAGCGAATCTGCTTGCCGCCCAGCACGACATCCTCAAACGCCCAGCTCGGCAGCGTCATATATGACGGGCTGTTGTAGCGCAGCAGTTCTTCGACAGCCGAACTTACCAGCACCGGATCGTCAAGGTTATCCCGCAATAAGCGCATCTGATCGAGGTTATTGAGCAGCGTCAACATGCTGCTGTTGATGAAATTCGCGACAGTTTCGTATCCGGCTGCAAACAGCAGAAACACCATCGACAGCAGTTCTTCGCGGCTCAGTCGATCACCCGCCGCTTCCGCGAAAATGAGTCCCGTCAGCAAGTCATCCGGAGCGTTGGCGTGCGTGCGCCGCGCATCAATTTGCTGATTCAGGTAATGCGACAATTCGAGGATCGCCGTTTCGGTGGAAGTCTCCTCAGACAGCAGCAGCACGGTCTTGGTCCAGCGTCGGAACTTAGGGTAATCCGCCGCGGGCAGTCCCAGCATCTCCATGATGGAGAGCAGCGGGAACACTTCGCCGTAGTGTGCCGCGAGATCAAATTCGTCACCCTCTGCGACTTCCCGATCAATGGTCGTTAGCAACTCCTCGGCAATCGCCTGCAAGCGGGAGCGCAAATCGCGCACTCGCCCCGGCGTAAACACCAGATGCACCAGCGACTTCAAGCGCGTGTGATCAGGTTCATCCAGATTGAGCATATGCCGGTTGATGGCCGTCTGCATCGCGTGGGCGGACGCTGGTTCGGCGGCGCTCCGCGGCACTTTGCCGAAGCGCTTGTCTTTCATAAATGTGACACAGTCGTCATAGCGCGTGAGAAACCACACCGCCGCGCCCGTCCGCGGATCAAGCGCCCGATGGATCGGGTCTTCGCGCCGCATACGCGCATACAACGCATGATTTCCCCGCGCCTCAAGGGAGAAAATATCAAAGGGATCGGTCTGGCTCACGACCATCGACTGGCGACCTCACAACTACCTGATTGAACAATGAAATATGGATGGTAGGAGGCATCACCAAAGCGCGTGATATCGACCAGCAAGAGGAAAACCAAGAGAACAGGTTACATACTAAGTGTAGCCGTAGAAAACGCGCAGGGGAAGAGAGATCGTTGCGCTGCATTGTCGGCGACCGCTGCGATGTTTGTTTTGGGACGCACGTAGTGTAGACGCTTGAAGCAGCTGCTCTCCGGCGATGAATCGCTGGATGCCAGCAGCGTTTTGCCCGGGTTCGCGCTGCCGCTTCGGAACATTTTTTGGATAGCTGAGGCTGACTAATAAACTACCGTTCCCACTTCTTGGGATCAGGCACAGGCGGACGCTGCCAGTTCGCGACCGACTGTTTTGGCAGCTGCTGGTCTAGGCGAGGTAACACCTTTTTTGACTCATCTTCCCACACCGTGGGAGTAGACATAGGGTAGTCACTTACAGGGCGCAGCGTACCATCTTTGCGCTGACGCAGCACAAGCTGAGTCATACGTGTATTCTCTTCGACACGTATCAGCAATTTCAGCAGATCACTGCTGACGAGAATGCCCAACCCCAACATAAAACCTAAAAACGCAGGAACACATGGCAATAATATCGCGGTGGCATAGTGATCGGCTGTAATCGGATAACCAAGTGAAGCAGCAACTTGAACTGACCGAACTGCTTCAATTTCAAGGTAAACGAACCCGACACTTGTGATTACCCAAACAAAGATACCAAGTCCCCAGTAAATCAGGCTGGCAAGGCGCATATAGGGAAAAAGACGTTTCACGGCAGTCCACAGAGATTAGAGGTAGCTATCTTATATAAAAGTAAACCACAGATTTAGGTTTTGCATATTGGCTGTTTTGTCGACCTGATCCCACGAGACCACGCTCATGCGCGGCGTCCAACAAACAGGAGTTCGCTCCCCGTCAATGAAACCCCATCGCGCTTCAGGTCGCTGAAATCATATGGGCTGGAGTAAGTTTGCCCGGTGCAGCCATACTGCCGAGCCATTTGCTGATATGACTGGGCCGTGAGCATGAGCGGATGCACTTTTCCCCACTGCTGATGATACGCCGCGGGGGAAGCCTGTTCATAGGCGGGGTCGCCGTTCGGCGTAAACGAGAGAATGATGCCGCCCGGTTTGAGCGCCGCGCTCACCGCCTCCCAGAAGATCTTCGGGTCGGGCAGATGTTCAAGGACGTGAGCGCTAAAGAAACAGTCAACCGGGCCGGACAACGACTGGACGCTCTCCAGCATGGTACACCCGAGCTTCTCCGCCGCATACCGCGCCCGTGGTCGACTAATCTCGTAGGAGTACACCGCATACCCCGCCTGCCGAAACTGCCAGCTTCCATAGCCCCACGACGCGCCAAAATCGAAGATGCGCTGCCCTGGCAGCACGCCAACCGCAGCCAGCACCTTGAGGTACCCGGCATAATCTTTGGGCGACCCAGCAAATCCGGTCGCCGTGAGCTGCGCCAACTGCCCATCATCTGGCAGATCGGTGGTAAACCCTTGCGCATACTCGTCCTGGTAGAACGTCTTGTTATCCTGCACCGTGTCTTTCGGCACGCGGAAACGCAAACCACACTCTTGACATTCGTACAACGCGGTCACCAGATATTTGCGTTTAACGAGGCGCGTATGCGTCGAGCCATCAAAGGGACACTTTATGTCCGCCCCAACCCCACGGACAGCCGAAGATGCAAGGTAACTCAAACGAGTCATGAGGGTCATGGGGCTTCTCCACAGGGCGGCACTCGGATCAGGGTATAGAGCGCACTTCAACTGTACACCAGACACACGGATTGCGGAGACGAAGAGAGCACAGCGGCTTGCCCTTCTCCTCTGTGCTCTCTGTGTTCTCTGTGGTTAACTCTTGGCTTTACCCCCGCAGCAGCGCGGGGATGTCGCGCAGTTTGGGCAGTTTGCCCGCCAGCAGCGTGTTGACGCGGAACATGCGCCCCGCCAGCCACATCGAGCCGACCGCCGCCAACGCCAACAGCACCAGGCTCAACGCGATCTGCCACACGGGCACATCGCTGACAACGAGGCGCATCCCCATTGCCATCGGCGCGGTCAGCGGGAACATACTCATGATCACCGGAACCGTGCCATCCGGCGACGATACGAACAGTGTCAGGAAGTAGAACGGCAGCGCCGCCGGCAGCGTGAAGATCACCGCGTACTGCGGGCCTTCGCGCATCGAATTGGAGAGCGCGCCGACAATGCCGTACAGCCCCGCGAACAGGAAGTAGCCAATTACGAAGTACACCAGCATCAGCGGCACATCGTCCATGGGAATGTTGAGGTTCGCCAGCGATGCGATGATGCCGAGCGTCTGGTTCAACTGCTGTCCGCCCGCCACCCGCACGATCAGGAAGAAGCTGCCAATCCACACCACGACTTGCAGCAGACCGAGCAGCGCCAGTGCGCAGATTTTGCCCATCAGCAAATGCGTCGGACGCACCGTCGAAATCAGAATCTCGATCAGGCGCGTCTCTTTCTCTTCGATCACCGTTTGCAGCAGATAGCCATTGGTGATGAACAGGCTGAGCATCAGCGCGAAGGCGAAGATATACACGACGACAAACGAGGCGTCTTCGTTTTGCGTCACCGCGCCCGTCGTTTCGTCCACCTGCCCGATCGTCAGCGAGCGGTTGATCTGCTCGATGTTCGACGGATCGACGAGGCGGTAGTAGAGCGTCTGGTCAACGCCTTCGGAGAGCTGATTGAGGATCAGCGCCTGAATCGGCCCATCCGAGATCAGGCTGATGTTGAGCTTGGGCTGGACGGTCGTGACTTCGCCTGTCTCCATGTAGTCGGCGGGGATGAGATAGTAGACCTGAATCTCGCCCGCTGCCAGCGCCGCCCGCGCCGCGTCTTCGTCGGCGTAGGGGTGCAGTATTTCGCTCAGCCGACCGGGATCGCCAAAGCGCCCCGTCAGGTCGACATAGCCCGCGCTGTTGATGTCGCTCCCGAAGTTGTCGCTGTCATTCGACGGGCGCGGTTCCGACGGCGTATCCTCGCCGGTCGACGCGCTCGCCTGCTGGATGAACTGGTAGCCGAACAGCAGCACCGCCGCGATGATCGGGATGCCGAAGGTCATGAACAGATAGCCGCGCCGCCGCCAATTGCGCCGCAGTTCGTAGAGAAACACCCGCCCAGTGTGGCCGTTCATGCTGCGCGCTCCTCAGTGGCGGATGTCGCCATGCCGCGCGACCGGAAGATCGCGCCGAAGACCTGTTTGATGCTGGGATGCTTGCCGTACATGAGCAGCGACCAGCGGAATACGCGCGCCGATGCCCACACGGCAAACGCCGTCGTGATCAGCAGCAGCGCGATGCTGGCGATCAACTGCCACGCCGGGATCACGCCGAAGCCCATGCGCAAAATCACGGTGACGGGTGCGGTCAGCGGGAAGAGCGTCAAAAAGGTGACGACGGCGCTGTCCGGCTCTTCGAAGAACTGCACGATCAGGAAGAACGGGATCACCAGCACGAGCGTGAACAAGCTGGCGAGCTGGCGGCTCTCCTGCTCCGAACCGAGCACCGCGCCGATCCCCCCCATCACGCTGGCGAAGAAGAAATAGCCGAGCAGGAAGTACAGCAGACCGATGAGCAGCAGATCCGCCGGGAGCGTGACGCCCGACAGGAATTCGACGTTGCGCCCCAACTGCAAGCCGATCAGCGCCATCGCCACCCAGATCACCAACTGGGTGAGGCCAAGCAGCCCCAAACCGATGATTTTGCCCGCCAGCAGTTGAAACGGCGTGATCGACGTGACAAGGATCTCCATGATGCGGCTGGATTTCTCTTCGACGACACCCGACATGAGGTAGCCGCTGGTGGTTTGCGTCGCCAGCAGGAAGACCATCACGAAGATCAGCGGGGCGAGGATCACCCCGGCGAGGCCGCTGCCCGTGATGATGCGCCCGTTGTCGAGGGTGAGCAGGCGGCTGTCGACGGGGTCTTGAATGCGCGCGGCGATCTCCGAATCAAGGCCGCTGCTGGCCCCTAAATTCGCCAGCAAGAAGGCATCAATGTCATCTTCCAGCACTTCGGGCGTGTCACCATTGCTGACGAGGCGCACGCGCCCATTGTTCAGGTAGTCGCTTTCCACGACGAAATACGCGCCGATGCCGTCGGTAGCGGTCAGCGCACCCTCGGCGGCGGCTTCCGTCTCAAAGCGCATGAAGTTCTCCGGCTGCTCGACGGCGTCATCCAGCACGCCGCTCAAATCGACATAGCCGATCTGCCCCACGCGCGACGTATCGGTCTCGTTGTTGACGGTCAGCGCGAACACCACCACCATCATCAGGATGGTGAACAGCGGAATGCCGAACGCCGCAAACAGGAAACCGCCGCGCTTGAGGTTGTGCACATATTCTTGGCGCGCAACGAGAAAAACCTTATTCACGGTGCTTATCTCCCGCCACCACCTGAATGAAAATCTCGTTCAGGCTGGGCACAGCGAGTTCGAAGCGCTGGATGAAAATATCGTCGCGCCGCGCGATTTCGCCGAGCACATCATCCGGCTTGACGTTGGGCTTAAGGTACAACAGCGCGCTCGCGCGGCCATTCTGCTTCTGCTCGACATGATCCACGCCGCTGATCGACGCCCAGTCGCCGCGCCCTTCCACATTGACTGCGGGCAGCGCATACTGCGCGCGCACGTCGCTGACGTTGCCGTACAGCTTCTGCTCGCCGCGATTAATCATCAGCAGACGGTCGGCCATCTCTTCGACCTGATACATCTGATGCGTGCTCATGACCACAGCGCCACCACGCGCCTTAAAGTCACGGATCAGCGTTTCGATTACCTGTGTGTTCACCGGGTCGAGGCCGGAGAACGGCTCGTCGATGAGGATCAGGTCCGGTTCATGCAGCATGGTCACGCCGAACTGCACCTTCTGCTGCATCCCTTTGCTCAACTCGCTGACTTTCTTCTTGGCATGTTCGCCCAAATCGACCTGTTCGAGGTAGCGCAGCGCCCGCTTGCGCGCTTCGCCGGGCGTCAAGCCCTTGAGCAGACCCAGATACACCATCATTTCCAGCACAGGGACGTTGCGGTAGAGGCCGCGCTCTTCCGGCAGATAGCCAATACGATTCTTGGCTGCGTCGCTGATGGGCGCGCCGAACACGCTGATTTTGCCGGAATCGGGTTTGAGGATGTCGAGGATCATGCGGATGGTGGTGCTTTTGCCCGCACCGTTCGGGCCGAGCATGGCGAAGATCTCGCCGCCGTACACCTCAAACGAGAGGTTGTTGACGGCGCGGAAGTCACCATACGTCTTGGAGATATGATCGACGGAGATTGCAACTGACTGTGGCATACGTTCCCCTAGTGGTTTGTTCAGGTTCCCCTATTGTAATACGCATAGACAAGAGTGAAGGTTTCACGAATTTCCCGAAAAATTGAGGTTTTGCTGATTGCGTCGATCCAGCTTCTTGTGTAGACTCGCTAATATAACAACGTTGTAAAAAAGTTGATGCAGACTTCCTCCGAAATTTGATCTGCAGGTGTGGCTTAAGGTTTTTCAATGTCGCTGACGCAGGACGTAAGGGTGATGAAGAAACACATTCTCGTTGTTGATGATGAAATCGGCGCGCTGACGCTGATCGGCATCATGCTGGAACGCGGGGGCTTCGAAGTTCAAAAGGCGCGCGATGCCAAAAGTGCCCTCGGCATTCTGGAAGAATACACGCCAGATTTGATTATTCTGGACGTGATGATGCCGGGCATGAACGGAATCGATTTGTGCCAATTGCTGCGCCAGCAAGACCGGACGCGCAAGACGCCTGTCCTGATTCTGTCGGCGCGGGGGGATGCGGAAAGCATCATTCGCGGCATTGAAGCGGGTGCGAACGACTACCTGCCCAAGCCCATTCTCCACCATGATCCGGTGTCCAAAGTCCGCTCCATGCTCGGCGCAGAACTGGCATAACACCGAAGCTTGCCGCTGCAAGGGGCGCAGATCCTGCGCCCTCACTGCTGCTTCTCCCCCGCTACAGCCCATACAGGGCACGGTAGATGTTATAGTAGCCATAGATGCGCTGCACATACAGCCGGGTGCTGTCGATGCTGATCGCCGTCATGAACTGATCAGGGTCACCGCCAGAAAGCTGCAGCCAACTATCCGCGCGCCCCGGCCCGGCGTTATACCCCGCCAGCGCTGCGACCGTGTTCCCGCTGAAGCGATTCAACTGTTCCTGCAAGTAGAATGCCCCGAATTCAATGCCCGCATACGGTCGGAAGAGATCGCTGTGCTGGTAGTCCGGCCACGCGATTTCCCCGGCGATGTATTCCGCCGTGCTCGGCACGACCTGCGTTAAGCCTTTTTCGCCCGCCGCGGCGGTCGCATAGGTATCAAACAGGCTTTCGTGGCGGATGAGCGAGTAGATCAGCAGCGGATCGAGACTGCGGCGGTCGGCGACTTCCTGCACCACGTCGAGGTAATAGGCCGGGTAGCGCATCCGCGCGATGTATGGCGGCGCGTCGAGTGTACCGACGTTCGCGTTGCGGATGACATACGAGGCCGCGACGACCGAATCCTGATACGCCCCGATCCCGCGGAAATAGATCGCCAGTTGGTACGACGCCAGCGGATTCGTGTTGTTCGCTTCGATCAGGTCACCAAACTCGGCGCGCGCCTCGTCGTACGCCGCGACCGTCCACAGCTCGCGTCCGCGCACTAAGCGCTCATCATTCGCGAGCGTGTCGGGGAGCGGCCAGAGCACCCCTTCCTGCGTGATTCCATAGGTCTGCCGCAGCCAGTCTTCCGCCGCCGCGACTTCCGCCGCATCGTCGAACTGGAAGCGAAAGCTCGCCGGTCGCTGGAAGGGCTGAATGTTGTTGAGCAGATCATCCGCGCGGGCGCTGTAGTAGCTGTCCGGCGCGGCGGCGCGCGTCTGCGTGAAGGCTTCCTGCGCCGTGCGCTGATCGCCGCGCTGAAGCGCCAGCCGCCCGACCCACCAGTAAGCCGCCGCCTGATCTTCGCCCGTCGCTTTGACGGCGAGTTCGGCGTAGAAGCGCTCCGCCGAGGTCAGATCATTCGCGGCGTAGGCCGTCGACGCGGCGAGGAACAGCCCATCGCGCGCCTGCTGCGTATCCGGGTAGCGATCCGCCAAGCGTTCGAAGACGGAGCGGGCTTCGGTCGGCTGATTGTTTTCCGTGTAGAGGAACCCCGCGCGCCACAAGGCTTCGGCGGCTTCGGGCAAATAGTCATACGTCGTCGCCGTGCGCATATACGAATCAATCGCGCCCGCGATATCCTCACCGATGCGCAGCGTACGCCCCTGTTCGAGCAGCGCCTGCCCGAACAGCTCATCCGACGTGTACGACTGCACAATGGTCTGGAAGGCCGTGACCGCCGCCGCCGTGTTGCCGATTTCGCGGTAGGCGCGCCCCAAGAGCAGATACAGTTCTGCCGGGATGTTGCCGGGGTTCTGCACGGTGTAGCTGTTGAACGCCTCGATCGCGCCCTGATAGTCGCCATAGGTGAAGCTGACGCGCCCGCGCGCCAGTTCGTTGACGCCGCGCCCGCCTTCAACCAGCGCCTGCATGGCGGCGTAGGCTTCGGGGCGATCCGCGTAGGTCTGGAAGATGGTTTCCATGCGGTTGAGGCCATTTTCCGTGTCGCCTGCCGCGATCATAGCGCGGGCGGCCAGCAGTTCGATCCCGGCTTTGTAAGCGGCATTCTGGGACGCGGCGAGGATCGCCTCATACTGCGCCAGCGCCTGTGTCGGCTGATTCGCGTTCAGGTAGACCTGCGCCACCCGTTCGCGCAGCGCCAACTGCGGCACGAGGCTGCGCGCGGCGGCGGTCGCCGTAGTGTAGCTGGTGAGCGCGTCGGCGGTTTGACCGAGCGCCAACTGTGCGTCGCCGATACGCTCGTGCGCGTAGCTATCCAGCAGGCCGGGGCGCAGCGTGAGATACAGCTTGAAATCGGTGATCGCGCTGTCCCACTGCGACAGGCCGAGATAGGCATCGCCGCGCAGGAAATGCGCCTGCGCAATGCGGGAATCGCTGGCAAACTGATCGATGAACTGGGTGAGCGCCGTCACCGCATCCGCGAACAGACCTTCTTTGAGCGCGGACTGCCCCAAGCCGAAGGCGGCGGACGCCTGCGCATCGGCGGGCGCACCGGCCTGCGTGAGCAGCGACTGGTAACTGTAGACGGCGTTTTCGTAGTAGCCGTTGAGCAGGTAGCGGTCGGCGATGCGGAGCAGCAGCGCGGGTTCGACGGTCGGCGTGGGCTGAATCGTCGGTTCGACGACCTGCTGCGCGACGGTTTGCACGTCGGTCGTGGCGGTCACGAACACGGTGGGCGGTTCGGGCTGCGCGTTGAGCGTGCAGCCCACGCTGCCGAACAGCAGCGCGATCAGGGTCAAAAAGCGGATCAGTTTCGTCATGCCGCCGATTATGCGGGCAAACGGTGAGGGGATCAAGCCAAAAAAGTGGGGGACAAAGTCGCGTAGGGAGAGCGGCGGACAGTTAAGCGTCAGGGAAAGACAAGTACAAGATAAAGCTTGTACGCAGAACCACCTTCTGCTATGCCGATGCGCCAACTCATTCCGTTCCTATCACAACCGCCTTCACGGATCAAAACTAAATCAGTCACATTCCACCAAGTCGGCTGATTTTGCTCTGGCAAGTTGCCTAGACTGAATTGAGGATACTGGTTATTGAAGTTATCTACACCTAGGAAACACGTTGTACTGAGAAACTGAGCTGTTTGCTGTGGATTGAGCTCAAAATAGGCATAGGCAGCTCTATACATACCAATTGACTGATAGTAAGTCTGCAAATTTCGAGCGGTTGACGGGAGTGTGATATATCTGCTGATAGATTGTCGACCTGTGTCCTCTAGGGATAGTCCGCAACTGCTCAAGAGTCCGGCGACCACAATCATCGAAATTTGAAAGCGGATCAGTTTCGTCATGCCGCCGATTATGCGGGCAAACGGTGAGGGGATCAAGCCAAAAAAGTGGGGGGCGGAGTCGCGTAGGGAGAGCGGCGGACAGAAGCAACAGCTTTGTCTATCCCATGCGTTCAAACTCAGAATTGGTAAAATGCTTGACTTCAAGTACGATAACTTGCCAGACTGTGAGGGATAGTGACATGCTTGACCACGATAATCTTGAAGAGTTTTCTGATCCGATTAACTACGACAAACAAGACCCGAGCGATGTTGGGATCGAGTTCTACAGTTCTTTGGCGAAGGAAATTGGTGACCCGGTTCTTGAGATTGCATGTGGCACGGGTCGAGTAACGATCCCAATGGCACAATTAGGTTTCTCAATCACCGGTTTGGATATCGTTCCGGGGATGCTTGAGCGAGCGAGAAGCAAATCCGTTGGCCTACCGACGCGGTGGGTGGAAGGGGATGCCCGCACCTTCGAGCTTGGTGAACGTTTTCGCCTCATCTTCATGACAGGTAATGCATTTCAAGCGTTTGTGCCCAACGCCGAACAAGAAGCCCTGCTGCAACGAGTACATGCACACCTCGATGATGAGGGCTGGTTTGCCTTTGAGACACGCAACCCCTTGTTCCCAAACACGACGACAAGAGAAGGTTTCTTCCCGCCTCTTGAAACCTCTACCAAGGAAAGCTACCTACAACCCTACATTAATGTGGATGGCAATGAGGTACGCGTCTCTACAACACAGGTCTACGACCATGTTGGGCAGATTCTGCATCTTGTCAGCTACAAGCGTTGGTATGAAGCTGGAAAAGAGCACGTGAAAACCACGCGCACTGCATTGCGGTACACATTCCCACAGGAACTTACGGCGTTGTTGCACTATAACGGATTTACACTTCTCAAGCAGTACGGTGATTGGAATCTGGAACCACTCACCGCGACCAGCCCAAGTATTATCGTGGTCTGTCGTAAGCGGGGATAGAATTGGGGCATCGGCGCGACATGGATACCCGAACATGTCGCCAACAACATCTTTGAACTGGCTACACAATCTAGCCGGATCTTTTCAGCATTGAGTAAGCGTTACTGCGGCGGCTCTAACTCGCCGGAGAGAACGTCGCACCTACCACCTCCGTGCAGATGTTGTACACTCTGATCACGACTCAGTGTTCTACTTAGTTTGACAACATCCAGTTTGCTGCAGTCATTGAATTCATTTGGTGCGAAAAAGAGGCATTATGGGTTCCAGTGTCAAACTACATATGACGACCGTCGCGCTGTTGGTCGTCTTTGCCTTAACGGATATTCGTCTTGATGCGGCTACCCCTCTAATCATGACTTGGACAAAACTTCTTGCTGAGCCCGCCGTTAGCGTAGAATGGAGTCCCAATGGGGAGTCTATCTTCTTCGGCAATTCCGACATTAATCAAGTCAACTTATTGAATTGGCGGACGAGTGAAGTTATATGGCAAACTCCATTTCCAGAATCAAACCTCGCTCAAGTCCCCCATGATTATTCCGCTCGCTGGAGCCAAGATGGGAATTGGATCGCTGTTACGAACAATTGGAGCGTTTATGTTATAGACGCTCAAACTGGCAACTACCATCCCCTCAGTATAAGTGCTCCCTCTGAGCGTGATCAACCTGCGTATACGATACCTCGCTGGGGAAGCGATTCGATTTCACTGGCTGTTCTAGATACAAACGGATCTATTGACATCGTGAATTCAACTACTGGCGAAATCCTCCAAACCATTTCATTATCTGGAGGCACACGTTATTCCGATTTGTATATCAGCGCTTTTGACTGGAGTCCAGATGGGCAGTTCTTGGCTGCCCCTTTTCTGAGACCCTCTATGAATGCAGAGACTATTGGATTCTGGAATAATACAGGGAACCTCGTAGAAGCCTACACGCAGGAAAGCGTCACTGATCTGAGTCCACCGATGCCATGTCCGAGAGGCGTGAGCAGCTCGGTAGCTGACAATCTGACTTTTCTTGAATGGGCGAATGACAGTCGAACTTTGGCTGTCGGTTTAACGTATGGACTTGCTGTATGCAAACTTCATGATGATGGAACTATCGACGTTCGAGAACTCCAAAGCTATGGTTCCAGCTTTCACTGGAGTCCTGATCAGCATTGGCTTGCAGGTGCGATAAATACTGCTACGAGTGTATGGATAGCGGATACCGGGAATAATTACGAGACCGTTTCCGTACAACCTCCCAACGGATCAGCAGTAAATTCTTTCGCGTGGAGTCCAGATAGTCAGCATCTAGCACTTGGTACTCGTCGCGAACTTTGGATTGGAACTCTTGAATTACCCCAATGAGCGGAAAATTTCGTAGACTGCAACATTCCTTCGTTGGCGATGATTCTCGATTGATTTTCTTGGCTCTGTGTCCCGCACGTTTGACTTAGGAACGCTCAGAAAGTCTGAACCGTGACGATCACACTCTCGGAAGTGAATGCGAATAACTGGCGGGAAGCCCTTCAGTTGGCGGTGCATCCGGAGCAGATGCGCTTTGTGGCCGAGTACGCGCCTATCGTCGCCGGAGCGTTGGCCAAAGCCTACATCCGTCCCTACGACCTGATCTGGCTGCCGTATGCGATTTACGCGGATGCGCAGCTCATCGGCTTCTTGGAACTCGCGTGCAACCCCGCCACCAAGAATCGCTACTGGTTATATCACTTCTTCATCGACCAGCGGCACCAAGGTCACGGTTACGGGAAGCAGGCGTTACAGGCGTTTATCCAGTTGGTGCAGGACGGCTACCCACTCTGCCGGGAGATTCGGTTGTCTGTGCATCCTGAGAATGTGACGGCGGTCCGGTTGTACAGTCAGTTTGGTTTTCAGCCGACCGGGGAAGTCTACGACAACGGCGAACTCGTGTATGCGCTGCGATTTTCGACGCAGTCGTGAGGATGTTTAGGAAGGTTTCTCAGGGTATTGGCACACCCATGCGGACGCGATAAATCGCGTCCCTACGAAAACAGTGTCGCCTTGCGGAATCTGCTGTCTCCCCTCCCTGAATTCGGGGAGGGGCCGGGGGTGGGGTCGGAAAGCTGACCTTTTTCAACCCGCATACATGAGCCAGCGTCACCCCGGCGGCTCGAGATGACCGGAGAGGTACGGCATCCCATAGCCGACCACCAGATGCCCCGCCTCGGCGAGCGCCTTGCCCAGTTCGGTCACGTTCTGGTACGTCCACCAGTAGTCCGGCGACGGCAAAATCGCCACACCAAAATCGGCGACGACCAATTCGGAGAGCGTTTTGCGCACGTAGCGCGGGTGAGCGCTCGGCAGCGCGGCGTTCGGTTGGTCAGAGCGCACCAGCGACACGCGGAAGCGCGACGGCGCGCCCTCGGCATACGCCAGCACCTGATACTCGATGAAGCCGTACAGCCCATCGTCGAACGGCTTGCTAAAGCGGAACTGTCCGCCCGCCCACTGCACCGGGCGGTCGTCGAGCTGGTAGCCCGCCGCCGCGAACGCCTGCTCCACCACCGTGAGCAGCATCAGCTTGAAGTACTGCTGGGGAGATTGGTGTGTCATAGCCTCATCCCAAAGACCAAGATTCAACGCAAAGGCGCGAAGTCGCCAAGGAAAGTTCTCGAAGGTAACGGAAATCAGGACGAGGCATGCCTCGTCCCTACACGAACGTCCCTGCTGTCTCCCCTCCCTGAATTCGGGGAGGGGCCGGGGGTGGGGTCAGAAGCAGCGGACGCGATTTATCGCGTCCCTACACCGATCACACATTGCGCCTTTCCGTCTTGGCGTCTTTGCGTTGAGTCTTTAAAGCTCTTTCTCTAACGCTTCCACCGTCGTCACAGGCAGTTTGCACGCGAATTGGCGGCACACGTACGCCGTCGGCAGGCCGTCGCGCATGCTGCGATAGTTCAGCAGCGGAATCGACGCCTCGCCTTCCACATCGGTGGGGAAGAGCGCGACCACGGCGTTCGGGCGGTAGAGTTTCTGCACCGCGTCGAGCATCGGTTTCGCCTCGTCCGGTTCGCCGATGATGGCGATCTCGTCAATGCCCATGACGATCAGTTCGACCGCGCTCAACGCCTCGCCGAACGCCTGCGGGTATTCGCGCAACGCCGCCGAGAGGATGCTCAACGCCTTGCGCGCCGCCTCGTCGTAGTCGGCATTGGCGGTGTAGGCGACCAAGCGCAGCAGATCGCGCGCGAACATCGAACTGCCAGCGGGAATCGCGTTGTCCTGCATAGCGCGCGGGCGCGTGATCAGCGTTTCGTGGTCATCGCTCGTATCGAAGAAGCCGCCATCATCGGCGCGGAAGTGCGTCAGGGCGGCGGTCGCCAGAGCCTGCGCCAGCGTGAACCATTCCTCGTCAAACGTCGTCTGGTACAGTTCGATCAGCGCGTCGATGAAGTTGGCGTAGTCTTCAAGGTAGCCGTTGCCCTTCGCGATGCCGTGATTGTACGTGCGCAGCAAGCGATCGCCGTTGGTCACCATGTGATCGCGCAGGAAGGTCGCGTTGCGTTCGGCGGCGACGCGGTAATCCGCTCGATCTAGCACGCGCGCCGCTTCGCTCAGGCTGGCGAGCATCAGCCCGTTCCACGCTGTGAGGATTTTGTCGTCGAGACCGGGATGCACGCGCTGCGTCCGCGCCGCGAACAGCTTATCCTTGATGAGCGCCAACTTGGCGCGCAGCTCATCGACGGATAAGCCGAGCCGTTCCGCCGCGACCGCCTCGTCGTTGGGCACAAACAGAATGTTGTGGCCTTCAAAGTTACCGCGCGCCGACACGCCCCAGTATTCGACCGCGATCCGCGCATCATCGCCGAGCAGCTCATCCAGTTCGGCTTTGCTCCACACGAAGAACTTGCCCTCTTCGCCTTCGCTGTCGGCGTCGGTCGCGCTGTAGAAGCCGCCATCGGCGGAGGTCATCTCGCGCAGCACATAATCGTAGATTTCTTCGGCAATCGTCCGGTAGAACGCCTCCCCGGTGATCTGGTAGGCGTGCAGGTAGACACGGCTCAACTGCGCGTTGTCGTAGAGCATCTTCTCGAAGTGCGGCACCAGCCAGATCGCGTCCACGCTGTAGCGGTGAAAACCGCCGCCCAGTTGATCGTACATGCCGCCGCGCGCCATCTTCTGGAGCGTGAATGTCACCATGTCGAGCAGGTCGGCGCTGCCCGTGCGCTGATATTCGCGCAGCAGGAATTCGAGATTCATAGGCTGCGGGAACTTCGGCGCGCCGCCGAAGCCGCCATACTGCTTATCATACGCCGCCGTCAGCTTGCTCGCTGCCGCCGTGAGCAGATCGGCATTGAGGTCGTCGGGCGTGCCGCCAATCGCCAGCTTTTCGCGCTGGAGGGACCCGGACAGCTCGTTCGCCATCTTTTCGAGCTGCGGGCGGCGGTTACGGTAGGCATCGATCACGCCTTCCAGCACCTGCTGAAACGACGGCATGCCGTAGCGTGCTTCCCGTGGGAAATACGTGCCGCCGTAGAACGGTTTGCCCTCCGGCGTGAGGAAGACGGTCATCGGCCAACCGCCGTGCCCGGTCATCATCTGCACAGCCTGCATGTAGATCTCGTCCACATCCGGGCGTTCTTCGCGGTCAACTTTGATGTTCACGAACAGGTCGTTCATGATCGCTGCGGTCGCCTCGTCTTCGAAGCTCTCGTGCGCCATGACGTGACACCAGTGACACGCGCTGTAGCCGACGCTCAACAGCACCGGTTTGTCTTCTGCTTTCGCTTTCGTAAACGCCTCGTCACCCCACGGATACCAATCGACCGGGTTGTCGGCGTGCTGCTGCAAATACGGACTCGTCTCGTGCGCCAGTCTATTCATACGACTACTCCACCACCTCACCAGAATGCCAGTAAACCACAGAGCGCATGGAGATTATAGTGGGAATTCGGGGAATTGCGGATGAGCGTCAGCCACATCGGCTGGGGCAGTTTAGGCAGAGAGCGGGATTTGTAGGGACGCCATACAGAGGGTCCGTCCCTAAAAAAATCAGACCGACCCCCAGGCCCTCACCAGGGAGGGGAGCAAGCAGCGTTTGCCAAGCCGAATGCATCTTCGTAGGGACGCGCTTCTGCGCGTCCGCGGTCAGCGGACGGCCAGAAGTCCGTCCCTACAATCTGTTCACTAAGGGAAATCTGTTTGATTTTGTCCCTCTCTACGGAGAGGGACGGCTTGCGGAGCAAGCAGGGTGAGGTTTAGCGCGTTACCACGGCTGCGCGGACGGCGTACCATCAGTCGAAGCGGCATCGAGCTTCCAGAAGCCGTGCAGCCAGTCGAGCAGCTTGTGCGTGACCTCGTGGGTCAGGCGCACGCCCGCTTCGACATGGTGCGGCGAGAAGGCGAACAGGTTGGTGAAGTTCTTGAACGACACGCCGATCAGGTAATCGCTGCCCCAGCGCGTTTGATCCCACAGAAAGGCAATTTCGCCGCGCTCGGTGCGCATCTCGTACAGCCACTGGGCGCGATCTTTGTCTTGCAATCCAGCGAGGCTGAAGCGCAGCGCGAGCATTGAACTCAGCGTGTAAGTGAAGCAGACCGCCTTTGAGTTCCCGTCCACGTCGACGGTCAGCGAGGCCGCGCCGTCCTGCGTGGAGATGGTGGCACTGTACAGCTTCATGCGGTCACCCAGCGTGCGGAAGTGGATCAGCGACATGACGGGCATGTGCGGAAAACGCGCGACCAGTTCTTTGTTCACGTCCGTCTCGGCGCGATAGTACAGTTCGAGCAGCCAGGGCAGCGGCTTCGCATCGGGCGGCAGCGACTCTATCGGCACTTCAAGGCGCGGACGTTCGCGGCTGGCGCTCCGCGCAGGGATGGTACGGTCATCGGACATCGGGCGGTGATCGTCATGCGTCGTCATGATTACATCCTTAACTTCCTACACTACTGATTATAGACGAATTGCTATAGCAATCCACCCAACCTAGTAGATAGAATCCGTCACAAATATCCTGTCACCTTGGAGAAGCTGTTATGGCTTACTTGCTCGGCTTAGATATCAGTACCACGGGCGCGAAAGCCCTCATCATCGACGAACGCGGTGCGGTCGTCGCCTCTCACACCTCTCCCCAACCGATCAGCACCCCGAAGCCGCTGTGGAGCGAACAGAATCCGTCTGATTGGTGGGACGGGATCGTCGCCTCGATCCGTGCGGCGCTCAGCGCGAGCGGCATCAGCGGCGACGCGATCCGCGCCATCGGCTTGACCGGGCAGATGCATGGCCTCGTCCTGATGGATGCGGCGGGCAGCGTGCTCCGTCCGTCCATTCTGTGGAATGACCAGCGCACACAGGCGCAGTGCGACGAAATCACGCAGCGCGTGGGCGGAGAACGCCTGATTCAGCTCACGGGCAACCGCGCGCTGACCGGCTTCACCGCCCCGAAGATCGTGTGGGTGCGCGAGAACGAGCCCGAAGTCTATGCGCGTGGCGCGCACATGCTGCTGCCCAAAGACTACATCCGCTACAAGCTGACGGGCGAGTATGTGATGGACATCTCGGAAGCGTCCGGCACGCTGCTGCTCGACGTGGCCAACCGCCGTTGGTCGAGCGATGTGCTCGACGCGCTGGAGATCCCCGCCGCGTGGATGCCCAAGCTGTGCGAAGGCTCGGAAGTCTCCGGCGTGATCAGCGCGGAAGCGGCGGCGCTCACCGGCTTGAAGGCGGGCACGCCCGTCGTCGGCGGTGGCGGCGATCAGGCGGCGGGCGCGGTCGGCGTCGGCGCGGTTGATCCGGGCGTCGTCTCGCTGGTCGTCGGCACGTCAGGCGTGGTGTTCGCGCCGCTCAGCCAGTACAGCTATGAGCCGGAAGGCCGTCTGCACGCCTTCGGGCACGCCGTACCGGGACGCTGGCACTTCATGGGCGTCACGTTGAGCGCGGCGGGCAGCTTACAGTGGTATCACGACACGCTCGGGCATGGCCAGTCATTTGATGAACTGCTCGCTCCGGCGGCAGACGTTCCGGCAGGCAGCGATGGCTTGATCTTCCTGCCGTACCTGAGCGGCGAACGCACCCCGCATCCGGATCCGCTGGCGCGCGGCGCGTTTATCGGCTTGACGACGCGGCACACACAGGCGCACATGACGCGCGCCGTGCTCGAAGGCGTGGCCTTCAGCCTCAAGGACTGCTTCAATCTGATGGCGAATGCGAATTTGCCCGCGAATCTCGAAATTCGCGCGAGTGGCGGCGGGGCAAAGAGTCGCCTGTGGAAACAGATCATCGCCGACGTGCTCAACGCGACGCTCATGACGACCAACTCGACCGAGGGCGCGGCCTATGGCGCGGCGCTGCTGGCGGCGGTCGGCGCGGGCGTGTTCCCGGATGTGAAATCGGCCACCAGCGCGGCGATCAAGACAAGCGATGCCGTCACACCGAGCGCCAACGTCGCGGCGTACGCGGCGGCATACCCCAATTACAGGGCGCTTTATCCCGCCTTGAAGGATATATTTACGCGGCTCTAATAGTTGGGGAGTAGCATCACCCGTATGACGTGAAAGGACGTGTGATGTTTTTACCCCCTAATCGTGAGAATCCCTCCGAGGGGAAACCGGGCGGACAGCCACCGAACCGCCCCAACTTCCCCTCGCCCAACTGGATCTGGTTGGTTTTCGTCGGGCTGCTGCTGTTCTGGGCGATCTTCCGCGTGCCGGATATGATGAACGTGGGCACCGAGCAGCCCATTGATTTGCCCTACTCCACCTTCTACGAACAAGTGAGCGATGGCAACGTCGCTGAAGTCGTGATTCAGGAAACGACGATTCGCGGACGCTTTGACACGGCGGTGACCTTCCCCGCAGACGGTTCGCCCCTCCTCGAAGACGGCCTGACGCAGCGGACGAGTTCCACATTCAACACGACGCTGCCGCCCGTCAACGATCCGCAGTTGATCGAGACGCTGCGTGCCAACAATGTGCTGATTGTCGGACAAATCTCCGAGCCGAACCCGATTCTGCTGCTGCTGTGGAACTTCCTGCCTGTGCTGCTGATCATCGGCTTCTTCATCTGGCAGGCGCGGCGCGCGCAGCGCCAGATGGGCGGCGTGTTCGGCTTCGGGCAGACCAAAGCCCGCCAGTATGACGCGGAAAAGCCCGCCATCACGTTCGTCGATGTTGCTGGGCAGGAAGCCGCGAAAAGCGAACTGGTCGAAATCGTCGACTTTTTGAAAGAGCCGGATAAATACATCGCGCTCGGGGCGCGGATTCCGCGCGGCGTGCTGCTCGTGGGCCCGCCCGGCACGGGCAAGACGCTGCTAGCGCGCGCGGTCGCGGGTGAAGCGGGCGTAGCCTTCTTCAGCATCGCCGCCTCCGAGTTTGTCGAAATGTTCGTCGGCGTGGGCGCGTCCCGCGTGCGCGACCTATTCAACAAGGCGAAAGCCGCCGCGCCGAGCATCGTCTTCATCGACGAAATCGACGCCGTGGGTCGCCAACGTGGCGCAGGTCTGGGCGGCGGCAACGACGAGCGCGAGCAGACGCTCAACCAGATGCTCGCCGAAATGGACGGCTTCGACCGCACCGAGAGCGTGATCGTCATGGCGGCGACCAACCGCCCCGACGTGCTCGATCCCGCGCTGCTGCGCCCCGGTCGCTTTGACCGGCAGGTGACGGTCGCGCTGCCCGACCGCAAAGGCCGCGAAGACATTCTGCGTGTGCACGTGCGTGGCAAGCCGCTGGAAAACAACGTTGATGTGACCGGGCTGTCGAAAGCCACCATCGGCTTTAGCGGCGCGGACATTGCCAACCTTGCCAACGAAGCCGCGCTGACCGCCGCGCGCAAGAATCGCCGCCGCATTACGCAAAACGACTTCCTCGAAGCGTTTGACCGCATCGTGCTCGGCACGGCGAGTCCGCCGCTGGCGAATGAGGAAGAACGGCGCATCGTCGCTTATCACGAGGGCGGGCACGCGCTGGTCGCAACGCTCATCCCCAACACCGATCCGATCTTCAAGGTGACAATTGTCCCGCGCGGGCAAGCGCTCGGCGTGGCCTACCAGATGCCGGAAGACGACCGCCGCAACCACTCGCGCAACTACATTCTGGCGCGCATGAAAGTCGCGCTGGGCGGGCGCGCCGCCGAAGAAATCGTGTTCGGCGATGTGACGACGGGCGCGGCCAGCGATCTCAAGCAGGTAACCTCGATGGCGCGGCGCATGGTGGCGCAGTTTGGCATGAGCGACCGCCTCGGCCAAATCAACTATGGTGAAGACGAACGCCAGCCGTTCCTCGGCTATTCGCTCTCGCAGGGACGCGCCTACAGCGAAGAAACTGCCGCCAAGATTGACGAGGAAGTGCATCGCATCATTGAAGAGGCGTATGCCGAGACCAAGACGCTGCTTGAGGAAAACCGCGACAAGCTGGAAGCGCTGGCGCATGAACTGATGAGCAGCGAAGTCGTTGACCGGGCGCGCCTGCTCGAAATTGCCGGCCCGGCGGCGGTCCCCGCCGAGGTCGAACCGCCCGCAGTCGTCGCCCCAACCAATCATTCGAATAAAGATTGGCCTCACCCCAAGATCCTGACGGTCCTTTGCCCCTCTCCCGTGGGAGAGGGGCGGTTAAGCAGTGAAACGGGGTGAGGCTAATTTCCCTCCGGCAGGCCCTTGCCGCCGAGCGGCGTGTATTCAAAGCGCTGCGGCATGGCGGCGATGAGCGGGCGCGCCACGCTGATCAACTGCTGGATGGCGGGGTGCGTCAGCGAGCCTTGATGATCTTCCGCGCTGCGCCACACTTCGCTGATCCAGATGCCGTCCGGATCATTGGGGTCGCTGCCGACGACGTAGTGATAGCAGCCGTCGAGATCGCGCAGGAGCGCCGCCGCGTGCAGTAAGTGACCGAGCAGCGCCTCCCGCTGACCGGGCTGCGCTTGCATGTTGCCGAACAATCCGTACATCCGCCATTTACCTTTCCATGTTCCCGCCAAAACCGACATACCAGCTAGGATTGCAGTGGTTTTCTGCTTTGCCAACAGTCCATCATTGCTGATAACTTAAGCCAATACCAGTCGCATTTGGAGAAAATCAGCGAAGCGCTGGGCGGCAGCGGCAAACGCCTCATTTTCGGCTCTGGTAAAGGGGCGGAATGGCGCGGATTCTACGACAACTGCTCCACCCTTGAAAGTACGCCGCCAATTGCCGACACCTTTGCCATCAATGACGGTAAAACCGCCAAAAACCGTACTGCTGGCTTGGTCAAGATACTGCTGATCTAGCACAATGGAATGATCCCGATAATTGGAGAACTCGTCGTACGGTGGCAATAAGCAGGCGGTCGGTGCGGGGATCGGTGCGGTGGGGAGCAGTGCGCCGTGCCAATAAGTTTTGTCATCAATGACTTGCTGAAACAGTTGAGAGCGGACCATGTCTAGGCCGCGTTTAGCATCGGCAACGGTTAGGCCTGACCACCAGACAAAATCAGGGATCATGGCGGGTCCATGCCCGGTGAAAAACCGTGTAACTAGTTCAGCCAATGCTTCATCAGGTGCTAACGTCCGGGCGTGGGGCGCACGCTCATCCAGCAGCATGTAGGTAAATTGTTTTCCACGACGAGGACCACTGCAAACAAACGCCTCTAATTCAGCATAATGCATTATATAGCCGAGGCGCATCCCTTTTGCAGCAATATTTGCTGCCTCAAGCGCAGTTGCCAGTTCTTCACGAGTAAGCTGCTGCCCCCCCTCCAACGCTTCGGCAAGCACCCCATTAGCACGCTGTAAGAGCGCTTCGTCCAGTTCAAGTTTGCGGTACATGTAGGCATTCAAGGCATGGACACGGGGCGCGGTCAATTGAAGCATCCAGCGAATATCAACGGGGGTAACAAAATGCCATGTCGGACGCAGGACGTGCGTACGCAAGATTTTTCCATCGGCAAAAGCCTGATCAACGAGGTCATCACTCATAGCGACTGTGCGTTGACCCAATGCCCATTTTGCCAGCGCATATTCCTGTGATTGAACCGCCCCCATCCATGCCACGACAGCTTCTGGCTTATCAAAAGGTGTGCCGACGAGGCGTTGATTATACAGGCGTTGCAGGGCAATCTGGTGCATAACGGATGCTCCTTTTGAGTCCTCAGGTCGCTAAACGCTCTGATCCCCACCCCATTGCATAGTTCAGGTGGAGATATGGTATGCAACTTGTCAACACAAGTGGGACACCCAAGGGTGCGCAAAGTGTAGAACATCTGCTTATAAATGACAGGCACAGCGGACGGGATGAAGAGCATTCTTACCAAGTCTACTCCAAACAAAAACAGTTCACAGCGAGCGCGGTTGTCTGCGCCCCCTGTGAACTGTTCGCTGTCAGCTGAAACCTGCTTTTAGCTGTGCGCGGCGGCTTCTTCCGCCTTGTGCGCGGCGATGATCGGCTGCGCGACGTTCGATGGTACGGTGTCGTAGTGGCTGAACTTGATCGTATAGATGCCGCGACCGCCCGTCATCGAGCGCAGGTCGTTGCCGTAGCGCAGCATTTCGGCGTGCGGCACCTGCGCCGTGACCACGCTCTTGCCGCCGATAGTGTCCATGCCCTGCACGCGCCCGCGGCGAGTGTTCAGGTCGCCGAGAATGTCGCCCATCATCGACTCCGGCACGGTGATCTTCACATCCATGATCGGTTCGAGCAGAATCGGCTCGCCGAGCATGAACGCTTCCTTGAAGGCTTCACGTCCGGCGGTCTGGAAGGCGATATCCTTCGAGTCGACCGGGTGTTCCTTGCCGTCAAACACGACCGCGCGCACCTGCACAATCGGGAAGCCCGCCAGCACGCCGCGTTCCATCACCGAGTTGATGCCCTTTTCAATCGAGGGGCCGAACGAGGTCGAAACCGCGCCGCCGACCACCGCCCACTTGAATTCGTAGTTCGATTCCGAGTTCGGTTCCACGCGCATCGAGACTTCGCCGAACTGCCCCGCGCCGCCCGACTGCTTCTTGTGGCGGTGCGTCGCCGAGCCGACCTTGCGGACGGTCTCCTTGTACGGCACTTTCGGCACGCTCGTGTCGATGCCCACGCCGAGCTTTTCAGCACGCGCCAGACTCACGGCGATGTGCGCTTCGCCCATGCCTTCGAGCACCGTCTGCTTGATGTCGGGGTCCTGCCGCCAACGCAGCGTCGGGTCCGCTTCGCACAGGCTGGTGAGGATCGTCCCCATCTTCGCGCTATCGGCCTGCGTGCGCGGGCTGAGCGCCACAGTGTACAGCGGGTCGGGGAATTCCGGCTTGCTGATTTGCAGCGCATTGTCCTTCGAAGCGAAGGTGTCGCCCGTCTTGGTGTGCGTCAGCTTCGCCACCACGCCGATATCGCCGCAGTGCAGCATCGTCGCCGCGATCTGTTCCTTGCCGCGCAGCAGCATCAGCGAATTGAAGCGTTCTTCCACGCTGCGGGTCGAATTATACGGACGGCTGTCATTGCTGAGCGAGCCGGAGAAAATGCGGAAGTAGTTCAACGTGCCGACGAAGCGGTCATTGCTCGTCTTGAACACGTACGCGGCCAGCGGGCCGCTGTCGCTTTGCGGCGCATACAGGAAGGTCTTTTCGCCGCCATCGCCGGGGGTCACCTGCACGCGGCGTTCGGAGGGCGGCGACACGTACACCACCATCGCTTCCATAAGCGGGACGGTGCCGATATTCTTCGCGCCGGAGGTCACAAACACCGGGACAGTTTTCAAATACGCATCGCGGGCCGCTTTACGCATGCCATCGCGGATTTCTTCAGGAGCCAGGTCGCCTTCGGAGAAATACTTCTCGATCAGGCTGTCGTCGGCTTCGGCTGCGGCTTCGACCATCACCGTGTGCGCCGCTTTCGCCGTGTCAACGATATCGGCGGGCAGGTCGGAACGTTCCGCGCCCGCGCCCAGGTAGGCTTTCAACGTGATCAGGTTGACCACGCCCTTAAAATTCGCTTCTTCCCCAATCGGGATCATAACGGGGATAAACTTGTATTCGGGGAAACTTTCGCGCAGGCTGGTCATGGTGCGGTCGAAGCTCGCGTTTTCGCGATCGAGCTTATTGACCACCACGACGATCGGCTGCTGATACGCTTCGGCGTATTCCCACGCCAACTGGGTACCGACTTCCACGCCCGACACCGCATCTACCACGACGATCACGGAGTCGGCCACGCGAATGGCGTTCTTCACTTCGCCTTGAAAGTCAGTGTAACCGGGGGTGTCCAGAACGTTGATCTTATGATCGCTGAATTCGAGCGGGATGAGCGAGGTCGACAGCGAAATGCCGCGTTCCTTTTCTTCATCTTCCCAGTCAGAGACGGTGGTCTTCTCTTCGATCCGCCCCAAACGGGAGACTGCGCCCGTGTTGAACAACAGCGCCTCGACAAGCGTCGTCTTGCCGCTGCCCTGATGACCGACCAGGGCAACGTTACGCAGTTTGTCAGTGGTATACTCTCTCATAATGGAGACACTCCTGTAAAGAAAGTGGTTTATTTAATGATCCTCGGACAATGGAGGGATTTTAAGATCGCCTTAAGCGATTGTCAAAAGAAACACGTATCGGTAAATCTGTGACGGTTATCACGATCCCCTCCGCTGGAAAGTCCCTCGACTGCAAAATCACGCGTTTGTCACGAGACTCCCGCCTTAAATGTGCCCTATGCTGACGGTGAACGTGCAGCTATTCGCCGAAGGAGTCCGGTCATGGAGCAACCGCCAGAAGGCAAACGGTCGCATGTACTGGAATACGCGCTCATCGTCTTCATTGTGATCGTCATCGTCGTGGTCATTCTGGCTGCGCTTGGATCGGCCATCGGCAACATCTTTTCCACCACCGCCTACGGCATGCTTTAATGTAGGCGCGAGATTCACAGGAGGCTAGACGAGAAACGAGATTTTTCCGAATTTCCCGTGAATCGAGTGAAATCTTAAGTCTTTGCAGTGAATCACAATTGACGCCAGTACGATAGTCATGATAGATTCTCAACATCGAATTGAGTTACACGCAGGAGTAACCCACAATGCTGTATCAACCGCGTGAAGAAGGCCAAGGCCTCGTCGAATACGCCCTCATTCTCGTTCTCGTCGCCGTCGTCGTCATCGTCATTCTGGCGCTGCTCGGGCCGGCCATCGGCAACATTTTCTCGAACATCGTCAACACCCTCTAATCATCATAGCAAGCTGCACTTTTGCGAAAGACCTCGCCATTTGGCGGGGTCTTTCGTTTTATTCCCCCAATTCACAAATCTCCCGTTGACAATGCCCCGTGAAAACTCTATAATCCCGGCGACTTTAAGGAAAGGGGATGCGGTTCGGGCGCTGTACCGATCCGCAGTGAATTTTTTGTACGCTCACTCTGCTAGAACCGCACTCAGGACTCGGTAACTCACGCTTTGCGCTTGGGTTAGCCGGGTTTTTTTTTGCCCATTTCCACAAATCATCACACATCGTTGGGGGGAGTTTATGTTCAAAGAGAACGAGATGGATTTTGCCGCGCTGTTGGAAGCTTCTTTTTCGGAAGAGCAGATGGAACGCGGCGACATTGTCACGGGCAACATCGTTGCCATTGACACTCAGGGCTTGATCGTCAGCATCGAAGGCATGAAGCGCGACGGCGTCGTTCAGCGTAAAGATCTGGAACGCATGAACGTCGACATCGAAAACTTCACCGTCGGCGCGGACATCGACGTGATGATCCTGCGCGTCGAAGACGAAGACGGCAATCTGCTGCTGTCCGTGTCGCAGGCCCAGCAGACCGAAGACTGGAAGAAGGCCGAAGAGCTCATGGCCACCGAAGGCGTGTGGGAAGGCATCGTGGCGGAAGCAAACCGCGGCGGCCTGATCGTGCCGTTCGGCAACCTGCGCGGTTTCGTCCCCGCCAGCCACGTCCTCGATCTGCCGCGCGGCCTGAGCGAAGATGACCGCAAGCTGCGCATGATGCGCCTCGTCGGTCAGACGATCAGCATGAAGGTAATCGAAGTCAACCGCAAGCGCCGCCGTCTGGTCTTCAGCCAGCGCGACGCCAACCGCGGCAACCGCGAGGCCCGCAAGGAAGTGCTGCTCGACCAACTGCGCGAAGGTGAAGTCCGCAAGGGCGTGGTCAGCGGTCTGCGTGATTTCGGCGCGTTCGTCGATCTCGGCGGCGCTGACGGTCTGATCCACATTTCGGAACTGGCGTGGCACCGTGTCAATCACCCCCGTGAAGTCTTGAAGGTCGGCGATGAAGTTGAAGTTTACATCCTGCGCCTCGACGCGGAAGGCAAGCGCATCGGCTTGAGCCTCAAGCGCCTGCAGGAAAACCCGTGGGCGGCGGTGGAAGAACTCTACCATGTCGGCCAGTTGGTCGAAGGCATTGTGTCGCGCGTAACGCAGTTCGGCGCGTTCGTCAGCCTCGACCCGGGCATCGAAGCCCTGCTCCACACCAGCCAGATCGCCGAACCGCCGCCGGAAGACCCCTCGCTGGTCGTCCACGAAGGTCAGCGTTTGGTCATGCGTGTCATCAGCATCGAAGCCGACAAGCAGCGCCTCGGCCTGAGCCTCAAGGAAGTCACCGACGAGGACAAGCAGCGCTTTGCCAAGGCCAAGGTCGACGGTGTCGAAGCTGAAGCCGCGCCCGTTGAAGCTGCACCCGCCGAAGCTGCACCCGCCGAAGCGGTCGCTGAAGCGTAAGCACGCTCACACCGAACAATATCACCTGTAGGGGCTTGGCGCGCCAAGCCCCTACATCATTGTGCCTAAACCAGGCACAACCTGACGGTAGTCAAGGTGCAGCTTATCTATTACAATAATGAGGCTGCAGTCGGTATTTCCTAAATTCCTAACGAAAGGGGGTGAAAGGCAAAATATGGCACATGTGACTCTGAAACCAAATGAAACCCAAGAATCGCTCCTGCGGCGTTTCCGTAAGCGCGTGACGAACAGCGGTATCCTCAGCACCGTCCGCCGGAAGCGTTGGCACATTTCCAAGAGCGAGCTGCGCCGGATCGAGAAGAAAAAGGCGATCCGCCGTTCGCGCCGTCGTCAGCGTAAAGCGGCGACCCGTTAACTTGGAAAGATCGTGCGTTCCATAGGCGCGTTTTGAAAACCGCTGCCCGTTCATTCAGGCAGCGGCATTGTTTGTTTATGGGTGTGATAGCAAGGATAGATATGGCGAAAAAAGAAGACAAAATCGAAGTTGAGGGGACGGTAGTCGAGGCGCTGCCCAATACCCAGTTCCTGGTGGAACTGGAGAACAAGCACCGCATTCTGGCTTACCTGTCGGGCAAAATGCGCAAGTATTACATTCGCATTCTGCTGGGCGACCGGGTGCGCGTGGAGATGAGCGTGTACGATCCGGCGCGCGGGCGCATCACGTATCGCTATCGTGATGGTCAGCGGCTGGAACCCGGCGAAGAGGAACCCTCGTAAGCGTTAGTGTCCCGTGAAGTGGCTGCTGATCTTCCTCCTTTTCTGGGTTATCCGCTTACAGGCGCTCGACAGTCTGCCGTTACACAACGATGAAGGTCTGCACCTCACCCGCGCGGTCGAAGTGTGGAATCTGCATCCGTTCTGGGAAATCCGCGACGGTAAGATCATCAACCATTGGGTGATCGCACTCTTTTACCCGCAATCATCCCCAGTCTTCGTCGGGCGCATTTCCACCCTCTTCATCAGCCTGCTCGGGTTGGCCGCTGGCCTTGCCCTGCTGCGTCGCGTCTTTGGCTCCACCGCCGCGCTCCTCGGCGGGCTGTTGTGGGTGGCTTCACCTTACCTCTTTTTCTATGAACGCATGATCTTCAGCGATGCCGAAGCCGGCGCATTGGCGATTCTCGCCGTGTGGCTCGCGGTACGGCTCGCCGACCGCAGCACGATTCAGCGCGCCATCCTCACGGGCGTCGCGCTCGGACTCGCCGCCCTGTTCAAGTTCACGGCAATCCCGTTTGCCGCCGCGATTGCGATCATCGTGCTGGCCAGTCGCGCCTCACTCGGGCAGCGCTTCCACGCATTGATTGTGATCAGCGTGACGGTCACGGCACTGTTCGCCATTCCGATAGGCTATCTGCTGCTGCGCGGCGACGACTTGTTCTCGATTGCGCTCGGTTGGGTGAGCGGCGGCGGCATGAGCACCGGACTCGCGGAAAATCTCACGCGCTTATGGGCGCAGTTGACGGGCTTGAGCACGCTGGTGTGGACGGTCGCGCTCGGCGTCGGATTAGCGCTGCTGCTGATGTTGCGCCCGAGGCGCGGTGGCTTCCTGCTCATCGTAATCGCCGTGCCGCTGGTGAGCATTCTGCTGCTGGGTCGGGACGTGCAGCCGCGCCATTTTGTGGTCGCCCTCCCCGGCTTTCTGCTGCTCGGCGGCGCGGGGATCGGCTTGGCGTTGGAACGGTGGGTGAAGTCGCCGATGGCACGGCAGATCGCCACCATCGGGATCGCGGCGCTGCTGGTGCTCGGCCTCCTGTCGTTCGCGCAAATCGCTTACACCACGCCCGGCGACCTACCCTTACCACCGTTGATGCGGACGCAGTACATCACCGAGCACAGCGCGGGCTTTGGCCTGCGCGAAGCCGTGCAGGCTTTCCCGGTCACGCTGACGGACGATCTGCCGATCATCGCCAGCATGTTCCCGGATAGCTGCCGCCGCGCCAATTTCTACGCGCAGGCTAGTCGCCTGATGGAATGCACGGACGCGCCCGGTATCGACCGCATTCAAGCGGCGCTGGCTGAACGCGGAGCGGTCTACGTGCTGACGGACACCTCGCCCCTCATCGGCGTGGATGTGACGACGCTGGACGCAGACGCCACGCGCATCGCGGGTTATCCCCGCCCCGGCGAAACCGAAGCGAATGCCGCCGTCGTGCTGTGGCGCTTGGATGCTCGCTAGCGCGGCTTTTCGCCCCAATGCACGGCCTGCGTGCCGAACATAAACCGTTTGAACTGCACATTCTGGAAACCCGCCTCGCGCATCGCCCCGGCCAGCGCTTCCGGCGTCTTGAATTTCTGCGTCGATTCTGGCAGATATTGATACGCGTCCGGGTTGCCGCTGATCAGCCGCCCGAGCAGCGGAATCACGTAGCGCATGTGAATCAGGATGAACGGGCGCAGCAGATTGCGCGGCGGCGGCGTGGTATCGAGGATGACGATGCGCCCGCCCGGCTTGAGCACGCGCAGTTGTTCGCGCAGCGCCTGCGGAATGTCGATCACGTTGCGCATCAGGTAACCACTCGTTACGGCGTCAAAGCTGTTGCCGGCGAACGGCAGTTGAATGGCATCCGCGCCGACCCAGCGCACGCGATCGCCATCGGTGAGCGTTTGCCCCACCTGCATCATGCCCAGCGAGAAGTCGCCGCCCACGGCGGTCAAATCGGGGACGGCGCGCAGCCCTTCGAAGGCAATATCGCCCGTGCCCGTGGCGAGGTCGAGCAGCTTGCCTTTGGGCGGAAGCTTGGCTTGCTGGATCACGAACTTGCGCCAGCGCAGGTCCTGCCCGAAGGTCATGAGGCGGTTCATCAAGTTGTAGCGCCGCGCAATCCGGTCGAACATCGACTGGACGTAAGCGGCGCGTTCTTTGCCTTGCAGTGTAGCCATGCTGTTCCTACTTGATTACCAGAAATGCCCACAATTGTACGCGAGCTTGGTTAGACGTGAATGAGGGTGATTCAGTTGCCAGCGGCTTGACCTCACCCCGTTGCGCTGCGCTTAACTGCCCCTCTCCCCACGGAGAGGGACGGCTTGCGCAGCAAGCAGGGTGAGGTGATCTACGGCTTGCGCCACACCAGCGAATAGCGCCACAGCACATGCTTACGGATCTGCGCGCCCGGCAGCAGATCCCGCGCTACCCGGCGAACGTCGCTGATACGCGTATAATTATCGCCGCTGCCGTGTTCCTCCCACGCCTGCCGCGCCGCTTCGGAATCTGGCTCATGGTGATTCAGCTTGCCGTACACAAACCCGACCGGAATGCCTAAGGCGCCAAACAGCAGGTCACCCGTGCTCTCGGCCTGATACAGGTCAAGGATGAGCAGCGTTCCGCCCGGTTTGAGGGCGTTCGCCAACAGGGGCAGCACGACATCCAGCGCCATGTGATGCAGCGTGGCGATGCTGGCGATACAGTCAAAGGAGGCGGGTGCAAGATCGGTTTGCAGAACATCCGCCAGCTCATACTCGAGGTTAGGGAACGCCGTCGAGCGTTCCCGCGCAATCCGAATCATCTCCGGTGACAAGTCCAACCCGACGACGCGCTCCGCCCGCGCGGCCAGCAGCCGTGAAAAGGTCCCGACGCCGCAGCCCACATCCAACGCCGACTCGATGCGCGGCGGCAGGTGCTTGAGCAGGAACGGATGATAGTGGTTGTTATGCGTCCAGCCATCACTGGAAAATGGCGCGATCTGATCGAACTCGTGGCGGATGCGGTCAGGCGGCTGGAACATGGTCTATTCTCCCGGTCGCCGCGCTTCGATCACGACCCAGTCGCCCTGCACGCGGCGGGCGTAGGGTTCAAGACCGGTTCTGCGCAGTGCCACTTCGACATCGTCGGCCTGATCGAGAATGATGCCGCTGAAGATGCCGAGACCGCCCGGGCGAATCGTGTCGCCGAGGTGCTCGTCGCACATCTGAATGATGATCCGCGCAAGGATGTTGCACAGCAGCACATCAAAGCGCCGCGCCGAGGCGATCACCGTGTCAAGGCTGCCCTCCTGCGCGACGATCTTCTCGCTCACGCCGTTCTGTTCGATGTTCTTGATGGCCGCGTCGACCGCCACGGGATCATTATCCAGCGCCAGCACGGAGGTTGCGCCGAGCTTGGCCGCCGCAATCGCCAGAATCGCCGAGCCGGTGCCGAGATCGAGCACGCGCGCGCCGGGGGGCAGCAGCGCCTCAATCGCTTCGAGGCAGAGCTGGGTCGTCGGATGCGTGCCCGTGCCAAAGGCCATACCCGGATCGAGCGCCACTTCGACATCACCCGCGCCGAGTTCGACTTCCGTCCACAGCGGGCGAATGACCAGACGCTTGCCAATGCGCAGCGGATGGTAATGCACCTTCCACGCTTCCGCCCAGTCGGTGTCCTCGACCATGCGATAGATCGGCGTGGGCATGGGATACATCAGGCTCATGTAGCGCAGCGCTTCTTCGAGCTTGGTTTTGACTTCATCGGCGCGGCTGTCATCAGGGATGTAGGCGCGCACGGCCAACTGCGTCGCGGGCGGGATCTGATCTTCGTCAAGCTTATCCGGCGGGATGCCTTCGTGTTCAATCGCCACGCCCTGATAGCCATAGCGCTGGAGCACTTCGGCGGTCGCTTCGGCCGCCTCGCCGTCTACGCGGAGGGTCACTTCAATCCATTTGGTCATAGGTTGGGTTCACAGTTTTCAGTTGATAGTTTTCAGTTGACAGTTCACAGTTCACAGCTAGAGAACCGTGGTGACGGCGATCTACATCACACTTGCGGATGCAGCCAACAGGGTTGTCTGTAGGGGCAAGGCCAGATCGAACCTCACCCCTAAATCCCCTCTCCCAAGGGCGAGGGGACTTACGTTCGCCGCACAGCTCCCCTCGCCTCTAGGAGAAGCGTCGGGGGTGAGGTTTGATATTCTTCCCACAACCCACTTGAATCACAAGGGACGCCCTGCTGGCGTCCCCGATTTTCGACCCACCAGTTCACAGCCTTATTCTTGACTGTAAACTGGAAACTGTCTACTCTGAACTTTGCGACCTCAGCCGCCCTCACCGGCGAACATCTCGCGCACGCGGTCAAAGAAGCCCTTACCATTGCGCTGCGTCTGCACGCCCGTGCCCATCGTCGCGGCCAGCTTTTCGAACAATTGGACCTGCTCTTCGCTGAGCTTTTGCGGAATCTCGACATGCACGTACACAAGCTGATCGCCGCGACCGCTGTTCGTGCCATCGCTGCGCAAGCGCGGGATCCCCTTGCCACGTAGCCGGAAGACTTTGCCCGTCTGCGTGCCATTGGGAACGATCAGTTCGACGTCACCGTCGACGGTCGGCACCTGGATTTTGTCGCCGAGCGCCGCCTGCGCCACGTTGATGCTGATTTCGAGGATGATGTCGCTGTCTTTGCGCTTGAAGTATTCATGCTCCTGCACATGCACGACGACGTACAGGTTGCCCTGTGGGGCGTCTTTTTCGCCCATGTCGCCTTCGCCGCGCACCTGAATCTGCAAGCCTTCGCGCACGCCCGCCGGGATGTCGACGGTGAGCGCGGTCTTACGCCGCAAGCGACCGCCGCCCTTGCACGTCTGGCATGGGGTGGCGACCGTTTCGCCGCGACCGTTACAGCGCGGGCAGGTGGTCACCTGCACCATCGAGCCGAGGATGGTCTGCTGCACCTGCCGGACTTCGCCCGTCCCCGCGCACTGCACGCACTTGATCGGCGTGCTGCCGGGAGCCGCGCCGCTGCCGCCGCACGTCTCGCAGATCTCCTGCCGCTCGAATTCGATGTCTTTCTGCGTGCCGAAGACCGACTCTTCGAAGGTGATCGTCACATCCGCCCGACGATCCGATCCCGGACGCGGGCCGCGCCGCCGCTGCTGCTGACGCGCGCCGCCAAAGGCCGTGAAGAACTCTTCGAAAATCTCCTCGAAGCCGCTGAAACCGACGCCGCCTGCGCCATACCCGCCCTGCCCAGCCGCGCCGCTCACCCCGGCGTGCCCAAAGCGATCATAGCGGGCGCGCTTGTCGTCATCCGACAAAACCTCGTACGCCTCGTTGATCTCTTTGAACTTGGCTTCGGCATCCGCGTGTTTGCTGACATCCGGGTGATATTCGCGGGCTAACTTTCGAAACGCCGATTTAATCTCGGCTTTGTCCGCCGTGCGGGAGACGCCCAATACGTCGTAGTAATCTCGTGCCATTGCCCACCCAGAATATCGCTTTGTGCTACAGGACTAGTCTACAGAGTAATACGCACGCCAATAGAGAAGGTTTTCCGAATCATCCAACCAGGAGTGTCAGACCCCACCCCCGACCCCTCCCCGAATTCAGGGAGGGGAGACAGCAGATTCGCTTGCCTCCCCTCTCCCCGCTTGCGTGGGAGAGGGGCTGGGGTTTTCAACACGCCCAGCCGTGCGCCCTTTTTTGGGCAGACACGTAGGTCTGCCCCTACAATGCTCACGCTGGATTGAGGTTAGACCTCTTTGTATTCGCCTTCGACCACGTCTTCACCGGAGGGGCCAGTCGAGCCGCCCGCATTAGGCGCGCCATTGGCCGCATCCGCTGCGCCGGGGGCTTCCTGATACATCTGCCCGCCGAGCGTTTGCAGGTGCTGATTCAGGCGTTCGACCGCCGCGTTGATCTCTTCGATGTTCTGGCTGCTTTCCGCCTTGCGCACGTCTTCGATGCGCTCGTTGGTCTGCTTCTTGGCGTCGTCCGGCAGACGGTCGCCGAAATCACGCAGGAATTTCTCCGCCGTGAAGATCGCGCCTTCCGCCTTGTTGGCCGCTTCCACGCCTTCTTTGCGCTTGGCATCTTCCGACGCGTGCGACTGCGCTTCCTTGACCATGCGCTGGATTTCGGTTTCGCTCAAACCGCTGCTGGCGGTGATGGTGATCTTCTGTTCGCGGCCCGTCGCCTTGTCGCGCGCGCTCACGTTGAGGATACCATTCGCGTCGATGTCAAAGGTGACTTCGATCTGCGGCGTGCCGCGCGGAGCCGGGGGAATGCCGTCGAGGATGAAGCGACCGAGCGACTTGTTATCGTTCGCCATCGGACGTTCGCCCTGCACGACGTGAATTTCCACCTGCGTCTGGCTGTCCGCCGCGGTCGAGTAGACCTGCGACTTCTTGGTCGGGATGGTGGTGTTGCGTTCGATCATGGGGGTCGCCACGCCGCCGAGCGTTTCCACGCCGAGCGTGAGCGGGGTCACGTCGAGCAGCAGGATGTCCTTGACATCGCCGCCGAGCACGCCACCCTGAATCGCCGCGCCGAGCGCCACGACTTCGTCGGGGTTGACGCCCTTGCTCGGTTCTTTGCCGAAGAACGCCTTGACCGCTTCGACGACCGCGGGCATACGCGTCATACCGCCGACGAGGATGACCGTGTCCACGTCCTTGGTTTCGAGGCCAGCATCGCGCAGCGCGGCGCGGCACGGGTCAATCGAACGCTGGACGAGGCTGGCGGTCAGGCTTTCCAGCTTGGCGCGGCTCAGCGTCATGTTGAGGTGCTTGGGGCCGGAGGCATCCGCCGTGATGAACGGCAGGTTGATTTCGCTGGTAATCACGGTCGACAGTTCGATCTTGGCGCGTTCCGCCGCTTCCTTCAGACGCTGGAGCGCCTGCCGGTCGTTGCGCAGATCGATGCCCTGTTCTTTCTTGAATTCGTCGGCGATCCAGTTGATGATCACCTGATCGAAGTCGTCACCGCCGAGGTAGGTGTCGCCGTTGGTGCTGCGGACTTCGAACACGCCGTCGCCCACTTCGAGGATCGAGATGTCGAACGTGCCGCCGCCGAGGTCGTACACGGCGATGATGCCGTTCTTCTTCTCACCCATGCCATATGCGAGGCTGGACGCGGTCGGCTCGTTGATGATACGCATGACTTCCAGACCGGCGATCTTGCCCGCGTCTTTGGTGGCATTGCGCTGCGCGTCGTTGAAGTAGGCCGGAACAGTGATCACCGCATCCGTCACCGGTTCGCCGAGGTAGGCTTCGGCATCCGCCTTGATCTTCTGCAGAATCATGGCCGAGACTTCCGGCGGGCTGTATTCGCGTCCGCCCATGTGGACGCGCACATCGCCATTGGGCGCGGCGCTCACCTTGTACGGCACAAACTTGATCGCGCGCTGAACTTCCGCGTCTTCGAACTTGCGCCCCATGAAGCGTTTGACCGAAAAAATCGTGTTTTCCGGGTTGATGACCGCCTGATTGCGCGCCATTTTGCCGACGATGCGCTCGCCCGTCTTGGGATTGACCGCCACCACCGACGGAATCAAGCGTCCACCTTCCGACGAGGGGATGACCGTCGGCTCGCCGCCTTCCATAACGGAGACGACGGAGTTCGTCGTGCCCAAGTCAATACCGATAATACGTCCCATTGGATTATGATCTCCTGTGATAAGTGCGCTACTGCTAGTCGTTACTGAGCTACACGGACGAGCGCCGGGCGAAGCACGCGCTCTCCGATCAGGTATCCACGCTGCAAGGTCACGGTCACGTGACCGCTGGGCGCGGCATCGGTCGCCTCATCCATCCCAATCGCTTCATGCTGACCGGGATCGAACGGTTGGCCGGTGGGGTCGATGATGGTGACATTAGCCTCGTCCAGAAACTTGTTGAACTTCTTCTGGACCATGCTCAGGCCGTTGACCCACGGGTTGCCCGTCAGATCCGCCGGGATGTTCGCCAGCGCCCGTTCAAAATCGTCCAACGCCGGGAGCAGCGCCTTGATGGTGTCGCCCGCCGCGAGGTACTGGTTATCCTTCATCTCGCGTTCGACGCGCTTTTTGTAGTTGGCGAATTCCGCCCGCGCGCGCTGCCACCCGTCGAGATACTCTTGTGCTTTCGCTTGTGCTGCCTGAAATTCCGTTACGGTCACTGTCGCTTGCTTTTCTGCTTGTGCAGTCTCTCCGCCGTCGGTCGAGTTGGCCGCGGCTGCGTTGTCGCCTGCCGTGGTGGCCTGCTCCCCTTCAGCGCGCTGCTTCTGGTCTTCGGTCATCGGTGTCTCTTGGCTCATGTGTCTGGTCGCTCCTCGAACGCCAACGCCCCTCCTAAATCAGTGGTGAAGTGTAGCAGGGCAATCATAGAATCACGTTAACAGATGCGACGAACCTCGCCGTGAAAGCTTGAGAAATTGGGGGGAAAGGTTTAGTTTAGGCGGGAAGGCGTAAGTGTTTACTGCGCCAAAATCGGACGCGCTGCAGAGCGTGCCTCGCCTGTCGCACTCGTGCGGATGCTATACACTTTGATCAGGATCTCATGTTCCAGTTGGTTTGAAGACGGACAAGGCTAGAAATGACTTCTCTCAATCACTTGTATATTCAGTCTGAGCTTGATGTAGATACCAGTTTGGGTCTAATCGTTCAATACTTGCCCGAGGTTGCCCGGAAGGAAATAGAGCTAGACAAACAACGACAACAGATACAAACAAGCAGCATGCGCATTATGGCTACTCCAATAGAAGAATTCACAGACGAGATTGCACAAGATTATTCGGACAAGCTAGGTTTTGCTCCTTCCTTAGTTTTTCTGGTCGAAGAGTACCATGTCGACAGCGATTTATATTTGGCAGACTCAGTCATTCAGTTAGTGGTTAATACTGATTGGAATATTGGACTAGAGTTTTGGCAAACTCTATATCTGATACGTCACAAAAGTGAACTGTTCCTAAACCAAGCAGTTGTAAATGAGGGATTACGTCCTAATCTAGCTGAGAGATTGGGAAATCGCGAAATATTGTACAAGCTTAAAGAAATGGCAGATTTATAGTGCTTTGCGGGAATGATAATGACCTGTATGCCATCACAGCAAATCAGGCACACCCGGCGCGCACTACAGGGCGCCGCGACCTCGTAGGGACGCGATGAAGCGCGTCCGCTGCGCCACAAATCGGAAGCACTGCAGGGAGGGCAGACGACCTCGATCACTATGGACTGTTTTTGTTTGGGTTGACCTCGTAGGGAAGTGCTTCAGGGGTGCAGCGCACACGATTGTTCGCTTTGCGACGTGTTCAACTCTATAAAACAGCTTTGAGGGTCGAATTTTTCGCCCCTACAAAGGGTCGGAGAGCTGAATATATCTGCGTCGTTAGAAAACGGTCTCTGTCTACGAATTTTCCCCAGCATTTTTCCAAAACGCAACTGCTTTTTCCCAATACTCATATGGTGTATGTGCAGACGGCATATTTGAGTCAATCTGTGATATTAAGTCATCAAGCGCATCTTTCACGTCAGTTGGATAATGCTCTATTGTGAATAGATTAGGAAAGAGAATCGGATATGCTTGAATGAAAGTCAATAATGTCCCTTTTTGTTTAGAGTTCAAATACGCAAAAGGAATATCGTTCTCAGCTTCAAAACCTGTTTCTATATCTGATGCAAGCGCCATAAGCAGTTTTAAGTCGTAACCCTCCAGTTCATTTTCCTGTGTGAGTAAAGCTAATATGTAAGCGGGCAAAAAGAATTGTCCATCTTCAGTTCTAGGAAGGCCGAAGACGAACCCATTCCTTTTGAGCATTTCTATGGGTGTTTCTCTCCAGTGTTTTCCCTGCAATTGCCACAAAGGATTTTCATGCCAACTTGGATACTCGTATTTTACGTCAGCAAAAGCATTTTCTAGCTGTTGCACTAGCTGTTCACGAAGTTCTCGTTGATTTATGTTCACTTTATCTTACCCTTTTCCCAGTGTCCGCCGCGCTAGAACCTGCGGCATATTCCGCTGCAATTAGTCGTCGGCGTCGTCGGCTTGATCGGCGGGGTCGTCGGGTTTGTTCCCCGGCGGCAGCTTCTCAAATGCCTGCGAGATCATGTCCGTCATCACGCCGGAGATGTAGCCCACCGCGCTGATCGCCCGCCCATAGTTGATGTGCGTCGGGCCGAGCACGCCCACCGCGCCGCTCGCCTGCCCCTGAATCCCGTAGCGGCTGACGACCATCGTCAAATGGCTCATCTGCTCCCAGCGGCCATTCCCGGCGATCACCACCTGCACGCTGTTGACCATCGGCGTGAGCACTTCGTTGAGGATCATGCTGAGCACGGCGCGTTCTTCCAACACGCGCACGGCCTGTTGCGCGCCCTCGTTGGTCTGGAAGGTGCTGATGAGGTCGCTCAAGCCTTCGCGGTAGATCAGCCGCACCTGATTCGCGTCGGCGCGCTCCATCATGTCGCTGACCAGTTCGGTGATTTCGCGTTCCAGCAAGCCGAGCTGCACGCTGCGCGCACGCACCTGCGTCGCGCTGGCGTCCATGACTAGCGCATTGATCAGCTGTGCGGTTTCGCCCAGTCTCGCCTGCGGGATCGGGTCGGTCAGCGTGATCATCTGCTGGTAGACCGTGCCCTCTTGCAGCACGAGCACCATCAGCACGAGCCGCCCCTGAATCGAGATCAGCTCCAGATGCTTGAAGCGGCTGCTTTCCGCGCTCGGCGGCGTGACCAGCGCGGCGGTCTGCGTGGTGCGCGAGAGGATGGTCGCGGCGAGGCGCATCCACTGCTCGGTGGCGAGCGGCATGCTCTGCAAGCGTTCGGTGATGCGCGACTGTTCCGACGACGAAATATCGCCGTTGCTGATGAGGCGCTTGACGAAGTAGCGATAGCCAAGCTGCGACGGAATACGCCCGGCGGAGGTGTGCGGCTGCACGATGTAGCCGAGGTCTTCCAGCACGGCCATCTCATTGCGCACAGTCGCCGAGCTGTAGCTCAGCCCGAAAGTTTCGACGAGGTGTTTGGAGCTAACGGGTTCGGGATGCTGCGTGTACGCTCGAACAATGAGCGAGAGGATTTCTTCTTGGCGGCGGGTAAGTTCCGGTAGATGTGCATCGTCTGAGATCATACAACAATAAAACACTCCCAATATTGCGTCTACTACTCGGTCCGAGTCATGATAGCATAGTGGGGGTGAGGCGTCAAAACGCAAGGGAGATAAGGTGATGGGTGTCAAAACGTTTGAAGCGACCACGGGAAATTTTCAGGCGGAAGTGTTGAAAAGCGACACGCCCGTTCTGGTGGATTTTTGGGCGGAATGGTGCGGCCCGTGCAAGATGATCGCGCCGTTTGTGGATCAGATCGCGGATGAATATGCCGGTAAGATTCGCGTCGCCAAGCTGGACGCGGACGAACACCCGGACGTCATCATGCAGTATGGCGTCATGAGCATCCCCACCCTGATCCTGTTCAAGGGCGGGCAGCCCGTCGTGCGCATCACCGGCTTCCAGCCGAAGGATCGCATCACGAACCAGCTCAAGCCGCATCTCGGCTAAGTCACACGCGAACCTCAAACGCCCATCCGCCGATGGGCGTTTTTGATTCCCCTACGCAAAACTTAAAGCCTGATAAGCTGTGTCATCCAAGTTGCTGCCGTGTACGAACTACACAGTGTACGCACAGACTTGTGAGGAAAATCATGCGCAGACTTATCGTTTTGGTGTTCGCAATGCTCTTGACCGCGGTGCCACTCCTGGCGCAGACCCCAACCGGGGCGACCGTGTATGCTATCACCACCGACAACCGTCTCATTTCGTTCGACAGCGCCAACCCGGGCACGCTCCTTAGCAGCACGTCGATCACCGGGTTGACGGACGGTGAAACCGTGCAGGGGATCGACTTCCGTCCCGCCAACATGCAGTTGATCGCGCTGGGGAGCAGCAGCCGCTTGTATGTGCTCAATACCGCGAACGGCAGCGCGACCGCGCTCGGCGGCAGCTTCTCCACCCCGTTGAATGGCGGCAGCTTCGGCTTTGACTTCAATCCCACCGTTGATCGCATCCGCCTGACCAGTGACGCGCGGCAGGACTTGCGCCTCAACCCGAACAACGGCGCGGTCGCCGCAATTGATGGCGCGCTCGGCTTCGCCTCAGCGGATCGCAACAATACGGCGACGCCGAATATTGTCGCCTCGGCTTACACCAACAACTTCTCGACCGCCACCACGACGACGCTCTACAACATTGACGCGACGCTGGATCTGCTCGTCACGCAGAACCCGCCGAACGCCGGAACGCTCAACACCATTGGCGCGCTGGGCGTCGATGCGACCACCCAGACCAGCTTCGACATTCTGAGCGACGCGCTCGGCAGTGACATTGGCTACCTGTCAATCGGCTCGAACCTGTACCTCGTCAACCTCGCTTCGGGCGGCGCAACGCTGATCGGCTCCATCGGCGCATCCGTCACAGCCATCGCCGTCGCCGGATCAACGATGACGACCATGACTGTCCCCATGTGCGCCGATTTCAACGGCAGCCTTAATCCGGTTGTCCGGGCGGAATTCCCAACCAATGTCGGGAACATCTTCTGTCGCGTGCTCGCCGAAAACCGCACCCTGATCGGTCAAGCGGCAGCGCAGATCGGCGACGCCTCGGTGATCAGCGCAGGCGTCATTCAGGCGGCAGACCTCTTCATGCCCGACTCGATGACCGCGCCGACCTTCGCCAGCCCGATCAAGGTGTGCTTGCAGGGGTCAGGTAATTTCATCTTCCTGAGCGCGCAGCAGAGCCCGCGCCAACCGCAGGTGCTGACCAGCATGAGCGAGGGCGGCTTCACCTGCGCCTTCATCGGCAGCCCCGGTACGGTCGTGCTGACCAGCAACTAACATCGGTTACGGAATGTTTTCGTACTGACCCCACCCCCGGCCCCTCCCCGAATTCAGGGAGGGGAGCCAACCTCGCACGCAATGTCTCCCCTCTCCCCGCTTGCGTGGGAGAGGGGTTGGGGGTGAGGGGTTTAAGCACGCGTATGTCTCGCCCATCGAGAAACGCCTGCCGTATACTTTATGGTAGGCGTTTCCCGAAGAGGTGAGCATGACTCCGATTACGCGTTATTCCCCCCAACTTGACCGCTTGCTGCCGCAGACCGCGGCGCTGCTCAAGATCACGCGGTGGCAGGTACATCCCGGCGTGCTGCGCGTGGTGTTGATCGGCTCGCGCGGGCTGGACGGCCACCCCCGCCCCGACTCCGACATCGACCTGAGCCTGATTGTCGACCCGGCCATGCTCCCTCCCGCCGAACCGGAACGTGAGCAGTTCTTGCGCGCGGTCATCGAGACGACGCTCAATTCATGGCAGAGCCCGGTCGAAGTGGACGTCGCCGCGCCGTTCGGGTCGCCGGACGCGCTGCGCATGTTCAGCGTGCGCGACTATAACGCGGCGCTGGTTAGCACATGCGCGCCGCAGATCGGCTTGTACAAGCTGCAAAAGGGGTTCAGCGGGTACGTGCCAGCGGAGATGCTCGACTGGCGCAAGGTGTATCCCCTGCTCACCATCTGGGAGCGGTCAGCGGAAAGTGTTTAGAGGAACTGATACACTTTTGGCCTCACCCCCAGCCCCTCTCCGAACGGAGAGGGGAGTCACGTCCGTCAAGTCCTCTCTCCCGTGGGAGAGGGGATTTAGGGGTGAGGCTGAATTACACTCGGTCAACCCGCCAGCGCCTGCACGCCGAACCACACGCCTGCGCCGACCAGCACTACGCCGATCACCACGCGCAGCCAGCCCTGCGCGACGGCCATACTGCCCGTCGCGCTGAAATCACGACCATAGCGCCATGGCAGAATGATGTCGCGGGTGCGAATGGCAGCCAACGCCTGCTGGATGACGGCGATGCCGCCGTAGGTCACGACGCCAAAGCCGAGCGCCAACGCGGGCTGCGTGGTGCGCAGCAAGAGCAACACGGTGATGACGGCTAATACAATCGGGAGAATAAAACGACGCATGCTTGACTCCGATACGGGTGCGCCACAGAAGCACAATTCGCCGAGGAAATTCCCCGACGAACACCGTCTATTTTAGTGCATGACAGTGGGGAAAGCGGGTCAAAAAGGTGTCAAGGTGGTGCGAACAGTTGAATGTGTGTCTCGTAGGGGCGCACGGCCGTGCGCCCCTACAACCGATGTTCGGTGATTGGATTAGGCGTTATTCCAACAAATTCGCCCGGAGCGCGGCGATGTCCGCCGGCGTGAGACCAGCCTTGGTCAGCGCGTACTGCTCGACCGAGCCATACTGTTGCCGAATGTGCGCCAGCACGCCTTCGATCCAGCGCGGCTTGGCAACCAGAATCGGCGCGAGCACGTCGATGGGGATGCCCGTAGCCTGATACGTGCGGTTATTCTTCGCCGTCAGGTAAACATGTTCATAGGCGAGGTTGGTCAGCGAGTAGTCCGCGCTGATCGTCGCTTCCGGCACGCCGAGCAGACTCAACACCAGCGCCGCCGTGATCCCCGTGCGATCTTTGCCCGCCGTGCAGTGGAAGATCGTCGGCAGGTTAGCGGGATCGGTCATGATTTTCAGCGCCTGCCCGAACGCCGCCGCGGAGTTATCGACCATGCCGATGTAGGTCTGCCCGAACGCCGCGTCGATCTTGGCGATGTCGCCGCTGAACAGCGCCTTCCCGACCTGTCGTTCGTCGCTGCTGGCGCTGGCGCGCATGATCGGCAGGTTGACATAGCCGAGGCTATCTGCCGGGAAACGATGTGCCGACTCGGCCACTTCTTCCGGGTTGCGCAGGTCACACACGAATTTGACGTGCAGCGTGTTGAGCAGATAGTTAAGGTCGGCATCCGTCAGAGCGGCGAGGTCGCCGGAGCGGTAGAGCAACCCGGATTTGACTGTGTGCCCGTCACGGGTACGGTAACCGCCAAGATCGCGAAAATTGACCGCCCCGGCCAGCGGGAGATCGGCGCTGTGGTCAGCACGCATCTCCGCTGTGGGGCGCGTGATGTACGACTGCGGCTCAATGGGCTGCGACTTCAAGCGGTGGAGCGCGCGTTGCGCCATCAGCTTGACGAGTACGGTGCGCAGCTGCATTACGAAGCCTTCTCTTTTTCTTCGGCCAGCGGCACCGTGAAATGAAAGGTCGTGCCGACGCCGACCGTGCTTTCAACCCAGATATCACCGCCATGCCGCTGCACCAATCCACGCGTGATCGTCAGGCCGAGGCCGGTGCCGGGCTGCTCACGCGCCAGCGGGTTATCGCTGCGGAAGTACGGCGTGAACAGCCGCGCGAGGTCTTCGGCGCTCATGCCGATGCCGCTGTCCGCGACACTGAAGTGCACCATCGCCGGGAGCGGTCGCCCCTTGTTGTCGCGCAGGCTGCGGTCGACATATGTGCGCACATTGATATCGCCCTGCTGCGGCGTGTATTTGTGCGCGTTCGAGACGAGGTTCGTCAGCACCTGAATCAGGCGGTTCTGGTCGCCGCGAATGAGTGGGATGTCGTCCGGCACATCCACGACGAGATTTTGCCCCTTGTCTTCGATCTGCTTTTGCAGCGGGCGCAGTGTTTCGGTGACCACATTGCGCGGGCTGATGGCTGACAGCGTGATCTGCATGTTGTTGGTTTGCAGTTTGGTCACGTCGTTCAGATCACTCACGATGGTGTTCATGCGCTCGGCATTGGCGCGGATCGTGGCGAGGAAGTTACGCTGCATGTCGTTGAGCGAACCGCCGCGCCCGGTCAGCAGCACGTCGGAGTAGCCGCGGATCGACGTGAGCGGGTTTTTGAGTTCGTGTGCGACAAACGACACAAATTCGCTCTTGGAGGCGTTCGCGCGCGTCAGTTCGTCGTAGAGCTGCGCGTTGGCGATGGCGATACTCGCATGGTCGGCGAGGCGCTGCAGGAACGGCAGATCGGCGAGGCGCAAGCGCGGTTCGCGGTTCGTCTCCAAAATCAGCACGGCGTTGACCACACCGCCCGACAGCATCGGAATCGTGATTTGCGAGAGGCCGCCGCGCAGCGACTTGGTGTAATTCGGATCGATGGTCACATCGGGCACGAGTTCAGCTTGCCTGGTGCGCAGCACGCGGCTGAGGATGCCCTTATCAACCGGGTAGAACCCGTCGACGGGTTCGGGCAGGTCTTCCGCCTCGTAGCCGACTTTGTAGACAATCTGGAAGCGCACCGGGTCAGGCAGCACGATGCCGAGCAGCCCCGCCGTGGCTTTGGTGTTGGTCAGCGCCCAGCGGACGGTGATTTCCGCCACCGTGATCAGTTCGAGCGAACGGTTCAGCTCAACGTCGATGCGTTCGAGCGTTTCCAGTTCGCCGACGCGCTGCGTGAGCTGCAAATCGGTGAGTTCGAACAAACGCGCGTTTTCAATCGCGACCGCGGCCTGTCGGGCAAAGGTCGTGAGCAGGTCACTGTCATCGCTACTAAACGAGCCAGCGCCGCGCTTATTGAGCAGCTCCAGCACGCCGATCACGCGGTCTTGCGTGATGAGCGGCACGGCGACCACGCTGTTGGTCTGGAACGCGCCTTTGGCGAATTCACCGCCCCACCGGGGATCATTGCGCGCGTCGTTGACCAGCACCATCTTGCCCGTCGACGCGACTTCGCCGACGAGGCCGCGCTTCGCCGGGACGCGCCGCCCGATGATGTCCTGTCCGCCGCCGCCGACGGCCACCCGGAATTCCAGATCGTTCGTCCCGTCGTCAACGGTGAGCAGGAGCGACCCGGCTTCGGCGTTGAGGATGTCCGCCGCGCTCGACGTGATGAACTTGAGCAGTTCTTCGAGGTCGGCTTCGGCGGCCACCAATTGGCGGCTGATGTCGTTGAGCGCGGCGAGCTGACGGGCGCGCACGTTCGTCTCCGCGAACAACCGCGCCTTATCCAGCGAGGTCGCCGCGAGCGAGGCGATATCGACGAAAACTTTCAACTGCTGGTCGCTGAACACGCGATCCGGCGTGGTCGAACCCGCCGCGATCACGCCGAGCGTGCGCCCGCCTGTGACCAGCGGCACCGCCATCCACGCCCGCAGGTTCTTGTCTTCATAGATGAAGTTGCCGCCGTTCGCCGCAAGGCGCGCGCTGTAGTTCGCCACGGCCAGCGGCTGCCCGGTGCGAATCACTTCGCTGAACAGATCATTACCGAACGTCCAGCGGCGCTCTTCCTTGTCGTTGAAGCGTTCGCCGTCTTCGAGGAAGAAGGCGTGATACAGCTCATTGGTGTTGGCGTCGCGCAGCGTGATGTAAAAGTGCGTCAGGTTGAGCAGACGTTCCGACTGCGCGCTGATGAGTTCGAGCAGGTTGTCGTAATCGACCGTGAAGTTGACCGCTTGCGATACCTGGCTGAGCACGTCGAGTTCACGCACGCGCTGTTCCAGCGATTCGACGACCTGCGCGCGTTCGACGGCGACGGTCATCTGCGCGGTCAGGTTCTGTAAAAAGCGAATTTCTTCATAGGTATACGCCGCGGCACGCGAACGCGGCGGCGCAATCACAAGGAAACCGACGAGCCGATCCGCGCCGCGCAGGCCGATGATGATCATCGCCTTGAGGATGCGCAGGCGTGGCCGTTCGACTACGAGGTCGCGTTCCCACGTTTCGCCCGGCAAGAACGTGATGAGCGGGTCGCCCTGCAGCAGCCGTTCGACAAGGCCGCTGGTCGGCGTGAAGCGCACATCGGTCGCTGCCGAGACGAAATCGTTGCTCTGCGTGTCCGGCTGGAAGATGAAGATCTGCGCGGGCAGCAGCGCCGTTTCGATCTGCATTTGCAGTTCGGTGACGATGCTGCGCAAGTCCGTAAGCGTGGTCAGCTTCTGGGCGAAAGCTTCGACGCGCGCCTGATAGTCGATGCGCTGCCGGAAGTAGATCGCGTCGATGCGCTCTTGCAGGCGCTGGCGCAGCGGGTTGAAGAACACCGCCGTCAGGAAGACCGACAGCGCGAGCAGCACGGGGTTATTCGCGCTGATATAGCCGCTGCTGATGATCGCCATGCTGAGCATGAGCAGGAAAAAGCCGATGATCACGCCGAACATCATCACCACGTAGGTGATTGCGCCGCTCAGAATGCGGTCGGTATCGACGGTGCGGTACTGGAGCGCGGCGTACGCCAGGCTGAGGAACGGCATAATCAGGAACGGCATGGAGGCCGAGGTATTGAGCGGGACAAGCGCGCGGCCTTCCGGCGTCGGCGCGAGTAGATTCAGCAACCAGATGGCGATGACGATGAACGTCAGCGAAATGCCGATCAGGATGGTATTGCTCTGGTCGCGCACCATCGTTGATGGGGCGAGCACGCGGCTGCGCAGCGCGCCCAAGGTGAGCGCCACCGCGCCGAGCACGACGATCCCGGTTGCCCACTGTAACATGATATTCCCGGACGGCGCATCCGGCGGGTTCTGGTACATTTCAATGAAGATCAGTGCGAAAATGAGCGTGATCGACGGGGGCAGCATGCGCAGCGCCGGATAACGCAGCGTGATGGCGAACTTCATCGGGAAGACGAGCGTCATGCCGATCAGCGCGCCGCCGAGCATACACGCGGCCAGCAGCCACAGCGGGACATACTGGTGTGAGGTATTCACGTCGAACAGGCCGATCATGAACGCGCCGGCCAGCATACACACCACCGCGACATAACGCGTGGAAGCAATATTCGAGCGCAGAAACAACACGGCGATGCCGATGGCCAAGACCGCCACGCCGGATAGGAACGGCACAACGAAGAAGCCGAAGAATTCCGCGTCGATCAGGTAGCCGGGCACAAACGTCACCGTGCAGCGGGCGTTACTCGTGCCGTCCACCGGGACGCATGTTTCGGAACCGCTCTCCAGCGGCACATCGGGCGCTTGGTGGCGGAGAAATTCAAGAGTCAGGGGTTGGGTTGCGTCGAGCGTCGAGCGGATGGCATTTACGCGCTCCAGCGCCGCGCCGACATCAGTGATGGGCAGCGCTTCGCCGTTGATGCCAACGATCTGATCGCCGCGCCGCATGCCCGCATTCAACCCGGGGAAACCCTCGTCGGTCAGCGGCGTGCTGCCGTCGATCACCAGCGTGCGCGAGTACATTACGCCGAGGAAGGGCGCGCTGCGCCAGTCCAGCGCCGCCTGCAAATACAGCACGACGGCGACGACACAGACCACCAGTGAGAAGAGGACCAAGCCCACCCCAACGCGATTGTCGAGCTGCGTGAGATTGTGTAGAGAGAAGGATGGAGCACGGGTTTCCGCTGCAGCACTCATGGCAATTCACCGCTGGAACATCGAACATAAAACAAATGATAGCACAACCACTATGATTTGCTTCACGTTTTTGCCTTTATTTTATGGGCGAGCGCTTCCCGATTGTTATAATGTTGGGTATGGCTTACCTAAGCCATTTGTGTAAACCACATAAATGGGAAAATGATGGTCGAACAGAGAGCGATACGCGTGCTGATCGCCAAGCCCGGGCTTGACGGTCATGATCGGGGGGCGAAAGTCATCGCCCGCGCCTTGCGTGATGCGGGGATGGAAGTCATCTACACGGGCCTGCGCCAAACACCAGAGATGATCGCCGAAGCCGCCCTACAGGAAGATGTCAACGTGGTCGGTTTGAGCATTCTCAGCGGCGCGCACATGGCGCTCGTCCCGCGCATCCGCGAAGTAATGAACGCTAATGGGCTGAGCGACGTTGCGCTGATCGTCGGCGGCATCATCCCCGACGACGACAAAGCGGAACTCCAGAAGCTGGGCGTGCAGGGAATCTTTGGGCCGGGCACGAACACCGAAGACATCGCCGCGTTTATTCGTGATCTGGTCGCCGCGAAACCCGCATGACGCAGCTTGTTCCAGAACTGCTGGCGGGCAATCGCCGCGCGCTTGCCCGCCTGTTGACGTTGGTCGAAAACGACCAGGCTGAAGCCGAACTCTCCCAGCTCTACGCGCATACCGGCAAAACGTGGGTGCTCGGCGTGACGGGCGCGCCCGGCACGGGCAAATCCACGCTGGTCAACGAAATCACCAAAGCTTACCGTCAGGCGGGTAAAACCGTCGGCATCATCGCCGTCGACCCGACGAGTCCGTTCTCCGGCGGCGCAATCCTCGGCGACCGCATCCGCATGCGGGATCTCTCCGGTGACCCCGGCGTCTTCATTCGCAGCATGGCGACCCGCGGCAACCTCGGCGGCCTCGCCCGCACCACGCGCGACGCGATTCGCGTGCTCGACGCGGCGGGCTACGACATCGTGATCGTGGAAACGGTCGGCGCCGGGCAGAACGAAGTCGATATCGTCCGCGCCGCCCACACGACGATTGTCGTAGAAGCGCCCGGCCTCGGCGACGAAGTGCAGGCGATCAAAGCGGGCATCCTCGAAATTGCCGACCTGCTGGTCGTCAACAAGGCGGATCGGCAGGGCGTCGCGCACACTATCAACGCGCTCAAGATGATGCTCGAACTCGGCCACCCGGTCGAAAAAGTCAATCATCACGGGCGGGCGCTGACGGCCACGACCCCGCCACCCGCCACGCCGACGCGCTTTTGGCTGCCGCCGATTTTGCAGACGGTCGCGGCGGAGGGCAAAGGCATTGACGAAGTCCTCGCCGCTGTGGACAATCATCGCCGTCACTTAGAAGAAACGCAGGGTTTACAGGCGCTCGAAGCGGAACACTTGCGCATCGAATTACTCGACCGGCTGCGCGACGGTCTGCTGGCGCGGCTGCTGCGCGAACTCCCACCAGATGCACTGGCTCGGCTCGTCGGGCAGATGCAAGCGCGGGAGATCGATCCGCACAGCGCGATCAAGACGTTGATGGGCAAACTTTCGTAGGGGCAAAGCGGGTTTTGCCCCTTTACACCACCCTCCTTAAGTACTTGCCGGCATTGTTTAATATTCGCTGTGCTTTGCGGCGGCGTTCGTTAAATTGGTGTAATATTGAGTTGAGCAGTGTAGGCAGGGGGCTCGGATGGTTGTTCGGATTACTTCGAAAGTGCCGGGAACGAAGTATGTTCCCAGTTCGCAAAACGACGAAATCCTAGTACCGGGGCAGTTCGGTCGAATTCTCCTTTTTCCGGGGTCTGCATCACAAGAACTCGGCAAAGAGATTGCGGACTTTTTGGGAACACATGTCGGGCAATATAAGCGTACAGTATTCCCCAACGAGAATATCTTCATCCAACTGAAAGAAAGCGTCCGCGGGCAGGATGTTTACCTCGTCCAGACGCTGGCCTCCCCGATCCACGAGAGCATCTTCGAGATGCTCATCATGATCGACACGCTCAAGCGCGACTCCGCGGGGCGCATCAATGTAGTCATCCCGTATCTCTCCTATGCCCGGTCGGATAAGAAAGATCAGCCGCGGGTCGGCATCACGGCGCGTCTGCTCGCCAACCTGATTGAGACAGCCGGGGCGGATCGGTATATCACCATTGATCTGCACGCGGGGCAAATTCAGGGCTTCTTCAACATCCCCGGCGACGCGCTGACCGCCTTCCACCTGTTGAGTGACTACTTCCTCGAAAAAGCCATTGAAAACCTGGTGGTCGTCTCTACCGACCTCGGCTTTGCGAAGAAGGGGCGCAACTGGGCGGAGAAACTCGGCACGCCGCTCGTCATCATCGAGAAGCGCCGCACAGGTAACGATTCCAAGTCGGAAGCGTTGTCCATCATCGGCGATGTGCGTGGCAAAAACGTGCTCCTCGTGGACGATGAAGTGCTCACGGGCGGATCGATTGCCAACGCCGCGCAGCTCGTCCGCGATAACGGCGCGCAGGATGTGTATCTCGCCTTCACGCACCCGGTGTTAGCGCCGGGCGGCGTGCAGAAGCTCGCGGAAATCGGCCTCAAAGAGATTGTCACCACCAACACGCTCCCCATGCCGCCGGAAAAACAGCTCCCGAACATGAAGGTGCTGTCGGTCGCACCGCTGCTGGCCGCCGTCATCCTGCGCGCGAATCAGGGTCGCAGTGTTGGCGAGCTTTTCAACGAATAGGTGTATAGTAGATGTAAGGGCAAGTTTAATTAATTTGCCCTTATGTCAGCTCTAGCTCGTTGAGGTTTTCTACCATGCGCGGCCACCACGAAGCGTCTAGATCTGTACTGCATGAGCGGTTACTCGCGTTTGAACGGACACTGCGCACGGTTGTAGGTGCGGAGTGCGAACTCGTGCAACAGATGGCAGAACTGCGCCGGGATATCGCGACGGAAGTTGAACGCCAGAGCCAATTGCTCGCCGGCATTAACACGGCGGCAATCCGTTTACTGCGGGCCGAACGCTGGCGGGCCGAAATTGCGGACATTCTACGCCTGCTCGGCGAAGCGAGCGGAGCTGACCGCGTCGGTGTGATCAAAATCCGCGCGGACAACGGGGACCGCCCCAAGGCCGATCTGCTGTACGGATGGGATCGGATCGATCCAGTGAGCGCCCAAAACCCCAACTTCCAGAACATTGACATGCTCGCCTGGGGCTTCGGCCCAATGCTTGAAAACTTCCACGATGCCAAAGCCTTCTATTTTCACCGTTCGGAACGCCCCGCCAACCAGATTGTTGCCGACGATCACCAAAGCAGTCTGAATTTCCCAATCTTCGTCAACGGCGCGGTATGGGGCTGTCTCATTTTTGCGACCACCCAGGCCGAACACGACTGGCTAGCCGCCGAATTGGACGCGCTGCAAATCACCGCCAGCATCTTCGGCGCAACCATCGAACGGGAGCTGGCCGAGGCGACCGCAATCGAGCGCAACCGCCTGCAATTGGAACTGCAACACGAACATGAACTGAATACGACCAAGACGCAGATCATGCGCATGATCTCGCATGAATTTCGCACGCCGCTGGCGATCATCATGTCGTCGAGCACGCTGCTGCACAATTACTACGAGCGCATGACGATCAATGAGCAGCACGACAAACTCGATACCATTCAGCAGCAGGTCGATCAGTTGGAGTATCTGCTTGAACGCGTGACCGAAGCGCTGCATGAATCCGGCCCCCAGCAGCCGTTCCAGCCGATCAAGTGTAACCTTGAACTCATCTGCCAACTGCATCTGGTCGAAGCCCAAGCCAAACTCGGCAGCCGCCACCGCCTGCAGCTCGTCAGCGATGGCACGCTCACCGAAGCCTATGTTGACGAGTACCTCGTGCATCGCATTCTGACTAACCTGCTCTCCAATGCGATCAAGTATTCAACCGACAACACTGAAATCCAACTGCGCCTCTCCGCCGACGGTGACAACGCCATCATCGAGGTCGAGGATCAAGGCATCGGCATCTCGCTCAAAGAGCAAACGCGCCTGTTCGAGCAGTTCTACAAGACAACCAATGCCGAAAACATCAGCGGCATCGGGCTGGGCTTGAGCATCGTGCGCGAGTGCGTCGAACGCCACCACGGCAAGATCAGCGTGCGCAGTGAGATTGACCGAGGTACAACGTTCACCGTGCGGCTTCCCATGCGCGCCCCAGAAACTGTATAGAAACGACCTACCACAGTCTCAGAACGCACCTGCCTAGAAACGCTTTGCTCGGCGCGCCCAGAACTAAATCTCTCTATTCCCCCACTCTTATTGCCTCACTCGGCGTCACAAGTTATAGTTACTTCCTATGCATGTTTCTCGTTCTTAGACATTTTCTATTAAGAAAGTTGAAAGAATGGCAAAAGAGAGCATCAGCACGCATAGAGCACCAAAGGCGCTCGCCGGTTATAGCCAAGGCATAAAATCCAACGGTTTTATCTTTGTCGCGGGTCAGGGGCCATTCGATCCAACATCAGGTGAAGTTGTCGGAACAACCATCCAAGAACAGACGGCACAATGCATCAGAAATATCGAAGCTATTCTCGTGGCAGGAGGGAGTTCGCTCGAAAAAGCGGTCAGCGCGACCTTTATTCTGGTCGATGAAAGCGACTTTCCCGGTATGAATGAGGAATGGGGCAAGTGGTTTGGCGATATCCCCCCTGCACGCCAAGGATCAAAGTTTCTTTTCCCTGAAATATCGCCCCGGTTTAAGGACATGAAGATTTCTGTCTGGCTCATCGCGGAAGCTTGAGAGAGTAAAATAACGTCAGTTAGGAATAAGCCTCATTCGTGCATCCCCCTCACCCCCAACCCCTATCCCACGCAAGCGGGGAGAGGGGAGACGAACCCTGTTTTGGCTGTCTCCCCTCCCTGAATTCGGGGAGGGGCCGGGGGTGGGGTCGGAATCTGACCTTTTTCAACACCCTCTTGCCTCGTCCTGCCTTAGCGTAATTCGGATAATAGTTTAGGTCTGCCCATCCATTTATGACTTTCGCCTCAGTGTTTCACCTTAGAACTTCTCCGTCAGCCCTTCTAAGCTGGCGATCTCTTCCGGCGTCAACAGCACACCGACCGCGCCGAGCGTCTCTTCCAACTGTTCCACCGTGCGCGCGCCGACGATGGGGCTGGTGATGCCCGGTCGCTGCAGCATCCACGCCAGCGCGATCTGCGCCAATGGCACGTCATGCACAATCGCGATGCGCCGCACTTCATCGACCACATCGTAAGCGCGATCATCGTCCACCAGCCGCTTGATCAGACCGCTCTCGGACCGCGAGGTATCCGGGTCGCGGTTTTCCCGCGTGTACTTGCCCGTCAGAAACCCCGCCGCCAAGGGGCTGTAGGGAATCACGCCAATACCCTGATCGTGGCAGGCGGCCTCCAACTCGCGCTCATATTCCGAGCGGTGCAGCAGGCTGTAGTGCGGCTGCAGACAATCAAACCGTGTCAGGTGCTGCACATCGCTGATCCACAGCGACTTCATCAGCAGCCACGCCGGGTAGTTGCTCGCGCCGACATAGCGCACCTTGCCGTCGCGCACCAGTTGATCGAAGGCGGCGAGCGTCTCGTCAAGCGGCGTTTCGTCGTCGGGGTAATGCGCCTGATACAGATCGAGGTAGTCCGTCCCCAGACGGCGCAGGCTGTCCTCCGCCGCTTTGACGATATGCGCGCGGCTGAGCCCCTGCCCGTTCGCACCCTCCCACATCGGGCCGCGCACCTTGGTCGCGATCACAACTTCGTGGCGGGGAACAGCACGATCTTTCAGCCACTGGCCGATGATCGTCTCCGATTCGCCGCCCTTATTCCCTTTGATCCAGTAGGAATAGATATCGGCGGAGTCAAAGAAGTTGATGCCCGCTTCGACCGCCCGATCCATGATGGCAAACGAGGTCGCCACATCAGCGGACCAGCCAAACGTCATCGTCCCTAAACACAAACTGCTCACCTTGAGCCCGGTACGGCCCATGCGGCGCTGTTCCATCGTCCCCCTCCTCAATTGCTTAGCAGTAGAATGGGGTGGAATCATACTCCCTGTGCCGAGCGCGTCCAAACGCCGACGGGAGCCGTCTCGTGATATTTTCTAACGGGTTGCTGATACCGCTGTGCTATAATGCCGTGCTTGACGTATGTATACCCATCAACTGAGGCTGGTATGCTCAACAATTTGCTGAAAAAGGTCGTTGGCGATCCCATTGCCCGCGCCATGGCAGGTTATCGACAGGTAGTTGATAAAGTTAACGCCTTCGAACCCGCATTGAAGAAACTGAGCGACGACGAGCTGCGCGGTAAGACCGACGAGTTTAAACGACGCCTAGCTGGGGGCGAAGTGCTGGAAGAGATTCTTCCCGAAGCCTTCGCCGTGGTTCGCGAAGCGGCGGTGCGCACCGTTGGCATGCGCCACTATGATGTGCAGATGATCGGCGGTATGGTGCTCAACGAAGGCCGCATCGCCGAAATGAAGACAGGTGAAGGCAAAACCCTCGTCGCCACCCTGCCGCTGTATTTGAATGCGTTGATGGGCAAGGGCGCGCACCTCGTGACGCCCAACGACTATTTGAGCAAGGTCGGCGTCCAGCAGATGGGGCCGATTTACACGTTCCTCGGCATGAAAGTCGGCGTAATCCAGAACAGCGGCACGGGCGACCCGAACGCTGGATCGTTCATCTTCGACCCGACCTACCCCTCCGAAGATGCCCGCTTCCAGAATCTGCGCCCGGTCAAACGCGCCGGAGCCTACGCGGCGGATATTACCTACGGCACCAATAACGAGTACGGCTTCGACTACCTGCGCGATAACATGGTCTCGGATTTGCGCCAGCTCGCGCAGCGCGAACTGCACTACGCCATCGTCGACGAAGTGGACAACATCCTCATCGACGAAGCGCGTACACCGCTCATCATCTCCGGTCAGGCGGATGAACCGTCGGATCTCTACGCCAAATTCGCGCAGGTCGTGCGCCGCTTTGAAGAGAGCAGCCCCGAAAGCGTCGACAATGACGAGCCCGACGGCGATTACGTGGTGGATATCAAAGACCGGGTCTCGTTCCTGACCGAACGCGGCATCGAAAAGGTGGAACGCGCGCTCGGCATCAGCGACGAACTCTACCACGAGAAGAACAGCGAACTCATCCCCTACCTTGACAATTCGCTGCGCGCCAAAGCCCTGTATCACCTCGACAAAGAGTACGTCATTCAGGACGGCCAAATCATCATCGTCGACGAGTTCACCGGGCGCTTGATGTATGGCCGTCGCTTCTCCGAAGGTCTGCATCAGGCGATTGAAGCCAAAGAAGGCGTGCAGATTCGCCGCGAAAACCTGACGCTGGCGACCATCACCTTCCAGAACTTCTTCCGCATGTACAAAAAGCTTGGCGGTATGACCGGTACGGCGATGACGGAAGCGGAAGAATTCGAGAAGATTTACGATCTCGAAGTCGTCCCCATTCCTACGCACCGCCCCATGATCCGCAAAGATCACGACGATCTGGTCTACGGTACGGAGGCGGCCAAGTTCAAGGCGGTCGTCGAAGAGATCAAGGAACACCAGCAGCGCGGGCAACCCGTGCTCGTCGGTACCGTCGCCATCGAAACGTCCGAGCGCCTGAGCAGCGCCCTCAAGCGCGCGGGCATCAAGCATGAAGTGCTCAACGCGAAGCAGCACGAACGCGAAGCCGAGATCATCGCCCAAGCGGGGCGTCCCGGCGTGGTGACCATCGCCACCAACATGGCCGGTCGTGGCGTCGACATTCTGCTCGGCGGCAATCCGGAAGGGCTGGCGCGCGAACGCCTGCGCAAGCAGGAACGTGATATCACGCAGGTATCCCCAGAAGAATATAAGGCGCTGGTAGCGCAGGTCACCCAGGAAATCGCCACTGATCGCCAGAAGGTGATTGCCGAAGGCGGTCTGTTCGTGCTCGGTACGGAACGCCATGAAGCCCGCCGCATCGACAACCAGCTCCGCGGTCGTTCCGGTCGTCAGGGCGACCCCGGCGAGTCACGCTTCTTCCTCAGCCTCGAAGATGACCTGATGAAGCGCTTCGGCGGTGACCGCGTCAAGAACATCATGAATTGGGCGAAAATCCCCGAAGACGAACCAATTGAACACAGCATGGTCACCAAGTCGCTGACGCAGGCGCAGGTGCGCGTCGAAGGCCACAACTTCGACATCCGCAAACGCGTCCTTGAATACGACGATGTGGTCAACAAGCAGCGTGAGGTCACCTACGCCCAGCGGCGGGATGTGCTGGAACGCACCGATCTACGTGATGAATATCTCTCGATTACTTCCGAACAAGTGGGCAAACTCATCGATGAGTTCGCCGACGATCCCAAGAATCGCGAAGCATGGGACGTCGAAACGCTCCATCACCAGTTGTTCACCCTCTTCCCCGTCCCGGATTGGCTGACACCTGAGCGCATGCTGGAAGCGGAAAACCTCGACCAGCTTGAGGAAACCATCCTCGACGCGCTGCAGGAAGCTTACGACAAAAAAGTCGCGGATGTCGGCGAAGATATGATGAAGTGGGCAGAGCGCATGGTGATGATTGGAGCAATCGATCACCATTGGCGGCGTCACCTGACCGACCTCGACGTACTGCGCGAAGGGATCGGTTTGATGGCGGTGGCGCAGCGCGATCCGCTCGTCGAATACAAGCGCGAAGCCTTCGACATGTGGGAAGCGCTGCAGGAAGAGATCAAGCTGCAGGCGGCGCGCAATATCTTCCGCGTGCAAGCGCCCAACCAGCAGCAGACGGTCATGCGGCAGCTCATCAACGCGCCGACGCGGGTGCAGGCCGTCCGCCCCGGCGCGGCGGCGACGAGCAAACCGGAACCGGTGCGCAAGACGACGAAATCCGCGCCCGGGCGCAATGATCCCTGCTGGTGTGGCAGCGGTAAGAAGTACAAGAACTGTCACTTGAAGTCGGATGAGCGCGGCGAAACACAGCCCGTGTAGCGAAGGTAAGTACAATGACGACTAAGCAAGACGATGCGAAGCTGCTCGACTTCGTCAGACAAAAGCTGAATTCGTTCGTCAAATGGGACTTGGTTCGGTTCTTCCATGACAACCCGTTCGCCGCCGATACCGCCGACAATATCGCGCGGTATACCGGCCGCGAACCCTATCTCGTCCGGAACGATCTCGGCGCGCTGACTGTCGACGGGATCGTTCAGGTGAGCACGATCGCGGAACGGCAGGTCTATCGCCTCGGCAAAGACCCGGATGTCCGCGAACTGATTCACAGCTTCGTCATCGCGTGCGATGACTCCAAGTTCCGGGAACGCGCGATTCAGGAAGTCATCGAAGGCTTAGAGTGAGCACTGAGAGCTTCAGCCAACTGCTCACGCTGTATTCGTGGTTTCCGTTGGCGGCGCTGCTGTTCTTCCTGCTCTTGATCGCGCGGCTGTATGAGCGCTTCTCCGGGGAGAAAACGCGCTACCGCCTGTTCGTGATCCCGATTGTGCTGTTCGGGATCTACACGGTGTACCAGACGAATCAGGCGTCCGGCGACAGCTTCATCATGGGGCTGCTGCCGGCGGTGGGTGGGCTGCTCTTAATCGGATTGTGCGTTCAGTTGTACCGCAAGATGATGGATCACACGTAAGGTGCTGCATGCAAGCCATCGGTCAGTTGGGGATAGTCTTCGCCTTGATCGTCCTCGCCCAATTGAGCAAGCAGCTCGGCATGATGACGCATGCCAAACCTTACTATCGCGGTTTCTATGTGGCGGCGGCGCTGCTGCTGGTGAGCAGCGCCGTTCGCCTCCTCAATGACTTTCTTCTCCGGCAAGATACCTCCCAGATCGGTTGGGTCATCCTGTATGACGGCCTGCCCGCCATCGCGATCAGCCTCGGCGTGGTCGTCGCGTGGCGCTATTGGAGCTGGCTTCTCGCCGAACGGGATTAAGCGCACCGGCACATCCGCGGTTGCTGATCCCACCCCCGACGAGGGGCAGGTTTTCAATTGTAGGGACGAGGCATGCCTCGTCCTCCTTGGCTAACACGGCTGTCACCCAGTTTGGAAAAGCTCTTTTGCCTTCATCGATGACAGGATTTTTGTCTAGGAAAGACAGGACGAGGCATGCCTCGTCCCTACAGGGTTTTGGCTGAGCTGAGGGGGTGAGGTTGCCTCTTGCCAGCCACCCCAACGACCTAAACACCCTTCCCCTAGCCAACACCCCAGAAATTGGCTCACCTGTTCGGACGGCCTTCATTGGCAGAACAGGGTTATAGCGTATATAGTAAGTAAAAATCGCTGCTAGAGAGTAACCTCATTGATCAACGATGATTTGATCGCCACCGCGCGCGCCCTCCCCAAAATAGAGCTGCATCGCCATCTCGAAGGGTCGCTGCGTCTCGAAACCCTCATCGGCATTGCGCTGGAATATGAGCTGACCCTGCCCGCCTTCAGTGCGGAGACGCTGCGCCCGTACGTGCAGATGATGCCGGACGAGGAGCGATCCTCCAAGCGATTTCTCGGCAAATTCGCCGTGCTGCGCCAGTTCTACCGCTCCGAGCAGGTCATCAAGCGGGTGACGCAGGAAGTCATCGCGGACGCCGCCGCCGACAACATCAAATACATGGAACTGCGCTTCACCCCGCAGGCGCTCAACAATATTATGCACTGCGACTATGCGACGGTCGTCGACTGGGTGTGCGCCGCGACCAAAGACGCCTGCGCGCAGCACGACATCACCGTCAAGCTCATCCTGTCGATGAACCGCCATGAGAGCGTCGGCATCGGCGAACTGGTCTTGCAGGCGGCGCTCGACTACCAGCAGGCGGGCGTAGTCGGCATTGATCTGGCGGGTCAGGAAGATGGCTATTCCGGCCTGCCCTTCAGCGATCTGTTTCAGGATGCGAAAGCCGCCGGGCTCGGCGTGACGATCCACGCGGGCGAATGGTCGGGCGCGGCGAATGTGCGCGAAGCCGTCGAACAGTTGAACGCGGATCGCGTCGGGCACGGCATCCGCGCCTTCGAAGACGCCAACGTGGTCGCGCTGCTGCGCGAACGCGGCACGGTGCTGGAAGTGTGCCCGCAGAGCAACATCGACAGCGGCGTCGTGGAAACGTACGGGGTTCATCCGCTGCTGCCGCTCTACCGGAGCGGTGTCAAGACGACCATCAACACCGACGACCCGCTCATCTCTGACATCACCCTCAGCGACGAATTCGCGAATACCATGCAGCACGGCGGCCTGACGCTGGCCGACGTGAAAGCACAAACGCTCACCGCGGCTCGCTCCGCCTTCCTCCCCGAAGCTGAGCGCCGCGCACTCGTGGCACAGTTCGAAACATGGTTCAACGCATGATCCAACTGGGCGAGTTTCAACTATCGCTGATCAACGACTGCTCGATTCAGGTCGATACGGGCGGCGCGTTCGGCCTCGTGCCGCGCGCGCTCTATCAAGACCTGATGCCCGTCGATGTGGCGACGAACACCGTCCCCATGACGCATCACGCGCTGCTCATCCAGACGGGGACGCAGAACATCCTCGTAGATGTGGGCTACGGCGACAAACTGAGCGACAAGCAGAAGGCGTTCATGCAGTTGCAGCGCCCCGACGGCGGCTTGATCGGCGGGCTGGCGCGGGTGGGACTGAAGCCGGAAGACATTCATCTGGTGATCGACACGCACCTGCACAACGATCACTGCGGCGGCAACACCACGCTGATCGACGGGCTGCCCGTCGCCGTGTTCCCCAACGCCGAATACGTGGTGCAGCGCCGCGAGTTTGAGGACGCCATGCGCCCCAACGAGCGCACGCGCGCCACCTACATCCTCGACAACTATGAGTCGTTGGTCGCCAGCGGACAAATGCGCCTGCTCGACGGCGACACCGAACTCGCGCCGGGGATCATCGGGATCGTGTCGCCGGGACACACACCCGGTCACATGAGCGTGCGCCTGCACAGCGGCGGGCAGTGGGCGGCCTTCGTGTGTGACCTCGCCTCCTACGCCATTCACTTTGAGCGCCTCGGCTGGATGACGGGTTACGACGTCGAACCGCTGGTCACGCTGGAGAGCAAGCGCGTGTGGCAGGCGTGGGCGCTGGAAACGGACGCCCTGCTCATCTTCCCGCACGACCCGCTGCGCCCCATGGGTCGCCTCACCGAAGACGCCAAAGGCCGCCGCCTCGTCGTCAAGGTCGACGAGCCGTACGTGTAAGTCGCTTTGGGATCAGATGCAAGGGGTGCGGCGATCTCTCCGGCACATCCAGATCATCCGACAGCAGATCGCAATCCCTTACCTCCATCCGAGGATGTCAATTGGATAGCGAACATCTTCGAGCAAGTTGATGATTTGATTCTGATATCGATCAAGTATCAATAAATCGTACAGTGGCCTGTCGTCACCGTAGTGATAGCTAACGTACGCGAATAGCATGCTGGAATCATCTCAGCCTACGGCATCAAGTCGAAACTGTGCATTCAACTGAGACTCGCATTCCAGCACAAGCGAATCGCCCTGTATGATTCCCATACGATGATCCTGCCATTGCGGTGGCGAATATACATCGTAGACAGTCGTGAGCTTATCAGGTGAAACGATGGGACTTCTCAAATAGTACAGGCTTCCTAACTCGGTGAGCTGTTCCAGCACATCTGTATCCAAGTCGTAAGCATGCCAATTCAGTTCGTGATCCATAAATAGGAGTCGTCTGTTTCCATCCCATTGAAGGTCACGAGGTGTTGAATCACCAAGAATAAGCTCAGAATGTGGTGGGTAGAATGCCGCACCACCTTGAAGGTTGATGAACTGAATCGGCACATTGAACCTCTTCAACTCGAAGTATGCGGCAATTTCGGAGTTAGGAGAGAGTTCATACCACCAGCTTTCGCCGTCAAAAGGTTCTGGCAAAGGGGTTCGTCGTATTTCTACCCCTCCATTCACATCAGCGGTGAAAGTGATGATCTCCGATTCAGCGAATTGAGCGAAACTTACCTGATTATCGTTGGTCCAGTGGAGATTTCTGAATTCTGCGTAACTCCCCACAAGCGATGAATGGAGATCGCCTGTCGTTAGATTCAGTATACGCAAGACCGATTGATTGTTGCCGTCAAGCTGCTCCTCGGCTAGGTAGGCAATTGAATCGCCTTCGGGTGATAAGACTGGTGTAGTACCCCGCAAGACAATGCCTGAAAAGGACGGTTGCTCATTATCCAAATCATATAACCAGATCTGTTGCTCTCCACTATCGGTCAGAATGCGATAGACGAGAGTTTCGCCTGAAAACGAATCATCAAGTTGAATTCTAGAGATGCATTGACTAGCGACACTCGGGACGGTCGCCGAAACCATCCACGCCCAAGCTATAAGATATACTATACGTATGCGCCTCATCCTAAACTCCTAGGAAAGGTGTGTATATCGTCACACCAAGTGGGACACCCTAGTGTGAATAGCGGGTGCGATTTTGGCGTAGCGGACGTGCTGAATCGCGTCCCTACGAAGTCTGCTTATGGCTCGCGTCCGCCCGTGAACAACCAGCTCAGGTCGTGACCGCCGTACTGGAACACCTCGCCCTGCGCCATCAACCGCTTCGCGTAGACCGCCAGCGATTCGAACACCGCCTCATAGCCGAATTCCCGCGCCGAGCGCGCCATCTTGTACAGGCGTACCGGCCAGTGGGTCCACGCTTGTCCCGGCGCGGGCGCAGCGACCGGAGCGGCGGTCGTGTACGTCCCAGCCCCACGCCAGCGCGCCGAGTTGGATGCCGCGCCGATGCCGCTCGACGAACTGCGGATCGGCGTTGAGTTGGGCGATCTCCGCCTCGTAGACGGTGTAGGCCTGCCCGTAGGCGCTGGAGCGCATGATCGGATACGCCCACCAGTCATAGTGGCCGTGGTGGAACTGCGACCACTGCCCCGCCGCCGCCCACGCCTCAAAGTCGGCGATTTGCGCGGCGTGGCGGGCTGTCAGCGCGGCCACGCCCACAAATGACGGATCGGTATTCGCGCGGAGGGTCACTGGCGGGACTGCCATTCCTCAATCGTGTTGGCCATGAACGCGCGGATTTCGGCGTCGGCAATGTCGCTGACCGCTTCATAAATGTGGCCGTCCACGTCGATTTCGACGCCGCCGTGCGCCGCCGGGCGCACATGGATGCTGCGCGTCGCGTAGGCGGGGGTCAGCGCCAGCTTATGCTGCAAGTAGCTCTCAATCGCCGCGGCGATATTGATTTCGGGAATCACTTCTTTGGGCGGCGCTTTGCGTCCGCGCCGCGATGTGTCAATCTGATCCGGCATCTTGAACTTGGGCAGGTCGCCCGGCAGCGGCACGGTCGGCGGAGTCGCCGTGACCGGGCGCGCCTCACTCGTCGTCACCCGCGGCGGCGGGGCAGCGGGCGGCGCGGCGCTGGGCTCGGTCGCTTCTGGCGCAGTCTCAGTCACTGCGGGCGGCGGCGACTTGACGGCGGGCGTCTCCAAGGTGACGCGGTTGCCCGAGGCCAGTTCCTTCATCGTCAGGTTGAAGCGGCGCTTGAATTCGGGATCGGCTACGGCGGGCGGGTTGCGGTAGACCTTCGCGCCGATCTGCACCAGCAGACCGCCATCCGCCACATCGCGCAGAATCGTCAGCACTTCGACAGCTTCCACGGCTTCGCCTTCGGTCAGGCGCAAGCGCTGCATCCCGGCGGGTCGGCTGGGCGGCGGCGCGGGCGCGACGGGCGCGCTCGTCAGCACGTCGAGATCGGGCAGGTCGGGCAGCGGCAGGTCATCCCCCGCCGACGCGTCCGACGACGGGCTGAACAGGCTGACATCCGCCATGCCGCCCGAATTCGCCACCGCGGCCTTCTGGCGCTTCTTCGACCGTTCCTGAAAGATGTAGGCGAGCACGCCGACCAAGACCACGGCTGACAGGCACAGCGTGCCGATCAGCGGAATGGGAACCTGCTGGAGAAAATCGCCGAGTCCGCTTTCCATGATTTATCCCACCTCGATCTTCTGACAGGTGGGGCAGTAATGCGTCCCACGCTGCGCCACGCGAATTTTGCTGATCGGGCTGCCGCACACCACGCACGGCAGGTCCGTTCGATCATACACATTGAAGGCCGTCTGGGCTTTGCCGGGCGTGCCGTCCGGCTTGCGATACCAGTTGATGCTCGCGCCCTCGCGGTCGATGCCCGCATCCAGCACCTGCCGGATCGTGCCAAATAAGCGCGTGATCTCGTCGTCGGTCAGGCTGTCAGCCGGGCGTTGGGGATGAATGTTCGCCAGAAACAGCGACTCATCGGCGTAAATGTTGCCCACGCCCGCTAGAAACGCTTGATCGAGCAGGAGGGCTTTGATCGCCTTTTTGTGCTTGCGTGACCGTTCGCGCAGCACTGCCGGGGAGAAATCGTCGGAGAGGGGTTCCGGGCCGAGGGCGGGCGTCACCGCGTCAAGCTGAGCGGTCAGCGCGACGAAGCCGAACTTACGCGCGTCGGAGAAGCGCAGTTGGTGGCCGTTATCCAGCCCCAACCGGAAGTGCAGCCAGCGATCCGCCTCCATGACGGCGTCGTCAGGGACGACATACAACCGCCCGGTCATCTTGAGATGCACCACCAGCAGATCGTGATCCAGTTGGCAGACAATGTACTTGGCGCGGCGCGTCACCGAGCGGAAGGTTTGCCCGGCGATGCGCGCCGCAAACTGCACCGGGTCAGGCGTTTTTACCGTCCGGTCGCAGTCGTACCACATCGAGGTCACCGTGCGCCCGATCAGCGGCTCGCGCAGGCCGCGGACGACGGTTTCAACTTCGGGTAATTCAGGCATAGATCCTACTGAAAGTTAAATGCAGACCCATTTATTATAAAATGGAATGAGTCTGTTTAACATTCAGGCTTTAGTCCTGCGGGCGGGAATACTGCGTGAAGAAGTCCCACATCAGCGCGCTCGCTTCAATGTCGGTGTTGGTCACGCCCGCGATGAAAGCGGGGATCGGTTCGCCCGTGCCCGGCCATGTATGCCCGCCGCCCAGAATCGTGTAGAACAGCACCTGCACATCAGCCGCGCAGCCCGTGTAGCGGATGCCCTCAACCGAGGCGGGCAGGTCGCCGATGGCTTCTGGCGTCGCTGCGCACTCGTTGATCGCTCCCCATTCCGCGGCAAAGTCGGGCACCGACGGGAACACGCTGCCGCTCGGGTCACCGGATTCGCCGCCCGTGTACGGCACAATCGGGTCGTCCGTGCCGTGGAACAGAATCACCGGCACGGGCTGACTGGGCGTGCACGCGCCAAAGCTGTTATATGCGCCCGCCACCCCGCCAAACGCCGCGACTTTGTCGGCCATCTCACAGGCGAAGCGATAGCTCATGCCGCCGCCATTCGACAGCCCATTGATGTACACGCGGGACAGATCGATGCACAGGTCGGTCGCCACCTGATCGATCAGCTCGGAGAGGAACTGCACATCATTCACCGCGTCTTCCGCTGCGTCAAACAGGCCGGAATTCCAGCGCAGCGGGAAGCCCGTCCCCGCCGGATACACCACGATGAAGTTTTCGCTCTCGGCGATCACATCCCAATTCGAAAAGCCTTCCTGCTGGCGCGGGTTCGACGCGAAGCCGTGCAGGCTCAGCACCAGCGGCGTCGGCTGCGTCGGGTCATAGCTGGCCGGCACATACACGCGGTACGACCGGTCGCGTCCATCTAAGTTCAGCGTCTGATTTACCGCGCCGACCGTGAACATCGCCCCGGCTCCACACGCACCGCTCGGCGCCTGCGCGGATACACTCAGCCCGCTGATGCCAAACACGGCAATCAATAAGCCAACAACAACGATCCATTTTCGATTACGCATATTGATCTCCTAACCTACCAGCAGCGATTCTACACCTCCCGCCGCCCGCACAAGGCTTTTCTCATCCTTTTCTCTCTGGAATCAAAAATCAGCCCGCAGGCTGATTTTCACGTCCGTTCAGACTTATTTCTTGCCGAGCAGGCCGCCGAGCAAATCGCCCGCGCTTTTCGTGACGTCGCCCGCGTTCTTGACCACGTCGCCCGCGCTTTTCGTGACGTCGCCCGCGCTCTTGGTCACTTCCCCCGCATTCTTGACCACCGTGCCCGCGTTGTTCAGCGTATCATTCGCGCCGACAATGCTGTCGAGCTGGCTGGCAATCGGAGCGGGCAGCTTGGTTTGAGCAAGTTGACGACCACCTCGACCGCGGTCCGCGCCGCATCCTCGGAAATATTGGCTTTCTGCGCCACCAACTGCACAATCTGATTCATCGTCCGTGCCTCTCCATTTGATCGGTCAAGCGATCTTATAGCACCTGTGGATTCATTTAGCAAATCGCCTAAAATACCTGCGTCCAAGCAAACCGAACCTGCACAAATATTCGCATCCGGCTATACTTAGAGCCCAGCAGAAGCATCAGGAATTCCACAAATCGTTATGTCAGAAAACCCGTTTGTCCACCTGCACGTCCATACGGAATACTCGCTGCTCGACGGCCTGAGCCGCGTCGACAAGATCGTCAAGCGGGCGGCGGCGCTCGGCATGAACTCGCTGGCGATCACCGATCACGGCACCATGTTCGGCGTCATCGACTTCTATAACGAATGCAAAAAAGCGGGCATCAAACCGATCATCGGCATGGAGGGTTACCTCGCCCGCCGCACCATGGACGACCGTGACTCCAAACTCGACGCACGCCCTTTCCACCTACTCATGCTGGCGAAAAACGAAACGGGCTACAAGAATCTGCTGAAGATCGCCAGCGAAGCGCAGCTCCGCGGCTACTACTACCGTCCGCGCATCGACCGCGACTTCCTCGCCACGCATTCTGAAGGTCTGGTTGTGACCAGCGGCTGCCTCGCCGGGCAAATCCCCAGCATGATCATGGACGGCAAAGAAGCCGAGGCGCGCGAACTGATCGACTGGTACGTGCAGGTCTTCGGCAAAGACAACTTCTACCTTGAACTGCAAAGCCACGACATCCCCGAACTCAAACCGGTCAACGACTGGCTGATCGACATTGGACGACGCGACGATGTCGGCTTTCTGGCGACCAATGACGTGCATTACGTGCTCGACTCCGACTTCGACGTGCATGACACGCTGCTCTGTATCCAGACGGGTGCGAACAAATCCGACACCAACCGCATGTCAATGACCGACAACAGCTATTTCCTCACCAGCGGCGAGCAGATGTGGCAGACGTTCGGGCACGTCAACGATGGCGAGGCGCTGCTCAACAGCATCAAAATCGCCGAGATGTGCGAAATCGACCTGAGCCGCAAGGGCTATCACCTGCCCGTGTTCCCCGTGCCGGACGGTCACACCGCCGGGTCGTACTTGCGCCACCTCGCCGAAAAGGGCTTGGGCTGGCGTTACCCCGGTCGCGAACACGACGAGGCGCTCGTCCAGCGGCTCGACTTTGAATTAAATGTCATCAACAAGATGGGCTTTGACACCTATTTCCTCATCGTGTGGGACTTGTGCGAGTTCGCCCGCGAAACGGACATCTGGTGGAACGTGCGTGGTTCGGGCGCGGGCAGCGTGACCGCCTACTGCCTCGGCATCACCAACATCGACCCGATTCAGAATAACCTGCTGTTCGAACGCTTCCTCAATCCCGGTCGCGTCAGCATGCCCGATATCGACATGGACTTCCCCGACGACCGCCGCGCCGAAATGATCCACTACTGCGCGCGCAAATACGGCGAAGACAAAGTCGCGGCGATCATCACGTTTGGGACACTCGGCGCGAAAGCGGCGGTGCGCGATGTCGGGCGCGTGCTCGGCGTGGATCTGACGCTCGTGAATCAGGCGGCGCGCCTCATCCCCACCGAACCGAAGCCGAAGCCCGTCAAAGAGTACGTGTCGGATAACCCCGAACTCCAGAAGATGTACGACACGAATTCGGACATCAAGCGCGTGATTGACCTCGCGGAGCATTTGCAAGGCATCAACCGCCATGCCTCAACGCACGCGGCGGGCATCATCATCGCGGATAAGCCGCTCAACGAGTACATTCCGCTCCACCGTCAGACGAAAGAGTCCAAGACGGAAGAGGGCGAAGAAGCGATCACGATCAAGCAGGTGACGCAGTTCCCCATGGAGACCTGTGAGGCCATCGGCTTGCTCAAGGTCGACTTCCTCGGCCTGTCGACGCTCACGTATCTGCGCAAAGCGTGCGACCTGATCAACCGCTACCACGGCACAAACTATTCGATGGACACCATCCCCTACCGCCCCATAGGCAATCCTGAACAGGATCGCATGCTGGCGGCGGCCTTCGAGATGATGGGACGCGGGGAAACGGTCGGCGTGTTCCAGATTGAAAGTACGGGTATGCAGGGCATGCTCCGCGAGATGCGCCCGTCCAAGTTCGAGCACATCATCGCCGCCGTGTCGCTCTACCGCCCCGGCCCGATGGACTACATCCCGGAATTCAACGCGCGCATGCACGGCCGCAAAGAGATCAACTACCATCACGAAGGGCTGCGCCCGATTCTCGAAGAGACTTACGGGATCATCACGTATCAGGAACAGATCATGCAGGTGGCGGGCAACCTGTTCGGTTACTCGCTCGGCGATGCCGACCTGATGCGCCGCGCCGTGTCGAAAAAGAAGAAAGAAGACCTGCTCAAGCACAAGCAGATCTTCATCACGCAGGGGTCGCAGGTCGACCCCACCATGACGGCGGAGATCGCCGAAAAAATCTTCGACGAGATCGAGTTCTTCGCCAACTATGGCTTCAACAAGAGCCATGCGGCTGATTACGCGGTCATAACGGTTCAGACGGGCTTCCTTAAGTGCAACTATCCTGCCGAATACATGGCGGCGCTGCTCACCGTCTACTTTGACGACACGGCGAAAGTCGCGACCTTCCTCGCGGAATGCAAGCGGCTCAATGTACCGATTCTGCCGCCGGACGTGAACTACAGCAGCCTCGACTTCGACATTCAGTTCCTCGACAATGGCACACGCGCCATCCGCTTTGGCATGGCGGCGATCAAGAACGCGGGCGTCGGCGCACTCCAGATCATTCTCGACACGCGCAATGAGGGCGGGCTGTTCGCCGATCTCAAGGACTTCTGCCGCCGCGTTGACCTGCGCCATGTCGGCAAGAAGACAGTGGAAAGCCTGATCAAGGTCGGCGCGCTGGATGCCTTTGGCGAACGTAAGCAGTTGATGGACGGGCTGGATCGTATCATGGGCTACAGCGCCGAACATCACAAAGCCCAGGACATCGGGCAGATGGGCTTGTTCGGCGGGGGCGGCGACACAACCGCGGGCGCGGACGAAGGCATGCTGGCCAACCTCAAAGCCACCAGCGAAACCAGTCACCGCGAAATGCTCGACTGGGAGCGAGAACTGCTTGGGCTGTACATCTCCAGCCATCCGATTGACCCGATTGCCGATGCGCTGGCAGGCACCAACATCGTCACGACGCTCCAACTCAAGGACGAAGACAGCGGTCTCGCCGGGAGAAACGTGCGCTTCGTCGGGCTGGTGGTGGGGCTGCGCAAAATGCCGACCAAAAACAAAGATATGATGTGCGTCGCCACGCTCGAAGATCGCTTCGGCGCGATCGACGTGGTCATGTTCCCGAAAACGTGGGCAAAGTTCGAACCGCTGATGAATGACGGCGCCGTGGTGGTCGTCATGGGCAAGCTGGATATCTCGCGCGCCGATGTGCAGATCCTGTGCGAATCGGTCGAAACCGATATCACGCTCGTCTCCAGCGCCAGCAGCGAACCGATCCGCCCGGACGTGACGCCGATCTGGGACGATAACGCGGAACCCGAACCGGCACCGCCGCCGTACGTCCCACCGACCAACGGCAATGGTAACGGCTATCACAGCGAAGAACCGCCGAACTTCGACGAACTGCCGCCGCCGCCCGACTTCTTCGGCGATGAGTTCGCCCCGCCGCCACCGCCTGCCACCCGCCTGCTAACGATCTACTTCCAGCGGCTGGACGAAGTCGAACGCGATCAGCGCCGCTTACGGCGCGTGGTCAATGAGATTATGGGCTTTGCAGGCGTTGATCAATTCCGGGTGATCATCATGGAAGACGGTCAGGAAACGCATCTGCTCGACTTCCCGAAGGACACCACCTTCATCTGCGACGGGCTGGAAAAGCGCCTCGGCGCGATTGAAGGCATCCGTTGGCAGGTGGGCTAGGCGGCTGGAAACGTTTGCATTGGTTAAGAAACGCGCGGAACCTCTGGCGTTTGTGAGTGTTGTGGATACAATATTACGGCACAAAACACACGGGAGCAATCCGCGATGAAAAGAATAGCGGTGATGACCAGCGGCGGTGACTCGCCGGGGATGAATGCAGCGATTCGCGCGGTCGTGCGGACTGCCATGAACTACGACATCGAAGTCTACGGCGTGCGCCAAGCGTATACAGGTCTGATTAACGGCGATTTTGAACTGCTGACGAGCGTGGAAGTCAGTGGTATTTTGCAGCGCGGCGGCACGATTCTGCAAACCGCGCGCAACGAGGAATTCAAGACTACACAGGGGCAAAAGCGCGGTCTGCGCCGCCTCAACGAGCATGGCATTCAGGGTCTGGTGATCGTCGGCGGCAACGGCAGCCTGACGGGGGCGCTCGCCCTGCATCGCATGGGTTTCCCGGTGATCGGCGTGCCGGGCAGCATTGACAACGACATTTTCGGCACGGACATGGCCATCGGCGTCGATTCGGCGATGAACGTGATCCTCGAAGCGCTCGACCGCCTGCGCGACACCGCGTCGTCGCATCAGCGCGCTTTTCTCATCGAAGTGATGGGGCGCAACTGCGGCTACCTCGCGCTGACGGGCGGTATCCTTGGCGGCGCGGAGATCGTGGTGACGCCAGAACGCCCACCGACGATGGAAGAAGTCGCCGCCGCGCTGGAAGACGCCTATGTGCGCGGTAAATCGCACGCTATCGCCGTGATCGCGGAAGGCGCGCCCTACCGCGCGACCGACCTCGAAAAGTTCCTTCAGCAGAACCAGAACATCGGCTTCGAAATCCGCCTGACGATTCTCGGTCACACGCAGCGCGGCGGCAGCCCCACCGCGTTTGATCGCCTGCTGGCGACGCGCATGGGCGTCAAGGCCGTCGAATTCCTGCGCGATGGACAGTCCGGCGTGATGGTTGGCCTGAGCGGGCGCGAAATGAAGGCCGTCCCGCTGGAAGAAGCGATCAGCAAGCTCCGCCCCATCAGCGAGAGCTACTTCGAAATGGCCAAGTTTCTGTCACGCTAACGCACAGCAGTTAGCCGTTAGCAATCAGCTTTTAGCTAAATGCCAAAAGCTAACGGCTAACGGCTTCTTTTATTCCTGATCAACGCCGAATTCGGCGATGCGCGCTTTGACCAAGCCGATCAGCGCGATGACGGGCAGGCGAATCTGGTAGCCGCGCTGCCCCGCGCTCAGCGTGATGTGCTGGAGTTGCGTCGCGGGCTGGTCGATGAACACTTTCCAGTTCTTCTGCGTGAGTGCCAGCGGACTGATACCGCCGACCTTCAACCCCGTCTGCGCTTCGGCGTCTTTGTGCGCCGCCATGCGGACCTTCTTCTCACCCGCCGCCGCCGCGAGCCGCTTGAGGTCAAGATGACGGTTGGACGCGAGCAGCGCCAGCAGCGGCTTGCCACCGCCGTCCGGTTCGACCACCAGCGTCTTGTAGACGTGATGCGGCGGAAACCCGAGCATCTCCGCGACTTCCCCCGCGTCGTGAAATTCCGACCCGTCGTACTCAAACACCTCGTACGGGATTTTGTGCTGTTCCAGCAAGCGCATTGAATTCAGTTTTTCGGCCATGAGCATCCAGCTATTGGTAGGGACGACACCTGTGTCGTCTTCGGTCAGTTCTCACCATAAATCTCAATGCGATCTTCTTGCCCCTACGCTCGGCGTTCAAGTTCGTCAGGCGTTGGACGTTGGAAGATCGCAAGCCACGGTTTCATCATCGCTTCGGGAATATAGAACGTGGTGGGCGATGGCTGTGCATTGCGAGCCGCCAACCGCCGCAGCAGCTCCTCCGCCGGGACATCGAGAAAGTGGACTTCGCTGCTCGCGCCGAGCTGCCGCGCTCGCGCTCGATAGTCTTCGCGTTCCTCGCGCGCCCAGAAACCAAAATCGAGGATGACATTCGTTCCCAATTCCAGTGCTCGACTGGCGATGTTCCACAGCATTACCTCGATGAGGCCATGGCGCGCATCATGGTCTGGATGTTCAGCATCCTGGCCGAAGAGCCGCACGCGCCATTCATCGGTTGTCAGTCGCAGGGCCGCGTGCTCATGCTCAAGCTGCTTGGCCAGCGTCGTTTTTCCCGAGCACGGCAGTCCCACCATCAAATGGAGAGTCGCCACACTTACCACTCCAAACGTTGACAGATTACGTTTTATACTGCTTGAGCGCCCGCCGCCCAATGAAACCGGGCACCAGCAGATTGCCGAGCACAATCAGCCAGTCGAACAAGCGCAGGACAACGCGCTGCTGCTTTCGGTCAACCGCCTTGATGATGCCCTCGGCCACGAACTCCGGCGTCATCACCGGGAGCCGTGGCGCTTTGGCCGCGTGACCGCTCGCGCCCAAGCGCCGCTCGCTGAACTCAGTCGCGACGCGCCCGAGCTGCACATCGGTCACGCCGATGTTGTCCGCTTCCAGTTCCAGCCGCAGCGACCGCGCCAGATTGCTCACAAACGTTTTGCTGGCGCTGTAAGCCGCCGCATACGGCGCGATCATCCCCGCGACGACCGACGAGATGATCACGATCTGCCCACCGCCCGCCGCGCGCAGCGCCGGGACGCCCGCGCGAATCGTGTGCAGCACGCCGTCGATGTTGGTGCGCAGCAGCGTTTCGAGATCGTCCCAGTTGGAATCGGCAATGGAACCGCGCTGACCGACGCCCGCGTTCGCCACGACCACATCCAACCGCCCCCAGCGCGCCACCGCCTGATCCACCGCGCTCTGCACCGCCGCGCGATCCGTGACATCAGCGGCGATGGCCAGAAATTCGCCGTGACCGGGCAGCGCCTTGACCGCCTGCTCCAGTTCCGCCAGTCGATCCACGCGCCGTGCCGTAACGCAGACGTGATCGCCGCGCCGTGCGAAGGCCAGCGCCAGCGCGTAGCCGACGCCGCTCGAGGCGCCTGTAATCAACACCACTCTGTTCGCCATGTAATCCGTCAGTAGCCCTTCTTGCCGTCGCGATTAAACGGACGAGGCGTGCCTCGTCCCTACTGTAAACTGTGAACTTAAATATGTACCGGCTCATGATACACGCCGAACACCTGCCGCATGACCTGAATGATCTCGCCGAGCGTCGCGTCGCTGCGAGCGGCGTCCAGCAGGTACGGCATGACGTTCTCCGTGCCCGCGCACGCCGCTTTGAGCGCGGCGAGCGCCTGACTCGTGCGCTCATTATCGCGTTCCAAACGAAGCTGCGCCAGACGCGCGCACTGCCGTTCGTAGCCCCGCGGATCCATCTGCAGAATCGGGATGCCGGGCGCGTCTTCGCTCACGTACTCGTTCACACCCACAATCACGCGCTGCTGGCTGTCCATCTCGACCTGATGCCGGTAGCTGGCATCGGCGATCTCCTGCTGGATGAAACCCGCTTCCAGCGCGGGAATCACACCGCCCAACTCATCGATGCGGCGGAAGTAGTCGTAGACTGCCTTTTCCGTCTGATCAGTCAGCGCTTCGACAAAGTAGCTCCCGCCCAGCGGATCGACCGTGTTCACGACGCCCGTCTCATGCGCGATGATCTGCTGCGTGCGCAGTGCCAACGTGACCGCGTGTTCACTCGGTAAGGCGAGTGCTTCGTCCATGCTGTTGGTGTGCAGCGATTGGGTGCCGCCGAGCACCGCCGCCAACGCCTGAATCGCCACACGAACGAGATTATTCTCTGGCTGCTGCGCGGTCAGGCTGACGCCCGCCGTCTGGCAGTGGAAACGCATCAGCCACGAGCGCGGATTCTTCGCGCCGAACGTTTCGCGCATCGCGCGCGCCCAGATGCGCCGCGCCGCCCGCAGCTTGGCGATCTCCTCGAAGAAGTCGTTGTGCACGTTGAAGAAAAAGCTCAGGCGCGGCGCAAACTCGTCGATATCCAGCCCGCGTTTGAGCGCCCAGCGTACATACTCCAGCCCATCCGCCAGCGTGAACGCGAGTTCCTGCACGGCAGTGCTGCCCGCCTCGCGGATATGATAGCCGCTGATGCTGATCGTGTTCCAGTGCGGCATATATTTTGAGCCAAATTCAATCGTATCCGTGACGAGCCGCATCGACGGCTCCGGCGGGAAGATGTACTCTTTCTGCGCGCTGTATTCCTTGAGGATGTCGTTTTGCAGCGTGCCGCGCAGGTTCGCCATCGGCACACCCTGCTTTTCCGCCGCGGCGATGTAGAACGCCCAGATGACCGCCGCCGGGCTGTTGATCGTCATGCTGGTCGAGACATCGCCGAGCGGGATGCCGTCAAACAGGATTTCCATGTCGCGCAGGGAACTGATCGCCACACCGCATTTGCCGAACTCGCCGAGCGCTTCCGGCTGATCGGTGTCGTAGCCCATGAGGGTCGCGAGGTCAAAAGCGACCGATAAGCCCATGTTGCCCTGTGACAGCAGATATTTGTAACGCGCGTTCGTCTCTTCGGCGGTGCCGAACCCGGCGAACATGCGCATCGTCCACAGCTTACCGCGCTGCCCCGTCGCGTGCACACCGCGCGTGAACGGGTATTCGCCCGGAAAACCGAGATCACGAAGATAGTCCAGATCGGGGATGTCGGCGGGGGTGTACAGCGGTTTGATCGGGACGCTCGACTGGGTGATGAACGTCGGCTGACGTTCCGGCAGTTTGGCGCGCGTCGGGTTGTAGGTTTCCTCAACCCACCGCTGCACCTGCGCTTTGACATCCGTCGTCATGAGTCCGTCTCCAAAATAGTTCGCATTAGAATAATCAATATGGATTATGGATCTTTCTCTGACCTCACCCCCGCCCCCACCCAGAATTCAGAGAGGGAAGCTAGCCAATGCCTTGTCGGTCTCCCCTCTCCCCGCTTGCGTGGGAGAGGGGCTGGGGGTGAGGGGGAGCCCAAATGAGGCTTATCCATAATGAGCGTTAAGCACTAGTTGCAATGTCAGCCGTCAGCCACCCCCGGTCGAGCACTAGCCGACCCCAATATCCGGGGGAAGACAGGTGGTGTCTAGTCGCCATTATAGCACCCGACCGCGATCTGCCTTAGAATATTTAGCAAACGATAACCGAGCCTATGACCCAACCGAAACGTATCACCGCCCAGATTCGCCGCATTGAGATGCGCTTTGTGCGCCAGCCGCTGTATGCTGCCTTAGCGCTGGTCTACTTATTGGTGTGTGCTAACCTCGCCCGCATCCTGATCAATCAACCGCTGACCGGGAAAGGCAGCGAGACGACGTACTTCGCGCTCATCCTGCTCATCGCCTTCCTGTGGGCGTTTGTACGCTCCATGCTGATCATTACACCCAAGTTTCACGACCGCTTCAGCACAGCCCTGCCCGTGTGGGAACAGGTGCTGCTGCTGATCAACGAGGCGGTCGCTGCTGGGCTGCTAGCGCAGTTCGGATCGGGCATCCTCGTGCACATTTTCCAGCCGGATGTGTTCACCACGCTCGTCGACCCGCTGTATACCCTCGGCAGCGCCGTGATCATCCTGACGTACTACGGCGGCATGGAACTGATGTGGGTACAGCGCTGGAATGATTTTTTCAGCCGCAGCAGCGTGTGGGTCAATCTCGCACGCCTGTATGCGCCGCTCGCTTTGATCATGACAACGCTGCTCATCACGCGCCGCCTGATCAACCGCGCGGATCCGCGCACGGCGGGGCTGCTCGGCACCAGCGAACTCGATTTGACCGTGCTGGCGCTCGCCCCGGTGATCTGGCTGCTGATCCTCGTGGTCGTCATTCTGATCTACACGGGCGGGCGCGGTCTGCGTGAACGCTTTTTGCCGACCATCTTGCTCGACCGCCTGCCGCCGCGCCTCGCACGCGGTCTGCGTTCGATCTCCGACATGGATATGCTGCTGATCCTCGCGGCGCTGGCGACCGTCATCCCCGCCTATCTGTTTCTGATCGGCGACCGGGGCGGCTTCCTCGGCGTGTTAAGCGGACGCATTCAGGCGGGCGCGGGCGCGCTGATCGAATCGTCGCAGCAGGCGCTGGCCTTCGTGTTCACGATCCCCTTCTATGCCGTGATCATCGGACTACTGGTCATCTACGCGCTGGCGATGGCGCAGAGCAAGCTCTCCGCCGCGCAGCGTGACGAACTGGTGAGCAAGCTGCCGATTGGCTTTCTGATCGTGCTGATTATCACGTTGTATCTGGTCGCGATTCCGCTCACCCAGGTGTTGATCGCCGGACGACTGCCGCAGCTCCCACAGGACTTGGGGCGCATCCTTACGTTTAATGTGGTGATCCCGCTGCTGCTGCTCTACGGGCATTACTTCCTGTTTGTACGTGTGCCCTACGGGCGCGGACAAAACCGCTGGCGCGAAACCTTCAGCGGCACGCTCGCCACGCAGCTCGCCGAAGTCGAACGCGAGATTCAAACGCTCAACACGCAGCTCGGCCAACTCGACCAGAACTGGGTGAACGATCAGCGGCTGGACACGCTCTATCACTACGTCCAGCTCAACAGCCGCCGCGACGACCTCAACATGCAGCGCTTGCAGTTCGTGGCGGAACGCCAGAGCCTCGCAGAACTCTCCGAAGCGCCCGTATCGCTAACCGTGGCGCGCCTGCCCATTCGTATCGTGAGTATCGGCATTCCGCTGCTGCTGTTCATTCAGATCTATCAGTGGGCGATCCTCAACAACGGCCTGCGCGACATCATCAACAACCCGAACATCACCGTGTTCGAATTCTTCCGCGCGCTGCTGCGCCAGACCCAGTTCTAGATTCCTCGTTATCCGTAAATTCCTTAATCATGTTAAGGAATTTGCGGATTTCTATCGGCAACCTTAAACTTCCCTGCATAAGGTAAAAACCACTCTAAGGGATGTGCATGACGACCGACGAATTGATCGCCTTACTTGACCCGCAGATCCAGCCGATCAAGCCGGATGACACGATGGCGGAAGCGGGGCGCAAAGCGCTGCTGCCTGACCTCGTGAAGATGCTCAAGCATGAGGCGGGCAGCCGCACGGGAGAAGACATTGAGGATGTGCATGACATGCGCGTGTCGATCCGCCGCATTCGCTCGACGCTGCGCCTTTTGAACGAGTACTACAAACCCAAAGCGATTGATCCGTATAACCAGCACCTGCGCCGGGTGGCGCGGGCGCTCGGCACCGTGCGCGACCTCGACGTCATGATCGACAACCTGACCGGGTTCGCCGCCACCCTGCCCGATGACCGCAAAGCCGCGCTCCAGTCCGTCATCGCCAAGCTGGACGGCGAACGCACTGCCGCCCGCAAAGACCTCAACAAATTGTTCGACAAGAAGAGTTATCAGCGCTTTGTCGAAGATTTCGGGAAATTCCTGACGACCGAGAAAGCCGGGGCGCGCAGCCTTGACGGGGATCTTGCGCCCGTGCAGGTACGCCACCTGCTGCCCACCATCGTCTATGATCACCTCGGACATGTGCGCGCTTACGACAGCGTGATCGCCGACGCGGACGCCACGACGCTGCACGCGCTGCGCATTGAGTTCAAACGTCTGCGCTACGCTGTAACGCTGTTCTCGGACATTCTGGGCAGCACGATCAAGAACTTCATCGAAGAACTGAAGGTGATTCAGGATCACCTCGGCCAATTGAACGACATCAGCACCGCCGAAGCCCGCCTGACCGAACTGATCGACAGCCTCGAACCGGATGAAGCCGCACCCGCTATCGAAGTGCTGCGTGACTACATCACGCACCTGCAATCGAAGGAGACGGCGCTGCGCACCGCCATGCCGGAGATCTGGACGCGCTTCAACAGCAAGACGGTACAGAAGCACCTAGCGTCGGCGATTGCGGCGCTGTAAGCCTCACCCCTCAATCCCCTCTCCAAATGGAGAGGGGAAGTAAAATCTCCTACGCTTTAGCGGCCCTTGGCATTCGACGGGCCTTCGCGCCGCCATTGTGTTTCCAGCGGAATCAGCAAGCGAATACCTTGCGCCCAATGCATGAAATGTCTACGGCGGTTCTGTGCCCGTGTCCGATTCTGTTTTCGCCGTAAGGTGCTGGGTTTTTCGTAATAACCGTAGCGCCGTTTATGCCACGGACGCGAATAGGTCTTGCTGACCGCACGGTTGAAGCGCTTGAGCAATTGCTCAAACGACTCGTCATCATGAGCCTTGACCGTAACCAATGGAGAGCATCTGATTGCGGACGATGCCGATCCGGCACATTTAATGTGCAATTGCGAGTGATTAAACCATCATAACACAGGTTGTTTGGGTGCGGATCGAACCCGAAGCCAGTTCACCGCACCCGCCACGCCGAGCGCCGCCAGCAGCAGCACAGGTGGATATGCAGGCAGATAGTAGCGCTGCCATTCAATCGGCGTGAGCAGCAGCACGCTCGCCAGCATGACCAGCGCCCACCCGCCGATCAGCACGCGCAGCGAGCGTTCCGTTTTCCGCAGCAGATAGATCACGCCGATCAGCACGAGCGGCACAAGCATCACCGCGCCGATGTGCAGCCCCCGCCAGATCGAGCCTTCGTAAGCCGCAATCTGATCGGCGAGGTAGACATCCCATCCGGCTACCTCGAAATACTGCGGCGGCGTCACAAAGAGCTGATTCCAGAAACCCGCCAGCGCCGCGCCGAAATTCGGATAACCTCCAAAGGTCGCCGTTTGCCCGGCAAGCAAGTCCTGCCGCAAGCGCAGCACATCGCCCGCGCGGCTCAAGGGATCGCGCCACCATGCCGGATTCAGCGCGTAGAAGGTCAGCGCGGCGACGAAGGCGGCCAGCAAAATGAGCATAACGCCGGGCATACGCACTGCAACCTCACCCCAGACCCCTCTCCCAAGGGCGAGGGGCTTACCCGGCGACGTTTGTCTCTCCCTCTCCGTGGGGAGAGGGGACTTGGCAAGCACGCTTCCCCCTCTCCCTATGGAGAGGGGGGCAGGGGGTGAGGTAAACAGTGCCACCACGCCCACTAACCCGAACACCGCGGCCACCGTGAACGCACCCGTATGTTTGCTGGCGACCGTCAACCCCGCCGCGAGGCCGAGGGCCAGCGCGGCGATCCAATTGCGCCGCCGCAGCCACCACGCGCCGGCGAGCACGGTCAGCAGGCTGAAAAATGTCAGGCTGCCCTCCATCATCGCCCGCCGCCCATTGATGAGCAGCGCGGGGTGCAGCGCGTACAGCAGACTGGCCGCGAACGCCGCCCACGCGCCGCCTGTCAGCCAACCGAGCGCAAACAGCACCGGGACGCCGAGTGCGAGGAAGATTGCCGAGGGTAAGCGAGCGACGTTGAGCAGCGCGGGCGTCGGCGCATGGTTGCTGCTCTGGTTGTAGTCCCACGAGCCGCCCCAATCCCACTGTTGATTGATGTTATCGAGGGTAAAACCACCGAGATGCCACGCTAACCCGATCAGGTACTTGTTAAGCGTGCCGTTGAGCAAGCGTAAATCCTGCTCCTGCGCGCTGAGCGGCGGATCGTGAAACATGACGAGATTGAGATCGCGCTGCAGAAACTGGTAGGCGTAATCCCGGCTCATATAGACCTGCGTGGACTCGTCGCCGTGAAACGGGGTCAGCGCCGCGCCCGCGATCACGTAGAGCATGAGCGCAGCGAGGTACAGCAGGATAAGGACTGAGGACTGAGGACTGAAGACTGAGTTAAAAGCTGATCGCGCGATTGTGCTGACAGTCTGATTTTGATCTGGTGTTTGTCTTGGCACTTTTAACTTTCAACTTTCGACTTTTAACTCGCTGCTCAGTCCTTTCACCTCAGTCCTCGCCCTTACGTCATCGTCACAAGCAGCTTGCCCTGCTCAACGCTGATGCCCGCCGTCACGCTAATGCGCTGGACAATGCCATCACGCGGCGCTTTGAGTTCGTTCTGCATCTTCATCGATTCGAGGATGATGACCGTCTGGCCTTTTTTGACTTCCTGACCCTCGGTCACCGGGATCGCCACGATCAGCCCCGGCATGGGCGACTTGATCGAGATCTCGCCGCTGTCCACGCCGACCCCGCCGCTGCGCGACGCCAGCAATTGTGCGCGCTCGTCGAGGACTTGCCCGGTGTACAGGCGTCCCTGAATCAGCACTTCGTACTGGCCGTCGGTCTCGTCGATGACGACTTCATACGACTTGTTATCCATGAGCACGGAGAACAGCGACTCGTCGAGCGTGAGGAAGTCGACATTGCGCACCTCGCCGTTGACGAGCAGCGTGCCATTGTTCTGGATTTCGATCTCGAATTTCTTGTCGTTGATATAGGTGACGTATTTCATCGGTGTACGCGCTCCCAGCGGCTGAGCCACTTCCAGTTGCTCGTGTCGCGCTCGTTGCGATTGACGATCTGCCCCGCCAACTGGCGGTTGCGGTGCGCGAACAGCGTCGCGGCGATGGCGGCCGTTTCCAGTTCCACCGCGCTCGGCGCTTGCTCGTAGGTCGTCATGCTGAAGCGTTCTTCCACGAATTTGTTATCGAAGCGCCCGGCCAGAAAGCTGAAGCTGCTCAACAGGTTCTGGTGGAACGGGATGTTGTGCTTCAGGCCCATGATCGTGAACTCTTCGAGCGCCCGCCGCATGCGCAGCACCGCTTCACCGCGATCATCGCCCCAGCAGATCAGCTTGGCGATCATGCTGTCGTAGTACGGCGTGATGGTGTAGCCGCTGTACACGCCGCTGTCGACGCGCACGCCGGGACCCGTCGGCACGAGCAGCGTGGAGATCGTCCCCACCGACGGCATGAAGTTGTTATACGGGTCCTCCGCGTTGATGCGGCACTCAATCGCCCAACCCTTCGGCTGGAGCACACTCTCGGTCAAACCCATGCGGCGACCGCGCGCGATACGAATCTGCTCCTTGACCAGATCGACGCCCGTCACCAGCTCAGTGACCGGGTGCTCGACCTGCAAGCGCGTGTTCATTTCAAGGAAGTAGAAATTCTTGTCCTTGTCCACGAGGCATTCAATGGTACCCGCGTTGACATAGCCGCAGGCTTGCGCCGCACGGATTGCCATCTCGCCCATGCGCTTGCGCAGATCGTCGTCCACGAACGGGCTCGGCGCTTCTTCGACCAGCTTCTGATGCCGCCGCTGGATCGAGCATTCGCGTTCGCCTAAATGCACGGTGTTACCGTGCATGTCCGCGAGAATCTGGAATTCGATGTGGCGCGCGTTCTCGATCAACTTTTCGAGGTAGACGTTGCCATCCCCGAAGGCGCTTTCGGCTTCACGCCGCGCAATCGCCAGCGCGCTCGGCAGGTCTTCGCGCTTGTAGACCGCGCGCATCCCTTTACCGCCGCCGCCCGCCGACGCCTTGACCATCACCGGGAAGCCGATCTGCTCCGCCGCCGCGATGATCTCATCGTCGCGCAGACCGGGCTCGGTGCCGGGGACCACAGGCACGCCCGCCTTCTTGACCGTCTCGCGCGCCATCTGCTTGTCGCCCATCAGGTAGATCGCGCTGGCGGGCGGCCCGATAAAGATCAAGCCCTCGTCAGCGCACGCCTGCGCGAAATCCTCGCGTTCCGACAAAAAGCCGTAGCCGGGGTGAATCGCATCCGCGCCCGTCTTCTTGGCCGCCGCGATGATGTTCTCCATCTTCAGGTAGCTCTCGCGCGGCGCGGGCGGGCCGATATGCACGGCTTCGTCGGCATAGCGCACATGCAAGCTCGTGCGATCCGCATCCGAGTAGACCGCCACCGTGTCGATGCCGAGGTCGCGGCACGCGCGGATCACGCGCACGGCGATCTCGCCGCGGTTTGCGATCAGAATCTTCGTGATTTTCGTTTGCTGCGTTTCCATCACCATGAGCGATCTCCCTTCCTTACATGGTACGCCTGTGAGAAAGCGCGGACGAGGCATGCCTCGTCCCTACGAGAATCTGCGCTCATAGCGGGATATTCCCGTGTTTCTTCGGCGGATTGGTGTCGCGCTTATTCTGGAACACCTCCAGCCCGTTGATCAGGCGGGCGCGGGTTTCGCGCGGCTCGATCACGTCGTCGATGAAGCCGCGTTCCGCCGCAATGTACGGATTCGCCAGCTTTTCGCGGTAATCGCCCGCCAACTGCGCCTTGAGTCCCGCCGCATCGTCCGCGTCCTTCAGGTCACGGCGATAGATGATTTCGACCGCGCCTTCCGGCCCCATGACCGCGATTTCGGCGGTCGGCCACGCGAGGTTCAGGTCACCGCGGATGTGCTTGCTGCTCATGACGCAGTACGCGCCGCCATAGGCTTTGCGCGTCGTCACCGTCAGCTTAGGCATGGTCGCTTCGCAGTAGGCATAGACCAGCTTTGCGCCCGACATGATGATGCCGTTGTGTTCCTGCGCCGTCCCCGGCATGTACCCCGGCACGTCGACCAGCGTGATGATCGGGATGTTGAAGCTGTCGCAGAAGCGGATGAAGCGCGCCGCCTTCGTGCTGGCGTTGATATCCAGCACGCCCGCCAGCACCATCGGCTGATTCGCCACGATGCCGATGCTGTGCCCGCCCAAGCGCGCAAAGCCGACCACGATGTTCGCCGCGTATTCCGGCTGAATCTCGTAGAACACGCCGTCGTCGACGATACGCTGAATGATCTCTTTGATATCGTAGGGCTTGTTCGGGTTGTCAGGGATGATCGTGTCGAGATCCGGGTCCGCGCGGAGCGGATCGTCTTTGGTGGGCACAAATGGCGGGTCTTCCATATTGTTCTGCGGCACGTACGACATCATTTCGCGCACGAGCAGCAGCGTTTGCGTCTCGTTTTCGCCGACGATGTGGCAGACGCCGCTCTTGCTGGCATGCACCGACGCACCACCGAGGTCTTCGAAGCTCACATCTTCATGCGTGACCTGCTTGACCACGTCCGGCCCGGTGATAAACATGTAGCTGGTGTCTTTGACCATAAAAATGAAGTCGGTGAGCGCCGGGCTGTAGACCGCGCCACCCGCGCACGGCCCCATGATCACGCTCAATTGGGGGATCACGCCGCTGGCGAGCGTGTTGCGCAGGAAGATGTCGGCATAACCGCCGAGGCTGATCACGCCTTCCTGAATGCGCGCGCCGCCGCTGTCGTTCAAGCCGATCAAGGGCGCGCCGGTCTTGAGCGCCATTTCCATCACCTTGATGATCTTTTCGGCGTGGACTTCGCTCAAGCTGCCGCCCATCACCGTGAAATCCTGCGAGTACACGTACACTAGACGCCCGTTGATCGTGCCCCAGCCGGTCACGACGCTGTCGCCGTGGAATTTCTGTTTGTCGAGGCCGAAATCGCGTGAGCGGTGCGTCACGAACGCGTCTAATTCACGGAAGCTGCCGGGATCGAGCAGGATGTCCAGGCGTTCGCGGGCGGTGTTTCGTCCCGCCTCGTGCTGCCGCTTGATGCGCTCGTCACCGCCCCCCAAGCGGCTCTGTTCGCGCAGTTGGCGCAGCCGTTCTATTTTCGGATTCACGGTCATAAAAGTTGTCTCCAAGTGATCAAGGCGAAAACTATAACACGTTACCTACCGCTGCGATGCACCTCTTTTTACAAAAAACCCTCTTTATTCGGCGTCTTGTCCGTCGGGACAAGATTCGGAAGCGATGTTGCTGAGTCTAGAGAGTCACTTAGAGAGTATCTCTAGAGTCTGCCTAGCTGCCAGCGGACGCGATAAATCGCGTCCCTACGAAAACCAATTCGGTTCGGCGAACGGTTTTGGCTCCCCTCAACTGAATTCGGGGAGGGGCCGGGGGTGGGGTCGGAATCTAGCCTCACCCCTAAATCCCCTCTCCCACGGGCGAGGGGACTTAAAAACACTGGTGTCTCCCCTTTCCTCTAGGAGAGGGGTTGGGGGTGAGGTTATCTGCCCGCCGACCGATCCACGAACGTCCGCACGAACTGCATCAGGTGATACACATCGCTGAAATTCGACACGATGCCCAACGAGATGCGCACCGCGCCGGACGCCCGCCCGTCCATGACGAGCAGGAACTCCTCAAACGTCAGGCGTTCTTCCTGCCCGAAGCACCCGCGCATATCGTCGGCGGTCAGGTTGTTGGCGACCTCGCCCGCGCCGGGATTACAAAAACACCCCGTGCGCAGTGAAATCTGGCGTTCGTTGGCGGCGCGTTCGACATCCCGAAAGTCGAACAGGTGTCCGTCCGGGTCAAACAGGTTAATCGTCACTGTGCTGCCGCGTCCTTCGGTGGTCGCTGGCCCGTACAGGCGCACGAGCGGCTTACCGTTGCTGTGCTGCAAACTCAGCAGTTGTTCGAGCAGCCAGCCCGCCAGCGCCATCACCCGCGTGTGAATCGCGTCAATGCCCACCGATTGCAGGAACTTGAGGCCGATCTCGACCGCGGGAATATTCAGGTAGTTGATCGTCCCATCTTCGAAGCCGCGCTCGCCTTCCGCGAGGTAATAGCCGTCGCCCTGCACCGACGCCATCGTGATCGTGCCGCCCGCAAACCACGGGCGCTGCAATTTCGCTAGCTTGTCTTTGCGGGCGATCAACGCGCCGATCCCGGTCGGGTAACCGAACAGCTTGTAGAACGAGAGATCGACAAAGTCGGGCGTCCACTGGCCGAGATCCAGGCGGTTAGTCGGCGCGAAGGCCGCAAAATCGACCAGCACATCCCAGCCCGCCGCCTGCGTCCGCGCAATCCACTCCAGCGGATGCTGCACGCCGGAGAAGTTCGACTGACCGGGATAGGCGAACAGCGTCTTTTGCCCCGGCTTGGTCTCCGCCAGCAGCTGCTCAAACACGGACGTATCCGCGCGCAGATCGGGCGGCAGCACGGGGATGTAATGCACGGTCGCGCCGCGCGCCCGCGCGAATTCGCGCACGCCGTTGACTGAATTGTGATTGTCAAAGGTCAGCACATAGCGGTCGCCGGGCGCGAACGGGTACGACTCGCCCACCAGCTTGAGCGCACCGCTGGCGTTCTGCGTGAAGATCACCGTGTAGACGTCAGGATCAGCGTTGAAGTATTCGAGCACAAAGTGCCGCGCGTGTTCATCGAGTTCGGTGGCGGCCAGCGACGTGGGATTGCTGGAATGAGGGTTGCCGAACACGCCTTTTTGCAGCAGCCCCATGTGTTCGCGTAGTTGACGGTCAGCGTAGAGCCCGCCGCCCGTGTAGTCGACATAGATGTGCCCCTGCTCGTCGAGGCGGCTGTATTCGGCGGCGCGCAGATCGTCCAGATGACGGGTGGCCGTGTAGGCCGGATACCGGGCGCTGAAATCCGCGTAGGCTTGGCGCAGGGCGACATCCGTTTCGAGTAGCGCATCCATGAAATTTCCCCCTTGTGGCCAAAAATCACTATATCCTTAACTATACCGCAGGAATCTCACGTTTGATGGGGATTGATCGACAGGGGGCTGCGATGCCGCGCGACAAAACCAATATCATCGACGTACTGCTGTTCATGGTGCTGACCGTCGGCTTCGCGGTGATCGCGCTGTTCAACTGGCGCGGAGGTGAAGTGATCGGCGGGCTGGTGCTGACCGGGCTGACGCTGCTGTGCGGGGCGGCAACCGTGGATGGTCTGCAGCGTGGCGTACGCCCGCCGACCTCGTGGGAGCGCTTCAAAGCGTGGATGGTCCTGCGTCCCGTGTTGATCGGTGGGGTGGGCATCGTCGTGTTTTTGCAACTGCCCGCCGACCTCGGCAGCGCGCTCCCCTCCCTACCGCATGAGACCGCCGCCGGGCTGCTGGTCATCGCGCTGCTGACGTGGGCCATCGCTATCGGCTACACGCTCTGGCGCGCCCCACATCGCTTCGAGGCCGACGCCGCCTACCGCAGACGGATCAAGTATCGGGAATAGCAGTAATCGCGCTACGACTGGTGATCTGATGGACTGGATTGCTGACTGGATTGTTCATTGAAATAGGGAATCTCTTGAAGAGAATCAATCACGGTTTTTGCTCTCTCAAATGCAGAGGAAAACCCGTAACTACTGTGAAAAGCTTCCACAACTGCGTATAAAGCCATGAGCGTTGCCAATAATATAGACATGTGTTGAGATGCTATGGATTCTTGTGCTCCTGAAACCCCTTGCTTTCCACTAGATGATGGTACGAGACCAAGAAAGTACATTGCTCCAAAGACTGTACCGTGAAGTATTTCGGAAGAGTGGCGATAGACTGCAAAACGCGCAAAATGCAGATGTAGTAGTACGTCGCTCCCTAATTTCTCACCTACGACACGAATCCGTGTGTCAATGTTGTCATCAATCCAATTCTTTTCTCCACCACGTTTTGTTGTGAACTCGTTTAGCTCAACTTCTAGTCCTTTCTCTACGAGGGGATCAGGCCGTTGAGAAGACATTATCTTGATAATGCTGTCACCGATTCTTGACTCACGCTCCATATCTCGATATGCCATTTGACGAGTATGGCGCATTGCCCGTTCTGCCATTTCTTCGCCTTGAGCCATTATGTAACAGACATTTACAGCGGTTTCAACTACAGAACGTGCTATAGGGTAACAGTCTCTTGTATGCATACCCACCGAATCAGATAACTTTACTATTGTGTTAGTAGATGCTCCAACGGCTTGCAACAGAAAGAAAAGTGGTTGCATGACCTTTTCTGGGAGTTGTTTAGTTTCTCGGCGCAACGCCAACCCAGCTTCATGTTCAACTGTTACAGCAATAAGCGCATCTACTATTCGGAGCAGCTGCGCATTCCTTGTTCGTAGTTGCTGCACACATTCAGTCAAACTTGGAGGTACAGGATCAGATACAGTCATATTTCCTCACCAAATTTCATATATATTAAAATACCGTAATTATCTATGGTTTTTCAAGGATTATGAACTAACACAAAGGATTTTAGTAGCTCTAATATTGAATTCGACAATAAAAAGCGGCTAGCCCATCTCTGAGCTAACCGCCATTCTACTTAAATCTGCGCGGACGCGATTTATCGCGTCCCTACGGATCAGATCGATACTTCCGGGCGATATTCCCCGAACACGACGCGCAGGGTGTGGCACACTTCGCCGAGCGTCACATCGTTTTCGACGCACTCCACCAGCAGCGGCATGAGATTCTCGCTGCCCCGCGCCGCCGTATCCAGCCGACCGCGCAGTTCATTCACCTTGTCGTTGTCCCGGCTCGCGCGCAGTTCCGCTAAGCGCTGGCGCTGCGACTGCTCAATCGACGGATCGACGCGCAGCAGATCGGGCGTCGGCTCCTTGCCGACCGTGAATTTGTTCACGCCGACAATCGTCTGTTCGCCGTGTTCCACCGCGCGCTGATAGGCATAGGCCGCGTCCTGAATTTCGCCCTGCACGTAGCCGAGTTCAATGGCCGACTGTGCGCCGCCCATCTCGTCAATGCGGTCGATGTAGGCCTGCGCCCGCGCTTCGATCTCGTCGGTCAGGTATTCGATCAGGTAGCTGCCCGCCAGCGGATCAATCGTGTCGGCGACGCCCGTCTCATAGGCGATGATCTGCTGCGTGCGCAGCGCGATCTGCACGGCTTCCTGCGTGGGCAGCGCCAGCGCCTCATCTTTGCTGTTGGTGTGCAGCGACTGCGTACCGCCGATCACCGCGGCGAAGGCTTGCAGCGCCACGCGCACAATGTTGTTATCCGGCTGCTGCGCGGTGAGCGTGCTGCCGCCCGTCTGCGTGTGGAAGCGGAGCTGCCAGCTCTTCGGGTCTTTGGCGCCGAAGCGTTCGCGCATGATCTTCGCCCACAGGCGGCGCGCCGCGCGGAACTTGGCGACTTCTTCGAGGAACTGGTTGTGCGCGTTGAAGAAGAAGCTCAACTGCGGCGCGAAGTCGTCCACGTCGAGCCCCGCGTCGATGGCCGCTTGTACATAGGCGATGCCGTTCGCCAGCGTGAACGCGACTTCCTGCGCGGCGGTGCTGCCCGCCTCGCGGATGTGATAGCCGCTGATGCTGATCGTGTTCCAGTGCGGAACGTCCGTCTTGCAGTAGGCGAACAGGTCGGTGATCAGGCGCATCGACGCTTTGGGCGGATAGATATACGTGCCGCGCGCGATGTACTCTTTGAGAATGTCGTTCTGTACCGTGCCGCGCAGCTTGGCCGACTCGACGCCCTGACTCTTGCCGACGGCGATATACATCGCCAGCAGCACCGTCGCGGGCGCGTTGATCGTCATGCTGGTGGAGACTTTGTCGAGTGGGATGCCCGCAAACAACTGCTTCATGTCGCGCAGCGAGCTGATGCTCACGCCGACCTTGCCGACTTCGCCGAGCGCCATCGGGTCGTCGGCGTCGTAGCCAATCTGCGTGGGCAGGTCAAAGGCGACCGACAGGCCGCTCTGCCCCTGTTCGAGCAGGAAGCGGTAGCGGGCATTCGATTCTTCGGCGGTGGCGTAGCCCGCGTACTGGCGCATCGTCCAGAAACGTGAGCGGTACATCGTCGGCTGAATGCCGCGCGTAAACGGATATTCGCCGGGGAAACCGAGTTTCGCCTCGTAATCCGCCGATTCATCGGGCACATAAATCGCGTCGAGCGGGATGCCCGACGAGGTCACGAACGCCGCCGAGCGTTCGGGGGCTTTCTCGATCACACGGCGGACGACATTGTCTTGCCAGCGCCGCTTCGCATCATGCAGTCGCATTCATAGCTCCTTGTGAAATTTACCACAATGATTGTGAACCGGATGGCCGCCGCCGCCTACCGACGATCATCCCCCCTTTGTCGTGCAGAATAACATGTTTAGGCAACCTCACCCCGTCCCCCTCGGGGGGGCAGAGGTTCGTGTTTTCAAGTCTCCCCTCCAGACGACACGCTGTAGGGGCAGACCTGTGTCTGCCCGTGGTGGCAGGCGCACAGGAGGATGTTGAAAAGGTCAACCCCACCCCCCATCCCCTCCCGAATTCAAGGAGGGGAGACAGAAGAGGCGCTTGTGTAGGGACGAGGCATGCCTCGTCCTCAACTACACCCCAGATCTGAAAGTGTATTACACCGCCCCGGCGAACATGGCTTCGTCCAAGGCGATGCCCTTGAAGTTATCGAACGTCAGATCGCGGAACGACCAACCGCGGTTGCGCTGCCCCACCAGAAACAGCACGCTATAGCTGTTGGTGTAACGCTTGGACTTACCAAAATCGACCGCGTCCAGCACGGCGCGGATCGTCGTCTCGTCGCCTTCGATCTCGACAAAGTTCCCGTACGGCAGTTCGTCCAGCATGATCTCCGCGCCCGCCAGTTCGTAGGTCGTGCGGTATTTTTCATAGATGAACATGGGGTAAAACCCCAAGCGCTCCAGTATGATTTGCATCGTGTCGAGGTCACTCACTTCGACTTCGGCCTCAAAGCGCGTGCTCCCATACTGATCGTGGACTTTCTGGCCGTCTTTGTAGGTCAGGCGGGCGCGTGTGTCGTAGCGCAAACGCAGCACGCTCGACGCTTTCGCCAGTTCCCCGTGCGCATCCTCAAAGCGAATGTTTTTCTCAAACACGCGCGGCGCACTCACGGTGCCGCCCGCCGCTTCGATCCGCGCCTTAATCGCGTCCAGATCGGCCACATGCATTTTCAGTTCTGTCTCTTGGAGCTTTGCCATCAGTCAACCTTCTCCTATCCATCCAGCTTGCCATGGCAAGTTCTACCTCGCCGAGTGCGGTGGGCGGGACAAGTCCCGCCCTTAAGGATCAAAACCTGTACGCAGAGAGAACGAACTGCGGGAACGGTTGTCTCCCCTCCTCGAATTCGGGGGGGGTCGCGGGTGGGGTGAGAACTTATTCCTCCGGTACCGCCACCAACTCTAGCGGGATGCCAAATGCCTGCTCGAAAATATCAACGTGCCGCGCCGCCGACCACAGCGCGACCGTCTCGTCGCCGCGCGTGATCAGTTCCATCTGCGCCATGCCCCCGTTCAGGTGCAAGCGCACATCGCGCACCAGACCATCACGCGCCCGGTCGAGCTGTTCGGCGAGGCGCAGGAACGCGCACAGTTGCAGCAAGCGCACATCATCCCCGGTTCGAGCAGTCCCGCCAATTCGTCCGGCGTCGGCTTGCCCTTGCGGTGGTAGCGCACGAGCAGCGCGATCAAGGCGATTTCGCGGTGCGTGTACCCCGGCAGCCCCGCATTCGTGATCAAATAGCTGCCGTGCTTATGATGATCATGATAGTCGATGCTCACGCCAATATCATGCAGCATTGACGCCGCCCACAAGATATCGCGTTCGCCCGCGCCGCACTGCAGATGCTCGGCGGGCATCTGGTCGAACATGGCGAGCGTCAAATGCGCGATGTGCTCGGCGTGATGCTCCTGAAAGCGGTACAAGTGCGCGAGATTCAGCACCGACGCGCGGCGCACATCGGCGAACATGGGCGTTTCGCCCGCGGGCGCTTCAAAGAAGCGCTCGTAGAACAATCCCTCGCGCAAACCCTGACTGCAGATCGTCATCGCGTCGAAGCCGCCCGCCTTCAGCACCTCGTGAATGGCGACCGCGCCCGCCAGTGAAATATCCGCGCGATCCGGCTTCATCCCGGCGACTTTACCGCGCTGCGCCACACTCAGTTTGGCGAGCTCGTCGCGCACTGCCTCCACCTCATCAACCGACATCGTGTAGCCATGCAGCCAATCCAGCGGATAGCCCATGCGCTTCTGAATCAGGTGGCCGATCAGGCGCAGCGAGCCGCCCTCCCCAATCATGGTCATGCCCTCTTCATAGCGAAACCAGTCCAGCGCCTGGAAGCGTTCACGTAGATGATCGCTCAACTGCTCGATCTCTTTGCGCGACGCGGGATCAGATTTGAGCCAACCTTCGGTCAAGCGGACCGCGCCAATCGGAAAGCTGACACTGTGCGTGGTCAGGCGATTTTCGACCCGCGTGATCTGCATCGAGCCACCACCAAGGTCGACCACGTAGCCAGTGTGCAGCGTCGTGCTGTTGACCGCCGCCAGATAGCCGTAATACGCCTCTTCCGTCTCGCTCAGCACACGGACGTTCAGCCCGGCTTCGCGCGCTACCCGTTCGATATAGCGGCTCTGGTTACGCGCATCGCGGATGGCGCTTGTCCCTGCGACCACAATGTCCTGAATGCCGGAGGATTGGCAGAATGAGGCGTAAATCTGCGCTGCCCGCACCGCGCGATCCATGGCTGCCGGGCGCAGCACGTCCATTTGCGCCATGCCCTCGCCGATGCGCACGCTTTCGCGCACTTCGTCAACCATTTTGAAGCTCAGGCGCGGCACATATTCCATGACGATCAAACGGAAGCTGTTGCTGCCCATGTCGATGATCGCCACCCGCTGCGAATCACGATACACATCGCTGTGCGCCGCCAGACTATCCAACTGCTGCAGGTTGTTCAAATCGGTTTCCTAGATCGGCTAGCGAAAAGGACGAGGCTAACCTCGTCCCGACAACCACTGTTTCGATTATTCACGCTGAACCCAAGCCGCTCTACTTGACCATACGGAGAGCTTCGGGTAAATGCGTTTGCACGGCGGTGATCAGCGCCTTGTGCGGCGCGGAATGGACAATCGTCGGCGCGACCACCACGCTGCGAATGAACGTCCCGGCGGCGCGCTCGATCATCCACACATCGGTTGAGTCGTAAGCGGGCAAGCCGTCCTGATCGACCAGCTTGTCGAAGCCAGCCGCCCGCAGCGCGAGAAAGAAGGCGCGGTAACGCGCTTCGGTCAGCGGATGCGTGAGCGGTTTGTGCCCCAAAGCCCGGCGGTAGACCGTCTCCAATGACGCGCCGCTCGTCCGTGAGTTGATCACTGTGGCGACCGAATCGCACGCGCGGCGGTCGTAGTAATGCACAGTGATGCGGCACACGTCGGCCACACCGGGGCGCTGCGCTACCGCACCAACCGGCGCGAGCCCCAGTTCTTCCGGAATCGACCGGAGCAGGGGCACGTGATAACCCAATAGACTCATGTCGCCTCAGAGATTGTAATGCCCAATCCACCGCATAGGGGCAGACCTACGTGTCTGCCCAGCCAAGGGCGCACACAGGTGCGCCCCTACAAAATCGCCCGTGGACGCCCCGTTGCACGTCCCTACAGATTCCCCCTCGCCTCTAGAAGAGGGGTGAGGTTACCTAGATCGCCAGCACGACTTTGCCGAACACGTCAAACTTTTCGAGCGTTTCTTCGGCTTGCCGCGCGTCGCTCAACGGGAAGACCTTGCCGACCACCGGCTTGAGCTTCCCCGCAAACACGAGGTTCATCACCTTGACGTAATCCGCCGTCGTGCCCATCGAACTGCCGATGAAGCTGATCTGCTTGGCGAACAGGTAGCGCGTGTCGATCTGCGCGTTGTAGCCACTCGTATTGCCGACGATCAGGATGCGCCCGCCGCGCTTGACCGCTTTCATGCTGTCCATGAGCGTCGCCTGCCCGACATTGTCGACGACGACATCGACGCCCACGCGGTTGGTCAGCTTGGCCAATGCCTTCGACCAGCTCTCTTCTGTGGAACGGTCGATGGTCACGTCCGCGCCGAGCTGCTCGGCCTGCGCGCAGCGTTCGGCGCTGCTGCCCACCACGTAGACTGTGCACCCGGCCAACTTAGCAATCTGGATGCTGGCGCTGTTCACGCCACCGCCCGCGCCGACGATCAACACGGATTCGCCCGTGCGCAGCCCGCCGCGGTTCATCAGCGAATTCCACGCGGTGACGAACACCAGGCCCGCCGCCGCGGCCTCCTCAAACGTGACCGAGTCCGGCATTTTGTGCAGATTGCGCGCGGGCAGCACGACGTATTCCGCCGCTACCCCCGGCGCATGCTCGCCGATGATCTGAATGTCGAGGCAGTCGCTCTCCGACCCACGCAGATTGAGGCAGTCCTGATCAATCAGCGTCGGGTTGATCGCGACGCGGTCGCCCGGCACAACATTGGTCACGCCCGCGCCGACTGCATCCACAATCCCCGCCCCATCCGAACCGATAACATGCGGCAGGGCGATGTTCAGACCTTTCCAGCCCGCACGCACCCACAGGTCGAGGCGATTGAGCGCCGCCGCCTGCATGCGCACACGGACTTCGCCTGCCCCCGGTTCGGGCACAGGCAGGTCATCCACACACTGAATGACCTCCAGGCCGCCATGCTCGTAGAAAACTGCCGCGCGCATCAGCGCAGCCCCAATTCGTTACGCGCGATCACCATGCGCTGCACTTCGCTCGTGCCTTCGTAAATGCGCGTGATGCGCGCATCGCGATAGTAGCGCTCGACGGGCAGTTCCTTGCTGTAGCCCATACCGCCGTGAATCTGCACCGCTTCGTCGGTGATGAACATGGCCGCTTCGCTGGCGAACAGCTTGGCCATGCTCGCTTCGGTGGTGAAGCGTTCGCCGGTCACTTTGCTGCGTTCCTTCGCCGCGCAGGCGTTGTAGACGAGCAAGCGCGCCGCTTCGAGCCGGGTCTTCATATCGGCGATCTTCTGCTGGATCATCTGGAGCTGACCAATCGGTCCGCCGAACGCCTGCCGTTCGCGCGCATACTGCACCGCCGCTTCATAGGCCGCTTCGGCAATGCCCACCGCCTGTGACGCGATGCCGATGCGCCCCGCATCCAGCACGGCCATGGCGATCTTGAAGCCGTCGCCGGGCTTGCCGAGCACGTTTTCGACCGGGCAGGCGTAATTTTCAAACACGAGTTCGCTGGTAGCGCTGGCGCGAATGCCGAGCTTGGGCTCTTTCTTGCCGCGGATGAAACCGGGCTGCGCTGCGTCGATCAAAAATGCGGTGATGCCCTTGTGTTTCTGTTCCGGCGCGGTCATCGTAAACACGATCACGAAATCGGCGACCGGACCGCTGGTCACCCAGCTCTTGCGCCCGTTGATGATGTAGTGCGTCCCGGCGGCATTGAGCACAGCGCGGCTTTCCATCGTCCCGGCGTCGCTGCCGGACATCGGTTCGGTCAGGCTGTAGGCGCCGATCTTCGCCCCGCTGGCGACGGGCACGAGGAACGCCTGCTTCTGTGCTTCCGTCCCGAACTTGGTGATCGCGTTGCAATACAGCGAATTGTTCACGCTGACGATGGTGCTGTGGCTGGCATCGGCTTTAGCGATCTCGATCATCGTCAGCGCGTAGGCGAGCGTATCCATGCCCGCGCCGCCATATTCTTCGCTGACTTCAATGCCCATCAACCCCATTTCGCCCATCTGCTTGACGGTGGTGATCGGGAAGTCGCCGGTTTCATCATGCTCCGCCGCAATCGGCGCGATTTCCTTCTGCGCGAAATTGCGGACGGCTTTGACGAGTTCCTGATGTTCGGGTGTCATCTGGGGGATGAGCGGCTGATCGGAGAGTTGGTTGACCATAATAACCTCTTTTAGTGGTGCACATATGTGACAAACATCAGGGGTGATTATAGCGAACCCTGCGCCGACATTCACGCGCCGCCCCGCTATAATGTCAGGTGCAACGTCAATTTAGAGAGGACTGTCATGGCCCCGATCAAAATCAATCATATCGCCGTTGTGGTAGAAGATGTCAACACGGCGTTGAAATTCTGGCAAGACGCGCTTGGCCTGCCGCTGCAGCACATGGAACACAATGAAGGCGAAGAAGTGGATATTGCCTTTTTGCCCGTCGGCGAAGGCGAAGTTGAGCTGATCGCTCCGTTCACCGAGACGAGCGGCGTGGCGAAGTATCTGGCGAAGAAGGGCGCGGGACTGCATCATCTGTGCCTCGAAGTTGAAGATATCGAAGCGGCCTTCGCGCAGATCAAGAGCGCGGGCGCGGAACTGATCACCGAGACGCCGAAGACCCGCCCTGACGGCACGCGCTACGGCTTCGTGCATCCCAAGAGCACGGGCGGCGTCCTCCTCGAACTGTACCAGACGGTCAAGCAGACGGCGTAACGAACCTCACCTCACCCCGTTTCGCGGCGCTCAACTGCCCCTCTCCAGAAGGCGAGGGGCAAAAGCAGATCCTGTTCCCCCTCTCCGAGCGGAGAGAGGGCTAGGGGGTGAGGTTGCATTACCCCGCGGGCGTGACTTCCGGCGTCGCCATCAGGCCGGGATCCGCCGTAGCGATCATCCCCGCTTCGTCGGTCGCCATGCCGCTGTCGCCGCCAGCCGCTGCGCCGACCATCGTCGGCACGGTGACGACCGCGCCATTGTAGATCACGGGCAGGTCCGCACCGACGACCTTCAGGTATTCATAGATGCCGTTCGAGTTCGTGTCAGCGTGCAGCATCGGCCACACCATCGGCGAAATCATCATGTCCGGCATAGCGGGCGGCGGCGCGAGCGGCACAACCACACCCGTGTTCTCGCCATCCGCGACCGGAGTTACGCCGAGTGACGCGGACGGATGCCCCATCATGTCGGAGTGCACGTCGATGAAGCCCGCGCCAATCGACGTGACGTTGTCGATGGTCAGCTCACCGGTACCGCCGGGCGCTGATGTATCCAGCATTTGATTCATCGCCGGGATGATAATCGGCGTGTTGACGTTCTCGAGCATCGTGCCATCCGCCAGCATGACGGTCGGCGTTTCCGTCGCGTTCATGGGACGCGTCGCCACCTGACCTTCAATCACGACAGGCGCATCCGCCCCTTCCACCTGACCAAATTCGTACGTGCCGACCGTGTTGTCGTCCACATGGAGCATCGGCCAGAGCACGGGCGTCTGACCTTCGGCGGCCAGCGGCACGATCACCGCCGGATTCGTGCCGGGGTTGAGCAGCGCCTGCCCCAGCACCGGGCCGGGCTGCCCGTTGTTATCGGCATGTACCACCAGCCACCCGCCGTCCTGCGTGATCACCGAAGCGAGGATCACCGTGTTCTCAATCGGCTGCTGATCGTAGGCGAAGATGCCCGCAATCGTGAAGCTGGTGTAGCTGCCTGTGCGCGGCATGTCTGCCGCCGGGTTGAGTTCGTATTCAAACACGCCGGGCGTGTTATCGTCGACGTGCAGCATGGCGTGCAGCACGGGCGTCGCCATCGCGCCATCGATCATCACGGCGAGGTTATCCGTCCCACCCTCGGCAATCGGCGCCACGCCGACCACATGCCCCGGCTGACCGTTCATATCCGCATGAATCGCGACAAAGCCCGTGCCTTCCGAGTCAATCCGCGTGATACTCACCATGCCGTTGAGCACCACCTGATTCGTGACCTGCACCGCCGGGTCAGTCGTCATCATCCCCATGTCACCGCCCATTTCAGGGGTCGCCATCATGTCCGACGTGGGTTCCGGCGTCGCCTCCTGTGCGAACAGTGGGACCGCCACGACCAACGTCAGCAGCATCAGCATAAACAGAGTCTTGCGCATACATCGTTCTCCTACTTACCACAATTCGGCATGTGCCAGAATCCACCATAGCATGAGCAGATAGACATGCAGATCGTTAGACTGTCGGCTCTAAAGCAATGCTCATCCACCACCCGTCGACCGCGCGGCATGTTACACTTTGCATCACATTACCGAGTTCCAGAGGGACAGAGGGGCTATGACAGCAGCGACGAACACCCCGGTCTACGCCGGGGATGCGTGGAATATTGTCGAAACGACGTTTGACTGGGAGCATGAGCGTTCGTACCAAGCCGAGAGCATTTTCGCGCTCGGCAACGGCTATCTCGGTCTACGCGGCACATTCGAAGAAGGGCTGGAACGCGCCGTTCATCCTAACGACGCCAAAGACTATCACCCGGCGACGGGGCGCGACCGCTACGGGCGCTTCCTGAGCGTGGATGGCACGTATCTCAATGGCTTCTACGAAAGCCAGAAAATCAAATATCCCGAATCAGCCTATGGCTACGCCGACAAAAGTCAAACGATGCTCAATGTGCCGAACGGCAAGATCATCCGCGTGTTTCTCGGCGACGACGCCGAACCCGTGCAGCTCGACGCCGAGCACAGTTCGTTCAGCGATTACACGCGCACACTCAACATGCAGGACGGGCTGCTGACACGCTCGGTCACCTGGCGTTCACTCAACGGTCGCCAGCTCCGGTTGGAGGCGCGCCGCCTCGTCAGCTTGACGAACAAGCACCTCGCGGCCATCGAATTCACGCTGATCCCGGACTTCAGCGGACGCATCCGCCTTGAGTCAGTGCTGGATGGCGACGTGCAGAACGTGAAGGCGGGCAGCGATCCGCGCATCGGTAGTCACCTTGACGGCTCGGTGCTGCGCTACGCTGATCAATCCGGCGAAACGAGCGAGGAATACATCGTCATCCACGACACGAAGGATTCCAAGCTGCGCCTCGCCAGCGGCATGAGCAACGTGCTCAGCACCAACGCGACCGTGAAACGCGCCTACGAATTCAACGACGACACGGGGACGTTCACCGTGATTTACACCATCGACGCGGTCGCCGGACAGCCGATCACGCTGCACAAGTATCTCGCCTATGTGTACGCCGACCGCCGCAGCGCCCCCGCCGCGCTGATCGAAACGCTGCGCGCCGATCTCATGCAGGCGCTGGCTAAGACGTTCGCCGGACTGGCCGCCGATCAGCGCGACTATCTGGAAAAGTTCTGGCAGCAGGCCGACGTCACGATCACAGGCAGGGACGGCGATAGCGAAGTTGTGCTGCTGCAACAGGGCATTCACTTCAATATGTTCCACCTGCTGCAAGCGGCGGGCGGCCCCGGCAAGACCAACATCGGCTCGAAGGGGTTGACGAGCGAAGGTTACGAGGGGCACTACTTCTGGGATACGGAAATGTTCGCTGCGCCGTTCTTTCAGCACGTCAAACCGGAGATCTGCCGCGATCTGCTCGGCTACCGCTACCGCATCCTCTCCAACGCGCGGACGCGAGCCCGAACGCTGGCCTTGCAGGGCGCGGCCTATGCGTGGCGCACCATCAACGGCGAAGAATGCTCGGCGTATTACCCGGCAGGTACGGCGCAGTACCACATCAATGCAGATATCGCCTACGCGATCAAGTCGTACGTCATGGCGACGGGCGACACCGATTTTCTGCTGGAAGCTGGCGCGGAAATCGTGTTTGAGACGGCGCGTATGTGGGCCAGCATTGCGGGCTACAGCCCGATCAGCGACACCTACGCCATCCACAACGTAACCGGGCCAGATGAGTACACGGCCATCGTCGACAATGACTGCTACACCAACATGCTGGCGCAGGCCCACTTACGCTACGCCGTCGAGGTTGCGGAATGGGCACAGCGCCACGGTCACAGCCTGACGGCGCAGCCCAGCGCCGCCGAGGTCGCAACCTGGACGGATGTGGCCGACAAGCTGATCATCCCGCAGACCAACGCGGACGGCGTGTTCGAGCAGAATGACGGCTTCTTCGGGCGTCCCGATTGGCCGCACGACTTCGGCAAGAAGTCGAATCAGGATGTGCTGCTCAAGCGCTTCCACTACCTGACGATTTACCGGCACCGCGTGTGCAAGCAAGGCGATGTGGTGCTGGCGCTGTATCTGCTGCCGGAACACGCGCCGACGCTGGAGCAAAAGCGTGCCAACTTCGACTACTACGAGGCGATCACCACGCACGATTCGTCGCTCTCGACCTGCACGTTCAGCATCATGGCGAGCGAAATCGGCGAGCCACAGAAGGCGTATGCGTACTTCTGGGACACGGCGCTGATGGATCTTGCGGACAAGCACGGCAACGTGACGGCGGGCGTGCATATCGCCAACATGGCGGGCACCTGGATGAGCCTCGTCAATGGGTTCGCGGGGCTGCGGCTGGAAGCGGGCGCGCACCTCGGCGCGAGCATCGCTCACTACCGACCGACGCTGCCGGAGAAGTGGGAAGCCTACAGCCTCGTGCTCAAGCACATGGGACAGGTGCTGCGCGTCACCGTGAAGCGTGACGGGAACGATCAGTGCGTAGCAGAGTATGCGCTCGTCGACGGCGATGCACTGCAACTCAAGCACTACGGCGAGGCGTTCACGCTCACCGCCGATGCCGCGCAGTGCAAGCCGATTCCGTGCTGAAGACTAGATCATCGGTATAACTACAGGGGGATAGATTGCCTATCCCCTTACTTGCGTGCCCTTCATGTTACAATAGACGAAGAGTGAGAGGATTTTCCGATGGCCGTTGCTCCACCGCGCACTGTCTTCGATGTAATCACCGACTTTTTGGCAACTAATCCGACGCCAGAAACTATTCTAGCGTATCGTCTACCCGTCGAATTAGAACAGTGCACTCCAATTGCTGGAAATTCAGCGGGCGGAAGGACTTAGTCGCGATGAAGAACTGGAAATGCTGGACTTCATCCGCGCTGATGACATGATGACCCTGCTTAAGACAAAAACACGCCTGAAATTATCAGGAAAAGCATGACCTATATCCCTGCCGACCTTCGCCGACTCGTCATCGAACGGGCACAGGGATGCTGCGAATACTGTCGTATGAACGTTATGGATCGCCTCTTGCCCTATCAGATCGATCACATTCGTGCTGAAAAACACGGCGGCACAACTGATGCCGATAATCTATGTCTGGCATGCTACCGCTGCAACGGTTTTAAAGGGAGCGATATCGCCTCGATTGATCCGCAGACCGACAATATAGCTCCCTTGTTTCACCCACGCCGTCAATACTGGGACGATCATTTCCGACTGGATCAGACGCTGATCGAGCCGCTTACGCCCGAGGGCCGCGTTACAGTTGCACTTCTGCGCTTAAACGCGCCTATCCAAATCGCTGAACGACGGAACCTCCTGAAAGAAGGACGTTACCCCTGTCCTCAACCGATCAAAACTTCCCCATGATCGTCTGCTGCACGAGCGCCATATCTGACCCGTAACGCAAACCGGACGCGCGGCGAATCGCCTCCGCGCTGGCGCGATCGGGCGGGCGCATGGGCGGCAGAGTCTTCATCGTGAAGGGGCGCGCCGCCACGCCATCGACCATCAGCTTGACGGCGGCGGTGAACTGCGGCAGGTTGATCAGGTCGCCGCCGCTGAACGACGGGTACATTTCCGGCGCGAGCGCGGGCGCATCCTGCGTCCCCAAGCGGAAGGCGACCATGCTGCCCACGTTGCCGAACACCGCCTCCAAAATCGTGCGGTCAAGCTGGTGCAAAAACTGGTTGGCAATCGTCATCACCACGCCGAACTTGCGCCCCTCGCTGAGCATGGTCGCCAGCATCGGCGTGCTGAAGTTCTGCACCTCGTCGATGTACATGAAGAAGTCTTTGCGCTTGTTGGCGGGCATATTCCCGCGTTTGAAGGCCGCTTGCAGCATGCCGCTCAACACCAGCCCGCCAATGAACGAGGCATTGTCCTGCCCGATGCGCCCTTTGGCGAGGTTGACGAGCAGAATCTTCTGCTCCTCGATCACCTTGGGCCACGGGATGCTCGTGCGCGGCTGGCCGATCATGCGGCGCAGCGTGGCATCTTCGACAAAGCGGCTGAACTTGGAGAGCAGGTACGGCAGCAGTTCCGCCTTCCAGTGATCGCTCGCGCCGCTCATCTTGCGCACGATGTCCTCGTAGTACGCCTTGACCAGCGGGTCTTTGATGAACGGCAGCACCCGCTTGATGTACTCGTTGTCGCTGATGATGCGGTACACGTCAACCAGCGTGCCGTCGGGCATGGACATGGCGGCGAGCATGGCGTTGCGCACCGTCTGCTGGAAGATCGGCCCGACAATCGCCTGATTATGCGGGTCATACAGCCGCTGGAGCATGGCGATGAATTCGTTGACGATGCGGTACTTGTCCGCCTCGTTTTCGCTTTCGAGGATGTTGATGCCGAGCGGGCGCGCCTCTTCCGACGGATCGAGCACGATCACGTCGTCGGCGCGATACGCCGGGATGCGCGCCAGCACGTCCTCGCACAGATCGCCGTGCGGGTCGAGCAGGAACACGCCGCGCCCCGCCTCGATGTCCTGCAAGATCAGCGTCATGAGCAGCGTCGATTTACCCATGCCCGTCTTGCCGACCACGTACATGTGGCGGCGGCGGTCGTTCAGCCCTTGCAGAATCGCCATCGGCACGCCTTTGACACGCGCCGCACTCACGCCAAGCCGCGCACCAGTGTCCGGCATGCCCGCAGGCGGCACAACCGGACGCCCTTCCAGCTTGACCATGCCGGGAATGCCATCGGCTTGCGGCACGGGCAGGCGGAAGATATTCGCCGCTTCCGTTTCCGCGACGAGGTAGCGCATGCGCGATCCACCCGCCGCCGCTTCTACGTCGAGGCGGGAGAGGTTGCGCCGCAGCACGCTCGCTTCGTCGGCGCTGGTCGCGCGGAGGATCTCGTAGCCGCCGAGCGTCCCGGCGTCGCGCACCGGGCCGAACAGCGCCGCCGCCGCCATCTCTGGCAGCAGTTGACTCGTGCCCGCGCTGCCCGCAATATACACGCGCAGCAGATAGGCGAATTTGAGCGTGTTGTTGTGGGCGTGCGTCTGGCGCAGTTCTTCCCACAACTGCACGCGCGAAATCATCTTGAAGCCTTCCGGCGTGACCGGCTGTGCGCTCGGGTCATCGTTGACCGCCGCGCCCGCCCGGTGGAGCGCCTGCGCGGTTGTCAGCTTCTCCCACGGCAGCAGATTGGTCGGCTTGAGATGCAGGCTGATCATCGCGGGTTGGCTCTGGCGTAGGAATACCCAGTGCAGGTTGTGAATGTCGAACGTGCCGGGGGTGAACGGCGCGATGAACTTGGTCTCGTTGGCGTCGGTTTCGCGCCGCGCGATTTCGGCGGTGTGCGCGTACTCGAACGGCGTGAGCAGGCCGCGCAGTTCGTCCTCGTCGACGACCGGCTCGAAGATGTAGATGTTCTCCTGCGCCAGCGGCAGAATGGCGTGCATGTCCGTCCACAATTGCAGCGCGTGCGCCCGGCAGATCTCCGGCGTCGGCGCGGAGACGCGCGCTAAGAGCGCCACCGTCATCGAGCCGCGTTCGGGGATCAGCGGGTGCGGCTGGCTGATCAGGCGCAGCACGAAGATCGCGTCGCCCATCACATCACGCAGCGCGCCCAGCACCTGCACGAACTCGTAGTGCGCGGTCATCAGCTTTTGATACCAATCCCCACCGCCGGGAAAACCGATCTCGCGCACCGCCACCGCGAAGAAGCCGTGATAGAACGGCGGCGCGGCTTTGCGCGTCAGCGTGTCCTCCATGACGACTTCGTTGGCGGCTTCAATGTGCACGACGGGTTCGCCGTTTTCGCGCCGATCCAGCCGTTCGCGCATGATCTGCACATCGGGGTCGCGCGGATCAAGCTGATCGAGGATGCTGCGCGCGCCTTCGATGTTCCAGCGCCGTTCCAGCACCCCGACCGCCTGTTTGCGCGCCCGCGTCTTGAGCGGCTTCGCGGCCTCCGACTGCATCACGCTGTAGAAGTCGTCCAGCGCCAGCAAATCGTGTTCGGTCGCCAGCCGCGCCATACCCCGCGCATAAAACAGGTCGGCGTCGGCTTGCAGTTCGAGCAGCTTGGACGCCGCCGTGATCAGCGCTTCGGGCGCGGGGGGGTCGTCGAGCAGCGCGGCGATCTCCGCCTCGATTTGGGCGGTCAGCGCCGCCCGCAAACCGGGGACGGATTTCGGCTTATCCGCGAACGCCGCATCAATCGTTTCGGCGGCGAGTTTGAGCTGTCCGGCGGCGATCAGCGCCTTAACCAAGCGCGTCCGCTGCTGGGTGGGCAGAACTGTCCAATCGGCGGGCTGGCGCTCATTGATCCGTCCAATTTGCAGGAGCGTTTCGGCATTCAAGCCGCCCTGCCGGAATAACGCATAGGCTTTCAGAGCCGTCTGATCGGGGGTGGGCGGCGCGCCGCTTTCCAAGCGCGTCACCAGCGCGCGTAAAGTGGGCGCAGACTGATGGTCGGCCGGCAGCGCAGTCAGCGCCAACTGCGCTTGCGCATACGCCGCCGCCAGATCGCCGACCTTCTCATAGGCTTCGGCCATGCCGACGTGGGCGATCACAGCGCTGTGCGTAGCCTCGCCCACATCCAGCCCATAGCGCTGCGCGACCAGCGGACGAATCGCCAGCTTCGAGCCGCAGATGCCACAGTCGTCCAGCGAGATCGATGCCTCTTTGCCGCAGTGCGGGCAGATCAGCGGCGTTTCCTGCACCAACAAGAGCAGCATCTTCGCGTCGCGCAGCGTGATCGCCGTGCGCTTGGCTTTGCTCCATTTGAGCGCGGTCTGGAAGTGCTTGATCGCCGTCGCCGGGTCTTGCAGCGCCAATTCGGCGCGCAGCAGCGCGGCAAACGGTTGTCTGACGCGCGCCCGTTCGCACGCTTTCAGGAAGCGTTCGGCCACTGCCTCATGCTCGGCGGTCAGGAAGACCGCCGCGGTCGCCAGCGTCGTCGCTTCGACCTCGTCAGCAGCGTCAGCCATCACTTTGAGCGTGCGCTGCTGCGGCGCTTTGATCTCCAACAGCAGCGACAGCGCCTCCTGCGTGATCTTGTCCTGCGCCAGCCAATGTTTGACCAGATGATGGATGGCGCGTTCACGCATGGCGTCGTCGGTCGCCCGGTCGTGGGCAGCGCGGAAATACTTCTCGACCGCTCCCGACCAACCGGTGCTCGGCGCTTTGGCCAGTCCAGATCCCAACGGCGGCAGATTCAACCCGCCGAAAGGGCTGTCGGCACGATTGTGTGGGTGGCGCAGCAATGCCAACCCCGCCGCCAGTGGGACATAAGCTTCACGCGGAGCGAGCAGCGCGGCTTTATCAAACGGGTCATAGGCGCGAAACGGCGAACGCGTTTTCAGATGTTCGCGGCCCTCGCGCAGCAAGTCCTTGACCAGCGCATCCCGTCGCTGCATGAGCTCAGTGCGCTGCGGTGCTGGATCGAGTTCCAGCAGGGTGTTACCGACAAACTCGTGCTGCTGTTTCAGGTGGAGACAGAAGGTGATCTTGAGGATCAGGGCGTCGGCGTCATGTGGATGCGCGTCTAGGTGCAGTTGGAGGAGATCGAGAGCGTCATCCTGTGCGCCGCTTTCGAAAAGGCTTCGGATTTCCAGCAGGAAGTCGAGCATAGCGGGCGACCTCGGGTCAACGTGCGGGGCAGATAGATTAGCTATACACCCGATGTGGCCGCTACGCAATCCAAAGCGCATTACAACTTATTTACCGAAAAGAGTAATACCTTGTATTCTTAGAACTATCGAGTTCTGTTGCACCTCTGCGCGATCACGTTTCGGAGCGATACAAATAACGTGCATGCAGCCCTTCCTCGATAGCCTGTCGCACCCCCTGAGCATCCCCACAGCGGTTCTCCCAGATGAAAAGGATGCCTTCGGCTTCAAACTGCGGTCGCAGGTCATCGAGCACCGCTGTGCGCCGCACGGCGAGCGCGTGATCCTGCGCCGTGAAATTCTGCGTCGTGAAGCGCAGCCCGTTCGCGATCAGCGCGGCAGCGAGCGGCGTCCGTTCCGGCGCGAGGTTTTCCGCAGGGAAATCGTCTTTCGCCACCCATGGCTCCCGTCCATAGGCGTAGAAAAGCGTCAGCTTCCCACCGGGACGCAGTGCCGCCTGCCATTCTCGGACGCTGCGCGTGTAGTCGTTACTGAAATAGATCGAATCGATGGAGATAATCGCGTCGTAGGTCTCTGCGGGCAGTTCCAGCGTGTTGATGTCGCCAACCGCGAACGTGAGATGCTCGCGCTTGCCTCCCGTGCGCCGCTGCGCCTGCTCGATCCCCTGCGGGCTGTAATCCACGCCCGTGATGTGCGCCCCCGTCTGGTCGGCGATGTATTCGGCGACCATGCCGTTGCCGCAGCCAAGTTCGAGGACTTGATCGCCCGGTTGCAGGTTGAGCGCGGCGATCAGCGCGTCTACCTGCTCCATGTCGGCGAAACCATGCTGACACAAATTGCGCCCGAACACCCGTCGACAGAATTCGGCGTGCGCGGCGCTGTGCTCCACAACTTTGTAGAAGGCTTCGTAGAAGTCGTACATACCATCATCCTGTAAGAGACGCGACTGAAGTCGCCCGAAACTCCCTGATGGTAACGCCGTCTAGCGCGCTGGGGGTGCCTGCTTCTGAGCCAGCGCCGCGCCCATCAACCCCCACCACGCCGTTTGCATCTGGATCATCGTCCACGGGTAATGATCGAAGAGTCCGACGACGATCAACGCCACGCTGATCGCCGCCAGTGCGATCAACCCGGCACGGTCTTCGTGTGTCACCGTGCGATCTCGCAGGCGCTGCCCGATAGCGAGGGCTGCGAAGATCAGCGCGAGCAGCACCAGCACCAACCCGACCGTGCCGAGTTCCGCCCATGCCGAGAGCAGCACGTGGTGCACATTGTCGCCCCGCAGATCGTAGTGCGTGCCGACGATGAAGTAGCTCGCCCGCCACGGGAAATTGCCAATGCCAACGCCGAAGATCGGACGTTCGGCAATCGACCGTAGCGCGAAATCGGTGAACACCAGCCGATCCGAGATCGAGCGCAGTTCAATCGCTTCTTGCCCATCCCCAACACCCACCCGCGCGGCTAAGAAGGGACGATAGCTGATGAAGAAGAGAGCGCCAACCAGCCCTACCGTGCCCATGACGAGTAAAGCTCGCCGCGTGATCAGCGGGCGGGCGAACGGGAGCAGCAGCACCCCACCGAGCGCCACGGCGATCCACGCCGCGCGCGAAAATGTGAGCAGCAGCGCCCACCCGCCCAGCGTGACGATGCCCACACCTGCCAACCAGCGCCCGCGCCGCGCGCTGATCACCCACGCGCAGGCCGCCAGCACACCGACCATCAACGTGCCCGCCAGTGCATTAGGATGCGGCATCAAGCCGTAGGGGCGCACATAGGTCAAGTCACCCGCGCGCAAAATGCTGATCCAGTTCGACTCCACGTTGTAAGAAAATTCGCCCAGCCCGCGCAAACCAAGCGCGCCCATATTCCACACCTGCCCGACTGTGATCAGCCCGTTGAGCGCACACACGACCGCCAGCGTCGCGACGATGTGTCGTGGACGCGGCGCAGCACACGCACACACCACCGCGAACAGTGCCACGATCCCGAATTGAAGCGCTGCCGTCTGCCCGACCTCCGGGTAATTGCGCCGCTGAAACGCCCACAGCGTCGAGGCGAACGCCCACAGGGTCAGCAGCAGCAGCGCCAGCGTCCACCCGCGTCCCCAGCGCGAACGGCGCAGATCGCGCAGTCCCGGCACCCCCATGATCAACCACGCAGTGATCGTGAACAGCATTGGCAGCAGAATCAGGAAATTGGAGACATACAGCGGCGGGAACAGCGGCGGCACACTCGTGAAGCGATACCACACCGGGATGAGAGCGAACGTAGCTAATATCCCGGCATGGATGATGCGCAAACGATGCTGCTTGATCCAGCGTAGGGGCAAGGCAGGCCTTGTCCCTACAACATCGGCTTCATGTAGGATCGTCAAAGTGTTCAGTCTCCGCCTGTCTGGGTTGTAAGACCCCGTTACTATACATCGTCTCAGGTTTATAGGATGAATCTCATCCCTTTTTTTACCCCTTGACCTTGTACCTTAGTACAAGGTGTAGAGTTACCACCAAGTTGATTGAACGGGGAAAGCCATGAGCGACCTAACGCGCGGTGAGTTGGCGAAACAGAGCGGCGTCAATCGCGAAACCATCCGCTATTACGAGCGCAACGGCTTGCTGCCCACACCCGACCGCACCGAGGCGAACTACTGTCTGTTCGCGCCCAAAACGGTGCAGCGCGTGCGCTTCATCAAACGGGCGCAGGCGGTCGGCTTTTCGCTCGGCGAGATCAAGCTGCTGCTCGATCTCAAGTTCAGCGAGGAGGCAACCTGCGGCAGCGTACGCAAAGTCGTACGCGGCAAGATCGCCGAGATTGACGAGAAGATCGCCGCGCTGACAGCCATGCGCGATGTGCTCGTCACGCTGAATGACGATTGCCCCGGCGGCGAACACCCGATCAGCGAATGCCCGATACTGGAAAGTTTCTCGGAAGCCCAAGACATGGAACACGCATTTGCCGCGTTGGAAGAGGAGTAGTATCTTGACGGAAGTACGTATCGATTTGCCCGTGACAGGGATGACGTGCGCGGCCTGCGTGCGCAACGTCGAACGGGCGATCAAGAAGGCCGACGGCGTGGCCGAGGTCAATGTGAACATCGCCACCGAACGCGCCAGCGTCGTCTTTGACCCGACGAAACTCAATACCAATCTCTTGATCGACCGGATCAAGGATGCGGGTTATGGCGTAGCCACCGCGACCATCGAACTGCCGATCACGGGCATGACGTGTGCCTCATGCGTCCGCAACGTCGAGCGCGCCATCAACCGCGCGCCGGGCGTGCTGGGTGTCAACGTGAACCTCGCCAACGAAAAGGCGACCGTCACCTATCTGCCCGGCGCGGTCCGCCGACCGGATCTCGTCAAGGCGGTCGAGGCGTCCGGTTACGGCGTGCTCGATCTCTCGAAGGCTGCGCCGGGGACAGAAGTCGATGCCGAACGCGCGGCGCGTGAGGCTGAAATCCAGCGGCAGGAACGCAACCTGTTGATCGGTCTGCTGTTCACCGTGCCGCTGTTCATCCTCAGCATGGGGCGCGACTTCGTCATGCAGGCCATGATGTCCGCGCCGACCGTTGACAGCATGGGGATGGCGATGGAACCCACGGTTTCGCCGCTGGTATCGTGGCTGCTGTGGGCGGGTTTCCCCTTCGTCTTCGGTTTGCTGGCAACCCCGGTGCAGTTCTACGTCGGACGGCAGTACCTCGTCGGCGCGTGGAAGGCGCTCAAGAACCGCACCACCAATATGGACACGTTGATCGCGATGGGATCGCTCGCCGCCTACATTTACAGCGTCGCCGTGTTAATCGCGATCGTGCTCGGCGTTCAGGATCAAGTGGGCGATCATGTGTACTTTGAGACGGCAGCAGTCATCATCACCCTAATCACGCTCGGCAAGCTGCTCGAAGCGCGCGCTAAGGGCAAGACCAGCGAAGCGATCAAGAAGCTGATGAATCTCGCGCCCAAGACGGCATTGGTACTGCGCGCAGGCGTCGAAATGGAAATCAGCGTGGATGATGTCGTTGCGGGCGATACGCTGATCGTGCGCCCCGGCGAACGCATCCCCGTGGATGGCGTGGTGATCGAAGGCCGCTCCTCGGTCGACGAGTCGATGCTCACAGGCGAAAGCCTCCCCGTCAACAAAGCAACGGGCAGCCCGGTGATCGGCGCGACCGTCAACAAAAGCGGACGACTGATCATCGAAGCCACCCGCGTCGGCGCAGAAACCGCCCTCGCGCAGATCATTCGCCTGGTTGAACAGGCACAGGGCTCGAAAGCCCCCATCCAGCGCATCGCCGATCAGGTGTCGGCTGTGTTTGTGCCCATCGTCCTCGGACTAGCGCTGCTAACGTTCCTTGGCTGGTTGGTAATCGGTCAGGTTGGCTTCACAACAGCGATGGTCCACGCGGTCGCCGTGCTGGTCATCGCCTGCCCGTGCGCGCTCGGCCTCGCCACGCCGACGGCTATTATGGTCGGCACAGGGCGCGGCGCAGAAATGGGCATCCTGTTCAAGAACAGCGAATCGCTGGAAAACGCGCATCGCTTGCAGGTGATCGCGCTCGACAAAACCGGAACCATCACCAAAGGCGAACCGACGGTCACCGATGTCATCGCTACTGGCAACCTCAGCGCGGATGACGTGCTGCGCCTCGCGGCCAGCGTCGAGCGAGGCAGCGAACATCCGCTCGGTCAGGCGGTGGTCGAGGCGGCGAAAGCCAAAAATCTGCCGCTCACTCAGCCGCAGGGCTTTGAGTCGGAGTCGGGGCGCGGCGTCAGCGCCACCATCGACAGCAAGTTGATCCGTGTGGGCAGCCCGCGCTATATCTCCGCTGAGCCGAACGCGCATGTCGAAACGCTGCAAGCGCACGCCAAAACGGCGATCCTCGTTGCCGACGAGAGCGGCGTCATTGGCGTGATCGGCATCGCGGACACAGTCAAAGAGACCTCGCGTGAAGCCATCGCCACGCTGCGCGGCTTAGGTCTGGAGGTCGTGATGATCACCGGGGATAACGCCAAAACAGCGCAGGCGATTGCCAACGAAGTTGGTATCACCCGTGTGCTGCCCGAAGTTCTGCCGGATCAGAAGGTCGAGGCGGTCAAGACCCTGCAAGCGGAAGGTAAGCAGGTCGCGATGGTGGGCGATGGTATCAACGATGCGCCCGCCCTCGCCCAAGCCGATGTCGGCATGGCGATTGGCACAGGCACAGACATCGCCATCGAGGCGTCGGACGTCACACTCGTCAGCGGCGATCTGCGCAGCGTAGCGCGCGCCATTCAGCTCAGCAAAGCGACCATGCGCACGATCTACCAGAATCTGTTCTGGGCGTTCATCTACAACATCATTCTCATCCCGGTCGCCATGCTCGGTCTGCTCGTGCCCATGCTCGCCGCTGGTGCGATGGCCTTCTCGTCCGTCTTCGTTGTTCTAAACTCCCTCCGCCTCGGAAAGCCATCGTCTCTGCAACTGATGAATCGCGAGTCAGGTACATCTCATACGTCTCGCCATCTTCAAGCTGACCCGTCTGCGGGACTGCAAAGTGCTGACCGCGCAGCAAAATAATCCGGCGGCGAATCGCCTGCCAGCTTCGGTAGGGCAATGCTGCAGCAATCTCTAGCTGTGTTGCCCCTGCTGTTAACAGCTCGTCCAATTTGTTCATCTCTGCTTCTAGCCAGCGTGAGCTACCCGTGTGCCGCTGGCTCTTTTCCTTCCTTTCCAGCCGTTCAAAAAAGGCTGCATACGTCTCTTTATCATGGATCAGCTTCGGCGCAACGCAAAAGGATCGCTCGCCAGTAATCTCGCGAACCTTGATGCGAATTGCACACCAGTTCCGGTCAGGGAGCGCCTGCGCGATTTCAACCTGGGTCGCGTTCCGCTTCAGCAGTTCGGTCAGGGACTCAATTTCGGTGGGTGTCCACAGAGTCCACTTGTCCGAACGATAGGGAAGCACAAAAGTGTCAGTGCTGTCATCCCGCCACTGGATTTCCACGTCTGCGACGCGGTGCTTGCCTGTCGGCGTAACCACAATGCGAACAATGAAAGCATGAGCGACTGTTCGCTGATCTTTGAGGCTCATCTTGTACCAGTTCGCCAGCACGTTCTCAGCCTGCTTTGCCAAGTGCATCAAAGCTTCTTGGCGCTGCACGCGGCGTTCTAGTGCATCCAACTTTTGGCGCAAACGCCCCTGCTCGGCTTCGAAGCGATGAAATTCGTGCTCCATCGCTTGGGAGAGTGTCGGGCTTTGGATATACGACATATTGGTGATAAGCGCCTGCATCCGCTGTGAGACGGTATTGAGCTGTGTCGTCAGTGACCGGCGTTCGGCCTCAAAATCCTCCGCGGCCCCGTCCAACACAGCTGCCCACACTTCCGGATCGAAGGTCGAGCGCAGCTTGCTGAACATCATATCAGTCAGCACTTGATCGAAGTAATCGCAGCGGCGCGACCAGATCGTATGCTGGTTGGTGGCAAGGTCATTCCGCTTAGTTGAGTAGGCATACGCCTTCATACCCGTACTCCAGACAGCCGTTGCCTGCCGCCATTCCCCTTCATAGTACGTACCGATCAACCCCTTAAAAATCGGCTTTGCACCTTCCCGATCCTCTTTCGAGCGGTCGCGGTAGAAGGGCGGCGCGTAATTCGGATTTTCTGCACCCGTGATGGTAAACGGCGATAGGTAGTTGAAAGCCCGGTAGAACAGCTCTTCCGAAACAATCGGCGGGTGGTTGTTCCACTGCACAATGCGATTTCGGAACATCCAATGCCCAATATAGACGACGTTGGTTAACATATTCACCATCGCCATCCGGCTTGGCGTATAGAAACCGCCCCGCTTGAGCATGCGCATCGGCTTGGTGCAGACGTAGCCCGGTGGCACTAGCCGTTGGAAATCCGGATCGTCGAAATCGGGAAAGTGCGGTCCATGTTCGTAGATATGCGCCAACGTCTTACGCATGTTGCCGCCATGTTGGATGAAAATCTCGAACAGTTCACGGACGACCGCGGCACAGGGTTCGAAAGGCTCGAACTTGCGCCAATTCGGATTTGGCATGCCGCTGGGAAGAGTCTTTCGGTCATCAACCATAAACCCAAGATTGATGTTGCCGCCGATCCACAGCCCCTGCATCGTCATGCGTTCTTTGGCCGCGAACAAACGTCCACGTACATAGGAATTGAGGAAATCGGCTGCCTGCTCAGCGCGCATCCGAAATAGCAGACGATGGAGCGAGCCTTCGTGCTTGTCAGCAAAGTTATATCGGAAATAGGGTGTAATCACGCGGACATCGTTGTTCACACAGGCTTGAATGAAGACATTCACCTGAATCTGCGTTTCGTCACGAAAAAGTCGATCCTCAGCCTGCACCGCGACCGCACCAATCGCGCCTCGGTTGATCATGTCATACAAGCGACTCATGCCCTTGCGTTCATCAATCCGCTTGGCGCCGCTCACGCCTTCGTCATCGTCGATCAGGATGATTCTATTGTCATCCCACCCCAGCGAATGCACATACTTCGGCAAATCAATTTGCTGCATGTCAGTTGAGACGTTGCCTACCTGCGCCATTGAGGATTGGCGATAGTACACCGCGATATCTCGGTCAACTGGCATCGTTCCCGGCATATGCGGCTTGGTACTCTCGCTCTGCAACTGATACTTGCGTTTGGCAGGCATACACCTTCATCCTTCGTTTGTTAGCTCTCGTGACTCTGACCAGCCTCATCTGGTTGAAGCTGATCGTCCTTTTTTCTGGTCACAGACTTGCGTCGCCGATTCGGCATGCCCGCCTGTATCCATTCCTGTAAGTCCGCCGTCTTGATAATCCAGACGTTGCCTATCTTTTTCGCCTTAAGCGATCCAACTTGAATGGCTCGCCGGATTGTGTCGTGATGACAGCCTGCAATCTCTGCGGCTTCTGTAGGAGAAACCAAATCTTCTGCCATAAACCCCTTCACCTCTTTCAATAGTACGTAATTTTACGCACCAATGCAAGCTTTTCATTGAAGTGAGTCTACAGGGTGTACGACAAACTCACGAATTGTCGTACACCACCGATTCAGGCTGCCGCGTCTCACTATTCGGAAGCGGTACATCATCCGAACGCACAAAGGACTCGATCAGTGCCCGGTATGCTATCGACAGATCGAGCCGCTTAAAGCCCAGCGGCGATGATTTAATGCCCTGAAGACTATCAACTGGCACAGAGGGAAAAGATTGTGTTTCGCTGCTCAAACGAACAAACCTCGCGTTTTGTGGTACATCGAGCTCAGCGTACCAAAGTCAATAACGGGTAGCCCATCACATTTGTGGTAGAGGCTTATCATTCTTGCGGAAGGCCGAAGCGAAAAACCCGCAACCAACCGGGCAGATAGCGGACACTGATTTTTCGGACTTTTGAGATCGATTGAGGTGAAAACAAAAAGCTGGTGCATCTGCCTCTCCAAATGTGTGCGATGCATCCAGCTTATCAATGTCGGTCTAGTGTCTCCCCGGAATCGTACAGAATTGCCATGGAAGATTCCGGGTTCGACCGGATTTGGTGGTAATGTGCAGCACATTCAGGCGAATTCGTGTATGCTGTTAAGGAGAGAAATAGAGAGTTCGCCCTGACCGCATGCTTGAGGCGTCATGACTTTCGATTACAACGAAGCGGATACCTGCCGACTCTATGTCACGCCCAAACTCCGCGATGCGGGCTGGGAGACGCCGCCATACTCGATCACCGAGCAGCGCACCTTTACCGATGGGCGCATTGTCGTGACCAACGGCAAGAGCAAGCGTGGCGAGGGCAAACGTGCGGACTACATTCTGCGCTATCGTCGCGACTTCCCGCTCGCTGTGGTGGAGGCGAAAGCCTACCGCGAGCCTGCGGCAACTGGCTTACAGCAGGCGAAAGAATACGCGGAAATCCTCGGCTTCAAGTTCGCCTATGCGACCAATGGCCGCGAGATCATCGAGTTCGACTACCTGACCGGGCAGCAGCGGGAGCTCGACCAGTTTCCCACGCCGCAAGAGCTGTGGACGCGCCTCAGCGGAGCCGAACAGATCGATCCACAAACTGCCGCGCACATCCTCGAACCTTACCAGCGTGAACAGAGCAAAACACCCCGTTACTATCAGGAGATCGCGATCAACCGGGCGGTGCAGGCGCTCGTACAGGGGCGACGCCGCGTACGGCTCACGATGGCAACGGGCACGGGCAAGACTGTACGGGTATGCTATACAGATTGGCACGACACGTATATACGCTGAACCACTTGAACTAGAGTCATCGTTTCAGATCAAACACCCACCTCAGTTCTTCGTTTACTTGAATGATATGAAAACCAAGCGATAGGGAGCACCGGCCATTCAAGGCGGGCGACGTGGGAACAGTAGTCGAAATCCTCGGCGGTGGCAAGGCGTACATGCTGGAGATGATGACAGCGGACGGCCACACACTGGATGTAATCACAAGGTTGTTACACTCAGCCGATAGTTCGGAGGCAGCAAAGCATCATTACTGGATCTGGCGTTCCGGGGCGAACTAGAGAAGCAATATCAGGAGAGGTAACATGTCCAACTATGTCATCACCCGTCCTGTTGCCGAACGTGATTTGCCCTCGGTTGTCGATCTTGATTACGAAGCCTTCACCCCGTACGGAACAACGGAAGATCCGCACATCTTTACTGCACGGTTCAAGGTTTTCCCGCAAGGCTTTGTCGTCGCGGAACTTAATGACAACATTGTCGGCTATGCCTGCTCCGAAAAATGGTTGTCAGACCGAGAGCCAACACTTGATGAAAACCCTGAAGCTACCCACTCACCAGACGGTACAGTGTTTTGTATCACCGGCATGGCTATTCGCAGAGCCTACCAGCGGCAGATGATCGGCTCACTGCTCTTGCAGGATTTGCTGCGCATCGCGCGCGAACAAGGCTGTACCAAAGTGATATTAGAAACCAGCAATGCGCGCGCTTTCTATGTCAAGCACGGTTTCAGCAAGTCAGGGGAACGCTCGCAAAACGGCACGCTGTTGCACATCATGATCTTCAATTTTACTCAGTGATCTACAACAATGCCCAACCAAACTAATCCCAACACGGTTGCCGCGCTGGAACGCATCATTCAGGAGATCCGCTATCTGGTCGATCACCCGCGCATTCAGCAGCGCACGTGGGTCGGCTCCGGCAAGACGTGGCTGCCCCTGCTCCAGATCATCCACGGCGAGCTGACCGGGCAGACGGCAAACGCAGCGGCAGACGACAGTCCGCCCCGCGCCGACAAAAATACGGGCTCGCTGCTCGTCGAGGTCAGTTCAGGTGATGGGCACAATGTCATGCTGGCCAATGTGCAGCAGGTCGAAGTCTATCGCGGCGAGCCGGGTTATCGCTCTGTACGCGGCGCGCACAGCGGCTTTGCCCTCAAGGACGGGTGCAAGTACCTCACCAGCGCCAATGAAGCGCAGCGATTAGTCGATGTGATGCGTCAGCGCGATGAAGCCGCGAGCAACGAGCAAAAATAAACGGCGGCTGGTTTAGCGGCAAAGCCGGGGCGGGCTGATCGCGCTGCACAGCGGTATACCTTGTTTAGCAGGTAGTTCGGTGGTCACGTCCCGCAGGGATGGGGGTAGCGTACTACTTGCCGGTGGTTGAGAGGAAGGGATCACGCGCTGTAGAGTCGCCGTGCCGGCGGTTGTGCGAGAAAAAGGGGATAGGGAAAAGATAGGGTTGGGTTGAACCCGACAAAAACTCCGCATATGCTGGAAATGTTCGTCGGTTCAAGCATTTTACGGAGTATTTGCCATGAGAGTATCCCGGTTGATCCAGTTCACCCTGCTGTGCGTCGTCATCTTCCTGATGGCGATGTCGTTTGCTGCTGCACAAGAAACCACGTCCGATGTCAGCGCAGAAGAAGAAACCCTGCGCAATGTAGCCATTCAGAACGCGGTGGCGTTAACGGCGGGAGACCTCGATGCGGTGATCGAAACACTCGCTGAAGATTATGTCGTCCACTCGCCGCTCGGCGATCTGGATCGGGAGGGTTTTCGCGCGTTTATTCAGGCGGTAACTGCGTCTCTCAGTGACTTCACGGTGACATCAGATGCCGAGATTGTCGAAGGAACGACGGTCGCCGGGCGCTCGACATGGACGGGTATCTTTGATGGTGAGCCGTTTGCATCACCTTTCGGTCTTCTGGAACCCACCGGTCAGCCCGTGACGATTGTCGTACATACGTATTTTCACTTTGACGAGGACGGTCACATCGTCGAGGAATGGGCAATGACGGACCTGCTGAGCTTCTTCACTCAGCTTGGCGCATTCCCCGCCCCCTCCAACTAATTGATCGATCTATTGTGAATGAGCAGAGGCGAGACATGCTTCTGCTCGTGTGATTTATAGTATGCTCTAATCAAAATCTGGTGGGGGACACCATGAACGCACCGCTGAAGCAGATTAAAGGTTACGAATTGCGCGAACGGATCGGCACGGGTGGATTCGGCGCGGTCTACAAGGCGTATCAAACCACTGTCGGGCGTGATGTTGCGATCAAGGTCATCCTGCCGGATCGCGCCAACCAACCGGATTTCATCCGGCGTTTCGAGAGTGAAGCACAGTTGATCGCCCGGCTGGAGCATCCCCATATCGTGCCGCTGCACGATTACTGGCGCGATCCTGATGGCGCTTACCTCGTCATGCGCTGGCTGCGCGGCGGCAGTCTGCGCGACGCGCTTGACAAGGGTGCTTTTGAGCCGCGCGCGGCGGTGCTCCTGCTCGATCAGATTGCCGAAGCGCTCGCGTTTGCCCATCGCGCCAATGTGATTCACCGCGACATCAAGCCGGGAAACATCTTGCTCGATGAAGATGGAAATGCTTATCTGACCGATTTTGGGATCGCCAAAGACCTAAACCTGCCCACGAGTCAGACCGAGTCCAACGTGATCCTCGGCTCGATGGACTATATCTCTCCGGAGCAGGCGCGCAGCGAGTCCGTCACGCCGCGCACCGACATTTATAGTTTAGGGGTCACCCTTTATGAAATCATCGCGGGGCAGCACCCGTTTCCAAACGTCTCACCCATCGAACGCTTGTACAAGCACATCACTGATCCGCTGCCGGAAATCACGACGCTGAATCCCGACATTCGGGCAGCCGTCAATCAGGTAATCCAGAAAGCCACTGCCAAAAACCCGGATCACCGCTATGCCGATGCGCTGGAATTCGCCGCTGATTTCCGCGAAGCTGTCGGACTCCAGCGTTCGCCATCATCGCCCGTTGAGGTGCTGACGCTGCGCGAACAGGAAATTCTCGCGTTGATCATCGCCGGGCTGGCGAACAAAGAGATCGCGCAGAAGCTTACACTGACGGTGGGCACGGTCAAATGGCATGTCAACCAGATTTACAGCAAGTTGGGCGTGCGCAGCCGCGTGCAGGCGATTGTCCGCGCCCGCGAACTCAGCCTAATCGCCAAACCGGGTGAAGAACCGGCGACCGTTATCGTGCGCACCGATGAGTTTCACCCCACGAACCCGTATAAAGGGCTGCTGCCGTTTCAGTCGGCGGATAACCAAGATTTCTTTGGGCGCGAAAAACTGACGACAAAGCTGATTAAGCGTTTGGGTGAAAGCGGAGACTACTGCCGGTTTCTCGCGGTAGTGGGTCCGAGCGGCAGCGGCAAATCCAGCTTGGTCAAAGCGGGGGTGATTCCGGCGTTGTGGCGTGGCGATTTGCCCGGATCGGAACGCTGGTTCGTTGTCGAAATGCTACCGGGGACGCACCCATTGGATGAATTGGAAGTTGCGCTCACCCGTGTTGCCTCCAACCAAGCGGGCAACCTGAATGAACAATTGAAGCGCGACTCGCGCGGGTTGGTGCGGACAGCGGGCTTGATCTTGCCGAATGACGGGACGGAATTAGTCATCGTCATTGACCAATTTGAAGAAGTGTTTACGTTAGTGAGCGACGATGCGGAACGCGTCCACTTTCTTGATCTCTTGGTTGCAGCGGTCACGGAGCCGCGCACCCGCGTGCGTATCATCATCACGCTGCGCGCCGATTTCTATGATCGTCCGCTCCATTATGCCCAATTCGGTGAACTCGTGCGGACGCGCTTGGAAACGATCATGCCGCTGTCGATGGAAGAACTCGAACGGGCGATCACGCAGCCCGCCCTGCGCGCCGGCGTAACCTTTGAGCCTGGATTAGTCTCCACCATCATTGGGGATGTCAATTACCAACCGGGGGCGTTGCCGCTGCTGCAATATGCGCTTACCGAGCTGTTCGAAGCGCGTCAGGGACGGATACTCACCCGCACAGCACATCAGGGGCTTGGCGGTACGGTGGGCGCGCTGACCAAACGGGCAGAAGAAGTGTATCTCAGCCTCGCTGACGCTGAACGAGAATTAGCGCGTCAGATTTTTCTGCGTCTCGTTACATTGGGGGAAGGCACAGAGGATACCCGGCGGCGTGTCTTGCGCTCTGAATTGAAAGCGCTAACGAACGACAGTGATCGGCTAGATGAAATCCTCGAAATCTTCGCCGTTTATCGACTATTCGCGTTGGATACCGATGTGGGGACGCGCTCCCCAACCGTTGAGATCGCGCATGAGGCGCTGCTGCGCGAATGGGAACGGCTGCGCAGTTGGCTCAACGACAGCCGCGACGACATCAAAATTCAGCGGCAAATCGCGTTGATGACCGACGAATGGCGTGGCGCGGCTCAGGATGCCGGGTTTCTCGCACGCGGGGCACGCCTGACTCAGTTTGAAACGTGGGCGCAAACCACCTCACTGACTCTCAATGCGCATGAGCGCGCTTTTTTGGATGCCAGTCTGACACAGCGCACCAACGAAGCGGAGATCGAAGCGGCGCAGCAGGCGCGTGAACGTCACCTAGAACGTCGTTCGCAAACCTTTCTGCGCGGGCTGGTGCTGGTGCTGACACTGGCGCTGATTGGCGCGTTCGGGCTGACCGCCTTTGCTTTTGACCGCGAATCGGAGGCAGTCGCGGCTCGCGCAGCGGCTTTGAACGCTCAAGCCACCAGCGAGGCGAATTTCACCCGCGCCGAGCAGCAGCGTTTATATCTGGCAGCAAATGAGGCGATGAACAACCGCGCCACGGGTAATATCGGTTTGGCACTTGCGCTGCGCAGCTTGGCACTTGGTTACACGCCGGGCGCAGATGCGGCGCTGATGCGTGCAAGCCGACAGGGGATTGTTCAGCGTGATTTTCTGATGCTTCCCAATGAGGTCAGCCAAGCCATTTATTCGTCCGACGGTGAACAGATCGCCGTCGCAAGTGGAAACGGGATGTATATCTATGATGCGACCACTGGCGAGGAACTGCGCTATCTGCCTGATGAGTCGGTCATCAATACTGTCGCGTTTTCGCCAGACGGTCGCCAGGTGGTCACGGGTAATCAATCAGGGATGATACGCCTGTATGATGCTGCCACATGGCGCGAAACGAATGGGTTTCCGACGGATACACAGGTCTATGTGGCGTACTTCACAGAGGACAACCGCCGCCTCATCATCCATACGGAAGATGCGCTTCAGGTCTGGGACACTGTATACGGCGAGATGCAGGATAGCTACCTCCGGGATCGTTCGGAAAATCTTTATCCGCTTGCGCTTATCTTCGGCGTGGAAAACCGCCCACGCTTTGTCATGCGTGAAGAGGGACGCAGAGTATACATACAGGACGCAGTGACGGACGAAATCCTCTGCTCCCTACTGGATACGCCCAGCGCACACCGCATATTCGTGTACTGGTCTGAAACCGAGCCGGTGATGATCGTCTCTCCCATCGATCCAGTAGATGGTCTGTATACCGCATACGCCTGGAATTACGAGACCTGCACTGAAATCTCACAATTCAGTGGACATTCCAGCTCAATTCAGGCAGCAGATTATGATCCTGTTCGGGGCATCGTGGTGACAGGCGATTACAGCAGCATGGCGATTCGATGGGATTTTGCTACTGGACGCGAGATCAGCCGCTATACCGCTATCGGAAGCGGAGGCATTAGAACAGTGGATATTTCGCCGGATGGGATGCATCTGCTGGTTCCGCGTCTAGAGATTCTATCGGAGTATGATCTGGCATTCCCAAGCCAACCGACATTCATCAGCACCGATTTGTATGACAACACCTACTTTCCGCGTTTTGCGCCGGATGGCGAGAGCATCTTTATCGGCGGCTTCGGTGCAGCCGAGCGCTATTCACTTACTGGCGACACGCAAAATCCGATGATTACCTATGAGCAACCGATTCGCGGATTTGACGTGTCGCCTGACGGACGCTATCTCGGCGCGAGCATCGAGGGCGAGCAGGACGATGACTTTGCCCTGTACTGGATTGACATTGAGACGGGTGAGACCGTTCGCACGTTCGAGGGATTTACCGCCCTACCGAATTTCGTTGATGTTTCCCCAGATGGATCACGAATCGCCAGCGGCAGCTTCGATAACACGGCTCGTATCTGGGATACGGCGACCGGAAATATAGTGCATGTATTTGACGGATATGAAGCGGGTGTCTTGTGTGCGTTTTTCTCTGCGGATGGACAACAGTTGGTGACGGCGAGTCTTGACGGTACAGTGCGCGTTTGGAACGCAATTACGGGTGAAGCGGGGATAGTTGTGGAGATTGGCTCGCCCACACCTTGTGCGGCTTTCTCGCCCGACGGCACGATAATTGCAGCAACGGGTGCAGCTAACACGGTACAACTGCTGGATGCGACGACCGGCACGACACTGCATACATTGATTGGGCATGATAACGCCGTCTGGTCGCTTAATTTTTCACCAGACAGTGCGTTGGTCGTGACGGCGAGCCTCGATGGTACCGCCCGCATCTGGTCTACTCAGACAGGTGAACTCGTGCGCGTTCTTGATGACAACAATTCCAACGGTGTCTTCTATGCAGAATTCTCGCCCGACGGGCAGATTATCGTTACGGGCGGCGAACTTGACGATAGTGTATACCTTTGGCAAGTCAGACTGGATGACGTGATTACCGATATGTGTGCACGTCCGCTGCCGGATTTGACGCTTGAAGAACGCACACAGTACGGTATTTCCGACGGTGATCCGGTCTGCCCACCGGGATGATGATTACTTGCAAGTTGCGAATTATGTCCTCACCGTCACCGCTGTCATCGGTTGCAGATCGCCAGTTCGTGAGCGGCTATAGGGGGTGGGGTCATTTTTCCGAATCGTGCCAGAACCTCGTATCGCATGTGGTGACATGATGACAGCGATGACGCGCGGTATAAAGCGATGTCCTCACTGTCATCGGAGTCAACTGATCAAGAATCATGCTTGAACAGAAGCATCTTGGCATTCATGCGTTTCAGCGTCACCGCTGCCCTCGGTGTCACCATTGAGCTTTTCGCATTTGAGATACCCACCAATAGCTGTTTCCCGCAAATATTGACCAGAGTACAATTGAACGGCTAGGTGAAACTCCCACCCGAATGATGTGCCCAGAAATCGCTGCTTTGCATAGGGAATCGGATGTCAGACGTATTTATCTCTTACTCGCGCCTTGATCGCGATTTCGTCGGCAAACTACGCGAAGCGTTGGCCGACCAAAAACAAGATGTTTGGATTGATTGGGAGTCAATTCCGCCCTCGCAAGCTTGGTGGGATGAAATCCAAAAGGGGATTGCGCGTGCCAATAACTTTGTGGTGGTGCTCTCCCCCAACAGCCTAGCATCACCGATCTGCCAGATGGAAATCGAGGCTGCACGCCAATTGGGCAAACGCATCATTCCCGTCCTTCACCTTGACTACAATCGTGACGACGCCATCAAAGCAATGGCGCTCCGTCTCGCTGCACCTGATCAGGATGCAGCGAGACGGATTTGGGGCAATCGTCAACCACACAATCTCTATGATGCCAACGACAGTGTGCTGAAGCACATCAATTACTTTTTCTTTCGTCCGGAGGATGATTTCTCCTCACGCTTTACGGCGCTGATGGGCGTGATTCGTACTGACTTTGATCACAAGGAGCGCCACACTATCTATGAACTCCGTGCCTTGGAGTGGGATCATAGACAGCGGAACGTCAGCTTTCTTCTGCTGGATGATGAACTTGCTGGGGCGCAGGAGTGGCTGTGTCACGCACAGAGCAAGGAGCCGTCCCCGACAACACTCCATCATGAATACATTCAGGCGAGCGAGAAGCGAACGCGCCAACTACGCAGCATCCGACGGGCAAGTATCATCGGTAGCGCGGTGGCAGTGCTAGCGCTCATATTTGCTGTCGCTGCATCGATGATTGGCGTGCAAGCTACCAACAGTGCCAACGATGCTGGCACACGCGAAGCTAATGCTTCTGTGCGTGAATCGACAGCGTTAGCGCAGGTTGGTACCGCAACCGTGGTGCAAGGTGAAGCAGAGCGCCGAGCCGAAATCGCGGGCACGCAAATTGCCGATGCCAATGCCACCTTAAGACCGATTCCCAACACGCTGGAGGCAGCGAATACACAGGTTGTCGCGGCAGCCACTGCCCAAAGTGAAGCCGAGAACCGTGCAGCTGCCGCCGATACTCAAGTGGCATTTGCCACTGCGACACTTGGGTATGTGCAGAATCAGGGGACGGATGTGGCAGCACAAGCAACCTACTTTGGTATCCAACAGGCACGAATCGGCACACTGGCGGCAGGTGCGGTTGTTCTACCACTTAGCACTGAAACGTTAGAGCCTACACAGTTTGTGGCGACCCTAACAGCTATCGCTATCCTAAGTGAGTGGGAACCCGTTGATATGACTGACGATTTCAGTGTGCAGATGGTTCTAGTGCCACCAGGTTGTTTCTATATGGGTAGTGTTGCGGGTGGAAATCAACAACCAGTACATATTCAATGTTTTGATGAACCGTTTTGGATTGATAAGTACGAAGTTACAAATGTTCAGTACCGAAAGCTGACGGGGAGCGAGCCTCCCAGCGTGTTTGATGATGACCTAAATCCTGTCGACAGTATCGACTGGTTTGAGGCCCGCGATTATTGTCAGCTACGCGGTGCGCGTCTACCCACTGAGCGGGAGTGGGAATACGCTGCTCGCGGCCCTAATAGTCTGACCTATCCTTGGGGCAATGAATTCATTGAATCGGCAGTCGTCTATAACAGACCTGAATCTGCAGGGCCTTTACCAGTTCTCGATACCTCTGGTCGTGCACTTAGACCAGAGGGGGCATCATGGGTGGGTGCACTGGATATGGCAGGTAATGTGTGGGAATGGACTAGCACACGCTACGACGACCTTCTAGACGATTCAGATCAGATCTTTGATTTACAGGGTCTATACCCATACCCATATGTAGAGGATGACGGACGAGAGAGTGACGAGACGTACAATGAATTCGTCGATAGGATTCCGATCTATACGACACGGGTGTTGCGTGGAGGCTCGTATGGAGATGCAGATCATGTCCTTACCAGTGCGCTACGCGGTTGGTACAGTCCTCATGTCACAGGATCGGTTACTGGTTTACGTTGTGCCCGCTCTTTTAGTTAGGCTCTATTTTGGACTGCTCCGGGCTCATCCGCACGTTGTGTGAATTGGTTTTGTCTTGACAAGAGAAAATTTCTCAATTTGAGACCATCGAGCATACTGAGTGAGAGACTCGCTCAGTCGTTCACACGATTTGCGGATGAGCCACTAAACTGGTAGACCAACCCTTGGAAAGTACGATGTAGGCATTGGTGACGTTGTTTTTTCCAGAAAAGGCCAGATTGAATACGCAAGACTCCATCCTGCGGAACACAAATTCGCTATGACACACACACTGTGCATTATCAAACCTGAAAAGAGCGTTTTGGACTCGCGTTATCTGCCTCATTTTGCACGTAGTAGCAGGTTCGTGTCTTACTTGACGCGTACAATGAATCCAAATTTGGGTATTCCTACATTGGGACTTAACATAATCAGATCAGCGCGAATAGATACTCCGGATCTAGAGGAGCAGCGTCGCATCGTAGCCTATCTCGACGATTTGCAGGCGGAGGTTGAGCGCCTCAAGCGGCTGCAAGGCGAGACTGCCGCCGAACTCGACGCGCTGCTGCCGTCGCTGCTGGATCGAGCGTTCCGGGGCAAGTTGTGAGCGTATGACCCGGCAGGCGCTGCTGCGACTCTGGATTGTGCTGGCTGTGTGCGTCGCGGTGCTGTTTGCGTTGAACAGCTCAGTTGCCGGAGCGTATTTGATCGGGCTGCCACTGGTCTTCTTCCGCAAACGGCGCGGCTATTTCTACCTGTACGCCGGGGCAGCGATCCTGATCACGCTGTTTTTGCTTGTCTATACCGTGCTGAAGACTCTGCATCTCGCCTAGAAACGGACCGCCCACCGATGCCCAACCAAACCAATCCCAACGCCGTCGCCGCGCTGGAACGCATCATTCAGGAGATCCGCTATCTGGTCGATCATCCGCGCATCCAACAGCGCACGTGGGTCGCCTCCGGCAAGACGTGGCTGCCCCTGCTCCAGATCATTCACGGCGAGCTGACCGGACACTCAGAAACGCTGCCCACGAGTACATCATCAGAGACTGAGGAAACCTTGCTCGTCAAAGTCAACATGAGCGCCGACGAAACCTATGTGCAGATCAAGTTGGAGGATGTTGACCGGATTCAAGTCAACCGGGTTCGCGGATCAAGCAGCGTCACCTTGAAGAACGGTCAGCAATTCCTCACCAGCGCCAATGAAGCGCAGCGGTTGGTCGATGTGATGCGTCAGCGCGACGAAGCCACGGGGAACGAGCAAAAATAAAGGCGGCTGGTTTAACGTCACAGCCGGGACGGCTAATCACGCTGCACAGCGGTAGACCTTGTTCAGCTCACGGTGGGCGACCAACCGCAGGTAATGCACGTGGCTCTTCGGCAGATCTAACCGCTGCATCAACTGCTTACAACTCTCGTCAGCCGCCATACTCCGCAGTGTCGCCACCATGCGCCCGTTACCTTCGGCGGCGTAGCGTTCCATCAGGCGCAGCACCACATTTGTTGATCGATGAGTCCGATCCCGGTCTTAAAGATGTCGTCCGGTAGGTTGAGGAGCCGCCCCCAGCGTCCTGACGATTTCGTTTCCCCATCCGGATCTACTTCCGCCAGCGCAGCCATTCCATCACACCATCTTTGATGCGCTCTAGTTCTGAAGCGGGTTGATTGATCGTCAACGCGCCTTCAAACACGAAGCCTTTCGCACGGTAAACCGTGAGCGGCAAGTTCTCGACCGCCTTTCGCAGTCCTTTGAATGATAGTGGTTCGTCGGAGCGCCAATTCCACGTCTCAAAGACAAGGCTGTGATCGGGATGATGGTGGTCGTGGTCATCATCGTGATCATGTTCGTGTTCATCGTGATCATGATGGTGATGCTCATGGTCATGATCGGTCGGTACGCCCGCTTCATGCACATGCACATCTTTTGGTGTCACCGCTTCCAAACGTTCCGGCGCATACGCCCCCACCCCTAATACCAATTGGGGCGGGACTTTGCCATAGCTCGTTTCGAGGATGCGCGCACGCGGCACGATCTCGCGTATCCAGGTTCTGATTTCCTGAAGCTGCACTGCATCGACCAGATCAGCTTTGTTGATCACGACAATATCCGCCACGCCGACCTGCGACATGGCGAGGAAATACTGGTCGCCTTCAAGCGCATCGCCACCTTGTTCTGCGTCGATCACGGTGAGGATGCTGTCGAGGCGTACATAAGGCTTGAGATCGGGCATCATAAACGTTGATGCAACGCCCGCCGGATCAGAGACACCGCTGGTCTCGATGATGATGTACTCCGGTTTCTCGGTACGCCGCAGCAGATCGACCATCGCTCGCAGCAGATCGCCGCGAATGGTGCAGCAGATGCAGCCGTTCGATAGGCTAACCATATCGGCGTCGTCGCCGTCAACGCTGACCACCAACTGTGAATCGATGTTGACCGCGCCGAAGTCGTTGACCATCACCGCCACGCGCAGCCCGTGATCGCTGTGCAACAGATGATTGAGCAGGGTGGTTTTGCCTGCGCCAAGAAACCCCGTCAGGATGGTGATCGGGATGGGTGTACGTGCTGATTGTGTCATTTTCCTCAAGACCTCTTATTCAGGGACTATTTCTGTTACTATCACTGCGCCTTGGTCATCGCCCATGAGGAGCAGTCGGTCATCCGGCGACCAGGCGACGTGCGAAACCGCACCCTGGCCGCGAAAGCCGCCGAGCGGTGCTTCACGCTTATCGGGCAGCCACAGTAGGACCGCGCCATCCTGCCCACCGGAGGCAAGAACAGCGCCGCGCTGCTGAAAGGCGAGTGTGGTCAGCAGGTCTTGATGTGCGGTGAGCTGAATCGGCGTCGTCCCTTCAGGACCTTTGCCGCTGAACTTCCACACGATCACCGTTTCACCGCCACCCGTCGCCAGATACTTGCTGAAGCGATCCCACGCGAGTTCGCGAACTTTCGTTGGATAGCCCCACATCATCGACGGTTCCGGTTTGCGCGCATCCCAGAAGATGATGCTGGAATCCTGCTGCCCGGCGGTGAGGACGCGCCCATCCCGACTCCAGCACAAGCGCAGGGTTGATCCTTGCCAGGTGAGCTTGCGAATTGGTTCGGCGCTGCTGGCTGACCAGATGACCGCGCCGCCATATGCGCCGACCGCCAGATGATCCGTTCCCGGTTTCCAGGCGATATCGGCAACTGTGCTCGAGTGATCGCTGTACTCGCGGATTTGCTCCCCGTGCGCATTCCACAGCCGAACCAGCTTGCCCGCCGCCGTCGCCAGAAGATCGCCTTTGGGCGACCAGAGCGCGCGCTCACCCCAGCTCGCCCCGGATTTCAACGTGTGGAGCGCCTGCCCTGTCTGCACATCCCACAGGATCGCCTTACCGTCTTGCCCGATGCTGGCGAGGCGTGTGCTGTCGGGATGCCAGTCGAGCGCGTTCGTCCCCATGGCGTGACCGGGGAGCGCCGCCGTGACGCTCCCACTGATCGCATCGAACACGCGAATCTCCCCACTGACAGCGGCGGCGGCAATTCGCTTGCCATCGGGCGACCATACCAACGCAATCACATAGTCGTCGAGCGAAGCGCGCCAGCGCCCCACAAAGCGCACACGGGAGGCTACGCGAGACATGCGCGAAAATCCTCATTCAACTGGGCGCGGTTCAGGTTGCGCCCGATGAAGATCAGCGCGTTATGGCGCAGTTCCAGCCCCCATGGGCGATCCGGACGGCCATCGAACAACATGTGCACACCCTGGAAAACGTAGCGTTCCGGCTGCCCCTGAATGCTCAACACGCCCTTCATACGGAAGATGTCCTGCCCCTGTGTCCGCAGCAGGTTCCCTAACCAGCGGTTGAGCTTGTCCGCGTCCAGATCGCCAGGGACGGTGATCCCAACCGAGGTTACTTCTTCATCATGTTCGTGATCCGGCTTGTACTCGCGGGTGAACTGCGCTTCAAGGCGCGTCGCGCCGTTGAACAGTGCCGCGCCGAATTCGTCCGGGTGGTGTTCGGTGAACAGCGTGTATACGCCCGCTTTGGCGATCTGCACGACAAAGCGCGTGTCGCCGCTGTCGTTCAGTACGAGCTGAGCCAGCGTTTCGCCGGGGGTGAGCACCCCGCCGTGTGTCAGCTCGTGATCCTCGTCGCTGAAAGCGATCACCGCGCGTTCGACCAGTGCCGCCCGTGCCGCATCGTCGCTGGCGCTCAAGGGCAGCAGGCATACCTGCATCGCCGGATCGGGACCCTCTCCCATCACCCATTCGTACACGCCGGGCTGCAAGTCATACACGCCTGACCACTCGAACGGGTATTCCGGTTCCATGAACTTGGGATCGACTTCTAGCGCCCGGTCCACATTAAAACCGCCGACATTCAGCACGCGCTCCATCTCGACGACGGCGTTCTGCGTCCGATAGATTTTCGCGGCGGCGTTCATCGCGTGCAGGCGGGCTTCCAAGCGGTCGAGGTCGGCGGGCGCAACCAGATCGGTTTTGTTGAGCAGGATGACATCGGCAAACGCGATCTGTTCCTGTGCTTCGTCACTGTCATCGAGATGCTCCCAGATGTGCTTGGCATCGACGACGGTCACGATCCCGTCAAGGCGCAGATGACGTTCCAGTTCAGCGTCCATGTAGAAGGTCTGCGCGACCGGACCCGGATCCGCCAGCCCGGTCGTCTCGATCATGATGTAGTCGAAGCGGTCGCGGCGCTTCATCAGGTTGCCCAAAATGCGGATCAAATCACCGCGCACGGTACAGCAGATACAGCCGTTGTTCATCTCGAAGACTTCTTCGTCCGCGCCGATCACCAGTTCGTGATCGATGCCGACTTCCCCGAATTCGTTCTCGATCACGGCGATGCGCTTGCCGTGCTGCTCGGTCAAAATGCGGTTGAGCAGCGTCGTCTTGCCGCTGCCCAGAAAGCCCGTCAGCACGGTGACGGGAACACGGGTATCGGTCATGGTCGTCATATTTGTCCTCTTCTCAATCGTCTTTATCGACAGCAGTAGCAGCCCACAGCATGGTTCTTCTTGGGCGGCGCGCTCGTTTGAGCGGGGGCGCTGCTCCCTGCGCCGCGCAGGAAGGCCGGGACGCTCAACGCCCGCTGGGTGAGCAGGCTGTCACATTCCGGGCAGGGCAGCACATCGTCGGCTTCTTCCCACGAGCGGCGCGCTTCAAAGTGCGCCCCGCATTCGTCACAGGCATACTCATACAAGGGCATGGATCAGCTCCTTCAGTTCGTCCGCGTCGCGCAGTGTATGATCGGCGTGCGTACTCAGGTTGGCGGCGAAATACGGGTGACGCTCCCACAGCGCCTCGCTCACGAGCGCCAGTGTGATCACCGCGCGATCCGGTGCGCGTAAACTGTTCAGGATCAGGGCGAGCGCATCCGGCGTGGCGCTGCTCGAGACCGGGATCAACGCGGTGTCGCAGTCCAGCCGGTTGATCAGCTCGATCAAGCCGAATGCCAGCGTGCAGCACGCGCACCCGCCCGGCAAACGCCACGTCGGGTAATCGAGGCGCAGCGCTTGATCGGCGTTGTCGATCACCTGCACTTGCTCTCCACGCATCGTGAAGGCTTCGGCAAGGGCATGAACCGCGGCGCGTTTCTCGGCGTGATCCAACCCGGTGATCGCAATCAGCTTCATCGTACTCACCCCACCGAATCGAGCGGCAGATAGGCTTGATCGCCGTTCAGCGCTGCACCCCATGCGAAGCCGTTGAACACCAGCTCACGCAGCGGGGCAGACGGCAGCATAAATCCAACACTCGACAGCAGCCCTTCGATGTAGTCGTAGATCGCGACGATTAGCCGCTCGTCGTTGATGGAATGGAACCAGATTGGCTGACCGTCAAATTGCAGCAGCACGACATTCGCCAGCGAACAGGGACCTAAACAACCGCTTTGCGTCAGGTGAACGTGGTTGCGCAGTTTGCGCCGTTCCCATTCGTGGTGATACAGGTCTTGCGGGACAGCAGCAAAACCTTTGTCGGTGCGGCCACAGCAGCAGCCGAGCGAACACACAAACAGATGCCCGCGTTTCTTCACCACGTTGATCGTCTCGCCGTCCGCGCGGGTGACGACGGCCATTCGCGCCTCATTCATAGACCGTTTCCATTTCTTCCTCGTCAGCTTCGATCTGACGGGAGCGGCGCAGGCTGTGGACGATCCACGCGGCGGCAAACAGTGCCGTTGCCGTCAGCACAATCGCCGCGCCGGACGAGACATCGGCGTAGTATGAGGCATACAACCCGACGATCCCCGACAGCACCGCGATTCCGACTGCAAGCGCAAACATGCGGCTGAGGCGCTGCGTGAGCAGGGCCGCCGCGGCCGCCGGGGTGATCAGGAGCGCGCTCGTCATGACCACGCCGACCACCTGAATGCTGCTCACGACGGTGAACGCCAGCAGGATCAGCAGCAGATAGCGCAGTCGGTTCGCCCGCAAGCCGATCACTTCGGCATGAATCGGGTCGAACGAGGTCAGTTCGAGTTCTTTGTGGAACAGCACCAGCAACGCCAGCGTCCCCAGGGTGATCACCGCGATCAAGATGAGTTCATCTGTCGTCACGCCGAGGATGTTGCCAAACAGGATGTGCGAGAGATCGCGGAATGAGCGCACGGTGCTGATCAAGAGGATGCCCAAGGCAAACATCCCCGTGAACATGATGCCGATCGCGGTATCCTCGCGGATTGCGTCACGCCGCGACAGCCAGCCGATACCGAGCGCGGTCAGCACCCCGGCGATCAGCGCGCCGCCGAACAAACTCCACTGGTTCAGGTAAGCGACGACCAGACCCGGCAGGACGGTATGCGCCAGCGCATCCCCGATGAACGCCATGCGCCGCAAAACGACATACACGCCGATGCTGGCGCACGCCAAGCCAACGAGCACGCCGGCGATCAGCGCGGTTTGCATGAAGCCAAAGCGAAACGGCTCGATCAACCACTCAAACAGATTCATACGCCCACCTTCATCCCGATGAATGCTCCCGGCGGGGGCGCGACTTCGCGCCCGTTCGCCAGATACAGCGCCGCGTCAAAATCCGTCTCCAACCGTCCGAGATCATGCGTGGCAGCGATCACGGTCTTACCCTGTTCGCCTAAGCGCGCCAGCACCGCGACGATGATCGCCCGTGTCTCGGCATCCACCGCATTGAGCGGCTCGTCGAGCAGCAGCAGATCGGCTTCTTGGGCTAATGCGCGTGCCAGCAGCGCCCGCTGCTGCTGCCCGCCGGAAAGCTGCCCGATCTGCCGTTCTGCCAGATCGCTTAAGCCAAGCTGATCGATCACGGTGTCGGCCAGCGCGCGATCCTGCTGCGACGGACGCTTGAACCAGCCCAGATGGACATAGCGCCCGGTCAAGACCAAGCGCCGCAGCGTGACTGGAAAGCGCCAGTCGATCTCGCCGCGCTGCGGCAGATAGGCGACCCGGTGATGACACGCCCCCGGCGGGTTGCCGTAGATGCGAATCTCGCCGCCCCGAATCGGCAGCAGTTTGGCGACTGCTTTGAGCAGCGTCGACTTGCCCGCGCCGTTCGCCCCGACCAGCGCCACCCGCGCCCCGACCGGGACCGTCAGGCTCACATCGCGCAGCGCCAAGCGCTTCGTTCCGGGGTAGACCAACGACAGTCGTTCGACCACGAGCGCGGGCGCGCCGGGGAGCGGGTCTTGATGCTGGCGGTGGCTGTAGGGCAGCGCGGGATGATTCATGATGCCGCCGCGTCTTCGTCCAGCAGCCATTCCGAGAACGGATCATCAAAGCGCCGCCACTTCTTCGCACCGAGCGCCATTTCAGCCTCGGTGAGCAGACATGAATCGAGCGCGGCGCGGATGGCTGCCTGATCCATCTCAATGCCGATCACGACAAGTTCCTGACGACGGTCGCCGTAGTCGCCCTCAAAATAACTCTTGATCTCCGCCACCAGCGCGGGATCATCCGGGTATTCTTCGGGCGGGGTATCCGCCCACCATTCGCCACCATAGTCGAGCGAAATCACGTCACCCGCCTGTGACCACACGCCGACCATGTTGTGCCGCGTCGCCAGCCAGACGAAGCCTTTCGAGCGCAGCACGCTGTCGAGCGCGTCGCTTTCCAGCACCTCCATCAAGCGTGCCGGGTGAAAGGGGCGGCGGGCGCGGTAGACGAAACTGCCTACGCCGTATTCTTCGGTTTCTGGGGTATGCGGCTCACCGGACAGCCATTCGGAGAACGTCGAGGCCCGGTCAAAATCGAAGCCACCGGTGTTCAACATCTCGGTCAGCGTGACCTGTCCGTGATCCGCGTGGATCAGTTTCGCTTGCGGATTCAGCTTGTGCAGCAGTGCCTCAAGCCGGTGAAGTTGTTCAGGCTGCACCAGATCGATCTTGTTGACGATGATCACGTCCGCGAACTCGATTTGATCGACCAGCAGATCGACAATCGTGCGCTCATCGTCGGGCGTCACGCCGATCCCGCGCTCCGCCATCGTATCGAGCGAGGCGAATTCGCGCATGATGTTGTGCGCGTCCACCACCGTGACCATCGTATCGAGGCGCGTGATGGCACTCAGTCCGCCATCCGTGTCGCTCACCGGAAAGGTGAACGTTTCCGCAATCGGCAGCGGCTCGGAAATGCCCGACGATTCGATCAACAGGTAATCGAAGCGTCCTTCCCGCGCTAACCGCGCGACTTCGACCAGCAGATCGTCGCGCAGCGTGCAGCAGATACAGCCGTTGCTCATCTGTACCAGTTTTTCATCGGTCCGGCTGAGCGCTGCGCCGCCATCGCGCACCAACTGCGCATCGATATTGATCTCGCTCATGTCATTGACGATCACCGCGACGCGCAAGCCTTCACGGTTGTGTAAGATGTGATTGAGCAGGGTCGTCTTGCCCGCGCCCAGAAAGCCGGACAGGACGGTCACAGGAAGTCGGTTCATGAGCTTGCTCCGTTCGTCTGCCAGACCGGGAATGGATCGGGGAAGGCTGCCCATTGATCTGGGATGAGCGCCATTTCTTCATCAGTCAGCAGCGCCGCATTCAACCGTGCCAACATCTCCGCTTTCGGCATGTCGATCCCGATGAAGACCAATTCCTGCCGCCGATCCCCAAACGGCTCCTGCCAGTATTCCGCTATGTATTCCAGCGTCACCGGGTCTTGGGCGCGCTGTGCCGCCGGAACGCCCGCCAGCCAGTTCCCCGCGGGGGCGACACGGGCGACATGCCCGGACAGCGACCAGTTCACGCCGAGATTATGGCGTGAAGCCAGCCACATGAAGCCTTTGGATCGCAGCACGGATTTCATCAGGTCACTCTTGATGAAGTCCATCACGCGCTGCGGGTGAAACGGGCGACGCGACCTGAAGACGAAGCTGCTGATGCCGTATTCTTCGGTCTCCGGCGTATGCTCCCCTTGCAGTTCTTTCAACCAGCCAGCGGAGCGCTGCGCGGCATCCATATCGAACAGGTTTGTGTTCAGAATCGCTTGGGGCGCGACTCTTCCCTCCTGTGCGCGCACCAGCCGCGCCGTCGGGTTGAGCTTGCGCACGGCTTCTTCAACCCGCCCTAATTCCGCCTCGCTTACCAGATCGATCTTGTTGATCACGATGACGTTGGCGAACTCCACTTGATCGATCAGCAGGTCGGAGACAGTGCGGGCATCTGTTTCGCTCACTGCCATACCGAGTGCTGCCAATCGTGGGCCTTGCTTCACGTCCCCCAGCCAGGCGCTGGCATCCACGACGGTCACCATCGTGTCCAGGCGTGAAATTTCCATCAAACTGACGCTGTCCTCAGGCGTGGTGAACGAGAATGTCATGGCGACAGGCAGCGGCTCGGAAATCCCCGTTGATTCGATCAGCAGGTAGTCGAAGCGTCCTACACGCGCCAGTCGCGCCACTTCGACCAGCAGATCATCGCGGAGCGTACAGCAAATGCAGCCGTTGGTCATCTCGACCAGCTTTTCTTCGGTGCGGCTGAGCGCAGCGCCGCCGGCGCGCACCAACTGCGCGTCGATGTTGACCTCGCTCATGTCGTTGACGATCACCGCGACGCGCAAACCTTCGCGATTGTGCAGGATGTGATTGAGCAGCGTCGTCTTGCCCGCGCCGAGAAAGCCGGACAAGACCGTGACGGGAAGCCGATTCGTGATCGTCATTCGGTCAGCGCCTTCAGGCTCAAGCCGTGCCGCCGCAGGAATTCCGGCAGCCCGATCTTGTCAATCGTGCGCAGTTTCCGTGCCGTCACGCGCACTTTGACAAACTGCCCGGTTTCCTCGACATAGATTGATTTGGATTGCAGATTCGGGTTGAACTTGCGCCGAGTCGCCCGCATTGAAAACGAACGTTGGTTGCCGAACATCGGCTTCGTCTGGGTGATTTTGTGTTTGCCTGCCATCTATGGTTCCTATCTTGTCTTTGCGTCAAAGAAAGCGCGTGAACAAACCTGTCCACGCGCTTTTTCTGGATTGCGTGACGCTGCCGCTATTGCAGCGCGGTTGTGATCGCATCTACGTTGTAGCGCATCATCTCCAGATACGTCGCTCCCGGCGTTCCCGCCTGACCGAGCGCATCGGTGTACAGCGTCGGCGCAAGGACAACGCCAGCTTCATCGGCAATCCGCTGCATCAGGTCAGGATTGGTGACGTTCTCCGCGAAGATCGCCGGAACGCCTTCCGCCTGAATGAATTCGACGAGGTCCGCGATTTCGCCCGCGCTCGGATCCGCCGCTTCGGTGCTAACCGATTCCAGCGCTGACGAGATTTCGAAGCCGTATTCATCGCCGAAGTAACCAAACGTGTCGTGCGAGGTGACGACGATGTGGTTCGCTTCCGGGATGGTTGCCACCTGTTCGCGGATGTAAGCATCGAGTTCGGTCAACTGCGCGGTATACGCCTCCGCATTGGCGTTGTAGGTGTCAGCGTTTGCCGCATCGGCTGCGACCAGTGCGGCGCGGATGTTTTCGACCATCACCACGGCGTTGTTGGGGTCATGCCAGATGTGCGGGTCAAACTCGCCATGTTCGTGGGCGTGTTCTTCACCTTCTGCGTGTTCATGCTCGCCGAGTTCACTCTCCGGTGCCATCCCGAAAGCCGCCAGCGCCGACGGCTTGCCGCCGACAAAGATGCGCCCTTCTTCGATTTCGAGCGTTTCGAGGTTGACGCCGCGAATGTCACCGGGCAGCGGTTCGCTGACATACGCCATGTGTCCGTTGACGACGAACGTCGGGCGGGCAGCAGCGCGGCCAGAAGCCGGCGCGAGGAACGGATCGACCACCTGCACGGTGCCTTCGACTGCGCCCGTTGCAATGTCAATCACATGCAGATTGCCGTCAATCGTCAGCGCGACCAGCTTGGACGGGTCTTCGCCGTGAAAGCTGAAGCGCCACACGGGTGCCGGGGCTTCGATCACGATTTCGGCTGTGCCCGCGACCGGATCGACGCGCACAACAGTGCTTTGTCCGTAATTGCCGATCAGATAGGGCGCGCCTTCGACGGCGTACAGTGCGCCGGTGCGCAGATCGGGATTGTCCGTCGGGTTAGCGACTTTACGCGAGACAAACGTGTCGCCCTCGCGCTCGACCAGCAGCACACCATCGGCGCAGCCAAACGCGATACCCGTATCGCTGTAGGCAGCTTCGCCGTGCAAGGCGGGGCACTCGGGGAAACTCTGGAGAACCTCGCCGTCCAGCGCCATCACATCAATGCCAATCGGCAGCGGCGCGTCCATGTTTTCTAGGTTCGGGCTGCTGATCAGCACGACATCGCCCATCGGCACAGCCACGCCGTGATGCGGACGCGCCGTCGTCACCGTGACTGTTTCGCCTGCGAATAGATCTTCTTCAGTGAAGATCGTCGCTGCGCCATCGCCGTCGTGGAAGATGGCGATCTGGTCGTGATGTACGACATAGTGAATGGGGTCGTTCCTTCAATCGCAACGTCAAGTAGTGCCGGACTGCCGAAATCGGTATGGAAGTGATCGTCGTGCGGCAGTGCCGATACGCCGCTGTCGATCACGTTGGTGATCCCGCCGTTCGTCTGCACGGCGAAGGCGTAGCGCCCGCTCGGTGATGGATACAGCGATGCTGCTGCGGTGAGTTCAAAGTCCGCGATCACCTCGTTGCTGCGCAGATCGACGATCTGAACCCTCCCGCTTTCGTAGTCATTCACGATCAGGCGCGTGCTGACCATTGGCTCGCCTTCCATGTAGCCACCGTCACCTTCACCTTCGTGTTCGTGGTCATGTCCTTCAAATGCCAGCGGTTCGATCCCGTCGCTGACGACGACGCGCGTCGCGGTCGAACCGGAAGCGGTATACAGATCATCGAGCCACGTCTCGAATTCAAGGCCGTTCTCGAAAATCAGATCGGCTTCCGCCAGTGCGACCGCATCCTGCGGCGTGGGTTCATAAACGTGGGAATCGCCGTCAGGACCCACCAGCACGGTGAGTTCAACCGCATCTCCGGCGATGTTCTGAACGAGATCGCCGAGAATGCTGTAAGTGGCGACCACCCGCAGCGGCGCATCCTGCGCTGCCGCTGGGAGTACAAGACAGAGACTGAGAAGCAAAAGGACAACGATAACCGAACGCATAGTACGCATGAACTCTCCTAGAATGGAATTAGGAACGGGTCTGACAAAGGCTGCACATCCCAAGCAGTTGGATATGCGCGGCATGAAGCCGGTATCCGCGCTTCTGGGTGAGTGCTTCAAGCTGAAGCTGGAGCGCATCGCCTGCGAGAAACTCTGCTTTCCCGCACGAGATGCACACGAAAAGAGGACGTTCGCTGTCCTGCGCCAACACGTACTGATTGCAGTGATGCAGCCCATGAACGCGGCGCACAAAGCCAATTTCTTCCAGCGTGTCGAATAGGCGATAGACGGTGGCGCGCCCGGTATGCGGACGCTCACCGCGCACAAACTCCCACGCTTTTTCGGCGCTTAACGGAAATGCGGCGCGGGTCAGCAAAACCAGCAGCGCTTCTTTCGTGGGGGTCACACGAAAGCCGCGCGCTTGGAGTGCCTGCAACCATTCGGTTGGCTGGACGGCGGTAGAGGCCATTGTGAATACCTAAATGATACGAAATCTCATTTTCATTTCTTATTGATACCATGTCTCATTTGTAATCACAAGGGAAGGTTAGGGGATTGTAATAATAAGGGCGACTATACGGGAAGTGAAGCAGATTTGAATGCTGTGTCCTCACTGTCACCGCTGGCATCAGTTGCAGATCGTCAGTTTATAAACAGCTTTAGGGGGTGGGGTCATTATTCGGAATCGTGCCGGAATGTATTCTCCAATGTGGTGACGTGGTGACAGCGATGACACCCAGTACATAGGCCACGTCATCACTGTCACCGGAGTCATAAGATCAAGAATCATGTTTAAACGGCAGATCGATGGGGTTCATGCGTTTCAGCGTCACCGCTGTCATCGGTGTCACCGTCAAACATTTCGCGTTTGAGGCACCAGACCCACGCTCTATTTCCTCGTAACCGCTTCTGAATGGTTAACCGTCCATCATTTGGATTCGGCAGTAGCCACCCATCTTCGCGCAGCTGGTCGCCAATCGATTTGGTCGTGAAGTTGAGCGACTGTGTAGGCTTAACTTCACGCAGTGAGATTTCCGGCAAAAGGTAGACGTAACGCCGATCCTGATAGCCAATGATTGGCGCACCAGGTTTGATTTCCTCATCATTGTCCAAATCGACGAGGCGCACATCGCCGCTGGCGAGCAACTGCCCCAGCGTATCGATGAATACCTGCCCTGCCCGTTCCTCCTGCACAGCTTTGGCGGTCTGTACAATGCTATCCTGCCATGCGGGCAGCATGTCATCTGCATCGCTCTCTGCCAAGAACTGGCGCAGTAGGCGGTATACGGTGATCAGCGTCGACCAGTTGCCGATCACGCGCCCAGTGTTCGCCTGCCTGCCGAGCTGAGCAGTCAGCTTGTCACGGTAGCCCTTGACGCTCAATTCATACTCGCGTGCAAGGTGACTTTGCAGTGTACCCGCCTCCACTCGTGCGGCGATCCAGCGGGCAAAGTGCGCGGTGAAACCGGGGAGCGCCGAGCGGTATGCTTCAGCCAGCGCCAGCCGCTTACCACCCGGATCGCGTTTCTCCCACGGCGGGATTTCGAGGACAAGCATTCGCGCCAAGATCGAGGCTTCGCCCTCGATGGTCGTCTCGCCAGTGGAGAGCAGCAGTCCGCGACACGGACGATCCTGCCGCACCTTCGAGTCCTTTGTCAGCCTGCCGCGTCCCATCCCGCGTGAGTAGGCGTGCAGAAAGCGCGTGAACGTCTTTTCGTCGGAATAGCACGGTTTCCAGTCATCGACCCAGAACAGCGCGTCTGCGAGCGCGTAGCCTAAGACTTCGACCGTGTTCACGGTATCCCCCCATTGCGCGGGCGGCGTGTCGCGGGTGAACTGCCCATAGAAGCTGGTCATCAGCGCCGCGATCTCACTCTTGCCGCTGCCGGTCGTGCCGACCAGATGCAGTGCCGGGCGCATCGCTGCGGGCGGGAAAAACCGCTGCACGAGCGGGAGCAGCGCAAAGGCGGTCAACGCGCTCGCCATGTGCGGCGGAAACACAGCAACAGCGGCATTGAAGGCGGCGAGGCTGTCCTCCCATGGAGCATCGACCAAGCCGTAGCCGTTCAGACGGTTTTCGAGTTCAACTTCGGGCGGTTCGGGTAATGTTCCCGCTGCGGTGATACTCATCCGCGGCGTGAGAAATGCCCGCTTCCCTTCGTGTTCTACCCAACCGAGAAAACCATAGGTTGTCTTGCGCGGGATCGTCCCAGATAAGCGCTGGATCGCGTGCGGCAGGTGACGGTGCATCGCCGGATACACAGTGAAAATGCCGCTCGCACGCCCCGTGATGAAGCGTCCAAAACCATTGCTATCACCGAATAACTCGCCGGGGATGTCGAGGGTCGTCGTATGCATCGGGTGCTTCACCTGCGTCCGCATGATATGTTCTTCCTGCCCATCATCATCGACCCGGGTGATCCACTCGACAATGCGCCCCGTCCAATCGGTGATAGGCTGACAAACTAACCCACGCTCGGTCATCTTCTCATAGACAATGCCCGTCTCGGTTTCCAAATAACGTCCGGCAGCAGATAACGACTCGGCGTTCTGGCTGCGATTCGCCTCACGACGCGCCTGCTGGTACATCTGATTCAGGTCTTGCACACGGAAGGTGTCCCCGGCGATAGCGCGAAGCTGCTGGCGCGTCTCCGCCCACGCCAGCGGATCGAGTGTCGCACATGCTTTTACAGCCTCACGAATTTCGTCTACCGTCGGGTGCATCTTATCACTGTCGCGCCGAGCGTAGCGGCTGACGAGCTGCTCCACCTGATCACGCGGATTCGGGATCGGATCACGCGGCGGGCGGCTGTAGACGCTGCGGACCGTTGCCAGCGCTTCCTTTTCGCTGCACCCGTCGGCAATGTAACGCGGGACAAGCTGCGCTTCCGCGTCAGATTCAGAATAGCCCGCATCGCGCAGTTGGCACGCCGCTTGAAACAGTTCGGTATTTCGACTGCCTTCCGTCGCGCCCGCTGCGAGGTAGTCTTCGGTGCGCTTGGGCAGCGGGTGCTGCCCATTCCCGTTGAGCGTGACGACGTTCAGGCTGCCGATCCGCTCGACCTGCGGTTGACTCTCCAACCAGGCGAAATCACTCAGCGGGTAGCGCCGATCCGGGTGCAGTTCGAGCAGTGTCACGATCACGCCACCCCGTTCAGGCTTGGTGTTCAGGCTGTTCGGCAACCTCATCACGGATGCGACCGATTTGACATACTGCGGATCGCCGCCGAGCGCGCTGAACAAGCCGCGCAGTATCCCTGCCGCTTGTTTTCGGCTATCTTCGTCAAACGCCACCGGCTCGGAGAGCAACCAGTAGGCGTGCAAGCCACCACCGCTGTCGATGATGGCTGACGGCGGCGGGTTGAAGGTGTGTAACTTCGCCAACGCTGCCGCCCGGCGTGCCGCATCATCGTCACAATCGAGATCGACCCACAGCGCGGGGAGCAGCGCCGTCGCTTCGGCTTTGCCCTGTTTCTGCGAGCGCAGGCACGGCGCAAAATACAGCCCATAGCCGCTCTCGCGGTTTAAGGCAGTTCCGCGATTGAGCGCGTTGGTCAGCGTACGCTTATCTCCGACTTTGCTCCAAAACGAACGGGCATCCCCGGTTGTTGGATGGATGCAGCGCAGTTCGAAATACAGTTCTTCCGGTGCGCCGCTGTATAAAGCGCGGAGGAAATCACGCCATTCCAGCTGATTGCCGGAAATGTCAGTTTGTGCAATACTCATGTTCATTCCTTTTATGTGACACAGGGGTTTGAAGCGCGCTGGTCGGCAAACGAGAGCGTTTCATTCCCCTGTGTGCTTTTCGGCTAAAGGTCGATGTCGATGTCCAAGTCTGGTTCCAGATCCGGTGGTGAGAAGTCCAGCCGGCGCACGTCGGCGAAGAAGGCTGCCCGCTCCATCCTGTTCATCGCGTTGATACCGTCGGCAAGTTGGCGCAGCGCCGCGAAATCGCCGCCGATCTCGCTGTACAAGAGCTGTGCCAGCAGTTCCGCTTCATCGTGCTTCAATCCGCCGATCAACGGGCGAAATTCCACTTCGTCATCGTCGATGGTGCGGTAATACCCCGTCGCGCTGGTCTGCTCGTCGGTGCGCCGCGCTCCCACCCAGAAGTCAAAACCGTCGTTTTCGACCTCGACTGCACCATGGGCCGGTTCTTCGGTGATCGCCCGCTGGGCTGTCCGGGCTGCATCGAGCGCGTCATACCGCTGTTCCCAATCCGGTCCGATGTAGCGTTCCAACAGCACTGCCGTCTCGTGTTCGGTGACGCGGTGCAGCATGTCGATGTGATCCACCTTCCGGTTCTGCGAGAAGAACAGCGGGACGCGCTGCCCATGCTCCTCGTCGAAAACCGTCCCCGGCAGCACCACATGAGTATGCGGATCATGCAGTCCCGGCGATTGCGGATCGGTACTATTTCTGTGGTGCAGGACATAGCTGTACTCGATGCCTGTATCCAAGCCGCGCTCGTCGAAAAAGCCCTCGACCACGTTTTCGGTCAGCTCCCGGACAAAGCGTTCGCGCTGCTCGAACGGGATCATGGCGGTCAACTCCGGGTTCGGGTTAATGACCAGCGAGAAGGTCAGCACATGCTCACTGCGTAAGTCATCACAGCGCTGCGCAATGGCACCAACCGAACCGCCCAGCCCATGATCGACCCAGCGTTCCATGCCAGCGCGCTGCTTCACATAACCGTCGCGACTGTCGCGGTAGGTCAAGTACTTGAGCAAATTCTTCGCCCGCTGCGCGTCATCGGCGGTCGGCTTTTTGTACTTCACGTTCGCCACACACAGCTGCTTGCGCTCCATCGCCTAGCCCTCGCGTTTGCGCGTCACCCGGTCGATGAAGGCGTTGAGCGCTGCCGACATTGTTTCGACCTTCTCATCCAGCGCATCGACTTTGCTTTCGATGCCTTTGGCGATGGCGCGGCGCGATCCGGGCAAATCTTCCTGCGCGGCGAGGTAGTAGTTCACCGCATCGCGCAGCAGATCGTTCTTGGTCACGAATTTGCCAACGCGAGCTCGGGTCGTGCGCAAGGCCTCCAAACGGCGCATCTGATCGGGCGTGAGATTTACCGTCATGCGTTCGCTGTACGGATTGGTTTTCTTCTTCATCGTTCGTCACTCCCTTCAATCCCGGCCAAGATTGCGGCGCGGAGTTTCCCAGTCGAGCGAAAGCGCACGTAGATCCGTTTGAGCGTCTTGGCGGCAGTGCCACGCTGGGCCTGCATCCGGCGCTGAACGACGCCACCACTCCGCATGTCCTGCACCTCGACGACCAGCTTGCCCAAATCGGCGACCGTGATGGTCGCGCCGGGACGTGCCAGTTCAACCAACCAGAGTTCCGCCATGACTTCCAGCACTCGGCGACATCACGCCGCTTGAGATGCGGCAGTCGCAGGGCAATCTCTCGAACCATTTGCTGGTGATTCATGCTGCCCCTCCTTCTTGATCCGAGCGCTGTCATCGTGGTGCAAGTTGGTTGCGTCAGCTGTAACGGGTGACGCGTGTGGGCGCGATTGGGTGCGCCCACGTGGCAGGCGGGTGCTGCGCACCACCGCCTGCGTGCAGGGGTGAAACACGCTGCACCAGCCCTCCGGCGCATGAGGAGACAGCGGATTTAGCTGGCTTTGACCCCCGGTGACCCATTCAAAAATAAACACCGCCCCACCGGGGGTCAGACGAGGGCGCAGCGCCCCGACGCTGCGCCGCAAGGCAGGCCGGAGGACTGCCTTGCATGGCACTGTGCGCACATACCGCTCATGGAGAATGCGAACCGCGGTTACCACTTCGCCTGCCTCACTTTCGCTTCGCGTTTGTTGACTTCCGCCTCATCGACCACCTTCGTCGGCTGGCGCTGTGCCACGCCGCCCCCGGTCGTTTGGACGACGCCCAGGGCGGCCACGTGCTGGATCACCTGCTCCATATCGCGCGGCAGGTCCGTCAGCGCCGGCCGGATCCACGCCGCCTCGTCGCACACCTGCGTGAACCGCCCCAGATCGCACGGCTGCGGTGTATTCCGCGACAGGACCGGACGAAAACCGCCCCGGTGCCGCTCGATGTACTCCCGCATCACATCTTTCATCACCGCGTTGCGGCTCCCGCGCGGGAGACTGTTCCACCACGCGATCAGATCGGTGTCGTCGGTGTAGGTCATTTTGACCGTCGCCGTCATGCGTTTGCTCTTGGCCATGCTCAAAACCTCCTCGTGGGGGTGTACGACCCTGTCCGAAGGCTGTCCGAACCGGTACGACACCCCCAACGCCCCCGTCTAGCCTTGACGGGCGACGAACCGGGCGTAGTGGAGATACCCGCGGGCATTCGCCAGCTGCGCTTCCGGCAGCAGCTGCGTCTGTGGATAGGCGGCTTGCACATCGTCGTATACCAACTCCGCCCCACCGCCCGACAGGTAGATCACATCAACCGTCGCGCCACCGTGCCACTTCTCCCCCAGCAGACTCAACGTTGCGCTGCGCAGCGGAGCAAGGGCTTCTTCGACGATCACGCTGTAATCGACGGGCTGACCGTTGGCGCGGAACACCCCGGTGCGCAGCACTTCTTCCACGATCTTGAACGGCATCTTCTGGCGGTAATCGCGTTCGAGGACGGCGGCGATGCGCTCCTGCGCTGTGTACACCCCGCTCTCGACGCTCCCGCTTTCCGCGTCCACGTATTCGCCTTCATCGTCCAATGCCAGGTCGACGGTGTATGTCCCCACATCACACACTCCCGTCCGGCGGTAGGTGTGCTGGCGGTTGATCTCCCCGCCCTCGCTCAGACTCATGGCGTAGATCGAGCCATAACCCTGCGGCATCACCATGACTTCCGAGATGTTGGCCACCAGTTCGGCGGTATCCGTCCGGATGATGTGCTGACCGACCAACGCGGCTTTCAACTCTGCCGCATCGCGCATGTGATCGACCGGCAGTCCCGACGCCAAACGGATATGCACGATGTCGCGGTTCCACATCCCCGCGACCAGCTTGCCGATGGCGACCTTTGCCAGCCGCAGCCGGAACGCATTGCCCATCGTCGCTTCGTTGGCTGTCCGACCGCGCAAGCGGAGCAGTTCGCCGGGAGGAAGCTGCGCCAAGGCCAGATCGCCGACGAACCACGCGCCTTCGTCATCCATGATCTGATCGCCGGGATGCCGTTCGGCGATGTCCTCTTGCGCAAACTTGAGTTCACGGGCATGCCCCATCACCGAGGGAAAGGTCACGATTTGATCGGTGGTCACCGCTTTCGTGACTCCGTAGCCGATATCCAGCCCGACGGTAATGCTGCTGCCGGGCAAGCTGTTCTGTGCGATTTTGCGTTTACTCACGATTGTCTCCATTGGAATCAGTTGGAACGCCAACAGACCGCGCGGTGTCGTGCGGCTGATCGGCATTCAATTGAGAGGGTTTACTTGGGTGGGTGCTGAAGCCCGATTTGGGGTTCTCGACCAGCGAGAATTCAATGGGTTGCAGCCGAGCTAAATTGAAACGACGAAGTTTGGGTTTGTTATCTTCGAGAACAATTGTTCGTTTCCAACAGTTTGCGCCTAAGAGGCAGCAAAAGGCAACATTCAGCAGCTACCGATCCAGAGCGCAAACCATCAGCGCAGCTTGTTTAGTTCATCTAGCAGCGCGGGTCGATTGGCATATTGGGTACGGATTCTTCCCGCAAGCGCTTCAGCCCGCGCTGCTTGTCCAATCTTCTTCATCTGATGCAGATAGGCAACGGCCTGCCTATAACCTCCACGTCCAGTGGCGCTTACCAGAATTCCGCCGACAACTTTCTCATAAAGTTCGGCGACTTCAGCCGGGAAACGCGACTCAAGCTGGGCGCGATACGGATCGATCAACCAATCCCCTTGACGATCCGTCTTGACCAGCGTCAAGAGATCATCCCAGCGATTTTCGCGTGCGTATAGCCAGGCCAGCTGCTCCGGTCGGCGAGTAGCCTTAACCAGTTCTTCGACAAACGCCAACCATTCAGCTGATGGCACCATCGAGTGCAGTAGTTCAAAATCTTCCTCAGCGCCGCGGTCCAACCACAGGGCGCGCGCGCCCTCAATCACCCCCGTCTTGTCACCTGTCTGCTGAAGCAGCTTCACCCGCAGCGCTTGATATTGGTTGGTCAATCCCCATACGTGGCGTTGATTGCTCGACGCAATTCCCGTCTGGATCTGACGCATGGCCTCTTCTAGTTCACCTGCTTTGATACACCTGTCAATTAACTCCATGCGGACTCGGTCAAGGTGGACATGGGCAGACAGGAATTTGCGCGCGGCTTCCGGCCCGTCAAATCGATCAATCAGCGCCAGTCTGAACAGCGCGACCTGTTCTAAACCGTAGTCGCTGATGAACCCGCCGTCGCTGGGTTTCGAAATTTCAGCTTGCAGACCATCCAACGCAGACGTAAACAAAGTGCGTTGTGGCGGGGTACTGACTAACTTCTCAGCAATCGCTAGTAAATCCCATCCCCAGTCCCAGTTATGAAACTCTTTCCTCCGAGCGCGTTCCAAACAATAGGTCAACAGATTCTCTCGTTCGTGCCCGCCTTGCGCAGCCACAGACTCGGCTAGGGATTCCAGCGCCAAACCAATGCAATCGCCGAGGATACCGCTCGAGTCATCTGCATGAGCCATCGTGGGCACAGTCTCATCGATCACCGCCTGATACACACCAATTGCTCTATCGAAGTCGCCGGCAGCACGCCACTGCTCCGCCTGATGGAGCAGTTCACCGAGCTTGCGTCCAGCACGGTTGGATCCGGTATAGTCGAGAAAGCCATATTCGCCCCGTCCGGCGCGCAGGGCATCTTTGACAACGCGCCGATAATCCATCGGTTTGGAATCACCTGGATCCAAGTGAATGAGCAGTTGGTTGAGAAGTTCTCGATCACTTTGTGTTAATTCCAGCAGAATCGAAATCAGCTGCTCGCGGGAGGTCTTTTCGAGGCGCTGACGCAGCTTGTCGTGACGCGTCTGCCGTTTTGCGGGTTTCTTGCGCGGTCTCGTTCCCAGTTGATCGGGGAAAGCGTCTTCGATAGCGTAAAGCACAGCAGCAACATGCTTGCACTGATCGCCCAGTTCATAGGGGCAGGTACAATTAGCATTCAAGCTGCCGTTGGGGACTAACTCAATCCGCACATCATAGAGATCGGTGCCTTCCACCTGCGCTTCCCAAATGAGTTCTTCCTCGTCGAACGACAAATCAAGGATTTGACCTTGGCGCAGATACTCACGCCCGCGAGTGAGAATTTGCGTAGGAATAACCTGCTTGAAATTGGCAAATGTCAGGCTCATGATCCCCTCTAGGCGTATGTGACTTGTGACAACAAGATTATGCCAAGAGTTTTGGTAGCAAAACAATCACGCTCAGCTAATGCCTGTCGCAGTTAGCCAAAAACATCACACACTTTCGGTCAAGCGTTGAGGTTACGACTCCGTAATCAGGCTGTAAACGTCTGTAATTCCATGATCTGCTATGATCAGCGCAAAACAATGCTTGAGGCACAATCACCGTGTTACCACAATCGATTCGCTGGCGTTTGCCACTTACCTATGTCGGGATCGCCTTTATCGCAACGCTCATCCTCGGCGCGGCGCTGCTGGCGACGCTGCGGGGCTACTATGCTAACCGGGAACGCCTACATCTGGAAGATAATGCGGTGGTGATCAGCGAGACGGTCCAGCTCCTGCGCAGCACCAACCGTTCGAGCACTGAGATTGCCGAACAAATGCGCAGCCTGTCGTTTCTCATGCAGGCGCGGGTGCGCATTCTGGACACCGCCGGGAATGTGGTCACGGACAGCGGATCGCCGCCAACACTCCTCTCCCTTGGTACAACCGAAACCATGCTCGCCAACCCTGCCCCTTTCGACGGGACCTATGTCGCCGGAGGCATCGGTCAGATCATTGTCGAGGCCGCCCCGTCCGGCGACGTGATGCCCTTGATCGACATGGAGTACACTGAGGCCGTGCCAGTCGATACCATGGTGCCTGCCCGGGCGTTAAGTCTGGTTCAGAGTGACGTGAGTATCGGTCATCAGGATGTCATTACCTTCGCCGTGTCCAGCACGCCCTATGGCTTTGATCTCGCGGGTGAAGTCACACCCGGCGTGACCTCTGACCAGATGGTGCGGCTGCCCATTCAAACCGACGATGGCACGCTGAATGGGTACGTGGAACTCTCGGAAGGAGCAGGATTTGGGGCGCATATCATCGAAAGTGTGGCGACGGCGCTGGTGTATGCAGGCGGCCTCGCTCTGGTCATCGCCGCGCTCATCGGTTGGCTGGCCAGTCGGCAAATCACCGACCCGGTGCTCGCGCTGACCGCGGGCGCGGGCCATATGGCGCAGGGCCAACTGCATACCCGCGTAGACTCCAAAGCGCGGGGCGAGCTTGGCGCATTAGCGACCACCTTCAATGAGATGGCCGCGCAGGTCGAAGCGACCGTGACAGCGCTGCGGCGCTTTGTCGCCGACGCAGCGCACGAACTGCATACCCCGCTCACCGCGCTGCGCGCCGATCTCGAACTGGCGGCGACGGAGACCAACCCCGTTCAACAAACTGCTTATATTCGCCGGGCACACGCGCAAGTGCATCGGTTGGAAGTCCTGACCAATAATCTGCTCGATCTCTCCCGCCTTGAAGCGAAAACGCGGAGTACACCTTTCCAGCCCGTCGATCTGGCGCAGCTCGTGCGCGAACTGAGCGAAACCTACGCCTCCCGCGCGGAACAGGCGGGGGTGAACTTCGCGCTCAACGTTCCGGAAGGCGCGCTCACCGTGCGCGGCGATGATTTGCAATTGCGGCGTGCGGTCGGCAATCTGCTCGACAACGCAATCAAGTTCACGCCGGAAGGCGGCACGGTGGTGGTCAGCGTCGCCCGCAAAGATCACTGCGTCACGATCACCGTGAATGATACGGGCATCGGCATTCCCGCCGACGATCTGCCGGGCTTGTTCAGCCGTTTCCACCGGGCGCGCAATGCCAACACGTATCCGGGCAGCGGTCTCGGTTTAGCCATCATCCGCGCCATTGTTGATGCGCATCATGGCGGTATCAGCGTGGACAGCGCGCCCGGCGCGACTCAGTTCGTCGTGCAGCTTCCGGCGGCCTGAGCATGAAGAACGCGCATATCCTCCTCATTGAAGATGATCCTGCCGTCGCGCGCTCGCTCCGTGACGGGCTGGAACGCGAGGGCTACACGGTCACATGGAAAGATCACGGGCTGGACGGGGTGGCGTTCGCCCGCGAAAGCCTGCCACATCTGATCATTCTGGACGTGCGACTGCCCGATGGTTCAGGCTTCGACTTCTGTCGTCAGCTGCGCGCCTCCGGCTTACGCCAGCCGATTCTCATGCTCACCGTGGAACGCGACGAACTCGATAAAGTGCTCGGTCTGGAGATGGGCGCGGACGATTACGTCACCAAGCCCTACAGCCTGCGCGAACTGCTATCGCGGGTGCGGGCACAGCTGCGCCGCGCGTACGGCGAATTTTCCAACGCCGAAGCTGATTTGCTGTATGTCTCCGATCTGGTGATTGACCGCGGACGGGGGCAGGTCTGGCGCGGGACACAGTTCCTCGCGCTCACGCCGACCGAGTTTCGCCTGCTGGTGTTTCTGGCACAGCATGCGAATCAGGCGCTCAGCCGCGGGCAGATCATCGACGCGGTGTGGGGCTGGGATGCGGACATGGACAGCGAACGCGCGGTCAACGTGCACATTCGCCGCCTGCGCGAAAAGGTCGAGATCGACCCGGCGAACCCCGCGCTGATTCTCACCGTGCCGGGGGTCGGCTATCGTCTCGTCACCTCCCCGGTGCTGAGTCCCTAACCTCAAATTCTGATTACGACACCGTAATCGCGTCGCAACGCCGACGAAATCCGCCTCCGGCATGCTGTACCTATGGTATAGAGGAGGCACTTGCTCATGCGTTGGAAAACTCTTTGGCTCATCTTGATCTTAGCGTTGGCCGTCACCGCTCCGGCGGTCATGCCCGCGGCGGCGCAAAGCGGCACGACGACGATCACGCTCGCGCTGACCGACTTTATGCGCAACCTGCCCGTCGATGACGCGCTGGCAGAATTTGAAGCGCAGAACCCCGGCATCCGGGTACAGCCCGTCTACCTGCCCTACCCGAACTTCTATTACACAGCGGCGGCAGAGAATATCGACGAACATCTCCAAGGGGCCGAGGCGCTTGCCGCTGCTGCCGATGTCGCGCTGGTCGACGGTGACAGCCTGTCACCTGAAGCCACCCGCGCGGGTAATTTCCTCGATCTCACCCCGCTCGCTGCGTCAGATGCGGCGCTCAACCCCGCCGATTTCATTCCCGCAGCCTGGGAATCCTTCCGCTGGGACAACGGCTTATGGGCGCTCCCCGCCAAAATCGAGCCGCTCCTGCTGACGTACGATCCGGCGCTGTTCGATCAAGCGGGGCTGACCTACCCGGATGCGAGTTGGACGCTGGAGGACGTGGCGCACGCCGCACGCACGCTCACGCAATACGACAGCAGCGGCGCGGTGAGCATCCCCGGTCTAGTCACAAATGGCAGTGACGCCGCCTTGCTGCGTTCGCTGTATCGCCAAAGCCTGAACGACGAAGCGGGCAACCCGCGCTTGAACACGCCCGAACTGGCTGCACTGCTGGAAGGCTGGGCGGAATTGGTGGATGAAGGCGTCGTCAGCACCTTCACCACGCAAAACCTGGTCGATAACGCCATCCCCATGATGATCGGGGGGAGCTTTGCGCTGGGGCCGGATCCGCTTAACCCAGATACGCCCGGTCGAGTGGCGACAGCGCTGCCCGGTGGCAGCCTCGGCATCACCACGACCGGGTTTGCCGTGAGCGGCGGCACCGCTCACCCGACCGAAGCCTATCAACTGGCACGGTTCCTCACCGAAAATGCGACCTTTCAGTCGGCGCTCGTCGGCTACCGGTCGGCGCTGGTGAATCCGCCCCTGCCCGCCGCCCCGGCCGCCCCGGATGAGAGCGGCCTTGTGATCGCGGTGAGCGCGTTCGTCGATCCGCAGATCGCCGCGCAGATCGACGCGCTGCTCGGTCAGGCACTCTCGGGCGCGGAGCTGCGCTATGCGGATTACCTGGATGCCGCAATCAAGGCGGTCACCGAAGGGACAGACGCGGTGACCGCTCTCAGTGACGCGGAAGTGAAAGCCGCGGCGAACCTGCAGACTGCGAGCGCGCTGCGGGGTGCCACCCCGCTGATCGTCGCCACGCCAATCCCCGAAGTCGTGCTTGCTCCCGGTGAGATTGAGCTCACGTTCAGCGCCGGGTTCGCCGCGCAGGTTGGCGACTGGGAACGTCTGCTGCGTGAATTTGCCGCGCTGGATCCGCAGGTCGGCAAGGTGACACTCACGTCGGACTACGGCGTTCTGAGCGATTACGCCGAGCAGAACGACTGCTTCTATGTGAACTACAATGCCGTGCCCGCCGCCGATCTCAGCAAGATCCTCGCGCTCGACCCGTTTTTGAGTGCCGACCCCACGTTTGCGCCTGCCGATGTCGCCGGGAACACACTCGCCTTGCTCCAACGGGATAACCGCACGTGGGCGTATCCCTTCAGCATCAGCCCGACGCTGCTCAACTACCATGCCGATCTGCTGGCGCAGGCAGGTATTGCCGAACCGCGCACAGGCTGGACGATCAGCGCGTTTGCCGATGCCTTACGCGCCTTGGACGCCGTGATACCCGCCGATCAGAAGCCCTTTACAGATCGCGGCTTTGGCGACTCCAGCCTGCTCATGTTGATCGCCGCGTACGGCGGCCTGCCCATCGACTACCGGACGACGCCGCCCGTCTTCAACTTCACTGATCCGGCGACCGTGGAGGCCATCCGTAGCGTGCTCGACATGGCGAAGGCCGGGCTGATCGCCTATCAGGAACTGGCGGGCAATGGTTTCATGATCATGCTTGGCGACGGCGAGAACCCGGATCCGATCTACGCCGAAGCCAGCGGTGCGGGTCTCATGCTGGTGGGTGGTGACGTCCGCTTGGGCGAAAACCCGTACCGCATGACCACGTACCCGACCGGAACGTACCGCGCAGTGTCTTACGAGATCGGCACGGGCTATATCAGCGCGACCAGCCAGAACCCGGACGCCTGCTATCGTTTATTCGGGTTTCTCGCCCAACATCCGGAACTGTTTGGCAGCATGCCCGCGCTGCGTTCGCAGTTCAGCAACCCGGCCCTGTTGGCCAGCGTGGGGCCGAGCGCCCTCGACTTCTACACCCAGTTCGACGCGCTCCTGCAAGACCCGAATACGGTGATCATCCCCTCGCCGTTCACGGGTGAACTGTCGCTCATGGGCGATTTCATCACGCGCCGCTGGCTCGACGCGGCCTTTGACGACTATGTGCTGCACGATGCCGATCTGCTGGATGCGCTCACCGACGCCCAGACCAAGGTCGAAGCGTTTCAGGCGTGCGCCGCTACCGTGCCACCCTACGATCCGACGAACTTCAATGACTATGTCACTGGCCTGCAAACCTGCGCGAGCGCGGTCGATCCCGAGATGGGGTCGATGTTTGGCCCAGCAACCGGCGTAAGTCAGTGATGGGCAGCGCGTCTGCCCGGTCAGATTGAGGAATTACCGCATGCGTTTAGCTCAATCCACGGAGACGCCGAGCCTGAGCGAGCCAGTGCCCAGGCTCAGTGCCCACCGCAGCCCAACGTACCCGTTCGACTTGCTGCGGCTGGCCGTCGAACGGCTGTGGCAGCACCGCGGGCTCGCCGGGTGGACGCTGGTCGGGCTGCTGGCAGCGGTGACGCTGGCCGTCAGCCTGATCCTGTATGTCGATGCGGTCAACACGGGCTTGCTGGCGTCCCGGCTCGGGGAACCGCCGTTCAACTTCCGCTATCGCTACCTGGGCGTGTGGAATGGGAACATCAGTCAGAGCCAGTTTGAGGCGGCCAGCGCCTACATGCAGCGCGACTTCACGGCGAACATCGCGCTGCCGACTGCCCAGCTCACCGAATATATCGGCGCGGGCGTGTGGACGGTGAACTCAGAAGGCTACAACCTCGGCGGCTTGACGTTGGGCTCGCTGACAGGCGCGGAGCACCTGATCGAGATTGTGGATGGCGCGTGGGGTGGCATGCCGACAACGGAGGAAGCCATCCCCGTACTGCTCTCCGCCAGCGTATTTGCGACGATGGGCGTGCAGGTGGGCGACCTGCTCACCGTGTCGCGCCCCGGCGGCGGGACGGTCCAACTGCGCGTCGCAGCGACGTGGCGTCCGGTCGACCCGAATGACCCGGCGTGGCTGCTGCCGCCACGCTTCTTCGAAACGGCGCTGCTCGTCGCGCGGGACGATTTCTGGCGCGCGACGAGTGCGCTGCCCACGCCCGTTGAAGAGGCCGATTGGGGCGTGATCTTTGACGGCGGCGGCGTGAAAACGGGCGACGTGTCCGCGCTGCTCAACCGCATCGAGACGACCGAGCGCGACGCCAGCAATCACATTCCCGGTGTCCGGTCGGATGTGTCGCCGGTCGCGGGGCTGCGCGCCTTCAACGCCGAGGTTGAGCGACTGACCGCGCAACTGGCGATCACCAGTCTGCCCGTTGGCGGCTTGACGCTGTACTTTGTGATGCTGGTCGCCGGGCTGCTCGTCGGTCGGCAGGCGGATGAAGATGCGGTGCTGGCCGCGCGCGGGATGAGCCGCCGCGTCGTGCTGTTCATCCACGCCGTGGGCTGGCTGATATTGGCAGGCACGGCGCTCGGGCTCGCGCTGGTGATGAGCCCGGCGGTGGTGCAGGTGGTCGGGCAGACGTCGTCGTTTCTGCGTTTCGACAACGCGGGCGGGCGACTCCCGGTGGCCTTTACCGCGCAGACTCTGCTCGTCGGCGCAGCGACCGCGCTCTGCGCGGCGGGCGGCGGCTTGTGGTTCTCGTGGCGGTCGACCCGCTACGGCATCGTCCATTCGTCCCCGGTGCGCTCGGGACGCGCGTGGTGGCAGCGCGCCTACCTCGACGTGCTGCTGTTCATCCCGGCGGTCTACATCCTCATCACGCTGACGCGCTCGGGCGGGCTGACCGCGGCGGTGGCCGATCCGTTCAGCGATCCGCTCACGTTGGGCGCGCCGACACTGTTTTCGCTGGCGCTCACGCTGCTGTTTCTGCGCATCTATCCGTTTCTGCTTGGGCTTGGGGCGCGCCTGCTCACGTTGACCCGCAGCCTGAGCCTGCTCATGGCACTGCGCGAACTGACCCGGTCGCTGGATCGCTATCGCGGCACGCTGCTGATGATGGGCTTCACCCTCAGCCTGACCGGCTTCACGGCCTCGCTGGCGAGCACCCTCGATGCCAGCCTGCGCGATTCGATCGATTACCAGATCGGCGCGGATGTGGTGCTTGTGCCGCCGACCGACGCCGAAACCGAAGCCGAACGCAACAGTTCCGGCCAGCAGACGGGGGTAGATGTGCAGGGCTTCAACGTGCTGCCCGCCGCTGATCTCGCCACCATCCCCGGCGTTGCGGCGGTGTCGCGCGTCGGTCGCTATACCGCGCAGATCGCTTTGCCGAACGAGCGTCCGCAAGGGACTGTGTTGGGCATTGATCGGGCAGCAATGGCGGCGGTCACGCGCTACCGGGCGGATTTCAGCGCGGTTCCGCTGGCTGACCTATTCAACCAACTGGCCGCGCAGCGCACCGGGATCATTCTCAGCGCCGCCTTCGCTCATGCCCACAATTTGGCAGTCGGCGGCGCGCTGACCGTGCAGATCAACGCGCTCAACACCTGGGCGGAGATCACCGTGCCTATTATTGGCCTCGTCGATTACTTCCCAACGCTTGACCCCACAGCGACCACCACGTTCTTCGGGCTGATGAGTTTAGATGTGGTGTTCGAGACGGTGGGCAGCGAACTCCCCTACGAGTACTGGCTGGCGGTCGCGGCGGAGGCCGACCGGGACGCTGTTCGCGAACAAGCCGCCGCGCTCGGCTATCCGATTCTCGACTGGCGTGATCCCGAACGTGAACTGCAAACCGCGCTGCTCGCGCCCCTGCGCCGGGGTGCGCTCGGCTTCCTCTCGGTGGGCTTCCTCGCGGCGGTCGGGCTCACCTTGATCGGCGCAGTCATCCAAAACGCGGCGACGTTTCGGGCGCAAGCCACCCAGTTGGGCATGCTGCGCGCGATGGGTTTCGGACGGGCGGCCGCCTCTGCCTATATTTTTACGGTGCAGGGGCTGGCGGCCTTCGGCGCGGTCGGCGGGGGCACGCTGATCGGCGTGGCGACCACGCTGCTGTACCTGCCCATTCTCGATTTCAGCGGTGGGCTGCCGCCGTATTTCGTCCGCGTGGCATGGGGTGAGATCACGCTGGTCTATGCGGTGTTCAGCGGTGGCCTGCTGCTCGTCATCCTCACCACCACACTGACGCTGAGCCGGGCGAGCCTGAGTGCCGTCATCAAACTAGGAGATTAAGCCGATGACCTATACGCGTAGAACGTTCGTCGTGCTGTTATTTGGCTCGCTGCTCGCCGCGTGTACCGGACAACCCGGCGCCGACTCGGCGGCGCAGAACCTCCCGCCGACCTCCACGCCGATCCCGACGCCGCCCGCGCTGGCTCCGACGACTTACGTGGTGCAGCGCGGTGATGTCACCAACCTGTACGAATTTCAAGGCCGCTGGCTCCCGCGGGATCAGAATGCGCTCGGCTTCGAGACTGGCGGCACAGTGCGGCGGGTGCTCGTGCGGCGCGGTGATACGGTGACCGCCGGGCAGCTTCTGGCGGATCTCGACATCACCGATCTGGAAGAGTCGCTGGCCAGCGCGCAGTTAGAGTTGGACGCGGCACAAGCGGCGGCCGCCGATGAATCCGGCAGCGTGAACAGCATTGTTGACGCAGAGTTGGCGCTGGCGAATGCAAATCTCTCGCTGGAATCGACGCGCAACAACAGCCCCTGGCAGCAGGGTCAGACCGCGCGGTTGGGGGTGGAAACCGCTCAGCGCCAGCTTGAACAAGCCCAACGCGCTTATGACGACGCGATCAGCCGACCCGACAGCCCGGCGACCGCGGTTGATTCGGCCTATCAGGCGCTGATCTCGGCGCAGGAGGGGGTGCGCAGCGCGCAGATCAGTCTCGGTTCGGCGGGGCAGGCGTGGGCGAACTATCAAGTGCAGTTGGAACAGGCCGAAAATGCGGTGCGGGACGCGGAGATCAAGTTGGAACGGGCGCGGGCTGGTGCGAACGCCTCGGAAGATGCGCAGGCGCTGCAAACCGCGCAGCTCCGCGTCGACCAAATTCAGGCGGATATTGCCCGGTCGTCCCTGTATGCGCCGATTGATGGGGTGGTACTGGAAATTGCCATTCAGCCGGGCGATCAGGCGAGCGCCTACGAACTTGCGATCACGGTTGGTCGCCTACAGCCGCTCGAAGCGATTGCGAATGTCACCTACACCGATGCGCAGAAGATGGGGGTCGGGCTGGCGGGGGTGTGCAACGTGCTGAATCAGCCGGAAACCGCTGTGCAGTGCATTGTGCGGCGCGTGCCGCTCACGCCCAACGACGCCGACCAGACGGTGCGCGTGGCGGCGACCCTGCCCGATGTCCCGTCCGGTCAGATCATCCAGATCGCTATGCCGTTGGAGACGCAGACGAATGTCCTGTGGCTGCCGCCGACCGCGATTCGCACGTTCCAGAATCGCATCTTCGTCGTGCTGCAAACGCCGGAAGGTCAGCGCCGCGCCGACATCCAGATCGGTTTGCAGACCGACGAGCGCGTCGAAATTCTCAGCGGCGTGAACGAAGGCGATGTGGTGGTGGGCACATGATCACCTGTCGGCGGGTCGTCAAAGTGTACCGCGTGGGCGGGCACGAACTGGTCGCCTTGCGCGGCATCGATTTCGAGATGCGGCGCGGGGAAATGGTCGCTATCGTCGGGCCGAGCGGTGCGGGCAAAAGCTCGCTGCTCAACCTGATCGGCGCACTCGACACGCCGACCGCGGGCGCGGTGAACGTGGATGGGCTGAATCTGCTGGGGCTCACCCGTCGTCAGTTGGCCGATTATCGACTGCGCCGCGTCGGGTTCATCTGGCAGCAGGTGACCAAGAATCTGCTCGGTCAGCGGACGGCCCTGCATAATGTCACCCTGCCACTGCTGCTGGCCGGGGTGTCGCCCCGTGAACGGGATCGGCGAGCGCGGACACTGCTCGATCAGGTTGGCTTAAGTGAGCACCTGCACAAACGCCCCGGCGAACTTTCCGGCGGGCAGGCGCAGCGGGTCGCGCTGGCCGTCGCGCTGGCGAATCAGCCGCCGCTGCTGCTCGCCGATGAGCCGACGGGCGCGCTGGATCGCAGCACATCGGCGCAAATCATGGCGCTCATGGCGGAACTGCGCCGCCAGCATGGTCTGACCGTGCTCATGGTGACACATGATCTAGAAATCGCCGAGCATGCCGACCGCGTGCTGACGCTGCGCGATGGCGCCCTCGGGCAGGATGTGACTGACGACGATACGCCCTTGCTGGACGACGGCGGGCGCGTGCGCCTGCCAGAGACCGCGCGCGCTTATCTGAGCAGCGCCGCGCGCATTGCGCTCGAAATTCGCCCGGATGGCGTGCTGCTGCGTCCCGAAGCGGCTCCCAGCGACGACGACGCCCTCCCCGCAGACGCGCCACCACCCAAACGCCGCTTCTCCCTGCTGCGTCGGGGACGGTCGGCATGAGCGTGATCGTCAGCGGTGTGACCAGGCATTACGGGGCGACGCAGGTCCTGCGCGGCGTTGACCTCTCTGTCCAGCCGGGTGAGCTGATCGCGCTGTTTGGCGCGTCGGGATCGGGCAAAACGACGCTGCTCAATTTGATCGGCGCGCTGGATGTGCCGACGGCGGGCAGCATCACGATCAAGGGCGTGGACATTACCCGGTTGGGCGAACGCCGCCGCATCCAGTTTCGCCGCCAGCAGATCGGCTACATTTTCCAGAATTACACGCTTATGCCCACCTACACGGCGGCGGAAAACATCGATTTACTGCTGCGGCTGCGTGGTCTCGGCTACGGTGAGCGGCGGCGGCGAACGGCACACGGATTGGAAGCGGTTGGCTTGAGCGCGTGGGCGGATCATCTGCCCGCGGAACTTTCCGGCGGCCAGCGGCAGCGCATCGCCATTGCGCGGGCGCTGGCCGCTCAACCGCCGCTCATCCTTGCCGACGAACCGACCAGCGGACTCGACACCCAGACCGCCCGCCGCATTCTCAATCTGTTCCGGTCACTGGCGGCGGCACACGGCACGACCTTTCTGATCGTCTCGCATGATCCGGCGCTGGCGACGCGTGTGGATGCCGTCTACGACCTGCGCGACGGCGTGGCCGTCAAACGTCCTAACTCGTAACTGTGAGGTTGACTCATGCTCCGTAATCTATTGGCCTTATCCCTGCTGGTGCTGCTGGCGACCGCGTGTACACTGACCATGCGCCCCAGCGACGAAGCGCTTCAAGTGCAGGCGACCGAACTCATCCTCACCAACGAAACGCTGCCACCTGAAGTCATCCCGCCGAGCACACCGCTCGCCTCGCTGACGCCAACGCGCACCCTGCTGCCGCCGCCGACCTTCGAACCGCCGACGCTCACGCCTTACCCGACGAATACCGCGCGGCCCACCGAAACGCCCACGCTCAACCTCGACACGGCGCTGGAAGGCGTGCACGGTTTGGAAACGCCGTCGCCCACCGCCACGGTTGTTTGCCGCCGGCGCGACGACTGGGGCGGGCGCTATACCATTCAACCCGGCGACGTGCTGGTGAATATCGCCGCGCGCTTCAACACGACCGTGCAGGAGATTGCCGAAGCGAACTGCCTGCGCGATATCAATATTATCTCGGTGGGAGTCGAACTGCGTGTGCCGGGGAGCGTGGGCGGGTCGGGCATTGAGTGCGTGCCGTGGGAAGTGCTGACGCCGATGAACGGCACGCTGAACGTGAGCGGCACGGGGTCGATCACCTTCAATTGGCGTGGCCCGCGCGCGCCGCGCAACCTCATTCGCATCTACAAGCCGGATGGCGGCATGTTCGAGCGGGTGATAGAACTGCGACAAAACGAAACGATTGATTTGGGCGAACTGCCCGCGGGCGGGACGTATCGCTGGTACGTGTACCCGCTCGACCAAAACTTCCGCCAGATCGAGTGTTTGGAAGGCGGGCCGTGGGCGTTCACCAAAGCCGCGCAGCCCACGCCCGAACCACTGCCCGGTTAGCCTGACGCTGTCGGACGCTGATCAAGCGCGGAAAACACCGTACGAATATCGCGTGCTGGGTCGGGCTGAGTCGCAGCAGCGCCGCCTGTTCTAGGCGACCGCTGCGCGGCTGAGAAACCCGCCCCTGCTGTGTCAGGCGCTTAATCCGACGTATTCGTGACGGCGATGACAAACGGATACACTGCTCCAGCCCCGTGCCGCTGGAGCAGATCGCCAAGTACCGTCAGCGTCCAACGCGAGTCAGCCAGATCATCCACGAGCAGCACTGCTTCCCCATTCAAAGCGCTGACCACCGTGAAGCGTTCCAGAACATTGAGAGCCTGCTGAAAGCTGTTCCGCATCTCGGTTTGGGGCGGATGCTGCACGGTGTGCTCTAGAACGTTTACCACCGGCAAACCGACCTCCTGCGCGAGCCGCGCGGCTAAGTCGGCGACCAGCGTCGGGCGGCGCAGCGAGGGCACCGGCACGATCACGCGCGGCGGCGTGGGCAGCGAGCGCAGGTGCTCGCTCAAGGCTTTGGCGGAGGCCGCGACGAGTTCGTCGCTGTAGCGGACGCTGTGCGTCCGTTCCCGTCGGACCAGCGCGCCATAGCCCTCATCGTAATAGGTACACAACGCCAAGCCCGTCTGATTCACGCGGATATCAGTCGTTTTGGCGAACCCGGGCAGTCCGGCTGACCAGCGGCGGCGCGGTTCAAAGGTGAGCGGTTTGCCTTCCCGCAAAAACCGCTGAGCCCGCGCGACGGCGCTGGCGTCCGGCTGAAACTTACTCGCGGCCGCGGTACAGTTTTTGCAGCGACCACACCGCTGCGGCGGGTGCGGATCATCAAGGGCAGCGGCGATAAAGCGCATCAGGCAGCCCTGCTCCCGCGTATACTCTTGCATATGCCGGAGTTCGGCATAGCGCATCTGCGTGACGGTGTGCCACCGCGCATAATCCGGTTCAGTATTGCTCCGCCGCAGCACATAAGCCGAGTCCTGCTTCTCGATAATCCCTTCAACCTCCAAGTGGGTCAGGATTTTCTCCAGGACGGACAACCGGGCGTTCACATCACGCTGGAGTTCCGCGCGCGACTTGGGCTGGGCGCGCAGCGCGGCAATCACGGCGCTGACCTGTTCGGGCAGCGGGAAAGCCGTGTCGATGAAGTAACGCTGAATGTCTTCATCGCCGGGGCCATGCATCAGCACGATGTACGCCTTATCGATCCCGCGTCCGGCGCGCCCAATCTGCTGGTAGTAGCTGATGATGTTGCCGGGCAGTTGATAGTGGATGACGAAGTGCAGGTCACTTTTGTCAAAGCCCATGCCGAGCGCGACACTCGACACCAACGCCTTGACCTGATTGTGCATCAACTGCCGTTCCAGCTCCGCGCGATCCTCCGAACCCACCGCCTCAACATCGGCAAAGTACGGCTTGGCGTTCACACCATCGGCCTGCAGCCAATCCGCCACCAGCCGACAGTCGCGGGTCGTGGTGCAGTAGATGATGCCGCTGCCGGGAATACTGCGTAAAAGATGTGACAGCAGGGTCAACCGGGTGGCCGCATCCAACGAATCGGGATAGACGTAGAGCGAGAGACTTTCCCGGGTGAGCGATCCCCGCTGAATATGTAAGCCCGCGCCGAGGATTTCCGCCACATCCTTGACGACTCGATCATTGGCGGTCGCGGTCGTGCCGATCACCGGAGTGCCCGCCGGGATCTCCGTCAGCAGATTCATGATGCGGCGGTAGTTCGGACGGAAATCGTGCCCCCAATCGGAAATACAGTGCGCCTCGTCGACGACCAGCAAACCAACCTGTTGGCGCAGCCTCGTCCAGACTTGCGCCTGAAAGCGGTCATTTGCGAGGCGTTCCGGTGAGATGAGCAGCAGATCGATCTCGCCGCGCAGCAGCGCCTGTTCGATGAGGGGGTGGTCGTCCGCGTTGTCGCTGTTGAGCGTGGCCGCGCGCAGCCCCCACTGCGCCGCCGACTCGATCTGGTTGCGCATCAGGGAGAGCAGCGGACTGATGAGGATGGACACGCCCGCCCCTTGAGCGCGCAGCAGGCGTGTCGCCATGAAGTAGACAAGACTCTTGCCCCACCCGGTGCGCTGCACTACCAGCACCCGCTGCCGCTGCTGGGCTAACGCTTCAATCGCTTCCCACTGCCCATCACGAAAACCAGCCTGCGGGCCGAGCGCTTGCCGCAGCCACAGTTCAGCTTGAGGACGTAGAGAATTGGCCATGTCGCCGCCTAACTCTAAGGATCACGACCGCCAATTATACTCCAGTGAGGGGAAGGTTGTTGAAGGTACGCTGGGGCAGCCCACCAAAGTTCGACGGCGCTGCCCCGCTGCGAATCCGGCTAAGCGCCGGGCATGGTCGAGGTAACGATGAAGACGGCGGCGATCACGGCGATGACCACAGCGGCCACCGACACGACCCGCGCCGCCGAGCGGACGATAATCGGCTGTTCGGCGGGCTGGGCGAAGCGCGGCGTATTGGCGACCACCTCGCCGATCTAGACCCGACGATTGAGATCGACTTCATGCCGGAAACCGCTCATCGCCGCGCTGCCTCTATGCCCAGAATGCGTGCCCCGCATCGTCTTTGATGAGAATGTTCTGGAGGAAGTGCGCGGCTTTTTCGAAACCTTCCTTCTGCGACATCAAGCCGTCTTCATGCTCAATGGACAGCGCCCCATCGTATCCGACAAGGCGCAGATTGCTCACCATATCGCGCCACGCGCTTTCGCTGTGACCGTAACCGACAGTACGGAAAATCCAACTGCGGTTGATGAAGTCACTGTAGCTCTTGGTATCCAGAACCCCGTTCACGTTGGCATTGACGGGATCGATCACTGTGTCCTTCGCGTGAAAGTGGAAGATCGCATCGCCGAGGCGGCGGATAGCGAACACCGGATCGACGCCCTGCCAGAACAAGTGACTGGGATCGAAATTGGCACCGATATTCTTACTCCCGACCGCGTCACGGAGTGCGAGGACGTGCTCGGCGCTGTAGACACAAAAGCCGGGATGCATTTCAATGGCGATGCGCACGCCGCGCTGCTCGGCGAAGGCATTGATCTCTTTCCAATACGGGATCATGACCTTTTCCCACTGGTATTTGACGGTATCGCTAAAATCCGTCGGCCAGGGGCACGTGACCCAGTTCGGAGTCATGTCTCCGGGAGCGCCACCCGGGCAACCGGAAAAGGTGACAAAAGTTTCCACGCCGAGTTTTTCCGCCATCAATATCCCGTTCTTGACCGCCTCTCGGTGCGGTTGACCGATGGCGGGATTCGGGTGCAGCGGGTTGGCATGAGCACTCAGCGCGCTGATTGAAAGCCCGCGCGCAGCGATCTTGGCTTTCAACTCCCGACAACCCGCCTCATCGTGCAGCATTTGCGCGGGTTTGAGGTGCGCATCGCCCACATAGGCACCGACGGGAATCTCGATGGCATTGACGCCGATCGAGGCGACATAGTCCAGCACTGCTTCAAATTCCATACTGGCAAAGGCTGCGATAAACACGCCAAGTTTCATGATTTATCCTTCGAAGTCTTCCCTAGAGTCAACGTGTGACTGGCGCGCCGGTCTTGAACGACTCCACCACGTCAAAAACAAACTCGACCGTTTTGATATTATCCTGGCACGGTGTCCCCGGCGTCCTGCCGTTCGTGACCGCTTCATAGAATTCGTGCAGCAGATAAGCCTGCGCCTGAAGTTCCATAGGCACGAGCGGCACTTCTGTCAGCGCGTCGTGCGTGGTGAAATGAACACCGCCGTGATCCTCAAGTCCCGTCAAATGCTGCACGTACACTCTGTCATCCTGCACGGTCAGCACCCCGTTAGCGCACTCGAAGCGCCAATCCGCATTCCACGAGGTTTCCTGACCCTGTGAACACCACGACCCCGTGTAGTTGACAACCGCCCCACTGCTGAAATGGGCGGTCACAGCGGCAGATGCATCCCCTTTGTACCAGCTCCACGGGGGATTCCAGCTTTTGCCATACACGCTGACCGGATCAGCATTCAGGAAATAGCGCAGCATGTAGAAGTGATGCAGCGCCATATCGACAATGAGCGGATAGTCCATTTCGTCACGGAAGCCTCCAAAATGCGGGCCTTTGAAGAAGCGCACGCTCACCGCGCCGATGTCGCCCAAGTCCCCCGACTGCAACACCCGCTTGACGGTCTGCGCGAGCGGTGTGTAGCGGTAATTCTGCGTGACCATATGCAGGACGCCCGTTTGATCGCTTTTGGCGACGATGGCGCGCGCATCTGCCCGCGTTCCGGCCAGCGGCTTTTCCGACAGCACGGGCAGCCCGGCGTCCATGGCCGCAAACGAGATCGCTTGGTGCGCGGCGGGTGGAGTCACGTCGATCACACCATCCGCTTTGACCGCGGCCAGCGCTGCCTCGAGCGATGGGTAAATCAAAGCGGGGTCCAGCCCAAATTCCTGCGCGCGTTTCTGCGCGGTCGCCGCGTCCACCTCGACGAGCGCGGCAAATTCCACGTTGGATGAGGCTTGCACCGTGTTGATCCAGGCACGCCCCATCAACCCTAAACCACACTGTATGACTTTCATCGCGTGTTTCCCTGTTTGTGCGCGTAATCAGCGGTAGCGCGGCCCATTGAAACGATGCCCTACCAGCGAGATGATGATCACCAGCCCGTTGAAAAACTGAGTAACATACCCAGTCAGCCCCGCGGCGATAATCCCCGTCTCGATCGACGAGATGATACCCGATCCGAGCGCGCTGCCAACCACCGTACCGATTCCACCCCACGTGGGCGTCCCGCCGACGAAAACCGCCGCGAGCGTCGGCAGCAGTAAACCGTCGCCCGTCGTCGGCCACCAGTTCAGGTTGACCAGCACGGAGAGCACCCCCGCGCACGCCGCCCCAACCCCCATAAAGACATAGGCGCTGATTTTGACGCGCTTGACGTTGATCCCCATTTCGGTGGCACTGTCCGGGTTATCCCCAACGATCTGCACCTGCGTGCCGAATTTGTGCCGGTTGAACAACACCCAACCGAGCAGCACGAACAGAACCCCCCAGAACATCTGGATTGGGAAACCGCGCATCCAGGGAAAGTCTTCGATGCGCCCGACGAACAATTGCCACATCGCGGTTTCGCGCATTTGCGGGAACTGGATCGCGACGCCTTCTGTCCCCATGTTGATGATGCCGCGCAGCAGGAAATTCATGCCGAGCGTGGCGACCAGCGACGACAGCCCCACATACGTGACGAGGGTGCCGACAATCACGCCAACAATCATGCCGAGCAGCAGCGCCGGGACAAAAGCGGCAAACGGATTCCAGCCATCACGCACAGCGGCGGCGAAGACCCAGGACGTGATGCCCGCTGTCGCCGGAAAGGATAGATCGATTTCGCCACTAGCGACGATGAAGACCATCGGCACAACGACGAACATCGAAATCGGCAGGCTGATGAAAATGGAACGATAGGTAATCGGGTTGGTGAAGACACGCGGGTTGAGCAGAGTGAAAATGCCGAGCATGACGACGAGGATGACCAAAGCGCTCACAGCACGGCGGTTGCGCTTCACCCACTGCATGAACGGGCTGGTCTGCGGGCGCGCCTTAGGGGATGTCGGTAAAGGTTTACTGGCAGCGGTCATGATTTCCCCTCCGGGTGATGCGACGCGCGGGCGAAATCTTTCATATGCTGGACCAGCCGCTCCGCCGATTCGATTTCCGATTTATCGGCGGTCATCGCCACCGTGCCGCGGTCGAGAATGACGAAGCGATCCGCAATATCATAAGCGTGGTAAATGTTGTGACTGATGAACAAGACTGAACTGCCTTTTTCCTTAGCTGCCAGCATGAAGCTATAAACTTTTTGGGTTTCAGTCAGGGAGAGCGCCGTAGTCGGCTCGTCGAGCACGAGCAGTTCGGCTTCAAAGTACAGGGCGCGGGCAATCGCTACGCCTTGACGTTCGCCGCCCGAGAGCGTGGCGACGACGGATTCGGGCGTGAAGACTTTCGACGTGAAGCCGATCTCGCGCATGAGGCGCTCGGCTTCTTCGTTCTGCTTCTTGACCCGGATGAATCCGAGAAAGCCCGTGATTTCTCGTCCCATGAAGATATTGCGCTGGATCGTATGCTGCACGGCGAGCGCCCGGTCCTGATGTACGGTTTCGATCCCGGCGCTATGCGCCTTTTCGACCGTCCAGCGCCCTTCAACTTTTTTCCCACGCACCCAGATTTCGCCCGAATCCGGTGAATGTACGCCTGACAAGATTTTGATCAACGTGGATTTGCCCGCGCCGTTGTCGCCGATCAAGCCGACGATTTCGGCTTTGTTGACATGCATGGTGACGCGCGTAAGGGCATTGACGTTGCCGAATGACTTGGTGATTTCTTTAAGTTCCACGAGCCGTTGTGTCATGCTCGCATCCTCCGATGGCTACCAGCGAATGGGATGGAAATCCTGTCCTCCATCATGGCTGAAGGAGGACAGGAACAGACTCATTGCCCGATGTCAGGCAGGGTAATCGCTTTAACGGTAGCCAGCAATCGCCTGCTCGGCAACGCTCGCGTAATTCGTGGTATCGACGAAGCCCGCGCCCGTATCGACATTGAGCGCGCCGAAGCCGTAGGTGAGCGTACCGCACAGGCTGAGGATAGGCAGGTAACCCTGGAGGAACGGCTGCTGATCGGAGGTCAACTGCACGTAGCCGCTCTGGAACGCTTCCATAATCGCCGGGCTGGTGTCAAAGCCGATGTTGACGATGTCGCCGGGCGCGAAGCCAAGGGCGTCCATATACACTGGCACAGCGCCGAGCAGTTGACCGCCGGGATAGACGATCAGGCGGAGATTTTCCGCATTGAGCGCGGCGGCGGTCAGCGCGGGCAGCGCCAGGTTCGGATCCGACGCGTATTCCGGCGGACTATCCAACCGGACAACCGTCACGCCCGCCGCTTCCAGCGCATCCGCAGTCGAACCTTCGCGCAGGTCACGCCCCGGCTGCCCCAGCGGCACGAACACCAGAGCGGTATCGCCGGCACCCAAACCATACTGGCGAACCACTTCTTCGCCCAGCGCGCGCCCCTGCGAAACCAACTGCGCGCCGATGTAGCCGCCGCCAAAGCGGGCGCGCACATCCGGCACATCCACGTTCTGATACATCATGGTGATGCCCGCCGCGGCCGCTTCTTCAGCCAGCGGCATGATCGCTTCATTGCCGGGATGGCCCATCGTGGCGATGCCATCGGGCTCGGCGGCAATAGCCTCACGCAGCTGCTGAATCATGCGTTCAACGTCCCACCCGGAGAAAACATATTCAACCGTCGCGCCCAAGTCAGCTTCTGCCGCTTGCGCGCCGCGCAGCACAATTGAACCGAAAGCGTCGCCTTCCGCGCCACCGACAAAGAAGCGAATCGTCTGGCCCGTGCACCACTTACCATCATCCTGAGCGGCCGCCGGCATGATCAAAGCGCTGCTCAACGCGAGAACCAATAGAATGGAAAGAAACAGGCGGAAAGAATTGCGGAACATCGTATTTCTCCTCGTCCACTAATTTTGAAGGGATGCAAAACCAACCTCGTCAACGCTCAGCGTCCCGGTTCACCTCCTTCATGTTATAAAGTTTTATTGTCAGCTAAAATTGTAGGATACTGAAAACGCTACCGAAAGCGTTTTCAGCCATATCAACACTGTAGCGGATTCTATTTTTCTAGTCAATAATCTTTAATGCTTCATACCAAGGTCAGTCCATGAGTAAAACGGTCACCATCAACGATGTCGCTAGAACTGCGGGCGTTTCCATCACCACCGTCTCGCGTATCCTGAACAACAAACCAGATGTCTCCCCCGAGACGCGCAAACGAGTACTCGAAGCGATCGTCCAACTCGACTACACGCCCCACGCTCAGGCGAAGAATCTGGCAGCGGGCAAGAGCCGCTCAATTGCGGTGCTGTATCCCGCCCATTCCAACGGGCTGTCCGAACTGGAATTTGAATTCTTCGTCGGCGCCTCGACGATTGCGGCTAAACGCGGGTTTCTGTTCAATCTGTTTGTGAACACGCTCAGTGAGCACACACTGCTCAATCTGTACCGCAGCAATCAGATCGATGGGGTCATCCTGATGGAAATCCACCTGCAGGATGAACGAGTGCATCTCCTGCAAGAGAACGATTACCCCTTCGTCATGATTGGGCATTGCGCGGACAACGAGGGGCTATCGTACATTGACCTCGATTTTGAAACGTCGATGCTGGTGTCAGTGGATCATCTGTATAAGTTGGGACATCGGCACATCGGTTTGCTGAGTATGTCTAAAGCCCTGCGGGATGCTGGCTACGGCCCCGTTGTCCGGACAGGTCGCGGATATGCCCAAGCTTGCGCGCGCTTCGGGCTGACCCCGCTGTACTACGAAGCTCCAACCACCATCGAAGATGCTTATGCGGCCACCCACCGTATGCTGGACGAGCATCCTGAAATCACGGCCATGGTTACCCTGCACCCGGATTCGTCCGTAGGCATCGTGCGGGCCGTTCAAAGCCGGGGATTGAGCATCCCGCAGGATTTTTCACTCATTGGCATCGTCATCGATCGGATTGCCAAGCTCATTTCGCCACCCTTGACGGCCATCACGTTCCCGGCCTACCTCATGGGAGAACGCGCCGCGCAAATGCTCATTCGCATGCTGCAGGAAAGCGAATATGAGCCTGAGCAGGAACTTCTCACGCCCCATTTGATCATTCGGGACAGCACAGGGCCAGCGCGGTAGTAGGCGTGTTCCACTCCCAAATGACGACCTCGTGCGCATCGTTTGAGCGCATTTGTAGACCGCCCGCGCAACCGCATCTCCAACCGTCTTCGGCTTCGAGATCAACGACTTACAGGAGAGGCTTTCAGCACAAACAAGCCAACGCGAACTGCACCTCGCTTGACTAAGTTCAGGGGATGCGCAGCGTGCAACACCGAGCCGATACCGGTAGAAATGCGAGCCGGTTTGTGAAAGACCAACAGCGCCTCAAACTTGTCTGAGGCGCTGTTGATTCAAGCGCCTGCGGTTTCGGTGACAGGAAGTCCCCTCCCGAGGGGTCAGGAAAAGGTCAGGTCCGTGCGCCATGCGGTAATGTCCGGGCGTATACTACAAATAACATCAATGCAGCGCGGAGGACACACGATGGAATCGGCGGCGCTCGGGCAGCAGATCAAGGGTTACGAACTACGCGAACTCCTTGGCACCGGTGGGAGTGGTACAGTCTACCGCGCTTACCAGACGAGTCTCAAACGGGACGTCGCCATCAAAGTTGTGCTGCCGGAGATCGCCAACCTGCCCGATTTCATCCGCCGCTTTGAAACGGAAGCCGAACTCATCGCCCGCCTTGAGCACCTGCATGTGGTTCCGTTATATGACTACTGGCGCGACCCCGACGGGGCATATCTCGTCATGCGCTGGTTGAAAGGCGGCACGCTGCGGCAAGCGCTCACCAACGGCCCCTTGAGTCTGGAAAACGTCCTCCAGATAACCGAGCACATCACGGCGGCGCTGGAAGCCGCCCACCGCAGCGGCGTGGTGCACCGGGACCTCAAACCCGCCAATATCTTCTTGGATGAAGATGGAAATGCCTACTTAGGCGACTTTGGAATCGCCAAAGACCTGACCAACCCGCAAGGCGAAAACACGGGCGCCGATGTCATTCTGGGGACGCTCGACTATATTTCGCCGGAGCAGGCGCGCAGCGAACCGATCACCCCGCGCACTGACATTTACAGCTTCGGGGTCGTCCTGTACGAGATGCTGACCGGAGCCCACCCCTTCCCCAACATCACCTCCGTGGAACGGTTGTATAAGCACCTCAACGAGCCGCTGCCAGCGATCACGCTGCCGAATATTCCGCTCGCCATCAACGCTGTGATCCACACAGCCACGGCCAAGGACCCGGCCAAGCGCTACACCAGCGCGGCGGAACTGGGCGCGGCCTTCCGGCAAGCAGCTTCGGCAGCGGGTGTGGAGCCAACAGATAATCTGGTCGAAATCCTCACGCTGCGCGAACAGGAAATCCTCGGTCTGATCATCGCCGGGCTGCCGAACAAAGAGATCGCGCAGCGCCTGACGTTCACTGTGGGAACTGTGAAATGGTACATCACGCAGATCTACCGCAAATTGGGCGTTCGCAGCCGCGTTCAGGCGATTGTCCGCGCGCGTGAACTCAACCTGATCCGCGCGGGTGCCGACCCAGCGGCAGGCGCGGTCACCACGTTGGAAGGCTTCACCCTCACCACACCGATGCTGCCCGTGGAAAACCCGTACAAGGGACTGCGCGCCTTCAAATCGGCAGATTACGCCGATTACTTCGGCCAGGAGAAGCTGATCGACAAGCTGGTCAAACGGTTGAGTGAAACTGGCGAACAACACCGCTTTTTAGCGGTGATCGGCCCCAGCGGCAGCGGCAAATCCAGTCTGGTTAAGGCGGGTTTGATCCCGGCACTGTGGCGCGGCGCTGTCCCCGATTCGGAACACTGGTATATCGCCGAAATGCTGCCCTCTAGCCACCCGCTCGACGAACTGGAGGTCGCGCTCACGCGGATTGCCGCGACTCAAGCCCACCATGTGCGCGACCATCTCGAACGCGATGCGCGCGGGTTGATCCGCGCGGCGCAAATCGTACTCCCGGAAGATGGCGACCTCCTGTTGGTCATTGACCAGTTCGAGGAAGTATTCACCCTGCTCGACGATGAACGCGCGCGCATTCACTTCCTCGATCTGATTCACACGGCGGTGACGGAACCACGCAGTCGGGTACGCGTCGTGATTACCCTACGCGCCGATTTCTACGACCGTCCCCTGCAGTACCCCGATTTTGGCGAACTGGTCCGCAGTCGCATGGAAACGATTCTGCCGCTGTCGGCTGAAGGCCTGGAGCGCGCGATTGCCCGGCCCGCGGCGCGGGTCGGCGTGACCTATGAGACGGGCTTAATCCCGTCCATCATTCAGGAAATCCACTATCAACCCGGCGCGCTGCCGCTGCTGCAGTATGCCCTGACAGAACTCTTCGAACAGCGGCAGTCACAGGTCATCACGCATGAAAACTACCGAGCGCTCGGCAAGATCAGCGGGGCGCTGGCCAAACGCGCCGACGAGATCTATCTGGAATTGACACCAACCCAGCAGGCGGCGGCGCAGCAGATGTTCCTGCGACTGGTCACGCTCGGCGAAGGCGTTGAGGATACGCGGCGGCGCACGCTGCGCACGGAGTTGATTGCTATCGCCGCCGATGCCGAGGTGATGGACGACCTGATCGACACGTTTGCTGCCTATCGTCTGCTGTCGCTCGCCCATGATCCCGCCACCCGCGCCCCAACCGTCGAAGTGGCGCATGAGGCGATTTTGCGCGAATGGGAGCGCCTGCGCGCGTGGTTGAACGCCAGCCGCCATGAGATTCGCTCGCAGCGCCAGCTCGCCGCCGCCGTCGCCGACTGGAGTGCCGCGCACAACGATACCAGTTTCCTGCTGCGTGGGGCGCGCCTAGAGCAATTTGAGAAGTGGACCGCCAGCACCACGCTCGCGCTCACCCCGGAAGAACGGGCGTATCTGGACGCCAGCCTCGCCCAACGTCAGCAGGAACAGACCGATGAGCAAGTTCGGTTGGTGCGAGAGCAGCGGCTGGAACAGCGATCACGCAATTTCCTGCGCAGCCTGGTCGTCATGCTGGCACTGGCGGTCGTTGGCGTGACGATCTTCGCGCTGTTTGCGCTTGACCGCGAAGCCCAGATTCAGTCCGCATATGCGACGAGCGAAGCGAATCTGGTGCGCGCCAATCGGCAGGCGGAGGTCAATCACAGCCTCGTGCTGGCGAATGCCGCGCTCGATGAAGAGGAGAGCGGCAGCACCGAACTCGCGCTGATGCTGGCGCTGGAAGCCCATAATATTCCCGAACCACCCGCTGAAGCCGAGCGTGTGCTGCGTTCCGTCGTCGAAGCACCGGGCAGCCGCGCTGTTCTGCCCCTGCACACGAGCCGCGTGAGCGCCGTCGCCGTCAGCCCGGATTCGCAGTTGGGACTGTCGGCAAGCTGCGCGGCTTTTCAAGATGAACGCTGCACTGCCGGTGAGATCGTCCTCTTCAACATCGAGACCACCGCCCAAATCCAGCGCTGGCGCGGGCACACCGACACGATCACGAGCGCGCTGTTCACGCCCGATGGTCGCGGGGTGTGGTCGGCATCCGCCGATGGCAGCCTTGTCCTCTGGGACATTACTGGAACGCCGCGCAGCGTCCAGCAATTCGATCTCGAGTTGGGCGGCATCCAGCAAATCGCGCAGAGTCCGGACGGTACGCGGCTGCTGGCCGGCACGCAAACCGGTCAGCTCGTCGTAATTGACGCGGCGACCGGGACGATCCGCCAGCGGTTTGTCGGCCACGAAGGGAGCGTCAATACGGTCGCCTTTAGTCCAGATGGACTGCAGGCGCTATCCGGCGGCGCAGACGCCCAGGTGCTCCTGTGGGATGTGCAGACGGGCGACATTGTGCGCCGGATGGTCGGGCATACAGGCTCAGTTCTCGCAGCAGCTTTCCGTCCAAATGACTTACAGGCTGTGTCGTGCGGGGAAGATTTCACCGCGCGCCTGTGGGATCTCGCAACCGGCACCGAACTCGAACATGTCAACGGCGCAACCCTTATGCAAGCGCTCACCGTCCAACCGGATGGAACTCGCTTCGTCGTGGAGTTCGGCGGTGGCATGACCATCAAAAAATTTGATCAGTGGAGTGATACCGGCTATCTCATCATCGATCCGACGGGCGGCGTAGATACCGGAAGCTATGATGCCACTGCGCTCGCCTTTGCACCATCCGGAGAGTATGTGCTTGGTGGCATGCAAAACGGTATCGTGATGCTGTGGACGATGACCGTGGATCGCGTGCTGCACCGATACGACGACCCGGCGCTGCCCGCAGGTTTTGCAGCTATTGATTTGCGCGCAGACGGGCAGCGCCTCGCCGTCGGAACCGTCGACAGCGGCGAAGTACTGCTGTGGGATGTCGATCCGCAGTCGCCGACCTACAGTACGATCCGCACCCGACTCGGGGGCAGCAAGGGATGGTCTTCCCCGTGGTCTACAGCCCGGATGCCAAGTCCCTGCTCGTCGGTTCCGGTGATTGGTTTGGCGGCAGCGACGCCAAAAGCCTTAATTTATGGAACGTGGATGAGACCTCGCCGGATTACGGCTCGATCATCTACGCGTTCGACGGCTTAGAGTTCTACCCACGCGCCTCCGCCTTCACGCCCGACGGCCGCTACCTCCTCGTCGGCACGCAGAACTTGATCGGCGAAGGTGAGTTCGTCATGTGGGATGCGCAGACTCACGCCCTCATGACGCGCTTTGAAACCGGGCAAGACGTGTCGAACATCCTCCCCACCGCCGATGGCCGCCGCGCATTCACGGTGTCGGCGTACGTGACCGGCATTACGGAATGGGATATTGACCCGAGGTCGCCAACCTTTGGTCAGGTGCTGCGGATCATTCCGACGAACAGCGTCGCTTATGATCTGGAGTGGGGGCCAACGCCCGCCACCTTCTTCCTCGGCGACCTGAACACCACCTTGCAGGAACGCGATTATCAAAGCGGAGAGGTCATCCGCTCGTTCAGCGGCGGCGGCACGGCGGGCATGTGGACCATTGACCTCAGCCCGAATCAGCAGCAGATCCTCACGGGTGGCGATAACGGTGAAATCATCCTATGGGAGTACGCCTCCGGCACTGAACTCTGGCGCGCCCCGAACCAGACCAGTTATGACCCGAGTCTGATTTTCCGTCCGGACGGCCGATCCGCCATTTCAATGACCTTTCCCGGCGTTCCGATCGAGTGGAATATCGCGCAGCCCACCCTGAGCGAACTGCTCAGTTGGATCGAGACGCAGCGCTATGTGCGCGAATTCACCTGCGCCGAGCGGTCGCTCTATCAGATCGAACCGCTGTGCCCCGCTGACGGAGGCACACCATAACCCGGATCCGCTTGACCTAACCAACCACAGATTCACCGAGTAGACGATCACTTTTTGGTCATTGTCGGGGCAGATGCGCCCCGTGCAAGGCTACGACTTACCTACTTTAAGGAGCGAAACAATGCAACGCTTAGGGGATTCGCCTCAACACAACGGAAAATTCGGTCGCTGCGCGTGGACGGGGCTGGTGCTGGTCTGTCTGCTGCTGACCTCCGCCTTCGTCATCCCCATCTCCGCGCAGGACACGCCGCCAGACGTTCCGCCGCAGGTTGGTTCCCGCCCCGACGCACCGACGTATGCCCTCCACGGCCCCTACTGGGTCGGCACGCAGACCTTTGTGGGGGAAGATGTAGACGGACCGCTAGATATGCGGGTGTGGTATCCGGCACTCAATTCGTCGGGGGTAGATGGCAGCATCAGCTACACTATGCACTGGAAATCCGAAGCTCTCGGCTTCACACGGGATCAGCTGCTAGTCCTAATTGCCGGACATGCGCTGGCTGATGCGGAAGTGGATTTAAGCGCCGCACCTTATCCGCTGGTCATATTCTCGCACGGACATACCAGCGAATCGCCCCTTTACGCGTGGCTGGTTGAGCAGATCGCGTCCTATGGATTTGTGGTGGTTGCCCCTGACCATAAGGAACAGAATTTCCCGGATGCGGCCGACTATCCGCGAACCACACTCGCCCGTCCGGTTACCGTTGCCCGCTCAATTGATTATGCTGAGATGCTGACCGCTCCGACAGGCGCATTAGCCGGCATGATTGACATGGAACACGTCGCCATGGTTGGACACTCTGGCGGCGGCGAAACAACGCTTAGTGTCGGTGGGGGGCGTTTTGATCTGGCGGGATACAAGGCACTGTGCGCGCCGATTACCGCAGATTCGCCCTGGGGATATCAGAATCAGTGTACGCCAATGCCGACGGAGACAGAGGCCGAAATGGTGAATATTCTGGGCTTAGCTACCACCCCAGAAGGATTATGGGAACCATTAAGCGATTCCCGCATCGATGCCCTTGTCCCCATTTCAGCGCCGGGTGTTCTCTTCAACGATCAAGGGCTGTCAGGAATCACCCTGCCGACCCTCGTGATGAGCGGCACACTCGACGGTACCGTCCCATTCGATTGGGGCAGCCGTATGATTTACGATCACATCACCAGCAACCAGAAAATCCTCGTTGCCTTTGAACTTGGTGACCACCAGATGTTCACTTCCACCTACGAAGATGCCCCGACCACGGTTGAACTGCTCGGCAATGATTTCTACTCTCTGTATAGCGATCCGGTGTGGGATATGGACCGCGTTCATGACTTGGCAAATCACTTCATCACGGCCTTCCTGCTCGATCAACTCAAGGGTGATGCAGACGCCCACGCGGCGCTTGCGACAGAGGCGGTGAGTTTCCCCGGCATCACCTATGAGGCGCAAGGCTTCTAGCCGTTTTTGGACATTGTCGGGGCAAATGCGCCCCGTGCAAGAATTTGACTTACCCAAGTGAAGGAGCAAGACCATGCAACACCTATGGAATTCGGCTCGACTCAACGGGAAGTTTGGCAGATGGGCGTGGACGGGGCTGGTGCTGGTCTGCCTGCTGCTGTTCGGCGTGAGCGTCACCACCGCACAAAGCGAGGGTGCGCAGCTGCGGGTCGGGCATTATGTGTTCGACGCGCCCGCCATCAACCTATATATGAATGGGGAGATCGAAGCGGGAGCCGACGGCACGCCCCTGCTGTACGGCTCAATGACACTGCCGACCCAGTACCTCGATCTGGCAGCAGGCTTACACACGTTTGCCGTGACCGCCGAAGGTGAGCCGCTGGAATCGGCACTCGTGGCTGCGGAAGAGTTCACACTCGAAGCCGGACACCGGTATATGCTGGCAGTGCTGGGGAATGTGTCATTGAACGATCTGCACTTCACGTTGATTGACGAAACGGCAGCCATCGCCGAAGCGGACATCAACCTGAGCGCCGTCTCGATCATCATCAATAACCTCACGGGTATTCAGTCAATCGATGGTCTCTTTGACGGTGACTTGTACTTCGATGATCTGGTTTACGGCGACTATTTCGTCCTGCAAGACGCAACCGAAGGCAGCGGCACGCTCATCATCGCTGACAGCAACCCGGAGGCAGTGGTCCTCGATGTGCCCGAGGCCGTTGGCAGCCCGGCGCACTTTTTCGCCGTCTTCGTGTTTTCGGGGACATTCTCCGGCGCTCAGTGGGACGGCTATACGGCGCTGTACACCGGGCAGTTTGAGGGTGAACTCAGCATCCTCGATGGCGGCCCAATCGCCGTGGGTGAGGCGCTGCCACTGGAAATCACAGAGATGGGTCAGCGTGTGCAGTTCACCCTGACACTGGCTGAGCCAGCCGTACTCGATATCGTCGAGTCTGGCGCGGCAGGCTTGGATGCTGTTGCGCGGATTTACGATCCGGCGGGGAACCTACTGTATGAAAATGGAGAACTGGCAGAGGAGGATAACGCCGAAGGGATTGGCGACGCGGGCTGGAGTGGACTGGAGTTGGAAGCTGGGACGTTCATCATCGAAGCGGCGACGTTCATCGACATTGGCACGGGTGAATTCGCGCTGTCAGTGAGCGCAGGGCAGTAACGGTCTAGCAGTTTTTGGACATTGTCGGGGTAGAAGTGCCCCGAGAATACGTTTACTTACCCAATTTAAGGAGTGAAACAATGCAACGCTTAGGAAACTCAGCTCGACTCAACGGGAAGTTTGGTAGATGGGCGTGGATGGGGCTGGTGCTGGTCTGCCTGCTGCTGTTCGGCGTCAGCGTCACCACTGCGCAAAGTGAGGGCGCGCAGATCCGCGTCGGGCATTTCGTGTTCGATGCGCCCGCCGTCAACCTGTACGTGAATGGTGAGCTCGTCATGGGAACGGACGACATGCCCCTGCTGTACGGCGTATTGACGCTGCCTACCGACTATCTGGATGTGGCCGCAGGCACCCACACCTTCGCCGTGACCGCTGAAGATGAACCGCTCGAGTCGGCGCTCGTGGGCGCGCAAGAGTTCACATTGGAAGCAGGGCACCGCTATACGCTGGCATTGATGGGGAATGTTTCCTTAGGCGATCTGCACTTCTTGCTGCTGGACGAGACGGCGGCCGTGGCCGAAAAGGACATTACGCAGAGCGCCGTCACGTTTTTCATCAACAACGTCACCGGTGTGTCAGCGCTGGATTTTGTCTTCGCAGGCGAACCGGTGATCACCAACCTCGCCTATGGCGACTATCAGGTCATGCAAGACCCCGCGGAAGGCAGCGGTTCGCTGGTGACGGATTCGGCTGATCCCACAGCCGTGCTGCTGGAAGTCCCGGAAGCGGTCGGCAGTCCGGCCCATTTCTTGGCCGTGTTCGTCTTCTCGGGGACGTTTTCGGGGGCACAATGGGAAGGCTATGATGTGCTCTACACCGGGCAGTTTGAGGGGGAACTCACGATCCTCGATGGCGGCCCCATCGCCTTAGGTGAGACCCTCCCCGTCGAGTTCACAGACATGGGACAGCGCATGCAGTTCACCCTGACGCTGGCTGAGCCAACCGTAGTCGATATCCTCGAGAGCGGCTCGGTGGAAGTCGATCCGTTTGTCCGAATTTATGATGCAGCGGGCAGCCTGCTGTACTCAAACGATGAATTGTCCATGGAGGATAATGCGGAAGGGATTGGCGATGCCGGTTGCACGGCGTGTGAACTGGATGCCGGAACCTACATCATCGAAGCGGCGACGTTCATCGACATCGGCACGGGTGAATTCACGCTGACGGTGAGCGAAGCGGAGTAAGGTCTAACGGCAAACAAGCGGCTGTCCTGACGTGCTCAGGACAGCCACTTTAATATAGGGTACGCTGGGGCAGTCCACCAAAATTCGACGGCGCTGCCCCGCTGCGAATCCGACTATGCGCCGGGCATGGTCGAGGTGACGATGAAGAAGGCGGCGATCACGGCGATGACCACAGCGGCCACCGACACGACCCGCGCCGCCGAGCGGACGATAATCGGCTGTTCGGCGGGCTGGGCGAAGCGCGGTGTATTGGCAACCACCTCGCCGAGCTGCCCGGCCATCCACGTGGAGACCAGCGCGCCCACGAACAGAGCAGGGATCATCAGCGGCACGTTGCCAGTGCTGAGAATTGGATCGGTAAACCACAGCGGAATTTGCGGGAGCAGCGCGACCGTCCCGACCACCGTAACCACAAGCGCCGTGAAGATCGGGCTGATAGCCTGTCCGCGTGAGGCGCGATACCAAACGGCGATGTCCAGCGCGATGACCAAGGGCAGGGTAAGCAGCATCGTCGATAAGCCTGTATCACCGTAGCCAAGGATCAGGAACGAACCGCTGCGCACGACCGCTGCGATCAGCCACAAAGACGTCGCCGTGCCGAAGCGTTTGGTGATGTGGAGCGCCATCGTTGTAGGGAACAACGCGGCGAACGCGGCGAGGAACGGCAGCGCCCAATCAGGTCGCGCTTCGACCAGCGCGGGCAAGCGCGGGAGCGTATCCGGCGCGAGCACCACCGCTTCCCAATCCCCGAGCATGGGGATGAGCAGCGAGACGAACATCAGCGCCAGCGAGAACACAATCAGCAGTTCGAGGCGGCTGAGCTTGAGAATGCTCGCCCACGTCTTCCGAGCGGGCGTATACGAGAGCAGGATGCTCAACACGCCGACCGCGGTAATCGTGCTCGACACACTGAACACGAGGTGCGGGACGCTCATCCCGGTCAGGTCTTCGCCGTAGAGGAAGTGCCACAGCGGATCGGCGGGGAGCGTGAACAGACTCAACATGCTGCCGACGATGATCAGCGTGACCGGAATATCCGCTTTGAGGCGCTGCCGCAGCGTGCCGGTGCTGTTGCGCAGCACGCGCACCCACAGGAACGCTCCGATAAGGATCGGCACAAGCAGCGCGACGTAAATGAACTGATGCGGTTCCCAGAAAAAGTCTTCGCCAAAAGGCAGCCCGGAGCGGACATGCCACGTCACATCCCACAGACCGCCGATGATGCCGACGGTGTTCAGCAGCGTGAGCGCCAAGGCCACGCCCTGACGCAGTCCGCGAGTCAGCGGCAGATTTTTGCTCGGCGTGAGATGCGCGGGCAGCGGTTTGACAACGGCATACCACCCGAAAGCGAGCAGCCCCACTAACCCGGCAAACAGGATGACCAACCCGGCGATAAACGCGGTGAAATCCGCGCTGGCGGGTACGCCCGAAAACACGCCCATCAGGGCATAAACGAGGAGTGAAGCAAGTAGGAATTTAAACACGATATTCTGACTGCTGTTCGACGTTTGCTGCATGTGACGCTGCCCTTATACACCCTATCTACGTTCGAAACGGATTTGCACGAGCCAGCAATCTGGCTGAAGGCGCCCATAGACGTCAATACTCCCTGAGCGAGACTACTCAGGAAGTACAGAAACCACCCGGCGCTGAACCAAGCAGCGGTCGAGAGGACTGGCTGTTGTCGGACTCGTGCCCTATCACTATACGCTATTTAGCGTACAACAACCAAATCGGGCGGCGCACTCCCCAGCCGCCAGCACTCGAGTCCGGCATAGGCTTGACACAAATGAACAATTGTTCTATTCTGATATTTGCCTAATCCGCATCTCAAGGGGTAGTCATATGAGCGAAGTCCGTGTACTGGTTGGCACACGCAAGGGCGCTTTCGTACTGCGTTCAAACGAACAGCGCAAAGACTGGACGGTCGAAGGCCCACACTTTCCCGGCTGGGAAATCTATCACATCACCGGGACACCGAGCGATCCCAACCGGATCTACGCTTCCCAGTCGGGCGGCTGGTTCGGGCAGATCATTCAGCGCTCGGACGACGGTGGCAAAACCTGGGAGACGATGAACAATGAGTTCGCCTACCACGGCACGCCCGGCACACACCAATGGTACGACGGCACGCAGCACCCGTGGGAGTTTAAGCGCGTGTGGCATCTCGAACCCTCGCCGACCAATCCGGACTCGCTCTACGCGGGTGTTGAAGATGCCGCCCTGTTTCATTCCGCCGATGGGGGCAAGTCGTGGCAGGAACTGTCGGGTCTGCGCGATGTGAAAGGCAACCTGTGGCAGCCCGGCGCGGGCGGCATGTGCCTGCACACCATCGTACTCAACCCCAATGACCCTAACCGGATCTTCGTCGCGATCTCAGCGGCGGGCGCGTTCCGCAGCGATGACGGTGGGCAGACGTGGCGCGCCGCGAATCAGGGCTTGGTGTCACCCTACGAACTCCCGGATTCGACCGCAGAAGTGGGACACTGCGTGCACAGTATTGCCATGCACCCCTCGCGCCCGAATATTCTCTTCATGCAAAAACACTGGGACGTGATGCGTTCCGATAATGGCGGCGACTCGTGGCACGAGATCAGCGGCAACCTGCCGACCGATTTCGGTTTCCCCATCGGCGTGCACGCCCACGAACCGAATACGATTTATGTGGTGCCCATCACCAGCGATTCACACCACTTCCCGCCGGATGGCAAACTGCGCGTGTACCGCAGTCGTTCCGGCGGCAACGAGTGGGAAGCGTTGACGGACGGCCTCCCGCAAAGTGACTGTTACGTGAACGTGCTGCGCAACGCGCTGGCGATTGATTCGCTGGACTCGTGCGGGGTGTACTTCGGCACGACCGGCGGTCAGGTGTACGTCTCCGCTGATTCCGGCGATCACTGGCAGGCGATTGTGCACGATCTGCCCCCGGTACTGTCGGTTGAGGTGCAGGTTCTGCCATGATTAGCGTGACGCTGCCCACCCACCTGCGCACGCTGGCGCGTGTGTCCGGGCCGGTTGAGCTTGACGTCGCGGAGCCGATTACGCAGCGCAAAATTCTTGATGCGCTGGAAGCCGCCTACCCGATGCTGCGCGGCACGATCCGTGACAGCGCGACCAAACAGCGCCGCCCGTTCGTGCGCTTCTATGCGAATGGTGAAGACATCTCACATGAATCGCCGGATGCCCCCGTGCCCGAAGAAGTCACCGCGGGTAAGCAACCGTTCCGCATCATCGGCGCGATGGCGGGGGGGTGAAGCGCTCAACCAGCAGCCTCCTTAACGGACAGTACTAAAATAACGTCAGTTAGGGATAAGCCTCATTCGCGTCTCCCCCTCACCCCCAACCCCTCTCCCACGCAAGCGGGGAGAGGGGCGCTGAACAGCGTTTTTGCTGGCTCCCCTCCCTGAATTCGGGGAGGGGCCGGGGGCTCTCAGGGGTAGTTTTTAATTGTAGGGACGAGGCATGCCTCGTCCTCCTGTGCTCACACAACCACCCTATCCGTTAAAAGACCTCTTTTGCTTTCACAGACAACCGATCTATTGCCTAATCCAGAGGAAAAACCGGACGAGGCATGCCTCGTCCCTACAGGTTCTCAGCGAAGAAAACCGTATTCGATGGGGAAGCATGAAAACCCTACCCCTGTTAGGGGCCGGGGATGGGGTCAGAGCAGCGTGATCCCTAACTCACGTCAAAAAAAGACAGGCGTGGACATTGTCCACGCCTGTCTTTTTCAGAGTGCAATGCCTTAAGTTGATTCCGGATTAGGTCGTCGTCCAGACGGCCTCGCCACGGAGTAAACGCGCAATCTGATCGGGGAAGCGATCCGGGTCGATTGGCTTACCCAAAAAGCCGTCAAAACCGGATTGGCTGGCAGCGTGAATCTCGCTCACGTGAACGGTGTAGGCGATGACCGGCACGCCAGTAAAGCGTTCATCTGATTTGATGCGGGCAAGGACTTGATAGCCGTCGATACCCGGCATTTCGAGATCGAGAAAGACCAGGTTCACGCCTTCAATGCTCTCGAAGGTCTGCTCCAATCGATGCGGGTTTGTGACCTCGGTATGACTGATGTCTTCGTCATCCAACAGATTGGCGAGGACATTCACATTCTTGACGTTGTCGTCGATGATTAGGACATGCGCTTTGCTCACAACGAACTCCTGCTGTGTTTATACGGTCGATTTACGGGGCTACCGTGTGATAATGTCCGCCACTGTACCAAACTTGTTCACCTGCAAGAATCTGGACAAGCTGCCCGGGAAACAGCTCATCATCAACGGGTTTGGCGATGAACCCGTTAAAGCCCAATTGGCGTGTTTTGGGCAGGGCAATGGCGGGCTCCATCGCGGACACCGCGACCACGGGAATAGGATCAAAGGCTTCAACCGCCCGAATGTCGGCATAGACATCAAACCCCGACCGCCCGTTGAAGAGCATTAAGTCGAGGATAATAAGATCCACCGTTTGCAGCGCGCGCAAGCGGGTGACGACTTCACGCCCGGTACGTTCAAATTCCACCCGGGCACCACTCATGGACAAGGTCATTTGAAAGACAAGGCGATTCTGGATGTTATCTTCAACGATGAAGATCGTCTTGTGCCTAAGCGACCCCGGTTCAGTTATCGTGCTCATCCCAGAATCCTCCAGACTTTTTCGCCGCTCATGATGCGGTTCAGAATCTCCGGGAACGAGTCAAAATCAATCGGCTTGGCGATACACCCATCAAAACCCGCTGTACGCAGCGCTTGAATTTCCTCATTCATGACGCTGGCCGTCATCGCGACAATCGGGATGGTCTCAAAACCACCTGACGCGCGCAGCATTTCCAGCAGTTGGAAACCGGTATAGGGCTTCATATGGATGTCGAGAAAAATCAGGTCGGGCTTCGGCGATAGGGCGAGGACACGTTCCAGAAAGTCAGTACTGTCCTCAAAAAGCGTGACAGCCGGCAGGTCGAGATCACTCGTGATCATCTGCATAACACGACGACTGCGAATTTCATCCTCAACATACAGGATATGTGGTTTGCTGTGCATGACCTATTCCTCTACAGTTCAGGCTGAAATGGACGGGGCCAACAGCGCAGACTTGATCGGCAGAGCAACATAGAAGCTCGATCCCTTATGTAATTCGCTTTCCAACCACAAGCGTCCGCCATGGGCTTCGGCCAGGCTTTTGGAAATCGGCATCCCCAACCCGGTGCCGCCACCCTGCCGTAATCCGGATGTCGTTTGCTTGAACGCTTGAAAGACATCGGCTTGGTCTTCGGGAGCGATTCCCGGCCCGGTATCGCGAATGCAGAAGACGATTTCATCGCCAGAATGCACAGCACTGACGTTTATTGTGCCGGTTTCGGTGAACTTACAAGCGTTTGCAACGATGTTCAAAAGGATTTGGAGAATGCGCTGCCGATCACCACGGATCGTCGGGAGGTCGTCCGGTATCTCTGCTTGGAGCTCAACGGACTTTTCAACCAAGAGGATTTTTCCGGTTGAGACCAGATTATCCAGAATGTTGCGCACATTGACGTTGTCTTCGATGAACAGATTCAGCGAACCTGCCTCGATTTTCGACATATCCAACACGTCATTAATGAGATTCAACAGTTGTTTCGCGCTGTCAACCACTTCGCCCAGCGTTTGCGACTGCTGCTCATTGACCGGTTCCATTGAACCTTTGGCGACATAGCGGGTGAAGTTGATGATGGCATTCAGGGGCGTCCGGAGTTCGTGCGACATACTCGCAAGAAAGGCGGATTTCACCTTGTCTGATTGTTCAGCCCGCTCACGCGCTTGGCGGGTCTCGATGACCTGCTGTTGGAGTTCCGCCTGAGAAGCTTGCAGCGCATTCAGGTTCTGGTCGCGAATGCTGCTCACCAGCGCGCTGGTGACGGTGATAATCAGCGCGAAGGACATCGATCCGACATCAATAGTTCCGGTCTGTGATCTCTCATACGAAGCGATGATGATGGCGATGATCGCGACAATGCCGGTGATCACCGTCGCCTGCGCCGTGAGCAGCAAACTGGCCAACAGGATGGACAGCGACATGAAGAAATAGATCGTCGGATTGGTGTTACTACCTTCAGCGGTTGCGACAATACCCACTGTCGCCAGAAGCGGAATGGCGATGATGAGCAGTGCGCCCCAGCGATAATTGGCGGTGCGGCTCAGAAAATAGGCGATGAATGCCAGTATCCAGGCGACGATGGGCGCAGCTGGGGGAGGCGGAGCCTCTACCCCGGTGATCAGGCTGCTGATCGTCCCCGCAAAGATGGCGATCCCGGCGACAGGAACAAAGCCGAGGATCACAGCGGCCAGTAAGCGGGCGCGTTGTTTGTTGGCTAAATCAAGACTTGAAGCTGGCGCTGTTAGGTTGTCCCAGAGCATGCGCGGACTTGTGGACAGCACAGTGGCATTCAGATAACCCATGAGGTCTCCAATGTAGTAGGGCAATATGCAATTCTAAGTTTATACGCGATAGGGAACGATCTTGAGTTTAGATTGTGAAAAAAAGGAGAATAGTCCTAGCCACAATCATCGTCAGCTAATCTTCGGTATCCGTACCTAACGGCTGTCAGCGGCATCTCATCGAATCGGGGTTGGCAAGCGCGCGGAAAATATATATTACTCCTCACCCATTTAAGCTGGGTGAGGAGCAGATCGAAAAGAGGTTGATCAATTTTCTTCCGCGGCGGCGTGCTGACTCATGTGCGGGCAACCCGCCGCGACCGCCTCGCGGATCGTCGCCGCGTCGGTCAATTCCCTGAGCGGCTTGCGCTGATAGCGCACCCGCACCGCCGACGGATGATTTGCGCCGTTGCCCGTGACAACATGGATCTCCCGGCTGAGCAGTTCGAGGTCAAACTGCTGGAAGAGGCGCGCGGTGATGATCGCCATTTCGTTCTTGGCGAAGTTCATACCCGTGCATTTGTGGATGCCCCCACCAAACCCGACAATCGCAAACGGATTCTTGCCCTCAGCGCGCTCTGGGGCATAGCGCAGCGGGTCAAACTGATCCGGATTGGCGAACACATCGCCTTTCATATGCGACGTCGCCGCGCTGACCATGATGCGCCAGCCCGCCGGGATCTCGTACGCGCCGATCTGCGTGGGCGTCGTCACCGTGCGAATCTGCGTGTCGGCAGAGGGACGCAGACGCGTCGTCTCGTCGATTGCCCAGTACAGATGATCCAACCCGTGCAGCACACCCGCGTCGATCTGCACGCCGTACGCGACCTTCTCGCGGATTTCCGTCTGCACGAGCGCCCGATACTCGGCATTTTGCAGCAGCAGCGCGATCAACCACGCGGCCTGCCCCGCCGTCGTCTCGTGCCCGGCGAACAGCAACCCCATGAAGATCGTGACGATCTGTTCTTCCGGCAGGAACGTGCCATCCTTGAGCTGGGTCGTCAGCAAAATCGTGACGAGGTCGTCGTATTGGCCGGGGTTCTGCTTGCGCTCCGCGATCACCCGCTTGAGCGTCGCGGCGATCTTTACCTTGGCGCGGTCGCGGCGCTTGAACTTCGGCAGCGGCAGATTCGGCGGCAGCACCGGGTCGAGTGAAGCGCTGATGGCGGCGTATTCCTGCCAGAACTCGTCGCCCAGTTCACGCGCAAAGTCTTTACCGATTAGGGCACGCCCGGCGACATACTGCGTGAGGCGCAGCATTTCGGCGGTGATGTCCATCTCGCCGGATTGACCGAGCGCGTCCAGCCACTTCTGCACTTCGACATTCATGGCTTCGATATAACCGACCATGCGTTCGCGCTTGAAGATCTCCTGCAGCAGCGGGCGCTGGTTGTAGTACGCTTCGGCGCTGGCCGTGAACAACACCTCGCCAATCGACGCTTTGAGGAAGGCATAGCCCTCCTGCATATTCAGCGCTTTATCCGTCTCGCTGTAAAACACGCGGTTGTGCTCCGCACCCGTGATCACCAGAACGGGCTGCGGCCCCAGCTTGATCGTGAACAGGTCGCCGTGTTCGGCGTAACCTCGTTTGAATAAGCTCTCGCGATTTCGCAGCATCTCGACCAGATGCCCAATGACGGGCAGTCCGCCGGAAACCATCGGAGGTACAGTGACTGTCATGCTGTTGCCCTCTTACTACTCTGACTGTGTGCGGTGGTGCTCGATTTTGAAACGGTCGTTTCAGAATGCGGACTAGTGTAGCAGAGGTTGGGGTCGAAGAATGCTTAGGGTTTGTTGAATTTTTCACGCATACAGTAAGCGGAGGATAACGCGGGTGATCGCGGCGGCATACGGAAAATCCGCTTTGACGCCTTTGACGGTCGCGACGCCATGGAGCGCGCTGACAATCGCATAGGCCAATTCGAGCGGGTGCTGCTGGCTGGTGACCGTTCCAGCCACTTGCCCGGCGCGCAGCACATCCGCGACGATCTGCGTGATCCCCGCGTGATGGGCGAGCAAAAGCTCAGTCACATCCAGGTCGCGCGTGCCAAACTCGACCATCGTGTTGAAGGCGAGCGATCCCTGCGCGGTTGCGGTTGGCTGGACGGCGTCCTCGATTGAGCCGAACAGACCACTGACGAACTGTTCTGGTGACGCGGCAGCGAGCGCCATCTGCGCGATCCGTTCGCGTTCCCAAGCGCAGAAGCGCGCCAAAACCACGAGGAACAGCCCGCGCTTATCGCCGAACGCCTCGTACATGCTGCTGCTGCTGATCCCGGTCGCATCGATCAGGTCGCGGATCGACGTCGCTTCATAGCCGCGCTCCCAGAACAGGCGCAGCGCCCGGTTGATCACGTCGTCCCTATCAAATTCGCGTGGTCGCGGCATGGTACAGATTCTTTCAACGGATGTTTGATGCGTATTCTATCCGCGTTATAGTTTTCCAGCTCATCGCCCTGCCAACTCAGCCCGCTTGACCCGCAAATTGACTTTTCAAGGAGTCCAAGTGACCGATCAACTAGAACGCAATAAACAGACGGTAATGGCGTTTTACGATCTCATGTTCAACCAGTGCCAGCCCGCCGAAGCGATGGCGCTGTACGGCGGCGATCACTACACCCAGCATAACCCGGCGGTCCCCGATGGGAAAGAGGCGTTTATCGCGTATTTCATCCGCATGGCGCAGGAGTATCCGGGGAAGCGCGTCGAATTCCGGCGCGCCATCGCCGAGGGGAATTATGTCGTGCTGCACTGCTACCAGCAGTGGCCGGGCGACAGCGATTGGGCGGGCATCGACATCTTCCGCCTGGATGACAACGGCAAAATCGTCGAGCATTGGGATGTGCTGCAAGCCATCCCCGAAACGTCGGCCAACAACAACACGATGTTTTAGAGGCGAACTTCGCCTCGGAAAAGGGCTGATACTGACCCCACCCCCGGCCCCTCCCCGAATTCAGGGAGGGGAGCCAACAGACTCGGGTTTGCGCCTTCCCCGAATTCGGGGGAAGGTTGGGATGGGGGTAGGTACTGAAACCCCTCAGGAAATACGTTGTGCCCCAGCCCTTACAGCGCGCGCATGCGATTGTTGCGGGCGTTGTGTTCAACTTCGGCCAAACCCAGCGCTTCGAGCAGCGGCGGAATGTACATGCCAAAACGCCCGCGCAGCCCCTTCTTGAGGCCGTACCACCCGCCGACCGGATTGTCCGGCGACCGTCCCCAGGCCTCGACCGTGCCTTCTTTGGCGGGCTTCTGTTCGTCGGCGCTGCCGAGCTCCATCCAGTCGCCGTGCGCCTTGAGCATCGCGTGCAAATCGTCAATGCAGCGCAGATCGTAGAGCAGCGTCGTCGTGCCCACCGTACACACCAGCACGGGCGGAGTCGCGCTCTCGTCCTTGTATAGCGTATATTCCGACGTTCCCGGCGGCGTCTTCAACACCCACGGATCCGCTTTCGTACCTGTTCCACTGAATTCTGCCTTGCTCATCATGCGCATCCTTTTGCTCTCACTAAACTATTGAAGCATAACACGATCCGGTTAAGCGCGTTCGGCAGCCACTTTGAGATCGGCGGCATAGCGCTCAAACGTCGGGCGGAAGTCCGGCAGCGACCGGGCGATCATCGGCAGCATCAGCCCGGAAAACGTCTCGGTCATCATGAAGACTGTGCTCCCACCGCTCTCCGGCGTCAGTGTGAATTCGCGCACGCCCTGAAACATGGGCGCGGCGCCGTCCTGCCAGACCATCCGCGCGTTCGGTTCAAACCGCGATACTTTCAGCTTGAAAATCCGTTCGGCGGTGGTCGTCTTCAGTTGGATCGTCTGCCCAAGCGCAATCGTGCCGTCGATGCTCCGGATGGTCGAGTTCCAACTGGGAAACTGGCGGGCGTTAGTGAGCAGTGACCAGATCTTCTGCGGGGGCGCCTGCACCTTGATGCTGACACCGACCTGCATCCGAAAGAGCGATTTGGTTAGCGTGGCTGTGCCGTCGTTCTGCATTCGTCATCCTCTTGCTGTAAGCTGTCGTGATGTAACGACATACGGCGGTCAAAGGATGCGCTGTTTTCACGATCACTATAAGATGAGTTATGAACGAGGGCGACCAGAAAGTCCCAACCATGCTTCGTGAGTTGAGCCAGCACGAATTCGGCAACCGCCTTGAACCGTATCGCCGCGAACTGCAAGTCCACTGCTACCGGATGCTGGGCTCGCTGCACGATGCGGAAGATATGGTGCAGGAGACCTTTCTGCGGGCGTGGACGCGGCGCGCCACCTACACGCAGGACATCTCCGTGCGGGCATGGCTGTACAAGATCGCGACCAACATCTGCCTCGACGCGCTCAAGAAGACCCGGCGGCGCGTGATTCCCAAGACGCTGCGTGACGCGGAGCCAAGCGGCGACTCGGTGCCACCGGCAATCCTCGAACCGATCTGGCTCGATCCCTATCCCGATGATCTCATCCCGTGGGCGGCGGAACACCCTGAACAAATCGTCGTCACGCGGGAGAGCGTGAGCCTCGCCTTCATGGCGGCGCTGCACGTGCTGCCACCGCGCCAACGCGCGGTGCTCATCCTCAGCGATGTGCTCGACTGGAGCGCCGCGGAGATCGCTACGCTGCTCGACACGACGGTTTCGGCGGTCAAAAGCGCGCTGCACCGGGCGCGCGCCAGCCTTGATGCAGCGCATCCGGATGTCCCGGCGCCGCGTCCGGACGATTTCCTGCTCCAAACACAGTTAGCCGCCTATGTCCAGGCGTGGGAGACCGCCGACGTGGACGCGCTGATCACGCTGCTGCGCGATGATGCGACCTTCAGCATGCCGCCGATTCCCTCGTGGTATCAGGGCAAGGCCGCCATTCACCAGATCGTCGGAACGCGAGTTTTCGCGGGCATGCCGGGCTGGCGTTTACTGCCCGCGCGCGCCAATGGGCAGATCGCCTTCGGGCTGTACCGGCGCGGCGCGGACGGCTACGCTGCCTACGGTGTGCAGGTCGTCACGTTCGCCGGCGACGCCATCAGCGATATCATCACCTTCCGCAAACCGGATCTGGTCGAGCGCTTCGGACTGCCGCCACAGCCCTAAGATAATCGGACTATCGCGCACGACTCGCGTCCAAACTCTCCCTGTAGTATGGTAAACGATCATCATTGTCGTACTAGTCGCCGAGAGTTTGCCGCCTCATGACCGAGCCTACCGTCACGACTGCTCAGATTGATCACATTTTGGATGCGATTGAAGCCGCTGGTCCGCAAAACCTCGCTGCCCAGTTGCCAGACGCCGAGCGCGCCGCCCAACTCGCCCACGCCATCGGTTATGCCCGGGGCGAAAGCCGAGCGTTATACCTGTGTTCCAGTCTATACACGTCCCTTGGCGACTACGTCAAAGTCGCGTCGTACGCTCAGCAAGCCCTGACCATTGCCCAAGCCCACGATCTCCCTCTGGAACGCGCGTACGCGCTGACCTTGCTGGCCGGAGCCTATTCGAACAACGGCATGACTTTAGAAGCGCTCGAAATGCTGCAGAATGAAGCGATTGCGGCCTCCGCCCAGCAAAACCTCTATCTGCAGGAAAAATATCTCAACACACTCGCCATTACGCACCTCAATACGGGGAGCTATGACCGCGCTATCGAAGCTTTTCAGAAGGTGCTCGAACTCGGACGCACCGCGCGGCGCGGTCAAGCAGAATACGTCGCCTTGCATAACATAGGGTCTGTATACAGCATGCAGGGCAAAATCGAACAGGCGCTGCGCTACTTCCGGGAGGCTGCCGCCACTGCCGAGCGCTACGAGTGGCTGAGCAAGCAGATCAGCGCTTTGCTCGGGGTAGCCGCGCAGGAGATCGAACTGAAACGCCTCGACGACGCCACCGCCACCCTCGATCAGGTCGGGCGGCTGACCGACCAACTCGGCATGCAGCCGGGCGCCAGTTTACTGCGCTTTCGCGGCCATTTGCGCTATGAACAGGGCGCGCACGCGGACGGTCTCCGCGATCTCGAACAAGCCTTAGAGCAAGCCAGAGCGCAGAATGATTGGTACAACCTGCGCTTCATCCTCAACGAACTCAGCGGCTTCTATGAGCAGCAGGGTGCACCTCAGCAGGCGCTCGCGCTCGTCCGGGAACTGCTGGATATGACGCAAAAGTCCAACAGCGAGCAGATTCAATCCCGCGTGCAGACGCTGCATGCTTTCCACGAAGTGGATAACCTGCGGCTGCGCTCGGAAGCCGCCGAACGCGAACTGATCGCTTACAAACAGGCGGAGCAAGAGCGTCTGGAAAAAGAACGCATGGCGATGGTCCTGCATCAGGAACAGGAATATGCGCGCCAAAAACAGCGCGTGCTCGCTCGTCTGCATCATGAACTCCGCACACCGCTGGCAATCATCAATTCGTCGGCGCAGATCATCGGACAGTATGGGCTGCGGCTTCCCCCGGAAAAGCTGCAGCGCCAGCGCACGGCGATGCAGGAGCAAATCGCGCGGTTTGAGAAGCAGTTAGCCAACATTGCGACGGTCCTGCAAGCCAAAAGCGAACTCGGGACGAATGAGCCGGTCGCGCTCGATCTCGTCAAGCTGTGTGCGGCGGCAACGGCCCAGGCCGAAACGGAAACGAAACAGGTGGACCGCATTCACATGACGACGCGGTGCGCTGCGCCACTCCTCGCCCTAGACAAAGATCTGGTCACGGCCATCATCACCGAGCTGCTCATCAATGCGCTCAAATTCTCGACGGCGACCGTCGAATTCACCGTTGCCTGTACCACTGATCTGCTTGAAATCACGGTCACGGATCAGGGAATCGGCATTCCAGCCCCTGAACAGGCTCAGGTGTTTGAACCCCTGTTCCGTGCCAGTAACACGGACGATATCGGTGGCAGCGGGCTGGGTCTGACGATCGTGCGCGACTACGTTCGGCATCTCGGCGGTACTGTGCAAATCACCAGTGAGATTGGTCAGAGCACCGTGGTCAATGTGCGCCTCCCCCTGCCCAAGCGCGGTTCAACCGGGCCATTAGGGGGCACGCAGTCCGACACGCCGGCCACCTAGAGAGGCTACCTTTCGACGGGGAAATCCCGGTTGTATTCCGCGATCACGGCGTCAATGTCGACCAGCTCCCACAGGCGCAGATGCTTGGAATGCGTCGGGCGATTGGCGGCGAAGTAGGCATAGGTCGCGTCCTGTTCCGCCCCCGTGCCGACCGGACGGTAGTAGATCAGGTCGAACAGGCTGTCGATGTGCACAATCGGCTGTTCAACGCGCTGGAAGTTGAACACCTGTCCATCCGGCAGGCTGATCGTCAGATCGACGCTGGCGTGCTGCATATTGCCGAATGGATACAACAGCTTGTTAGGGCTGAGTTCCAGTTCAACCTGCGCCCACACCGCGCGGAAATGCGCGTAATCTGCGGGCAGCAGCCGCGCAGCCATGGAGTCAGGGTACTCGGCGTAGAACGCTTCGTGCCGCCGAAAGGCGTTGCGCGCTTTGAAGCGAAAGACGTGCTCCCGCTCAATCTGGTCGCAGTTGACCAATCGCCCGCGCACATCGCGCCGCGAATCGAAAATCGCGTCGAACACCGTCAGGTAATGGCGCATGGAGGCTTCGAGCGAACTGTAGCCCGTGTCATGCAGCGTGATCTCGTTCTCGTTGATCAGCCAGTACAGGCCGCGAAAGTCGGTGATGTACAGCGGAAACTGATAATCGTGCACCTGTTCCGCGACCGCCTCGAGCACAGCGATGATCTGCTCTTTGGGCGGAAGGCGTGTGATGTTGCCGTACCCTGCCAACCCACGCAGGTAAGCGATATCGGATGGCGTGAGGTGCAGCGCCGCGCCGAGGCGATCAATGGTCGAGGGCCGGGGCAGCCGCCGCCCCTTCTCCAATTCGATGACCGGCCCCGTCCCTTTCCAACCGAGACGCGCCGCGAGATCAAAAATACCGATACCCTCGCGCTGCCGAAAGGCGCGGAGGGCGGTGCCAAAGGTCGTGGTTTGTGTCATCACCGACTTTTCTATCCAACAACAGCAACTTTATTGACAGAAAGCGTTGCTCTCACTATACTCCGCAATCATAACTCATTACGTGGTCATTTGTAATATTAATCGGCTGCACCCCAAAGGCAGAGATTGTGACGTTACACACTGCGGTTGTGATTGGCGCTGGACAGGGCATGGGACAGACAGCGGCGCTCCGGCTTGCTCGGCAGGGATTGACCGTCTACCTCGTCGGGCGAACGGAAAGCAAACTCCAGGCGACCGCCGAGCAGATCCGCGCGGGCGGAGGCACCTGCCACGTCTTCCCCGCTGACCTGACCGAAGAACCCGCGCTCGACGCGCTCACCGCACAGCTCAAAGCCGAAAACGTGGCCGTCGATGTGCTCGTGCATACGGCAGGCGAAGCGATGATCCGCCCGATTGCGGAAACCTCCTTTGCAGATTTCAACCGCACGCTGGCGATCAACTTAGGCACGGCAATTCTCGCGGTGACCAAGCTCATCGGCTTCGTGCGCGCCAGCGCCAACCCCAGCATCATCCTGGTCTCCTCCAAAGTCGCGCTGCGCGGCTATGGCGGAGTCGCCGCGTATTCGGCGGCCAAAGCGGGCGTGGTCGGATTTGCCCGGTCGCTCGCCGTCGAACTGCGCGAGGAACGCATCCGCGTCACTGCCCTCTGCCCCGGCCCGGTTGATACGCCGATGCGCTGGTCAGCGACGCCGGATTTTGACCGTGATCTCGTCATCAGCGCGGAGACGATTGCCGATACCATCTGGTATCTCGCCAATCTCCCGCGCGGCACGATGACTGGCGAGTTCTTGATCCAAAGCGAAATCTACGATTAGTGTGGTTCGGAGGTTCTTAATGCGTACACGGTTGTTCCGCCTTTTGTTACTCGTCGTGGTGATCGGTTTGCTGTCTGCGTCCGCCATTGGCGCGCAGGGTGACCGTCCCGTCGTCATGTACTCGCTGGTCGAACTCTACACCATCGACCCGGCAGTCGGCTTTGATCAGGCGATTGGCAGCACCCTCAAGCAGCTCTATGACTCGCTGTTCCGCTATGTCGGCAACCCGCCCACCGTCGAACCGTGGCTGGCGGAATCGTATACCGTGTCGGAAGACGGCAAGACTTACACCGTCGCGCTCCGTCAGGATGCCACCTTCCAGGACGGCAGCCTGGTGAACGCCGCGGCAGTCGTGTATTCGGCGGAACGTCTGCTGCGCGTCGGTCAGGGCGCGGCGGGGCTGTTCACGGGTGTGCTCTCCCCCGGTGGCACCACCGCCGTCGATGACCACACCGTGCAGTTCGTGCTGGATCAGCCGTATGGCCCCTTCCTCGACATTCTGACGTGGCTGTTCATCGTCAATCCTGCGGTCGTCGAAGCCAACCTCGGCGATGATGATGGCGTGACTTATCTGACGAACGCCTCCGCCGGTTCTGGCCCATTCAGCATTTCGCAGTGGCGTCCCGGCGAGCTTTACGAATTCACCGCCAACGCGGGTTACTGGCGCGGTTGGCCGAACGAAACCTATCCCACCACCGTGACGCGCGTCGTCACCCGTGAAGCCTCGACCCGCCGCCTCGGCATCGAAAGCGGTGAAGCCGACTTCGTGGATTGGATGTCGGTGGATGATGCGACCGCGCTCAACGGCGTGAACGGCATCACGGTGGCCCCCGGCCCGACGCTGACCGTCTATGATGTCAAGATGAACACCGTCGATGGCCCGACCGCCGACGCCAACCTGCGCCGCGCCATTGCCTACGCCGTCGATTACGACGCCATGCTGGCGATCTGGGGTGGCGGTGGGACGCGCCTCGCTGGCCCGCTGCCGCCGTCGCTCTCCGGTGACGCCGCCCCCATGTACAATCAGGATCTCGACGCGCCGCGCGCCGCGCCTGGCCGCCTCGGCGTACCCTGATGGCGTCGCGCTGGAATACGTCTACGTGACCGGCCTCGAAGATGAACGCCGTACCGGTCTGGTCCTGCAGGACTCGCTGGCCGAAATCGGCATCAATGTGACGATCACCGCCGTCGCGTGGGCGGACGCCGTCGCCACCTTCGCCGATCCGGCAACCGCGCCCGATCTCTTCCCGCTGTACAGCGGCACGGCCTTCGCAGACCCGGATAACTACCTGTGGGCGTCATTCCACTCGTCGCTGGCGGGTAACTGGACGAACCCTGGCCACTACGGCAACCCGGCCGTCGATGCGCTGCTCGAACAGGCGCGCGCCACCGTCGGCGACGCCGAACGCACCGCGCTCTACGATCAGGCCGTCGCGCTCATCCTCGCGGATGCGCCGAACCTGTTCATCGCCACGACGCCCGAAGATCACATCGTCGGCCCGCGCCTGAGCAACTATGGCGCGGTCTACTCGCCCGTTATGGGGTCGATGGAAGACTTCTACTTCTTCGCCGTCGGCTGATCTAAACGTCCGCTGATGGTCTCGTCGGGATTTGGCTAACCTCACCCTAAATCCCCTCTCCCAAGGGAGAGGGGACTTCAAAGCACCGTCGGTCTCCCCTCTCCTCTAGGTGAGGGGTTGGGGGTGAGGTTAGAGCAGCGGACGCAAAAATTGCGTCCCTACCGAAGACATCCGGCAAACGCCGTAGGGGCGCACGGTCGTGCGCCCCTACACCTAAATGCGCTCACACACTTGTGACCTGTTTGTGTTCTTCGCTTCGGCCTTGCAGTTCCGGTCGGTGTTATGGTCAGGCTTGTCCTCTGGCCCCGACTTAGCGCGGTACTTCCCCGCCACGCTTGAACTGGTGCTCGCCGCCCTGCTGCTCGGCGTGGTGCTCGGCGTGCCACTCGGCTTGATCGCCGCCGTTTACCGCGACCGACTGCCGGATCAGATTTCGCGCATATTCAGCCTCGGCATGGTGAGCATCCCGAACTTCTGGCTGGCGATTGTCTTGCAGTTGGTACTGGCCTTCACGCTGACCATCCTGCCCTTCACCGGGCGCTTTGATCGGCTGGAGACACCGCCCCTGACGATCACCGGCCTGTACACCCTCGACTCGCTGCTCACGCTGAACTTCGCAGCCTACGGCACCGCCCTGCGCTACTTGATCGCCCCGGCGTTCTGCCTGTCGCTCGGCGCGCTGGCGACCATCGCCCGCACCGTCCGCGCCGATCTGCTGGATGTGCTCGGCACAGATTACATCCGTACCGCGCGCGCCGTTGGCATCCCCACCACCACGCTGATCCTCAAATATGCACTCAAGAACGCTTCGCTGAACACGCTGACGCAGGTCGGCCTGTTCTTCGGCTACACGCTCACCGGATCGGTGCTGGTGGAAAACATTTTTAGCTGGCCCGGCATTGGCAACTATGCGGTCTCCGCCGCGTTGACGAAAGACTTTGTACCGCTCATGGGCGTCACCCTGCTCACGGGCAGTGCCATCGTCATCGTCAACCTGCTGACCGATTTCCTGTATCTCCTGCTCGACCCGCGGATCAAGTACACCTCATGAGCATTCAGACGAGTTTCCCGCGCCCCGGCAGCACCGTCACGCCGCCCAGGAACAACAAAGCGTTCCAGTTGGCGCTGTATCGCCTGCGCCAGAGTCCGCTTTCTATCGTCGGCCTCGCGATGGTGGCGTTCGTGCTGTTCGTCGGCATCATCGGCCCGGAGGTCGTACCCTTCCCCGAAGACGCGACCGGCAACACGCGCATGGAAGCCCGCCTGACCGCGCCGAACGAGACCTACTTCTTCGGCACCGATGACGTGGGGCGCGACGTGTTCAGCCGCACAGTGATCGCCACACGCACGTCGCTGGTGATCAGCCTCGTCGTGCTGATCATCGCCATTTTGATCGGCATTCCGCTCGGCGCGATCAGCGGCTTTTTCGGCGGCTGGATCGACGAAGTGATCATGCGCATTACCGACATTTTCCTGACCGTGCCCGCGCTGCTGCTGGCGATGGCGATGGCCGCTGCGCTCGGCACGGGCATGGTCAACGCCATGATCGCGATTGCGCTGGTGTGGTGGCCCGGTTACGCCCGTCTGACACGCGGACAGGTGCTCTCGCTGCGCGAACGCGAGTTCATCGAAGCGACGCGCGCGCTCGGCGGCGGGCGCTGGCACACAATCTTCCGGCACATCCTGCCGAATATCTTGTCCGCGGTGATCGTCAAGGCGTCGATGGATATCGGCTTCGCGATTCTGGTGGCGGCGGGTCTCGGTTACATCGGCGTGGGTGTGCAAGCGCCGACGCCCGAATGGGGCGTAATGATCAGCGAGGGGCGCGGCTTGCTGCGCCAAGCGTGGTGGGCGTCGATTGTCCCCGGCGTCGCCATGTTCACAACCGTGTTGGGCTTCAACCTGCTCGGCGACGGTCTGCGCGACATTCTCGACCCGAAGACGAGGCGCTAAATGGCAGACGCACTGGTCGATATTCGCGGCTTAAAACTGGAATTCAGCGGCTTTGACGGCGTTTCCCGCGTGCTGGACGGTGTCGATTTGACGCTCCAGCGCGGCGAAATCCTCGGCATCGTCGGCGAGACGGGCAGCGGCAAAACCATGACCGCGCTCAGCATTGCGCATCTCGTGCCCAACGGTGTGCTCAAAGGCAGCGTGCGCTTTGAAGGCGAAGAGGTACTCACCAAAAGCGGGCGCGCGTTGCAGCAGTTCCGCGCCCAGCGCCTCGGCATGGTCTTTCAAGACCCGACAACCAACCTCAACCCGGTCTTCACTATCGGCGAACTGCTCATCGACGCCGTGCTGGTGCAGAAATACGGCGTTCCCGGTTGGAAGCTGCTCACAGGCGGCAAGTGGCTGAATCGCAAACAGCGCCAGCAAGCCCGCGACGAAGCCATCGCCCTGCTCGACCGCGTGGGTATCCCCGACGCCGCGCACCGCCTGAACAGCTACGCGCATCAGCTCTCCGGGGGGCAGAAGCAGCGCGTACTGATCGCGATTGCGCTGGCGGGCAACCCCGACCTGCTGATCGCCGACGAGCCAACCACCGCCCTCGACGTGGCGATGCAGGCGCAAATCCTGCGCTTGATTCAGGAACTGGTGCGCGAACGCCACATGTCCGCCATCGTCATCACGCATGATCTCGGCGTGGTGGCGCGCATCTGCGACCGCATCACGGTAATGTACGGCGGCACGGTCGCGGAGAGCGGCACGGTGCGCGACATCTTCGAGAACCCCAAGCACCCGTATACGCGGGGGCTGCTCGCCGCCATCCCAACCGATCAAATCGAACGCGGCGAACTGCGCGGCATTGCGGGCGCGCCGCCGAGCTTCCTCAACCCGCCGACGGGCTGCCGCTTTCACCCGCGCTGCCCCGCCCGCCTATCGCACTGCCATCTCCACCCGCCCGCGGTGACTGAAGTCAGCGCCGGGCATGAAGTCGCTTGTTATTTGTACACGGACGAGAGGCGCGCATGAGTTTGCTGGAAGTCCGAGGACTCAAAGTCTACTTTCCCGTACAGCAGGGCGTGTTACGCCGCAGTACGAGTTACATCAAGGCCGTCGACGATGTGAACCTGACGATTGAGCCGGGCGAAGTGGTCGGCATCGCGGGCGAATCCGGCTCCGGCAAGACGACCGTCGGGCGTGCGATTCTGCGCCTGATCGAGCCAACCGCCGGGCAGGTGCTGATCGAAGGGCGCGACCTCGCGGCGCTGGGCGAAGAAGAACTGCGCCGCGCCCGCGAAGCCATGCAGATCGTGTTTCAGAATCCATTCGCCGCGCTTGACCCGCGCATGAATGTGCGCAAGCTGATCCTCGAACCGCTGGAGATCCACCAGATCGGCGACGAGGCCAGCCGCGACAAGCGCCTCCGCGAACTGCTGCAACTAGTCGGCTTACAGGAAGAACACCTCGACCGCTACCCGCACGAATTCAGCGGCGGGCAACGCCAGCGCATCGGCATTGCCCGCGCGCTCGCGCTCAACCCCAAGCTGCTAATTCTCGACGAGCCGACCTCCGCGCTCGATGTGTCGGTGCAGGCCACCATCCTGAACTTGCTGCTCAAACTGCGTGACGAACTCGGCCTGAGCTACCTGTTCATCTCGCACGATCTCAACGTGCTGCGCTACGTGTGCGACCGCATCGGCATCATGTATCTGGGGCGCATCGTCGAACTCGCGCCGACGCACGAAATCTTTGAAGACCCCAAGCACCCGTACACGATTTCGCTGCTCTCCGCCGCGCCGGAAGCGAAGATCGAACAGAAGCGCGGCGAAATTATCCTGCAGGGCGAAGTCAGCCAGCGCGCCATCGGGCACGGCTGCCGCTTCAGCCCGCGCTGCCCCGCCGCGCAAATCGATCTGTGTAAAGCCGAAGAACCCGCCCTTGATGAAGTCTGGCGCGGTCACCGTGCCGCCTGTCATCTGGCGCTGCAAAACCTGCCCTTAGGCATCATCACCGCCGCGGGGGAACCCTACGCCAATACCGTTCGGAGACAAAAACATATGAGAGGCTACCGCATCGCCACCGACATTGGCGGCACGTTCACCGATCTGGTGGTACTCAACGAGGAGACGGGCGAGATCAGCGTCGCCAAAGCCTCGACCACGCCGCAGGATTTCTCGCAGGGCATCCTCGACACCATCAACAAGTCAGAGCGGCTGGATACGGCGCGCACGTCGTTCTTCGTCCACGGGACGACGGTCGTCATCAACGCGCTGACCGAGCGCAAAGGCGTCAAAACGGGCTTGATCACGACGCGCGGATTCCGCGATGTGCTGGAAATTCAGCGGTCGAACCGCCCGGACATCTACAACCTCGCCTACAGCAAGCCGAAGCCGTTCGTCGAACGCAGCCTGCGCCTCGAAGTCAGCGAACGCCTGAATTACAAGGGCGACATCCTCACGCCGCTGGATCGCGAAGAAATGCGGGCGGCGGTCGCGCAGTTGGTCAAGGAGGGCGTGGAAAGCATCGCCGTGTGCTTCCTGCATGCCTACATCAACCCGGATCACGAACTGGAAGCGGGCGAAATCATCCGCCAGACCGCGCCGCGCCTCCCCTTCACGCTCTCGCATCAGGTGACGGGCGAATGGCGCGAATACGAGCGCACGAGCACGGCGGTCTTCAACAGTTACATCCTGCCGACCGCGCAAAAGTACCTCGACAACCTCGAAACCCAGCTCACCAATCAGAAGCGCATGGGTGACGTGCTGCACATCATGCAGTCGAACGGCGGCAGCGCGACCTTCGCGCTTGCCAAACGCACGCCGATTAATCTGGTCGAGTCCGGCCCCGTCGCCGGGGTGATCGGGTCGGCGCGCATCGGCGACCTGATTGGCGAACCGAACGTGATCGCCTTCGACGTGGGCGGCACGACGGCCAAAACCTCGCTGATCGAAGGCGGTCAGCCCAAGATCACGACCGAATACAAGATCGAGCACACGCGCGAATTCGCCGGCTACCCGATCCTCGTGCCGACGATTGATATTGTCGAAATCGGGTCGGGCGGCGGCAGTATCGCCTATGTCGATGACGCGGGCGCGCTGCGCGTCGGGCCGATCAGCGCGGGCGCGGTCCCCGGCCCCGCCTGCTATGATCAGGGCGGCACGCAGCCCACCGTCACCGACGCGAACCTGGTCGTCGGGCGCTTGAACGCGCGCAACTTCCTCGGCGGTGAACTCAAGGTCAGCCTCGACAAAGCGCGGCAGGCGATCAAGCCGATTGCCGAACGCTTCAACACCAGCATCGAAGAGGCGGCGCTCGGCATCATCCGCATCTCCGACTTCGGCAAGATGAACGCCATCAAGCTGATCTCGGTGCGGCGTGGCTACGACCCGCGCGACTTCGTGCTGGTCGCCTTCGGCGGCGGCGGCCCCATGCACGCGGGCGCGATGATGCGCGAACTGCGCTGCAAGAAAGTCGTCATTCCCGTGTATCCCGGCGTGTTTTCGGCGTTCGGCATGCTGATGAGCGACTTGCAGATCGACACGCTGCGCACGCGCATCATGCGCGTCGATGGCGCGGACTTGACAGCCATTACCGGGCTGTACGACGAAATGGAAGCGCAGTCGCGGCACAACCTCGAAGCCGAAAACATCGCCCGCGAGAGCATCCGCATTCAACGGCACGCCGACATGCGCTATCTCGGTCAGGAACACACAGTGAAAGTGCCCGTGCCCAACGGCGCGCTCACCCCCGCCGCGATGGAAAAGGTCAGCGTGGCGTTCCACGACTTGCACGAACAGGCCTTCACTTTCCGCCTCGACTCGCCGCTGGAGATGGTCAGCTACCATGTGACCGCCATTGGGATGGTCAACAAGGCGGAGATCAAGCCGATCAAGGCGGACGGCGCGAGCTTAGGCCGCGCGCGCAAAGAGACGCGCGTCGTGTACTTCGAAGGCGTGGGCGCCGTACAAACGGCAATCTACGAGCGCGATCTGCTGCCTATCGGCAAGCCGACCCCCGGCCCCGCCGTGATCGAAGAGGCATCGTCGGCGACAGTGGTGTATCCTGATCAGCAGTTCTACCGCGACAAGTACGGTTTCCTGCACGTCGAAGCGGCGGGCAGCACCAGCAGCAAGCAGCGTTTTGGCTTCTTGGGATAGGGAAACAAACATGGCGACCAAACCGATCAAAGTCGACCCATTTACGCTGGAAATCATCAAAGAATCGCTGATCGCGATTGGCGATGAGATGTTCATCGCCACGCAGCGCACCAGCATGAGCACCATCATCTATGAAGTGCTGGACTACGCCAGCGGCTTGACCGACGCGCACGGCAACCTGATCGTGCAGGGCAACGGCGTGACGGGCTTCCTCGGCACGCTCACCTACGCGGTGCGCAGCGTGATCGACAAGTTCGGCGCTGACCTGCACCCCGGTGACATCGTCATCACCAACGACCCGTACAGCGGCGGCGGTACGCACCTCTCCGATGTGACGCTCGTCATGCCCATCTTCCACAAAGGACGACTGGTCGCGTTCGCGGCCAACAAAGCCCACTGGACAGAAGTCGGCGGCATGGCTCCCGGCAGTTGGACGACCGACAGCACCGACGTGTGGCAGGAAGGCATTCAGTTCCCGTGCATCAAGCTGTACATCAAAGGTGAAGTTGTCCCCGGCTTAATCGACCTGATCCGCGCGAACGTGCGCACGCCGGACATGAGCATCGGCGATATGAACGCGCAGGCGGCCTCGCTGCGCCTCGCCGAGCTGCGCTATATCGAACTGTGCGAACGCTACGGCGTGGAGACGGTGCTGCACGGCGTCGAATCGCTGCTCGATTACGGCGAAGAACTCACACGGCAGGCGCTCAAGCGTATCCCGCGCGGCGTCTACGAAGCGGTCGATTATGTGGACGATGACGGCATCGACCCCGGCCCCTTCGAAATGCGCGTCAAAGTCACCGTGACCGACGACGAATTCATCTGCGACTTCACGGGCACGCACGCGCAGGTCGCCGGGCCGATCAACAGCGGGCGCACGGGCTTAGAGTCGGCGGTGCGCGTGCTCTTCAAGGCGCTGACCGACCCGCAAATTCCTGCCAATGAGGGCTGCTTCCGCCCGCTGCGCGTGATCTGCCCGGATGGGACGATGGCGACCGCCAGCCGCCCCGCTCCGACCTCGACCTACTGGGAAGTTATGGAGTTTGGCGCGGATCTCGTGTGGAAGGCGCTTGCGCCCTACGTGCCGGAACGTCTGACGATGGGGCACTTCCTGAGCGTGTGCGGCACGGTGATCAGCGGCAAGCACCCGGACACGGGCGAGTTGTTCATCCTCGTCGAACCGCAGGTCGGCGGGTGGGGCGCGGCGGTCGGTCGCGATGGCGAGAACGCCATGTTCTGCATCGGCGACGGCGAAACCTACGTCATCCCGGTTGAAGTGTGCGAAACGCGCTACGGCGTGATGGTCGACCAGTTCGCGCTCAACAATGCCGACGGCGGCGCGGGACGGTATCGCGGCGGGCGCGGCGTGTTCCGCGACTACCGCATCACGGCGGACGAAGCCATCGTCACCGGGACGTTCGGGCGGCACAAGTTCCTGCCGTGGGGCATGAAGAACGGCCAGCAGGGGTCGCGCAATTACATGGAGATGTTCCACGCTGACGGCTCATCAAAAGTCTTCGGCAAAGTAGCGCGCTACAAGCTCAAGCGCGGCGAAGTCGCGCGCATGGCGACCGGGACGGGCGGCGGCTACGGCGATCCCATGGCGCGCCCCGTCGAAGAAGTTGAGCGCGACGTGCGCAACGAATACATCAGCGCCGACCAAGCGGAACGCGAGTACGGCGTCCTCATCGACCCGCGCACCGGTCGCGGCGAACGGCGGCGCAGCGTGCTCAATGCGCGTTCCAGCTTCGCCCCCACGACGAGCGGCGCGCGTGAAGCCGCTTATGAGCCACGCGGCAGCGGGAGCATCCGCCAATCCGACAAAGTTGACGCGATTTTGAGCATCATTCGCGGCGAAACGTCCGCCTCAGCCGTCGCGCTGCGCTTCGGCGTGGAGCGGGCGACGGTCGACGGCTGGATCAGCCAATTTATCCAGGCGGGCGAAGGCGCGATCAGCCCCACCTCCGGCGGCGCGAACGAAGTCAGCGAACTGCGTGCCATGCTGCGTCAATTGAGTGAAGAAGTCTCTACGCTGCGGCGCTCGATCAAGCCGTAGGGGGAAGGAAAACAGCCATGTCGTTCTCAGATATTCTTACGATTATTATCATCATCGTCGCGATTCTCGCCGTGATCTGGCTGATCTTGCGCCTGTATTCGCGTCACTACATCAAGACGACCGCCGGGACAGCCTTCGTCCGCACAGGCGGCAGCCAGCGCGAACCGCTGGTCGTGGTGAACGGTGCGGCGTGGGTTTTCGGCTTTCTGCACCGCCTCAAGTGGGTCTCGCTGGAAACGGTGACCGCGTCCGTCAAGAAGATGGGCGACGAGCCGCTGGTGACGGTTGACCCGCAGTATGTCGATTTTGAGGCGCGCTTCTTCGTCAAGGTGGGCAGCGACCCGGCCAGTATCAGCGTGGCCGCGCGCACCATCAGCGGCGAAGCGGTGAAGCCGACGCGATCCGCCGCATCGTCGACCCCAAACTGCAAGGCGTGGTGCGCGATGTCGCCGCCGGGCTGGAACTCAAGCAGTTGATGGAAAAACGCCGCGACTTCATCGCCGCGCTGAAAGAACGACTGCGCGACGAACTGGCCGAAAACGGGATCGTGCTGGAAAGCGTGAGCATCATCACGCTGCGCCCCAAAACGCAGGGCGAATTCTCGACCGATGATGTGCTCGGCGCGCAGGTCGCCCGCACTAACGCGGCCATCATCGAAAAGGCGCTGAGTGAGAAAAATCAACTCGAAAAGCAGGGGACGCTCGAACGGTCGCGGCAGGACGCCGACGTCGAACGCGAACGCATGGCGATTGAAGAGGCCATCGAGAAAGAACGCGCCGAACGCCTCAAGACGATCACCGTGGTGCGCGCCACCGAAGAGACCGAAGCGCAGGTGCAGCAGGAAGTAAAGCGCGAGGAAGCCGAACGTGCCCGCATCCTCGCCGAACGCGCCTTGATCGAAGAACGCATCCGCAACGAACGCCTCGAACTGCTGCTGCGCGAACAGACTGAGAAAGAACTCCGCCTCGAAAAGCTGCAGGTCGAACGCGACCTCGCCATTGCTGACGAAGAACGCCAGATCCAGATCTCCGAAGCGATCATCCGCAAGCTGTCCGCCGAAAGCCAGCGCATCGAAGCCGACCTCGCCCGCCAGCAGGTGCTGGAAGCGGCCACCTCGACGATTGACCAGACGGTGGCGCGGCGCGAAGGCGAGCTCGAACTGCTCAACCTCGAATACGAAGCGCGGCGCAAGCAGTTGGAAAGCGACCACGAAGTCGAACTGGAGAGCAAGCGCCGCACGGAGATGGCCGAACTCGAAACCGCGCTCACGGGCTGGCAGGTGCAAATCCAGCGGGCACGCGCCGAAGCGGAGTACGAAGTCGCGCGCTTGGCGGCGCAGAGTGAACGCGAACGCCAGAGCGCATCCGGCCTCGCCGAAGTGCAGGTAGCGCTGGAACGCATCAAGGTCTTGCAGTTGGAAGCGGAAGCGCTGCGGCAGAAGATGGTCGCCGAAGCCGACGGCGAACGCGCCCGTCTGGAAACCCTCGCCAGCTACGACGGCCTCGGTCAGCAGTTGGAACTGGCGCATCTGGCCTCCGACACCACGCAGGCCATCGAAATTGCCCGCGCGCAGGCGTTGGGCGAGGCACTGTCCAACATGGATACACACATTTTCGGCGACGGCGCGACCGCACAGCGCCTGCTGCAGTTGATCTCATGGTCGCAGGGCGCGAATCAGGTGTATGACGCGCTGCCCGACCCGGCCAAGAACGCGCTCACTACGCTGCTCGGCGGTAAGCTGAACGGCCATGGCGCGAATACGACGATTGACGCGCTGTTGAGCGCCGCGCTCGCCTTGCAGCCCGATCTGCTGACGCAAAACCCGCCGCTCGGCGACGTGATCGACCTGCTGAGCGCGCAGGACGCCATCCCCGCCGCGCTCAAGCCGCTCGCGGAACGCATCGGCGCGGACAGCGCGTTGAGCGGCCTGCCCGTCTCGGCGGCCGTCGCCTTAGCGAAGACTTGGACAGGAAATTAACCTCACCCCTAAATAGGCTTGTCCGATACTCACATGGCCCGACCCCACCCCCGGCCCCTCCCCGAATTCAGGGAGGGGAGACAGAAAAGAGCGTTTTCTCCCCTCTCCTCGCTCGCGTGGGAGAGGGGTTGGGGGAGAGGGGTGAACCAGCATTGCCCTTTTTGAAGCGTAGAAAACCATTCAACCGTACCGAACAAGCCTCTTAGGAATCTTGCACGTCTCCCCTCTCCGAAAAGAGGAGAGGGGCCAGGGGTGTGGTGAATCAGCGGACGCAATGAATTGCGTCCCTACGAAGACATTTTCGGCTTGCTAGGTGCTGTTGGCTCCCCTCCCTGAATTCGGGGAGGGGATGGGGGTGGGGTGGCCTCCCCTTCCTTCCATTTGCGCACCACCCTACCCCTAAATTCCCGCCTTTCGATTGATGACAATGCGCCGCAGCGTGCCGTATCCTAGGCGCATTGTCCACCAGAAAGGTAAAACCTGATGCCCTATATCACCCCTGTTCCCCGTGATGAAGCGACCGGGCTGCTCAAAGAGCAGTACGACGCGGCGGAGTCAGCCACCGGGTATATTCCCAACTACCTGAAGGTCTTCAGTCACCGCCCGGAAGTCTATCAGGCGTGGCAGACGCTGCTGACGTCCATTCGCACCAACATGACGCTGCGCCGCTACGAATTGGTCACGCTGGCCGCCGCCCGCCGCCTGCAGGGCACTTACTGTATGCTGGCGCATGGCAATGTGCTGCTCAAAAAAGGGGAAGTCGACGAGGTGCAGTTGACCGAGATTGCCACTAACTATCAGCAGGCGGGCTTGACTGAAGAGGAAGTCGCCATCATGGCCTTCGCGGAGAAAGTCATCGCCGCGTCGGGCAGCATTACACAGGCCGATGTGGACAGCCTGCGCAGCTTTGGGCTGACCGATGCCGAGGTGCTCGATATCACGCTGGCGGCGACCGCGCGCAGCTTCTTCAGCAAAACGATTGATGCGCTCAATGCTGAACCTGATGGTGTTTATGCGGGCTTGCAGACCGATGTGCGGCTGGCACTCACCGTGGGGCGCACGTTCGACACCTTGGGGACAGCGGGCGAATAAGGGTCACAAAGGACTATTCAGGATTGCTCTCCAGCAGCGCAAAGGCTATAATCCTCCGCGCTCACTTACGATTCTGGATCATCATGTTGACTAATCCGCTCGCTATTTATCAAACTCGCAGTGCTTATCGCTGGGTTATTCTGCTCTTGTGCGCTCTCACGCCCCTCTTCGTCGTCACGCTGCCCGCCATGTCGCTGCCGCCGCTGTTCACGAGCATCGCCGCTGACCTCAATTTGACGCTGGTCGAAGTCGGCTTGATCTGGGGCGTCGGCTCGTTCATCGGCATCTTCTTCGCGCTGATCGGCGGAACGCTCGGCGACCGCTTCGGCAGCCGGGCAACGCTGTTCGCGTGCTGTTTAGGCGCGGGCATCTTCGGCTTGACGCGCGCCTTCGCGCAGGATTTCAGCGCGCTGCTGCTGACCACGCTCGTCTTCGGCATTTTCGGCGCGATCATCCCGGTCATCCTCTTCAAAGTGGCGCGGGAGTGGTTTCCGCCCCATCAGCTCGGCATGGCCTCCGGCGTGATCTCGTCCGGCTTCGCGACTGGGCTGATGCTCGGTCCGCTGCTCAGCACCAGCGTGATCGCGCCGACGCTCGGCGGTTGGAGGCAGGTGCTGGTTTTCTACGGCATCGTCGCCATCGTGATGAGCCTGCTCTGGCTGTTGGTGCATCCAGTTACCCGGCGCGACGCCGCGCATGCGGCACCGCGCGTCTCGTTCATGGACAGCCTGCGCTTTGTCATGCGGCTGCGCAATGTGTGGATTCTCGGCATCGGCGGGTTGGGGATCAACGCCTGTTTCGCGGGCTTCACGGGCTACCTGCCGACCTACCTCAAATCGATTGGCTGGCAGCCGCTGGATGCGGATCAGGCGCTGGCGGCGTTCTTCCTCGCCAGCCTGTGCGCGGTCATTCCGCTCTCGATTCTGTCAGATCGCTTCCGGCTGCGGCGCAGCTTCCTGATCTTTGGCGCCGCCGTCCTCGCGACGGGCATCGGTTCGCTGAGCGTGATCGATACCTCGCTGATCGTCGTGACGATTGCTATCACCGGGCTGGTCTTCGACTCGTTCATGGCCATTCTCAATGCCAGCGTGCTCGAAGTGGATGGTCTCACGGGTGTATACGCCGGGACGGCCATCGGCTTCGCCACCATGATCCGCAACCTCGGCGGCGCGTTCTCGCCCGCGCTCGGTAACAGCCTCGTGCCGCTTGGGGCAAGCGTCCCGTTCCTGTTCTGGGGCGGCATGGCACTGTTCACGGTCGCGATGTTCGTGTTCGTGCTCAAGCCGCACAAGACCAGCACCCCCATCGCCGATCCGGTCGTGCCAGTCTCGGCGTAACGCTTACCAACCCCGAAGGCGGTCGAAGCCGGGAGTCGCTCCGGTTTCGACCGCCGCGACCGCGTACAGCAGCAGCGCCGCCGACCACGTCTGCCAGTCCTGACCGCGTACCGCACCATCCTGCGCGCGCAACCACTCGTTGAAGCCAAACGCCAAGTGCGGGTCTTGCGCGGGGCGCAGCAGCTCAATCAGCGCAACCAGCTTGGCCCGCGCCAATTCGACGCGTCCCGCCGCCACCAGCGCCGCGATATACAGGCCGATACCGAACGGCCACAAGCCGCCGTTGTGATACTCGCCGGGTAGGTTGAACTGCGCGTAGCGGGGATGCCAATCGGGATCGGTCGGCTGGATGTAGGGGAACAGGCACGGCGGCAGGTCGACCACGAGTTCGCCGCGCCCCCGCATGGCCGCGCATTCCGCCTCGACCCAGTTGATAATGGCGTTCGCCTTCTCCTTCGTCGCCACGCCAGAGAGGATCGCCCAGCAGTTGCCGATCAGGTCAAAGCGCTCGCTGCTGTGGACTTTATACGCCCACAGCGCGTAGTAGGGCTTGTCCGGAATTGCCAACCCTTCGTGCACATGCGCGTCTTTCCAGCCGGCGCGCACAATCGGCTGGTTGATGAGATCGCGCAACCGGTCGGCCTCCGCGTCGCGCTGCCACAGGCGCAGGGCCGTGTAAGTCAGCGTGTTGACGAACAACCCATAGCCCAACACCCACTGCTCATCGCGCCAATCGCTCGTCGGCTGTTGCGCGATCAAACCGCTGCCATCCGGGCTCTGATACTGCAGCCATATCAGCGCTTTGACCGCCGCCTCGGTGAGAAAGTCGGCCTCGCCGGTGAACTCGCGATACAAAGCCAACCCGATCAGAAACAGCGGGGTGGTGTCGCTCGATCCCAGATCGCGCGGGTCGTGCGCCAACCCGGGCATGAGTCCGAGCGGCGTTTGGTTCGTCGCCAACGTGGCCAGCACGCGGCGCAGGGAGTCGATCAGCACGCTGTTTCCACTCACCAGCATCCCCAGACTCGCGATCATCAGGTCGCGGGTGTACGGCTCAGGGTAGCCCCACCCCGCCACGCGCGGCAGGCCAGCATGATCGCCCTGCCCGTTGTGCAGCAGCACGTTCAGCGCCGCCTGCTTAATCTCAGCGTAGCTGTCTGACATTCCCCAACTCACTTCGTTCTCCAATCCAGTCGGCTGATTATGCCCGAGTCGCGCCTTTCCGCCAGACCACCATCCCGGGTGTCTGCGGCGATTTTTGGCAACTTCTGCCAAAAGGCATAAACTGTTCACCCATTCACCAGACAACCCAACACCAGAACAGGGGACGCATGACCAAGATTCATGGAATGCTGACAGTGGATGCTCTCTCCGACCTCGTCGATGCGCATGAAGTCGAAACCGTCGTGCTCGGCTTCACCGATCACTTTGGGCGGTTGATGGGCAAACGCATCGACGCCGAATTCTTCATTCAGGAGATCGCCAGCGCGGGGACGCACGCCTGCGATTATCTGCTCACGACCAACATGGAGATGGACCCGGTGCGCGGCTACAGCTTCGCCAACTGGGAACATGGCTACGGCGACTTTCATCTTGTGCCCGACCTCGATACGCTCCGCCTCGCGACCTGGCTGGACAAAACGGCGATGGTGCTGTGTGATGTCAAAGATGAGAAGACGCACGACTATATCGCCGTCGCGCCGCGCTCGATTGTCCGTAAGCAGCTCGACACGGCGGCGAAGAGCGGTTATCAGGTGATGGCGGCGTCGGAACTCGAATATTACGCTTATGAGGATTCTTATCGGAAGGCCGCGGAAAAAGAATACAACCATTTACAGCCGCTCGGCTGGTACATCGAAGATTATCACATGCTGCAAGGGACGCGGCAGGAAAAATTTACGGCAGAAGCGCGGCGGCATCTGAAGTATTCCGGCGTGCCGATTGAGAATTCGAAGGGCGAATGGGGACACGGTCAGCACGAACTCAATGTGCGCTACGCCGACGGCCTGACGATGGCGGATCGGCACATCGTGTTCAAGCAGTGCCTCAAGGAACTGGCGGAACGGCTCGGCATGAGTGTCAGCTTCATGGCCAAGCCGACGCCGGACGCGACCGCCGGGTCGAGTTCGCACATCCACCTCAGCCTGTGGGCGAACGACGCCAACGCCTTTATCGGGGATACCAAACTTGGCCCCGTCGAGGGATCCGACGTGTTCCGCTGGTTCTTGGGCGGGTGGATGGCGCACGTCCCCGAAGTGATGGTCTTCTACGCGCCGACCGTCAACTCGTACAAGCGCTACATTGACTTCTCCTGGGCACCCACGCGTATTGCGTGGAGCTACGACAACCGCACGGCGGGCTTCCGCGTGGTCGGGCACGGCAGCAGCCTGCGCATCGAATGCCGCATCCCCGGCGCGGACTGCAACCCGTACCTCGCCTATGCCGCGGCGCTCGCCTCCGGCTTAGACGGCATCCAAAACAAGATTGAGCCGCCCCCGATTTTCGAGGGCAATATCTACGAGGCGCAAACGCTGCCGCGCGTCCCCTACACGCTGGAGCACGCCGTCGATCTGTTCGCGGCCAGCGACTTCACCAAGCGCGTTTTTGGGGCAGACGTGGTCGATCACTATACTCACTTTTACCGGACGGAAGTATCCGCATTCCACAAATGGGTCACCGATTGGGAACGTAAACGGTATTTCGAGCAGATTTAGCGTTCCGTCCGACAGCAATCAACAAGCATGACCAGATGATGCATTTACACAGCACAGCACCGAAGGGGATTTGAGATGCGTTTGCAAGATAAAGTGGCATTGATTACGGGAGCGGGCAGCGGCATCGGCTATCACAGCGCGCTGGTGTTCGCCAGAGAAGGCGCGGCGGTCGTCGTCGTGGACGTCAATGAAGCAGGTGGCCAAAAGACCGTCAGCGAAGTGCAAGCGGCGGGCGGCAAGGCCGTGTTTGTGCGCGCAGACGTGTCGAAAGCCGCCGACTGCGAACGGATGGTGCAGACCGCCGAGGCGACGTTCGGCAAGCTGAACGTGCTGTTCAACAACGCGGGCATCAGCCACGGTGACGACGATGACTCGGTCAATACGACCGAAGATGTGTGGGATCTCACGTTTCAGATCAACGTCAAAGGCGTGTTTTTGGGCTGCAAGTATGGCATCCCGGCGCTACGGCGGGCGGGCGGCGGCAGCGTGATCAACACGGCGTCGTTCGTGGCGACGCTCGGCGCGGCGACTCCCCAGCTCGCGTATACGGCGAGCAAGGGCGCGGTCCTGTCGATGACGCGCGAACTCGCGGCCATCCACGCCCGCGAAAACATCCGCGTGAATGCGCTGTGCCCCGGCCCGCTGCGCACCGAACTACTGATGAAGTACCTGAACACCGACGCCAAGAAGCAGCGCCGCCTCGTGCACATCCCGATGGGGCGCTTCGGCGAAGCGGCGGAAATCGCCAACGCCGCGCTGTTCCTCGCCTCGGACGAAGCGTCGTTCGTGACGGGTTCGAACTTTCTGGTCGATGGCGGAATCACCTCCGCCTATACCACGCCCGAGTAGATCATGGCGCGCCTACAGACAACGATTTCACCCATTGACGGCTCGGTTTATGTCGAACGAGAGCTAGCCGACGCGCAGCAGATCGACGCGGCTTTAAGCACGGCGGTCGCGGCGCAAGCAGCGTGGAAGCACACGCCGCTGGCCGACCGCATGGCGATCTGCGAACGCGCCGTGACCTATATGGTCGACAACGCCGACGCGATCGGCATGGAAATCACCATGCAGATCGGGCGTCCCATCCGCTACAGCCCGTTCGAGATCAAGCGCGGCTTTCAGGAACGCGGCCACCATATGATCAGCATTGCGCCGCAAACCCTGAGCGACATCCCGACGCAGCCTAAAGACGGCTTCCAGCGCTTTATCCGCCGCGAGCCGGTCGGCGTGGTGCTGGTGCTCGCGCCGTGGAATTACCCGTATCTCGTGACGGTCAACTCGGTGATTCCGGCCATTCTGGCGGGCAACAGCGTCATCCTCAAACATTCGGATCAGTCACCGTTGGTCTCGGAACGGTTCGCGGAAGCGTTCCGCGCGGCGGGACTGCCCGCAGGCGTGTTCCAGTATCTGCACGCCAGCCATGACGATGTCGCCCGCATGATCGACGATCCGCGCGTCGATTTTGTCGCTTTCACGGGGTCGGTCGCGGGCGGGCACGCCGTGCAAGCCGCCACGAGCGGACGCTTCATCGCGGCGGGCATGGAGCTCGGCGGGTGCGACCCCGCTTACATCCGCCCGGATGTCGACCTCGCGCACGCTATTGAAAATGTGGTCGATGGCGCGCTGTTCAACAGCGGGCAATCGTGCTGCGGCATCCAGCGCGTGTACGTCCATGCCGATGTCTACGATCAGTTCGTAGCGGGCGTGGTTGACCTGACCAAAACCTATGTGCTCGGCAACCCGCTTGACCCGGCGACGACGCTTGGCCCGGTCGTGCGCGTGCGCGCCGCCGATGCCGTGCGCGAACACATCCGCGCGGCGGTGGCGCAGGGCGCGCAGGCGCTGATCGATCCCGCGCTGTTCCCGGCGGATCAACTCGGAACCGCCTACGTCGCACCGCAGATCCTCGTCAACGTGGATCACAGCATGGGCATCATGACCGAGGAGAGTTTCGGCCCGGTCATGGGCATTATGCGCGTCACGGACGACGCCGAAGCGGTCGCGCTGATGAACGATACGCACTACGGCCTCACGGCGTCGATCTGGACACAGGATGTGGACGCCGCGCTGCGCATCGGCGACCAGGTCAACACGGGGACGTGGTATATGAACCGCTGCGACTACCTTGACCCCGAACTCGCGTGGACGGGCATCAAGGACAGTGGGCGCGGCTGCACGCTGTCGATTCTCGGCTTCGACAGCTTCACCCGCCCGAAATCATTCCATCTGCGCACGGTGACGGGTTAGTACCTTCGTCGGGGCGCACGGTCGTGTGCCCCGACTCCTCCCCACGCAAAACATAATCCTCGTATAATGCATTGAACTGAACGCATTCATTCGACAACTGAACACAGCTAACGCCTGACTTTGCGGCTCAAAAGGACACTATGACGCACGCGATTCCCCTCGTCAAAGGCTTACCGTTTCTCGGCAACACCCTGTCACTGACCAGCGACGCCATCGGCTTTATGACGCGGGCTTATCACGAGTACGGCCCGGTCTACCGCGTGCGCGTGCCGGGGCGCGAGATCACGATTCTCGCCGGGCTGGATGCCAATCACCTGCTCATCAATCTCGGCTCAGACTACCTCCAGCTCAACCCGATCTACGGCAAACTGGCAGAAGAGACGAGCAGCGATATTTACCTGCCCACGCTCGACGAGCCGCAGTACAGCTACTACCGCCGGATGATCAAGCCGCGCCTCTCCCGCGACACGCTGGCTGATTATCTGCCGCAAGCCATCGAATTAATCCGCGCGACGACCGCCAACTGGCAGCCCGAGCAAGCGGTGCGCGTGCAGGAGGTCATGACGCGCCTGTGTATCGAGATCATCAGCCGTTCCGCCGAAAACACCGAAGTCGGCGATGAACTGGCGTCGATCATCTTCTTCACCAACCGTCTCATCGGGTCGGGGGTGGCTTTCCAGCCCGCGTTTTTGCTCAAACTGCCGGATTATCAGCGCGCGAAACGGCGCTTTGAGGCATTCCTCCAGCGCATTGTCGATCAGCATGCCGCGCAGCCCGGCGCGAACGACGACTACGTCGATCTGCTGCTCAAGAGCACGGCGCTCGACGGGCAGCCGCTGCGCGGGCATGATCTGCTCGCCTATGTGCATCTGCCGTTCGTCAACGGCGTCGCTTATGCGCCGCGCTTGAGCGGATACCTGCTCTACGAACTGCTGCGGTCGCCGGAACTGCTGGCCAAAGTGCGCGCAGAAGTCGACGCGGTGTTCGCCGAGGGTGACTTCACGCTCAACGCGCTGCGCAAAATGCGCTGGTTGTACGGGGCGTGCATGGAAGTACTGCGCATGTACCCGGTCGCCGGGGCGCTGCCGCGCTATATCGCCAAGGCGTTTGAGTTCGGCGGGCACACGATTGAGGCGGGGCAGTTGGTCTTCATCGCGACGGGCGTCACGCACTTTTTGCCAGACGTTTACCGTGATCCCTACAAATTCGACCCCGAACGCTTCTTCGAGCCGCGCAGCGAACATCAGCGCTCCGGTGTCTTCGCGCCCTACGGTCTCGGTTCACGCACGTGCTTGAGCGCGGGCATGGGCGAGGCGCTGATCATGCTTGTCATGGCGACGCTGGTGCACTCGGTCGAGCTCGCGCTGCCCACGCCAGATTACCAGCTCAAAACGCAGATCGCGCCAATCCCCGGCCCGCACAAGGATTTCACCGTCAAGGTGATCGGCCAGCGCGAACGGATCGCCGTCTAGCTGTTGTCGCCATCGGCACAGCGCTCACAGGTGCCGTAAATCGCCATGTGATCGATGCGCGGCATGAAGTGATACTGGGCGGACAGCGTCGCGCGCAGCGCTTCAAAGACGGCGTCGTCAATCGTGATCGTCCCGCCGCAGTTCAGGCAGATCAGGTGATGGTGCTGCGGGCGGTCGATCAGCGCGTAGACCGTGCCCGCCTGTCCCATGTCGGTCTGCGACACTAAACCGATCGCTTTAAGCCACTGAAGCACGCGGTAGATGGTCGTGTCGCTCATCGGCTGATCGGGATGTTCCGCCTGAATGTGCCGCTGCAATGCGCTGATGGTCAGGTGGTCGTGCGCTTGACCGAGCGCTTCGATCACGAGGCGGCGCGGCAGGGTTACACGCTCCCCCTGCGCTTTGACCTGCTCAATCACATCCATCTCTGCACCTTTCATCGTTCTCTTCCACAGTTCAAGCAGTTTCGGGGCGCTCCCCTACCATTCGTCAGAACTGACAAAAACTTGCGGGCACAGGCTGGTGGTTCGACCGATTGCCGAACAACGGGCATGCGCTACAATAGTGTAACTTCTTGCAGATGTAATTTCTTACACAAAGGCTGCTGAATGCCCCCCATCGTCGCTATGCACATCCCTGATGGTTTGCTCAGTATACCCGTTTCCGCCGTTGGTTGGCTGCTGCTCATCCTCCTGCTCGGCTACGCGCTGCGCCAGACGAAAACGCAGCTCGGCGAACGGCAAATCCCGCTGATGGGTGTGCTGGCGGCCTTCGTGTTCGCCGCGCAGATGATCAACTTTCCGGTGGCGGGCGGCACGTCCGGGCATTTACTCGGCAGTACGCTGGTGGCGGTCTTCCTCGGCCCGTGGGCGATGGTCGTCGTCATGACCAGCGTGATCGGCGTGCAGGCGCTGCTGTTTCAGGATGGTGGGCTGCTGGCGCTCGGCTTCAATGTCGTCAATATGGGCTTCATGAGCGGTTTAGTCGGCTACACCGTTTATACGCTGCTGCGCCGCGCGGGACTCTCCACATTGATTGGCGCAGGCGTCGGCGCGTGGCTCGGCGTGGTGAGCGCTGCCGCCGCAACGGCGCTGGAACTCGGCGTGTCCGGCACGGCCTCGCTGAGCCTCGCGCTCCCGGCGATGCTCGGCGTGCATGTCTTGATTGGCCTCGGCGAAGCATTGATCACAGTCGCCGCGCTCGCTTTTGTGCAGCAGACGCGCCCCGATCTGCTCAAGCAGGCTGCGCCAGCCCAAGGCGCGCGCTGGGTCGCCGTCGGACTGGTGATCGCGCTGCTAGTCGCGTTCGCGTCGCCGCTGGCGAGTCCCGAGCCGGACGGGTTGGAACGTGTCGCCGAAGACCAGGGATTCAGCGAGCAAGCGCAAGACCCGATGTACACCGTTTTGCCCGATTACACGGTTCCGTTTATCCAGAATGAGGCGCTGACCACGGTTGCCGCGGGCGTCATCGGCGTGCTGATTGTCGCCGCCATCGGCTATGGCGCAGCCCGACTCACCGTGAAGTCGCGTCCCGCTGATACCGAACCCTCCGCATGAACCGAACGTTATCTGCCTTGCAGGGTGCAGTCGGCAGCAGTCCGCTGCATCGCCTTGATCCGCGCGTCAAGGTCGTCGTCGCGCTTGTGCTCGTGGTTGGCATTGTCGTCACGCCGGATGGCCGCTGGATCGCCTACCCGCTGCTCTGGACGCTGATTGGCAGCCTCGCCGGGGTCGCGCAGGTCAGCGTGTGGCGGCTCGGTCGGTTGGCGGGGGTGGCGCTGCCCTTCACCCTCGCGGCGGCGACGCTCATGTTCACCACGCCGGGACAGCCGCTGATCGCCGGACTGCCCATCACCGACGCGGGCCTGGCGCGCTTCGCCGGGATCGTGCTCAAAAGCTGGCTGTCCGTGCAGGTGACGCTGCTGCTCGGCCTGACCACCCCGTTCACCGAGTTGCTGTGGGCGCTGGACAGTCTGCGCGTCCCGACGACGCTCACCGCCATCGTCGGCTTCATGTACCGCTACCTCGACACGCTGCAAGACGAGGCCGAACGCCTGCTGCGGGCGCGGGCGGCGCGGTCGGGCGGCGGGTCGGGCGGGTCGCTGCTGTGGCGCGCGCGCATCGCGGGCGGCATGGTCGGCAATTTATTCCTGCGCAGCTACGAACGCAGCGAACGTATCCATGCGGCGATGCTGGCGCGCGGCTATGATGGTCAAGCACGGCGGCAGTCACCGCCGCCGCTCACCCGCTCAGTGCTTCTGTTGGGCGCGCTGCCCGTGTTCACCGTCCTCATCCTTCAAATCGGAGTGCGCTTGTGAACGACCTCGACATCCGGGAAGTGAAGTTTCAGTATCCCGACGGGCAGCAGGCGCTGCGCGGCCTCACGCTCGGCGTGGCCCACAGCGAACGGGTCGCGCTGGTCGGCGCGAACGGCAGCGGCAAATCGACGCTGCTGCTGCACCTCAACGGCATTCTGCGCGCCGCCTCGGGCAGCGTCACCATCAACGGCGTGCCACTCACCGACCAGAGCATCCCGCAGATTCGCGCGTGGGTCGGGCTGGTCTTCCAGAACCCCGACGATCAACTGTTCTCACCGCGCGTCTACGACGATGTCGCCTTCGCGCCGCGCTATCGCGGTCTCCCCGAAAACGAAGTTAGGGACCGGGTACAGCATGCGCTGGGTCTGGTCAGCATGGAGGCGTATGCCGACCGCATCTCGCATCACCTGAGCATCGGCGAGAAGAAGCGCATCGCGCTGGCGACGGTGCTGACGATGGATACGCGCCTCCTCGTGCTCGACGAGCCGTCCGCCGGACTCGACCCACGCGCGCGGCGGTCACTGATCACGCTGCTGCAGTCATTCACCAAGCAAACGCTGCTCATCAGCACGCACGATATGCGCCTCGCCGCCGAGCTCTGTACGCGCGCCGTCGTGCTCGACGCCGGGCAGGTCGTTGCGGATGGCGCGGTCGAGTCGGTTCTATACGCCCGAGAACTCATGGAGCGGCACGGCCTCGAAACTCCGTAAAGCTCGCGGGACATACAATCCAAAGAAGGTCAGGTTAAATTCAGTCGGGTTCACCAATCCCCTCTACTTCAATCTCTGGTAAAGTCTATTCGGCGTAAATGAACCTTTACGCCGAGATAAGTGTGAAATAATAATCTAATTCCAATTAGAGAAAGTTTGCATTTTCGGGACGGAATGCAATAGAATTCCGAATGGGTGCGCAAATCGTGACAATTGCATAACTGCGTTGAACTAACGATGTGTTGCACTATTTACAAGTCGCAGATGTGTGGTTGGTGATTGTGCTGTATTTAAGGAGAACATCACTTATGAACGTACGGAAGTTTGTTAGCCTCGCTGCACTCGTGCTGCTGGCGCTGGGTCTGATGATCGCCCCGGTCGCGGCGCAGGATGTGCCGACTTTGACGGTCGGGTTCGCGCAAGAACCGGACTCGATGAATGGTTTCTACAGCAGCATGGCGTTCGCTCAGTGGGCGAATGACCTCGTTCAGTCGAGCCTGTGGGACATCAGCGACACGCTGGAAGCCGTCCCCGTGCTGGTGACCGAAGTCCCGTCGGTCGAAAATGGCGGCATCAGCGAAGACTACATGACCTACACCATCCACCTCAAGGAAGGCTTGATGTGGAGCGATGGTACTCCGCTGACCTCGGACGATCTGGTGTTCACCTACCAGATGCTGGAAGACCCGGCCAACAACATGCTGCAAGGCGCGTCGATTGCCGAGGCCGTGGAAAGCGTGGAAGCGATTGACGCGACCACCTTCACTCTGACCTTCAATTCGCCGAAGCCCTTCCCGGAAGACATTGCCGGTTCGCCCGGTCTGTCCACCATCCTCCCGGCACACATTTTCCGCCCGGTTTATGAGGCCGAAGGCAGCATCGAATTCGCCGAAGAAAATCAGGATCCTACCGTCTTCAGCGGCGCGTACACCCTGACCGAATGGCGTCGTGGCGAACAGATGACCTTTGAAGTCAACCCGAACTATGCGCTCGGCGCGCCGTCGATTGGCCGCATCGTCCTGCGCTTCTTCCCGGACACCGAAACCCAGTACGCCGCCCTTCAGGCTGGCCAGCTCGATTTCGTCCCGAACATCAGTGAAGGCGACAAGCCGCGCGTTGGTGAATTCGAAGGCGTGCAGTTGGTCACCGTCTTCGGTGGTTACATCGAAAGCCTGTGGCTGAACGTACGCACCGAAGAACACCCGCGCGCCGGTCATGTCGCGCTGCAGGATGTCAACGTGCGTCAGGCGATCCGCTTTGCGCTCGACCGTCAGGCGATCTCCGACGCGCTGCTGGCCGGCACCGTCAGCCCCACCGACAGCATTTATGCCGGTTCGCCGTTTGAAGATCCGAACCTCGGCGTGACCCCGCACGACATTGCCCAAGCCAATGCACTGCTCGACGCCGCGGGTTGGGTCGACAGCAATAACGACGGCACGCGTGATAAGGACGGCGTCGAACTCGTCCTGCGTTACAGCACCACCACCGCCGGCTGGCGCAACAACATTCAGGCCGTCGTGCAGCAGCAGCTCGCGGAAGTCGGCGTCGGCACGATTCTCGAAGCCTACCCCGCCTCGGAATTCTTCGGTGCTTGGGCGAACAGCGGCATCAACGCCGTCGGCGAATATGACATCGCCCAGTTCGCCAACAACACCGCGCTGACCAATCCGGCCAACGTGACCGTGTATGAATCGCTGAACTGCGCGCAGATCCCCAGCGAATCCAACCCCGGTGGCCAGAACTACACCGGCTTCTGCAGCCCGGAAATGGACGCCGCCGCGCAGACGACGCTGACCTCGCTCGACCCGCAGGAACGTCTGGATGCCGCCTACACGATCCAGACCATCATGCGCGACAACGCGCCGCTGATCAATCTGTTCCCGCGTGGCGATAACTATGCGTTCATCGGCAGCCGCTTCGCGGAAACCCCGCGCATCGGTTCGGGCGTCGGCAACACGTGGTTTGACATTGTGAACTGGCAGCTCGCGAGCTAAATTAGTTGCCTCAGCGGTGAGGACGGGTCATAAGCTGACTCGTCCTCACTCTTTTTATGTTATGAGATCAGACGAAAGTTCCCTGCATGGCTCAGTATATTCTGCGGCGCACCCTGCAAGCCTTACCCCTGCTGTTCATTCTCAGCTTCCTCCTGTTCGCGTTCACCAATGCCCTCGGCGACCCGCTGGCGGTGTTTGCTGAATCGCGTCAACGTCCGACCGCCGCGCAGCGTGAGGAAATCCGCCGCCGCATGGGGTTGGATCGGCCGATGTTTGAGCAGTATGTCACGTGGCTGATCGGCAACGACTGGCAGATGATCGATGTGAATGGCGACGGCACGAATATGCAGCCCGGCACCCGCCAAGGCGTGCTGCGCGGTGATCTCGGCAATTCGTTCGTCACGCGCAAACCCGCGTGGACGCGCATCGAAGAACGCCTGCCCGCCACCCTCACGCTGATGATCCTCCTACGGCATCACATTGATTCTGGCGCTGGCCATTGGCGTGTACTCAGCCACGCGACAATATACCTTTGTTGATAATGTCATCACGGGCGTTTCATTCTTCTTCTACTCGATGCCCATCTTCTTCATCGCGCTGATGACCATCTACATATTCGGCGTACAGTTTACGAGGTGGGACTTACCAGCCTTACCCATCGGCGGCACCGGCGACGGCTCCACCGTCGACCTTATCGTGCACATGCTCATGCCCGTGTTTTGTCTGGTCGCCATTCAACTGGCCGGCTATGTGCGCTTCATCCGCTCGTCGATGCTGGAAGTGCTCGGTCAGGATTACATCCGCACCGCGCACGCTAAGGGCATGGCCGACAGCTATGTTGTACGCCGGCACGCGCTCAAGAATGCCTCGCTCCCACTGATCACGCTGATCGGCCTCGACCTCCCCTTCCTGCTGGCGGGCGCGGTTGTGACCGAGCGCATCTTCGCGTGGCCGGGCATGGGCCGTCTGTTCATCGAAAGCTTTGAACGCGCCGACGTGCCGGTGATGATGGCGATTTTGATGCTGTTATGCGTACTGGTCGTCGTGTTTCAGATTTTGACCGATGTCGTCTATACGTGGTTTGATCCGCGGATTCGGTATTAGGGACGGGAGAACACCATGAGCACAGTCAAAAATCTCGAAACGGTCCAGACCGTCCCCAAACTGGACACCTACATCAAAGGCAAGTCCAACTTTCAGCGCAGCATGGCGCGCCTGCGCCGGCATCGTATGGCGCTGGTGGGCGCGGGGCTGCTCATCCTGGTTTTTGCGTTCGTGTTTGTCGGCTCGCTCCTCATTCCGGAACGCGCTTCGACGTTCAATGATCCGTCGCGTGCGCTCCAGTATCCGTCATCCGAATTTCCGTTCGGCACGGACGTGATTGGGCGTGATCTGCTGGCGCGGACGGTCTATGGCGGACAGATTTCGCTGTTCGTCGGCGTGACCGCGGTGATCGTACAGATGTTCGTCGGCACGGTGATCGGTCTCTTGGCCGGGTACCTGGGCGGGTATATCGACTCACTGCTGATGCGCCTCGCCGAAGCGATGCTGAGCATTCCGCAGTTGTTCCTCGCCTTGATCGCGCTGCGCATCTTCTCGGATCCGACGCAGTTCCCCGATTTCAATTTCATGGGGCGCACTTACAGCAGCACCATGATCGTGATCGTGTTCGTCATCGGCCTGACCAGTTGGATGCGCGTGTCGCGCATCGTGCGTTCGGTCGTGCTGGCGGTCAAGGAACAGGAATACATCACCTCGGCGCGGTCGATTGGCGCGGGGACGTGGCGGATCATCATGCGCCATGTGCTGCCGAACTGCTTCGCCCCGATCATCGTGTCGGCGACGCTCGGCGTCGCCTCCGCCATTCTGCTCGAAGCTTATCTCGGCTTCCTCGGCCTCGGCGTGCGCGCTCCCACTCCGACGTGGGGCAACATCATGGGCGAAGCAAACACCTACATCAACTACTATTTCTACTGGTTCTTCCCCGCGCTCTTCATCATGCTGACCACGCTGGGCATCAACTTCCTCGGCGATGGTCTGCGCGACGCTTTCGATCCGCGTTCGCTGCGGTAAACTAGGCAATCAACCTCACTCTAAATCCCTCTCCTAAAAGAGAGGGACTTGCGCGGGTAAGCCACCCCTCTCCTAGAGGAGAGGGGGCCGGGGTGAGGTTCGTTTCTGGCTTTTGCTCCAAAAGGACTCCTCATGGACTATACAATTCAACTCGAAAAGATTCAGCAGGCGGTTGGCATTCTGCAAGAGAAAAATATCGATGCATGGCTGACGTTTGTGCGCGAAACTGAGCACAACGCTGACCCCGCGCTGCCGCTAATCTGCCCGGTCAACGTCACGTGGCACACCGCGCTCCTCATCACCAAGAGCGGCTACAAAGTCGCGATTGCCGGACGCTACGAGATTGTCAACTTTGAGCGCATGGGCTGCTGGGACGAATGCATCAAGTACGATCAGAGCATTCAGCCCGCGCTGCTCGAAGTGCTGGATCGCCTCGCGCCCCAGCAAATCGCCGTCAACTACTCGGAGAGCGACACCGCCGCCGATGGTCTATCCCACGGCATGTATCTGACGCTCCAGCGCTATCTCGCGGGCAAGCCGTACCAGATCATCTCGGCGGAAGGCATTCTCAATTCGCTGCGTGGTCGCAAGACGCCTGCCGAAATCGCGCGCATTCGCGCCGCCGTCGCACTCACCGACGACATCATCGGGCGCATCACCAAATATCTGAAGCCCGGCCTGAGCGAACTTGAGATCGCCAATTACGTCCATGGCGAATACGCCAAAGAAGGTGTTATCCCGTCATGGGACACGGCCTACTGCCCGACCGTGACCGTCGGCCCGGACTCGCCGCAGGGGCATGTGTCGCCGTCAGCAGAGTACGTCACCGCGCCGAGGAACACCGTCCGCATTGATCAGGGCGTCGTGCTCAACGATTACATCTCGGACATTCAGCGCGTGTGGTATCTGCAGCCCGCCGGCGAAACGAGCATTCCGCAGCCCGTGCAGCACGCCTTTGATGCGGTGCGTGGCGCGATCATGGCGGCGTGGGACGTGCTCAAACCGGGCGTGCAGGGCGCGGTCGTGGATGACGCGGCACGTAATTTCATCGTCACGGCGGGCTACCCGGAATATCAGCATGCGGTCGGACATCACATCGGGCGCACCGTGCACGACGGCTCGACACTGCTCGGGCCACGCTGGGAACGCTACGGTCAGACGCCGTTCGGGATCGTGGAAGCGGGCAACTGCTTCACGCTGGAACTCGGCGTGCATGTCCCTGGTTACGGACTGGTGTCGTTGGAAGAAGATGTGCTGGTGACGGAAAACGGCAACGAGTGGCTCGGTAAGCCGCAGACCGAAATCATCGTCGTGAAGGTGTAGAAGAGAAAATCAGAATCGGGGTCCCAAAACAATTTAAGCATCAACTTGTAGGGGCGCACCTGTGTGTGCGCCCTTTTTCGGGCAGACACGCAGGTCTGCCCCTACGCCCCCGTCAGTCTCCGAAACGGATTTCCAAAACGCGTACAACTTCCCGTTAAAGACGCTTTTGTAGGGACAAGCCGGGGGGGGGCATGCCTCGTTCCTACACAGGCAAATCGTTTCTGTCTCCCCTCCCTGAATTCGGGGAGGGGACGGGGGTGGGGTGTATCAAAACGGCATCCCTGACGGGAAACACAGCATGATCCGCGCCATCTTCGCGTTCACTTCGGTGATATACGCATTGATGATATCGTCGACCGTCTCCTCAGACACATCGATCAGCGCGGCCAACCGCTTGATCGCCGCGAGTTCGCCCGCGTCGATGATCTTGTCGGCAGACGCCGCGCGAATGCCATCATAGATCAGCGAGAGGCGTGTGTCGGGCTGCGCGGTCAACGCTAAGTGATCCACCAGCGCCGCGAACTTGTGCGCGTCGTCTGCGGGGTCATACTGCTCCAACACCGCCAAAAATGCCTCAGAATAGTCAAGCGCGGCGAAGTAGCCAAGCACCCACGCGCGTTCTTCCGGTGAGAAACCGCCATCGCCATACGCGCACACCATGATCGCTTTGGCGTAGGTGAGCGCGTTATCTTCCGGGGGCACTTGCCCGAAGCCCCACAGTTCTTTGATCAGCCACGCCGCGCCCTTGTGCTGGTTATCCATGCGCTGCTCCATGCTCAATGGTTGCCAATGGCTGCAACTATAGCACGATCCCGGCGGTTGGAGGAAAAGCACCCCCCTGAAACCGCAAACCGGAAGTCATGTGTACGCGTCTAACTGGTCGCAATGAACAAAAGCGGACGCGATAAATCGCGTCCCTACGAAAACAAATTCGGTTTGGCGAGTGTTCATCTGTCTCCCCTCCCCGAATTCGGGGAGGGGATGGGGGTGGGGTCGCTTAATACGTATCCACCAGCGAGCGCACCTTGAGATCGGCGGCGTCCTGCGCGCGCACGCGGATCGTCTTGGGCGTGCCGGGGCGCAGATGCACAAAGTTGTCGCTGAACTTCGCGTTCGCCAGTTCCAGCCACACATAGAGCGCCGCCGCGTCGGTGGTCAGCGTCACATCGAACTCGCCGTCGCTGACCGTGTGCACATCCAGTGTGATGCTCGGCTGTGCCAGTTCGAGATGCTTGGGGCGGCAGAACGTCACCAGATCTTCAGAGATGACCGCACCATCCACGCGCAAACTCACCCACATCAGCAAATCGCGCGGCGAATACGCGTCGAGCCAGCGGCGCACATCAACGGTGCCGACCACTGCCGTCGTTCCAGCCGTAACACGCACCGGGAACGTGCTGTGTTCCAGCACCTCACCGTGCGCCGTCGTGAGCACATATTCCGCTTCGCCCACGCCTTCCACACGCTGATCGTTCGTCGCGTGGATGTGCACCGTGCCGCCGGCCTCGTCTTCTACGCCGGTGATCAGCAGCGGAGCGAAGAAACGCCGCGCCATGTAGTGCAGCGCCTTCCAGTTGCCCTTCCAATCCAGCGACGACCAGCTCGGCGCGGGCCACATGTCGTTCAACTGCCAGTAGAGCGCGCCCATCGAGCGGGGCATATTGCGCCGCCAGCCTTCAACGGCGTATTTCATCGCCATGCCCTGCAAAATCTGGCTGAGCCACAGCGTCCCGTCAAACGAGGTGGAGAGGCGGAACCAGTCGAGCAGATAGTGAATGATCGTGCTGTTGCCGATGCCGCTGCGCTGGTGGTGCTCCATCACGTAGCTGGTGATGTTGCGATCCTGCGGCAGCGTGTATTCGTAGACCGTCGCGGGCTCGGGGAACGACTGGAAGCCAAATTCGCTCACAAAGCGATCCGGGCGCGTGTGATACCACTCAAACGGCTGCTTACCGTGCCACACGCCCCACAGATGCGTATCGCCCGCCGCGGGGTTCATGTGATCGTTGCGATCGCCAATCGGGGTGTGCGGGCTGCCCGGCCAGTATGCCGTCTGCGGGGCGAGTTCCGCCACCAGTTCCGGCAGCAGCTTGTCCCACAGCAGGCCGTAGTCATCCCAGCTCAGCTTGGCCTGCCAGCCGCTCCCGCCCATGCCCTGCTCAATTTCGTTGTTGCCGCACCACAGCGCCATACACGGGTGATGCCGCAGTCGCTTGATGTTGTCAGTCGCCTCGGCTTTGACGTTCGCCATGAACTCGGCGTCGGTTGTCGGGTAGGTGCCGCACGCGAACATGAAATCCTGCCAGATGGCGATCCCGTACTCGTCGCACAGGGCGTAGAACGCATCATCCTCGTAGACACCGCCGCCCCACACGCGCAGCATATTCATGTGCACGTCCGCCGCCGCGCTGATCAGCATCTGATAGAGGGCGTACTGCGGCTCCCACGGGTACGGGCTGGCCGGAATCCAGTTCGCGCCTTTGGCGAAGAAGGGCACACCGTTGCAGGCAAAGTAAAATGACTCGCCCCATTCGTCGGGGTGGCGTTCGAGCGTGAGCGTGCGCAGGCCAATGCGCTTCGTCCACGTATCGATGAAGCCATCGCCGTTGTCAAACAGGCCAACTTTGACCTCATACAGCGGCTGTTCGCCCAAACCATTCACCCACCACAAGTGCGGATCGGGAATGCGCAGCGTGACCAACCCCGCGCCATCGGTGAGCACGACCGGCATGGTCGCCGTGACCGCCGCGCCGTCTTTGAGCACCTGCGCCGCCGCATGGATCGGTGCATCACCGAACACTTCTGCCGCAATTTTCACTGTGAGCGACACTTCGCCGTTGTCATGGTGCTGCGTAACCAGCACATCAGACAAACGCGCCGCCTCATAGGTGACCAATTCGATGGCGCGCCAGATGCCGCTGGTGACCATCTTCGGACCCCAGTCCCAGCCAAAGTTGCACGGCTCTTTGCGAATCCACGCGCCGCTGTTGATGCGCATCGGTTCGACCCATCCGGGCCACTCACCCTTTTCGGCGTCCATCTGACAGGCGTAGGTCATGGCAGCGGCGAACGCCACTTCGATGGTGTTTTCGCCCGCTTGCAACACGCTTTTCACGTCAAAGTCCCACGTGCGGAACATGTTGTCCGCCCGCCCGATTTCGACGCCGTTCACGCGGATGGTCGCCAGCGTGTCCAGCCCGTGGCAGCGCAGCAACACGCGGTTATGCGCCAAAAACTCCGGCGCGACCGTGAACGTCCGCGCATAGTGCCAGTCGGTCTCGCCGATCCACATCTGCTTCAGTTCGTTGTCGCGGTAAAACGGATCGTCCAGCAGGCCATGCGCCAGCAAATCCGTGTGGACGCAGCCCGGCACGGTCGCCGGGATGGGCGTGGGATCGCCCTGTTTGTACAGCGTCCATGCCCCGTTGAGTGTCAGTTGAGCCAAGTTCTTCATCCTTAAAGTGAACAGAAAGAAACGAAATTGTAGGGATGCCTAGCGCAGCATCCTTTATGCCCTAAAAGTCAACCTCAGCCCCGCCGCTCTCCTAAAGGAGAGGGATATCTGTCTCCCCTCCCTGAATTCGGGGAGGGGTGGGGTGTTGGTTGGCCTCACCCCTAAATCCCCTCTCCCAGGGGAGAGGGGACTATAACAGCCCCCCCTGTCTCCCCTCTCCCCTCTCCGCTCGGAGAGGGGTTGGGGGTGAGGCTAAATCTGTTTGACACTCTCCCGCGCGATCAACTGCGTGCTGATCGTCGTCGTGATCGCCGCGCGCTCGGAGTCGTGCATGCGGTCACGCAGCAGCCGCAGCGCCATCGTGCCCATCAGCACCTTGTCGACGTGGATCGTCGTCAGCGCCGGAGTGACTTCCTGCGCCAGATCAATATCATCAAAGCCGATCACCGAGAGATCGTCCGGCACGCGCCGCCCGAGTTCGCGGGCAGCATTCAGCACGCCGATGGCACTGTCGTCGTTGATGGCGAAGATCGCCGTGATCTGCGGACAGCGCTTTAGCAGACGGAGCGCCGCGTCATAGGCGTCAATCCGTTCTAAGCGCGGGCTGTCCTCGATATAGGTCTGCTCGATCCCCCGTGCCGCCAGCGCCGCCAGATACCCGCGCCGCCGCTCCAGCACACTCGGGTACGCATCCGGGCTGCTGCCGATCAACCCGATGTGCCGATGGCCGTGATCGAGCAGATGCGTCACCGCATTGACCGCGCCCGCGTAGTTGTCGATCAGAACACTGTCAAACGCCTCTTGCGACGTGTAGCCATCAACCAGCACAATATTGCGCCGGATGCGGCGGCTGATGTCCGCGACCGCCTCCTCGAGAAACGCGCCGACGATGATCACGCCGTCCACCAGTTCATTGAGCAGCATCCCCGGCAGACTCTGCGCGTGGTTGCGCTCGTCCACTTCGAGATTCGCGTACATCAGGTTGATGTGCTGGCGCTGACATTCCCGCTCCACCCCGGCAATGATGTACGAGTAGAACGGGTTCACGATCAGGCGTTCGTGATTGCGGCGGCGCGTGATCAAGCCGATGGTGGAGGAGGTAGCGGCGAAGGGCGCATCAATGGCGACTTTCGGACGGTAGCCGAGTTCAGCCGCGGCTTGCAGCACGCGTTCGCGCGTATCCGGCGCGACATTCGCGCGGTTGTTGAGGACTTGGGAGACGGTGCTCAGCGCGACTTCCGCTTTCGCAGCAATCTCACGCATCGTCGGATTCTTAGGCATCAAATTTGGCCAATCAAACAGAATCGAACTTGTTCGAAAACTATTTTTACGATAGAGTTGAAGCAACAGTTTGTCAAGCCTTCATAGAGTAGGATCATACCCATGATTACGCAATCCGCACCCCCAAAAGTCAAAATGGTTGGCCAGTCACTCCCCAATATTCCGTGGGAAGACCGTCCCGCGGGCAGCAGCGCCCCGCTGTGGCGTTTCAGCGGCAACCCGATCATCCAGCGTGATGCCACCCCCACGTCGAACAGCATCTTCAACAGCGCCGCCGTCGCGCACAATGGCAAGTTCGCAGGCGTCTTCCGCGTCGATGACACGCGCCGCATCATGACGCTGCACACCGGGCGCAGCGACGATGGCATCAACTGGCAGATCGAACCCAAGCCGATTGAGTGGAAGTTTAGCGACCCCGAACTGGCGGAATTTCAGCACCGCTACGACCCGCGCGTCTGCTGGCTCGAGGACCGCTACTATGTGACGTGGTGCAACGGCTACCACGGCCCGACCATCGGCGTCGGCTATACGTATGATTTCAACGAGTACCACTTCTTGGAAAATGCGTTCCTGCCGCACAACCGCAACGGCGTGCTGTTCCCGCGCAAAATCAACGGCAAGTACGTCATGTTCAGCCGCCCGAGCGACACGGGGCATACGCCCTTTGGTGATATTTTTATCAGCCAGAGCCCGGATATGGTGCATTGGGGTAATCATCGCTTCGTCATGAAGCCGAAGGGCTGGCGTTGGGAGAGCACGAAGATCGGCGCGGGGCCAATTCCGATTGAGACGAGCGAGGGTTGGCTGCTCATCTATCACGGCGTGCTGACTTCGTGCAATGGCTTCGTGTACAGCATGGGCGCCGCCCTGCTCGACCTCGACCAGCCGTGGAAGGTAATCCACCGCGCCGCGCCGTACCTCCTGTCGCCGCAGATGCTGTATGAGTGCGTCGGCGATGTGCCGAACGTCGTGTTCCCGTGCGCGTCGCTCCACGACCCAGACACCGGGCGCATCGCCATCTACTACGGCGCAGCAGACACGGTCACCGGCATGGCCTTCACGCACATCGACGATCTCGTCGATTTCATCAAGACGAATTCGGAAGTGTAACCGCACCCCGTTTCTCTGCGCTCAACTGCCCCTCTCCGTTGGGAGAGGGGCAATGCCGGGACTTGTTACACTTCACGCCAATTTTGAGCTTGGCTCAGGTTATGCAATGTTTTCCACAATGGCGGCCCACGTGCCCAGGCGATCGATCCCTAAGCCACGATAGACCTGTTCGGCGGCGTCCGCCGAGGTCAACCGCGCCAGCAGCACGAGCGCTGCGCGATACGCGACTAACCCGCCGTTCGCCGTAATCACGCGTTGATCGCTGACGACGGGCGCATCAAAGACCACGTTGATCTGCGGGAACTGCGCCTGCAAGCTGGACTCCCCACCGAACCACGTGGTCGCCTGTTTGCCGTCGAGCACGCCCGCACTGCCCAGCAGAAACGCCCCGGCGCATACACTGGCGACATACTCAGCCGCGTCCGCGTGCTTGCGGATGAAGGCGTTCAATGCGGCGTGCTGCATGAGCGCATCGACATCATTGGCGCCGGGGACGATGAGCACCGTTAGGTCAGGCGCATCGGCGACGGTGCAGTCGACGGCCAACCGGATGCCTTCCGCTGTGCGCACCTGCGTCTGCGGCTCAACGCCGATCAGGAGCACACGAGCATCCGGCAGCAAGCCGCGCTCAATGGCGTTGGCGAACACTTCCACCGGCGCAATCACTTCACTGGTGAGGACGTCATCAAAGGCGATAATCCCAATCGTATGCGGCATACTTGTCTCCTTCAGGCACATGTAGATATGCTTAGGATAGCAGTGCGCCGCTGCGCGGTCTTGTAAATTTCCGACATGTTGGGGGGGAGATGATGCCGGTCAGCCCGGAGGAACGTTTAGCCCATCTCGGCTTCGTGCTCGTGCCACCAACGCCCGCGCTGCGTCCCTTCATCGCCTCGTATTGGGGCATGCGCCGGGCTCCCGCACTGGAGGTCGCGCCAGAATTCATGCATCCCGGCGGCGGCTTCGGCTTAGGCTTCGATTTCGGTGGCGGGCTCGCGCTGGATAGTCAACCAATCACCGATCCCGTATTTCTGGATGGCACGAACACAATCAGCCGCCGCATGAGCTTCACTGGCGCAGTCGATGTGCTCGGTATCCGCTTTCACCCCGGCGCCGCGTATCCGTTTCTGGGAATTCCGCTGGTCGAACTGGCGAACAGCACGGAACTCATGGGCGCTGTGGGCCAACGTCCACTCCTCCTGCTGCATGAGCAAATGGCTGAAGCGCCTACCCTCACCGCGAAAATCGCCCGGCTGGAAGCCTGGCTGTTGGCGCGCCTCCAACCTACTGCCTCGCCGTATGTGCTGCACTCGCTCTACCAGATCAAGCAGCACGCCGGGCAGCTTGACATGAAGCGCATCGCGGACGATCTCTACATCAGCCAGCGCCAGCTTGAGCGGCTCTATCAAATCCATGTTGGCATGACGCCCAAACACTTTGCCCGGCTGCAACGAGTCGAAGCCGCCCGCCTCGCTTTGAAGCAGGCCAATGGCGTATCCCTCGCGCACATTAGCGCGGAATTCGCCTATTATGATCAGGCGCATTTCACGCATGAATTCAAAGCGGTTGTCGGGCTTACACCGCGTGATTACCTGCGGACTCACCCCTGATACGACACGACCAGCGGATCGTCCAGCGCGATGATGACGGGTTCCAGGTCGGCGGGGCCGGGGGCCGTGTAGCGCACGCCGGGCGTCGGGTTGTTGCCGGGGCCACCGGGGTTGTAGAACGGCATATAGTCCCCCGCCGCCGGAATTTCCACCGCGGTGATGCTGCGCATCGCCTCTTCATCACCGGCCAGAATGATGTCAATGTAGTTGTCGTGATCTTCCTCGTAGCAGTCATCATAGGCGATCACCGGATGCCCGCTGAAGGTGAACGCCAGCCCACGTCCCAAATCCGCCAGCCCGATCACACGGATGGTGCCGCCGCGCACGGTATAGTTCAGTCCCACTTCTTCGATCATGAGCGGTCGCCCGCTCGCCCGCGTCGCCTGAATACGGAAGTGATCTTCGTAGGCATTCGGTCGCAGACCGCGCACACCATCCGGCGAAAAGCCGCCGGAGGTGAACAAACGCAATCGATACTGGGCTTCCGCGCCGTACAGCGTGATCCCGTCATTCGGCATGTTCGCATTAAGGAACTGCACGCCGCCCTCGCCCTCCGCCGAAATGCGATTGAGCTTCGCGCCGACCAGATACGGCCCGGACTCATACGGTGACAGGGTCGACTCTTTGAACAGCCCGACCGCGGTGACCAAACCGCTCGGCGCGACCAGCGTGAGCGGCGTCGCATCCGCCACTACGTCGACGCGCACCGCGTATTCCGCGCCCGCTTCACCGTTGATCAAGCGGTTGCCAAACTGCCCGAACAGCACCACCACATGCCGTTCGTTCAACTCCCAATTGGGGTAAATGCTGGCGGAGTCGGGAACGACGGTCATACCTGTGTTCAACGTGACGAGAAAGTCAGTGTGATTCACGGTGCTCGGCAGCACGGGCATGCTGAACACCACGGGTAAGCCGTCGCTGTAGCTCGTCGGCTGGTCAAACAGGTTGGTCAGGTTGTCAGCCGGAGCAGACGAGGTCAATACGCTGCGCGCCGGGTCCGCGCCCGACGAGCATTCGACCGTGTTCCACGCGCCACCCGCCGCCCGCACTTCCGCTTCGCCGCCGTCCACGCCGATGATATTGTCGAAGCCGTAACCCGCCGACAAAATTTCCGGCTGCGCCGACCAGATGTCCGCATTGACGATGATGTCACGGTGCAGCCGTCGGAAGAGCAAACTCGTCGGGGCGTCCTGCGCGGCGACTGCGCCTCCCATCAGCAGACTTACCGCAATCCATCCGCCGAGCCAGCGTCGGGAAAACTTCATAGGGTCACCTCAATCTTGCTGCTATGTGCATAAGCCCACGACCGCATGTTAATCCTAAGGACGAGACATGTCTCGTCCCTACGAAAGCGGCTTTTGTCGGGACAAGGGGGTGTTGAAAAAGGTCAGATTCCGACCCCACCCCCGGCCCCCTCCCCGAATGGGGAGGGGAGACAACCGCCCTTGCAACGCCGCCCCTCTCCCCGCTTGCGTGGGAGAGGGGTTGGGGGTGAGGGGTTTTTCAACACCCTCATACCTTAGAACACCGACCTGTAACACGGGAGTCTGGCCGATTGTACCCGCAAATTACGCCTCGCCGTCGATCAACTTGCGCGCTTGGAGCGCCGCCGTCAACTGCTCGTAGCTGATGCCATACTGCGCGGCGATCTCGCGGGCATAGCTCCGCCCCATCGGTGGCGACGGCACGATCTTGTAGCTGCGTTTCAGCGCCTCACCATCACCCTCGCTGACCATCACTGAGACGAGGCTGGCGACCGCGCTGTCGCCCGGCGTCTCCGCGTTGATGTTGGCACAGTCCGCCGCCAGATCGTGCAGATGCGTGGCGAAGATCGCCCGCGTGCCGAGACGCCGCATCACGCGGACGATGTCACGCGCGAGGTACAGGCTTTCGCCCGCACTCGTGCTGCTGAACGATTCGTTGAGCAGCAGCAGACTGTGTCGCGTCGCCAGCGTGAAGATCGCGTTCAGGCGGCGCGCTTCTTCGCCGAGCCGCCCGGCCTGCTGGCTGATCTTCTCGGCGACGGCGAAATGCGTGTAGATGCCATCGACCGGGCTGAGGCGCGCGCTGGCGGCGGGCACATACAGCCCCGCCTGAAACAGCACCTGTGCCAAGCCCACGCCCTGCGAAAACACCGTTTTGCCACCCTGATTCGGACCGGTGAGGATGAAAATGCGCCCCTCCTCACCGAACGTCACATCATTGAGCACAATACGGTCACGCAGATCAACAGTGCGACCTTCGCTGTAGAGCAGCGCGAGATTCAGGTTGTAGGCATCCTGCAGTTCGCCCACGCGCTCCGCCATCGGTGCGAGCGTCGGACGACACAGCGGCAGTCCACATGCCCGCAAGCGCTGAATCAACCGCGCCGCGCCGAGGTAGAACGCAAGGTCTTCGCGGATTTGCAGCAGAAAACCGATCTCGATCTGCATGTAGTCGCGCAGGCCCTGCACAATCCGCTTGCTGATCTTGTCGAGGATTTGCGACAGGTCTTTGAGCAGCGGCATGAGCATCATCGTCGCCGACGCCTTCGCGCGTTCTTCTTCGGGAAAAACAATCGCGTCGAGCGTGTGCACTTCCTGCATGCCGCTTGTGCCATGCAGCGGCGCGATGCCTTCGGTCTCCGGCTTGTCGTCCCCGCGAAACAGGCGGCTCATGAACGAGGCCGAGCCTTTGTAGCGGAAGTTGTTGATCGCCAGCAGCGTCGCGCCGACCGGGGCGAGATCGCTGTTGAGGTTGACGCCAATGGTGACGCTGTGGATGTTCTCGATTTTGGCGAGCATGCCCGGTAGTTCGCGCTTCAGCCGCCCGAACGTCTCGTCCGCTTCGATGCGCCGCGCCAGCGCGCGTATCGCTTGCAGCCCCGCCGAATGCAGGTTGCGGTCGGCGGCGTCCAGCAGCCCGCGCAGCGTGCCGATGCAGTCAAGGTAGTTTTGCAGTTCGCCAAGTCGATAGACCACCTGATGAATCGACGCGTCGGATTTACGCCCGAGTTCGGCGTAGCGGTCAAACGTCTGGATTTTGCCGAGCAGATCTTCCAGCCCATTCGCCAACGCCGGGTTGTGCAGAAGGTCATCCAGCACGGCTTGGCGGTACTCGATCACCGCCGGGTCGGTCGTCAAGCTGTGCAGCAGCTTGAGGATGCGCTGCGTGTGCTGCGGATGCAGGCTGAGCGCCTTCGCGATCTCCGCGAGTTCGAGGTCGGGCGCGGTGTGCCCCCAGTTGCTCGACGGCATCTCTTGATCCGGGTTGAGCCACAATAAACTGATGCGCTGGTCAAAAACATTCTCACGGGCACTCATCCAATAACGTCCCTTTTTGAGTATTTGAGAGCCGAACATCACCCATTGTACAATCTCCGGCGCACACAGGGGGCAGAGCCATGCATGACATCGTGATTCGCGGCGGGACGATCTATGACGGGAGCGGCAGCGCGCCGTTCGTTGGGGACATTGGCATTGACGGGCAGGCGATCACCGCCATCGGCGCACCGGGCACATTGAGCGGCCAGCAGGTCATCAACGCGGACGGGCTGGCGGTTGCGCCCGGCTTCATCAACATGCTGAGCTGGGCAGTTGAATCGCTGATTGAGGATGGCCGTTCGCAGGGCAATTTGCGGCAGGGCGTAACGCTTGAAGTGTTGGGCGAAGGTTTCTCGATGGGGCCGCTCAGCGACGCGATGAAAGCGGCAGGCACGCGCGGCATTCTCGGCAACAACGACATTCAGTATGAGGTCGATTGGACGACGCTCGGCGAATATCTGGAATCGCTGGTGCGGCGCGGCGTCTCGACCAATGTTGCCTCGTTCGTCGGCACGTCGACGCTGCGCATTCACGCGCTTGGCTATGAGGATCGCCCGCCGACGCCCGCCGAACTCGAAGACATGCAGGAACTGGCGGCGCAGGCCATGCGCGAAGGCGCGGTCGGCCTGTCCTCCGCACTGATCTATCCGCCCGCCGCCTATGCCAGCACCGAAGAACTGATCGCGCTGGCGAAAGTCGTGTCGCAGTACGGCGGCCTGTACATTTCGCATCTGCGCAGCGAAGGCGATCATTTCCTCGAAGCGCTCGAAGAGCTGATCACGATCTCGCGCGAAGCCAACATCCGCGCGGAGATCTATCACCTGAAGGCGGCGGGGCGCAAAAACTGGGGCAAGATGGCGCAGGTGATCGAGCGCGTGGAACAGGCGCGGCGCGACGGCATGGAGATCACCGCGGACATGTATATGTATCCCGCGGGCGGCACGGGCTTAAACGCGATCATTCCGCCGTGGGCGCACGATGGCGGCGACGCGGCGCTGCTCGCCCGCCTGCGCGACCCGGAAACGCGCGCCCGCGTCAAACAGGGCATCCTCGAAGATTTGAGCTGGGAAAACATGTATCTGGAAGCCGACGGGCCAGACAAGATTCTGCTGGCGGGCTTCACCACTGAGGCGCTCAAGCCGCTGACCGGGAAGACATTGGCAGAAGTCGCGGCAATGCGCGGCACGGATCCCATCGAGACCGCCTTCGATCTGCTCATCGAAGACGGCGGGCGCATTTTCACCATGTACTTCACCATGTCGGAAGACAACATCCGGCGGCAGGTGCAGCTCCCGTGGGTGAGCTTCTGCTCAGACGCCGAGTCGATGTCGCCCGAGGGCGTGTTCCTCAAGTCGAACCCTCATCCGCGCGCCTACGGTAACTTCGCGCGCCTGCTGGGTCACTATGTGCGCGACGAGGGCTTAGTCCCGCTGCCGGAAGCGATCCGCCGCCTGACCAGCTTCCCCGCGAGTGTGCTACGCCTGCAAAAGCGCGGTTCGCTGCAGGTCGGCAACTTCGCCGATATTGCGATTTTCGACGCTGCGACCGTACGCGACCACGCCACCTTCGCCGCGCCGCACCAGTTCGCCGAAGGCATGGTGCATGTGCTGGTCAACGGCACACCCGTGATTCGCGATGGCGAACACACCGACGCCAAGCCGGGTCAGGTCGTGCGCGGACCGGGCTGGATGAAGGACTAACCTCACCTCGCAAAGCCATGTGTCTTGTAGGGCGCACATGAGGGTTAAGGGGGGCCCAACCGGTTGGCCTGTCTGTCTCCCCAGGAGGGCGGGGGTGGGGTCGGAAGCGACGGACGCGATGTACCGCGTCCCTACAACAAACAACCTCACCCTGCTGGCTGCGCCAGCCATCCCTCTCCGTAGGGAGAGGGACACGAACTGCCTCACCTTTACCCCTCGCCCTCTGGAGAGGGGCAGTTGAGCGCAGCGAAACGGGATGAGGTTAGCTCTACAGAAACTTCGGCAGATAGAAACTCAGCAGCGCGATCTCGCTTTCGGCGCGGATCGTCGCCACGTTGAGGTCGGGTGTCGCGAGAATCACATCGTATTGCTTGAGCGGCGTTGTCTGCCCGTCATAGCTGACCGTGCCTGCCCCGTCCGTCACATATAGAAACAGATCTTCCCACGCGCGCGGCTTCTCGACCGTCGTGCTGCCGTTTGCCGGGACGAGCGCCGCCGTCAGCCGCGCGTCGACATGCGAATCCATGAGCGCATCATCGCCGATCAGACTGTAGACCGTCGCGTCGCCGACGGTGCGCGTAGGTAGTTCCCCGCGCTTCAACTGCTGGTAATGCGGCGGAAGCCCGCGATGCTGACGGTCAGCGATGAACCAGATCTGGATCACGCGGGCGGGCGCATCGAACGGATTCAACTCCTGATGTTCGATGTAGTCGCCGGAGAACATGCGCTGAATATCGCCCGTTTCGAGAATCCCTTTGCCGCCCGTGCTGTCCTCGTGATACACCTGCCCTTCGAGCATCCACGTGTAGATCTCGAGCCCGCGGTGCGGATGCCACGTGAAACCGTTTTGCGGCGCGATCTGTGTCATGTGCGCGGTGAGCATGCCGCTCAGGCGCTGGAGCGGACTCCATCCGCCGACCGCGAAATGTGAATGCAGCCAATGCACCGGGTGCATGGTCGGGAAGGCATCGGCGGGAAAATGCTGAAACGGCGCGTCGGTCAGGAACCCCGGCTTAATTTCGGTTTCTTGCAGCGCAAAACGCATCATCTGCCTATACTCCACAATAAAACGGACTACAGTCCGATTATAACATAATCCGTCAAGCACGCATCCGTTTGACAGCCATCGCGCTTCCCTCTACGATAGCGTAAATTGATGAGGACACCCTAATGCTGCCAGCTCTCGACCACGCAGGCGACACAATCCGCGCGCTGCAAAAAGCCAATGTTCTGTTGAGCTATCTCCGCTACTATCTGCTGCCGCATGACCCAAACTACACCGAATGGGGCACACGCGTCGTCTTGAACGGCACTTCGAGCGATACCTTGCCCGGTGGGTCACAAGTCAGCCTAGATTTTGTAGATCTGCGTGTCATTGTGTGTCAGCCGAACGGCGACGAGGTGACGATTTCGCTGCATGAACATACCCAGCGCTCGCTGTTTGCCGCGATCCTCGCCGAGCTGCGCAAAAACGAACTGGCAGACGTGCTCACGGGTAACGGCGATCTGGTCGAGCAGATGATTGCAGCACTCGCGGTGAAAAAACCCTCCATTGCTGAGAAGCATGATGAAATTACGGGAACAGAACCGCTGCATATCGACCTTGAGGCGGCGCGCGCCTACAATGCTGCGCTCTACAGCATCTTCACGGGGATCGCCCGCTTCAAGGCGAGTCGCGTCAACGGCAAGACGACGCCGGCAGTTGTGTTTGGGGAGCACTTCGACCTCTCCACGCTGATCTTCCCGGGTGCAGAAGCGACCGAACAGGCGGCGCACATCAACATCGGGTTTGCGCCATACAGCACGGGGATCGATTTCCCATATCTCTACGCTTACGCCTACCCGATGAAACCGAACTACACGCCGCCAAGTCTACCTGCCCCTGCTTATTGGCACACCAAAGGCTGGACCGGGATCGTGCTGCCGTATACGGCGATTGCCGCGCTGTCGCGTCCTGAGCAGTACGTCGAGTGCATGTGCGACCAGTTCTACTCGGCGCTGCTGCCGCTGCTTCCGTAGTTGCAATCAACGTCTCTTCTTGCTCCCCTCCCCGAATTCGGGGAGGGGACGGGGGTGGGGTCGATCCTTTAGATGATTTACCCAATTCAATTTCGTATGATCTATCTGATTGAAATGATTCCTATTATCCCGTAATCTTATACGCGGACACAAAACTAAGGTCAATCATGCTCGTGCAAAACGTACTCAGCCTGAAAAAAGCGAAAGAAAACCCAACCCAACGACACCGTTAGGGATTTTTCGCTTGATTGAGTACTGAAACAGTCCACTGTCAAATCGAAGCCGCCCAACGGGGCGGCTTTTTTGTTGTGAAGTGCCAGAGGAGAAACACAAATATGTCCCGTACCGCTATCTGCCCTGAATGTGAAGCCGAACTCGCGCTCGCTGCGAACATCATGCAAAACGAACTGATCGCCTGCCCGGACTGCGGCGCGGATCTCGAAGTGCTCAGCCTCGACCCGGTCGAAGTTGCACTCGCACCCGAAGTCGAAGAAGACTGGGGCGAATAGTCATGCGGATTGCCATCCTCGTCACGCACATTCGACCGGAAGAAAAGCTACTCATCAGCGCGTTTCAGGCGCAGGGCGTCGAACCGGATGTCATCCTCGACCGCGACCTGCACTTCGACATCAACCGGGGCGCGGAGCAACTAGCGCCCAACGGCGTCGCGTGGAATGAATACGCGCTCGTCATGGAACGCTGCATCAGCACGTCGCGCGGGTTGTATGCCGCCGCCATTCTGAACGCATGGGGCATCCCGACGATCAACCGCTATGCGACCGCGACCGTGTGCGCCGACAAGCTCATGACCAGCCTCGTGCTGGCGCAGGCCGGTGTGCCGCAGCCGCAGACGCGCCTGAGCTTCACGCCGGAGACGGCGATCACCAGCATCGAAAGCCTCGGCTACCCCGCCGTGCTCAAGCCCGTGACCGGCTCATGGGGGCGCCTCCTCGCCCGCGTCACCGACCGCTGGAGCGCCGAAGCCATCCTCGAACACCGTGAGACGCTGGGCGACTATCAGCAGCACCTCTACTACGTGCAGGAATACGTCAACAAGCCGGGACGCGACATCCGCGCGTTTGTCGTCGGCAACCGCACCATCTGCGCCATTTACCGCTCGTCACCGCACTGGATCACCAACACGGCGCGCGGCGGTCAGGCCAGCAACTGCCCAGTCACACCGGAAATCGACGCCATTTGCCAGCAGGCAGCGGCGGCGGTCGGCGGCGGCGTACTGGCGCTCGACCTGTTCGAGACGCCCGAAGGCGGCCTGCTCGTCAACGAAATCAATCACACGATGGAATTCCGCAACAGCAGCGCTCCGACCGGCGTCGATATTGCCGCCGAAGTCGTGCGCTACGCGCTCGAACAGGCGCAGGCGGTGACCGCATGACCTTACGTGTCGGCATTGTCGGCGGGAGCGGCTACACGGGCGGCGAACTGCTCCGCCTGTTGATCGCGCACCCGAACGCGGAAGTCACGCAGATCACCAGCCGCGAAGGCGCGGGGCAGTACGTCTATACGCGGCACCCGCATCTGCGCGGCGCATCCAAGCTGACGTTCGTGCACCCGGACGCGCTCGAAGCCTGCGACCTGCTGTTTCTGGCGCTGCCGCACGGCGTCGCCGCCCGCGAGATCGACCGCTACGCGGCACTCGCCCCGGCAATCATCGACCTGTCCGCTGATTTCCGCCTCGACGACCTCGCGGCCTATCAGCGCTGGTACGGCGAAGCGCACCCCGCCCCCGCATGGCTGGATCGCTTCGTGTACGGTCTGCCGGAAGTGCGGCGTGACCAACTGCGCGGCGCGCACTATGCCAGCGGCGTCGGCTGCAATGCGACCGCCGTCAATCTGGCGATTTTGCCGCTCGCCCGCGCGGGCCTCATTGAACGGGTATCAGCGGCGTTGAGCGTTGGCTCGTCGGAAGGCGGCAACCAGCCTAATGATGGCTCACATCACCCGATTCGCAGCGGCGCGGTACGCACGTACAAGCCCGCCAATCACCGCCACACCGCCGAAATCAACATGATTTCCGGCGTGCGCGTCGACTTCAGCGTGACGGCCATCGAGATGGTGCGCGGCGTGCACGTCGTGGCGCATGTGTACCTCGGCCAGCCCGTCACCGAGAAGGAACTGTGGAAGCTGTACCGCGGCGCGTATCGCGATGAACCGTTCATCCGCCTCGTCAGCGCGTCGACTGGGCTGCACCGCTATCCCGAACCGCGCATCGTCGCGGGCACAAACTACTGCGACGTCGGTTTCGCAGTGGATGAAGATGATCCGCAGCACGTCGTCGTGATCGCCGCGCTGGACAACTTGATGAAGGGTGCGGCCGGATCGGCTGTGCAATGCCTGAACCTGATGCACGGGTTCGATGAACGCGCCGGATTGACTTTCACAGGAATCTACCCATGAATAATGTTCTCGTCGTCAAGGTTGGTGGACAACGCGGCGTCGATCTCGAACGCTGTGCCGAAGATATCGCCCGCATCGCCCGCACGCGCCCCGTCGTCGTCGTGCATGGCGTCAGCGCCATGATGGATACGCTGTGCGCGGAACGCGGCCTCCCCGTCCGCACGTTGACCTCGCCGAGCGGGCACAGTTCACGCTACACCGACCCCGCTACCCGCGATGTGTTCGTGGAAGCGGCGGAACGCGTCAACGCACAGTTGGTCAGCCTGCTGCGCCAACACGGCATCGCCGCGCACGGCCTGACCGGGGCGAACGTCCCGCTGTGGGGCGACCGCAAGGACACCGTGCGCGCCGTGGTTGATGGCCGTGTGCGCATCGTGCGCGACGACTACAGCGGCGCAATCAACCGCGTCGACGCCACCCCGATCCGCCGGGCGCTGCATGCGGGCGAAGTCGCGGTCGTACCGCCGCTGGCCAACAGCGCCGATGGTTTCCTCAATGTGGATGGCGACCGCGCGGGTGCGGCGCTGGCGGGTGGCATCAACGCCGCCGAATACCTGATCCTGAGCGGCGTGCGCGGCCTGTACCGCCAGTTCCCCGACGAAACCAGCTTCGTGCCACAGGTCAGCGGGCGCGACATGGACGCGGCACTCGGTTGGGCGGAAGGCCGCATGAAGCGCAAGGTGATCGGCGCGCAGGAAGCACTGCGCGCGGGCGTCCCGCGCGTGATCATCGGCGATGGCCGCGTGCATGCTCCCATCAGCACGGCGTTGGATGGCGCGGGCACGGAGTTCCGCCTGTGACGCTCACGTTGACCACGACGCAGATCGAAGATCAGCATACGTCGGGCACCTACAGCAAGCGCCCGCTCACGTTGGTGCGCGGCGCGGGTTGCACCGTGTGGGATGACGCGGGCAACGCCTACTTGGACGCAACCAGCGGCATGGGCGTCGCCCTGCTCGGTCACGCGCATCCGGCGGTCGTCGCTGCGATCAGCGCGCAGGCGGCGACGCTCATCACCAGCGCGGAGATCTTCTACAACGACCGCCGCGCCGAACTCTATGCCCTCTTGCACGATATCACCGGCTTTGAGCGGTATTTCTTGTGCAACAGCGGCACGGAAGCGATGGAAGGCGCGCTCAAGATCGCGCGCTTGCTCACCGGTCGACGTGGCATTGTCGCGGCGAAGCGCTCATTTCATGGGCGCACGCTCGGCGCGGTCGGCTTGACATGGAATCCGGCGTATCGTGAGCCCTTTGAGGGTTGGACGCCGGAAGGTGTGACCCACATCGCCTACAACAACCTCGCCGATGCGGACGCCGCTATCAATGAGAATACTGCCGCCGTCGTGATCGAAGCGGTGCAGGGCGAAGGCGGCGTCTACCCCGCCGATCCCGCTTTTCTGCGCGGCCTGCGCGACCTGTGCACCCAGCGCGGCGCACTGCTCATCATCGACGAAATCCAGATGGGTTTAGGCCGCACCGGACGCTGGTTCGGCTACCAGCACGCGGAGATTCAGCCCGATATGATCACGCTGGGCAAGGGACTGGCGGGCGGCGTGCCGATGGGCGCGGTCGCGTGGAATGGTCGGCAGATCGAAGCGGGGACGCACGGCAGCACCTTCGGCGGCAATCCGCTGGCGTGCGCGGCGGCGATCGCCTCGCTGACCGCCCTGCGTGACCTCAATGCGCCGGAACGCACCGCGCAGATCGGCGGGCGTCTGCTCGACCGTCTGCGCGCCGACCAACCCGCCAGCGTGCGCGAAGTCCGCGGCCTCGGCCTGATAATCGGCCTCGAACTGAAGGGGCGTGTGACGCCCGTCATTCAGGCGCTGCAAGCGCGCGGCGTGCTGGCGCTCGTCGCCGGCAAGACCGTACTGCGTCTGCTGCCGCCGCTCATCCTCACGGACGAAGAAGCGGATCGCCTTGCCGACACGGTCTTAGAGGTGCTGCGCGATGACGTTGCCTGAAGTAAATCAAGTTCAACCTCACCCCCCAGCCCCCTCTCCCAAGGGCGAGGGGGAGTCAAGCACATCCCATTTGTCTCCCCTCCCTGAATTCGGGGAGGGGCTGGGGGTGGGGTCGGACGCCGAACGCCTGCTCATCGACCTTGTGGCGATCCCCAGCCCCTCGTACAACGAGGCAAACGCAGTGCGGCATCTCGTCGACTGGATGGCAGCGCACGGCTACGACCAAGCATTCGAAGACGAGGCGGGCAACGCCGTCGGCATCATCGGCAGCGGGTCACGAACCGTGATGCTGCTCGGTCACATCGACACGTTTGGCGGCAACCCGCCCGTACGCGTTGACGGCCGCACGCTCTACGGGCGCGGCGCGGTCGATGCGAAAGGATCGCTGTGTGCGTTCGCCGCCGCCGCATCATTAGCACAAATTCCCGACGACCTACGCGTGGTCGTGATCGGCGCGGTCGAAGAAGAGTGCCCGACGAGCAAGGGCGCGCGCCATGCCGCGGGTGCATATCACCCCGACTACTGCATCATCGGCGAGCCGTCCGCGTGGGATCGGCTGACGCTCGGCTACAAGGGGCGACTGCTGGTCGACTGGCACTGGGAGGGCGGGCTCGCCCACAGCGCAGGTCAAGCCGATACTCCCGCCGAGCACGCCGTCGCCTTCTGGGAGCGCGTGCGCGACTACGCCGAGCAGATCAATGAGGGACGCAAAGGGATCTACAACCGCCTCGGCGCGACGCTGCAAAGCATTCAGAGCGGCGGCGATGGCGTGTACGGTTGGTCAAGCGCGACGGTCGGCTTTCGCCTGCCGCCCGATGTCGATCCGCACGAACTGGCGGCGACCCTGCAAGCCGAGCATCCGCACATCACCCGCGCTTTCGGCATGGAGCACGCCTTCGTCGCCGAACGCGACTCCGCCTTGAGTCGGGTCATGCGCGGCGCGATCCGCGCAGAAGGTGGTCAGCCCGCGTTCGTGCACAAGACCGGCACATCGGATATGAACATCGTCGGGCGCATCTGGCACTGCCCGATCCTCGCCTATGGCGCGGGCGACTCCGCGCTCGATCACACTCCCGACGAACACCTTGATCTGGACGAATATGCGCGGGCGGTGCGCGTGCTCACGCGGGCGTTGTCGAGTCTGTAAAGCAACCTCACCCCCTAACCCCCTCTCCCAAGGGCGAGGGGGAACATGATGCCCGATCTTATGCACGGGGTGGTTGTAGGGGCGCACCACCGTGCGCCCCTACGGCAAATGAAAAGGCCATTGTAGGGGCAAGGCGCGCCTTGCCCCTACAAACCGAAACAGATTTCAGGAACGTAGGGACGAGGCCGACCTCGCCCGCTTTGCCAGCCAACCGAGACACGACGAGCACGATCTCGTCCCTACAGGAGTTTCTATGTCGTTTGAGCAATTTTCCGTGATTGAAAGCACCCTCCGCGAAGGTGAACAGTTCAGCACCGCGACCTTCTCCACTGACGAAAAGCTGGAGATCGTCCGCCTGCTGAACGAGTTTGGCGCGGAAATGATCGAGCTGACCTCGCCGCTCGCCTCCCCGCAGAGCGAAGCCGACGTGCGCGCCATCACGCGCATGGTGCGCGCCGAAAAGATGCAAACACGCATCCTCACCCACATTCGCTGCAAGCGCGAAGATGCGGTACGCGCGCTCGACACGGGCGTGCATGGGGTTGATGTGGTGATCGGTACGTCGCCCCAGTTGATGCAGCACAGCCACGGCAAGAGCATCCGGCAGGTGATCGACGCGGCAGGCGAAGTCCTCTCGTACATCCGCGAGCAAGCGCCGGATGTTGTGCTGCGCTTCAGCACGGAAGACTCGTTCCGCAGCCGCCCCGCCGATCTCTACCGCGTCTATCTCGCCGTCGCCGATCTCGGTCTCGTTAACCGCCTCGGTGTCGCCGACACAGTCGGCGTCGCGCTGCCGAGTCAGGTATCCGCGCTGGTCGGGCAGTTGGTCAAGCTGACCGGGCTGGACATCGAGTTTCACGGGCACAATGACAGCGGCTGCGCCATCGCCAATGCGTGTGCGGCGCTGGAAGCGGGCGCGACCCACATCGACACGACGATCCTCGGCATTGGCGAGCGCAACGGCATCACCCCGCTCGGCGGGCTGGTCGCGCGGCTGTACACCATCAAGAAGTCGTATGTCGCCAAGTACAACCTGAAGCTGCTGCCTCGGCTCGACCAGTTAATCGCGGACATCTGCGATATCGACATCCCGTTCAACAACTACATCACCGGGTCGAGCGCCTTCATCCACAAGGCGGGCATCCACGCCAAGGCCGTGCTCGCCGATCCCGAATCTTACGAATCGATCAACCCCGACGACTTCGGCATCACGCGCGGCATCTCCATCGGTCATCGTCTGACCGGGTGGAACGCGATCCGCAACCGCGCCAATCAGCTCGGCTTGACGCTGGAAGACACGACCGTGCAGCAGGTGACGCAGACCATCAAGGCGCGCGCCGATGTGCAGCCGCTCAGTTTGCCGGAAGTCGACGACCTGTTGATCGCCGCCGCGAATGGAGTGTTTGAATGAATATGCGATATACATTTGCGCTTACATTGACCCCCTCCCCATCCCTCCCCCGAATTCAGGGGAGGGCGCAAACACAGATCTGTTGGCTCCCCTCCTCGAATTCGGGGAGGGGCCGGGGGTGGGGTGAATTGTTGGAGACTCGCCCATGACCGGCTATACCTTCGCCGAAAAAGTCCTCGCGCGGGCGGCGGGCGTGAGTGCGGCACGCGTCGGCGATGTGCTCGACGTGCAGCCCGATCTCGTGTTCAGCCACGATAACACCGCCGCCATCCGCCGTATCTTCAAGGAGACGGGCGCGCCCGGTATCCTCCATCCCGATCGCGTCGCCGTCACGCTGGATCACGCCGTGCCCGCGCCGACCACCACGCACGCGCAAAACCACGCGGAGATCCGCCAATGGGTGCGCGAACAAGGCATCCGCCACTTCTTCGAAGTCGGGCGCGGCATCTGCCATCAGGTGATCAGCGAAGAAGCGCTCATCCTCCCCGGCGAAGTGATCTTCGGGTCGGACAGCCACACGACGCATTTCGGCTGGCTTGGCGCGTTCGGCATGGGCGTCGGGCGCACGGAAATGGCCGCGCTGTGGGCGACAGGCAAGCTGTGGATTCGCGTGCCGGAAAGCATGCAGGTGCGCTTGATCGGCACGCGCCGCGCGGGCGTGACTGCCAAAGATATCGCACTGCGGCTGCTCGGCGATCTCGGCGTGTCCGGCGGGCAGTACGCCTCCATCGAATTCACGGGCGACGCGCTGGCTGATCTGCCGATTGACGAACGTCCGGTGATCCCCAACATGATGGCGGAATTCGGCGCGATGAACGCCTATTTGCCGCCCGATCAGACGACGTTCGACTTTCTGGAGGCGAAGCGTTCTCGTGATTACACGCCGCTCTATCCGGATGCCGACGCGGAATATGCGCTCCGCCACACCATCGACCTCGACGCGCTCGAACCGCTGGTCGCGCTGCCGCACCTGCCAGATAACGTCACCCCGGTCAGCGCGCTCGAAGATCAGCGCATTGAACAGGCATTAATCGGCACGTGCACGGGCGGGCGTTACAGCGATCTCGCGGCGGCGGCGGAAGTGCTGCGCGGGCGACATGTCGCCGTGCGCTTCATCATCATCCCGGCCAGCAGCGAAGTGCTGCTGCAAGCGGCGCGCACGGGCGTGCTCGAAACGCTCATAAGCGCGGGTGCGACCATCGCGACGCCGGGCTGCGGCCCGTGCATGGGCAATCACATGGGCGTGCCCGCCTCCGGTGAAGCGACCATCATGAGCGGCAGTCGCAATTTCCGCGGGCGCATGGGCACCGCCGACGCGCCGATCTATCTGGCGAATCCGTACGTCGTCGCCGCCAGCGCCGTCGCCGGGCGCATCGTCAACCCGGAGGAAGTCTTAGCATGACCACGCATCGCGTTTGGGTTTACGGGGATAATGTCAACACGGACGTGATTTTCCCCGGCAAATACACCTACACCCTGCAAAAGCCGGAAGAGATTCGCGCCCACGCGCTCGAAGACCTCGACCCGACCTTCGCGGCCAACGCCCAGCCCGGCGATGTGATCGTCGCGGGCGCGAATTGGGGCTGCGGCAGCAGTCGCGAACAAGGCGTGACCTCGCTCAAGTGGTCGGGCGTGAGCATGATCATCGCCGAATCATTCAGCGGGCTGTACTTCCGCAACTGCATCAATCAGGGCGTGCACCCGGTCGTGCTGCCCGGATTAGCTGACAGACTCAAGACTGGTGACACCATCATCGTCGAGGGCGACACGATCTATGTGGGCGCTGAAGCCTTCCCGATCCCGACGCTGTCGCCGTCGGTGCGCGCGATTCTCGATGCAGGCGGGCTCGTCCCCATGCTGCAAATGCGCTTCAAGGGCGCTGTTGATCCGAACCTCGTCATCAAGGGTGAAGGCTGATGCCTAAAATTGTGCTCATCAACGGCGACGGCATCGGCGCTGAGGTGATCCCCGCCGCGCATCAGGTGTTGGCCGCGCTCGATCTGCCGCTGGAATTTGTGTATGCCAATGCGGGCTTCGGCACGTTCGAGAAGACCGGAAACGCCCTGCCCGACGAGACGATTGAACTGTGCCAATCCGCCGACTCCGCGTTGTTCGGCGCGACGCAGTCACCTATGACCAAAGTCGACGGTTACAAAAGCCCGATTTTGCAGCTCCGCCGCCGCTTTGACCTGTTCGCCAACCTGCGCCCCGCCCAGCGTGACGCCATCGACCTGCTGATTGTGCGCGAGAACACCGAAGGCATGTACAGCGGGCGCGAACGCGTCGAAGAGGATGGCGAAACCGCTATCCTCGAACGGGTGATCACGCGCAAGGCGTCAGAACGCATTGTGCGGGCGGCGTGCGAACAGGCGCGGAGTCGGCGCAGTAAGTTGACCATCGTGCACAAAGCAAATGTGCTGAAAGAGACGTGCGGGCTGTTCCGCCGCGTCGCGCTCGATGTGACCGCGCAGTACGCTGATTTGCAAGTCAACGAGCTGTTAGTCGACACGGCGGCGATGGTGCTGGTGCAGGATGCGCCGCGCTTCGACGTGATCGTCACCACCAACCTGTTCGGCGACATTCTCAGCGATCTCGCGGCGGGGTTGACGGGCGGCTTAGGCATTGCCGCGTCCGCCAATGTCGGCGCAGGGCGCTTCGGCGTGTTCGAGCCTGTGCACGGCAGCGCGCCGGATATTGCAGGCCAGGGCATCGCCGACCCGCGCGCGGCGATTCTCAGCGCGGCGCTCATGCTCGATCACCTCGGCTATGCAGACGCGGCGACCAAGCTGCGCGCGGTCACGTACGCTACCCCGCACACTGGGTCGACGACGGACACGGTCGCTGCCATTCTGCATCATTTGAATTAGTTTCACACCCTCATGAGCCGCCCACTTCATCAACGGAGTGGGCGGTTTTGTTTTGGCTAACCGCTAATCGCTAACAGCTAACTGCTCTATTCTTGCTATAATTGCCTTAGTACTTAAATATCCGAAAGACTCCGCTTTCATGAGACAGCTCGTCGAATGTGTTCCGACTCTTTCTGCGGGACGCCGCCGTGACGTGATCGACCGCATCGTCGCGGAGATCACCGCCGTCCCCCAGGTGCAGCTGCTGGACCGGGAGAGCGATGCCGATCACAACCGCTCGGTAGTGACGTTCGTCGGCGCGCCGCAGGCCGTCGCCGAGGCCGCGTTCCGCGCAATTCGCCTGGCGTCCCAGTTGATTGACCTGAACACGCATCAGGGCGCGCATCCGCGCATCGGCGCGACCGACGTGGTGCCGTTCATTCCCATCGAAGGCGTGACCATGGCCGACTGCGTGGCGCTGGCGAAACACTTGGGTCAGCGCGTGGGCGGTGAACTTGGCATCCCGGTCTACTTATACGAAGCGGCGGCCACCCGCCCCGAAAATCAAAACCTCGCCGATGTGCGCAAAGGCGAATATGAAGGCTTGAAGCAGGCGGTTCTGACTGACGCCAACCGCCGCCCCGACTACGGCCCGAGCGAACTCGGCACAGCGGGTGCGACCGTGATCGGCGCGCGCGCCCCGCTCATCGCCTTCAACGTGTACCTGACCACCACCGATGTCGACATCGCCAAAAAGATCGCCCGCGCCATCCGCCACCAGACGGGCGGGCTGCGCTTCGTCAAAGCGCTCGGCCTGCTGGTGGATGGCAAGGCGCAGGTCTCGATGAACCTGACCGACTACACGCAAACGGCTATCTTCCGCGTGGTGGAGATGGTGCGGCGCGAAGCGCAGCGTTACGGCGTTGGTATTCAGAGCACCGAACTGATCGGCTTGATTCCCCAGCAGGCGCTGTTCGATACCGCGCAGTGGTATCTGCAAATCGACAACTTCACGCCGCAGCAGGTGCTGGAAAATCGCCTGACGGATACGGGCAGCGACTCGACCTTCCTCAACGCGCTGGCCAGCGCTGACCCGACCCCCGGCGGCGGTTCGGCGGCAGCGTATGCGGGCGCGATGGCCGCGGGTCTCGTGGCGATGGTCGCCCGCGTCACAGTTGGCAAAAAGAAATACGCTGATGTCGAAGCGCGCATGCTGGAAATCATCCCGCAGGCGGAAACACTGCGCGCGGAACTCGACAAGGGTGTGCAGCACGACGCCGACGCCTTCACCGCCGTCATGGACGCCCTGAAGCTGCCGAAAGACGCGCCGGAACGTCCCGCCGCGATTGAACAGGCGACGCTGAACGCCGCCCGCGTGCCGCTCAACGCTGCCGAAACCGCGCTTAAAGTGCTGGCGCTGGCGGCGGAAGTCGCCGAGACGGGCAACCTCAACGCCGTGAGCGACGCCGGATCGGCGGGTTCGCTGGCGCACACGGCGATCTACGCCGCCGGGCTGAACGTCAAAATCAACGCCAAGTCGCTGACCGACCGCGCCGCCGCGGCTGAATTGGTCGGGCGCGTCGCCGCCATCGATAGCACCGCCAAGACCTACACGGATCGCATTCACGCCGCGCTCAACGGTCGCGGCGGGTTGGGAGGCGACGCATGACCGCTCGGGAAATTCGCGCGCCGCGTGGGACAGAACTGACCTGCAAAAACTGGCTGATTGAAGCAGCTTACCGCATGATCCAGAACAATCTTGATCCGGATGTGGCCTTCGACCCCGACAACCTGATTGTGTACGGCGGGCGCGGACGCGCCGCGCGCAACTGGGAAGCCTTCGAGGCGATCCTCGACTCGCTGCGTAAGCTCGAAACCGATGAAACCCTGCTCGTGCAGTCGGGCAAGCCGGTCGCCGTGTTCCGCACGCATGAGGACGCGCCGCGCGTGCTGATCGCCAACAGCAACATCGTGCCGGCGTGGGCAACGCAGGCCAACTTCGATAAGTGGGAGCGCGACGGCCTGATCATGTACGGGCAGATGACCGCGGGCAGTTGGATTTACATCGGCACGCAGGGCATTTTGCAGGGCACGTACGAGACCTTCGGCGCGCTCGCCCGGCAGCATGGCTGGCCGTCGCTCAAGGGCAAGTTCGTCTTGACGGCGGGCCTGGGCGAAATGGGCGGCGCGCAGCCGCTCGCGGTGACGCTCAATGAGGGCGTCGGTCTGTTCGTGGAAGTCGACCGCTGGCGCGCCGAACGTCGCCTCAACTTACAGCAGATCGACCGCATCACCGACAACCTCGAAGAGGCCATGACGTGGGTGACGGAAGCCGTCAGCGCGGGGACACCGCTCTCGGTCGGCTTAATCGCCAACGCGGCAGAAGTGCTGCCCGAACTCGCGATGCGCGGCATCGTGCCCGACATCGTGACCGATCAAACCTCGGCGCATGATGTGCTGTACGGCTATATCCCGGCGGGGCTGTCACTGGATGAAGCGAAAGCTCTGCGCGAAACCGATCCCGACGCCTATACCGCGCGGGCGATGGCCAGCATGGCAACCCACGTGCAAACCATGCTCGACTGGCAAGCCAAAGGCGCAATCGTCTTCGACTACGGCAACAATCTGCGCCAGCGCGCCTTTGATGCGGGAGTGACCAACGCCTTCGATTACCCCGGCTTCGTGCCCGCCTACATCCGCCCGCTGTTCTGCGAGGGCAAAGGCCCGTTCCGCTGGGTGGCGCTCTCGGGCGATCCGGAGGATATTTACGCGACCGACCGCGCGATTCTGGAGCTGTTCCCCGAAAACGACCATCTGCGCCGCTGGATCACGATGGCACGCGAGAAGATCACGTTTCAGGGCTTGCCCGCGCGCATCTGCTGGCTCGGCTACGGCGAACGGGTCAAAGCAGGCATCCGCTTCAATGAGATGGTCGCCAACGGCGAAGTCAAAGCGCCGATTGTCATCGGGCGCGACCACCTCGATAGCGGTTCGGTCGCCAGCCCCAACCGTGAGACCGAGGCGATGCGTGACGGCAGCGACGCCATCGCCGATTGGCCGCTGCTCAACGCGCTGGTCAATGCGATCGGCGGCGCGACGTGGGTCAGCCTGCATCACGGCGGCGGCGTAGGCATCGGTTACAGTATGCACGCGGGTCAGGTGATCGTCGCGGATGGCAGCGACGCCGCGTTCCGGCGGTTGGAGCGCGTGTTGACGACCGATCCGGGCATGGGCGTCGTACGGCACGCCGACGCGGGCTATCCCGAAGCAACGGACTTTGCGCGCAAACACGGGGTCAAAATCCCCATGCTGAAAGATTGACGACCGATCCGGCAAGGTGCGGACGCCCTTCTCACAGCGGACGCGATAAATCGCGTCCCTACGAAAACAAATTCGGTCTGGCGAGCGTGGTTGGCTCCCCTCCTTGAATTCGGGGAGGGGCCGGGGGTGGGGTCAGAAAGCGACCTTTAAGAACACCCTCATGCCTCGTCCTTTTGACACAAACACTCCAAATGGTTGCTGCGTTTGGATTTAGGGTTGAATATTGAGCTATAGGGACGAGCGGACCTCGTCCACGGGGGCAGGAGACTATGACAACGATCATCCACAACGCCAAGCAGCTCATCACCTGCGCCAGCCCGGACGGCAAGCCCAAGCGCGGCGCCGCCATGCGCGACCTCGGGCTGATCGAGGACGGGGCGCTCGTCATCGAAGATGGCAGCATCGCTGCGGTTGGCACGACGGCGGATATTCTCGCCACCTACAGCGCCAATGAGCTGATCGACGCGGCGGGCAAAGTCGTGTGCCCCGGTTTTGTCGACTGCCATACGCACGCGGTCTACGCGGGCGACCGCCTTGACGAATTCGAGCAGCGCATCCAAGGCGCAACCTACATGGAGCTTCTCGCGGCGGGCGGCGGCATCGTCAGCACCATGCAGGCAACCCGCGCCGCTTCGCTCTCCGAACTGATCGACCAATCGCTGCCGCGGCTCGATACCATGCTGCGCCACGGCACCACCACCGCCGAAATCAAAACGGGCTATGGCCTCAACACCTTCCATGAGCTTAAGCAGCTCCGCGCGATTGAGATGCTCGCTGCCTCGCACCCGCTCGACATTGTGCCGACCTTTTTGGGCGCGCACGCCATCCCGCCGGAACACCGCGCCGTGCATGATGCTTATCTCGAACATGTGATTGTCGACTCCCTGCCCGCCGTCGCCGACTGGATTCGGCGCATCCGCGATGCCGGGGCGCGTTTCACCTCGCGCTCGGCATGGGGGGGTGTCCCAGTCTACGTTGACGTGTTCGTCGAAGACGGCGTGTTCTCCGTCGATAACGCGCAGCTCCTGTGGGCGGCGGCGCGACATTACGGTCTGCAAATCAAAGCGCATGTGGATGAATTTACGGCGTTGGGCGGCGTCTCGGCGGCGGTAGAGATCGGCGCGGTCTCCGTCGATCATCTTGACGTGACGACCGACGCGGAGATCGCCGTGCTGGCCGCCTCTGACACCATCGGCGTAATCCTCCCGGCGGTCAACTTCAACCTTGGCAGTCCGCACTACGCCAATGCGCGCGGGATGCTGGATGCAGGCGCCATCGTCGCGCTGGCGACCGATCTCAACCCCGGTTCCGCGCCATGCTACTCGATGCCGTTTGTCATGGCTATCGCCTGCCGTTACCAGAAGCTGTCACCCGCCGAAACGCTCAACGCATCGACGATCAACGCCGCGCATGCCATCGGCTTGGGCGACCGCGTCGGCTCGCTGGAAGTTGGCAAACAGGCGGACGTATTGATCGTCGATGCGCCCGACTACCGCGCGCTGATGTACGAATTCGGCACCAATCTCGTGCACACCGTGATCAAGCGCGGGGAAGTTGTCTAGCCAAGATTCCAGCCTCCTCTCTGCCCCGCGCGGGGCAGAGAGGAGGCGACAAGATCTCTTGCGCGGAGAATCAGTATGCAAAAGTATTTCGCGGCCTTGACGATTGTGTTACTGCTCGGAATGGTGCTGGCACGCAGTCTGGTCATGCAGCGCCAGGGCACCCGAGCAATCCACTTCGGGAGCATCGACAAAACGGACTTCTTGATTCCCCCCTTTGCCCTGCTCTACTTCTACATGATATTTGTGCCGTCCCTCAATTGGCCCGCACTCAGCACGCAGCGATTCTTCCAATCCGACATCCTCGCGTGGGTCGGGGTCGGCTTGTGCGCAGTCGGGCTGCTGGTGATGCTCTGGAGTCTGGTCTCGTTTGGGATGAGTTTTCGGGTTGGCATCGACACCGAGCGTCCCGACAACCTCGTGACCACGGGCGCGTTTGCACTGAGCCGCAATCCGATTTACGTCGCGTTCTTTATGGTGATGATCGGTCAATTCTTGATACAACCCAACTGGATACTGTTGGTTTACGCTGCCGGGGCTACATGGTTATTTCATCGACAGGTGCTCCGCGAAGAAGCGTATCTGCGTCAGCACTATGGACGTGACTACACAGACTATGTGAATCAAGTAAGAAGGTACCTCTAAATCTATGACTCAAATCATCCTCGACGGTGGACACCTGACGATTGAACAGGTGATCGCCGTCGCTTATGGGCAGCCCGGCGCACCCGAAGTCGTGCTGAGCGCTGACGCCAAAAACGCCGTGAATCGCGCCGCTGCCGCCGTGCAAACGTTGATTCAGCGCGGCGAAATCGCCTACGGCATCACGACCGGGTTCGGTGCGTTCAAAGACCGCGTGATTTCGCCAGAAGACGTCGAAACGCTCCAGCGCAACATCTTAATCAGCCACGCGGTTGGCGTCGGCGATATCTTCGACATCCCCACGACCCGCGCCATCATGCTGATCCGCGCCAACACGCTGGCCAGCGGCTATTCCGGCATTCGCCTCGCCACGCTGCAAACGCTGCTCGACATGCTCAATCGCGGTGTGCATCCGCGCATCCCCGAAAAAGGCTCACTCGGCGCATCCGGTGATCTCGCGCCGCTCGCCCATATGAGCCTCGTGCTCATCGGCTTGGGCGAAGCGGAGTATCACGGCGCAACGCTCAGCGGCGCAGAGGCGATGCAGCGCGCGGGTTTGGCGACGGTCACGCTGGCGGCGAAAGAAGGGCTGGCGCTGACCAACGGCACCTCGATCATGTGCGCGCTCGGCGTGCTGGAAACGTATCGCGCCGAAATGCTCATGCAAACGGGCGACATCGCGGGCAGCCTGAGCCTCGAAGCCCTGCACGGCACGCCGCTGGCCTTTGACGAACGCATTCACCGCTTGCGCCCGTTCCCACGCCAGCAGGAGAGCGCCGCTTATCTGCGCGCGCTGCTGGCGGGCAGCGGGTTCACGCGCGGCTACGATCCGCTCAATGTGCAGGACGCCTACACGCTGCGCTGCATCCCGCAGGTGCACGGCGCGGTGCGTGACGCGGTCGCGTACTGCCGCTGGGCGTTCGAGATCGAGCTGAACGCCGTCACCGACAACCCGCTGATCTTCATCGACGGCGATGAGATCACCGTGTTGAGCGGCGGCAACTTTCACGGCGAACCGCTGGCCATTGCGATGGATTATCTCGGCCTCGCCATGAGCGAACTTGGCAACATCTCCGAGCGGCGTATCGCCCGCCTGATTGACGAATCGGTCAACACGCATGTGCTGCCCGCCTTTTTGACCCGCGAAGGCGGCTTAAATTCCGGTTTCATGATTGTGCAGTACACGGCGGCGGCGCTGGCGACCGAGAGCAAAGTCCTCGCGCATCCCGCCAGCGTGGACACGATTCCCACCTCGGCCAACGTCGAGGATCATGTCAGCATGGGCTGCACGGCGGCGCTCAAAGCGCGGCGCATCAATAACAATGTCGAACGCATTCTGGGAATCGAATTGATGGCGGCGGCGCAGGGTATCGACTTCCGCAAGGAGGTGCTCGGCGCGGACAAGAGTCTGGGGCGCGGTACACGGCCCGTCTATGACCTGATCCGCTCGCGCGTGCCGTTCATCGAACGCGACACGCTGCTGTATCCGCACATGGAAACGGTGCGCGTGCTGGTGTCATCCGGCGCCATTGCCCACGCGGCGAACGGGGCGCTGTGACCTTACGCTCGGGGCGGATATGGCAAGCTGATAGCTCTGTATGATAATTGGACAGCGGACGCAATGAATTGCGTCCGCCATATTCCATTACCGCGCAGTAACCCGCTTTCACGATAATTTACGTGCGTACGGGCGTGCCTCGTCTCCACACAAACACGCTTATCTGTCTCCCCTCGCCTTTAGGAGAGGGGTCGGGGGTGAGGTTTGTCTTTGGATCTTAACCAGCGGAGAAAGTTAGCAACTCAGGACGAGGCGTGCCTCGTCCCTACAAAACTCACGACCATGCTATCTGCAGGGGCAAGGCATGCCTTGCCCCTGCGGGAAAAATCGCTAATCTTCAATCAATCACCGGACGCAAAACGCCGCCCGCCGCGGTGAGCAGCGCGCGCGCTTCGGCGGCGCTCACGCCGCGCCGCGCGATGACAATCGCCGTTTTGACCTCGTTGCCTGACTCGTCGAGCAGCGCCGCCGCCCGGGGAATGTCCACGCGGCCAATCTCACTGACGATGCGTTCGGCGCGTTCGCGCAGCTTCGCGTTCTTGACCTGCACGTCGACCATCAGGTTGCCGTATACCTTACCCAGCTTGATCATGACCGCCGTGCTCATCAGGTTGAGCGTCATTTTCTGTGCCGTGCCCGCCTTCATGCGCGTGCTGCCTGTGACCACTTCCGGACCGGTCACGAGCGGAATCGCGATTTCGGCGGCATCGAGCACTGCAGCAGGCTCATTGCAGGCAATCGCGATGGTGCGCGCGCCGACCGACTGGGCGTAATCCAGCGCGCCCAGCACGAATGGTGTGCGACCGCTGGCCGCAATGCCAAGCACCACATCGCCGGCAGTGAGCGAGCGCTTCTTCAACTCGTCGATCCCGGCCTGCCGATCATCCTCTACGCCTTCGATCGACTGCGTGACCGCATCGAGACCGCCCGCGAGTATTCCCTGCACGAGTTCCGGCGGTGAGCTGAACGTCGGCACGAGCTCGACCGCATCCAGAATGCCCAGGCGACCGCTCGTGCCCGCGCCGACGTAGAACAACCGACCGCCCGCGCGCATCCGCTCGTAGATCGCGTCAATCGCCGCGACGATCTGCGGCATCGCTCGCTCAATCGCGTCGAGCACCGTGCGGTCTTCCGCGTGAATGCGTCCGGCGATCTCCGCCGTGGAGAGCTGGTCAATATTGAGCGTGTTCGGGTTTTTCTGTTCGGTCAGCACGTTGGTTCCTTTCCAGACAGGTCATTGATTCAGCTTGATCTTCGCCAGCAGCGCCGCGCCGATCACGGGCGGATATTGGGGCTGCGGGATCGTCGGCAAGCTGAGGAAATTGCACAGATCGCGGCTCAGGTGGTTGTCGGCGGTGAGCAACCCGCCCGCAAAGGCGATGGGCAGCGTCGGCACGTCCAAACGACGGATCACCGTGGTCACGAGCGACGACAGCGACCACGCGCCGCCGAGCACAATCCGCGCGGCATACGGATCGCCTTCATCGGCGGCATCCAGCACGAGCGGCGCGAGGGCGGCAATCTCTTTGATCGTCGGCGGGTACACCCAACGAATGACTTCGCGCGGGGTGGACAGGTTAAGATACGCCATCACCCGACGCGCCAGCGTCTCCGCCCCAAGGTCGAAACCATCCGACCACTGCGTCAACGCACGGAGCGCCTGTACGCCCAACCAGTAACCGCTGCCCTCATCGCCGAGCAGATAGCCCCAACCGCCCGCCTGTGCCGTTTCGCCCGCGGCATTGACGCCAAAGGCCACGCTGCCCGTCCCGGCCAGCACGAGCACGCCTTCATGCGCGCCCAGCGCCCCGACGAGCGCAATCTCGACATCCAGCGCGGTCGTGACGGGGACATCCGGCAGCACTTCGGTGATCACGCTGCGCATCCAGTCGTGCGCCAGCGACGCGCCCGCGATGCCGATGCCCACCGCGCGCAAGGGCGCGCCCGCGATCATAACTTCTTCAACCGCTGATTGAATCAGCGCCTTAGCCTCGTCAAAGCCGACGACATTCGGGTTCACCGTCCCACGGCGCGCCTCGACTATCGGGCTCAGCGACTCGCCCACCAGCGCCACGCGCAGGTTGCTCCCCCCGCCATCGATTCCCAAGTAGTAGCTCATCTGGGCATCCGCCTCTGGTTCTTGCATGCTTCGTTGATCTGCGGCGGGCGCCTGCCAGCATACAAAGGGAGGAGACCGCTTAGTTCAGAGTGGCAAACACCGCGTCATGAATTGCGCGGCGGAATTGGTGCGTGCCGGGGCGCAGGCGACCCGGGTACACGCTGTTGGTCAGGCACGCGACCACCAGTTCGGCGTGCGGATCGATCCAGATCGACGTGCCGGTGAAGCCCGTGTGCCCGTAGCTATCGAGGCTCATCCGCTCACCTGCGGACGAATCGCTGACAGCGCGCAGCATAAAGCCAAGTCCACGCCGCATGCCGTTGGTTTCGGCGTGCTGGCGCTTGGCTTCCGCGGCGAGCGCCGGATCGATGAGGAAGACATTCGCGCCATCCAACCAGGCTTGACCGAGCGCTGCGACGGCCTGCGCCGTTCCAAACAGCCCGGCGTGCCCGGCGACGCCGCCAATACCGCAGGCGTTCTCATCGTGGACTTCGCCCCACGCGCGGCGCTGACGCCACGCCGAATCGTCCTCCGTGGGCGCGATGCGCTCCCGGCTGATACTATGTTCACGTACTGGATTGTACACCACTTGCTCGCCCAAAAGGTTGATGACTCGCGCCTCGACCGCCGCCGCCAGATCCCCGCCGCCATGCAGGCGGTTCACCACCTCGCCGATCAGCAGCAGGCCAATATCACTGTAGAGCACCGCCGCGCCAATGTGATTGACAAACGGGTAATTGCAGATCGCCCGCAGCCCTTTCGCCCAGCGTTCCGCCCGCGCCAGCGGATCGGGGATATCGGGCGCGGTCGGTGCAGGTCCCGCCGTGTTATACACGTCACGCCACGGGGGCAAGCCGCTGGTGTGCGTGAGCAGATGGCGAAATGTCACCTGCGTCGGGTCAACCGTCTGGCCGGCCAACTCGGTCGGCGTGGTTAAGCGCTGTTTGCTGTGCGGGTCTTGCCCGCCATCGATGCGACGGGGATGGATCGCGCCAAACTCGGGGATGACGCTCACCAGCGGGTCATCCAGTTGGACGCGACCGGCGCTGACCAGCGAGAGAAACGCCGTTGCCGTAAACAACTTGCTCACCGAGGCGAGGTCGAACAGCGTGTTGGTCGTCACCGGGATGCGCTGCGTCTCCGGGTCGATATGTCCCCACGCCTCATGCAGCACCATGTGGCCTTTGTGCTTCACGCAGATTACGCAAGCCGGAAACGTGTCGCCCAAGTGGGCATCGATGATCGGCTGTACCGCCGCTTGCAAATCGCTCATACCATCCTCTGAAAGTCACCATTGTCGGAGAGTTCAACTGAGTCTTCCGTACGGCAAGGCGTTGTAAATAAGAGGGTGCTATTCGTAGGGGCGCACGGCTGTGCGCCCCTACACCCCATTCGACTATTTAGCACGCTTACACGCGGCGTAAAATCGCCTGAAATTTGTAGCGCGCGCCGCAGTACGCCGACAGCGTGTATTCGACGGGCTGATTCGTGTCGGTGTACGTCACGCGGCTGATGTCGAGGATCGGCGCGCGCGCCTCCATTTGCAGCAGCGCCGCTTCGTCTGTCCCGGCTAAGCGCGCCTCGATGGATTGTTCGGCGTAGGCCAGGCGAATGCCGTATTCGCCGCGCAGCACCTGATACAGCGATTCGCGTTCGTAATCATGTTCGCTCAGCAAACCGGGGCACAATGCCGCGACGATGCGGCAGCTTTCAATCGCCATGGGTTTGTCATCGGCAAGGCGCACACGGCGCAGCAAATACAGCGGCGCGCCCGGTGAGACGCGCAAATGCCGTGCTTCCTCCACTGATGCCTGAATTTCCCGCGCTTCCAGCACCCGACTGCCCGGTCGCTGCTGCCGCTTGCCGATGTCTTCCGAGAAGCTGGTCAGCGAGTCGAGCGACTGGTCGATCTTGGCGCGGCTGACATACGTCCCTTTGCCGATCTGCACGTACACCTGCCCGCTCTGCAGCAAGTCGCTGATCGCCTTCTTGACCGTCAGGCGCGAGACGCCGAACTGTTCCGCGAGATCGCGTTCGGAGGGCAGACGCGTATCCGGCAGATACTCCCCCTGCTCAATGCGCGTTAGCAGATACAGCTTGATTTGCTCATACAGCGGTTTCGCTAATTGAGGATTGATCATGAAGGATCTTCCAATTTTATCTGACGCGCTCGGCGCGCTTAGCGTTAACCAATAATTATTCGCGTGGTATAGTGTGGACTAGACCACGCTTTCACTGTAGCACTATCGAGTCGGGAACGCAACTAGTTGCTGTGGATCGACCGCGCCGTCCCCGGCTGATTGCTTCGTTCGCGCATGCGTTCCCACGCCTCGGTCAGCCGTTTGTTGAGCTGACCATCGCGGTCACACATCGAGGCGATTTCGGCGGGCAGCGTCGTGCCAAACACCGTTCGCACCAGCGCCAGCCCGAGCAGCAGACTGCGCCCATCCTGCGCGCGGCTGATCTGCTTGGCAACGCCCGGCCAGTCGAAGCTCACGCGGCTGAGCAGCAGTTGATTCACGTCACACAAGTAGGAGAGCCGCGACCAATCATGGACCGCGCCGTGCCCGCACAGGTACAACAGCAGATCACCGCCCGCCAGCGTGGACATAGACTCGCGTTCGGTGAAGGCGACCGATTGCAGCCGATCCCACGCCCCGTCCAGCGTCACGCGCGCGTCGTAGTGCGACGGCCACAACTGCCAGTGCAGCTCGACATTGAACAGGCGGGAACGGTGGGCGAATACCGCGCAATCCGTGCGCGGTTCGGCGGGCGGCGCCGGCGTGATGGCATCGTAGTTGTTCTCCAGCAGCAGGTCGCGCATGCGATCCACGTCTTCGGCGTGGACGAACAGGTCGAGGTTGGCAAACTGACGCAGGCGCACATCGCCATAGGTCAAGCGCGCCAGCACCGGCCCGCGTACGACCAGCAGCGGCACGTCCAGCTCCAGACCGAACTGCTTGAACTTGAGCATCTCCGCCGTAACCATCAAGTTGCGGATGGAGTGTTTCTGGTACCATTGGCGCAGTTCATCGATGAATGGGGTGGGCGGCGTCCGCTTCCAATACGTGAACAGCGTGTGGAAAAACAGCGGCGTGACGTGCTGACTCTGCGCGTATTCGTGGCACGCCGACCAGTTGATCGGCTGTTCCAGCAGGGTTTGAATTTGCGCCTTCGTGGGGTCCATGAGCGGGGTTTGCGCGCACAGGACGACGAGTTCTTCTTCGGGATTCCGGAATTCCAAGCGGCCCCCTTTTAATACAGTGAAACCTCAACAAGATAGCACATACGTGAATACTTTACCTATATAATTCTATACATATTAAGATAAGTGAGATAGGGAATAGAGTCCCTCCTAGCATCCCCCAAACGCATGAGAACCGGTGCAGCAGATCGCCTACGGACGAATCGACCGGCTTTGCCATGCGTTATACTCGAAACGTGATCCACATACGCCTCGTCACGGCGGCAGCCGCTGCTATGCGGGGTTGACTCAGAGGAAGGAAACCCCAGATGATCCAGCGACCTAAACTGCTGGTCTTTGACATTGACGGCGTGCTGACCGATGGCCGCATCAGCGTATCGGCGGCGGGCACAGAAGAGAAGCAGTTGAGCTTTCGCGATCTGGATGCCGTCAAACGGATGGCGCGCGCGGGCCTGCCGATTGCCTTCCTGACGGGCGAGGAGACGGAACTCGTCGACCGCATCGCCGCGCGCTTCAACGTGACTGATGTAACGAAATTTGCGAAGGACAAGTTGGCCGGGCTAAAAGCGCTGGTCGCCCGACATAACCTGACGCTGGCGGACGTGTGGTACATCGGCGACAGTGACCGCGACGCCCCGGCTATCGCCGCCGCCGCGCTCGGCTTCGCCCCCGCCGATGGCACCCATGCTGCCCGCGCCGCCGCGCATCGCGTGCTCCAAGCGCGGGGTGGCGACGGCTGCGCCGAAGAGATCGAAAGCTTCTGGCTCAGCCTCGACGCCCCCGACACGTCGCAGTTGCAGGCCGACATGGCGAGCATCTTCCGCGACAGCCTCGCCGCGCACGAACGCCTGCTCGCCGAATCGCTGCCCGTGCTGGCACAGGTCGCGCGCATCCTGAGCACGGCGCTGCAGAGCGGCCACAAGCTGATGTTCTTCGGCAACGGCGGCAGCGCCGCCGACGCGCAGCATATCGCCGGGGAATTCGTCGGGCGCTTCCTGCTGGAAAGCCAGCCCTACGCGGCTATCGCGCTCACGACCGACACGTCGATTTTGACGGCGGTCGGCAACGATTGGGCGTTCGAGGATGTGTTCGGGCGGCAGATTCGCGCGCTGGCCCGCCCCGGCGATGTCGCCATCGGCATCACGACGAGCGGCAATTCGCCTAACGTGCTGAAGGGCTTAGCCGATGCCCGCGCCATCGGTGCGACGACGGTCGGCTTTACCGGCGGCACGGGCGGTCAACTGCCGGCATGTAGCGATATATGTTTCATCGCGCCCGCCGCGATCACCCCGCGCATACAGGAGCTGCATCTGCTGGCGTGGCACACCATCTGCGAAGTCGTCGAACGCGAGCTGCATCACGGCACGCAGCGGTAAAGCACTACCTCACCCTGAAATCTCCTCTCCGGGTGGAGAGAGGCCAAATGCATTCCGCCCATCTAAGATGGCGCAGGTACGTCCCTTTGGGCGTCCGTGGGATGCCGAGTTGGGCGGACGCGATAAATCGCGTCCCTACGACACATGGGTCTTGGGCGTAGGGACGCAATTCATTGCGTCCGCAGCGTTCGACCCCACCCTGAATTCGGGGTGGGATCGAAGCTGCTACAGCGGCTTGCGCATACCATCGAAGCGGAAGGCGAATTCGCGTCCGGGGTTCGGCAGCGGGTTCGCGAAAATCGTCACCTCGTTCGGCTGACCCAGCCCGAGCTGCGCCGTGCGCAGCAGCGTGGCGATCAGCGTCATCATCTGCACTTCCGCCGCACCTGCGCCGAGGCAGGTGTGCGCGCCCAGCGAGAACGGCGCGAAGGCGTGCGGCGTCTTCGGCTGATCCGGGCGCGAGTAGCGATCCACGTCGAAGACTTCCGGGTCAGGGAAGAATTCCGGCAGCAGATGCGGAATCCCATTGGCGACATACACTTCGCTGCCCGCGGGGACAGTGTATCCCTCAAATTCGAACGCCTTGGTCGACGTGCGCGGCGTAAACGGCGCAATCGGATACAGGCGCAGAGTTTCCAGCGCCGTCGCGTGCAGCACATCCATCTTGCGCAGCGCCGCTGGGGTAAGTCCGCCTTCGCTCTCCCACACACCATCGATTTCCGCGTGCAGGCGCTCGAGCAGTCCCGGCACTTTGAGCGCTGAATACAGCATAAAGCTCAGCGTGGAGGCCACCGTGTCCATCCCCGCGAAATACGCCCCGGCGATCCCGGACATAATCATCGCATCGGAATAGGGTCGACCGTTTTCGTCCACCCCGGCGACCAGATCGTCAATGAGGCGTGGTTCGCGATCCACGGGTGGGTTGGCGCGATGCCACTCCAGCACTTCGCGCGCAAAGGCGAACACACGCTGCTTCGACCGGACATACTTAGGCAGCTTGAGGAAGAACTTCGGATGCGTCTTCAAGACCTGCACGTTCATATTCGTATTGAGCAGCGCCCACAGGTCGTCAAACAGGTCACCGCACACACGCCCGCCCGTCAGCATCCCCGAGCTGATCGGTCACGATACGCTGGAGCGTCGGAAAGAACGGCAAGCGCTGACCAACCGACCACGTCTGCACGAAGTCATAGGTGATCTGCTTGACCACGCCAAGATTGTTCTGCATGGTATCGCGCGAGAAGCCGCGCTGCTGAATCTTGCGCTGATGCCGGTGCGCCGGGCCATCCAGCGCCACGAGGAACGCATCTGACCCCATTTCCTGCGCGAGTCCGCCAAACAGCGGCTCACTGGTGAAATAAGTCTCACCGTCACGGGCGAGAAACCGATTCGCCTCCAGACCCGCCATGACGATGATGGGGCGACCGAGCAGCGTGATCTGAAAGATCGGCCCGAGTTCGTGATATAGGTTCAAAAAATGACGAAGGGGATCAACGCGCAAGTCCAGCGCAACGCCGAGATACGGCAGCGACTTGGCACGGGGAATGGGACGTGAGGCAATCGACTGCACGAAAACACCTTTCATCCAGCACGGGCAGATAGGAATATTCTCATCTTATTCGAAAAATCGGCAATTCCAAGCTTAACGGCTCATTGAAATTTACGTTTCGAGTTATAATGCGCGTGTCATAGTAGAGGATCCGACAACCCGATGCATGTGCAGGCTGCCGAATGACACCCGATACTCGCGTCTCGCGTTTGACTCGCTTGCGCCAGCAGTATCTGCGGCTGACTCATCCCCACCCATCGATCACTGACCCCGAGCACAGCCGGACCGCGCGCGTACTGGCCAGCCTCGCGCTCGCCCTCGCGGGGATTCTCGGGGTGGCCGCCGTGATCAGCCTGATCACCTCTATCGCCTTCCCCGATCCGGCGATTTCGCTCGGCCCGGTCGGCACGGCATTGATTGCCGCCACCGCATTCAGCGCGTGGCTCGGCTACCGGTTCAGCCTCACGCAGCGCTACACCATCGGCGCCTGGATCACCCTGATCGCCATCATTGCCTTCCTGACCGGGTTAATTCTGATCTACCGGGGCATCAGCGTCAGCCTGACCTCGGCCTATGTCGTCGCCGTGCTGATCGCGGCACTTCTGCTCGATGTACGTTCGACGGTGCAAGCGGCCTTCATCGGTCTCGCGCTCATGGCGCTCATGGCCATCGTGCAGGGCATCCAACCCGTGACGTTCGGCTTTGTCTGGGGCTCTGGGCTGGCGGTCACCCTGCTGATTCTGCTCGTCTCCGTGCTGCGGGAACAGGACTTACGCCAGTTGAAGCGCCTGCGCGAACTGGAATCCAACGAAGGTGAACGGTTGCGCCGCGAACTCGACCTCGCGCGCAAAGTTCAGGTCTCCATGCTGCCCAAAGAACTTCCTGTCGTCCACGGCCTCGATGTCGCGGCTTTCTCGCAGCCCGCCTACGAAGCCAGCGGGGATTTCTACGATGTGTTCTACATTGATCGGTCGCAGGGCGAACAAATCGCCGTAGTGGTATGCGATGTCGCGGGGAAAGGCATGCCCTCCGCGCTCGTCATGTCGGCGACGCGCGCCGCCCTCCGCGCCGAGGCCGAGCGCAACCCATCACCCGCCGAAGTGCTGCGCAAAGTCAATGAGGTGATCGTCGCGACCATCCCAAGTGGATTGTTCGTCACCCTGTTCTACGGTGTATATGACCCCCAGGCGCGCACCCTGTGCTATGCCAGCGCCGGGCATCCGCACCCGTTCTGGTGGCATGACGCGCGCACCACCGAACTCGAAAACTTCGGCATGCCGCTCGGCCTCGTGCTGGACTGCGAATACACCACCTGCGAGATTCAGCTCGCGGCGGGCGATGCCCTATTCATCTATACGGATGGTCTGGTCGAAGCGCTGAACCCGCGCCGCGAGATGTTCGGCTTCGAGATGACGCAGAAGACCGTCGAACAGCACGCGCGTCAGCACGTGAGCGCCAGCACGTTGGTTTCAGCCACGCTCAACGACATGCAGACGTTTGTCGAAGGCGAACGCCAGCAGGACGATGTGACCATCGTCGTGCTGCAGGTCACGGACGCGGCGGCTTCCTGACTTCCAGTGAAGGATACCCGGTGCAGTTGAATTCCCTCCTCAGCTTCCTCCCCATTGATCGACGGCACAGCCTCGCACGTGGGACGTCGATCCCGTCCAGCGCCGCCGGATCAGTGCTGTTCGCCGACATTTCCGGCTTCACCCCGCTGACCGAAGCGCTCGCACGGGCGCTCGGCCCACGGCTCGGCGCGGAAGAACTCACGCGCCAGCTCAACCGCGTGTACGACGCGCTCATCCGCCAGATGGATCGCTTTGGCGGTACGATCACGAACTTCAACGGCGACGCGCTCACCTGCTGGTTCCCCAGCGGCGACGGATCGCTGCGCGAGGCGGCGCGGCGCGCGCTCACCTGCGCCTTCGCCTTACAGGCGGCAATGCAGGCGTTTGCTCAGGTACGCCTCCCCAATGGCGAAACCGCGTGTCTCTCGCTCAAAGTGGCGGTGGCGACGGGCAAAGTGCAGCGCTTCCTCGTCGGCGACCCCGGCGTGCTCTGCCTCGACGTGCTGGCAGGCGAAACGCTCAACCGCATGGCGCAGGGCGAACGGCACGCCGCGCGCGGTGAAGTCGTGATCGATGAGGCGACCGCCAATGTGCTCTTCCAAGCGTGCGAAGTCACCGAATGGCGGCAAAACGAGGACACCACCTACCGCTTCGCTGTCATCCGCGCGCTGACCAGCGCCGCCGAGCCCGCGCCGTGGCCGGAACTTCCGCCCGATGCGCTCACCGCCAACGCCATCCGTTCGTGGATCATTCCCGCGCTGCTTCAGCGCGAAGACGCCTTGCTCACCGAACTGCGCCCGACCGTCGCTCTCTTCTGCGCGTTTACGGGCATCGACTACGACGGCGACCCCGACGCCGAGCGCAAGCTCGACGCCTATGTGCGCTGGGTACAGTCGATTGTCACGGGCTACGACGGCACGCTGCTGCAGGTCACCGCCGCGGATAAAGGCAGTCATTTTTACGCGGCCTTTGGTGCGCCCACCGCGCACGAGAACAATGCTGTCCGCGCCGCCTCCGCCGCGCTCGATTTGCGCAAGCTGCCCATTGAATTGAGCTACATCCATTCGGTGCGCATCGGCCTCGCGCAGGGCATCGCCCGCACGGGAGCCTATGGCGGGGAGACGCGCCGCGTGTACAGTGTCATCGGCGACGCGGTCAACCTCGCCGCGCGCTTAATGACCAACGCCGCCTCAGGTACGGTGCTCATCACCGACCGGGTGCAGCGCGCGGTCGCCGCCGAATTCATCACCGATCCGCTCACGCCGATTCAGGTGAAAGGCCGCAGCGAACCGCTCCCGGTGGCACGGCTCGTCGCCTACGCCGAACCGGGCACAGTGCAGCCCGTGCGCCCGCTGGTCGGACGCAGCGCCGAACTCGCGCACCTCTTGGGCGCGATCGCCCCGATCATCGATGGTCTGCCGGTCGGCGCGACCTGGGTCTATGGCGAAGCCGGTATCGGCAAAACGCACCTCATCACTGCCGCGCGCGAACACCTCGGCGCCGCGATCACATGGTATCGCTTCCCGACGGATCAACTCGTGCACGAATCCCTGCACGCGGTCATGCCCGTGCTCCACGACTATTTCAGCTTCTTCCTCGCCATCAACGACATCCTGAAGAAGAAGCTGTTCGAGCGCCGCCTCGACCGCCTGATCCGCGGCTTGAGCGAGCATCCGGCGATGATCGCCGCGCTCAACGAGGCGCGCTGGTATCTTGGCGCGCTGCTCGGTTTGCACTGGCCGAATTCGCCGTTTGAAAGCGCCGATCCGCATGTGCGCTTTGAGCGCTCGCTCACGGCGATCAACACGCTGTTTCAGGCGGAAAGCCTCGTCAAGCCGCTGGTGCTGCACGTGCAGGACGCGCAGTGGCTCGACCCCGATTCGCGCACAGTGCTCGAACTGTGGATTGAAAGCGCGGCGAATTACCCACTCGCCGTGCTCATCGACAGCCGCGAGCTTGACCACACGGTCGCGGATCGGCACGCCATCACGCTGTTCCCCGTCCGCGAACTGGATCGCGGCGGCGTGACGGCGCTGGCGGCGACGCTGCTCAACGGCAAGGTGAGCGCCAGCACCGTCGCCTACTTGTTGAGCAAGGCCAACGGCAACCCCTTCTTCACCGAACAACTCACGCTGGATTTGCACGAACGCGGGGCGCTCACCTCGGCAAATGGCGAATGGGCGCTGACCGACGCGGACATCGACGACATGCCCGTCAACCTCAACGCCGTGTTGATTGCCCGTCTGGATCGTCTCTCCCCCGCGCTGCGCACCGCCGTGCAGGTGGCCTCGGTGCTCGGTCAGGAGTTCGACGTGCCCGTGCTCGAACAGATGAGCAGCGAAAGCGATGTACGCGAGAAAGTCAAGCAGGCCGCCGACGAAGCGATCTGGGTGGCGCAGAGCGAGACACATTTCATCTTCCGCCATGCGCTGCTGCGCGACGCGGCCTATTCGATGCAGTTACAGGAACGCCTGCGCGAACTGCACGCCCGCGCGGGCGCGGCGATTGAGCACGTTCACGCGGACAACATGATCGTCAAAGCGCCGGATTTAGCCTATCACTATGAGAAAGCGGGCACCGCCGACCGGGCGATCTACTACTGCATCCAGTCGGCGCACTACATGCTGTCGCTGCACGCCAATCACGAAGCGATTGGCTATTACGAGCGCGCGCTGCTGCTCGCGGAAGGCGAACGCTTCCCGCCGAGCGAGATCGCGCCGCTCTACGAAGGCTTGGGGGATCTCCACGAGGCAGCGGGCGCATATCAGGCGGCGCACACGGCCTATGCCGCCGGGATGCGCGTGCTCGCCCGAGCAGATTACGCCACGTGGCGCATCCGCCTGCAGCGCAAGCAGGGTCAAGTGCTGCATAAGTGGGGGCGCTATACCGAGGCGACACAGTGTTACGAACTGGGACTCGCGGAACAGCCGACCGAACTCCCCCCGGAAGAAGCCTGCCTGCTGTATCTTGGTCTCAGCCAGATTCACTATCGCCAGGGCGAACTCGCCGAAGCGCAGGCGGTCGCGCAGTTGGGTTTGCGCATGGCGCAAGCGCAGGACGATCAGCGCAATCTGGCGTATGCGCTGCAAACGCTCGGCATGATTGCGTGGAAGCAGGACGACTACGCGCAAGCCATGCGCTGTTATACCGAGAGTCTCGACCTTTGGCAGGCATCGAAAAATCCGGCGGGCTTGGCGGGCATTCACAACAACCTCGGCCTGCTGTTTCAACGGCTCGGCAATCTCGCGCAGGCCATCGACCATTTACGGCAGGCGCAGGCGTTGTTCGAGCAGGTGGGGAATTTGCACGGGCTGGCGTGCGTCTATGATAATCTCGGTCAGGCGTATATGCAGTCCGGCGACGAAACCAGCGCGATGACCGCGCTGGAGCAGGCCGTCAGCATCCTCATGCAGATCGGGCTGGACGAGAGTCAGGTATTTACTGGTATGTGGCAGGCAGGGACGTGGTGAGCATCAGGAGTCAGTTTCAGTGGCCTTAAAAACAATTGAGTTGAAAATTCCGTGCGAATCCGGCTACGAGAAGATCGCGATGCGCTGCGCGGGTGATCTGGCCCAGCGCATGGGCTTCACGCCCGAGCGCATTCTCGATCTGGAAACGGCGGTCTCCGAGGCGTGCATCAACGCCTTTGAGCATGGCAACCATTATGATGGTGAGACGCGCATCTACGTATCGATGACCGCGCACGCCGACCGCCTCGCCATCGACGTGGCGGACGAAGGCCGCGACGGCACGCCGACCGCCGCCGATTTTGAGCTGCCGGACATCGGCGCACAGATCGATGGGGCGCTGCCCGCGGGCGGGCTCGGTCTGTTCGTGATCAAGTCGCTGGTGGACGAAGCCGAATTTGTCCCGCCGGATCTCGGCACGGGCAATCAGTTTCGCATGGTGATTCACTTGCAGTCCGAGGAAGACACACCATGACTCCAGCCACGCTCCAAGTTGTCACCCGGCGCAGCGATCACGCGGCCATCATCGAACTGCAAGGCGACGTGAATTCGGATGGCGATGCCGCGATCAAGGAAGCGTATCGCAGCGCAGTTGCGGAAGGCTACACCACTATTCTCTTCAACCTGAGCCAAGCCGCGTACATCAATACGTCGGGCATTTCTGTGCTGATCACTGTGGTCATGCAGGCGAAAAAGGCCGGGCAGAAAATCCTTGTCTCCGGGGTGAGCGCGCACTACAAAAAGGTCTTCGACCTCGTGCGCTTTTCGACCTACGTCACCATGTTCGATACTGAAGACGCCGCGCTCGCGAGTTTGAAATCGGCGTAATTTCGTCTCTTGCCTCCTAATGGAGAGCTGATGGGCGACGCCTGTCCTTTGTCGGGACAGCTGTCCGTCACAGCGGACGCGATAAATCGCGTCCCTACGAGAAGAATCGCTTTTGTGTAGGGATGCAATGATGCAGTTTAACTTATGAATACGGAGATCCCGCACGTAGGGGAGGGGCAGTGTCCCCTCCCGTTCATGGGCGACCACATAGGGTCGCCCCTACAGCCAATATCCGCGATCATTAGTTAAACTGCATAATTGCGTCCGCCGCTTTCCACCTCACCCCCGGCCCCTCCCCGAATGCACGGAGGGGAGACAGAAACGACGATTGCGCAGGGGTGAGGTTTCACGAACTTCAACGGAGTCCCAACGTGACCAAACGCATCACCCTGCTGTGCCTCGTGATCACCCTGCTGCTGTGCGTCGCGCCACTGACCGCGCAAGACACAAACATCCTCGACGCCATCGTTACCAGTTACGCCGACAAGACAGATCCGGCAGTCGCAGTGCAGGTGACCACGCCGGATGGCGTGTGGTCGGCGGCAGGCGGCAGCGTCGATGGCCGCCGCGCCGCGGACGTGAACGACCGCTTCCGCATCGGCAGCATGTCCAAGACGTTTGTCGCGGTCGTGGCCTTGCTGTTGGCCGAAGACGGCGTGATCGCGCTGGACGACCCGGCGGCGACCTATCTGCCCGCCGAGGTCGTCGCCAACGTCGAGAATGCGGATCAGGTCACGCTGCGTCAGCTTCTGTCCATGCGCAGCGGCATCAGCGACTATCTGGAAACGGACGAGTTCTGGTCAGTGGTCGAGACCGAACCAGATCACGCGTGGACGGCCGCCGAAGCGATCACCTATGCTTATGATCTGCCCGCCATGTTCGAGCCGGACACCGACTACTACTACTCGAACTCGAATTACATCCTCCTGCAGTTGATTCTGGAAGCGGTGACGAGTCAGCCGCTGCACGCGCTGGTACGTGAGCGCATCCTCGATCCGCTCGGGATGGCGGACACCTACACGCAGTTCTTCGAGAACGCTCCGGCGGGCGGAACACTCGTTGACGGTTGGGAAGACTGGTTCGGCGACAGCGATCTCGACAACGTGACTGCCATCAACGATGGCTGGGGCTTGGGCGACGGCGCGCTGATTTCGACCGTGGGCGACCTGACGACCTTCTACCGGGCGCTGCTCGCTGATCAGACGCTGCTCAACGCCGACTCGATGCGTACCCTGCTCGACTTTCGCCCCGACGACACTGGCGACGGCTACAGTCTCGGGCTCGCCGAGTGGGCAACCGATTATGGATCGGCATGGGGACACTCTGGCGCGGTGCTCGGCTTTGTGAGCATCGGCTTCTACCTGCCGGACGCGGATGTCACCGTCATGGTGCTGTCCGCGAATGCTGATCTGGACGTATACGCGGTAGCGCTGGCCGCGCTCGCCGCAGTTCTGGAGTGAACAAGCATGCACATCGTCATCCCCGATGATTATCAGGACGCAGTGCGCCAGCTCGACTGCTTCGCGCAGCTCAACGGGCACACGGTCACGATTTACAACGACAGCGTGACTGACGTAGACGCGCTGGCGAAGCGCTTCCAGGACGCGGACGCGCTCGTGCTCATCCGCGAACGCACGGCGATTACCAGCGCACTCCTTGACCGCCTGCCCAAGCTCAAAGTCATCGCGCAAACCGGGCGCGGCATCCCGCACATCGATGTGCCCGCCTGCACGCAGCACAAAATCCCGGTGCTGGTCGGCGGCGGATCGCCTTATTCGACCGCCGAACTCACATGGGCGCTCGTGCTGGCCGCGACGCGCCACATTCCGCAGGAAGTCGCCAACCTCAAGGCGGGGCGCTGGCAGCGTGAATTCGGCATCGGCCTGCATGGACGGACGCTCGGCATCTTCAGCTATGGGAACATCGGCCAATTGGTGGCGAACTACGGGCGCGCCTTCGGCATGCACGTGCTCGTGTGGGGACGGGAAGGCTCACAAGCGCGGGCGCAGGCGGACGGCTACGCCACGGTGATCACACAGCGCGAGCTGTTCGAGCGGGCGGACGTGCTCAGCCTGCATATCAAGCTGGTGCCGGAGACGCGCGGCATCGTCACACTCGACGATTTGCTGGCGATGCCGCCAACCGCGCTGCTCGTCAACACCAGCCGCGCCGACCTGATCGCATCGGGGGCGCTGGTCGCGGCGCTGCAAGCGGGACATCCCGGTTACGCCGCCGTCGATGTGTTCGAGAGCGAGCCCGTGGTCGATCACCCGCTGCTGCACATGGAGAATGTTATCGCGACGCCGCACATCGGCTATGTGGAGAAAGACAGCTACGAAGCCTATTTCGGGGCGGCCTTCGAGCAGTTGATCAAGTACATGAACGGCGAATCCACCAACATCGTCAACCCGCAGGCGGTGAAAAGTTGAGCGCCAGCGAAACGGTGTGGGGTTGCTTCTACCCGACCAACACCTTGATCCCCGCGCCGATGCTCTGTTCGACCGAAACTTCAGTGAACCCGACCCGCACAATGTAGGTCGGCTTGGTTTGCAGCAAGTAAACCTCAGCATCTTTGACGAAACCGAGCACCTGCAGCCGTTCGGAGCGCACGGGGTTCTCCGCATCGATCTCGATGACCCGCCCCGTTTGCCCCGGACGCAGTTCGGTCAGCGCGCACACCTCGCCAATCTCACGAACGGGCGGATTGCGCCGTGCCAACCAGCGCCGCAGCCGATCCGCCATGACCGAGCGCTGCTCGTCAACCATCTGATAACCGCAATTCGGGCAGCAGATCACCGCGCAGCGCTCGTTGAACGCACAGGATGCATGGCACGAGAGCGCTGTGCCGTCGAATTCAAAGCCACATAAGGGACAGGTTGTCATCGCTCACCCCATAGCCATTGTCGGGACGATGCAGGCCGGTAAGTGCTTAGTACACCGTGAAAATCGGTTACGGGTCGGTTTTGGGATTTTGCGGACGCGATAAATCGCGTCCCTACGAAATAATCGTCCTTGTGTAGGGACGCAATTCATTGCGTCCGCTGCCCCCAAACAGACTTCACGCTTTTCTGCGGAGCTACCGGCGTGCCTCATCCACTCTTCCAGATTCACCCACCACTGCGCGTCATTACAACTGAATGTGCAGCCAGTTCAGCACCACATTGACGAGCGCGCCGACCGCGAACGCCAGCGGGAACACCGTCAACACAACATACAGCGCGATCTTCGCACCGTACTCTTTGGCGATCATCAGCACGTTGGCGACACACGGCACGAACAACGTGACGACGATCAGGCTGACGATCATCTGCTGGGTGTTCAGTTCGCCCGCCAGCGCCAGCGCGAACAAGCCCGCCGCGCCATAGTCGCGCCGCAAAAAACCGATCAGGAACGCGCCCGTCGCGGCGGCGGGCAGCCCCAACGCATTGACCACCAGCGGCGCGGCCAGCCGTTCGACGACGGCCAGCGCCCCAGTTTTGTCGAGCGCGAACAGGATCAGTGTGCCGACCACGAAGAGCGGCAGCACTTCTTTGAGATACCACTCGACCCGCGCCACCGTCTTCACGGTGATGTTGCCGATCTGCGGCAGACGCAGCGGCGGCAGTTCAAGAATGAAATCGCTGCGCGCTCCCGGCAGCAGTTTCGCCGCCAGCCACCCGACCACGAACATCGTGCCGATCACCACGCCTGCCCACAGCAGCATCCCCGCCGTGCTCACCTGATTCACCATGCCGAGCACCACGCCCAACTGCGCCGAACACGGCACGCCGAGCGCCAGCAGCAGTGTGACGAGTAAGCGTTCTTTGCGCGTTTCGAGGATGCGCGTGGACATCGTCGCCATCGTGTCACAGCCGAGACCGAGCACCATCGGCAGCACCGCTTTCCCGTTCAAGCCGAGCAGATTGAACACGCGGTTGAACATGATCGCCAAGCGCGGTAGATAGCCCGTATCTTCGAGGATCGAAAAGGCGAGGAAGAAGGTCGCCACAATTGGAAACACAATGGCGATGCCATACGACAGCGCCATTGTGATAATGCCGTAATCGCCAACGAGCAGATCGTGAATCAACGGGATCGGCAGCACGGTATCGATCAGGCTGGTCGCCGCCGGGTTGATCCACTGGCCGAAGACCGTCTCTTCGAGGAAACCGACCAGCGTCCCCGCACCGAATTCGCCGACGAACTTGTACACCAGCCACAGCACGGCGAGCAGGAACGTCCACCCGAGCACCGGATGCACCATCCAGCGCCCCAACTGCCGCACCCAGCGGCGATCCGCGGGCGCGCTGTGCGAAATTACCTCGTGGAGCAAATCCGCGACTGTGTGCAGTTCACGTTTGAGCTTTTGCGCGCGCGGCGGGTAGTCGCCGGGCTGCACTACCGCCAGTTCGACGTGCGGCACGCGCGCCGCGGGCAGCGCCGCCAACACCTGATCGATGCCTTCGCCACGCACCGCCACCGTCTTGACCACATCAATTCCCAGCTTTGCGCCAAGGCGGTCCGTGTCGATGTGCACGCCGTTGGTCACCGCTTCGTCCATCATGTTGAGCACAAGCACGAGCGGCAGCCCCAACTGCGACAACTGCACCGTGAGCAGCAGTGCCCGCCGGAGATTCTTCGCGTCGGCGATCTGCACGACCGCGCCGATCTCGGCGTGATTTGCGCTCAGGTAGTCGGCGGTCACGCGCTCGTCATCGCTTTGCGCGGTCAGGCTGTTCGTCCCCGGCGTATCGATCAACACAGCGCCGTTGGGCAACGCCGCCTGCGTGATCTCCACCGTCGTACCGGGATAGTTGGAGACGATCACGCGCTGATGAGTGAGCGCCCCAAAAATCGCCGACTTGCCCACGTTCGGATTGCCGACGAGGACAACGCGCGTCCCGTCCCAGACTTTTTGCTCGACAGGGTGACAAACAGCCATAAGTTTTCTCGTTTGGTGCTCAATCTAGCCCTCAGTATCCGCCATCCCGTCCGAGCGCCGTAGTGACAATTGCCACGGTTTCGCCAGTGGATCGGCGGGGAAAAAGTTAATGTCGGTTAAATTTGAGCGGCAAAGGTGTGAATCAAAAAGGACGAGGCTAAACCTCGTCCTTTACGATTGCAGACCCGCGACGCGCGTTACTTGTCCTCTTTGAGCGTGACCAGCGTGTCAATCAGCTTGCCCGCCTGCCGGAACCGCAGCGCCAGCACGCCAATGTAGCCGCCGAGGATCGTCGCCACGACGACCAGCCCTAACGCGAGATACGCATCAGTATTGATCATGATTGGTTCTCCCTTACATCAGCTCAACGCGCAGCTGTTGAGCGCGTTCGTACAGGTTTTCGAGACGGATGCGCCACCATACCAGCGCCGGAGCGATGAAACAGCACCACACCAGGCTGCTGATCCCCAGCGTGATACCCATCGACTGCGCCATGCTGAAACCACCCTGCGCGTTCTGCGCGCTCGGCCCGATGACCGTCGGGTGAATGGTGTCAGGGCGGATACGGATGATCGCGTAGGTGACGATCACCATGCCGAACGCCAGAATACCGTAAACCGCGGCTAACAGACGACGCTTGTCCGGGTTTTCAATCGCGCCGCGCAGCATGAGATAGGCTGCATAGGTGAGCGTCATGATCGCGCAGGCCGTCAAGCGGGGATCCCATGTCCACCACGTATTCCACGTCGGGCGCGCCCACACCATGCCCGTGATCAGCGTGACCAGCGAGAGCGACAGGCCGACTTCGACACCCGCCAGCGACAGGCGATCCCACGCGGCGTTGCGGGTGCGCAGGAAAGCGATACCGCCGACCACCGCCATAAACAACGCGCACGAGGCCGCGCTGAAGGCCGACACATGGAAGTAGAAAATGCGCTGCACATTGCCTTGATTCACATCTGTGCCCGCGAAACCGAGCGCCAGGTAAGCGCACACGGCGAAACCGAGCACCGCCAACAGCGTGAGAATGCGGAGAATCTGATCTCTCCGGTTGATGCTGACGCTGCTGCCTACTTCGCTGGTAGGCGCAAGGTGCAAACGTTGTGCCAGATTCATGATATGGTGTTCCCCCTACGGTTCAAACTAAGCGATGTTTTTGACCGGGGCGATGCGGACACCGCCCCATGTGCGTTACTTGGTATTCATGAGCGCGGCGAGCTGGTTCTTGAGCGCCGCGCGCTGCCGGTTGTAGGCATTAGTCTTGATCGTCCCCGCCTGATGTTCAGCATCCAGTTGGGCGATCTGCTCCATCAAGGCGGCGATCTCCGCCTTGCTCTCGGCTTTCGCCGTCTTGCCTGTGACCGCGCCAGCCGGAGCTGTCACTGGTGCGCGTCCACGCATCCGATCCCGCAGGATGAGGATGCCCGAGATCAACAGGGCGCTGACGCCCGCGCCGATCAGAATATAGGCAATCGGCTGGATCGCGCTGCTGCTCGTGCTGGCGCTCTCCGCACTGGCGACGGCAGTCGGCTGACCGCTCACCACAAAGTTGAGCGTCGACCCCGCTGCGAGGCTTAGGTCACCGCCAAACGCGGCGTATTCCCGCCCGCCCGAGGTGACGGGCGGCTGCGTAGTGATGCCCTCGCCCATCACGCTCAAACCATCCGACGCAACGACGATGCTCAGGTTGCCCGCCAGCGGGAAGGTGAGCGCCTGCACGACCGTCGCGCTGTCGGTGTACGGCAGCGTATACGAAGCGTGGATCAGGTGCGCTTCACCGGGGAGCATGGGGCGCGAGTCGTAGATCGTGTTGTCGATGACCGTGTAACGGCTGCTCACGTTGTTGAGCATGGTCGCGTCCGGCGGAATTTGCAGGCCGACCGAGGTGCCGACGCCATCGTTCACGCTGAAGTACACGCGATCCGAATTGTTGGTGTAGCTGGCAATCTGGATGACTTGCAGCAGTCCTTCAGCGACGCCGATTTGCAGGCTCATGCCGGTGATCGTGATCTCGTCGGCAGTCGCGCCGCTCTCGTAGATGCTGAGCGGTAGGTCGAGCGCCAGCGTCGCCATATCGGCGGCGGCGATCTCGCTCACGTACTGCACATCGCCATAGGGCGCGGTCACGACGTACTGGTAATCGGGGCTGAACGGGACGTTCTCAAACCGGAACGCACCATCCGCGCCCACCGTGAAGTCAAAGCTTTGTTCGGTGATGTCCGAGGTGACCACATGCAGCGTCACCGTTTGATCGGGCAGCAGCGCCGTGCCCGCCGTGCCGTTCGTCAGCACGCCTGTGACCACGCCCGGCTGTTCGACCGGGAGCGAGGCGACTTCGGCGGTCGCGTTCGGCGCGACGACTTCCGCGTTCGCTTCGGCGGTCGCATTGACCATGCCGCGCTGAATCGCCAGCGACATCATCTTCGAATAGGTCATGGCCGCGTTCAGCTCGGCTTCCGAAAGCCGCGTGCCGAAAGCGGGCATATCAATGCCGTTGAGGCTGGTGCCGTTGGTGATCACGGCGAGAATTTCACTGTCCGTCTTATCGGTCAAATCCGGCAGGGGCGCGCCTTGCGCCGTCCCTTCGCCCATCCGACCGTGGCAGTCCGCGCAGTTATTCGCCCAAATCTCGCCGCCCAACTGCATCGTCGAGGCGATTTCATCCTGAGCAGCGGCTTCGTCCTGAGGTGGCGTGGTCGCGACAATGCGCGGTTCGCTCCCCAAACCAGAACAGGCCGCCGCAAAGATCGCGAGAAGAGCGATGAGAGTGAATCCGATCCGCTGACGCATCAGTTCTTTTCCTGTACCTTGGTTTGTTCGCGGGCACGCACGTACGCCGCAATCGCCTGTTCAACCGCGTCTTCTTCCGAGACCGTCGGTTCGACCGTCTTGCGCCGCTTATTCCCCTGTTTGGCGTCACCCGCGGCGGTTTCTTCCAGTTTTTGCAGCAGCATCGCGCCGTGTTCCGTCCAACGCTGACGCTCAGCCTCGTAGATCTCCTGCGTCAGCTTGCCGACGTGATAGTCTTCGTCGAGGTCACGCACTGTGACGAGCGCGCGCTCGTAGGCGGCGATCATGCGCAGACGTTCGCGTTCCTGTTCGGTTTCCCAACTGCCCCGGCTGCCGCGCACAAACGGGAGCGCCAGATACGCCAACCCGGCCAGCAGCATGACAATGCCGATGATTAATCCGCCGCCGCTCATCCTGCACTCTCCTTCGCCCGCAGCCCGTCGATGATCGTGATCAAGCGGTCACGGCTGATGCCCGCGTAGATGAACTGCGCGATATTGCCGTCTTTATCGATGATGAACGTCTCGGGCACACCCTGAATGTGATACGCTTCGCTGATGCGTGTGCCGAGATCCGGCGCGTTCAGGTACGTGATGCCGAACTCGTTCATGTATTCGATGGAACGCGGGCCGTTATCGGCGTAAGCAATGCCGAGGAAAACCACATCACCACTGTCCTGATAGTATTCCCACGCGGATTGGAGTTCCGGCGCTTCGGCGCGGCACGGGCCACACCACGACGCCCAGAAGTTGATCATGACGATCTTGCCGCGCAGATCGGTCAGGTTGTAGCTCTGACCGTCAAAGGTTTCGAACGAGAAGGTCGGCGCGACGCCCGAGTCCGGCTGCGTCTGCCGCTGACTCACCAGTGCGATGCCGAAGACTAGCGAAATCGCGATGACGCCGATGATCAGGACAATCGAGCCGAGGCCCAGCTTGCGCGGCGCTTCGACCGGGGTTTCTGCTTCCACGTCCGGCGTCAAATCGTCAACCACGAGGACGGGTTCTTGATGCTTGTTGTTCAGTGTTGAAGCCAATCTAATCCTCCTTGAAGGAGTGCGTTCTATTTGGTTCAGATCCGTCGGGCAGCGCCAGGGCGCCGCCCAACCGGGTCATGCGTTAACCGGACAAATCCTGCTCGAACAGATCGGCGTAGCGGTTCTGCGCGTCGGGAGCGGTCGTGCCGTTCGCCGTCGCGAGCTGCGCCTTCGAGCGCCGCTGCGCCAGTACAATGCCCGCGCCGATCAACCCGACGGCGACCAGCAGCCACGGCGTATATAAGGAAATGGCGCGCAATGTCGGGTCCAGCGGCGTGCCGACCACGCGGTCGCCGAAGCGCCGTACGAAGTCTTCGATGATTTCGGCTTCCGTCTTGCCCTGTTCCAACTGCAAGCGAATTTCGTAGCGCCAATCGGCGCACGCCGCCGTGCCGCACGTATCCAGCGTGATGTTCTCGCACACCGGGCAGTACAGCTTTTCGGCAATGGCGTTCACCTGATCATCCGTGACCGTGCTGACCGTCGTCTCCTGCGCATACGCCGACGTAGCGACGCTCAGCGCGAGGACGAGGAACATCAACGTTTTAACGATGTGACCGGACGAGCGGATCTCCGCGATCAGCTTTTGGAGCGACAGAATGTGCCGCTGCCGCTTCGACGGGCGTTCGGCGGGCTTGGCGAGGGGCAGCACATGCGTCCCCTCCACGTCCTTACCCGTCAGCGTGAGCGGGTTGGCGAACACGGCATCTTCATGCACGAAAAAGCGGCTCATGAGATGGCTCCTTGCGGCGCGGCGATCTGCAGCTTCTCGCGCACACGGGCCGGCAGCGTTTCCCGCGGGTAGCCTGCCAGCAGCGTCCCGAGGATCAGGATAATGCTGCCCCACCATACCAGATTGACCAACGGATTGATGTAAATCTTGAACGTCGCCGAACCCGCCGAAATCGGTTCCCAGTTGACCAGCAGCACATAGAAGTCGTTTTCGAGCGTGCTGTAGGACCCGGCAATCGTCGTCGAGTTCATGTCCGTCGCTTCGGGGAAGAAATCACGGCGCGGACGCAGATGGGCGATTTCGTTGCCATCGCGGAACAACGTCAGTTCGGCGATGTCCATCACGCGGCCATCTTCGGCAATCTGATCCCGCAGCAGGCCGTCATAGCGCACGGTGTAGCTGTCGATCTGCGCGGTTTCGCCGACCGCCAGCGTCTGCTGCGTTTCCTGCTGGAACAGCATCGAGCCGATCACGCCGAGGCCGATCACGGTAATGCCAAGGTGGATCATGTAGCCGCCGTAGCGCCGCGGGTTGCGCGTCACCAGGGCCACGACCGATTGCAACACGTTTTCTCGGGCGGCATGCGCCTGACGCCGCGCCAGCACGCCGCGATAGGTTTCGTAGAGTGCGACCCAGCCCGCCAGCAGCACCAGCCCGTAACCGAGCAGCGCGCCGGGGCTGGTCGCGCCGCCGACCATAAACAGGCCGAGCGACAAAATGGTCAGCGCGACCGGGATGAGCAGCGCGCGCCCCATGCGTGAAACTGCAGATACGCCCCACGCCGAGATCGGCGCGACGCCCATCAGCAGGTACATCAGCAGGAACAACGGCGGCGTCACCGAATTGAAGTAGTCCGCGCCGAGCGTGATATTCGTGCCCATGAAGTTTTCCGCGATGATCGGCGCGCCGAAGCTGCCCCAGAAGATCACCGCGAACAACGCTACGAACACGAAGTTATTGAGCACAAACAGAGCTTCGCGGCTGAACACGCTGCGGAACGGGTTTTCGTCTTTCAGTTCACCGCGCATACGCCGCCAGATGATCAGCGCCGTGCCGATGAGCGTGAGCGACGCCCAGAAGACCAGCATCGGGAAGCCGATGGGGCTTTGCGCGAAGCTGTGCACGCTGTCGACGAGGCCGGAGCGCGTGGCGAACGTCGCGAAGATCACCGCGCTGAACGTGCCAATCACGAGGAACATGTTCCACGTCTTGAGCATGCCGCGCTTTTCCTGGATCATGACGCTGTGCAGGTAGGCCGTGCCGATCAGCCATGGGAGGAACGCCGCGTTTTCGACCGGATCCCAGCCCCAGTAACCGCCCCAACCGAGCACGTCATATGCCCAGCGCCCGCCCAGCACCAGGCCGAGCGAGAGGAACAGCCAAGCGATCAGCGCCCAGCGCCGCGACACTTTGATCCAGTTGGTCGACAGGTCGCCGGAAGCCAGCGCGGACATCCCATACGCAAACGGGATGATGAACCCGACGAAGCCGAGATACAGCGCCGGCGGATGAATGGCCATGCCAAAGTGCCGCAGCAGCGGGCTGAGACCGTTCGCGCTCTGTGCCAGCATGGCCGCCGAGGGCGCAGTCGCGCCTGCCGGGATGAAGGCCGAAGCGACGAAATCGCCGCTGGGCAGCGCCCACCACCGTTCGAACGGATTCTCAAAGAAGATCGTCAGGGCGAGGAAGAAGGCGACGGTGGCCATCATGTAGGCCATCGCGTAGGGCATCAACCGCCGCTGTGACTTCCAGTTGAAGAGTACGGAAGCGGCGGTGAAGGTGCTCATCAGGAACGACCAGAACAGAATCGACCCGGACTGTGACCCCCACAGCGCGGTAATCCGGAAGAACTCCGGCATATCCGGGCTGGTGACCTGCCACACATACGTGATCTGGTACTGCTCGGTGAGCAGTGCAATCTCCAGCGCCACGCAGGCGATCGTTACAAGGATGAAGTTGAGGATCACGGCGTTGCGGGCGCTGCGGATCATCGCCTCGCTGCGGGCAAACCGCTCACCGTAAACCGCTGCGATGATCGCATACAGCGCCGCGATAAACGCGAACAGGGCTGCGATCAAACCGATTTCTGCTAACATGGGTTTCTCCCCTAGCTTTCCACTTGCTCGGGAACGCCTTCTTCATAGCGGCTCGGGCACTTGAGGAGCAGTTCGGTGGCATAGAACACGCCGTCGGCGCCCACCACACCCGTCATAATCGCCTGCGCTTCATGCTGGAGCAGATCCGGCTTGACTTCGCCTTCCATATGCACCGTCAAGCGCGTCGCCGCCGTATCCGACACCGCCTGATGCAGCGTCAGCGCGAGATCTGTTGTCTCCGTGGGGATATTGGCGATCGTGAAGTCGAGCACGAGGTTCTCGCCATCATACGCAATCGTGTTGCCATCGACAGCGCCGGAAATCCGCACCGTTTTCCCCACCAAATCAGGATTATTCACCAACTCATCAACGGTCATAAAATACTGCGCGCCGTTCATGGTGCCAGAAATGACCAGGTAGACCACTGCGACGAGCAGCAGCACGGCTCCGATCATAAATTTCCAGCGCTCACTCCCCTTGGTGGGCAGCGTCACGGACGAAGCGGCGGGCTTTTCCCAACTGATTTCAGCCACGTTTCACCTCTATAGAATTTTTGGGCAGATTTGTATGTACCTAGCTTACCTTTTTCGTCGCAGAAAACTGAGGACAGAACACATTGTTACGGGGTGACGGGTATCACCCGTCATAAAACGAAAATCAACGCAGAATAAAGAAAGAGGAGTAAGTCCATGCAACTGAACAGTCTGCGTTTGAAGCTGATAGCAGCTTTCCTGCTGCTGGCGCTGATACCGCTCACCGCAACCGGGATCTACGGGCATTTTTTCACGAGTAATGCCCTGTCCGGTCAGGCGTTGGAACGGTCGATCAATCAGGTGCGCCTACAAGCGGAAAGCATCGACAGTGCGCTCAGTCAGGTGAAGGGCGACGCGATGTATTTGAGCGCGCTCCGCAGCCTGAATATGCTACGTCAGCAAAACCGCGCCGCTGATATTGAACTGTGGACACATGAAGTCGGGCAGGATTTTTTAGTACTGGCATCCGTCCGCCCGATGTACTACGCCGTCCGCTTGATCGGCACCGATGGCAACGAGCGCATCGGCGTCCGCGCCGACGATGACCGCGTCCGCACGATCACCGATCTGCAGGATCGGAGCGGCGTCCCCTACTTTGAGGAAACGATGAAGCTCTCGGTGGACGGCGTGTATGTCTCACCGTTCCAGACGCAGGACACGTCGGGCGCGCCCTACATTCATTATGCGATTCGCCTGCCCGATGGAGTACTCGTGATCGACCTGCACGCGGGCTGGATGCTGCGCTCGCTCCCCGATGATCCCGGCGCGGACACATGGGCCATGGTCGATCAAGCAGGGCGTTTCCTCGTCTATCAAAGCGATGTCGAGCCGCAGAGCCTCTCCTCTGACATTCCAAATCTGCTCACCGGCGAACGCGGCACGCTCGAAACCACAGACAGCGTCTACATCTATGATACGGTGACGCCCGCCGATAACACCTTCTGGGTGATCTTCCGGCACACGCCGACCAGCATCCTCTATGAATCGGTCGATCACTTCTACCATATCGCTCTCTTTCTGGAGGCCATCGCCGTCACCGTCGCGATCGCACTGGCGATCATCATGAGCCGCGTGTTCGTTGAGCCGATCAAGCGCCTGCAAGAGATGACCTTCACCTTTGGGCGCGAGGGTCGAGCGCCGGAACTGCCAGACAACCCGCCCCACGACGAGATCGGGGAACTCACGCGCAGCTTCATTCATATGGCGGTTGAGCTGCAGAACAAGCGTATGATCGAGCACAAGCTAATCGAACGGCTGATCCGCGCGCAGGAAGAAGAGCGCAAGCTGCTCGCCTACGACCTGCACGACGGGCTGATTCAGCAGATGGTCGGCGCGCGCTTCTACCTGACGAGCTGCCGCGAAATCTGCCCGCACACCGCCATCGATGCGAAAACCGGGCTGGTGCGCGGCTGCGACGCGCTGAGCGAGGCGATCGTCGAAGGGCGGCGCATCATCGAAGGGCTGCGCCCGGCCACGCTCGACGATCTCGGCTTCACTGCCGCTATTCAGGAAATCGCCCAGCAGACCGCCCGCGCCGCCGGGTGGGAACTCACGCTTGACCTCTCGCCGCTGCCCGCCGAACCAGAGAAGACCGTCGCAGTGACCCTCTTCCGCATTGCGCAGGAAGCGCTCAATAACGCGCGCAAGCATGCGAAGGCGCGGCACGTCCGCGTGACTCTGCACAACGGCGATGGCATCACGCTGGAAATCGCCGACGATGGTCTCGGCTTCAACCCGAAAGCACTGGTGGGCGAAGGCCGCGGTTTAGGCATCACCACCATGCACGAACGCGCCAGCCTGCTCAATGGCCGCTGCGACCTGCACAGTCAACCGGGGTCGGGCACGCGCGTCCATATTTTCGTCCCGTGTGACCCGCACCATACCCCTGAGCCAGTAGAAAAGGAAAGTGTATGACGACGCCCACCGGTGAAAAGACCATTCGCGCGGCTATCGTCGACGATCACGGCATCGTGCGGCAGGGTTTGCGGGCGCTGCTCACCCGCCCCGGCATCGAAGTCGTCGGCGAGGCGGAGAGCGGCAATGCCGCCATTCAGCTCGCGGAAACGCTGCATCCCGATGTGATGCTGCTCGACATTCGCATGAAAGATGGGGACGGCTTACAGAGCCTGCCCAATATCAAAGCCGTATCGCCGCAAACCAGCGTCATCATCCTGACGACCTACGCCAACCCGGCCTACCTCGCGCGAGCGATCAGCGGAGGGGCGGCGGGCTACCTATCAAAGGAAACCGACCCGGATCAGATTGTGCGGGCGGTGCGCGCGGCGGCGGCGGGCGACGACCTGATCGACCGGACGCTGCTGCTGGCAGCGCTCTCCCACGCGGCGTCCGATTCCACGCCGCCGCCAACCGATCTCGACGGCTCGGATGTGACGATTGAGCCGCTCTCTGAACGCGAATCCGACGTGCTGCGCCTGATGGTGCAAGGCTTCTCCAACAGCGTGATCGCGGAGACGCTCACCATCAGCCTGCCGACCGTCAAAACGCATGTGCAGCATATTTTGCAGAAGCTCCACGTGTCAGATCGCACACAGGCGGCCCTGCTCGCCATGCGCCTGAAGCTGGTGGAGTAAAACCTCACCCCTGCCCCTCTCCGAACGGAGAGGGGTTTATAGCGACTCTTTGTCTTCCCCTCTCCCGTGGGAGAGGGGAGTGAGGGGTGAGGCTGGAGCATAACCGATTTTCGAACGGAAGCCTTGTGAACATTAACGGAAATCATACTGGGGAACGATCCCGGTTCATCCCCGTGAACGATTACAAACGGGCAGCGTGGGGGGACAATGAGTAGTGTCCGTAACATCTCGGAGTGGGGGCGCATGAAGCGCGTACAATATGGTCTCTCCCTTGTCGGTGGCATGGTCGCCCTGGTGGGCGCGGTGCTGCTGTCCGCGGTGTCCATCCCCCGGTTTCTCCACGAACTTCCCTCTGAGCAACCCGAGGCCGTCTATGCGGCCACTGATGGCTGTTACACCTGTCACATTGACGCCGACAGCCTGTGGTCCGATGACCTCACCCCCCGTGTGATCGAAGACGCGGTGATCAACCCTCACGCCGCCACCATTACGGACGCGCTCCCCATCGGTGAAGATGGCGATTCTCTCGCCTATCGCGTCGCCGGTGTCGAGATTTCCATGTCGCCAAACTATCGTTTCGGCACGTACCAAGGCAGTCTTCCATGAACAGACTTAAACTACTTACCCTGACAGGCATCATCCTGCTCGTCGCCGGGTTCAGCCTGCTGGCCATCAACAGCCAGCCCGCGACCGCACAAGACGAACCGCCTGATTATGTTGGTTCCAGCGAATGCTCCGATTGTCACCGCGACCTCGTGCGCGTCCATGATGATACGGCGCACGCCCGCACGCTCACCGATGATGAAGACGCGATCCTCGCCAGCTTTGACGCTGGCGACGACGTGCGCACCGTGCAGTTCCCCGGCGAAGATGCCGCCCGCCCGTTCACTGAGGATGATGTGGCGTTCGTCGTCGGCACGGGCAAATATGTGCAGCGCTACCTCTACGAAGTCGACCGCAACGAGTACCGCGTGCTCCCGGCGGAATGGGATGTGGCCGCGGGTGCGTGGCGCGCGCTCACGCTCGCCGACTCGTGGGAAGACCCCGCGTACGACTGGGAACAGAGCTGTGCCTACTGCCATGTGACGGGCTATAACTTCGAACGCGACCGCTGGGAAGATGACGGCGTGTACTGCGAAGCCTGCCACGGCGGCGGCGAAAATCACGTCGAGGAAGCGCGCGACGCAGGGCGTAACCCATCTGACGAAGAACTGACGACGATCCGCGCGGCGATTCAGCCCGGCACGGACTCGCAGGTGTGCGGTCAGTGCCACAGCCGCGGAACCAGCGCCGATGGTCGTCCGTACCCGGTCGGCTACTACCCCGGCGCAACCCTCACCGACACGTTCACGCTCGTCACCCTCACGCAAACCGACCACTGGTGGGCGTCCGGTCACGCGCGGCAGATGAACATGCAGTACAACGAGTGGGTCGGCTCGGCGCACGCGCAGAACGAAACCGACTGCACCGACTGCCACAACCCGCACACCGAAGAAACCTTCCCGGATCAACTAGTGATGGATGGCTACGCGCTGTGCACAAGCTGCCACAACCAGAGCCCGGCGCAAGGTGACCCCGACCCGGTGCGAGAGATGTGGGAAGGCCTGCCCGTCATCGATCAAGTTGTGGCGGAACCGGGCATCCACTACCTCGCCGAAGATGGTCCCACCTGCGCGACCTGCCACACGGTCACGGTGCCTGTTGATGGCGGTGGCGACCGCGTCAGCCATGCGCTCCAGCCGATCACGCCCGCCGTCGCGCTGACCGAGGCCGCGCTGCAGGATAGCTGCACAGGCTGTCACACCGAAGTCAGTTCGCCCGCGCTCATGCAGGAACTGATCGACGACATTCAAAATAACACGCACACGCGCATCGACACGGCACGCGCCGCTATCACCGACACGACTCCGGCGTGGGTGATCACCGCGCTCGATTTCGTGGAACGCGACGGCAGCTACGGCATCCATAACTATGCCTACTCTGACGCGCTCCTCGATGCGGTCTACGAAGCCCTGAACTTGTACGCGGCGCAGTAACGGAGAACTTGCCATGTCTGCTACCAAACGCTCGTGGATTATCGCCCTCGTCGGCATCGGCCTCACACTGATCGCCGCCGGGTTGTCGCCGCTCCTGATCGCGCAAGCCCAGGAAGCGACCCCGGAGCCGACGCCCGATGCGACGCCCATAATCACCGAGATTTATGATCTGGAACCGATATCCGAAATAACCGGCAACAACAGTTACTGCCTCGTGTGTCACAGCCAGCCGTGGCAAACGGTCACGCTCGGCGACGGCACAATCCAGAACCTGTATGTCGACCCGAACACCGTCCATGACTCGGTGCACGGCGCGGGTAACCCGCAGGGGGAACTCGGCTGCACCGACTGCCACGGTCAGGAAGCCTTCCCGCACAACAACCCATCGCCCGCCAACAGCCGCGAATACGCCATTTACGCCGTGTCACTGTGCGGCCGCTGCCACGCCGACAAAGTCGCTGAACTGGAAAACGGTCTGCACGAACGCGCGATTCTCTCTGGCAATACGGAAGCCGCCGTGTGCACCGACTGTCACGGTTCGCACGCCGTGCAGCCCGTCGTCGAACAACCCGAATTGATCGCCGGGGTGTGCGGCGACTGCCACGATAACACGCTCGACGAATGGCGCGTAAGCGCACACAATGAAATCGGCCCGCTCGGCTGCGCGACCTGTCACTCACCGCACAGCCAACAGCTCCGCGCTGGCAATGACAGCAATGAGTTGTGCACCAACTGCCACGACAACGTCGAAGATCGCTTCATTCACGGCGTGCACTGGGGTGAAGACGCGGCGGATCCTGTCGCCTGCGTGGACTGTCACATGTACACGGGCGAACCCGACGGCAGCGCGGTCTTGATTTCCGATACCGTCTCCGTGTTCGACCTGCAAACGGGTCACACCATGAAGATGAGCGCGACCCCCTGTACCACCTGTCACGAAGACATGGTCGCCAGCGGGGAATGGGCGCAGCTCATGGCGGATCGCACGGTGGTGGTCGAAATGGCGCCAACCAACGAACCCGGCGCAGTCGCCAGTGAAAACGAGCTGGAAGCTGCCGTCGAAGAAAGCGCGCAAACGAGCTATGTTCCGCTGCTGCAAGGCTTGATCCTCGGCCTCGGCTTTGGCGTGACCTTTGCCGCTGTGTTCATCGCGCGGGGCAACCGTGCGGCTCAATCGTCCAAGCCGGATAAGTCCGAATAAGGATGGCGCGTATGTCTCAAACGCCAACACCTCCGCGTGAGGAAAAAGCGGCCAAGCTGAATATCCTTTCGCGCCGCGAATTCATGACCTTGCTGATCGGCGGCGGCGCGAGCCTCGTGCTCGCGGCGACGCTCGCCGAACCGCTCGACACCTTCGCGCGCGACATATTGCAGAACCGCGCGACCGCGCCCCACGGCGGCGACTCAAATTATCATTGGGGCATGGTGATCGACCTGAGCAAATGCATCGGCTGCGATTATTGTGTCTGGGCGTGCCAAGCAACCAACGACACGGCCGACGACATGCGCTGGAACATCCACATTGTCGATCAGACGCCGCTCGGCGACACCTTCCACGTCACCCGCCCGTGCCTGCACTGCCAGCACGCGCCATGCGTCGAAGTGTGCCCGGTCGGCGCGACCTACCACCGCCACGACGGCCTCGTCGCGATGGACTACGCCAAGTGCATCGGCTGCCGCTACTGCCAGACGGCGTGTCCCTACGGCGCGCGCCAGTTCAACTGGTTTGAGCGCACCGATGTCAACACCAAAACGCCGGAATGGGGCGAATCGGAAGTCACCCGCCGCCCGCGCGGCGTGGTCGAGAAATGCACGTTCTGCGTGCATCGCATCGACGCCGGGCTGGCCAACGGCCTGATGCCCGGTGTGGACGAAGCGGCAACGCCCGCATGCGTGAACATCTGCCCGGTGAACGCGCGGCACTTCGGCAACCTGAATGACCCGGACAGCACAGTCTCGCGGATCATCGCCTCCCAGCCGACGCTGCGCCTGCGCGAAGACCTCGGCACCGATCCCAGCGTTTACTATATTCCGCCGGAAGGATTAGTCTAATGGCTACAGTCACACATCCGGTTGCGGCTGCCCCCATCCCCGCCCCGCCGAAGCGGAAAGGCTTCTCGCCGCTGTTCCTCGGTTGGATGGCGTTCCTTGTGGTCATGCTGGCGGTCGGGTTGTACAGCGGTTTGCAGGTGCTGATCAACGGCCTCGGCGTGTCCAATCTCTCCGACGAACTGCCGTGGGGCTTGTGGATCACCGTTGACCTCTCGTCCATCGGGTTAGGCGCAGGCGCGTTCACCCTGTCCGCAGCAGTCTATCTCTTCGGTCTGCGCCGCTATGAGGCGATTGCCCGTGCCGCCGTGCTCGTCGGCTTGCTCGGCTACTCGTCGGCGATGATCGCGCTGTTCATCGACATCGGGCGCTTTGACCGCTTCTATCACCCGATCATCTACTGGAACGTCCACTCGGTGTTGTGGGAAATCACGATGTGCGTGATCCTCTACTCCACCGTGCTCGTCACCGAGCTCGTGCCCATCATCGTCGAAAGCACGCCGCTCAAGAAGTTCAAGGTGCTCAACTGGCTGGCGCATGTGCTGCATCGCATCATGCCCGTGGCGGCGACGCTCGGCATGGGCTTGTCGCTGCTGCATCAGTCATCGCTCGGCGCGACCTACGGCATCCTGACGGCGCGTCCGTTCTGGTATTCGCCGTCCGCGCCGGTGCTGTTCATCCTCTCGGCGATTGCGGCGGGCGTTTCGCTCACCATTCTGGTGACGATCCTCTCTGGCAAGCTGATGCGGCGTGAACAAGTCCCGAACGACATCCTTGAAAACGTGGCCAAGTTCGCGGGCATCATGTGCCTCGCCTACCTGTACCTCAAGTTGTGGAGCTGGGCGGCGACCAACTACTACAGCTACGTGCCCGAACAGCAGCTCGGCGTGGAAATCCTCGCGCAGAACACGCCCTACAACTTCACCTTCTGGTTTGGCGAAGTCTTGTTCGGCGCACTGGTTCCGGCGATGTTCTTCCTGTGGGGTCGCCTACGCCGCAACCGCTACGCGCTGATCATCGCCGCGCTGATGGTGATCGCCGGGTTAGTGATCAACCGCTGGAACATGACGCTCTCCGGTTTCGTCATTCCGCTCGACTGGTCGCCCGGCGTGAGTCAGGTGTTCCCAATTAACCAGTACCAACCCGCGCTCGTCGAATGGGGCGTGGCGATTGGCATCGTCGGCTACGCGTGGACGGCGTTCACGCTCGGCGTGCGCTTCCTCCGCCTCTACCCGGATGCCCGTGATCTGAAATCGGGTGAAAAAGTCTTCCCATCCGAAGAACACGTTCACTGAGCAGCCTTGAAGTACCAAAATGAGGACGAGCCCAAGCTCGTCCTTTTTGTTTCCGGTGCGCAAGGAATTTCCTTTCCAGAGATGCGAGCAACATATCGTAATCTTTTTTGTAATCCTATCACCTCGTGTTCATCTGCTTCTCATGGCTGTCCCCTAAGATAGGCACATCGTAACACTTGACGGAAGTAGGGAGGACATCATGTCCAACAGTCCAACTTGGGATCAAATCAAGGGTGCGTGGAAACAGATCAGCGGGAAGATTCGCGAAGAATGGGGCGAATTCACCGATGACGAAATCATGGAGATGAACGGCGAGCGCGATCAGCTTGTCGGGAAGATCCAGCAGAAATACGGCATGGCACGCGAAGATGCACAGCGTGAGGTCGACAACTGGTCCCGGCGCGTGCGCTGGTAACCACAAGCACGTGAAACAGACAAAGGGGCGCGGTGTGTGCCCCTTTTTGATTCCCCGGGACAGGTCGCCGACTATCGATTAAGCCGCGTTGGACGCAGCGGCCATTATTGGGGTTCACCGGGATAATTTCTAAGCCAATGACCGTTTGTCAGCCAAAGGCCAAGGCCGGCCAGTAAGTGCGGAGAATGCCGTGAAAACGAGTTACCTGTCGGTCTTGGGCTTTTGCGGACGCGATCAATCGCGTCCCTACACAACCACGCTTTTCTCGTAGGGACGCAATGAATTGCGTCCGCTGTCCCCCAAAAGACTCTATGCTACGGAGCGATTGGCCTGCCTTGGCCTGTTTTATCGGATTTCGGACTCTGGCTTAGGTCTTGTCGAATACCTGCATTAACTGATCCTTGTCGTCACTGGTACTTAAGGTGACTTGTCAAGCATTTTTACCTCGGTATCATCAAATAAATGAAGATTGTAAAGGTAGCTTATGAGCCACGCAGCCGAACAGCCCAAGAGCCTCATCGCGAGACTCCGGATTCCCGAAGGTCAATCACTCGTCTGGTGGCTGATCGATTTGCAGCGCCCGTGGCCGCTGCAGGTGCTCGCGGTCGGGTTGTTCGTGGTCTTATTCCACTTCCTGTTCGGCTGGTCGTGGAGTTTGACCGTCGCCATGCTCCTGAGCATGTTCCTGCATGAATGCGGGCACGCGCTGGTCTTCAAACTGGCGAATATTCGCTTTCACCTGCTGTTCCTGTTCCCGCTCGGCGCAGTCGCCGCGCCGATCAACAAAGAGGAAAACGCTCGCTCCGACCAACTGCACTGGGACAGCATCGGTTGGCTGCTGCAAGCTGGGCCAGCCGTCAACGTGTTGCTGATGCTGTTCGGCGTAGCTGCGCAGGCCCTGCCCGCCGCGCCGGAAGTGAAGGTCTTTGCGCGCGATCTCGTTTACGTGAACGGTCTGCTTGCCAGCATGAACCTCATTCCGCTGTGGACACTCGACGCCGGGCAGCTCTTCAACGTGATCTATAACTCACTGGAAGAACACGAAGACAAGTTCGTGACCGGGTCGCTGCTGCTCGGCGTACTGCTGGTGCTGCTGTTCGTGCTGCGCATCCCCGGCATGCTCTCGTGGGCGATGGTGTTCTCAAACACCATCATTCATTTTGGCTGGGTCGCGTTCTTGCTGGTGTTCGCCGTGGGCATCCTCAACAAGCAGGCGCACGACAAGCCGGAAAACGCGCAATCGAAGCAGGCGATGAGCAATCGGCAGGTATTGATCCATCTCGTCGTCTATTTCGCGCTGGTCACGCTCACGCTGTGGGTTGCAGCGGGGGCGCTGGTGTAACTAAGCCAGCAATTGACACGCATTCAGCCGTTTCGTAAGCTTGTAGACTAATTTCAACCAGTGAGACTAGTCTGCATGCCATCAACTTATACCAATCCCGTGTATCCGTACTACATAGCCGATCCGTTTGTGCTGCGCCACGACGGACACTATTACGCGTACGGCACGGCTGCTCCCAGCGCTGACGGCTGGCAGTTCCCCGTGCTGCACTCGCCCGATCTCGTGCATTGGGAAGCGGCGGGCTATGCACTGCCCCCCATCCCCGGCGCGGATCAGTATTGGGCGCCGGAAGTCGCCTTCCACGACGGACGCTTCTATCTGTACTTCTCTGCGCGTGGCCTTGACGACCGCGACCACCAACTACGCGTTGCGGTCAGCGACCAACCGACTGGCCCATTCCTTGATCGCGACGTTGTGCTCACACCGGACGACCCATTCACCATCGACCCGCATCCCTTCCACGATAGCGACGGCCAATGGTATCTTTTCTATGCGCGCGACTTCCTCACGCTGGACGGCGAGTACCGCGTCGGCACGGGCATCGTCGTCGACAAACTGATCGACATGGAAACGCTGGCCGGCGATCCGCAGGTCGTGGTGCGGCCACACGCCGATTGGCATCTGTTCCAGTCCGAACGCAGCATGTACGGCGCGGTCTACGAGTGGCACACCATCGAAGGCGCGGCGGTCCGGCGGCACAATGGGCGCTACTACTGCTTTTACAGCGGCGGCGCGTGGGAACGTGAGAACTACGGCGTAGCGTACGTCGTCGCGGATCACCCCCTCGGCCCGTATCACCGCCCGCCGGAGGCGGCAACCCCGCTCCTGAAGTCCGTCCCCGGTCAGGTGATCGGCCCCGGTCACAACTCGTTCACCACCGCGCCGGATGGGCAGGAGATCGTCGTCTATCACGGCTGGGATGTCGAGCGCACCGCCCGCCTCATGCGCATCGACCGCCTGACATGGGACGGCGACACCCCCGTACTGCACGCGCCGACCTTCACGCCGCAGCCGATCCCGTGGCTGAAATAGAAATACATAATCACATGTACATATCTCAAGGCGCAGCAAGAAAGCAATCGCAGTAAACTAACTTGGTATTTGGCGGGCGCAGTCTCCTGCGCCCTTTTTTGGAGAATCTGATGCTGCCCAATGAATGCCCGCTCGAACTATGGGCTTTCCTCGAAAATTCTGACTTTCAGCGCATGAAGAATGGCGAATTGTATCGTCAGGATGAGGTCAAACTCATCCGCCATGACGAGTTTTTGGAAACGGATTACCAGCTGCTGGTTGATCTCGGCATGGTCGGCGTGCGCGACGCGGCGCGCTGGTATGTGACGCACCCTGCCCCACACACCTTCGACTGGACGTGGTTGGATCGCGTGGTCGCGGTCGCGGAGAAATCGCATCTCACACTCTATCTCGACCTGTGGCACTACGGCTATCCCGACTGGCTCGACCTCATGAGCCCGGAAGCGCCCGCCCACTTTGCCGAATTCGCCCGCGCGATTGCGCTGCGCTATCCGCAGCTCTCACACTGGTGCATCGCCAACGAGCCGAGTCTGATGGTCGAAATGGCGGGACGCCTCGGCAAATGGCGACCATTCCTGCGCCGGAAAGAGAATGCGACACGCCTGCGCCGCCAGATCTGCCGCCTGATCATTGAAGCGTCAAAAGCCGTGCTGGAAGTCAAACCGGATGCGCTGCTCATCATCCCCGAACCGTGGCATGCGACGCTCAAGCGCTCCGAAGACTATCAGGCCGCGGTCATCGACACGGTGATCGGGCGGCGCGACCCCGAGCTTGGCGGCGATCCGCGCTACGTCAGCGTCATCGGCCTGAATCACTACCGCGACTCGACGCTCCCGCCGTTCCATCAACTGGCGCTGAATGCGCGCAAACGCTATCCGGAATTCCCGATCTGGTTTACGGAAACGTCCGGGCCGCCGCGCGGCTGGCAGCAAGCCGAGTGGTTCTGGTGGATGCTGGCGGAGACGCGGCTCGCCAATGCGGGCGGCGCAAACATCCCCGTGTTCACGTGGGCGCCGACGATTTCGATGTATGACTGGGTGGACGAGACCAAGCACCTCGCCAATGGCTTGTGGGTGATCGGCAAGAACGGCGAACGCAAGCCCAACGGTCACGTGCTCGACGCGATCAAGCTGGCGCGGAAATCCGGCTACATCCGCTGAATTTTAAGCATCGCCGTGGATGATGTGGCGGTTGAGCGCGACCGCCACTGCCGCCGCGCGATCCGTCACGCCGAGTTTGGCATAGATGTGCTTGAGGTGCGTCTTGACGGTCGCCTCGCTGATGTGCAGGCGCTTGGCGATGCCGGCGTTCGTTTCGCCCTTGCCGGCATGGGCCAGCACTTCAATCTCGCGCTCCGTCAGAGCATCGTCGCCCCCGGCGAACAAGCGACCGGAGATGCTCATACTCAGCACAGGCTTACCCTCAGCCGCCAAAACGACCGCCCGGTAGAGTTCTTCGCGCGGCGAGTCTTTGAGCAGATAGCCGAGCGCGCCCGCATCCAGCGCCCGCCGGATATCCTGATCACTGTCATAGGTGGTCAATATCAGAATTCGAGCTTGCGGTTGTGCATCGAGGATCTTTTGCATGGCGCTCACGCCGTCCAGCACGGGCATACGCAAATCCAACAAAATGACATCGGGCAGCAGTTCGGCGGCCAGTTTGACCGCCAATTGACCATCCTCCGCTTCGCCGACAATCACAAAGCGCTCATCGCTGCCAAAGATGCCGCGCATGCCTACCCGCACCACCGGGTGATCATCCACGATCAACAAGCGAATCGCCATGCCCATCACTTTCCGTTGAGAGGTAATTCCACGACCAGCGTCGTCCCGTCGTGGGGTGAGCTTTCGATGGAAAGTGTACCGCCTAACGTCTCGATCCGCTCCCGCATGTTGATCAACCCATAGCCAACCACGTTGAGCGGCAGCGTTAACCCTTGGCCATCATCATTAATGTCCAGCAGTACAGCGTTGGGCACGTAGGAGAGTGTGATCGTCACGAAGTGCGCGTGCGCATGTTTGCCAACGTTGGCCAGCGCCTCCTGAGTGACGCGCAGCAGCGCCAGTTCATGCGCGGGTGACAGAAGCTGCGGCGAACCGGTGATCACCACCTCGGCGGAAACACCGTGCATGTGTGCCCAGCTTTCAGCGACCTGACGCACCCCTTCCTCGAACTTGCGGCCTTCTAAAGCGGGCGGACGCAGTTCCCAGATGAAGTGCCGCACTTCGCGCAGGTTTTCGCGCGCCATGCGCTTTGCACCGTCGCTGTAGCGCTGAGCCGCCGCATCATCGGCGGCGGCATCCGCCGCTTCCAGATGGGTCACAATGCCGATCAACCCCTGCGCGATCGTATCGTGCAGTTCACCTGCCAACCGCTGCCGTTCATGCGCAATCCCCGCCTGCCGCTCCATGGCGGCAATGGTCGTCTGCGCCTCCTTCAATTGCTCAATCAGCGTTTGGCGCTCCTGACTCTGGCGAATGATGGCTGTAATGTAATAGCCCAACAGCGCGCCGCCCGCCCATGCCACCGACATAATCAGCATCCACGTCGCCGTGAGGTCGGCATTAATGCGCTGGAGCTGCAGCAGCACCAGCGTATTGAGCATCAGCGCCAGCCCGACGGCTAACCGCAGTCCGGTAAGGATGAACACATGGGGGAAGAGGCCGCTCAACACCAGCATAAAAGCGGGGTTGTAGCCCGCCAACGCGTACCAGATCGCCCAACCCACGGCGAAAAACGCCACCCACCCGAGCGGTGGCAGCGTGGACAGGCGCAGCGACACCGCGTACCACGCCATCAGCAGTCCAGTGAGCAGAATCGGCAGGATCGGGTCGTTGGTCGAACTGGGATCGAGGACGACCAATCCCAGCGCCAAGGTGCACAGGCTGAAAAACACTACATGCCATACACCTGACCAGCGCACCCACGCATCTTTGAGCGTCTTGCCGTCCATGATCTGCTGTCTCCGCTCGTAACTGCGATAATTTTACCGCTTCTGCTGCGGATCCGGCTTCTTAGGTGACAAAATGGCGTACAGGGCCACGCCCATCGAGATCACGACATAGGCAAAGGTGCGCACATCGCCTTGCAGGAAGAAGGTTGTCGCCAGCATCAGAATCACCGCGACAAACGCCACAATCACCCACCGCTGACTCGCTGTCAAGTTCTGCATGATTTTCTACCCTTAAGCTCCATGTATTCGGTAGCTTTAAGGCTAGATCACCTCAGCGTGGGCAGCATCCCCCATGAAGCGATCCTCAGGTCATCCGTTCGAGGGATGCGGTTATAGCAGCACAGCAACATCTGTGTTAAGAACCGGCAGATACCTTATGCGCACGTCCACGTCCAGCTTGATCACGATAATGCTATAATGTAATCAAGTGGAGACGAGGAACAGCGATGGTTGCGGTCGAAAAACGCGTGTGGACTCCCGAAGAATATCTCGCCTATGAGCGCGCGAGTCAGGAACGGCACGAGCTGATCAACGGCGAAATCCGGTTGATGTCGGGCGCGAGTGAAGAACACGTCACCATCGTCATCAATACGGCGTCAAGCTTACACAGTCAACTGCGCAAACGTCCGTGCAAAACCTATGCGAGTGACCTAAGGGTCAAACTCAAAGGTAACGCATCGTACTCGTATCCCGATGTCATCGTAGTTTGCGGTGAACGCATCCTTGAGGACGACAAATTCGATACGCTGCTCAACCCTACTGTCATCTTCGAAGTCTTATCCCCCTCGACTGAGGTCTATGATCGCGGGCGAAAGTTTGAATTTTACCGGGCGCTGGAGTCGCTTCAGGAATACGTGCTGATTGCCCAAGACCGACCACATGTGGAGCACTACCGTCGAGCGGACGACGAGTGGATATTGCAGGACTTCGATAGTCTAGAGAGCACGCTGACACTCGCATCAATCGAATGTACGCTCACATTAGCGGACATCTACGAAAAGGTTGATGTCAGCAATCCACCACCGCTTTTTCCCGCCCCAAGCGGAACCCCCGAATAAAACAAAACCGGGACACGCTTGTGTCCCGGTTTGTTTACAGCGCTTGCAGCTTCACCCAAAAGCCATCCAACCGATTACCCTTGAAGCCAATCTGTTGAATTTCGTAGGGCAGGCCGCGCCGCTTGACCTTCGTCAGCCACGCACCGAGCCGGACGCGCGTTTGCGTCTCCGCCCGCAGCAGCTGGCGCGGCTCAATCACATCACCGCCGACCAAACGCTCGACCTCCGGACGCACGACCTGCGCCCAAATCCACTGGCGCAGCAGGCTGTCTGCGAGGTAGTGGCGGAGCGCCGCGCCTTCGCGGAGCGGCGTCATCACCGCGGCAAGCGTGCGTTCAAGATCGGTGTCCAGCGCCGCCAGATTGCCCAGATAGATGATCGTGTTCAGCAGCGCTTCGATCAGCGCCGGGTCAGCCTGCGCATCCCACAGCGCCACCCGCTGACCGAGCGTGAAGCAGGCTTCGACGCGCTGCGCGGTCAGCCGGGCGTCACCGCGATGGGCGATCAGGCTAACGTTGGCGATCTCCGGGTCGTTCACGCGCAGCACCCCCGGCCAATCCAGCGTAATACCCGCGTCCGCGCAGAAAACTGCCAGCGGATGCCCGTCATTGAGCGCATAGGCCATCCGCATAGGCGTGGGCTGACGCGCCGCTGTAGTGCGCGCAGCAATCGCCGCGAGATGCGGCTGCACATCAAATGTCGACATGGCGTTATTTGATGGGAGTGGCTTCGCGGCACAGCGGGATTACGTCGTTGTTCAGGTATTCGTGCACCAGCGATTGGAAGTGATGCACGCCGTTTTCATGCCGCGCGGAGAAGCGTCCCCGGTTGTAGGAGCGCGATTTCAAGCCCTGTTGCACGTATTCGCAGATTTCGATGTCCTCGTACTGGACTTCGTCCGCGAACTTGACCATCGTCTCCATACCGGCCTGATCGATGTCGTGCTTGAAGTACCACTCGAACGTCAGCAGCGTCTTGTCGTGCCCCTGCGGGCGCACGATGTTGACCGACAGGTTGTCCGGGTACTCGTCGATCATGAAGTTGGGGAACATGATGTGATAGCGGATCTTGTCTTCGGGCAGCGGGTTGACGTAACGCCGCTTATTCGGGTTGCCTTGATTGGCGGGCTTAACTGGCACCCATTGAATGCTGAAGAAGCGGTACGTATCCACGTAGTACTCGTCGAGGTTCATCTCCCGGTTAAGGCCAGGGTGCGCCATCGGTACGTGATAGCCTTCCGCGTAATTGTCGAGGTAGACCTTCCAATTGCAGTTGATCAGGTACTCGCAGCGTTCGACGAGCGTCCAACCATCCCAGCGGATACCGCTCACGCGTGTGAATTCGTCGCCCCACATAGCGGCGAGCGCGGGCGCGTCGTCATCGAGATTGATGAAGACATATGGCCCCCAGGTTTCGGTGCGAATCTCGTGCAGGCTGAAGCACGACGGCTCAAAGCTCGGCGTCTCTTCCATGCCCGGCGCGCGCAGCAGTTGACCGTCATGGTTGAACGTCCAGCCGTGATACAGGCATTGGAACGACTTGCGATTGCCTTTACCACGCGCGACGACCCCGGCGCGGTGCGGACACACGTTGTAGTAGGCGCGTAATTTTCCAGTTTGATCTCGAGTGAGGACGATGGGTTCGCCAGCGGCTTCGCTGGTCAGATAATCGCCGGGCTTGGCGAGTTCATCAGTGCGGGCGACGGCTTGCCACGTTCGGGCGAAAATGGCATCCTGTTCACGTTCAAAAACCTGTGGATCGAGGTACCAGCTGGCGTCGAGGGTTTGGGCGCTGGCAACTTCCGGCTGAAAAGACTCATTCGTCCACAACTTCTGCATTGGACTCCTCTTGTGTCCCGTAACGCCACGGACACCCGCGTATCAGACTTAGTTAACTCTCCCCAAGTGGCTCACATAGCCACTTTCTCAGTGTGAATTCTACCCCACCCCACCCCTCTGTAAAGTGTATGTTTGCTGAATGTTTGTTCGCCTGTCCGCCTTTAGTCGCAGGTGGAATTCTGTCCATCTTCGGATGTTCAGATCGGCTGGTCCACGCTTTAATAGGGGTATCGTGAAATGAAGGACGTAAACGCGCATGTTCGCTCAGCTAAAGACGGTTGAATCGATTCAGAAATTGATCAGTACATGGGAACACGCGGCGGTGCCCACCGTCGATGATCCGCTGCAGCCGCTGCTCCTTGGCCTGAATACGTACATCAACCATGATCTGGTGTTCGAACTGGCGAACAATCTCGCGGTGAACGGCGACACGCTCACGCCGAAGGGTCGGCAGCGCGACCGCCGTACTTTTGACGCGGTCATCGCCGCGATCAAGACGCTGGTCATGGACGTGTATCAGCGCGTGAGTGAACGCGGCTGCGCGCTGGACCTCGATGCGTGGGTGCTCGAAGACTTGATCGACGGGTGGAGCGAAACGGTGTGGAAGCACACGGAAGCGCTGCTCCGCAGCCGCAGTCAGTTTGAAGCCGAAGCGATTCGCTTTCAGGTGGATCGGCGTACCATCAAACGAGCGGAGGGAATCCGCTGCGCGCGGCTGAATCGCCGTGCGGAACAGGCCGCTTAAGGGGTAGAGACTTCTACCCCTTTTTTGTGCCGATTGCCCGCTGAGTCGGCCGCCGCTATAGTACCGCGAAGAACGCCATGAAGATCACCATGTCCTGCAAGAAGTGGATGAACCACGACCACCACACGCCTTCCGTCTCCTGAATCGATTTCGCCAGCAGCCACGCGATGAACCCAGCCATCAGCACGCCGACCACGCCGCCCGGCGTGCCGAAGTAGTGCGGCAGGCCGAACAGCAGCGCGGAGATCAGCACGACCGCCGAGCGCGGCACCACGCCTTCGAAACCGACGACGACCGTGAAGCGCGTGATTGCTTCCTCGGTGAAGGCGTTCAAGGCCGCGAAGATCAGGATGAACGGGGCAAAGCCGATCACCGCGCTGCCGACGGCTGACAGATCGCCCTTGAGCACATTCAGATACAGAAAAACCGACGTGACCAGGGTGATCACGACCGCGAAGTTGATCCCGACACCGCGCCACGTGTCCTTCGCGTTGATGCCGAGCACCTTGACCGGGACAGGATGCACTTGGCTGTTGCCCATGCGGGCAAAGCGCCGGAAGTTGGTTGGGAACAACACATAGGTGATCAGCAGATTCACGAGCGCCAGCGCCAGCGCCAGCACCTGATACTTAATGTCCAGATCGACGCGGGGAACGGGATGCAGCTCGGGCAGAGCCGCCGCTTGGATGAGCGGACGCAGCACGACCAGCAAGCCAATACTGGCGGCGGCAACGACGAGCAAAAACAGGCTGCGCGCCCGGTGATTCGTCTGCGTGTTGGCGATGATGGTGGTCATAGGGTCTCCTTGTGGTCACTAGAACTGTGCTTGCACCAGCTTGATCGTGTCGTCGAGCCATTCGACGTACAGTCGTTCTGACCGCTCCCCCGCCTGCCGCACAGCCTCCCAGAGCAGCGCGTCTTTCGCCAGTGCGGGATTCTGTTCCACGGCCAGCTTGATGATCTGCGCGCTGGCGGCCATGCCCTCCAGCGCCTGCTGATGCAGTGTGCGCTGCAGATGGAGCTGGGTCAACAGGGCGTCCTTGTCGATCTGCGCGGAAAAAAACAGCTTGAGCAGCAGCGGCTCTTTCGTCGGCTCAACTTCCGTCAACGGTTCGGCCAACCAGCGGCGCAGCGCCGCGCGCCCCGCCTCGGTGATGGTATACACGCGGCGATCCGGGCGGTCTTCCTGCGGCTGCACTTCCGAGATCAGCAGCCCGTCCCCTTCCAACGTTTTGAGCGTCATGTAGATCTGGCTCAGTTTGGCGTACCAGAAATGCCCGGTGGAACTGTCCATGAACTGCTTGAGTTCGTAGCCATTCATCGGGGAATAGTTCAGGACGCCAAGCAGTGCAAATTTGAGCATATTCAATTCCTTATATATCAATCTTGATATATCATAATTGACATATAGGGCAGGAGTCAATTCGAAAGCAGGAAATTTACATTTTTCACACAACGCGTGAATCAAAAAGGCGATCTTAAAAGATCGCCTCTCTGAGCTTTGGGCAATCGGCCTTACGGCATCAACGACTGTTCCGGGGCGTAGTCGATTTCCTTGAGCGTCGTGACAATGCCATCCCACGTCGCGGGGGTATCCCACTCCACGGTCACAACCTTGGTCAGCTTGTCACCTTTCACGGTGTGCACGCCCTGCTTCTGAGACAGTTCGTTGACGATGGTCTTGACGCAGCCATCGCAGCCAATGTTGGGAACAACAAACGATTTGCTTTCCATATGAGTCTCCCTCCTACATAATTCAGACGTCGTGAACCGCCTCAATCTTATCGCAAAACGGACTGAAGTTCTGCCCGCACTTGATCATCGGTTTCATGTGACAGTTGTTCAGACAGACGAGCGTAGCTGCGCATCCCGCCGATTTGACCGAGTGCCCACGCCGCATGTCCGCGCACCAGGGGACTCGCATCGGTCAGCAGCGCACTTAACGCGGGGATGGCGTCGTCCAAACCCCAATTTCCCGCGGCGATACACGCGTTGCGCACCAACCGCTCCCGTTTGATGCGCGCAATCGGTGACCCGGCGAACCGCGCCGCAAAGCCCGCCTCGTCCAGCGCCAGCAGATCGAGCAGCGGCGGCGCGACGCGGTCTGCATCACGCGGATGGAACGCGGTTTCGTGCGTCGGTGCCGTGAAACGGTTAAACGGGCACACGTCCTGACACACATCGCAGCCGTAGACCCAATTGCCGATCAGCGGGCGCAGTACCCGGTCGATCCAGCCTTTGTGCTCAATCGTCAAATAGCTGATGCAGCGGCGCGCGTCCAGCACATGCGGGCGCGGAAAGGCGTTCGTCGGGCAGGCGCGCAGACAGCGCGTGCATGTGCCGCACATCGTCGGCGCGAGCGTTGACTCGTCGTAGGTGTCGAACGCGAACGTGGTGAGGATTTCGCCCAAGAAGAAGAAGCTGCCGCGCTGCGGATGGATCAGCATGGTATTCTTGCCGATGAAGCCCATGCCCGCCGTCTGCGCGTGGCTGCGTTCGAGGATTGCCCCCGTATCCACATACACCCGATGATGCGACTCGCGGCTCATCCACGCCGCCAGCGTGTCGAGGCGCGGCGTGATCACGTCATGGTAGTCGAGGCCCCACGCATACGACGCGATGCGCCCACGCGCCGAGTCGGCCAGCAGATCAGGGGGCACATGGCTGCGATAATCCAGCCCGACGATCACCAGTGAGCGCACGCCCGGCATAATCACGCTGAGATCGTGCCGCCGCGCCTGCCGATCCGGTCGCGCCATGTACGCCATCTCGCCGTGCATGCCCGCATCGATCCAGCGCAAATAGGCATCGAGCGTCGGCGACGTTTCCGCCTGCGTGATCCCCACGAGGTTAAAGCCCAGTTCCAGCGCCCGCATTTTGAGGCGTTCACTGGAAAACAGAATATCAGTCATACGATTTGGCGATGAATTCCCGCTCGCTTCGGGCATACAATACGGTCAATTCATTTTTGCACACCGGAGGTCAGCATGACAGGGGATGTTAAGCAGCGCTTCAGCCAATACGCGCATGGCTACGTGACCAGCGAGACCCATTCGCAGGGACACGATCTGGATCGCTTGATCGAGCTCGCCCAGCCGCAGCCGGACTGGGTCGTGCTCGATGTGGCCACGGGCGGCGGCCATACCGCGCTCAAGTTCGCGCCGCACGTCGCCAAAGTCATCGCCAGTGACTTCGCGCCGCCCATGCTGGCGGAAGCCAAAGCCTTCATCGAGAGCAAAGGCGCGACCAACGTCGAGTTCGCAGACGTCGATGCGGAAAACATCCCTATCCTGACGCCACGTTTGACCTCGTCACCTGCCGCGTCGCGCCGCATCATTTCGCCGACGCCTTCAAGTTCGTGCAGGAAGCCGCGCGCGTGCTCAAGCCGGGCGGTCTGCTGCTGGTGCAAGATCACCTGAACCCGGACGACGACAAAGCCGCCGAATATCTGGAAGCCTTTGAACGACTGCGCGACCCGAGTCACAACCGCGTGTTCAACAGTTATGAATGGCAGGGGCTGTATCTCGACGCCGGGCTGACCGTCGAGCATTGGGAGCGCATCAGCCGCGAGGCGAGCTTCACCAAGTGGGTCGAACGGCAGGACTGCCCGCCCGAGGTGCGCGAACGGCTGGAGATCATGATGATCCAAGCGCCCGATCCGGTCAAAGAGTGGATGAACTTCCAGTGCGCGGGCACGCCCGACGCGACGCTGGATCACGCCTACATCATCATCCTCGGCAAAAAGCCGATGTAAAAGTGCAAGATTCAATGCAAAGACGCGAAGACGGTAAGGCGCAAAGTAGGTCATTCACTTTGCGTCTTCGCGCCCTAGCGTCTTTGCGTTAGATCTTTTCGTTTTTCTTTACCGTGTAGAGACGGCGACCGCCTGCGCGATCGCTTGCAAGGCGTCGAGGTTGCCCGTCGAAGTCACGCCGCGGATCGCCACAAAGCGCCCATTGTCCATCGTCAGCGCGACGAGGAAGCCGTCAAATGCCGTGCCCCGATACGACATCCGCGCCGCCTCGCGCCCATCCAGCGTGAAGAATTCGGTCGTGCTGCTGTCAGGGTACAGGCCGCGCAGCAGCAGTTCGAAGTCCGCGACCACGCTCGGCAGCCCGCCCACATCCTGCCGATCGGTCGGCGTGCCGATGAGGACTTGCAGCGCCACCGCGCCTTCTTCCGGCGTCGGCTGTTCGACCTGCAAATAGTCCTGCGCCCGTGGCGTATTGCCGAGGAACAGCACGCCGCCCGTCTCGCTCGGCGAGAAGATGCCAACTTCCCAACCGTTCGGGTAATTCAGCGTGAACGTGCCTTCCGCCGGGGCATATTCTTCTTCGACCAGCACGACGCCCGCCCGCGCGCAGTTAAGCTCTGCCGCCTGCAGCGCTTCCCGCGCAGTGATCAGTGCCCGGAGCGCGTCTTCCGGCGTTTCATAATCCGCATTCAGCGACTCAATTACCGCGGTCAGGTCACCGGGACACGTCGCCGCATCCTGCGCGCTCACCGGGAAAACCGCTGCCAGTCCAACCAGCAGCACCAGTATCAACAACCCTTTACGCATACCCCATCTCCTCTGACTCCAAAACCACATTAGGCCCCTCTCCCAGTACTGTTGGCGTTCCCCCCAAATTCGGGGACTGGGAATAAGGTCAGCAGCGATGGACGCGATGAATCGCGTGCCTACACAAAAGCGAATTTCTCGTAGGGACGCAATTATGCAGTTTAACAAATGATCGCGGATATTGGCTGTAGGGGCGACCCTATGTGGTCGCCCATGTACGGGTGGGGACACTACCCCTCCCCTACATTCGGGATCTCCGTACTCATAAGTTAAATTGCATCATTGCGTCCGCTGTCTCCAAACAGACCTCACGCTGTCCTACTGAACTCATCTTCAGGCATCGTACTCTAGAACGCCTATCAGCCAAAGGACGAGGAAAGCCTCTTTCTCTTTTGGCAGCTTTCTGACAATGGCTTAAGCAGCTTTCCGAAAGTCCGTGTGTAGGGGCAGACCTGTGTGTCTGCCCGTTTTCGGGCGCACACACAGGTGCGCCCCTACATCTATTCGTGGATTTCTTTCGGGAACCTACTTTAGGAGAGGAGCAGGGGTGAGTTTAGTTCACCAACCCCTCCAGCACCTCTGCCGCCCGTTCGACCCCGCCGCGTGACTGCATATCGGCGGCAAACTGTCGCGCGGTCGCCAGCACGTTCTCATCCGTCGCCAGTGCCTTGACGCCCTGCATCAGCAGTCCCTGCCGCACCTCGTGCGCGGTCAGCTTGATGCCAACCGCCGCCTGGGCTGCCCGCCGCGCCTGCCCCTGCTGATCGGCCGCATGGGGCACGACCAACTGCGGCACACCGTAGATCAGCGCGGCGTGCGTTGTCCCCATACCGCCGTGATGCACCATCACGCGGGTGCGCGGCAGCACATGCGCAAAGCTCACCCAGTTGAGCAAGCGCGTCGAGGGCGGGAGCGCCGCCTTCAACTTGGCTTTCTCCTCTGGCGTGACCGGATACCAGCCAATCACCACAATGGGCACGAGCCCCGCGCGATACGCCGCCTGCGCCGACCACGCGAAAAAGCCGAGATCGCCCGTGAACGTCGTGCCGAGCGTGATCAGGGCGAGCGGCGCGCTCTCCGGGATCTGCGTCAGCCACGCGGGCGGCGCATCGGTCGGCGCATCGGGCAGCCCGCCGAAGAACTCGTTCTGTTCCAGCAAATTCGCCTGATCGGCAATGAACCAATCCGGCGTGAAATAGTTCAGATGCAAATGCGGGCTGACAATCGACGGCGTCGCCCCTTTGGCGAAATTCGTGCCCGTCACACAGAAGCGGGCATACAGCCGTTCCAACCGTTCGACGCTGTCCCGCGCCAGTTCTTTCTGCACGTAGTACAGCGACTCCGCGTTGAGATCGCGCATCGCTGGCCAGCCCGCGACCGCCAGCGGCACATCAAGCCGTTCTGCGGCTAGAGCTGCCGCGCTCAAAAACGGGTCGGTGATGATCACATCGGGCTGGCCGCGTTCTGCCGCCAGCGCCAGCAGCGACTCCACCCCTGCACCGACCAAATCTTCGGTCAGCCACGTATCCAGCGCGCGGCGGTAGCGCAGCATGACCGCTTCCTGCGGCGGGATCGTCGTGAGATCGGGCGCGGGCGGGGGCGGCCACAGCCACCCCGTATTGGGCACGGTCGCAAACGGAACGCCGCGTTCGGTCACCGCCCCGCCGATCCCCGCCTGACTGACCCATATGACATCATGCCCGCGCCGCATTAACGCCTGCGCGGTCTTCAAAAAACCGCCCCAATCCGTGTGACTGAAGAGGGGCGCGGAAACACACCAGAAGGTTGCCATATCAACACTTACTACTCGGGATGCAGTTAAAAGTTCAACTGAGAGACCAAAACCGAGGCACAAAAGCTTAAATATGTCGATTAGTATAGCCAATTCCTGTCACATGTCACGATACAAACTGAATTGCCTATGTCATATTAAGGGCGTATCCATCAACGGATTCACATACTATATTCGAGGTTGACCATGCGCCAAGTTCTACTGGGCTGCGCCTCGTTGATCCTGCTCCTCGCCGCTGCTTGTGCGCCGGGTGATCCCGGCAGCACCATCAAGGGAGTCACGTACAACGCGCAGCAAATCGCTGAGGGCCGCACCTACTACGAACAGACCTGCGCCGCGTGTCACGGCGTCGACGGTGAGGGGCAGTTCCCCGATGCGCCGTTCGAACCGGACGAGACCGGGCGCCTCGGCGCGCCGCCGCACAACCCAACCGGGCATACGTGGCATCACAGCGACGAGCTTTTGCTCCGCTACATCACCGACGGCGGCTTTGCCGATCCTGCCAACTTTTACATCATGCCGCGCTGGGATAGTTTGTATACCCGTGACCAAGCCGCGCTGATCATCGCCTACATCAAAACGATGTGGACGGAAGAGCAGCGCATCTATCAGCAGCGCGTCACTAACGAAGAAGAAGCTCTGGTTGCGCAAACGCAGCCGTAGTCAGGAGTTTAAAAGATGTCTTCAAAAGCAAAAACAGCCGCCGCTCAGCAGGGTTTGCCGAAGAACACGGTTCTGATCGCCGTCGGGGTGATCGCCGTGACCGTAATTCTCATCGGGTTAGTGCTCATCACCAGTCAGAGCACGCCGCCCTACACGCCGGAAGTGCAGGGCGCGCCGCACGCCGAAGTCGCCACCACGGTGATTGATCACGGCGACATGCAGATGGAAGCATGGGCGGAAAGCGTCTATACCATCCAGAACACGGGCAGTCAAACGCTGCGCATTCTGGAAGAACCGCGCGTCGAACTGGTGCAGGGTTGCTGCCCGCCGCGCGCCATCGTCAGCCAGATGACGCTGCGCCCCGGTGAGCAAACGACCATCACGCTGCGCTACACCATGCACAACATGATGGGCGGGCCACACGAATTCCGCGTCCACGTGCCGACCAATGACCCGACGCAGAGCACCATTCTGCTGACCAGCCTGTCCAATTGGATTGAGTAACCCGAGCCTCACCCCGTTTCGCTCCGCTCAACCGCCCCTCTCCCGTGGGAGAGGGGCAAAGAACCGTCAGGTTCTTGGGGTGAGGCTAAGCCAACTTACCCCCGCTTCTCTCCCGCCAGCCATGCGGGTTGGATCTTCCCTTGGGGCATGTGCAGCATCGTGTAGAGCTTGTGCGCCTCATCCCAACTCGCCGCCGCTTCGGCGGGGTGATCGGTCATGGCTTGCTGCCGACTCCGCGCGGTTAAAGCTTCCGCCAACAAGCGCCGCAGATCGTTCTTGCGCGCCAAGGTGATCGCTTCGTGCAGATAGGTGTCCGCCAGCGCCGGGTCATGCCGTCCGAGCGCGACCTGCGCTAACCCGGTCAGCGCCGCCGTGATCAGCTCGACACGCTCGGTCTCCCGCGCTGTCGTGAGTGCCAGATCGAGCAGTTCCGCCGCCGGGTCGATGTGCGCCAACGCGATCAACGTGTTCGCCTGATTAATGCGCGCGGTCGCCAGCCAATACGGTTCGTTCAGCTCGGTGAGCAGCGTGACGGCCTGCTGATGATAATCGAGCGCGGTCGCATAATCGCCGAGCGCGTCATGCACCAGACCGAGGTTATCCGTTTGCACCGCGGTGTGCAGCGGCAGATTGAGTTCACGGCTCAACTGGAGCGCCCGCTCAATCGTCGATGATGCCCGGCGCGGTCGCCCCACATGCAGCAAGAACCAACCGTAGTTGCCCGACCGCGTCGACTCCCCGATCTTATCGCCGAGGCGATCCGCAATCGTAATCGCTTCGTTGAAAAACGCGTCCGCGGATTCCACGTCACCGACATCGGCATACGCATTCGCCGCATTGGAGAGCACCAGCCCGCGCGACTCCAGATCCGTCTCATCGACCGAGTTGAGCAGCACCAGCGCTTCTTCGTAGTCTTTCATGGCGCGCGCATACTGCCCCAGCGACTTACGCGCATTTGCCACATCACACAGCAGCCGCGCCGCCTGGGCCGCCGCTTTGTGCTCCTCGTAGATCGCCAGCGCCGCCGTCCATTCATGGATCGCCGAGAGCAAATCGCCCAACTTCGCCTGCGTCAAGCCGAGATCCCGCCGCGCCTGCGCCAATTCCAACGGTGATTTTGCCGCTTCTGCCGCCTTGATCGCCCGCTGATACGTGCGGATCGCCGCGTCGGTCGCGCCGCTGTTGGCCTGCGCCGCCGCCAGACTGCGCAGCACTTCGATATCGACGGGTTCGGTCGCGCTGGCTGCTTCGAGATGCGGCAGCGCGTCGAGATGCTTACCCGCCGCGCGCAGCACCACGCCGAGCGTGCCGCGCGCCATCCGCGTGACCTTCTCGACATTTAGTTTTTCTGCCGCTCGCGCCGCCGTCTGTGCGTAGGTGATCGCTTCGCCAGTTTCATGCAGGCTCAGACAGATGCGGCTCAGGTCACACAACAGCAGCACATAATCGACGGTCGGCACATCCGGGTTGGAGAGCGCCAGCGCCCGCCCATAGAGCTGCTTGGCTTCCTGATGCCGTCCTTCGCGCGCCGACCGTTTGCCGAGCACCGCCGACCAATGGCGTTCGTCGCGGCGGCTGCCAATATTCTTGGCGAGGTTCAGCGCGCGTTCGAGCAATTGCTGCCCTTCGACCTCATGCCCGCTTTCGACCAGCGCCTGTCCCAGCAGACCGACGATCCGGCTGCTCTGCTCGACATCGCCCGCCGCATTGATTTTCGCGACCGCGTCACGCAGCAGATGCGCCGCGTAACTCGCGTTGGCTTCACCCAGATACATTTCGCCCAGTGCGCCGAGCACGCGCCCTTCCAGATCATCAACCCGTACGTTGCGCGCATGGCGCAGCGCCAGCTCAAAATCCGCGCGGGGCGACTCTCCCCGCGCTGCGGTCAGTTTGCCGCGCTCCAGCACGATTTGTCCTAGCTGATGGTCGTTTTCGGCGGTTTTGTACTGCGCCTCAATGACCGCTTCCGCTTCGTCCAACTGTCCCAAGCGCAGCAAGCAGCTTGCGCGCGCCATCTCTGCCGTGACGATGAAGTCGCGCTGGCGGGCATGGCCGGGCGTGGCGGTCGCCAATTCGACCGCGCGGCGATACTGGGCGAGCGCTTTCGCCTCATCCTCGGCGAACACCGCGGCGCGCCCAGCGTCGAGGGCATCCTGCACCTTACGCGCGCCATCGCCGCCATTCGCTTTGAGCAAGTTCTCAGTCCATTTCATCTCGTCGCCATGTCTTTCGCAGTGCGAATCCCCAACCTATTGTAGCGGCGGGGCGGGGTGAAAATCAAAACGGGCTGATCGCTCAGCCCGTCTGGGGGAAATAAGTCTAGTTTGTCCGGTTAGCCGGAGCGTCTCGCTTACGGGTAGATCCCGCGCGTTTCGAGAGCATCGGCCACCCGCTTAATGGCGAGAATTTGCGCGGCGGTGCGCATGTCGACGCCGTATTCTTCGGCGGTCGCTTCCGTCGCGTAGTAGCTGCGCGCCATCGCGCGCTGAAGCTGGCGGTAAACCTCTTCCTGATCCCAGAAGAACGCCTGCAGGTCCTGCACCCACTCGAAGTAGGAGACGACCACGCCACCCGCGTTCGCCAAGATATCCGGCACGAGGAACACGCCCTTGTCGTTGAGAATGTCGTCAGCGTCCGGCGTCGTCGGGCCATTCGCGCCTTCGACGATCATCTTCGCCTTGACCTGATTGGCGTTCTTGCCCGTGATCTGGCCTTCCATCGCGCACGGCGCGAGGACGTCGCACGGCAGCGCCAGCAGTTCGGCATTCGTGACTTCGTCGCCGAGCGCGCTGCCTTCCAGCGTGCCATGTTCAGCGTAGTAGCTGCGCACTGCGGGCATGTCCAGACCATTCGCATTGTACAGGCCGCCGCCGACATCGCTCACGCCGACGATCTTGAAGCCGAGCGAGTGCGCGAACGAGGCCGCATTCGAACCGACGTTGCCGAGCCCTGTACGACGATGCTCGTCTCGCTGGACGGCTTGCCGAAACCGTGGCCCTTGAGCGCTTCGACCATGCATGCGATGACACCGCGGCCTGTCGCTTCATTGCGCCCGAGGCTGCCGCCGATGTTGATCGGCTTGCCGGTCACAATCGCCGGGACCGAATAGCCGACGGTCATGCTGTAAGTATCCATAATCCACGCCATGACCTGCGGGTTCGTGCCCATGTCCGGCGCGGGGATGTCCATTTTGGGGCTGATTAAAGGAATGAGTTCGGCTGTATAACGACGGGTCAAGCGTTCGAGTTCGTCCCGGCTGAGCGTCTTGGGGTCGACGACCACGCCGCCCTTCGCGCCGCCGTAGGGGATGTTGACGAGCGCGCATTTCCACGTCATCCACATGGCGAGCGCGCGAATTTCGTCGAGGTTCACGGCGAGGCTGTAACGCAGGCCACCCTTCGACGGGCCGAGCACGGTGCTGTGGTGAACACGATAACCCGTGAACATTTCCACTTTCCCGTTATCGCGGCGAACGGGGAAGTTCACCGAGAACTCGCGGCGCGGGTAACGCAGGAAATCGGCCACCCCATCATCAAGGTTCAGGTAGCGGACAGCGCGATCAAATTGCGCCAGCGCGGTACCGTAAACGCTCGGTGTTTGCTCCTGTGGGGGGGTGTTATATGCGACCACCATTACCAATACTCCTTTTCCGGATGCGACCGGTTTCGTTTTGTCTATTTTGTAGGGATCAAATCCCTTATCTATTGGTCAGTATATATGAGCTTTTCGTCAGCGAGAAGTGATTTAACTCACCTCTCATATATGTTGCACATCCATTGAGGGAGTGCAATTAGGCACTTTGTATCATAAAGAAAATTAGTGAATTTTCGCACGAAACGGAATTGCATCGAAATCGGCACCATTCTCCTCTCCTCAAGAAGCGGGATGAGGTTTGATCGTGACGAAAAGGATCGCCAGAGCCGGCTGCGATAGAGGGATCAGTTTATCCCCTCTCCTCGTTTCGGAGAGGGGGTTGGGGGTGAGGTGTACTCGCTACACCTTTTCGCCGACGTAGTGGCGTAAAAACTGCCCCGTGTAACTCTCGTCCACCAGCGCGACCTCTTCCGGCGTCCCGGTGGCGATCACATAGCCGCCCGCGTCGCCGCCTTCCGGCCCCATGTCGATGATCCAGTCCGACACCTTGATGATGTCAAGGTTGTGCTCGATCACCAGCACCGTGTTGCCGTGGTCGACCAGCTTTTGCAGCACGCCGATCAAGCGCTTCACATCGGCGGCGTGCAGCCCCGTCGACGGCTCGTCGAGGATGTACAGCGTTTGCCCGGTCGCGCGCTTCGACAATTCGCGGCTCAGTTTGATACGCTGCGCCTCGCCGCCGCTCAACGTCGTCGCGGGCTGACCGATGCGGATATAGCCGAGACCAACTTCATCCAGCGTGCGCAGCTTCGACGCAATCGCGTTGATGTTGGTGAAGAACTCCACGCCCTCGCTCACCGTCATGTTGAGGATGTCGGAGATGCTCTTGCCCTTGTACTTGACCTGCAAGGTCTCACGGTTGTAGCGCGCGCCGTGACACACGTCACACGTCACGTACACGTCCGGCAGGAACTGCATCTCGATTTGCAGCACGCCCTGCCCTTCGCACTTCTCGCAGCGTCCACCCTTCACGTTGAAGCTGTAGCGCCCGGCGGTATAACCGCGGATCTTGCTTTCCGGCAGTTCCGCGAACAGTGTGCGGATCAGGTCGAACATCTTGGTATAGGTCGCTGGGTTGCTACGCGGCGTGCGCCCGATGGGGCTTTGATCGATGTTGATGATCTTGTCGATCTGCTCCAGCCCGTCGATGCGCTCGTGCGCGCCCGGTTTCTCGCGGCTGCCGTTGAGTACCTGCGCAATGCGGCGGTACAGCACATCCACCATGATGGAGCTTTTGCCGCTGCCGCTCACGCCCGTCACGCAGACCAGCTTACCGAGCGGGAACTCGACATCGACGCCCTTGAGGTTGTTCTCACGCGCGTTGCGCACCACAATCGATTTGCCGTTGCCGGGACGCCGCTTGGCGGGCACATCAATCGACAGGCGACCAGACAAGTACGCGCCCGTCAGGCTGTCTTCGACCTGCATGACTTCTTCCGGTGTGCCCGCCGCGATCACATGCCCGCCGTGCTCACCCGCGCCGGGGCCGAGGTCGATCAGGTAGTCGGCGGAGCGCATGGTTTCTTCGTCGTGCTCGACCACCAGCAGCGTGTTGCCAAGGTCGCGCAGCTCTTTGAGCGTCTCGATCAGCTTGCCGTTATCGCGCTGATGCAACCCGATGGACGGCTCGTCCAGCACATAGAGCACGCCCGTCAACCGGCTGCCGATCTGCGTGGCGAGGCGAATGCGCTGCGCTTCACCGCCGCTCAGCGTGCCTGACGAGCGCGCGAGGCTGAGGTAGCCCAAGCCGACATTGTTCAGGAACTGCACGCGCGCCTCGATCTCGTTGAGGATTTGCACGGCGATCTCCTGCTCACGGTCGCTGAGCAGCGCAGGCGTGCCATTGCGTCCCCGCAGATCCGTCACCCACGAGACCAACTGCGTCACGGGGAGGCGGCTCACCTGATGGATCGCCTGCCCTGCGACCGTCACGGCGAGGTACTCCGGGCGCAGACGGTGACCGTTACACGCGCTGCACGGGATCTGCGACATCAGCTCTTCGATCTTCTGGCGGATGTAGTCGGATTCCGTCTCACGGTAGCGCCGCTGCAGGTTATTGATGATGCCCTCAAACGCGGTGGTGTATTCGCGGTGATCGCCGCTGCTCGACGTGTAGCGCACGCGGATCTTCTTGCCGCCCGTGCCATACAGGAACAGGTTGCGCTGTTCGTCGGTCAGGTCGCGCCACGCCGTGTTCAGCGGAACGTGGAACTCATGCGCCACCGAGCGCATGATGTTGCCGCCCCAACTGCCATCTTCCATGTTCCAGCCGTTGCCTTCAATCGCGCCCTCGTTGATCGTCAGGTCGGGGTTCGGCACGACCAGCGTCGGATCGATCTCCAACCGGAAGCCCAGCCCCTGACATTCGGGGCACGCGCCCTTCGGCGTGTTGAAGCTGAACGAGCGCGGTTCGATCTCCGGGATGCTGCCGTGACCATTCACGCACGCCAGATGTTCGCTGTAGAGCGTGTCCAGCGGCGGGTCATAGCTCATGTTGCTCACCGTGATCACGCCGCCGCCCATTTCCAGCGCCGTCTCGACCGCATCGGTCAGGCGTGTCTCCGCCGAGCGCGCATCCTCCGACTCCGCGTCGTCGTAATGGCGAATCACCAGACGGTCGACCACCACTTCGATGTTGTGGATGCCGTAGCGATCCAGCGTGAATTCTTCTTCCAGTTCGCGCACCACCCCGTCGACGCGCACGCGGGCGAAGCCGCCCTTGCGCACATCTTCGAAGACTTTTTCGTGATTGCCCTTGCGGTTCTTGATTACGGGCGCGAGCACCTGAATGCGCGTGCCATCCGGCATCGCCTTGATCTCGTCGACGATCTGCTGGGCGCTCTGCGCGACGACTTCTTCACCGCACACCGGACAGTGCGGCACGCCAATGCGGGCGTACAGCAGACGCAAATAGTCGTAGATCTCCGTCACCGTGCCGACTGTTGAGCGCGGGTTGTGGCTCACGCCCTTCTGGTCGATGGAGACGGCGGGGCTCAGCCCTTCGATCTGGTCGACATCCGGCTTTTCCATCTGCCCGAGGAACTGGCGCGTACGCGCTCAGGCTCTCGACGTAGCGCCGCTGACCTTCCGCGAAGATGGTATCAAACGCCAGCGAGGACTTACCCGACCCTGACAAACCCGTGATCACCACGAGCTGGTTACGCGGAATCTCGACATCGATGTTCTTCAGATTGTGTTCTCGTGCGCCACGCACGATGATCTTGTCCTGCTGAGCCATTTAGCTTGCCCCAGTGGAAAATGTGTACATTCGTTCTAACAATTGTAGTCCTGTGGAAGGTGTGTTGCAAACATCTATTCTACCCTCAATGATTAGAGGGGCATTGGATGTGATGGAGTCAATTGGATGGAAAAGGCTACTCCACTTTTGGAAAAATCTCGCGGATCGGCACGCTGAAACCCGGCAGCACGTCACCGCCCGTCAGCGTGTCGTTGATCGTCAGCAGATGGCGCTCGGTTGGCGTCAGCACTTCGACAAGCTGCTGGCGCGGATAGACGATCCACACGAGTTTCGCGCCTTTAGCCAAATACATTTTCCCCTTATCCACCATAAACTTGTCTGACTGTTTTGGGGACTGGATCTCAATCGCCAATTCCGGCATGTAAGGCGCTGCGCCTTCAGTTGTGGGTGTTCGTCCCTCGCGCAGCACAACGGAGATGTCAGGAATAAACGAGCTGTCGGGATCATTGGGCAGTTCGTAACGTGCTTCAGGGAAAACCCAGGCAATCGGGTGGTCTTGAAGATAGGCATGGAGAGCGATAATCAAGTGGTAGACGATCAAGGCGTGCATCTGCGTGGGCATTTTCTCGATGATCTCCCCGTTGATCAATTCCAGCGGACGATCGGTCTTTTCCGCTTGCTCGATGATGCGCTGAAATTCTTCGACGGTCACGCGTTCTCTTGGCGCTACCATTCGTTCGTTCCTGTCCACTTGCCGACAACCCTATTATACGTGGAAACAAAAAGGACGAGGCATGCCTCGTCCCTACTCAGTCCTTGAACCTCAGTCCTGTCTTTAGCTCGCGGGTGTCGGCGTCGCCTCGACCGGGGCGGCTTGCGCGTTGGGATCGGGCGTCTGCGGGATCGGCGTCGGCCACGGCGTATTGGTCGGCGTCAGGGCGATGATCGTCGCCGTCGCTTCAATGTTCGGCGTCTCCGTGCTGATCGTGACGTAGTTCATCCAGCGCGTGACCATCACCCACGTCCGACCGGGGCGCATCATGATCGGCGTGTTGTCGCCAAACATGACTTCCAGCGCGGTGCCGGGTTCGCGGTCGCGCCGCCGCCAATAGCCTTCCCAGTACTGACCATCGCGCAGCAAATACGCGCGTCCGGTATCCCACAAATTGATTTGCTGCGACGCCGAACGGCTCTCCGACTCAAATAGGTCGGGGCGTTCTTCATGCGGCACTTCGATCACGATGACATTATCCGCCCACAACTGCTCACCGTCCGCGGCGTCAAAGTGCGGCGCATTGTCAGTGTAGCGGACATACGTGTTGGTCTCTTCGCGATACTGCCAGCGCACATCGATTTGCCCGTAGTACTCGACATGCAAGTCGTTCGCGGGTTCGCCGCCGGGACTGGGCGTCTCGCTGAACGCGAAACCACGCGCGCGGTAGCCCGTATTCACGCCACGGCGCGTCGCGCGATCCCACAGCACATTCGTATCGAGATACAGCGTGTGCTCAAACGGCAGGTCACCATTGGGGAAGCGGCAGAAACCCGCCTCTTCGCAGTTATCGCCAATCGACGGCGAGATAATTTGCAGTGACCAATCCTGATGCAGCAGCAGATTCTGTACCGGTTCGCTCGCGCCGGAATAGGCGAACAGCGCCTCGTACATCGGCACGAGTTCCATATCCATCAGGCGACCGCTGCGCACGGGGCCGACATGATCAGGCGCGTTATTGCGGAAAATCGCCGCTAAGCGCGTCACGCCGCCTTCGACTTCGTATTCGTAGACGACATCCGCCTGATTAATACCGCTCTGCGGGCGCACAATCGGCGGGTAGTTGCTGATTTTGACGATCAGATTGCGGCGGTTACGCGCCTCTTCATTCGGGTATGGCAAGCCCGTCAGCGGACTCACGCCTTCCGGGTACGACACCGGCCCAACCGGCGTCGGCGTGGGCGTGAAGGTCGGCGTATCCGTCGGGGTGTTGGACGGCGTGAACGTTGGCGTGAACGTCGCTGTGGGCGTCAGGGTTGGCGTGGGAGTCAGCGTAAACGTCGGCGTGTTGGACGGCGTGAGCGTTTCGGTCGGCGTCGCCGTGGGGCCAGACGGGGTGTTCGTCGCGAAGGAGATGGCGGTTGGCGATGGGGTGTTCGTCCCCGGCAGCGGATCCTGATACGCGTCAATGTCCTGAGGCGCGGACGCGCTCACGGAAAACGCCGCGACCACCAGCGTGATGACCGTGACCGCCATGACGAGCGAAAAACGTCTTGTCCGGTGCATACGATTCCTTACGATCCAATGAACAAAAAGTGCCCGTTTGGGCAGCGGGGAGAAGTATACGCCGCGCGTTTGGGCTTGCACAGGGGATTTTGGTCAGCGTTGAGAAGGCGTAGGGCGAACTAAGGTGTGAAACAAAGAGGACGAAGCATGAGGTCATTTCAGAAGCGACCTATTATCTAACCTCACCCCTAAATCCCCTCTCCCAGGGGCGAGGGGACTTAAGCGCTTTGACTCCCCTCTCCTCTTTTCGGAGAGGGGTCGGGGGTGAGGTTAGCTCTTTTCACCAAATTTGAACGAGGCTCAGCGCCTCGTCCTGATTTGGTGACTATGTTGAGCCTACTTTACCGCGCTGGCTCCACGTCCCATTCGGGGACGGGACGGCAGCACAGCACGAGCTGCTTGGCGGCGCGCACTTCGTCTACGCGCCCCACGGGCGTGACGTGCGGCGCATCGTGCAGCAGTTCGGGCTGCGTCTTGGCTTCCTGCGCGATGGTCTTCATCACGTCGATGAACTCGTCGAGCGTCGCCTTATCTTCCGTTTCGGTCGGCTCGATCAGCAGGGCTTCCGGCACGATCAACGGGAAGTAGTTGGTCGGCGGGTGGATGCCGTAGTCCATCAGGCGCTTGGAGATGTCGAGCGCGTGCACATCTGGCGCTTCTTTGAAGTGCCCTTCCATGACGAACTCATGCGCGCAAATGCGGTCATACGGCATCGGGTACACGCCGCGCAGGTTGGCGCGCACATAGTTCGCGTTGAGCACGGCATGCCGGGACACTTCTTTGAGCTGATCGCCATACGTCGCGATGTAGGCGTAGGCGCGCACATGCATGCCAAAATTGCCGTGGAACGCCTTCAGACGGCCGATCGACTTGGGCGGCATGACCAGCCCGTAGAGCGGCGCTTCTTCGTCCGCGGTCGGCGCTTCGGTGATTTCGACGACGGGGCCGGGGCGGAAATCCTTCAGCTTGGTGTTGACCGCCACGGCGCCACAGCCGGGGCCGCCGCCGCCGTGCGGCGTGGAGAACGTCTTGTGCAGGTTGTAGTGCATCACGTCGAAGCCGAGCTCGCCCGGCTTGACAATGCCGAGCAGCGAATTCATGTTCGCGCCGTCCATATACATCAGACCGCCGCAGGCATGCACCAGCTTGATGACATCGACGATGTGCGCTTCGAACAGGCCGAGCGTGCTCGGCACGGTGATCATCATGCCCGCGACGGTGTCGTTACAGGCGGCGCGCAGCGCGTCCAGGCTGACATCGCCATTTTCATCCGAGGGCAGTTCGACCACTTCCAACCCCGCCATACTGACGGTCGCCGGGTTCGTCCCGTGCGCGCTGTTCGGCACGAGGATCTTGGTGCGCTTGGTATCGCCGCGATCCAGATGATACTTGCGGATCATGAGGATGCCTGCGAGTTCACCCTGCGCGCCCGCAGCAGGCTGCAAGCTGACCGCGTCAAACCCCGCGATCTCCGCCAGCCATTCCTGCAGCGTGTACATCAACGCCAGCGCCCCCTGGGCCGATTCATCGTCGGTCAGCGGGTGCAAATGCGCAAACCCGGGCAGGCGCGCGACATCCTCGTTGATCTTCGGGTTGTACTTCATGGTGCATGAGCCGAGGGGATAGAAGCCCTTGTCGATGCTGTGATTAAGCGAGCTCAGGTTGACGAAGTGGCGCACCACCTGCAGTTCGCTCACTTCGGGCAGGTCGAGTTCATCGCGCAGCAGATCAGCGGGCAGCGCGCTGGTGGGCACATCGCAGTCGGGCAGCTTGACGCCGACGCGGCCTTTGACGCTGATGTCGTAAATCGTATCCATCGTTACTTCACCTCGCCCAAAATATCGACCAGTACGTCGATCTCGGCCTTCGTATTCATTTCGGTGACGCACACCAGCATGCGGTCATACAGGTACAGGTAGTCGCGTCCCAATTCGTACCCGCCGATGATACCTTCGGCGAGCAGCACCTCGTTGATTTCGCGGACCGGGCGCGGGCACTTGACCACAAACTCGTTGAAGAACGGTTTGGACTGGTCAACTTCGTAGCCGGGGATCTTCGCGATCTGGGTGGCCGCGTAATGCGCCTTGTGGTAGTTGAGTTCCGCGGCTTTCTTCAGGCCGTGCTTGCCCATCAGCGACAGGTAGACGGTCGCCGCCAGTGCCAGCAAGCCCTGATTGGTGCAGATGTTGCTGGTCGCCTTTTCCCGACGGATGTCCTGTTCGCGCGGGCGCAGCGTCATGACATAGGCTTTCTTGCCCGTCTTGTCGACCGTTTCGCCGACAATGCGTCCGGCAATGCGGCGCATCTGCGCCAGTTTGGTGGCAAAGAAGCCGACATACGGGCCGCCGTAGCTCAACGGAATGCCGAGCGTCTGGCCGTCGCCAACGACGATATCAGCGCCGAGTTCGCCGGGGCTCTTGAGCAGCGCCAGCGCCAGCGGATTCGCCACAAACACGAGCAGCGCGCCCGCCGCATGAACTTGATCCGCCAGGCCCTTGAAATCCTCGATCTGGCCGAGGAAGTTGGGATACGCAACGGCGAATATCGCCGTGTTGTCGTCGATCATGGCGACGAGGTCGCTGAGTTCCGCCGCGCCTTCATCGCCCACAAAGGTGACGTCGTTGCCCTGATGATAGGTGCGGGCGACCGCGCGATACTGCGGGTTGATGTACGGGCTGAGGATGACTTTGCTCTTCTTGCGGCGGCTGGCTTCCAGTGCCACAGTGACGGCTTCCGCGAGGCTGGTCGCGCCGTCGTAGTGACTGGCGTTCGCACCGTCCATGCCCGTGAGCTGCGAAATCATCGTCTGGTATTCGAAGATGGCCTGCAGCGTGCCCTGACTGACTTCGGGCTGATACGGCGTGTAGGCGGTGTAAAACTCACCGCGCAGCAGCATATGATTAACCGCGGCGGGCGTGTAATGATGGTACGCCCCTGCGCCGCGGAACAGGCTGAAATCGTAGGCGCTGTCATTCGACTCCGCCAGCGATTGCAGCTCCGCGAGGACTTCCATTTCGCTGAGCGCGGGCGGGAGATCGAGTTTCGGGAATCGGTAGGCCGCGGGGACTGCTTCGAACAAGTCCTCGATGGTCGGTACGCCGATTGCCGACAGCATTTGCTGACGTTCTACATCGGTATGCGGGATATAGCTCATGGATGCCTCTACAACTATCTTGAGGACGAGGCGTGCCTCGTCCCGGCAGTCGGAATTCGTTCGTAGGGACGCGATGAAGAGGGTGTCTAATCCCCTCAACCCCCAACCCCTTCTCCCACGCAAGCGGGGAGAAGGGGAGAAAAATCATTTTTGTCCCTCTCCCCGTTTACGTGGGAGAGGGACGGCTTGCGCAGCAAGCAGGGTGAGGGTAGCGCAAACGCTTTTTACATACCCTTTGAACCGCGTCCGCTGGGTAACCTCACCCCAACCCCTCTCCTAGAGGAGAGGGGCGCGGTATGCTCAGATTAACTGGCTTTACGCGCGCGCGTCGACATGCGCGGTATAGGCGGCGGCGTCCAGCAGATCCGGATTATCCACCGACCCCGTTAGCTTGAGCTTGACGATCCAGCCATTGCCATACGGGTCGCTGTTGATGGTTTCCGGGCTCTTGCGCAGCAGGTCGTTCACTTCGGTGATCACGCCTTCCACGGGGCTGAACAGGTCCGAAGCCGCCTTGACCGATTCGACGACGCCGAAGGTGCCGCCTTTGGGCAGGTTCGTGCCGACTTCGGGGAGATCAACGAAGACGATGTCGTTCAACTGGTCTTGCGCGAAATCGGAAATGCCGAGCGTAGCCGTATCACCCTCGATGCGAATCCATTCATCACTTTTCAAGTACTTCAGGTCGGACGGAATGTTGAAAGCCATGATCTCTCCTAGAAATAAAAAAGCACACAGGTTAGGGTGCTGTGTGCCTCTGTCGCGAACGGACTTCAGAGTTCATGCGATGGACGCGTCCTGTAGCCTGAGAGTTTCGCCATCCGTCCAGCGTGACGGATGACTTGCACCTTCGGCGTCCCGTCCCATCAAGGGCGGGCGCTCTCCGCGACCATCGTGAATTGATGAAATTCTACAGAACTACACTTGTTTTGGCAACTGAGCCGCATTACCACCAATCCACTCGGTCAGGGTCTTGGTGACATCCGCCGTCAGCTTGAGATTGAAGCTGAGGTAGCCGGTCGCATCCGCGACGAAGGTCGGGCGCACGATGAGCGAACCGTCGGTATGCAGACCAAGGGCGAGGAAGGCGTTCCCCGTGCCAACCTGCCGGGTGGTGTTCAAGCCGTCAACCGGTTGAATATGCGAGAGGATGCGGGTGAATTCGCTGAAGCGGGGACGCAGAGCAAATTCGAGCGCGTTCAGGCTCACGGAGATGGCCAGATGATCGCCTTCGCGGCGCATCGAGATCTGCGTCTGCTGGGCGGGGTCGGCGCTGGAGGTCAAGGAGAGAAGCTGGCTGTCATGGTCGGCGTGAGCGCGGTCAACGGTCAAAAACTGGCGCATGGGGTCTTACTCCGGGGCACTGAGGCGAACAAGATGGCGGGGATGATACCGCCGTCTACTTAATATGACAAACGTCTCTATGAAGCGATACAAGTGTCACATGGGATCGTGAAGGATTTCTCATACTATATAGGTGTCGCCTAAAAATTCAAGTTTGACGACTTCCATGTCGGTCTTAACCCATGGAGTTCGTGCGCTGCCTTCCAAACCTTCCGCACCTTCTTCCCCTATTGAAAGCCTCGCCTAGTGAGGCGGAGATGACGCGCACAGTCTCCGCCTCACATTTTCTTTCTGGCAGGAACGCTTTTCCAAGCTTCAGTACCACGCTTGTCGATCTTCAGCAGCACTTTGCGGGCATCAACTTACAGTCACGCCGATTGAATCCGTCGAAACAACCCCGGATAGTCGAGCACGATGCCGTCATCATCGACCGGGAGCACCGCTTCAAAATCCACTTCCAGCGATTCGAACTTGTAGTGCTGCACCCCATCAATGCGCCCGAAATGCGTGTAGCGCTGGCGTGATGGGCTGACTTCCAGCGTTGGAAAATCGACATAGGCCACGTTGATCTCCGCCGATTTGCCCGGCTGCAGCCCGAGACGGCGAATCGGCAGCGTGTTGGTGAAAGGTGTCGCGCGCAGATCCACGTCGAGGCAGCCGTCGAGTTCCGGCAGCGGCTCGCCGTCGGCGGTATGCCAGCGGCCGTCCTCAGCGCGCCGCAGGTGCACGCTCTCAACTGTCGCGCCCGCGTCGACGAACTTGTACACGTCCAATTCGCGCATGTGCCAGTGAGCATCGCAGCAGAGGCGATAGATCACGCGCATGGGCTCGCCTTCGATGACGCCGAGCAGCGTGCTCTTGACCACATAGCAGTTCGCCCGTGCCGAAATATGCAGCAGTTCCGTGCCGGTGTTGTCCCAGCGCGTCCACAAGAGATTGCGATCCATTAACGTTTCTCCCAGTCCCACAACCCATAAGCGACTTCATCCGGCAGGGGCTGCCCCGCCAGCGTGAGCGTCATGCCGATTTCGCCGCGGTGATAGCCTTCATGCGCGAGCAAATAGCCGAGGAAGCCCGCCACATGCGGCTTGATGTTGGGCAGCTTGCCCTGCTCCACGCCGCGCTGAAATAGCGCGCCCATGCGTTCGCCGGACTGTGTCAGCGCAGCGCGGAGGGCTCCTTTAGTGAGCGCGTCTTTGTCGGCTTTGGTCTTGGTCGGCAGCTTGGGCAAACCGACCGCGAGATCGGGCGCGGCGGGTTCGAGCCACATCCCACGCACCTTGTGCAGATGCGCGAAGATTTCGGCGACGCTGCGCCCCTTCATGCCCACCGGAACAGCGGGCAGTACATCCGGCGGGATGGCGTCCAGCAGGTAAAGGTTGATGCGGTGATTGATCATCCACGAATCGACCAGTTGATCGGTCATGCTGCCTCCGGGCACGGTGCGCGCATCGTAATCACAATATACGCACATTATAGAACATGAGTTCTATTTCTAGCAACCGCTATCTGGCGTTGAGGGCGAGGATTTCGGGGATCTGGTGATGGATAGTGAAAATGACGAGATTATCCCCGACTTCGACCGTGAGATCGCCCGGTGGATGCACGTCGACGTTCTTGTTGCGCTCATGGAGCACAATGTCGATATCGTGCTCGCTCTGAATGTCATCAATCGTCTTGCCGGCCAACTGCGATTCGGTTTCGACCTGTAAGCGCAGGAGGCTGTAATCCTTGTCGTGAATGTTGAAGGTCGGCGCGACATCCACGCCCATCGCCATCCCGGCGAAGGCCGGCGCAGCCAGATCGGATGAGCTGAGCGTCTCGACGTTGAGCGACTTCTTGAGATGGGCGGCAAATTCGTCATCCCACATACGCACGACGATCCGTGCCTGCGGATTCATTTCCCGGGCGCGTACGCACACTTCGAGATTGAGAAAGTCCTCGGAGGTGGCGACGATCAACGCGCGGGCGAAGGGCAGCCCCGCCCGTTCCAACGTGTGCCGCGCGCGGCCATCGCCGATAATGAGCGGCACGCTCAGGCGCGTCAGCTCGTGTTCCAGCCGCTCGTGGCGGTCGAGGTCAATCGCGACGACCTCAATCCCCATATCGGCCAGCGACCGCAGCACGCGCAGCCCAATATGCCCGATCCCCAGCACGATCACATGATTGCGATAGGTCGACACGACGGCCTCCTCCCACGCGCTGCGGCGCTCGGTACGGTCAAAAAACAGGCGAACAAAGTCAGATGCGCCGCGCCCGACGATGTAAATGGCGAGGATGGGCATGACATACCAGAACGCGATCAAATGCGGCTCGTCCGGCAGATCGATCACCGGATTGAAGACCATGAGCGAAATCATCGCATAGGGCAGATCGACGAGCGGGATGCGTTCGTGACCCGCCAGCGCCCATAATTCGCCGTAGATCACACCGCCGACGATGGTCGCCAGCAGGAACACCGTGATGGGACGGCGAAACTCGTGCCACAGCGCCGAAGTGTCCCGCCACGCCGCGCGCAGCATGCGACCAAAACGGTCGATACGGCGGCGTCCCCGCGGGGTGACTAGGCGCATCTGCGACAAGCGGTTCTCCTACTGAGCTTCAGCATCCGACGCGGGCTGATCATCCGCGGTTACAGACGACAGATGAAAACCCACGATGAAATTGTAACTCCGTTTGTCAGCGCCCGGTATTTGCTGCGCCGCGAACATCTCTTTTTCCAGATCCAATAAGCGCTCAAAAAAGGTTTGCGCCTGTTCCCGCGTGAGGTAGAGCGGCGTGCGGCGGAACAGCAGCGCGTCCGGATGCGGCGCGTAGACCTCCATGTTGATCAGGCCGCTGCGCAGCGCGGTCCGCAGGTCAGCGCGCGTTTCGTCGAGCACGACATTCATCACGTATTCCATGCCCTGCTCGCCTTCCGGCGTCGCCAGCGTGAGCAGCGACCGGTGAATCGGAAAGGTATAGGCCGTCACCTGATAGAACTTCTCTTCGACCGCGCCCGCCAGTGGGCGCGTTTCGACCACGCGGATGAAGCCGTGCTTTTCCAGCTGGTGGATTTGGTAGTACAGGCGCGTGAACGGCACATCGAGCACGGCGGCGATATCGTGGATGCTGCGCGGTTCGCCGACGAGTTCGCGCAAAATCCGCTGGCGCACCGGGTCAAAGTAGACCTTGAGGGCTTCCAGATCCGTGATCAGGTGCTCAGATTGGGGACGGATTGGCTCATCAGTCATCGGGGCTTACCTCTCATTGAAAAATCATTTTCAACGTCTTGACAGTCAAAATCAGATCATGCTATGCTGACGTTGCAAAAGAATTTTAAACGCACGATGGATGTTGGACAAGGTGGAGCAATGCAGACCAAATCACCGACCGATGCTACTCCGGTGCTAATCATCATTTTTCTACTGTTGGCCGCAGTCAATCTCCTCACTGGAGAGTTATTGGATGCCCTGCTGTGGGGCGTCATCGGCGGCGGGATCGCTTTAACCCGCCGGATTGAAACCAACAGTCCGAAACGCAGCCAGATTCTGGCGTATGCCGTGGTGGGCATCGCGCTGATTCTGGTGCTCGCCCGCATCTTGACTGATCTCGTTCAATAATCAGGGAGTCTTGACTCATGAAAAGCTTGATCTTCATCATCACGGCGCTGCTGCTGGCGGTGATCCCCGTCGCCGCGCAAGAGGACGCGGTGCCGCGCTTTGAGCCTGCCGACTGTCCGTTTGACGCCGACGGCAGCGTCGAGTGCGGCTTCGTGGTCGTGCCCGAGTTCCACGCACAGCCTGACGGCGACACGATCCGCCTGTCGGTGGTGATTCAGCGCGGCAGTGACCCGGACGCCGCCCCCGTAATTTTGCTCTCCGGTGGTCCCGGCGAAAAGACGACGGAGAATGCCGAATTTGCGCTCTTCGGCGGCTTCTCAACCCTCGCCGATGACACGCGCGACTTCATCGTGTTCGATCAGCGCGGCGTGGGCTTGTCGGAGCCCGCGCTCGAATGCCCGGAATATGCCGAGACGATGCTGGCGTGGCTGGAACGCGAACCCGATCCGGAAGCATCAGCCCAAGCCGTGTATGACGCGCTGCTGGCGTGCCGCGCGCGCCTCGCCGCGGAGGGCATCGACTTTGCCGCGTATAACACGCTCGAAAACGCCGCGGATGTCGCCGCCCTCACCGAAGCGCTCGGCTACGAGCAGGTGAATCTGGTGGGCGTGTCGTATGGGTCGCTGCTGGCGCAGGCCGTCATGCGTGACTATCCGGGAATCGTACGCAGCGTCGTGATCGACTCGGTGCTGCCGACCACGCGCAGCTTCTTCATCGACATTTTCGACACGGTGACGGATTCGCTTACCCGCCTGATTCAGGCGTGCGGCGCGGATGCCGCATGTAACGCCGCCTATCCCGATTTGCAGCAGGTGCTGTTCGACACCATCGACCAACTGAACGCCAACCCGCAGGTGATCAGTATCACCGACCCGCTGAGCGGCGAAACCTATGATGCCTACCTCACCGGCGATGCGCTGCTCGGCAATCTCGCCATCTTCCTGTATCAGGCCTCGCTGCTGCCTCTCCTCCCGCAGACGATCTATGACGTCAGCACGGGCAGCTACGACCTGATGGCGCAGTTGAGCGGTTTGGTACTGCCCGCCTACAACGCATTGTCACGGGGCATGAATTACTCGGTGTTCTGTGCCGATGACTTGATCGGGCGGGCGCCGGAAGAACTGCTGGCGGCCTATGAAGCGCTGCCGCCGCAGTATCGCGGGCAGGCCGATCTCGAAGTGCTGATGGAGACGACCGGATTTGCGCTGTGTGCGGCGTGGGATGTGCCAGCGCTTGACGACAGTGTGAAAGAACCCATCGTGAGCGACATTCCGACGCTGGTCATGGGTGGGCAGTATGACCCGGTGACGCCGTTCAGTTATGCCGAAGAAGTTGCAGCGAACCTGAGCAACAGCTACGTCTACTAATATCCGGCCGTCGGCCACAGTGTGATCAATTCGAACACGTGCGGCGCATCGATGGCCGCGGCCTTCATCACCGACCCAACCACCGCGCCCGACGACGCCTGTATCGCCGACCTGCAGCCCGTTCAGTTCGCGGTGCCTGTCACTGACGTTACCTTCGAGCCCTTCACCAATGAAGCAATGGGCTTGACGGGCGAGATTCCCAGCGGGTGGGCAGATCGCGGCCAAGGCATCTACATCGACTCGGCGTCGGCGACGCGCGGCCTGATCCTTCAGGCGTTCCCCGGCACGCCGCAGCAGGCGGTTGATCTCCTGTCCTCGCAGACCGGATCACCGCTGGAAGAAGGCGCGACCGAGACCATCGGCAGCTACGAGTGGACGTTCTATCAGGTGACGACGCAGGGCTTCAGCTTTGATGTCGCCGTGACCAGCGACGGCGGCACAGTCGTGCTCGCGGTCCTGCAGGTCCTGCCCAGCGAGCGCGATCAACTCTTCGCGAGCATCTTCCGGCCCGTGCTGGCGACCATTCAAGCGTCGTAATTCAAACCTCCGCGCTTACCCCTTTTCGGGTGGAGGTAAGTAGGTGACGGAATATCTCCGGCGGGGGCACAGTGTACAGTGCCCCCGCCGATGTTTCTCATCGACCTACAGCCCGAATCAATACCATATTGATCCCACGCAGGCTGGACTATAATGGGAGACGCACGTCTCTTCAGCTTATTGGAACGGTCATGATCCTAAACCTCGTCTGTTGATCGCCTACGCGCATCCCGATGATGAAAGTTTTGGGCTTGGCGGTGCTATCGCCAAGTGGGTCGATGCCGGTGTCGACGTCTATTTGATTTGCGCCACCAACGGGGAGCGCGGCACCGTCGCACCGGAACTGCTGCAAGGCTACAACTCGATTGCCGAACTGCGCCTCGCCGAACTCGAATGCGCGGCTCAGAAGCTGCGCCTCACCGAAGTGTTCAAGCTCGGCTACAAGGACAGCGGCATGATGGGTTCGCCCACCTGCGAAGACTCCGAATGTCTGTGGCAGGCCAACGTCGACGAAGTCACGCGCCGCTGCGTGGAAATTTACCGCGAGGTGCAGCCGCATGTCGTCGTGACCTTCAACAAGTATGGCGGTTACGGCCACCCGGATCACATTGCCATTCAGCGCGCCGCGACCAAAGCCTTCCACTTGGCGGGTGATGCAAATTTCGTCACCGGGCAGCCCAGCTATAAGCCGCAAAAACTGTACTACTCCAGCATTCCCAAGCGCCAGCTTCAGCTCGGCATCACGATGCTGCGTCTGCGCGGCATTGACCCGCGCAAGTTGGGACGCAACAAAGACCTCGATCTGGTCAAAATCCTCGAAAACGTCGAACCGACGCACACCAATCTCGACGTGAGCCGCTACTTCACGCATTGGGACGAAGCCAACCAGTGCCATAAAAGCCAGTTAGGCGGCGGCCCGACGTGGCGCATGCCGTTGACGCTCCGCCGCTGGTTCGCGCCGCATCAGGGCTTCACGCGCGTCGTGCCGGCCCCGGCGCACAATCGCGTCGACGAAACCGATCTCTTCGCGGGTGTCACCGTCGATGCCCGCCGCCAATTGCAAGCTGCTGCTGACTAAATGCGCACCCTTCCCCCGGTCAGTTTCCCCTCTCCTCCCGGAGAGGGGTCAGGGGGTGAGGCTGCTGGGGAAATGAGCCAATTCCCGTGACTGAATCCACTGACGCCACCGCGCGCATTGACCGCCTGCTCGACGCGATTGAACTCGTCAAAACGAATCGCCGCCGCGAAGCGCGTGAATTGCTGCGCGATCTCATCGAAGAAGACAGTGATTTTGAAGATGCGTGGCTGTGGATGAGCGTCGCCGTCGATTCGCTCGATCAGAGTTCGATCTGTCTGGATAATGTGCTGCGCGTCAACCCGAAGAACAGTGAAGCAGCGGGCGCGCTCTACCGCATTCGCATCCCCGAAATTGAGATGGAAAAGCGGCGCACCCGCCTGCGCTTCTACCGTGATATCGCCTTTATGTCGATGTGGGTGCTGATTCTGCTGTCGCTGTTCGCGGGCTTCAACACCATCATGGGTGTGGTCGCTGCGAGCGCTCCCCCGTGATCTAGCGCACGTCCTCATTTAACAACGGCGCGTAGTTCTGCGCGATCACCGCCTGCCCATCGGGGCTCTGCGCCCAACCGATGAAATTGCGAAAGTGGGTCTCCGGCTCCTGCAGCCCCGCGAAGTAGACCAGCGCGCGCAGCGGGTAGGCATTGTTGGCGACATTTTCGAGGGTCGGCGCAACATTTTCGATGCGCAGGGGGTACACGCTGCTGTTGAGGTAGCTCATCGACACATAGCCGATGGCGCCCGGCGTGCGCGCCACACTTGTCACGACCGCCGCGCTGGACGGCGCGATCTGCGCGGTCGTCGTCGTCCGCCGATCCCCCATCACCAGGTTTTCGAACACCAACCGCGTCCCTGAACCATCTTCGCGGCTGATCACGGTAATCGGCAGATCTGCGCCGCCAAGTTCCGCCCAGTTGTTGATCCAGCCCTGATAGATGCTGCGCAGGCGCGCGACGGTCAAGTTGCCGACCACGTTCGCCGGATGTACGATCACCGCGATGCCGTCCTGCGCAATCGGCAGCGCGATCAACGGGCCGAGTTCTTCCGGCGGCAGGTAATTCGTCAGCAGATAGGCATCGTCGTGCAGGAGCACTTGATCCACCATCGCTTCGTAATTGCCGGTGTTGACTTCAAAGACCACCGCCGAATTGACACGGCTGTAGGCCGCTGTCAGCGTGTTGATCAGCGGGATTAGCGGCGTCGTTACATAGATCCGCAGCGCCGTCACTTCGGTCGTCGGGGTCGAGGCGGGCAGCATCTGCCCGCTGCAGCTTGCCAACGTCAAGGCGGCAACGACAAGAGCGCGTCTGGCTTTTTCCATACGCGCTTAGCGTTCCTGAGTTGTCTGCATAGCAGAGTTCGATGTCATCGTTTAGCCAGTTGCGAGATACCGTCCCAAAAAGCTTTCGACATACTGGTCGATTGAGCCATCCAGAATTGAGCTCCGCATGGCACGCACGTGCCGAATGAGGAAGCGAATATTATGCACACTCAGGAGGTAGTGGGCTAACAGCTCTTTGGCTTTGACCAGATGACGCACATAGGCGCGGGTGAAATGCTGGCAGGTGTAGCAGTCGCATTCGGGATCAATCGGGCGACCGTCGCGCGCATGGGCGAGGTTGCCCATGTTGATCGTGCCATCGTAGGTGAAGGCCGCGCCGTGCCGCGCGATGCGGGTGGGGAGCACGCAGTCGAAGATGTCGATGCCGCGCACAATCGCTTCGGCCAAATCTTCCGGCGCCCCGACACCCATCAAATAGCGAGGTTTGTGATCGGGCAGCATGGGAACGGCGAAATCGAGCGTAGAATACATTTGTCCTTTGCTCTCGCCGACCGCCAAACCACCGACCGCGTAGCCGGGGAAATCCAGCGTGCGCAGGTGTTCGGAGCACTGCAGGCGCAAGTCTTCGAAGATGCCGCCCTGCTGGATGCCGAACACGGCTTGCACGGAATTATCGGGGTGAGCATCGCGGCAGCGCGTCGCCCAACGCATGGTGCGATCCACGGCGCGTTCGACAATGCGTCGATCCGTCGGGAGCGGACACTCATCAAAACACATGATGATGTCCGCGCCGAGATTCTCTTGAATCTTGATCGAGCTTTCGGGCGTAAAGCGGTGCTTGCTGCCATCGAGATGGCTGCGGAAGGTCACGCCGTCTTCATCAATCTTGTTGATGTCGGCGAGGCTAAACACTTGAAATCCACCGGAATCGGTTAGGATTGGCCCATTCCACCCCATGAACGCGTGCAGCCCACCCATATCGCGCACCAATTCCGAACCGGGGCGCAGATGCAGGTGATACGTGTTGGAAAGGACGAGCGTCGCGCCCATTTCGGTGAGGTCGCGCGGCGGCACAGCCTTCACCGTCGCCGCCGTCCCAACGGGGGCAAATACTGGCGTCGGGATGTCGCCATGGGGCGTGTGCAGGATCCCGGCGCGCGCCTTATTTTTGGTTTTGAGGATTTCAAAATAAAATGACATAGGAAGCAATCGTCCAGAAAAAGACGCGTTGGCCGATTATATCAGAAGTTTCGCCTCATGGTTAAAACTGGCAAGAAGCGATGATCAGCTTATACGACCTACTCGAAGCGGCCAACGGCCAGCCCTTTGGCGAACCCGGTGCGCAATTGTTCAACGATTTTTCCTTCGATTCGCGCACCACGACCGATTCGAATCTGTTCGTCGCGCTCAAGTCAGACCGCGGCGATGGGCACCAGTACATCCGGGAGGCCGTCGAACGCGGCGCGACCGGGGTGCTGTGCACGCGCCCGCCAGATTTTGACGTCGAAGGAGTGTCGATCATCCTCGTCCGTGACACGCAGGTCGCCCTGATGAAGTGGTCGCATTACGTGCTGAACAAGCTCGGCGTGCAGGTCATCGGCGTGACGGGCTCATCCGGCAAAAGCATCACCGTCGAAGCGATCACGCAGGTGCTCAAAACGCGTTTTGCCGTACAGCGCAGCAGTGCTGACGGTGGCGGACGCATGAGCCTGCCGCAGACCCTCGCCCGCCTCTCACCGGAACACAAAATGGTCGTGCTGGAACTGGGCGCGACGCAACCCGGCGAAATGGCGGACATGATCTCGGCGATTCAGCCGCAGGTCGGCGTGGTGACGCAGGTCGGCACGGCCTACGGTGACCTGTTCGAAAACTCCGAACACCTGATGCAGGAAAACGGCCTGCTGGTCGAATATCTGTCGCCCAAAGGCACGTGCATCCTCAACTATGACGACGACCGCGTGCGCAGCATGTCGACGCGCACCCGCGCCCGCGTGCTGACCATGGGCATCGAAGGCTTCGGCGCGGACTTAACCGCCTATAACGTGGTGGTCGGCGCAACGGGGACGGGCTTTGACGTGCGCTTCGGCAGCAACCGCTACATCGGACGCTGGAGCCTGCTGCTCGGCAAGCACCAGCTCTACTCGATTCTCGCGGCGCTGGCGGTCGGCATCCACTACGACATCGATCCCGCCGATGCGCTCAAGGCGCTCACCAATTTGACGCCCCTGCCCGGGCGCATGAACCCGCTCAATGGGGTCGGCGGCTCGCTGCTCATCGACGACTCGTACAGCGCCGATCCACAGTCGACGCTCTCCGCGCTCGACTGGCTGGAAAGCGTGACCGACGAACAGCGCCGCGCGATCTTCGTCATGGGCGATATGGACGGTCTCGGCAATTACACGCAGCGCGGGCACCGCCTCGTCGGGCAGCGCGCCGCCAGCTTCATCAAGACGTTTGTGACCGAAGGGCCAGACGCGGCGCTCGCCGGTCGCGCCGCGCTCGATCAAGGCATGGATCGGCGGCAGGTGGTGATCACCTACAGCATCGAAGACACGGTCGCACGCCTCAAAAACGAGATGCAGTTGACCTCCAGCGACATTGTACTGATCAAGGGCGGGCCCTCCGCGCGCATGGAGTTTGTGACCTCCGCACTGCTCGCCAATCCTGAAGATGCGAAACAGCTCCCGCGCAGCATGTTCATCGAACAGGCGCAGCCGTTCATGGCCCATTCGCGCCCCAGTTGGGTCGACATTGACCTGAACGCGCTGGCCAACAATGTCCGCCAGATCAAAACGCTGATCGGCAATACGGTGACGCTGTTCGCGGTCGTCAAAGCGGATGCGTATGGGCACGGCGCGGTCTCGGTCGCGCGGACGGCGCTGCTCAACGGCGCGGAATATCTGGCGGTGGCGTCCGTCAGCGAGGCGGTCGAACTGCGCGACGCGGGCATCGAAGCGCCGATCCTCGTCATGAGCTACACGCCCGTGCAGGCCATCCGGCAGGCCGTGCGCCAGAACATCACCGTGACGCTCTACGACATTGAACTCGCCCGCGCGTACGACCGCGCGGCGCGGGAAGCGGGCGGCGTGCTGCGCGTCCACGTCAAAGTGGATACGGGCATGGGGCGGCTCGGCGTGCTGGCGACGGCGGCCGTGCCCTTCTTCCGTTCGATGCTCAACCTCAATCATCTGGAAATCGAAGGCATTTACACGCACTTCTCGATGGCCGACGAAAGCGTCGACTACACCGCTGAACAGACCAAGACGTTTAAGCGGGTGCTCACCCCGCTGCGCGCCGCCGGGTTCAGCTTCAAGTATGTGCATGCGGCGAATTCCGCCGGGACGCTGGCGAGCAAAGAGAATCACTTCAACGCGGTGCGCGTCGGGCTGGCCATGTATGGTCTCGCTCCCTCGGAACTCGTTCCGCTGCCGCCGGAGTTCCGCCCGGTGATGTCGTGGAAGACGACCATCGCGCAGGTGAAAACGCTGCCCAAGGGACACGCCGTCGGCTATGGCAACACCTACACGGCGCAGGACGACGAAAAGGTCGCCGTCATCCCGGTCGGCTATTCCGATGGGCTGCGGCGCGCGCCAAATAACTGGGGCTTTGTGCTGGTGCATGGTCAGCTCGTGCCGATCATCGGTCGCGTGAGCATGGAGAAGACCATCCTCAACGTGAGCGCGCTTCCCGAGGTGGCGATTGGCGATGAAGTGGTACTGCTCGGTCAGCAAGGCGAGGCCGTGCTCAGCGCTGACGACATTGCCAAGCGCATCGGGACGATCAACTATGAGGTGGTGTGCGGGATTTTGCCGCGCGTCCCCCGGCGTTAGTCCAGGGCTTGAAGCGCCTCCAACATGGCGAACAAATCGGTAGCACACAGCACTTGAGTCACGTCATGTAGATTTCGAGGCGATACTTCCGGTGGATGATAACAGCCTCGTCTTCAGTCGTCCCGGAAGTTTCCGGCGTATAATAAAGTTCAGCGTCTTAGTGTGGAGTAGTGGCTAATGGCTGTGACTCGCGTCTCGCCGCATGAAGAAGTCTTCGAGTTCTTAGTATCTGCCCCATCGCTCGAAGCGATCATCGCGTTTCGCCCGTCCGAGCAAACGCAGCAGCGCATCCGCGACTTATTGGCGGCGAACGATGAGGGTCAACTGAGCGCTGAGGGGAAAGTTGAGTTGGATGAATTCGCGTCTGTGGAGCACTTCGTCCGCATGTTGAAGGCACACGCGCGGCTTAAACTGTCCGAACCATGACCTACATCTCCGAGCCACTACGCCGACAGGTCTTTGAGCGAGCACAACACCGCTGCGAATACTGCCATCTCCACGCTGACGATGGCTATATGCCACATGAAGTCGATCACATTCGTGCCGAAAAGCATGGTGGCAAAACCGATGAAAGCAATTTGTGCTTAGCTTGCTTTGACTGCAACCGGCATAAAGGCAGCGATTTCGCCTCGTTTGACCCGCTAGACGACAGCATAGTCCCGCTCTTTAATCCGCGCAGAGATCATTGGAAAGAACACTTCCAGCATGTGGGCAACCGCATCCACCCCATTACCGCACAAGGGCGGGTAACGGTCCAACTGCTGCAAATGAATGCCCCAGATCGTTTGACGGAACGGGATATCCTTATCAAAGTGGGCACCTATCCGTAAGCAGACAGGTCTAGTGATCTTCAGCTATTTTCCTTCGTCAGGACGCGATTGCTCGCGTCCCGACGATGTGCTTACTTTACGCCTTCTTCTTGCTCGGGAAGCGGCTGATGACTGTTGCAGGAGCGGCAACCGGAGTCCGACTCGCTGTAGCGCCGACCATCACATGGATCGCCGTGCCGTCGGCAGTCACATCCTCATGGAGAAGCGCCTGCCCCAACTGGTAACCTTCGCTGTCGATGCTGCACGACGTCACAAAGCCGACGAGTTTCCCGTTGGCATCCATGACGATATCGCCGGGGTGCGGCGGGCGCGCGCCAAGCGTATTCAGGCGGAAGCGCACCACCTGACTCGTGCGCGTCTGTTCATGCTGCGCAAACGCCAGCTTGCCGACGAAGAACGGCTTGCTCAGCTTGACGTAGCTGCTGAAGCCCGCATCTGCCGGGTTGAGGCCGTGTTCACCGCCCAGTTCGTGACCATACAGCGGCAAGCCCGCTTCCGTGCGCAGACTGTCGCGCGCGGCCAAGCCCGCCGGGGTGACGCCCGCCGCGATCAGATCGCGGAACAACGCCGCCGCCTGATCGGGATGCACGAACAGTTCAAAGGCGACGCGTTCGCCTGTGTAGCCCGTGCGGCTGATGATCAGGTTGTACTCGCCGACCGTCGCGGTCGTCACGCCCGCCCACGGCAGCGCATTGATCTTCTTCTTGTCCGCGTCCGACGCGCCCAGTGAGAGCAGCGCCGTCTTGCTGTTCGGGCCTTGCAGCGCCACATCCACGCGCCGATCCGCCCCGCTCGACTCCGCGCGCAGGTCGCGCAGCACGAGGCGATCCGTCCCGGCGACGCGCCGTTCCGGGTTCGCGTGGTCGATGGCAACTTCACCATTCTTGACCGCGTTCAACCACGCCCAGTTCTTATCGTTGTTCGAGGCGTTGACGACGATCAGGTAATGCTCTTCCGCCACGCGGTAGATCATCAGGTCATCGAGCGGCACGCCGTCCACATCGAGCAGATAGGTGTAATGCGATTCGCCGACCGCGAGGCTGTACACGTCATTGGTCGTCACGGCATCGAGGAAGGCCGCCGCACCTGCACCGGTCGCGTCGAACACGCCCATGTGCGTCACATCGAAGATGCCCGCCGCCGTCCGCACTGCTGCGTGTTCCGCCTTGACTGTGCTGTACCACAGCGGCATCTCGTAGCCCGCGAACGGCGCCATCTTTGCGCCGAGTTCCTTTATGCAGCGCGGTGACCGGCGTGGACTTCGGCTCGCCTTCGGCGGGTTCCGTCCACTGGAAGATCGGCAGCGCGGCGGGGTTTCGTCCCGCAGAACTGCGCGCCATTCAAGCCGACATAGTAGGCTTTGGGCGCGTACACGTCCGCCAGTTGGACGGTCACGCGATCGCGATCCGTCTGCCCATAGCTTGATACATCGACCGGACCGGGCGCTTTCGCATACGGATCGACCGGGTCGCACAGCACGAAACCATCGGAGAGCGCACGCAGCCAGGTTGCAACGCGTGACCCGTTCGACTCGACATGCAGCAGGTAGCCGCCTTCCGCCAACCGTTCGACCACACCGCGTGCCATCACCGAGCCATCGGCTTCCAGCACCTGCGTCGGCTGCTGTTCGCCCGCCTTGAGCGCCTGCACATCGCTGGTCAGCGCGAACTGCAGGAAGCGCCCCGCATCGGCCTGACCAATGTCACGGATCGCCAGCGTCGTCCAGTCTTCGACATCCGCCACGCGATCCATGTAGTAGAAATGCGGGTAATCTTCGTCGCCCGCGCTGGTATCGATGCCCACGCTGGCGGAGAGGTCACGCACGCCGCTCTTGACGCGCTGCAGCACGTCAAAATCGACCTTGGCGCGCGGTTCCGGGCGCTTCTTGCCCGTGTAGCTGAACGGTTCGCAGGCGTGCAGCAAATCGGCGATCAAATCGCCCAACTGGTCGATCTCCGCGTCGCCAAAACCGCGCTGCGTGATCCACGGCGTACCTAGGCGAATGCCCGAGGCGCGGAGCGCGCTGCTGTCACCGGGGATGGTGTTGCGATTGCACACGATCCCCGCGAGGTCGAGGATGCGCGCGGCAATGTCGCCGCTCAGCGGCGTGCCATCCTTGCCGACGACGTTCTTGGTATCCACCAGAATCATGTGACTGCCCGTGCCGCCATAGGCCACGCGCAGACCACGGGCTTCCAGCTTGGCCGCTAAACGCGTTGCATTGTCGACCGTCTGCTTCTGCAACTGCTTGAACTGATCAGTGTAGGCGAGGCGCAGCGACACGGCCAGCGCCGCAATCGCATGGACATGCGGGCCACCCTGTTCGCCGGGGAACACACCGCGATCCACCTTGCTCGACACGTCACTGCGGTGCGTGATGATGACCGCGCCGCGTGGACCTGCCAGCGTTTTGTGTGTGGTAAAGCTGACCACATCGGCGATGCCGACGGGCGACGGGTACACCCCCGCAATCACCAGCCCGGCTACGTGCGCGATGTCCGCCATCAAATATGCGCCAACTTCCTGCGCGATGTCTTTGAAGGCCTGCCAATCCGGCGCGAAGGGATAGCTCGTGAACCCGGCAATGATGATCTTCGGGCGGGCTTCCAGCGCGATTTTGCGGATGGCATCATAATCGAGACGTTCCGTCACCGGGTCGACACCATAGCTCGCGACTTTGTACTGCTTGCCGCTCCGCGCGACCGGGCTGCCATGCGTCAGGTGACCGCCTTGCAGCAAATCCATCCCCATGATGGTGTCGCCCACATTGATCAAGCCCGTAAAGATCGCGCTGTTGGCCGGAGCACCAGAGAGCGGCTGCACATTGACGTACAGCTTTTCAGCGGGGTACTGCGGCGTAGCGAAAAGTTCCGCGGCGCGCCGCCGCGCCAACGCTTCGACGATGTCGGCGTATTCCGTGCCTTTGTAGTAACGCTTGTCCGCCACGCGGCGATATTCCGGCAGGCGGGCGTTGTAGTCGAGGATTTCCGCCTGCGACATGGTGCGCGTTTCGTCGAGGGGATAGCCCTCGGCGTAAATGTTGTGGAAGGAGGAGGAGAGCGCCTCGCGCACGGCCTGCGGCACGGTGCTCTCAGAAGGAATCATGATCAAGTACCGCTCTTGCCGCGCGGTTTCATGGCGGATCAGCTCCGCAACATCGGGATCAAGCTCAGCGAGCTCGCCGCGGAAAAGAAAGTCTCTGTGATTGGGCATGGGTGCAGTCCTAATAAGCATACGGCATAGGCTTATTTTAACAGACGCTTACCTAATTCACATCACGCTGAACCACCGCGCCTCTATGTTAAACTAGTGGTGCATCTAACTCGGTGGAGTAGAAGATGTTGAAACGTGGATTGCGTATCTCTCTATTGCTCATACCGTTGGCGCTATGCGCTGCGCCATTGATCACATGTGGTTTCGTCGTCATTGACCCATTTGTTCGCGAAAGCCAACTCAAGCAATCATTACAGATCATCGCGGGCGCACAGCACCTGTTTGAGGAGACAACTCAGTGCAGCGGAAGTTTTCAACAGCGAAGCTTATTCTACTGGAGCCCGCAACCACTCGCTGAGGTGCAACGTTTCTATCAAGATTTCGCTACTCCATTTGCCACGGTCGATGGTACGGATAGCAGTTGGCTGATTGCCGCGTGGCGTAACAGTATCACCATTGACGATCCAATTCGTCCAATCGCACTTCCCAGTGATATCTGTGACTACCATCAGCCATATCGGTGCATCAGTCTGATACTGCTTGATGCCAATGGGTCAGTTCGGCCTTTTTGGAACGAGGAGCGTGAAGCTCTACCAGAGAGCGGAACTTTGATTATTTTCACCTATTACGTACCGGACATTGGGTAATATCGAAATAAGAACAACGAGCGCGACAGAGAAAATCCTGTCGCGCTCTCGATTGGCTGTCTGTTTTTTTGCTAACGGCTATCCGCTCTTAATGCGTTTCGTGTTCGACGGCGTTCATGGCCGCGCCAATGATGCCCGCTTCGTTGAGCATCTTCGCTGGGACGATCTCGGCATTCGCCTGCAAGAACTCTTTGTATTTATCAAATCGTTTGCTGACGCCACCGCCCAGAATGTACAGGTCGGGCGAAAACAACAGATCTAAATAAGCCAGATATTCGTTAAAGCGCTTCGCCCACTGCCTCCAGTTCAATTCCTTCTCTAAGCGAATGCGGTCGGACGCACGGTCTTCGGCGTCCTTGCCGCGAATGATCAGGTGGCCGAGTTCGAGATTCGGCACCAGATGCCCGTTAACGAACAGCGCCGCGCCGATACCCGTGCCGATGGTCAGCATCATGACCGGGTTCGGGTTGTTCATGCCCGCGCCAAACCGCATTTCCGCCAGCCCCGCGGCATCTGCGTCGTTGATCAGCGTGACGCGGCAGCCCGTCTTCTGCGTGAGCAGGTGTTCGGCGTCGAGATTCACCCAACCGGCGTCGACGTTCGCCGCGCTCAGCGTGCGCCCGTGTTTGACCACGCCGGGATACCCGCAGCCAATCGAGCCTTCCCACTTAAAGTGACGCGCGATCTCGACTACGCCGTTGGCGACTGCTTCCGGAGTCGCAGGCTGCGGAGTTTCAACGCGAATACGTTCTGCCAGCAATGTACCTGTGTTGGTATCTACAGGGGCGCCCTTGATGCCAGAGCCACCAATATCGATTCCGAGAATCGCCATGTCATCCTCTCCTCTTGATAGAGCCACTTCTATTATCGCCAAATCCCCCGAAAATCGGCAAAAACGAACTTTGCACCCCTATCGGGCATTGTGCGTATAATCGATAGTCACCCATGCGAAAGGATCTGCCGATGGCCACACTCGATCAGCCGCTCTCGACTCCGACGCGCATCAGCCGCACCGCGCGCCCGCCGGGCAGCGTCCGCTTTGACCTGATTGTCACGCTGCTGGGCGCGTGGTTCATCGGCGGGCTGTTCCTCGACGGTTGGGCGCACAATCACGGGCGCGTCGACAGCACGTTTTTCACGCCGTGGCATGGCGTGTTGTATTCCGGCTATGCGGCGGTCGGCCTGTTCCTCGTGATTACCCACTTCCGCAATGTCGCCAAAGGCTATAACTGGTGGCGCGCGCTGCCTACGGGCTACATGGTCTCACTGCTTGGCGTACTGATCTTCGGCTTCGGCGGCGTGTTCGATATGTTCTGGCATCAGGCGTTTGGCTTCGAAGCCAACACCGAGGCGCTGCTCAGCCCTGCGCACTTGATCCTCGCGCTGGGGTCGTTCATCTTTGGGTCGGGACCAATCCGCGCCGCGTATGCGCGTAAACACGCGCGCGGCTGGCGCGACTTACTGCCGCTCGTGCTGACACTGGCGTACATGCTCTCCGCCCTGACGTTTTTCACCATGTTCATCAGCCCCTTCAGCAACGCCAACGCGCTGATCGCACCGATGGCGCGCGGGCAAGGCTGGGTCGATGGCTACGGTGTCGGGTCAGCGCTTGTGGCATCGGCCATGTTCATGGGAGTGATTCTGTTCGCGCTGCGCCGCTGGTCACTGCCCGTCGGGAGCATCACCGTGATCCTCACGATCAACAGCACGCTGATGTTCCTGATGCAGATGCGCGCCGAGCCGAACTTCCGCTGGCTGCTGCTGGTCGCCCCGCTGACGGGCCTCCTCGCCGATGCGCTGCTCTACTTTTACAAGCCCTCCGCGGCGCGCTTAGAACGTCTGCGCCTATTCAGTTTCGTCGTGCCGTTTGTCTATTTCCTGCTGTTCATGCTTCTGCTGAATCAGGTGGGGATCGAGCTGTATCGCCGCGGCCTGTGGTGGACGATTCACATGTGGGCCGGGATGCCCCTGCTGTGCGGTGCGACTGGCGTGTTCGCCAGCTATCTCATCTTTCCGCCTGCGATACCTACCGAGGAGTCAGCGTGAAAATTCTCATCACCTGTGCCCTGCTCCTAATCATCAGCAGCCTCTCTGCTCCAGTCCGCGCGCAAACCTGCTCCAGCAACGGCACGAACGCCGACGTGACGCTGGAATTCGAAAATTACCGCACCGACTCGGTCAGCCTGTTCTGGATCAACTATAGTTGTCAAGAGCAGTTCTACACAGAGATCGCCGCCGGGATGACGATGTCACAGCCCACCTATGATGGACACGAGTGGGTGATCCGCGCGGCGAACGGCGACGAAATCACACGTGTGATCGCCAGCACCAGCAGTGACCCGGTGGTGATCATCGGCGAACCCTTCGCCGCGCCCACTTCGCCGCTCGATTTCACCTACCGCCCGGAAGCGCTCCGAACTGTCGCCGATTTCGACCCGACGAAAGGCTGCGTCGTGCGCCCGGTCACGCCCGCCGACGATCTCGACCCGTTCTACGCAATCATGTGTGCTTACGCGGGCATCCCGATCGCGAGTTCGGCGCGTGTGCCCGAAGCGGCGCTGCAAGCGGCCTGGCGCGTCGTCGCGGTCATGCTGGACGCGCATCCGCAGGTTGTCGAGCAGATGCTCGAACATGACCTGATCATCGGCATTGTGGCAGAAGACGAGGGCATCACCGAACTGCCAGAGTATGCCTTCCTGCGCGATGACCCCAACATGGATTGGGACGCTCGCTCCCGCGGTTTTGGCGGCAACGTGCAGGTGCCACTCATGTCCGGCGCGGAAGAGAATGTGCTCTGCTACTCGACTGATCCCTACCTCGGCGAAAACATCTTCGTCCACGAGTTCGCGCATACCATGAAAGACATGGGCATCGCCCTCGTCGATCCGCAGTTCAATGCCGCGCTGGATCTCGCCTATCAGGCGGCAACAGCCGAGGGCTTGTGGGCGGACACCTACGCCATCAGCACCCTCGAAGAATACTGGGCGGAAGGCGTACAGGACTACTTCAACACGAATCTGGAAGCGATTCCGACCAACGGCATTCACAACGCGATCAACACCCGTGACGAACTCGCCGAGTACGATCCGACCTTGTATGCCATCATCGACACGGTGTACGGTGGCTTGGAGTGGACGCCCATCTGCCCGTGAGCAGTGTTAAAGAGACACTCCCAAAAGCCTGGACATACGCCAACGGACGCGATAAATCGCTTCCCTACGAAAACTGTTTCGGTTTGTCGAGCGCTGTTGGCTCCCCTCCCTGAATTCGGGGAGGGGCCGGGGGTGGGGTCAGAAGCTCGACAAACAAAAACCCCTCTCGCGCGGAGAGGGGTTTTGATTTGATTCTGCTTACTCGGCAGCCGGAGGTTCTTCGGCTGGCGGCGCTTCGGTCGGAGCTGCGCCTGCCATCGCTTCCGGCGGCAGGTCGCCGCCTTCCGTGCCCCAGCGCTGCGTGAAGCCCACACGGCGCTTTTCCGGTTCCAGGTGGCTGATACGCAGCTTGAGGCGGTCGCCCTTCTTGACGTACGAGTGCGGTTCTTTCAGCGAACCATCGCCCATTTCGCTCAAATGCAGCAGACCTTCCAGCCCATCGTCCAGCGCGACGAACGCACCAAAATCGACGACATTCGTGACCGTACCTTCGACCAACTGGCCTTCGTGGTACTTCTCCGCCGCGGCTTCCCACGGGTCGTCGAGCAGACGCTTGCGTGAGAGCGCAATGCGATTCGCACCGCGGTCGAGGCTGAGGACGTAGACCTGAATCTCTTCGCCAACGCGCAGCACATCCCGCGGGTGATCGACACGATGCCACGCCAATTCGCTGACGTGGATCAGGCCGTCCGCCCCACCCAAGTTGACAAACGCGCCGAAGTCGCGCAGGCCCGTCACCGTGCCCTTGACGATATCGCCTTCCTTCAGTTCCGCCAGCAAGCGCGCCTTCTGCTGCGCGCGCCATTCACGCTGCGCTTCGCGTTCGCTGAAAATGAGACGGCGCCGCGCCTGATCAACTTCAATCACCTTGACGTTGAGTTCAGCACTCAGCAGATCATCCCACGATTCGCGCCCGCCGGACGCGCCCATCGACATCAGATGCGAGCTGGGGATAAAGCCTTCGAGACGGTTCCACTGGACGAGGATACCGCCGCGATTGTGCCCCTTAACCGACACCTTGACGATGTCTTCGGTCTCCAGCAGCGAACGGGCTTTTTCCCAGTCGTATTGCTGCAAACCCATGTTGATCGACACGATCAGATTGTCGTCCTGATCGCGCGGATTGATGACATACACCGGGATTTCTGCGCCTACGCGCAGGTCGCCGCGCACTTTCGGATCGAGTCGTTCCAGATCCTGAATCGGGACAATCCCGTCGCGCTTCGCCCCCATGTCCACAATGACTTCGCGTTCATCGATCTGCAGAATCGTCGCGTTGCGGATTTCACCGCGCTGCGGCGGATTGTAACTACCGAGCGACGAATCGAGCAGAGCGCGAAACTCATTGGCAAAATCTTGATCCTGCTCCACCCCGGGCTTTGAAATATCCATCGAAAACTCACCTTACGAGAGACTACCCAATACGCCACTACACAGAGATTACTGCCGTCTGTTACCCGAAAGCGCCCCACGCGCGCTACATTATGACTCACGAAAATGTTATGCTGATTATATCAGTCTTGTGTCGGAACGACGTAAACATTCTCTGTTTTCTAATTCATGTCCGGCAGCGCAATTCCCCGCGTCCCGCGATCCACTTCCCAGGGATACACGATATACGCGTCGGTACTTGCGCCGTAGAAATCCGGTCGTTCATGCGTGAACAAGGAACGATAGGGATTGTAGTGCAGCACGCACGTCATCCCGGTTGCGCCCGCGGAACCTACGCGTTCGCGTACCGAAATGCTCGTCCGACCACTCCCCCACACATCATCCACAATGAGAATGCGGCGATTCGCCAGCAACGACGCTTCCGGGAACTGCAAGAACTGAGGCCAGGCCAGAAGTCCGGGCGCTCCCTGCGTTTGCACCGCTGGGAAGTCGACCGCCGCCGTGAGCAAATGTTGAATGCCGAGCGCTTCCGCCAGCATCCCGCCGGGGATCACGCCGCCCCGCGTGATCATGATCATCCCCGTGAACAACCCGACCGCTCGGATTTGTGGGATCAGCACATCGACCAGTTTGTCGACATCTTCCCAGGTGAGTCTTTCGTGTCGCCTAGAGCCTTCCGGTCTATCCATACTGCATTCCTTTGAGACCAGCGGGAAAATAGAATGCTATTCTATCATAATCCGGTAGGCTGTGTGAACCATACATTGTATTTTAGTTCACCGACTAATCAACTCACAATGGTAAGGTGATGCGGCATGTTATACTGGGCGTGCAACTACCGTGCATGAGGCTCACTTGGAATCGACAATGCAGCGGACACTTTGGCTAGACCGTCTACGCCTTTTGGCGACCTTTACAGTTGTACTCCTTCATGTCTCAGCCGCTTCGGTGATGGGATCGCGCGATCTTCAGTGGTGGATCGGGAATATCGCCGATTCATTTACCCGCTGGGCCGTCCCGACCTTCGTCATGATCACCGGGGCACTCCTGCTCCGCACCCCCCTAGAAGTGTCACCCACCACCTTTTACCGGCGGCGGCTCGGGCGCATCCTATTACCACTCATTTTCTGGTCAGTGCTCTACACGCTGTGGAGCACAGTCCGCTCTGGTGCGTATGATTGGCAAACGCTGCTCATCAGGTTCTTGACGGGTAACCCTTACTTCCACATGTGGTATATCTTCATGTTGGTCGGCTTATATCTCGTCGCACCGTTTGTGAATTATGCGGTCATCCACATACCACGCGCCTGGTTGCGGACGGCGATCATCGTCTCGTTTGCGTTGGCTATCATCGAGACCTACGCCAGCCGTACCGCGCAGCGGCGGCACCTTCTTCTTCAGTTTCCTGCCTTATGTCGGCTATTTCCTGGCGGGGCACTATTTCGCCACCGCTGAACAACCACCGATCAGACCACGCACCGCACTGCTGCTGTTCGGTCTCTGTGGTTTCGCGGTCGCCGCGGTGACAGGCATCGTGGGCATCGCGAGAATCGATTACACGTATGGGAGCACGAATCCTCTGGTGATTCTCTTGAGCTTCAGCATGTTCTGGTTTATCCAGAGTACACGGGAAAACCACGCAGGTCGCGCCTTCGTCAACTTAGTGACTCCGCTGGCACTGGGGATCTACCTCATTCATCCGATATGGTTAGAAATTATCCGGCAGATCTTCCCCTACCACGTCATCCTTATGCCGCTGATCGCCATCCCGGCGACGGCGATCTTAGTGTTCATCTTGTCGGCAGCCACCTGCAAGCTGATGTCGCTGTCCCGGGCGCTCAAACGGCTGGCCTTGTGATGAGCCTGACTGCAGGCTAGGCGTTCCACGCGGCTTAGGAGTGTAAACTCGCTTGCGATTGGGCCCTCCGAGTGATCGTGGGCTGTTTGGCAAATCAGGTTAGGGTCTGCAGCGCCTCGTAGGTTTTGCCAATTTGCAGCAGATGATTCTGGCTGTGGTTCACGTAGCCGATCAGCAGCCCTTCCGCGCTGATCTCGCCGAGGTCGGGGTGCAGCCCCTTGCGCGCCCACTGCTCATCGGTCAGCGACTCCATGAGGCGAGCCCAACGATGATGCAGCCCGCGCAGAATCGCCAGCGAATCCGCGATATGGGCGTCGCGCGCTTCGGGGGTCTCCGCCCAATCGGTTTGCTCGTACGGCTTGAAGGTCGGGTATTCCTCGACTTGAATGTGCTTGAAGCGGGCATAGGCGTGCATGTGCGCATCCGCGAGGTGATGCACCACCTGTGCAATCGTCCATTCGCCGGGGAGTGCCTCAGCGGTGAGCTGATCGGGCGTCAAGCTGCGTACAGCCGCTTCCAGCACATCGGGGAAGCTGCGAATTCTGGCGATCAGGGGCTGGCGTTCTTCAGGGGTCATGGGCGCACCTGTGTGTAATGGTTATCGGCTATCAGTTGTGAAGCAGAAGGGCGCACAGCCGTGCGCCCCTACAAATCGCTAGGTTCAGTTAGATTTTCTCCCCTCTCCCCTCTCCGCTCGGAGAGGGGTTGGGGGTGAGGCTGGACTTTACAGCCGCTCCGAAACCAGCTTGGCCTGCGTGAACAGCAGCAGATAATCCGGGCCGCCCGCCTTGCTATCCGTCCCGCTCATGTTGAAACCGCCGAACGGATGCGCGCCGACCATCGCGCCGGTGCATTTGCGGTTGAAATAGAGGTTGCCGACGTGGAATTCACGGCGCGCGCGTTCCAACCGCTGGCGGTTGAGGCTGAACAACGCGCCCGTCAGGCCGAATTCGGTGCTGTTGGCAATCTGCAGCGCGTGGTCATAGTCGCTGGCGCGGACGCACGCCAGCACCGGCCCGAAGATTTCTTCCTGCGCGACGCGCGCGTTGCCATCGACATCCCCGAAGATCGTCGGCGGGATGAAGTAGCCTTTTTCCGGCGTATCCAGCGGCGACCCACCGAGCAGCAGCTTGCCTTCCTGCGTGCCGAGTTCGATGTAATCGAGAATCTTCTTGAACGAGTTCGCGTCCACGACCGGGCCCTGATCGATCCACGCGGACGTATCCGGCGCGCCAACCGTGAGCTTGCTCGCCAGTTCGACCGCCCGCCCGACCACCTGCTCGTAGACCGAATCCACGATGATCGCGCGCGACCCTGCCGAACACTTCTGCCCCTGGAAGCCGAAGGCGCTCTGCACGATGCCGACCGATGCCGCTTCGAGGGTGGCCGTTTCGTCGACGACGACCGCGTCCTTGCCGCCCATTTCGAGGATGGTGCGCTTGAGCCACAGTTGACCGGGCTTGGTCTGCCCGGCCTGTTCGAACATGCGCAAACCGACTTCCTTCGACCCCGTGAAGGCGATGAAGCGCGTCTGCGGGTGCTCGACCATGTGCGCGCCGATCACTGAGCCTTTGCCGGGCAGGAAGTTGAGCACGCCGTGCGGAATGCCGCTCTCCCAGAAGAGTTCGCAAATCTTCGCCGCGATCCAACTGCTCGGCTCGGCGGGCTTGAAGCACACCGTGTTGCCCGTCACCAGCGCCGCCGCCGTCATGCCTGTCGCGATGGCATTGGGGAAGTTCCATGGCGAAATCACCACACCAACGCCCAACGGAATGTAATACAGTCCATTCTGTTCGCCGGGGTACGGGATAAGCATCTCGCTGCTGTCCGCGATGCGCAGCGCTTGCCGCGCGTAATATTCGAGGAAGTCAATCGATTCGGAGGTATCCGCGTCGGCTTCCGCCCACGACTTACCGACTTCCAGCACCATCACAGCGTTGAATTCTTGCTTACGGCGGCGCATCTCGCCCGCCGCGTGCAGAATGTAGCCTGCACGTTCCTGCACCGGGACGTACTGCCACGTCTTGAAGGCTTCAGCCGCCGCCTTGATCGCCTGTTCGGCGTGTTCAATGCCGAGCTTCGGGAAACGTGCTACCACTTCCGCCGGACGCGCCGGATTGATCGAGACGAAGCCTTCGCCGTTCCAGATTTCCTGACCGTTGATGACCGCTGGCAGCTCTCGACCCAGCTCAGCTTTGACCTTGACCATGGCCTTTTCGAAGGCGGCGCGGTTCTCGGGCAGCGTGAAATCGGTCAGTGCTTCGTTGCGGAATGGTGTCAACATTGAGATCCCCTTTGTGTATTTTGGTTTCTTTACGAAAAATTCACAAAATTAATGACATTTGTCAATTCTATTTTGCAGATTTTGGGCGTATTATAACAACATGAAGCAATCACCTTAACAATAGAGCGCGATGAGTGACCCGTGTGGACACCGTTTTCACGTCGTCGATACCCTGCACCCACATCTCTGCTGCATTGAAGCCCCATCGTAGCTGACATCACACACCCAAAGCAGCCACATCGCAGCCACGTCGCTGAAACATCACACTCACATCGCAACGAGCGCGGCACATCATCACTCGCTGAGCACCCTGACATCGCAGACCACATTGTACATGGCAACTCGCTGAACTCAAGCCGCCATTCACACTGGTCGCACATCCCGCTCTATTGTTAAGCCATCGCAGCAGCATTTCGTAGGGACGAGGCATGCCTCGTCCTTTTCGATTCTCGGCGCCTACTCACTCCGGTTGATAATCCTCACAGATGATGACGATCTGCTGCCCCTGATAGCGCGTCAGCACCAGCGTGCGCGACTCGCTGCCCTTAAGCTTCAACTGAGGAATCAGTGTGTCCGGTGTGACCGCCGTGCCGCGCTTCTTGACCGTCACGGTGCCGACGTTCCGTTCGCGCAGATACGCCTTGAGCTTCTTCCCGTTGAACGGCATCCAGTCGAGGATGCGCCACGCCCGTACCCAGGGCGACTCCGGCTTGGTATCCGTTGTGAAGTAGGCAATCGATTCGTCGAGCTGTGTCCCGTTGAACTTGAGCGCCGCATCGGCCACCAGTCCCGCCCGAATGAGCGCGGGATCGGGTTCGATCAGCCATGCATGCGGCTCACTGATGGAAACTGGCGGCATGTCCCCTGTTATGACCCAATGCAAGTCGGCGTCCTCGGTGATCAGCCATGCCCAGTCCGAGTGATCGAGGCCATCTAATCCCCAGTAACTGAGCGTCGCCTCTTTCAGATCACCGTGTACCGAGACGAAATGCAAGGACGCGCCGCGCGCCAGCCACGGTTGAACTTGCTCCCGCTGAAGCCCCGGTGACAGTTTGACCGCCCACGGACCGAGCGTAAAGCGATCAATGATAGAGAGCGGCGGGGTGTATTTTTCGACATTATAGATGCGGTTCCCATGCTCATCCCGGCGGGCGGGATCGAAAAAGGCCATCGCGTAATTTTCTGGCACGAGTGTAGTGATGTCGGATTCTTCGATGCGCGCCACGAGACCTAAAGCCGCAAGGTTGAGGCGGGCCATCTCCACCCGTACCGGGTCGATCTCGTAACCGATGACGGAAAAATCCGCCGCTGCTAAGGCCGCGGTATCACTGCCGATACTGCAGCACAAATCGAGCATCGGATAAGGGGTATCCGATTTGATCCACACCCGTGAGCGCCAGCGCCTGACCAGCGGATCGCTGGCCTGTTCGAGCGCGTCGCGGGTGAAGTACATTTTGCTCGCATCCGCACCGAACTTGTCGACCGCCTTGACGCGCAGGCGCGCCAGTTCGAGCGCCGCGCCCGCCCGCTCTCCCGACAGATCGCGCCGCAGGGAAGTGATCAGGCGCAGCGTGTGATCGTCGGACAGGTTCTCGCCCGCCAGCCGCGCCAGAACGCGCTCGCCTTCCGGCGACGCTAGCCACTTGACCGACTCAAGGGTGAACATAAACCTCACCCCCTTGCCCCCTCTCCGGGTGGAGAGGGGGATCAACGCGGCGATCCCAAAGTCCCCTCTCCAGAGGGAGAGGGGATTTAGAAGTGAGGTTGGATTCTTTGCGCCCCTCTCCCCGCTTGCGTGGGAGAGGGGTCGGGGGTGAGGGGTAATTACTCATCCGGCTTTTCCGCCGTTTGCGGATCGATCACGCGGAAGCTGACCTCCAGCCCGGCGACGCGTTCCAGCGATGGGTTGAGCAGCACATGCGTCGCCCAGCCCGCGACCGTGTCGCGCTTGAACTTGGCCACCTTGTTGACGCCCGCAATCCACCCGCTGAGCACGGCGGGCTGCATAAAGCTGACCGACTTGGGCAGACTGGTGAACGCCAGCAGTACATCGCCGATGCCGACCGCCTCCCAGTGGATCGCTTCTTCGGGGCGCATCGCCCACATGGGCTTATTCGGCGTCTGCTTGATGAGCAGATACACGTAGCGCCCGCGATAGGTGTTCATATCCAGTTCCGCCGCATCCTGATCCGAGGCCACGCGGATGCGTTCGAACGTGTCGTCGGTGGTGTGCGGCTTCTCGCCGCGCAGCAGCACACCGACCGGGAGCACACCATCGAGCGGCGTCGCCACTTCGACCGCCGTCTCGACCAGAATGCGATGAAAGCCCGCGTTTTCCAGCACTTCGACGTGTTTGGCGCGCGCTTCGCCTTCGCTGGTCACGGCGATCAAGCGTCCGCCGGGACGCAGCACCCGCCGCGCCGTCGCGAGGAACGGCGCGTCCACCACGCGGTCAAACGCGACCACCGCGTCCACGCTGTTATCGTCGACGGGCACAGCGGTGATCACGTCGAGGTCCGCGCGCGCTTCACTGAGGATCGCGCCAATCGCGCCGCCGTTCAGGTCGAGCAGTTCGAGCAGCGCGGCGCTCGGCGGCAGATGCTTGGCGATGGCTTCGATGAGCGGGCGTTCGTACAACGTCATGCTGCGCTTAGCGCCGCCCCGAACCCGCTTTGTTCGCGGCTTCGATCAGCGCGACGACTTCTTCCCACTCTTCGCGGTAGAAATGCAGCGTCACCGCGCCCAATTCCACATGGTAGACGATTTCGCCATCATTCTCCCGCGACAGCCACGCGGCATAGCTTTCGGTTTCCGCCAGCGTCTCGACATTCACATCATCATTATTCGACATGGTTTATCCTCCATAAATAGGTGCAGATTTGCCCATCGTTCCTCCGCTCTCCCCGCTTGCGTGGGAGAGGGGTCGGGGTGAGGGGGTCGAGCTTCACTAGTCTGCTATTTTAGCGCGTTGTCCCCGGCTTGACAGCCGCTTGATTTCGCCGCGCAGCCGTTCGACCACTCCGAGCGGTCGAGTTTTGACGGACGGCGGTGGCGGGAAGGGGTCTTGATCCATCAGCTTGCCGTAGAAATACTGCGCGAACACGCGGATCGAGGCGATCACCGGGGCGGCGAGCAGCACGCCAAGCAGCCCGGCGATATTCGCGCCCACGATCACCCCGACGAGAATGACCACCGGGTGCAGATTGAGCGAATCGCCCATCACGCGCGGCACGAGGAAAATGTTCTCGATATTCTGGATCATGACCCACACGAGGATCACGACCAGCATGAAGGTCGCGCCGGACAGGAACGGCAGCGTCGCCGACTGCGAGAAGAGCGCGAACAGCGCCGCCGGGATGAGCGCGATCAGCGGGCCAATGTTCGGGATCAACTCGGTGATGCCCGCAATCAGCGCCAGCATGGGCGCGTTGGGCACGCCGAGCAGCAGCGCCGCGATCAGCACGAGGATGCCAATTGACAGACACAGGATCAACTGCCCGCGCAGATAATCGTTCCACACCTCTTTGAGTTCAAACAGGATGCGCCGCACATCGCCGCGATACGACTCCGGCGTGACGCCGACCAGCCCATTCGTGAACTTATGCGCATCGCGGATCAGGTAAAAGACCAGCGTGAGCAGAAACACGACGTTGAGCACGCCCGTGAACGTCCGCCCGACCACGCTGAAGGCCGGCCCCGCCAGCGACGAGACAAAACCGCGCAGCGTGCCGAGCAGATCGATGCTTTCCAGCGGCACAAACTCCGCGCCCTCCGACGAGCCGAGCGCCGCGCGAATCTCATCCAGCGGGATGAGCGGCACACCATTGAGAATAATGGGTTCACCGCGAAAGGTGATCGGCTGGCTGAGCAAGGCTTCGAGATCGGTTTGCAGGCGGTCGATGAAAGCGGGAAATTCGGTGGCGAAGTCGCGGAACTGGTTGAAGATCACGGGGAAGATCACCAGCAGCACCAGCGCCAGCAAGACCAGCACGATGACGAATGTCAGCAGAATGGCGGGGGCGCGACCACCGGGGAGAAAGCGCTGAATCAGCGACGTGAGCGGGCTGAGCAGGAAGGCCAGCACGGTCGCCACGACGACGATGGGCAGAACGTCGAGCACCTGCCACAGCACAATCCCGACGAGCGCCAGCAGAATCAGGCTGACAATGCGCTTGGTGGCGGACGACCACGGCGGCGAACTTACGGGCGGGGGCGACGAGATGACGGTCATACGGGGCGCTCCTGTTGAGTGACATGAGAACGTGCATCACTCTATTCTAACCCGAATGACTGCGCGACGTCGCGCTCTCACCCCTGCGCGAGATAGGCTTTCAGCTCAGCAACCAGCAGTTAGCGACGTTTGACGCGGCGCAAGTTCAGCGCTACAACCGTGCTGCGTATTAAGCTATAGGCTGTTCCAAAATAGTCATTGATTGGAGATAAACTTGGATTACGTGCGCTTAGGTTCAACCGGAATGAAAGTTTCGCGCATCTGTCTGGGCTGTATGGGTTTTGGCGACGCGACCCGCTGGGTTCACAAGTGGGTGCTTGATGAGGAAAACAGCCGTCCGATCATCCAGTATGCGCTCGAACTGGGGATCAACTTTTTTGATACCGCCAACATCTACTCGATTGGTCGGAGCGAGGAAATCCTCGGGCGGGCGTTGAAGGACTTCGCCAAGCGCGACGACGTGATCATTGCAACGAAGTTACACGGCAAAATGCGTGAAGACCCGAATGGATCGGGGCTGTCGCGCAAAGCAATTCTGAGTGAGATTGACCACAGCCTGCGCCGCCTAGGGACCGATTATGTCGACCTGTACCAGATCCACCGCTGGGACTATGAAACCCCCATCGAGGAGACACTCGAAGCCTTGAACGATCTCGTTCGGGCGGGCAAAGTGCGGTACATCGGCGCTTCCGCGATGTGGGCGTGGCAGTTTCAAAAGGCACTCTATACCAGCGATCAACATGGCTGGACGCGCTTCGTCTCGATGCAGGATCACCTTAACCTCATCTACCGCGAGGAAGAGCGGGAAATGCTGCCGCTCTGTCGTGAGGAAAAGATCGGCGTGATCCCCTACAGCCCCTTGGCCTCTGGTCGCCTGACGCGTGACAGTGCAACCGAGAGCACCTTGCGTTCAGAAACGGATCAGATTGCGAAGAGCAAATACGATAAGACGGCGCAGACCGACCAGCACATTATTGATCGTGTGGCCGAACTCGCCGACCAGCATGGCGTGCCCCGCGCTCACATTGCGCTGGCGTGGCTGCTGCACAAGCAACCGGTAGCCGCACCCATCGTCGGAGCGACGAAGCTTTCGCATCTCGACACAGCTATCGGCGCGCTGGCGCTCAAGCTCACTGCCGATGAGGTCGCCTACCTCGAAGAACCCTATATCCCGCATACGATCGTCGGGCATCAGTAAGGCCCAACGTCCAAACAAAAAACGCGCCATCGAGTGATCGATGGCGCGCTCCATTTTACTCCACCTAGCTAGGCGGCGCAGTTTTCCCCTCTCCCAAGGGAGAGGGGCTAGGGGTGAGGCTTAGTCGCGGGGAGGACGTCCGCCGCGATCACCGCGTTCGCTGGGGCTGCTGCGGTCGTTGAAGCGGCGTTCGCCGCCCCGATCACCACCGCCGCCACCGCCACGGCGATCACCGCCACCGCCACCACGCCGATCACCGCCACCACCACCGCTCGGGCGCTTGTCGCGTGACCGGGCTTCTTCGGCTGTCCAGCCTTCGAGCACGGCCTGACGGCTCAGGCGCACCTTGCCATCCGGCGAGACGTCGGTCACCATGACCATGATCTCGTCGCCGAGGCTGACTTCGTCTTCCGGCGAATTCACGCGGTAGTCGGCCAGCTGCGAAATGTGCACCATGCCGTCGCGACCGGGCAGGAATTCGACGAACACGCCGTAGGATTCGATGCGCGTCACCTTGCCGGTGTACACGCGCCCGATTTCGGCGTCTTCGGTCAGGCCGCGGACTTCGTCCAGCGCCTTGTTGACGGTCGAGGCGTCCGGCCCGGCGATGAACACCGTGCCATCTTCTTCGATGTCGATCTTGACGCCTGTGCGTTCCTGAATGCCGCGGATCGTCTTGCCACCGGGCCCAATCACCGCGCCAATCTTGTCCTGATTGATCTTGATCGTTTCCATACGCGGCGCGAATTCGCTCAGTTGGCCGCGCGGCGCGGGGATTGCCTGCTGGATCAGGTCGAGGATCTGCATACGCGCGTCCTTGGCCTGCGCCAACGCCTGCGCCATGATCTCATCGCTCACGCCCGTGATCTTGATGTCCATCTGCAGCGCCGTGATGCCCTGCGTCGTCCCGGCGACCTTGAAGTCCATATCGCCGAGGTGATCTTCCAGACCCTGAATGTCGGTGAGGACGGCGACCTTCTCGCCTTCCTTGATCAGGCCCATGGCGATGCCCGCCACCGGACGCTTGAGCGGCACGCCCGCGTCCATCAGCGCCAGCGTGCTGCCGCACACGCTCGCCATCGAGGTGCTGCCGTTGGAGCTGAGCACTTCGCTCACCAAACGAATGGTGTACGGGAACTTATCTTCGTCCGGAATCATCGAACGGAGAGCGGCTTCCGCCAGCGCCCCGTGGCCGATTTCACGGCGCTTCGGGCCGCGCAGCGGCTGCACTTCGCCCGTGCTGAAGGGCGGGAAGTTGTAGTGATGCAGGTAGCGCTTGTTGTCTTCCGGGCTGAGCGTGTCGAGCATCTGCGAGTCGCGCGGCGAACCGAGCGTCGCGACGGTCAGCACCTGCGTCTGCCCGCGCTTGAACAAACCCGTGCCGTGAACGCGCGGCAAAATGCCGACTTCCGCCGCCAGCGGGCGGATCTGCGTGTGGTTGCGGCCATCGGGACGGATGCCATCGTCGACGATGCGGCGGCGCACTTCGTCGCGGATGACTTCCGAGAAAATTTCGCGCACGTCGCGCAGCGCGACGAGGTCTTGCGGCTCGCGTTCCTGCTCGTCTTCCAGGACGGTGTTCTTTTCCTGATATTCCGCGACCAACTGCTCGCGCAGCATCTCGAGCGCTTCGTTACGGCCCGCACGGTCGGTCGTCTCGGCGATGACCTTGCGCACGCCTTCGGTGCTCTTTTCGCGCACCGCGCTGATGAGCGCGTCGTCCAGCTTGGCCGCCACATACGGCGACTTCGGCTTGCCGATTTCCGCCACCATCTGCTTTTGCAGTTCGATGATCGGCTGAATCGAGTCATGCGCCAGCTTGAGCGCGCGCAGCATGGTCTCTTCGTCGACTTCTTCAGCCGCGCATTCCACCATGTTGATCGCGTCCGCCGTGCCCGCCACGCGCAGGTCGAGGATGCTGTTTTCCATCATCTGGATCGTCGGGTTGACGACCAGTTCGCCGTCGATCAGGCCGATGCGCACCGCGGCGACCGGACCGCCCCACGGAATGTCCGAGATCATCACGGCGGTGCTGGCGGCGATGATGCCGAGCATGTCGATGTGATTTTCCTGATCATGCGCGAACGCCGTCAGAATCAACTGCACTTCGTTGCGCATGTTCTCCGGGAACAGCGGGCGCAGCGGGCGGTCGATGACGCGCGAGGTCAAAATCGCCTGTTCCGAAGGCCGGCCTTCGCGCCGGAAGAAGCTGCCGGGGATACGCCCAGCCGCATACAATTTTTCTTCGTAGTCCACGCTGAGCGGGAAAAAGTCGATCCCTTCGCGCACATGCTTGCTCATCGTCGCCGTGGCGAAAATGACCGTTTGCCCAATTTGTACGGTGACCGCCGCACCCGCTTGTTCCGCGAAACGTCCCGTCTCGATGATGATCTCTTTATCTGCGATCATCGTCGAGTAACGCCGGACGTCACCCATGACACCCACCATAGTTCACACCTCTCTATAAACGCGACATGCCCCGTGTTCAGAAACTGGAGAGCGTCATCAAACCCACCAAGAGTTTAACGAGAGACTCCAATTCCCGCGCCACAGGGCATGTTCCCAAAACTATCGGGGCGGATCGCCGCCCCGTTTGCCACCTGTTGTGCAACCGCAGATTTTAACGGCGCAGCCCCAAACGCTGCAGCACCGCCTGATACGCTTCCGGATCGGTATCGCTCAAGTACTTGAGGTGACGCCGACGCTGACCGACCAGCTTCAGCAGCCCACGGCGCGAATGCTGATCCTGCTGGTGAATCTTCAAATGCTCGGTCAACTGCTGGATGCGCTGCGTCAAAAGGGCGATCTGGACTTCCGGCGAACCGGTATCCTTCTCGTGCCGACCGAAACCACCGATGATCGTGTTCTTTTCGTCTTTGGAAAGAGGCATTCTGTCCCTCAATTGTCACCAGACAAGTCGGACAACCAGACTTGTCGGTCATCAGTACACTAAGGGCATTATAGCAAAGCGCCAAATTGAACACAATCCTAGATAAAAACAATCATTCTTACCGCGTAACGTCTTCCCTCGCCTAAAGGCGCGGGGAAAACAATCTCACCCCCAGCCCCTCTCCTAAAGGCGCGGGGAGACGTACTGGCTTTGAAGTCCCCTCGCCCTTGGGAGAGGGGATTTAGGGGTGAGGTTAACTCACAATCTCCGCCAGCAGCTTGGGGTCGATGTTGCCCCCGCTGAGCACGAGCACCGTGTTCTGCTGCACAGGGAGTTCGTCTCGGTGCGCCTGCCACACGGCGAACGGGATCGCGCCGGACGGCTCGATCACCAGCTTGCCCTGCAGCGCCAAGCGCCGCACCGCCGCGCGGATTTCGGCTTCGCTGACAGTCACGATCTTATCGACATACGCGCTGATGTGCTCGTAATTCAGCGGCCCAATGCTGACCGTGCGCACGCCGTCGGCAATCGTGCGGTTGGTATCGGTCGCCGCCCATTCGACGACATGCCCTTCGCGCACCGACTGCTGCGCATCCGCCGCCAGTTCCGGTTCCACGCCAATCACCTTGACGGTCGGCTTGAGCGACTTAATCGCCGTCGCCACCCCCGAGATGATCCCGCCGCCGCCGATGGGCACAATCACCTGCTCGACATCCGGGAAATCCTCGAAGATTTCCAGCCCGATGGTTCCCTGTCCGGCGATGATCTGGGGATCGTTGAAGGGATGCACCAGCACCCAGCCCGGTCTCTGATCCATGATACGCTGAGTCACGATTTCGCGCCGCTCGGTCGCCGGATCAAGGAAGACGATCTCTGCGCCATACGAGCGCGTCGCTTCGACTTTGATCGGCGGGGCGTTGTTCGGCATGATGATCACGGCGGGCAAGCCGAGCTGCTTGGCGGAATAGGCCACACCCTGCGCGTGATTGCCGCTTGAATGCGTGATGATCCCCGCGGGGCGTTCTGCCTCCACCAGCGAAGCGATCTTGTTGTACGCGCCGCGCAGCTTAAACGAGCCAATCGGCTGGAAGCTCTCCGGCTTAACGAACGCGCCATCCACGGGGAACAGGCGCGTGTGCGTCGTGATCCCGCGCAGCCGTTCGCGCGCTTCATAAATCTGTTCGAGGGTCACAAGAGTCATGGGTTTGCTCAAAAATTGTAGTCGGTTCGGATGAGCAGTGGCGCATCCTCGTATATTTTTGCCGCAATCGGTTATCCCCCTCTCCTGTAGGAGAGGGGCTAGAGGTGAGGTTCGGTTTTACCGTCCGGTCAGGCGCTGCGAGTCCGCGACCAGCGTGACCGTGTGGTGCGTGCGGAACAGGCTGTACTGCCCCGAGCGCCCCGGAATCGGGTTGAGCACGTTCTCGGTCTCCATGATGGAGAACCACAGCGGGAGGCTCCAGCGCGCGCCCGGTTCCGCCGCGCGCACGCTCATCTCCGAGATGAGCATGTTGCGCTCGTACAGGCTGAGCAGCAGGCGGATGAACGCATCACGCTCGCCGACGATCAAGCGGCAGATCTCGGAGTCGAGCACCAGCGAAATCCCCTTGGTGAAGAAGTCGCTTTGCGGGTTCGGGTACTCTTTGACTTCCGCCGAACCGTTTTCGAGCAGGAATTCGACCGCTCGCTGAAACGACATGCCGTTATCGTACTGGCGCAGGCGCTTGTGCAGGCTGCCGAGGGGGCACCACGTGAAGCCACGGAAGCTGGTGAACTGCTCCACGCTGACCACGACACGGCGCACCATGTCGGCGGTATCGGCTTCCATCTGTTCGAGTTCGGCCAGCGTCACGCCCGCCCAACTGTGATCCGACTGTTCCGCCTGATTCGGCACGGGCGACGGCTTCTGCTCCGGCAGTTCATAATCCGGGTTGAGCTTGATCACCGGCACGAGGTCTTCCGGATTATGGCGGTGCGGTACCAGTTCCCGCTGCAGCACGCGCTCGCGCACGAGGCAGTCGATCCAGTCCGAACGCCACTGGTCGCTGTAATTCAGGCCGGGGCGTTCCAACTCGCGATCCATCGCTAGCCCCTTGAGCAGGAAGCCGTAGTTCACGTATTCCCACCCGCGCACGTTGAGCGTGTTCATCACACGCAGCACAATGCGGTCGCGGATGAGCAGCGTCTTCTCGACAATCGGGTGACCGAGGTCGAGCACGAGGCGGTTCGGCCCACCGAGCGTGCGCACGATACCGAGCGAGATCGCCTGCGCGACCAGGTCTTCGCCGCGCGCCTTCGACACGACCGCGCTGACATCCACCAGTTGATCGATCAACTGCTGGCGCGTGAGCACGTCGCTGTCCAACTGCTGCGAGCAGCGGTCAAACTGCACGACCACGCTCGACCACTGCGACGGTGTAAACCCGGCGGGCGAACCGTCGTCGTTCGTCGCCATCGACGCGAGGCTGAGCGATTGGTGCGTCTGCAAGTCGGTAAAATCTTCAACGTATTCGATGAAGATGTTGCTGTTGTTCTCCAGTTGGCGGCTCGTGCTGCCGTGTACCGCCCACAGGATGACCGTCTTGTTGCGCGTGCGCAGCGTGTTGATCACCTCGTTGAAGTCGCGGTCACCGCTGGCGACGATATAGACATCCGCCGCGTCGCTGTGCCCCGAGTCCGTGATGATATCCTTGGCGATGCGCATGTCGGCGCTGTTCTTGCCGGGGAGGTTAAACACCGGGTCGATGTTCGCCATGGCGAGGCGGCTTGGCGCGTCGTCGGCGACTTCGCGTCCGGACGTATCGGTGAGCGGCGGCAAACTGCCCCGCTGACCCCACGGCGCGTAAGCGGCCATCTTGACGACCTGCCCATGCACCTTCGCCTGCCGGCTGAAGCTTTCAATCAGCGAGTCGAGGTTGACGACGTAGCCCTGTTCGTTCAGGCTGATGGCGATGTTCTCGAAGTCGATGTACACCGCGACGTTCTTCGTCTGCTGGATGCCGAGCAGCGTTTCCAGCGGCTGAAAGATCACGTCGTCGGCGAATTCTGTGCCTTCGAGCACATCATCCGACCCCCACATGCGAATGCGGGCGCTGCGCGTCGTCTTGACGCGGCGCACCAGCGGCACGAGATCCGGGTTGGTGGTCGCCAAAATCAGTTCGTCGACCGGTTCGGGGTCGAACGAGAAGTAATGCATGATCAGCGCGTCGGCCAGGCTTTCACGACGCGGAATATCAAACGTGTCGTAGCCCGCCGCCTTGAAGACATACTGCGGGTCTTTGGCTGCCCCCGCGCGACCGCCCTTCTGGCGGTGCGTCTTCCAGTTCGCCGCGGCCACTGCCCGCAGACGATCCGCGCTCATCAGCCCGGCAGCGAGCGCTGCCCCGCCGCGTAAACCCACGGCGAGTTCCTGCAAATCGACCGAAATACCGCGATTGCGAAAATGCGCGAGTAAGTCGTCTACATCTACGATCAAATAAGCTGCCATTATCCTTACCTAAAAACGCATATACCACCTGAACCTGCTGGCTCGGTGGTAGGTTTAGACCCGCGAGACGCGGAGAAAGAGTCAAGTTGTGGTCGGGAAGCGAGATTGCTGAAAAGATAACGTTCCCAATTTGTGCCAATTTTATCAAACTGTCGACTGGTTATCAAGCAGATCGCTCTCGGAATATAACAATTTGAATAACACTATTATACAAGCTAAACATCGAATCCCATTTAGTTCCAGTTTAAATCAGTCTAAGTACAACCATAATAGTAGGTGAGACCTCCAGTCCCCGTGAGGCGGTATAGGATTCAGTCGAAATGAGCTACTGAAATTACTATACACGGATTTTTATGACTTGTCTCTATAAATTCTCTATGAAAAAAACAAGGGTTTATTCGTGCGTCACATCACAAGCGGTGGGCACAAGGTCAAAAACCCAAGAACTAGGGGGTTGTAGTCTGTGAGGAAAACAAGCCCCTCTTTTTAGGAAGAGGAGCCGTTGAACGAACCGCAGCGACTTTGTGCTGCATCCGGTAACGAGCCGAATACTGGGTGTAGGGGCGCACAGCCGTGCGCCCCTACGAGTACTCTTCTCTCATTTGCAAACACTTGCCGGACGCAATACTGAGATGGGAACGCTCGGGTCTAATACGCCTTGGCAAACAGGGCGACACGATCCGCCGGACGTCCGCTGTAGAAGCAGGTGCCCGAGCCACCCGGTTGATCGAGCGGGTAGCAGCGGTGCGTCGCGCCGATCTCCGCCTTGATCGCCAATTCTTCGTCGTCTGTCCCCGCCCACCAGCCGCGCGCGAAGCCGCCCTGTTCGACGACCGCCTTGAGTTCATCGTACGACTTCACGTCGAAGATGTTGGCGTCGCGGAATTCGGTCGCCTGCTGAAGCATGTTCGCCTGAATTTCCACCAGCAGATCCCGAATGCTGGCGCTGATGTTGTCCTGAGTCAGCACGCGCTTGCCCTCTTTGCCGGGCTTATCGCGCCGTGCGGCGACGACCGCGTTGTTCGCGACATCGCGCGGGCCGAGTTCGAGCCGCACCGGCACGCCGCGCATTTCCCAGTCATTGAACTTGAAGCCGGGTTGATAGTCACGGGCGTCGACATGCACGCGGATATCATGGGCGACGAGTTCGCGTTTCAGCCGTTCGACATTCTCCATCACCACACCGCGATCGTCCTCCGTCTTGAAGATCGGCACGATCACCACCTGATACGGGGCGAGCCGCGGCGGCAGGCGCAAGCCCTTCTCATCGCCGTGCGCCATGACCACCGCCCCGACCATCCGGGTGCTCATACCCCACGAGGTCGTCCAGCAGAATTGACGCTGGTTGTTTTCGTCCACAAACTGAATCTCGAAGGCTTTGGCAAAGTTCTGGCCGAGGTTATGGCTCGTGCCGCATTGCAGCGCCTTCTTGTCGCCCATCATGCCTTCGATGCTGAACGTGCGCAGCGCGCCCGCAAAGCGTTCTTTGTTGCTCTTCAGCCCCTTGATCACGGGGATCGCCGCCTCGTTGATCGCCACATCGGCGTACACGTCGAGCATCTGCATCGTTTCGGCTTCAGCTTCGGCTTCGGTTGCGTGCGCAGTATGGCCTTCCTGCCACAGGAATTCCATCGTGCGCAGGAACGGCCGCGTGCGCATTTCCCAGCGCACCACGTTCGCCCACTGGTTCATGAGCAGCGGGAGGTCGCGGTACGACTGAATCCATTTCTTGAAAGCATCGCCAATGATCGTCTCCGAGGTCGGGCGCACGACGTAGGGCTCTTCCAGCTCTTTCCCGCCGCCGATGGTCACGACCGCGAGTTCCGGGCTGAAGCCTTCGACGTGTTCAGCTTCGCGTTCGAGGAAGCTTTTCGGAATGAAGAGGGGGAAGTAGGCATTCTGATGTCCGGTCGCCTTGAAGCGGCGATCCAGCGCACCCTTGATGCCCTCCCACAGTTCGTAGCCATACGGCTTGATGATGATGCAGCCGCGAACGGGCGACTGGGCCGCCAAATCAGCGCGGTAGACGATCTCGTTGTACCACTCAGAAAAATCCTCGCGCGGGGAAGTTAACGCTTGCGACGACATGCACGCTCCTCGATCTCTTGTAGGGACGAGGCAGGCCTCGTCCTGTCATTACCCCATACTCTTATGGTGAGCAATCTTACCCTCTCCGCGCCGTTTTCTCCACCTTGAACCTTTATGAACCGTGAGGTGCGGCGCTCAGTTGAGTGCTCGAAAGAACGCCAAGAACTGATGTAGGGGCGCACCGATGTATGCGCCCGAAAATGGTCAGACACATCGGTCTGCCCCTACACGAAGATTTTCGAGAATCTACTTCAGTTGAGTGCGCGAAGTCATCATAACCGGGTTTGAACAGTGACCGGCGCGAGCCGGCTACTTGTTGCACTTATCCAAAGGGTACCGCAATAAACATGACTATAAATAAATACAATATATAGACAAACATTTACTTGTGCGAATATTTACTTGACTGTACAGTGGACAAAGCACTTACGTACACACTACATCTTCATAGGAGAACGCAAATGCTTTTCAGCAAACGTGCAGCACTTATGTTATTGATCATTGTAGTTATGGGAGCCTTTGGGACCGTATATGCCGCATCCAGCGGCAGCTTCGTATTTGATTATGCGGGCGATGCCGCGGATAATGCCGACGGTCCCCAGTTTGACATCACCCTCAGCGGCCCAACCGATGACGGCGGGATCTGTGACTGGGTGGTCATGGTCATGTTTGATGCCAATGGCGTCGTGGTCGACGCTGACCCATACTGTGTTAACCCGGGTACCGGGATTGGCTCGGACGATGGTGATTACGGTGCTGTTTTTACTTCGACCAGCCGTCCAATCACGTATTCGCTGTTTGATGTCGACGGGGCTGAGGCGTCCGCGTTAGTTCTGATCTCTCAGAGTGACCCGGCCTATGTAGCCTATCTCCAAGCCAACGGCACGTGTCTCGATGAAGATTACGAGGACGTGTCCTCCGACCTCACTGGTTTGCCGAGCGCAGCACCGTTTGTCGTGTGCGGTACCGCAGCCGTCGTCGGCGATGTGTGCAATCTGGCGATTCCGGCTGGTTCGGTGGTCGGTTCTGCTCCGCTGGGTGCACAGGTCTATTACAGCCCCGGCAACATCACCAACATCACGCTCAACCCCGGCACGTATATTGTCGTCGGGCAGGATTCGACCGAAACCTATTATAAGGTTGTGCTCGCCTGCCAATTCCTGTGGGTGCTCAAGAACACCATGGAACCGAGCTATCTGCCTCCACAGAATGGGACGCCGCTCCCCACGACCATTGTCAATTAGCTAGTTGGCTCTGGCACGCTGAAGGCGGTTGCCCCGTCTTCAGCGTGTCGTGTCTCGGACCTTCACTTCACGCCCTCGCGTTGAATCTTTTCTCTCTAGTCTTTCTGGTCGTCGTTAGCTTGATCCCACACGCGCCCATAATTGATCTTGAGTTTATCCATGACGGCCTGCTCTAAGTCAATGCCGCTGATACTGGCGATTTGCAGCAGGTAGAGCAGCACGTCGGCCAGTTCGCCGGGGAGTTCGTCGGCGTTGCGCGGCTGCTCACCCCATTGGAACAATTCGAGCACTTCGCTGGCTTCCAAGACCAGCGACACCGCGAGGTTGCGCGGCGTCTGTGGGCGCTTGGTATCCTCCCGATACCACCCTTTCGCCTCCACAAAGGCGTGCATGTGCTCGGTCAGCGTTTTGATGTCCATGCTTACCCCTCTACCCGAATCGTCCCGACAATCGCCGCGTCTTCGATGCTGCCAAATGACAACCGCTCCCCGGTCGCACTGTTATACACGCCCAGCGCGATCCGGTACTCGCCCGGTTGGGCGGGCACAGGCAAATCATAATGCAGGATCAGCGTCTCGTCATCCCGCCACAACGGCGGCGGATAGGACGGGCAGATCGGGTGATCGGCCTGCGTGATCAGCCGCGTTTCGTAGAACGGATAGGTGTGCAGAAACAACGTATACGCCTCGTCAACCGGCCCGACCCGCCGCAGCGCCACATCAAGGCTGATCGTCCCGCCGACGCGCACGACTGAGGGGACGAAACTCGCCAAGCGGGCAGCAATTCGTTCGCCGAACGTCGCCTGTGCGGCGAACGGCACCGTCTCCGGCGCCGTCGTCACCAGCGTGTACTGCGGTGACGCGCTCGCCTCCTCGGTGACGGAGACAACCTCGCGCCACTGCGCCAACTGCGCGGCCAGATCGCCCTCATAGGCGTCCAGCGCGAAGTACGTGCCGCCCAGCGTGGTCAGCGGCAGGCAGTCGACCGATTTAAAAGCCGCCACCGGACGGTCGCCTAAGCGCCACTCACGGAAGCGCAGCACGGGGTGATCAGCGGTGAAGGGCGCGAAATACACGGGCGCGTCGCTTGGCGTGTTTGCCGCGATCTCGTCAATGCCCGCATACAGATGCTGCTCCATCGGCATGTAGAGGTCGTCGCTCGTCACCCAGGCTTGAAAATCGCGCGCCGAGTTTAGCCCTGCCCAGACGATCAAGCCCGCGGGTATCAGCCCCGCCCAGAATACTGGACTGAGGACTGATGACTGAGGGCGGTGTAGGGACGAGGCATGCCTCGTCCTCTGTCCTAGTCGAACAACCAATTGCTGAAGCGCATCTAGTCCCACGCCGAGCACCAGCGCCAGCGGCACAATCAGACCAATCGCGCGCAGCCATTTGAGCGGCTCGGTGGTCAGCACGGCGGGCGCAACGGAGACGGCAGCCAGTGCCAAGATGAAAAAAACAGCCTCACCCCTAAATCCCCTCTCCCAAGGGCGTGGGGACTTGAAGTGCGCCGATTTTCTCCCCCTCTCCAAGCGGAGAGGGGGCTGGGGGGTGAGGCCAACACGCAGAGCAAGCAGCGATACGAATAACGCCGCCAGTCCCACCACGCCGATGATCGCCAGCGGAACATCGAAGAGTGGGCGTCCGCTCAGGTTGTACATCGGATCATCCGCCCCGCGCCCGACCCACACATTCAGCCACACACCGAGGTTGCTGATGAGCGCGTTCAGGTCGCTGATCGCCACCTGATCCAACCGCTGACCGGAGGCCGGAGTCGTCAGCAGGTAGACCACCAGCGGCAGACTGAGCGCAGCAGCGACGAGCATCGTCACAGCGCTCCCCCGCCAGCGCCGCCGATCCGCGAGGACGCCGATCAGCAGCAGCCCCAGTGCCAGCGCAAGCCAGCCCCGCGCGGCGAAGTAGGTATAGCTCAACGCGCCGAACGCGGCTCCGGTCAGCAGCCAATGCTTGAGCCGATTGGTGCGCCACGCCGTCCACAAGAACGCGAACGCCAGCGCGCCGATCGTCGGGTACAGCAGCGCGCGAAACGCCAGATGACTGAACAGCACATGCCAGAACAGCGCCCCAAGCGCGGCGACCGTCCACACCGCCACGCGCCGACCGAACAGCACCCGCGCCAACAGCCCCAACGCGGAGAGCGTCAACAGCGAGGTGAAGAAGGCGGTCACACGCAGCGCAAAAGCGTCCGCGCCGAACACCGCCAGCGCGGGCACCTCCCAGTACATCCACAGGGATTCGCGGCCAAAATTGTCAGGGAAGAAGGGTGTGAAACGCGGCTGGTCGATCAGGGAGAGGGCGTCAAGCGCGTAGTAGGCTTCGTCGTAGTGCACCATCCCGCTCATCTGATCGATTCCCGTCGCCCGCAGCGCCGCGCCGAACAGCAGCGCCGCTGTGATCAGGATCAGATACAGTTGTCGGTTCATACCACCAGATGCTCAGTAGGCGTTTTCGTCGCGTCGTAAGACCGTGTTCCAGACGGTGCGGATGATGATCTTGATGTCTAACCACGCCGACCAGTTCTCGACGTACCACAGGTCATATTGGGTCCGCTCTTCGATAGAGGTATCGCCGCGCAGGCCATTGACCTGCGCCCAACCTGTCATGCCGGCCTTTTCGCGATGGCGTTCCATGTAGCGCGGAATGCTTTGGCTGAACTGGCGCACGTAGACCGGGCGCTCCGGGCGCGGCCCGACGAGGCTCATATCGCCCACCAGCACGTTGATCAACTGCGGAATTTCGTCCCAGCTCGTCTTGCGCATGAACTGCCCGAGGCGCGTCACCCGGGGGTCATTTTGTACCGTCCAGCCCGGCCCGGCTTTTTCGGCATCATTGCGCATACTGCGAAACTTGATCATTGGGAACGGGCGTTCGTCCATGCCCATACGTTCCTGCGTGTAGAACACCGGCCCCGGCGACTCCCAACGAATGAGGATGGCCGTCAGCAGCATGAACGGCGAGAGGAAGATCAAGCCGAACAAGGAGACGACCACATCCATTGCCCGCTTGAGGCTCATCTTCCAGCCGCGCAGGGCAATGTCGCGCACCGTGATGAGCGGCGTCCCGCCGAGGTCATCCACGCTGATGTCGCGCGTCATATACGAGAACAAGTCCGGGTAGAGCTTGATATCGACCTGACCGCGGCGGCACATGGCGATCAGATCGCTCATCTCGTCGCGCGCCGCATCCGGCACGGCGATGATAATTTGCTCGACGCCATACGTATCAATCAAATAGGGTAAATCGCGCGCGTCGCCGAGCACCGGCACGCCAAACGCATTCTCTTTGTTCTTGGCGCGCAGCGGCACCACGCCGACAATGTTATAGCCGAGGTCGGGACGGCTCTGGATCGTGCGGGCGATGTCCTTGGCGATCTTGCCCATGCCGACGATCAGTAGGTTGGCGCGTTCCGTGCCCGATTTGCGCAGGCGAATGCGCAGCGATTGGTGAAATTCGCGCCCGATGATCACCAGAATCATGCTGAACACCCACACGTAGAACAACATGCTGCGCGGGTATTCGACCAAATCGTAGATCAGGCTGCGAAAGAGTAAATCCTGAATGCCATTGACCAGCAATGCGCCGACCGTGATCGTGCCGATGATTTCGCGGCCTTGATCAATGCGGCTGACCGCACGCCCCTGATGATACAGGCGCGAGGTATAAAACAGCACCATAATGACGCCGATATGCAGAACCATCGTCAATACGTACTGGAGGAATTCGGGGGGGTTGGCCGGAATACGGAACAGCGGCAGGGTCATGCGCGCGAGGTAGCCGAAGACGAACGCCGTGCCCAGCATCAGCGCGTCCAGCAGCACCAGCACTATATCGAGTATCCGCTTCACCCGCTGCGACCGCCGAACCTGCGGCGCAGGATATTCTAGGGTGTGTACGCGGGATGGCGCATCTCCGTCCATAGTCCCCGCCCGCCCTTCACGAGCAGTCCCAGCATGATCAGACTGTGCAGCCACAGCGGCGTCGTCGCCCGGTAATGCTTCCGGTAAAAGATCAGCATCGCGCGCCAGAATTCGAACTGCGCTTTCCGGCTCTGGCGGCTCGCCGCCCGCTTGACGTGCTTGACCGCGACTTGCGGGTGGTACACGATTTTCCACCCGGCGCTTTTGATGCGGAACGCCCAATCGATATCCTCTCCGTACATGAAGAACACTTCGTCCAGCAGACCAACCGCATCGAGGGCTTCCCGGCGGACTTGCATGTACGCCCCCACCACAGAATCGACTTCGGTTTCAAGGTCGGGACTCAGATAGGTCATATTATAGCGTGCGAATCGCGGACTGTTGGGGAACAGCTTGCCGAGGCCGCTGAAGTGGTAGAGCGACACCATCGGCGTTGGGAAGGCGCGGCGGCAGGCTTTGTCGAGCGTACCATCGGGCAGCACCAGCTTCACGCCCGCCGCGCCGACCTCGGTTCGGCTGTCCATCCACGCGACCATATGCGCGAACACGTCCGGCGGCACTTCGGTATCCGGGTTGAGCAGGAGCGCATACCGCGGCGCGTCCGGCGCGGTCTGTCCCTTGCCCTTAAAACCGAGCGCGCGCAGCCCGACGTTATTGCCAGCAGAATAGCCATCGTTCTCCGTGCGCGCGATCAAGGTGGCCTGCGGGAAGTGTTGGCGCACCATGTCCGCACTACCATCCGTCGAGCAGTTATCGACCACCACCACCTGATAGGTGAGGTCGCCCTGACTCGCATAGACAGTTTCCAAGCAGGTACGCAGCAGGTCGCGCGTGTTCCAGTTGAGGATGACGATTCCCAAATCGAGCATACTGTGTGCTGTCTCCTCTTGCAGACGAGCGAATTCTAACACGTTTTACCGGGTCGTCACTGGACGCTTACCCACCGCTGCAGGCTGCAGGTACGCGGTAGACGATGATTTGCGGATCATGCCAGTAGGTCGCCGTATGCATAAACAGATCGCGCCCCAGCGTGAGCGGTCGCTCGATCCGCGCAAGTTCGACGAACTGGGTCTCCAGGAGCGCCCGCTGACCCCGAACCAACTCCAGATCGGTCGCACTGACCAGGTCTTCCGAGCGCTCCACATCGTTGAACCACGCATCCGAGAAGATGACGTAATCCGCCTGACACAGCGTTTCCAGCGTCGGGAAGTCGCCCGCGTAGTTTTGCGTCACGCTGTAGCGCGTGCGGTCAAGCGGCACGTTATACGATCCGTCGAGGTGAATGCGCGCGCCCGCCGGGATGTTCTGCGTGATCCACGCCGTCATCAGTAGGCGCGTATCGGTCGCCGCGAACCGCTGTACCACAGGCAGTGTAAACAGCAGCGGCGTGGTGATCAGCAGCACCGGGATCAGGACGCGCACCCGGCGCAGCGCCGGAAGCCGCGCCAGTGCCGCCGCGCCCACGCCAATCAATACGGCGAACGCCGGGATCACCGGCACCTGGAGTTGATCGCTGTAGCTGGGACGCACCGTGCGCAGCACGACGAGGCTGTACGGGAGGATATACACGAGCAGCAGGCCGAGCAGCAAACGCGACTCCCGGCGCGGCTCGCGCCCCAATACCCCGACGCCGATCAGCGCGGCGAGGAACCCCGGTATGCCCAATGCCACTGTGATCAGGTAGCGATATTCATACAGCAGACCGTAGGGCGTAAAACCCATTGCCCCCTGCCCGGTCACCGCGTACCCCGAGTAGATATAGCGGAAATCGGCGATGAACTTGCTGAAATCGCGCAGAATCTGCGGCGAACCGATCAGGAAGGCGAGCGGGACGCCGAACCATGCCAGCAGTACCGGGAGCGGCTTGACCTGCTTGCGCCAGATCAGCACACTGCCGAGCGCGAACGGGACGAGCGCCACCGCCGCCGCGTTGTAGCGATTGGTCGCCGCGAAGCCGGCGGCGAGACAGGCCAGCATGAACAACCGCCAGCGGCGCTGGCGCACGAACGCGAAACTCGCCCACAGGCACAGCGCGACAAAGCCCGCCGCTAGACTGCTGGTCGTCGCATAATGGGCGTGCTGCACCATCGGCAGCGCCACTGCGACCAGCAGCCCCGCGCTGAGCGCCGCGAAGCGTCCAGCGACCACCCGCGCCGCCGCGTAGGTCGCCGCCACCGCCAGCAGCCCGCCGAGAACCGAGTACCAGCGACCGATCACATACAACGGGAAAGGCGCAATCTGGCGCTGACCGATCTCTTTGATCTCTTCCCAGACGAGATCACTCCCCGTACCGGTGACGATGTAGGTGAGCAGATTCAGGTTGATCAGAAAGGTCGGGTTCTCGAAAAAATCCGGGTTCAGACGATGTTTCGCCCGCATATGCAGCGGCGTCGTCACATAGAGAAATTCATCGGGATGAATCGGCGCTTCGATCGGCAGCAAGTTTTGTGCCGCATCCGCCGGGAAATACGCCATATCTGGCGCGCCCGCGCTGATGCCAATGATCCGCAGCGCCGCCGCAAACAGCAGCAGCACGGTCACCGCGCCGATTTCGACCGTTCGGGAAGCTGGATTCCGGGTAGTCAGCCACATTGATTTTCACTCCGCCGTTGGCAGCGTCTTGAGCGGCGTACCGTTGATCGCCGCGCGCAGGGCGTCACGATCATCCCACAGATACTCGGTTTTGCCGAACGCCATGCTCTGCTCGTGACCTTTGCCGCACGCGATGACCACATCACCCGCCTCGGCGCGCTGGCACGCCTCATAGAGCGCCTGCCCCCGGTCGCGCACGCGGCTGAAGGTTTGCCCTTCCACGCCACCCACCGCCATCGCCGCATCGGCCATCGTCTGCAAGATCTCGTCCAGCGCCTCGGTGCGCGGATCTTCCGCCGTGAATACGCTGAAATCCGCCAAACGGGTCGCGATCTCCGGCATCATGCGGCGCTTGTCGCGGTCGCGCAGCCCGGCACACCCGAACACGCAGATCACGCGCCCGGTGGTCAGCGTGCGCGCGGCGCTGAGCGCCTTGTCGAGCGCATTCGGTGTATGCGCGAAATCGACCAGCGCGATATAGTCCTGCCCGCTGTCGATACGTTCCAGTCGTCCGGGAATACCCGTCACTTGCAGCAGCCCACGCTGAATCACCTCGATTTGCAGGTTGAGCGCCCGTGTCACCGCGATCGCCGCCAGCGCGTTGTAGACGTTGAAGCGCCCGACGAGCGGCAGATGAAACAACGCTGACCGCTTATCCCAGTGCACCACAAACTGTGTGTAACCGGGGTGATGGACGATATCTGTCCCGCGCACATCGGCGACAGCTTCCATGCCATACAGCACCACCCCATCCGCGCCAGTGGCCTCACCCCCGTCGAGCAGGCTCGCCTCCTCGCCCTTGAGAGAGGCGGTTGGGGGGTGAGGTCGAGACATCGCTTCAAAATACGCCGCATTCGCATCATCCGCATTGATGACGCTGATTTTCGACTGCTTGGGCTTGCGATAGCTCGTGCCGAGCATAGCGAACATGCGGCCTTTAGCAGCCCGATAATTCTCGAAGGTCTTGTGATAATCCATGTGCTCGTGGGTGAGGTTGGTCAGCACCGCCGCGTCAACATCCACCCCATTGAGCCGCCCCTGCGCCAGCCCGTGACTGGTCATCTCCAGCACGGCGTAGCGCATCCCCTGCACGACCATCTGCGCCAGAAACGCCTGAATTTGCGGTGCGCTCGGCGTGGTGACGTGAAAGCCCGTATCGACCGATTGGCTGCCAATTTCGGCGGCAATCGTGCTGACTAAACCGGCCTTGCCATCACTGGCGATCTGCAAAATGCGGTGAATCAGGGTGCTGGTGGTCGTCTTGCCGTCCGTCCCGGTCACGCCGATCACGATCAGGTTGCGCGACGGGTGATCATGATACGCCGCCGCGAGGTAGCCGGTCGCCTGCTGCGCGTCTTCCACCTGCACATAGGGCACGGCGAAGGCGGGCAGATCGGCGCGCAGGCGTTCGCCGATGATCGCCGCCGCGCCCTTCTCAATAGCGCGCGGGATGAAGTCGTGCCCATCGACCGACAGGCCGATGCGCGCGACGAACACACCGCCCGGCGCGAGTTCAGCATCCGCCTCGACCACGGGCGCGGTGAGCGGCGTATCAGCGTCGCCAGTGAGGGTATAGGTTTGGGGTAAATCCTGTAGTAAAACTTTGAGTGTTGTTGACATAAATCCTACAATCCCACCCTGTATACGTTCCGTCGTCTCCCCTCCCTGAATTCGGGGAGGGGTCGGGGGTGGGGTCGATTATAAACAAAAACGCGCCGGATTGTCGCCCGGCGCGATTTGTCTTGTCTTACACTTTCCGCAGAACTTAGCGGAGGCGACCCGCCAGCGTGTTGAGGTTCGAGCGGACGCTGCCATCCACCACGCGCTGGTCGGTACGGAGCACCAGACCGCCGAGGATGCCCGGATCGACGCTGTAGGTGACGTTCGTCGCGCCGATCTGGTTCTGGACCTGCTGCTTTTCCGCGTCGCTCAACGGGAGGGCGCTCACCACTTCCACGCTCTGGCCGGCCAGCGCACGAGCGTCCGCCGGGACTTTCGCGAAGAAGTCGTTGATCAGCGCCTGCTGCCGCTTCTCGTCGAGGCTGTCGCCGATCAAGCGCTGCGCCAGCGCCACGGAGATCGCCGCCACCTGCGTGCGGACATCCGCCAACTGACGGTCGCGTTCTTCGGTCGCGCGGGCACGCGCATCGGTGCGGATGGTTTCCGCTTCGCTGCGGGCGGTCGATTCGACGCCGCGGGCGACTTCTTCACCACGGGCGCGGGCTTCTTCGACCACGCGGGCGGCATCAGCGCGGGCGGCGGCGAGAATCTTCTCGGCTTCCGCTTCGGCATTGCGGCGTTCATTGGCCGCCTTCGCCGCGTCTTCCAGACCCTTCTGGATCTTGATGGCGCGGTTGTCCAGCATGTTCATCAGCGGGTTCCACAGGAAGGTGCCCAGCAGGAAGAACAGCAGACCGAAGTTCAGGATTTGCGCCAGCAGGAAGCCGACGTTGATGCCGAGCGGCGTCAACGGGTTGGTGGAGGCTTCCGCCGGAGCGGCTTCACCTTCGGTGACCGCGGCTTCGCTGTGATCACCAGCCGCTTCCGCAGCGGGTTCCGGCGTCGCTTCTTGCGCGTAGGCGACGGCAGTGAGCGCCATGCTGAGAGCAAGGGCGAGCACCATCATCAACCGGAGCAATGTTGACCGTTTCATCGTGTACGCTCCTGTCTGCATTAAAGCACGAACAGGATGATCAGCGCGACCACCAGCGCATAAATCGAAATCGCTTCAGCGAACACGATACCGAGAATCATGTTCGTCTGAATCTGACCAGCGGCATCCGGGTTGCGACCGATACCCTGCATAGCGCCCTGCACCAGCAAACCGATACCAATGCCGGGACCAAAAGCGCCAACCATCGCGAGACCGGCGCCAATCGCCTTCAAACCAACGTCGAGACCTTCCATTTGTTACTCTCTCCTAGATGTGAGCTGTTTTAAGCGTGCTGATCGGAATGTTCTTCATGATGTTCTTCGTCGCCGTGATGACCTTCCATCGCCTGCGACACGAACACGAGCGTGAGTACTGCAAACACCAGCGCCTGGATCGTCGTGATGATGATTTCGAGGCCGTAGAAGACCATCGGTACAATCGCCGCGACCAGGAACGACATAACGATCAGCAAGATACCGCCGGCGAACATATTGCCGAATAGACGGAAGGCCAGCGAAATGATCTTACCGATTTCCGAGATGATTTCGATCAACCCGACGCCGAAGTCAATGACCCCGAGCGGTTTCTTGCCCGCGTTACCGAGCGCGCGCAGGTTGACGAACTTCTGGAAGTAGTTCAAACCTTGCGCCTTCACCCCGAAGAACTGGATTGCGAAGACCGAAATCAACGCCAGACCAATCGTCAGGTTCAGGTCAGTCGAAGCCCCGCGATAGAACGGAGTCACGATGAAGATGTACGGGAATGCGCCTTCGCGCAGTTGATCCGCGCTCAGGGCCAGGGTCGCTTCGTGGTACACCGACTCAGTGACTTCCAACCGCAGCGTGTTGACTTCCGCGTCAATCGTCGCGGCGTCCACGCCTTCTTCTTCCAACGTGGCGCGCAGTTCCGCTTCTTCGTCGAACAAGCGATCCGCGGCTTCCGTCAACGCGGCCTGTTCGGGCGCATGGACATCACCGTGATGGAAGAAGCTCTTGCAGGCTTCGTACGACTCATGGGTCGCCGTTTCACCCGCATACAGCGGACGATCAACATACAACTGGAACGCACCACCCGCGCGCACTGCCGGATAACCGCTCAGGCCTTCTTCGGCGCAGTGCATCACGCCGACACTTTCAATGCCGGGGAGCAGCTTCATCCAGTTCGTCGCGAGCAGGAACACAAAAATCGTGGCGACTAACGGGAAGACCCAACGAGCGCGCGCGCCCGCCATGCCCTTCGAGAAGTCGTAAATGAATCCACCGAGCAATTCCACCCACGACTGGAACCGGCTCGGCACTTCACGCTTCCAACCATTCGACGAACGCCACGCGAAGAACGCGAACAGGAGCACGAAAATGCTCGCGGTCACCGTCGCGGTCAGCGTGTTCGTCCACCGGAAGCTTTCAGCGGGAAGCGTCGGATCATAGGGTTCACCCGGCACCATGATCACCGGGATCGCCACCGCTGTATTCAGCGAAGGCAGCACCCCGAAGGTGATCGCGGCGCACGCGACCAAAAATAGGATCAGCCCTAAACACCCAATTGCCCCGCGTTGGGTCGCATTCATGCTGGCTCTCCTCTGCTGCGATACCTAACTATTTCCCTCAAAGATCGTCCTCCTCTGCGTGCGATTCAGATGATTTCCGTAAATTGTTCGTCTGAGTGGGAACGATTTGCTTCACCGCACTCAGCGCGAGACGCACCATAATGAACAGGCTGAACGGGATGCTCAACAGCAGCAGCCCAATCGTAAATGGCCCCTTCAGCCCAAACACTGCATCCAGCGTCAGTCCGCCAAACAATGCGACCATAATGATCAACAGTGTCCAGCACCCGGACTGCCCCGCGACCACGGCATACGCCATATTCTTTGCGCGCGATGGCGGCTGGTTGCTCATATTGCTCCTAGATTAGCATTCGCGCATTCTATCACAAACACATTGCAAAGATCAAAATCTTGTTCATTTTTGCTGAGACAAGGACTGAGGACTGAGGCGTAAGGACTGAGATACTAATCATCTACTCAGCCCTCGGGTCTCAGCCCTCAGTCCTCACATGTGGTTTACGCGAACAAACCCGCCGCGCCGCGCACCGCCCAGTCGAAGATCGGGCTGACCAGCACCGTGCCGAGCAGAATGACCGCGATCACCGTGATGGCGAGCACCCACACATACGGGCGCGACACCGGGATCGGCTTGTCTTCATCTTCGCTGCGATCCACGTACATGATCTTGACGACTACTAGATAGTAGTACAGCGCGACGATGGCATTCAGCACGCCGATGATCGCCAGACCAACGAGGTTGGCTTCGACCGCCGCCTGAAACAGGAAGAACTTACCGACAAAACCCGCAGCCGGGGGCACGCCGCCGAGCGAGAGCAGCGCGACCGTCATGGCCAGTGCCAGCATCGGGTTGCGGCGGCTCAGACCCGCCAAATCGCTGATTTTCTCGCTGCCCGTGGCTTCGCTGAACAGCACAATCACGGCGAAGGCCAGCAGGTTGGTGAACGTGTACATGAACATGTAAAAAGTGATCGCGGCGATGCTCGTGTCGGTGTGCGCTTGCAGCGCGGCCACGCCCATGAGCGTGTAGCCCGCCTGTGCAATCGACGAGTACGCCAGCAGGCGCTTGATGTTCTTCTGGCCGAGCGCGACGAGGTTGCCGAGCGTCATTGAAATGATCGCCAGCACCGACGCCAGATTCACCCAGAAGCTCTGGATTTCCTGCCCGTTGATGACGAGCGTCGACGGGAAGACCGCCAGCAGAAAGCGCACCAGCAGCGCGAAGGAGGCCGCTTTGCTCGCCACGCTCAGGAACGCGGTGACGGGGGTCGGCGCGCCTTCGTAGACGTCCGGCGTCCAGAAGTGGAACGGCGCGGCGCTGATCTTGAAGCCGAAGCCGACGATGATCAGCGTGAGCGCGGCCAGCACCGGCACCGCATTCAGGCTGAAGGCCTCACTGCCGAGATACGTCGCGATCCCCGTGAGGCTCGTCTGCCCGGTGAAGCCATAGAGCAGGCTCAGACCGTAGAGCAGCAGCCCCGACGCGAACGAGCCGAACAGAAAGTACTTCATACCGCTTTCGGACGAGCGCCCGTCTTCGCGCTTGAAAGCCGCGAGGATGTACAGCGGAATGGTCGTGGTTTCCAGCGCGAGGAAGACCATGATCAGGTCTGCCGCGCCCGCCATCAGGGTCGCGCCCAACGTGGAGACGATCAGGATGAGGTAGAACTCGCCCTTGCGCCCGATGCCCTTCACGTCAATCGACATGAGCGCCGTCAGGCCGCCGGCGACCAGCACCATCACCTTGAAGATTTGCGCCAGCGAGTCGTGGCGCACCATGCCGCCCCAGTACAGCCCTTCCTGCACGCCGAAGGCGAACCCGCTGGAGGCATCCGGCGCGGTCGCGGTCGGGAACCAGAACAGCAGGTAGAGCAGGGCCGTCGCCAGCAGGCCGACACCGGTGACAATCGCCAGATTGCGGCGCTTGCTTTCCGGCAGCGACAGGTCGAGCGCCAGCACGACGATTGCCATGATGGTTAAGCCGATTTCCGGCGCAATGACCGGGAGGCTCTGCCAAACGTTGAAGTCCATATTACGCCCCGCCCCCTAAGATCGCCAGAACCGGACGCAAGCCGACTTCCAGCATCGGTGCCATGATCGACGGCAGCATGCCCAACAAGATCAGCGGCGTGCCAAGGAACAGCAGCACGAAGCGTTCGCGCGGGGTGATGTCGTCCACATCCGGGTATTTCTCCCGGTCAAACTCGCCGAAGAACACCTGACTTGTCACACGCAGCACATACGCCGCCGTAATCACGATCCCGAGTGAGGCGATCACCACCATCACCGAGTAGTAATTTGACAGCGAGAACGCGCCGATATTCAGCGTGATGTCTTCCGACGCGCGCCACATGCCCGCGAAGATCGGGAATTCGGCGATGAAACCGCTTAAGCCGGGCATACCCATGCTCGTCAAACCGCCGATGATGAAGGCGATCCCGACCCACGGCATCACTTTGATGAACCCGCCGAGGCTGGGAATATCACGGGTGTGCGCGCGGTCATAGACCATCCCGACGCAACCGAAGAAGAGCGCCGTCATCGCGCCGTGCGAGAACATCTGCAAGCCCGCGCCCGCCATGCCCGTCAGGTTCATCGTCGCGAAACCCATGCTGACGAGCCCCATATGGCTGACCGACGAGAAGCCGATGACATACTTGAAGTCGCGCTGGCGGAAGGCGATGAACGCCCCGTACACCACGTTGATCAGCGTCAGGAACACAATCCACGGCAGATGCACCGCCGCACCTTCGGGCAGGATCTGCACGCCCATGCGCAGCGCCGCGTATGCGCCGAGTTTCATCAGCACGCCCGCGTGAATCATCGAGACGGCGGTCGGCGCGGCCACGTGACCATCCGGGCTCCAGTTGTGGAACGGGAACACACCGGCCAGCACCGCGAAGCCCATGAAGATGAATGGGAACCAGACTTTCGCGAACGTCAGGGCGTCGCTGCCCGCGTAGCCCGCCACGTCAAACGCGCCGTTTTCCGCGGCCAGCATGACCGACGTCAGGTTGAAGTTGAAGGTCGGCGTATCGGCACGCAGAATGTTGGCCGCCTTGGCCGCTTCAAACACACCCGCGCCCGCATTCTGATAGAAGTCGGAAGCGACATACAGCATCGCGATCACGCCAACCAGCGCGATCACCGAGCCGATCAGGATGTAGAGTGTGAGCTTCATCGCCGCGTATTCGCGGAGCTGTACCCACCCCCACGTTGCGATCAGCAAGTACATCGGGAAGATGGCGAGTTCGTAGAAGAAGAACAACATGAAGATATCTTGCGCGAGGAACACGCCGTACACGCCCGCGACCAGCAGCATGAAGAAGGACATGAATTCGCGCGTGCGGTCTTCAATGCGCCACGACACGAGCACGCCCGCCACCGCGACCATGCCCGTCAGCAAGACCATCGGGACGCTCAGGCCGTCCACGCCGACGTGATAGGCGATACCCAACTGCGGCAGCCACGGCACGTATTCTTCAAAGACCATGCCGTCCTTGTACATCTGCGTCGCAGTCAGCGACCCACTGCTCGTCGTCCCCGTCGCCTGCGCCAGTTCGGGCGTGTACGCTTCGAGGTTGAACGCCGCCAGTTCCGCGCCGCGTCCCGCCATCGTGAGCACATCCGCCTGCTTCTGCGCAAACTCGTCGACCCGCGCGTTGTAGTTCAGGTAGACGAACAGCGACAGCAGGAACACCGTAGCCGCCGCGCCGATCGCCAACCCACGCACCAGGTCTTTCGACTCTTTGGGCAGGAACAACATCAGCACCCCGGCGATGATGGGGATGAAGATGATGAGGCTTAAAACCGGAAAAGTATTTGCATCCATGCTAGTTCATCCCCCGAACATTTGGGTTACGGAAGCGTTGATCACCGACAAAATCCAGTTCGGCGCCAACCCGGTAATCAGCATGAGCACCATCAGCGGCGCGATGGCGATGAACTCGCGCATGTCGATTTCCAGCTTGTAGTCGCGCCAGTGCAGGTTGAACGGGCCGTGCAGCACTGCGCGAATGCCCTTGAGGATGTAACCGCCCGTGAACAGCAGCCCCAGCATGGCGATGACCGTCAGCGTCGTGAAGACTGTCCACGAGCCGCGCACCACAAGGAATTCGCTCACAAAGCCGTTCAGGCCGGGCAAACCGAGACTCGCCATGCTCGTGAAGATGAACACACCGCCGTAAATCGGCGCTTTCACCCACAAGCCGCCATACTGGGTCATGTCACGGGTATGCGTTTTGTGATAAATCGCGCCAGCGAGCAAGAACATGCCCGCGGAGCTTAACCCGTGGTTGAACATCTGCATTACTGCGCCGTTCGTGGCGATGATCGCGTCCTGCGACATGCCCGTGACGCCGTTCATAAACTGTTCGCCATAGGCCAGCGCGGTCACGGCCAGGCCGAGCGCGACGAAGCCCATGTGGTTGACCGAGCTGTACGCCACCAGGCGCTTAATGTCCGTTTGACCGAACGCGGCAAACGCGCCGAGCACGATTCCCAGCACCGCGAGGATGGCGAAGAAGGTCGCGAAGTTGGTCACCAGACCGAGGATGTGAATTTCGCTGATCCACACATCCGGGAACAGCGGAATGACCAGACGCAGGAAGCCATACGCGCCGAGCTTGAGCATGACGCCCGCCAGCAGCATCGACCCCGCCGTCGGCGCTTCACTGTGCGCGTCGGGCAGCCACGTGTGGAACGGCCAGACCGGCACCTTGATGCAGAAAGCGATGAAGAAACCGAGGAACGCCAAGCCCTTGACCGTGTTCACCGGAATACCGAGGAACAGCCCTTCCGGACGCGTCAGACGCACCCACAGATCCGGCTGACCGATCAGCGTCGGGATGTCGAACGTGCCCGCCGTGATGCCGATCAACTGGATGGCCAGCAGCATGCCGAGCGAACCGCCCAACGAGTAGATGAAGAACTTGGTCGAGGCGTACTTGCGATTGGGACCGCCCCACTGGTTGATGATGAAGTACATCGGGACGAGCGTCAGTTCGTAGAACAGGAAGAAGACCATCAGGTCCTGCGCGACGAACACGCCGAACAACCCCGCCTCAAAAAAGAGGATCAGCGCCATGTGCATATTGACGCGATCCTCGATTTCCCAACTCACCAACACCGCCAGCGGCGTCAACAACCCGGTGAGCAGCACCATCGAGACGCTGATCCCGTCCACGCCGACGTGCCACGACGCGCCGAGCAGACCGAACCATTCGGTCTGATACGCCATCTGCTGCCCCGCCGCCGTCGCGTTATAAGCGAAGAATACCGCCGCCGCCACGCCGCCAATCGCCGCCGACAGCGCCAGCGCGACGATGCGCGCAATGGCTTTCTGTTCGGAGGGGACGAACACCAGCAGCAGCGCCACCAGCGCGGGCGCGAACACTAAGAACGAAAGGACATCGAAGCCGAAAATATGCATGTTCGTTATCATCTCCCCTACGGAGCAGCCTGTAGGACGCCCGTTGAGAGCGCAAAGACCAAAGCGATCATTAGCGCCGCAATCGCCAGCAGCAGCATATAGGTCTGGATGCGCCCGGTTTGCAGTCGACGGAAGTAGACGCCGAACCGCCCCACCAGTTCCGGAATACCATCGCCCACACCGTCGATCAGCCACATGTTCATCACCTTGATGAAGTCGCCGATCCACGTGAAGACGCGCGCCACCAGATGCAGGAAGCCGTCGATCACACCGCGATCGATGAATTCGTAGGCCACGTTCTTGGAGAACCACTGCGCCGGCTTGACGAACGCCGCCACGTACAGTTCATCAAAGTAGTACTTGTTCTGCAGCACCGGGTAAATCGGGCCGAGCACGTTCACCAGCGGATCCACCTGCCCTGCGACCAGCGGCTTACGCCAGTACACCCACCAACCGAGGAAGATACCGCCGAGCGCCACTGCGAACGACACCAGCACCGGGAACGGATTGAATGTCAGCGTGGAGGGTTCAGCGATCAGCGTCGCGCCGACCAGATGGTGGAAGTAGTTGTGTTCCGGCGAGAAGATCGCGCCGAACAACGGGAAGTCCGTCGGCACGCCGACGAACCCGGCGGTGATGGCGAAGAACGACAGGAGCACGAGCGGCAGCGTCATCGTAAAGCTGACGATTCCGCGACCGAGGTTGGCGTGCTGCGCTTCTTCCGTGCGCGCTTCACCCCAGAAGGTCATGCCGATCTGGCGCATGGTGTAGAACGCGGTCAGGAAGGCGGCGAGCGCCAGCAGGATGAAGACCAGCGCGTGCGGGCCGTAGCCGTGCGTCGTGCCGTACCACGCGTCCGCCAGAATTTCATCCTTCGACCAGAAGCCCGCCGTCAGGAGCGGGAAGCCCGCCAGCGACAGACCGCCGATCAGGAAGGTGATGAAGGTGACGGGCATGGTCTTACGCAGACCGCCCATGTTACGCATATCCTGCGGGTCGAAGTGCGGGGCATCGTGGACGACCACCGCGCCGTGACCATGTTCGCCATGTTCACCCGCGCCGTGCGCTTCGTGCGCGTGGTCTTCGCTGCCGTGTTCGACTGCGTGATCGACGTGTTCTTCGTCATCGTCGTCATGCCCGTGGGCATGCGCATGATGCAGGTGATGGACGTGGTGTTCGCCATGTTCCATGCCGTGAATGACGGCGCCGGAGGCCATGAACAGCAGCGCCTTGAAGAACGCATGCGTGATCAGGTGGAAGGCCGCGGCGACGAAACCACCGATGCCGAGCGCTGCCACCATGAAGCCGAGCTGCGAAATTGTAGAGTACGCCAGCACCTTCTTCACGTCGTTCTGCGCGACCGCAATCGTCGCCGCGAAGATCGCCGTGACTGCGCCGACAATCGCCATGAGCAGCAGCGGCGGCGTGAACAGCCCGTGATGCGGATCACCGCCCGCCGCGAACAGCGGGTACATGCGGATGATCGCGTACACACCAGCGGAGACCATCGCGGCCGCATGGATCATCGCGCTAACGGGGGTCGGGCCTTCCATCGCGTCGGGCAGCCACACATGCAGCGGGAACTGTGCCGATTTACCAATCGTACCGATGATCAGGAAGATGCCGATCAAGCCCGCGGCGCTGATGCCGGGGATGAGCAGCGCGGGCGTATTCGCGAGGCGTTCCGCCAGCGTTTCCGCGTGCGGAGTCTCGGCGTGTTCGCCTTCGGCGGCAGCTTCTTCGCCGTGACCACCTTCAGTGGCAGCCGCTTCGCTGTGTTCGCCTTCCGCGGCGACCGAGGCGGCTTCGCTGCCCGCTTCCACCGTCACGACTTCCGCGCCGGGGGCGGGGTTGTACATGATTTCGCGGAACGAGAGCGTGCCCGTGCTGGCATACAGATACGCAATACCGAGCAGCATGATCACATCCGCGACACGGGTGGTCGTGAACGCCTTGATCGCCGCCTTGTACGCGCTTGGCTTTTCAAACCAGAAGCCGATCAGCATGTACGAGCACACGCCCATGATTTCCCAGCCCACGAACAGCAGCAGGAGGTTATCCGCCACCACCAACGTGAGCATCGCGCCTGCGAACAGGGCGATCAGGCTGAAGAAGCGCGACTGACGCGGGTCATGCGCCATGTAGCCAATCGAGTAGATGAAAATCATGAGCACCGCGAACGGCACCATGAACAGCATCGGGACGGTCAGCGGGTCGACGAGCACGCCCATGTTGAAGGTCGTGTTACCCGTGCTCATCCACGCGACCGCGCTGGCGAAAATGTCTTCGCCGAGGTGCGGCAAGCTGGTCGCCTGCGCGACCACCTGCCACGCGATGAGCCACGCCATCACGACGCCGCTCATGCCGACGATGATGCTCACAATGCGGCTGCGCGTCGTCACGACCGGCACCGACATGCCATCGTAGTCCGGGTGATGTCCGCCGTATTCCTCACTGGTCGCGGGGATCCATTTGCTCCGGTTCGTCAGCAAGGTGATGATGACGAACGCCAGCAGCGGCCCCACCGGGATCAACCAGGGGAGAAAGTTGGGGTCATTGATAAGAGCGTTAAAATCCATAATCGAGTATTAACCCTTCAAAAGGTTGACATCTTCGACCACGACCGAGCGGCGGCTGCGGTAGACCGAGATGATGATGGCCAGCCCGACGGCAGCTTCAGCAGCCGCGACGACGAACACGAAGGCCGCGAACGCCTGACCGGACATATTCTCCGGCGCCATGTACCGCCAGAAGGCGATCAGATTGATGTTGACGGCGGAGAGCATGAGTTCCACGCTCATCAGGATCGCGACCGCGTTACGACGGGCTAGCACGCCGTACACGCCGATTGAAAACATGCCGGCGGCTACCAGCAGATACATCCATAACGGAATCATGTCGATCTCGCTCCTATTCCGTATCGCGCGCCAGCACGATCGCGCCGATCATCGCACCCGTCAGCAGCAGTGAAGCCACCTGGAAGGGCAGCACGTACTGGTTGCCGTCGACCAGCGCAACGCCGAGGTCTTCGGTGGTCGCCACCGAGTCGCTCACGGGCTGGTTCGGGTTAATTCCGTTTTCGCCCCACACTGGCAAAATCACGCCGAGCGCGAGCAGGACAAACATCAGCCCGCCGACGATCGCGCTCATCCACCACTGGCGGTTGTAGATTTCGCCCAGACGCGTCATTCCGCGCGTGAGCATCACCGCGAAGATGATGAGAATGGCGATCGCGCCGATATACACGAGCACCTGCACCACCGCCATGAACGGCGCGCTGAGCAGGACGAAGAAGCCCGCGCCGCCGAACAGGCTCACGATCAGGTAGAGCGCGCCGTGAATGAGGTTGCGCGCCATGACGACGCCCAACGCCCCGCCCAGCGCGAGCAGCGCAAAGATGAAGAAGGCGATGGTCTGTGCGTTAAGTTCAAGCATGAGTGTGTTTCTCCAATCCCATTCGCCGGTAGTTAATGCGCCGCGGACGTGTGCGGCACATCATGCGTTTCGGTCGCGACGACGCTGGCCGCGGCTGCTTCGAGCCGCGCTGAGCGGCCAAAGCGGCGGATCATTTCCAGCGCTACGGCAATCGTCGCCAGATTCCCCAGGAACAGCACAATCGCCTGCGGCAGATTGGCGAGGAAGTCCGTGTCGCCGGGCGCAGGCGCAATGCCAACGGCCTTGCACACCTGCAGCAGGAAAGCCACGATCACCACGTTGACGATGGCGACCGGCACGAGGAACTTCCAGTTGAAGCCCATCATCTGGTCAATACGCACGCGCGGAATGGTCGCGCGCAGGATCAGCGAGGGGATGTAGACGATGCCCGTCTTGATGAGCAGGTAGACGAAACCGAGCAGCGGAACTTCCGTCGCGCCGGGGCCAGACCAGCCGCCGAGGAAGATCACCGCGAACAGCAGGTTCGCCGTAAACGCGTGCATGAACTCGTTCGCCATGAACAGACCGAATTTCATGCCGGAATATTCGATGTTGTACCCGGCCACGAGTTCCGATTCCGCTTCGATCAAGTCGAAGGGCGCGCGGCCCGTTTCCGCCAGGTTGGAGATGTAGAACAGCAGCGCCGACACGAACGCCGGGACGATGAACCACATACCTTGCTGCGCCACCACCAGCGACTGCATGGAGAGCGTCCCCGCGATCATCACCGGGACGAGCAGCGCCAGCACCATCGGCACTTCGTAGCTCACCAGCGCCGCGACCACGCGAAACGCGCCGAGCAGCGCGTACTTGTTGTTGCTCGACCACCCCGCCATCATGATCGCCAGCGTGCCGATTGAGCCAATCGCCGTGAAGTACAGCACGCCGATGCTCAGGTCTGCGCCGATATTCACTGACGTGAAGGGCACCACCGCCCAGATCAGCGTGGTGGAGAGCGTCGCGATGATGGGCGCCAGATTGTAAATCGTCCGGTCAGCGCCGGCGGGGGTAATGTCTTCCTTGATGATCAGCTTGAGGGCATCGGCAATGTTCTGGAACAAGCCGAATGGCCCGACGCGGTTGGGACCGAGACGATCCTGCACGCGGGCAGCAACCTTGCGTTCCATCCAGATCAGCAGGATGACCAGCACCAGCGGGAAGAGCGCGATAAGGACGACGCCGATCAAAATTGAGATGAACTGCGCCAATCCCGGATCAACGCCGCTGCTGGTCAGGCACGGCGCCATCGTCTGAATGACGTTGATACACTGCTGTTCCATGAATTACTCCGAATTTTGCTAGCCGTTAGTTATGCCCATTCGAGGGCGTTTTTGCGCCAGGCGTAGATCAGCGCGTCCGTCAGCAAGAAGATGAACAGCAGCCCCGCCGCAAACGCGAAGAAGTCCAGTTTGTTGTAAGCCATCGCCCACGGGAACAGGAAGATGAGTTCGACGTCAAAGACGAGGAACACCAGCCCGTAGATGTAGTACTGCACCTTGAACTGCACCCACGTATCGCCGACGGTTTCCACGCCGCACTCGTAGGTCTGCATCTTGATGGCGTTGGCTCGGCGTGGGCGGAAGATCCACGAAACGATCAGCGGCGTCGCCGGAAACACCCACGCGAGTGCCATGAACACCCCGATGAACGCCCACTCATTGACTACACTCATAAGAGTCCCCTCAGCAAAAGTCGTCTGACTGAATCAATTCGCCCGCCTCTGGCGAAGCGGTCTTTAGGTTTGCGAAAAATGGATCAACCGTTTGTGATAAACGGCGCTAAGTATAGCAAACCGCCCCTATGGTTGCAATGATCGCACACACGCGGATTGTAGCTAACTTTTGGATCAATTCACAAGGAACGAGGAATCGATTCCCGATCTACACTGAAAGTATTGAGGAAATTCATCAAACCCGTTTTTTTGGAGCCGTCTTAATGCAGCGTTTACGCTTTTCACTTTCGTCGCCGTCAGCGTACTCCTAATAACACCGTTTGCGGCGCATGCCCAGTACGACACGATCAACTGGGAAGGCAACTATGTCTTCGAGGCGAGCGGTGGTGCGCTCCCCGTGGGCATGGAAGTCGTGTACATGGGACCGTGGAATCAGGTGACATGGTTCACCGATCAAGCCACCGCCATTGTGGGCGTAGGTCTGCCGGTGAGCAGTACACAGTTGGCCGTCGCCAGCGAATCATCGTGTGTTTTGCAGGTCTTCAACATCGCCGCCGATGGCTCCATGAACGGGACGTGGGCGTCCGCGTTCACGGGTTTAGGTCAGGCGACCGCCACTCCTGCCCCCGGCACCAGCGCCAATCGCGTGTATCACTCACAGGGTGTCAATCCAGACGGTTCGCCGTTCGCCGGAACGCTCGAAATCGCGCTCGCCGGGACGGATGTCTTCACCCTCGCTTGGTCGTACGATGACGGCACGCACCTCGACGGCGTCGGCCTGCAGTCCGGCGATCACCTGCTCGTCGCCGCCGATGCTGACCTGTTCACCGACTGCACAGTCGGCGTGATCACCAAGTTCGACGACGGTTCGATCCAGTGGGATTGGGCGCGCCAGAACGCCAGCACCAGCATCACCACCAACCGTGGCAGCGTCGTCCGCCTGGCGAACCGCTACTCGATTGAAGGCCTGGAGCTCGCCGGGAACGCCGAATACACAGGCGAACTGCGCATGCAGTCCGGGCCGATCCCTTCGCGTTTCAGCGTCGGCTTCACCGTCGAACAGGAAACCCCCGTGTCGGCGGTCGCCATGGTGCGCGGCAATCGCTTGATGTACGTCTATGGCGGGCAGCAGTGCATCGCCGTCAATCACGCGGTCATGGCCGACGGTCGGCTGTTCACACTCAGCGCCAACATGATGGACGTGATGATCGGCGTGACGGTGCAGAACGTGATCGACAGCTCCGAAGGCATGGGCACGTTCACACTGGGCGGCGACGCCATCGGCAGCGTGACGGTTGCCCCGGTGACCGAGGAAATCTACGCCAGCGACGGCATCTTCGAAATTGCGCAGGACACTCCGGTCGACATGGATGGCATCTACCTGCGCGACAATGGCTTCATGGCGGGCGTGTATGCCCCCGGGGGCGACGTCTCCGATTGCTACGTGCAGAGTGGGCTGATCGCGCCGGATGGCACGATTTCGATGGATTACACCAAGTTCGGCAGCAGCGACATCCTCGGCAGCGAACTCCTTACGCCGCTGACGTAAGCCCCATTGCACGAACGTCGGTAGGGACGAGGCATGCCTCGTCCTTTTTGTTTCGCAATTGCTCCGCCCGGCAAGTGTTCGCAATCAAAGGGTGCATGTTCGTAGGGGCGCACGGCCGTGCGCCCCTACAGTCTTGTCGGATCCAGCCTAACTAGCACCTTCTCCGCTAAATCACACCTCTGAATCTGCTATAATGCCCCTGTTTGCCGTGCATTTTCAGGGATGTCATGTTCAACGTGATCACGCCAGCCGCGCCCGCCTGGGACGCCTTCGTCCATGCCCACCCCCGCGCCCATGTGTTGCAGGCGGCGCGTTGGGCGGACCTCAAAGGCGCGTACGGCTGGAGCTCGGATCGCGTGGCGCTGGCAGATGGCGACAGGATCGTCGCCGGGGCGCAGATCCTGTTTCGACCGCTCCCCTTCCGGCTCGGTACGCTCGCTTATGTCGCCATGGGGCCGCTGATCACCGACTCTGCGCAGGAAGCGCCCCTCTGGGACGCCATTCATAAGTGCGCCAAGCGCCATGGCGCGGCCTTTCTCCGCTGCGAACCGGGGATCTTCGGCGCGACCGAACGGCAATCCGACCTCGCCGGGTTCGGCTTTCGCCCCACTGACCAGACGATCCAGCCGCCCAACACCGTGCTGATCGACATCAGCGCCGACGAGGAGACGATCCTCGCCCGCATGAATCAGGGAACGCGCCGCAAAATCCGCCAGAGCCTGAAAAACGACGTGCGCTACTCTGAAGGTACCCGCGCCGACATGGACAAATTCAACGCCATTATGCAGACCACCGGGTCGCGCAACGAATTCGGCGTGCATGCGCCAGATTACTACCGCATGGCGTATGAGCTGTTTGTGCCGCACGACGCTGCGCTCATCCTCGCCGAGCACGAAGGCGATACGCTCGCCGGGATCATGGTATTCGCGCTCGGGCAAACGGCATGGTATCTGTACGGCGCATCATCCAACGAGAAGCGCAACCTCATGGCGACTTATGGCGTCCAGTGGACGGCCATCCAGTGGGCGAAGGCACGCGGCTGCACCACCTACGATCTGTGGGGCATCCCCGACGCGCCGCCGGAACAGCTCGAAGCCGAATTCGAAACGCGTTCGGATGGCTTATGGGGCGTGTACGGCTTCAAACGCGGCTGGGGCGGCGCGGTGACGCGCGCGCTCGGCGCGTGGGATAAAGTCTACAACCCGATCATTTATGCGGCCTATCAATGGGCAGTGAGCCGCCGCGAACGCACACCCGCCTGATCTTAGGGAGACGTTGTGACCGATTTAAGCATCGACATCATCACCGACCGCTCAATGTGGAATGACGCGCTGCGTCAGCTCCCCTACGCGCATGTGCTGCAAACGTGGGAATGGGGCGACTTCAAGCACGTCACCACGGGTTGGCGGCCGATTCGCCTGATGTACAAGCGCGGCGATCAAGTCGTGGCGATGGCCTCGGTCGGTCTGCGCAGCCTCGGCCCGCTCAACATGATGTATGTCTCCAAAGGCCCCGCCCTCGCCTATCAGGATGCTGAACTCGCCTCCGACGTGCTCGATCATTTGCAGCGGGCGGCGCGCCATAACCGTGCCGTCTGGCTCAAACTCGATCCCGATGTGATCGCCGCGACGGGCGTCCCATCAACCGCCGTCGCCATCGACGACAGCCTCGTCAATCAGCCGGACGACACGCCCGACCCAACCGGGCAAGCGTTCATGCGCATTTTGCGCGACCGCCACTGGCGTTTCTCCAACGATCAAGTGCAGTTCCGCAACACCATCACCATCGACTTGACGCAAACCGAAGAGCAACTGCTGGCGGGCATGAGCCAGAGCACCCGCCGCAAAGTCCGCATTGCCGAACGCGAAGGCGTGACCGTGCGCGCGGGCACCGTCGACGACCTTCCCCTGCTCTACGACCTGTACCGCGTCACGGGCGAACGCGACAACTTCCTCATCCGTCCGCCGTCCTACTATGAACAGGCGTGGCGCGCGTTCATCGCGGCGGGATTGGCGCACCCGTTGATCGCTGAAGTCGACGGCAAGGCGATCGCGCAGGTGATTCTGTTCCACTTCGGGCAGAAGTGCTGGTACTTCTACGGCGCATCCTCCGACGACCAGCGCGACAAAATGCCGAATTACCTGCTGCAGTGGGAGGCCATGCGCTGGGCGAAACGGCAGGGTTACACGGTTTACGATATGTGGGGCGCGCCTAACGCCTTCACCGAAGATGATCCGCTGTGGGGCGTGTATAACTTCAAGCGCGGCTTTCGCGGCACGGTCACGCGGCATATCGGCGCGTGGGACTATGCTCCTTATCCGCTGCTCTACAACGCCTTCGAAGAACTTTATCCGCGCTTCCTAAACTGGATGCGGGGACGACGACAGAAAGGCTCAACATGACGCACACGCACACCCTTGAACACAAGATGATGAGCACCAACGGCGTAAACCTGCATGTGGTACAGGCCGGTGACCCGAATGGTGAACTCGTCATCCTGCTGCACGGCTTTCCCGAATTCTGGTACGGCTGGCGCCAGCAGATCGACTATCTCGCCGCGGCGGGTTACTGGGTGTGGGCGCCGGATCAGCGCGGCTACAACCTGAGCGAGAAGCCGCGCGGCATCGACGCCTACAAGATCAGCACACTCGCCGCCGACATCGCCGGGTTGATCGACGCGGCGGGGCGCGAACAAGCCTACGTCGTCGGGCATGACTGGGGCGCAGCAGTCGCGTGGATGACCGCCATCCGCCACGCGGAGCGCGTCAAGAAGCTGGCGATTCTCAACGTGCCGCATCCGAAAATCATGCTGGAAACGGTGCGCTCGAGTCCGGCGCAGATGCTCAAAAGCTGGTATATCGGCTTTTTCCAGCTTCCCGTGCTCCCCGAATTGTTCAGCAGCGCGGGCGAGTTCTATTTCTCCGCGCAAGCCCTGCTGCAAACGAGCAAACCGGGCACGTTCAGCGACGCGGATATCACCGAATACATCCGCGCCTGGAAGCAGCCCGGCGCGCTGAGTTCGATGATCAACTGGTATCGGGCGATGGGTCGGCGGCTGGATGACGGCGCGTTCCTGAACAATGCGCGCGTCACCGTGCCAACGATTATCATCTGGGGCGCGCAGGATCGCTTCTTGCAGCGCGAAATGGCGCAGGAGAGCACGACGCTGTGCGACGATGCGCGCGTGATCTACTTTGAGGATGCGACGCACTGGGTGCAGCACGAGAAGCCCAACGAGGTCAACGCGCTGCTGAGCGAATTCTTTAGCTGAGATCCGAATTCAACACAGCGCGGCGATACGGCAGCATGATCTGGTGCACAATCCCGATCAGCTCGCCGTCATCGCGGTATTCGTGGATCTGCGGACTGCCGAGCATGACTGGCGGGCGGTGAACTTCACCACCTTGCACGTAGAAAATGTGGACATCCGCCCCGATCGCAATTCCGGATTCGATCAGAATATTCGGGCGCATATCGCTGAGATCCGCCACCATGACGAAAGCGTGCTTGATATTGTCGATGATGACGCGATAGATATCGTTGCGCTCGCCGATGCTCTCGCCAAACCGGCAGGGCATACTCGTCACCCGCTGGATCACCTCGCGAATCAGCGCGCGCCGATTTTCAGTCTCGCGGTTGATATCCGTCGCATAAAACACATAGTGTTCCTGCTTCGGTTCCGGCAGCGCCCGATCCCGCAGCGTATTGGCGAGCGCCTCAATGGCCGAGGTATCCGCTTTTTCGAAACCCGCTTCCATCGAAAACTCGACAATCTGCGCCCCTTCATCGGTCGGCGCGACATTGAGCGTCACGCGGGGGTCTTTGATGATCACCACGGGCAGCCCCGCGCCCATTGCCAACTCGATTTCACGCAGGATGTACTTGGACGTTCCGCCATGCTGAAGTGATTGTTCATCGGCGCGATACGGCGCAATCGCCAGAAAACCGCGACAGCTCTCCATGATCTCACGGATGCGGTCGTACTGGTCACGGCCTTTGAACTTCGGTTGGTCTTTTGCGTCACCGATCAGCCGAAAGCCCGCCTGATCGAAAAAGCGCGTCAGGTAGCGCACCACCGGCTGTTCACTGTCATTCCAGCCATAGCTCACGTAGATGTCAGTTGTCGATCCAAAGTTGAGCGAGAGATCGGTGGGGTAAATCGCGCTGAGCAACTGGCGGCAGAATTCCGTGGTCAGTTCGCCATTCGGCATATCGATGAACAGCGCATCCGCCATAAAGCCATCTTCGATCACACAATCGTCCACGCGGACGGCGATAATGCGAAACTGCGGGTAGCTCACCTGATGATTGAAGGCGCGCTCGTATTCGCGCTTGACCCACGTCGATTTGAGCGATTCCTCCGAGATCAGGCGGATGATACAGCGAGAAGAAGCGATGCCCTGCTCGATTTTACGCTGGAAGCTGTCGCCGCCATCAATCGCCACGCTGTCATACCAGATCTTCAGTCCGGCGACGCGATCCAGCCAGTAATGCAGCTTATCAGCAATCGCTTTGTTTTTGTGGGAATAACTCAAGAAGGCATGAGCTTGGCGTTTGGCGACCGGGAGCGCAGGCATAACAGACTCCTCCAACATTAAGTGGCGTTCATGAATTGTATTCGGATTCAGTCGGGACACAAAGCCTTCCCTCGTGTTACAAGGGATAGGTCAGGCCCCTGAACACGCTACGTGCCTTAGAAATCCGAAAACTTGTCCACGCCGATGAAATACACACCGACGCTTTCGTTCTCGCGTCCGAGCACGCGCACCGTCCATTCCCCTGTCGCGCTGACCGTACAGGTGAGCACAATGTTGTTATCCCCCTGCAAAATCTGATCGCGCTGGCAGTTGGCAGTGCGGTTGCCGCCGTTCGGGCTGACGAGCGCGACATTCCGGCTGACGCGGTTGGCTGTCACCGACAGGAACTGTACGTAGATCGCGTACGTTTCACCATCCCGCGCGTTGAAGGTGTAGGCGTGCACATAGCCGGGGTCGAGCACGTTGGTGTCCCGCTGCAGTGCCGCTTTGACCTGTGACGGTTCGATCCGCAGCACCGCATCGTCGATCTGCCCAATCGGCACACCATCGAGCAGGGTGACGGGCTGCGGCCCACCCGTGAGCACGGTGATCGCCGTGACCGGGCCAGTGATCACGCCCACCAGATTAAGCGTGATCGCCGTGCACGACGCGCTGAACACCATGAACAGCAGCAGCGTGAGCAGGCGGCGCCCCCAGTTGACGGGCTTGCGCCGCCTCTGCTTGAGCGCGGGCAGTTCTTTTCCCAATTTCGCCTGCTGGCTGGCAAAGGTCTGCCGGGACTGCTGTTCCTGCTGCTGTTCGGCGAGTGGCTTGACGCCCTCGATTTTGAGCAGCAGCCGATTCGCTTCGTTGTGATACGCATCGAGGGCGAGCGCGCGGCGCAGAAAATCGATGGCTTGCTCTTGGGTATTCGCCGCTTTCGCCGCCAGCACCCACAGGTCGGCGGTCGGCTGCAGTTTCAACAGGGGGATAAGCAGGCTTTGCGCGGTTTTCTTGTCGTTCGCGTTCAGGGCGGTTTGGATGGCTTGGACATCAGCGGACATGCGAGGAACCCCTTTAACACCAGAGGGGAAGCAATGTATTTCAATTTGATTGTATGCGCGGTTTTCCAAGCGATCCGTAAACTTTAGCTGACCCGCTCGCCGACGTGATCAGCCGCCGGGGCTGAATAGTCGCCCGGCAGTGGGAGGGGCAAGCCCCCTCCCCTACAGGTTCGTACATCGGGTGAAACATTCACCCCATCACCAACTGGTGATGGGGTGAGATCTGCGGCCGTTACTCCGCCGCTTCAATCGTGAACAGTGACCCCGCGCCACGCCCGTAGACTTCGGGGAAGTAGAACTCGTAGGCTGTCGGCGGGATGACGTTGTACACACCCGGCAGACCCGCGCGGATGGTGTACACATATTCGTATGTCCCTGCCGGCAGATAGTCGCTAGTCAGCACGACCTTCTCGTCGCGGTACTCGATGTTGCTGAAGAACCACCAGCCCCAACCATAGCTCAGCGGATCTTGGAGGTTGAGTTCCGGCTGCGTGCCGATCTGCTGGCTGGTGTTGAGGTTCGGGTCGACCGCGTCCGACCCCGCGGGGATCGGGTCTTCGATCACCACGTAGTGCACACTGTTCGGCACGATGACCGTCAACCGCACCTGCACGGTATCGCCGACGCGCGCCGACGTGACCACTTCGTCGCCGATGGTATAGCGCCGATCGACGATGATGCCGTTATCCAGCGGTTCGACTTCCGGCACGGGCAGGAACACCCGCAGATGCGCCGTGTAGTACAGCGCGCCCGCGCCCGCCGTCCGGTCGATCACCAGCTCGTTCGCGGTGTCGGTCAGCAGCTGCGTGATGTCGATGGTCGTCTCAAAGTCTGCGCGCGGATCGGTCACCGCTTGTTCGTTGAGCACCGTGCCGTTGAGCGTCGCGTTATAGCTGTAATCCGGCGTCAGCTCACCGCTCAGCGTCATCCAGTCGGTCAGCGCCATGACCGCCCAGGCCGTTTCCTGCGTGGTCTCCCACGCATCGACCGTACGCTGACTCACGAGATAGCGTACCACGTTCGGCAGCAGTTCGTTTTGCGGATCGGTCTGGATCAGCGCTTGCAGCGCAATTGCCGTCGTGCGCGTGTCCGTGTTCCAGTTCCAGCGATCAACATCACCATCCCAATGCGCGCCCGTCGCGCTGAGCACCGCCGCATTGATCAGATCGGACTCCAGCGTGTTGATGCGCGTGTCGTCCGGGCTGAAGATGTGCAGCGCGAGCATCAGGTAGGCTCTGGCGTACAGTGCTAAGCGGTCACGGCTCTCGTAGAGCGTCGTCGTGCGCCCGATATCGGGATCACCTGTGCGCGCCAGCGCGTAGAGCACAAATGCCTGTCGATTCAGCCGCCACGTTTCCACGTTCAGGCCCGGCGTGATGAACGACGAGCGCAGATAGCTGTGCGCGCGGTTGATCACGCTGTCATCGACCGGGAAGCCCTGCTGCTGCGCTTCGTACAGGCCGATCACGGCGTAAGCGGTAGTCAGCGCGTTGGCCTCACTGTTGACGAACCAGCCCCAACCGCCGTTGACCTTCTGCGTCGCCAGCAGTTGCTGAATGCCGTAGTTGACGTTGTATTCCAACCCGGCGCGCAGCGCGTCATCCTGCAAGTCGAACGCGGCCAGCGCGCGGTAGGTCATGATGTTGGGCAGGAAGCGACTGACCGTCTGTTCCACGCATTGATACGGGAAGTTCTCCAGATATTCCAGCCCATCCAGCGTGGTCGCCGCCAGCGACGGTTCGAGCGACACGTCGAGGTACGCTTCGCGCGTGTCAAACCCGCTCGGCAGCAGAATCTGCTCGGTGATCGATTCTTCGCCCATGAGCGATCCGGCGGTGCCGACCGTCTCCTGCACTTCGTAGCGGTACACCGGGATCACGCCGTCCTGCGCCAGCGGCGGAATGCTCGCGTCGCCGTAACGCCCGCCCGCATCCTGCACCGCGAACATCAGGTCGACCGCCGGGACATCGGGGATCGTCACGGTCCATTCGACGCGGGCGCGTTGGCCTGCCGGGAGGTTGAGCGTCTGCGTCGCCTCATCCGGCGTCACCGCCTGCGAACTCAGCGCCACCTGCACGGTCAGATCGTCGCCTGTGTTATTGCTGACAATGGCCGCCAGCGTGGCTTCATCGCCCACGACGAAGAAGCGCGGCGTCACGGGACGGATCAGCAGCGGCTTGGTGCTGAGCAAATCGAACGTGTCCTGCCCGACGAGCATATTGCCGTCCGCGCCCTGCGTGACCGCGCGCGCGTCGAGCCGCCACGTCGTCAGGTTGTCCGGCAGCGTGACGCTGAAGGTCGCCGTGCCGTTGGCATCGGTGACGACGTGCGCGTTCCAGTAGGCCGTATCGACGAATTCCTCGCGGATATCGAAGATGCCGCCCTCGCCGAACCCGCCGCCGCCGCCCTTGATCGTATCGAGCACGGTTTGCGTCATCTGATCGACGTTGATCGTCAGCGGCGTCGCCGTGCGCACGCTCAAGCCCTGCTGCCCGTAGAAGTGGCCGAGGATCGGCGGGCTGTTCGGGTCGGCCAGCGTGAGCGCCGCCAGATCAGTCAGGCCGACGCCGACTTCTGCGCGCACTGGGTTGCCCGCGTAGTCGGTGGTGCGCACCGTGTACGTGACCGTATCGCCGGGGCCAGCCTGCGCCACATCCGGCACAATGTCGATTGTGATCTGCTTGCGTTCGTTATCGACGGCCAGTTGGATCAAGCCCATGCGGAAGGCCGCCACCGGGTTGGTCTCATCCACGCCCTTGACCAATACCGCGCTCACGTAGATGTTCGGCGCGTACTCGTCAGTGATGGGCAGGCGGTAGACATACGAGTTGCTCTCCATGGTCACGCGTTCGACGTTCAGCACGCCGCCGCGTTCCACGGTGATGAGCGCCTCGGTCGTGCCCTGGAACGGCGAGGTGATCAGGATTTCCGCCGTGTCGCCAACTTCGTAGGCGTCGCCGTCCGCGATCAGGTCGATGCGGTTGCTGTTCTGCTGCCGCCACGACACATACTCGCGGCTGCTCACCCACACCGTGCTGGCAGAAATGACATCGTTGCCGTTCGCGTCGATAGTCGAGGCTTTCAGCTTGAAGATGCCACCGTTCGGCGGGGTGAACGTAAACATCGCTTCACCCTGCGCGTTGGTGACGACTTCACCGTCGGTCACCGGGATTTCTTCGACTTCATACGTCCACGTCGTGCGCCCGAATTCGTCTTGCTCCTGCACGCTCGACCAGCGCCGTTCGACCACTTCCACGCTGACCGTCTGGTTGGCGACGGGCAGCCCGTCCCAATCCACCGCGATCAGGTTGAAGGCCGTCTCGTCGCCCGCCGTCGAAACGTAGTTTTCCGGCTGCACGCCGATGTAGACCAGCCCCTTGTGCACGACGATATCCGTGCGCCCCGATACGGCTTGCCCGCTCTCGTCCGTCACCGTCGCCTCGAGCGTGAAGGTCATGCTCTGCGTGGCGTCGTCCAGCGAAGCCGGGACTTCGATCACGAGCTGACCGTTAGCGTCGGTTTCGCCTTCGCCGCTCGTCACCACGCCGCCGCCGCCGCCGTAAAACTCGCTTGCGCCCGCGTCGGCGTCATAGTCGATATAGCTGTAATTGCCGTTGGTATCTGGCGCGAAGTAGTACGGCTGAGCGATGACGCTGTATTCGACATACGCGTTGCTGACCGCCCCGCCGAAGAAGTAGCGGCTGTCCACGGTCACGCTGACCGTATCGCCCTGCACGACTTCGCTTTGATCCGGCGTCACGTTGACCTTATATTCCGGCAGGCGATACTCCGCCACGCCGAAGGTCAGGCGGCTGCCCGTGTCGAACCACTGCTCAACGTTCGGCAGATTGACGATCAGCTCGTAGTAGCCGAGCGCCGCGTCGTCCGCGAGGTCGAACTGCCCGTCAAACGTGCCATACTCCGACAATTCGACGAAATCTTCGTAGATGACTTGCCCCTCCGGGTCGTTGATCTGGATCCACACCTGGCCGAGATCGCTGATCGGATAGCTCACATCGTCGCGCCCGCGCACAATCCCGCGGAAGTACACCGGTTGATTCGGGCGGTACAGCGGACGATCCGTGTACAGGTAAGCCCGGTACGGCAGCGCATAGTAGTTGGTCGCCATGCCGAACGACCAGCCTTCAATGCCATCTGACCACGTGCCGAACGCGACGCCGAAGTTTTGGCCGTCGTCCAGCAGCACGCGCACATATTCGTCATACAGATTCGGCATGGGCGGAATCGGGATCGTGGCGATGCCATCGGCGTCGGTCGTACCGCGCGCCAGTTCGCCGCGTTCTGAGCTGTACACGGTCAGCGGCGCATTGGCAATCGGTTCGCCCGTGTTGACGTTCGTCACCCACGCCGTGACCTCGTCAAAACTGGACTTCAGTGTGATGTTGGCCGTCCCGACGATCAACAGATGGTCAATCGGGTAATAGTCGCGGCTCACAAATTCCGGCGCACTGCCGCGCAAATAGTAGATGCCCGGCGCGAGCGGTTCGCCGTTCTCCGTTGGGATGACGACGGGTGTCTCTTCGGGCTGCGCTTCGGTCGGCGCGATGAAGTACTCATCCGTCGTGCCTTCCGCCACCCAGGCCGCGCGTTCGTCGCGGAGCTGTACCTGCCACCAGACCAAGCCGTTGGCGCACACCGGCCCGCCAATGATCGGCATGCGGTAATCGGTATACAGCAGCGTGAGCACTTCGCCGCTCGGGGCGCTGTCGCGAGCGCGCAGCGCGTCGGTCGCCGTGACGACCGCCATCATGCCGACCTGCAAACGCGTATCCGGCGCGCCGGGGCAGTCGATGTTGTTGACGCTGCCGAGATCGAGCAGTTCGTAGCGGCGCGCGTTTTCCGGCGCAACGTTCGGAATCGACCACGAGCGCAGCAGCTCGCGATTGTCCAGACCTGTGGTCTGCGTGTCATAGCCGAGTCTCATAAAACTATCGGTCGGCACGCGGTACAGCGAGAGATCGACCTGCCCGACGTTCATGTGCGTCAAAAAGACCTGCGTCTGCGGGTTATAGGCGTTATAGAAGCCGATATTCCCCGGCGCTTGCAGGATGATTTCGGGATCGTAGGGCGCGGTCGTATAGGTGATCACACGGCCCTCGGTGATCTCGTTGCCGTAGATGTCGCGCATCCCCGGTTCAATCGTGATCGTGTATTCGGTGCTCGGTTCAGTCGGGAACGAGAGCGTGTAGCTGTTATCCCAATCGCCGTAGTAGGCATCGTATTCGCGCCACGGCTCCGGCTCAATGGTGATCCGGTCGGCGATGGTGTCCACATCCATCGGCGACTCGAAGTAGATGGTGAAGCCGCCCCACGGGTACACGCCGTTGTCGCCATTGTCCGGCTGCGTCTGGCGGATGCCGGGCAGCGGCACGGTTCCGAACCTCCATGTCATGCCATCCGCCATCGGCGCGCCGCCGTTGATCGAGACGACCGTCGCTTCGAGGAAGCCTGCTTCGTACAGCGTTCCCAGTTCGAGATCGGCATCCGGCGTGAAGCGGAAACCCGCGTTGTCATCCGCCCACGAGAACGCGCCGCCCACTTCGTCGCCCGAGCGCGGATCGCGCAGCAGGAACGCGGCTTCCGCGCTGTCGCGATCAACCGGCTGGTTGAAGCGGACTTGCAGTGAGCCGTTGAGCAGCACGTCTGTCTGGCCATCGCGTGGGAAAACCTCCGAGACCGCCGGCTCAACGGTGGTGAATTCCCACACATACGGCGCGGCCAGCGTCGAGCCATCGACGGCGGTCACCGCGTCCACCGTGACGATATACTTCGTCCCGCCGGCGAACGCCGTCACCGGGGTGAAGGTGTAGATCGAGGTATTCAGCCATTCGCCCGTGCCTTCAACCACGGGATCGAACGTCAGCGGATTCGGCAGATTCGCCGCGTCTTCGGCGATCACCAACGGCACGACCGGACGGTTAAAGATCACCGTGACCGTCGCTTCCGTATCAATGCCGGTACTTTCCGGCGCGGGCAGCACCTGCGCCACCACCAGCGCGGACGAATTAGGCTCCTCTGTGGGAGCCGCGTCTTGCGCGTTGATCAGGCTGCCGCCCATCAACAGCAAGAGAGGGAGCACGAGCAGAAGAAGTTTGCGCATGAAGCGTCCTTCCGGGGTCATAAACATTCTTACGTTAATTATAGCGCGGAACACCCGGTCTGCTGATCCCTTAACCCACGCTTACCCTACCGCCCACCTACCGCGAATGTACGATTACTTATATATTCGCGCACTAATGATCAATTACGTGCCTGCCTATGCCCTCTATCACTCGTGTTCAGCGGTCAAGCTCGCTATGGTAGGCTCAGGTTCTGCGCACCTTTAGGATACCTATCGTGACTGTACCGCTGTCTGCTTCATCGGTTGTCCCTCATCGGTCGGATCGTCTCACCCTCATCAGCGTCGCGTGGATCACGACGCTCGCCCTTTCCAACCTGCCCAACATCTTGATTCAGGAACTTGGCCTCGCGCTGCCCGTCCCGCTGCTGACGCTCAAACTGGGGCTGCTGGCCGCCTGCTTCGCGCTGACCTTCGTCTGGTCGGCGGCGCGCCCGCTGCGCGTGTACTTCGCCCTCTTCGCCGTCCTGCTGTTGGTCGAACCGCTGGCCGCCTGGGTCGGCGCGACTGACCTATGGCGCGCTTGGTTTCGCGGATCGGCCTTCAGCACGCAGATGCTGAGCACACAGCTTTTGCGCTTTGGCTCGGCGCTGCTCATGCTGGTTGCACTTGGTGTGATCTACCGCCGCCGGAGTGAGTTTTTCCTCGGCCTGGGGGACATGCGCGCGACCGCCGCGCCGATTCCGCGCTTCATCGACAAACCCATGAGCTGGGGACGCTTAGGCTGGATTTCCGCGCTGTGCATCACGCTCGGCACGCTGGCCTTTTTGCTGGCCTTCGGTCAAGCGCCGCTCGACCGCTTGGCGGGGGTGCTGCCGCTGCTGCCCTTCGTGCTGCTGTTCGCCGCCTTGAATTCGTTCAGCGAGGAGACGCTCTACCGCGCCGCGCTGCTCGCCCCGCTGCGAAACGCAGTTGGCGGATCACAGGCGCTGCTGCTCACCGCCGCGCTCTTCGGGCTGTGGCACTTCTACGGCGTGCCGTATGGCCTGCTCGGCGTGATCATGTCCGGGGTGCTCGGCTGGTATCTTGGCAAGTCGATGCTGGAAACGCGAGGGCTTTTCTGGGCGTGGTTCATCCACTTCTGGCAGGATGTCGCCATCTTCGCCTTCATCGCCATGGGTTCGATCACCCCCGGCGGGTGAAAACATTTAACCTCACCCCAACCCCTCGCCTTTTTCGAACTATTGTAGGGACGGCCTTTTGGCCGTCCGCTGACCACGGACGCGCAGAAGCGCGTCCCTACATGTTTTCGCTGAGGGATAATTGGCTAAACGTGAGGTTTTGCCCCTCGCCCTCGGGAGAGGGGCGGTTGAGCGCAGCGAAACGGGGTGAGGTTCGCTCTACAACCACGGGACGTACGTATACGGCAGATTGAGAATCGTCTTGAACGCTTGCCAGTGCAGCGCGACGACTTCGCGGGCGACGGCGGGGACATAGGCGGCCAACGGCGGTGACACCCCCGGCGACAACGTGTGGTTGACGCCTACCTGCGAGAAGATGATGCCCGCGCGGAACATGTGATACGGGTCGCTGACGACGACCGCCGTCTGCCAACCGTTCGCGTCCATGAGTTCCTTCGTGTAGACGGCGTTTTCCTCAGTGCTGCGGCTCTGTTCTTCAAGCACGACCGCCTCAGCGGGCACGCCGCGTTCGACCAGCACCGCGCGGCACGCATCCGCCTCGCTGCGTTGAATTGCGCGCAGCGGGAAGCCGCCGGAACAGATGATGCGCGGCGCGTACCCCTGCTCATACAGCAGCGCCGCGTGCGTCGCCCGCCGGATGAGCGCCGGCCCCGGCTGACCATCGCGCCGCAGTCCCGCGCCCAGCACGACGATCACATCCGCCGCCGCCGCGCGCTCGGTTTCGCCATACGCGACGACGATCACGCTCAGGAGGAAGGCGAGGATCAGCCACCCGCCGATCACGATCACCACCCGTCGCAGCCATTTACGAATGCGCATCGTCGACCTACTGAATCAGCCCGATGTTGGGGATATCTTCGTCAAAGGGGCTGATGTTGATGCGTCCGAACATCCAGCCATCAATTGACGCGAGCCGCAGCCGGATCACCGGGAGCTGGCTTTGCCCGAAGCGCACGGTGGTATTCGGGTAAATCCACACCGGGTCTTTGAGATGCAGATGCTGGAGCAGCGGCGGCGCGGGCGGCAGATCGTCGTCCTCATCATCGGCCAAATCTGCGCTGTCGGTCAACTCGGTCGCCGCCTGCACGCCATCCGACTGCGGCGTGACCGCTTCCGACTCATCTTCGGCTTCGTCGTCTTCTTCGGTGTACATATCCGGATAATCATCTTCGGTGTAGTCCTCTACACCGAGCGCGTCCGCCACCAGATCGACAATGTCCGGCGGAATATCCATCGGCGCGCGCCCCACATTGCGCAGAATCTCACCCAGCGAGTACAGATAGTAGCGTTCGCTGACCAGTGTCCCGGTGATGATCGAGCCGCCGACGAGCAGCGTCACCCCGAGGTCCGATTCCAGCTTATTCGCCAACAGCGACACGAGATTCATCAGCAAAAAATCCGGCTCTTGCCAGAACCCGCCGAAATTGGGGACATTCGCCATACACTCAACTGCCTTTACTTACGCCATCCAAAGTCCCGCATTATACACGAAACACAAGGGACGGTCGCTGGACCGTCCCTGTGTTGATTGATGATGTATTTCGTAGGGACGAGGCATGAGACTATTTCACAATTGTTGAAAGTACCTAGCCTCACCCCCAGCCCCTCTCCTAGAGGAGAGGGGAGACGGGCGGGGTGATTAAGTCCCCTCGCCCTTGGGAGAGGGGATTTAGGGGTGAGGCTAGACAAAATGCCAATTCTGAAATGACTTCATGCCTCGTCCTAAATTCCTGAGAGAAAACAAAAAGGACAAGGCATGCCTTGTCCCTACAGTATTTGCATGATCCCGACCCCTCCCTGAATTCGGGGAGGGGAAGGGGTCAGGTTTTTAGCACTCGCTGTAACCGCAGGTGAGGCACTTGCGGCAGCCTTCCGCGCGCACCAGCGAGATCGTGCCGCACGACGGGCACATGTCCGCCCCGCTGATCGCACCGTTCGGGTTATGCTTCGCGGTGGGCTGCTCCGGTTCGGGCGCGCTCACGGGTGCGGGTGTCACGGGCAGGTCAAACATATCGCCGAACAGGCCAAGCTGCTGCGCTTTGTCTTCGGGGAAGAAGTTATCGAGCAGCGCCCCGGCGACCGCATCCGGCAGCGAGAGCACCCGGTTCGGCCCCATGCCAATCGAGCGCGCCCCGCCGATGCCTTGCAGTTGATCCACGACCAGCTTGAGCATCTGGCGGCGGTTCTGCGGCGCGGTGGTGCGCAGTTGCAGCGAAATCATGCGCCCCAGACCTTCCGCGTCGGCTTGCAGGTCGCTGCCCGCCTTGCCCGGCGCGGTGATGAACACTTCGAACGGGAAGCCCTGTTCGTCGCTGTTCATAGTGATATAAGCCGTGCCGTAGGGCGTCTTGCAGGTGACGGTCACGCCTTGCAGCTTGCTCGGACGCGGGTAGACGTAGTGCGGCGTCGCCACCTGCGCAATCGGTTCGTCTTCGACTTCGGCTTCCGCCTGCTTGTCGTCGTTCTTGAGCATCAACACCTGTTCATCGCGGCTGCCGTCACGGTAGACCGTGCCACCCTTGCAGCCGAGGTCGTACATGTACTGGTAGAGGTCGCGCGTCTGTTCGACGGTGTAGCTGTTGGGCAGATTCGCCGTCTTGCTGATCGAGCTGTCCACCCAGCGTTGAATCGCCGCCTGCACCTTGACATGTTCTTCCGGCGAGAGTTCCATCGCCGTGACGAAGTAATCCGGCAGTTCTTTCGCGCCGGGGTGGGCATCGTGCCACTCCTTGACCAGCGGCACCTGTTCTTCGTGCAGACCGAGGCGGCTCTTGCGGTAGTACACCCACGAGAAGAACGGCTCAATGCCCGTCGAGGTGTTGACCATCGTGCCCGTCGTGCCGGTCGGCGCTTGCGTCAGCAGGGTCACATTGCGGATGCCGTGCTTGCGCACCTTGCGGCGCACATCTTCCGGCATGGACTTCATGAAGCCACTTTGCAGGAACTTGTCGGCTTCAAATTTGGGGAATGCGCCCTTTTCCGCCGCCAGTTCGGATGACGTTTCGTAGGCGGCACGCGCAATGAACGCGTACAGCTTGTCGATGAAGCGCACCGAGGCGTCGCTGCCGTAGCGGATGCCGAGGCGGATCATCAGTTCGGCGAGGCCCATGTTGTTCAAGCCGACGCGGCGTTCGCCCAACTGCTGCTTCTCGTTCTCTTCGAAGAAGTACGGCGTGCCATCGATCACGTTGTCGAGGAAGCGGGTCGCATAGCGCACAGCCTTGTCGAGCGACTCCCAGTCGACATCGTCGCGGGCTTCGTCGTAAAACTTCGCCAGATTGATCGCGCCGAGGTTGCACACGCCGAACGCGGGAAGTCCTTGCTCGCCGCAGTTGTGTACGACAAAGCCATTACCGACGAACGAGTGGGTCACAGGTTCAGTGAGATCGAACACTTCTTCGATACCATCGGGGGTCACCGATTCCACCTGCGCGACGAACGATTCGCTGTACGTGCCGCGCTTACCGCGCCCAACATAGTCGATCAACGCGTCCTGCTTGTAGGGCATCAAGAAGCCGATTTCGTCAGCAAACACATTCAGGTTGCGCTTGGAAATAGCGAGTTCATGCTGCGCTTCGCACCAATACTGCTTCAGTTCGCGATTCGCATCCGGCAGCATGCGATAGCCCGCTTCGCGGCGGTTGCGATAGATGCGGCTGGCAATGCCGAAGTTCGTCAGGATCTGCTGCACACCTTCGAGCAATTCCATATCGTTCGCAGCGAGGCGTACAGTACCACCTTTTTCGCCGCCATCCTGGAAGCTGCCATCAGCAGTGAACAACGCCTGCAGGAAGCCGCGCTGCATCTCTTCGCTGCCCTGGAAGACGGCTTCGGGGACGCGGTGTTTCTTCTCCGCCACGCCGAATTCCTGCGCAATCGCATACAAACGCTGCGACGTGACCCGCGCTTCGTCGCGTTCCTGTACCTGCGACACACCGACCGGATAGGTGCGAGCGCGCGTGGTCAGCGGCGCGACCATGTCGTTTACATACGTGGCGAACAGTGGCGCGAGCTCCTGCTTTTCTTCGCCGAAGAACGAAAGCACCACTTCATCGCTCTTGACCGTGCCGTCGCCAACGACCCACCCGAGTACGCGCCCGACTTCCAGCGAACCTTGTAACCCAAAACCGCCTTTGCGATTCAGGATATGAATGCGCATACCGGGTTGCAGTTCGTTCGCTTGCTTCCAGCCTTCAGAAGTCATGAAACGATGATCCGCCGTCGCGCGCACATAATAGCCTTCACGGGTCTGCACACGGAAGACGGGTTTGGTTCCGGTCATGAACACGCGGGTCGAGGGCGTGGTCGTCTGTTCCAGTCCAAAGCGACCATCGATGGTCGCTTCGATTTCGGTTTCGTCGTCAAACAAGTCGCGCGCGCGAATCAGCCCCTTGTTGGTGTAGATACGGGTATCACCCGTCACACAGGGATTCGTGCTGATGATCGGCGAGAAGTACCACGAATTTGACATCTTGTTGTAGCGTTCGCGGAAGAACACGCCCGGCTCGGCGCTCGACCACGCGCTCTCGATGATCGCATCCCAGATTTCACGCGCCTTGACGGTCTTGTACGGCACCACCGGACGCCCATCGGCAATCCACTGGTCCATGTTGCCATCCCACGCTTCGTCGTAGTCCGGCAGGCTGGTATCCGGGAACATCAGTTCCCAGTCGCCATCCACCTTGACCGCGTCCATGAACTTGTCGGAGAGGCCGACGCTAATATTGGCATTGGTAATCTTCCCGGCGGTGCGCTTGCTGGCGATGAATTCCAGCACGTCTGGATGCCAGTCGTTGAGGATGAGCATCAACGCGCCGCGGCGGCTGCCGCCCTGCTCGATCAGGCCCGTCACGAAGCTGTAGAGCGCGCCCCACGACACCGCGCCGCTCGACCGCCCGTTGACGCCCTTCACATACGCCTGACGCGGGCGCAGGCTGGAAATGTTGATGCCCACGCCGCCACCACGCGACATGATCTCGGTCATCTGGCGCAGCGTTTCGATGATGCCGCCCCGCGAATCCCGCGGGGAGGGGATGACGTAGCAGTTGTAGTAAGTGAGCGCCTGCGTGGTGCCCGCCGCCGTCAGAATGCGGCCAGCGGGGACGAATTTGAAATCGTCCAACAGCCAACGAAACCGTTCGGTCCATGCCGTTTGCAGTTCAGGAGTACTTTCCGTCGCCGCGATGCCCGCCGCCACGCGATCCATCATCTGCGCGGGGTCGGTTTCCAGCGGCTTGTCAACATTTTCAACGTCACGCGTGACGACCTCGCCATCCAACAATTCGATCGTGACGGTCGGCAGCTCCAGCGCCTTCACCGTACCGATTTCGCGCTGCCCGGTCTGCGCGTTGACCACCACAATGACCGTATCGCCGACGGCCAGCGTTGCCCGGGTGACGTCTTTCTGCGCATAACGATCCAGAAAGATTTTGTAGCCAAGTTCATGGAGCGCATTACGTTTCGTAGGTGTTTGCACCATACTAGTCTCATCCTTCAAACTGTAATGTTATACGTAATACAGACACACACAGGGATGACGAAGCGAACGGGTAGGGCAAAACCTATCCGCCAACTCGGATCACGCTACTGGTTGTCTGTGCTCAAAAGGGTTGATCCTCAACCGCCTAATGGTGGCTAGTGTGCGATGCCGTTTGAGGTCGAAATCATGATCATTTGGTGATCGATGTAACGGTAATTTAGCACGAATGACCGATTCTTGTCCACTTCAAAATGGGGTGAGTTTGGTTAGAGTCAGGTTTGAACTTGTAACACCGTTCAAACGTTCCCCGTACGCTATTCAACCATTTCCCACTAACCAACATTCCCCTCAAAAGGAGGCAAAACACTCCTTTTGAGGGCGAATCGGTCACCGGCTAAACGGTGAAGTCTAACGTTTGGGTTTGCGGAGGAACGCCGGAATTTCGATATTCTCATCATCGTACACGCGAGCGCTCGGTTCCTGGCGCGGTGGCTGAACCGGCGGGGGCGCGGGGGGCGTCGGCGGTTGTTCCTGCGGTGGGGGCTGCATGGGCTGCTGCTGCTGAGGAGCCGGCGGCGCGCTGTACTGCTGATACTGCGGCGTGGGGCGCTGCGTCTGCGGTTGCGACGACATACCGGGACGGCTGCTCGAAGTCGAAGTTGACCCGCTGCCCGCGGTGCTGCGGAACGGGCCGGTGGGCTGCGCGTCGATCTTACGCTGGACGCGGCTGTGTTCGAAGCCCGTCGCGATAACGGTGCAGCGCACTTCGTCGCCCATGCTTTCGTCGATCTGCGCGCCGAAGATCAGGTTGACTTCGGGGTGTGCGCTTTCCTTGATGATGGCCGCCGCTTCGTTGACTTCAAACAGGCTGAGGTCCGGGCCGCCGGTGATGTTGAACAGAATGCCGCGCGCGCCGTCGATGGTGACATCGAGCAAGGCGCTGCTGATCGCGGCTTCGGCGGCGCGGCGCGCGCGTTCGTCACCTTCAGCGCGACCAACCGCCATGAGCGCCGCCCCACCTTCGGACATGATGGTGCGCACGTCGGCGAAGTCGAGGTTGATGAGCGCCGGGACGGTGATCAGTTCGGAAATGCCCTGAATACCTTGCCGGAGCACGTCATCGGCGAGCGAGAACGCCTGCTGTAAGCTGGCGCGCTTGTCGGCAATTTGCAATAGGCGGTCGTTCGGGATGACGATGAGTGTATCGACCTGTCCCTTGAGCGCCTCAATGCCCGCTTCAGCGGATTGCTGACGTTTCGCGCCTTCAAACGTGAACGGGCGGGTGACGACACCAATCGTCAGCGCGCCGAGTTCTTTGGCGATCTGCGCCACGACGGGCGAAGCGCCCGTGCCTGTGCCGCCGCCCATACCGCTGGCGATGAAGACCATGTCTGCGCCGCGCAGCACTTCATACAGCTCATCCGACGTCTCTTCGGCGGCCTTGCGCCCGATTTCCGGGTTGCCACCCGCGCCCAGACCACGAGTCAGCTTATCACCGATGCGGACGCGCGTTTTCGCTTTGGACAGCAAGAGTGCTTGATTGTCGGTATTGACCGCGATGAATTCAACGCCGCCCAAACCTTCTGCGATCATCCGGTTGATGGCGTTACCACCGCCACCGCCCACGCCGATGACCTTAATCTGTGCGAAATTTTCGCCCGGTGTAAGCATATCCATAAAACAAAAACCTTTCCTGCTTCTTGCACTCGCACATCTGGCGGATGAATTACCTTGATTGTATGCCGCTTCGTATAAACTGCAACTAAAAATTATCCGGAAGCAGACCTAATTCTCACTGTCCGGCAGCAGCTTCTTGAAAAACCCCGTGAGCAGATTCCCGATTTTGGTCGGCTGAATGCCGCCTTCCCGCGCGGGTTGAGCGACGGCGCTGTCCATCTGCAGGCCCAACCGCAGCAGGCCGACGCTGGTACTAAAGGCTGGGGATTTAAGCGCATCCGCCATCCCCGTGATCTTCTCCGGTTTGGCGACGCGCACCGGCACGTTGAGCACATTCTGCGCGACCTCGCGGATGCCGGGCAGCAGCGCGCAGCCCCCGGTCAGCACGACGCCCGCGCGCAGCAGCCCGTCGTACCCCGACCGCTTGATCTCCGTCTGCACCATTTCGAACAGCTCGGTGACGCGCGCTTCGATCACCATTGCCAAATCGCTGTGCTTAACCTTCATCGGCATACCTTCGCCAAACGGCTGCACATCGAAGGTCTCGTACTGGCTGACGGCCTTTTCCTGCGCGTTGCCGTACTGCACTTTGACCGCTTCCGCGACATCAAACGGCACGTGCATCCAGTGCGTGATGTCGTTGGTGATCAGATCGCCGCCCACCGCGATCACCGAGGAATGCCACACGGTGCCCTCGATGAAAATCGCCATATCCGTCGTGCCGCCGCCGATATCGACGACCACGCAGCCCATTTCGCGTTCCTGCGGCGTCAAAATCAGATCACCAGAGGCCAGCGGATTGAGGATGAAGCGATCCGGGAAGACATGCGCCCCCTGCATCGCTTGTTCGAGATTGGCAACGCTGGTGGTCGACGCCGTGATAATGTGTACTTCGACTTCCAGCCGAAAGCCGTGCATCCCAATCGGGCTGCGCACATGGTCGCCGCCATCCAGCACATATGAGCGCGGGATGACGTGCAGCACTTCGCGGTTGTGCGGAATCGCGATCTGCCGCGCGTTTTCAATCGCCTTGTCGATGTCTTCGCCGCGCACACCGCGGCTGCCAATGAGGCCAATCGCGCCGCGGCTGTTCAGCGAGGCGATGTGACTCCCAGCGAGGCTCACGAACGCCTGCCGGATATCGTAGCCGCTGCTTTTCTCAGCTTTATGCACGGAGGCCGAAAGCGCGGCGGTGAGCTGGCCAATGTCGTTGACCACGCCCTTTTTCATGCCGCGACTCGGCTCGATACCCACGCCGACGATGAAGATATCGTCCGTGCGCACCTCACCGACAATCGTGCAGATTTTTGTCGTCCCAATGTCGATTCCGACTACCAAATCGCTCATATGAGGTCCATTTACCGTCCCATCGACACAAAGGGTCGATGCGTATTTACTAGGTTGATCTCGCGCGGTTGAATGCCTTGGGCGGCGTTGTCCGCCACAATAGCATTGTAGATCAAAATCTTCTGCTGCATATCCGACCCTACGCCTAGCCAGACTTCCCAGCCACCTGGGTCAGTGTAGCCTAGCCCTTTGTCGGGGTGATAGCGGAACGCCGCCAGCTCCGGCAGCAGATCATGCAGTTGAATGGCGCTCGTCACGACCTGCGGATCGATGCTCACGCCGATGCTGCCTTCGAGAATCGGATCAGCCTGAATACGCAGCAGGGTCTGCCGATCTTCGCGCTGGCGCATCACGCGCCCCTGCAAATCAATCCACGCGGCTTCCCCCGCCTGCTCCCATACGAGCGCGGGTTCGCGCTCCTCAATGATGACCTGCACCATGTTCGGCGGAAAGCCGACCGTCACCGTGGCATTGGCAATCGTCGGCGATTCGAGCAGATTGTCGCGGATGTCGCCCGGGTCAAGCCAGAAGACATGCAGCCCACTGATCGGCAGTAATTCGTAGACCTCGTTGACGGTCATTGTTTCCAACCCGCCGACGGCGATCCCCGTCACATACATCGAGTCCGACAGGAAGAAGAAACCCAGTGCGCCGAGCAGAATGAGAATCAACGCGCCGCTGAACAGCCGCCACGAAACGAAGACCTGCCCGCGCTTGAGCGCTTGCGGACGATCAACGCTCCCAATGTCCGGGTTGCGCCAGATGGCTGGTTCGCGGGTGGAACGACGTGACATGCGGCCTCATCAACAGTGGATCAACGCTCCGATGATACCACGAATCACACAGACGCGCCCCGGTATCCCACGCAATCCAACATTAAGGTTTCCAGATTTTCGCGTAACAAGCGGAGCAGGAATTCCACGTTTGGTTGTGTGCGAATAGCGTGTTCACGGCAAAGAAACGTTATTTTGCGGGCACCTTAGGACGCGCTTCGGCGTTGTCCGGCCATTTCCAACCCCGCCCGATCCAGGGAGGAGAGCCAACATTGTTCGCTGCGCCTTCCCTCTCCTCGCTCGCGTGGGAGAGGGGTTGGGGATGAGGGGTTTATTCGTGCGCTTCTGTGCGTGTGCAGCTATAGCAGAAAGCGATCCTAAAACCCTTCGCCCAATGTCTCGATCTCCGTCTCCAGTTCGATACCCGCTGCCAGCAGCACCATGCTCTGCACGTACTTGATCAGCGCGAAGTAGTCGCTGGCGGTCGCGTTCCCCGTGTTGATGAAGAAATTCGCGTGCACGGGTGACACCTGCGCCCCGCCGATGCTGTAGCCTTTCAGCCCCAGCGATTCGATCAGGCGTCCGGCGTAGTCACCCGGCGGATTCTTGAAGATGCTGCCGAGACTCGCCCCCGGCGGCTGCGTGCGTCTTGCGATGCGCGATGAACTCGTCCATCTTGGCGTGGATCGCCGCCGGATCGCCTTTGTGCAGGTCGAGCGTCGCCATGAGCACGAGAAAGCGCCGATCCGCCCGCTGTTTGAGCGCCGACGTACGGTAGGCGTAGTCGAGATCGGCTGTGGTCAGCACCTGCATGCCGTGTTCCGCGTCGCAGATCGTCGCTGTGTGGACGTTGCCCGCCATGTCGCCGCCGTGCGCTCCCGCATTGTTGACCACCGCCCCGCCGACCGTCCCCGGCACGCTCGCCGCCCACTCAAAGCCGCTCAAGCCCTGTGACGCGCACTTGCGGGCGAGAATGGTCAGCGAATAGCCAGAGGTGACGATCACCTGCGTGCCTTTGAACGCCGCCTCGCTCACCTTGTTGATCACGACCAAGCCGCGAAAACCTGCGTCGGAGACCAGCACGTTCGCGCCGCCGCCCAACACGCGCACCGGGATGTTCTGCTGCCATGCGGCTTGCAGCACGTCGCTGAGTTCGCGCGTCGATTCCCGCGCGAGGTAGACGTAATCGGCGGGTCCGCCGAGCCGCGCCGCCGTGTACTTGGCTAACGGCTCATTTTTTAGCAGCTTATCTGCATGGGGGAAAACTGAAATATCCATAGACCAGAGATTTTAACCACAGAGAACACGGAGAACACAGAGTAAAAGTACAGGCTGGGCTAATGCCACCTGAGGTGTTTGAGCCAGATAATAAACGTGAGTATTGCCGCAACGATAAGACTAACGATCCCACTGATGAAGAACAAGAACATCAACCCAAAACCTAGGCCAGGCTTAAATGCATCATCCGGCAATTCCCGGATAGCATTAATGAATGGGGCGAGGATAAGCACATAGCAGACTGCCAAACACATCAGCAGGGACGCGAGAAAAACTCCAATCAGCCGGGCCGTTTGCAGAAGTTTGGGATGACCAGTCGTGCTCAAAGCTCATGTCCTCTGTGTTCTCTGTGCTCTCTGTGGTTAATCCTCTTTTTCCTTCTCTCTGCGGTCTTTGCGTTCTCTGCGGTTAACCGTATTTACTTCAGTGCCCGCTTGATGAGGTAATGCTCCCCAATTTTGGGCGCGTCGCCCGCGCTCATGATCACGATCACGGCGGGCGCTTGCACCTCCGCCAGCAGCAACTCGGTGGCCGCGTCGAGACTGGCGACATAGCGCGCATCGAGGTGCGGCATATCGCGCACCAGCCACGCCGAGTCGACGCCATTCACGGGCTGTTCGCGCGCCGCATAGATCGGCGTGACGAGCACATGATCGGCGTCGCCAAACGCGGTCGCATACGCGTTCCACAGCGCCTTCGTGCGGCTGTAGGTGTGCGGCTGCCAGACCGCCCAGACTTGATGACCGGGAAACCGACCGCGCGCCGCCTCTAGCGTCGCCCGGATGGCCGTCGGGTGATGCGCGTAATCGTCGATCACGTACACGCTGTCAATTTCGCCGCGCACGTCGAAGCGCCGCCCCGTCCCGCTGAACGACGCCAGCGCGCCCGCCGCTTCGGCGAACGGCACACCATAGAGCATGGTCGCGCGGATCGCCGCCAGCGCGTTGAGCACATTGTGCCGACCGGGGATCGCCAACTGCACCTCACCGAGCACAGTCTGCCCATCCTGCGCGGTGAAGTGATAGCCCGTCGTGCCGCTCTGAATCGCGCTGGCTTTGAGTTGCGCCGCGGGCGCCTCGATGCCGTAGTAGGCCTTCTCCACATCGCTGATCGTCTCGCCGAGCCGCAGCGCGCCCGCGTCGTCGGCGCACGCGACGAGCATCCCACTCACGAGCCCGACAAAGTGGCTGAAGGAGCGCAGCATGTCACCTTCGGTCGGGAAGAAATCCGGGTGATCCCATTCGACGTTGGTCAGCACAGCGATATTCGGGCGCAGGCCGTGGAACATGTTCGCGTACTCGTCCGCTTCGATCACGAACGCGTCACCTGTGCCCGCCGCACCGTTCTGCCCGGTCGTGGAGAGCGTGCCGCCGATGATGTAGCTCGGGTCGCGCCCCGTCGTGATCAGAATGTGCGTGATCATGGCCGTCGTCGTCGTTTTGCCGTGCGTTCCCGCCACAGCGATCACCGTTTTGCCCGTCATCATCGAGGCGATGATGTCCGCGCGCTGGAACACGGGTACACCCGCCGCGCGCGCCGCCGCCACTTCGACATGCGTCTCGTTGACCGCCGCCGTCACCAGCAGCGCGTCCGCCCCGGCGATGTTCTCCGCCGCGTGCCCGATGTGAATCGTCACACCGTCACGGGCTAAGGCCACCGTATAGGCGCTCTCCGACCGATCCGAGCCAGACAGCGCGTAGCCCTGCGCCAGCAAAATGCGGGCGATGGCGGATAATCCCACGCCGCCGATCCCGACGATATGAATATGTCCGTTTGGAGGTAACTGCTGCATAACACCCATTCATGAAATTGTAGGGACGAGGCATGCCTCGTCCGTTTTTCGTATCAGAAGCAGAGGACGAGACATGAGCGTGATGAAAAAGGCAGACCAGGAACTCACCGGTGGCCCTCACCTTATTCAGGGAGGGGAGCCAACAGCACCTGCCAAGCCGAAAATGCCCGATGGATTGACCATTGCGTCCGCTGGCGGAGTGACGGCTACAAAACTTTTTAAACCCTCATCTCGCCCTACAAAGCTCCTAGTTGGGAGGGAGGGGAATGAAATCGGCCTTCTCAGTCCTCAGTCCTTTGACCTCAGTCCTAAATCAGCACCAGCACGATGATGAACAGGATGATCACCGCGACCGCCAGCAGATCACCGTTGCCCGCTGGCCCACCGCCGAGCAGCACCAGCGGCAGCAGCGAGCGCGCCTGATCGCTCGGCGACCCCGGCGAGGGGGCGATGATATTCGGCGCGAGCGGGTACTCGTTGATATCCATGAAGTACCACAGCGAACCCCAGATCAGGTAGCCGTTGACAAAACCGAGGATGCCGCCGAGGATGCTCTCCTGCAGGTTGTCGCGGCCATCGCGCGCCCCCGGTCGGCGGTCGCCGGCATCCCCGCCGCCGAAAATCGTGCGGTTCTGGTAGGCGAAAAACACAATCGCGATGAAAATGCCCGCCTGCACCAGAAACACCTGATCACGGCTCACATTGACCAGCAGCGTCCCCCGAATGAGGCTGTCGAACTGGAACAGCGCGAATAAGCCCAGGACGATCCCCGCGAGCGAAATGAGTTCTTTGTTCCAGCCGCGCAAAAACCCGATGATGGCGAAGAACAGCGCCAGCGTCCACAGCATCGCGGAGAGTTGAATCATCCCAGACCCTACCTAACCCTTTCCATCTTTGTGCATGAAATCTATCCCGCCAGCTCGATCAACTGCTGCGCCACATTCCCCGCGCCCTCCGGCACACTGAGCGCCGCCGCGTGCGTTTGCATCTCCGCCAGCCGATTCCCCGTCAGCAGCGACTGGATCGTCGGCAGCAAGTCCCGCGCCATGTCCTCGTCACGCATGAAGATCGCCGCGCCGCGTTCGCTCAAATACTCCGCGTTGACCTTCTGATAGCGCCACGCGTACGGATACGGTACGAGGATCGACGGCAGGCCGAACAACGGATATTCGCCCAACACACTCGCTCCCGCCCGGCTGACCGTCAAATCGGCGGCGGCCAGCGCCAGACCGACATCGTCGTGCAGGTACGCATACGGGTGATAGTGCCTGAACGCCTCCACCCGCCCCATGCCGAGGTCTTCCGCGCGCTTCTGCAAATCGCCCCAGTCCAGCGTCCCGGTCACGTGAATGATCTGCACGCCGAACGCCAACAGTTCGGGCAGCGCATCCAGCAGCGCGTTGTTGATCGTGCGCGCGCCGCGGCTGCCGCCCCACACCAGCACCGTCTTGCGCGCCGGATCGAGACCAAAATGCTCGATCGCCGCAGCGCGTGTCGCCTGTTTCAGCGAGTCACGTGTTGGGTAGCCGGTCACGACCGCCTGCCCGGCGCGGAAATACTGCTTGGATGCGTCTGCCGTCACCGCGACCCGCGTCGCGAAATGCCGCAGCATCTTGATCGCCAGCCCCGGCTCAATGTCCGGCAGATAGATCAGGCTGGGCACGCGCAGCAGCCAGCCGCTGAGCGCCACCGGCAGGCCGACCCAACCGCCCGTCAGCAAAATCACATCCGGTTTACGCCGTAGAATCAGGCCGAGCGCTTGCAGCGTCCCGATGATTAACTGGACGATGCTGCCGAGCATCGTGAGCGGACTGACGCCGTGCAGCGGCCCTGCCCGCACTTCGTCGTAGTTTTCGAATGACAGCGACGCTTCGTCGAGCAGCGGACGCTCAAACCCGCCGACGCTGCCCACAAACATCAATTTAGCGTTCGGCTGCCGGATAAACAGGGCTTCGGCGGCGGCGATTGCCGGATACACGTGGCCCCCCGTCCCCCCGGCTGCGATCATCACGCGCACCAGAATTTGCCTTTCCCTTGTTCAGGCGAGCTTCCGGCGAATGCTGCACGGCACTCACCCGCGCCACGCTCAGCACCAACGCCGACCCCGCCAGCACCGTCACCAGCGACGAACCGCCAAAGCTGATGAACGGCAGCGCCACGCCCGTTGATGGTACGAGATTGAGCATAACCGCGATGTTCAACAGGGCTTTTGTGATTATCCACAGCGTTACGCCGGATGCAAGCAGCGACCCGAACGAGTCCGTCGAGCGCCGCGCGATCTGCAGGCCGCGAATGACCAGCACGACGAACAGCAGAATTACGAACCCTGCGCCAAGCACGCCAAGTTCCTCGCCGATGACCGCGAAGATGCTGTCGGTGTGCGGCGTGGGCAGCGCGCCGAACTTTTGCAGGCTTTGACCGAGGCCGCGTCCCGTCCAGCCGCCGTTCATAAACGCGATGATCGCCTGCTGCGCGTGGTAGTTGGTCTGCGTGAGGTCGGTCAAGCCCTGCACATACGAACCGACGCGATCCTGTGCGTAGCTCAGGCGCTGGCTGACCACCCACCCGGACACGCCCATCAACGCCAGCACCGAACCGAGATGCACCACGTTCGCGCCCGCGAGGAAGAACATCAACCCGGCGGTGATGAAGATCGTCGCCGCCGTGGAGAGGTCAGGCTGGAGCAGCACAAGCACGCCGATGATGCCGAGCAGCATGGCGAACGGGAACAACCCGCCGAACACGCTGCGCACCTGCGAAATCTTCTTCGAACTCAACCACGCCGCGAGATAAATCGTCACCGTGAGTTCGGCCACTTCACCCGGCTGATACGAGCCATTGAGGAACGACCGCTGCGCCCCGAACACGCCATCGCCGAACAGGAGCACGGCGATCAACGTGGCGATGGTGACAAGCAGAATCGGCACGGCAAAGCGCTTCCAGATGCGGTAATCAATGATCGCCAGCGGCACAAACACGATCAGCCCGACGAGCAGGTTACGGACATGCTGCATGAAGATCACGGTATCGCTGCCGAAATCCTGATAGCTCCAGTCAAACGTCGTGCTGTAGATCATCAGGCAGCCAATCGCCACCAGCAGCACCAGCACGACCAGAATCGGCACATCGAGCGTGGAGAAAAACGTCCAGCGGCGGTCAGGACGGGAATCTTGCATCATGCGTCCTTCAAAATCAGTTCACAGTATATAGTTTACAGTAAAGCCCACGATCCCGCCCTCGAGGATCGCGCGGTGAACGCCATTTCCGACCCCACCCCCGGCCCCTCCCCGAATTCAGGGAGGGGAGACAGAAGAGACCGTTTTCTCCCCTCTCCCCGCTTGCGTGGGAGAGGGGTTGGGGGTGAGGGGTTTATAAACCCCCTCTTGCCTCGCCCCGCAGCGGGAGGGCAAGCCCCTTCCCTACATTTACCTTATATCGAACAGTCGCCCCCTCAACCGCTGGCGTGAGAGCTCTGCTGAGGTTACAGCGCATTCACCAGCGTGCGGAAATGCTCGCCGCGCTGCGCGAAATCGACATAGGCGTCGTAGCTTGTGCCGCCCGGCGAGAGCAGCACGACATCGCCCGCCTGCGCGATCTGCGCCGCCTCGGCGACCGCCGCGTCGAGCGTTGGGCACACAATGACCACATCGTCGCGCCCCGTCAACCCCTTGACCGCCTTGACGACCTTCTCTGCCGCCGATTTCTCTTTGGTCGTGTCGCCAAACGCAATGATCCGCCGCGACTTGTTCAGCGCCAGCGCGACCAACTGTTCCCACGGCAGGTCTTTGTCCTTACCGCCGAGCAGCAGCACCAGCGGCTCCTCGAACGACTTGAGCGCCGCGACCACCCGTTCCGGCGCGGTGGCAATGCTGTCGTTGATGTAGGTCACGCCGTCTTTGACGCACACAATTTCCAGCCGATGCGCCACGCCGCGAAACTCGCGGATTACGTCCGCCATGACTTCCGGTTTGACGCCCGCCGCGCCGGTGAGCGCGCACGCCGCCAGCACATTCAACACATTGTGTTCGCCGCGCAGCAGAATGTCCTTGCGCTCACAGATCACATGCGGCGAACCGTCGTAGCTGGAATCGCCGACGAGCAGCAGTCGTTCGCCCGCGAGGAACGCGCCATCCGTCACCATGTCGCGCCCGCTGAACCACGCCACACGCCCATCAAACACGCCGCTTTCGCCGATCAGCCGCGTGTTCGCGTCATCCCAACCGAGCACGGCGATGTCATTACCACCCTGCCAGCGCAGCAGATTCGCCTTGGCGGCGATGTACTCGTCCATCGTGCCGTGCCGATCCAGATGGTTCGGTGTGATGTTGGTGATCGCCGCAATCGGCGGGCTGACGCTCATCAGCTCCAGTTGAAAACTCGACAGTTCCATCACCACGCGGTCGCTCGGCTGGATGATGGGCAGCACGTGCAGCAGCACGTCGCCGATATTGCCACCGACCCACGTTTTGTGCCCCGCCCGCTTGAGGATTTCCCCCGTGAGCGTGGTCGTGGTCGTCTTGCCCGCGCTGCCTGTAATGCCGATCACGGGTGCCGGGCAGCGTTCCAAAAATAACTGCGCGTCATTCGTCAGCGGCACGCCGTAGCGTTTCGCCACCTGCACAATCGGCAGGTCGTTGGGCACGCCGCCGGAGAGGCACAGCAAGTCAGCGCCTTCGAGCAGCGTTTCCGGATGACCGCCGAGCACAAATTCCACTGACGGGTAATCGGACGGATTCAGGTTCAACTGCTCCGCCGTCTTCGAGTCACTGACCACCACACGCGCGCCGACTGTCGGCAGCCAACGTGCCAGCGCCTGTCCCTGCCGCGCAAAACCTAAGACCACTACGCATTTACCATTAAGCGGATCGTACATACATGCTCCCAGTTAAAAGTCAAATTGCGGCCACCTGCATTTCCACTTTTAACTTGCTACTACAACAACACCAGTGCCACGCCGATCATCGCCGCGAGCAGGCCGACCAACCAGAAGCGCTGCACGATCTGCGTTTGGCTCCACCCGACCAGCTCAAAATGATGGTGCAGCGGCGACATCTTGAACAGGCGCTGGCCTTTCGTCATGCGGAAGTAGGTGATTTGCAGCACTACGCTGATCATCTCGGCCAGCGGCACAATCGCGATGATCGGCAGCAGCAGCCACTGCCCGGTCATCACGGCGACCGTCGCCAGCGTCGCGCCGAGCGCGAGCGACCCGGTATCCCCCATGAATAACTGCGCGGGGTGCGCGTTGTACCAGAGGAAGGCGAAGCACGCGCCGACCAGGATGAAGCACAACTGCACGAGGAAGATTTGCCCCTGCAAATAGGCGATGATGCCGTAAGCGGCGAACGCGCTGGCGGTGATGATGCCCGACAACCCGTCCAACCCATCGGTGAAGTTGACGGCATTCGACATGCTCACGATGATGAAGGCCACCAGCGGAATGAAGATCAACGGAGAGACGCCGATGCGGATATTCAACAGCGGGATGGGGATTTCGTTGGCGAATTGAAAGCCGCCGTTGTAGACCGAAATCACAGTCGCCGTGATCAAAGCGAGCACAATTTGCCCGCCCATCTTCGCCCGCGCGCTGATGCCTTCGCCAATCGGTCGCCCTTTGGAACGCGCGATCCCTTCCCAATCGTCAATCGCGCCGAGCAGCGCAAACCCAATCAGCACAAACACGGGCAGCATGATGCTCGCGCCCGTCAGGGATTGGTCGGGGCGCAGCAGATTGACCACATTCAGGCCGAGCGTGATCAGCACGACGGGCACGACGATCATGATGCCCCCCATCGTCGGCGTGCCGCGCTTCTTCTGATGTTCCGCGCCCAGAACCGCGAGAATCTGCTTGCCAATTTTCAGGCGGCGCAAAATCTCCACAAACGGCCCGCCCCAGATCACGCCGAGCACAAAGGCCAGCGCCCCCATCGACAATGCAAACGGAATTCCCGCGTTCATAACAGCTCCTAGTTCACAGTCCTCAGTTTACAGTTCACAGTGAGTAATGCGATTCGGTGTCGCCAATTGCCCGCACATCATCATGTAGGGGCAAGAAAAATGAGTTTTCCAGACGAGTTCCAACTGATCACTGTCAACTGTAAACTGTGAACTTATCTCCTGATCTCACTCACCGCGCCGCCCTGCGCCGCCAACTGCTGGCGCACGCTGTCGGTCGGGATTTCCAGCAGAATGACCAGGCGTTCCGCCAGACTGCGGAACACGGGCGCGGCCACCACCGAACTCCAGTATTCGCGCGGACGATCCAACCGGATCAGCACGCTGATCTGCGGATCGTCAGCGGGCAAAAAGCCCACAAACGTCACAATGGACGATGTGTCATCATAACCAATGGCGTTCGGGATTTGCGCCGTCCCGGTCTTCCCGGCGATGCTGTAACCCGCGACGGCGGCGCGTTCGTCCAGCCCCTGCTCGACGACCTGCACCATCATGTTGGTGACAAGCCGCGCCGTTTCTGCCGAAATCGGACGACCGAGGTTGGCCGTGCGCGACGGGATGCGCGTATCGCCATCGATGATCTCATGCACAATGCGCGGCTGCATCATCAAGCCGCCGTTGGCAATCGCATTGACCGCCGTGAGCATTTGCAGCGGCGTCACCGCCACGCCTTGACCATAGCTGTTGGTCAGCAGATTGCTCTCGCTCCAGTTTTCATCGCCGGGCACATGGAGTTGACCGGACTGCTCACCTTCGAGATCGACGCCCGTCAGCCGCCCGATGCCAAAATCATTCAGCGATTGGTAGAAGTTGGTTGGCCCCATCTCCAGTGCAATCGTGGCCGCGCCAACGTTGAGCGACTGTACGAGGATCTGCGTCACATCGATCGCGCCGTGCGCCGCCCGATCCCAATTGTAGACTTCGATGCCCGCCTGCCGCAGCACCCCCTGATCGTTGTACCAGTAATCGGGCGCAATTGTCCCATCGTCGAGCGCCGCCGCGACTGTCAGCACTTTCATGACCGACCCCGGCTCATACTGCTGGCTGATCGCCGGGTTATTCCACACGCGCGGATCCTGCGCCTCGCTGTACACGTTCGGGTCGAAGGTCGGGTAGTTCGCCATCGCCAGAATATCGCCATTGCGCGGGTTCATGACGAGAATCGTTCCCGCGGTCGCGCCGGACGTGCTGATCGCGCCGAGTAGTTCGCTTTCGGCAATGTACTGCACATCGCGGTCAATCGTCAAAATGATGTCGCTGCCGCGATCTTCATGCACATCAACGCTCGGCACTTCGAAGGGGATGTTGCTCACTTCGCGTTCCTGCACGCGGCCTTCTAACTGCTCGTTGTAGTAGCCTTCCACACCGAAGTAACCGATCAGGTCGCCGCCGACAAAGCCGATCAACTGCGCACCGACCGGGCCTTGCGGATAGCTGCGGCGCGGCACGGCTTCCATATCGATTTCGTTCAAATCCAGTTCACGCAGACGCGCCGCCTTCTCCGCCGAGATCAGATCCGGGAACGGAACCCACAGTTCATCACTCGTCAGCGCCTCATAGACCTGCAGTTCCGGCACGCCGAGGATCGCGGCAATGCGGGTCGCATCTTCGCGCGCGTTCGACACGAGATTCGGGCTGACGCCCACGCGATATTCCAACGTATTGACGGCCAGTACTTCGCCATGCCGGTCGTAGATGTTGCCGCGCGCCGCCGCCAGTTCCAGCGTGCGCCCGTAGCTGCTGTCGCGGAGCTGCGTGAGATAGGTTTCGACCGTCGGATCGAGCGGCAGTTGGAACGACGCCAAGCGTCCGAGCAGCACCAGACTGGCCAGCACCAGCCCGACGACCACGAACGGCAGACGCTTGCGGAAAATATCTTGCTGTTGGGGCAGACTCGTCGTGCTCATAGTTTGATCACCAATCCAACTCATTAGCTTTTCCCCCTCTCCTGTAGGAGAGGGGCCAGGGGTGAGGTTTGCAGTTCAGGAAACTTAATTACCCCCTAACCTGCCTCACGTTTTACTGCCTCATGTCGGCGGACGCGATTTATCGCGTCCCTACAAAAACGAATTCCGTTTGGCGAGCCTTCATCTCTCGCCCGTCCCCGAATTCGGGGACGGGCCGGGGGTGGGGTCCGCTCTACTGTCCAGATGCCGCCTGCGTGCGTGTGGTGAAACCTTCGACTTGAATGCGGAAGGCGTCCCACTGCTGCTGCAACCACCCGCCGAACGTCTCGTCATACTCGGGCAGCGGCTCGGCTTCCACCTCGATCTCGATCGGCGCGGAGGTCGTATCCGGGTTGTAGCCGTCGATCACAATATAGCGGATATCGGCTGCATCTGCCGGAACGAAACCCATCTCGTTCGCCCGCCCTTGCAGGCGGGGCATACTCTGCAAAATGGCGATTTCGCCGCGGATCTGTTCGTTTTCCTGCTGCAGCTCGTCGCGTTCCGCCAGCATATCTTCGAGCTGGCGACCGAGCGTCGAGGCCGCCGACGACTGCGACAGATACAGCGCGCCGATGATGATCAGCACGAACAGGCCGAGCGTCGCCAGCGCGATCACCTGCCGCTGCGGTCGCCATCGTGACCGATCAAGAGTGTGTTCAATCCAGTTCGCCATAGGTCAAAATCCAAGCAGTTAAAAGTTAAAAGTGACAAGTTAAAAGGTAAGGTCGCTGTGCTTGACATTCGCTTTTAACAGTCGTCTTTTACCTTCTCATCAACCCAACTCAAGCACCTTCTCGAAAATCATGGTGTAGGGGCAGACCTATGTGTCTGCCCAGTTGTGGGCGCACACCCGGGTGCGCCTCTACATTTAAAAGGGACAAGTCTAAAGTAGAACATTCCCGTCTTTTACTTTTAACTTTCCCCTTTTAACTTCTCCACTATCCTCAGCTTCGCGCTCCGGCTTCTGGGATTCTGCGCGATTTCCGCTTCATCTGCAATCAGCGGCTTGCGCGTGATCAGCTTGACGCTCGCATGATGCCCGCACACGCAGATCGGCACTTTGGGCGGGCAAATACAGTCGGTCGCCGCCAGCTTAAACGCCTCTTTGACGATGCGATCTTCGAGACTGTGAAAGCTGATGATCGCCAGTCGCCCGCCCGGCTTGAGCAGATTGATAGCGGTCGGGATCACGCTCGCGACCACGTTCAACTCGTCGTTGACGGCGATGCGCAGCGCCTGAAACGCCCGCGTCGCCGGGTGAATCTTCTCTCTCGGGTCGTGCCGCGCCGCCGCCGCGATCACCTCGGCGAGCTGCTTGGTCGTCGCGTACGGTCGATGCTTGACGACCGCCCGCGCGATGCGGCGCGAGTCGCGTTCTTCGCCGTACTGGTAGAAGATGTCGGCCAGTTCGTCCGCTTCCAGCGTGTTGACCAGATCCGCCGCCGTATCGCCCATGTCGGTCGGGTCGAAGCGCATGTCGAGCGCGCCCTCATGGCGAAACGCGAAACCGCGCTCCGGCGTATCCAGTTGCATCGACGACACACCGAGATCCATCAGGATAGCGTCCACGTGTTTCCAGCCGAGCAGCCGCGCCTGTTCACGCATATCCGTGTAGCTGGCGTGCGCGATCTGCACGCGCTCGCCATACGGCGCGAGGTTGGCCGTCGCGAGGCTGATTGCCATCGGGTCGCGGTCCAGGCCGAGCACGTGCGCCGCGCCCGCATCGAGCAGCGCCGCCGTGTGCCCGCCCGCGCCGAGCGTGCCGTCAATTGCCCGCTCAATCGGCCCTTCAGGAATCAACCCCGCAATCACCGCATCGCGCAGTACTGGAATGTGCATCGAACCGTTTGCCTCTATCGCTGACTCTACCGCGCGATTATAGCACGATCACCCGATCGCTATCGGGCAATTTCTCATCAATGACATGCAGACTGCGACCAAAATCCCTCTGCTTGATCGCCTGTAAACACGGTATAATTAGAACACAATTTCAACTATAGCTATCCTAAAACCCTATGACTTTCACACCTTCCGAGCACATTCAGACGATTCTGCGCAATCTACCGATGAAGCCCGGCGTCTATCTGATGAAGGACGATCAGGGCACGATCATCTATGTGGGCAAGGCGAAAAAGCTGCGCAACCGTGTGCGCAGCTACTTCAACGCCAGCGCGGAGGATAACCCCAAAACGCTGCGCCTCCGCGAGAACATCCGCGATATTGATTTCATCGTCGAAGAGAACGAAATCAAGGCGCTCATCCTCGAAGAAACGCTCATCAAGCGCCACCGCCCGCACTACAACATCGCGCTCAAAGACGACAAGAAGTACCCGTATATCAAAATCAACTGGAACGAACCGTTCCCCAAAGTCGAGACGACGCGCCGCATCGCCAACGATGGCAGCCGCTACTTCGGGCCGTACGTCGCCATGTGGGCGGTGCAGAACACACTGCAATCGCTGCGCAAAGTGTTCCCCTACCTCACCTGCGACCGCGTGATCACCGGGAACGACCCGCGCCCCTGCCTGTTCTACGACATCAAGCTGTGCGTCGCGCCGTGCATCGGCGCCGTGAATCAGGAACAGTACCGCGCCATGATCGCCGAACTCATGGACGTGCTCGGTGGCAAGTCGGAAGGCGTGGTCGCCCGCCTCCAGTTGGAGATGAACGCCGCCGCCGAAAATCTCAACTTTGAGCGCGCCGCCGCCCTGCGCGATCAACTGCGCGCCATCGAATACATCACCCGGCAGCACAAGGCGGTGAACAGCGACTTCATCGATCAGGATGTGATCGCGCTCGCCCGCGACAAAGACGAGACCGTCGTGCAGATTCTGTTCGTGCGCAATGGCAAGCTGATCGGCAGCGATGCCCGTTCGCTCGAAGCGACCGAAGGCGAAACCGATGCCGAAGTGCTCGGCGAATTCATCAAGCGCTTCTACAGCACGAGCGCCGAAGTCCCGGCGGAAGTCGTGCTCCCGCAGAACATCGAAGAGGCGCGCATCATTCAAAGCTGGTTGAAGAGCCGTCGTAGCGGAGAGCGCGTCACGATCACCGTGCCGAAGAAGGGCGACAAGCGGCAAATCCTCAACGTCGCGGAAGAGAACGCCAAAGAGACGCTGCACATGCTCCGCGCCCAGTGGGAAGCCGATTCGCACAAGCACGAAACAGCCATCAAAGAGCTGCAAACCGCGCTCGATTTGCCCACGCCGCCGGTCCGCATCGAATGCTATGACATCAGCACGACGCAGGGCACGGCCATCGTCGCCAGCCGCGTCATGTTTGTGCAGGGTACGCCCAAAAAGGACGAATACCGCCGCTTCAACATCCGCACGGTGACACATGCCGGGTCAGACGATTACCAGTCGATGCGCGAGGCGCTCACCCGCCGCTTTGCCCGCTGGAAGGAAGCGCAGGAGAACCCGACGCCGCGCCTCGTCGGCAAAGAGGACAAGGACGAGACGTGGCGCATACTCCCTGACCTGCTCATGATCGACGGCGGCAAAGGTCAGCTTGGCGTCGCCGTGGAAGTGCTGCGCGAATTCGAGCTGACCGACAAAGTACCGGTCGTCTCCCTCGCCAAGCAGTTCGAAGAGATCTACCTGCCGCACAACCCCATTCCGGTGATTCTGCCGCGCCGCAGCGACGCATTGTTCCTCGTGCAGCGCGTGCGCGATGAAGCGCACCGCTACGCTATCACCAGTCATCGTGCCCGCCGCACGAAGCTCGGCATGGCGAGTCAGCTAGAGACCATTCCCGGCGTCGGCCCGACTAAACGCAAGGCGCTCCTTAAAGCGTTCGGCAACTCAATTGATGCCATTCGGCAGGCCTCAGTCGAGCAGTTGGCGGCGGTGCCCGGCATTAATCGTAAGCTTGCCGAAAACATTAAGGAAGCCTTGTGACCTCACGCAAAATTCATAACATCTATACATTTATACTGGAGGTTCATGTTAGGATGTTAGAGTAATTCTTTGTCGCAAGGATGCGTCCATGACGTATATTTTGGTCATCGAGGATGAGCGGTATTTGCTGGAGGACATTACCGAAGTCCTGCAATATACGTCGTTCACTGTCCAGGGTGCAAGCAACGGTGTACAGGGGGTCGAACTGGCGTTGAAAGACCCGCCAGATCTCATCATCTGTGACATCATGATGCCCGGCATGAACGGCTTCGAAGTCCTCGAAAGAGTCCGGGAAAATCCCACCACCGTCAACGTCCCCTTCATTTTCCTCAGCGCCCGGTCTGACCGCAGCGCGCTCCGGCATGGCATGGAACTCGGCGCGGACGACTACATCACCAAGCCCTTCACGTCCCACGAACTGCTCACGGCGATCTTTGCGCGTCTCAAACGCCAGACCCAGATGGTCGAAGAGGCGGAACAGCGCCTGGAGTACGTCAAGAAACAGTTGGCGCGCATGGTGACCCACGAACTGCGTACACCGTTGATTTCGATCAACACCGTCGTCGAAATCGTTTCGCGCCAGCTCAACAGCCTCGAACCTGCCGAACTGACCGAACTGCTCGGCACCATTGACGCGGGCAGCAAGCGTCTCAGTCACCGGGTGGAACAGCTCGCCTTCATCACGCAGTTGGAAACGGGCATGCTCAATCCGGAACTCATCCGCGATAACGGCATCACCATGTCGATGTGGGAACTGCTCATCCCGTCGACGAACCTCGCCCGCCGCTTCGCCTACCAGCAGCAGCCGAATGTCGGCATCAAAATGCGTGACCGTGACCGCGAGGCCATGATCGTGTGCAACCCGCCCGCCCTCAAGCAGGCGTTCGCCGAAATCATCGCCAACGCGCTCGGCTTCGCGCCAGAAAACACCGATGTCGAAGTGGTCGAATGGCGCGCCGATAACCGCGTGTGGGTGAGCGTCACCGACCGGGGTCGCGGTATCCCCGATGAGAAGCTGACCGCCGCGCTCGAAGCCTTCCAGCAGATCGACCGCGAACGCTATGAGCAGCAGGGCATCGGCATGGGCTTGAACCTCGCCCATCGCATTATCTCTGCCCACGGCGGCAAGCTTGATATCCGCTCCGTTGTCGACAAGTACACGCAGGTGACCGTCAGCCTCCCACTCGCGCCCATCAAGTAACGCTCCCCCTTTTCTCATCGAATTCATCGCGCCGCCGGAGACCTCCTCTCCGGCGTGCTGTTTGTTTTCCTGGGTACCCAGCGACATTACCCTAATGGTTACTGAGAAAATCACCCATCTGTTGCACGTTTCGGCCAAATACAGATATAATTATATTTGCAATTAAGCAGCAATGGAGACCGGAATGACTCAAGCTTCCCGAATCCGCGTCGTGATCGCCGACGATCACGACCTTTTCAGAAGCGGTTTGGCAGTCTTTGTCCGCGCCTGCCCCGAACTGGATTTGGTGGGCGAAGCGACGAACAGCAGCGATGTGATGGCCTTGTGTCAGCGCTACAACCCGGACATCGTCATCATGGACTTGCTCATGCCTGCGACCAGCGGTGTCAACACCATCCGGTCCATTCGGCAGCGTTTTCCGAGCACCCGGGTGATCGCGCTGACGAACTTCGAGCAGGAGGAGCTCGTGCAGTCGACCATTCAGGCGGGGGCGATCAGCTACCTGCTCAAGAACATCTCGGTCGACCAGTTGAACACTGCCATCCTCGCCGCCTACGAGGGCAAGTCAACACTTGCCCGAGAAGCCGCGCAGGCACTCGTCAGCGCGACACACCGCCCGACCGCCGACAACTTCCACCTGACCGGGCGCGAACGCGAAGTGCTGTCCATGATGATCAAGGGGCTGACGAATGTGCAGATCGCCGAAAAGCTGAACATCAGCCACTCGACAGCGAAAAAGCACGTCAGCAATATTCTGGCCAAACTACAAACGACCAGTCGAACCGAAGCCGTGGCCATTGCCGTCCAAAACCGACTGGTTCCAGCCCGAGCGAGTTAAGCCGCTCCAGGAGTAGAGATGTCCGCATGGACAGACACCGTCTCACCGAGTTGATCGCACATTGGCGCGTGCTCGCCGAAGAGGCGCGCCAGCAGGGGGACAACCCGGCACAGGCGGGCATCTTTCGCGCTCATGCCTTCGGCGTCAGCGATGGGCTGGAGGTCGCGGCCAAAGATCTGGCGGACATTTTGGAGGCATTGCTGCACGAGATCGACGACGCCGACGAGGCCTAGATCCTGGGTAAAACGGACGCGCAACAGCGCGTTCCTACGAAATAAGTTTACCCTCAAACCAGTAAAAAAGGACGAGGCGTGAGCATATTTCACAATTGGTCAGAATATTCAACCTCACCCTGCTTGCTGCGCAAGCCGTCCTTCTCCGGGGGAGAGGGACACCACCCGCCGTGCCCTTGCCCCTCGCCCTCTGGAGCGGGGCGGTTGAGCGCAGCGCAACGGGGTGAGGTTAGACAAAATGCCGATGCTGAAATGACTTCATGCCTTGGCCGATTCTTCCCTGACATAAACAAATAAGGACGAGGCATGCCTCGTCCCTACGAAAACCTGTCTTGTCGAGGCGCAGGGTCCTGCGCCTCTTTTCAAGTCAGTTTATGACGTTTCCACCGTGATCGGATCGCTCATATACAGGAAGTTCAGGTTATCCGTATCGGTCAGGTCGATGATCGCTAACTGGTAGCTCAACTGTGTCCCACGCGGCACATTCGCGAATACGCCATTGGGGATGAACAGCACCACATCGCTGAATACCGACGAGTCATACAGCACGGTGAAGATTTCGCCGGTGCCAATCGTGCCAAACAGCTCATAATCACCATCCGCCGCTTCCAGTGCGTCGCCGTTGCCATCGGTGAAGATGATCACCGCAGCGATGTCCTTATCGAGCATGTTATCGACCTGGAACGACAGCGTCACCTGCGTGCCCAACTGCCCCTGACTCTTCACTCCGAACTGTACGTTCGCGTCAAGCAGGGTCGCCGCCGCATCTGACCCGGACGAACGCGGTTCAAATGCACCGCGCGAACCGTTGACATCGGGCGCGGGCATTTCAAGCTGACCATGACCGAACAGCGGATCAAAGCCGTTCTCGCCGAGGTCGCGCGCATTCTCAATCAGGAACGCCTTGACCTCTTCCTGCGTCATATCCGGGTAGGCCTGCATGACCAGCGCGGCGGCGGCGGCCACCAGCGGCGCCGACCCCGACGTCCCGTTGAAGCCAAACGAATCTTCGTAGCCGGGGAGCTGTTCGCCCGTCGGCGCGGCGATATCCGGCTTATTGTCGTTGTCCATGCGCGGACCTTCGGAGCTGTAATCCTCCAGTCGATCCGATTCGCGTCCCGTCGCGGCAACCGTCAGCGCGGACGCTGCATCGCCGGGGATACTCACGCTGTAGGTCGGCACATTCGCCCAATCGGCGACATACGCGCGCGTGGTGAAAATATCGAGAATATGGTCGGTTGTTGCGCCGCGCCCACCCTGAATCGCCAGATAGTAAGTCGCGCCGGGTTCCGTCTCAAAGGCGGTGAACTGGAAGGGGAAGTCATTGCGCCGCCCGCTCTTGGGCTCGGACGCGAACGCGACCTCATTGCCCGCTTCATCCTGAATCGTGAAGCGGAAGAACGTCTCTTCGCTGCCCTCCCAATTGCCATTCCAGTTGAGCGCGATCATCGTGAAGAAGCCATTCGCCATAAACGGCATCCAGTATTCGCCGTTGCCGAAATCGTGCCAGCCATCATCGCCGGGATTGAAGTACCACATACTGTGCGCCAGCGCTTCGTTGCCCGCCGAATTCACCCACAGCGTGCCCGTGTCGCGCACGAATTCATTGACCCACACGGCCTGTCCCCACGTGCCATCGCGCGGACCCACCGACGAACCGCCCGAATAGCTCACGATGTCGACATCGTTGTCCGCGAAGAATTCCAGCGCGTCGAGGAACGCGCTGTCCGTGCCATCATAGTAGGCGACGAACAATTCGGCATCCGGCACGACGCGGTGAATCACGATGGCGCACGCCGTCCCGTGATCGGAGGGCGTGAATTCCAGATCGTCGAGGTCATAGTTGCCGACGACGCTGCGTGGCAGTTCGCCCGCCTGAATCTGGGTGGCGATGCCCGCGAAACCGCCGACATCCAGCACGCCGATGCGGATACCCTCGCCCGTGAAACCGGACTTATTCCAGTCATCCGTGTTGACGTAATCGCCGTTGACCGAGTCGATTTGCAGATTGAAATCGGTGGGCAAGCTGCCGATTGGGCCGCGGAAGCCGACCACATGCGGCACGTTGGCAACCGTGACGAGATATTCGATCAAGGTACCGGGCGTCTGGTACTGCGCCAGAATGTCCAACGGCACGCCGATTTCGAGTTCGCCCGTGTTCTGCAGGTAGTCGTAGACCGTGACGCCCAAGCCGATCAGCGCGTCGGTCACCTGCGGCACATTGGCTTCGTCGTCAATCGCCAGATAGCCGACCAGTTCGTTAAAGTCGTTGATGATGCCGCGGGCCAGCGCCAGTTCTTCGACACCCGCAAGGCCGGTCTCGTCGTATTCGGTCAGTAGATCGAGATAGCTGAGCGGCAAGCCGAGCTTTTCCATGATGCCGCTGTCGGTCAGGAAGACGGCCAGCCCCGTCCCGCCCTGCTCCTCGAAGATCGTGACGATCCGCTCGTACAGCAGGCTGAAGTCGATGTCCTCAACCAGCGCGCCTTCCAGTTCTTCGATATACGGCTGCAAATCCGGGTACGCCGCGAATAAATCATCGAGTGTAGGTGGCGGCGTGAATTCCCGGGGCGCGACCGGTGTCCCCCGAATGGTGCGCGCCTCACCGGGACCGATGGGCGTGACGACGGGCGGCTGGGGGGTCGGCGTCGGGTTGACCGGGCGAATGCCGATCCCCGGCGTCGGGGTCGCTTCCTGCGCGCTGACGGGCAGCAGCGCCAGCACCGCGATCAGCGCCATGATAAGTACGAGCACACGTTTACGCATCACGAGCATCTCCTTGAGAAATGACTGTCTCAGTCTGGATCTATGCATTGCATCTAAAACGTAGGGCGAAGGCCAACCTCACCCCTAAATCCCCTCTCCCAAGGGCGAGGGGACTTAAGAATCCTGCTTGTCTCCCCTCTCCTCTAGGAGAGGGGTTGGGGGTGAGGTTTGAAATACCTATGCCTTGCCCCAATACCACCCTAAAAACTCTCATTCCGGTCCAGCGCGCGCCCCGCGCCGAGCAGAAACACGATAGAAAATGCCGCCAGCACCCCCCAATGCACCAGCAGACCATTGGCGGTCGTCGGGTAATCGACGCTCAACGCCGTCGGCGCGCGGTACGCCTGCCGCGCAGCGGGCGCGCCGACCAGCGGCAAATTGGTACGCGGGTTGACCGGCATGACCTCCACGACGAAATGGCTCTCCGCATCCCGTTCGACCATGTGCGCGGTCGCGCCGAGCGCCTCCAGCGACCAGCGCGTGATCGTCAGGCGGCTGGGCACTTCCAGCGCGCCTTCCATCGGGAAGAGCACGCCCGGCAGCAAAATCTGCACGAACAGCACAAACAACACGAGATACGTCACCGCATTGACCTGCCGGTTGAGCGCGGAGATCAGCAAACCGATGCTCACGCCCGCCAGCGAGGTCAGCGCCAAGGTGATGAAGATCTCCAGCGGCCCCCACAGCAGCACGCCCTGTTCCGGCAGCACCACGCCGACCGACAGCGCGATCATCGCGAGGAAGCAGCTAAACAGCGAGAAGATGCCGTACACCACCACCTTCGAGGTGAGATACGGCGCGATCCGCAGATTCGCCATGTGTTCGCGCAAAAACAGCGTCTTCTCTTCGACGATGGTGTAGGCTGCCGCGAAAATGCCGAGCAGCGCCACCGACAGCGCCAACATGAACAGTAAGCGCTGGGCTTCATTCGCCGGGATGTAGGTCGCCGTGCTGCGCACCGAGGGTGCGGCGGTGCCGCCCTGCGCCGCGGCGTTCTCATTCCGCCGCCGATCTGCGCGGGATTGTTGGGTAGGCGCGGCTTCGGGCGTCGCCTCGGCGAGGGTATCTTCCGGCGGCGCGCTCACTTCACTGAGCGGCAGGCGGTCGAAGAAGGATCGCAGCGCGGCCTCGTTCTCAAAGCGGTCGATGAGCATTTGCCCGCGTGTGTTATCGACCTTGTCCCAACTGATCAAGCCGAGGAACAACCCCACCAGCGGCAGCACCACCAGCAGCGCGATCAGCGTGCGGAAGTCGCGCAGAGCCAGCGCCAACGTGCGCGCGACGAGCGTCTGCGCCTGCTGCCCGAACGAACCGCGCCGCCGCCGCTGCAGCCGTTGATTGGAGAGCACGCTGTTCTTCGCCGACATTTCGGCGGGCGTGGGCGCTTGCCGCTTGATGACAAACTGCTCGTAGTAGGCGGTCTTCTTGAACGCGTCCGACCACAGGCGCGCCGCCTCTTTCGGGTCGATGTCGCGGCTGGCGCGGGTATCCGGCGCGTGCAGCACGCGGTTATACAGCTCGGTGTAATCGCGCACGCCGAAGAAGGCGAGCGCCTCTTTCGGCGGGCCGTAGAACGTGAGGTAGCCGCGCGACATGATCGCCAGCTTGTCGCACATGCCGATGTTGAGCGTGGTATGCGTCACCACCACGACGATGTTGCCGCGGCTCGCCAGCCTCCGCAGCGTTTCCATCATGCTCCGGTCGAGGCCGGGGTCGAGGCCGGACGATGGCTCATCCATGAACAGCAGATGCGGCTCGGCCATCAATTCCATCGCAATCGAGACGCGCTTCTTCTGCCCGCCGCTCAAGCGCCCGACCAGCGTCGCCTGCGACTCTTTGAGCTGTAACTGCTCGATCACGCGGTCGACACGCTGCACGCGCGAGACTTCCGGCTCATTCGGGAAACGCATACGCGCCCCAAACGTGAGCGTTTCGCGCACGGTCAGGTTGCTCTGCACGATGTCGGTTTGCGGCACATAGCCGATCACCGGTTGGTAGAGTTCGTAGTTGGCGTACAGGTTATCGCCGTTGACCAGCACCTGCCCGCCCGTCGCCTGATTCGCGCCGTTGAGCGCGCGCAGCAGCGTCGATTTGCCCGAACCGCTGCCGCCGATGATGGCGACGAATTCGTTCGGATCGAGCGAGAGCGACACGTCGTTGAGCAGGTTAACCGCCCGCCGCCGGATGCGTCCGCTCTGCACCTGCATTTGCAGGTTCATACCGTCCATGTCGAAGTTCTGGATGGTGGACGACTGCCAGAGCGTGCCATCTTTGAAGGTGAGCAGCACCTGTTCCACGCGGATCACATCGTCGTCGTGCAGTTCGACCGGGCGTGTGATCTTCTCGTCGTTGACATAGGTGCCATTCGAACTGCCGAAGTCGGTCAGCACGAAGTCGTTGCCGCGTTTGACGATCTGCGCATGGTTCCACGAGACCGCCAGCGCATCAAGATACAGCGCCGAATTCGGGTTGCGCCCGATGGTGAACGGCTGATCGGTCAGCGTGTAAGTCTTGCGCTCAACGGGTGCGGCCGCCATCTCCTGCGGGTTGATGAAGGTGAGCGTCACACCGATCCCGGTGCCATCCTGCAAACGGATACGGTCACCGTTCTTGAGCAGCGCATCGTCGATGATCTGGTCGTTGACTTTGACATCGCCGGGGTAGTTGCTCAGGTCGAACAGGCGAAAGCTCGCGCCCTCGCTGGATAAGCGCGCCATGCGCGGCGCAATCCCCCGCGCCTGCAAAGAGACTTCCTGTGCCGGGTCGCTGCCAATATGGACCGTCGACTCCAGCAGTGCTACTGTGAACGCCTTGCCGTTATCCGGCGCGATCTGCAGGAAGGCCTGCGTCTGATGCGCGCCGAGTGTCACTGTCAACTGCGTGCCGCAGTTTGGGCAGCGCGTCGCCCCCGCCGGGATCGTCGCGCCGCAGTTCGCACACGTTTTGTCCGCCAATGTTCCCCCTACAGCGCGTCCGTGCCCGTTATCAATGGTCCACCACCCCGGCAGCTTCCCTCAATTCGGTGAACGAAGGATTGGGCTGCGGAGTTCCACATGTCATCCGAATATTCGCAAATTTCTCGTAGGGGCGCACCTGTGTGTGCGCCCAAAACCGGGCAGACACAGAGGTCTGCCCCTACACCCCAGCGCCTCTCGCCAGCTATTCATGCGCGCATTTCCGCCGGGGCAAGGCCTGCCGCCTGCACAGTCGATAGCGTGAAATCCGCGCCGCGACAGCAGACGCAATGAATTGCGTCCCTACGAGAGCGGCGCTTGTGTAGGGACGCGATAAATGCGTCCGCAAATTTCAAACCGACCCCAACCCTTGCTTACCTTGCCGCAGCCCCGCCGCACCCTTTATGACTCAATCAGCTTGAGCACATAACGCCCGCCCGATTGATCGTTGTAGCTGCGCACTTCCACCCGGTAGATTTCGGTCGCAGGCAGCACCAGCTCTTCGATATAGCTGGACGTGCCGCCGCCCGGATCATCATCGTTGGCCGCCAGCACCAGACCGTTCTCGCGATAGATCGTCAGCGTCGTGTCCCAACTGGCGTCGATGTCAAACGTGATCGTTTGTCCCGCGCGGCCTTCGAACAGCCACACATCGCCATCGCCGATCGCGATCTCGCCGCCGTTGCTGCCGATTTCGAGCGTACCGGCGGGCGGGACGGTCGGTTCCGGTGATGGTGTGGGCGTCGCCGCGGGCGGATCAATGATCCACAGCTTGTACGCGCCGCCTTCCTCGTCCGCGTAGCCGCGCACTTCGATGCGGTAATCGCCCGCAATCGGGAACGTGAAGCGTTCGATGAGCGAGGTCAGGCCGCCGCGTACCGAGTCGTCGTTCAGCGCGAGGATGCGGCCATCCGGGGCGATCAGCGCCAGCACCGTGTCCCACTCGGCTTCGGTGTACAGGTCAATGATTTCGCCGCCGCGCGCCGTGTACGTCCACGAGTCACGCGTGCCAATGGTCAGCGAGCCTGCGTTCTGACCGCGCTGCGCCGGCGCTTCAACCGCGGGCGGCGGCGTCGGCGTGATCGCCACATTGAGCGGCGACCAAATGGTGAAATCTTCGAAGCGCGTCACTTCGCCCACGGCGCGGTAGCCGTCATAGTACCCGGCCACCACCGCGATCTCGCCGGGGGCCACGTTCGCGGACAGATCCAGCGTGGTGATGAACTCCCCATTCAAGTAGAACGCACCGCTCGCCCCTTGCGCGACCACGCGCAGCGTATTCGCGCCGCCTTCGCTGATGTTGAGGTTCGTCAACTGACCGCTCACGGACGACTGCCGATCCCCGACCTGCGTCTCAAATTCCCAGACGAGATCCGAACCGATCACGAGGCTGTGACTCCCATCATCGTTGAAGCGGAAGTCGAGCGCGAAATCCCAATCCCCGCGCGCCCGCCCGTACGGGTTGTAGAAGCGGACTTCGGCGACAAAATCGGCGGGCTGCACAAACGCCGACACATTGGCGGCGCTGTCCGCCTCGTGCACCAGACTGCCATTCATCGGCCCGAAGATCGGCACCGAGCCCGCGCTGACCGCTTCAGCGGTGGCGCGCGCCTGCGCGATCTGCGTTGGCGCGATGTAGGTCGCCGTGCCGGAGAACGCCGCCTGCGTCGCGTAGGCGGGGATTGGCGTCCACGTCGGTGCGCTCACCACGGCGGCCACCTGTTCATCCAGCGACCACACCGTGAAATCGTCGTACTGCGTGACCGCGCCCGTCCGCGAATAACCCGCTGTAGGCCGCCGTCACCACCGAAACCGACCCGGCGCTGGTGCGGTCGCCCACTTCAAAGCGCGTGACGTATTCGCCATTGGCGTACAAATCCGCCTTGTCGTTGATCACGATCAGTTGGAGCGTGTTCGTTTCGCCTTCGTTGGTGTTCCACACGCCCTCAACGCGCCCGGATTTGAGCGGGTCGGTGAGCGTCCCCGTCGATACGTCATAGCGAATGAGCGCATAGTCGCGGTTGGAGTCGACGATCAGGCGGTAGTGCCCGCTGTCGTTCTGGCGGAAGAAGTAAGCGAAGTCCCAATCGCCGCGATACGGCACGGTGAACGACACCTGCGCGACGAAGTCCAATACGCTTACGGGAGCGGCGCTCTGCACCACCGACGACGAAGTCGGGTTGTGCGCCAGCGCGCCACCCGCCGGGCCGAACACGCGCACCGCATCCCGGTTTATGTCGAGCGCGGCGAGATCTGCGGCCGCCGCCTGCGCGACTTCGGTCGCGAAGACCGGGGGAGCGTCGAGGTCGGTGGCAGTTGACCGTCGCCGTCGGCGTGGGCAGCATAACCACCGACACCGGCGCAAACTGCGGGCACGTCGGCTGTTGATCGAAAATCTGGAACTGTTCGCGTTCCGCGGCGGTGAATTCGCGCCGCAGCCGCGAGCACACATAGCTGATCGTGTCGTCAACGTTCACATCCCACAAACGCGCCGATCCGTCGCGGCTCGCGCTCAGCACGAAGCGGCTGTCGTCAGTCATGGCGACGCCCCACACCGCGCCCGTATGCCCGCTGAAGCGGCGCAGTTCTGCGCCCGTCTGCGCGTTCCACAGGCGCACCGTGTTATCGCTGCTGCTGCTCACCACATAGCGGTTATCCAGCGCGGCCATCAGCGACCAGATCGTCCCGGTGTGCCCGGTGATGCGCAGCACGTTTTCACCCGTCTGCACATCCCATTTGCGCACGGTGGTGTCACCGCTGCTGCTCCAGCAGGTAGCGGCTGTCCGCCGTATAATCCAGCGAAGACGGTGTTCTCGTGACCGCTGAAGATCGCCAACTGAGTGCCGGTAACCGCATCCCACAGCACGACGCTGCCATCATTGGTGCCCGCCGCGAAGGTTTGTCCATCCGGCGCGTAGGCGCTGGCATTCGCGGAGGTGCCGCCCGAGTCGACCGTGAAGATCGCCGCGCCAGTCAGCGCATCCCACACGGTGACCAGGCCGCCTTCATACGCGGCGACGAGGCGCGTGCCATCTCCCGACCAATCGACATCGTAGACGACGCCCTGCCGGCTGCCCATGCTCACGAGTTCGATGCCGGTCGCGCCACATCCCATGCGCACCGCGTATCATCCGACCCCGTCGCCAGCAGGCGGCCATCGGGCGAAAACGCCACCGTGCGAATCCAATTGGAATGGTTAATGACCGCGAGCTGCTGATTGGTTCTCGCGATCCCACAGGCGCACGGTGTTATCGTCGCCGCCCGTGGCGATCACGCGGCCATCCGGCGATACATCAATCGCCAGCAGTTCGCCGGTGTGCCCAAGGAACTGATGCGGCACAAACGCGGGCGACGCATCCCACAGGCGGCTGGTGCCGTCGCTGCTCGCCGTGATCACGAAGCGCCCGTCGTGCGAGAAATTCACGCTCCAGATCGAGTCGGTGTGCCCGGTCAACCGCCGAATTTCCGTGCGCCGTTCAATATCCCACAGGCGCGCGGTGCGGTCTTCGCTGACCGTCGCCACTGTGCGGCCATCCGGCGAGAACGCCACATTGAGGATGCCGCTCGTATGGCCTTCGAGGCGGCGCAGTTCGCGTCCGGTCGCCACATCCCACAGCAGCGCGACGTCGTCATAGCCACCTGTCAACAGGAAGCGCCCATTTGGTGAGAAGGCTACGCCATACACCGAATTGGTATGCCCGAACAGGTTGAACAGTATTTCACCTGTATTCGCATCCCAGATTTTTGCGGACGTATCGCGGCTGGCTGTCGCCACCTTGGTGCCATCGGGCGAGAAGGCGACGTTGTAAATCATGTTGACGTGCCCGGTCAGCGTTTCTAAGCGCCGTCCGGTCGCGACTTCCCAGATCATCGCGGTGTTGTCCGCGCTGCCCGTCACAATGCGCGCGCCATCCGCGGAGAAAGCCGCGCTGAAGACGGCATCATTATGCCCGCTGAACTCGCGGATCTCGGCACCGGTCGCCGTATCGTAGATGATGGCCGACCCACCACCAAAGCCGGCCAGAATCGTCTGACCATCCGGCGAAAAGACGACGCTCCATGGCGTGTTCGGGCCGGGGATGGTGCGCAGCAGCATGCCGTTGCTCGCGTCATACACGCGGAGCGCGCTGTCGCCACCCGCCGTCACCGCAAGGCGACCATCCGGGGAGAGCGACGCATACCAGTTGACCGTGCTGTTATCACCGAACATCTGGCGAGTGAACAGGCGGTTGGACGCCGCGACCAGCACATCGTCGGCCAGCGGTTGATATTCGATGTTGAGGGCGCGAATGCTCAACATAGCGGCGAGTTCGGCGTTGCCGTCTTCGCCCTGCAGGAGCGCATTACCTTCAGAGACCAGGCGCAGCGCCTCGGCGCGGGTTTCGCCGCGTTCGACCTGCTGCGCGACCGCCGTCAGCGTGACCGGGACGGGTGTGAGCAGCGCGGCGATCTCCACGGACTGCGCCTGCGCTGTACCCGCTAAGGCTTCCGCCTGGAACTGCGCGGCGGCGGCCGTCGCCAACTGCTGATTACCCGCTTCCAGCGTCGCCCCAACCGCGGTCAGCGTCGGTCCGACCGGCGTCAGCGTCGCGGCGACGTTCGCCGCCTGCTCCTGCGCTTCCACCACCTGCGCGATCGCTTCGCCATACGCGGCGGTCGCCGTGCTCAACTGCATCACGCCCGCCGCCAACTGTTCCCCGACCGCCGTCAGCGTCGCCGGGATAGGGGTGAGTGTTTGATTGGCAAAATCGGCATTCGCGCCCGCCGTTGCGGCGATGTCGCGCGCTTCTTCCTGCGCTGCCGCCGCCGTCGCCAACTGCTGATTACCCGCTTCCAGTGTGCCACCGACCGCGGTCAGCGTCGGCGCGACCGGGGTCAGCGTTTGCGCGACCACCGCGACCTGCGCCTGCGCGGTCACGCCCTGCGCGACCGCCGTCTGTTGATCGAAGATCGCCAAACCCCTGCGCGACCGTCGCCGTCGCCACCTGCTGCGAAGCGCTGTTGGCCTGCACAAACGCGAGGATCGTCGCGACGACCGCCAGCACGCCGACCACGCCCAGCACGACCGCCGCGCGGCCAAAGTTCTGCGCGCGCCGCGCGATCAAGGCTTCCCGGCGCTTGCGTTCTTCTTCCGCCGCGTCGACCCGCTGGCGTTCGGTCAAACTCGCTTCGAGGTAGGCGCGTTCTTCCGCAGAGAGCGCGACATCCGTACCCGCCGCCCATTCTTCGAATTGGCTCAGGCGCGTGCCGCTCATCAGATAACCCGCATCGCGGTTGTTGCGCCGCCATTCTTCCGCCGCCAGCGCCAGGCCACGCTGCAAGCGCATCGATTCGCGGCTCGTGTTCAACCAGCTCTTCAGCCGATCCCACGAGCGAATGAGCGCCTCATGCGCCACTTCGACCGTCGGCACGCGCGTCAGCGGGTCGCGGTCAAACGTCAGCAGGCGATATTTACCGTAGGTATCCAGCACGTTTTGCACGGCGGTGTTGTCCGCCGCCGTCAGCGACATGAGCTCATCCTGCCGCACACGCCGCCGGGTATCTTCCGTGCCTTCGCCCAGCGTGACCAAGCGCAGGAAGATCTGCCGCGCGGCCTTCTGGCACGTCTCGTCCAATTCGAGGAAGGTCTGCTCGGCCCGGCGGGCGAGCGCGCCCATCGCGCCATTGATTTCGTGGTACGCATCCAGCGTGAGCAGGTTGCCGCGCCGCCGCTGGTAGAGTTCGGTCAGCGCGTACTGCAGCAGAGGCAGCGCCCCCGGCTGTTCGCCCACATCTTTGGTGATCGCTTCGACCAACCCCGGTTCGAGGTTGAGATTCGCCATCCGCGCGGGCTTGGTGATCGCCTCGTTAAGTTCTTCGCGGTTGAGCGGCAGCACCACTTCGGTGCAGCGCCGGAACAAATGCCCGAAATCCGCGTACAGCAGCGGCTTATCGTAGAAGTCGGCGCGCAGTGTCATGATCACGCGCAGGTTGCCGCGCGATTCCTGAATCGCCGTGAGCAGGCTGGTCAAAAACTGGCGGCGCACCGCCTCGTTTTCGAGCTGCGTGAACACCTCTTCAAACTGGTCGATCACCAGCACGAGCGTGCTGTCGGCGGAGGGCAGCACGCGGCTGACCGCGCGCAGCAGCCCGCGCTCATCGGCCTGCATCTGCTCCATCAGGCTCGTCGGCGGGTTGACTGCAATGCGCAGCAGCGCAATTTCGAGTTCTTCAAACGGACGCGCGCCGGGCGTCATCTCCACGATGAACCAGCGATCCGAGCCTTCAAGCGCGCCCGCGCGGATTTTGGGCAGCAAACCGGCTTTGACCACGCTCGATTTGCCCGACCCGCTCGGCCCGACCACCGCGAGGAAGCGCGAGGTATCGCCTTCCGCGTTCAGGCGGCTGAGGAGCGTGTTGATCAGCGCGTCGCGCCCGAAGAAATCTGCCGCATCCGCCGATTGGAACGCGCGCAGCCCTTTGAACGGGTTGCGCACCGGGGCGTTAGTCGCGCCTGCGGTGGCGGGCGTCGACGGCCCCGTGATCAGCGGACCAACCGTGCGCAAATTCGCCTCTTCGGTGACCATTTCGGTCGCGGGTCCGCCCTGACGCGCCGCCAACGCATCCGTCATGCTCAAGGCCGATGTCAGCCCAACGGCGCGCCGGAACGCGACCGCCAGCGCGACCGCATCTTTGAAGCGCTTCGCCGGGTCTTTCTCGGTCGCCTGCGCAATCACATCGTCGACTTCCTCCGGCAGATCCGGCCGCTTCATGCTCACGGGCGGCAGCGGGTCGTTGAGCTGCTTGAGCATCAAGGCAGTTGCCGTGTTGTCGGGGAAGGGGCGCACCCCGGTCAGCGTCTCATAGAGCACAATGCCGAGGCTGTAAATGTCGCTGGCGGGCGTGAGCGTTTCGCCGCGCACCTGTTCCGGCGACATGTAGTCGGGCGAACCGATCACCTGCGCGGTGCGCGGTGCGTCGCCCGTCGAGAGGTCTTTCGCAATGCCAAAATCGGCGAGGTAAGCGTTGCCTTCCTCGTCGAGCAAAATGTTGTCTGGTTTCAAATCCCGGTGAATCACGCCGCTGCGATGCGCGACGGTCAGCGCCGCCGCCACCTGATCCAGCATGAGCGACGTGCTTTCGGGCTGCCACGGGCCACCCGCGCGAATCGAGGCGCGTAAACTGCCACCACGCAGAAAACGCATCACCAGATACGCGCCGTCCGGCTCTCGCCAGTAATCGTAGAGCGGCACAATGTGTGGATGTTCCAGCCGCGCCACGAGCTGCGCTTCCGTTTCAAAACGCCGGATGAACTCCGGTTGGTTGGCGTGTTCCGCCAGAATCACTTTGATGGCGACTTCGCGTCCCACCGCGGGCTGCGCTGCCCGATACACGGCACCGAATCCCCCCGCACCGATCTTTTCGCGGAGTTCATATCCCTTGATGACACGTTTGGTTTCTTCAGTCAAGGTCGTTTAGTTTCCATAAGGCTGACAAAAAGCCGCTGCTCTAAGTCCCATTATAGCCAAGAAACGCCGAAGGCTCGTCCGTCGTTCGTCGGATTTTCCCAACCATTCGCCGCCGCCTGCCCGGCACGGCGATCAGTCCCTGCATCATGACCATTGATGCTCCATCCTGATCGCGGAGCGCGCCTTCGTCACACCTTGCTATCAACGATATTTAGCACGGCGGACATCACATAAGCGTTAATACATATGACATTTCTCACAATCCAGTCAGTCAATGTCAACTATTCCTAATGCCTTTTTCCACCTCGCGTCAGGTAAGATGTAATAACTTTATGAAATTCATGAATTTTGCGGCCGTTGTTACCAAATCTCTATGCTAAAACGCAAATTGTAAGGCATAATTGTATTGAGAATTTCGGTAAACGATTAGATGGGGAACCGCCGCTCACACCACTCCATACCCCCCTCTCTGGAGCGATTGCGGTGCAGATGGAGACTACCCTAGCCTTTGTGATTGAAGGTGATGCTCACAGCTTAACTGTGATCTCTGGTCTGCTGCGTGATCTCGGAATCAACTACAAGCGCAACATGACGGGTGCCAATGTACTAGAACAACTGCGTGCGATGCAGCCGCACCCCGACTTCATCCTCCTCAACACTGACCTCCCCTATGGCGATGGTATCACGCTTGGACAGCTCATCCTCCGAGATCGGCAGCTCAGCGCTATCCCGATTATCATCATCGGGCAGCAGGCCGTCGACGATATGATTGAACCGGTGCAAAGAGTCGGCTTCGCGGCCTATCTCGCGAAACCCCTGCCGAAGCGGCTGTTTGGTGAAATTATTCGCCGCGTGCTCGCCGGTGAAGAAGTCTGGCAGTACGCAGTCTAGAGTCGCCAAGCCGCCCGCCTTCCTATATACTCCCACGCGCTGCAACCGGATTAGGAGTGTATAGCTCATGAACAGCCAAACGGCGTACGATCGCATTGCCGAATGCGCCTTCATGGCGGGGATGCGCGGCAACTTTGTGCCAACCACCGCCGTCGAAGTGGCGCACGTCCTCGTGGAAAGCGGCCGCATCAACGTCTTTGAACTCACCATGAATTCCCCGCAAGCTATCGAAGCTATGCAAGCCATCAAGCACATCTATGGGGACAACGCCGTCGTCGGCATGGGCACCGTGCTGGATGTCGAGATGGCGCGGCAGGTGCTCGACGCGGGCGCGGATTTCGTCGTCGCGCCGTCGTTCAGCCGCGCCGTTGTCGAGTACGTCCTGGAGCATGACATTCTCGTCGTGCCCGGCGTGATGACGCCGACCGAGGCCGTCGACGCGTGGAGCACAGGCGTCAAGCTCCTCAAGCTGTTCCCGAGCGGCCCGCTCGGGCTGGACTACTTCAAGGCGCTCCGCGGTCCGCTCGATCACATCAACTTCATGTGCAACGGCGGCACCGATGACACCAACTCGTTCGACTTTCTCAAGGCCGGGGCGGTCGCGTGCGGCATGGCGGGCTGGCTGACCGGCAACGGCAGCACCCCGCTCGATGTGATCGCGCGGCGCGCCAAACTGCTCCGCGACGGCGTTACCGCGCTGCGCACGGGCATCCGCGTCTAGAAACCAGTCAACCGCAGAGAGCGCAGAGAAAAATCATTATCTTTGCGCTCTCTGCGGTGCAATTTTCTGGCTTGCACATGACCGCCTTGGCGTGTTGGCGTTCATTCTTTGCCGGGCTACTGCTGAATTCAGTCCGGTCAGACAACCGCTGTATCAATTTAGTAACCCGGGCGCGCACCGTGGCACAAAGCCCTACCCTAAGCTATAGTTAATCCACTCGTTTTTCTCGCTCACCGAGGTTTGATGACTTCCCTCGACACACGTCCTGCGCAGCGTATCGTCGTCAAGGTTGGCACGAGCGTGTTGACTGGCGGGACGCCGCGGCTCAGCCGCCAGCGTATGCTCGATGTGGTCGCGCAGGCCGCCCGACAGCACGCCGCCGGACACGAGATCATCCTCGTCTCGTCGGGCGCGGTCGCCGCCGGACGCGAACGCCTCAACTTCCCGCACTTCGGGCGCTCCGTCCCCGCCAAACAGATGTTGGCGGCGGTCGGTCAAAGCCGCTTGATGCAGGTCTACGGCGACCTGTTCGACATCTTCGGGATCACCGTGGCGCAGGTGCTGCTCACGCGCGACGACCTGAACAACCGCACGCGCTTTCTCAACGCGCGCGACACGCTGCTCACCCTGCTCGATCACCACATTATCCCGATCATCAATGAGAACGATACGACCGCCACGCACGAAATCCGCGTGGGCGACAACGACAACCTGTCGGCGCTCGTCGCCACGTTGATCGAAGCCGATCTGCTCGTGCTGCTCACTGATCAGCCCGGTCTGTTCACCGCCGACCCGCGGCAGGACAAAGACGCGCAGTTAATCCCCCGCGTCGCGCGCATTGACGAGACGATGTGGGCTCTGGCGGGCGATTCGGTCTCTGGCCTGGGGACGGGCGGCATGGTCACGAAGATTCAGGCGGCGCAGTTCGCCAGCCGCGGCGGCGTGCCGACGATCATCGCCAGCGGCAAAGAACCGGACACGCTCGACCGCCTCGTCCGCGGCGACGGGATCGGCACGCGCTTTGATCCCGCCAACCCGACGCTCGAAAACAAAAAACGCTGGCTGCTGCTGGAGAAACCACACGGCGCGGTCAAGGTGGACGCGGGCGCGGCGCGCATGCTCCTCAGCGGTGGTGCAAGTCTGCTGCCCGTCGGCATTACGACCATTGAACGCGAATTTGAACGTGGCGCCGCGATTTCTGTATTAAATAGTGATGGCAAAGAGATCGCGCATGGCCTACCAGCTATGACAGCGACGCCGTACAGCAGTTAATCGGCGTGAAGAGCGCGCAAATTGTCGAGATTCTCGGCTATAGTTATGGTGACGCTGTGATCCATCGCAATAATATGGTGTTACTCAATTAACGGAACGGCAATTCTGGTTTACGCTAAGTAGAGCCATCACGGCGCCCGTCCGGACTGCGCCGGATGAGGACGGACGATGAACTTAATCGACATGGGAAAAAGAGCGAAAGCCGCTGGCGGGTTGCTCGGTCGCGCGCCGACCGACGTGAAAAATGCCGCGCTGCTCGCTATCGCCGACGCGCTGGAAGCCAACGCTGAGGCCATCTTGAGCGCCAACACGCTCGATCTGACCGACGCCCGCGCCAAAGGCCTGAGCGAAGCCATGCTCGACCGGCTCAATCTGCACAACCGTATCGGCGAGATCGCCGCGGATGTCCGCAGCGTCGCCACGCTTCCCGACCCGGTCGGCGCGACTATCGAAGCGCGCACGATGCCCAACGGCCTGCAAGTCTCCAAACGGCGCACCCCGCTCGGCGTGATCGGCGTGATCTACGAATCGCGTCCCAATGTCACCGTCGATGTGATCTCGCTGTGCCTCAAAAGTGGCAACGCCGTCATTCTACGCGGCGGTTCCGAAACCTTGCGCAGCAACATGGCGCTGGTCAAGGTGATTCGGGACGCCCTCGCGCCGTTCAGCGCGGACATCCCCGCCGACGCGATCCAGTACATCGACGACACCGACCGCCGCTACGTGCTGGAACTGCTCAAACTGCACCAGTACGTCGACATGATCATCCCGCGCGGCGGTAATACGCTGCATATGTTCTGCCGCGAAAACAGTGTCATCCCGGTGATCACGGGCGGCATCGGCATCTGTCACATCTTTGTCGACGAGACGGCGGATCTCGATGCGGCTCTCGCCATCATCCACAATGCGAAAGTCCAGCGTCCGTCCGTGTGCAACGCCGCCGAAGTCCTGCTGGTCCACGAAAAAGTCGCCGCAGACTTCCTGCCGCGGGTTGTCGATCACCTCGGCGCGTCCGGTGTGACCTTCCGCGCGGAACCGCGCGCGCTTGCCGCCCTCAATGGCAGCGCCGACGCGCGCGTCTCACCTGCGGGCGCGGAAGACTTTGATACGGAATGGTTAGCGCTCATTCTGAGCGTGAAAGTCGTCAGCGGGCTGGACGAAGCGATCACCCACATTCAACACCACCACACGCAGCATTCGGACAGCATTCTTACCGAGAATCCGGACCATGCGACGCAGTTTATCGACGCCATCGACTCCGCCGCCGTCTATGTGAACGCCAGCACGCGTTTCACCGATGGCTCACAGCTTGGCCTTGGGGCAGAAATGGCGATCAGCACACAAAAGCTGCATGCGCGCGGCCCGCTGGCCTTAGAAGAGCTCACGACCTACAAATGGGTCATCATTGGCGAAGGTCACGTCAGAGGATAACAAGGATGGGGCGCGTACTCCTGCTCGAAGACAATCCGGAACTGTCCGATGTGCTGCGCGAAGTCATCAGTTTGGCCGGACATCATGTCAGCGTCGCCCAGAATGGTCGCGAGGGTCTGGACATCTTGCTCGACCTCAGCAGCGCGCCTGACATTGTGATCTGCGATCTCGTCATGCCGGATATGGACGGTTTTGAATTCATCCGCGAGCTGCGCGCGAACCCCACGTGGAACGGCGTCTACTGCATCGCCATGAGCGGCGCGAAACACGAAGCGAAAATGGCGCTGGAAGCTGGCGCCGATCAGTATCTGGTCAAACCGTTCAGCATCGGCGACCTGAGCGGTCTGCTTGATGAGTGGATGGCGAAGTGAAGCTGTTGGTCAAAAATCGTTCTCGTGCCCGCTAACCCGCGGGCCTTTTTGTAAATATAGGTTGGCTGATGACATCGAGCACACTCATTATTCTGAATCCGCATGCGGGCGGCGGACGCGCGGGCACGGTCTGGCGCGAAATCGAACCGATCCTCTGGAACCACATGGGCGACCTGATCGTCGCCGTGACCCAGCACCCGAACGAAGTCGCGCGCCACATTGAGCAAGCCTACACGGTCGGCGTACGCCGCGTGATCGCGCTCGGCGGCGATGGCACGAATCACTCGCTGGTCAACGCGCTGGCCGTCTTCAACCAGCAGCACCCCGACGAGCCGATGATCTACGGGAATATCCCGGTCGGCACAGGTCGGGACTGGGCACGTGGTCAGGGGCTGCCCTTCACTGAAGCTAAACCGATTGCGGACTGGATCATCGGCGCCAAACCCACACCCACCGATATCGGCCTCATCACCACGGACAACACCCAGCGCGAATACTTCCTCAACATCGCCAGCGCGGGTTTGGGTGGTGAAGTTGCGCGGCGCGTCAACCACCTCAAGAAATACCCGTGGACGTTTTTGCTTTCGACGGTCATGACAACGCTCACCTATCACCCGCAGACCGTGCAGGTGCAGGTCGACGGGCAGGACTGGTACGAGGGCGGCGCGTATGTCGTCGCCGTCGCCAACGGCTCGACCTTTGGGCACGGCATGCGCATCGCGCCGAACGCCAACGTCGCCGACGGCCTGTTCGAGATCATCCTCGTCAAAGGCGTGTCGCGCGTCACCGTGCTGGCCGCGCTGCGCCGCGTCTATGATGCGTCACACCTCACGCATCCCGGCGTGCTCTCCACGCGTGGGCGCTCGATCACGGTAACGCGCCCCAAGACTCGCGAGATCATTGACATGGAATTGGACGGGGAGTATCACCGGGGGCACGAGATCAACTTCAGCGTGCAGCCCGGCGCGCTGCAAATGCTGCTGTAGAGCGTTGAGCGGTCGCACTTGTAGGGACGAGGCATGCCTCGTCCTTTTTTGTTACAAAAGGCGGCAACCTCACCCCAAGAAGTTTACGGCTCCGCAGTGGACGTGCCCTGACCTACAGCCTGCCTCCACCATTCGATGCGCGTGATCCCCGGTTCGCCCAACAGCAGCGCGTGAAGCGACCGCGCAATGGCTTGTTTGTCACCTTTTTGCGGACGCGCCTTCAAGCGCCAAATCCAGAGACAGCCGGGGTCGAGATCCAGACCGACCGCCCACTGCGGCGGATCGATCTCTCCATCAGCCATACTCACACTGATCCAGTAGTAGGCGCGGTTCAGGCGCAGGTGAAAGCCGTACCCATAATCCTCGCCAATGACGGGAGTCGCGTCATAGCCGCGCTCTACCAGCCCGGCGCGCAGCCACGCGGCGAGGTCATGCCCGAGGACATCATTAGTGGCATCTGGAAGTGGGATGAGGCTGTAAGTAGCAGAGTAGAAGGTCACCATGACCATAATGAGACAGCCTCACATCGTCGCAGCATCCCTTACGACGTAGGTGCTTGGGGTTCAGGTGTCGAGGTCGTTTTCACGGGTTCAGGCGCAGCCGGCGGCGTTTCGATCACCGGCGCGGCAGCGACCACAATCGGCGTCGGCGCGGGCGTTTCAGTCGTCGGCGGTGTGACCACGGCGACGGTTTCAGCCGCCGGCTTGGACTTGACGATGACTTCGTATTTTTGCACCAGATCGACCACTTCAGCGACGGGCAGCGGCTTGGACAGGTAGCCATCGCAGCCTGCTTCGATGCAGCGTTCGCGGTCACCGACCATGGCGTAGGCCGTCACCGCTACGATGGGCGTCTTGAAGCCGCCCGCGCGGAGCTGGCGCACGACCTCCAGGCCGCCGATCCGCCCTTCGAGCTGTAAATCCATCAGCACGAGATCGGGGTTATCGGCGGCAAACCGCGTCAGCGCCACCTCCCCATCCGTGTAATTGATGACCTCGTGTCCACCCATCCGCGCAATTCTCTGTAAAAGCGAGATGTTGGCCGGGTTATCTTCAACATACATGATCCGCATTATGTTTTCCTCTAAAGAACTGTCTTAGTTCGACAGGACAAGCTGTTCAGCGGGCGCTTCCGGCGCGGCGATCAGCGCGTCCTGCCCCGCGTACAGCGGTACGACAACATGAAAAGTGCTGCCCTTGCCGACGGTGCTTTCGGCCCAGATGCGGCCGTCCATCAGCGCGAGCAGTTGGCGGCAAATGGCCAGCCCCAGACCAGCGCCCGAACGCGGATCGCGTCCCGGACCACTCGCCTGCTTGAATTCTTCGAAGATGATGCCGAGATCCGCTTCGGAAATGCCCACGCCTGTATCGGCAATCGAGATTTGCAGCACATCATCAACCGGGCGCACGATGATCTTGATCGCGCCGTGATCGGTGAACTTGGCCGCATTGCTGTACAGGTTGAGCAGCACTTGGCGCACGCGGGCTTCGTCTGCCCACACATGCGGAATATCATCCGGCAAATCCGTTTCCAGCCGAATCGGTTTACCCGTCAGCAGACCGGACGCTGTCGAGAGCACACTGTTGATGACGAGCTTGAGATCCAGTCGTTCGATGCGAATATCCAGCTTACCGGCATCGACTTTGGCGAGATCGAGGATGTCGTTGATCAGGTTGAGGAGCTGCTTGCCGCTGGTATAGATCTGCTGCAAGTCGGCTTCGTAAGCATTCGGCAGCTTGACGCCGTCGTACATCGCCGGGAACTTGAGCATCGTCTCGCTGAAACCGATGATCGCGTTGAGCGGCGTACGCAGCTCATGGCTCATATTCGCGAGGAACTGCCCGCGGAAGTGCTTGGCATCTTCCGCCGCGGAGCGTGCCGCATCCAGTTCGACGTTGGTTTCCTGCAAGCGTTCGCTCAACGCCCGCGCGCGCACAAAGCCTTTTTCGACTTCCTGACGGCTGTCAAACAGTTCCGCCGCCACGCGCCGTTCGCGTTGGTAGTTCTGAATCGCCCATTCAGCGATCTGATACAGATCGCCTGTTACCTGCATGGCGATGATCGCCGCGAGGAACGTCATGATGATCGCGCCGATCTGCGGTGCGCCGAAGTAGCCCATCCCGCCGAGCACGGTCGCCGGGATCACCGTCAACAGCACCGACGAGACCAGCGCCAGCAGCAGCGTATTCGTCGGCGGCAGCAGCAGCCCGACGATGAAGATGATCAGCGCGTAGAAGAACACATACACGTTGATCATTTCCAGCGGGCTGACCGTCAGCAGCAGCGTGAGCGCCGTGAGCGCGGCGAGAATGTAGGTCCATGCGGCAGCGGTGTAGCGATTACGCCCGAGGAAGAAGCGCGTCAGCAGCGACCCGGCGATCATCAGCCCGACGGGCAGCAGGGGGCGCACCAGGTCCATGCGCTGGAGCATCGCCGAATTGAGCACAACCCAGCCCGCGATCAGGCTGAGAACGATCGTCACGCGCCACAGGATTTTCAGGCGGTCAAATTTGACTTCGGTGGCAAAATCTTGATTATTCGGGATGTTCATCAAAAACCCTATTTGCCTGTTTAAGGTCGAGTTAAATTATTCTCATCCCATTCTATGTACACAGGCGCTTAAGATTACCCATAATCCAGAAATTTTCACAAAAATATAACAATCTTGGCGCATTATGCAGTTTGCACTACTTTTGACCCATTCTAGTTGTGTAGTGCGAATATGCTATAATGTGAGCATCGACTATCACAAACAATCTTACAAGGAGTCGTGATGACGACGAACGCAGTCGCGCGGGCCTCGTCCCGACTAAGCGAGGACACGCTGCTGGAGATGTTTTGGGTGATGCTGCTCAGCCGCCGGCTCGACGAACGCAGCTGGGCGCTGCACCGGCAGGGCAAAATCCACTTTCACATCAGCGGCATGGGGCACGAGGCGGCGCAAGTGGGGACGGCCTTCGCGCTCAATCGCGGCGTCGACTACGTTCACCCCTACTATCGCGACCTCGCGCTGGTGCTGGCTATCGGCGTCACGCCCACCGATTTCATGATGAGCCTGTACGGCAAGCAGGGCGAATACAGCAGCGGCGGGCGGCAGATGCCCTCGCATTTTGGCAGCAAACATCTCAACATTATCAGCGGCTCGTCCCCGGTGGCGACCCAGGTCCCGCAGGCCGCGGGCATCGCCTTCGCCATTAAGTACCGCCAGACGTGCGGCCTCGTCGATCCTCAGGACACGACGCAGCCCCGCGTCGCCCTGACCTGCCTCGGCGAAGGTTCGACCTCGCAGGGCGAATGGCACGAGGGCATGAACTGGGCGGGCGTGCATAAACTCCCCTTTATTTGTCTGGTTCAAAATAACAATTACGCGATCTCCGTCCCGCTCGGCTCGCAGATGGCGGTCGCCAACGTCGCTGACCGCGCGGCGGCGTACGGTGTGACCGGTGTCATCGTGGACGGCAACGATATTCTCGCGGTCTACGACGTGCTGGCCGACGCGGTGGAACGCGCCTATAACGGTGACGGCGCAACCTTGGTCGAAGCCAAAACCTATCGCCCCGTGCCGCATTCGTCCGACGACGACGACCGCAGCTACCGCACCCGTGAAGAAGTCGACGCGTGGAAGAAAAAAGACCCGGTGCTGCGCTTCCGCCGCCACTTGGAGGAGATCGGTGTGCTGACGCCCGACATGGCGAACGATTACGAAGTCCGCGCCCGCGCCGAGGTCGACAAGGCGCAGGCCACCGCCGAAGCCGCGCCTTATCCCGCACCCGAAGACGCGCTCGGCGCGCTCTACGCTCCGGCGGAGGCTTAACCATGCCCAATCTGACTCTCATTGATGCCGTTCGCATGGCGCTGGATGAAGAGCTCGCCCGTGATCCGCGGGTGTTCATCACCGGGGAAGATGTCGGCGTGCGCGGCGGCGTGTTTCGCGCCACGCAGGGGCTCTACGATAAGTACGGTGCCTCCCGTGTCGTCGATTCGCCTTTGGCTGAACTGTCCATCGTCGCCATCGGCATCGGGGCGGCGCTGGCAGAACTCCGACCGATCTGCGAAATTCAGTTCAGCGACTTCATCCATCCCGCTTTCAACCAGATCGTCAACGAGGCGGCCAAGTTCTACTACCGCTCGAACGGGCAGTGGCGCGTACCGCTGGTCATCCGCGCGCCGTATGGCGGCGGCATCTCCGGCGGGCTGTATCACAGCCAGAGCGTCGAAGCGTTCTTCGCGCATGTCCCCGGCCTGAAGATCGTCGTGCCGTCCACCCCGTATGACGCGAAGGGGCTGCTCAAAAGCGCGGTGCGCGACCCGAACCCGGTGCTGTTCTTCGAGCCGAAGAAGGGCTACCGCTCGATCAAAGGTGACGTGCCCACCGACGACTACACCGTGCCGATTGGTCCCGCCCGCGTCGCTCGGGCTGGTCGTGATCTCTCCGTGTTCGCTTATGGCATGATGGCGCACTACGCCGCGCAGGCCGCCGAGAAGGTCGCCCGCGAGGATGGCCTTGATGTGGAAGTGATCGACCTGCGCACGCTGCTCCCGCTCGACAAAACGAGCATTCTGGAGTCGGTCAAGAAGACGAGCAAGGCGCTGATCGTCTACGAGGACAACAAGACGCTCGGCTATGGGGCGGAGGTCGCCGCGTTGATCGTGGACGAAGGCTTCGAATACCTCGACGCTCCAGTCAAGCGACTGGCGGGCGCGGATGTGCCCGGCGTGCCCTTCAGCCACCCGATGCAGGAGTATTTCATGCCGAATCCCGACAAGATCGCCGCCGCCATCCGTGATCTCGCGGCCTACTAGCGATGAGCGGTTAGCCATTAGCCGTTAGCTAAAAGACCGAGTCTTTTGCTAATTGCTAATCGCTAACCGCTAATTGCTCTCTCCAAAGGAGTTTTCATGCCAACCAACGTGATCATGCCGCAGCTGGGCGAAAGTGTGGTCGAAGGTACGGTGAGCAAATGGCTCAAGCAAGCAGGCGACACTGTTGCCGAGTTTGAGCCGCTGCTCGAGATCAGCACCGACAAGGTCGATACGGAGATTCCCGCCCCGGCAGGCGGTGTACTGCTCAAGATTCTCGTCCCTGCCGGTGAAACCGTCGAACGTGGCACGCTCCTCGCCGTAATCGGTCAACCTAACGAAACTGTAAATGATGCCCCTGTCGCGACTCGGCCGGCCTCGTCCGCGGCTGCCCCCGTCGCCAACGGTCACGCGACAGCGGAACAGGTCGCCGCGCCCGCCGTCGTCGTGGAGCCCAACGCCTATACCGGGCATGTCACCCCAGTTGTCGCGCGCATGGTCGCCGAGCATCACCTCGACCTCGCGCAGATCATGGGCACGGGACGCGATGGTCGTGTCACCAAGAAGGATGTCGAAGCCTACCTTGCCGCTCGACCGACCGCGCCGACAGCGGACGCAATCGCCGAAGATGACACGCCGCCGTGGGAACGTCCCGGCAGCGGCGATCTGTTCAAATCCACGCAGGATTACGACGATACACCAACCCCACCCCCGGCCTCTCCTGTAGGGACGAGGCATGCCTCGTCCTCTGACCAACCCGCCAAACAGTCACCGACCGCTGCAGCACCCGCCCGTGTCCACCCCATCGAGCCGATCCCGACCGCCTCCCCCGGCGACCTCGTGCCGCTCACGGGCATGCGCCGCGCCATCGCCGACCACATGGTGCGCAGTAAGCACACCTCACCCCATGTGACCACCATTTTCGAGGTCGATCTGTCCGCGGTGCTGGCGCATCGAACCGCCAACAAAGATGCCTACGCGAAACAGGGTGTCAACCTCACGCTGACCGCCTATTTCGTCGCGGCGGCAGTCGAGGCGCTGCGGGCTGTGCCGTACCTCAACGGCCAGTGGACGGATGACGGCATTTTCCTGCACCGCGTGCAGAATATCGGCGTGGCAGTGGCTTTGGACGAGGGCTTGATCGTCCCGGTGATCAAGAACGCGGGCGACTACAACCTGCTTGGGCTGGCGCGTCTGGTCAATGATGTGGCGAATCGCGCCCGCAGCAAGCAGCTCAAGCCAGACGAGGTCAAAGACGGCACATTCACGATCACCAATCACGGCGTGAGCGGCAGCCTAGTCGCCATGCCGATCATCAATCAGCCGCAGGTCGGCATTTTGGGTGTGGGGATGCTGGAAAAGCGCGTCAAGGTGATCACCGATGCGCTCGGCAATGACAGCATCGCGATTCGCCCGTGCGTGTACGTCTCGCTGACCTTCGATCACCGCGTGGTCGATGGCGCGGCGGGCGACGCCTTCCTGCTCAAGCTCAAGCAAACGCTCGAAGGCTGGAAATAGATTCGCATCTACGGCTTCATTCATCTGGCAAACGGACGCGATAAATCGCGTCCCTACGCGAAGCAACGTCTTTGTGTAGGGGCAGACCGACGTGTCTGCCCGGATGTGGGCGCACACGTCGGTGCGCCCCTACACGAGACCATTCGAGAAACCACTTGAGCTAGCGGTCAATCTCGCCCCGACTCCTCATCAGCGCCTCGCATACGCTTGCCCTACCGCCTGACACCAAGTTCACATTTTTTGCGTAAATTAAGATGTGAAACACAAGGAGGTACTACCGATGGAGATCATCTTCCGGTTATTCATCATCCTCGCCACGCTGGTATTCGCGGGTGGCGTCGCCGCTCAAGACACAGGCAGCGTCGGCTATGCGGGCGTGCAAGACAACACACTCGTAATCGTTCAGGCGGATGGCAGCAGCATCCGGGTCGACAATCCAGAGAATCAGGGTTTGACGCATCTCGCGTGGAGTCCCGACGGGAGCAAGTTAGCCTACGTGCTGATCGACGCGGAGTATGACTGGCATCTCATGGTCGTCAATGCCGATGGGACAAATCCCGAGATGCTGGCGAACACGGGCAGAGTGGAGGCCAGTTACCCGATATCGTGGACGTCCAATCAGCAAATTCTGTTCGCGCAGCCGCCGCAAACCTTTGACAGCGAACAGTATCTCATCACACTCGCCGTGATTGCGCCCGAAGCGACCGCCCCGGCCACCCTGCTCGGCCAAGTTCCGGTCGGCGTCGGCTGTGGCGGCGGCTCGCCATTACCAGCAGACTGGCAGTACTGGACGGAGACCGGCTTCGGCGGGAGTCCCATGACGCTCCAGTCGACAGATTTCGGGGTGCTCTACAGCGTGACCTGCGGCGGTACGGGCTATGCGCTGCTTGACCCGGCAACGGGCGAGCCGCGATACGTCACCCCCGTCAGCTTTTACAATGGCATCCCGGGCGCCGATGACAACATCAGCCGCGCCAAACTCAGCCCTGACGGGACGATGCTCGTGGCGATCCGCACCGTCTACGCCGAACCCGATCCGGTCGAATCGGTCGTACTGGTCGATCTGGCAACGGGGGCGATCACCGATGTGCCAACACAGATGCAGCCCGATCAGGTGGCGTGGTCGGCGTCCGGCGACTTGTATTACGCGGCCCGCAGCACCGATGATCCCGATCTGCTGGGTGACCTGACGCCCGAGCAGCGCGCCCGCCTCGACGCCTTGGGCACAGGGTTCACGATTGGCTCGAACAGGGTGACGATCGCGCGGGTGAATGTCCAGGCGCAGACGGAAACTGTCGTCTACACGGGCAGCGCGCACTACGTTGGGCGACTGGTCGAAGCGCCAGACGGCAGCCTGTGGTTCAGCCTGATCCCGAACATGCAGGCATGGCTGGAAGCCATCGGTAACGGTGAAATCGACCCGCTGAACGACGTGAACAATCTGCAGCAATTGGCGACCGTGCCTGTCACCGTCTACCGCGCGGTTGACGGACAGATCGCAACCATCGCCGAAAACCTCAACCAGTTCACGCTGCGCCCCATTACGCAGTAATTTCCCCCTTAGTCCCCTCTCACATCAGGGAGGGGGCGACCACCTCTGAAATCACTGTTGCGCGCCACTGACTCGAGGCTGGTTGAGTATTGTCTTGACGTCTTTGATTAGTCCGTCGATGAAATCTTGATGCGGATCGTAGGGCGTGACCCATTGAATTGCATTGAGGACAGACAAATTCTTCGAGTTGTTGAAACTAGTGCGAATGGTGGATTTCGCCTGTTCATCGTTAACAAAGGCTTTAGCGAGGATTGGGATGAACTGCAAGTCCGGTCTTGTCCGGCTGATCAGCACCTCAGGATCGATGTATTGGCTCTGCGCCACATCGGGCGACAGGATTACCGCATGGATTCTCGCTCGTAGGGCAGCGCTCCAACTTGCCCGCCGCCAGTCTGCACCCGCATCAATCGAGCGCGTGTGGATGAACGCCTTAATCCCCGCGCGGTTAAAATCGTCAGCAATCTGCGTGGCGAACGCAGCCTGAGTCCAGCGGAACGAGAAATACACGTCATAGTTAATGTCCAGCGGCGTCGGGGTGATGATCGCCTTGATCAGGCGCTGCATGAGCAGCGTATCATCCTCGAGCAAACCGAGAGTCTCTTTAGTGTGGAAACTGACGAAGTTAAGATCATCAATACTACGTGTCTGTTCATATTGGTTGATGAGTGGGAACACCGACGCCGTTCCGTCATAGGGAACGATGATCGGCAGAATTTTCCTACCGTAGCCGCGGGCGACATGGCACTCGAACAGGCAGGTCTCACTGGCGAAATACTCCGGGGAGAGGCATAAAACGACGTAATCGCTGCCGATAATGCCCTTGAAAATTTCATCTTCCCAGCGCGACAGGCGCGGAATGTCTTTGACATCCAACCAGGTCTCCACGCCGGCGTTGGCGAGTGCTTTTTCCAGATTAACGGCGAAAGCGCGTTGCGCAGGGAGGTTTCGATACGAGATCATGACACGTGGCATGACAAACTCCGCTATTATGGTTAGGCTAATTATACGGAATGATTTTATTCCAGTAGTCTATTCATGCCAATGAATATGGCTCTTTGCGATTGTTCCCGCACGCTTTAAAATGATAGCATTCAATGTTACAGCTTAGGAGCTTACTGAATGGCGAAGCAATATGATGTCGTCGTGCTCGGCGCGGGACCCGGCGGCTATGTCGCGGCGATTCGTGCCGCTCAGCTCGGTCTGAAAACGGCGATTGTCGAGAAACGCTACTGGGGCGGCGTGTGCCTCAACGTGGGCTGCATCCCGTCGAAGGCGCTGCTCCGCAACGCCGAACTCGCGCATCTGCTGAAGAACGACGCCGACAAGTATGGCATCAAGGTCAACGGCGAAATCACATTCGACTTCGGGCAGGCCTTCCGCCGCAGCCGCGATGTCGCCAACGGGCGCGTCAAGGGCGTCCACTTCCTGATGAAGAAGAATAAGATCGACGAGTACGACGGTTGGGCGACCTTCACCGACGCCAACAACCTCGACGTCGAACTGAACGCGGGCGGTAAAGAGACGCTCACCTTCAAGAACCTGATCCTCGCGACGGGCGCAGTCACCCGCCTCATCCCCAACACGCAGATCAGCCAGAACGTCGTGACCTACGAAGAACAGATCATGGACGAAAACCTGCCCAAGTCGATCATCATCGCGGGCGGCGGCGCGATCGGCGTGGAATTCGCCTACGTGCATCACAACTACGGCGTGCAGGTGACCATCGTCGAATTCCTCGACCGGCTGCTGCCGCTGGAAGATGAAGAAGTCTCGGCGGAACTGGAAAAGCAGTACCGTCGCCTCGGCGTCAAGGTGATGACCAAGACGCGCGTCGACAAGATCGAAGACACGGGCACGGGCGCGAAAGTCACCGTGACTACCGCCGACGGCAAGCAGCAGGTCTTGGAAGCGGATCGCGTTATGCAGGCGATTGGCTTCAAGCCGCGCACCGAAGGCTACGGGCTGGAAAAGACGGGCGTCAAACTGACCGACCGCGGCGCAGTGGCGATCAATGGCAAGATGCAGACGAACGTCCCCCACATCTACGCCATCGGCGATGTCACCGCCAAGCTGATGCTGGCGCACGTGGCTGAAGCGATGGGTGTGATCGCGGCGGAAAACATCGCCGGGCATCCGTCGATTGAGCTTGACTTCGACATGATGCCGCGCGCGACCTACTGCCAGCCGCAGGTCGCCAGCTTCGGCTACACCGAAAAGCAGGCGCGCGAAAAAGGCTTCGATGTCAACGTCGCCAAGTTCCCCTTCCAGGCGAACGGCAAGGCGCACGGCCTCGGCGAAACCGCGGGCTTCGTCAAGCTGATCAGCGACAAGAAGTACGGCGAACTGCTCGGCGCGCACCTGATCGGCCCGGACGTGACCGAACTGCTGCCTGAGCTCACGCTGGCGCGCTATGCTGAACTCACCGCGGAAGAAATCGCGCGCAATGTCCACGCGCACCCCACGCTGAGCGAAGCGATCAAGGAAGCGGCGCACGGCCTCGAAGGCCACATGATCAACTTCTAATTCACACCTCGGTGTGGCAGTGACATTAAAAAGGACGAAGCAGCAGCCTCGTCCTTTTTTATTCCAGAAATTTGTCAGGGGTGCGGTCAGCCACGCCCGACATCAACCGGATTCTGTAGGGACAGGGTCCGCCCTGTCCGACTTAGGGAGCGCCTATGACTGAACCCAAGAAACGCGCGATTGACGATTACGAGCTGGTCTACCCGCAAACCCGTGCCGACTGGCGTGCATGGCTGGCGGCCAATCACGACAAGTCGCCGGGCATCTGGCTCGTGCGCTACAAAGTCAGCACCAAGCAGCCGACCATCACCTATGATGAACTGGTCGAAGAGGCGCTGTGCTTCGGCTGGATTGATGGCCTCGCGCGCGGCCTCGACGCAGAGCGCCATTTACAACTGCTGACGCCGCGCAAGCCCAAAAGCGTGTGGTCGAAGATCAATAAGGAACGCATCGAACGGCTGCTGGCAGCGGGCGTGATCGAAGCGCCGGGGTTGAAAGTCATCGAGATCGCCAAGGCCAACGGCTCGTGGTCGGCCATTGACGACGTCGAAGCCCTCACCGTCCCGCCCGATCTGGGCGCCGCGCTGGAACAAAACCCCGCCGCGAGTCAATTCTTCTACGGGCTGGCGAACACCTATAAGAAGGGCATCTTGCAGTGGATTGCCAGCGCCAAGCGCCCGGAGACGCGCCAGAAACGCATCGACGAGGCGGTCGCCCAAGCCGCGCTCGGCAAGAAAGCCAACTACCCCAACGAATAACGGCATATCCGCAGCGCACGGCTCATGCAGCTGTAGGCTGTGGTCCACTTCCTGGTTTTAGGCAATGAGGAGCAGCACTTGAACACAGTCACATCGAAAGACGGGACGCGGATCGTTTTTGATCAGTTCGGAGAGGGAGCGCCAGTCATACTGGTGCTGGGCGCGTTCAACGCGCGACCGACCGGAGTCCCGCTCGGTCAAGCCCTTGCAGCGCATTTCACCGTGTTCAACTATGATCGGCGGGGGCGGGGCGATAGCAGCGATACCGAACCCTATTCGATTGAGCGTGAGATCGAAGACCTTGACGCCCTGATCGCCCAAGCCGGGGGATCGGCTTGCGTTTTCGGGTATTCGTCCGGCGCGATTTTGGCCTTAAGAGCAGCGGCGCACGGTCTCGCTATTGCGCAGCTTGCGTTATACGATCCGCCGCCAACGGGAGCCAGAGCCGGAACGCTCGTTCCCCAGCTCACAGAACTCGTGTCAGCGGGTCGCCGGGGTGATGCCGTTGAGCTGTTCCAGACCGAGGCGGTCGGCATCCCCGCCGAAATCGTTGCTCGGCTCCGCCATGCGCCGTTCCGGCCAGCGCTCGAAACCATGGCCCACACCCTCATCTACGAATCGACGATTCTCAGGGCGTTACCCGATGGATTGGTGGATGCCGTCCAAACCCCCTGCCTCATCATGGATGCCGAAAACAATCCAGATGTGATGCATCAGGCGGCCCAATCGTTAGCCGAGGCGCTGCCTAACGGTCGCTATCGCCTGCTAGACGGGCAAACGCACGATCTGGTCCCGGCTGTGGTCGCGCCGGTGTTGGCGGAGTTCTTTCTAAGCCGCTAGTTCGGACGGCGATTCCATTATGTTTTCGCCCCTCTCCGCTCGGAGAGGGGCGGCGTGAGGTCGATCACTTGCACACCGGAAATCCCGCCTCCACCCGCTGATAATAGGCCTCACTGGCGAATCCGCGCCATGCGAACGCCTGCGCCGCATCGTTGAGCGTGAACGTCGCCATCACGCGGCGCTGCGCCGCCCCCGCGTTGAGGAAGTACAGCGACTGCACGGGCAGTTCCGGCGCAAACCACGGATCGCAGATCGTCATACGCGCATTGACGATCACATGCCCGCCGCGAAACGCCAGCGCCGTCCCTGACGTGAGAATCCCTTCCGGTTCGCCGAGAAACGCGATGACATCGCCGAGCGTCACGCCGGGGCACAGCGTCAGCGCCAGCAGCGTGACCGTGCGCCCGGAATAGTTCATGTTGACCCGGCAGTTGGTCAAATCCGCGGGGTCATACACGATGAAGCGATAGCGGGTGTCGTGCATGAATTCGTGGTAGCCCTGCGCGATGAGGATGTCAAGCGCCTCGTTGAGTTCCGTTGAGCGCGGGGTGATGTTCCACCAGCACGGCAGGCCGCACGCATCGAGCTCGTTCACGATGGGCGGCAGCGCCTGTCCCGACCCAAGTTGAACCACACCGACGCCGATCACCGTCAGCGCGGCAGACAAGAGCACGGCCAGCAGCAGCAGTCCACGCATGAAAACATCCATAACTCATTGGCTGTGTTCGATTGTCGCCAGATTGGGAAACGGTGTCAACCAGGGGTGCATAAATAGCGTGAAAACGGGTTTCAGATCGGTTTTAGGATGTTGCGGACGCGATAAATCGCGTCCCCTCTCCTAGAGGAGAGGGGACGGGGGTGAGGTTAGTTAGTGTTAGAGTCGTCCGCGCTGACGGGCCGCCTCAAACATCAGCACGCCCGCTGCGACCGCCGCATTGAGCGATTCGGTCTCGGAGGCCATCGGGATGTAGACGCGCTCTGTCGCCATCGCTTCGGCTTCGGCACTCGCGCCATCAGCCTCACTGCCGATGATCAGCGCGTGCTGCACTGTCCAATCGACCACGTCATACGCCACATCACCCACCATCTCGGCAAGGTACACCGGCGCATCGCCGACATAGTCGCGGATGTCCTGCCACGAGCGTTCGGCAATCGACAGGCGGAAGTGCGCCCCCATCCCGCCGCGCAGCACCTTGTCGTTGTACTGGTCGACACAACCGGGCGAAAGCAGCACCACATCGACACCCGCGGCCGCCGCTGTGCGCAGAATCGTGCCGAGGTTGCCGGGGTCGCGTAAGTGGTCGAGGATCAGGATGTGCTGGGGCTTCGCCGGCAGCTTGGCGGTCGGCATGGGGAATATGCCGATAATGCCCTGCGGCTGCTCGGTCGCGCTCACATGCTTGATCACCTCCGCCGATGCCTCAAAAAGTTGATTGGTCAGCGGCTGGAGCGCCTGCACATTCACCTGTTGCGGATCGTAGAGGATGTAATCGGGGGTGTAGCCGCCGCGCTCAATCGCATCATGGATCAGGCGCACGCCTTCCAGCGCAATCTTGCCTTCTTTACGCCGATTCTTCGCCCCGGTGATCAGCGCGTTCGCCAGTTTGACGCGCTCGTTCTGTACGCTGGTTATCATGGCCGCTCGCTTTCACACCCGGTATCAAAAACAAAACAGGACAAGGCATGCCTTGTCCCTACACAGGTACAGTTTTCGTAGGGACGAGGCGTGCCTCGTCCTGAAATCTGCTTTAGTTGGCTATTGGTTCTGAAGAGCCAAAGCGGCGATCTTCTGGAACGTCGAGGCATCACGCACGGCGATGTCCGCGAGAATCTTGCGATCCAGTTCGATGCCAGCCTTCTTCAGGCCGTGAATCAGGCGGCTGTAGCTCAGGCCATTCAGGCGCGACGCCGCGTTGATGCGGATGATCCACAGGCGGCGCAGGTCGCCACGACGAGCGCGACGGTCGCGATACGAATAGAACAGGCTTTTCAGCATCGCTTCATTAGCGCGACGGAACAGGCGATTGCGTGTACCCCAGTGACCCTTGGTGAGGCCCAGGACTTTCTTGTGACGACGGCGCCGGACGATACCGGTCTTAACACGAGCCATGTCAACTCTACTCCTGACTAGAAAAGACCCGGAGTTTGCTTGCGCCCCGGGTCGGATATGCAAAGAATGCCGCTAGTGTACGCGGACAGGCCCCGAATGTACAGATCGAACTGATCAGCCGGGAGGATTCTGCTTGTACAAGCCGAGGTACGGGGCGAGAATCTTGATGCGCTTGTGCATCGTGAGGCTCGTCACGGTGATCGTCTTGTTCAGCATGTTCTTGGCGCGCTGCGAACGACGACGGCGGAAGTGGGTCTTGCCACCCTTCGTCCGAACGAGCAGACCGCTGCCAGTCTGGCGAAAGCGCTTCGCTGTCGCTTTATGGGTTTTGAGCTTATATTTCTTGACTTTTGCCTTAGCCACTTGATACTCCACTTTCGCTTCGTTTGTTCGCTCTGCGAGGCCGCCGAGCGTTATGTCCTAGAAATAGAGCTTATTTCTTCTGCTTGTCCGCTGCCGGGGCGAGCACCATGAGCATCGTTGTACCTTCCATGCTCGGGTGTTGTTCGACCACCGCGACATCGTTCAGTTCTGCTGCAATTGCCGCCAACCGCTCGCGTCCAATATCGGCATGCGTGATCTCGCGTCCGCGGAACCGAATCCGCACGCGCACCTTCATGCCTTCTTGCAACCAGCCCCGCGCATCACGAACCTTAAACGACAGGTGATGATCGTCCGTCTTCGGGTTGAGGCGAATTTCCTTCACCTCGATCACCTTCTGTTGTTTCTTGGCTTTGCGCTCTTTACGCGCCCGTTCATATTGGAATTTACCGAAATCCATGATTCGGCACACGGGCGGATCGGCGTTTGGAGACACCTCGACCAAGTCCATGTTCTTGGACTCCGCCAATTCCAATGCGCGCAGCAAAGTCACAACGCCAATATTTTCGTTCGTGTCGGTGATTAAGCGGACTTCACGCGCACGGATTTCTCGATTAATTCGAAGCGAGTCTGGGGAGCTTATCTTACGGTTCCTCTCTAAACAAATGCAGCGAGCGCGGCACAAGCCCGCGCTCAGCTAGTATATCATAGCGATTCTTTAACACGCAAGACTCATCAACAGGCGATATTCACGCGGGGATGATTGCGCGCGTACAGCCGAACTTCATACAGCGACTGCTCATACGATTCGATCAGTTCTTCGTCGCTGCCCTTGTAGCGACGCAGCGTCTGGATGGCGCACGGCGCGCAGCCGCGCATCGCCCGGTAGCTGTCCGTCTCACAGGCGAGGCAGCCATTCAAGCGGATCATCATCAGCATGAGGGCTAACGTTTCTTCGTGATTTTCCTCAAGCGGTATAATGCGCTCCACCAGCTCGCTCCACTTTTCGCCGCGCAAGTTTTTCAAAGCCGGGATAACATGGTGGGGAAACAACAGTTCGTTGTTGGCGTACATTAAGCATAAACTTTCTAACTCGCGTTGTGACATAACTTGTCACGACCTCTACCGTTAGCATAAGGGATTTTCTCTAGATTCAGATGAGACCAAAGTCCTACTTCTTGTTAGCCTTAAGTCTGATCCTGCTGGTGCTGGCGGGCTGCGGTGGCGATGCCGTCGTCTTTGCGCCCACGCCTGCGCCGGAAGACCAAACGCCGCTGCGCTATGACCACCCGAGCGGCGCTTTTTCGGTGAGTGTCCCGCGCCTGTGGTCGCTCTACGAGCAAAACACGACCACGCTGGCGACCGCCGCCTTCGCCGCCCCCGGTACGACTGAGCCTGCGGTGCTGTTCGCCGTGATCAACCTCGGGCGCACCGTGAATTCGACCGAGCTGGCCGATCTGCTCAACCTGTATCAGACCCAGGTGCGTTCGGATGTCGGGCGCTACCGTGAGCAAAGCCGCGAAGCGATGGGGGACGGCAGTTGGCGGCTCACCGGGCTGCGCGAAGTCGCGCCGGGGACGACGCAGGCCGTCAACACCTTCATCCAGACGAGCGGCACCCTCATCGGCTTGACTGAAGTCGTGCTCGATCAGGCCGATCCACGCCTGCTTCAGACCATCGTCAACACGTTCACACTGCATCCGGACTCAACGCCGCTCCAGCCTGCCGACCTGACCACGCTGGCTTTTGCCAAGAACAGTGGTCTCGGCGTGCTGCACGTCAGCGCGTGGACGACGGCTGAAGGCGTGTTCTTCATCACCGGGGAAGTCGCCAACTACAGCCTGAACACAGTCGCAGGCATCCCGGTCGAAGCGGCGCTGTTCTCGGCAGATGGTTTACAGCTCACGGGCGCGGTCGATCAAGTGATGGGCTACGGTATTCCACCGGGCGGTTTTGCCCCGTTCAGTTTGCGTTTTGGCGGCGGCCAACCCACCGACTCGACCAGTTACACGGTCCTGCTCGGCAAAGATTGGCTGCCCGCCGACATCGGCACCGTCTATGGCGCGGATGCGCTCTCGTGGACGGATGAGTCGAGCCTTGACGCCTTCAATCGCCTCGTCGTGCGTGGCGAAGTGACCAACACGAGCGATCATGTCGTGCGGGCGGCGCGCGTCACTGTGACCGTCTTCGACGGCGCGCAGAACGTGATCGGCGCGGCCTTCGCCGATCTCACCCCCGCCGAGCTCGACCCCGGCGCGGTGGCTCCATTCGAGATTCCGCTGCCGGATGTTGGCGGTACGCCCGTCAACTACATCGTGAATGTGCAAGGTCTGCCGTGACGGTCACGCACCTGTTCTTCGATCTGCACGGCGTGCTCATCGACCCGCAGCGCACGCGGCACTGCTTCCGCACACAGCTTGGTCGCTATCTCGCCGAGCGCTATGGCGGCGCGCCGGAAGCGTGGACGCGCGCAAATCAGCAGATTGAAGACGATTGGGACAGCTACTACGCGGATCTCGATTTCGGCGGGGACGACTGCGCCGAGCAAATGTGGGAAGGCGAGTTCCGCACCACACGCGCGCATTTCCGCCTGACGCGCACCCCCGAACCGCCCCACGACGAACTCATCAAGCTGTCGCGCGACGTGCTGCACATCATCCCGCGCCGCTGCGACACCGCCTACCCGGAAGCGCGCGCCGTCATCGACACGCTGGCGCAGCAGGGGCTGACGCTCAGCGTGACGAGTCACGCGCTCGAACCACAAGTGCGCTCGACGCTGGACGGCAGTAGTTTGATCCAGTACTTCACGGGGAAAATCATCGGAACGGATACGATGGGGCGTTTCCTCAAAGACGCGGACTATTACCGCCGCGCCGCCGCCCTGCTCCACGTCGACCCAGTGCAGTGCGCCGTGATCGACGACCGACCCGAACCCATCGAAGGCGCGAAAGCGGCAGGCATGGAGGCGATCTTCATGTGCCGACCGGAACGCTGCCATGATCGCCGGGTGGTCGCGGACGCCCTCATCACCGATCTGAGCGCGTTAGTCAGACGCTACCCCGCTCACCGCCCCTAAGGATTACAACCAATTGCGGACGCAATAAATTGCGTCCCTACGAAAACCGTTTCGGTCTGGCAGATATGCTGGCCCCCCTCCCTGAATTCGGGGTGGGGTCGAGGGTGGGGTTGGAATTCCCCTCTCCTAGAGGAGAGGGGTTAGGGGTGAGGTTTCTCGACTACTGTCCCAACGCGCGCACCGCATCGTAGATGGCGAACAACGCAGGCGGTGTGAACCCGTCCTGCGAGATGATGGTGCGACTGCTGCCACCCGCATCCACGGTCAGCGAGTAGGTGTAGGTATCCGCGGAGGCACCTGCGCCGATAAACTGGCCGCTCACCCGAAAGAAATCAAACGTATCGATCAACGACGCGATATTCGCAACCGCATCGGCGCTGGTCTGCGTCTGCGCCCCATCACGCACGACGCGGCCATCGCCGAACACTTCGATCTGCAAGTTGAGCGCCGAGAGACCGCCCGTCTGTGTGAACAGTACGCGGTCAAACTGGAACGGTTGATTACTCACGGGCTCAATCGTCGCGCCTGACGCCGGAATCGGCGTGCCGGGCTGCGCCACGGCGACCGTCACCTCTAACTCGTTGAACTGACTGGTCGGCAGAGTTTCGCCCGCCGCCGATGGCTGCGTGGGCAGCCCCGCGGTCGCCGTGGGCAAGCTCACCGTCGGGGTGGGGGTGGGACTCCCGCCGCAAGCCGCTAATATCAGCACCAGAATGAGCAGAATCGTGGATGAACTACGCATAATCGCTTGCACTTCCTCAACAAGGGGAGCCACAGCTCACCCTGACACGCCTTATTAGTTGTTCGACCGCGGGTGGGCACGGCTCAGTGTCGCGCCGCCGAGACCGGCCAACGCCGCCAGCACCGGAATGAGCGGTAAATAGTAGCGCTGCCACGCGAGCGGATTCACGAGCAGCGTGATCAGAGTCAAACCGAACCACCACAACAGTCCTGCCGACCGTCCTGCACGCGCCAGCGCCACCACAACGCCGACGCCTACCAACACCAGGATCAGCACACCCAGAGTGCCGTTCGGATAGCCGCGCCAGAAGCTCGTCTCGTAACGAACCACTTCTGCTTGAATCGGCTCGATCTCCGACCACGATGCAAGTTCATAATACATCACAGGCCGCACCGTGGGTTGTAAGAGGATCGCTTCAATTCGGTCGGTAAAACTTAACGCGCCGCCCGCAATCGACACCTGAATCTCGAGCAGCCGCGCGCGTTCTTCCAGCAGATTGACGCCCCTGGCCGCCGGGTCATTCCACAGCGCAGGCGACAGCGCCACGAACAAGGCCGCCATCAGCACCCCGCTGACCACCAGCGCGATCACCGTGCCGATGAAGCGTCTCCCCTCTCTGGTAGGGACGCGCTTCTGCGCGTCCGCCGCTTGAGAGAATCCGTTCCCCTCTCCTAGAGGAGAGGGGGTTGGGGGGTGAGGCTTGAGCAGGCGAATCAATGCCTCTAATCCAATCCACCCCAGCGCCGCGGCGATAAATACAACCCCGCTGTGCTTGCTCGCCAGCGTCAGCCCGCCCGCCAGCGTGAGCAGCGCCCATCCCCACAGCGGACGCTTTTCCCGCCGGCTCAGCCACACGGCGATCAGCACCGTCAGCAGGCCGAAGAAGAACATGGAACCTTCCTGCGTCGCCCGCCGCCCGTTGAGCAGCAGCGCGGGGTTGAGCGCGTAGATCGCCGTCGCGATGTAGGCCGCGGGACGCCCGCCGATGTGCCGCCCGATCACGAACATCACGCCCACGCTCAGCGCTGTGAACAAGGCCGAGGGCAGCCGCGCCGCTTCGAGCGCGCTGGCGCTCAGGCGATGCCCGGTCTCGACGTTGCGCGCATACTCCAGCCCCCAGTCCCAACCGGGGCGCGGCAGGGTCATCGGGTAGCCGCCCACCTGCAGCACCGCGCCGATGGTGTAGCGGTTCACCGTGCCGTTGATTAGCCGCAAATGCCCGTCCGAATCGATGTCGTAGGGTGGCTGTGTGAGCAGGTCGTTCCAGCGGCCATTGACGATGGCGGTGGTGTAGTCGGTGCTCATGTAGATCTGCATCGACTCGTCGCCGTGAAACGGCGTCAGCGGCACGCCCGCCAGCACATAGAACGCCAGCGCCACCGCATAGACTGCATCCAGAAGCATCCACATTCGTTGAGTCATGGCTTTAACTTTTGGGGGCTTATTCTCCTCTCCATGCGGAGAGAGAGAGGTACGGCGCGTCTGCTGGCTCCCCTCCCCGAATTCGGGGAGGGCCGGGGGTGGGGTCGGAATAAGACCTTGTTCAATACCCTCATGCCTCGTCTTAATGAGAAGAGAGGACAAGGCATGCCTTGTCCCTACACAAACTTTGGCTACCCTTACCCAATCTTCACCTGATGCGCGTGCCGCACGAAATCCTGCGCGCACAACGCCGCATAAATATCTTCCGGCAGCGGCTCGTCGAGCGTCAACACAGTCAGCGTGTGCCCGCCGGGCGTCGCGCGCCCCGTATGCCAGCTCGCAATGTTAATGCCATTGGTCGCCATCAGCGTCCCGACCTTGCCAATCACGCCGGGTTGGTCGAAGCTGCCCATGATCAGCAAATGGCCTTCAGGGACGAAGTTCATGCGGTAGTCGTTGATCTGCACGATGTGCGGTTCACGCCGATCCAGCAGCGTCCCGGCGACATAGATCTGTTCGCCATCTTCCAGCGTCACCATGCTCGCCACCAGCGCCGCGTATTCGCTCGCTTTCAAACCCTTCGCCTGTGTGACCTGAACGCCGCGCTCATTCGCCAGCACCGGCGCATTGATATAGTTGACGTTGTCGCCGTGAACGGGCGTGAGCAGGCCCTTGAGCAGCGCCACCGTCAGCGGCTTGACCAGGCCCGCCGTCTCTTCGCCGCGGTACTCCACCGCCACGCGCCGCACCGGGTAGCGCGAGAGCGTATGCAGAAACGTGCCGATATATTCCGCGAGGCGCAGGTACGGGCGCACCGCGTCAAAATCCAGCCCCGGCATGAACGGCATGTTGACCACGTTGCGGTAATCGTCGCCGTTCAGCGCGTCGATCACCTGCGTGACAATCTGGATCGACAGGTCTTGCGCCGCTTCAACCGTATTGTCGCCGATGTGCGGCGTGTGAATCACGCTGTCCAGCCCGATCAGCGGGCTGTTATACGGCGGCTCTTCCTGATACACGTCGAGCGCCGCGCCCGCCAGCCGCCCTTCTTTGAGCGCCGCCGCCAGCGCCGCCTCGTCGACCACGCTGCCATGCGACGTATTGATCAGCCGCGCGCCCGCCTTCATCTGCTTGATCAGTGCCTCATTGAACAAGCCGCGCGTTTCGTTGGTCGCGCTCACATGGATGCTGACGAAATCCGCGCGGGTGACGAGTTCGCGTAAGCTGACCAGCGCGATCCGCTTGTCGGCGATGTCGTCTTCGGTGATATACGGGTCATAGGCCAGCACATTCATGCCAAACGACAGGCAGCGCGTCGCGACGATTTGGCCGACGCGCCCCAAGCCAACAATGCCGAGCGTCTTGCCGTGGAGCTGTGTCCCCGCCTGCCGTCTGCGATCCAGCAGCCAATACCCCTCTTTCAAGCTGTTGTGCGCGGAGATCAGCTTGCGGCTGAGCGCCAGCATCAGCGTGAGCGCGTGTTCGCCTGCCGCAATCGCGTTGACGCCGGGGGTATTCATGACGATGATGCCGCGTTCGGTCGCCGAATCAATCGCAATGCCGCCGAGGTTCGCGCCCACCCGCCCGATCACCTTGAGGTTCGGAGCGGTGTTCAACAGCGCGGCATCGACCAGCACATCATCCCGGGCGATCAAGGCATGGGCGGTCTTCAGGGCCTCGCGCAGCGCGGTGAGGTTGGTCGGGCTGACGGCTGTCAGCTTAAAGCCATCCATCTCGCGGAGAATGTTCAGGCTTTCTTCGGTTAAGTCGGTCGCGACGACGATCTGAAACTCAGCCAAGGCACAACTCCAGAGCGGTCTGCACTTCATGTAAGTTATCAAATACGTGCGGCGTGATCACTTCAAACGCTGAGTGCGAAGTATGCGACAGATCGGGGACGGCAATCGTCACCATGCCCGCCGCCACCGCCGCGCGTGACCCATTCGGGCTGTCTTCCAGCGCGAGGCACGCTTCCGGCGCGATCCCGATGCGCCGCGCCGCTTCCAGATAGATATCCGGCGCGGGCTTGCCGTGTGTCACATCATCGCCGCATACATGGGTCTGGAAATAGCGATCCCATCCCTGCGATGTGACCACCGCATCGATGATCGGCATCGGCGAGCTGGAGGCAATCGCGCACGGGATGCCGCGCGCCAGCAAATACTCCAGCAGTTCCGGCGCGCCGGGGCGCGGCACGACCTGCGTCGGCACGAGCTTGGTCATGCGACCGATGAGTTCTGCCACCAGCTCGTCCACCGTATCGCTCAGCCCGTAGCCGCTGCGAATGCCCACCAGAAAATCACGCATGCGCATACCGATCAACGGGCGCTGAATTTCGATATCCCACTGCTTGCCGCGTTCCTGCAGCAGCGCGCCTTCCGCCATCGCCCACACGGGCTCGGAGTCCACGAGCAACCCATCCATATCGAAGATGATCGCCTGTGGGCAAAAGTTCAACGAGTTCACACGATCTCCTTTAGTGCTGTCTCCAGTAAATCGTCAAATATGGACTTGTAGGCGCGCACCTGGAGCGTGATGAAAAAGGTCAGATTCCGACCCCACCCCCGACCCCTCCCCGAATTCAGGGAGGGGAGCCAACATCACCAGCCAAACCGAATTGGTTTTCGTAGGGACGCAATTCATTGCGTCCGCTGGCGAGTGAAACGGCTTTACGAAAGCTTTTTAAACATCCTCGTGTGTGCGCCCTCAGACGGGCAGACACACAGGTCTGCCCCTACCACTTGCATCATTTACCGGATATGGCATTTAGTGGGAATAGTCAAAAGTTGAAAGTACGTTACTTGTACTCACTTTTAACTTTTCCCTTTCAACTTTTAACTCATTCCTTCTTGTCAAACGACGCAGCATACGCCCGCCGCAAATCGTCCGGTTGAATGATCAGGCCACCCTGCGCCGCTAGTTCCAGCCCGCGCTCAAAGGTCGCCTGATGCGGCGTGCCGATTGTCTTGATATAGGCCGCCGGTCCCGCCGCCAACGGCAGAATCGGCGCGAGTGAGTTCACTTCGACGAACACATCTGACCCCGCCTTGACCTTTGCGCGTGACACCACGCCGCCGAAGCCAACGAACAGATCAACCTCGCCGCGCGTCGCCAAGTCCGACGCCCCATCACCCACCATCAGCTTGCGCCCCGCCTTGCCCGCGGCCAGCTCCCGCACGATCTGCGGCTTGCCGCTCGACACCGTGAGCGGGCTGTCGTCATAGTCGAGATACGTCTGGTTATGCACGGTGCCCGGTTCGTAATAGCGCCACCAGTCGCCGGACAATTCGTTATATTCCAGTTCAACGGCGCGGATGTTCTCCGGCGGCACACCCAACCGCTGACCGAAGCCGCGCACGGGGCCAGCCAGCCCACCGCTGATGATGAACACCTGCTTCTTGAGGAAGTGCAGCGCATCAATCACCGCTTGGGCATCCGGCACGAGCGTTTGCCAGTAGCGTTCCTCAATGGCTTTCAACTGGCCGCGGGTCGGGCGAATCGCCTCCAACCGCTTGCCATACACCTCTGACAGATCGAGTTCCCCGTCCATCGCTTTTTGCGTGAGAACGCCCACTCGCCATTCTTTACCCTTAAAACGGGCCAGTTCATCGATGCCTTCTATGCTCGAAAGCGTACTGTCGCAGTCGAAGAAGATGAGGTCAAAGCTCGTCCAGCGATCCATAAGCGTCCCTATGCACACGAACCTATGGATTTTAACTCCGATCCCGGTCTTTTGGAACCTGTGCAATGTGGAGAAGGGACGAGCAGGTTGACTAATGCAAATTGCTGATTGTCGCAGACCTGAGACTTATTCATGCCTAAAATTTCATGCAATCTACTATATACTCTTTATATGGCTATTTCCGATTTATTTTCAACCGTGGACTAGCCCTGCTTGAACATTGTCGCGCGCCCCTGTCCCTTCGTGCACCATGCCCGCCGAGAGTTTCAACCGACGTTATGGTTTGAAGGAGTGCAGATCAAATGAATAAAGTCAGATATGGAGTCTTCCTCAGCCTGCTTTCTCTCTTGTTGGTCATCGCCATCCAAATACCCGTCTCGGCTCAACAAACCGACACGCCCACCCTCGTCTGTCCAGCCGGCTATAATCTTCAGGAAACATTGGATGGTGATTTACTGCGTGCCGTCCAAGGCGGCCCGGATCTCATTTCCCACAATTTCTCATTGGCAACGACTTCGCAGGTGTCCTTGGTGGTTTGGTCGATGGTCGGCCACCCGGATACAGGCTACTGTGCCTTAGGGGCAGGTAATGATCCCGGTGAATACCCCTGCGACCAAACCGATCAATTGGATGAAGAGTTTTACATCAACGTCGACAGCGCGAACGTCGCGTTTGTGCCCGATCACGGCACTGATCAATGGCTCCTGTACAACGCTAACTTAGCCCTCGGCACGCTGTCTGCGGGTTCGCACACGATTGCCTTCCAGCACTCGAACGAAAGCGCCAACAACACCGCAGAGAGCGTCCGCTACCGCGTCGGCGTCTGTGTCCTCAGCGTCCCGCCGACCAATACGCCCACCAATACACCGACCAACACGCCTCTCCCACCGACCGACACACCCACCAATACACCAACCAACACGCCTGTCCCACCGACCGACACACCCACCAATACGCCAACCAACACGCCTGTCCCGCCGACCGATACACCCACCAATACGCCAACTAACACGCCTGTCCCACCGACCGATACACCCACCAATACGCCAACCAACACGCCTGTCCCGCGTGGCGGTGAAGGCTGCACGCCCGGTTATTGGAAGCAGCCGCAGCATCTCGATTCCTGGACGATTGCCAACCAGGACTTTGATGCGGCCTTCGGGCTGGCGGGCAATCCGACCGGGAACACCACGCTATTAACAGCGCTCAACGCGAACGGTGGCGGTGTCAACGCGCTCCTGCGTCACGCAGCGGCGGCGCTGCTCAATGCCTACGCCTACCCCGGCGTCGACTACTACTACACCCCGGCAGAAGTGATCGCCTTGGTGCAAAGCGCGTTTGCCTCCGGGAACTACGAGAGCGTGAAGAACCTGTTCGAAGCGCAGAATCAGGCGGGCTGCCCGCTGAACTAGTGCCAGCGCTTGAATGTGTTGGGCACACCGAAGGGTATGCCCGACCTGAATATCAGCGTGCGGAGTACACCAACCCCGCACATCCCGCCCGCCGATAAGATAGGCGGGCTTTTTTATCGCTTACTCATGGAGGTGAGTTGACAGGCGGGAAAAGCCTTGTCTATAATCAAATGGAGATTTGATTAATTTGCGAACAAACTTATGTAAGGGTGGCGCTCGTGGCTCGGAAACCTGCGGACCAGTCGGTCAATCGAGAAGCGATTATCTTCGCAGCGGCAGAAGTGCTGCAGAAGAACGGTTACGAAGCTGCGACGATGAAAGATATCGCCGCCGCGGTCAACCTCACGGCGGCCAGTCTCTATCACCACTTCAAGAACAAAGACGCGCTCCTGCTGGCTGTGCTTGAAGTCGGCCTGGATCACGTCCTCCGCCAGATCGAACCCGTCGCGCATTCTGATCTGCCGACCACCGACAAACTCCGCCACATGATCCACGAACACATCGTCGGCCTGACGCAGAATACCGCCGTCGGCGCGGCCATGGTCTTTGAAATCCGCGCGCTCATGAACGTCAAAGCCCCCTACCGCAACGCCCGCGACGACGACAAAGAAGCCTTTGAACAGTTCATCGAACGGCGCGACGAGTTCTTCAAGCGCCGCGACGACTTCGAGAACCTGTTTCGCGTCGTCGTGCGCGAAGGCGTCGAGAATGGCTCGTTCCGCCCCGTCGATGTGGCGATCTTCGTCAAGACGCTGCTCGGCGCGCAGAACTGGGTGGGCGTGTGGTACCGCCCGAATGGTCGTCTGAACGGCGAGCAGATCGCCGATCTGATTGTCGATACGATGCTCAACGGCGTCATCGTCGCGTGAGGCAGTCGGTGCCGCGTCACCGCCTAAGCCAACTGGACAAAACTACCCGCATGAGTGGTGGTGAGTCCGGGCAAACGGGTGAAGATCGCAGCATTGTTCGAGTTTCAATCGAGGGATGAGCGCGCTCGTCCCGGCAAAGGAATAAAATCTTGTTGCTTCAAAACAAAGTAGCCATCATTACCGGGAGTGGACGCGGCATCGGCGCGGCGGCGGCGAAACTGTTCGCGGCGCACGGCGCGAAGGTCGTCATCAACGACCTTGACCCCAAGCCCGCCGAAGAAGTCGTCAAGCAGATCGAGGCGCTCGGCGGCACGGCGATCAGCGTGTGCGGCGACGTGACCACCGACGGCCTGATCGAAGAGTTGATTGGGCAGACCGTCGACCAGTTCGGCGGCATTGACATCCTCGTCAACAACGCCGGATACACGTGGGACGGCATGATCCACAAGATGACCGACGATCAGTGGGATGCCATGCTGGCGATCCACCTCACCACTCCCTTCAAACTCATCCGTGCCGCCATCCCCTATATGCGCGATGTCGCCAAGAAAGAAATCGACGCCAACGGCGCGACCAAAGCGCGCAAAATCGTCAACGTGAGCAGCACGACCGGCACGCGCGGCAACATCGGTCAGGTCAACTACTCGGCAGGTAAAGCGGGTGTCATCGGCATGACCAAGACGCTCGCTAAAGAATGGGGCGCGTTCAACATTCAGGTGAACGCCGTCGCCTTCGGCTTCATTGAAACCCGCCTCACACAGTCCGATTCCGTCGGCGACGCGACCGAACGCGACGGCCAGCGCGTCAAGCTCGGCATGCCCGACAAAGTGCGCGACAGCATTTTCGCGCAAATCCCGATGAAGCGCCCCGGCACGGTCGACGAAGCGGCGGGCGCGCTCCTGTTCTTCGCCAGCGACTTGAGCAATTACGTGTCGGGGCAAGTCCTCGAAGTCGCGGGCGGTTGGTAGGCAAATACGAGGACTGAGTCAAAAAAGGACTGAGGACTGAGCCAGAAACGCATAGTGGCGCGCGACTCCTCTTGTGCCTTAGTCCTCAGTCCTCAGCACTCAGTCCTTCTTGTAAAACTTAGTTGAAAGGCAGTCTTGATGATCTCGTTTACGCCATCTGAAGAACAGCAGCAGTTGATCGATACTATCCGGCGCTTTGCGGCCAATGACGTGCAGCCTGTCGCCCACGAAGCGGACGAAAACGAGCGTGTGCCCGCCAGCGTCATCAAAACGGGCTGGGACATGGGGTTGATCCCCGCGTCGATTCCCGAAGACCTCGGCGGTTTCGGCGAACTGAGCGCGGTGACCAACGCCCTCGCCTATGAAGAACTCGCTTATGGCGATCTCTCGGCGGCGCTGCAACTGCTCGCGCCCGCCCTGTTCGCCTACCCAATTGTGCTCTACGGCACGGCGGAGCAGCGCGAAACCTATCTGCCCATGTTCCTTGAGGAACGCCCCGCGCACGCCAGTGCCGCGCTCCTCGAACCCGGCGTGTTCTTCGACCCGCACGATCTCAAGACGACCGCCACACCCAACGGCGAAACGGTCACGCTCAACGGCAGCAAAGTCTATGTGCCGCTGGCCGCCACCGCCGATCATTTCCTCGTCTATGCCAAAAACACGGAAACGGGCAAGCCCGAAGCCTACATTGTCAACTGCGAGACCAAAGGTGTGACCGTCGGCAAGCGCGAAGGTCTGATGGGTGTGCGCGCCCTGCCCACGCATCACCTCACGCTGCATGATGTCGTGGTCAACGCGAGCTGCCGCGTCGGCGGCGCGGTCGGCATCGACTATGAAGCCCTGCTCAACCGCAGCCGCGTCGCGCTCGGTGCGCTGGCGGTCGGCGTGGCGAAAGCCGCCTTCGATTATGCCCGCGAATACGCCAAGCAGCGCGTGCAGTTCGGCGCGCCCATTGCCACCAAGCAGGCCATCGCCTTCATGCTCGCCGAAATGGCCATCGAAGTGGATGCCGCCCGCCTGATGGTGTGGGAAGCCGCGTGGAAGCTCGACGAAGGCGTCGACGCCACGCAGGAAGCCTATCTCGCCAAGGAATACGCCAGCAAAGCCGCCATGACCGTGTGCGATGGCGCAGTACAAACGCTGGGCGGCTACGGCTTCATCCGCGAATATCCCGTCGAGCGGTATCTGCGCAATGCGCGCGGGTTCGCCTCGTTCACCGGTTTGGCAATTGTCTAGCGATTAGCTGTTAGCTTTTAGCAATTAGCTGGGACGCAAGAGAACAGCGTTCCCCTCTCCCGTGGGAGAGGGGTCAGGGGTGAGGCTGCTCTTGCTAACGGCTAACCGCTAATGGCTAACCGCTTAGATGGAGACTGATGATAAATGACTATCTCTTTCGAAATTCCTGAGCACATCAAACAGCAGACCGACATGGTCAAAATGGTCGCCGAACACATCATGCGCCCCATGTCGCGCGACCTCGACGAGCACGAACATCAGCGCCCCACGGCCTTCGCCGAGCAGATGTGGCCGTTCATGCGCGATATGCAGAAGAAGAACCTCGAACGCATGCTCAACGGCGGCGAAACCAAGCGCCGCGAAGGCCCCGGCACGCAGTATCTGCGCCTCATGCTGATGATCGAAATGCTCTCGTGGGGCGATGCGGGCATTTACCTGTGCCTGCCCGGGGGCGCGCTCGGCGGCGCGGCGATTGAAGCGGTCGGCACACCGGAACAGAAAGCCAAATTCCTCCAGCGCTTCGCCGAAGGCGATGTCCCCGCGTGGGGCGCGATGGCCATGACCGAACCCGGCGCGGGCTCGGACACCTCCTCGATCCAGACGACCGCCGTCTTTGACGAAGCCACGCAGGAATGGGTGCTCAACGGCGAAAAGATCTTTTGCACCAACGGCACCCTGGCGCTCAACGAATCCAATGGCTTGGTCGTCGTCTGGGCAACGCTGGATCGCTCGGCGGGGCGCGCAGGGATGCGCACATTCATCGTGGCGGCGGGTACGCCCGGCGTCAAGGTGACCAAGCAGGAGATCAAGCTCGGCATTCGCGCCAGCGACACCGCCGCTATCGTGTTGGACAACGCCCGCGTCCCCAAGGATGCGATTCTCGGCAGCCCGGAAGTGCAGACGCAGGGTGGACAGGGCTTCAAGGGCGCGATGGCGACCTTCGACGCCACCCGTCCGCTCGTGGCCGCCAGCGCGCTCGGCATTGGCCGCGCCGCGCTCGAATTCACCAAAGAGAAACTCGCTGAAAACGGCGTAGACATCCCCTACGGCCAGCCCTATCACAAGCTGACCGCCGTCCAGCGCGACGTGCTCGACATGGAAATGCAGTTGAAAGCCGCGCATCTGCTCACGCTGCGTTCGATCTCCATGCTCGACGCCAAAGAGCCGAACAACCTCGAATCGTCGATGGCGAAGGCCAAGGCAGGCAAGGTCGTCACGCAGTTGACCTACAAGGCCGTCGAACTGCTCGGCACGATGGGTTACAGCCGCGAATGGCTGCTGGAAAAGTGGATGCGCGACGCGAAGATCAACGACCTGTTCGAAGGCACGGGCCAGATCAACACGCTGATCGTCGCCCGGCGCATTCTCGGCTACACGAGCAAAGAACTGGCGTAATGCAACAGTGGGCGGTGCCGTTCCTGTGGGTGGCACCGCCATCTGCCTCCAAGTGGCAATCGTCACACTTATGCGGTTAACTGTTGGCATTCACCAACTAAACAAGGATGCCTTCACTGTGACTGTCAATTTAAGCTGGTTGGATGAGGAACACACCATTTTCCTGTTCGAATATATCGGTTCGTGGACGTGGGACGAACTGTACCAAGCCATGGACCAAGCGTTCGCCATGGGAACTGTGGGTATCGGGATTGCGAGCATTCACGACCTGAGCCGCGGGAACACCGTGCCCGCGAACCCATTCCAGCACGCGCGGCATCTGTCCGTGACGCTGCCGGATAACCCCATCATGGTCATCGTCGGCGCCAATGTTGTCGTCCTCGCGATCCTCGATTTGCTGCGGCGCATCTTGCACACCATGAACGGAAGATACTTTACAGCTGCATCCAAGGATGAGGCAGTGGCGCTCATCAGACATCAACGAACATCAGTGAAATAGAGAAAGGTTTACTATGCCCTATAAAATTCGCAAAGCAGCGGTGATCGGCTCCGGCACGATGGGCGGCGGCATTGCCGCGCTGCTCTCCGGCGTCGGCGTCGAGACCTTGCTGCTCGATATTCCCGCCAAAGGCACCAACCTCGGTGACCCGCCCGCCAAGCGCAACGCCGTGGTCGCCGAAGGCCTCAAGCGCCTGCAAAGTCTGCGCCCCGCGCAGGTTTTCAACGCGCCCGACCTCGACCTGATCAAGATCGGCAACATTGACGACGATCTCGGTCAGTTGGCAGACGCCGACTGGGTGATCGAAGTTGTGGTCGAACGCCTCGACATCAAGCGCAACCTGATGGCCAAACTGGCGGAAGTCGTCGCGCCGCACACCATCATCTCGACCAACACCTCCGGTCTGCCGATTCACGCCATCGCCGACGGTATGGGCCATGACTTCACGCGGCGCTTCCTGGGCACGCACTTCTTCAACCCGCCGCGCTACCTGCACCTGCTCGAAGTCATCCCGCACCCCGACACCGACCCTGAAATCGTCGCCTTCCTGACCAAGTTCGGCACGGAAATGCTCGGCAAAGGTGTGGTGATCTGCAAAGATGAGCCGAACTTCATCGGCAACCGCTTCATGACGATGGTCGGCATGCAGACCGTCAACGCGGCGCTGGATGGCGGCTTCACCGTCGACGAGATCGACACCATCACCGGCCCGCTGATCGGTCGTCCCAAGACCGCGACGTTCCGCCTCAACGACCTCGTCGGCATCGACATCGCCACGCACGTCGCGCGCAACCTGTACCCGAGCATCCCCAATGACCCCGCGCGCACCATCCTCGAACATGTGGGCACGACTGCCCTGTTCGATAAGATCATGGCGAATGGCTGGCTGGGCAACAAATCGGGTCAGGGCTTCTACAAGATGGTCAAGGGGGCGGGCGGCGAAAAAGAATTCTGGTCGCTCAACCTGCAAACCTTCGAGTACGAAGCACCGCAAAAGATTCGCTTTGACAGCGTGGGCAAGCATCGCAAAGTCGAATCCACGGGCGAACGCATCCGCCTGCTCATCAACGAAGAAGACCGCGCCGCGCAGTTCCTGTGGCATCATCACGCCTTCTATCTGGCGTATGCCTCGCACCGCGTGCCGGAGATCACCGACACGATTGTCAACATCGACAACGCGCAGAAGTGGGGCTTTAGCCACGAGATGGGGCCGTTCGAAATCTGGGATGCCATCGGCGTCGCCGACACCGTGCCCAAATTCGAAGCGGCGGGCTACCCGGTCGCCGACTGGGTCAAGACCATGCTGGCGCAGGGCAACGCGACCTTCTACCAGCGCGACGCGAACGGCGTGGTCATCGGCTATTACAGCCCGCAGACCGCCGCGTATGTGTCGCTCGTGCCGGATAAGCGCGAGATCAAGATCAGCCGCCTGCGTGCCTCGGGTAAAGAGATCGCCGCCAACAGCGGCGCGAGCCTGCTCGACATGGGCGACGGCGTCGCGCTCCTGGAATTCCACAGCCCGGCCAACGCCATCGACGCCGATGTCGTCGAAATGTCGTGGAAAGCCGTCGATCTGCTGGAAACGGGCGCGTATGAAGGTCTCGTCGTCGGCAACGACGCGGAACGCTTCTGCGTGGGCGCGAACCTGTTCATGGTGGCGATGGCGGTGCAGGCTGGCCAGCTTGATCAGCTTGAAGCGACCGTCAAAGGCTCGCAGGATGTGATGCAGGCGCTGCGCAACGCCTCCAAGCCCGTCGTGGTCGCGCCGCACAACATGGCGCTCGGCGGCGGCGCGGAATTCGTCATGGCGGGGTCGCGCGTGGTCGCCCACATGGAACTATACGCGGGCCTCGTCGAAGTCGGCGTCGGCCTCATCCCCGGCAGCGGCGGCTGTAAAGAATTGGTACGCCGCGTCCTCAATCCGGTGATGGCGTCGCACCCGAACGCTGATCCGATCCCGCACGTGCAGAAAATCTTCGAAGCAATTATGCTGGCGAAAGTCAGCGAAAGCGCCAAGCAGGCGCGCGACCTCGGCATTCTCGGCCCGTGCGACCGCATTGTGCTCAACCGCGATCACCTGCTGGGCGAAGCCAAGCGCGAAGTGCTGCACATGGCCGATGGCTATCAACCGCAGCGCCCGGGCAAGGTCTACGCCGTCGGGCGGGATGCCTACTCCGCCCTGCTGATCGGCATCGAAGGTTTCAAGGAACAGGGTCTCGCCAGCGAACACGACGCCTTGATCGCCCGCAAGCTCGCCTATGTGCTGACGGGCGGCGCGGTCAGCGAACCGGGCTGGATCGACGAACAGGTCTTCCTGGATCTGGAACGCAAGGTGTTCCTTGAACTCGTGCAGACCGAAAAGACGCTCGAACGCATGGCGCACATGCTCTCGACCAATAAGCCGCTGCGGAACTAAATACGTGCCTCACCCCAACCCCTCTCCCAAGGGAGAGGGGCGTCATCTAGGTGATGGGTGAGGTTAGTCTAGAGGATGAGTGGATGAAACTGCCCGAACTTCCGTTGAACGCCTGGCAAGACACCTACACCACCCTGCATATGTGGCTGCAAATCGTCGGCAAGATTCGGCTGGCGCAGAGCCCCTACTGCAACCACTGGTGGCAGGTGCCGTTCTACCTGACCGCCCGCGGATTGACGACCTCACCGCTGCCGAGCGGGGATCGCTTCTTCGAGATCGAGTTTGACTTCATCCTGCACACACTGATCATCCGGGTGAGCGATGGCGCAATCATGACCCTAGCGCTTGAACCGCGTTCGGTCGCGGATTTCTACGCCGAGCTCATGGCGACGCTGCGCCGTCTCGGCCTCGACATCCACATCTGGACGACGCCGGTCGAAGTCGCCAACCCGATTCCGTTTGAGCGCGATCACCAGCATGCCAGCTATGACAGCGAGTACGCCGAGCGCCTGTGGCGGATTATGTTGTGGTCGGATCACGTTTTGAAGCAGTGGCGCGGGCGCTTCCTCGGCAAATCCAGCCCGGTACATTTCTTCTGGGGCAGCTTCGACCTCGCCGTAACGCGCTTTTCGGGTCGGCGTGCGCCGGAGAACCCGAATATGGATCGCATCACTCGTGAAGCGTATTCGCACGAAGTGATCAGCGCGGGTTTCTGGCCCGGTGGCACCAGTTGGAACGGCCAGTTCCTCGACCAAGCCGTCTTCTATGTGTACGCTGCGCCGCAGCCCCCCGGTCTGGCCGAACGCGCGGTCAAACCCGCGGCGGCCTACTACAGCCCGCCGTTCGGTGAATTCCTGCTGCCCTATGACGCGGTACGCCGCGCCGACCAACCGGATGTCCTGCTGCTCGACTTTCTCGACTCGACCTATGATGCCGCCGCTGACCTCGCTGGTTGGGATCGTCTGAGCTTGGATCGCTAACTACAGGGGCGAAATCTGTTTCGTCCGCCGTTCTTGAACTGTAAACTGTCAACTGTAAATGAGGACTCAAATTATGCGTGAAGCAGTGATCGTAGCGGCGGCGCGGACCGCCGTCGGCAAAGCGAAAAAAGGCGTCACCCGCAGCGCTCGTTCCGACGATATGGCGGCGGAAGTCATCAAGGCCGTCATGGCGCAGACCGGCGGCAAGCTCGATCCGATGGAGATTGACGATGTGGTGATCGGCTGCGCGATGCCGGAAGGCTCGCAAGGCTTGAACTTCGCCCGCGTGATCGCGCTGCGTGCTGGCCTCCCCGTCGACATCGCCGGGCAAACCGTCAACCGCTTCTGCGCCAGCGGCTTGCAGACCATCGCCACCTCCGCCGAACGCATCATCGCCAACGGCGCGGATGTGATCATCGCAGGCGGCGCAGAGACCATGTCGCTCGTCCCCATGACGGGCTTCAAGATCAGCCCGAACCCGTACATGGCGCAGAACGAGCCGGAAGTCTATATGAGCATGGGGCACACCGCCGAACATGTCGCGGATGAATTCAACGTCAACCGCGCCGACATGGACGAGTTCGCCTACCAGAGCCACATGAAAGCGGCGGCGGCGATGGACGCGGGCAAATTCGCCGCGGAAATTGTGCCGTTCGAGGTCGAAGAGTCGTATGTCGACGAGAGCGGCGAACTGGTGACAGTCAAGCGGATGCTCACCGAAGATGAGCACCTGCGCCGCGAGACCACCGTCGAAGGCTTGGGCAAGCTCAAGCCGGTGTTCCGCAACAACGGCCGCGTCACGGCGGGCAACAGCAGCCCGTTGAGTGATGGCGCGGCGGCGGTCATCATCATGGAAGCGGGCAAGGCCGCGCAGTTGGGGCTCAAACCGCTGGCGCGCTTCGTCGGCTTCGGCGTGGCGGGCGTCCGCCCGGAGATCATGGGCGTGGGCCCGATTGCGGCGATCCCGAAACTGCTCAACCGCACAGGGATGAAGCTCGAAGACATCGACCTGTTTGAGCTCAACGAAGCGTTCGCGGCGCAGTCGCTGGCCGTCATCCGTCACTTGGAGATGAACGCGGAGAAGGTCAACGTGAACGGCGGCGCGATTGCGCTCGGTCACCCGCTCGGCTGCACTGGCTCCAAGTTGACGGTGTCGCTCATCAACGAGATGAAGCGCCGCGACAGCAAGTACGGCATGGTGACCATGTGCATCGGCGGCGGCATGGGCGCGGCAGGCATCTTCGAGAACTTGAACTAAAGGTAACGTAAGTTATGGATAACGCTTCTCTGACCCCACCCCCGGCCCCTCCCCGAAATCAGGGAGGGGAGACAGCCAAAACAGGGTTCGTCTCCCCTCTCCCCGCTTACGTGGGAGAGGGGTTGGGGGTGAGGGGGACGCACGAATGAGGCTTATCCCTAACTGACGTAAGGGTGGTGGTGAAATAAAGAGCGCTCCCGTGTGGAGCGCTCTTCGGTAAAAACACGGTCAATTTGATTGACCGTGTTTTTGTTTGCAGATGGGCTTACCGCAGCGCGAAACGGCGGCGGATCAGGCGCCAGACGGCCAACACACCGCCGACGAGCAGCAGACGGATCGTCCAGACAGCAACCATCTGCCAGACGCCAGTTTCGCCAGTCTGCGGCAGTTGCGTCACCGCACGCAGTGAGTCCAGCGTAGTCAACGTGCTATCTTGGGAAACGCTGGTCGCCGGATCATCGGTCAGGAAGCTGGGGAAGTTCGAGCCGGAGACTATCCCTTGCAGGCCAACGGCAGTCGTCCCATCGGGGATTACCACATTTACAGACACATCAAATGTGACCCTCACCCGGCTTTGCGCGGGGATGCTGCCAATCACGATCGGCCCCAAAGGTAAGCTGAAGTCTGACCCCGCCTGCGCCTGCGCCATCTCAGTGCCAAAGTCGAACACCAACGCCAGCAGGCTGCGTTCGGTGGTGCTCGGGAGCGTGAGCGCGTCGCTGAAGGCGAGGTGCGAATTCGTGGACAGCACGAGGGGCACGGCACCTACTTGGAAATTCAGAGTGAAGTCATCGGCATCGTCGATTAGATCACCGCTCGAATTGCCGTCGAGAAAGTTTGGTGGATCCACGAGATCGCTGTCTACGACAAGGCTCGCATCGGCCACAACGACGCACGCTGCGCCCAACGGCAGCGGATCGGTCGGGATGAGGTCAATCGTGGTGATGCTGGTCGCCGGTAAAGCGGTGGACGTAGTGAAACTGCTGGTCAGCGGCACGCCTGAGGGGCATTCGAAGCTGAACGCGCCCGCTGCCACATTGACCGCTTCGCTGAAATTCAGCGTGACCACCTGCCCCGTGCCGACCGTGTCAGTATCGGCCGGACTGCTGCTGGAGATTGTCGGCGGGATGTCTGCGCTGCTGAACACGGCGACATAATCGTCACTATCGCCATCGACCACGTCCGCGCTGGCATCTCCGTCCAGTTCATTGGGCGCATCAATCCCATCGTTGTCCACCACCTCTGCCGAAGCAATCGTGATGGTACAGATGTCTCCAGCGGCTAGATCAACCGTCGGGTCAATCGTGTAAACCAGATCCGGGGTATTTTCAATAATGGTGATGCCGGTTCCGGTGAGTTCACCTGTGCTCACCCGCTTCCCACTGACACTGCAATCGAGACTGAACCAGCCGCTGGTGAGCGTCACTGCTTCGTTGAAAACGACGGTGATGTTGCTGTTGACCGCGACATTACTGCCGCCGGCCGTCGGGTTTGTGGTCACCGTCGGGGCGTCGTCATCCACGGTCTGGAAAGCATGGGTCACCGCCGCCACCGGCGTATCCGGCGCATCCACCGGATCGACGTCGCTGATGTTCGCCGCCGGAATGCTCAGCCCACAGGCGGTATTGAGCGGAAGATTGACATTCGGATTGAGGACGATCGAGGCGGCTCCATTCGTCGTCACGGTGACTGGGATATTGTTGCCCACCGGGCATTGCAGTCCATTGGTCGGGAAGGTCACGGTGACTGCTTCGCTGAAGGTCAAGACAAGATCGCTATCAAGGTCAACATTGCTGGCGCCGGCGCCGGTGACATCCTGAAAGACACCACCAACCTCGGTTTCGGTGCCGATTTCTGTTGGAGCCGCATCCGTCGAGAAGCTGAGGCCAAAGTTCGTCGCCATCCCGTTGGGTGGATCATAGGGATCCGCGTCGGAGATCGCGGTGGACACCACGGTCAGGACGCAGTTCGCGCCTCCGGCCAGTGGCGTCAGCGGTGAAATATCGATGCTCGTTTGGTTGAAGGCGGGCAGCGACGGGGATGTCGTCACCGTAATCGGCACGGCATTGCACGTCAGGCTGAATGCCCCGGTCGACAAATCGACAGCTTCACTAAACGGCACGGTGATGGTCGGGGTGGTTGAAACCGCCGCGTCCAAGCTGGCCGAGTTACCCCCGGTGCTGGTTGAGGCGGGCAGAATCGCCGGTTGGTCAACGGTTGGCGCGAATTCCACCAGTGTATCGAACGTGAAGCTGTAATCCAGCACCATTTGATCCGGCGGGTCATCGCTATCCGTATCGTTTACGCTGGAGAACACCGTCACCGTGCAGGTCTGACCCTCGGGCAGGTTTCCCGCTGGCGTAATCACCACTGTCGTCGTGGAAGCGGGCAGAGTGGCCGGCGTCGTGACAGTATAGCCCTGCGGCATCCCCCCGCATTCCAGACTAAAATCCGCCGCACTGGCAATATTCACCGCCTCGCTGAAGGTGATGTTGATCGTGGTGTTCGTGGGGACAGCCACCGCGCCATTGGCGGGCGTGACCGCTTGCACCGTCGGCGCCGCGTCGATATAAGTGGTAAAACTGAAGACGTAATCCGCCCCCAGCGTATCCGGCGGGTCATCGGTATCCGTATCGCTCACGCTGCTGAGCACTGTCACCGTGCAGGGCGAACCGCTGGGCAAGTTTCCAGCCGGAGTCAGTACCACAGTCGTCGTGGAAGCTGGCAGACTACCCGGCGTCGTGACGGTATAAGCGATCGGCGCCCCCCCGCATTCCAGACCAAAATCCACCGCACTCGTAATCTCCACCGATTCGCTAAAGGTAATACCAATCGTGGTGTTCACGGGGACAGCCACCGCGCCATTCGCGGGCGTGACCGCTTGCACCGTCGGCACCGCGTCGATATAGGTGGTAAAACCGAAGACGTAATCCGCCGCCAACGTGTCCGGCGGGTCATCGGTATCTTGATCCGTCACCAGCGCGGCCACCACCGTCAAGGTACATATCTCGCCCGACTGTAAATCGACATTCGGATCCAGCACAAAGCTGAGCGGGCCACCGCTGACGGTCACATTGCTGGAACTGATGTTAAACGTACCGCTCAGGGTACAGACCAGCCCAAACCAATCCCCGGCAACGTTCACATTCTTGTTGAACTCCAAGGTGATATTAGCACTAACGGCGACGGCACTCGCACCATCAGCCGGGGTCGTGGACAGCACTGCCGGGGTCACCGTATCCACCGGAGGCGGCACCGAAGTCGGATTATCCGCTGGCGGCGCAACCACGGCTGGCGGCGCACACTCCGAAGCCAGGATCGGTTGGTCGACCTGCACGGAACTCGGCATAAACTGCGTATTTAGGTCGCGTTGACCGGTAAACTGCACATTTTGCGCCGTGTCCGGCCCGCAGTTCACGATGTCAAGCGTATACCGCAGGACATCCCCGGCATCAAGCCGACCATCGCCGTCCCGATCCAGCAGAAGGCTATCGGCTAACGTTGCATTCAGCAGCGGGGAGCTGCCCTGAGACTGCACAGCCCCCATGATCAAGAACGAGGAGAACAAGAAGAAAAGAAGCATTCGCGATGTTTTTAGGTGCGGCATAGTGTCTCCAGCAACGAAGTAGGGGTGGATGAAGATTGGGGTGAAGGGGTCGACTAAATATGAGTCTAAAGTTATCTCGCCCTTATGTGTTGCCATCTTAAGTATATCTGCTTGGGATGAAACTGTAATCACGACTTACGGGGCAATCTAAGAAAAAATGCACAAATTCAGGCAAGAGCAAAAGCGCGGTCAGCGTGAGTATGGCTAAAACATCAGAGCGCACTCGAACAGTGCGAAAGTTCAATTGGGGATACGCCCGACCGCAGTTTAGCGCAAGCCTCTGGGCAGCACAGCGGACAGCGCCTGTCTTGTTCGCAGCGAACAAGACAGGCGAGAGCAGCGGACGCCCCGGCGCCGCTGCGAAAACCGTTCGTCTCGGCGCGCCAGGCAGTGGGCTGCGACCTAATTCGGAATATTCAGCGTCGCGCAGTCGATGTTAACCCGGCTGAGGATATCCACACCCGACGGTGTGTCGCTCAGGAACTGGTAGAAGCGCCCGTTGACGATGCCGAGCGCGCCATTTGGGAATGTGCCGATCACCCAGCAGCCGTAGAACGCGCGGAAACCGCCATCCCACCGATCCCCGACCAGCACCATCGGCAGCATCCCCTGCAAATAGGGTTTGCCCGCCGCCGCGCCCATGAACTGATAATCCCCGAAGTACACATATCCATAGCGTGTATCCGCATAGCCGCTGACAAAGCGATCGAACGGGCGGCGATACTCGGTCGCCGGGCTGCCATTCGGCTGCGGGCCGGGCTGCGGCGACAGCCACAGGCTGTACGCGCTGGCGTAGCTGCGGCGGTTGATCAGGTCGAAGTAGTTGACCACCAGTTGATCGGCGGCGTCATACGTGCCGAGCGCGGGCGCGGGATTCGCCGTGCAGCTCTGCGCTAGTTCCGTGCTGATCGCGGCGTTCGTCGGCGGCGAGCCGTTCGCCAGCAGCGTCAGGTTCGCCCCGGTGATATACCAGCCCGCGCCAACATAGCTCAGGTTGAAGCAGCCTGCATAGCTTTCGACCAGCCCATCCGCCCGGTAGCCGAGCAGCACCGAGCGCACGCTGCCCGCGCCCGCCGTCCCAGTGAACGGCGCGAAATAGGGCACAATGTGCGTGGTGGCCGTGAACCCGCTCGAAAAGCGCGCATACGTCATCGGCGGGTTGACCCAATGATTGTAGGCGGCGAGGTAATCGCCGAGGTTGATCTCCGTGTAATACGAGTACAGCACCGCCAACGGCGCTGCCGGAGCGGTTTGATCCGCAGGCTGGGCATGGATGGTCGTCGCGGTCAGCAGCACGAACATCACCAGGAGAATGAGCTTGCGCATGTTTTGCGTTCCCCCATACGTGGCATTATGTTCCATCGTACGCCCATCTCGCCGGAGCAGAAACCCCCGCTTACCCGCTTTTCCCGTTTGAATCAGGTTAGCTAACGCGCGGACACTTCGTCCCAACACGCTCAGGCAATGTCCAGATGTCGAACTCACCGCGGAGGCCCAGCCCCCGGAGACAGGATCAATCGTGGTCTTCGGCTGCCCGGGTTGCATCCTCGGCGGCTTCCTCGGCTGTCCGCGTCGCATCGCGGGCGCTTCTCTCCGCCGCCCGGATTGCATCCTCGGCAGCGTCCTCGTCGAGTTCGGGTGTCGCCACGGGTGGTTGAACTTCCGGGGTTTCAACTGGCGGTACGACCTCTGCCGTCCCGACCGGCGGCTGCACTTCCGGCGTCGCCACGGGCGGAGCGGCCTCACCGCTCGCGCTGCCGGGGAGCACCTCGTAGCGCACCAGATAGGTGATGACACCGAGCGCGGCGGTCGCCAACCATAACCCCAGCGTGATCTGCATCGCGGGCTTGGCCTGCTTGAACCAGTAGCGCCGGAGCTGTGTGACCGGTTCGCCGCGGCGTTTGCCCTGCGCGACGCGCACGTCTTCGATCAACATGCGAACGACGATATAGGTGGCCAGGAGCTGCGCGGGTAAACCGAGGAGCGCATGCAGCACCGGGAGCAGATAGCGCGGAGCGGTGGGTTGGTTCGGAAAATTGCCCGCCACATCGAAACGATAGGCGACCAGCATGAGGAAGATGATCAGCACCCAGTTGATCGCGGTGACCGCGATCATCAGGTTGCGGTGGGCGGGACGATGCCGACCGCGCCGCGCCAACCAGAACCCGATGAGCATGGCAGGCGCGATCAGCAAAATGTAGAAAATCAGCGTCAAATCAGCGAGTAAGCTCGCGCCCGTGCCGAGGAAACCGGGCGGCTCCAGATACAGGTTCATGGCGTTATCCGTCTGTGCAAAATTCGAATCGTAGACGGATTATCGAATGAATGCTGTATCCGCGCGAGTCGTGAACGGACTAGGCCACCCGAACCGACAGGATATGCTCAGCGCGCAAAGCTTCGATGGCAGATACTGGCACAATCACCACGCGCAGCGACTCGCCTAACGCGTTGAAAACCTCCAACACCGCACCATCCTCGCCGCCCTGCGGATGTTTGACGTAATCCACTACCCGAGCCACGTCCCCTTGCTTCAGGTCTTCATCGGGTATGTCCCGGTTAATTGTCACCCTTTGATACAGTTCAGGCGTCATCTTTCCTGCCTTTCAGCGTGATAAATCGGAACTCATCACGAGCCTTTTCAAACAGCCAAATCGATGTAATCTGTAGTATATGCCCGTTTACACCCTTTAACGGACCGGGCACCTCGTAAAACACACCGTAGGCATTCACTTTTTGTTCAAAAGCTTCTGCCTCATGGATGTGATTACGCAAAGCTGCTTCAAGTTCATCAGGATTGTCGAGTGTGAACCCGGCAAGCGACAGAAATTTCGACTTATCATCTTCCTCACGAAAAATCAGCAGGTAACGTGTGAGTTTGTCGGGCGCGATTACAGCATCAACCGGGATCTTCAATCAGCTTTACCCCTCGCAGCGAGGCGCTTTGCGCCGTACTGTGTGCTGCTCGACGAGGTGGAACTGCGGCACCTGCCGCGGGGCTTCGTCGGTCGTACTCTCGTATACCGTCCACGGCGACATTTCGCGGCGGACGTGCACCTCGTGCAGTTCGTTGTCGTGAGCGACAGAGAAGCGTACTGACCATACGTTTTCTTCTGGTTGACGGATACTCTCAAAGCACACACCGCTCAGCGTTGCGATTCCGGTGCTGCCGCGCAGAAAATACTCCGCCGCTTGCACAGGCGCATCAAAGAAAGCGCGTCCACGCGTTTTCTCGACCACCAACGCGCGGTTGCGCTGCGCCGCGACCAGCGCGGAGACATCGTCCGGGCTGATGCGACCATACATCACGCCATCGGGCAGCGTAACCAGCGTCCCGGCGAAGCGATGCCCGCCAACGTGCGTCACTTCCCACGCCCAGCCCGGCGTCTGCTCCGCGAACGCGGTATATACGGGGAGGCCGTACTTCGCGCACGAGACATCGCGCCGCCCATTGGTGCATACCAGCACCAGCGGATCACGCTGGACATTCGCGTCGAACTGCGGATCGCGGCGCAGCACCGCATCAAGATCGAAGCTCAGCAGCGCTTCGTAGCTGGCTAATTCGAATTTGTACAGCACGGGCGACGACTCGTTCGTCAGCGCGACGAACACGCGCACGGTCGCGCCCATCGCCCCCTGCTTGATGAACAACACCTTGGTGAACGGAATGTTATCCGCCCAACCATTCAGCTTGGCTTTGACTTCCGGCGCAAGGTCGCTTTCGGGGATCGCCTTCGCGCCCCACGCCCCTGTGTATTCAACCAAAATCCAGTGTTCGGTGCGCGGCGCGCTGGCGAAGAACTTCTCCCCCGCCTCCACCGAACAGTCGCTGCAAAACTGCGTCATTGTGTCAGCCCCATGAAAAAATGAACCACAGAGACCACAGAGGGCACAGAGTAATTGATTCAATTTCTCCGTGTTCTCTGTGTTCTCTGTGGTTAAAGGTTTTGCTCTAGTGTTTTAGTCCCCGCTGCCGACCGGCAGGCGATCCGCGATCAGCTCGACAATGTCCTTGACTTCTGGCCCTTCGCCGAGCGTCGATTTCGCCGTCTCGAACATCTGCATACAGAACGGGCAGCCCACCGCGACGACTTCCGCGCCCGTGGCCTTCGCTTCTTCATAGCGCGCCACGTTGACGGCCTTCGTGCCGTGTTCTTCTTCTTTCCAGAACTGCGCGCCGCCCGCGCCGCAGCAGAACGAATTCTGCTTGTTGCGCGGCATTTCGATGATGTCCACGCCGACACCCTTGGTCAACGCCGTGCGCGGTGCATCGATGATGTCGTTGTGCCGTCCGAGGTAGCACGGATCATGGAAGGTGACGTTGCTCATCTTCTTCGGGTTGGCCGATTCCGGCAGCTTGCCCGCCGCAATCAGTTCCTCGATGAATTCAGTGTGATGCACGACGTTCCAGTTGCCGCCGAACTGCGGATACTCTTTGGCAAGGCTGTGGAAGCAGTGCGGGCAGGTCGCGACGATGCGCCGTGCCGTGTTATCGCCGAATACCTCGTTAATCGTCTCGACATTGGTCATGGCCAGTTCCTGCGCGAGGTCTTCTTTACCCGCGCGGCGCGCCGAGTCGCCTGTGCAGTTTTCGAGCTCGCCGAGCACAGCAAAGTTGACGCCCGCGCGCTGCATGACCTTGACGAACGCCCGCGCCGTCAACTGCGCGCGCGGATCGTACGAGGGCGCGCACCCGACCCAGTACAGCACCTCAAAATCGGGGTTATCTTCGACCGTCGGCACGTCGATGTCTTTCGCCCAGCGGAAGCGGTCGCCGCGCGGGTTGTTCCACGGGTTACCCTGTCGTTCCATGCCCTTGAAGGCCGTTTGCAGTTCCGCCGACACATCGCCCTGCATGAGCACGGCATCACGGCGAATGTCGAGGATGTCCATCATCGGCTCATTGCCGACCGGGCAGATGTCGATACACGCGCCGCACGTCGTACACGCCCACACCGCCGACTCGCTGATCGCGAAGCCCATCAGCGGGTTGATCGATTCTTCGCCCGCCGCCAAGCCGCTCATCTGATCCTTGATCATGAAGCGCTTGTTGATTTCCAGCGCGGACGGCGACAGTTCTTTACCAGTAGTGTACGCCGGGCACACATCCTGACAGCGATTGCACATGATGCAGGCGAAGGCGTCGAAAATCTGCGTCTTGCTCAGGTGTTCCAGCTTATTCGCGCCAAACTGCTCGATCTCTTCGTCCTCAAAGTCGAGCTTCGCCATTTCGCCGAGCGAACGCCGCTGCGGGCGGGTCAGGAAGTTGAGCGGCGCCATCGCCAGATGCAGATGCTTGGTATAGGGGAAGTACGGCAGGAACAGCAGAATGCCGCCGAGCGCCAGCCACCAGAAGAGGTGTTCCATGATGATCAGACCGTCTTCGCCCAAGCCGCTCCAGATCGGCGAGACGAGCGTCGCGAACGGGCTCATCAGATCGGGGCCGTGCACGGCGATCTTGACCGATTCGCCGAGGAAACGGGAGCCAACATGCAGCAGGATGAACAGCGCCACGATCAGCGAATCGCGGTTGATCGCGCCCGCCGCCACCTTGGGATGCAGCAGCACATTCGGGTGATATTGGAGTTCACGTTTATTTGGCAGCACGAAGCGGCGCAGGATGAAATAGCTCACGCCGACGAGCACGCCCACGCTGAAGGCATCGCCGAACAGGCGATACGCGCTGCTGAGTACATCATTGCCTTCAAACAGGCTGAATTCGGGCAGGAAACCGTTCAGCGCGTCGAGCGCATTGACGAGGAAGTAGTACGTGAACCCCCACACGACGGCGAGGTGAAACAGGCTCGTCACGCGGCGCGTTTTGAGCGTGGTGGTCTGCGCGAGGTACACGCGCAGAGCTTCGAGCACACGGCGAGGCAAGTTGTCCAGATACAGCTCACGCTGACCGCGATTGATGATCAGCGCCATCTCCCGGAAGCCGTAGTAGGCTGCGCCCACCGCGAACAGCGCCAGAAGGATAAAGATCATTTGTTCCACGGGATAAAGCATAAGAGCTCCCTAACGTCAGTTTTCATTTCTGGCCCGGAGTTTACCGCACTTTCCAGCATTCCGGCACGAACGAAATACACCCCTCAAGGGCTCCAATGATCACGGGTCAGCGGCGGCGTTTCTCGGCTGTTCGCCGCCGCTGCAGGCGCTGCGACAACCGCAGCGCGTTCGGCAAAAACTGGCGGACGAAGACATACGTGGTGAACGCTGGAATCCCCAGAATCAGCACTGGTCCCAGGACGTAGTTGCCGAGCACGAGAATCACGTTCAAGACATCGACCGCGCCGACATTGGTGCGCAGCGCTTCGCTGAGCTGCACGGTATCCGCCCAGAAGGACGGCAGCGAAAACAGCGTGATGCTGAAGGACAGCGAGGCGATCAGCAGCGACAACCAGAACGTCTGCTTGTTGTTCTTCTCCGAGAGATCCGCCAGATAGAGTTCGTCGACATGGTTCACGAGGCTGGTCAGGTTCGTCACGTTGAGTTCCGCGTGGTTGAGCAGCGAACCGATCTGCATCTGCGCGATCAGGTGATTCGCCTTTTCGATGGCGTATTCGGCGCGGCTCCACAGGTGCGGGTTCGTCATCCCGTAGCTCAGGCCGACCAGTCGGCCAATATTCGCCGCTTCGTCGGCGAGGCGCGCTGAACTTGGCGTGATCGATCTGAATATCGCCCACCGCCATGCCCGAACGCGCCGTACCCAGCGACTCGACAAACTCGTCGAGCAAATCCGTACTCAACCGTTCGACGAGCTGCGACATCAGCCGCCCCTCGACGACAAACTCGATCATGCGTTCCAGCGCCTCCCAGTACGACGGGTAAGAGACGCCGCTGGTGCTGTCCGAACCGGGCAGCGTTGAAATGAACAGTTCGTCTTTCCGCGACTTGTACGACGGCATGATGATCGCCACGCGCGCCGTGAGCAGGCACAGTTCTTCTGCCCACGTCGCTTTGTCCTGCGCCAGAATATGGTCGATGTAGCTGCTCTGATGGTCGGGAAAGTAGGATTTCAGCTCATTCTCGCCGACGCGCCGCCGCAGCAGCGCCCCTTCGGTGAGGCGCAGCAGCGAACTACGGATGTGAACCGAGTCGCGGATGTGCTGGCGGCGCAGCGACACGTATGTATCCGGCGCTGTGCGACTGCTGCTCTGCCGCGCAGTGGTCTGCCCGGACGAGCCTGCTTCCACCGTCTCGACGCGGCGCTGTACCTGATTCAACTGCTGCACGATGCTGCGCGGCGCGCTCATCTCGTCGATGTGGTGTATCACATACGAATCGTGGATCGGCGGGCGGATCTCAGCATCGTGCTGATTGAACCACAGTTCCGCTCCCCCATCGGTCTTGAAACACCGCCCCACCGTCGACACGAACTGCAGCGCGATCTCCAACGCGAACAGCGATTGCAGCGGCGGGTAATTCGTGCGCTGCTGCTGATCATTCGCCACCCGCGCCCAGTCCAGCAGGCGGTTGATCGACGCGACATCCTTGTCCGTCGCCGCCGCTTTTTCGCCTAACTGTTCCAGCAGTTCACGCCGCTTGCTGTACGCGCTGGGAATGTCGACCGGGCGCTGCAAATCGAGCACATCTTCGAGGATGTCAATGAGCGCGGTCGGTCGTCTGTACGGACGCTGAAAGCGAAAGACGAACGTGCCCATGGGCGTGGGGCGCATGAACACATCCCAGCGGCGAAAGATTTCATACGCTTTGTGAAACTGGTGATTGCGCACCAACAGCGGGTCGAGGTTGCTGTAGAGTTCCTCCTGCCGCACCCGGTAGCACGGCGCGGAATAGGTATCCAGCATGGTATAGCGGAAAATTCCGGTCAGGAACCCCGCTTCTTCCGATGACATCGGTCGCTCCCGTTCGCCGTCTTCCAGCAGTGGTTCAAAATACGGGCTGGTCTTCATCTGGTCGGGCAGCGTCGTCCGCAAAAAGCGGTTGTAATCGGCGCTGCCCCGCAGTTTTTCAAACGTGAATCCGAGATCTGGCCGGACGAGCGGGCGCAAGTTCATGACGAAGACAACGCTGGTATAACCAGTGAGCCGAATATCAATATTCATCGGGTATCTTTTCGCAGAACTGAGATTGAATTGTCTATAGTATCCCGTAACACCTTGAATTTGAAAACTTCAGAACGAAAGAACCGCCCGCTAGACCGCTTCTATTGCGTATACGATGCCGATCAAGGAGACTTTCGACGTGCCCTTCGATTTTTCCCGTGTGGACAATGGTGAACTCACGCTCTACGAACTGACACAGATCCTCAAGCCGTCTGTCGCGGACCTCCGCACCTGGACCAACGAAAGTCTGGATACTATCCTGACGATCATCGGAGCTGCGAATGACGCGCAGGTCGCGCACATTCCGCATGACCCCGACGCGCACGATCCGTATGCCCCGGCAGAGCTGCAGCATATTGGCTGGAGTCTCGCGCATCTGGTTTTGCATGTGACCGCCAGCGCTGAAGAAGGCGCAGCCGTCGCTTCCGTGTTGGCCCGCGGCATCCCCTACACCCGTGAGCCACGCCTGCGCTACGAGCCGGATTGGCAGCCGGTCACCACGCGCGCGCAGGTCATGCAGCGCCTCGAAGAGAGCCGCCGCATGCGCCTCGCCTTCCTCGACACCTTCCCGGACGAGCCGCATCTCGACGTATTTCAGGATGTCTCAGAGAAGTTTCTGGAACGCTTCGGCAAAATGAATGCCATGACGCGCTTCCTCTTCGGCTTAAAGCATGAGATGGGTCATTACGATCAACTGCGCGAAGCCGCCCGCCAAGCCCGCGAGATCGCCGTCGCCGGAGATTAAAACTCCCCCAACGCGAAACCATGCAAACAGGACGAGGCTGGCCTCGTCCTGTTTGATTCTGCCTGACAGGCAGACATAAATGGCCTATAATGATGAGGTGGAGAGAGAAGGCGAGGACGCCCGATGGCTGTTGTGGTACGCAATCTGCGCATGACCGTTGAGGACTTCGATCAGTTTGTGGAACTGCCCGAAAACGCCGACAAGCGGTATGAATTCATTGGGGGAGAAGCTGTCGAAGTGCCGTCAAATGCATACTCATCGTACATCGTAGTTCGAATTTTGTGGCGTTTGGCGATGTTTGTTGAGCTTAACAATCTGGGCTATGTCACCGGCGAAGGTGGCGGCTATCGCGTCTATGGGGATCGCTACGCACCAGATGTCGCCTTCCTGCGCAAAGGCAAGACGCTCTCGAAACAGGGCTATAACCCCGATCCACCCGATCTCGCGGTCGAAGTGCTTTCTCCCGGCAACACCGAGAGCGAGATGAGCTTGAAGGTCGTCAACTATATGAACGACGGGGCGACTGTATGGGTCGTCGATTACGAAAGCAAGACCGTCGACGTGTTTGTACCCGGTCAAAAAGCTGTGCGCCTCACTGAAAAAGATACGCTGAATGGCGGCGCGGTGCTGCCCGGCTTTACACTGCCTGTCAAAGACATTTTCCCGGCGCATGAGGAGCATCATCCCCAAGCGTAACCCGCGCATAGACCTGCCTAATGTTGTGTCGTAAGGACGAGGCTGGCCTCGTCCTTTTTGTTGTCTGCTCAAGTCTATTTGTCCACTGCCCATTCGCTATAATGAATGGGCGAACACACCACTATCGGAGTCTGAAGTTATGGCTAAACCGAAGATCGAGCCGCGTCTGCCCAAAGGGATGCGCGATTTCCTCCCGCAAGAGATGATCAAGCGGGAATACGTCTTTAACATCGTGCGCGAAGTCTTTCACCTGTACGGCTTCGAGCCGCTGCAAACCCCCGTGCTCGAACTGCACGAAACCCTGATGGGCAAATACGGCGAGGACGCCGAAAAACTGATCTTCAACGCGCAGCACCCCGGCGGCAAAGAAGAGCTTGCCCTGCGCTATGACCTGACCGTGCCGCTTGCCCGCGTGGTCGCGCAGTACCAGAACGAAATCCCGATCCCGTTCAAGCGCTACCAGCTCTCGCCCGTATGGCGCGCTGAACGCCCGCAGCGGGGGCGCTACCGCGAGTTCTACCAGTGTGACGCGGATATTGTCGGCGTGACGGGCATGGGCGCGGATGCCGAAATCCTCAGCCTGATCACCACCGCGCTCACCCGCCTCGGCTTCCAGCAGTTCAGCGTCAAGGTGAACAACCGCAAGCTGCTGACCGCGATTGGCGAATACGCGGGCGCGGAAGGCGACCAGCTCGCCGAGCTCTACCGCAGCATCGACAAGTTCGACAAAGTGGGCGCGGAAGGCGTGCGCGAAGAACTGGTCAAGCGCGGCGTGCAGGCGGATGTCGTCACGCGCATCATGGAACTGGTCACGGCGCGGCACCCCGGCCTCGAACAGCTCAATTTCCTCGAAGAGGTGATGGGCAACCTGCCTGCCGCGCAAGCCGCCATCCGCGAACTGCGTGAACTCGCCGACCACCTGAATGCCGCTAACGTCCCGGCGAACTTCTATGAGTTTGATCTGACGATGGTGCGCGGCCTCGGCTACTATACCGGTCCGATCTTCGAGACGGTCATCACCGAGCCGAACCTCGGCAGCGTGACGGGCGGCGGCCGCTACGACGATCTCGTCGGCCTGTTCCGCGGCGAGTCGCTCCCGACGACCGGAACGTCGCTCGGCATCGAGCGCATCATCGATTTGCTGGACATCCTCAAGCTGTACCCGCCGCACATTGGCGGCACAGTCGTGCAGGTGATGGTGACGGTGTTCGGCGATGACACCCGTGCCGCCTCGACCGCTTTCGCCGCCGACCTGCGTACCGCGGGTGTGCGCACCGAGCTGTACATGCTCGATAAGCAAATCGGCAAGCAGATGACCTATGCCGACAAGAAGCGTATCCCGCTGGTCGCCGTGCTCGGCTCGCAGGAGATCGCCGACGGCACGGTCAAGCTCAAGCGCCTTGCCGACGGGGAGGAAGTCACGGTCAACCGCGCCGAAGCCCCGGCCAAAATTAGCGAACTCCTCAGCTAATCCCGCTTTAGCACTCCGTGTCGGGACACTCGTTTCTGGGTTCCGACACGGTGCGACTGTCCCACGTCAAGGATTCGTCAATTCCGAGCGCCTAAACCCACCCGTTCGCCGTGACCGGGTGTATGATGGCGCATGTCTGCAGGATTTCACGGATGCAGCTCCGTAAAGGACAGCTCCTCTCATGGAAGATTTGATTATCCCCATCCTCGTCATTGCGGCGATCGGTGTGTTACTGTTCGTTCTGCCCAGTGTCACCCTCGGCTTAGTGGTGATCGGCGAGCGACAGGTCGGCGTCGTGATCAAGCGGTTCTCCCGCGACGGGAAGAAACTTCCTCCCGGTCAATTGGTCGCCCTGAGCGGCGAACCCGGTTATCAGGCGGATACGCTCGCGCCGGGTTGGCACTTTGGCTATTGGTCGTGGATGTACAGCATTCAGCGCGTCCCGGTCACCGTCATCCAGCAAGGCGAAATCGGCTTGGTCGTGGCCGCCGATGGCTCGTCTGTGCCACCAGAACGCATCCTCGGCAAAACCGTTGACTGTGACAATTTTCAGGACGCACGCAAGTTCCTGACCAACGGTGGCGAAAAAGGTCGTCAGTTGGCGATCCTGACGGCGGGTGTTTACCGCATCAACACGGCGCTGTTCACCGTGATCATGCGCTCAAACGCCGAAATGCACGATATGGATTCTGAGAGCCTACTGGTCTACAGCATCCAACCGGACATGGTCGGTATTGTGACGACGCTCGACGGCGCGCCGATCTCCGAGGGTGAGATCGCTGGCTTGTATCTACCGGGGCACGACAATTTCCAGAATGCGCAAGCGTTCATCAACGCGGGTGGTCAGCGTGGTCTGCAGGAACAAGTGCTGCTCTCCGGTTCGTGGAATCTCAATCCGTGGTTTGTGCGCGTCGAACAGGTGCCCATGACCGAAATTCCGATCGGCCATGTCGGCGTGGTCATCTCGTACATCGGCAAGGCGCACATCGACATTTCAGGCACCGAGTTTAAGCATGGCGATCTCGTCAATGTGGGGCACAAAGGCGTGTGGGCGACCCCGCTCTATCCCGGCAAGCACCCGCTCAACATTCGCGTGATGAAGACGGAACTCGTGCCGACGACGAACATCGTTCTCAACTGGGCGGCGCGTGTTGAACAGCATGCGTATGACGCGCGGCTGTCCTCGATCAACGTGCGTTCGCGTGACGGTTTCGCCTTCGATCTCGAAGTCTCGCAGATCATTCACGTCGGCGCGCTGGATGCGCCCAAGGTGATTTCGCGGGTCGGGGCGATGCAGAATCTGGTCGATCACGTCTTGCAGCCGATTGTCGGCAACTACTTCCGCAACTCGGCGCAGGCCTACACCGTGCTCGATTTCCTGACCGCCCGCAGCGAGCGGCAGATCGAAGCCGCGCAGCACATCCAGAAGGCGCTGCGCACCTATGATGTCGAAGCGATTGATACGCTGATCGGTGAAATTCGTCCGCCAGATGCGCTCATGCACACCCTGACGGAACGCAAAATCGCGGAAGAACAGCAGAAGACCTACCAGATGCAGGAAGAAGCGCAAAAGCAGCGTCAGCAGTTGGTGCGCCAAACCGAACTGGCCGACATTCAGCAGCAGGTCGTCAAGGCGGAACAGGGCGTCAGCATTGCTGAACTGCAAGCTCAGGCGAAGATCAAAGAGGCGAGCGGTCAAGCTGAATCGACCCGCTTGAACGCCATCGGTGAAGCCGAAGGTATCCGCGCCATCGGTGAAGCGCAGGCGTCGGCGTACCGCGCTGGTGCCGAAGCGATGGGCGCGCAGGGCTACACCGCCGTCCAGCTTATGCAGATCGTCGGCGAACGCGGCGTGCAGATCATCCCCGAGATTCTGGTCAACGGGGGTGGCGCGCAGGGTGGCGGCGGCAGCTTAGTCGAAGCGCTGCTCGGCATCATCCTCGCCAACCAGACGCAGGCCAAAGCGCCCAACGGCGTGACACCGCCCGCGCCCATCACCATAACCAATGGCAACGGCAGCGGCGATCAGCCGCCCACGCTGCCGGAGGCGTAAAAACGCTAGGACTGAGGACTGAGAACTAAAGGACTGAGTAGAGTTTACTCAGTCCTCAGTCCTCGAACCTCAGTCCTTAATACGTATCTTCCGCGTCTTCCAGTCCCTCGTCATCCCAATCTTCTGCCCCGTCGAAATCGTCATCCTCAGCATCAAAGTCATCCTCGTCGTCCTCTTCATCGGCGAGGTAGCCGTCCGCGTCGAACGGGTCTTCGAGCGTTTCCAGTTCGGCCTCGTCCAGCACGTGCATCCCTTCGTCGTCCAATTCGTCTTCGAAGTCATCGTCGAAGACCTCCGGACGCGGGTTATGCCCGGTCACCGTCTCCGACACGCTGATATCGCCTTCCGCGATCTGCTCCTCTTCGGAAATATCGAGCCATTCCTTGCGCTGTTCGCGCGCCTGTCGCCGCTCGTAGTCGAAATCTTCGGGAAACACCATAACGGGTCGCTCCTGTGATTACAAAATTAATTGATGTGAGTTATGGACAACGCTTCTCTGACCCCACCCTCGGCCCCACCCCGAATTCAGGGAGGGGAGACAGCAAAAACAGGGTTCGTCTCCCCTCTCCCCGCTTGCGTGGGAGAGGGGTTGGGGGTGAGGGGGACGCAAGAATGAAGCTTATCCCTAACTGATTTTAATTACATTTCACCTTACCTGCATCACATGAGGCGCACATGAAAAACGGCGACCCAAATGGGTCGCCGTTTTTCATGCGGATTACAGAGAGACGACAAAGTACACCCTCTGTGCTTAACTGAGTCGCTGCTAGTTCCCCGGTACGCTGTCGACCAGCAGGTCGCGCTCGTTGATTAACTGCACGGGACGTGCATTCAGCTCGAAAAGCGCATGGAACGCTTCGATCTGCGCCGCCGACAGTTCGACCGGTGTGGTCATGACGATCCAGCGCACGCCTTCGTAGCAGGGCGGCGTGGTCAGCGAACCGCGATACGTGTAGAACAGTTGCTCGGCGGGCAGCATCGCGCTGGCGTCGATTGTGACTCCCGCGATGGTGCTCGGATCGCCCGCCTCGCTGGGCAGTGCTGCAAATACCGGCGCGAACGCCTCATTGTCGGCTTCCCCCTCGACCAGCATCACGCCGATCACCGCCAGGTCCCCATCGGCGCTGCGATGGACAAAATGCACTTCCATGGGGAAGGCCACGCCGTCGATCATGTGTTCGCTCGGCGTATGGAAGTGGAACTGCGCCAGTTCATAGGTCACACCGTTGACGACCAGTGTACTGCCCGCGTCGTAATTGACCTGCACCGTATGACCGTTGTTGAAGATCGTCAACGCCGACGGCTGATAATTCGTCTGCACCCCAACCAAATCGAAAGCTTCCGCGTCCGTCAAATCGATGGGCGATTGTTCCAACCCCAACGCGCACATCTCATACGCAGCATCGAGTTCGCCCCAGTGATCCGGCCCTTCCTCACCTTCATAGGTCCAGTGCGGCGGTTCGCTCTCCTGTGCGGCAAGAGCGGTCGTGATCGCCAAACTGGCGAGCAGCAGTACAAATACCAGCATGAGGCGGCGGGTAAACAGCATGTTTCAATCCTCTGTGATGTAAGCAAATGTGTGTTTACACATTAATGCCAGAGGACTAAAAAATAAGCTTGAGACTTGAGCTAGAGCCGATTTTCAAACACCGCGCGAAACTGCCCGCTGATCCGCGCGATCACATCGGCCAGATCGACCGCTGCGCCGAGCTGCACCGCGAGGCTGGTCACGCCCTTGTCGCGGATGCCGCACGGGATGATGCCGTCAAAGTAGCGCAGATCCGTGTTGACGTTGAGCGCGAACCCGTGCTTGGTCACGCCGCGCACATTGACGCGCACACCGATGGCCGCGATCTTCTGTTCGCCCTGCGGCGTATTGACCCACACGCCCGTCAGCCCGGGGATCGGGTACGCGATCACGTCGTACTCGGCCAGCGTGTTGATGATCACGCGCTCCAGATCGCGCACATAGCGCACCACATCCGCGCGCAGACCGTCCGTGCCGCGCCCCAGCTTGAGGATCGGATAGCCGACGAGCTGGCCGAAGCCGTGATACGTGATGTCGCCGCCGCGATCCACGTGGTAGACGCTCACGCCGCGCCGTTCGCGCTCGTCGGCGGACATCAGCAGATGTTCTGCTTTAGCCGACGTGCCGAGCGTGTACGTGTGCGGATGTTCCAGCAGCAGCAGGTGATCATCGCCGCCTGCGCCAACCTCGTCCGCGAGGCGATTTTGCAGCGCGAGCGCCTCCTCGTAGGAGACTACACCTAAACTTTGAATGATCATGGGGACTACCTGTAAATTCACAACCGATGTGGAGACAGCCAAGAAGAGATTCAGAGTCTGGTTTTTGTTTAACCCTCACCCCTAAATCCCCTCTCCCAAGGGCGAGGGGACTTAACACGCGCCGCTCCCCTCTCCTCTAGGAGAGGGGTTGGGGGTGAGGTTAGTACTACACCTCGCCCGCTGATTTCACATGCCGTTCGAGGAATGCGCTGATCTTCGCCCACGCCTGCGCGCTCGGGCTGCTGCCGCCGTTATCATCCATGTTGAAGAAGCCGTGCCCCGCACCCTCCAACGTGACCAGCTCGTGCGGGCGCTCCGATTGCAGCAGTTCGCGCCGCATCTGCGCGATCACGCCCGCGCCGACATAGGGATCGGTGGCGCCAAAGATCGCCAGTATCGGCGCGTAAGCCGCGTGGAACTTGCCGAGATACTTCTGCGGGAAGCCGTACAGCGCCACCGCGGCTTCGAGGTCATCGCGCGTGAGCGCCGCCTCAAACGCCAGCGTGCCGCCCATACCCAAGCCGACCGCCGCGACTTTCCCGTTGACGCGCACGTGCGTCTCCAGCGCGCGCAGCGAGGTATCGACAAATTGATAGTTGTGCTTCGCGGTCTCTTCGACCAGTTGAATCGCTTCCTGCGGCGTGGTGGCGACGCGGCCGTTGTAGAGATCAGGGATGATGACGTAGTAGCCCATCTGCGCAAACAGATGCGCGACGCGCCGTTCAACCGTCGTAATCCCCCACCAGTCGTGGATAATGGCGACAGCGGGGAACTTGCCGCTGCTGTCCGGGTGCGACCAATAAGCGGGCAACTGCCGCCCATCTTCCAGCGCGACCGAAATACGTCCGCTGTTGATCGGGTGTTCGAGGCTGCGCGGCTGATACACGGGCATGGCGGCGTCCTTCTCTAATCAGCCCATTATACCAACATTGAACCATTTCAGCCGACGGACGAATAGCTCCATACAGGTTCAAGCATCTATCGTGGGGGGCAGAGGATGATCGCGACGCTGCGCCAGCGCAACTTTTTCTTGCTGTGGTTTGCCGGGTTGATCTCGTACACAGGCAACTGGATGCTGGGCGTCGCCCGCCCGATCATCGTCTACCAGATGACGGGATCGACCATCGCGACGGGCGGCATTGTCCTCGCCAGCATGCTGCCGAGCATCCTGCTCAGCTCGTTCGCGGGCGTATTCGTTGACCGCTGGGAACGCAAGCGTACGATGGTGATCGTCAATGTGCTGCTCGGGTTGTCACTCATCCCGCTGGCGTATGTGCGCTCCGCCGATCAGCTCTGGCTGTTCTACGTCGTCACCTTCGTGCAGGCGACGTTGGTGCAATTCTTCGCGCCTGCCGAAAACGCCATGCTCCCGCTGCTGGTCGATGAGCAGCATCTCGTCTCGGCCAATGCGCTGAATTCGCTCAACAACAATCTCGCCCGCTTGATCGGCCCGGCGATTGGCGGCATTCTGCTCAGCGCAGCGGGTTTAAGCGCGGTTGTGCTGGTCGACTCAGCGACCTACTGGATCGCCGCGGCACTCATCCTGCTGATTAGTGTTACGTCTCGCCCCACCCCGACCACCGACCCCGTCCCCGGCGGCGTCACCCGACTCGCCCGTGACTGGCGGGCGGGTCTGCGCGTCATCCAGACCGATCCGCTGCTCAAACTCCTATTCGTGTGCGCGGCAATTATGGCGCTCGGCGAAGGCGCGGTCGGCGTGCTGTTTGTCCCGTTCGTCACCGATGTACTGCGCGGTGAAGCGACGTTCCTCGGCTGGCTGATGTCCGCGCAGGCGGTCGGCGGCTTGATTGGCGGCGTGGTCATCAGTTGGGTGGGGCCGCACACCACGCCGCTGCGCCTGTTCATTTTCGGCAGTCTGATCTTCGGCACCATCGATCTGATGATTTTCAACTTCCCCGCGTCCGCGCCGGGGCTGGCGCTCCTGTTGTTCGTGATTGTGGGCATTCCCACCGTGGGGATCGGCACTGGTTACGATACGCTTGTCCAACTGCGCACCGTCGACGCCTACCGCGGACGCGTATTCGGCGCGATCCAAACCGTGATGGCGCTGTTCGCCATTGTCGGCACGGGCATTGCGAGTGTACTGGGCGAAGTGATCGGCGCGTGGCCGACGATCAACCTGCAGGGATCAAATTATGTGGTGGTCGGGCTGCTGATGCTGTTTGCGCTGCGCGTCGGGTGGGTCGCCGCCCGTCCCGTGTCCACCGCCGCGGATTAGCCCGGATACCGGGGAACAATCGCCTATAGAGGCTAGCGGATGCGATTTAGAGGGTGTCTAAAAAGCTTACTTAAAGCCTTTACACTCGCCAACGGACGCAATGAATTGCGTCCCTACGAAAACCCATTTGGCTTGGCGGGTGATGTTGGCTCCCCTCTCCGAATTCGGGGGAGGGTCGGGGGTGGGGTGGGAAAAGGATCTTTTTAAACACCTTCAAAATCGCGTCCCAACGACACCAAACTCGCCTTGCCGGATGCTGGTGTCTCCCCTCCCTGAATTCGGGGAGGGGTTGGGGTGCTCTCAGTGGTAGGTTTTTAATTGTAGGGACGAGGCATGCCTCGTCCTCCTGTGCTCACACAACCACCCTATCCGTTAAAACACCTCTTTTGCTTTCACAGACAGCCGATCTATTGCCTAATCCAGAGGAAAACCGTATTCGATGGGAAGCATAAAAAACCTACCCCTGTTAAGGGCGGGGGTGGGGTCAGACTGCCGCCATGATTGAGGCGAGCTTTGATCACTCGCGCACGACGGCGCACGTCTCCTGCGCGAAAGCATCAACTTCCGCGTCCGCGCCGAGGACTTTGGCCGCGTCGTCGGTCATCGCCAGCTTGAGCGTGCGGTAGCCTTCGCGGTGCGACCAGTCGCGGATCGCCATGATCGTCTGCGCGGTGACGGGTTTCGCCGCCCACAAATACACGGCGGCGCTGCGCGGATCATACATATCCTGCTCGACCACCACATACGAATCCTGCCCGGCGGCGGCCAGTTTCTGGCGGTGCAGCTTGCGCCCGCGGGGGAGCGCCTCCCACAGGCGCGGCATATGCGTCTCCCATTGATGGCGCGCGCTTGTCAGCCGCCCAACCGGCATCATCCACCCGGTGATCTGCGCCGGGTTCGCATCGCTGTGTTCGACCGAGCGGTAAAACACCTGCCCCTGCCGCGCTCCGACCGTATAGCGCCGCAGGTGGCTCAATGACGTACACGTATACCCTTCCGGCAGCGTGAAGTCTTGCCCCACGCGGTTGATCGTGAGCTTGCTCGCCTTGAGCGCTTTCGCCCGCGCCAGCAGCGCATCCAGCAAATCGACCGCGTCATAGGCGGTATTCGTCAGCAGGTGTTCGAGGTGCAGCGAACTCCCGTAGGGTTCGGCCTCTACGCCGTGATACGCCTCGGCATACCCGGTCACATAGCCGTCATCATCGGTGGCCACCAGCGGAATCCCCGCGCCGGACAGCAGATGATTCAGGAAAATCGCGCCGGTCTCAATGCTCATCCACGCCCCGCCGTGCAGCCAGCGCTCGACCAGCGTCAGCGCCTCGTACGGCATATCTTCGACGCGTCCCTGCGCGTTCAACCGCTGCCACACCCCGATGCGCCCGCGAAACAACGCGCTGATCGCCCCGGTATCATCTAAGCTCGCCAAACGGATCGCCATGCATCCTCGCTCGAAATTGCTAACTCACCTCGATCATAGTCCCGCATCGCCTCCGGATCAAATGCCGAGTTCTGGTGCTATGGTATTGGAGCTTTGAGCTTAGCTTCACCAGACTTACATGAGACTACTTCTTCATATTTAGAACGACGGTGAGCGCCGTCTTGAAACGATCAGCGTACTTGTACAGGTCGTCAATGCTCTCGATATGAACGCGCTCCTCTTGCCGCTGCTCGTCGAGGAACACCATCGACTTCTTCGCGCTGTTGAAGTACAACCTCACAATCGTACGCCGATTGTTATCGTCAAGCAGAATGGCACAGTAACTTTGCGCATCCCGCAGCGTTATGCGTTTCACATCAACTGCCTCGCGCAGTATTGCGCGCACAACGAGGAATGCTTCGTTTTCCTCGGGCGTTGTGGTCACCACTTTCTCATCAACAACCGGAACTGGTGTCGCCGGAATTTCTTCGGTTGAAGACGCAGAGTCGGACGGAGGTAGTTTGACATCACCACCAATCAGCGATTTAAACTTACTCTCAATCTGTTCCGTAATGAATTGTTGGAATGCGCTTTGGGCAATGTTTCGGAAGTCCCCGAGCACAGCCGCCGTTTTACGTCCTGTATAGACACCCGACCCCTCAAGGAGCAACCGAACAAACTCGTCTGTCGGTTCAGTAAGTTGCGCCGCCAGATAACGTTTTATCTCGCGTTTGTACTTCAGCTCGGCGGCAGTCGTGATGATGTTGCTCAGATCAAAGGCGGGTTTTGTAAACTTCTTTAGCTCAGTGACAGCGGTTTCAGTTACATCGAGTAGATTAAAAACAAAGAATGGGCGCTCATCCATCTTGTTGGGGGCTTCGAGATCGGTGTAAAAGCGGTAATACACCCCGTCAGTTAGAATGCCAAAGCGTGCATCCGTCACCGAAAAATAACGGTAGAGTTGTGATGCATGGACTTCGTTCAGGTTCACTCCGCAGCACTTCACTTCAAACAGCATGATTGGCTTGCGGTCTTTGAGGACAGCATAGTCAACCTTTTCACCCTTCTTTGTGCCGACGTCAGCGACAAGTTCCGGCGTCACTTCAGTCGGATCAAAGACGTTGTATCCAAGTGCGTTGATGAAGGGCATTACCAGCGCGTTCTTCGTCCCTTCTTCTGTTTTGATGAGATCGCCATTCATGAGACGCGGAACTTGAGCACTTAGTTCACGGATACGATCAATGAAATCCATACTACCAGTCTCCTATACTGTATAAGTTAGCATCACCACTGCCTCTATAATAGCGGTACTATGCTTCTATTTTTTCGGAATTATTCATTAATTTTCTTATTGGCGGCAGTGCCGAAACAGGTGCACAAATGAAATGGAAGAAATAAAAGTGTGACTGGCCGCATCGCCTCCGGATCAAATGCCGCGTTATAATGCCGCCTCAATCTGGAGAGATCTCCTCTCCTTTGACGGTTCTTTCAATGGATGGATCGGTTATGCTGCTCGCTGTCGATATCGGCAACACCAATATTCACCTCGGTTTACATCATCATGGCCAATGGCTCGTCTCGTGGCGCATGCGCACCGTCGCGCAGAAGATGCCCGACGAATATGCCGTCCTGCTGCGCAATTTCCTCGCGGGGGAAGACCTGACCTACCGCGCCATCACCGGCGTGGCGATTGGCAGCGTCGTCCCGCGCCTCACGCTGACCTTCACCGAACTCGTGCAGAACTATCTGAAGATGGACCCGCTCGTCATCACCCACAAAACCAAAACGGGCGTCAAAGTCGAAATCGATCAGCCGGAACAGGCGGGCGCGGATCGCATTATCAACGCGGCGGCGGTCGTCGCGCTCTACGGCCCGCCCGCCATCGTGTGCGACTTCGGCACGGCGACCACGTTCGATGTCGTCTCGTCCAGCGGAGCGTATCGCGGCGGGGCGATTGCGCCGGGCATCAACGTGTCGATGGACGCGCTTGTCAGCATGACCGCCCGCCTGCACAAAGTCGATCTGGTCGCACCACCTTCGGTGATCGGCACGAACACCATCCATGCGATGCAGTCCGGCCTGTTCATGGGCTATGTCAGCATGATCGAAGGCATGGTCAAGCGCATCAAGGCGGCCATGAACGAGGAGAACGTCAAGGTGATCGGCACGGGGGGCCTCGCGCCGCACTTCAAAGAGCAGACCGACGCGCTCGACTTCATCGCGCCGGAACTTACGCTCGAAGGGTTACGCATCATCTACGAACTGAATCAGAGCTAGCACTAACCGCGTTCGTCCCCGTCAGGGCGCATTTGACTGTGCCCTGATACCGCTTGGCTCATCCGCTTGGTAGGCCATGCGCAACCATGTTCATGCCCCTGTTATTCGGGTATACTAGACCATCTTTACGTTCTTTAGATGGTCACCGCTTGGTTGATCAAAACTATATAAAACGTTGTGATCACCGCCGCCTTACGTCCATCTCCGTATACTTCGTTTATAATGAAACTCAGAAATCGTCCAAACACTCAGCCCCCATATTCTGCCTTTACGACACGACGCCGGGGAGAATTTTATTAAACACTCACTGAAGCGCCTGCGCTTGAGCATTATGAGGCTCTGGCATCGGCTCGTCGAACCAACGGCGGCGATCACCGACACACAGCATCATCGAGAAGCGCGCGTCATCGCGGGTCTCTCTTTGGCGTTGATCTTTGTCGCCATTGGGGGGATTTTGGTCACCGTGTCACGCTACACTGACACGCAAAAAGTGGCCGTCCTTCCCGCGTGCGTGGGCACTGCGCTGTTCGTCTATCCTTACCATTTGAGCCGTCGTGGAAAGGTTCAGGGCGCTATCAATGCTTTAGCGGTGATCGCGAGCGTGCTCATCTCGAGCGCGATCTACGCGGTGGGAGGTTCGACGGGGCGCGATATCACCTACTATTACATCATGGTGACGCTCTTCATCTCGGCGTTCTCACGACGCTTCTACACGTTCCTATGGGTAGCAGCGGTCGTAGTGATCATTGCCGTCTTTCAACTGTTCAATCCGGCTCTGGAGTGGAGCGACACAATTCGCGGCCCGCTCGCCTTCAACGTCTTCGGCGCGGCGATCATCCTCACTGTGACCTCGTTCTGGAACACCCGCGAACGCGAAAAGCGCACGCAGCTTGAGATCAGCGAACGCAAACGCACCGAACTGCTCGTCCAGCAGGAACAGCAGCGGGTGTTGAGCAAATTCGTCGCCGCGGTCACTCACGATTTTCGCAACCGCCTCTCGACGGTCGAGGTGAATCAGCATCTGCTGCGCCGCAAGCTGGAACGCGGCGACAGACTGGACACGGTCGCCGAACACATCGATAAAACGCACACCGCCGTCCAGCAAATGACCTACCAGATGGAAAACATGGGGCTGGTCATCGGGCTGGAGAACACCACCCAGACCAAGGTCGATTTGCAGCTCACCGTCGACGGGATTGCCCGCCGCATGCAGCGGGTGGCGCAGGAGCGGCACGTCACGCTGACGATTGTCCCGCAGGCTGAGCGCGTGTACGCTAAGTGCAACCACGCCCACATCGAAGTAGCGCTGCAGCAGTTGATCCAGAACGCCGTCGCCTACACACCACCCGGCGGGGGCGTCACCGTCACTTTTGCCCACACGGATGAGACGATCACTGTGACCGTCCGGGACGACGGCATCGGCATCGCCGCAGAGCATCTGCCGCACATTTTTGAGCCGTTCTACAAAATTGATGATGCGCGCACGACCTCGCAGGCGGGGTTGGGGCTCGGCTTGACGCTCGTCAAGCTCATCGCCGAAGCGTATCACGGCGCCATTACCGTCGAGAGCGAACCGGGCGTCGGCTCGACCTTCCGGTTCAGCTTGCCCACGCAGCCGCCGCTCCTCTGACAAACAGAGAGGCGACCATGATGGTCGCCTCGTGAGTTGAACCCCTGCAAATTGTCGAGTTGAAACGCCGTCTGGCTTACTCCGGACGGGTGCCGGCATCGGGCAGCGGACGCCCGCGCCACACATCGTCGAAGTTCGGGCCGAGTGAATCCGCAGTCACCCACACCAGCGGCGCACCGCAGGTGATGAACACCTGATAGAAGCCGTCGCGCGCATCGACAATCCACCACGTCTGATCGGGGCGCAGCACGACCGCCGGAATCGTCTCCGCATTCAGGTTCGCTTCGTAGTACGTGAGCGGTGAGCCGAGCACCGTCCCCTGCACATCGCCTTCGTGCGGGTAGTCGCACGTCTTCTGCTGGCAGGCGAGGACGACGCTGTTCGGCACGGGCATGGCATCGCCTTCGCCGCCGATGCTCAACCACCAGTAGATGAAGCCAAAGCTGTCGCCCGGATCGATCCCGACGAGGATGCTCACATCTTCGTCTTCGAAGAACTGGGTCAGCGCGAAGGACACGCTGAACGGCGTCCCCGGCTCACCCGTCACGGCCTGTTCCGTAATGAACGTGTAACCATCATACAGCTTGATGTAGATCGTGAACGGCGCGTTGAGCGGTTTAGCAAAATCCAACGAGAACGCCTTACCGGGAACCGGAAATTCTTCTTTCGGCGGGTCCGGGATGGTCGATTCGAAGATCAGCGAGCAATCGGCGATATACGCGGCTGATTCGCATTCTTCGCACTGAGCCTGAGCAGCAATCGCTCCCAATACCGTGAGCGCCAGCAGGGCAAGCAGGATAACGGTGAAACGAGGATATCTGTGGAGCATCGACAATTCCCTTTGAATGATAACGATGCAGTCAGTAACCGCTTGCTCAGAGGGAGACACGAATGACAATGACGTAATGTGAGCGAAAGCGTATGTCTCACTATAGATAGATCCCAAGCCATGCGCTAGCAGCCCTATGTCAAGGTGCTTAGACAATTTTGGGTCGATTGACCCGTAAATAAGATCCACATGACCCGTTAAGTTACCCTTTATAACCTGTAATTACTGTTTCTCACCCGTAAAAACCCGTGAGCGGTGTGCCTGTCATCAGTGCCGAGCCTCGCGGTAGACGGGGCATCTGTACGCTTCTGCCTAATCGAATTCATAAGAAATTCACAAATCAGGTGAGGGTTTCGGCGGGCGGTGCTGGTGCCACCAAGTAAATGGAAGGGCCGCTCGTCGGTCGTAACGCCACCGCCGATATAAAGACACTGTGACAATTTTCGACTGCTCTCGCGTCCGCGCGCCGCGGAAACGCTGTTACACTGAGAGCTTCACTATATCGGCGGAAACGCCTCCACCTGACTTCACTCACCAAAAGGACAATCTATGTTCCATCGATTGCGCGTCATCGGTTGCACACTGCTGGCGCTGCTGCTGCTCTGTCAGCCGCTCCTCGCTCAAGATCGAGAAACACGCCGCCCGGCGGTCAAGTTCGCGCTGCCCGAGGGAGGCGGCACAAACTTTGTGTACTATCTGCCGGATAACCCCGGCGACTATCCCCGCATCATCGACATCCTGGAAACAACGCTGCCCATCTATAACACGCTGCGCGGAGGGATTCCGTGGGTTCAGCAGATCATCGTCGTGTTTACGGGATCGGCCTCCCCCACGGGGGATGTGGCTCTCGGGCGCACGCTGCCGCCCAGCGCCGGTTATGTCACCCGCCTTGAACCCACCATCCTGTTTGACCCGACCATCTGTCATCTCAGCATCTACAGCGGTTGGGAGAACGCGCCCGACCTCGAATCGGCCATCGCACGCGAATTATTTCACTGCGTTCAGGCCGAACTCGCGTCGGATCTCCCGCTGACGACCTATCTGGATCCCGCACAGGGGTGGTGGGTCAACGGTTCAGCGGAATGGGCGGCGGCGCAAGTCTTCCCCGGCCAATATCCCAGCGCGCGCCAGATCAATTTTGATCAACGGCAAGACATCACGACGACCAACTATGAGGCGCTCTATTTCTGGGAGTTTGCCGCGACAGCCTCCGGGATGGGCAGCATCGACTATGTGCGCAACGAGCTCCGCGTCATTGCGGCCCGCCGCTCGGATGACAGTTTGTTCCTCGGCCTCCCGATTGAACCAACCGAACTCTTCCACAACTGGCTGTTGGCGCTGCATCAGCGCAGCTTGCCCATTCCTCCCGTGGTAGATTTGACCAGTGCTGATACGCTGGCCGCCCAATCGGGCAGCGCGGATATCAGCCTGCCGCGGTTCTCCGGGGACTTCGTCAATCTGGTGGGCTTTGAGGTGCAGCCGGGCAACATCGCCTTCGTGCAAGCGAATGGCAGCGCCACGCGCAATTACGCGGTGAGCATTGAAACCAGCAGCGGACTGCAGCGCCTTACCGCCGACACGCCGCTGGAATTTTGCCCGTCAGCGACCGGGGATATGGTGATCATCAGCCGGGGACGCGCCGCCGCCGGGGAACGGAACGGTTTCACACTCACCTGGGGGCAGCGCCCGAGCGCGACCCCGTGTTCCGAGGCGCAGCCGACTGCCGAACCCACCGCCGCCAGCACCTGTTATCTCGGCGACTGGCAGATCACGGGTGTGCCCGCCGCCATCAGCGGTGCAGTGGATACGACGGGTTATGTGTTCTCGCTGGCGGACGATGGCACCTTTACCGGGGTCTATGCGCTGGCCACCGAGTCGATGACCGCCACGTTCGCTATGACCGGAACCTACCGCATGGTCGCCAGCGCGACGGACGCGACTCGCTTCACCGCGCAGGATTTCCATGCTGTGTACGGCGACGGCAGCGCCATCATGACGGATGGCGGCGCAGCGCAGGACATCACTGAGGCGACGCGGGATGTGCTCAACAACGTGGGGAATTTCCCTGTCCCCTTTGCCGTCCTCTGTGAGGGGGATCGCATGGTCTGGACGGTGAGTGGCAATACGTTCACGTTAGCCCGGCTTACGCCGTAAAGCCTGGAATAGCGTGAACACGGGTTCATGGTCGGTTCTCAGGCGTTTGCGGATGCGATCCAGAGGTGTCTAAAGCACCTTCTCGAGAATCATCGTGTAGGGGCAGACCTCTGTGTCTGCCCGAATGAGGGCGCACACACAGGTGCGCCCCTACATCCGTTCGTGGATTTGTTTCGAGAACCTACTTTAAGCCAATGACCGTTTGTCAGCCAAAGGACAAGGTAGGCCGATAAGTGCGTCGAATGCCGTGAAAACGGGTTGCCTGTCGGTCTTGGGAGTTTGCGGACGCGATCAATCGCGTCCCTACACAACCACGCTTTTCTCGTAGGGACGCAATTCATTGCGTCCGCTGTCCCCAAAAGACATTATTCTACGTAGCGATTGGCCTACCTTGTCCTGTTTTGTCGTATTTCGGACACTGGCTTAGAAAGCACACAGTCAGCTTGATTAGAGAGGTTTTTGTCGGGACAAGGCATACCTTGTCCTCTGTATCCTTCTCTAGAAATTGGGACGAGGTATGCCTCGTCCCTATGAAAAACACCCTCTTGATGTAGGGACGCAATCATGCCACTCAACGAATGATCGCGGAGATTGGCTGTAGGAGCTGGTCGCCCCTGAACGGGAGGGGCACGGCCGACTTAGGCGTGGTGATGCGTATGGGCATGCCCGTGATCATGGTGGTCATGATCGACTGCATGCGTGTGCTCCTGATACGCCTCACCGCGATGCGCTAACCGGTGCTCAATCCACGCGATCACTTCCGGCAGCCCCGCGCCGCTCTTCAAATCGGTGAAGCGATAGGGACGTTCCCCGCGCTGGCGTTCCGTATCGCGCTGCATGACTTCGAGGCTCGCCCCCACATACGGGGCAAGGTCGGTCTTGTTGATGATCAGCAGATCCGAACGCAGAATGCCGGGGCCGCCCTTGCGCGGAATCTTCTCACCGCCCGCCACATCGATCACGTAAAATTCGACCTCGACCAATTCTGGGCTGAAGCTCGCCGCGAGGTTGTCGCCGCCGCTTTCGAGGAAGATGATGTCCAACGCTCCGCCGAAACGCTCCATCATCAGGTCAAGCGCATCCTGATTGGCCGAAATGTCATCACGGATGGCGGTGTGCGGGCAGCCCCCCGTCTCCACGCCGTAGATCCGCTCCGGTTCGAGCGCGCTCAACCGCGTGAGGATCGCGGCATCCTCTTTGGTATAGATGTCATTGGTGATGACCGCGATGGGGTGCGTCGCCGACATGGCCTTGCACAGCTTTTCGATGAGCGTCGTCTTGCCCGACCCGACCGGGCCGCCTACGCCAATGATCAGCGGGCGGATGTCTTTCACCGTATGAACGAAGGACTGCTCGTTATACTCGACTTTGCACATCTCGTTTGACCTCATTCAACTAATGAACAACCGTTGGAAAAGTCCCTCGTGCTGCATGGCGCGGATGTCCAGCCCCAGCGCGAACCCGCCGAAATCGTCTAATGTGCGTCCGAGTGCCGCCTCGACGACCTCGGCAATCGCCGATCCGCACGCGCCGAGCACCGCTTGCGCCTGTGTCTGCCCAATGGATATCAACTTGAGCGACGCCGCCGTTTGATTCGCCGCCAACCCATAACCGAACGCCAGCAGCGCCGACCGGGCGTCGAGGCCGAGCGCCGCGCATGCCAGCCCGTGCACCACGGCGTGGTGACCACTCCACGCTCCCTGCTCAATCCGCGCGCGGTACTCGCTCAGGCGGGCGTCCGGCTGCACATTGAGCACACTCGCCAGCATGCGCCGCCCGATCTTCTCGCTGGCCTCGCGCGTCTCTTTGGCGGGCTTCGAGGCCGCGCACAGGCTGTCCAGATAGGCGAGCTGCACGAAATCGGCCTCCCCATACGCGGATATAGCACTGTGTACGACAATCAGATCGGTGTGCGCGGCATTCTCCAGCTTCACAGCGATCAGCGCGGCGAGATCCCGCGCGGTGCGTACCGCGTCGGCCTGTGCGTAGGTCTCTAGCCCGCCCGAATGCGCGAACGCGCCCGTCGGGAACGCCGAGTCCATCCACTGGAGCAGCATGAGCAGTTGGGGCGCCGCAAACTGCATGGTGACTACCTTTCAGAAACCAACTTGCATTTCGACCCCACCCCCAACCCCTCCCCGAATTCAGGGAGGGGAGACCGATTCCCCCTCTCCCCGCTTGCGTGGGAGAGGGGGCTAGGGGTTGAGGGGAAACAGCTTAAAACAGAAAATACCGCTGCGCGAGCGGCAGCGACGCCGCCGGTTCGCACGTGATGATCTGCCCGTCCACGCGGACTTCGTACGTTTCCGGATCCACGCTGATGTTGGGCAGGAAGTCGTTGTGAATCATGTGCGCTTTGGTCAGGCCGCGGCAGTTGGACACAGGCGCGATGATCTTCCCCAGCTTGAGCGACTCATGCACGCCGCGCTCGTAAGCGGCTTTGCTCACAAAGGTCAGCGAGGTGCTGTGAATCGCGCGGCCATAACCGCCGAACATGGGGCGACCATGCACGGGCTGCGGCGTGGGGATCGAGGCGTTCGGGTCGCCCATCTGCGCGTAGGCGATGAACCCGCCCTTGAGGATCAGCTCTGGTTTGACGCCGAAGAACGCCGGACGCCACAGCACCAGATCGGCCAGCTTGCCGACTTCGATGGAACCGACATACGCCGCCAGCCCATGTGAAATGGCCGGGTTGATGGTGTACTTGGCGACATAGCGTTTGACGCGGAAGTTGTCGTGCTTGTCGGTGTCGAGCGGGAGCTTGCCGCGCTGCGCTTTCATCTTGTGCGCGGTCTGCCACGTGCGCATGATGACTTCGCCCACACGCCCCATCGCCTGCGAATCCGACGACATCATGCTCAGCGCGCCCATGTCGTGCAGAATGTCTTCCGCGGCGATCGTTTCCGGGCGGATGCGCGACTCGGCGAACGCGAGGTCTTCGGGGATCGACGGGCTGAGGTGGTGGCACACCATCAGCATGTCGAGATGTTCGTCAATCGTGTTGACGGTGAACGGGCGCGTCGGGTTGGTCGAGGACGGCAGCACGTTGAGCTCACCGCACACCTTGATGATGTCCGGCGCATGCCCGCCGCCCGCGCCTTCCGTGTGGAAGGTGTGAATCGTGCGCCCCTTGAACGCGGCAATCGAGTCGTCGACGTAACCCGACTCGTTGAGCGTGTCCGTGTGGATGGCCACCTGCACATCGTATTCTTCGGCGACCGACAGGCAGTTGTCGATGGCGGCGGGCGTCGTGCCCCAATCCTCGTGCAGCTTGAGGCCAATCGCGCCGGCTTCGATCTGTTCGCGTAGCGGGTCGGGCAGCGATGCGTTGCCCTTGCCCATGAAGCCGAGGTTCATCGGGAACGAGTCCGCGGCTTCGAGCATGCGGTACAGATTCCACGCGCCGGGGGTGCAGGTGGTCGCATTCGTCCCGGTCGCCGGGCCGGTGCCACCGCCGAGCATCGTCGTGATGCCGGACGACAGCGCCTCTTCGATTTGCTGCGGGGCGATGAAATGGATGTGCGAATCGATGCCGCCCGCCGTGAGGATCATGCCTTCGCCAGCGATCACTTCGGTCGCCGCGCCGACGATCATGCCGGGCGTCACCCCATCCATCACGCCGGGGTTGCCCGCCTTGCCGATAGCGGCGATCTTACCATCGCGGATGCCCACATCGGCTTTGACAATGCCCCAATGATCGATGATCAGCGCGTTGGTGATGACGAGATCGAGCGCGCCACCCGCCCGCGTGACATCGGCGGATTGGCCCATACCGTCGCGCAGTGTCTTACCGCCGCCGAACTTGGCCTCGTCGCCGTAGCGTGTGTAATCCGCCTCAACTTCGATGATCAGGTCGGTATCGGCGAGGCGCACGCGGTCGCCCGTCGTCGGTCCATACAGATCAGCGTAAACGTGTCGTGGAATGCGCAGCGGCATGGTTAGCTCTCCTTGTCCAGTGGACCGTTCACGCGGTTGTTCAAGCCGTAGATGGTGCGCGTGCCGCCGATGGTCGTCAGTTCGACCGTTTTGGTATCGCCGGGTTCAAAGCGCACGGTCAGGCCGGAGGCGATGTTCAGGCGCAGGCCATAGGCTGCGTCGCGGTCAAAAGTCAGCGCGGAATTGACTTCGTAGAAATGAAAATGCGACCCTACTTGAATCGGTCGGTCGCCCGTGTTCGCCACCAGCAGCGTGATCACCGGGCGATCAGCGTTGGCGAGGATGTCGTCGTCGGCCAGAAAGTATTCACCGGGAATCATAGCGCCTCACGGGATCGGTTCATGAATCGTGACGAGTTTCGTGCCATCGGGGAACGTGCCTTCCACCTGAATTTCGGGAATCATCTCCGGCACGCCCTCCATCACATCCTCACGCTTGAGGATGGTCTTGCCGTACTGCATCAAATCCGCGACGGTGCGCCCGTCACGAATACCCTCCAAAACTTCCGCCGTGATCAACGCCACCGCCTCCGGGTGATTCAGCTTGAGCCCCCGCGCGCGGCGGTCCCGCGCGACCATCGCGGCCACGTAGATCATCAGCTTGTCTTTTTCTCTCGGTGATAAGTTCATAGCCTGCCTTTCTGTCAGTGAGAATATTTACCCGCAGGAACCTCTGCCCGCAGCCAGTGCCGTGTAGGGACGCGCAACGGCGCGTCCGTTTCGCTTCCAATTCGACGGACGCCCCGTTGGGCGTCCCTACAATCTCCCCCGATTGTTGAATTTGTCACTTCCTCCCCGAATTCAGGATGGGGAGACAGCAGCATCCGCCAAACCGAATTGATCTTCGTAGGGACGCGCTTCTGCGCGTCCGCTGGTGCTAGCCTCACCCCTAAATCCCCTCTCCCAAGGGCGAGGGGACTTACAGACCCGCTTGTCTCCCCTCTCCTCTAGGAGAGGGGTCGGGGGTGAGGGGAATCCCACTATTTCCGCAGCGGCGCAGTCGAGTGCAGACACAGTTCGCGCACGCGCAGGCGCAGCGCCGAAAACGCCTCGTAGATCGTCTCCAACCGCTGACTGAGCACGCGCACGCTGAGGCCGTTCCGCGCCAGCAGTGACGCCCCGCCGATCCCATCACGCTTCGGCAATTGACTCAGCGCCGCCGCCGTATCCGTGACCAGCGCCGCCGCGTCGAGTCCCCACGCCGCGAGATCCCCGACGAGGGTCGCGCTCCCCCAACACGGGTAGCCTTCCAGCCGACCGAGCGCGTCCAGATCGAGCTGCGCGGGCTGAATATCAGCGGCGTCGTACACCAGCAGCCCGCGCGCATCGCTCACCCGCGTGCGGTTGGCGAAGCGCCGAAACTGCAAGCGTTCACCGCGTGCCAGTCGCCCCGGCATGACGATGTCGTAGAGCAGCGCCAACGCCCCCGCTTCGAGCTTGACCTCGGTGCGCTGATGGTAATCCGCATCGGCAAAGAGGATCGCCGCATCTGGCACATACTCGAAGAACGCGCCGCGCCGCGCGGTGATGGTCGTCACCTGTTCGGCACAGCCCTCCGGCATGCGGTAGATCTTCGTCGCCGACTGCGTGGTGAACAGCGCGCGTGCCTCGTCGCCGATCTCCAGATCGATCCGGTAGCGGTCGCCCTGCACCACGCCCCCGGTCGGACTCAACAGATAGACGCACAAAATCCCCGCCGCGTCCGGTATCGCGCGCATCACCTGTAACGGCGGACGCGAATACTGCTCGGCGAGGATCGTTCGTTCGCCCCGGCGGGCGAAGCTCAGGCGCAGTTCGCCTTCCCGACCAATACTGTGCAGCGACATCGTCTAGACCGACAGATGTTCGCGGATAATATCCGGTGACAGTTCGTTCGCCTTCCCGTGCGAGACGATCACGCCCTTCTGCATCACGTAACACGTATCCGCGATGCCGAGCGCGAAATCGAGAAACTGCTCGATCAGCAAAATGGCGATCTGTCCCTGATCGCGCAGCGAGCGGATCAGGTTTTCGATCTCCTCCACGATATTCGGCTGAATGCCTTCCGTCGGTTCGTCGAGCAGGAGCAAGCGCGGCTTGCGTACCAGCACCCGCCCGATGGCCAACTGCTGCTGCTGCCCACCGCTCAACGTCCCGGCGACGCGCCCGCCCATCTGCTTGAGCACGGGGAAGATCGTGTAGATTTCCTCCAGCGCCTCCGGCGATCCATTGCGCGCCTTGCCGCTCAAGGCTTCAAAGCCCATCAGCAGATTTTCGTACACGGTCAGATGCGGGAAGATGCCGCGCCCCTGCGGCACGTAGCCGAGGCCCGCGGCGGCGCGTTTGTGCGGCGGCAGCTGCGTGATCTCCTGCCCCTCATAGCGGATCGTGCCCTGCTTGGCCTTCAGAATGCCCATGATCGCCTTGAGCATGGTCGTTTTGCCCACGCCGTTGCGCCCCATCAGGCACACGACTTCGCCGGGCGCAACTTCCAGATCCACATTGTCGATGATGCGGCTTTGCCCGTAATACACGTGCAGCCCGTTGACAGCCAGCATAAATCCCCCTTAGGCCGCGTGCCGGTGTCCGAGATACACCTCGACCACGCGCTCATTCGCCTGCACTTCGTCGACCAGCCCTTCGCACAGCAGCTTACCCATATGCAGCACAGTGACCGTGGTCGCGAACTGGCGAACGAACACCATGTCATGTTCCACCACGAGGATCGAGCGGCCTTCCGCGATACGGTGCAGCAGTTCCCCTGTGTGATCGCGTTCGCGCCGCGTCATCCCGGCGACGGGCTCGTCGAGCAGCAGCAGCTTGGGCGACTGCACCAGCAGCATGCCGATCTCCAGCCACTGCTTCTGCCCATGCGAGAGTATACCCGCCGCGACGTTGCGCTGCGTCATCAGGTTGGTGTTGACGAGCGTCTCTTCGATCACGTCGTGCTGATCCGGCGTCAGCTTACGGCTCAGGCCGATAACGGGCGTCTTGAAGCCGAGTGCCGCTTCGAGATTTTCATACACGGTCAGGCTGTTGAACACGCTCGGCGTCTGGAACTTGCGCCCAATGCCATGCTTGACCAACTGGTGTTCGGTGACGCGGGTGACATCCAGCTTCTGATCAAAGATCACCTTGCCGTGATCGGGGCGGGTTTTGCCCGTCATGATGTCCAGCAGCGTCGATTTGCCCGCGCCGTTCGGGCCGATCAGGAAGCGCAGTTCGCCATAGCGGATGTTGAAGCTCAGGCTGTCCAGCACTTTGAAGCCGTCAAAGCTCACCGTCACGTTCTGCATGTCCATGATGTAGTCGGTCATTGCGTGCTCCTCCTCTTAAGCGTGCCTACTGTAACTAGCTCATAAACCTAGGCGGACGTGCCGTTGCGCGTCCCTACACGGATATCCCGTGATTCATCTCCACCGATGCTGGTGCATCTGGTTAGGCGAACCTGCTGTCTCCCCTCCCTGAATTCGGGGAGGGGCCGGGGGTGGGGTCGCGTTACACCACCGTCGGCGTCTCGACCGCTTCCAGCGCGACCGACGCCTCCCCCGGCTTCGACCGCAGCCGCGCGATCCCGTCGCTGATGGAGCCGACCAGCCCCTTCGGAAACAGCAGCACTACGCCGACGAACAGCGCGCCCATGATCAACTGCCAGATATCCGGGCGTGCCGTGCTGATCGCGCTTTTGCCCGTGTTGACCAGCAGCGCCCCGAGGATCGCGCCGATCAGTGAGCCACGGCCGCCGACCGCCACCCAGATCACGATCTCGATGGAGGCGGTGATGTCCAACTGCTTGGGCGAAATGATGCCGACCTGCGGCACAAACAGCACCCCAGCGATTCCGGCGATCCCCGCCGAGAGCATGAACACCAGCGTCTTGATCAGCACCGGGTTGTAGCCCATAAAGCGCACGCGGTTTTCGTCATCGCGGATGGCGACCAGCAGCCGTCCGAAGCGCGACTTGATCAGCAGCCGCGCGCCGAGGTACACGACCGCCAGTACGATCACCGAGGCGATATACAGCGCGACTTTCGTGTCCGGCGTGGCGAGCGGCGCGCCAAACATGGTGCGCATTTCGGTGATGCCGTTCGTCCCGTTGATCAAGCGCTGCTGCCCGATGAGCAGGAGCGCGACGATGGCCGTCAGCGCCTGCGTGATGATCGAGAAGTACACGCCCTGAATGCGGCTGCGGAAGATCATGTAACCGAGCAGCCCGGCGATGATCATCGGGAAGACCGCCGCGAGCAGAATCGCGACGACGGGCGAATAAAACGGCTGCCACAACGCCGGGAGCGTGGTCACGCCGTACAAGCCCATGAATTCCGGCATGCGCGTGCCTGCCGCTTCGAGATTCAGGTACATGGCGAAGCAGTACGCGCCCAACCCGAAGAACAAGCCCTGACCGAGGCTCAACATGCCCGTGTAGCCCCAGATCAGGTCCAGCCCCACGGCGACAATCGCATAGGTCAAAAAGCGCCCCAGCAGATTGATCTGAAACGGCGAAATCAGCGTGGGCAGCACGAAAATCATGATGAGCGCGACGACGATCACGCCCAGGGTGTGGAGATTGAGATGCTTCAACATCGTGTCTCCCTCATCACGTACGTGAGCGCAGTGCCAGCAGCCCGTTCGGACGGAACTGCAGGAAGGCGATGATGACGACGAAGACCAGCACCTTGCCGAGTGACGCCGCCGAGTCGAAGCCCGCCGACGAGATGTACATCTCGAAGATCGGGTTGAGCGTCCCGATCACGATGGCGGCGAGGATCGTCCCCGGCAGGCTGCCGACACCGCCGAGCACCACGACCATGAACGCATCCACGATGTAGCCTGTACCCAACTGCGGCCCGATCTGCCCGATGAGCGTGAGCGCCGACCCGGCGACGCCCGCCAGCCCCGTGCCGAGCGCGAAAGTGTACGCATCGACGCGCCGCGTCGCTACGCCGAGCGAGGCCGCGATCTCGCGGTTCTGCATGACCGCGCGCGTGCGCCGCCCGTTCGAGGTGCGATACAAATAGAAGTACACGCCGATCACGCAGATCACCGCCAGCAAAATGATGAACAGGCGCGCGTACGGAAAACCAATCCCCTGCGCGACCACCAGCCGACCATCCAGCCACGCGGGCGAGGTGACCGGCACGTTGCGCGGGTCATAGCTGCGCGCGACCTGCTGCAAGATCAGCCCGATGCCCCAGGTCGCCAGCAAGGTATCGAGCGGACGCCCATATAAACGCCGAATCACGGTGACTTCGAGCAGGTAGCCCAACGCCGCCGTGATCAGGAACGCCGCCACAATCGAGACCACAAACACCAGCCCTTCGCGCTGACCATCTGCGCCCCGCAGCGGCACGGCGAGAAACTGCTGAAAGAAATAGGTCACATACGCGCCGACCATGATGAATTCGCCGTGCGCCATGTTGATGACTTTCATCAACCCGAACGAGAACGCCAACCCGAGCGCGGTCAGCAGCAGGATCGAGCCGATGCTCAATCCGGTAAACAACTGCGAAATCAGGATATTCATCTGCATCCCCTGTAGAAACCAAAATGTGCTTCTGCCCACAATGAGGCAGAAGCACGCTGCATAGTCGCCAGAACCTGCTGGGTTAGCTGGACGGAGTCGCTTCCGGCACCACCCAGTCAGCGCAGATGCCGTCCGGACGGCTGAGCACAGTCGCTCACTCGTAGCCGCACAGGTACGGATCGGGGACGACGGGTTCGGTCTCGAACACGGTGTCGATCAGACCGTCTTCGCGGATGATGCCGATGCGCACGGGCTTGACGGTGTGCTGCGTCAGGCCGTCGAGTTCGACGAAGCCTTCTGGCGCTTCCGTGCCGATGCCGCCCGCGTTGATGGCGGCGCGCACCGCGTCGACATCCGTGCTGCCCGCGGCTTCGACCGCCGCTGCCCACAGGTACACGCCGAAGTACCCGGCTTCCATCGGGTCACTGGTGACGCGATTTTCGCCGTAGCGCGCCTGGAAGGCGGCCACAAACGCCGCGTTGACTTCGCTGTCGACCGTCTGGTAGTAGTTCCATGACACGTAGTGACCGAGGACGTTCTCCACGCCGATGCCTGTGACTTCTTCTTCCGCGATGCTCACCGACATAGTAGGCAGCGTTTCGGCGGTGTAGCCCGCGTCCGCATACTGGTTGAAGAAGGCCACATTGCTGTCACCGTTGAGCGTGTTGAAGATGACATCCGGCGCGGCTTCCTGAATGCGCAGCAGGATGGAGCTGAATTCCGTGCCGCCGAGCGGGACGTATTCTTCGCCGACGACTTCCGCGCCCGCCGCCGCCAACTGCGCGCGGATAATGGTGTTCGAGGTGCGCGGGAACACGTAGTCGGAACCGAGCAGGAAGAAGCGCGTCTTGCCCTGGCTCAGCAGCCATTCCACCGCCGGGACGATCTGCTGGTTGGTCGTCGCGCCCGTGTAGACGATATTCGGCGACATTTCCAAACCTTCATACTGCACCGGGTAGAAGAGCAGGCCATTGTTGGCTTCCACCACCGGGAGCACGGCCTTGCGGCTGGCGCTCGTCCAGCAGCCGAAAATCACCGCCACCTGATCTTCGAGCAGCAGCTTGCCCGCTTTTTCGGCGAAGGTCGGCCAATCGCTCGCGCCATCTTCGACAATCGGTTCGATCATCCGCCCGAGCACGCCACCCGCCGCGTTGATCTCTTCAATCGCCATCAGCGTCGAATCGCGCACGGTCGTTTCGCTGATCGACATTGTGCCGCTCAACGAGTGCAGAATGCCCACTTTGATCGTATCTTGCGCGCTGATTGGCGCGATGCCAAAGGCGAGAATTGCCAAGACAAATACCCAGATGAGCGGCTTTGCGCTCAACAAGCCGTTTTTGGTGCGCATATGATCTTGTCCTTGGTGGATGCAGTTGCAGGTCTCGACGCTTATGCTACCGTTGAGCGATCCCGCGAACATATAGATGGATGTGACAACGTTTGCAGGCTGGCGTTTGGTGAAATGTACGAAGGAGTTGCTTAGGCACTTTGCAAAAAGTCAGATGTGATCCACGTGCCCACTTACGCGAGACCACGCGCGATTAAATATAACAAGTTGCACAAACGACTCATAGCTTAGGCACACTGCACACATCAGTGCTCTAGAGTGGTGGATCTGATCGTAACTTGCCGGGGCTGGCAGACGGATCAACCGCTGCCAGCCCCAGTCTACTACTCAGTTGGGGGGTGCCATTCCTCGCGGAGAATGCCGTAATGCAGCAGATCAAACGTGCGTCCGTTCCGCCAGATCGCGCGCCGTTCTATCCCTTCGCGCTGAAAGCCAACGCGCTCATAGGCGTGGATGGCGCGGGTGTTGTAATCCAAGACAGTCAGGCTCACCCGCCGCAGCCCCAGTTCGACAAAGGCATACTGCAAAATGAGATGGAGGGCTTCCTGCCCGTAACCTTGCCCGCGGTACTCGCGGTCGCCAATCCCGATGGCGAGCTGCGCTGTCTGGTTGCGCCACTTGAGGTTGAACAGTACGACAAAGCCGATCAGGTGATCGCCATCGAGCGTGCGCAGATGAAAATAGTAGTCGTCGGAGCGGGTCGCATCGCCAAACGAGCTGAAAGTCGCCGCCGACTGCGGGCGCACCGGGTCGTCGTCGAGCAGACGCATATACTCGTCATCCTGCGTCCACGCGGCAAACGTGGCTTGATCTTCGGGTTGGGGAGCGGCCAAACGCAGGCGTTGACTGGTGAAAAGCGCCGTAAACATGGTGTGTTCCTTTCCTGTAATTGCGTAAACCAAACAATCTGCATCAGCGTGGCGCTCATGCAGGGGCATCAGGCAGTGACATTGCCTGAGGTTGTTCTAGTTCACCAACACAGAGAACACAGGCACCCTTCGTCAATTCGTTCGGACACAGTCAGTATAGGGCAGGCGCGGCGTGCTGTCCAGTGAGTGGCACGCGCGGCGGCGCGGGTCTCCGAATCGACGGCTCAACCTGTCGGTGCGACGACTCACGGGGCGAAATTTGTGCAAAACCACTAGAGATGACTTGACAGGAACGAACTGCTGGATTACTTTGATTGTAATGATATCGGTCTCATTAGGCTGACGATGAAGAAACGCCCCACCCTACGCGAAGTCGCCCAGCTCGCCGGAGTTTCCAAGGCGACGGCTGCGCGCGTGGTCAGTGGCAGCAGTGATCCGATTCGCGAAGAGACCCGCCAGCGCGTCTACGAGGCCGTCGAGCGGTTGGGCTATGAGCGGCACGCGATTGCCGGCAGTCTGCGGTCGGCGCGCACCTACATGATCGCGCTGTCGATACCGGATATCACCAACCCCTTCTGGCCAGAAGTGGCGCGGGGGATTCAGGACAAGCTGGAAGAAGCGGGTTACACGGTCGTGCTGTTGAACAACGACTGGAATGTCGAACGCGAACAAACGCACCTGCGGCGCATGGGTCAGAAGCAGTTCGACGGCTTGATCATCAACCCGACGGGAACGCTGAACTCCGACCTGATCAAGCTGCGCCTGCCGGTCGTAGCGCTGGCCGCGGGCGATTCGTTCCCCGACTTCGACACCGTGAGCAGCGATTCGGCGGCGGCGGGACGCCGAGCGCTGGAACACCTGCTGGAACTCGGCCACCGCCGCATCGGCATCATCGCCGGGCAGCTGCGCCGCCGCAAGTCGCACACGCACCTCAACACCTACACGCGGCTCATGGAAGCGCACGGCCTGACCGTCGACCCGCAGTTGATGATCGAGACGGATTTCTCGCAGGAGAGCGGGTATCAGGCGCTGAAACAAATTCTCGCCCAGCCGCAGCCGCCGACCGCCGTCTTTGCCGTCAACGACATTCTGGCCCTCGGGGCGCTGCAAGCCGCGCAGGCCGCGCAGCTCGCCGTGCCGGAGCAGCTCTCGATTATCGGCATGGACGACATCTTCGCCGCCGCGACCGCCTTTCCACCGCTGACGACCATCGCCAAGCCCAAATATGACATCGGCTTGGTCGCAGCGCAGTATTTATTAGAACGCATGAACGGCACGCCGATCTCAGCGCCGCGCCACACCCTGCTGCCCTGTACGCTGGTGCTGCGCAGCTCCACCGCACCACCCAATTAAACGCAGTTGTTCGGGAAGGTATTCTTGCATGCAACAAAATGAAATCGGTCTCATTTCTGACTTGGAGGATAAGTTTGCGGGCTGTCTCGTCGGCGGGGCGATTGGCGATGGTCTAGGCACGTCGACCGAATGGCGCACGCCCGCCGCCATCCGTGAACGCTTCGGCGGGCGCGTCGAAGATTTTGCGCCGCCATTCGCGCCCAAGCCCGACGGGCGGCACAAGGGCGACGGACGTGTCTCCGACGATTCGCTTATGGTGCAGGCGCTCTGCCGCGCCTATCTGGCGAAAGGCGGCCACCTCGACGCGCACGACATGGCGACCTATCTGGTGCCGGAAATCTTCGATAAGCCGATCTGGGTGCCCGAATATCAGCGCGACATGCTCCTCATCGAGCGGCTGTTCTACCCGGAAAAGTACCTGCTGCTGCGCCTACGGCTCGCGGGGGCGAACCCGCGCGAAGGCGGCATCGGCAACATGGTCAACTGCGGGGCGGCGATGTATGCCGCGCCGGTCGGCCTGATGAACGCGGGCGATCCTGACCTCGCCTATCAGCGGGCGCTCAACATCTTCAGCGCGCACCAGTACTCGTACGGGCTGGAAGCGGCGGCGATCATGGCGGCGTGCATCGCCGAAGCCGTGCGCCCGTCCGCCTCGGTGGACAGCATCGTCGCGGCGGCGCTGCGGCTCGCCAAAGACGGCACCCGGAGCGCGCTTGAGGCGGTGATCGCCGCCGCCCGCACCCTCGACACCACTGACGACCTGATCATTCAGCACACGCTGCGTTCCGCGATGGAACCCTTCGACACCGTGCGCGGCGGCGTCGACGAGATCGACCGCGTGGGCGGGTACCCGAGCCAATACCACGCGATTGAAGAAGTGCCGATCGCGCTGGCCTTCCTCGTGGTGGCGCGGGGCGATTTCCGCACAGCGGTCTTGGGCGCGGTCAACTATGGGCGGGACTCAGACAGCATTGCCGGGATGGTCGGCGCGATCATCGGCGCGCTGCGCGGCAAACGGGCACTGCCCGACTACTGGGCGCGCGAGATCGCGGTGCGCAACCGCATTGACTTCGACGCCAACGCCCATGCCCTCTACGAATTGTTCATCCGCGAATACGCCGCGGAATATCAGCGCGCGCAGCAGCGGCAGGCCGAACTCGCCGCGCAGATGGGACGAGTGCCGCATGGTTAGCCGGATTCCGCTGTTCGCCGCGTGGGCGAGCCTGGGCCGCGAACGCCGCAAAGAGGCGATCTCCGGCTATCTGTTCATCTCGCCGTGGCTGATCGGCTTCATCATCTTCTTCGTCGGGCCGATCATCGCCTCGTTCATCCTCAGCTTCACGCAGTGGAACATTGTCGGCGCGCCGACGTGGGTCGGGCTGGACAACTACGTCGACATCTTCACCAGCGATGCGCGCTTTCTGAAAGCGGTGCAGGTCACGCTGACGTATGCGCTGTTTTACCTGCCGCTGGAAGTGATCTGCGGGATCGGGCTGGCGCTGCTCATGAATCAGAAGCTGCGCGGCATCGGCGTGTTTCGCACGCTCTACTACATGCCCTACGTCGTACCCTCGGTGGCGGCGTCGCTCGTGTGGGTGTGGATGCTCAACGGGCGCTACGGCGTGATCAATACGGTGCTCAACTGGTTCGGCGCGCAAGGCCCCAACTGGCTGGAAAACCCGGCCACCATCCTGCCGAGTCTGATCATGATCGCGCTGTGGGGCGTGGGCGGCACCTCGATCATCTATCTGGCGGGCTTACAAAACATTCCCGAAGTCATGTATGAGGCCGCAACCGTCGACGGCGCGAACCGCTGGCAGAGCTTCTTCCGCATCACCCTGCCGCTGCTCTCGCCGACGATTTTCTTTCAGCTCGTGCTCGGCTTGATCGGCGTGTTCCAGACCTTCACGCCCGCGTTCATCGCGGCGGGCGCGAACGGTGGCCCGCTGCAATCCGGCTTGTTCTACATGCTCTACGTCTACAACCGGGGTTTCGTCACGCTGCGCATGGGTTACGCCTCGGCGCTGGCGTGGATTCTGACGATCTTCATCCTCGTGGTGACCGTAGCGGTTCTGCGCAGTTCCCGCTACTGGGTGCACTACGAAACCGACCGCAGTACGAACAGGTGACATGACTATGGCTGCAACTCAATCGTACGACCGCGGGCGCGCGCCCGCCCAGCCCATGCGCCTGACGCCGAAGCAGGTCGAGACCATCGAAAAAGTGCTCGGCTACGCCACGCTGATCGCCGTCGCCTGCCTGCTGGTGCTGCCGCTCTACTGGATGCTGGCGACCGCGCTCAAAACGCCGGAGCAAACCTTCGCGCTGCCGCCGGAATGGGTGCCCAACCCGATGGCGTGGGACAACTTCGTCCGCGTGTTCGAGGAAGTGCCGTTCGGGCGCTTCATCCTCAACACGGTGATCCTCGTCGCGCTCAACATCGTCGGCGAACTCTTCGCCGTGACGCTGGTCGCTTATGGCTTCGCGCGGCTGCGCTTTCCCGGGCGCAGCATCCTGTTCCTGCTCATGCTCTCCACACTCATGATCCCCTATCACGTGACGCTCGTGCCGCGCTTCATCCTGTTCTCGCGGCTCGGCTGGGTCAACACCTACCTGCCGCTGTTCGTTCCGGCGTTCACAGGCAGTTCGTTCCTGATCTTCATGGTGCGGCAGTACATGATGAGCATCCCGTTCGACCTCGACGAAGCCGCCTACATCGACGGGGCGAGCCGCCTGCAGGTCTTCTGGCACGTGATTCTGCCGCTCTCGCGTCCGGCGCTCGTGCTGGTAGTGGTCTTCACGTTCGTCGGCGTGTGGAACGACTTCCTCCAGCCGCTGATCTACCTGAACGACCCGAATCTCTTCACCATCTCGCTGGGGCTGAGCTTTTTCCAGGATGTGCGCGACACCAACTGGAACTTGCTCATGGCGGGCTCACTCATGGCCTCGATCCCGCCGCTGCTCCTGTTCTTTTTCGCGCAACGCCAGTTGATTGGAGGCATCGCTATTGAAGGGTTGAAAGGCTAATGGGTAATTTTTCGTCACTCAAGAAAGGCATTCTGGAGGAAACAAGATGAAGAAGACTTTTGTGCTCGTATTGCTATTGGTGCTCCTCATTCCGGCTCTGGGCATTACTGCGCAGGACCAGCCCGTTACCATCATCAACTGGTGGGCAACGGAACGTGGCCGTGATACCGCCGCCACACGCGAACTGCATTTCCAGATGGCGCGCGCCTTTGAAGCGGCGAACCCCGGCACACAGGTCGCCATTTCACTGTATCCGAGCCGTGGCTTTGCCACGCGCGTGCTGACCGCGATTGCAGCGGGCGAAGGCCCGGACGTGTGGTATCACTACTACGCGCCGGATATCGCCGCGCAGGGTTTCCTCGAAGACCTGACCCCCTACCTCGAAGCATCGGATGTGGACGCGGGCTGGTTTGAGAGCGCCGCTCGCCGCGGTGTGTATCAGGGTCGCACGTACGGCGCGCCGCGGGATGCCGTCGCCGGGTTCATCGCCTACAACAAGGACATCTTTGACGCGGCTGGCATGGCGTACCCCGAAGCGGGCTGGACGGTCGAGGACTTCCGGCAGACCGCCATCGCGCTGACCGATGTCGACAACGGCATCTATGGCGTGGGTGGCATTGAAGGCGGCGAAGGCTGCCTGATGTGGTCGCCGTTCTCGTTCAATCTCGGCGCGGAACTCACCAGCGAAGATGGCCGCACGGTCACGGGTTACATGGACACGCCGGAAGCCATCGCGGCAATGGGCTGGTGCTTGGGTTTGGTGACCGAAGATCAGGTGGCGACTCCCGCCTCAATGGGCGAGCAGTTCGGCGAGCAGACGTTCATGTCGGGCGACGTGGCGCTGCAGACGGTCTCCGACTGGGAAATCCCCGCGCTGCTGGAATCGGGCATCAATTTTGGCGTGGTCGCGCCGCCGAGCTTCACCGCCGACAGCGCGGTCGTCCCGTGGGCGGACTCCTACATGTACTATATGTGGAGCGGCAGCGACAACAAAGACGCTGCGTGGAAGCTGATCGAATATCTGACCGGCCCCGAAGCCCAGCGTATGGCGGCGGAAGCTGGCGTGTGGACGCCCAATGGCCCAGCGATCTGGGAAGAACTCGGCTGGAACACCGACCCGATCAAGAGCGTGTCCTATGATCAACTCGTCAACTCGACGCTCACGCCCAACTACCTGCGCAGCCAGTTCTTCTTTGACTGCGTGTACCCGGCGCTCGGCGACGTACGCACCCGCTGGATTGAAGGCGGCGAACGTGATCTCGAAGCCATGATGACCGAAGCAACCGCGACGGCGCAAGCCTGCCTCGACGACAGCTATTCGGCGCTGCCTGAAGGCTCGTAAGTTTCTCAGCCTCACCCCCATCCCCCTCTCCGAGCGGAGAGGGGGTAATATTAAGCCCCTCGCCCTTGGGAGAGGGGTTTGGGGTGAGGCGAAATTTCTAGAAAGTTTCCTTACGTTATGAATGTGACCCTATGACCCTTCCCCCGGATTACGAAAATCGCGTGTATGCTGGCTGGCTCGGCAAGTGCATCGGCGTGCGCTTCGGCGCGCCCATCGAGAATTGGACGTATGAGGACATCCGCGACAACCTCGGCGAACTGACCACCTACGTCCGCGAAGATCAGGGCAAAATCTTCAAGCCAGACGATGATACCGCCGTGCCGATGGTGCTGATCCGCGCGCTGCAGGATTACGGTCCCGACCCCACACCGCAGCAGTTCGGCGACACGCTGCTCAACTACCTCGGGGACCAGCACGGCACCTTCTGGTGGGGCGGCTACGGCGTCTCGACCGAGCACACCGCCTACCTGAACCTCGCCAACGGCATCCCCGCGCCGCGCTCAGGTTCGATTGCGCAGAACGGCGCGACCGTCGCGGAGCAAATTGGCGGGCAGATTTTCAGCGATATCTGGGGCTGGGTCGCGCCGAACGATCCCACTCGCGCGGCGGATCTGGCGGCGAAAGCATCGAGCGTCACCCACGATGGGAACGGCATTTACGGCGGGCGCTTCATCGCCGGGCTGGTGAGCGCAGCTTTCACCGAACGCGACCCGCTCAAGCTGCTGCAAACGGGTTTGTCGCTCATCCCCGCGGACAGCGACTACGCCCGCGTCGTCAACGCCATGATCGCTTGGCACCGTGAGCACCCGGACGATTGGCGCGCTGCCTTTGCCCACCTCAAAGCGCATTTCGGCTATGACCGTTACGGTGGCGTGGTGCACATCATCCCGAACGCGGGCGTGATCGCGCTCGGCTTGCTCTATGGCGGCGGCGATTTTTCGCGCACGCTGCAAATCACCAACATGTGCGGCTGGGACACCGATTGCAACGTCGGCAACGTTGGCGCGATTATGGGGACGGCGCTCGGCGTCGAGGGCATCGACGAGTCGTGGCGCATCCCGATCAACGACCTGCTGATCGCGTCAAGCTTGATCGGCACACGCAACCTAATCACGATTCCGCAGTGTGTGGACTTGTTCGTCAGTTTAGCGAAAGACGCAGACGGCGAAAAGCGTCTTCTCCCCTCCCTGAATTCGGGGAGGGGCGGGGGTGGGGTTGAATCTACGCCACGTTACCACTTCCATTACCCCGGCTCGACCAACAACTTCTCGGGGCGCGGGGAACGTGGACGCGCAATTCATCTGGCGAATCACGAGGGCACGCTGCGCACAAGCATCCGCAAGCTCAACAAAAAAGGCGAGATTCGCGTCTTCACGTGCACGTATTACCGCCCCTCCGAGTTGAGCGGCAACTTCTACGAAGCCTGTTTCACGCCGCTGATCGCGCCCGGTCAAGTGATCGAAGCCCGGGTGCGGATCAATAAAAAGGCACCCGATACAATCCATGCAGCGATCTATGTCCACGACGCCAATTCCGGCGACGATCATCAAGCGCAAGCCGAACCGCTGACGCCAGGTGAATGGTACACGCTGCGCTGGCAGGTACCGTGGATGGAAGATCAGTGCCTCTCAGAAGTGGGCATCGTGCTGCATAACTTAGGCGAAGTATGGGAAACGGGCAGTTTCTATCTCGAATCGTTGGATTGGTCGGGCAAGCCCGATTGCCTGACTAACTTCCAGAAAGAGCGTTCTGAATCCGGCGGCATCAGCCAATGGACGCGCCTGCGCGGTTACTGGCGGTTGGAAGACGGCGCGTATCACGGCAGCGGCGTTGGGGAATGCGAGTCGTATTCTGGGGATAGCGAGTGGTCAAATTACGCGCTCGAAGTGGCGCTCGTGCCGCTGATCGGTGACCATCATAACATCCATGTGCGCGTGCAGGGCGCGCTGCGGAGCTATGCCTTCGGGCTTGCGCCGAATGGCTGCGTCGCCTTGTACAAGAAGGACAAAACCTATCAGCCAGTCGCGACTGCGCCGTTCGCATGGCAGTCCAACACCCCCTATACCTTGCGTTTGACTGTGAAAGACAACACGCTGACGGCGACTGTCACTGCGCCGGATGGAGCCGCTCAAACGCTCACGTGGGCCGATGATCTCCGCGATTACCAGCACGGGCAAATCGGCTTATCGACGTGGCACGGCGGCCACACCCGCTTCGAATCAGTTCGGTTGACACCAACATGACACGTTTACACGAATACCAAGGCAAAGACATCCTCCGGCAGTTCGGCATTCCTGTGCCCAAAGGCGCGGCGGTCGCCACGCCGAATGAGGCGCGCCTGCTGGCGATTGGCATTGGGGGTCCGGTCGTCATCAAGGCGCAGGCGTGGGTGACCGGGCGCGCCGGGCAAAACCTGATCCACTTCGCCGATTCACCCGACGAAACCGCGGCCATCGCTGCCGATCTTCTGGGGCGACAGGTGGGCAACTTCCGCGTCGACCGGATTCTGGTCGAGGAGCGGCTGAAGCTGACACGTGAGTTTTACGTCGGCGTGATCGTCGACGATGCGGCGCGCGCCCCGGTCGTAATCTTCAGCAGCCGGGGCGGTACGGGCATCGAAGTGATCGCGGCGGAGCACCCCGACCAGGTCGCGCGGCAGGTGGTCGATATTCGCCTCGGTCTGCGCGAATTTGAGGCGCGCGATCTCGTGCGGCGCACGGGCATTGACGGCGATTTGCAGACCCAGCTTGCCGCGTTCCTGCCAAAGTTCTACACGGCGGCGCGGACGTACGAAGCGCGCACCGCGGAGATCAACCCGCTGGCGCTCACCGCGAGCGGCGAACTGGTCGCGCTGGATGCCCGCTTCACGATTGACGATTACGCCGTCTACCGCCACCCGGATCTCGGCATTGAGATCGCCCGTGAGTTCGACCGCCCGCCGACCGATCTCGAAAAGATCGCGTGGAACGTCGAGAAGAATGACTATCGCGGCACGTTCTATTTCATCCAGATGCAGATGGACTTCCGAGTCTACCGCGCGGCGCGGATTATCCTCAGCCAGCAGGGCATCGACGGCTATTACGCGGGCGGGAGCGGCGTCGCCAGTCAGGAGCAGTTCCATTCCGCGCGCGGGCTGGTCAAGGCGTTCATGGACGAGCAGTTGAACGTCCCCGCCGTGCTGCGCGTGGGCGGCAACGCCGAAGATCAGGCGAAAGCCATTCTGCTGCGTGCGAACGGGGCCTTCCCCGCACCCATCGAAGCGTATGGCCGCGATGACTCCCCCGATTCTTGCGTAGAGCGACTGCAAACCCTCGTAGACAGCTATACCCCTGCCGAAAATCCGCCGCCGCGCCCGCCCTTCGCGCCGCAGGAGCCGTACAGCTTCGCGACGGTCACGGGCGGCACGGTGACCTATGATCATGCCGTGTGCCGCACCTGTGTCAGCAAAGCCTGCGTGCAGACCTGCGTGCCGCAAATCCTCTCGGTCGTCAATGATGTGCCCGTGCTCAACATTGCGCCGGAACAGGCGAAAAAAGGCGGCTGCACCGAATGTCTGGCGTGTGAGGTTGAATGCCATTTCCTGGGCAACCGGGGCGGGCGCATTTTCCTGCCCATCGCCGGACTGCCGGATGTAGGGGGCAACGATGTCCATTCTGATTGATCCCGACAAGCGCGTCCTCATTCAGGGCATCACCGGGCGTGAAGGTCTAACCCGCGCGCGGCTGATGCGCGGCTACCATACGCAGGTGGTCGCGGGCGTGACCCCCGGCAAAGGCGGCGCAGATGCCGAAGGCGTCCCCGTGTTCGACTCAGTGCGCGGCGCGTGGGAAGCGGTCGGCAGCATCGACATTAGCGTGCTGTTCGTCCCCGCGGCGCTCGTCAAAAATGCGGCGCTGGAAGCCATCGACGCGGGCGTCAAGCTCCTCGTGATCGTGCCGGATCGCGTGCCCATCTACGATGTGCTGGAAATCGACAGCGCGGCGCGGGCGGCAGGCGCGCAGTTCATCGGGCCGAATACGCTCGGTGTGCTCAGCCCGGATCGCGGTGTGCTCGGTATGATGGGCGGGCAGGCGGCCAGCGCGAAGGACTGGTTCTTTCCCGGCCCGGTCGGTGTGACCAGCCGCAGCGGCGGCATGACCACCAGCACCGCCTACTATCTCGCCCAAGCGGGCATCGGCGCATCGACGCTCGTGCACGTCGGCGGCGACGCCATCGTCGGCCTGCCGCACGCCGAAGTCCTCAAGCTGTTTCAGGCCGATCCGCAAACCGAAGCGGTCGTGATGTTCGGTGAGATCGGCACGTCGCAGGAAGAAGCCGCCGCCGCGCTGATCGAGTCGGGGGCGTTCACCAAGCCGCTGATCGCTTATATCGGCGGGAAGGCGGCGAAAAGTGGGACGCGCTTCAGCCATGCGGGCGCGATCATCGAAGGCGACCGCGGCACGCACGCCAGCAAAGTCGCGCGCCTGCGCGAGGTCGGCGCACACATCGTCGAGTCGTTCGCGGACATCCCCCGCGTGAGCGCGAACATCGTCCAACCGCGAAAGGTCATCCCCGTGAGCAAACCGGAACCCGATGAGGCGAGTCTGCACTGGAAGACGGCGATCACCGACATCAAGCCCAACGAGATTCGCCTGCGCGGACGGCGCATCGACGAATTGATGGGGCGCGTCTCCTTCAGTCAGGCGATCTATCTCGCGCTGACAGGCGATCTCCCGTCCGAACCGGTTGGGCGGCTGCTCGATGCGCTGCTCGTCTCCTCGCTGGACCACGGCGCGAGTCCGCCGTCGGCACTGGCGGCGCGGACGTCGGCCAGCACGGGCGCGCCGATCAATGCGGCGGTGGCAGTCGGGCTGTTGAGCATCAACAAGCACCACGGCGGCGCGGTCGAAGACTGCATGCGCCTGATTCAGTCCGCGCTCGATCTCGCCCACGCTGAGAATCTCAGTTCCGATGCAGCGGCGGATAAGCTGGTCGAAGCCAAGCGCGCGGCGAAAGCCCGCCTGCCCGGTTTCGGGCACCGCATCCACACCGCTGACCCGCGCACCGCCCGCCTGCTCGATCTCGCCGCCGAAGCGGGCGTCGCCGGGGAGGCCGTGACGATGGTCGCCGCGCTGCGTGATGCGTGGGCGCGGCAGTCCGGCAAGCCGCTGCCGATCAATGTGGACGGCGCGATGGCGGCGGTGCTCCTCGACCTGCACATCCCCATTGAACTGGGCAACACCTTCTTTATGATGGCGCGCGTACCGGGCTTAGTCGCGCACGTTTACGAAGAGCAGACACGCGAGCGCCCCATGCGTCGCATTCACCCGACCGATCATGAGTACGATGGACAGTGACCATGCTGGCAAAATTTCTGTGGATCGCCGTTCTGTGTCTATGGTTGTTCGGGGGGCGCGCCGTGGCGCAAAGTGAGGGCAGCGTGCTCATCCGCGAAGATTTCCAGTCGGTGACGCTCGGGCGGACGTATCAGTACACTGCCATCCTGCCCGCAGGCTACGACGAGAGCGACGCCCGCTATCCGGTAATCTACCTGCTGCACGGGCGCGGCGACGTGATGGACTCGTGGCTCGAAGCGCGCGCCGTGCTCGACCGTCTCATTGCGGACGGTTCGATCCCGCCGCTGATCGCCGTCCTGCCGGACATGCCCTCCAGCGACCGCGCAGGCTACTACATTGATTCGCAGTATACCGGGACGCTTTACCGCGCCGAAGCGGTCGAAACGGCCTTCATGGAGGATCTCATCCCGCACGTCGACTCCACTTATCGCACCTACACCAATCGCAAATCCCGGCTGGTTGGCGGTTATTCGATGGGCGGCTACGGTGCGATCCGCTACTCGCTGGCCTACCCGGAAGTGTTCGGCGGCGCGATCGTGCTCAGCCCGGCGGTGTATATTCCGCTCCCGCCCGCCGATTCGAGCACGCGCGAATTTGGCGCGTTCGGGAATGGCGACGCGCTGTTCGATGAGGCAATCTATCAGAGTCTGAACTATCCCGCCCTGCTGGATTCCGTCGCGGCGAGCGGCCTGTCGCTGTCCTTGTTCATCGCCGTGGGCGACGACGAGTGGAAGAACCCGAATCCGGAAGACTATCTGCATGACCTCGACATGGAAGCGCACCTGTTCTTCAATCAGGTGGCGCGGGTGGCCAACATCCGCTCCGAGTTCCGCGTGTATGATGGCGGGCACGACTGGGGCGTGTGGGGGCGCGGTCTCGACGAAGGGCTGCGCTTCCTCGCGGACTTCATCACCACGGACGGGAGTACGGGCTGACCGCTCTGCTTTTTGCGGCTGTGGAGGACAGCAGCTTTTAACAATCGAGGGAATTGTAGGGACGCCCAACGGGGCGTCCGCCACATCCGCCTCCACCTGATTTCCGAGAGGGGCTGGAAGTGAGGTCGCATTTGACCTCATCCGAACACGATCCTGTAGACCACTTTATCAACCAACGAGTTCGAATGCAGTATACTCACTACGACTCCGGATGAAGCCCTTTGCCTCGTTCCGGATGATCGAGAACGACTCATGTTGATGATGTACTTCCTCTACGGATTGTCCTTCAGCGGACTGGGACTGGCCGCCCTGCTTCAGTACCGCCGGGGCGGCGTTCTGCCGCTGCACCGCCAACTCCCCTCGTTGGCCGCATTTGGCTTAGCCTATGCGGGCGTCGGCTGGACCGATATGTTTCTCATCAGCGGGACACAGCCGGAAATTCAGGGGGTTCTGCATTTCCTGCGCATGGTCTTACAGCCGATCTCGGGGCTGCTGCTGCTGCGCTTTGGCTGGGGCATGCTCACGCAGATGACACCACTGCCCTCGTGGACGCGCATCATTCCGAGCATCCTGACCGTCCCGCTGGCCTTCGTGATCACCTACGCCGCCACCACCTTTGTGACGCCTTCGCCAATCCACATCCCAATTGACATCTGGTCACGCTACCTGCTGTATCTGCCGGGCAGCATCATGGCCGGAGTCGGCTTCATCCGCCAGAGCAACCAGCACAAACAGCGCGGCTTCCCCGATGCCAGCTACCTGATGATGGGCGCGGGGATCGCCTTTCTGACCGAGGCGCTGGTCGTCGGGTTAATCGTCCCGGCGGCGCCCTATGGTCCCGTGTCGTATTACGACTACGATCGCGTGCATTTCGACTCGATTGTGGCGGATCTGGACGCGCCGACCGACCCCTTCACCATCGTCGATTGGCTCGACTACGCGCATGTGCTGCAAGCCACCGGCCTCCCGATCCAATTCTGGCGCATGCTCTCGGCGCTCGCGCTCCTGGTGTTCGTCGTGCGCAGCCTCGACGTGTTCGATGCGATTGAGCGCCGCCGCATTCAGCGCTTGCAGGAGGAACGCGATCTGGCGCAATCCAACGCGCGCGCACTGGCTGAAAGTTGGGCGGAAGCCCTGATGAAGATCAACCGCCAGATCGCGGAACTCAACGAACTCGATGACATCCTGTTTGAGATTGTGTGCTGTGCCCGTCAGCTGCTGAACTCCGATTTTGCGGCCATCGCCCTGCTGGATGAAAAGCAGCGGCTCATGCTGCGCTGTTTTGCGATCAGCGACTCGGTGCAGGCCGCTCCCCGGATCGGCACCAGTGTGCAGGTCAAATCCGGCTTGATTCTTGAAGTGCTGCAGGCGGCGCTTGCCTATCGCACCGTAGGGACAGAAGCGGCTAGCTGGCAAGCGGATGTCTGCCTGTGTGTCGAGGCGACGGTCAGCGAAGCGGCATTTGTTCCCCTGCTCCTCAACAATGTGGCTGTGGGTGTCCTATGGAGCGCCCGCACCAAGTCCGATCCGTATACGGCGGATGATCTGCTCGGGTTGGAACGACTCGCCAACCAGTCGGTGATCGCCATTCAGCACAGCCTGATGGCCGCGCAGATTCAATCGCTGGCGGTCGTCGGAGAGCGCGCCCGCATCGCCCGCGAAATGCACGACAGCCTGGCGCAGATTTTGGGCTATATGAATTTGCAGGCGCAGACGCTCGAAGCGCTGTTGAAGCAAAACAAGCAGGAAGCATTGTTCGCGGAGATTAAACGAATGCGCGAAGCCATCCAGACCGCGCACGCCGACGTCCGCGAAAACATCCTGAGCCTGCGAACCACCCTGTCGACCGAGGCCGGGGTCGCGTCGGCCATGCTTGAATATCTCGACGGCTTCAGCTTACAAACCGGCATCGACATCAAGCTCGAGAACCAGCTCGACGGTTACCTGGGCTTGTCGCCTCTCGCGGAAGTCCAGTTGGTGTGTGTCTTGCAGGAAGCGCTGGCGAACGTCCGCAAGCATGCCCGCGCCACCGAAGTCTCGGTCAAACTGACGCGGCGGGTTGGGTGCGCGCATCTGGAAATCACGGATAACGGCGTCGGCTTCGTCGAACAGGCGGATAGTCAGCGGTTTGGCCTGCACACCATGCGGGAACGCGCGCAGCAAGTCGGTGGTAAACTCTCAATCTCCTCACGGGTGGGTCAGGGCACCACGGTGATCTGTGAGCTGCCCGAAGTCGATCAGGCGAATCTCATGCATTTGTCGCCCGCGGCGCTGCCGGAACGAGGATGACTGCGCATGGTTAACTTACGCGAATGGGCACTGCCCGTCTACACCATCATGATGCAGATGTCAGCGGGCAGCATGCTGGCTTTGTGGGTACTGTATACGGTGGCTTTGCGCCGCTATGGGCCGGAGATCGCCACTAAACTCACCAAGAACCCGCTCATCGTCATCGTCGTGACGGTGATAACGGCGATGATTGGCTCGCATTATCATCTCAGCCGCCCCGCCTTCTCGCTGTTCGCGGTGCTCAATTTTCAGTCGTCGTGGCTGAGCCGAGAAGTCGGCTTTACGGTGGTCTTTGCGGGCTTGGCGGGCTTATTGCTGCTCGTGCTGTTGTACCGACCGAACGCGGTCAAAGGCCAACTGGCGCTCGGTTGGGGCGCGGTGACGATGGGCGTGGTCACGGTCTATGCGATGTCACGGGTGTATTTGCTGCCCACTCAGATCGCCTGGAACTCGGTCGCCACGCCGATCGCGTTTTTCTGTGCGATGGTGCTGTTGGGAGTCATCGGCATGGCGGTCGTCCTGTTGATCAATCTGTATCTCTTCACTTTGAACAAAGATAGCGATCTGGTGCTCATTCGGGCTGTGACCCGTCGCGTGTTAACCCTCGCCTGCGGGGTGGCGATCCTCGTGGCGCTGATTGAGCTGGCGAATTATGGCTTCCAGATTGTGGATTTGTACAACCAAGGGTCAACCGCTCACGCCAGCCTGTATCTGCTGCTCGGCTTGTATCGCGCTCTGTTTGTCATCCGCGTCGGACTGCTGATCGCTGGCGTGCTTGCCCTGTCACTGGTTACACTCTGGCAGCAAAGACGATCCAAACCGGTCGTGCGCTTTCTGGCATCGATCTATCTGACGTTCCTGATGGTTTTGATCAGCGAAGTCTTGGGACGGTTTCTCTTCTATGCAGTCCATGTGCGGACGGGTATCTAGTGCGACGAAAGAGTCTACCATGACCATTAAAGTGCTGATTGTCGACGATCATAAGCTCTTCCGGCAGGGTCTGCGCAGCTTGATGAGTACCCGCGATGACATCGTCGAGGTGGTGGGTGAAGCGGCCACCGCCGCCGAAGCCATCAAACTGACGGGGCAGCTCCGGCCTGATGTCGTCCTGATGGATATCTACATGCCCGAAGTCGATGGGCTGGAAGCCACGCGCGCTATCAAAAAACTGTATCCGGAGATCGCCGTGGTGATCCTCACGTCTTCCGAGAAGGACAGCCATTTATTCGAGGCTGTGCGCGCCGATGCGGCGGGCTATCTGCTGAAAAATCTGGATGCCGACGAACTCTTCAATATGCTGGAAGGTGTGGCGAAGGGCGAAGCGGCGATGACGCGCGCGATGGCCTCCAAGGTGCTGAAGGGGATCGCCCGTCAGCAAATCGGCGGCCCCGACGAGATCGAAACGCTGACCGAACGCGAGATCATGGTGCTCCATCTGGTCGCGCAGGGCGAAAGCAACCCGCAGATCGCCGAGAAACTCTCCATCTCGACCAATACGGTCAAGACGCACCTCAGCAATATTCTCAAGAAGCTGCAGCTCGATAACCGCGCGCAGGTCGCCGCCTATGCCGTCGAGCATGGGATCAAATCCTCGCCCGATTAGCGGACGGTCAGCCTCTCCTCTACAACCTGCGGCACAAGCCGCATCAGTCCGACCCTACCCCCGGCCCCCTAACAGGGGTAGGTTTTTCATACTTCCTATCGTGTACAGGTTTTCTTCGCCGAGAACGTGTAGGGACGAGGCATGCCTCGTCCTATTTTTTCTCTGGATTGGACAAAAAGCTTGTGATGCGTGAAAGCAAAAGAGCGCTTTAGCAAGTAAGGTTACCGCCGTGTTGGCACCGGAGGACGAGGCATGCCTCGTCCCTACAATTAAAAACCTACCCTGACAGCCCCCGGCACCTCCCCGAATTCAGGGAGTGGAGCCAACACTGCCCGCCGAAACGAATTGGTTTTCGTAGGGACGCGATAAATCGCGTCCGCCGTCTTCGACCCTACCCAGGTAAGTAATTGATTGTAGGGACGAGGCATGCAGTCATTTCAGATTTGGTGAAAATACTCAACCTCACCCTGCTTACTGCGCAAGCTGTCCCTCTCCGTGGGGAGAGGGACACCACCTGCCGTGCCCTTGCCCCTCACCCTCTGGAGAGGGGCGGTTGAGGGCAGCGAAACGGGGTGAGGTTAGGCAACGTGCCGATTTTGAAATCGCCTCAGGCCTCGTCCTTACAACGAATCCCCTACCCTCGACCCCACCCATTACCGGCGCTTATCACCCAATCGGGTGAGATCAAAAATGCTCCACCCTGTTGATGTCCCCACTTGTGAAAAAAAGCATAATCAGCCATCGTGTATCAACATTGACACGGCTCGTCTCTCCTTAGTGATTCCAGCATGGGAGGAATTCTATGGCTGCCAGAGAATTTATTAATGACCTAATCACAAGTAGTATCATGTCCCGCCGCAGCTTCCTTAAATGGAGCGCCATCTTCGGTGGCACCGCGGCGGTTGCGAGCAATTTGACCAGCCTTCCCGGCCAACAAGGGGTCGGAAGTGTCGCGGCGCAGGAACAGGCCGAAGAAAACGTGGTCTGGACGTCCTGCGTGGTGAACTGCGGCAGCCGCTGCCCGCTGCGCCTCCATGTCAAAGATGGCGTGGTCGTCCGCGTCGAAACCGACAACCTCGGCGACGACGAATTCGGCAATCATCAGGTGCGCGCCTGCGTGCGTGGCCGCTCGGTTCGCCAGCGCATTTACAATCCCGACCGCCTCAAGTACCCGATGAAGCGGGTTGGCCCCCGTGGCTCCGGCGAATTTGAGCAGATTAGCTGGGAAGAAGCCTTTGATCTGATCGCCAACAAGATTAAAGAGCTGGTTGAGAATTATGGCAACGAATCGATTTATCTGAACTACGGCACCGGCACGCTCGGCGCGACCGTGGCGAAGTCGTGGCCGCCCAGCGCTACCCCGATTGCCCGCCTGATGAACTGCTTCGGTGGCTACCTGAATCACTATGGCGATTACAGCGCCGCCCAGATTGAGTCCGGCCTGCCGTATACGTTTGGCAACACGTGGGCGGATACATGGGTGACCAACAACAGCATCGAAGACATCGTCAACAGTAAACTGCTCGTCTACTTTGGCAACAACCCCGGCGAAACGCGCATGAGCGGCGGCGGGATGATCTACAGCCTCCAGCACTACAAGCAGGTCAGCGGCGCGAAGATGATCGTCATCGACCCGCGCTATACCGATACGGCGGTCACCGCGGCTGACGAGTGGATCCCCATTCGCCCCGGCACCGACGCCGCGCTGATCAGTGCGCTGGCCTACGTCATGATCACCGAAAATCTGCACGATCAGGCGTTCCTCGACACCTACTGCGTCGGCTTTGACCGCGCGCACATGCCGGAAGGCTACGAAGATCAGGACAGCTACTCCGACTATATCCTCGGCACGGGCGCAGACGGCGTCGCCAAGACCCCGGTCTGGGCCGCGGCGATTACGGGCATTCCCGCGCAGAAGATCGTCCAACTGGCGCGCGAAATCGCGCTGACCAAGCCATGCTTCATCACGCAGGGTTGGGGTCCGCAGCGCCAAGCGAACGGCGAGCAGACCAGCCGCGCCATCCCCATGCTGGCCATCCTGACCGGCAACATCGGTATCCATGGCGGCGGCACCGGCGCGCGCGAATCGGGGTACGGCATTGGCATGGCGGGCTTCCCGACCCTGCAAAACCCGGTTCAGACCTACATCTCCGTGTTCAACTGGCCGGATGCCATTCTGCATGGCCCGGAAATGACCGCGACCAAAGACGGCGTGATCGGCAAAGACAAGCTGGATGTGCCGATTAAGTTCATCTGGAGCTATGCGGGCAACGCGCTGATCAACCAGCACGCCGATGTCAACCACACCCGCGAAGTTCTGGGCGATGACACCAAGTGCGAAATGATCGTGACCGTGGACGTGCACATGACGCCCAGCGCCCGCTGGTCGGACATTCTGCTGCCCGACACCACCAACTACGAAAAGATGGATATCGCCCTGAATGGCGATACCAGCAGCATGGGTTACGCCATCTTCTGCGAACAGGCGATTGAGCCGATGTTCGAGACGATGCACGTCTACGACATGTGCGCGGAAATCGCCAAGCGCCTGGGTGTCGAAGACCAGTACACCGAAGGCCGCACGGTCGAAGACTGGCTGCGCTTCTGCATCGACGAAACCCGCGCCACCAACCCGGATTGGCCGGACTTTGAAACCTTCCGTGAGATGGGCATCTACAAAGTCACCAATCAGGGTGAGCCGTATGTCGCCTACCAGGGTTTCCGCGAAGACCCCGCCGCTAATCCGTTGTTGACCCCCTCGGGCAAGCTGGAAATCTTCTCGGCGCGCCTGCATGAGATCGGCCAGACGTGGGAACTGCAGGAAGGCGATGTGATTTCCGGCCTGCCCATCTATGTGCCGACGTGGGAAGGCGTCGCCGACCCGCTGCGCGAAAACTACCCGCTGCAGTTGATCAGCGCGCACTTCAAGCAGCGCACGCACTCGACCTACGGGAACGTGCCGTGGATGAAGGAAGTCGCCCCGCAGGAAGTGTGGATTAACCCCATCGACGCCGAAGCCCGCGGTATCCGCAACGGGGATCGCGTCTTCGTGTACAACGGTCGTGGTAAGACGCACGTGCCGGCTCGCGTCACCCCGCGCATCATCCCCGGTGTGGTCCATCTGTCCGAGGGCGCGTGGTATACCCCGGATGCGGATGGCACCGATCAGGCAGGTTGTGTCAATGTGTTGACACGTTATCGCCCCTCCCCGCTGGCAAAAGGCGACCCCATGCACACGGTTCTGGTTGAAGTTGAGAAAGCGTAAAGGGGAATACTCAAATGGCTAACAAATTGGGATTCTACTTCAATGGCGGCGCGTGCACGGGTTGCAAGGCCTGCCAGATTGCCTGTAAAGATAAGTCGGATTTGCCCATTGGCGTCAACTGGCGGCGCGTCGCCGAATATACGGGCGGCGAATGGGTGACCAACCCCGATGGCTCGGTTGTGCAGAACGTCTTCGCCTACTACACGTCGATGGCCTGCAACCACTGCGAAAACCCGATCTGCGCCGAAGTCTGCCCCACGCAGGCGATGTTCAAGCGCGAAGACGGCGTCGTCATGATCGACGAGAGCAAATGCATCGGCTGCCGGTACTGCGAATGGGCGTGTCCGTATGGCGCGCCGCAGTTCAACGAGGAAGCGGGCGTCATGACGAAGTGCAACTTCTGTCAGGACTACCTCGCGGAAGGCAAGTCGCCGGCCTGTGTGGCGGCCTGTCCGTCGCGCGCCCTGTTCTTCGGTGAGATCGACACGCTCCGTGCCGAACACGGGACGCTGGCGGAAATTGCGCCGCTGCCCCCGGCTGACATCACCAATCCGAATCTCGTCATCCAACCGCATCACCATGCCCGCGCAGTCGGTTCCACGGCTGGCAAACTGATTAATCCCGAGGAGGTCTAGAGCGATGCAAGGGAATGAATGGTCACTCATCATCTTCACGACGGTCATGCAAATGGCCGTTGGCTCATTCGTCATTCTGGGTGGCATCCACTTTTTTGCGACGCGGCGCTATGATACCAAAGCGGCGGACGCCCTGAGCGACCGCGCCTTACTGGCGATTGGCCCCGTAGTCGTGCTGGCCTTGCTGGTCACCTTCCTCCACCTGGGGAACCCGCTCAACGCGCCGCGCGCCGTCACCAATCTCGGCACGTCGTGGTTGAGTCGTGAAATCACATTGGCGCTGGTGTTTGCGGTCGGCGGCGCGGTCTTTGCGCTGCTGCAGTGGCGCAAAATCGGGTCCGCCGCGGTGCGCAATGCGCTCGGCTTGCTGCTGGCGGCGGTCGGCCTGGTGCTGGTCTGGTCGATGGCGCAGGTCTATCTGCTGCCGACCGTCCCCGCATGGAACTCGCCCGCGACTGTCGTGACGTTCTTCATCACCACCTTGTTGCTAGGGTCACTGGCGGTCGGTTCGGCCTTTGTCATAACCTATCAGTATCTGCGCGGTCGCGGCAAGCTGCCAGATACCGACATCCAGTTCGACATCCTCTCCACCACCCTCCGCTGGATCGTCCTGATTTCGCTGGTGCTGCTCGGGGTTCAGTTCGTGGTCATCCCGCTGTATTTTGCCAGCCTTGCCCAACAGGGATCGGCGGCGGCGATCAGCAGCATCTCGTTGATCCTAAACGAAGGCGGCGCTCTGCTGGCTTTGCGCTTGATCCTGCTGTTTGTCGGCGCGGGCATCTTCTCGATCTTCATGTATCGCAGCGCGTCCAACCAGGCCAAAACCCGCGTGACCGCTTATCTGGCCTACAGCGCGTTTATCTGCGTGCTGGTTTCCGAAATCGTCGCGCGCTTCCTGTTCTATCAGAGCATGGTGCGCATCGGGCTGTAAATCTAGGCGCAGCCTGACCTGTGAATAGAGAGAGATAAGCGCGAGCGGCTTTACTCCCCACTCGCGCTTATCTCTATCGATCAACTATTGGAGTAATCCATCATGGAAAATAAGGACACAGTCGCGCTCTCAGACAAGCTCATCGCGACCTACCTGGCCTATCGCTTTCTGGGCACGGCGTTTTTTGAAGCCCCCACCGTCGACCTGCTCGAACAATTGCAGCAGGATGATCTCTTTGCCGATTGGCCGCTGGAAGGCACGAATGACGCCCTGAAGACCGGGCTGGAGACCTTGCAGGCCTTTTTCCACGGCTGGCAGGCCGAAGACTTCGACGCGGTTCGGCGCGACTTTGCCCGCTTGTTCATCGGCCCCGGTCACTTACCCACCCCGCCGTGGGAATCGGTGTACCGCAATGAAGAACGGCTGATCTTCGACAAGCAGACGCTGCAGGTGCGGCTCCTGTTTCGCCAGTTTGGGATGGTCGTCCCAACGGTGCGCCATGAGCCGGAGGATCACTTTGGGCTGGAAATGCTGTTCGTCGCGCATCTGTGTCAGGTGGCGCTCGAGGGCATCCGCACCGACCAACCGTATCACACGGACATCGCTCTCGCCGCGCTTGACAGCTTCTTTAGCGAGCACATTGGCCAGTGGGCGCCTGCCTTCCTCGCCGATGTCAAGGAAGCGGCGCAGACACCTTATTATCGCGGCTTAAGTTGGCTGGCGTCCGGAAGCATCCGGCACACGCTGGAAGCATGGCACATCGAGAGCGACTCAGTGGCTTCGACATGAACCTGATCGAGCTGGCGCTGGCCGCCGAGGCCTTCGTCCAACAGCAACCGGTTATTCAACAGACGACGGCGCAGTGCGTGCGCACGAAAAATGTGCACGCGGCCTGTGACCGGTGCGCGGCCCTGTGCCCGACCGGAGCCATTCGGCTGGACAGTGGTCTACCCGAGCTGACTCCCGAGCAATGCATCAAATGTGGTGTGTGTTTACATACCTGCCCGTTGGGCGTCTTCGAACGTCCCGACGGTTTTCAACGGCTGCTCTCTAATGCCCACAGCTTACGCGAGCATGAGGTGGTCGACATTGCCTGTGTGCGTCACCCTGCGCCCCAAACCACCGCGCCTGCGGTCGCTGGAGTCGTTCAAACCAAGAACTGTCTCGCCGAACTCGGCGTGTCCGCCTGGGTGGGGCTGCTCGCGGTAGGGGTTGAGCAGGTGCGCGTGCGCCTTGATGCCTGCGCGGAATGTCCGCTGCGCGTTTTATACCCCAGCATTGAGCAGGGCATCGCCGCGACCCGCCAGTTGCTCGCCGAGCTGGACCGGGCGGATGCGGTCGTCCCCGTCTATGCCGCCGACGCCGATTGGGTCGAACGCCCGTTACACCATAACACGCCCGCGCGCCTGTCACGGCGCGGCCTGTTCGCGTCACTGGTGAGTCCCGAGGCCGCCGTGCAGCAGCAGGCCATCAACCTCATCGATGAAGGCGATGGCTGTGACCAACTCTCCCGTGAACGGCGGCGCTTACTCAAGGTCTTGCGCCTGCTCACGGAGCAGATGCCCGATCTTCCCGAAGCGGCGCGCTTAGACGGCGCTGGTTTCGTACAGTTGGTGGTTTCCGATGCCTGTAACGCCTGCGGTTTATGTGAGCGCGTCTGCCCGACCGCTGCGCTGCATGTGACCAAAACGGATGATCAGTTTATGGTCATCTTTGCAGCGCAGCGCTGTCTGGATTGCCACTTGTGCGTCGACTACTGCGAACCGCGCGCTCTGACGGTGTATGGTGCGCCGTCGCTGCGCCATGTACTGGACGAGGCGCGTCTGCTCTTGCATACCGGGCACATGAAGGAGTGCACGCGCTGCCAGACGCGGTTCGCTGGCTCACCAGAGCAAACCTTGTGCCCAACATGCACTTTCCGCCGTGAACATCCCAGCGGTGTGCATCTGCCCGAGGCGGTGCTGGCGCAATTGCCCGCCGCCACCCGTGAACGCTTACTGGCTGTGAACGCCAACCGCGCTTCGGCGCCCGAAGCCTAAAGCAAAGGTAGATAGAACCAATGGCAGACCTACACGAAATTTTGGCCATCACCGAGGCACAGCATAAACATCTGTGTCCGCGTCAGGTCCTTGGTGTGCGCATGGGGTTGTACGCGGCGGAACTGCTCGGGCTGGATCTCCCCCAGTCGGATAAGCGCGTGCTGACCTTTGTCGAGACGGATGGCTGCTTCGCGGACGGCATCGCCGCCGCGACTGGCTGCACGCTCGGACATCGCACCTTGCGCCATATCGATCACGGCAAATCGGCGGCGGTGTTTGTAGATACCAAAACCGAGCTGGCGATTCGGATTCACCCTGCGCCCGAAGCGCGTCATCTCGCGGCCTCCTCTCTGCCGGACGCGAAGAGCCGCTGGCACGCGCAGTTGGAAGCCTATCAGGTGTTGTCGAACATGGATTTGTTCGTGGCTCAGGAAGTGATCTTGAACCTCTCCGTGCACGATCTCGTCAGCCGACCGGGCATCCGCGTGACCTGTGCAGTCTGTGGCGAAGAGATTATCAACGAGCGCGAGGTCATCAGCGGCGGTCAGCCGCTCTGTCGTAACTGCGCGGGTGAAGCCTATTTTCAGGTGAAGTGTGATTCAGCGTGGTTGGCCGACCCCGCAGTGATCAGCCCTGACGAGCGGATCCTGAGCCAGATCGGTGGTTGAACCGATGGCGGCGCAAATCGCGATTCTCGCGGGGGGGCAGTCCCGGCGCATGGGCACGGACAAGAGCTTTGTCCGACTGAACGAAAAGCCGCTGCTCCAACACGTGATCGAGCGCGTCTCAGCCTTGCAACTGCCGCTCGTGTTGATCGCCAATGACCCCGCGAAATACGCTGATTTTGGCCTGCCGGTGATCACCGATGTGCTTCCCAACGCTGGATCGTTAGGCGGGATTTACACGGCGGTGCAGCACGGGGACGCCGAATACACGCTGTGCGTAGCCTGTGACATGCCCTTCCTCAACCCGGCGCTCCTCCGCCACCTGCTCGATCAAGCGACTGGTGTCGATGCCGTGGTGCCGTTCGTCCACGGAACCGCCCATGCCCTGCACGCGGTCTACCGCCGCACGTGTCACGCAGTCATGCGGGAACAGATTCTGAGCGGCGATCTGACTATTCGCCGGGTATTTCCGCAAGTCAACACCCGCTGGGTGAGCGCCGACGAGCTGTGCTTGCTGGATCCCGATTTGCGCTCGCTGGTCAACGTGAATACCCCGGATGAGTTAGCGCTGTTCCACACCGCCACGCCTGAATAACGGTTCAATCGACGGTAAATTCAGAGTGATGGGTGACTGCGCTCACTTCACCGTGATATAGCGCCGAACCACAAAGATCGCGACCAGATTCAAGCCAATCGCCACCAGACAATTCGCCAGCAGCCCGGAAGCGAACAGCAGCGGAGCAACGGGGGTCAGCAGCGCGCGCCCCAAGGTCACCGCGGTCATCAGCACCGTCATATACATCGCGCGGGCATTCGGGCTCAGCTCGGTGGCGAGCGGAATGCTGGCGACGACGCTCAATTCAAACGTGAGATAGAAGAAGAACAGCCCGACCAGCGCCAGATTCAGATTTACCCCGGTCAACGGCAGGATGAGGCACGCCAGAATATTGCCGCTCACACCAAGCAGCACCAAGCGCCGCTTGCCAAACTTGTCGGCAAAAAAGGTCACGATGCCCTCGCCGCCCAGTTCCGACAACCCGATGACCGCGGCGGCCACCGCCAGCGCGGCCAGTTGAATGCCGAACGACGCTTCAATCCACGTGCCGAAAACCACACTCACCAGTTGATTCGCCGCGCTGATGCTGAAGCCGAGGCATAGCCCGGCCAGCGCCATCGGGCCGCTGACGGCGGCGCGCAGCGCGGGCAGCAGCGCCCCATGCTGCGCGACGGGTGCATCGCGCTCAACCCGGAACCAGACCAGCAGAAAACTCAGCCCGGCGAGCAGCGCCAGCGCCAGAAACGGCGTCTGCCAGTTGTACGTCGCGAGCAGCCACGTCATGGCCGGGACGCCGAACAGGAACGCGCCGGACCACGCCAGTTCGACCATACCCAGATACAGGCCGCGCCGCTGATACGGCACTTTGTCGCCAATATACGCCTGCATCGCCGGGCCAAGTGCCGTTCGTCCCAAGGCGCCGAACAGCAGCGCCAGCGCCAGCCCGGTGAAATCGGGCAGGATGAACACGCTGACCATGCCCGCCACGTACAGCAGCAGCCCGAGGAGCATGGTGAATTTGCGCCCGCGCTGTTCGGAGACGCGCCCCATGAACGGCGAAACCAGCCCGAGGAGCTGCATCAGCGTGAGCACGCTCACAATGGCGCCGACTTCGACGTTCACGCCGCGCGCGAACACGGGCAGCAGCGGGTAGATCATGCGCACGCCCGTGTCGGTGATCGTGCGCGTTCCGGTCAGTAAGGCGACGACCGGCAGCATGGGCGAGATCTTCCGCTTTTCGACCGAAGACGACATCATGAGCGCTGTCCTAAATCACTGGGAATTGGGTAGGCTCTCAGTATGGCACAGGGTCAATCAGTTTGTCTAGGGTTCAGAATAGTTCTGATATCTCAATCCCCGCCACACCGCTGAGCGGGGGCATGATGGGAAACGCGCGTCACTCAGACGGGAGAGTGTCCGCATCCACGAGCCATTCCACAAACGGATCGCGATAGCGCCGCCACTGCTTTGCGCCCTGCGCCATTTCGTCGTCAGTGAGTAGGCACGCATCGAGCGCAGCGCGGATCGCGGCCTGATCCATCTCGATCCCAATCACGACGAGTTCCTGTCGGCGGTCGCCATATTCGCCCTCAAACTCGCGCTTGATCTCCGCCACGAGCGCCGGATCGTCCGGGTATTCATCGTCGGGCGTGTTGGCCCACCACTCACCGCCGTAATCGAGCGTGATGACATCGCCCGCTTGTGACCACACGCCAACCAGGTTGTGCCGGGTCGCCAGCCACACGAAGCCTTTAGAGCGCAGCACACGGTCGAGCGCCGCGCTTTCGAGCACATCCAGCAAGCGCTGCGGATGAAACGGTCGGCGCGCCCGGTACACAAAGCTGCTCACTCCATACTCTTCAGTCTCCGGCGTGTGCGGCGCGCCAGAGAGCCACTCGGAAAAAGTTGCGGCGCGGTCAAAGTCGAACCGCCCTGTATTCAGAATCTCCGTCAGCGCGACCTGTCCGTGATCGGCACAGATCAGTTGCGCTTGCGGGTTCAGCTTGCGCAGCAGTGCCTCAAGGCGGTGCCGCTCTTCCGGCTGTACCAGATCGATCTTGTTGAGGATCACCACATCCGCGAACTCGATTTGATCGACCAGCAGATCGACAATCGTGCGTTCGTCGTCAATGGTCACGCCGATGCCGCGTTCCGCCATCGTATCGAGCGACGCGAATTCGCGCAGGATGTTATGCGCATCCACCACCGTGACCATCGTATCCAGCCGGGTGAGCGCGGACAAACCACCGTCGGTCTCGCTCAGGGGAAAGGTGAAGGTCTCGGCGACGGGCAGCGGCTCTGAGATGCCGGACGATTCGATCAGCAGGTAGTCGAAGCGTCCTTCGCGTGCCAACCGGGCAACTTCCACGAGGAGATCGTCGCGCAGGGTGCAGCAGATGCAGCCATTGGACATCTGCACCAGCTTCTCATCGGTGCGGCTGAGCCCGGCGCCGCCGTCGCGCACCAACTGCGCATCGATGTTGACTTCGCTCATGTCGTTGACGATCACCGCGACGCGCAGGCCTGCGCGGTTGTGCAGGATGTGATTGAGCAGCGTCGTCTTGCCCGCGCCCAAAAAACCAGATAGAACCGTGACCGGGAGTCTAGTCGTCATATGGTCAACGCCTTCAAACTCAAGCCATGACGCCGCAAGAACTCCGGAAGCCCAATCTTGTCAATCGTGCGCAGTTCGCGCGCCGTCACGCGCACTTTGACGAACTGCCCTGTCGCTTCTACATAGATCGCTTTGGATTGCAGATTCGGGTTGAACTTGCGCCGGGTCGCTCGCATCGAAAACGAGCGATCATTGCCGAACATGGGTTTGGTCTGGGTGATTTTGTGTTTTCCTGCCATTTGGCTGCTTTCGTTTCTCGTGTCTGACAGAATCGTCAGCGTAACTGAACCGCTGAACGAATGCGGACGAAATTCCAATCACATAAATGATACGAAATCTCATTTATGGACAATATTGATACCATGTCTCATTTATAATCACAAGGGCAAGTTGGCGGTCGTGATGTTACGGTACCTGAGAGGCGCGAAAACTAGGCCACGCCCCTGCACCATGTCGAAACAGCTCGCTGCAAGGATTCAGGTGGCACGCTAACCGTGTCGTGCGTCAATACCTATCGGAGAACCTGATGAAGTGGTCAACAAACGCTCTGACCTATCGAAGCGGCCTTCACACAACGGTCAGCACGGCAACCGGCAACAAAAAACGCCGCTCATGATGAGCGGCGTTCTTCGAGGAGCAGGGCGGAGTAAACGGCTTACTTGAAGCAATTGCCACCGCGGCAGAAACCGACGAACAGATCAGTGCAGGCACAGCGCTTAACGAAGGTGAGTAGGCAGTCTTACAAGCCCTCGAACTGCTGACCCGTGACCATGACAGCATTGTCTGGATCACGGCAACCAACCGAAAAACTGGGTGATGGACAGTGGATCGGGCGTATCCGCAAACGCCTGCATTTGCTGGACGATGCCGGGCGCAAACGAAGGAGGTGGCATGCCGTGCGCTCATTCGATGTGACCGATTTGATGCGCCGCTCCGACGTCACCATTCTTCATCAGGAACACTAGAAAAACCGGACATAGCGTTCATATTTGAGAGAGGAGATATGAACGGTATGTGGAATTATTTGTATGTGTCCGTCTTTGGTTCACGCTTGGGGGCAGTCAACCGTTTCCACCTCTCAGCCGACGGGTACGGTGACCGTGCACACGGGTGAATAGTGCAAGCGGTCGCCTTCCAGACGATACGTGCCGGGAGCCGCCTCCCAGATGATGTAGAAACGGCGCACGTAGCGGTCGTCGGTGGTCCCGAGGCGAAGCGGTTCGCTGGCTTGTGCCCGGTACGTGCGGGAGCCGATGCGAATGCGCCCCGGATCGATCTGGGCAGCGTCGCGCGCTTCGCCAAAGTTGTCGAAGGCCGGGGGTGTGAATTGGATGGTAACCCGCTGCCCGGCCCGCAGCGGCCCGTTGATCGGTTCACACGTCTCCAACGAGAGCGTATTGGTTCCCGGCGGACGCACATTGTCGACGAAGGGGAGGTCGGCGCACAGCCCGCTGACCGCGACCCGGTCGGCACGCAGCCAACTGCCGCTGCGTAACTGCCACCACACATGACCATCGGGATCGGTCGTTTGCAGCAGCGGATCGACCCGCTCCCCGGTTTGGAGGCTGGCGACCACCTCGTAGAAATCGCCCGGGCCGCCGTAAAGATCCGCGAAGCGCTGCACGGTGCGGCGGCAGGTCGTGTCCTCGGTCGCGCGGGCTTCCGGCGTGACCGCCGCTTCCACCTGTGACTGAATATAGGCTGCGCGGGCCGCGGCGATCCCCTCGGTGGAGAGCGGCTCGGCGACGGTGACGCGCGTTGGCAGGTTAGCGACGGGCAACCCATTCACGATGGCTGGGGTATACGGCGCAGCGGCGCTGATGGTTTCCCCGGTGGCGGTGCTGTAGGAGCCCGCGGGCAAAAATTCCTCCACACCGCCCGCGCCGATCACCGCCTGCCCGTTCAGCGCATAGATGGTGAGCGCCTCATCCGCCGTGAGAAAGAAGGTTCCGGCGAGGGTTAGGTTGACGTCGTTGACACGCAGTCGGACGGCTTGCTCGACATTCGGCGTTTGCAGCAGTAGACCGGAGGTGAGTGCCCCACCGCAAAACGCAGTCGCGTCGCTGTGGAGCGTCAACCGCGCAAAGGGTCGCTCGATGATTGACGCGGCATCGGCGACCGCCAGCGCGCTGACCGGGCCGCCCACAGTCACGAGTTCCGCTGCAATCCAACCGTACTCGTCGGTACTGGGAACTTGTACGCGCAGCCACGCGCCGTCAGCGGTGCGTCCGCTGACGACCACACCTTCGTTAACACCCAGGCGGGCGAGAATCTCCCCGGAGGCTTCCGGCGTTTGGCGAAGGTTGAGCGTGCCCAGGGAAATCGCGTTCAGCGTGACCAGCGGCGGAATCAGGTTGGTCAGTTCGGCGTTCCCGAACAGCATCAGCCACCCAGCGCGTTCCTGCAGCGTGGGCAGATCGGCGCGGATGGTCAAGTGGGCGATACCGAGTTCATCCTCAGTGGAAGTGACGCGCAGCTCGTGGATCGTGTCGGCGGTCGCGCGGTCGCCGGGGAGTGCCGGGGCTATCTCCGCGGCGAACGTGCCCACCTGCGCGCTGCCATTGCCGATACACACGCTTTCGCCTTGCAGTCCGTAACAGGTCGAGGACGCTCGCGCCAGATCGATCAGCACCGCGGGCGGGCAGGTGGGTATATCTTGTCCGAAAGCCGGGGATACAAGCAGGAGGAGCACTAGCACACTGAGCAGGAATGGGTTTAGCTTCATCATATCCCCCTTGATCCGACGACCGCAGCTACTGCTAGACTACCGCAAATTTCCCCAGCGTAGGTCAAGCGTCATGGTCGGCGGCGGAAATCGTATGGTAAGCGCCGCATCGATTTCCCGCATAATGAGGATAGTCGGCGCACACGGGAGTAGCCCATGAAGCAAAAGTGGCTGCTGGTTCTGTTCCTCCTCTTATTATCCGCTGTTGGCATCACCTGGGCCCAATCCGGCCCGCCGCCGGAGGTGTTTGTCCCCTACCGGCAGATCGGCGAGCTGCGTCCGTTTGGTGTGCAGTACGACCCGACTTTTGATCGCTTCGTGTGGGTCGACCGCGACGGGCGGTTGGTCTTGGTCGATGCCGCCGCGTACACCGTGCAGCATGTCCTGTATGAATCGGGCGCGTTCAATGCCTACCGCTTCAGTCATGACGGGACGCTGCTGGCGCTGGCCATTGACCGCCGCGTCGAACTGTGGGACACGGCAGGCGGCGAACGCCGGGCGGTCTTTGAGCCGAGCGGCGCGAACCTCGTGCAGGGTCGCCTGCACTTTACGAACGATGATTCGTGGCTGCTGCTGGACACCGTTGTGCCCGCGCCGCCGGAAACCCGGCGCAGCGAAAATGACACCAGCATCATCCCGTGGCTGTGGGATGTCAACGCGGCGCTGGAGCGCGCGCCTTCGCGCGTGGCCAATGGCGAAATCGCGCAGCCATTTTTCAACTTCCGCAATGGGCTGGTCGTTGGCGCGAACGCCTTTCTGATCGCGGGGCTGCCGGGGCGCTTGCAGGTGTTAGACGGGCGCGATAATGACTTCCCGGTCACCGCCGAAATCCTGTCCTCCCGCTTCGAACGCGACCCGATCACGGTGTGGGAGAGCGCAACGGATGAGTTGATGTATGTCGATCCGGTGCTCGACAACGTGCTCGCGCAGGTGAACACGCGCACCGGAACAGTGTTCAATGTGCCGCTCGGACGCGATCTGAGTCAGACCAATCTCGCCGACTTAGCCGATTTCACTCTCAGCGACAACGCACGCACGCTGTGCGGGATCGGGTTACAGCACGAGACGTCGCTGCTGCGCCTGATTTTCGGCGCTAACTATGGGTCGTATCAGGGTGGCGATCCGCTCACGGTGACGCTGCTCGACGTGCTGCAGCCCATGACCATGGAGGCAGATCGCGGCGCGCTGCTCGTATCGACCTTTAATGAAACGCGCGGACGCGGCGTGATCGAACTGCTGCGCCCGGTCGATATTTCGGCACTGGCGCTCAGCCCGGATCGCGCGCATCTGCTGGTACGGCGGGCGTCCGGCACCCAACCCGTCGAGGTGTACGGCCTCGATTCATGTGCGCTGGAACAGATCATCTATCCGACCGAACCCGATCCCGGCGGTGGACTGCTGGCCTACACCGCGACGGGCGATGTCATCCTCGCCGACTTCGAGCGGTTCAACGCGGCGACAGGGGAACGGTTGGCGGGCGTGCAGTCGTATACCACCCCGTTCGACCAATACCTGTTCAGTGCCGACAACCGCAGCCTGATCACGCTGCGGGGCGGCGAATGGCTGCGCTGGGACATCGAGACGGGCCGCATCGCCGAGCGTAAGTCGATTGCGCTGCACGGTGAAGTCATGACGGTCGCGCCCGATCAGAGCCGCTACCTGACACGCGCCGATGATGTGGGCGGAATCACACTGGAAATCGTCGACATCCGCGCCGACCAGCGCCGCACGCTGACAATCCCCTACCTGACCGACGGCACCATCGAGCAGATCATCCCGTCGGACGACTGGGAAAACGCGCTGGTGGTCTATGGCCTCAATCCGACGAGCCAGCATTACCCCGGCAACGCGATTGCCGTGTACAACTTTGATCGCGGTCAGCTGATCTATGCGGCGGGGGATGATCTGCCTCAGCCCGAAGACCGCGCTTACGGGTGGCTGGATGCGCGCACCGTCTATATCAGCAGCTTCAATACAGAGTATCGGTCACAGCCGGAGCGCATTCACGGGATTGAGTACCATACATCCGGCTTGCCCGCCTGCTTGGTCGCGGCGTTCCCTAATGATTGGATGCGCTGGCAGCCCGTGTGGGAAAACCTCACACTGACGCTGCGCGCGGACAGTTTGAATCGGCTGGCGGCACGCATGTGCGTCGCGCTGCCTGCGGCGGCGGCTGACGTGATCCCCGCGCTGACGCCCACGCCGCGTGCGACCTATGTGTCGCTGGCGACACCCGCCGCTTACGTCATCCCCGGCGTGCCGACCTGCCTGACTCGCGCGTTTCCCGGTCAAGCGGTGGATTACGCAGCGCTGTGGCGTGAAATGACCACCGATCTCACCCCGGAGGCGGTCGCCACTCTGGAAACGATGCTGTGCGAAGGGCTGATCACGTCGTTGAGCGGCATTGAGCCGACGGCGACGGTCAACCCGAATATGCTCGTGCCCCCCACGGCGACGCCGGTCGATGCTGCGCCCGAATCGGTGGAAGGAGCCGACCGCTATCGCCCGGACGTGATAGCTATCGACATACTGACCGGCAATCGGACGCGCGGTGACTATCTGCCGCCGCCGGGCAGTTCCACGCCCGGTTTGGACCGCGACCTCCTCAGCGAGTTGTGGCTGGATCAGTTCGGGACGTATCTGGGCGAGCGCGCGGTCAGCGCGGATGGGACTCTGCTGGCGGTACGCGATCCGAACGGCTTCGTGCAAATCTACCGCCTCACGCGCTCGTACAACGACTTCATCGCAGACGAGTTGAACGCCATGGCCACGCGCGCCGCGGGCGGCGGCCCGTCCATCGGTCTCCTCCCGACGGCGACGCTGCCCTTCGATCCGATTGGGGAGATTCGCCCCACGCTCACGCCGACTATCACGCCGACTCCGCCGCCGCTGCCGTCCGCGACCGCTGCTGGGTCGCAGGTGGGCACCGTCGAGGATGTGTGTCCGGCGCGGACATTGAGCACGCTAGACGCGCTCCCGCCCGGTTTCGCCCCGCCGGGACGCATCTTTGCCGCGCCACCACCCGAAACGTTCGATGCGGTGTGGGTGCTCAACCCGCGCACGGGCGCTTTTCATCCCGACAATACGATCCCGCGCTGCCACTTGAATGGATCATGCTACCTCTCCCCGAATGGCGCGTGGATGGTGTATCAGGCGGATGGCGTGCTGGTCGCGCAGCCGGACGGCTCGGCGGCGCGCACGCTGTTCCCGTTGGAAGCCGCGAACTACTTTCCGGAGGTCTATGCGTGGGCAGGTTCGACGCTGGTGCTGCGCCGCCGGGAATGGCTGCCGGACGAACGCAATCCGGTCACGGTGCTGCGCGACTTCGACCCGACGACCGGGCTGGTGTCCGCTCCCTATCGCCTCGATCCGCCTGTGGAGATCGCCGGACTGCCGACGACCGAACTCGCGTGGCAGCCCGGCGGCTCACTGGCCCTGGTCAGCACACCCTACGGGATCGGCGGGGCGAAATACTATCTGTACGACGCGGCGACCGGCACGGCGGCCTATTTCGCCCGCAGCGAGGACAGTTCGCTGTGGTATGAGTGGCGTCCCGATGGCGGCGCGCTCTACTACCATGTGAGCGGAACAGGCGCGCAGTGGAATGTCTTTGACGTGCGTACCGGGGAACATGCTGTCCTCGGGGAAGCGCTGCCGGGTGGAACGTGGTCACCGGACGGCCGCTATCGCGTCGAGGCGACCTATCTGCCCACCGATGACGTGCAGGCGCAGGTTGCAGCGGGTGATCTGCTGCCGCAGTTCCAAATCTGGGATAGTCACACCGGGGAAATGCGCCGCTTCTGCGTGCCGGAAAGCGGGCTGTCCAGCAATGCGCCGCTGGATTTCACGTGGTCGCCGGATGGCCGCTATTTGGCCTTCGTCGTATATCTGCCACCGCAGGGCGACGCGCCGAATCCGACGGGCACACCGGGTGAACCGCCACCCACCGCCACGCCCGTCCCGTTGGAGCAGCAGTACCAGTTCAGCGCGCCCCGCACCATCATCATGGATACACAGACGGGGCAAGCGGTCGTCGTGCAGACCGGAATCAGCGATCTGCTGCTGTGGACGGAGGGCGGAGAATGATCACGCGAATGCAGATGCGCTTTCACCACGGACGGCAATTCACAGCGCTGTTGATTGTCGTGCTCCTGCTGGGCGTTGTGCCGTTCGCCTCAGCGCAGGAGACCGTGCTCGCCTATGTGACCACGCAGGATTTCGTCGCGCTGCGCCATGGACCGGGACGCGCCTTCGAGCGGATCACAGTTGTGCCGCCGGAGGTGACGCTCCCGGCCTACGGGCGTTCATCGGACACGCAGTGGATTCAAGTCGAGTACGAGGGGCAGCGCGGGTGGATCGCCTCGATCCTGCTCGTGTGGAGCGGCGACGTGATCAACCTGCCCGTCGACGGCGTCGACCCGGAACCGTTCATCCGCCGCGCCGCGGCGCTGGGCATGACCACGCGCGAAACGCCCATTTATCCCGCGTTCACGCACATGCTGCCGCAGTATCAGGTCGGCACGATTCCGGAAGGCGTGGCGCTGGAACTGACCGGACGCGTCGGCGAAACGGGCTACTTCCGCTTTCAGGTACGCTACGAAGGCCAACTGTACTGGGTGGGATCGTGGGACATCCGGCTGATCGATGGCGATTATCACCGCCTGCTCGATCTGGCTTATCTGTTCCCCTATGGCCGACTCGTGCAGTCGCTTGAGGAAAACCTAGCCTTTTCGCTGAGCAGCTACACGCGCATTCTCAGCGTGTGGCAGCGCTTGCAGCGCGGCGACCGCGTGGCCTGTGACCCGCTCCCGACGTATGTCGAACGCACACTCACCGACGGCGATGTGCTGAAAGAACCGCTGTTCGCGCCCGTGATTGTTCCGCTCGACAACGCCGTGACCGCCATCAACCGGACGATCAGCGTCTTCGAAGACGCCTGTACTACGCCGGGCTACACGCTTACGCCGGAGACCGTCAATACCCAGCTTGCCGAACTCGCCAGCGCCCAGCGCAGCCTGATCCTCGCCGGATCACTGCTCGAACCGCTGCGCGCGCGTAATCCGCTGTTGGACAGCGGGACTTAACCGACCTCATTCGAAGGAGACGCTTGAACCATGAAACGCCTGTCTGTGCTGTTCATCATCGTCACTGTGCTGCTGCTCGTCGTCCCGGCCTTCGCGCAGGACGCCACGCCGACGCCGCTCCCGCCCGAACCGATCCCCGACTGCCCGACGTTCGAAGCCGAACCAACGGACATCCGCGTCGGCTACTACATGGGGCAAGGGAGCGCTTATCTGGCGACTAGTCAGTTGATCGAGGCCAAAATCGCGTTCGCCTGCGTGGTCGAAGTCATCGAGCCGAGCTACATCGCCGGATGGATGGGACGCGCCGAAACCTACTTCCATCTGCGCGAGTTTGTCCGCGCGCAGTACGACTACAATACGGCACTGGATTACGACCCCAACCTGAAGGAAGCTTTCAACAATCGCGGCGTAGTCTTCGCGGCGCAGTACGATTTTGCCCGCGCCGAAGCGGATTTTCAGCGCGCCGTCGAACTGGACGGCACGTATCTGGTCGCCGTGAGCAATCTGGCGATGATTCGCGCGGCGCAGGGCGATTACAGCGGCGCGCTCAGTGTGCTGGAAGACGCGGTGGTCGCCTCGGGCATTAACGGCGTGATCGCGGAGTACGCTGACCCGGAACGCCCCGACAACGCCACGCCGATCCCGTTCGATCCGCTCGCGGCACGCCTGTACGCGCTGCTCGGCATCATCAGCGAGGCGCAGGCGCGCGATCAGTTTAACGCCTACCTCTACCTCTACAACGAATCGCAGCAGTTCCCGGATCAGCGCATTGCCGATGTGGCCGGGGCGCTCGACTCGCGCTTCACCTTTGATCTACGCTTGGACGATGGATCGTGGCTGATCCTCGACGATTTCCTGTCGTGAGGGCGATCATGGGACGTCTGCTGCTGGTGCTGCTGTGCGCGCTCATTCCCTTAGGCGCGGTCGGGGCGCAGGCTGAGGTGGAATGCGCCCCACCCCCCGCCGGAATCAGTGTGGCGTACTCGTATTATGTCGGCCTGGGCGATGCGCAGTTGGCGCGTCAGGCCTATGCCGCTGCGGTCGTGCACTACACCTGCGCGCTCCAGCTTGATCCGGGCTATGCGCCCGCTTACGCTCGCCGGGGCTACGCGCAGATTAACCTGGGCGACGGAGAAGCGGCCATGAACGACTACAACCGCGCGCTCGAACTGGATGAAGCGCTGGTGGAAGGCTATATCAATCGCGGGGCATTGTATGTGCAGTTGGGTAATTTCGGGCTGGCCATCGGCGATTTTACGCTGGCGGCGCAGCTCGACCCGACCAGCGTGTCCGCGCTGAACAACCGCGCCATCGTCCACGCGATTGAAGGCAATTACGCCGAGGCGATTGCTGATCTGGAAGCGGCTATCGCGCTCGACCCGAACGTCGCGCACCCGTATGCGACGCTGGCGGCGGTCTATTCGGCGTTGGCGGCAGAAAACTATCAGCGCTTTGTCGCCGTGAGCGGATCGGCGGCGCGCTTGCCCGCCGGGACACCGCCCGAAGTGCTGGTCGCCATCGACGACAGCCTGCGCAATGGCAATTACACGTTCTGGCTCACGCTCGTCACGCCGGGGGAGTGAGACCGCCATGAAACCGCTTGTAGTGCTGCTGCTCTGCTGTGTGCTGGTGGGGGGCGTCTCCGCGCAGGATGGCGGGCGCGGTGTGGTGCGCACCAGCTACCGTGACGATGGCGCTTTAGCGCAGCTCCTGCTGCCGACGCTCTATGCGCGCGACCCGGCAACCGGGCTGCCGACGGCAGCGGGTGCGGGCAATTTTGGTCTGGTGCTCAACCCGGGAGCGGGGCCGGTGCTGCACCTGCGCGACGATCTGCTGTGGGGGGATGGCATGCCCGTCACCGCCTACGATGTGTTGTACAAATATGTGATCGACGCGACCACCAGCTACGCCGATGCGGACGGGCTGCACGTCTTCAACGATCTGATCGCGGGCGCACGGCTGATCGATGAGTACACGCTCGAACTGGATTTTCTCGATCAAACCTGCGCCGCGCCCGTCCGCGTGAATCAAGCGCTGCCGCTGGCCCACGTACGCGCGCCAGACTTTCGCGCGTTCGTCGACGCGGTCGGCACGCCCGACGAACTGCTGACGCTTCCCGAATGGATCGCCGCCTATCGCGCTTATTTTGCTGACCGTGTCCCGCGGTCTACGTCCACGCTGCCCCTGCCGGGGACGCCGTTTCAACTGGTGGAGGCGCAGTCTGATCAGGGGCTGCATCTAGTTTCCGACGATCTGGCCATCGTCTATTCGCCAGCCCCGGCGGGCATGACCCCGGTTGAACGTTTCCTCACGGGGCAGACCAATCTGCTGCTCGACGTGCCGTTTGACCGCCGCGCCGATGTGCGCGCCGCGCGCGACATCCAGATCGCCGAAATGCCCGGTGGCTCGTGGGATATGCTGCTGTTCAACCTTGCCGACCCTACGCGCCCGCGTGATGCCTATGACGAAGACGGAGCGCGGCGCGATCAGGGACAACACCCGCTGTTCGGCGATCTCCGCGTGCGGCGGGCGGTGCAGTTGGCGATCAACGTGGACGAGGTGATCGAGAGTACCTTTCACGGGAACGCCACGCCGATGGCCGCCAACTACCCGCCGACCTCATGGGCGTCTGATCCTGACCTCGCGCCACTCGGTTACGATCCCACCGAGGCCGAGCGCCTGCTCGATGAGGCGGGGTGGGTCGATGTAGACGGGGATGGCGTTCGCAACTGCTACCACTGCCTCTACGGGACGGAAGGCATGGACTTCTATTTTATGATCGGCCTTGACCCGCAGCTGAGCCAGGCGAGCAGCTATGCCGCCGCGGAGTCGGTCAGCCGCCAACTGCGCCGTGTGGGGATTGCAGCTCAGGTCTCGGAGGCGCCCAGCGCCAGCCTGCAGGAATTTGACGCCTACTGGTTCACGTTTGGGGCAGAAACCGCGCTCAACCGTGATCCGGATCAGGCGGCGCTGTGGTCGACGGCGGCGGATGTGGTGGACTCAGCGGGTAATCCCGGGTCATATTCCAATCCGCACGTCGACGCGCTGCTCGAACAAGCGCGGATGCTCCCCGGTTGTGACGTCGAGCAGCGGGCGGCGCTGTACCGCGAAGTCTCCACGCTCTTGCAGGCCGATCAACCCGCGGTGTGGCTGTATGCGCGGCATGAGTTCTACGCCGCGCGGGGCATTGAGAATTTCGCGCCCTATCCCGATAATCCCCTGTGGAATGTGACGACGTGGAGGGTGCATCCGTGAAAAACCTGCTCCGTTTCACCCTCATGGTGGTGCTGCTCACACTGGTCTCGCTTCCCGCCCACGCGCAAACCGATTTCGTGGGCGTGGTGCGGGTCGAAAGCGCCTTCGCCCGCGCCCTACCCGCCTTTGACGCCGAACCACTCGCGTCGGTGTTTGACGACGAACGGCTGGAAGTCATCAGCCGCAACCTTGACGGCTCGTGGTTTGAGGTGCGCCGACCGGGGCGCTTCAACACGCTCGGTTGGGTCTTCGAAGGCATCATGGACTGGGATTTCCAGCCCGAACTGCTCCCGCTGGGCGACTTCACAACGGGCGTGGTCGGCCCCTACCCGCTGACCCAGTCCACGGATGACGCCATTTACGTCAACGAAGGCGCGTATCTGCGCGAACAACCGCTGCGCCGCGCCCGGATGATAATGGAACTCCCGGCGCTGATCACGATTCCAGTGCTTGGGCGCAATCAGGATGGATCATGGGTGTTCGTCAACTACCTCGGGCAGCAGGGTTGGATGATCGCATTTGCGGGGCGACCGATCCCGAATTGGCTGGAGATCCCCATGCCGCCCAATCTGCCACCGCTGGAGACGCCGCCCGTCGTGACCATCCCGGTTGAGCTGCAGCAGGCGCAAATCGACCGCCTGCGCGCGTTCATCCACGAGCGCTATGCGCTGGCGGCGGGGCTCGAGACGTTCTGGTGGCGCGTGTTTCGTGGAGAGATCATGCCCTGTGCTGCGCCGCCAGAAATCGTCGACTACCCCTACGGTGAAGCCGATGTGCGCGAACTGCCAGAACTGGGGCGTTACGCACCGGAGGTCGCTCAAGCCGTCGCGTACCTGAACCGCGCCCGCGAACCGCTGCTGCACTGTGGCATCGTCGGCCCGGAGGTGACGATTGCCGCGCGCAACGCCGCGATCAACGCGCGGGTAGTGTTCGATGCGACACTCGAACGGCTGCAAATTCTGGAAGAAGAGGTCGTGCAGGTGCGTCGCTGACGAGTAGCGCGGCGTCAACACAGCTTCGGGCGATCCAGTGGATCGCCCGAATGATTCTATGGGTCTATCCACGCCACGGGGTCGGGGATGGCGTGGGCGTGAAGGTGGCGGTCGGGATCGGGGTCGGGGTGTAGATGCCCGTATAGGGTTTTTCAAACGTCCCGCCCGTCTGCAACAAACACACCTGCTGCCAGTTGTAGCGGTAGCTCGAATTTGTCCAGTACGGCGCGACGCGCCACGTGTACGTGCCCATCTCCCACGGTAAATCGCTCAGGATGATGCGTGACTGTGGCTGGGTGCTGTCGAAGGCGCGGCGGTCACCCGTCGGCGAAATGACGATCACGCTGTAGACGTTGGCTCCCGTCAGCGCGGGGAACGTCACCGCCAATGCGGTATCGCCCGCCATGAAATTCCCCGTCAAGGTGAACTGTCCCTGCCACTGCGAACACAGATCTTCCGAGAGATCGAAGCTGTCCGGCACACGTCCGTTGGCGTCGCGCGGGAGCAGTCGTCCGGTCGGCGGGATCGAGTTAAAGGCGACACTGGTGCGCAGCAGGCGGGCGTAAATCCACGCCAAGCCGTCGCCGTATTCGACTTGCAGCCACTGCCGGCCATCCCAGCGCGTCAGAAAATCGCCCGCGCGTCCGACAACCACCAGCGATGTATCGCGCGGGATGCGCCCGATTGTAGGATAAGCGAAATCCGGACCCGCGCGCACCTCCGCCTGATCGACCGTCACCAGCGCATAAATGGAATTGATGGGCGGTTCCTGGGCGCGGAGGGCAGCGCTTCCGGCAAACGCCAGCAGCAGGATAAACAGGGCCAGCAGCGGAATGATGCTTCTCATGGGAGTCCTCTCGCAGCGAATAAGCACATCTGCATCCATTATAGGGTGAGGAAGGGACACGCCGACTTGACGCTCGCCCCACGGTTGAACACTGACACGCAGATGGTCGCTTGAGCGAGACTGAGGCAGATCCCGAAATTCCAGACCACTCGGGTTATGACGGGAAGAGACCCAGGCAGTGTCGCGGTAATTAGCCAACAGGAAACAAACAGCCGCTTTATTGTCCTCGCTGGTGAGTAATCGTCAGCTCTGGGGTTATGCGAGACACTTTCGCACTCTCGGTTACCCGCCCATATCCATCCCGTCACAATGCCAGTGTCCCATCCCCCTAGCATCCACGTGATACCAGCAGTTACTTTCGACACTGACATTGTCAACGATGGCAATATTCACGACGACGAGGACAATCCCGGCGTTAGTGGTCTGGAAATTGCCTTGCACACTGACGAAACTGCCGGGCTGCACGGTTTGCAGCAGGGGATCGTTGGACCCGAGCTGAACAGAAATGGCGTTAACGACCTGAATATTTCCGTCGAGGCCAACAGTCGCGCGATTGTCCGCCGCGGGGGCGCTGCTGGTGAACGAAATCACGCGGCTGAAGCAAGCGGTAACCGCATAGAGGAGTGTACTCGTGTGAGCTGGTGTCGAAACACAGCCCACATGGTGTGATTATTCGTCTTTGTCTGAATCAGCGTTCTATCCGAGATGCCAGCAGGCACAGTGCGACCTGTCTCAATTCGCTTCATTATTCCTAATTCCTAAGTGCTCCGTCCGACAAGTCTTCGAAAATGATGATGTTTTTTCCGTAGGGGCGCACCTGTGTGCGCCCTCATGCGGGCAGACACATCGGTCTGCCCGACGACTTGAATCTTTTGCGGGATGAAGCACTAAAGTAGGTTCTCGAAACAAATCCACGAATGGATGTAGGGGCGCACCTGTGTGTGCGCCCGAAACCGGGTAGACACATAGGTCTACCCCTACGACTTGAATCTTTTGCGGGATGAAGCACTAAGCCAGGGTCCGAAATACGACATAACAGGCCAAGGCAGGCCGATCGCTACGTAGAATAATGTCTTTTGGGGGAGTTTGCGGACGCGGTAAATCGCGTCCGCAAACTCCCAAGACCGACAGGTAACCCGTTTTCACGGCATTCTCCGCCCTTACCGGCCTGCCTTGTCCTTTGGCTGACAAACGGTCATTGGCTTAGATACGTAAAGTACACCGCCTCGAACGTGCCGGAACAAAAGCCGCAGACGAAATTGGCAGTACAGTGACCTGAATCGGGATATGTTCCCGACCCATCCGGGCATTCTTCCCGCACAAAACGTGAGCCCTGCTCATGACAAAGGGACGCGTGCGCCTGTAGGCTACATCAAGCGAGAAGAAGAAATGGGCAGCGTTTCATACGGAGGGCTGTGCAATTCAAGGTCCTCGCTACCCGCGATGTCATCGCAGGTATAAACAAATCGCGCTCCATTGCAGACTACATAGATTATTGCTGCCTCGGCTTACGCAGACGTTGGCAAGTTACCAAGGGGAGACATGATGGCGAAGTCAGGCGACATCCTCGAACACCCGGTGACAGGTGAGAAGATCATTTTTCGGAAAACGGCTCAGGACACGGGCGGTGAACTCATGCAAGCGGACGTGATCATGAGACCCCATGGGTTCGTCGCAGCCGAACACATCCATCCGATCCAAGAAGAACGCTTCGAAGTTCTTTCAGGGAGTGTCAAATTTCGTATCCGTGGGGTCAAGCGAGAAGTTCACGCAGGCGAAATCGCCGTTGTCCCTCCAGGTACCCCGCATGTCTGGTGGAATGATGGCGATCAAGCGGCCCATGTGCTGGTCGATGTTCGCCCTGCGCTCCGTTTCGACGAGTTCTTTGAAACCTTTTTTGGCCTTGCCCAAGCTGGCAAAGTCAGCAAGAAAACAGGGTTGCCCAATTTGCTCGTCCTAGCCCTCGTGATGCGAGAATTCGAGAAGGAGCTCTATCTGGCGCAACCGCCAGCAGCCGCGCAAAGAGTCCTTTTCGGTTTACTTGCGCCGGTTGGACGTTTGCTTGGGTATCAAGGGCACTATACCTATCCGCGATGAAGAGCGCGAACAGATTACATGACTGGCGGCGTCCTCAAGCTAGCAGAGTAATCGCCGTTCAACACGCGGTTAGAGTGTGGACGCATCTGCTGAGGGTGCGTCCACCTATAGGCTCTGGTCGAGTTACGAGAGGCTGGCGGTAAACATGAATCGGATATTGCTTTCAACCAATGGCAGCAGACTCGCACGGGCAGAATGTGAGGCGGACGGACAATGGTCGGTCGAGTTTTTGCTCGAAGGTGCGATGGTACGCTGCCTATCCGTTGACCCTCACAACCGCAACGTTGTGTATGCCGGGACACAGGGCGGTGGTGTCTTACGCTCAGCGGATGGCGGCAGGACATGGAAATCTGCCGGGCTTGCCGGTCATGTCGTCAAGTCGATTGCCGTCAGCCCCGGCCAACCGGACACCATTTATGCCGGGACGCGACCTGCACTACTCTTCGTCTCGCGTGATAACGGCGCACATTGGGAAGAAGTCAGCGCATTCCGTCGCATCTTTTCGCGGCGCTTCTGGTTCTCTCCAGCCGAGCCGCCTTTCATCGGCTACGTCCAAGGCATTGCGCTTTCGCCAACCGATCCCAGCGTAATTGTTGCCGGAATCGAAGCGGGAGCCGTGGTTCGGAGCACGGATAGAGGCACAACTTGGCAGGATCACCGCAAGGGCGCTTTGCGCGACTGTCATTCCATCCAGTTCCACGCCACCAACGGCGATTGGGTCTACGAGGGCGGCGGAACGGGCGCAGGTGCTGCGTTCAGCCGCGATGCTGGAAATACATGGACGCAGATGAGGCAGGGGCTTGATCGCCATTACGGTTGGGCAGCCGCCGCCGACCCGGCCTGTCCAGACGTGATGTACGCCTCAGTATCACCGGGGCCAATGAAAGCCCACAGTAGGGATGACGCCCAAGCTTATATCTTCCGCTCAATGGGCGGCGGCCCGTGGAAAAAACTGAGCGGTGGACTGCCACAGCCGTTGAGCTACATGCCCTACGCGCTTCTCACCGACCGGGCAAGGCCGGGACATCTGTATGCCGGATTGAGCAGCGGCGATGTGTGGCACACAGCCGATTACGGCGACCACTGGCAGCAGCTTCCGGTCAACCTAGGGAGCATCTTTACTGCAATGATTATGCTCTGACTATTGGGGGGACAAGATGACGTCGAGAGAAAGGTTATCCCGCTATGCCTATGCGGTAACCGCGTGGCTCTTTGTGGCGGGTATTCTGACGCAAGTGTATCTCATCGGTTTGACCTACTTGGGTGGACGCCCCACCCTGCAAAGTCACGTCGGGTTGGGGCATGGGTTGGCGGTCGCGCCTCTGCTCATGGTTGTGCTGGCTTACACCGGTCGTTTGCCGCACCCCATGAAGCCCTGCACATGGTTCGCGCTTATCGTCTACGTTCTGCTAGCAGATGTTGTCATCTTCCTACGGGGGTCAGCACCGATTATCGCCGCACTGCATCCGGTTTTGGCAGTTCTGCTCTTCGGCGCTGTCGGGTTCCTTGCGCTACGCGCACGGCAGATAGTCCGCGGAGAAAACAAGTCAGACGCAGTAGTTCAAGCGCTGGCTTCTGCCTCTCCATCCCATGACTTGCAGCGATAAACCAGTTACAGGAGGGCGAAGTTAATGGCGACATCCGGCAGCGAAATCGTGAACTCACGTACCGGGCAGCGGACCATTTTTCTCCAAACTGCCGCCGATACCGGGGGTACTTACCTCCGCATGGAGACCTTTCATCCAGCAGGACAACCCGCCGAACCGGAGCATGTCCACCCGTTCCAGACGAGTCATTGCGCAGTTCTCTCTGGTCGGCTGCACTTTCGAATCGCGGACACCGAGCGAATTGTCAGCGCGGGCGAGATCCTAGAGATCCCGCGCAATGTACCACATTATTTCTGGAATGAGAGTGATGAAGAGGCACACGCCATTCAGGAGTTCCGCCCGGCACTCAATATCGAAGACTTCTTCGCTACCTATTTCGCGCTCGCGCGAGCAGGCAAACTTACCGAGCAGGGTATACCTGCCAATGTATTCCATCTAGCCGTTTTGTTGCACGAGTACGATCAGGTCATCCGCGTGACAAAGCCACCCCGTCTGGTGCAGCGGTTGCTGATGTCGCTTGCACCGTTCGGACGATTCCTCGGCTATAGGGGAACATACCCGTGAGGAGAAACTCCGTGAAAAGCCGGATCGCCTCGCGGAATGGAATACTCGCATTCACCATGCTCATTGCCCTAGGCGCTGGTTTGGCGGTATTCATTTCGGTAGCTGCTCAGGGTTTATCGATGCGCACCGTCACCGCCAGCCTACTGATCCTGTGTTTTGTCGTGTTCACGGTCGGCGGTATGCTCTTCACGGGCCGAGCGTTCTTGAAATGGCAGATTGCCGAAACCTCTTCTCACTTAACGTGGGAACGGAGTCTAGTCATCGCAGCAGTTCTGACGACCGTTTTCGGTCTAGCGCTGCTTGAGGATCTGCTGCGTGCAGCCGGTGAACCGCTTCTGTCACGGTTGGGCATGATAGCTTATCTGTTGGGTGCAGTGGTTGTCGTGGTTGCTGAAACTGCTCATCTCAGCAAGCGTGATTGGATGTATCCGCAGATCGTGCTCTATGTCGTGCTGGCGTTTCTGGCTCAAGCGGCTTTCGGAGCATCCCTGCTGCAAACCGGCTTGGTGGCGGGATGGGCAGGCTGGGCGACCATCCTTTGGAACTTAGGGTGGCTGCTGGTCATGCTGATTGTTCGTCCACGCGACATCTACTATCCGGTGCTGCACCATGTCGCGCCGCTCCTCATCGGCATCGCGCTGCTGATCCAAGAGTAAGCACCGCTGTCACACAGCGCGTTGATAGTCTACGTGATACGATATTGCATACGCATCAGTGCCAGTAGAGTCAGAATGAAACTACTTATGAATGAGCGAACTGCGCGACGACTGTCCTGGTCTATTGCCGGGCTTTCCGTTCTCGTGGTGTTGGCTGGTCTAGGCATCAGTCTCCTCGCGTTGATCTTCAGTGACCGGGGCGTGACCTTTAGCCATCAGTTCTTCACACCCCCACTAACCATCACCTACTGCGTCGTCGGCGCGCTGATCGCTTCCCGGCACCCGCGCAACTTGATCGGCTGGATATTCTGCACCATCGGGTTTCTGAGTGCGCTAAACATGCTGTCGGCAGGCTATGCTTTGTACAACGCGCTGGTTAGTCCCATGCCCGGCGAGGCGTTGGCGCGCTGGTTTAGTATTTGGATATGGATTCCGAACACGCTGCTCCCCGTCACATTTACCCTGCTCATGTTCCCTGACGGTAGACTAATTTCGCGGCGCTGGTATCCGATGGCGTGGGCAGCGGGGTTCGGCATTGCGGCTTACACGTTCAGCATGGCTTTCTATCCCGGATCACTTGAACCGCTGGGCATCCCTGCATCCAATCCGTATGGAATTCAGGGCAGCGAAGGCGTGATGAAGGCGCTGATAACCTTTGCAGCCCCTTTTCTTCTTGTGGGCATTTTCGGCTCCATTGCCTCCATCGTCGTCCGCTTTCGACGCGCTGCTGGAATCGAACGGGCGCAGTTGAAAGGATTGGCAGTCGCGGGAGTCATTGTCATTGTGGGGAATATTCTAGGTGGGCTTCTTTGGCTCATCATGCCCAACAATGCATTGTCCCAAGAGCTGAGCATCATTGCCACTGATATTACGCTTGTCAGCATTGTCATCGCTACCGGGATTGCCATCTTGCGCTACCGGTTGTGGGATATTCACATCCTCGTTAACCGTGCGCTGGTCTATAGCTCGCTGACCGCGCTGGTTGTGGCGCTGTATGTCGTGATCGTCGGCACATTAGGGAACCTCCTACAGGCGGGCAGCAGTCTACCTATCTCATTGCTGGGAACGGGGATCATTGCGATCTCATTCCAATCGCTGCGCGACCGCTTACAGCGCAGTGTCAATCGACTGATGTACGGTGAACGCGACAACCCATATGCCGTATTAGGTCGCCTGTCAGAACGGCTTGAAGTCGTGGTCGCTTCGCAGTCGGTACTGCCAACCATCGTGGAGACAGTGGCAGAGGCGCTCAAACTGCCCTATGCCGCGATTGCTTTGCAGGATGGAGAGCAGATCAGGATCGCAGCCGAGTACCTTCGCGCGCCAGTAGTTACGCCGAGAAACATCGGTAAGGCGGAATCTCTGCCGCTGATTTATCAGATGGAAACCATCGGGCAGTTGATCCTCGCGCCCCGTTCCCCCGGTGAAGCCTTTTCCGCTACCGATCAGAAGCTGCTAGAAACCATTGCCCGGCAGGCAGGGGTTGCCGCTTATAACGTCCGGCTCACGCAGGACTTGCAGCGTTCCCGTGAGCGGCTGGTAACGACCCGTGAAGAAGAGCGGCGGCGGCTTCGGCGTGATCTTCATGACGGGCTGGGTCCCGTCCTAGCTGCCATGTCCTTCAAACTGGATGCGATCCATAATCTGGCGGATCGGGATGCAGGTGCGGTTCAGAGATTGGCGGCAGAACTCAAACTGCAGATGCAGGACGCGCTGGCGGACATCCGGCGGATCGCCTATGATCTGCGTCCGCCCGCCTTAGATGAGCTGGGGCTGGTTGGCGCACTGAAAGCGCATATTACATCCCATAATCAAGTCCAAGGACTGCAAATTACCCTGGAAGCCCCCGAAAATCCACCGCCTTTGCCCGCTGCCGTCGAAGTCGCTGCCTACCGGATTGCGCTCGAAGCGCTGAACAACGTGAGCCGCCATGCGGAGGCGCATCACTGCCGCGTCCGCTTGTCATTGCCAGATGATCTATGCCTGGAAATTCTGGATGATGGACGAGGACTCCCTAGGGAAGTTCGAGCCGGTGTCGGGTTGATCTCCATGCGCGAACGCGCCGAGGAGTTGGGTGGCAGGTGTACGGCTGAAGCGTTACCTCAGGGAGGTACAGGCATTATGGCACGTCTGCCTTTAGCCTTCGTCCATCCTTCAGGGGTTGGCTTGTAGCGATGGAGACGATCCGCGTTCTCCTTGCCGATGATCACACGTTGTTTCGAGATGGACTGCGGGCGCTGCTGGCTTCAATCCCGGATCTGGAGGTCGTGGGGGAGGCTGCCAATGGCAAGGAGGCGCTGCGGCTGGCTGTCGAGCATCAACCCGACGTGATTCTCATGGACATTCAAATGCCCGATCTGAACGGGATCGAGGCGACGCGTCAGATTTTACGCACCAGCCCGCATATCGGGATTGTTGTCCTGACGATGTTTCAAGATGACGACTCCGTGTTCGCCGTGATGCGTGCCGGCGCACGGGGCTATGTCCTCAAGGGTGCGGATCAAGGGGTGCTGCTGCGGGCCGTGCGCGCGGTCGCCAACGGCGAGTCGTTGTTCAGCCCGGAAATCGCCGCTCGGTTAATGCAGTTCTTTGCCCATCTAGAGCCAACCGCGCGCCCGGAACTGTTCCCCGAACTGACCGAGCGCGAACGAGAAATTTTGTCCTTCATTGCCGATGGACAAACCAACGCCGAAATCGCCGAAAGACTGGTCGTCAGCCTGAAGACAGTCCGCAACCATGTCTCCAATATCTTCAGCAAGCTTCAGGTTGCCGACCGAGCGCAAGCCGCCATTCGTGCGCGTGAAGCCGGTCTGGGCGGCTATAAAGACATGTAGCCTGGTGTTTCTGTAAGTCCGCACCCGTGAGAAATCGCACATTCGAAAACAATGAAATCCACGCGGTACACAACAAAAAACGCCGGGGATATTTCTCCCGGCGTTTATCCCGAACAATGTTCGAGGCCAAATTCACTAGCTCCACAGCTCGTAGCCAATCCGAACCTTTTACAGTAGAAATTCTCCCTCATTTCCTTCATTCTATTGCCTATCCACAGCGTGAGCAACGCCTATCCTGCTTGATCTAACCGCACTTCGGCTTTTGCGGTGAAAGGGAGAGGTGCGCCCTCCCCCAGTCACCTTGAAGCTCGCTGCCCGTGCCAGCAAAGCCCCCTCGGAAAGTGTATCACCCTTCCGAAGAGTCCTTGCCAGCCACAGCGAATTCGATCAGTTGTTAGGTTACTGAAAGGGATTGGCAATGACTCGTGTGTTCGTTTTCACCAACCACAAAGGGGGCGTGGGCAAGTCCACGTCCGCAACCAATATCGCACTCGGCATTACCCAAGTGCTGAAGCGCGCCAATGCGTCCAACTGCCGCGTGCTGCTCATCGACACCGACTCGCAGGGACATGCGTCGCTGGTCACGACCGGGCGCAAGGACTACGGCGCGGACGACAGTCTGTACACCGTGCTGATGGCAGATCGGCAGAACGCGCCACAAACGCTCATGAACTGCATTTTGCCAAGTCAGTGGGATGAAGACTTGCACGTCCTCCCTGCCTCCCCCATGCTCGAAGGTGCAGAGCGTGAATTGATGGGCGTGGCAGGCGCACCCTACCGCCTCGCCGATCCGCTCGGCAAGATTGCAGGGCAGTACGCGGCGGTCGTGATCGACACCCGTCCGTCGTTCTCATTGATGACGGAAATGGGATTACTCGCTTCGACGGATGCGATTGTCCCGGTCGAGCCGCGCTATCTGGAGACGGTCGGGTTGACCAGCGTCATCCAGAAGATCAACGACATCCGCGACGGTTGGCGGCATCCGAATCTGCGCGTGAGTGGTCTGCTCGTTACCAAGATGGACACCCGCGTGCGTGGACATAATCACCTGCTGGCAGAGATCAAGGCGCATCCCCTGCTCGGCAAGCTGGTACTCGGCGTGATCCCGGTCAACGAAGCGGTGTCCTACGCCCATCACAATCACCAGAGTTTGTTCACCTACGATCCGCGCTCGTCAGCGAGCAAGGCATACGTTCAGGTAGTCGGTTCGCTCGTCCGCTACATGACGAAGGGCGGTGCGTGATGGCGAAGGGAAACACCAACCGGATCGATGAACTGCTGGCATCGGTGACCACCGATCTGATGGGTGATGGTCAAGCAGCGTTTCAAGACAACAGCATTCGTGTGGAGCGACTGCTGCTGGAGATGGTGCGCCCCGACCCGGTACAACCGCGCCGCGTGCTGCCGGAGAGCATCCATCTACGCTTTCACAACAACCACGTCACGCCGACGCAGGCACTGCGCGAGCTGGTGCAGATCGTCCAGATCGCTGGGCGACAGCGTGGACGACCGTTCAACAACGTGTTGGAACTGCTCCCGAATGGTGACGAAGAGCGCGAAGAGGAAACTGCCGTTGCGCTGTCACCAGAGGAACAGCTCTTGCATGACTTAGTCAACCTCGCCGTAACGATCCGCGATGATGGTCAGGTCAATCCGCTTACAGTCGTGGACGTGTCTCAGGGCGTAACGCGGTTGTTCCGCATCGAGACAGGCGAACGCCGCTATTGGGCGACATGGCTGTTGCGCGACTTCATCCCCAACTACACGGGCGACGGCACGATCCCCTGCATCATCATTCCCGAAAAGCGGTCATCGGTGTTCCGTCAGGCGAAAGAGAACACGGCACGATCCGGGCTGACCGCCATCGCGTTGGCGCGTCAAGCTGCGCTACTGCTCCTCACCGTGCATGCATACGAAATACCAGCCTACGCTGTGGACAATAGCTTCTATCCGCAGGCTCTCGATCTCGACCTGAAGAGCAAACGCGAGTTTACAGATTCGGTTCTGAGTGCGATGGGCGGCATAGGGAAAATGCAATTCAGCCGTATCAAGGCGCTTTTGCGATTGAGTGACGAAGCATTGGAGCTAGCAGACCGACACGGTATTGATGAGAAAAAGCTGCGGTATGTCGTAGAAGTCGCACCAGAATACCATGCAGAGATTGTGCGACAGATTGTTGACTTCAATCTGACGAGCAAACAAGTGCAGGAGATTTGTTCGGGAGAGATGCTCAACGAGTTAGCTGAAGACCCAATTGAGAAACTACCTGCATCAGCTATCAAGATTGCACGTGTCGTTCAGACAATCAACGCCACTACCCCACAGGATTTAGCCCGTGCACTGATTAAGCAAGAAGGTGACGCCGGTTTAGCCCGCGCACGACTTCAGGTTCTTCGTCGCTTGATTACTGAAGCCGAAAGCTTCCTTGAGTAGGAGCAAAAGGTAACCCCGGGGATACCTTTTGAGGATGAAAATGAATTGTCGAT
>JADKGC010000002.1 GCA_016717205.1 Candidatus Flexifilum breve
TACCCCGCCGTGCGCACGCTCAAATGTTTTGGGCTGGAAACGGGCGAGGCCGTCGTGTGCAGCGTCACCGTGACCGATCAGGTGGATGAGGTCGGGCGGCGCGGCATCCGGCACGCCGATGTCTACGTTATGACGCTCAAAGAGTACCGCGCCGATCTGCTCAACCGCCTCAACCAACTGCCGCCAGCGATCATCACGCAGGCCGAAAAAGCCTTGAATTCGCGGGAATGGGAACTGCTGTTCCGCAAATACCGCGAACTGAGCAAGCCCAGAACCATGATCAAGCCGCAGACCATCCTCGCCTATGACGGCGACTGGGCGTTCATGGAGGCGTGCGTGCTGCTGCTCATGACGCGCTCGACGCTGCTCGCCAACCTGCTCGAAGTCTCTCCGGCGATCAACCCGTTTGCGGATCGCGTGTTCACGTTTACGACGTTCGCGCTCGATTACCGCGACGAGGGGCGCTTGGTCGCCCTGCCGCTCGCCAAAGCCCGCCAAATCGAGGACGTGCCATACATCAATTTGAGCGCGAAGTAACCCCTCACCCCCAACCCCTCTCACACGCAAGCGGGGCGAGGGGAGAAAAACACGCTTTTGCTGGCGCCCCTCTCCTCTAGGTTGAGGACAGGACACTTTTAACAATCGAGCGAGTGTAGGGACGCCCAACGGGGCGTCCGCCGAATTGTGCGCAAAACGGACGCGCCGTTGCGCGTCCCTACACAATCTGTTTTCCCTCAAACCGGTGTCTCAATGGTTCCCAATGTTAAAACTGTCCAACCGTGAACCTCTAGGAGAGGGGCGGGGGGTGAGGTTAGACGCAGCGGAACAAGCCATCTTCCCCCAATCCCCTAGCCATTGGGAGGCGGGTCAAGGCTGAGGAACCCAAACTCACGTTACAATAGAGTCCAGACTCGTATTCTGTTCGAACCTCATTGGCTCTCGCTGTGGAGAGCGGTGCACTGACTTTCTCTAGCAGGCGGTGAGGTCGTCACACACAAAGGACTCCCGGATGGCAACTGAACAGCACCCTTTGATCGCGAAACTCGACACGTTGCAGACGCAGTTTGACACCCTTCAGCGCGACATCAGCCTCGACGACCTGCGCAACGAACTGGCCAGCGTCGCGCAGACCGTGAGCCGCCTCCCGGACGAGATCGCCCGTGCCCGGTCACGCGGCTACAGCTTCGCTGCCTACCTCGAACGCAAAGCCGAGGTGATCAAGACGCGCTGGGACGAGATGCGCGACGACATTCAGCGCACCATTCAAAGCGAGAGCTACCGCGCCCGTCCGATCATGGACGACCTGCGCGAACGCATGGAGAAAGCCAACATCTACCGTGCCAAGCCCACCGGGTTGGAGATGTTCATCCCGGAAATCGAACGCCAGATGACGCTGCTGCGCGGTCAAATCGACGCGGCACAAAATCGCATCCGCCAGGCCTACGCCGATCTCAAGCGCGACACGGATCAGACCGCCAGCGAGTTGAGCAAAATTCACTGGTATCTTGATCAACTGGGTGAGGCCTGTTTCAAGCTGCTGGCGGGCGAATCGCTGTATCTGGCGGCGCAGGCCGAACATCAGGCGACCGGGCGCGGCGGCGATGACCCCGACGGCATCCTCTACCTGACCGACCAGCGTCTCGTCTTCGAACAAAAGGAGACGACAGGTAAGAAGCTCGGGCTGTTCGGCGGCAAAAAGGTGCAGGAAGTCGAGTGGGAGATTCCGCTGCATCTGGTCGAAGCCGTCAAGGCGGAAAACAAGGGCTTTTTGGGTGGTAAAGACTTACTGCAGTTCACGTTTAAGTCCGGCGCGCCCTTTGGGCAAGCGCAAATCGAAGTCAAGGGAGGCGTCGCGTCGAAGTTCTGGGCGGCGCAGATCGAACGCATGATCAGCGGCGGTGCGAACGACGAACGCGCCATTCAGCCGGACGCGGAGACGGTGCAGGCCATGCGTAACGCACCGACCGCCTGCCCGGTGTGCGCGGGGACGCTGCCGCAGTTGGTCGCCAACCAGATGCAGATCGAATGCCAGTACTGCGGCTCGGTGATTCGGATCTAGTCTCCAAGCTATTCAGTCGTCAGTTTGTAGGGACGAGGCATGCCTCGTCCTTTTTTCCATAATAGAACGCGAGGACGACGCATGAGTGTGTTGAAACAACCCCTCACCCCTCAATCCCCTCTCCCACGCAAGCGGGGAGAGGGGACGTGTGCTGCGGGGAACGCCCCCTCTCCCCGACGGGTGAATGGTGTTTTCAGCCTATTCGCCTTGATTCTCCTCTTGTTCGCCGCGCTGCCGGTCGCCGCGCAGACCGGGACGCCCACGCCGACGCCCACGGCGACGGCGGCGCCGATCCCGGTGTTCCCGCTGCGACCGGGGAGCATCGAAGGCAACATCAACGATGCGCAGCCCCGCTTACGTTACAGCTTCGAGGCGAACGCGGGCGACAGCGTATCACTGCTCATGGAGAACACCTCCGGCGATCTCGATCCGCTGCTGTTCCTGTACGATCCCACGGGCGAACTGCTGGAACGCAACGACGATTTGCAAACCGGCAACCGCGACGCGCAAATCGCCATCACGCTGACGCGCTCCGGCACCTATACCGTCGAGGCGGCGCGCTTTGAAGGCGTGCCCACCAGCGGCACGTTCCGCCTCACGCTGACGGTCGCGGGCGGCGGAGCCACCCCCACGCCCGAAAATCCGCTCAACCGCCCGCCGGATTTTGGCGAGGCTTACCGCGTGATGAGTTATCAGGAGATCGTCACCGGGAGCATCAACGATGCGACACCCGACCGCTTTTTCGTCATCGGCGGGACGCAGGGCGACCTCGTCCGCGTGACCATGACCCGCACCAGCGGCGATCTCCTGCCGCGAGTGCGCGTATTCAACGAGGCGCGCGAAGAACTCAGTCAGGAGAGCGAACCACGCGCGGGCGAATCGATCGCCTATATCACCTTGCCGCAAAATGGCTGGTATCTGATCGAGGCGGGGCGGCGCGAAGGCGAAGGCAACTTCGACCTGTACGCGGGACGCATCGCCGCCGCCGTGCTCGAAGTCGGGCAGGCGGTCACGAGCCGCTTCACCCCGACCGCGCCCTCGGTGTCGTACATCGTCAACGCACGCCTCGGCGATCTGCTCACCGTGACCATGTTCACGACCGAATCGAACAGCGGCGTCGCGCCGGAAGTTCGCCTGCTGGATTTGAGCCTCAATCCGGTCGCGGAAGAAGCGGGCGAACGTTTCGCCACACTGCGCACGACGATTCCGCGCAGCGGCATTTACATCGTGCAGGCCAATAATTTGAGCCCGGCAGCGAGCGGCGGCTTCAGCCTGCGCCTCGGCAGTGTGCCGGGGAGCACACGCCTTGAGGCGATTGATGCCCGCTACAATGAGCAGTATCAGGGCAGCATTGACGGTTACGCCGCGCCGCTCCAGTTCTATCGCTTCGCGGGCAAAACCGGCGAACTGGTCACACTCCAGCTCAACGCGACCAGCGGCGACCTCAACCCGTTCCTCATCCTGATGGACAGCGATCTCAACGAGCTCACGTCGAATGACGACGCGGGTGCAAGTCGCGGCGCGCGTATCACCCAGTTCCGGCTGCCCAAAGATGGCGAGTATCTGATCCTCGCGTCGCGTTCCGGCTTATCGGCAGGGACGACGACCGGCAGCTATGAACTGGCGATCACGGCGGGCGAGATCGCGTTGACGAGCGGCGGCCTCACGGCGACACTGCGCTGGATCTCCGGTGCAGATCTCAACCTATTCGTGACGCAGCCGGATGGACGCGTCGTCGCGTGGAGCAGCCCCAGCACGCCGAGCGGCGGCACACTGCAAATCGACAGCAACGCCAACTGCGAAACGCCGAGCGATCAGCCCGTTGAACACGTTTTCTGGGGGACGCCGCCCGTCGGCGATTACACGATCTGGGTGTGGAATCAAAATGGCTGCGGGTCGATTGCGCCCGTCGAATTCTCGCTGATCGTCAGCGTGAATGGGACGCCCATCCTCAACACCAGCGGTCGCGTCCCCCCGTCCAGCCGCTATGAGACGGCGGTGCGCGTTGGCGATGGACTGCAAGGCTTTTTGCTCGACGAAGGCAGTGTGATCCTTCCGTCGCCGCAGGAAACAGTCAGTCAGGGCGGCGACACGCTGATCCGTCCCGGCGAACAGCTCACCGGAGAAATCAACGGCGAGGTCTACGCGCGCTTCTACCAGTTCAGCGGGACGGCGGGGCAAACGGTCGACATTCGCGTCGAGCAGCTCTCCGGCGATCTGGACGCGATGGTTATTCTACGCCGCGCCGATGACACTCCGCTGCCCGACGCGGTCAACGACGACGCCGACGCCAACACCCGCGACGCGCATCTCGTCTACACCCTGCCCGCCGATGACACCTACATTATCGCCGTGACGCGCTTCGGCGTCCGCGAAGGCACGACGACCGGGCAGTATCGCGTCAGCTTGGCGCTGCCGTAGGAATACCTATGACAATTGCGGGATTGGTAGGGACGCCCAACGGGGCGTCCGCCGTAAGGTAGGCGAAACGGACGCGCTTCTGCGCGTCCCTACCAATTTATTCTATACAACTAATGCTGATGCCGGTGCGTCAGGGTAGGCGACTCCGAAGCCTCGACCTTGCCGGTCAGGAAGTAGGCGTAGTTCAGCGCCAGCAGCAGGTTGATCACCACAGCCAGCCAGCCGAGCCAATTCACCATGTGCGCGATTTGCGCGACGAGCGCCACGCCAAACGCGAGGAGCGACAGCAACAGGAACGCGCCGTAGATTTCGTGCAGCGTATTGCCATCTGGCAAGTGCCGCGCGACCCACGCCAGCAAACCGATGCACAGCATGCCAACCCCCGTAAACTGAATAATGTGAAGCGCCGCCGGGTCAAGCGTCACCCCCACCACCGACAGCATCGACTGCGGCATCAGCAGGGTCACAGCGCCCACCAGCAGCAGGATGAAGCTGTGGAACGTGAGAACAAATTTCGGTTGCATAAATGTCTCTCCAGTCCAAAGCGAGCGAAATAAGTAAGTCACCGCGCCGCCTTCGGCGGCTCACCTCCTTGTCTTTACCATACGCCCACGTCGTTCGCCTGCCAACTGATCATCGGACTACCCGCGCGGCACCATTTGTCATATGCACCTTAATCCCCTTCTAAACAATTTCACTGAATTCTCCATTACAGTGGGGATTATGTCAGCAGATTGAGCGAGGGTTAGGCACATGACGGTACGTGGCAAAGTGGCGCTGGTGACAGGCGGCGCATCCGGGTTAGGCAAGGCGGCCGCCGAACGATTGGCGCGGGAAGGCGCGAAAGTCGCCGTGCTGGGGCGCTCCGACGACGAAAACCGACAAGTCGCGGACGCGATCAATGCGGCGGGCGGCGAGGCGATTCCCGTCAACGCCGATATTTCCGACCCGGCAGCGATGCAGCGCGCGGTCGAACAGGTGGTGGGGCGCTGGGGGCGGCTGGATATCGTGTTCGCCAATGCGGGCATCAACGGCGTGTGGGCACCGCTCGAAGACCTCACGCCGGAAGACTGGCAGAAGACGATCAACATCAACCTGAACGGCACGTTCTACACCCTCAAGTACGCCGCGCCACATTTGAAGAAGCAGGGCGGCTCAATCATCATCACGTCGTCGGTCAACGGCACGCGCATTTTCAGCAATACGGGCGCGACGGCCTACTCGTGCACCAAGGCGGCCCAGGTCGCCATGGCGAAGATGCTGGCGCTGGAACTCGCAAAGCACAAGGTGCGCGTCAACGTGATTTGCCCCGGCGCGATTGAGAGCCAGATCGACGAGAACACCGAGAAACGCAACGTCGAGCGCGAGAAAGAGCCCGTCGAATTCCCCGAAGGCGAGATTCCGCTCACCGATGGCGTGCCCGGCAAAGCCGAGGACGTGGGCGATCTCGTGCTATTCCTCGCATCGGATCAGTCGAAGCACATCAGCGGCACGGAAATTTGGATTGACGGGGCGCAGTCGCTGTTACAGGGGTAAACAATGCGTCGTCCCTTTCGCCATGCGAGAGGGTGTTCAATCAAGGTTTCATCGTAGGGACGAGGCATGCCTCGTCCTCGGTCGAAAATCGAACCAGAACCGTTCCGCGTAACGTTTTGATTTCCTCCAGTTATGGGAACAGATGACCGGTGGGTTGCCCTCTCCAGAGAAAAAACAGGACGAGGCATGCCTCGTCCCTACAAATTCTTTGGCGTAGGAACCCAAATTCCATTGGGAACCATGAAAAACCTACCCGTGACAGGGCCGGGGGTGGGGTCGATGTGCTACATATTCTTCCGCTTCATTTGCCCCTGCCCGAGCACCACAGTGATGTACTGTCCGCTCAGGTGACCGAAGATCGGGATGGTCAGCGCTCCCCCGACGATCCAGCCGAGGCACGGGATAGCGTTGACCAGACCGAGCACAATCGCGGCGATCACTGCGCCGAGCAGCCACTGAATCAGCGCGTCCGTGCGCGAGCGCACCAGCCTGATCAAGCTGCTGAATTCGAAGAACACGTTCAAGCGCGGTTCTTCGGCGTAGCGCCCCAAGCCGAGCGTATACACGGGCTGAATGGCGAGATTGTAGAGGATGAGCAGCGGCACAAAGCAGCAGAAGGCCAGTGAGATCAGCCCGCCGCTCAGCAAGCCATCGCCCGCCGTGAAGCCGATGAGGCCGATCACCAGGCTGATGACCAGATTCGGCACATTGTAGGCCACCCACGCGATCACCGGGTTGATACCCATGTTCAGAAAGCGCCCAAAGTCATCCCACGCGGGCAGCGGATAGCGTTCGCCGCGCCGGATATTGCGGATCAATTCCAGTTGGTAGCCGAACAGGATGGCGAAACCCACCAAACCGATCAGCACCGGCGTGAGAATCGCCGAGCCGAACGTCACGATGGCGACCATCACCAACTTGGACACCCACTGCGGATCATCAAACACATAGGTAAAGGCGCGGGGAATGTCGATCATGATGCCCTTTCTGCGTTCAACGCCTCAGTGTAGGCGTTCAATTCTTCCAGCGTGATCTCACCGTATTTAGGATAGCGAATTACGCCCGTCCCGTCGATCACATAGGTGACCGGGAGTTGGAAAATCCCGTAGTCGTCGGCGGTGTCGCCGGTCGGGTCGAGCAGCACGGTCAAGCCGCGGATGTTGTACTGGTTGAGGAACGCCTCGACATCAATGCGCCGCTCTTCCACGTTGACGGCCAGCACTACCGCGCCATCGGGAGACTGCGAGGCCGTGAATTCCGCCAGCGCGGGCATTTCGCGCTTGCACGGTTCGCACCAGGTCGCCCAGAAGTTGAGGAAGACCACGCGTCCGCGATAATCCGCCGCGTTTACTAATTCGCCATCGAACGACGTGAGCTGAAACTCGACCGCGGGGGTGTTGGCGAGGTCAATCGGCGTGGGCATAGGCGGCAGCGTGACCGGGCCGGGTGTCGGCAGCCCCGCATTGGCGCGGGCGCCCGCGCTGAGGAACATGAAAAGCATAGCGAGTGACAGGCCGATCAGCGGTAAGACGAGGAAGATCAGCAGCGGCACGGAGACGCCGCGCTTCGGCGGTTGGATGACAGGCGAAGCCTCGGGAACCGGAGCCGGTTCGCCAGTGTGTTCAGGTTGAGTCATGGTATCCATCTCGGCAAGTAGCCGTTTTGAGCTAAACGCACGCCGTCGCCAGTCACTGCATCGATCACCCAGATTTCCGGGCGCGAGAGCGGGTCGGTGACGCCGCTTTCCAACAGGGGCAAACGCTGCACGGCGAGCGCTGTCCCGGCGGGATTCCAATAGAAAAAGGTGCTGGCGTACAGCGGATCGTCGGTGAGCAGTTCCGCCGAGGCATCAGTCGGATTGACGAGGTAGATCTGCGTGCCGCCGAGCTCGTCCGGGTTATCGCGCGAGATCGCGACGACGCTCCCATCCGGTCGCCACTGGGCGCGCTTCTCGTCAATCGAGTCCTCGCCATTGCTGAGATCGAGCAAGGTGCCGCCATTCAAGCCGACCAACTGCATTTTGACGCGCGCCTGCGCGCCTTCCAGCAGCAGCACGCTCGAGGTAATGATGCTCTGCCCGTCCGGAGCGAATGCGCCGTACGTCCCGGTCGTCGTCGGCAGGCCGACGATCTCCCCGGTGTCAAAGTCATAGATCAAGATCGACGACGTGCCGCGATCCACCAGCGAAATGCGCCGACCATTGGCTGACCACTGCGCATTGTAACCCAGCACCTGCAAGTCGCTGAAGAGCGGGCGCGTGGGCGGCGGGTACGTCGTCATGTCGAGCGTCCACAGGCGGACAGGGCTGGTGTTCACGCCTTCGACGCCCGTATTGTAGTCGATGCGCTCATACACGATCATGCCGCCGTCCGGTCGCCACACAGGGGTTGAACAGGTCGAGTCGACGCAGTTGGTCAACTGCAAAAGCGCGCCCGTATCCAGATCCAGCAGCTTGATATCCATCGTGCCGTTGCTGTTGTACTCGGAAAAGGCGATCTTCGTCCCATCCGGGCTGACGGCAAAGTCATAGATCCCCGCGGGGCTGGTGGTCAACTGCTGCGCGCTGTTCGGGTCGTCCGCATCGACAATCCAGATGTTCTGCGGCGAATTATCCGCCGGGTACAGGTAGGCGATGCGCGGCTGCATCACCGTGAAGCTGTAGCGGAACTCACTCACGGTTTCGCGCCCACTCTCCGCCCGCGCGCCCTGTTCGAGGACGACGGTGTATTCGGCAGCGGGGTCCAACGGTGCGTCCGGCTTAAAGCTGAGCGTTTCGCCGCTCCACGTGATCGTCCCGGTGAGCGGTGGCTCGAAGCGCAGGCGCTGCTCCGCCGTTGAGCGATCCATCGGCTCATCGAATTGCAGCGTGATTGCGGTCGTGCTGTGCGCCGTGCCCAGCGGTGCGACGCGCTTGAGCGTCACCCCAACGCGGTCACCGAGCGCAATCGTCAGCAGAATCGCGCCGATCAGCACGACGATGGCGACAACGACGGCGCGATCAAACCGCGAGAAAGATCGAGGACTGAGGACTGAGGGCTGCGTTTGTTCTCGACTCATGACCCTTCACCTGCTTTTGAACCTACCTGCTCATGCCAGCAAGGCCGATATTGCGCCATATTGATTGTCTCAGTCCTCCGTCCTTGCACCTCAGTCCTCATGGGTACAAATACGGGTGTTCGGGCTGCTCAACGACTTCGACGGCCTGCGCGTGCAGAATCGGCGCGGCGTCCCCGCGGAAGTCGCCCGTCTCCATCACACCCGTGACGCGCACCCACTGCCCCTGCTCGACGGCTTCCGGCCACTGCACCGGAATGCCGATGGCGCTGGCATCCGCAACACAGCAGCTCACGGTGAAGCGCGCCACCATGAACTGGTTTTCGCCAAACGTCGGCTCAAGGTAGACGAAACCGATCACGTCGGCGGGCTGGCCGCTGAGCGTGGCGTAATCATCGGTCGCATTAAATACGCGCAGCCAGTCGAGGACGTTGCGCTTGCTCGGCTCAATCGACAGCACCATGTTGTCGACGCTGGCCGCGGTGATGCTCACGTTGCCATCCACCGACTCCGCGCCGAGTGGGCGCGACGGGATCAGCGTGCCGAGCACCAGCGGCACAGCGACCACGATCAACGTACCCCACGAGATCGCGCTGTGGTCGTGATCATGGTCGTGGTGGTGATCGTGCTCCGCCCGACGGGCGTTCAGCAGACCGAGCGCGCTAAACGCGCCGATCAGCAGGAAAAGCACCGCCGCCACATACGACAGCCAGCTAAAGCGCACATTGATGTAATTGGTCAGGTTGCCGCTGATGATGTTGACGACGAAGTACAGCCCAAGACCGATCAGCAGCCCGGTTTTGACAATCTCCGCGATCCGTTCACGGCGGTGATCGTGGTCGTGATCATGTAGGTGTTCCATAATACCCCTTTATTCAGGACTGAGGACTGAGTGCCAAGGACTGAGAAAAACTGTCTACCGGCTTTTCAGCGCAGACATTCGCTGCATTACAAGCGAACAGCATCGCTTAGTTACCCAGTCCTCAGTCCTTTCACCTCAGTCCTAGAATGTGATATTCAGGTTGAGCCAGATGCCGACGAGCATGGTCATCAGCATGGGCAGCAGAATCAGATACAGCACCACGCGGCGCTTGAACACGCCCGCGAACATCAGCGTGCTCTTGATGTCGACCATCGGGCCAAAGGTGAGGAACGCGAGGATCGAACCCGTGGTGAACGTCCCAGCGAACGCCAGCGCGAGGAACGAATCGACCGTCGAGCACACGCTCAAGACGAAGGCCAAAAGCTGCATTGTGATCACCGAGACGACCGGGCCACGACCGAGTGCCAGCAGCACATCCTGACTTACCAGCGTTTGCATGAGCGCCGCCAGCAGCGACCCGATGATCAGGTAGCGCCCCATGTCGAAAAATTCATCACCTGCCATGCGCAGCGCGTCGCGCAGACCGACGAGCAGCGGTTTACGGCGCGTTTTGGCGTAGAGCGGAATCACCTCGCCATCACCGCCCATGACGGGCGCGAGCGAGGTCGGCTGGAGCACATCCTGCGGGCGCGCGGCCACGGCGAACACCAGCCCGACCGCGAAGGCGACCAGCGCCGTAATCACAAAGCGCCCGATCAGCACCGTGCCCGCGCCAAACGCGACATACGTGCTGACCAGCACCACGGGGTTGATCACCGGGGCGGCGAGCAAAAACGTCACGCCGACCGACATCGGCAGGCCTTTGGTGTACAGGCGGCGCACCACCGGCACAACCCCGCATTCGCACACCGGGAAGGCGAAACCCATAAACGTCCCGGCGATGGTCGCTAAGACGGGATTGCGCGGCGTCCAGCGGGCGATGTCGTCCGTGCTGATGAACGCCTCGATCAAACCAGAGACCAGCGTCCCTAACAGGAGAAACGGCACGGCCTCAATGAAAATGCCGAGAAAGCGGGTGGAGAAGATGCTGATGATCGTTCCGGCGTCTTCACCCGTACCGAGCGCTGCGATTAAGACGAGCACCGCGAACCCGATGAGGAGCACGATGCCCGCGACCCGGCGGAGTTCAAATTTGGCTGCGTTTTGCAACTCAAGCCTCTAGGACTAGCTCATCGACGCGCCCTATTGTAGCAAATTTGCTCAACATCTGATGTTATAATCGGCTGTAAGCGGAATGGAGACGAGCAAATGGCTGTTCAAGAGAGGCTGTACACGCTGGCCGATCTCATGGAATTGGATCGCCAACCACAGGATCGGCATAACCCCAAACTCTACGAACTGTCGCGAGGGCGACTGATCACAATGCCGCTCTCAAATGCATTACGTGGCTTTTATGGGGCTAAACTCGCCATGATTGTCACATCCTGCGTCAAACCGCACAAGCTCGGCTACGTCACAGGTGCAAAAACGGGCTACATTCTCGACCTGCCCGGTACAGGCGATACCGTCCGCTCGCCGGATGTGGGCTTCATCCGCAAAGATCAACTTCCGAACGGCATGCCAGAGACGGGCTATATCCCTGCGCCGCCGGATCTCGCCGTTGAGATTGTGTCGCCCAACGATGCCGCCGACGAAATCGAAGCGAAAATTCAGGATTATCTGGCCGGGGGCACGCGCCTGATCTGGTATCTCTACCCGAAGACGCGCACCCTGCACGTGATCACCTCTGACGGTGCACGCCGCCTCAACGAGAACGACACGTTGGACGGTGGCGACGTGCTGCCCGGTTTCACGCTGGCGCTCAAAGACCTGTTTGAGCAGAGCTAATCCGCCATGGGACGTTCGCGGTCGCTCATCTCCATGAGGACAAGCTCACGCCGCAGCGTCTTCCCCACCGTCGATTTCGGCAGTTCCTTGATGAAACTGAAGCGGCGCGGCACTTCGTAGGGCGCGAGCCGCGTCTCGCAGTGCTTGATCAGCTCGTCGGTGCTGACTGTCGCCCCCGGTTTGAGCACAATCCACGCCTTGAGCGTCTCCTGCCCCGCTTTGCTCTCATGCGGCACCGCGGCCACGCCGACTTCCAGAACCGCGGGATGCTCTTTCAGCGCCTTTTCGACCGTATTCGGGTACACGTTGAACCCGCCGATCAGCGCCATGTCCTTCTTACGGTCGACAATCGTGAAGTAGCCATCCGCGTCCATGTAGCCGATGTCGCCGGAGTACACCCAATGTTTGCCGCCATGTTCGCGCAGCGTGTTGGCGGTTTCGGTCGGCATCTTGTAGTAGCCCGTCATCATATTCGGGCCGCGCATGATGATCTCACCGATTTCGCCGACCGGCATTTCGGTCACGCCGTCATCTAGGCTGATAATTTTGCATTCGACATCGGGGAGCGGCATGCCCACCGTGCCCACCTTGTTCACGCCAATGATGGGGTTGTTGTGCGTGGCGGTCGGCATTTCGCTCATGCCGTAGCCTTCGTAGAGCAGTTTTGCGCCCGCCGCTTCGAATTCCTTCTTGGTTGTCGGCGGCAGCGGCGCCGCGCCGCTCTGCGCGATCCACACGCTGTTGAAGCGCACCTCCCCGGACTTCACCCGGGCGTGATTGTTCACCGCATTGAACAGCGCCGGAACGCCGAGAAACACATTCGGCTGATAGTGGTGGATGATTTCGACCACGTTATCGATGTCGCGGGCGTTGGGCACGAGCACGATGCGCGCCCCGGTCGACATGGCCTGCGAGAGCATCACCAGCAAGCCGAACACATGGAACAACGGCAGCGCGCCCAGATACACAAATTGACTGCGGTCTTTGCCCGCCAGTTCACCTTCGCTGACCGTCGTCCACGCGACCGCCTGCAAGGTGTTGGCGACCAGCGCTTTATGCTGGGCCATCGCCGCCTTGGAGACGCCTGTCGTGCCGCCCGTGTACTGGAACAGCGCGAGGTCACTCCCGCGTACCGTGACATTCGGCTTTTGCCCGAGGTAGCGCCCGAGCAAGTCGCCTAACCAGTGATCGCCAACCGCTAGCGCGTCCAGCCGATGCCCATCTTTCTTCTCTTTCGCCAGCGTGAACAGCAAACGCGCGGGCGCGGAGAGCGCCTCTTTGACATTGGTCGCGATCACCGTTTTCAACTGCGTCTTCGGCTGCAGTTCCTTGATCATGGGGTAGAACAGTGTTAGCGTGATCACGATTTTGGCGTCACAGTCGTTGATCTGGAAGGCCATCTTCTCGGGCGGGTAGGTCGGGTTCGTCGCCGCGACTACACCGCCCGCCTTGAGCACGCCGTAATAGCTGATGGCGAACTGCGCCACGTTCGGCATGACCAGCGCGACCGTATCCCCCTTCTTCAAGCCCAAGCCGATTAGCGCGCAGGCCAGCGCGTCGGACTGCGCGTCGAGTTCGCCATAGGTCAGCGTGGCGGGCACATGACCGAGCAGCGGCAGCTTGGCATCGGTGATCAGCGCGGGGCGTTCCGGGTGCTGCAGCGCCGCGTCTTGCAGAAACTTATGGAGCGGGACATCGGGGTAGGGTTCGAGCGTGCGTTTGACGCCGGGATCATAATGCCGCAGCCACGGCTTTTCGTCGTAAATACTCATGATTTTGGCCTTCTATAAAGTAACGTTTATTTGGGTTTCGATCATGATACAGCAAAACGCAGCGGAGCATTCGCGCCAAGTTGTGCGAGATTTGTAAGCTTGCGCCGAGGGGTTTTGTGGGGACATTACTGGTGGTGTCCCCCTGTTTTCATAACAGCGGACGCGATAAATCGCGTCCCTACGAAACGGAGATTCTGTCGCCCCGCCCGGAATTCGGGGCGGGGCCGGGGTGGGAATGTAATTCTATTCGGCGCAGAGCGGCGTGACGGTCGTCTCCGGGCGCGCGATCATCTCCAGCGGCACATCGAAGGTTTCGCCACCGCGCACAATCAGCAGCGTGATCGTGTCGCCGGGGCGCACGTTGGCCACCAGATATGCGACCAGTTCGTCCATATTGCGTACGTACTCGCCGTTGATCGCCACGATGATGTCGCCGCCCACGCAGATGCGGCGGTCGCGCACCAGCACTTCACGCGTACCGCCGCGCAGCCCGCCGTTTGCCGCCGGGGAGTCGGGCGATACGGTCGAAATCAACACGCCTTCGGTGACGGGCAGATCAAGAATTTCGGCCAACCCGGCCACGCTGAAGCCGTTCTCGACGGATTCGCTCGAAATGCCGAGCCACGCGTACTCGACGCTGCCCGTCTCAATGAGTTCCGGGATGACGCGCAGCACGGTCGCCGATGGCACGGCAAAGCCAATGCCCTGAAAGACGCCGGACTCGGTGCGGATGGCGGTATTCACGCCGATCACTTGTCCGTTGGAATTGAGCAGCGGGCCGCCGCTGTTGCCGGGGTTGATCTCCGTATCGACCTGAATGATCGACGGGTTGTTGAAGCGTTCGGTCGTGCCGACAATCAGCTCGGCGGAGGGGAGCTGCCGCCCCAACCCGCTCACAATGCCGACCGACATCGAACTGGCGAGGCCAAACGGGTTGCCGATGGCAATCGCCCGTTCGCCCACCCGCACCGCATCCGAATTGCCGAAGACCACCGGGGCGAGGCGTTCGCGCGCCACCTCAACTTGAATGACCGCGAGGTCGCTGTACACATCCACGCCGACCACTTCGGCGTTGGCCACCGTGCCATCATGGAAGGTGACGAGGACACTCTCAGCATCAGAGGCGAGATGCGCGTTGGTGACAATGTGCCCCTGATCGTCGTAGATCATGCCGGAACCGCTGGCGCTGCCGATAGTATTGGTGGTCGTGTTGGTATAGGTCACGTCGATGTTGACGACCGACGGCACGACGCGCTCGTAGATGTTCGTCAGCAGCAGATATTCCGCGTCCGCCGCGTCAATGATCGCCTGCGGGACAGGCGTCGGCGTCGCGTTTTGAAAAGCGGCGTTCACGGGCAGTTCCGCCACGGGCGTGCTGACGGTCGCCCGATCCGGCGGCATGGGGGTCGGCGCGACCTGACAGGCGGCGCTCAGCAGCAGGGCGAAGATCAGGATGGGAAGCGACTTTCTCACAGATTAAACCTCAGTCAACCACAACAGGCGTGCTTACGCACTCCTGCTATTCTAACGTGAGTTATGGATAAGATTAGCGCAAATCGCTTTGTCTCGAACTTACTCCCCCTCACCCCCTAGCCCCCTCTCCCACGCAAGCGGGGAGAGGGGGAATCTATCTCCCCTCCCGGAATTCGGGGAGGAGCCGGGGGTGGGGTCGGATGCGAACAGCATGCACATAGTCGTCACTATAGGCGACTGGCTTATCCACAACTGACGTTATTCTAAGACACATTTGGTCAATCTGTGATGGCGCGGATATAGCGCTCGGCGGAAAACAGCAGTCCAGCTTTCGCGTCGTGCCGCGTGATCTGCCCGAACGCCTCATACATGCGATCAAACGCGAACGGTTCGACCGCGCGCACAATCTGCCGGACTTTGGAGGCGGACAGCGGGATCATATTCGGGTAGCTGTACATGAATGACATATAGCGGCTGTCCGCCACAATGTCGATGGTATCCGCCGTGAACAATACCCCACGACCATCCGCGCCATCGCGCCAATGCAGCACGGTCGCACCGGGGAAATGGCCGCCGCAGCGGATCACCGTCACGCCGTCCCACAGCGGGAGCTGTTCGCCTTCCCACAACACGACCGCCGGATCGGGCCGCAGCACCCAGTCGCGGTGATCGGCGTGGAAGTAGATCGGCGCATGGTCAAAGGCGTGACTCCATTCGACCGTCGTGCTGTGATAATGCGGGTGCGACACAGCAATCGCCTGCACACCGCCCAACTCGTTGATCGCCGCGACCGTCGCCTCGTCGATCAGTGTGATGCAGTCCCACAAGACGTTGCCGTGCGGCGTCTGGATCAGAAAGGCCTGCTGGCCGATGCCAAGTTTCGGCTCGGTCTTGATGCGGTGGAGTGACGGTTCCGGCGACTCGATCACATTCTTAAAGTTGGGGCGCAGGTCGTCCAGCGTCGTCCAGCGCTGGCCGTCAGGGTGGATGTACTGGCGGTCGTCTACGCAGATCGGACAGGCGGCAGGCGGTTGCTCGGACTCGGGATACTGTGTGCCGCAGGTCGCGCAGATGAATAAGGGCATGGGTCTCTTCTCCTCGTGTATGTTTCTGTTGTACCCGACCTGACAGCCACGCACATCGGACAAGCGACTAAACCCCACGCTGTACACTTGGACAGGTGTAATCCGCTGAATCGCCATACAATGGGGAAGCTCTTTGAAGCCGCAACCGAGAAAGGGAACCTGAATGACTCGAGCTATACGCCGATTTGGGCTGCAGATGCTCTGTGCGCTCGCGCTGGTGGTGGTGCTGCCGGTGAGCGCCCAATCGGAGGGCACGCTGGTCGTCGGCCAACCGACCGTCGGCAACCTGGCCGATCCCGCTGCCGTCATCACCTTCGACTATCCGTTGGCGCAGGACAGCGCCGTCGTCATCGAAGCGTTTGGCGAAGCCCCCGCGCCTGCCGTGACCATTCTGCGCGACGGCGCGGTCGTCGCCGCCGAACCTAACACCGCCGGGTCGCTGACCATCGCCTTGACCGCCGTGCTGAACGCCGGGACGTACACCGTGCAGGTGAGCAGCGCCAATGCGACCGCCGGACTGGTCATCCTCATTGTGAACAGCGAGACGCCGATCACCGCGCAGCCGCTGGCACTTGGCACACCGATCAGTGGTGCCGTGAACGCCGAGTCGCCGCTCGCCATCTACAGCATCAGCGGTTTGACTGCGCCCGCCGACCTCTATGTGACGCAGACGGGCGGCGGTGGGGTGCGCGTGCTCAATGCCGAGACGAGCGCCATCAGCGCGCTGATCGGTGGCGAATTCACTGAGGCGCGCTTGCAGATTCCGGCCAATGGCAGCAGTTATCGCGTCGAAGTGCTGTACGCGGACGCGGCGCACACTTATACACTCTGTCTGAGCGCAGTCGGCGCGCCGGCGTGCTCCGGCGAGTCGCTGCCACCCGCTCCGGTCGCCACCCCGGTGACCAACAGCGTGTGCATGCTCACCCCGCTCAATGCGGGCGGCGTGAACATCCGCCAGTCCGCCAGCGTGAACGCTCCGGTGATCGGCGCACTGCCCGGCGGGACGAGTGTCGCCGCGCGCGGCATCAGCCCGGACGGGAGCTTCTTCAGCGTGACGTTTAATGGCGTGAATGGCTGGGTCGCCGCGAGCGCGGTCGGCGCAACCGGGAGCTGTGGGGCGCTGACCGTCGTCGAACCGCCGCCCATCAGCCTCCCGCCGACGCCCCTCCCACCGCCGACACCCAGCGGCCCGTGCCTGATTCGCATGACCGGGGAGCAATTGGTCTATTCGCAGCCAGTTGTCGATCCCAGCTATATCTTCGACGAGGTCCAGCCGGGCTTCGAGTTGATCCCGGTCGGGCGGCTGGCGGACAATTCGTGGTGGCAGACCAACTACGCGATGGCGTGGATTTCGACGAGCGCGTTTGGCAGCACCGCGACGGTCAGCGGGGATTGCCGCGCCCTGCCGATTGTATCGCCGTAGGGGAGGCGTTTTCCCTTGCCGTCGCTGGGCAAGATATGTGGGTGTATAAAGCCCCTCACCCCAACCCCTCTCCCACGCAAGCGGGGAGAGGGGAGAAAACGGTCTTTTTCTGTCTCCCCTCCCTGAATTCGGGGAGGGGCTGGGGGTGGGGTTAAAAACGGCGTGTCAGCCGATGCGCCGCTCAGCTTTCGATGATCATCCAGCCTTTGGTGGCGGCAATCGCCCGCAGGTCGGCGTCGGGATCAACGACATAGGCCGAGCCGAGGATCGACAGGAACGGCACATCCGACACGGTATCGCCAAACCCGACCGACCGCGCTAAATCAATACCCATCTCCGCCGCGACCGCCTGCACGCGCACGACTTTCTCCTGCCCGCTGAGCGGCTTTTCCGCCTTGCCCGTAAAGACTCCATCCTTGAGAATCGGGATCGTGCCTTCCCCGCGCCAACCGAGCGTCTGCGCGAAAACGGCGACCCCCTGCTGGAGCGCCGCGCTGACGAGGATCACCGGGTAGCCTTGCGCTTCAAACACGCGAATTTGGGCGATGGTCTTGGGCTTGAGCGCGGCCTGCAGCAGCGGGATCACGCGCTCCATCACCGCGGCATTGTGGGACATGGGGACGTTGCGCATGGCCGTCATGATCGCCAGATAGCGCAGAATGCCGCCGATTTTCGACTTGGACGAGAACGGCTTGGCCAACACGCCGAGCGTCGCCGTCGTCAGCACATTGAATGTGGGGACCAGCCCCATCGACCGGGCTTGCTCGAAATACGTGCGCGGAAAGCTGATGCTGATCAGCGTGCCTTCGACATCGCTGAATACGGCGGGACGCAGGGCAGAGTTCGTCATCCGGTCTCCTCGGGAACTAGCAGAGCTACAGTAGAGTAAACCCGCGTGGTGGCGATCCGTCGCTCACAGCGTGTCGTAACGGCGCGTCGATTCGAGTTGCAGGATGAAATCCGCACCGAACGCCTGCGCCGGGGACTGCGCGCCACGATACCCGCCCTCCAGCACCCGTTCGACCGCCAGAATGCCCGTTTTCGCGGTGAGCGCGTAGGCTTCGAGGGTGTCGAGCCACGCTTCAGCCTCATTGCCGCTCGCATCGGTTGCCCGCGCATACACATACGAGCGGGCGGTTCGGCGGCGTTGTTCGCTCGGCCCGGGCACAAAGCGATCAATCAGCTTCTTCATCGTGGAGCGAATCACGGCGCTGCGTCCGGATTGAATGAGCAGGAAGCCAAAACGCTGCGCATAGGCGATGAAGAACGGCGGCAAACGCATGTAGGTCGTGATGTTGGGGATGCCAGTGGAATGGTAGGCGGTCACGATGTCTCCCCACGGGATCGCCATCGTTAGCACGTCCTGCCCATCCGTCATGCGGAAGCGGCGCGCCTCCGCGCCAAAATCGACGGGCACGAGCGTGCCGTTACGCCGCGTCCGCCCGCCCTGCGGCGACATTTCGATCATGCTCTTGAGCGTCCCCGCCGATGCGCCGGAGTCCAGCCCGCCCGCGCCGAGCACATCGACGACGATTTCCAGATGCGTCGCGGTCGGCAGCTTGTCGGCGACATAGCGCGCAAGGCAGTCGCTCGGCACGACGTCGAAACCCACGCCCGATAGGATCAGCGTGCCGCGTTCCCGGGCGGCAGCATCGCGCGCAAACGCGGCTTCGAGCACGGGGAATTCCCCGGTGATGTCGAGGTAGTGCGCGCCCGCATGCAAACAGGCATCCATCATCGGCGCGCCGGTGTAGAGATAGGGTCCGGCGGCATTCAGCACGAGATCGACGCCCAACCCGCGCAGACGCTCCGCCGCCGCGTCTACGCCGAAGGCCACATACTCGACGTTATACGCCTCCGCCAGCGGCTTGAGCTTCTCTTCCGAACGTCCCGCGATCAGCGGACGGTGGCCGCGCTGAATCGCCTCGTCGAGCAGGAGTTTGCCCGTGTATCCGGTCACGCCGTACAGCATCCATGCCATTGCGGTCTCGCCTCGCCTATGCCATTCTCAGGCGATCATAGAACCGGAGGTCGAAAATGCCAATTTCTGCTGACCTGCCCCCGCAGCCGGGAACGTATATTCTGCTGCTGGAAATGGTAGAAGATCAAGCGGTGTCGATTGGAAAACTGGGGACATTTAACCTAGATCGCGGCTGGTATGCCTATGTCGGCAGCGCGTTTGGCAGCGGCGGTCTGCGCGGGCGGCTCAAGCATCACCTGACACCGCCAGCGCGCCCCCATTGGCATATAGATCATCTACGCGCCACCGCGACCGTCCGGGAAGTGTGGACGGTCGCTAGCCGGACACCCTACGAGCATGTGTGGGCGGAACGGCTGCTCGCGCTGCCCGGCGCAACGATCCCGATCTCCCGTTTTGGCGCGTCCGACTGTCGCTGCGCCGCCCACCTGTTCCGCTTTGCGGAGCGTCCGCTACTAGCCGAATTTCAGACGCTCAATCCGGAAATCGCTATCACCGGTTGGCAGCCATAAAGTCACCGATCAGCTTGGCAATCGCTTCGCCCTGCTCATCCTGAACGTAGTGTCCGGCGGTGGCAAAGCGCGTCACCTGCGCCTTAGGAAATAGTTCTTGCCAGCGCCGTAATTCCTGCTCCCGGAAGGCGATATCTTTCATGCCCCACGCCAGCATGGCCGGCTTATCCGCGATGTTGGCGCGCCGCTGCCACAGGCTGTCCAACCATGCGCTTGAACCGATGATCTGCCTCGGGAAAACCCACGTCCCTTTGCGGCTTTCCGGGGTGGGCAGCGCGTCGAAATAGTGGCGGTGAATCTCCGGCGTGAGCAGGGCTTTTTCCCCATAGGCAGTCTTCACCACCTGCCCAACAAAGAAGTTGTAATTACGGCACAACCAACGCCCGATCGGACCACCGACGAAGCCGCTAAAACCCTGATAATACCAGTCGGCTTTGACCGACCACATCCACGTATTCAGGATGACCAGCCGCTTCACCCGTTCCGGGTTCTCGACTGCGTACGACAGCCCAATCGGACCGCCCCAATCCTGCACCACCAGCGTGATGCCGCTCAGGTCGAGCGAGTTCAATAGGCTGGTCAGGTTGGCGGCGTGATCCTGCGGTAAATACGTCCAACGGTCCGGCTTATCCGACTGCCCAAAGCCGATGTGATCCGGGGCGATACAGCGGTACCGATCACGCAGGGCGTTGATCAGTTTGCGGTAAACGAAGGACCATGTCGGGTTACCGTGCACCATGACAATCGGCTCACCCTGCCCAACGTCGACATAGCGCATCAGCCCCGCGGGAACCCGATGCGCGCGCGCTTCATAGGGGTAGAGGTCGGTGTTGATCCAGCGGGCGGTGGTCAGGCTGGCTGCGAGCATTATCTCTTTTCCTCGTGAATAAACGTCTAATACAATGTGAACAATGTTAACTAATCGGCAAAAAAGTGTGGAGACGCTTGGCCTCCGCCTATCGCTTAAGCGGGGATACGTGTGAAACTCGCGATCACCCGCCCCAGAATCGTTTCCGTGACTTCCGCCATGCGAGCCTGTTCTTCTTCCATGACGGTGGTCTGGAGCATTGCCAGACCATGCACCGTGCTCCAGCAGTGCAGCACGATGGCATCCTCGGTGTAGTTCGCATCCGCTGCAAAAATGCCGAGTTCAATGCCATGCCGCACAATGTACAGCAGCGAGCGCATGGCGAGTTTCTGATTCTCGGCCTGCGTCGACGGGGATGGGCCGAGGTGGAACATCAGGTGATATTCGACCGGATGTTCCCGCGCAAAGTGAATGTAGGTCATGCCGCCAACCAACAGCATCCGCGCGGGACTGGATACGCCGTGCAGGCGCTGAAAGATCGCCGCGTTCAGATGCTCAAAACACTTGGCGCGCACGGCGTCCACCAACTCATCTTTGCTGCTGAAGTAGCGGTAGAGCGCTGCTGGGCTGTAATCCAAGCGGTCAGCCACCGCGCGCAGCGATACAGCGTCCAATCCATCGGCAATAATCATGGCATACGCTGTGTTGATGATGTCCTGCCGGGTTTTCGTTTTACGGCGTTCGCCGGGCTTGCTCTGCATAGGTTTCAGCTTCTGTGAACACTGTTTACAAAGTGTAGAGATTTAATCATCCTCTGTCAAGCGCCTGACTAGGCGCTTGTGTCGGCTGGCATGTCCACCTTTCGCAAGGGCGGCCAAGTTAGCTCTTGACAATTTAGAGTAATTGCTCTAAATTGTCTTTTAGAGTTTTTACTCTAATCTACAGAACACAGGGTTGTATGAAGACCAAAGAACACATTCTCAGTACGGCGCTGGGGCTCTTCAATCAAAAAGGCACCAACGCCGTGACGACCAATCATATCGCCGAGGCGGCGGGCATCAGCCCCGGCAACTTGTACTATCACTTCCGCAACAAAGACGAGATCATCCGCGCGCTGTACGCGCAGCTTTCGGCGCGCAATGATGTCGAACTCCAGCTTCCGCCCAATCGGCTGGCCACGATCGACGATGTGCAAGCGCTCGTGCGGACGAATTTCACCATCCTGCGTGATTATGCCTTCATCTATCGCGAATTCGCCGCGCTGATGCAAGCCGACCCGGAACTGCACAAGGCGTATCTAACGGCACGCGCCCGTGGTTACTTCGGCTTCCGCGCGTTGATCGCGGTGCTGGCGCAGGCCGGGATCACCAATTTAAGCGATCCGGCGGCGGTCACGCGCCTCGCCGATATCTGCTGGCTGATCACCGAATTCTGGCTGTCCTCACTGGAAATCAGCGGCCAGCCCGTCGACGATGCGGGGCTAGAACGTGGCATCGACCTGATGATGCACGTGCTGCGCCCGTACTTCGCCGTGTAAGTCCAGCTCGACCAATCGAAATCGGTTTCCCCACGTGCTCACTTTCGAGCCCGTGTAGTTCACTGCGCCTATCCGCAGATAGAGGAGAACTGCACCATGAACAAATATCGCAGCACTGCCCTGTTTCTGATCGTCGTTCCGCTCGCCTTCAATGTCGCCTTCTTCGCGCTCGGTGGAGCCTTCGAATACCCGGATATTCTGCGCCAGCCGACCGCTGACATTCTGCAAAAGTTCAGCGCGGGTGGGAGCAGCCTCGTCGCGCTGTGGTATGCCTTCGCGCTGACCGCGCTGCTCTCAGTTCCGCTGGCGCTGCTGCTACAAAGCGTGTTCGAAGACGAACATCCGCAGCTTGCCCGCGCCGCCGGGGTGATCGGCGTGCTGGCGGGGCTCGTGCAGACGCTCGGCCTGTTCCGCTGGGTGTTCCTCGTGCCCACGCTGGCCGCGACCGTCGCCGATCCCGCCGCCACGCCCGGTCTGCGTGACGCAGCGATGATCGCGTTCGAGTCCGCGCATCAATATCTCGGCGTTGCCGTGGGTGAACATCTCGGCTACTTCTTCACGGGCACATGGACGATTTTGCTCAGCGTCATGATGTTCCGTTCGCGTTGGTTCAACCGCGGGCTGGGCATCGTCGGCATTATCGCGGCCATTGGTATCATGGTCGGGCTGCTCGAACCCGCGGGCGTCGAGTTCGCCGGGCTGGTCAACGCGCTGAGTTACATCGTGTGGTCAGTGTGGCTGGTCAGCGCCGGGGTGCTGCTGTTCAGCGCTCGGCAGGCGTCATGACCGTCCGGTCATGGCGCAGGCCAGCTGAGCGACGGCACTAATCGCCGCAGCTCGTCCCCGGTGCTTGTACGTTCCCGCCCCCGTCAATCATCCCGCCAAAGCACGGCGCGGAATCGGCGCTGCCCAGCAGCAGCGAATGCGCCAGCACCACTTCCCCGCCGCGATGCGTACCGACCGCACTGCCCCCGGCGGGGGCGTAATTCTCGTAGAAGGTGCTGCCGATGACGATCACGCTGCCGCTGTTGGCAATCCCCGCGCCCATGCCGCCGCGTTCGGTGGCGACATTGCCGTAAAAGCGGCTGTTCAGCACAAACAGATCGCCGCTGGCGTTGTCCACGCCGCGCCGATTGCCCGTAAACGTGCTGTCGCGCACCAGCGTCACGCCGGAGTTGTACAGTCCCGCGCCGCTGTTGCCCGCAAACGTGACCCGTTCCAGCGTGAGCGTGCCGAAATTCGCCAGCGCGTGTACGTTCCCGGCGAGGCGGCTGTCGCTCAGCGTGAGCGTGCCGTTGGTGTTGATCGCGCTGCCGCCGGACTCCGCGTTGCCGCGCACAAAATCGACCCCGCGGATGTTGACCTCCGCGCTGTCTTCAATGAACAGGATGCGCCCGCGCTCTTCCCCATCGAAGGTCACCGTATGCGCTTCGGCGCTGATCGTCACATCCGCGTTGATCACCTTCGTCGTCGTAATCGGGATTGTCCCCGGCGCAGGTGAATTCAATGACCGATCGCCATCACCGCCGCCGCCAGTGCCTGATCCAGCGCTGCTTCGCTGCATTCAGCAATCGTCAGCCCCTGCGGGCGCGCCCAGCCGGTCAGCGCCAGCAGCATGAACAATAAAATCCGCAAACTTGTGTTCCTTTCACCATTTCCGTGTGGCTTGTCTATGATAAACGCAATTTTGGCAGCAGTTGGCAGTGTTTTTCGTGGCTTTGGCAGTTGTTCACCCCCTAGACTGAGGGCATCGGTTCAAATTGACGAAAGGTTCAACCGCATGTCTAACTCTCAGTTTCTGCGCCGCGCACTCATCGCTGACAGCCTCATCTCCAGTACGTTCGGCCTCCTGTTCATCTTAGCCGCCGCGCCCGTGCCGCGTTTATGGGCATCCCCAATCCGCTGGTAGCCATACTCCTCGGCGTTGGTCAGGTGGTCTTCGGCGTGCTCGTCGGACGCGAGAGCCGGCAGACACTCACGCCAACCTCGGGCTACGTGATCGGGACGCTCAATGCGCTCTTCGTCGTCGGCAGCGTGCTCATCCTCGCCACCAATGCCTTCGCCTTGACAACCGCTGGTCGTTGGGCGATCCTCGTAGCCGCCGATATCGTCCTGACGCTGGCCGTCCTGCAATTCATCGGCGCGCGCCGCATCAGCGCGCTGGTCCGCGTACCCGCTTAACGCAAGGCGGTTCTGTTGACGTTTGTTCAAGTGCTCGGTCTTCAGCCTGACCTTATGGTTCGGCTGCTATCTGGCGGCGCGCAGTTCCAAACGACCGGGGCTGCGCTACGCCGGTTGGGGCTTGATCGCCTACGCGGGCGGGCTGGCCTATTTGCTGCTCGAAGCAGCGACGGACACGGTAACAGTCTACCGTCCACTGGCACTGCTCCTACCTGCGCTGTTCTGGATGGCGGCGATCTACTCGCTCACGCCGCAGATCACAACCCGGCAGGTACACCGTCTATTCGCCGCAAGCGTAGTGCTGACCGGCTTGGCTCTCGGCGCCGCCCTGCTGCTCGATGCGCTCAGCAGCGTCGTCATCGTCCCGGTCGGGTTGCTCGTGTTCGCGTTGATCAGCGTCGCGCGCCATCTGGACGAACTGCCCCGCCGCCCGCTAATCATCCTACTGGTCGCAACCACCTTCTTTCTGCTGTCGGTCGGTTTACTGCTGCTGCCCACAGCCATCATCGCCCACGGCGTGATGTTCCTCGGCGTGAGCGGCGATCTGCTGCTGCTCGGCTATGCGCTGGCGGGACTCGACGCCTACGAGGAAGGCACGCTGCTCTGGCGCGATCTGCTGCGCTCGTTCACGCTCAACGGTGTCGTCGCGCTGGGTTCGGCGGGCAGGTGGCGCTCATCACGCAAATCCTCGGGTTGCTGGCGCGGCGGCGCTGGTCATCGGCTGCCCGTGATCGCCACCGCGATCACCTGGTCACCCTGTTCGACCGCCTGCAAGCCGGGCTGGATCGGCTGACCTTCCCGCGTCAGTCCGACCTAAGCGAACAGCGCGCCGAACTGCGCTCCGTTGGGGACGCGGTGCTGCGCGTCAACCCAACGGTCGATTTCACCACGTTGACGCAGCGCCGAATTCACCCGTTACACCCGGCAGGCGCTCAGCCATTCGCAAAATCTGGATAAGCTAGCGACGAGTCCGCTCACCTATTTGCCGCTCATCGATCAGCGCTTGGCAGCGCGCGGCGCGGGCGACTCGCTGCTGGAACGCGCCAAAGAACTGCGCGCCCTGCTGCGCGAAAGCATTGAGCGGCTCAAACCGCATGAGGGCAGCGGCTTCACCGACGAATGGCGCTACTACAATGTGCTCTATTTCCCGTATGTCGCGGGGCTGAAGCCTTACAGCCGCCGCGTGGACGCCGACGATCTCGACCCGGCGGCGCGGCAGGCGCTCGACTGGTTTGCGAACGCCGTCCCCGAACGCACCCTCTACAACTGGCAGGCGACGGGCGCGAAACTCGTCGCCCAAGACCTGCGCGATCAACTGGAACGCCTGACCACGCCTTGAGGAACGCGCGCATCACGGCTATAGTTCACGCATTGGGCTGGGCGTAGGAGCAAACAAACGATGCGGGCATTGGTCACAGGCGCTACCGGGTTTGTTGGGTCGCACGTGGTGCGGGCGCTGGGTGAAAGTGGACATCAGGCGGTGGCACTGCACCGCTCTTCGTCAAAGTTAGACGCGCTGGCGGGCTTGACCTATGCGAGCGCGCTCGGCGATGTGACGGATTTGGAGTCACTGCGCAAGGCCGCGGCGGACTGCGACTGGGTGTTTCATGTGGCGGCGGTCGCCGATTACTGGCGCAGCGACAAACAGCGCATGTTCGACGTTAACGTGGGCGGCACGCAGAACGTGCTGCAAGCCGCGCGGGAAGCGGGCGTGCAGCGCGTCGTCTTCACCAGCAGCGCCGCGGCGGTCGGCATTCGCGCCGATGGTCTGCCCGCCGACGAAACCGTGCGTTTCAGCCTGCCACCGGATCAATTCCCCTACGGCTACAGTAAAGTTCTCGCCGAAATTGAGGTCGGTAAGGCGGTTGAGGCGGGTCAGGATGTGGTCACGGTCAACCCGGTCGTGATCATCGGCCCCGGCGACCTCAATATGATTTCCGGCGATTTCATCCTGCAAATGAAGCGCCTGTCGTGGACGCTGCCCGTCCCACCCGGCGGAGTAGCGACCATCGACGTGCGCGATGTGGCGCACATGCACATCGCGGCGGCGGAACGCGGGCGCACGGGCGAACGCTACATCCTCGGCGCGGTCAACTACCCGTATTCCGACTGGTTCAACCTGATCGCGGATGTCATGGGTTTGCCGCGTCCCGGCTTTCCCGTTCCGGCATTCGCGCTGCCGATTGTGGCCTCGGTAGTGGATCGCCTGCGCGCGGCGGGCATCCCTGTGCCGATTGAGGGCAACCAGACGCGGCTCGGCAAGGAACGCATCTACTTCGATTTTCGCAAGGCGTGGAGTGAACTCGGCGAACCGCAGATCGACATGCGCCAGAGCGTCGCAGATACCTACCACTGGTACTTGGAGCACGGCTTCATCCCCAACGATCCGCAGTCCAAGCTGATCGAAAAGATCGGGCGGTGGCTGTGACCAAGTTGACAGTGGTCAGTGGTCAGCTCCCGGGGGGGGGGGGCGGGGCGGGGCCCTCCGCCCCCCCCCCCCCCCCCCCCCCCCCACCCAGGAGGGAGCCAACCCCACCACGCGGCAGCCCCCGGGGGGGGGCGGGGCGAGGCCCATATGCAGATTTACCGCTTCTGGAAACCCTATAACGTGCTGACCAAGTTCACGGACGCGGACGGCCGCCCCACGCTCGCGGATTACATCGATGTGCCGAACATTTACGCGGCTGGACGCCTCGATATGGACAGCGAAGGTCTTCTGCTGCTGACCGATTCCGGCGCACTCCAGCATCGCCTCAGCGACCCCAAATTCGAGCATCCTAAAACCTACTGGGCACAGGTCGAACGGATCCCCGACGAGACGGCGCTCGAAAGTCTGCGGCGCGGTGTAGAACTCAGCGAGGGTGGGAAGCTGTGGCGCACGAAACCCGCGCAAGCCCGCCTGATCGACCCGCCGGATATTCCCGAGCGCCCCGTGCCCATTCGTTACCGCGCCCACATTCCCACGGCGTGGCTCGAATTGACCATCAGCGAGGGGAAGAATCGGCAGGTGCGGCGCATGACGGCGGCGGTCGGCTACCCGACGCTGCGCCTTGTGCGCTGGGCCATCGGGTCGATCACGCTGACGGGCCTGCAGCCCGGTCAATACCAGCCGCTCACCAAGTCAGAAGTCGAGCAGATTCGGCGCTGGTAAACCTCACCCCCATCGTATCGCCTTGTGGCTGACGGGACGACATCTCCTCAAGACAAAGAGGGGAGGGGCAAGCCCCTCCCGTAGGGGCGGGCAAGAGCCTATTTCCTGGTGAAAATGCTCAACCTCACCTCCAACCCCTCTTCTAGAGGAGAGGGGAGGCAGGCAGGGTCGTGAAGTCCCCTCGCCCTTGGGAGAGGGGACTTAGGGGTGAGGTTGTTCTCTACAATCCCCGTTCCGCCAGCCACGCGAGGATGTGATCGGCGCTCGTCTGCCACGACGCCTCACACATCATGTTATGCCCCGTGTCCGGCACAATCACCGCCGTCGTGTTGGCGGCACGAGCGATGGCGCGCTGTTCATCCGGCGTGAAGAAGCCGTCGTTTTCCGCTCCGATCACCATCGTCGGCGCTCGGAGCGGCTTGGGCGCGGTGAAGCTCTGGAGCGCGATCTCGATGAACACGCGGAATGATTCATCCTGCAGGCGTTCGTAGGTGCGCTGCACAATCGCATCGGCGGTCGCCGGGGTGTATAGATGTCGGCGCGCCAGTTCCGGCGTCCCCACGAGCGGGTACAGCTTCAACTGAGCCAGCATTTTGACGAACACCACTGGGTTTTTGCTCAACAGGCGCAGCACCATACCCAGCGCGCCCACGGTCGGCAGCGCGGCGACCAGTACCCCCGCGGCGGCGCTGTACCGCTCCAGATACTTGAACAAGGTATAGCCGCCCATCGAATGGGCGATGATGATCGGCGGCGCGGGCAGCGCATCGGCCACCTGCTTGATGTCTGCCACGTAATCACTAATCGAATACCAGCGCAGCCCGGCGCGACCTTCGCTGCTGCCATGCCCGCGCAGACTCACAGCGTGCACGTGATAGCCGTGGTCAGCGAAGTACGGCAGATAATGGTCCTCCCATGCCCACGCGCCATGCCATGCGCCATGAACGAACAAAATCGGAGTGGAACGCGGAACAGTAGTAGGAGCACGCGAGATTACTTCAAGGCGCATCATCAATCCTTTTGCATAAAGCGAACTTTTGTGCTATCTTCAAGATTGTCTGCATTTATAACACAAGGATACAGGTGAATGACACAAACGGTCAGCGGGTATCTGGATGTGCCGGGCGGCAAGCTGTACTACGAGGCCGCCGGGGCGGGACAAGCGGTGGTTTTCGTTCATGCCGGCATCGCTGATCATCGGATGTGGGATGATCAATTCGCGGTGTTCGCCGAAAAGTATCGCGTCGTCCGTTACGATACGCGCGGTTTCGGCCAGACGACCAGCGACAGCGTGGAATTCTCCAACCGGGCCGATCTCCGGGCGCTGCTCGATCATCTCGGCATCGACAAAGCCGTGCTGATTGGCTGCTCACGCGGCGGGCAGATCGCCACCGATACCACGCTCGAATTCCCGGAACGCGTCACCGCGCTGATCACGGTCGGGTCGGGACCGGGCGGTTTCACCGACGGCGACACCTCCGACGAAGATGCGCTGTATCCGCAAGTGGAGGCCGCCGAAAAAGCCGGTGACACGGAAAAACTTATTCAGTTGGATGTGCAAATCTGGGGGTCGGGCCTAAAACGCTCGGTCGACGTGATGCCCGCGTCGTTCGTCGCCAAAATGGTCGAGATGGGCCGCGCCAATTACCAACATATCAGCGAACAACTCAAGCCGATTGTGCTCGATCCGCCCGGTGTGGCGCGCCTGCACGAGATCAAAGTGCCCGCGCTCATCCTCTGGGGCGATCTGGATACGAATTACATCCTCGCCGCCTCGCCCGCCTTAGCCGACGGCATCCCCGGCGCACAGCGCGCCGTCATGCCCGGCACGGCGCACCTGCCCAACATGGAACGCCCAGAAGAATTCAACCGCCTCGTGCTGGATTTTCTGGAATCTGCGCTGAAGTAGCCTCCGCCTCACCCCCACCCCTCCCCGAGCGGAGAGGGTAGACAACCAGAGTGCTTAAGTCCCCTCGCCTCGTTTCGGAGAGGGGATTTAGGGGTGAGGTTGATTTTTACCCCACCGCGACCGCATCGATCACCTGCGCGGCGAGTTCGTATTTGCCGAATGAAGGGATGACATACGCCCCACGGACCAGATCTTTCATGTCGCGCAGCAGTTCCTGCGCGACGCGCACGCCCTCCGCCGCTGCCTCTTCACCCGCAGCTTCCAACCGCTTGAGGATGGTTTGCGGAATCTCGATGCCGGGGATTTCGTTGTTGAGGAACATCGCATGGCGCAGACTGTACAGTGGCATGACGCCCATCAGCACGGGCAGTTCCAGCGGATGCCCTTCCAACTCCTCATAGCGCTTGAGGAAGCGTTCGGCGACATGCGGTTCGAACACCGGCTGACCGAGCGCGAAATCCGCCCCCGCGTCCAGCTTCTTGCGCAGCACGTCGATCTCTTTATCGACATCCGCCGCGCCCATGTTGAGCGCGCAGCCAATGGTGAAGCTGGTCGGCTGGCCAAGCGAGTTCCCGGCCTGATCCATGCCGACATTCATGCGTTCGTCGATCAGGCGGATGAGCGCCGAGGGCACGATGTCGTAGTTATCCATCGCTTCCGGGTAATCGCCGATGCGCGTGGGGTCGCCCATGCACACAAAGATATTGCGCACATTGAGCGCGTGCGCGCCGAGCAAATCGCCCTGAATGCGCAGCAGATTGCGCCCGCGCGTCGGGAAGTGCAGCACGGTTTCGATGCCGAGCCGCGTTTGCAGCGTGTGACACACCGCCCACGGGCTGACGCGCATGCGCGCCGTCGGGCTGTCCGCGATGTTGAGCACATCGGCGCCCGCGTCGCGCAGCACCTGCGCCGACTCCAGCAGGCGGTCAAAGTTGTGCGAGCGCGGCGGGTTGACCTCGACGCTCACCACGAACTTGCCGCCCTTCAGCTTGAACGCGAATTCGCTCGGACGTTCCGCCGCCAGCCCATCGACTTCGCCATTGGTCTCCAGAATGACGACATTCGGCTGCGGGCGCGTCGGGTCGTCGAGCGCCGCGCGCATCGCCTGAATGTGCTCGGGCGTCGTGCCGCAGCACCCGCCGATGATGTTCGCGCCAATCGCCTTGAATTGCAGCGCGTAATCCGCAAAGTATTCGACCGTCGCCGGGTACATCGTGCGCCCGCCCATGATCTGCGGGAAGCCCGCGTTCGGCTGCGCGGAGAACAAGGCTTCCGGTTCGACCAGACGCATCTGCTGCAGCACCCGCGCGATCTGCACCGGGCCGCCGCTGCAGTTCACGCCGATCACGTCCGCGCCCGCCTCAGCCAGCGCGCGCGCCACCGCCCCCGGCATATGCCCGGAGATCGTGCGGTCATCCTGGGAGAACGTCATCTGACACATGACCGGGAGTTTCGGTGCCGCCTCCCGCGCCGCCTTGAGCGCGACCAGCATCTCGGCGAGGTCGTTGAACGTCTCAAACAGGATCACATCGACGCTGCCCTCGGCTAACGCCGTGATCTGCTCGACAAACGCGGCTTGTGCATCTTCTTCTTTCAGGCGACCATACGGCTGCACACCCACGCCCAGCGGCCCCACTGACCCGGCCACGTACACATCGTCACGCCCACTTTCGAGAATCGCCTGCCGTGCCAACCGTGCGCCTGCTGAATTGATCTCGGCGACGCGGTCTTCGAGGCCATGTTCCGCCAGCTTGTAGCGGTTCGCGCCAAAGGTGTTGGTTTCCAGCAGTTCCGCGCCCGCCTGCAAATAGCCACGGTGAATGTCGAGGATCACGCCGGGCTGCTTGCGGTTGAGTTCGTCAAAGCACGTCTCCATCGAGACGCCGTGCGCGTGAATCTGCGTGCCCATCGCGCCATCCGCCAACAAAGGCCGATTCGGTTGGGTTATGCGTTGGGAGAACGGGATAGGAGTCATGGCCACCTAATTCAAACACGTACCGTACAGGATGATTTGCGTGCCGACGCCATCGTCAGCGCGCGCGATGTTGTAATCGACGCGGGCGATCTGCCGCCCTAAGTACGAAATCGGCGAGGGATTGTCCACCGAATTGCGCAGATACGTGCCAATATGCACGCCATACCACGACCGCACCGTGTTCGAGTCATCCGGCGTCCACAGCGTCGCCACTGTGATGCCCATCCCCCACGCGTTGATGAAGTTGTGCACTTCCGAGCGCACTTCCGCGCCCGGGTAATACGGCAGGCGTTCCGGAAAATAGGCGGAGCACACACCGTTGAAGCCCAACACCGAACCGATGCTGCACGCGAACACTGCCACTACCACGATCAAACAGCCCGTCAAGGGGCCCCAATTTCGACGCTTTTTCTGCATTGCTTCACCTCGAACTGCCAGCCAGTCTGTCTACTTGGATTACACCGCTGCGGACAGGGCAGTTCAATTGTTTTATGGACACATTTGCGCCAGCGTGATCACGCTGCCATTCCCATCGGGCGCCGCTGCGACGATCCAGTTCTCTGGAGGCAGTGCACTGACAGTGCCGCTGACCACCTGCTCACGCATGGAGGCGGCGCGCTGACTGGTGTACCACGCCTCGACCGTTTCCGGCGCATCGGCACTGCGCAGTTCCACGCGCTGCTGCGCCAGAAACGGATATTCCTCAACGACGATCTCTGCGCCGGGATAAATCGCCAGCGCATCCCGAAATTGATTCTGGCAGCGATTGTTCAGAAAGGCTGCCAACAGCATCGACGTAACGATGACCGCTAACGTGATCATCCCCACCCCCGCCAGAATACTCCGATTATCGCGCCGGATCATGAGCCGCCTCCCCGATCAAAATTACAGAGAGTCTAACTCGGCATAATCCCGCGGCGTACCTCACAATTGCGGGGTTACGCCTCTTCAATCTGCTGGACGCGATCCACGCCCACGCTGAAATACTTCGCGTCCGGGTGATGCACGACGATGGCCGCCGTGCTCTGTTCGGGAATCCACTGGTAGGCCGGGCTGAGCATCAAGCCGAGTTCGCTTTCGGCGTTGGGGAGCAGCTTGAGCACGGTCTGGTGATCGCTCAAATCCGGGCAGGCCGGGTAGCCCCAGCTATAGCGTTTGCCGCGGTTCTCCGCGATGCCCAGCTCACGGTTGATGACAACTTTGTTGACGTAATTGGCCGTCGCTTCGGCGGCTTGCACCGCCAGCCCGTGGAAGAAGTACGCTTCGGTGTATTCGTTGGCGCTTTGCAGCTTGTCGAACTGCTGCGTCGCCACCTGCCCGACCGTCACAATTTGCAGCGGCACGGTATCGATCTGCCCGCTTTCGACCGAGGCATAGTAGTCGCTGATGCACAAATGCTCGCCGAACGGCTGACGCGGGAATGAGAAGCGCGCGATCTCGCGGCGTTCAAACTGCGCGAGGCGGCGATCCGCACCCTTGCCCACAAAGCGCAGTGTCTCCAAGAACGGCTCGGGATCGTAGATGACCAGGTCTTCACCGTCGCTGTTGGCCGGGAAGTAGCCGTAAACAGCCTGCGGTTGCAGCGTCTTGGTGCTCAACGCCTCGCGCGTCATCCGGTACAGGCGATTTTCGAATTCAGCTTCCAGCTTCTTCCATTCCTCGCCGTGCGTGTTGGTCGCGCCCCACGACAGGCGGAAGAGTTCCGGCTTGTGCAGGTACTGCAAGACAATTTCCAGCGGCAGCGAGCGGATCGTCTTAATGCCCCAGAACGGCGGCGTCGGGATGTCCGGCGATGGCTTGACGGTGACGATGCGCTCGTAGCTGCGCTGACGCTTAACCGGAACCGGACGATCCAGCTCCTTATAGGCGTCCGCTTGCGTCCGCTCGATGAGCACGGTGCGGTTGCTCATGAGCTGTTCCATCGTCTCCAGCCCTTCGAAGGCGTCCTTGCAGTAGAACACGCCCGGCTCGTAAGGCTGATCGCTGCCTTCGAGGAACAGCGTGCGCAGCCCAAAGCGACGGTTGATCGCCGCGCCGCCGATCAGCACGGGATAGCTCAGGTTGCGCCGCGCCAGCTCGTTGACGATCAGCGGCATCTGCTTGGAGGTGCTCACCAGCAGCGCGCTCAAGCCGATGGCGTCGGCCTTGAGTTCGACCGCCTTCTCGATGATCGTGTTGGCGGGCACCTGCTTGCCGAGGTCGTGCACGGTGTAGCCGTTGTTGCTCAAAATCGTCTTGACGAGGTTCTTGCCGATGTCATGCACGTCACCGTAGACCGTCGCCAGCACCACCGTACCTTTGGTGACGCCTTCGACTTTGTCCATGAACTGTTCAAGGTAGGCGACCGTCTTCTTCATGACTTCGGCGGATTGCAGCACGAACGGCAGAATCAATTCGCCCGCGCCGAACTTGTCGCCGACTTCCTTCATGGCGGGGAGCAGCACGTTGTTCAACACACCAACTGCATCCTGCCGCGTCAGGCATTCGTCGATCAGCTTCTCGACGCCGTCTTTCTTGCGGTGGAGAATCTGCCAGTGAATCGCCTGTTCGGCGGTCATGTCGGCGGTAGGGTCTTCGGCCTGCTGCCCGCCCACCTTGACCTCGTTCTGCTCAAAGTACTGGATGAAGCGCGGCAGGGCGTTCTCATCGGTGTTGAAGATCAAATCGTTGGCGAGCTTGCGCTGATCTTCGGGAATTTCCGCGTAGGGCGTGATGTGCGCCGGGTTGACAATCGCCATATCCAGCCCCGCCTGCACCGCGTGATACAGGAACACACTGTTGAGCACACCGCGCGCCGCCACGCCGATCCCGAAGGAGACGTTGCTCACGCCGAGTGCGGTCATGACGCCGGGGATTTGCGCTTTGATCTGGCGGATGCCTTCAATCGTTTCGATGGCGTCGTTGCGCAGATCAGCCTGCCCGGTGGTGAGCGGGAACGTCAGCGTGTCAAAGATCAAATCCTGCGGCAGCAAGCCGTAGTCGTTGACGGCGATGTCGGTGATGCGCTGCGCAATCGCCAGCTTCTTCTCACGTGTGTGCGCCATGCCTTCTTCGTCAATCGTCATGGAGAGCACGCCCGCGCCGTACTTCTTGGCAATCGGCAGCACCTTATCGATGCGTTCGCGCCCGTTTTCGAGGTTGTTGCCGTTGATGATCGCGCGCCCCGGATACACCGAGAGCGCCGCTTCCGCCACGGCGGGTTCCGTCACGTCGATGATGAGCGGCGTTTCGACGGCCATCGCCAGCTTCTTGACGAGGATCTTCATCTGTTCGGCTTCGTCGGTGCGTTCGGTCAGCGCCACCTGCACGTCGAGCATGTGCGCGCCGCTGTCCACCTGCTGCACCGCAATCGGAATCACGCTGTCGTAGTCTTCCGCGAGGATCAACTGCTTGACCTTGCGGCTGCCCTGCGTGTTGATGCGCTCACCGATCATCGTCGGGCCGGGGTTCTGGATCATCGGCACGGCGCGCATGTTGCTCGACGCCTTCGCCACATTGTCCAGTTCGCGCCGGAGCGGTTCGCGCCGCTTGGCGCGTCCGGCCACTTCCTCGGCATAGCTGTGACCATGCACTGCTTCGTACAGCTTGGCGATATGATCGGGCTGGGTGCCGCAGCACCCGCCGACAATGCCCACGCCCCAGCGCGTGAACTCCGACACCATCTGGCTGAACGGATCGGGTTCCATCGGGTAGACCGCTTCGCCGTCCACGTTGATCGGCAGACCGGCGTTCGGCAGAATGCTGATCGGGTACGGGCTGTTCTCTACCAAGAACTTGACGGGTTCGCGCATGTATTCAGGCCCCGTCGAGCAGTTCAGGCCGATCACGTCCAACTGCAGCGGTTCGAGCGTGGTCAGGGCGCTGTTGATGTCCGTGCCGAACAGCATACGCCCGCTCGTATCCAGCGTCACCTGCACCTGCAACGGAATGCGCACGCCCAAATCTTCGAACAAGCGGTTGATGCCGTACACCGCCGCCTTCACTTCGAGGATGTCCTGACTCGTCTCGATCAGCAGCACATCGCAGCCGCCTTCGACCAAGCCTTTGGCCTGCGCGTAGAACACGTCCGCCAGTTCATCAAATGTGATGTTGCTCAGGTCGGGGTCGGTGCCGCTCGGCAGCTTGCCCGACGGCCCGATGCTGCCCGCCACCATGCGCGGGATGCCGGTCTCGGCTTCGATCTTGTCGCACACGCCGCGCGCCAACTGCGCCGCCGCATAGTTGATCTCGTAAGCCTTGTCCTGCAGGCCGTATTCGCGCAGGGTCAGCGGGTTGCTGCGGAACGTGCACGTTTCCACCACTTCCGCGCCCACTCGCAGGAACGACTCGTGAATCGCCGCGATCACATCCGGGCGCGTGATCACCAGATAGTCGTTGCAGCCGTTGTACTGCTCACCGCCGAAGTCGTCAGCGGTCAGGTTGTAGCGCTGAATGCTCGTGCCCATCGCGCCGTCATAAATGACGACATGATCCTGGATGGCGTCCAGATAGCGGCGGTTGGTATACGTCCGATTTGCGTGTCTCTGCGTCATGCTCACCTAGTTTCTACTTCCCTTAGCCAGATTCTCTCGGTCCTCTGCCCAGCGACCGGGGTTGGTGACGATATAACCGCGGAATTCGTTCAGCGTGAATTCGTTCCGGATGACCTGTTCGTAAAAGTTACGCTGCCACACGGGCGCGTTCGGCGTGTCCCGTTGCGCATTGATCCGTTTCGTCACCGCGGATTTGAACCCTGCAACAAACGACCCCAATGAACGCAGTGGACGATACGCGACACCGGGTTTCTGTAGGGGCGCACGGCCGTGCGCCCCTACGTCTCCGCCGTCGATAATCACGATAATGCCGTGAATATGATTCGGCATGACCACAAATGCATCCAATTCAATTTCGGGGCGAATGGTTTCGGTCCGCCACCATTCCTCTTCCACAATCCGCCCAAAATCGTTCAACCGCATCTCACCATCGACGATGTCGCCGAACAACGATTCGCGCCCATGCGTGCAAATCGTCACGACATACGCGCCATTCTGCGTGTAATCGTAATCTTTCAGGCGGATGGATCGGCGATGATGTTCGTTCATTGCCAATTGCCTCACAACCGCAGACACGCCTCGACTGCCAATGTGAACAATTTCTGGCGCGTGTCTGGTCGCCCGTTGATCCAATCGCGGGAATCCCATTCGTCGCCGCTCAGGTCGTCGCCGCTGTACAAAATCTGCCCGAAGGTCACGCCGCGGAACTTCGCCACCGCAAAGAACGCCGACGCTTCCATTTCGACCGTCAGACAGCCTTCGTCGCGGCGCTGCGCCACCTTGCCCGGCGTCTCGCGATAGAGCGCGTCCGTCGTCCACGTCTTGCCGATCACATAGGGCACATGATGTGCCTGCAGCGTCTGCTCAATCGCTTCAATCGCTTGCGAGCTGGCCGACACATCGCGGCTCGGCGGCAGGTAGTGATACGACGTGCCTTCATCGCGGATCGCCGTCACGGGCACAACCACATGGCCGACAGCCAGCTCTTTGTTGAGCACACCCGCACCGCCGCACGCGATGATCTTGCTCGCGCCAAGCGCGATCAATTCTTCGAGATAACCCGCGGCCAGCGGCGCGCCCACGCCGGGATGTGCCACCGCCACCCGCCGCCCATCCTGCTCGATCACGTACACCGGATTGCTGCCCATTTCGCTGCGCAGCACCAGCACTTGCTCAACTTCAGCACAGGCCGCGGCGATTACTTCCTGAAAGAAGCACAGGACACAGTATTCCGGCATGCGCTCGTGCCGCCGCAGCAGCTTGTGCGGCTCGATCATCGCGTTGGGATTGCTGTCGTATTCGAGAATCGGATACATGTTCGTCATTGACGCTTTAGCCTTGCAGCTTCTTGAACTCGCTTAACTGATGGGTGTGCGTTTCCATGTCTTCACTCATGGCATCCAACCACCCGCCATACCCCTTAATGCCGCCCGCCTGCTGCGCTGTGAGGGATTCCGCGCGGCTGATGGTGCGCGCGATCAAATCGCGAAACTCACTGAGCGTGCCCGGCCAATCCAAATGTGCCCGCGCCTCGACTGACTGCGCGTTGAATGTATCGAAGTCGTACTCAATCGGTTCGACATTCCCCGCTGCGAACAGGTCATAGCGGCGGTGCAGTTCGACCAGCCACCCGGCTTCGTGCGCGATGATCTGCTTGGGCGACCACCAGCCGCACGCCTCCGACTTTTCGGCCAATTCCGGCGTGTAGGTGTCGGTCACCGCCAACATGTCGCCGCTCACCTTGCGAAATTGCTGGAGCGCGGTCTGGAACTTCTCAAAGGTGTTCACGGGAGGCATCGATCCATCACTTTCTACTCAAATCACGCTTCATTTTCGGGTTTGGAAGTGTTGGGGCGCGCGTGCAGCAGCTTGCCCGGCACCCGCGTTTGCGCCATTTGCTGCACGATCAGCGCCTGAATCTCGTCGAGTTGATCCTGAATATCGCGAATTTCCAGCTCCGCCTTGATGTTCACGCTGTATTCGATGTCGTCGCGAATCTTGTCGCGCGCCGCCTGCCGATTCTGGCTGATCAACACAAACAGCGAGAGGAAGATCGCCTCCAGTGAGACGATCATCGTCAGTAGGCCGAATGGGAACGGATCGAACGGTTCCAGACCGGGGATGATGTGCATATTCAGCACCATCCACACGGCGAACCACACAAAGTTGAAGTAGACGAAGCGAATATCGCCCGCCACCATCGTCAGAAAATCAGAGAGGCGTTCGCCAATCGTCGGCTTGATGACCTCTTCCATCTCTTCGTTGACGTTACGGGCGACGACGCGGTTGCGCACCAAGACATCAGTCTCGCGGATGCGCTTGCCGAGCATGGCGATCATGTCGAGCGCGGCAGCGGGGTGGGCGCGCACCAGCATGAGCAAGTCGTTCCGGTCAATGACCAGCACCATCGTCTGATCGATGGCGCGCGCGCTCGTGCTGCGGCTCGCGTTGTCGAGCAGCGACAGTTCCCCGAAGATTTCGCCTTTTTCCATGTAGCTGATGGTGACGCGCTCGTGGCTGCGGTCGCGAATGAAGATTTCCACACGGCCCCGCTGCACAATGAACATTGTGCCGCCGGGTTCACCCGCCGTGAAAATCACCTGACCGGGCATGAACGTCATTTGCTCAAGCTGCTGCGCCAGCGCTTCTAGTTCTTGATCGTCCAGCAGTTCGAAGAGTGGAACTTCGCGAAGTAAATTGAGGTCAATGTTCTGCATAGCGCCTTCCCCCAAAAAACAAAAACGCCTCAGGCAGTCAAGACACAGAGGCGCGGGATAGACAGAAATTGCTCATCTTCCAGACCCATGTCTGACGGACTTAGCACCTTCCCGACGCTTCAGGGGTTGCCGCGAGATCAGTGAGCCGTGTCTCTCCCTCGCCTCTTGATGAGATGTTCAATTGGACTTCGAAATTGCATTGTAATCTATCCAGTGATACGCGTCAAGCGCCGCACAATGCGCTATACTGGAAGTAATGAACGGAGAGGAGTCGGTCATGAAACGTCATACGATCATCGCTGTTTTTCCATCGCGCGGTTCGTTGATTGACGCCGTCGAGCGCGTGAAAGCGCTGGACTATCTGAAGATTAAACACTCTGCGGTCATCGTGAAAGCCGACGACGGCGAAACGGTCGTCCTCGAAGACGACATCAGCGTGAGCGAAGGCAGCATCGCGGGCGGTACGCTCGGGTCGCTCATGGGGGCGCTCGGCATCGCCGGCTTAGGCGCGTTCCTGCTGCCGGGCGTCGGCCCGATCATCGCCATCGGCGCGGGCGCGCTGCTCGGCGGCTTGATCGGCGGGGCGACGGGTGGTCTCACCGCCAGCCTGATTGATCTCGGCATCAAAGATGACCAGTTGGACGAATTAGCGGGGCATTTGAGCGCGGGCCGCGTCGCTATGGTGCTCGACGCCGAAGCTGAAGTCGATGTGCTTGGACGTTTGCAGCAAGACCTGCAGCCCTTCGAAGCTGAAATCACCACGCCCTAACCTCCGGGGATGGGAGGCTCTGCCCATCCCTGATCCCCGCAATCCCATGCGGCATTTGTGACACCTGTCACCATGAGATTGGAAGAATTCATTGTTGTAGTATCCAGAGTTGATGTATTCTCAACAGGTACGATCTGGTTGGCAAGGGAATAAACGATGTCGTCTGAACTGGTAGTGGCGATCTTTCCGTCGCGCACCACCCTCACTAAAGCCCTCGATCATTTGATGGGTATCAAGGATCTCCACATTGAGCACGCGGCGATTGTCGCCAAGGCGAACAGTGGGGAGGTCATTTTTCTCGACGATGACATCGGGCCGGATGAAGGCGGAATCACGGGCGGCACACTCGGCGCGGCGATTGCGGCGCTCGGCGTCGCGCAGTTAGGCGCGCTGGCCATCCCCGGCGTCGGGGCGCTGATCGCGGTCGGCGCGGCGGCGCTGGTGGGCGGTCTGCTCGGCAACGTCACCGGGCGCTTAGCCGCCAACCTCGTGGATTCAGGCTTCAAGCCGGATCACGATCATGTGAGTTCACTCTCCGGTCGCCTCGAAGCGGGTCATCCCGCGCTCATTCTGGAGGTCGCCAACGCGCACGCCATCCTCGACCGCCTCAAAGCCGAACTTCAGCCCTACCGCGCCGAACTCGTCGATCAACTGCGCGCCGTCGCGGCGGTGTAAACCACTCAACATTTGCACACATACTTGTAGGGGCGCACAGCCGTGCGCCCCTACGGTAATACCCACGAAAATCCCAAATTGCACCCCGCTTCACACCACCCGTCTATCATTCATCTCCACCCGTCCAAAACGCCGCAGGATCAGGGTATAATCGCTGTAATTCAGTTGATCAGAGGATGAATCCCGATGGCGATCCCCGAAATTCACGCGGAACATGTGAATCACCACAGTGAAGAGCGTAACCCCGGCCTGCCGCTCGATCTTGGGTGGGTGCGGAGCGTGCGCGTCAACACCAGCGCCGCCGAGCGCCGCGCCGCGACGCTGGGGACGCGCCGTTCGGTCAAGAAGGACACGCAGGCGGCGTGGCTGCTGCGCGCCATCACCTGCATTGACTTGACCACACTTTCCGGCGATGACACTCCCGGCAACGTGCTGCGCCTGTGCGCCAAAGCTCGCCAGCCCGTGCGGCAGGACATGCTCGAAGCGCTCGGCGTCGCCGATCTTGGCATCACGACGGGCGCGGTGTGCGTGTATCACAGCCGCGTCGCCGATGCGGTCAAGGCGCTGGCGGGCACGAGCATCCCGGTCGCCGCTGTCTCGACCGGTTTCCCGGCGGGGCAAAGCTCGTTCCGCACGCGCCTCACCGAAATTCAGGACTCGGTCGCGGCGGGCGCTCAAGAGATCGACATTGTGATCAGCCGCGAACATGTGCTGACGGGTAACTGGGAAGCCCTCTACGACGAGGTGCAGCAGTTCCGCGCGGCGTGCGGCGACGCACACATGAAATCGATTCTGGCGACGGGCGAACTCGGCACGCTGCGGCATGTCGCGCAGGCCAGCCTCGTGTGCATGATGGCAGGTGCGGACTTCATCAAGACCTCGACGGGCAAAGAACCCGTCAACGCGACGCTCGAAGTCAGCCTGATCATGACGCGCATGATCCGCGAATACCTCGACCGCACGGGCGTGAAGGTCGGCTTTAAGCCCGCGGGCGGCATCCGCACGGCCAAGCACGCCATGAACTGGCAAATTCTCATGAAAGAGGAGCTCGGCGACGATTGGCTGTTCCCGAACCTGTTCCGCTTCGGCGCGAGCGCGCTGCTCACCGACATCGAACGCCAGCTCTCGCACTACCTGACCGGACGCTACGCCGCCGAACACTACATGCCGATGGGGTGAAAGCAGCGGTTAGCAATTAGCCGTTAGCGAAGGAGCATCTTGTATGGCCATCCAAGCGATTCAAGCGAAGTACGTCGATGAAGACGTTTTAATGCGCCTTGACCCGGACGAGACCTACGAAGTCATCGCTGGAGAACTGGTCGAAATGTCACCTGTCGGCATGGAACATCACAGCATTGTCATGAACATCTTGCGCATTTTGGATGCATTTGTACACAGCAATCGCCTTGGTGCAATCTTTCCCGATGGCTTAATTTATCTGCTCGATGCCGAAGGTAAACATCTGCGCGGCGCACAAGTGCCAGATCTGTCATTTGTGCGTAAAGGCAGCTTGCCGAAAGGTTGGGACACTAAGCGTCCATTTCCCGGTGCACCAACTCTCGCTGTCGAAGTTGTATCGCCGGGTGATGATCCGAATCTGCTGTTGAAGCGTGTGCGCAAGTATCTGGAATTTGGCACAGATCAGGTTTGCGTCATCTTTCCCGACGGCAAAGAAGTGCATCAGTACCGACATGGCGCGGATGTAATCCGCGTGTATACGGGAGCAGACACGATGGAAATCGAAGATCTCTTCCCCGGCTTGACGCTCACGCTGACTGAGATTTTTGCCATGCCTGACTTGAGTTAAGAGACGCTGGTATGCGCCAAGTTTTACTTTATACCGACGAGGATGGAAACTGGATTGCTGATGTGCCGTCGCTGCCCGGTTGCCATAGTGACGGCAAGACTCGTGAGGAAGCGATTGAGCGCGTGAAAGAAGCGATTGATGCCTACGTCGCGTCTTTAGTAGCCGACGATATGCCTATCCCGGTGGAAACGGGTAATTACGAACTGCTTGAACTGGAAACTGATGAAGCTTCCAGTCAGTCGACATCACCGATCCCCTTGTGGCAGCGGGATCGGCACTCAACAGCGAGCTTTCGAATTATGGGGGATGCGGTGGAACCAGCAGCTATCACCGAAAAACTTGGGCTTACCCCAGATCATTCCCATCGCAAAGGCGATATTCGGAAGAAGAGTCAGAACGGTGTCCATCGATCAGGCATGTGGTTAATTAGTTCCAAACTCCCCGAAGGGGAAAGTCTAGAGAATCATTTACGCGATTTATTGCGGCAGCTTGAACCTCATCACACTTATCTTCACTCCCTAAGTGACCATGCCCAGTTTGATTTTTTCTGCGGTGTCTTTGATATGGAGTTCAGCGGTTTTGAACTTTCGCCCATGACCCTACAACAGATCGCTGATCTTGAGGCGATTCTAGGTGTTGCGATTTACTAGTTGATCAGCGGAGTATACCTATGTCCGTTCGAGAGTTATTCCAGACCATGACCTACGGAACCGCGCCGGAAGCGGCGGATGCTGCGCGCGCGTGGCTTGACGCCCACAAGCGCAAATTCGACGTGTTCATCAACAATCAGTGGGTGAAAGCCGAGGCGCACTTCGACAGCACCAACCCGGCAACGGGCGAGAAAATCGCATCGATTGGCGACGGCGGCAAAAAAGGCGTCGATCTCGCCGCGCAGGCCGCCCGCGCCGCCTTCCCCGCATGGAGCGCGCTCTCCGGTCACGAACGCGCCAAGCACCTGTATGCGATTGCCCGCAACATTCAGAAGCACGCCCGTCTGCTCGCCGTACTCGAATCGCTGGACAATGGCAAGCCGATCCGCGAATCGCGCGACCTCGACATTCCGCTGGTCGCCCGCCACTTCTATCATCACGCGGGCTGGGCGCAGCTTCAGGAACGTGAACTAGCGGACTATCAGCCCGTCGGCGTCATTGGGCAGGTCATCCCGTGGAACTTCCCGCTGTTGATGCTGGCGTGGAAGATCGCCCCGGCGATTGCCATGGGCAACACCATCGTGATTAAGCCCGCGCCCTACACCAGCCTGACCGCCCTGCTCTTCGGCGAGATCGTCGCGGAAGCGGGACTGCCGCCGGGGGTGGTCAACGTCGTCACGGGCGGCGATCAAACGGGCGCGGCGGTCACCGAGCACCCGGATTTGGACAAGATCGCCTTCACGGGATCGACGAATGTCGGCAAGATCATCCGCCGCGCGACGGCGGGCACGGGCAAGAAGCTCTCGCTGGAACTCGGCGGCAAGTCGCCGTTCATCGTGTTCGAAGACGCGGATCAGGATGCGGCGATTGAAGGTCTGGTCGATGCGATCTGGTTCAATCAGGGGCAGGTGTGCTGCGCCGGGTCGCGCTTGCTGGTGCAGGAGAGCATCGCGCCGCGCTTCTTGGACAAGGTCAAGCTGCGCATGAGCAAACTGCGCGTCGGCGACCCGCTCGACAAGAGCATCGACATCGGCGCGATTGTCGACCCCGTGCAGCGCCGCACCATCGACGGCTGGGTGCAGAAGGGCATCGCCGAAGGCGCGGAGATTCATCAACCGGACTGCCCGCTGCCGGACAAAGGCTGCTGGTATCTGCCCACGCTGATCACCAACGTCAGTTCGGCGTCGGTCGTCGTGCAGGAAGAGATCTTCGGCCCGGTCGTCGTCGCACTGACCTTCCGCACGCCGAAAGAAGCGGTCGCGCTGGCGAATAACACCCGCTACGGGCTCGCCGCCAGTATCTGGAGCGAGAACCTCAACCTGTCGCTCGATGTGGCGCGCAAAGTCAAAGCCGGGAGCGTGTGGGTCAACAGCACCAACCTGTTCGACGCGGCGTCGGGCTTTGGCGGCTACCGCGAGAGCGGTTTTGGACGCGAAGGCGGACGCGAAGGTCTGCATGAATATCTGCGCCCGAAATGGCAGGCAAGACCAACGCCATTAACCACAGAGAACACGGAGAAGAAAGCGAAAGTGCAGCCGATTCCGGCGGCGTTGAATGGCGGTAAAGCCAACGGGCACGCCATTGACCGCACGGCCAAGCTGTTCATCGGCGGCAAGCAGGCGCGTTCCGACGGCAACTACACGCGCCCGGTGACCGCACCGGACGGCCATGTGATCGGTCAGGTGGCCGATGGCAACCGCAAGGACATTCGCGACGCCGTGGAAGCGGCGGTCAAAGCGGCGGATGGCTGGGGGTACAAGACCGGACACAGCCGCGCACAGATTCTGTACTACATCGCCGAAAATCTGAGCGCCCGCGCCGACGAATTCGCGCAGCGGATCAGCGCGCAGACCGGCGCCGATGAAGCCGCCGCCCAGACTGAAGTCAGCGCAGCGATCAGCCGCCTGTTCACCTATGCCGCGTACTGCGACAAATACGGCGGCGAAATTCAGGAAACGCCCCTGCGCGGCGTGACGATGGCGCTGCACGAGCCCATCGGCGTGATCGGCATCGCCTGCCCCGACGAGGCGCCGCTGCTGGCGTTCGTTTCGCTGTTCGCCCCGGCGATTGCGCGCGGCAACAGCGTCGTAATCCTCCCCTCGGAGAAATCCCCGTTGAGCGCCACCGATTTCTATCAGGTGCTGGAAACGTCGGATGTGCCCGCGGGCGTGGTCAACATTGTCACCGGGGAGCGCGCGACGCTCATCAAGACGCTCGCCGAACATGACGCGGTGGACGCGGTGTGGTACTTCGCCGACGCAGCCGGCAGCGCGTTCGTCGAGAAGGCGTCCGCCGAGAACATGAAGCGCACGTGGGTCAGCTATGGCCTCCCGCGCGACTGGCAGTCCGAAGAGCAGGGTGCGGGCGAAGATTTCCTGTTCAATGCGACGCAGGTCAAGAACATCTGGATTCCCACGGGCGAATAGGCGCGGAGACACGGAACACATGGTAAAAAAGGTCTTTGTGAGCGGGTGTTTTGATCTGCTGCACAGCGGGCACATTGCCTTCTTTCAGCAGGCCGCGCAGTACGGTGATCTGTACGTCGCGTTAGGGAGCGATGCCACTGTCTACCAGTTGAAAGGGCGGCTGCCCGTCGTCAGCGAAGACGAGCGGCTCTACAGCATCAAAGCGATCCGCTACGTGACGGATGCCTTCATTTCGCGCGGCTCCGGCCTGCTCGACTTTGAAGCCGAATTCCGTGAGCTGAAGCCCGACATTTTCTTGGTCAACGCCGACGGCAATACGCCGGAGAAAGATGCTCTGTGCCGGGAGGTGGGGGTTGAGTATGTGGTGCTGGAACGCACACCCTTTCCCGGCCTGCCCGCTCGCTCGACCACCAGCCTGCGCCGCGTCGATCAGATGCCGTACCGCATCGATCTGGCGGGCGGCTGGCTGGATCAACCGTTTGTGTCCAGCCTGCACCCCGGCTCCGTGCTGACCATCTCGCTCGAACCGACGATTGCCTTCAACGAGCGCAGCGGCATGGCGACCAGTACGCGCAACCGCGCCATCGAATTGTGGGGGCTGCGCTTACCGCCCGGCGATCCCGAACAGATCGCCAAAGTCCTGTTCAGCTATGACAATCCGCCCGGCACGCGGGCCGTTTCCGGCTCCCAGGACGCCATCGGTATTGTCTACCCCGGTCTGGCACGCGCGCACTACACCGGCTCATATTGGCCGGATTGCATCGACCACCTCACCGACAATGCGACCCTCCAATTCATCGAAAACGCGCTCTGGCTCATCCCGCTGAAGATGCGCCCCGATGGCTATGACCCGCTCGGCGTGCAGCATCTGACGCCGGCCAATGCGCAGGCGCTGGCAGATGCGGCGGACGCCTGTTGGGAAGCGATTCTCGCTCGGGATATCCGCGCGTTTGGCGCTGCCGTCCGCGCGTCGTTTCAGGCGCAGGTGGCGTTGTTTCCAAACAGCGTCGACGAAGAAATCAGCCGCTTCATCGACGAACATCGCGGGGACGCGCTCGGCTGGAAATTGAGCGGCGCGGGTGGCGGTGGCTACCTCATCCTCGTCTCCGATCAACCGATCAAACAGGCGTTTCGGATCAGTATTCGCCGCACGCTGGAATAGTCTATGGCTTGAAGTGCTGCTCCCGGCGGCACGCTGAGTAAACTGAAGGGATTTATGTCGACCTATCATATTGCCCAAGTCAATATCGCCGAAATGCGCGCGCCGCTGGACAGCGAGACGATGGCCGGATTCGTCGCCCGCCTCGATGAGATCAACGCGCTGGCGGAACGCACGCCGGGCTTCGTGTGGCGGCTCAAAGGCGATGCGAATAACGCCACGGCCCTGCGCATCTTTGACAACCACAGCATCATCATCAACATGAGCGTGTGGGACAGCATCGACGCGCTCTACCAGTACACCTACTACAGCGATCACGCGCAGGTCTACCGCCAGCGTGGCGAATGGTTCCGCCGCCTGCAGAATCACATGCTCGCGCTGTGGTGGGTTCCGGCGGGTCATACTCCCACGCCGCAGGAAGCCAAAGACAAGCTCGCCTACCTCAACGCGCACGGCGCGACCCCACTGGCGTTCAACTTCAAGCAGCGTTACAGCGTGGAAGAGATGATCAGCGCGATCAACACGTAGTGCATTCGGTTGAGACTGATAGTAAGCGGACACCATTCAGAGGGTGTTAAAAAGGGTCAGATTCCGACCCCACCCCCGGCCCCTCCCCGAATTCGGAGAGGGGCGCCAGCAGCACTCGCCAAGCCAAATTGGTTTTCGTAGGGACGCAATTCATTGCGTCCGCTGCTTCCCGGTGCGCTTCACACTGGACTACGAATCGTTTGAGTACGCTGATTCTCGTCCCCAAAACTACCCCTTGCACCTGACGTAACGTCATCCCCTAGACTGTGGTCTATCGGTTTTAGGGGAGGAAAGCCTCATGCAGTTCAGCATTCTGGAGACTCAGTCAACTTACCGGCGGCTGCTGGCGGAAGATGACGCCGCGGCGCGCGCGGAGATTTTCCGCGCGGAGCTGGTCGAGCCGTTCGTCGGCCTGACGCGCGTGTTCGGCGGCATGGATCCGCTGGCCATGTTCGCGCAGTGGAACATGCGCCCGGAGGCCTTCGCGCCCGATCAGCGTGAGGCGATGCGCGCTCGTCTGGACGCGCTCGCCAGCGCCGACGCCTTCGCGCGCGCGGCCACTGCTTTGGAGCGGGGCTGGGCGGCCTTCGCGCCCTACCACGACCGCATCCGCCATGATGCGATCACTTTTGCGCTGCTGCTCTGCGACCTGAGCGCCCTGCCAATGGCGGCGGGCTATTCCGGCTTTGGCGCGATCCCCGGCTGGATCATGACGCTGTACGACACGCCCACGTCCGACAACCTGAAGCGCGTCGAAGCCTGCACCGTCCACGAACTGCATCACAACCTCGCGGCAGGGTCGGACAGCGGCGTGAACTTCAACATGATGAGCATCACGGTCGGCGAATACATGGTGATGGAGGGGCTGGCAGAGTCGTTCGCGGCGGAATTGTACGGCGCGGACAGCATCGGCCCGTGGGTGACAGCCTTCGACGGGTCGCGCCTGGAAGACACGCGGCAGATGTTCAAGGACGCGCTCCACCTGACCGGGTTCAACGAGGTGCGCCGCTATATCTTCGGCGATGATGTGATGGCCGCTCACAGTGGCAGCGCCGGGATCGGCGTTCCGCGGTACGCGGGCTACGCGCTCGGCTACCAACTGGTGCAAGCCTACTTGCAGCGCACGGGCAAATCGGTGGTTGAGGCGACCTACACGCCCAGCGCCGAGATCATCGTCGAGTCGGGCTTTTTCGATAGATAGAAGAAGCACAAACGGGAGCTGAGGTAGCTCCCGTTGCATTTCCTCCGCGATCTCTACGGTTCACGTCTTTTACTATTTGCTCAGCGCTAACACACCATTCCCCCAGAACATTCACAACATATTGGCGCAACCCGGATTGTCTGGGCCGAAAAATCGGAGTAAGCTGCTCCGCAAGCAGCCATGTTTCGCCTCAATCAGACTCCGTCTCACTCTAGAGGGTGTTGAAAAAACATCCCTTAAAGCCTTTCTTTTCGTCAGCGGGCGCAACGAATTGCATCCCTACGAAGACGTATTTCGGCTTGGCAGGCGCTGTTGGCGCCCCTCCCTGAATTCGGGGAGGGGCCGGGGGTGGGGTCGGAATCTGACCTTTTTCAACACCCTCTAGTGTGAGTTAGAGCAGATCGCTGCCAAGTTACAGCTCTTTAACTTTGCGTATTTTGACATTTTTGGTTGTACGCTGTAGTCATAACCAATTCATCCGCTACGCGCCGACGTAAGGAAAACCGCCCGATGACTCAACAGAGCCGCCGCCTTCAACGCAGCTATGCCCGCCGCGCCACAGCGCAAGACGAAAAAGATCTCGACCACCGTCGTCAGCCCCAACGTGATCATGATCAGGTAGTGACGCAAAACGTCGCATTTGCGCCGCCGCGCACCACGCTGCAGCGGCCGCAGACGTTGTCGTCGCGCGATGTACTGCACTTGCAGGGCGTCATCGGCAACAGCGCCGTCGCGCGCATGGTCGATCCCAACCCGATCCGCCAATATTCTGGGCAGACCATTCAGCGCGACTTAGTCTCCAGAGAAACCAAAATCGCGGCCATCAACGCGCACATTGGCATCCTGGAGGCGGCGAAGCTCGTCCTGCGCGTGGGACACGGGGTCGTCATGCTGCCCTTCACCATCATCGATCTCCTGTCCAACTTCTGGCGCTTCAAGTCGGAGAACAGCATCTTCCGTCCACCAACCGATGGCAAGAAGAATCGGCTCAAGAGTGCAAAATTTGCTTTTGACAACGTGCTCAATGGTGAAACGCGGCTGGTGAGCAAAATGGCGGGTGAACCCCTCCAAGTGAAGGGCATCAACTTGGACAAGGCGCTCAAATGGGGGCCGTGGAATCTCGGCCCGTGGATTATGCGCCTGCTTAACAAGTGGATCACCAGATTGGAAAGGAAGAAGGCGAAGCTCGCCTAATTTCTCATCGATAAACAAAAACGGGAGCTGATGCAGCTCCCGTCGCTTTTCCCTCTGCACGCTCCACGATCTCGATGCTAACCCGTCTTGCTGAACAGGCGCGCAGCACTGATTTCACTATTCATAGAACAGGTGAGCTAAAATCTGTGGTACAATGCCACTGTTCGAGACGTCTGTCTTGGATATCAAGCAGGTTTGTAGAGGAGAAGTGAGTATGGCAACGCAAGATCAGACCCAGAATCGTCCCTCAACCCAACCGCAGTCCACATTGAACCTGAATTCCATCATGATTGGCAGCGCCCAAGCGCAGGTGCTAGCCGACTTTTACGCCAAAGTCTTTGGTCGCCCCGCCGATATGAATGACGGCGGCTATTGGGGTTGGAAGGTGGGCAACACCTACCTGACCGTCGGTAAGCATTCGGAAATACAGGGACAAGCCAAGGAACCGGCGCGCGTCATGCTCAACTTTGAGACGAATGCCGTTCGAGAGGAGTTTGCGCGCTTGAAACAGCTGGGCGTCAAAGTGGTCAAGGAGCCGTATGACATGGAAGGCGGCTGGATCGCCACCCTCGCTGATCCTGACGGCAACTTCCTGCAACTGATGTCGCCGTTCGAGATGTAAAGCCAACAAAAACGGGAGCTCAATCAGCTCCCGTTTCTTTTCCCTCTGTGCTCTCTGTGGTTAACCGCTTTTTACTTGCTCAACACGGCAGGATTCACCACATTGCGATACTGCCCCGTCGTCAGCGCGTCAACCACGAGCTGCGCCGCTTCCACCGCGACCACGATCTGCGCGTCGTCGGTGCTGGCGGCGAGGTGCGGCGTATGCACCACCCCGGGCAAACCCACCAGCGGGTTATCCGGCGGGGGCGGTTCCTGCGCGAACACGTCGAGCGCCGCGCCCGCCACATGACCGCTCTTGATGGCGGCGGCGAGGTCAGCTTCGTTGATCAGCGCGCCGCGCGCCGCGTCCACGATGCGTACGCCCTTCTTCATGGTGGCGAGGCTGGCCGCGTTGACCATTTCGCGCGTTTCGTCGGTCAGCAGCGCGTGCAGCGTGATGAAGTCCGCGCGGGTGAACAGATCATTCAGGCTGACCAGTTCCACGCCGAGATCCGCCGCGACGTCGGCGGTGATGTACGGGTCAAAGGCGAGCACTTTCATCTCGAAGGCGATGGCGCGCTTGGCGACCGCGCGCCCGATGCGCCCGAAACCGACCACGCCGAGCGTCTTGCCGCGCAGTTCCACGCCCATATACGACTTGCGATCCCACTTGCCTTCGCGCATCGAGGCGTGCGCCTGCGGGATGTGCCGGGCCAGCGCCAGCATCAAGCCGAAGGTGTGTTCGGCTGTGGAGACGGTGTTGCCATCCGGCGTGTTCATGATGACGATGCCGCGCTTGGTCGCATCGGGGATGTCGACGTTGTCCACGCCGACGCCCGCCCGCGCGATCATCTTGAGCTTAGTCGCGACGGCCAGCGCTTCCGCGTCAATTTTGCTGGCGCTGCGGATGATGAGCGCGTCCGCGTCCGGCAGCGCGGCCAGCAGTTCGGCGCGCGTCATCTGGCCAGGGGCGGTGAACTTCAGTTCCGGCGCGCCCTTGAGCACGTCTACGGCGGAGGGATGCACGCTGTCCGGTACGAGAATGTGATAGGTCATTGGTTGCTCCTAGGCCGACACTGTAGGGACGCCATTCATGGCGTCCGCCTGTCAACGGACGCGATAAATCGCGTCCCTACATAGAGTCGGATTTACTTGACAGTTTCCAAAAATTCGTCGAGGCCGGACAGGATTTCTTCCAGAATCGCGGGCTGCATGTCGCCCATGTGCGCGATACGGAACGTCTTGCCCTTGATCTTGCCGTAGCCCTTGTCCATTGAGAAGCCTTTGCCGCTCATGAACTTCGCCATCGCGTCGATGTCAAAGCCCTTGAGGTTGGCGACAGTCGTCACGGTGGGGGAGCGGAAGCCTTCCTGCGCGTACAGGCCGAGTCCGCGGCTGTGCGCCCAGTTGTGCGTGGTGTCGCGCATCTGCATGTGCCGCTGCCAGCGATTTTCCAGCCCTTCGGCGGCGATCGCGTCCAACTGCGCGTCGGCGGCGTACATCAGCGCGACGGGCGGCGTGGACGGCGTGTTGTCCTTCTGCGCCAGCGCTTCGATTTCGATGAAGTCGAAATAGTAGCCGCGGTACTGAATCTGCTTGGCGCGTTCCAGCACGCGATCACTGCACGCGGCGAAGGCGATGCCCGGCGGCAGCGCGAACGCCTTCTGCGAGGAGGTCAGCGCGAAGTCGATGCCCCACTCGTCGGTGCGGAATTCCGCGCCGAGGAAACCGCTGACCGTGTCCACGAGCAGCAGCGTGTCGTCGTACTGGCGCACGACCTGCGCGATGTCGCGGATCGGGTTGGTGACGCCCGTGCTCGTCTCGTTGTGGACGACGCAGACCGCGTCATAAGTGGCCTTCTTCAGCGCGTCGGCGACCATCTCCGGCGTGTGCGCCTTGCCCCACTCGACTTCCAGCACATCGACCTGCTTGCCATTGGCGCGGCTGACTTCCGCCCACTTCTGGCTGAACGCGCCGCCGACCAGATGCAGCGCCTTTTTATCGTCACGGATGCAGTTACGCGATGCGCCTTCCCACAGCCCCGTGCCCGACGATCCCATGACAAAAACGCGATTCTGCGTGAAAAATGCCTGACGGAGTTTGCCCTGCAAGCGGGCATACAATTCGGCGAAGGCGTTCGACCGATGCCCGATCATCCACTGGCCTTGCGCATCCAGAATCTCAGGGCGCACTTCGACGGGACCGGGGATGACGAGGTATTTATGCTTCTCAGTTCGCATGATGTTCCTTACACTTGTGAAGGACAGAACAGAGGGAATTTTAACGCAGACGTAGGCCTCCAGACAATGACCGTGAATGACCACTCGCACGCGAGGCCAACCTGTGCAGGTTGCATGAAGGCGGCTTACTCTCCGACCTGAAGTTGAAAATTTCGCTCCGTATGGAGTTCCCACACATCGATCGTGTCGCCCTCCCAACTGCTGGTATACACCAGATACTCACCCGTCGAATTCAGGGCGATCTGGTCAATAACCGTGTTATTCGGCATGTCGCGCGTAAACACAACATCACCGGACTCGTATTCCCAGACAAAGAGTCGGCGACCCTGAGACCGGTTGTAGAAGACCAACCCGGTCAGAAAATCGGGCGGCGGAGCAGAGAAATTCAGTTGATTGAGGTAATCAGGATCAGCGTCGGTGAACGAGCGGAGCGGAGTCGTGATCCCGGTTAAAAAATCCCACCGGAACGCAGCGGTATCGTAACCAATGAATACGATCTCTGTGCCGGACTCCGTAAACATGACATCAGGCGCGATAAATCGCCAATCGGGTGCAAATAGCAGGGGTTGATCGTTATACGCCACGAGGAAATGGGTGGTCAAGTTCCAGACTGAGATACCCCAATGCTCGTAGCCTACAGTACCATAACCATACCAACCATTACTGATAGCGATCAATTCGCTGTGGGCGTCGAAAGCAATAGCGTTGGTGGTACAGGTGAATGCACATTGAGTGAACGCGGATGACTCACCACTGGCCAAATCGATCAGTTGAATGCCCGAACCGCCGGATCCATATTGCTTGAACGCCAGATAGCGGTTATCCGGGCTGAACTCCACATCATCGATCTTGAAGTCGAAGGCAGCGAGGGGTTCCCATGACTGATCCGCCAGATCGAATAGAGAGAGTGTCGAACTACAGTCGGTTGCGACATTACTCGGTAGCGAACACGTGATTACGGCGATGCGGTTGCCCGTCGGATCAAAGCTCACATCTATCGAGTTCGGATGCGGGAAGAACTGAGGTTCAGCATCCGGCTCGCGCACGTCAAAAAGCCAGAGTCCATTGGTATCAACTGCGGCGAGTAAATGCTCATCGGTGGGTGACCATGCCACTGAGCAAATTGCCTCACAGAGATTAATTTGAGCGACCCCGCTGACCGTGGTCAGCAGGGCACACAGGACGACAATTGCCACCGTACGCACGGTTTTACCCTTCGCAAAACTCCGGCGCGTCGACTTCTGACCAGCGATCATACACACACAGCACGTTCTCCACGACCGCCGTCCCTGCCGGGTGATTCGTCAGCACCACGACGCCTTCATCGTGTTCGGGGAACAGGTAGAAGATCGCGTGCATGCCGCGCCCCAAGCCGTCGTGCCAGATCATTGCTTCGCCAGCTTCGGTATGATGCACGTACACGCCAAACCCATAGGGATCGTTTTCGGTGCCTGGGTTCGACGTGAAGATCGCTTCCGCGCGGTCGTCGTGCAGCAGCGCGGCGAAGAAAGCAGCGAGATCATTGGCGGTCGTATACACGCCACCCGCCGCCTGATCGACGTGCACGACATTCGGGTACACCTCATTATTGACGGTGTACTGGGTCACCGCGCCGAGTTCCGGCGACCATTCAAATGAGCTGTGCGTCATGCCGAGCGGCTCAAACACGGTCGTCTGCATATAGTCGGCAAATGACATGCCCGTCACTTCTTCGATCAGCAGTTGGAGCACCGTGTAGCCGCCGCCCGAATACATAAAGCGCCGTCCGGGGCTGATGATCACGCGCACAGGATCGCCCGCGATGCCATCAAGGAACTGTTCAAGCGTGGGGATCTCATGATCGGCGGTGAAGCCCGCATAGCCTTCTGCCGACAAGCCCGCTGTGTGGCTGAGAATGCGGCGAATCGTCACCTCGTCCGGGTTGTTGCGTCCCAGTGCCGGAACTTGCCAGCGCGTCAAATAGCTGTTGACCGGGGTATCGAGGTCGAGCACACCCTCGTCGACCAGCCCGAGGATCGCGTAAGCCGTCAGCACCTTGGAGATCGACGCCGCGGGGAACGGCGTGTCGGCGGTCACGGGCACGCCCGACTCCACATCGGTCACACCATAGCCGCCCGACCAGATCACTGAGCTGTCTTTGATCACGGCGGCAGAGAAAGCAGGAATGAAGGGGAATTCGTCGCGCACGACGGGCAGCGTCGCCTCCATTTGCGCCGCAAGCGTCTCGACCTCTTGCGCAGCGGTCGGCGCAGCGAGCAGGACAAAAGTCAGTATGCTGAACAGAATGACAAGTGAAAATAAGCGGGAACGGCCTGCACCGCGTCCGAAATTCTTAAACATTATTGCGCTCCTTATGCCTATATACTGCACTTACTCACAGCAGCTGCACTTCGTTCAAGACCCGGCTTGGTTCGACAACTCGTCTTCGCGTTGGCTAGAGAAAAAGAAATTGACCTGTTAAAGAATCTATGCTATATTGACGGAAACAAGCGGTTTAGCGGCCGCGCCTGCATCCCAAAACCACAGCCTTTAACCAGAACCACATCCGTCCGCACCTTAACCCGTAGCGGCGTTAACGTACCTTTGCCTAACTTTAGTTCCTCACGACTGTAACAGGGAAAATCTAACCACGATGGTCGATATTGCTCATCTCGAACCGAAAACGCTAGACGATTTGCGGCAGCTTGCCCGTGAAGCGAGCATCACTGGCTATAGCCGTATGAAGAAACAGGATCTCATGCTCGCCCTCTTGCGCGACCATGCGGAAAAACAGGGTTACAAGCTCCGAGGCGGTGTCCTCGAAATAGTCGATGACGGGATCGGCTTCCTGCGCGCCGAGAAATACCTGCCGGGTCCCGAAGACATCTACGTCAGCCAGACGCAGATCAAACGCTTCAATCTGCGCACAGGCGACATGGTCGTCGGACAGGTCAGAGCGCCCAAGGACTCGGAAAAGTACTACGGTCTCCTCCGCGTTGAATCGGTGAACGGCCAGAACCCCGAAGAAGCCAAGAGCCGCGCGAATTTCGAAGACCTGACCCCCATTTTCCCGCTTGAACGCTTTGACCTTGAAACCTCCGGACGTATCCTTTCCACCCGACTGCTCAACTTAATCGCCCCCATTGGCCGCGGTCAGCGTGGGTTGATTGTGTCGCCCGCCAAAGCCGGTAAAACGACCGTCCTCAAGGAAGTCGCGAACTCGATTAGCCGCAATTATCCCGATGTCCACCTGATGATCGCCCTGATCGGCGAGCGTCCGGAAGAAGTGACGGATATGGATCGCTCGGTGGATGCGGAAGTGATCGCCTCGACCTTCGACGATCCCGTGCAGCACCATGTGCGCGTCGCCGAAATGGCGCTCAACCGCGCCAAGCGTCTGGTCGAAATTGAACGCCACGTCGTGCTGCTGCTCGACAGCATCACCCGTCTGACGCGCGCTTACAACCTCGTCGTCCCGCCGAGCGGTCGCACGCTCACCGGCGGTCTTGATCCGTCCGCCATTCACCCGCCCAAGCGTCTGTTCGGTGCGGCGCGTAATGTCGAAGAAGGCGGCAGCCTGACGATCATCGCGACCTGCCTGGTCAACACCGGCAGCAAGATGGACGACGCCATTTACGAAGAATTCAAGGGCACGGGTAACATGGAACTGCACCTCAGCCGTAAGCTGCAGGAACGCCGTGTGTTCCCCGCCTTCGACATCGAACAGTCCTCCACCCGTCGTGAAGAACTGCTGCTCGGGCCGGACGTGCTCCAGCGCGTCTACACCCTGCGCCGCATGTGGGGTCACCTCGCGGAAGACCAGGACCTCGGGCCAGCAGGCGCGACCGAACAGCTCCTCAACCAGATTCGCACAACTGAATCGAACGAGGAATTCCTCAACATGCTGCCGGGCAGCAGTGACCCCGGTACGTCGAGCGGTCGCAACAACCGCTACTAACCGGGCCCTGATTTTACACTCGTCAAAACCAACCCCTCGCTTCAATGAGGGGTTTTTTATTGCCTACACCAAGTGCTCGCAACCTCTGTCTCCAGTAGACGTATAAGCTTATAGAGGCAAAGGAGCAACGCTTATGTTCTTGGGGCGAAGATCATGGCGAGCGGGACGCGGTTGGCGCATTGGTTTCGGTAGGTATTGGGGCTGGCTGATCCTCTTTGGGATATTCTGGAGTGTTACAGTCGAGCACGGTACAGGCATATTCTTTTGGCTCGTCGTGCTTGGAGTGATCCTAAATAGGATACACGGTGCGAGTCGTTGGGCAAACGCAAACACCGACGCCGAAGTTGAGAAGCGCAAGCGTGATGATCTTTCGGTTGACGAAGATGAGGACGACGAGAAACCCAAAAACGAACCGCGTTACATCCTCGGCGACGATGGTGAACTGATCCCCGTGGATGAACTTGAGGAAAAGCCCAAGCATTCCGAGTATCTGTAGCACCGTTATGCCAAGCTCGTTCTTAATTTCCCCCACACCCCCAAACCTACGCGACCGCTTAGTCTCTGCTCATGCTTTAACGGTACACTGATCGGAGGTGAGTGAAGGAGTTCGGCGATGTTCTGGGGATGGGGATCATGGCAGCCCGGGCGCGGAACGCGCTGGGGTGGCGGGTTTTTCTTTTTGCCACTGCTGCTCTGCTGCGGTGTGAATTGGCTGCTCAACGTGCGTGGCGGTTTAGGCTGGATCGGCATTCTGCTGGTCGTGATCGGGCTGGTCGCCGTGCTGCCGATGATCATGCGCACGGTTAACGCGGCGGGTTACCGGGCGGAAAAAGCCAAACGTGACGAGTACGGCCAAGATCCCGCGTTGGACACTGACTATGTGCTCGGCGATGACGGTGAAATCATCCCCAGCAATGAAGTCGACAAACCCAAACGAGACGACTATGTGTAGTCACCCGAAGAGCGCTGAACAGCGCTCTTTTTGAGTCTTCACACAAATTTCACACGATCCTTATGAAGAACTAGCCGAATGGGTAAGCCGTATCACAACGTAGATTCGTACAATTAAACAATCTCATCAACGAGTCGAATGAAAGACGACTATGCTCACCCTAGCTGATAATCGCTTTTCCCTCTACGAATTGATCGACTGGCGCAACATGTACAACATCTTCTCGGAGCGGCGCGCGCTGCTGGCGAGCTGGTGTCGCACCATCGAATTGGCGGTCATCGAGCGGCAGTTAAACACCGAGGTCTACGCCGGGTTCCAGCAGATCCGCTACCTGGCGCCGATTCTCCCGCGCTACCAGAAGATGAGCACCTTCGCCAGCCACGTGTGGGTCTTCGGGCAGCCCGGCGCGAGCGATCCAGCGCTGGATGGTCTACATGGTGTGCATTTGCAGCCCGGCGACCAGTTGATCAAAGAGTGGTTCCTCGTCGTCAACACGCCCGCTTATGCGCGCGCGCTCGTCGCCCATGAGATGAGCAAGCCGGGCACGCCGCACCCCAAGCGCACCTTCCGCGGCATCCTCACCAGCGACCAGAAACAGGTGGCGCAGTTCGCCAACCTGCTGCAGGAGCGCATCGCCAAGCTGCAAGACGCTTGATGCACCCGGCGGCATCGCCCGAAAGTCGCCCCTGCAAGCGCTTGAGAGTCGTAGGGACGCGCCGCGGCGCGTCCCTACGGTGTGTCGGCTAGGGAAAATGTGCTGAAACCTTAATGCTGTCGCGCTGGGTGCCTCGCTAGGGGAGCAGGCGAAACCGCCTCAGCTTGCCCCTCAATACTAGGACAGATTACCGTGTAGCGCGCTGGCTCGCTTCACATTAAAATACGCTGAAACAATCGGCGAAGAATTCCACGCGAAGGGTAACGTATGCGCCGCCTTTGGATTATTACCGCGCTCTGTTTGTTGATAGTCGGCATTTCCGCTGTTAGCGCGGATGCCGCGGATTTATCTGTGTTCTCAGTGAGTGCTATCAGCAGTCAGGCGTCGACGACCTTTGTCCAAAACACCAGCGGCACCGTCACCGTGTTGGTGGCTAACATCAGCGCTCTGGACACCGTTGATGTCCCCATCCCGCTGCAAATCACCGTTCCAAGTGCTTTTACTGTGGGTGCCATCACGCGTTCTGACAATTTCACTTGTGTGACGGCGGCGAATGTGGTGACCTGTACGATTGCGGCGGGTTCAATCCTGGCGGGGAATACGGAAACGATCATCTTCCAGATCACCGCGACGACGGTAGCGACGGGCGTCACCGTCGCGGCGGCGCTCGTTGCGCCGTGGACCGACGCGAACAATGCCAACAATACACGCACGAGTTCAGCTTTGGATATCGTCGCGCCGACGGCTACGCCGACCCGGACGCCGACCCCGACCGCATCGCCGTCGTCCAGCCCCTTCCCGACCTTCCCAGTGCCGACCTTCACGCCGACCACCAATCCCTTCCTGGTGACGCCGAGCGCGATCCCGGTCACCGCGACGGCAACCATCATCCCGCAGCCGCCAACGCGCACGCCGCTGCCCCGTCCCGCCAATGCGGGTCTGGCGGTGCCGCTGCCGAACACAGGCGTGCGCGTGGTCACCAACCGTGATGACGTGAACGTGCGCCTCGTCCCCGCCATCGGCGCGGAAGTAGTTGCGTATCTCCCGGCAGGCTATGACATGGCTGTCGAAGCGCGCAGCGCCGACAACGAGTGGGTGCGCGTCGATCTCTCCGGTCAGCAGGGGTGGGTGGGCTTCCCGGTCATCACTGTGATCGAAGGTGACCTCAACAACGCGCCCGTCGCCGACCCGCGCACCATCCCGTTTGGCGGCTGGGAGAACCCGCGCGCCGGGCTGACCAGCGTCACCAGCCAGTACACCGGACGCCTCGCCAACAGCGGCATTCGCGTGCGCGGCGGCCCGAGTCAGGGCTACCCCGTGCTGGCGAACGCCCCGCGTTACACCGTGTTCTCGCTCCTCGGGCGCACAGCGGCCAACAACTGGGTGCAGGTCAACTTTGAAGGCACGCTCGGCTGGGTCGCCTCCGAATTCGTCGAATTCCAGCAAGGTCTCGGCGTACTCGACCTGCTGCCGATTGGCGGCATCGTCGCCGACGCGCTCCCGGTCTCCGAACCGACGGGCGACGCCTACAATGACACGCTGAGTCTGCTCTTGGCGCGCACGAACATCGCGCAGGAATCGCTCGATGCCATCCGCGCCATCTGGACGCAGATCGCGCTCGGCAACCGCGTCGAATGCGGTAACTACCCTGCCCGCCCAAGCGACTACAACATCCCGCTGCCCGTACTGTCGGCCTTCAGCGCGACACTCACGCCGCTGGAACGCGACTTCAATCAGGCGATGGCCAACATCCGCGCGGCGATTGACGGGCTGATCGACATTTGCAGCCGTCCGCAGCCCGCCGAAGGGTATGTCGGTCAGGCGGTCGTCGTGCAGGCGCTCGATCTGGTCAACGCCGCCGATGGTCTGCTGGCTAACATCCGCGCGATCCTCACGCCGCTGGTCAACGACCTTAACCGCGTCCCGACCGAGGATGAGTGCCGCTTCACCTACAACAACCAGAGCGAAATCGTGCCCCGGCTGCGCATCGGGCAGCCGCGCACGGCCTCGCTCAGCACGCGGCGCTACGTGCGCGGCTTCTGCTTTGACGGCGGCGTCGGCCAAACCCTGCGCCTCGAAATTCTGCGCACCAGCGGCAACATCGAACCGCAGGTGACGGTCAGCCCGTTCAGCAACCCGACGGGCTTCCTCGGCACGGCGCGCATTAGCGGCCAGACTGAACCGCCGCAGGCCTCCATTGCGTCGATCACCATCACCGAGACGGGGCAGTACATCGTCATCGTCAGCGATCTCGAATGGAATTCGCGCACGCTGCCGCCCGATGGTGAGTTCGCCATCCTGCTCAGCGATGTGAGCGGCGCGGGTGGCAGTCTTAGCGGTCTCGGCTTCGATGCCAGCGGCAATCTCGTCATCACCACGCCGACCATCGCCGCTTTCACGCCCGGCGTGAATACCGGCGTCTGTCCGAACATCAGCTACACCTGCGCGCAGTTGTCGACCTGCGAGCAAGCGCGCGCGTGCCTCGCGGCGGGCAGCACCACCATTGACGGTGACTTTGACGGTGTCCCGTGCGAAGACTACCTGTGCACGGGCTTCATCCCAACAAATACACCCGCGGGCGGTGGTACCGGCAACGAATGACCGGAGCGCCCCACAGTGCGGGGCGCTCACATCATCAATCCACCGGGACGAGGGCAACCTCGTCCTTTTTGTTTTGCCTCTGTATCGATGTGTCCGAATATAAGCCAATGACCGTTTGTCAGCCAAAGGCGGAGGCAGGCGGGTAAGGGCGTCGAATGCCGTGAAACCGGGTTACCTGTCGGTCTTGGGCGTTTGCGGACGCGATAAATCGCGTCCCTACACAACCACACTTTTCTCGTAGGGACGCAATTATGCAGTTTAACAAATGATCGCGGATATTGGCTGTAGGGGCGACCCTATGTGGTCGCCCATGAACGGGTGGGGACACTATCCCTCCCCTACATTCGGGATCTCCGTACTCATAAGTTAAATTGCATCATTGCGTCCGCTGTCCCTAAAAAGATTCTATTCTACGCAGCGATTGACCTGCCTTGGCCTGTTTTGTCGTATTTCGGACACTGGCTTATTCACGATCACAGATACTTGACTCATAAGCAATATTCATGACCATATAGAATTAACAGCTACATTAGTCGATGGAGAGTGACCGTGAACCACCACCCCGAAACGCAGGCGCGGCTGGCCGAAACACGCCGACTGTGGGATGCTGCGGCCAGCACATTCGACGAAGCGCCGGATCATGGTCTGCGCAATGCGCAAACCGCCGCCGCCTGGACCACTCTACTCCGTCAGGCGCTGCCCGCCGCACCTTCCAAAGTGCTCGACGTGGGCTGCGGCACCGGGTCACTCAGCTTGCTCGTCGCCGAACTTGGACATCACGTCACAGGGATCGATATCTCCCCGGCGATGCTGACGGCCGCCCGCGAAAAGACAGCGCGCGCCGAATACATCGTCGACTTCCGCGTGATGGATGCCGCCTATCCCCAGTTCGCGCAGGGCAGCTTCGACGCGGTTCTGTGCCGCCATGTGCTGTGGGCGCTGCCTGAACCGGCGGACATCCTGCAGCGTTGGGCGGCGCTGCTCAGACCCGCGGGGCGGCTTGTGCTCATCGAAGGGTTCTGGCACACGAGCGCAGGGTTGCACGCCGACGAGCTCCTCAGCCTACTTCCGCCGTCGCTAACCAATGCAGCTGTGCACCCCTTGAGTGATCAAGCGCTGCTGTGGGGCGGCCCGGTGACCGACGAGCGCTACCTGATCAGCGCGCAGCGCTGAATCGGCTACTTGTCCAGCATCAGGCGCATTTCGTTGGTCGGTTTGAAGCCGAGCTGTTCGTAAATCGGTCGCCCGGCCTCACTGGCATGCAGCATAATCAACTGGATACCCAGGCCCCGGCAGTGTTCCACGCACAATTCGACTAACTGCCGGGCTAATCCACGCTTGCGGAACGCCGCCTCGGTATACACGTTCATGATGTACCCGCGGGTCTCGTTCCCGTCCAGCAGATTGGGTATCCAGTCGTAGATCAGCAGCCCCGCGCCCGCGGCGACCTGCTCCGCACCGTGCTCGTCCGTCGTTACGGCGAAGAAGCCGACGTAATCGCCAGCGGCCAGCGTGCGCGTCAGCCAGCGTTGGTAGGCTGCGTTGATTTGATCAGCCCGGTGGGCGGGCGTGGGCATCCCCATGTCGCGGAACATCGACTGGCGGTGGTAAACGATGGTTGCGTTATCTGCTTCAGTAACCCGTCGCACGTGAATTGCTGGTATGGTCATAGACAATCCTCCCCTACGCGCATCATGGTATGGTGAATTGGACTGTATATCAAGCATGCCAACAGGCCACAGCATGTTATAATCGCGCCAGTTACCAGCAACAGGACGCCTGAATGATGACCGACGAGTTGTTACGCCCCTCACCGAAGTACAAGCCCGTTTCGCTCTTCGTCACCTGTATCGTCGACATGATCTATCCCGGCACCGGGGTATCCGTCGTCGAGATTCTGGAACATCTGGGCGTCGAAGTGCGCTTCCCGCTGAGTCAAACCTGCTGCGGGCAACCGGCATTCAATTCCGGCTTCCAGGATGACGCGAAAACGGTCGCCAAGCAGTTCCTGACCGCGTTTGCCGGAGCCGAGGTGATTGTCACCCCGTCCGGTTCCTGCGGGTCGATGGTGCGGCATTACTACCCGGAACTCTTCGCGGACGATCCGGAATGGCGTGACCGCGCGAACTGGGCGGCTTCGATCACCTGGGAGTTGACCGAATACCTGGTGGATGGGCTGGGCATCACCGATCTCGGGGCGAAACTGCCGCCGACCAAGGTCGCGTTTCATCATGCCTGCCACGGCTACCGCTTGATGGGTCTCGGGCCGCAGGCGGAAACGCTGGCCGGAAACATCGACGGCGTGAGCATGACCGAGCTCAAGGGTTGGGATCAGTGCTGCGGCTTCGGCGGGACGTTTTCCGTCAAAATGCCGGAGATCAGCGGTGCGATGCTCAACGACAAAGTCAAGAATATCAACGCAGCCGACGCCGACGTGATTATCACCGGGGATGCGAGCTGCCTCATGCAGATGAACGGCGGCTTGACCCGTCAGGGAAGTACCAAACGTGTCATGCACATCGCCAACCTGCTGGCGCAGGGCTTAAAACCCACGAAGTGATCGCTATCCGCGGTCGGAAATTGAAGGATAGAACGAACCATGCTTTTGCAAGACTTAAACTGGATGGATGTCGAGGCCTACCTCGAACAAGATAATCGCATCATCTTGATCACCGGGGCGACCGAACAGCACGCCCACTTGAGCCTGCTCACCGACATTCTCATTCCGCAGCGCCTCGCCATTGCCGTCGCCGAACGCGAAGACGTGATCATCGCGCCGCCGCTCAATTTTGGCGTGAGCGAGGAATTTGCTGAATTTCCCGGCACTATCAGCTTGAATACCGCCACCTTCGACGCGGTGCTCAGCGATGTGGTCGACAGCCTGATGCTGCACGGCTTCACGCGCTTTTTCGTCCTCAACGGGCATGGCGGCAACAAGCTGCCCGCTCGCTTGAACGAGCTCGACATGGAAGGGTTGGCGCGCATCACGTGGTATGACTGGTGGCGCAGCGACGCCGTACGCGGCTTTGAAGCGGAATTCGGGCTGGAAATGGGCCATGCGAACTGGGGCGAGAACTTCCACTTCAACCGCATCACCGACTCGCCGACGGATGCCAAAACCCCGGTGAATCTCGATATGCTGAACGATTCGGTGTCGATGCGCGAACTGCTCGGCGACGGCTCGTTTGGCGGGGAGTATCAGGTCGCGGATGACCTGATGCATATCCTGTTCGACCGTGTGGTCGACGAAGCCGCCGGGTTGGTCGCCGCGCTGAAGGATTGAGTTCATCCGCACGCAGCGACTGATGCACCTGTGTGGAAAACGGCGGACGCAAAAGATTGCGTCCTTACGAAGAATGGTGCCAGGCTATCAGATCAGATCACCCCAACCCCTCTCCTACAGGAGAGGGGCTTTTTTATGTCCTCTACTTGAACTGCGCCAGCACGTCGGACGCCAGCTGTTCGATGCCGTCAAGGTCGTCGAGATCCATCCACTGGAGCATGAAACGTTCGCAGCCCGCGTCGAGGTACGCGCCGATCTGCTCCACGAGCATAGCCGGCGTCCCCGCCAGCGACCGCCCGCCACCGCGCAGTTCGTCGAGCGTCTTGCCATTCTTGAGCTTCTCTAACGTCGCTTCATCCCGGGCGAAGGTGACGCGCGTCATCAGGGAGCGCAGCACCTCGCCACCCGCGCGGGCTTGCTCCGCCAGCAGATTGCTCAAATGCGCGTTGAGATCGCGATACGTCGCCGCATCGATGAACACGCCGTTCCATTCGTCGGCATATTCGGCGGCGAGGGGCAGCGTCTTGTTGCGCCCGTTCCCGCCGATCAGGATGGGCGGGCCACCATCGCGCACTGGGCGCGGCAGCAGAATCGCGTCGTGCAGTTGGAAGTGTTCGCCCGCATACGACACGGGCTTGTCACTCATGAACAGGCGCGTCACCACTTCCAACCCCTCTTTGAGCATAGCGTAGCGCGTGGCCAGCGGCGGGAACGGTATGCCGAAATTGTGGTGTTCACGCTCCATCCAGCCCGTGCCCATGCCGAGCGTCAGCCGCCCGTCGCTCAGGTCGTCGACCTGCGCCGCCATGCGCGCCAGCAGCGCCGGATGCCGAAAAGTGATCGGCGAGACGAGCACACCAAACTCCAGCGCGGTCGTCTGCGCCGCGGCATAGGTCAGCGAAATCCACGCTTCCAGCGACTCATGATCTTCGGGGGTCGCGTCAGTGTAGTGATCGGATCGAAAGACCGATTGATAACCAGCGCGCTCGGCCGTACGCAAAATGCTATCCCAGCGTTCCCAGGTCAGCCCGTGCTGCCCTTCAATCATCAGTCCGATCATCGTGGTCTCCGTCGTCGTGTCGATACTCATCTGAACTTAACATACTTACAGTAAAGTGCCAACAGTAGTTATGTCAATTGTAATGACGGAGCCCAAGATGACCACTTTAGCTCAAGAACAATGTGTAACGTGCGGCGCGGACTGCGAACGAGTGACGGACGATGACATGAAAACCCTGCACCTCGACGTGCCCATGTGGGAAGTCGACACCGGCGACTCAGGGCGCAGGCTGCAGCGCACCTTCGAGTTTGAGCAGTACGCCGACGCGCTGACGTTTGTGCAGCAGGTGGCGACCGCCGCCATCGACCAAAATCACCATCCTGAGATCACGCTGCGTCCGGATGCGGTGGTCGTCGTGTGGTCGACCCACACCCTGCACGACCTGCACCGCAACGACTACATCATGGCCGCGCGCACCGATGCCGCCTATCTGGCCTCACTGGATGAGAGCCGCAAGGGCGTCGTGCAGCAGGCCTCAGAGGAGTCCTTCCCCGCCAGCGACCCGCCCGGCTGGATCGGCAAGACAGCAGAAGAGGAAACCGCGCCGCCCGCTTAAGGGCGCCGATTTGGCCTCACCGCGGGATGCCTCTAGGGGGTAAAGTGGTGTACCCTAGATGCAGACACATGGGAGGATGATTGATGACAACCTCAGCCTACACGATTCGCGCGGCCACAGCCGCTGACGCCGAGACGATCAAGCAGATGGTACGTTCCGCGCCGCTCAACCCGAATGCGATTAACTGGCAGCATTTTCATGTGCTGGAAGTGGTCGAGCAGGGACAACCGAAGATCGTCAGCATTGGCATGCTGCAAAAAGAAGGCGAGATCTGGGAGATCGACAGCGTGACCACGCGCCGCGAATATCGCGGCAAAGGCTACGCCGGGGCGATTGTGCGCACGTTAATGGAAAACGCGCCGCGTCCGCTGTATCTGCTCGCCGAAACCGATCTGGTCGATTACTACAAGCGTCTCGGCTTTGAAGGCGTGGAACGCGAGTACGCGCCGACCGAGATGCGCGATCAGGTCGCGTGGCTGGATCAGATGTTTGGCGACAGTGTGCGCTATCACATCATGGGGGCGTTCGCGCAGGGGTAAAAATTGGTTATCCCGTAGGGGCAAGGCGCGCTGTTGGGCGTCCCTACACAAAGACCGTTTTCTCGTAGGAATACGATTTAGAGGGTGTCCAATAAGCCCCTCAACCCCCGACCCCTTCTCCCACGCAAGCGGGGAGAAGGGGAGAAAAGCCGTTTTTGTCCCTCTCCCCGTTTACGTGGGAGAGGGACGGCTTGCGGAGCAAGCAGGGTGAGGGGTAGCGTGAAAGCCTTTTTAGACACCCTCTTTATCGCATCCGCCGTTTCTGGCCTCACCCCTGCCCCTCTCCGAACGGAGAGGGGAAAACCGTGCTTAGTCGCGCACGTGCAGTCCCCTCTCCCAAGGGAGAGGAGATTTAGGGGTGAGGCTGATGGGTTCGCGGCTTCCAAAGCTTAAAGACGGACCTTGCCCCGGCGAGTGATGTTTCTGAAGTTGAACCCTACAACGACCGCCCGGCGATGAAGCGATTGAACAGGTCTTTGCGCACGAACAGCAGCACGAGCAAACACGCGAGGAAGCCCGCGAGATGCGCCAGCGTGTTAACGCCGCCGAGATCATCGCCTTGCTGCATGACCTCAAACGACGGAATCGCGTTTTCGACGGCGAAGTAAATCAGCAGGATGAACGAGGGAATGGGGATCGTCCACGACCACAGGTCTTTGCCGCGAATCGCCGCGATGGGCAGGCGGATCACGGAGCCGAGAATCCACAGGCAGTTGACGCGCGCACCGGGGAACAAAATCAGATACGCGCCCATGATGCCGGCAATCGCGCCGGACGCGCCAATGCTCGGAATGTCCGAGTTCGCCGGGTTGAGGATTTCCGACCCCATATTGGCGATCATCCCTGCCAGCAGATAGAACAGCAGGTAGCGCCACGGGCCGCAGGCATCTTCGATGCGCCGCCCAAACGCCCACAGATACACCATGTTGCCCAGCAGGTGATTCAAGTCGGAGTGCATGAACATGCTCGTGAACGTCGCGAACGCGCCAATGCTCTCCCCACTGCGCAGGAAGACATCCCGGTAGCCATACGTCCAGATCTGATCCACATAGGCTTGCAGCGCCTGAATAAAGGGTTCGAACTGCCCGAACTGCTCGGCTTGCGTCGCCGCGATCAGGTTGGGCGCTTGCAGACCGAGGAAGATCAGGCTGTTGATCAGGATCAGCACATACGTCATGATGGGCAGCGTCCGGTAGCGCACCGTGCCCGTATCCGACACGGGCAGCGGAAACACCACCGACATCAGCAGCAGCGTCAGGAACAGATCCAGCATGAAGAAGATGAAGGCCCCCATCAGCGTATCGCCTCCTGCAGCAGCTCTTCGATACTCGGGATATAGGTCGGCGGGACGGGCTGCACGAGCAGACGCAGCGCCGTGCTGAACACGAGATAGAACGAGACGAGCAGCAGCGCCGCGCCGAGGATGAAGAACACGCCGCGCACGCCCGAGGGCAGAATCGGCAGGTCGGTCGGGTCTTCGAGCGGGCCGCCAGCGAGCGTGTCAATCGGGTTGCCGTAGGCGTCGACCGTTTGTCGTTGCGGTTTAGCGGGCGGCACCGTGCCGCCGAGCCAGCGCGCGAGCGGCTGCTGCTGCGGTGACGACACCGCCGTGATGACGAAGTAGCCACCGACGAACGCCAGCAGCACCCCGAGCCAGCGAATCCCCATGTTGAAGAGGTTCAAGCCGGCGTCCTGCCAACCGAGCAGCAGATAGAACAGCACAAAGCCGGACGCTTCGCGCACGGCCAGCCCCGTGCTGCCGCGCTCGCGATCGGTTATGATCGGCGTGTACTGCATCAGGGCTTTGTCGGCGCGTTTGGCTTCTTTCGTGCCCCCCTTGATGCGCGCGGCGCGGTCGAAGTAGCGCATCGCGCGATCTTTTTGCCCCATCTCATCGAGCAGTTCGCCGAGACGGATCAGAAGTTTTTGACTTTTCGGGCGCTGCGTGACCGCCGCCTCCAACACGTCGACCACCTGCTCCGCTTGGCCATATTTGACCATCTGATCGGTGATTTTGAGCAGGAGCGCGTCGTCGATTTCCGGCATGGGCAGCAGACGCTTCGCCATATCCGCCGCGGCGCTGTGATCGTGCATGCGCTGCGCGATATCAACCGCCGTCACGAAGATCGACGGCAGGAGCGTCCCGGCGTCAATCGCGCGCCAGATCAGCTCTTTGGCGTCGTCCATGTAGCCCAACCGGGCCAGATAGCGCACGCTGTTCTGGATGGCGACCTCGTGATCGACGCGAATTTCGAGGATACGCACCCACTGTTCGATAGCGTTTTCGATATCTTCCGACTGGTTGCTTTTGAGGTACACCTCGGCCTGCGCCAGCAGCGCTTTGACCTCTTCCTCTTCCGCCGCCGTCAGCGGCGTGCGGATAGTCGGCGCGGCGCGCAAGCCCCCTTCGTCGATGAGATCCGGTTCGGGTTCGGGCGGCGGCGCGGGACGTGGAACGGGTTTCTCGGCGAGGCGCGGCGGTGGCTTCGGCTTTTCGTCCGGGTCAAAGCTCAACGCCGCGGACTGCGCCGCGGCGTCCTGCGCATGCGTGATCGCCTTCGTCAGCTTGAGGCGCAGTTCGAGCGCCTTCGCGTTCTCCGGGTTGATCTTCAACGCCCGGTTGACGCATTCCAGCTTCTTCTGCGGGTCACTGGTCGTCTGCGCCAGCCACAGCCACGCCATTTCATTTTGTGGTTCCAGTTTGAGCGATTGCAAGAGGAGTTGGCGCGCCTGATTGAGGTCTTTGCCCTCACGCACTGCCGTAACGCCTTCTCTAAAGAGGGTTTGCGCGTCCATCGACTTTCCCAAGTCTAGTGTAGATGCACAGGATTTCTATTTTAGCGTGACTTAGGGATAAGCTGCTTGTCGATCCAGCCGCATCTGATCCTGCCCCCCTCAACCCCTAGCTTCCTCTCCGCATTCGGTTGTGGAAAGGACACTTTTAACTTGAGGCACCATTAAGGCGCTCGCTTGAGGGAAACTGTGTTTGGTAGGGACGCGCAACGGCGCGTCCGTTTCGCCCCTCATCCGGCGGACGCTCCGTTGGGCGTCCCTACAATTTCCTCAATTGTTAAAACTGTCCCTCCGTCAACCGCATTCGGGGAGGGTCGGGGCAGAAGCGAACGTTAGTCGTATCGGCTCGGAGCAACCTTATCCACGCCTGATGTTATTTTACTTACGAATGAGGAATCTGCAGTTGGATACGCGTTGGCGAATGTGCTAATTTGTTGACAGTTCGTCGCTGGCGGGCAGTGTGAACCAGAATGTACTGCCCACGCCCGCGGTGCTGGATACGCCCACCTGCCCACCGAGGCGATGAACAAGCCGCGCGACGATGCTCAAACCGAGGCCATGCCCTTCCACTTCGCCGGGGCTGAAGCGCGCGAACATCTGAAACACGGTCTTGAGGTTCGCCTCTTCAATGCCGATGCCGTTGTCTTCAACTTCGTAGCGGCACACTGGGCCATCGACGAAACCGCGTACGCGCACGTAGGGGTCGGGGTCATCGCCCATGTACTTGATGGCATTGTTGAGCAGATTGGCGAAAATCTCTTCCAGCCAGGCCTCGTGACCGAGCGCGGGCGGCAGATCCGGCTGCACATCCAGATGCACGCCGCGCGCCACAAACAGATGCTCCAGCCGCAGCGCTACCCGAATCAGCACGGCGTTCAGGTCGACAAGCGTCAGCGCCGTATGCTGCGCCTTCGCCAGCCACAGCAGTTGATCGATCATGCCGTTCATGTGGTGAGCGGAGTCCATAATCTGCTTGACGTAGATCGCGCCGTTCGCGCCGAATTCCTCAGCGGACAGCAGAGCGAGCAGACTGGCATAACCGTAAACGGCATTGAGCGGCGCTTTGAGGTCGTGCGCGATAATTTGATTGTAGGCGTCCAGCTCTTCGTTGCGCGCCTGCAGTTCGGCATTGTTGCGCCCCAATGCTTCCTGAATGCGGCGCAGTTCGTGGAAGCGTTCGGCGTTTTGCAGCGCCCCCCCAAACTGGAAGGCCAGCAGCCGCGCAATGCGCAGATCTTCGATGGTGAAGGCTTGCAGGTCCGGCGCGCCAAAGTTGATCGTACCGATCACCTCATTGGCGCTGTGGATGGGGACGACGAGGTACGAGGGATAAGCGGCCAGCAGGCCATCGTCGCGATTATTGAGCACGAGGCGCGGGCTGCCGCTCTGCAGCGTGTAGCCGATCGCGGGATCGCGGTCGGCATCCACGGCCTGCTGCATCAGCTCTGCGCCACTCAAGTCCCAGAGCCACCACTGCCCAGCGTGCAGCAGCACCACCGTGCAGTGTTCGTAGGTCAAAAGTGTCGGCGTGTGGTCGCGCAAAATCTGCAGCATCGCATCGAGTTCGACCACACTGTTGAGGGCCGCTGCCAAGTCGCTGATGCTGGCCAAACGCGCCGAGAGCGCCTGCATCTGCGACATTTGCTTGTGCGAACGTGCGAGCAGGTCTTCGTAGTCTACTTCACCGCCAAACGCCAAAGTGCTGAATATCTCCAATGAACAACGTCACTACCATCCTACAAGTGGATTCCGTGATGAACAATTAAGTCAGTTATATCTCACAGGGTCTTTTAAGAATTGCCCACCAGATTCAGCAAAGGTTCATGTGCCTTTACTTATAAGTCGTGGTATAAAGCGCGCATTCAAACACGCTCAAACTATAATTCCGGACTAATTCGAGGTTGGACTGTGGCTAGAAACCTGCGCCTGTCCCTCACCGCCTTTGCCGTCCTCGTCGCCATCCTCGGCGGAGTTCTGTTTACGCAATCGTCAGCCGGTCGTCAAGTCTTTTCTACGGATGGATTCGAACCGCACGGGCACTGCTTCCTGTGGATTCCGACGCTCGTGCGCCTGTACAGCGTCTCTGACCTGCTGATCGGTGTCTCGTATACCGTCATCTCCATCACGCTGACGTATCTCGTCTACCGCGCGAGCAAGGACATCCCTTTCCAGTGGGTATTTCTGGCGTTCGGCGCGTTCATTTTCACCTGCGGCTTCACCCACTTCATGGATGTGATCACGCTGTGGACGCCGACCTACTGGTTAGCCGCCAGCGTCAAAGCGGTGACGGCGGTCGCTTCCGTCTCGACGGCGATCATCATGCCGCCGCTCGTCCCCCGTGTGTTGGGCTTCGTGCGCGCCGTGCGCATTTCGGAGGAACGCAAAAAGGCGATCTTTGTGGCAAATACCGCGCTCCAGCACGAGATCAGCCGTCGGGAACAGGTCGAGGAGGAACTGCGCGCCGCCCTCAAACGGGAGCGCGAACTAAGCGCCTTCCGCATGAACGTGATCATGCGCCTGAGCCACGAATTCCGCACGCCGCTGGCGACGGTGCGCACAGCCAGCGAACTGCTCACAGGCTACAGTGACCGCCTGTCCGAGCCGGAACGCGATCTGCGCCTCCGAACTATCCAGACTGAAATCGACCACATGACCGTCATGCTGGAAGATATTCTCACGTTTGGACGTCTGGATGCCGGCAGCGCTCCCTTCCAACCACAGAGCCTCGATCTGACTGAAGTCTGCCGATCCGTGATCGCTGGTCTGCGCCTCAGGACGGACGAATCGCAGCGGATCATCTTTAAGCCGGATATCCGCTGCAAGACCACCTTTGTCGATCCACGGCTGGTCGGGGAAATTCTGACGAATCTGCTGAATAACGCGATCAAGTATTCGCCGAAAGGCGGCAATGTGCGCTGCGAAGTCGGGTGCGCGCACGGCATCGCCACGATCAAAGTGAGCGATGAGGGGATCGGCATCCCTGCCGGAGATTTGCCTAAGATTTTCGAGACGTTTTATCGCGCGGCGAACAGCGGGGACATTGGCGGCACGGGCATCGGCCTATCGATTGTGCGGCGCGCGGTCGAACTGCATCGTGGGAGCGTCGACGTGCAGAGCACCCCCGGTCGCGGCACCACGTTCACTGTACGCCTGCCGATCAACGCGCCCGAGGACGCCGCTGGTCAATGAAAAAGAGCGCCGCGTGGGCGCTCTTGATGCTTAACACTGTTTGCCGATTACAGCGCCTTGAGGCGCGCGATCAGCTTTTGGATGACGCTTTTGTTGGCGGTTTGCAGCGAGCGCGTCTGCGCCAGCGACCGAAGACGCTGAATTTCTTCCATGATGGTGGAACGATGGACCGTTTCGCCATTTACGGAGTACCACTGATTCCCCATGTAACGCACGCTCGGTTCGCACCCATTCAGCACCAAGTACGCCTTACGGTAGTTTTCTACAACGTAACGCGGAGGGAGATGAACATCATCAACAGCTGCAGACGACATAACTTGCGCGTCTCCACTCACTAAGGCACATTTGAACCGATTGTAACATCGAATCCCCGTAGAAAAGATGGACTTTTTACCTATTTGTATGAAATTCATTGCAAGACTCATCTTTCTCTAGGCTTGGGGAGAAGTCTTGCGTTCTTTCGAAAACACATTACAATGCTGTCACGCACCAACTTTTAACAGGAGACAACTTTTATGCGTTCTTTAGTACGTGTATCCCTCCTCATGCTCGTTGTCGTTTTGGCGTTTGGCGTCCCCGCCTTTGCGCAAGACGGTCAGGCGACGGTGACCACCTCTGCGGATGGCTGGATCACTTATGCGGCGACCGATTGCAGCTACGGTGGCACCATTCAGTCGATCGCGGCTATTGACGCCCAGACTGTCCAGTTCGTGCTGTGCGAACCGGATGGCGCGTTCCCGCAGAAGGTCGCCTTCTCGTCGGTCGGCATTCAGCCGGATGAATATCTGGCCTCGACCGGTGGTGGTGGCGAAGCGCTGTTCCGTAACCCGGTCGGCACGGGCCCGTACGCGCTCAGCAATTGGGAACTCGGCAACGAAATCGTCCTCACCCGTAACGAAAATTACTGGGGCGAAAAGGCTTTCGAAGGCACGATGATTTTCCGTTGGGCGTCGGAAGCGGCCGCCCGTTTGGTCGAACTGCAGGCGGGTACGGTTGATGGTATCGACAACCCCGGCCCCGGCGACTTCGCGGTCATCGAAGCGGACCCGAACCTCCAACTGTTCGAACGTGAAGGCCTGAATATTTTCTACCTCGGCATGAACAACATGATCGCGCCGTTCGATAACCAGAATGTGCGTCTGGCGGTGGCCTATGCCATTGACAAGCAGCGCATTGTCGACAACTTCTATCCGCCGGGCTCGACCGTGGCCGACCAGTTCATGCCGTCGGCGATTTTCGGTTACACCGAAGGCTTCGAACCCCTGCCGTATGATCCCGAAATGGCGCGTCAGCTCCTCGCGGACTCCGGCCTGACCCTGCCGCTCGAAGTGACCCTGAACTACCGTGACGTCGTGCGTGGCTATCTGCCGCAGCCCGGCATTGTGGCGCAGGACATTCAGGCGCAGCTCGCGGAAGTCGGCATTAACGTGACCATCGAAGTGATGGAATCCGGCACGTTCCTCGACGAGTCTGACCTCGGTCACCTCGCCTTCTATCTGCTTGGTTGGGGCGCGGACTACCCGGATGCGACCAACTTCCTTGATGTGCACTTTGGTCAGGGCAGCACCATCCAGTTCGGCGAACGTGATCAGGAAGTCATTGACCTGCTGAATCAGGCTGGTCGCGAAAGCGATCCTGCCGTCCGCCTCGACCTGTATGGTCAGGTGAACGCGCTCCTGCGTGACCGCGCGCCGATGCTCCCCATCGCCAACGGTGGTTCCGGTGTGGCGTATCGCGCGGCGATTGAAGGCGCGCATGTCAGCCCGCTCGGCAACGAATCGTTCGCCAGCATGAGCGACCCGGATGACGATGCCTTCATCTTCATGCAGAACGGCGAACCCGCTGGTCTGTACTGCGCCGACGAAACCGACGGCGAAGCGCTGCGCATCTGCGAACAAATCACCGAACCGCTGCTCGGCTACGAAACCGCTGGTACGGCGGTTGTCCCGGTGCTCGCGGAATCGTATGAATTCAGCGAAGACGGCCTGACCTGGACGTTCCACCTGCGTCCGAACGTCATGTTCCATGACGGTTCGATGCTCGATGCGAACGACGTGGTCACCAGCTACGCCGTTCAGTGGGACGCCGCGAATCCGCTCCATGTTGGGCGCGATGGCAGCTTTACCTACTGGACGTACCTGTTCAAGGCGTTCTTGAACGCGCCCGCCGAATAACGGGTAATACGGTAGATACACTTCCATTTCAGGACTAAGTGCTGAGGACTGAGTGTATGCTCAGTCCTCAGTCCTTTTACCTTAGCCCTTCTCTTTTGAGGTACTTCTATGGGCGCATTTATCCTCCGCCGTCTGATCAGTTCAATTCCGGTGCTGCTGGGCATCCTCGCGGTAACCTTCTTCCTCGCTCGCGCCATTCCCGGCGATCCGTGTACGGCGATTTACGGTGAACGCGCTACCCCGCAGTTATGCGCCGCCTTTGCGGCGCGCAACGGCCTCGACCGGTCGGTTCCGGAACAGTTTGCTGTGTATATTGGGAACGTCCTCACCGGCAATCTCGGCGATTCCATTCGCTACAGCGTGTCGGTCACATCGCTGATGGCGGAACGTCTGCCCGTCACGATTGAACTCGCCATGGCCGCGCTCGTGTTCGCGGTAGTGCTCGGCATCCCCTTAGGCATCATTTCCGCTTACTATCGCAATTCCGCGATTGACGTGGGCACGATGATCGGCGCAAACGTCGGCGTTTCGATGCCCGTGTTCTGGCTTGGTTTGATGCTGGCATACATCTTCGGTGTGATCCTCAAAGATACGCCGTTCGCGCTGCCGCCCTCCGGTCGCTTGTCGCCCGGCTTTCAGGCGATCCCCTTCTATGAAGCGTGGGGGCTGGTGACGCAGGGGCAAGATGCGAGTCAACTTCTGATCTTCTTCTCGCGCTTGAATATCCTCAACTCCCTTTTGACACTCAACGGCGCGTTGTTCGCCGATGCTCTGCAGCATTTGATTCTGCCCGCCGTCGCGGTCGGCACGATCCCCATGGCGATCATCGCCCGGATGACGCGCTCCAGCGTGCTCGAAACGCTGAATCAGGATTATGTGCGTACCGCCCGTTCGAAGGGCTTGCGTGAACTGCACGTCGTCATCGGTCACGCGGTGCGCAATGCGCTGCTGCCCGTGGTGACCATCATCGGCTTGAACTTCGGTCTGCTGATCAGCGGCGCGGTGCTGACGGAGACGATCTTCAGTCTGGCGGGCGTCGGACGCACGCTGGTCGATGGCATCACCGCGCGCGACTATACGCTCGTGCAGGGCTTCACGGTGGTGATTGCGGTCGCCTTTGTGGTGATCAACCTCTTCACCGATATCATCTACAGCTATCTCGATCCGCGCATTCGGTTAGGTTAAGCAATGGCTCAGGCGAACCCCAGCGTCACTCAACTCAAAAAAGACTCGCAGGTCAAGAAAGCACCTCGTTCCAGCCTGCTGCGGGATACGCTCAAGTACCTGTTCCGCAATCGCAGTGCTGTGCTCGGCATGATCCTGATCGTCATTCTCATCCTGATCGCCATTTTTGCGCCCAACCTTGCCACGCATGACCCGCTGCAATCGATGATTGGTCAGCCGGGACATACGGGTCAGCTCCCGGCGCGCGCGCCCTGCATTCATTTGCTCGGCTGCGCGGAGACCGAACCGCAGCATTTTATGGGGCTCGATCTCAACGCACGTGACCAGTTCAGCCGCCTGCTCTACGGGTCGCGCGTGTCACTCGTCGTGGGTTTCACCAGCGTGACCGTCGCGATCTTCGTCGGCTCGCTGCTCGGTATGGTTGCGGGCTTTTACGGCGGCTGGATCGACAACGTGATCATGCGCATCATGGATGTGCTGCTGGCCTTCCCATCGCTGCTGCTGGCAATCGCCATCGTCACGGTGCTCGGTCCCGGCCTGCAAAATGCGCTGTTGGCCATCGCGCTCGTCTCGATTCCTCAGTATGCCCGTCTCGCCCGCGCCAGCGTACTCGCGACGCGCGAATTTGAATACATCACAGCCGTGCGCGCCCTCGGCGCGACGAATGAGCGCATTCTCTTTCGCCACATTCTGCCGAACTCGCTCACGCCGCTGATCGTTCAGGGCACGCTCGGCATCGGCGGCGCGGTGCTGGAAGCAGCGGCGCTGTCGTTCATCGGCTTGGGCGCACAGCCGCCGCAGCCGGAATGGGGCGCGATGCTCAGCGAAGCGCGCAACCGCGTGTTCACATCGCCACATCTGGTGTTCTACCCCGGCTTGGCGATCATGTTCACGGTGTTGGGCTTCAACCTGCTCGGCGACGGCATGCGCGACGCGCTCGACCCCCGGCTGAACCGGAACTAACTGTCTTTCTGTAGTCTGGATTTAGAGAGGGCGTCTTCGCCCTCTTTTTTATTTTGCTGCGTGAGCTATTCCCAGACTTTGATGACCTGAAAACCTTGTTCGCCTATAGATGCCGACACCGGTATAAATGGAGAACAGAAGGGGTTGGGAAACATGGCTGAAAAGACGAAGAAATACGCTGAGCAGTTGATGGAAACCTTCGATTTTGACGAGGTTGATTTGGAGTCCAATTCCAAGGGCCTAATGAGTAATCGGCAGAAGCTGATAATTAGAGAAGATATTTACGCTTGGAAAGTGCTTTTGCTGGCAACAGTTCCGTTTATGTTGTTTGTGACGCTAATTATCTTTATCTCGTATCCCAACAGTCCACTTTATGCACTTGTCGGAGGTATGGCGTCTGGAGCAATCCTTTTATGGCTGTACATCGAGAACATTGTACGACCGCTAAACACGATCCGTCGCGGCTCGGTCGAAACCGTTGAGGGACGTATCAATCAGCAAATAAAAGGACAAAGAGCGAATTTACCCGGTTACTGGATAGAGATCGATTCTTTGCGGTTCAAAATTAATCAAAAGAGATTTCTGTTGCTGAAAAACCACGATCCTTATCGGTTCTACCACACACGCAAGCGGGTCTGGTCTGTAATTGCCCTCCGTGAGGAGAGTCCCTTTCTAGATGGCTCTTCGCATCCTCATCAAACGCATTGATTAGGACAAGGCGAAAACCTTGTCCTTTTTGTTTGCGGTGCATAATTTCCGACCAGATTATCCATGTGGCTACCTCTGATCCGTCATGCGTCGGAAGACGGCCTCGCTCTTTACGACCAGTCGAATTCCGGTCGTTGGTGCGGTGATCGCGCTGCCTGATTATGGTGTAATGATGCCCGTAAACAGCATCAAGTGGAGAGCAACACATGAACAGCAACAGCTTCCTGCAGCGGTATGCAGATCTTTTGGGGATTTGTCTGGATACGGTGGATCGCACCGTCGTGCACTGGTTGGCGCGGCACGGCATCACCTTTTTGCGCATTTCGGTCGGCGTGATCTTTGTGTGGTTTGGCGCGCTGAAACTTATCCCCGGCGCGAGCCCGGCTGAGCCGCTGATCCGCGCGCTCATGCCCAACTTCATGGATGGGTTCATCGTGCCGGTCATCGGCGCGATGGAAGTCGCCATCGGCTTCGGCTACATCACCGGGCGCTTTTTGCGTGGCATCATCATCCTGAATCTGTTCCAGATGGCGGGCGCAATGTCGCCGCTGTTGTTTGTGCCAGGTCGCATGTGGGAAGTGTTCCCGTTCGTGTGGACGCTGGAAGGCCAATACGTGGTCAAGGACTTCATCCTGATCAGCGCGGCGCTGGTGATCGGCGCGACTGTGCGCGGCGGGCGGATTGTCACCAAGACGCAAATGATGCGCCGGGTGACAACCTCCGAACACGCTCGCACAGTGGTCAATGCCCAGTAAAGGTAGCGGATAAGACAAGCGCCAGTCAAACCGACTGGCGCTTTTTGATTCATACGATTTAGAAACAGCCGACTCTATTCGGGGAAGATGTCTTTGACCGGGAGTGTGAAACCGGGCAGCAGCGTGCCGCCGTCGAGGGTATCGTTGAGCGTGAGCAGACGCGGGGCGGCCTCGGGTGTCAGCACCTGAACGACTTTCTTGTCCGGGTCGACGATCCACACGACCGCGCCCGCCCGTAGGTAATTGAAGGCTTTGGCACGAACGTCGTGTTCGTCGTCGGAAGGCGAAATCACTTCGACTGCCAGATCGAGCGGCAGGCTAATCCACGTTTCGTGCGGTGCTTTAGGATATTTCGATTTGAGGATAAAACCCACGTCGGGCATGTAGCGATCGCCAAGTACTTTGAATCCGCCATCGGGTGCGCTCAACCAGCCAAAATCGCCATTTTCGATCAGGTATTTTCCTAACCATCGGATGATCATCGCGGCAACAATAGAACAATACATGTTCGAGACCACTTCGACGATTCTCCCACCAATGTATTCAAGGCGTCTGTCTGTGTTTTCGGGGAGCAGCACGAACTCGTCGAACTCCTCGACTGTCATTTTGCGTAGGTTCGGGGTCGTGACCATCAGCCAGTCCTCACTCAATCTGCCTCTATTATCGGGCAATTCAGCGAGATTGTCATGTCGAGCGGAATATCAAGGGGAAAGACCTCGCGGTCAGCGACGCGGAAATTTGAGTTTCCGACGCCCGGCTGACCGCGACCAGAGAGGGGCTGCTATTCTTCGACGAGCGCTTCTTCGCCTTCAAAGGCGATGCCTTCGGGCGGACGCACGGTGAACATGTAGCCGACACCGCGTTCGGTGCGGATGTAGTGCGGGTGGTGCGAATCGGCTTCGAGCTTGCGACGCAGACGGTGCATATGTACGCGCAGCGTGTCTTCGTAGACTTCTTCCGACGGCCACACGCGGGCGATCAGCATGCGGTTTTCGACGACGCGCCCCGCATTGCGCAGCAGCACGTGCAGCAGAATCGATTCAGTCGGCGTGAGGCCGTAGGGCTTGCCGTTCACGACAATGCGGTTGTGGGCGAAGTCGATATTCAGACCATCATCGATGCGAATGATCGGTTCGCTGGCATAGTCGAGGCTGGGCATACGCGCCAAAACGACCTGCGTACGGGCTTCGAGTTCGCGGAGTTCAAACGGCTTGACGATGAAATCTTCCGCGTATTTCTTCAGACCCTGCACGACCGTTTCCGTATCGTTGTAGGCGGTCACGAAGATGATCGGCACATCTGCCATCGACTTCAGGCGATTGCTGAGTTCAAACCCATGCATGGAAGGAAGTTGGAGGTCAATCAGCGCAATGTGTGGCAAACCACGCATCTGAACATGATCGAGAGCTTCCGGCGCGTCAAGGAATGACGTGACTTCGAAACCACGTGAGGTCATATAGTCGGTGACGAGCTTGTTGATCGCTGGATCATCTTCAACAAGCAGGATTTTGGTTTTACCCATGTGTGAGCCTCTCTCAATCTAACGAAAGGAAATGTTCCTGTTGTAATGAATATACAACGAATGTAACAATAAATCCAGTAGTGTTCATGCTCTGATAATTGAGGTTTAATCCCGAATAACGCATGTGTGGCAAACCCGATTCACGGAGAGCGATTGGCGATCAGCAGTCGATTTGCTGTAACATTTATGCACTAGGGTGACGAATCGGACTGGGTAGATCTGTCACGCTATGAATAGCTTTCACATCCATGCTTAACTGCCAACGCCTTTGGCTAACGGCGAATTGCAAACAGCTAACCACTGTCTTCAGGAGTCCTTTTGAGTTCAGCCATACAGATTATCCGGCGGCGTAACAAGCGACAGGAACGCAAGGCGCGGCGTGACCAGCAGCGGCGTGTGTGGACAGTGCTCGCCTCGATCGCCGCCATCATCCTGATCGGCATTCCCGGCGCGGTCGCCATTGGCGGCGCGGTCGTGTTGTACTCCAACGCGCTTCAGGGCATGCCGGAGTTTGGCGCCAATCCGTTCGCGGCGTCCGGGACGACCGAATTCTACGAACGTACAGGTGAAACGGTGATCTACACCCCGACCAGCGTGGAGCGTGAGTGGGTGCCGCTCACCACGCTGCCACCGTACGTGATTGCGGCGACGCTCGTCAGCGAGGACACCGATTTCCTCGTCGCGCCGCACCCCGGTCTCGAAACAACGTTCGTCAGGCTGTGGCAGAACACGCTGATCGATACCCTGCCCGCTGACCCGACCATCACCGGGCGCCTGGTGCGCAACGTGCTGCTGTCGCACGCCGGATCGATTGTGGAACAGCGCACCCGTGAGATCGCGCTCGTGGCGGAGGTCAACCGCCGCTATACGCCCGAGCAAATCCTCGAATGGCATCTGAATACCAACGATTATGCCAATGAAGCCTATGGCATCGAAGCCGCCGCGCAGACCTATTTCGGCAAGCGCGCCGTCGACCTCAGCTTAGATGAGGCGGCGCTGCTGGCGGCCATCCCGACCGCGACCGAATACAATCCCTTCGACGACGAAACCGCCGCCCGCGGGCGGCAAGCCGACCTGCTGCGGCGCATGGTGGAGATCGGCGCGATCAGTCAGGAATCGTATGAGAGTGTGCAGGGCCTGACCACCCGTCTCGACCGAGGCAACACGCTGCCACCGTTGGCGCCTGACTTCATTGTGTATGCGCGCCGCCAAGCCGAGGCGATCCTCAACGCGCAGGGCATGGACGGTCGCCAGTTGATCGCGCGCGGCGATCTGCGCGTGGTGACGACGCTCGACCTTGACCTGTACAACCAGTCGGCCTGCGTGCTCGACGTGCAGATCGCGCGGCTGAATAATGCCGAAGCGCCTGCCGGAGACTGCGCCGCCGCGGTGCTGCTGCCGCGCCTCGAAACAACCTCCGACGCGCCGCCCGACGAAGGCGCGCTGATCGTCATCGATGCACAGACGGGGGAAGTCCGGAGCATGGTCGGCGCGGTCAACCTCGCGGAACATGAGCCGGGGGTGACGCTCCAGCCGTTCGTGTATTTGCAGGGCTTTTTGGGCGGCTACACGCCCGCGACGATGGTCTACGACGTGCCGAACAGCTATCCCGGAGCGGAACAGGGCTTGATCTATACCTTCAGCAACCCGGACGATCAGTTCCGCGGCGTGCTGAATCTGCGGGAGGCGATGGGTGCCTGGCTCGTCCCCCCCGCCGCCAGCATCGCGCATCAGCGCGGTATGACCAACATTCTGCGGCTGGCGCATCAGCTCGGCTTGAACACACTCGATGAGAATCGCAGCGACATTCTGCTGTTGGAACGCGGCGGCGCGGTGTCCGTGCTGGATATGGCCTACAGCTATTCGGTGTTCGCCTCGCTCGGCAGCCTGCGCGGCGTCCCGGTCGAACCGGTGGCGCGCGACTTCCGCGCCCGTGACCCGGTCGCCGTGCTGCGCATCGAAGATGCAAGCGGCGCGGTTGTGTGGGAGTACGACCGCGATGAAGCGACGCGCTGCGGCACGCTCGACGTGTGCACGCCGCGGCTCGAAAATAAGCTCGCCTACCTGATCAATGATGTGCTGGCGGATGAAGAAACACGCTGGGCGACGCTCGGCGAAGACAATCCGCTGGCGCTCTCGCGACCGAGCGCGGTCGTCAACGGCTTGACCAACGATCAGCTCGACAACTGGACGGTCGGCTACACACCACAGTTGGTGACGGCGGTGCATTTAGGCCGCAGCGACAACGCGGCCATGACGCTCGATCCCTATGGGATGAGCGGCGCGGCGGCGGTCTGGCGCGCGGTGATGGAAATGGCGCACAGCGGCGTCACGCCGACGCCGTGGGAACGCCCGGAGAGCATCATCGAACTGCAAGTCTGCGAAAAATCTGGCTTGCTGCCGAATGGCATGTGTCCCGTGCGGCGCGAACTGTTCATTGACGGCACGCAGCCGCGCACAGTCGATACTTACTGGCAAACGGTCGAAGTCAACAACCAGACCGGGCAGTTGGCGACGGTCAACACGCCCGCCGAGTCGCGCAGTGAGGTGCTGTACTTCGTACCGCCTGCCGAAGCGCGCGAATGGTGGGAAGCGAACAATCAGCCGCTGCCGCCGACCGACTACGACAACGTGAGTGTGCCGCAGGTCTTTGAACTGGTGCATATCACGCGCCCACAGTTCTTCGACTATGTGGGCGGCGTGGTCGACATCTACGCGGAAATGAACACGCGCGATATGGCCTACTATCAGGTGCAGTACGGACAAGGGTTAAGCCCGAACGCGTGGATCGATATTGGCGGCCAGCAGACGACGTTCGACTCGGCAGTGCCGATTGCGCAGTGGGATACCAGCAGCCTCGATGGGTTGTACAGCCTGCGCCTCATCCTGGTGCTGAACGACAACAGCCGCAGCAGCGACTCGCTGCAAGTCACGGTCGACAATGTCGCGCCGACGGTCAACTTACAGTCGGTCGAAGTTGGCAAAGTCTATCGCTTCCCCGGTGACGCGGTCGTGGCGCTGCAAGCCGACGCGCGCGACAACCTCGTGATCAGCCGCGTCGAGTTCTACCAGAACGGCGTGTTCCTCGGCGCGGACGAAACGGCTCCGTATGGCTTCGAGTGGGGCATCGACGCGCCTGGCACGCAGACCTTCACCGCGTTCGCCTTCGACGCGGTCGGCAACCAGTCGAGCAGTCAGCTCACCGTGGAGATCTTGCGTGCGGGCTCGTAGCGTCTTCCGCCAGATACGGCGCAATTCCCGTCACCAGCAAGGCCAGCGCGGCATCCGGCGCGGCCTTGTCTTTGGTGCGGCTCTGCTGAATGGCCGTGCCAAAGATCACCCACGCGACCGCGTGCGCCGCTTCATCGGGCACGGGTAGCGCGGTCGGCGTGCGCGCGATCCATTCCGCCAGCCGATCGCGCACATCCTGCTGCACCTGCATGCCGACCAGCATCTGTTCACTATTCTGACTGTTCATCCCACAGTGACCGAAAAAACGGCCCATAAAGGCGGAAACGGTCGTCCCGAGCAGACAGATATTTTCAAAGGTGAACAATGGATGCTCGGGTAAAACGCCGCGCAGCTGCTGTTCCAAGGCATCGCTGACACTGGCGCGGAGCAGATCGTACTTGTCCTCAAAGTGCGCGTAGAAGGTCGCGCGGTTGATTCCGGCGCGATCCGCAATATCCTGCACGCTGATGTCTTGAAATCCCCGGTCCGTCATCAACTCCTGAAACGCCTGCTGAAGCAATTTGCGCGTCCGTTTGATGCGGGGATCGACTTTGGTGGGCAGTGGGTTAAGCGACATTTTTGCTCCTTTGTTGCCTAAGCAACAGAACCGCGTTGTTGTCGATTGAATTTCAATCACAGCTTCCTTATCTTAATATACAACACTTGTCGCCTAAACAACACATGACTGCCAAAGGATAAATCGCATGGACACCGCACTCTGGATTCTCCAAGTACTGCTCGCCGTCGCTTTCGTCGGCGCGGGCCTGATGAAGCTCACGCAGCCCAAAGCCAAAATCGCCGAACGCATGGCGTGGGCCAATGATTTTTCCGAAACTCAGCTCAAGCTCATCGGTCTCGTGGAGCTGCTCGGTGCGGTTGGGCTGATCCTGCCCGCGGTTACACGCATTCTGCCGATCCTGACGCCGTTGGCTGCCGTCGGGCTGGTGCTGACGATGATCGGCGCGGCGCTCACACATATCCGGCGCGGTGAGATGCCGATGGTGATCCCCAATATCGTACTGCTCGCGCTCGCCGCCATTGTGGCCTACGGTCGTTTTGTCGCCTTCCCGCTGTAAACTCCAGCCCAGCACGCTGACCCTGCCCTGACTCATGAGTTAGGGCAGGATTCGACCAATAGAGAGCAACTCCTTCGCGACAGATTCGACTGGCTAAGAAGTACCTTGTTTGGGATTCAAGGAAATTACATTCTTGGAAAATTGAGTTGTACGTTTGCGGGCATTATCGCTATCCACCTGAAGCGTTAGCAACTTTATGAAGATCGCTGAGCGATGACCGCAGCTCTCTCTTAATGCCTATTTCATGACGTAATAAAACTTGGTGTACAATTTGACAATCGACTCATCCACAAAATGGAATATTGCCAAATGGTTACCAGTTTATTCTCCAATCGAGAAGCATTGATAACTGAACTTCGACTGGCGACAGAGCGAACGAATGCGTTGTTGTCCTCACTTACGCCTGAGGATCTTGAGCGTCCCGTCGCGGGACTAGACTGGAACGTTGGTGAAACCGTCGTGCATCTTGTCGTGATCGCACGGCGCGGGGTAAATGATCTCCGACGGAGTTCGACTGCCGATGGATTGGCAGAATTGAATGCTACTACTATCAATGAAATCGAGAATCGTGACCCACTGTATCTGGCAGATAAATTCAGCCGCACGATGAATGTCGCCATTGATAAAGTCTTTGCAAACATACCTGATGATTTGATTTTCGATTTTCATGGTGGGTCAAAGCTGACCGTTTTTTCAGCGATGAGTGTGGTACTCGGTGAGTTGTTGATTCATGGCAATGATATCGCCCGAGCAGTTGGCAAAGACTGGGTTATCTATCCCCATCAAGCCGTCCTGATGTTTGCCAATGGGTGGGAGATTCTCACCGCATGGCTGACACCAGACGCTGTGCACGTAACAGAAAGCTATCGCGTTCATTTTATTGGACAGGAATTTATCGCCCGGCTGCAAATCGAGGCTGGGACATTCACCGTGACACAGTCCACAGCCGATCAAGTGGCAGATTATCTCATCTACGTTGAACCTTTGGAGTTCATTTTCGCATTCCCATACGGGCGGCGCAGGGCCGAGAATCCCGATCTTCAACGTCTGGCCAGTCGATTCAAGCCGCTGTGATGCAGCCACCGCTGCGCTGATGTATTCTTTTTTAAACGATTCAGCACGACTGCTACAATTTCCTCACGGATCATCGGCGCTTCGGCATTCCTGTGTTATACTAGAACTTGTGTTCTGTACACAGGAGTAACTGCACATGGCAAATCGCTTGATGCAAGGGACTTGGCAGTGGATTCAACCGACTCACGAGATGCGTGATGAAGTGCTCGCTCTGCTCAGTGATGCTGATCTCGCCTTTAGTCCGGGCGGCAGCAACATGAAACTGGGTGAACTAATCCGCGAATGGGGCGAAATTGAACATGCCTACGTGGAAGGCTTCAAGACCTTTAAGCAAGATTTCGATTACCGCCACCCTGATCCAACAATCGCTACTAGCAGCGACCGACTGAAAACCTGGCTTAAGGCACTGGATGCGGACATGGCAGCCACGGTGGAAGCGTATACAGACGCAGAGGTGGATTCCAAACCCATCATGCGCCCCGGCGACTATCCAGCGGCCATCGATATGCAGGTCAATATTTATTTGCAGGCGCTCTTGATCTTTCTATCCAAGCTGAGCGTTTTCCTTCGCGCTGCGAACAAGCCGTTGCCACCGGCTCTTGTGGACTGGATCGGCTAAAGTATGACGCAGCCAACGGCACCGAAAACCATGCACGAGAACTTCGTCGCGGCGATGCTCTTCCTGCTCGACGAAACGTTTGACAGCGTCCACGGCGTCTTCCTCGACAAAAACACGTCGCTGTTCGAAACGCTGGCGACCGTCAGCGCGGAGGAAGCCTCCCGCCCGGTTGGAGCAAACTGCGCGACGCTCGCCGCGCAGGTGAATCACACGGCGTTCTATCTGGAACGCACGTATAAATGGGTTGCGGAAAACGACCACAGCAAGACCGACTGGGGCGAGATCTGGCGCACGGTGCGCGAGGTCACGCCGGAACAGTGGGAAGCGAGCAAGCAGCGACTGCGCACCGCCTACGATCAGATCAAGCAGCTCATTCAAGCGATGCCCGATTTCAACAATGAGGACGCGATTGGTGGGACGCTCGGCGTGCTGGCGCACTGCGCCTATCATCTGGGCGAAATTCGTCAGGCGTTGTGTACAATCAAGACCGCTTAACCTCACTCCTCAATCTCCTCTACCGAGGGCGAGGGGACTTAAAAACCCTGCGTGTTTCCCCTCTCCTAGAGGAGAGGGGACAGGGGTGAGGTTGAAATTTCCACCAACTGTTGCCCACTGGAGTCCCCGATGCCCGACACCACTATTCGCGATCTGCTCACGGAAGCGCGTCCGCGTATTCCCAGCCTTGACGCCCATGTGCTGCTCGCGGCGGTGCTCGGCGTGGAGCGCAGCTACTTGCTGGCGCATCCCGAAGCGGTCGTGAGACCCGAGCAAGCGGAGCGTTTTCGCGGGTGGCTGGAACGCGCCGCGGCGGGCGAACCCATCGCCTACATCCTCGGGCGGCGTGCCTTCTATGATCGCGACTTCACCGTCACGCCCGCCGTGTTGATCCCGCGCCCGGAGACCGAACTGCTGCTCGAACAGGCGCTGGCGTGGGCCAAACCGCGATCCAGTGTGCGCGCGGTCGATGTCGGCACGGGCAGCGGCGCGCTGGCAGTCACCTTCGCGGCGCTCGTCCCCCAGGCCGATGTCTACGCGGTCGATGTGAGCGCGGCGGCGCTGGCGGTCGCCCGGCAGAACGCCGAACGCCACAGCGCCCGCGTCAGGTTTATGCAGGGCGATCTGCTCACGCCGCTGCTCGACCGCCAGTTCGATCTCCTCATGGCGAACCTGCCCTACATCGCCGCCGACGAAGTGCCATTGCTGGCAGTCAGCCGCTACGAGCCGACCCTCGCGCTCGATGGCGGTGGCGACGGCCTCGATCTCGTCCGCCGTTTGATCGCGCAAATCCCGCAGGTAACCCAGGCCGGCGCGCTGATTCTGCTGGAGATCGGCGCGGGGCAAGGCGCGGCGACGCTGCAAATCGCGCAAACGCTTAACCCGGCATTGGCCGAAGTCCTTCCCGATTACGCCGGGCATGATCGTATCGTCAAAATGGTGCGCTAGGCACGCGGCTGATCATCCCCGCAAGTTGGCGCTCAAGCTGCGATTCTTTCCTTAACCTCTAATGTAATACTTGAAACTCCTCGTTTATACTCTACTTAATTACAAATGACATAAATAAGGAGTTGCGTATGGGTCGCCTCAGTGGGCGCACGATTGCCATTGGCATCCTCATCATCCTGGTGTTGGTGGTGGTCGGCTCGCAGTTACTCGGGGGTCAGGGGAATAACAATGATGGGGTCGCGACGACGATGCCATTCAGTGCCCCGACTGCCGAAGGCTTCTCCGATAATCCGCCGATTGCCGGTGAAGGCAATACCACGGGCGGAGTCGCGTTAGGGCGCGTGGTCGTCTCGTCCAACATTGACGCGGATGGCTGCCCGGTGGACACCAGCGATCAGTTTGCCGCAACCGATGAGGTGTACGTCGTGGTTGAAGACAGTGATATTCCTGCGGGGACGACGGTGTTCGCCCGCCTGTTCCGCGAAGGCCAACCCATTGAAGACGCAGACGTGATCACGGCTGACCGCGATTACGACAACACGTGCATCTACTTCGTGTTCGAGGCGACCGATCAAGCGGGCAGTCTGGAACCGGGCGTATACGAAGCGCAGATTATCGTCAATGGCAACCCCGGTGAACGGGTAAGTTTCCAGGTTCAATAGAAGGGGGCAAACAACGATGGACTTAGATCTCGGAACGCTGTGTATTCTCGGCGTAATTGTAGTGGTCGGTTTGATGGTGCTGCCGCGGCTGTTCAGCGGCTTTGGCGGCAGCGGCTTCGGCGGCAGCAACTATGGTGGTGGAAGTGGTGGCAACCAGGGCGGCGGCTTTTTCGGTCGGCGCGGCGGCGGCTACTATGATCAACCCGGGGACGAAACGCCGCAGTATGACGATCCCGATGTAGAATCGCGCGGCGGTTTCGGCGGCTCGCGCAGCGGCGGGTCGAGCGGCGGCGGCAAACGCAGCTTCTTCGGCGGCGGCGGATCGAGCAGCGGCGGTGGGAAGCGCAGTTTCTTCGGTGGCGGCTCGAGCGGCGGCAGCAAGGGCGGCGGCGCGCGGCGCTACAACAACCCGAACACGCGCAGCCGCGGCGGCTTCGGCGGCAGCAAGTAAATCCGTATCAACCGCACATGTAGGGACGAGGCAGTGCCTCGTCCCTTTTGATTCTGTAAGGATCGACACCAGCAGAAACAAAACGGACGCCGCTAATGGCGTCCGTTTGTATTTGATTTCGCGAGCAGCGACCTAGACCTTGAAGCTTGTGATCGCGTCGATGACGCGCTCCTGCTCCTCCGAGGTCATGTTGTAGTACAGCGGCAGCCGCAGCAGGCGGTCGCTGATGTCTTCAGTCACCGGGCAGTCGCCGGGCTGACCGCCATACTTCTGCCCCATATCGGACAAGTGCAGCGGCAAGTAGTGGAACACACTCAGGATGTCCTGCCCCTTGAGGTGCTCGATCAGGCGCGTGCGCGCATCAAGCGAAGGCAGCAGCAGGTAAAACATGTGATAGGTCTGCTCGCAGTACTCAGGGATGATCGGCAGGCGCACGTCATTCTGCGCCGCCCACCCCGGCAATTGATCGCCGTACTGCTGCCAGATCGCGGCGCGTTTCCCCTGCACATCGTCGCGCCGTTCCAACTGCGCGTACAGGTAGGCCGCCAGCAGATCCGACGGCAGGAAGCTCGACCCCACATCGACCCACGTGTATTTATCGACCTGACCGCGGAAGAAGCGGCTGCGATTCGTGCCCTTCTCGCGGATGATTTCGGCGCGTTCGACGTAGCGCGGGTCATTGATGAGCAGCGCGCCGCCTTCGCCGCACGTGAAGTTTTTGGTCTCGTGGAAGCTCTGCGTGGCCATCACGCCAAACGTGCCGAGATAGCGATCTTTGTAGCAGCCATACAGCCCGTGCGCGTTGTCTTCGACGACCGGAATGTTATGCCGATTCGCGATCTCCATGATCGCATCCATCTCGCAGGCGACGCCCGCGTAATGCACGGGCACAATCGCCTTGGTGCGCGGCGTGATCAACGCTTCGAGCTTGGTTTCGTCCAGATTGAGCGTGTCCCGGCGCACATCGCTGAAGACGGGCGTCGCGCCACGCAGCACAAAGGCATTGACCGTCGACACGAAGGTGAAATCGGGCACGATGACTTCATCGCCCGGCTGAATGCCGAGGATGAGCGCCGACATTTCCAGCGCGTGCGTGCAGGAGGTCGTCAGCAACGCCTTTTTGACGCCGAGCTGTTCCTCAAACAAGGCATGGCAGCGGCGCGTATAGTAGCCGTCGCCAGAAATGTGCCCACGCTGCAAGGCATCCGCCATGTACTGCATCTCAGTGCCGACCATGGCAGGTTTATTGAAGGGGATCTTAGTGCTCATCAACCATCCGTAAGGATTTTATCGACGGCGGCGGCCAGTTCGCGCAGGTTGCTCACCTTGTACACGCCGCTAGACAATGGCGCGTATTGTACCATATCGCTGTCACCGCTTCCCCACTGCGACGGCGGTTCCGGGTTAAACCACAACAGTCGCCGCGCCCGCCGATTCAAGTCCGACATGATGTCGAGGCGTGGATCGTTGTAATTGTTGCGCCCATCGCCGAGGATGATCACGGTGGTACGGCCGGTCACGCGCCCCATGTGCTCCTGCTTGAAGGTGTTAAGACTGTTGCCGAGATCAGTGTTGTAGTAGCCGGGGCGATTTTCGGTCAGCACCTTTTCGACCGCTTCCATCGGTTGATGCTCTTTGAAGTCCATGCTGATGTCGACGATGTCGCTGATGAAGATGAAGCTGTCGGTCTTGGCGACCTGATCCTGCAATTCGTAGATCAGCGTGAGCAGGAATTCGGCACAGTAGCGCATCGAAGTACTTACGTCACAGATCAGCACGAGCTGCGGTTTGACGTGCGTCGTCTTGTATTTAAGTTCGAGCGGCACACTGTCGTATTTCATGTTGGCGCGCATCACCCGGCGCGGGTCGAGCGTGCCCGCGTTCGCGTGCTTCTGGCGCAGCGCCGCCCGTGAGCGCAGACGCGCCGCCAAACGGCGAATCTCGTCGCGCAGGTGCTGCATATCGTCTTCGCTCAGGCGCGTGAACGGCACATCCAGCAGATCAGGTTTGGGTTCGGGTTCGCGATTCGCCATGCGTTCCGCCAGGCTCGCGCCGACATACTGCGAGACTTGGTCGCTCAAACCTTCGGCGTTCTGTTCGAGCATTTCGCGCAGTTCTTGCAGTTGTTCGCGGCTCATCCCCATCTGTTGGAGTTCCTGCAGCAGTTCTTCGATCAACTGCTGGATCTGCTGCATGTTCAACTGGCGCTGCATGCGGCGTTCAAACCACGGGCGCTGTGACATATCCGAGGCCTGATTCAGCCCGGACTGCTGCGCCGCCTGATCCATTTGATCCTGACTGAACTGCCGCCCCTGCAAGAGCTGTTTGAGGAGTTCGCGCAGGGCGTCTTTGTCGCCCATGAGCGCTTCCATCGCTTGGTCGAGTTTCTGTTGGTCGTCTGGCGACATGCCCTCAGTCGAGTCCTGCATGTCGGGCTGCTGCGACCCAAAGAACAGCGGGAAGTAGTAGTCGAATTTTTCGGTATCGCGGGCTTCTTTGACAAGCGTCGTTTTGAGGGCGGAGCGGAACTGATCTTTGGTGTCCAGACCAACGGCGTCGACTCCGTGCATCGCGTCGAGACTTTCCGCTAAGGAGATACGGACTCCGGCGGCGCGCAGCGCGCGGATGAATTCGACCATCCTTTTATTCATGATTTGGCTTCCCTATCACGACGGTTAGGGACATTATAGGAGGGAAGCAGAAAGCCCGTCAACCTAGCCATTCGGGGCGTTCATGACGGGCTAAATAACGTCAGTTAGGGATAAGGTGAGATCAAAGTAATCTGTTTCTAAAGTCGTTCCCCTCACCCCCTGCCCCTCTCCCACGCAAGCGGAGAGGGGAAAATCTGTCTCCCCTCCCCGAATTCCGGGAGGGTCCGGGGGTGGGGTCGGCTGGGCACGGAAGCCACGGTGCAGCTGTTTATCCCTAATTGACGGGCTAAATTATGCGTGCGAGGATTTAGGAACGTTCGTCGACGACGGGTTTCCACGCGGCGTAGTCGGCCAGCAGCGCGGGGATATCCATATCCGCGAGAGTACTGTCGCGATCATGCAGGAAGCGCAGCGCCGCTTCGAACGAGTCGAGCGTGTTGAACCGCATATTCTTATAGACAACTTGCAGCGCCCACGCCGAGATAAAGCGATGCATGGAATTGTCGCTGACTTGGATGAGCCATCCCGCCTTCTCATGCAGTCGATCCAGCCCCTTCATCATCGAGACGAGGGTTTTGAGATCGCGCGCATATCTGATGTGCGGATCAACCACGGAGATGGTGTGAATGGGCGCGACTCCGGCATCCATCAGGCCAAAACTTCTTTCCTGAATCGCATTGTAGTCGTCAGCTTCGATATACCCATAAAGGTAAGTCACCATCACGCGCTGAGGGACGATGTAGTCAACCTTGTAGCCCATGGGATTCCTGTAATCAAGTCTTTGCTTACGTTCGATACTGCCCATTGTAACAGTATTGTTACAAGATGTGAATAAAGACTAGCATATGCGCCAGCGCTAACTGACGGTCACAGCTTGCCACGCAGCATACTGCGCGAGAGCAGCCTCGATATCCAGTCCAGCCAGCGTCGTGTCCCGATCCACGAGAAATTCGAGCGCTTCCCGCAGGTTCTTGACCGTGTGGAAGCGCGCGTTCTTGTACACGGCCTGAAACGTCAGGTTGGCGATGAAGCGGTGCACTGGTTGTTCGCTGACCTGCACGACCCAACCCGCATCCGGGTGAAGTTTGGCTGGCCCTTTCAGCATCTCGATGAGCGTGGTCAGGTTCTTTTCATACTTGGTTTGGGGGTCAATCAGGGAGATGGTATGCACCGGGGCGCTCCCCTCGTCGATGAGGCGGAAGCTGTCGAGATGCAGGGTTTCGAAGTCCACAGCCTCGACTGTTCCATATGCCAGCAGCGTTAAGACGCGTTGGGGAACGAGGTAGTCGATTTTGTAGGCCATAAGCTGTTATGTCTCCATAAAACGTCGATGTCTAAGGCATTCTAGCACGCCTGATCAAGCTAAAACCTTGAGCCCGCTAGCACTCGAGCGTTTTTAGGGAGAAATTAGGTTTTCGGCTGGTATTCCGCTTCCGCCAGCGCTTTGAGCGTTTCCAGCGCCGTAATGAGATCCCGCTCGTTCTTCTGCTCGATGGTCAGGCGGTTGAGCACCTGCCCCAACACCGATCCCGGCAGGCTGTAGGCGACGCGCAGCATGACAGTCGTCCCGGTTTCCGTGGGCACGAAGCCGAATTCGAACATACTGTCGATGCCGCTGAGCGTTTTGACGACCAGCCGCCGATTTTCGTCATACTGTATCACCTGATGCTCGCCTTTGATGCGCATGCCCAGCATGTTGTAGACGTAGCGCGAAATCGACCCGCTGGCGGTGGGCGGCGGCGTGACGCGCTCCTGCTTATCGAAGGCCGCCCACCATTCCGGCATGCGTTCCGGTTGGTGCGCGATGATGGCGAACACGACTTCCGGCGGCACAAGCATGTCTATCGACTGTTCGACGTGGGGCATGGGCGACTCCTCTGGTGACGCAGGGCGGGCGACTTAAGCCAATTCTCGAAAGAAATCTAGGAACGAGTGTAGGGGCGCACCTACGTGTGCGCCCACAAACGGGCAGACACACAGGTCTGCCCCTACACCATAATTTCCGAGAGCCGACTTTAGGCCAGTTCGGAGAGGGCGGCGAGCACGGCAGGCAAAAGCTGCTTCTTGCGCGACATGACGCCGGGCGCATCCATCAGGTTGTCGCTGATGTGCGTGTACGGCAGCGCGGTGAGCAGGCGCGGCTGACCAACGGCGACGAGGCGGCTGTTGCCGCGCACGACATCAGTCACCATGAGCAGCGCCATCGCCAGCTTCTGCCCATCGGCCAGCTTGAGCAGCGCGTCACGCAGTTCCGGTAAGCGCGTGTTCAGTTCGGAGAAGTTGGTCACTTCGGTCTGCGCCAACCCGACGCGCAGCGCGCCTTCTTCGTAGAACTTGATGTCGGTGCTGATGATTTCGTCAGCAGGACGCGTGCCCAGCCCCGCGCCAGCGCCCAGCAAGGTTTCGCCGAGCTGATCGATGGCTTCGGTGACCTGATCTTCGGTGGCGTTCTCGGCAACCAGATTCGCCAGCCGCGCCAAACGATAAGCGGCGACCCGGTCACGCGCGGTGACGGTCGGCGACCGGAAGACCAGCGTATCCGACAAAATGCCGCACAGCAGCAGGCCAGCCAGCGCGGGCGGGAAGGATTTATTGAGTTCGACGGCGCGTTCGGCGACGAGCGTCGAGCAGCTCCCGACGGGTTCGATCTGGAAGCGGATCGGGACGGCGGTCGGCAGCGCGCTCAAGCGGTGATGATCGAGCACTTCAACCACCTCGGCCCCGTCCGCGCCCGAGACGGCTTGCCCGGCTTCGTTATGATCGACGAGCACGAGGCGGCGTACGGGCGGCGACATGAGCGCCGCTTTGCGGCACAGGCCGCGGTACTGGCCTTCATCATCCACGACGATGAAGTCGTCTTGTTCGGAGCGGACAACCTGCGGGATGACGTCGCGCACGAAGTCATTGCAGTTGAGCACAACGCTGGTGTGATCGATGGCCGTTTCGGCAGGGCGATCAAACTCTTTCGCCAGCGCCAGCACCGAAGTCGAGCTGAGGGCGTCCGCGAGGTTCGCAAACAGTCCCGCGCCGGAGAGCAAGCCAATCGGACGACGCTCTTCATCCAGCAGCGGCGCGGGTCGGCGCGTGCGCGCGATGGCCTGGCAGGCGTTGAGCAGCGTTTGCCCTTTGCGCAGCGACGGCACCGTCTCGCTCAATTCGCCCACGCGTGGATGCACATCGGTCACCAGACCGGGCGACTCCACTTCGAAGCGCTGCAAGGCGAAAGCCGTTTGCGCATTGAGCTGCCCCGTACGCCCGGCGACATATTTGTCACCGCCCAGGCTGTTGAGCAGCCACGCATAGCCCACCGCCGAAGCGACGGCGTCCGTATCCGGGTTGCGATGTCCAATCACCAATATTGAATCAGGTAGCGGCATGGTTCACCTTGTGATCATTATCACGATGGAGATACATAACTCTAGCAGATTTAGGCGACTTGCTGTAGACGCTGTTTGGATTACAATGAATCAGCACCCGACCCCACGCCATGATCGGCGGCGGGCACTACCCGGGGCGAAAGAACACCATGCGCAGACTAGCTGTCGTTTTACTCGCCATCCTGATCCTCACCGCGTGTACCGGGCGCGGTCAGCGCCCCGAAGACGTGCCGACGCAGGCCTCCGTCGAAGGCGTGGCCACGTCGCTGCCGCTGACCCAATTCGCGCCGCCGACGCCCTACAACCGCCTGGTGACCGCCTTCGCCAGCGTCGACAACCGCCTGAACGAGCTGGCCGGGTATCGCTACGTGGTGCAGTTGGAGTTCAACGGGGTGTTCGCGCGCACACCGCGCGAGACGAGCGCCACCGCGCAGGCGGAAGTCTGGTTTAATCAGGTGGCATCAGCGCGGCGCGTGATATTGAGCACCTCCGGCGAACTGGTCGGCCAGACGGAGAACAACAGTTACGAAGCCGTGCGCCTCGGCCCGGATGCCTTCCTCGTGCGTGACGGCCTCTGCCTGACCGGAGCCGCGAACGCCGCGGAAACCGCCGCCGCGTTGAGCGCGGGCGCGCTCGTCGGCGGGGTGAGCACCGCCACGCCCGGCGGTCGCCGCGCCACCATCAACGGCGAAGACTCGTACTACTACAGCTTCGACCCGGCAGACCTCGTGCTGCCCGCGCTGCGCGTGGGCGATGGCGGCAGCATCACCTACCAGAGCGGCGAACTGTGGATCACGCCGGCGAAGAATGCGGTCACGCGCTTTTACCTGAACCTCGACGTCGACAACGTGGTGATTTTCGACCGCCAGCTCCCCGTCACGGGGACGGTGCTGATCCGCTATGACCTGTACGACGCGGGCAATGCGTTCAACATCACCGTGCCGTTTGGATGCTAAAGTGGTGGGGATTGCCCCGCCCGTTAGCGGGCGAGGCAGGTCGGTAAGGGCGTAAAATATCGTGAAAATGGGTTAGCGGTTGGTTTTGGGAGATTGCGGACGCGATAAATCGCGTCCCTACACAAGAGCGATTTTCTCGTAGGGACGCAATTCATTGCGTCCGCTGGTTCCAAACTTACTGTCGAGCCTCACCTCTGCAGGCGATACCAGTACGTGTACAGCATTTGATAGCCTAGCCGCGTATACAGCCGGAACGCGGGCGCATTCGTGCCCAGCACCTGTAAATACCCGCGCGTCGCCCCGCTGACCTGTCCCTGCCGCAGCACCTGCGTGATCAGCGCGCCCCCGATGCCCTGACCGCGTCGTTCCAACTGCGTCACCACGTCGTACAGGCCGATCCACTCCCCGTCGCGCACGCCAAGCGTCACGGCGATGATCTGATCGCCATCGTAGGCCGCTCCGAAGATCGTGTGCGCGGTCGCCCGCTGCAGCAGTTGGCGCGCAATTGAATGAAACGCCGGGTTGACGCCGCTCAGCCGCACATAGGCATCCAGCCACGCTTCAGAGAAGGTGGCTTCTAAACTCAGGCGAATGTTGGCTGGTGCGGGCTCCTCCGCCAGCTGCATCAGATCGAGCGTGAGCACGTTGGTCGGCGTGATGATGGTGTAGCCGCGCGCTTCGAGGGCGTGATCCAGTTCGGCAGGCTGCGCGGCGCCGTCAGCTTGAAGCGGGTCTTCAAACCGCGTTCGGCATAGAAACGTTCGCAGTGGTCAATCTTCTCATCCAGCGCAACCATCCCCGCGCTAAATGGGTAAACCGAGTTGGCGCGTCCGGTATAGCCCTTGGCGGAACGCAGCCGCCAGCCGTCATAGTCGACTTCTTCGAGCGCGGGCCATGCACGCATCGAGATCAGTTCAATCGTCTGAATGTCCATGAGCTAGGCCGGGGCGTGCTGCTGGACAAGCGCGAGGAGCGCCGGGATGTCGCTGGCGATCCATTCGCCTTCGTGACACAAACCCCAGATGAGATTGTTGAGGCGGCGCACGTCGTCGGTGATGCCAAAACACGGCTTGCCTTTGGCGACCATATAGCCGAGCTCGCCGCACGTCCCCGAGTCGTGATCCGCGCCCGTCAGCAGCGCGACCAGCAGATCGCTCGCGTCCAGCGCCGCGAGGTCGCCATGATAAATGCGCCGCCGTTCGCGAATATCGGATAAATCGCCGAGGATACCCGCGTCACGGTGCGGTAAGAAGGTGTCATAGCCCGCCTGCTCCAGCGCCGCGGTGATCTGCTCCAGATACCCGCGTTCGAGGCTGTTGAACAGCGGCCCCGCCACATAGACTTTTTTCGCCATCGCTTGATCTTTTCTCACTGTCGGTCTGGCGCGTATACTGGTGCTGTCCAGCCTGAGCGTCCAGAGGTGAATAATGGAGCAGAAGTTTACTGCACTCGGCAAGCCCGTCACACAATTCGAACGCCTCGACCCGATCCCGACGAAATGCGGATTCATTCAGTATCACAGCGACCAGTTGACCTCGATGTGTCCCGTCACCGGACAGCCGGACTTTTACGAGGCGACGATTGACCTCGAAGCGGACGGCATCGGCATTGAGACGAAAACGCTCAAGCTGTATCTGGAGACGTATCGCGATCAGGCGATCTTCTGCGAAGATCTCGCCGTCAAGCTGTGCGAAGACTTGTTCGCCGTGACGCAGCCCAAGCGCTGCACGGTGACGCTCGAACAGCGGCGGCGCGGCGGCATTCAGATCACGGCGAAGCACGTGCTGACAAAGTGAAGCGGCCTCCGTCGGGCTTCAGCGCGCAGACATGAACGAATCGCCCGGGGGTGGAGTGCTCGGTCGCTGCCGGGTGTCCGCACCAAAGCGTGACCAGTCCGTGTCGCGCGTCCATTTTTGGCCGTTGGGCAGCGTGGTAAAGGCGTCGAATTTTGCCCCGGTTAGTACGGCTCCGTCCAATTGGGCAGTCGTGAGGTCGGCGGTGCTCAAATCCGCGTCCTGTAGGCAGGCATCGCGCAGATCAGCGTGGACGAGCCGCGCATAGCACAGGTTCGCCCGGCTGAGGTCGGCGTCACGCAGGTTGGCTTGATCGAGGCGCGCGCTGCGCAAATTCGCGCCCCGTAGATTGGCCCCCTGCAAATTCGCCCGCTCCAAGCCGATCATCCGCAAATACGCGCCACCGAGATTCAGTTTATGCAAGTCCGCCCCTTCCCAGTTCGCGCCGCGGAGCGGACTGGTGTCGAGCTGTAAGTCCCCATCGACGCGCAAAGCCTCGATGATGGCACGGGGATTCGCTGGGGTACGCTGCGTTAATTCAAGGTGCGCGGACACTTGACGCACGCGCCAACCAAGCACCCGCATGAACAGAATGAGCGCCGTCAGCAGGCCTATTCCCCCCAGAAGGATGAATAGATCTGCGGCGGTAAAGCCCCCGTAGTCCCCCAATACGCCAATACCGAGTACAAACAGGCTGGCGATCAGCAGCAGGATCGCGCTCGTGAGCGTGGCGAATGTTCGCGGATGAGGGTTGTTCCCAATGAGGAGGGTAAACAGCAGTTCGAGCAGCATGGTGGACATTCTCCTGTGAAAATGTTTGTCTGCCACTACCCTCCATTGTATACCTGAATCAGCTCCCGCTCTGCGCGACTGCCTGCCCACCCGTGAAAGCAAGTTCCGCCAGCACCGGATAGTGATCCGAACCACCGTGATCGCCCAAGGTGTACGCACTGATCGCTTGCCAGTTCGCATCATAAAACACGTAGTCGATGCGGATAATCGGCGGCAGCCAGCGCAAGCGATAGGCGAAGCGGGTGAAGTTGGGGAAGGTCGCGCCGAAACCTGTCCCACTGACACGGAAGGCATCGCCATAGCGGGCGGCGATGCGCGCATAATCGTCGGTTTGATCGGTGATGTTGAAATCGCCCACGAGCAGCAGTGGATCGGTGACCTGGGCGGCGCGGTCGAGCGCGTAGCTGATCTCCTGACTGCGCAGCGTCGACTCAATGCCAAACAGGCGCGCCGCGGGCGCGACCGGATGCACGTTCAACACGGTGATCGTCGTGCCGGCGGCCAGCGCGATGCGCGTTTGCTGCCCCCCGAGGATGATCTGATCGAGGTATGTATCGTCGGTGATCGGGTATTTGCTGAACAACCCGACACCGCGCGCATAATTATCGGTCGGGTGCAGCGCGTGATAGGGATACAAATCTGCGAGGTCGCGCTGCAAGCGGAGGGCGACCGGGGAGAGCAGCTCTTGCAGGGCGACGATGTGTGCGTCAGCGGCGCGGATCACATCGGCTGTGTGTTCGGCATCCTCCACCACCGAGCCGAGATTATAGGTCAGCACGCGCAGGTGCGGCGCCTCAACGGACGCGCCGGGGTTAGGCAGCAGCAAGGGGCTGTACTGAACGGTGAAGAGGATCACAGCGGGCGCATAAATCAACGACCAGCGCCAGCGTCGCAGCACCAGCAGGATCGGCACCGCGATGAAGAGCGGCAGCAGCGGGTTAGGCATGAGACTGTTCGCCAGTTCGACCAGCGACCAGCGCTCACCGATGATCAAGCGGGCGAGCACGTACCCCGCCGTGAGCCCGCCGTAGAGCAGGCAGAGCATGCTCACAATCCAGCTCGTTGACTTCAATCCCCGTTTCCAAACCGCCATGCGCGCTCCCAAGAATGATTGACCGCTTTTTATACACAGTCCGGGCGCGTAAGGCGCACAGATCGTCAAACGTCCTTGGCTGAACGGGCGAATCTGCTTGCTCCAAAAACCGCACAGACGTTTCAAACTGTGGTATACTTGAGCCGTTCTGAACCCTGTTAGAAAGGGGCTGTTTGATGGTTGTACGTCATACGCCCGTGTTGACTTCACCGTTTGTTGGTCGCCAATCCGAACTGGTCGAGATCGCGCAGATCCTCACGCAGCCCGCCACTCGTTTGATCACGCTCGTCGGCGCGGGCGGAGTCGGTAAGACGCGCCTTGCGCTCGAAACCGCGGCGGCGCAGCTTGAGCATTTCCCCGATGGCGCGTACTTTGTGCCGCTCCAAGCCCTCTGCCCGACGGACTCCGTCATGCTGGCGGTCGGTGAGGCGCTGCGCTTTCAGTTCTTCGCCGGGGGCGACCCGATTGACCAGCTCAGCGAGTATCTGCACACCAAGACGCTGCTGCTCATCCTCGACAACGCCGAGCATCTGCTCGACGAACTGGCGGTGATCAGCGAACTGCTGGCGCGTGCTCCGCACATCAAAGTCCTCGTCACGTCGCGCGAACGCCTGAATCTGGTCGAAGAATGGGTGTACGAGGTCGGTGGGCTGACGTTTCCGCCGGGTGACGATGGCGTCAACGACGCTGACTATGGCGCGGTGCAGTTGTTCGTGCAGAACGCGCGGCGCGTGCAGCCCGCCTTCTCATTCACTGACGAGCAAGCGGCGATTAATCACATTTGCGCGTTGGTGCAGGGCATGCCGTTGGCGCTCGAACTGGCGTCCGCATGGACGCGCGTGCTGAGCTGCGCCGAGATCGCGACGGAGATCGAGCGCGGCCTCGACATCCTGCAAACGTCAGCGCGCAACGTGCCAGAGCGCCATCGCAGCATGCGCGCCGTTCTGGATCAGTCGTGGGAGCGGCTCACCGCGGGTGAACAGGCCGTGCTGCGCAAGCTGGCACTGTTTCGCGGCGGCTTCACGCGGGAGGCCGCCGCCATGATCGCCGACGCCTCGCTCCACGCGCTCTCCGCGCTGGTCGACAAATCATGGTTGTATCGCAGCGCCGCGACCGGGCGCTATGACCTGCACGAGCTCGTGCGCCAATTTGCTGCTGAACGCCTCGCCGACTCCGGCGAAACGGAGATGCTCAGCCGGACGTACGCGACCTTCTACGCGGAACTGGTGGCGCGCTGCGAAGCGGGCATCAAGCGCGGCGGTCAGTCGGCAGCACTGGCGGAACTGGAACGCGACTTCGAGAATATCCGCGCGGCGTGGGCTTGGGCGGTCGCCCAGCGGGCGATCAGCGTGCTCCACCCGATGCTGGAAGCGATCAACTTCTTCTGCGACATGCGCGCGCGTTTTCACGAAGGCGAAGCGCTGTTCCGCGCTGCCGCCGATCAGTTCGCCGCGTTGGATCTGGTGCTGTTCTACCGCGCGCGTGCCCGCCGCACCCGCATGATCATGCTCGGTCTGCTCGATGATTCCTACCTGAGCGCTCCCGTCGTGCAGGAGATGGAAGAGGCGGTGCGCTTCTTCCGTGACCACAACGATCCGCGCGAACTGAGCTTCGCACTGTACATGCTCGGCATGGTGCAAAGCGAACACTGCGCCTCTCCGAAGGCGACCGCTGCTTTCCGTGAAAGCTATGACATTGCCAGTGAACTCAATGACCAGTTCTACAGCGCCGAACTGCTGACCTGGCTCGCCGTGATCGAAGAGAACATGAACGACGCGCTGCCGCTGCATCAGCAAGCCGTCGCCATTCAGCGTGAGATCGGCGATGTGAACGGCCTCGCGTGGAATCTGCTGCATTTGTCGCGGATCGCGTTCTGGGAGCGGCGTTCCAGCGCGGCGGAGGCGTATGCGGCGGAAGCCGAAGCGATTCAGCGCGAACGCGGCGACCTGAAAGGGCTCGCGTGGAGCATGTTGATCGGCAGCGAACGGGCGTTTCAACAGGGACGCTTTGCCGAAGCCCAAAGCCGGGCGGTGGAAGCCGAACGCATTGCGGATCGGCTGGCGCTGCCCTCCAACACCCAGGCCACGCTGGCATGGAGCGGTCTGCTGCAAATCGTCACCGAGACCGATTACGCGGAGGGGGAACGTCGCTGTCGGCAGGCGTTGGCGATCCACGCGCCGCAGGATTGGGGGATCGGCGACGCGCGCCTGCATGCGACGATCGGGCTGATCCTCGCCGCGCATCACGTCGGGGATCAAGCTGCAGCGCGTGATCACTATAAGACCTTGGTGGAACTGCTGGATGCGCTTGGAGTGTATGTGACGATGGAGCGATTCCCCGCGCTGGCCGTGCTGGGCAGTCTGCTGCTCGCCGGGGCGGGGCACGACGAGCGCGCCGCCGAAGTGCTGGCCGCCCTGCATCGTTTGCCGCGTGTGCAGGATGATTGGGTGTTGTCGTGGCTGGGTCAAATCCGACTGCTGGAACGCACGCAGACCGAGATCGCCGCGCGGTTGGGCGCAGACCGTTTCGCGGATGCGTGGGAACGCGGCCTGCACCTATCGCCGGACGCGCTGCTGCCGGATCTGTGCGCCCTCCCCACGACTTTGCAGAGTGAACCGCTCGACTCAGCGCTGGCCGAGTCCGCTACGCTACCCAACCCCGACGCGCTGACCGACCGGGAACGCGAAGTGCTCGGCCTGCTGGCGGACGGCCTCTCCAACCGGGAGATCGCCGCGCAGTTGGTGCTGGCGCTCGGCACGGTCAAATGGTACATCAGCGTGATCTATTCCAAGCTCGGCGTGACGCGGCGCACGCAGGCCATCGCCCGCGCCCGCGAGCTGAAGCTGGTCGCGTAAAGGGGGTTGGGTCAGGGTAACCCAACCCCCTCTTCGCGCAAAACCCATCTTTCAGCAGGTGACCCGCCCCCGGTTGGACTCGTATCCTAAGAGTGTAAGTGTGATCAAGGAGCGAGTATCATGCATTACGATGGACGCGAAACCCCCGCCGGTGCCGTGCAGCAGTTGTTCAAGGCCTTGAGCGCCGAAATGCAGGAACACAAGCCGCTGGCCGGACTGCGCAGCCTGTTCCAAAGCGCAGCGCAGTCACAGCGTGACGAGGATGATTGCGTGTCGCCGTGCCCGGAGATGGAATTGAGCCCGCGCTAACGAGCGCGCATTGAGTTGGTGTTGATCGCCGGGGCGTACGGACATGCGCCCTGGTTTCCCTCTAGCAAACGTTGGGGCAAGGATCGCCTTGCCCCCGTTTTGTGTTTGGTAGTTGAGTGATGCCTAGTCCGAACGACTTGGGCGGTTGCGAGACCATTTATCTGCGAGGGTTGACAGCATTCCAACGAGGAGGTACGCGCTAAAGAGCAGACTGAGTACGATCACAGTTCTATTCTGCGTCGCCAGCCCCACGATGAGCGCTAGCCCCAATCCCCCTGAAAGTATTCCCATCCAGATTTGCCCAGCCCGGATAACTGGCGCAAAGCCCGAGAGAACATCGCTGCTCGCCGGGAGGGTGCGTTTCCCTTCCTCAGCAGGACGAGTAATTTTCTCATAGACTGCCGCGAGATAAGCATCTGGGAAAAGGTTGCGTATGTTTCCGCCATAGAAATCCTTCAAGTTGGCGACGCTGAGATCAAAGGGGAGGACTAGCGAAAACCAGTTTAATAAATCGAAGAAATCCTGTTCTTTCAAAAAACGAAGGTGCACTTTTGCAGGTTTGTCCCGGCCAGAAAGATAGATTTCCATCGAAATACTATATCGATTTAGCGGCCAGATCTGGTTTCCAGTAAACGCTATCCGAATAATAGTTTGCCACGCGATAAATTGTCCGGTCTTCGGCAGCAGGAGTCCGCTGGGATTCAGGTCGACCTGTTCCCGTAACCATTGGCGCGGGGTAACGGTAAGCCCTTGATAATCGGGTGCTTGCAGCATTCGCTCCCGGCGATCCCCCACTGGATTTGACTGGAAAATATACGTTTCATGGCGGCTCTGAATGAAATCACCATCCAGAAGCACATGGGACGCGGATAGAAGTTCGCCATTCACGCGAATCTTCCCTAGCCCATCACGGGTGGGAGCGAGCCAAACGGTGCTGCCCCGACGCCGGATCTCAAACTGGCTGATTTCTATGGGGTCGCCGTCGAAGAGCCAAAGTGAAAACAGCGGCGCGAGCAGGCGCGGTTGGTCATAATCGTCGGCGGGAGGCGTGTAGCTAATCAAGATATTTGATTTCCACAGTGAATCAAAAAAGGACGAGGTGACCCCGTCCTTTTTGCTTAGAAGCTAGATTTGAGCTTCTGCACCAGTTCGATCTGTTCCGGCGAGAGGTTCTCCGGCACGGTGATGAGGATGCGCGCATACAAATCGCCGAATTTGTCCGGCTGTTTGAGGCTGGGCATGCCCTTGCCGCCGAGGCGGAACTTCTTGCCGGACTGCGTGCCCGCCGGGATTTTCAGGCGCAGCGCCCGCGCCAGCGTGGGAATTTCGACTTCGCCGCCGAGCAGCGCCGTGAACATATCCGTTTTGACCTCGACGGTCAGGTTGTCGCCATCGCGTGTGAACTGTGCATCGGGTTCCACCTGCACAATCAGATACAGATCGCCCGGTTTGCCGCCATTGATCCCCGGTTCGCCTTCCCCAGAGAGGCGCACGCGCGTGCCATCGGTCGCGCCCGCCGGAATCTTCACGCGGATCGAGCGCTCGCCGATGGTGACATGGCGCGCTGTGCCCTCATAGGCTTCTTTCAGCGAGATGGTGACGGGCTGCTCATAGTCCTGCCCTTTACTGCTGCGCGCGGTCGCGCCGCCCATGGAGCCGAACGGGTCAAAGCCGCCGCGCTGCTGACCGGCACCAGCGGAACGCCCGCGCCCGCCGAAGATCGACCCGATGAGATCGCTGAGATCGCCCATGTCGACATTCTGCGTGTAGGAGGAATAGCCGCCGGGCGCGCCGCCCGCGCCGCCAAACCCCTGCGGATTGACCGTCCCGAAGCGGTCGTACATTTTGCGCTTTTCGGGATCGCTGAGCACCTCGTTCGCCTCATTGACCTCTTTGAAGCGGGCTTCCGCCTGCGGATCATTCGGGTTGGCGTCCGGGTGATATTTCTTCGCCATGCGGCGAAACGCTTTTTTGATGTCATCATCGCTGGCGTCGCGTTTCACGCCGAGGATGTCGTAGTAGTTCTTCGCCATAGTCATCTGATTTCTAACACTAAACCACACGGTCGGGCGGGACGAGAGTCGGTCTGCTGCCTTCCCGCCTGATCCACCTACCCTCAATGGTAAGGCGGTCGTGGAGGGAGTCAACAATCTATCAGGGTTTCTTACACAGATTTTATGCAGTCTTTTGCACGAGGATGTAATCGGCGACCTGATGCCCAATCAGCCGGTTTTCGCCGTTGATCCGCGCCGTGATCGGCCCGTCAAATGGGTCAATCGCGACGATTTCGAGCGGTGAATCCAGTGTGAAACCGCGGTCAAGGATGTGCTGGAGCATGTCAGGATCGCTGGTTTTGAGCTGCGCGACCGTCGCCGTGTCGCCCATTTCCAGGGCCGAGAGGGGCATCAGATTACGGACCGGGATCATTAACCCTTCAGCCGTGGGGATCGGGTCGCCGTGCGGGTCGAAACCGGGATCGCCGAGTTTACGCGCGATGGCGTCGATGAAATGCTCGGAGACGGCGTGTTCCAGCGCTTCAGCTTCCGCGTGGACTTCATGCAGCTCGTAGCCGAGTTCGCGCACGAGGTAGAGCTCGATCAAGCGGTGGCGGCGGATGACGTTGAGTGCGATCTTCACGCCCTTCGGCGTCAGCAGGACGCCCTGATACTTCTGGTAGTCGACGAGTTCCAGCGCCACAAGCCGCTGCGCCATGTCGGTGACCGACGGCGCGGTGATGTTGAGCACATCGCGGAGCGTATTGGTCGAGACGCGCTCTTCACCCTTTTGCAGGGTGTAGACCGCCTTGAGAAAGTTCTCAACCGATTCGGATTGTGGGCTTTTCGTCATCGCGCTTTCCAACCAGTTTCGTCGATAGCGTGATTCTAGCACAAACTTTTCCGTGTCCCTATAATCGCCTCGTAAATTCTTGTTAATGGCTAACTGTATTCCTACACGCCTATGTCGATAGTCGTTGGAGTGAATTGGCAGCATATTGTCCGCAGTTGACATACTTGCAGAGGATGCTTCATGGATCGCGTAACCGAAATAAACTTTAAGCACGATCAACTGCGGGCGCTCCTGACCCGGCGCGGCGCGGATACGCTGTGGATTCAGAAGACGCACAACATTTCATGGATCACGGCAGGCGCCAACCCGGCCATTCCCCTTGATAACCCGACCGCGCCCTACAGCGTGATCGTCACGGCGGACAAGCGCACCATCCTCGCCGATAACATCGAACTGCCACGCATCCAGGCCGAGGATCGCTTTGAGGATTTCGGCTTCGACTACGCGCCGATGCGCTGGTACGACAAGCAGATTCCGCCCATGCCCAACATGATCACCGACCTGGATGGCACAGTGGATGGCGACCTGCAAAAGCTGCGCTGGAAGCTGACCGAAGGCGAGCAGGTGCGCTTGCGCGCGCTCGGCGCGGACGCCGCCGCCGCCATCGAAGGCGCGGTGCAGACGACGCGCCCCGGCGACAGCGAGTGGCAGATCGCCGCGCGGCTCGATGCGGCCTGCCGCGAAAGCGGCGGTAACGCAATTGTCAATCTGGTGGCAACCGACGAACGCATTGAACGCTACCGTCACCCGTATGTGACCAACAAACGCTTGGAGCGCTATGTGCTGATCGCCGTGGTGATGCGGCGCGGCGGCTTGATGGTGTCGGCGACGCGCTTAGCCTATCACGGTCAAATTCCGTCCAAGCTGTTGGAGAAAGTGCGCAAAGTCGCGACCATCGACGCCCAGGTGATGGTCGCGTCGCAGCCGGGGCGCACGCTCGGCACCGTCTTCGCGGATTTGCAGCGCGCGTATGCGGAGGTCGGCGAAGCGGAGCAGTGGCAGAACCATCATCAGGGCGGCTTGACCGCCTATCGTCCGCGCGAGGTGATCGTCACCCCCGGCAACTCGACCGTGATCGAAGCGGGCAATGTGTGCGCGTGGAATCCGTCGATTGTCGGCTGCAAGTCTGAGGACACCATTCTGATCGGGGAAAATGGCTTCGAAATCGTCAGCGCGGCCTCGCCTGCCTTCCCGCACATCGACGTGCGCGTCGGCGCTCAGGTGGTGCGGCGACCGGGGATCTTGGAGCTTTGACCTCACCCCGTTTAGCTGCGCTCAACTGCCCCTCTCCCAAGGACGAGGGGCAAGGGCGGAGTGTTTTTGTCCCTCTCCACCCGGAGAGGGACGGCTTGCTCAGCAAGCAGGGTGGGGTTACTGGTGCAACTGCGCTGCGATTTCCAGCGTCGGCGCGGTGATGACCACGCTCGATCCGTCGCTCTCGGCGTACAGGCACAGCACCTCGGCGGCGTTCGACCAGCACCCAGCTTGCGCTTCTCCGCCAAACCGCGACTCGGCGTAAGCGGCGTAAAGGTCATGGAATTCCGGCGCATCCTCGGGCGTATCCCACACGATCTTCAGCCACGAGGCGACCTGATCGCCCTTGGTGAATACCAGGAAGCGATCCCCACCCCACCCCGCCGCCGCGCGGTTTGCCCGCGAAGGCGCCAGTTCCGAGTCAACCTGTTCACGGATGTAAAACTCGCCGAGCGTCACATCCCACGCTTGCGTCCAGTCCGCGCCGGGTGTCGGCGGCGCGTCGCCCAACTCCACCGAGATCGCGGGTTCGCTGCTGGCGTATTTCTCCGGGTGCAGAATCTGTTCGCTGGTCTGCGGCGGTGCCGCGTACGCCGCATCGACCGCTGCCCAACCGCCCTCGTTATAGAGTTCGCTGACGAACGCCGCGCCCTCTTCATACGGGAAGGTGAGTTCGCGCACGAGGATCGACGGAATGCCGGGCGGCAGGAACAGCGTCCCCGAGGCCAGCCCCTCGCTCAGTATAGCCAGCGCGGCCATCGGGTTGCGTTCCGCAACCGCCTGCGTGTAGAACGTCATGCTGACCGTGGCGTCGCCTTCCACCAGCGAGCGAATCGCCAGCGCGCGGTCGGGCTGATTGTTGAGTTCGGCGGGCAGCAGCGCGGCGAGGTCGAAGTGCTGATCCTGCAGCGCGTGCGTGAACTCGTGCACATAGGTGATCTGCTCGGTGAGCGAGAGCGAATCGCCGGGCGTCTCGCCAATCATCGGGATGACGTTCATCGTTTTGGCATCGGGGTCGTAGAACCCGGCGACCTGACTGCTCAGAAGTGTGAGATACAGCTCGCGCAGATCGATGTCCGGCGTGAAGAAGCCTAGGGCGCGGTAGAAGGCTTCGGCGCGCTCCGCATCTTCGACCGGGAGATCGCGCTCGTATACGGCGCGCAGGTATTCGATGGTTTCCGTGCGCGTCGGAAACACCCGCTCGACGGGTTCAAGCTGGGGCAAACCGCGGATTGTCTGGGTAATCGCTTCCAGCGCGACGAGCTGTTCTTCCAGCGCCGGATCCACTTCATCCTGCGCCTGCACCATGCCCACCAGCAGGAGCAGTGTGACAATCATCAGCAAAGTTTTAGGCATCTAGTCACCTCGTTCCATTTCTCCGCGTCATTATAGACCTCGGTCATATGTTCTTGACAACATTCACACAAATTTCTGAAAAACGTTAATGGTTTTTCCTGCGGCGCGGATCTATATTTAGAGCATCACTAGCAATTGTAATTTTGCGGAGCTGTGAACTCATGTCCTTACAGAATGGCGAAGAACGACGCGATCCGTTTTCCGATTTTATCAACGAATCGCTGGATATGGACGGCGTGGATGGTCTCGATGTCGAAACCATTACCGCTCTCATGCGCCATCTGCTGAAAAATCTGCCTGCTGAATCCATCACCACGCTCTGGGCAGATAAGTTGGACACACTTCAGGAAATCGTGCGGGGACGGCTGAACATGAAAATGGTCATGAGCGCGGTCAGAGATGAACCGAGCTTTGGCAATGCCGATCCCCAGGAAATCGAAGTCCTGATCACATTGACGGCGACACTGGCGTTCGTGTGCTACAACGAGCTGATGGAACAATACGATCTCGATGAACGGCGCGGCAAGGATGACACCCTGCTGGCCAAGCGCCTGCGCGCGATGCTCAAAGCATCGCTCGGTTGGGTGCGCAAGGCCGCCAAAGAGGGCGACACCGTCGCCGACAAGATGCTGCAGGAAGCGGACGAACTCCTCGACGTGTCCGACCGCCTCGAATAACTTCGCCCTCACGGAAGAGCGATCCAGTCGGATCGCTCTTTTTATTTCCCCTCATCGATCTGCAAAAACTTCGGGTTGGCAATTTCGAGCGCTTCGCGCACCGCCGCTTGCAGATGCGCGAACAGCGCCGCGGAGTCGTCATCATAGTCTCCGGCACGGATGCGCCCGCACAGGGCGGCATTCCGCATGCGGAGCGCGGCCTCTGCTTCGGTCGGACTGGCCGGGATCGGCTGGGCTTCCCCTTCCAGTTGATCGAGCCGCCGCCATTCCGCTTGCAGGTGACTCCAACCGGAGATCAGTTCGCGCTCGGCGACGCGCAGCACGTTGACCGCCACCAGCGTTTGAAAATACAGCTTGGCATCACCTTTAAGCGCCGGGATGACGTTCGTTTCGAGGTGCAGCCGCGCGGCCTCGATCAGTTCTTCGAGCGTGGGCCGGTCATTCATACCTGCGCCTCCATGTGCGCGATCAAGCGGAGCATCTCGTGCTGCATCTCGGCGGAGCGGCGGCCCAGACTCGCCAGTTCCACGCTCGGATCGCGCCCGGAGAGGTGGCGGTTCGCCTGTGCCAGACAAATCACGCCCCAGCGGATGTTGCCGAGGAGTTCCCAGAAGTCGACGGCGGCGCGGTCCACGGTACGCCCGCTGTAGCGCTCATAGGCTTGCAGGAAGGGTTCGCGGTCGCCGATGCCGCCCATCCGTTTGTGGATCACGCCGAAGCGCCAGTCACGCATGCACACATAGCCCAACTCCTCGTCGGGGTCGCCCCAATGCGCGAACTCCCAGTCGGCGACGGCGGCGAGTCCCTGCGCATCCACAATCAGGTTGCCAATGCGAAAATCACCGTGCACAAACGTGAGCGCGTCGCAGGTCGGCGCGTGGCGTTCTGCCCAGCGCAGCGCGTACTCGAACGCGGGATTGCTCACGTTGAGGCGGTCGAGGATTTCGTAGGTTTCGCGGATCGCTTCCCGCGCGGGCGAGTCGGACGGACGGCGCAAAAACTCCAGCGCCGAGGCGTCGAGCTGATGAATGCGCGCGAGCTGCTCCGCCATGTGATCGGGCAGTTGGGCGCGCGCCGCCGCCAGTTCGGGCAGCGTCACAACCTTGCGCCCGATCGCGATCCCGTCCACGAAATCCATGAGGAAGAATGCGCCATCGAGCACCACCGGATCGGCACACACGAAGCGCGGACGCGCGACTTTCACGCCTGCGGCGTAGGCGGTCTGCATCAGGCGGAACTCTTGTTCGCGGGTCAGTGCGCCTTCGTGCATCGATGTGGGCAGATCGCGCCGCAGCACGAGCCGTTCCGGACCACCGCCGATGCGCGCGTCGATCAGCCACATGTCGCGCGACGCGCCGCCCGCCAGCATGGTCGCATGGTCGATGCTGACATCAACGCCCGTCTCATGAGCGAGAAAGTCAGCGAGCCGAGCCCGGAAGGTTTCTAGTTGGAGTGGCGTCATAATGGTAAACTAGAGATCGTTAAAATATGACTTTCAGGGTACATCGTTCGCCCGGTTCGCGCAAATGAATCTTGTTATAGAGGCAGGCTAATTATGGATTTTACGACTCCGCCCCATGTGCAGGACATCGTGCGCCGTGTCACCCACTTCGTCAACGCCGAAGTCATCCCGCTAGAAGTTCACGCCGCAGACACCAGCGATGGGCTCCCCGCCCCTATGCTGGCCGATCTACGGGCTAAGGCGAAAGCCGCTGGTTTGTGGGCGCCGCAGCTCCCAACGGAACTCGGCGGCATAGGGCTATCGTTGAGCGAGATCGTCCCAGTGTTCGAAGCGGCGGGGCGCAGCCACCTCGGCCCGCTGGCGCTCAACTGCTCCGCGCCCGATGAGGGCAACATGCATCTACTGCATATGTTCGCCAATGAGGAGCAGCGCGAACGCTACCTCAAGCCACTGGCGGCGGGCGCCATCTATTCCGGCTTCGCCATGACCGAACCGCACCCCGGCGCGGGCAGCGATCCGAACATGCTGCGCACCAGCGCGGTGCGCGACGGCGACGACTGGATCATCAACGGGCATAAGTGGTGGACGAGCGGCGGCGATGGTGCGGCCTTCCTGCTGATCATGGCGCGCACGAACCCCGATGTGGCGACGAGCAAAGGCGCGACGATCTTCATTGCGCCCGCGGATACGCCGGGCATTGAAGTCGTGCGCCGCATCCCGATCATGGGCTTCGACGATTTGGGCGGGCACGCCGAGATCAAGTTTCATGAGTTGCGCCTACCCCAGAGCGCAATCCTCGGTCAGGAAGGCGACGGTTTCGCGCTCACGCAGGCGCGGCTCGGCCCGGCGCGCCTCACGCACTGCATGCGCTGGACGGGCATCGCGCAGCGCGCGCTGGAGATCGCCACGCAGTACGCCGCGATGCGCGAAGCGTTCGGCAAGCACCTGACCGAACACCAATCGATCCAGTGGATGCTGGCGGACTCCGCCATCGAACTGCACGCCGGTCGGCTGATGATTCAGCAGGCGGCGTGGCTGCTCGAAAAGGGCGATCAGGCGCGGCAGGAAGCGTCGATGTGTAAGGTGTTCGTCGCGGAGACGGTCAACCGCGTCATCGACCGCGCGATTCAGATTTGCGGCGGGTTGGGCATCTCGCGTGATCTACCCCTCAGCAAGTGGTACGAGGCGGCGCGCGCCTTCCGGATTTACGACGGCGCAAGCGAAGTGCATCGGATGGTCGTCGCGCGGCGCGTCATCAGGGCGTATGGGAGCGGTGTATAATCAAATTGAAACCAAGTGGAGAGGTGGACCAATGACACTCCAAGAATTGATTCAAGTCGTCGATACACTGTCCTTAGAGGAACGCAAGCAGCTTGTGCTGCATGTTGTATCGACGTTTCCATCAGAACAATCTGCGCCTAAGTACCGCAGTATCCTTGAATTTGAAGGGTTTGCAGCTCATCTACGAGACATGGACGCTCAGGATTATGTGAATCAGCTTCGCAGCGAATGGGATGATCGTCCGTGAGAATTGATGTTGCGCTCGCAGGTATCAGCCGCCTAGAGGTTGATACCGCACCGTTTATCTACTTTGCGGAACAAGACCTCAAATTTCGGGATAGGGTTCGGGAAGTATTTCGTTTTGCTGAAGAGAATAAGATTACGCTGGTAACTTCTACAGTAACCTTGACTGAGGTTCTGGTCAAACCTCTACGAACTGGTGATAAATCTGTTGAGGGTACATATCGTGCACTCCTTAGTGACACCAAATTCGTTCAGCTAATCCCTGTCGATGAAGCGATTGCGAATCGAGCCGCACACTTGCGCGCAACCTACAATTTGAGGACGCCCGACGCTTTGCAGGCAGCAACAGCTATTGAGTCTGGGGCTGGTGCGTTTCTCACCAATGATCTCGGGGTAAAACGGGTAACCGAGATTCGCGTGCTCGTGTTGGATGAGTTGGAAATCGATCCTACGCCTTAAACCGAATTACCCCTCTTCATCCATGTAATCCTCTTCCCGCGGCAGGCGGCGGTCATACTGTGCCACGCCGAACTTTAGCAGCAGCACGAACAGCCCGGTGATCGCCAGCGCGAGCATATCGGCCATGTTGACCGTCGTCGAAAAGACGACGACGAACCACGCAATGGCCAGCACGGCGAGAAACAAGACGAAATAGCGCGTGAGGTCGTAACGGCGGAAGATGAGCGGGCGCCCGTTGACGAACATCACCACGCCGCCGATCAGCAGCCCGATCAGCAATCCGTCGATGCCGCCCGTGAGCGCGCGACGCGGCAGATCAAAGCGCTGGCTCTCTGCGGTCAGCGGCGTGATCGTGTTGTAGACGCCATACAGCACCATGCCGATCAGTGCGCCAAACTGCACGCTGATCAGGTCGATGCGGATGAAGCGCCACAGCAGCGGTCCAAACAGGACGTAAAACAAACCGGGCACGCCGACTACGACCAGTGTCACAACCAACCCGCTGAGAATTTGCGTGTTGACCATGGCATCATGCCGCCACGCCAGCTCCCGCAGCCCGAAAAACCCGCTGACGGCGAACACCGCTGCGATCATCAGCGTCACCACTTGAATCAGGCGGTAGATCGGGCTGCATCCACTCACTTACGCACCACTTCCCACGCCAGATGATTGATCTCCGGCAGAATCAGCTTTTCCAGCGCGACCTGCACGGCGTTGGGACTGCCTGGCGTGGAGAAGACCAAGGTCTTTTTATACACACCCGCCGTCGCGCGGCTCAACATGGCCGCCGCACCCACTTCCTGATAGCTCAACATGCGGAAGAGTTCGCCAAAGCCGGGGAGCGTCTTTTCGAGCATGCGGCTGATCACATCGAAGGTCGTGTCGCGCGGGCTGATGCCCGTGCCACCGTTGAAGATCACCAAACGCACGTCCGGCAGCGTGACGAGTTCGTCGAGCGCTGCCGCCACTTGATCGGGCTCATCTTTGATGAGGCGATACGCGGCGACCACATGCCCGAGTTCGGTCATACGCCGCTCAATGTATTTGCGGTTCTCGTCCGTTTCCGGCGTGCGCGTGTCGCTCACCGTGACGATGGCAATGGTCACCGGGCCGTGTCCGGCCTTCTCGCGATGTTCGGCTGTTCCCATGCTTACTCCCTCATGTTGATTGCCAAACGTAGGGGCAGACCTATGTGTCTGCCCATTTTCGGGCGCACATGTAGGTGCCCCCCTACATTCCTTCGCAGATCCTTTTCGGCATTCGACTTTGGCTGTTAGCTTTTTGCTCAAAGCTAACCGCTAACTGCTAATGGCTTATTGCACGTTAAACGTCACCTGATAGGGCTGCTGCACGTAGTTGCCGTCGAGACCGACGACCACCAATTGCAGCGAATACTGCCCCGGCTGCAAGCGATCACCGGGGAACAGCTCAAGCTGACCGTTGACCACGCTGTTCGGGTGGACTTCGCCGAGCGTCACCCAACTGCTGCCGAACTGCCCGCCGCTGAGTTCCAGCTTGTAATACGAGGCTTGATCGGCGCTGAACTGGGCCGTGCCGATGATCGGCACGCTGCCGCTGACCGTTTGACCGGGCGCGGGTGAACTGATAAAGGCCGTGAGCACGGTCGGGTTGCCTGCCGCATTGAGCAAATCGGGCGTACACGCGATAGTCGGCAGGAAGGCGATCCCCTGCGAGCGGGCGTACTGCTCGGCGCGAGCGGCATCGTCTGGGAACGGCGGCGGCGCGATGAACAACTGCTCGCGGGCGGCGGGCGCACTGCCTTGCAGTTCGACCGGCACCTGACAGTAGGCGGGCGCGGGCGGCGCGGCCTGCCCCGGCGCGACCTGGAACTGAATCAGGTTGGCGATGTCGGGCGGGAGCGGCGAGACGAGCACGCGGTAAATATCCGGCTCGACTTCGCGCAGCCACGGCCCCGCGGCAGGCGGCTGATCGCTGGGCGCTTGAGTCGCGGGCGGGTAATCCAATCCTTGACCGTTCCAGCGGGCGGCAGGCGTATCGAACATCCACTCATTGATGCGCTGACTGCAATCCAGCGCCGGGTCGGTCAGGCGCACGGAGCACAGCGATTGCAGGTTGACCCCCGGCGGCTGATCGAGGCGGTCGGCTTGCAGTGCATTATCCACGCCGAACTCGTTGAGCAGCGCATTATCGTTGTAAATTGACGTGATGACCTGATTCCAGATCGGCGCAGCTCCGGTCAGCCCGGTCGTGTTGATCATCGGTTCGCCGCGGGTATTGCCCACCCACACGCCGACGGCGGCGTTACGCGTGAAACCAACCGTCCAGTTATCGCGGAAGTTGTCGGTCGTCCCCGTCTTGACCGACGAGCCGATGCTCCCGGTATAGAGCGAGCTCTGCGCGCCCATCGCGGGCTGGCGGGCGGCTTCGTCGGCGAGGATATCGCTGATGATGTAGGCGATGCGCGGATCGAGCACCTGCGTGCCATAGCCTTCGCGGAACTGCGTCGCCGGGGTGACGTTGCCGCCCGCGCAGCCCTGTTCGTACTGGTAAATGATGTTGTCATCGCGGTCAATGATGCACAGGATCGACGTCGTCGGTACGTACACGCCCCCATTGGCGAACACGCCGTAGGCGCGCGTCAGTTCCAGCAAAGTGATGTCACCACCGCCGAGCGTGAGCGAAATACCGTACTGGCTGGCATCGCTGCCGAGGCTTTCTACGCCAAAGCGTGCCATGATTTCGAGCAGCGACGGCACGCCGACCGAGCGGAGCGTTTGCAGCGCCGGGATGTTGTAGCTGTTGGCGAGCGCGGCGCGCATGCGCACCGGGCCGTGGAACGTCCGGTCATAGTTGACGGGCTGGTAGTCGCCTTCGACGAACTGCGTATCCCAGATGATGTCGCCGGGCGTCATCATGCCCTGTTCCAGTGCGGAGGCATAGGTGAAGGGTTTCATGGTGCTGCCGGGCTGACGCGGCGAAATGGTGACGTTCACGCGCCCGTCGATGTTGTCGTTGTTGTAGTCGACGCTGCCGACCATCGCCATAATCTGCCCGGTGGTCGGCTGGATGGCGAGCACGGCGGCATTGCCCACGTTCTGATTGACCAACCCGCTGATCTGGCTGCGGGCGGCCTGCTGCGCGAGATCGTTCAGTTCGAGGTCGACGGTGGTATACACGCGCAGACCACCGCGGGCGACTTCTTCCGGCGAATAGCCGAGCTGCCCCATCAAATCTTCGAGTTCCTGCCGCGCATACACGGTGAAGTGCGGCGCGCGCAGGGGCACGTCCTGCGGTTCGGCGAAGGTCAGCCCGGCGGCCAGTGTTTGATCGCGCAGGTCGTCGCTGATGTAGCCGACTTCGACCATACGATCCAGCACCACGCGCCAGCGATCCAGCACCGCGGCCTGCACTTCCGGGTCGGGATTGAGCGGATCGAGGTTGGCGGGCGCTTGGGGCAGCCCCGCGAGCAGCGCCGCCTCGCCAAGCGTCAACTCGCTGACATCCTTGCCGAAAATGACCTGTGACGCGGCTTGCGCGCCATAGGTGAGATTCCCGTAGTAGATCTCGTTCAGGTACATTTCGAGCACTTCCTGCTTGCTCATCCGGCGCGAGAGCAGGAAGGCGAGCAGAATTTCTTCGACTTTGCGCTGCACGCTGCGCTCGGCGCGGTACTCGGCGTCGAACAGCACGTTGCGCACCAACTGCTGCGTGATCGTACTGCCGCCCGTGCCTTGATCACCCACGCCGATATATTGCAGGAAAGCGCGGGTGGTCGCCTGCACCTCAAAGCCGGGATTCGACCAGAACGAGTCGTCTTCAGTGGCGACGGTCGCGTTGATCAGGTCTTGCGGGAAATTGGAATAGGCGACATTCGTGCGCCGCCCCTCATTGAAGACTTCGTAGAGCAGCGCACCATCGCGATCATAATAGAATGTGCTCTGGAAGTTCCGGTAATCGTCGACCTGCTCGATCTGCGCGTTGAGTTGTTCTTCCAGGCGCGTGCCGAGCGTCGCCGTGAGCACAATGGTGAGCAGCGTCAAGCCGCCGCAGAAGGTCAGCACCACGCCCGCGAAGATCATCAGACAACCGGGCGAACAGCCGAGGAAGCCTTTGCGCTTACGTACCGGGTTGCGCGGCGGCAGACCGGCCTGCATGGCGGGCGGGTAGCCACCCTGTGGGTTGGTCGGCGCGGCGGGTGGCGGCACGGGGATCGTCGGCTGCTGCTGGGGCGACTGCGGTTGGGTGACGCGCTGCGGCTGCGGTCGCTGCTGCGCGGGACGGCGGCTTTCCCCCGGCACATGGACCATCGTGTGCTCAAAGGGGACAATGTGCGGCATCGTCGCGCCTTCCCCGAACATATCCGGCGTATCGTCATCTTTCACGGGCGGCTCATCCTTCTTCACAAAATCGGGGTTGGGGTCAAAGCCCGCGCTCCCCGGCAGGGTCCTGGGATTTAGCCGCGCTTCCGGTTCGTCTTCCGGCAGCGGCAGAGTAGGTTTTTCGTGCAGGTCGACGGCGGGATCAAGGTCAGTCGTTTGGGCGCTGTGGATGTCCTCGTCGGGCGTGGACATCGTGTGGTCGCCCCCCTCCGACATCATGTAGTCGCCCGACAAATAACCTTGGTCGGGTTCATGCTCGTCTTCCGGCAGGCGTGGGGTATCGGGCATGCTGCGCTCCGTTACATCTCAGGAATTTACGCTCATTGTAGCAGAAAACGAGCATGCACCGGAGGGCGCGCCAGGTGACCATGGGGTGACAGCAGGGTAAGCGCAGAACGGTGGTTTTGTGGGGAAATTCGTAGTCTTTCGATCTTCTTCCCTCGATAGAATATAATCGTTTTATGAATGCGCGGTCGTCCAGCTCGACGTGGTCGCCCTCAGCGTTGCAAACTAGTGCTGTTCCTGATAGTTCGGGATTCTTTATGTCAAACCATTCACAAGGACTGCGCAAGCAGATCGCCGCGGCCAATGCAGCTCCGGCCGAAGCTGTCGAAAAGATGATCGCCGAAAGTCTGACGCAAGATGGCGAATTTCACTCCATACTCAATGGTGAAATGCTCGGTTTTGTGCTGCGCAAAGTGTTCTATACGCTGGTCGCGGAACAGAAAGTCGCGCAGTTCGAACTGCCCATCGTCCATAACGTCTCGGAGATGAACGTCGCCATCGTCGGGCACGAAGCCCGCATCGCGGCGACCGTCCATATCCACCAGCCGATTATCGCCTTCATCAAGTTCCGCTATACCCTCGAAAATGACCCCAAAACCCCGAAGCTTCTACGCTTGAAAAACAACAAGCTTGACGTGGAAGAAGTCACCCGTGCCTTTGACGTGCCCGCGAAAGTCGCGCTCAAAGTGCTCGGCGTGGAGAAGATCGCGCGCAACGAGTTGAGCAATCCGAACGCGATCATCGCGCGGACGCTGCCGCCGCAGCTCCAACCGCACGGCTTCGGCGGGAAGATCGAGCGCGTCGAGTTGGAGTTCACCGCCGACGACAGCCTCGAAGTGCTGCTGGCCTGCTGAGACGGCGGCGCGCGCTCTGCATCGATCACAATCGCCCCTTAGTGTAGAGGGCAGATGTCCTCGTCTGCCCTCCAGTTTAGTAATCGAGCCAGGGTAGGGACGCCCAACGGGGCGTCCGCCGGATTGTGGGCAGAGCGGACGCGCCGTTGCGCGTCCCTACACAATCTGTTCTCCCTCAAACCAGCGCCTCAACGGTTCCCGAAGCTAAAACTGTCCCATCCTCAACAAACAGGGAGAGGGAATAACACACTTTTGCTGCCTCCCCTGTGCGAATTGAGGGATTGGAGCCAACCGTGTTCGCCGAACTGCCCCTCTCAGTTCCTGAGTAATTGCTGAACCTTCACACTCAATTACAATTCATCTGACGTTATAACCATTGATATAATTCAGCTTTTCAGTACACTGATGCGAACAACTAAGACGAGGATAGGTAGAGTCGTGAAAAAGCTCATTCTCTGCGGGCTGCTGCTCGTACTGGCAACCAGCGTATGGGCGCAGGCCACGCCCTATGAAGTCACGGGCGACCGCCGCATCAACGTGCGCACCGAGCCGAGCACCACCGCCTCCGTACTCACCCAGTTCGCCCCCGGCGACCGGGTCGAGGTGACGGGCGAAGTCGACGGCGACGCGGTAAACGGCAGTCCCCTCTGGTATGCGCTGAACATCAGTGGCGTGACCGGGTATGTGCACAACTCACTGCTCCGTCCGGTCGAAAGCGTCGAAAGCACCGAAGTCGTCGCGGCGGTTGCCCGTCCCGCGACCGCGGTCGAACCGAATCGCGGCGTGCCCGCCAATCCCAACGCCGACACCCGCGCCCGCGCGGTGCTGCGCTACCTCAACGGCTTGACCGACCGCCCGGATAACCGGGTGCTTTCCGGGCAGTTTGGCGCGTATGGTGACGGCACCAGCGCGGTAACCGCCACCGAACAACTGCAGCTCATCTTTGAGGCGTCTGGGCAGTATCCCGCGCTGACCGGGATGGATTATCAGCGCTGGGACATGCAGCATGCCAACAACTTCAGCGAGCCGAACGGCTTCCTCATCGACGCGTGGAACGCGGGCAGCCTAGTGAACATCAGCTGGCACGCCAACAACCCGTGGACCAATGGCGCCTCGACCGATTGGGAAGATACGCGCACCGAGGATCCGTGGGACACGTACCCGGTCAGCGAACTGCTCGAAGCGGGCAACCCGGCGGCGCGGCAGTGGCGCGCGATGCTCGCCAACATCGCCGACGGCCTGCAGGAGCTTGAAGATGCGAACGTCGTCGTGATCTGGCGTCCGCTGCACGAGATGAACGGCGGGTGGGCGTGGTGGCATCTTCAGGAACCCGACGACTTCATCGCCCTGTGGCGCGACATGTTCGACTATTTCACCTATGACCGCGGGCTGGATAATCTGCTGTGGGCGTACACGCCCATGATGAAGGGGCATCCGGACGGACCGTCTCCTATCGTGTTTTACCCCGGCGCGGCCTACGTCGACCTTGTCGGGCTGGACAAATATATGGAGCTGGACGAAGACCCGCTCGACCTGAATGGCTACGGCGAATACGACGGCATCCTCACCCTCGATAAGCCCGTCGGCCTGTTCGAGTTTGGCCCGCTGCCCGCCTCTGGCGCGGGTTGGGACACATTCGAATATGATTACGCCAACCTGATCCGCGATATTCGCGAGCTATACCCGGAAGTGGTGCTGTTTCAGGCGTGGGAATACGTCTGGCAGATTGGTCGCCATGCCAATGCCGCCGGGCTGATGCGCGACCCGTGGGTGATCACGCGCGGCGAACTGCCGAACTTCTAGAAGACAGAAAGATCTAACGCAAAGGCGCAAAGGCGGTAAGACGCAAAGTGTAAAACACGAACGCGATTCCTTGCGTTCCTACACCTTAAGAACCTTTTTTGCGCCTTTGCGCCTTAGCGTCTTTGCGTTGAGTCTTTTTATTTTGCTCTCCGTGCGTGCTAAAATGGCGCGCATGATGAGAAAAGCACTGCTTCTTGCCTTGATATTTCTGATCGCCGTGCCCCTGTACGCGCAGGATGGCGCGGGCGATCTGCTCAACCGGGTGAATGCGCTGCGGGCGTCGGTGGGTCGCGCGGGCTACAGCTTGAATGGCGCCCTCTCCGCGGCGGCACAGCAGCAAGCCCAGTGGATGATCGACACAGGCAGCGTCAGCCACACGCACCCGGACGGTTCCGGGCCGCGCACGCGCGCCCAAAATGCTGGATATCCCTCCAACGCGATCAGCGAAAACATCTACGCCGGGTCGAATGCCTCGGTCGACAGCGCGTGGACCTTCTGGATCAATTCCGGCATCCACTACGCCGGGCTGGTCAACCCGGCCTATACCGAAGTCGGCATCGGCATCGCCGCCGGTGACTGGGGCCGCGCCTATGTCATGGTCTTCGGCAACCCCAATGGCTATGGCTATGCCGCCGCGGCTCCCGCGGTGTCGGCGGGGAGCGGCGGCGGGTCGGGCAGCAGTTCCGGCGGGGGTTCCGGCGCCGTCGCGCCGCCCTCGTTCGTCGTGGGGACGGACGAACGCGGCAATATTCAACATCAAGTGCAGCCCGGCGACACGCTCGGCGATATCGCGCTGATTTACGGCTACACGTGGGCGGACTTGCCGCGCATGATGGAGCTCAACGGCATGGCGGATGTGCGCGACCTCGAAGTCGGCTCGATCTTCTTGGTGCCGCCGCACGCCGGGACGTACACACCAACCGTCGATCCCAACACGCCGACGCCCGCGCCCACCGCCACCCCGCTTCCGCCAACGATCACGCCGTTCTCGCTGCCCACGGCCACGCCGACCGCCATTCCTATGATCCCGACCGCGGGCCTGGACATCACGCCGCCCGTCGAAGTTGTGCAGGTGCTCGACGCTCCCACACCGGAGATCGTGCAACCGCTGGCCGCCGCGCCCGCGCCCCAACCGCGCAATAACAACACCATGTGGCTGGTGATCGCGCTGGGCGTGCAGGTCGTGGTGCTGGTCGGCGCCGGAGCCGAGTTCTTACTGCGGAGGTCACGCCGCCGATGATGACGATTCGCCGTTACGCGCGCGCGTTCTTGGGCGCGCTGAAACTTACGCTGCGCGGACAAACGATCCAGCCAGCCATCGATCCGCACCCTAACCTGACGGCGTGGTGGCAGTCGACTATCCGCTTGACGGATGCCGCGTTCGCCAGTGCTGACAACCATGGATTTCCAAAATCCGGACGTGAGACTTTAGTACTACGCATTGAGGGGCGTGACGTGTCCATGGAAACGATCCTTAAGACGGTGCGTTTCCATGCGGATCAGGAGTTTCCGGTGCTGATGCGGCAGGGCGACAATTTCGGCTATTTGACCATGCAGGCGACCGTGATGAACGACCGTTTTCTCGTGGATAAGCTCGCCCACGCGGCAACGCTGCCGGACGAAATCAAGGCGGCGGTTGCAGCGATCACCGCCCACCTCGATCTACTCCCGCGCAAAGACCATTTGTGAAATAGTTAGGAAAATTTGACAAATCCGAAAACATCTTAATGCTTCCCCAAAAGGATGTGTGCTAATCTAATGACATGCTGCATTTGCAGATTATCATCCTTTATTGAGGAGCTTATCATGCTGTATCAACCCCGTGAAGAAGGCCAAGGCCTCGTCGAATACGCGCTCATCCTGGTTCTCGTCGCTGTTGTCGTCATCGTGATCCTCGCCCTGCTCGGGCCGGCGATCGGCAACATCTTCTCGAACATCGTCAACACGCTCTAGTCAGCTCACTCAGCAGCTGAGGGCCGCCCGGTTAACCCCGGGCGGCTCTTTTTTTGCCTGTTGACTGGTTGATACCCCAAACAAAAAGGACGAGGTTGGCCTCGTCCTTGCAAGCTTGCTGCGTTGACAGGTTATTCGAGCCCGAGCGCGACCGAAGCGCGGTTGCACAGGTTGACGCCGCCCGAGGTGTACCACGTATTGAGCATTTCGCTCGACGACAGCCCCTGCTGCGCATCCGCATAGATGCCCGTACCGTAGATGTAGTAGCGCTGGGTCTCGTTCGCCCAGCTATCGAACGCTCGGCTGATCACCGACGGACCGCCGTTGTAGCAGGCCATCGCCAGCCCGGTGTCGCCGTTCGCGTAACCGAGACATTCGTTGAGGAAATTCGCGCCGCGCATGGCGTTAGTATCCGGGTCGAGCATGTCTTCGCCCGCGGAGAAGTGGAACGGCATCACCTGAAACAGCCCCTGCGCGCCCGCATGGCTGCTCACAGTGTCATAACCGCACGATTCAATTTGCATCACTGTGGCCAGCAAGTTGGGATCAAGCCCATACTGCTGCGCCCAGCGTTGAATATCCGAACTCCAGTGCCGGACTTCTTTCGTAAACATCGGCGCGATCACATTCGCGCCCACGCCCGCTGGAGCCACATAGACTGTTTCGATCCCCGTGACGTGCGGCACAGCGCTCATCACTCGGTTGACAACACCAAACGTGGAGGCCAGTGCATTCGGCAGCAAAATCGCTAAGACGAACGCAATGATGATCCATCCCGGCAGGTAGCGCAGCCATCCGGCGCGCGACTGGGGCTTCGTTTTCGGCTTCTGCGGTGACTTTTTCACCGCTTTGTGCGCGTACGGTTTAGTCTGAACTGCCATTCACCATCTCTGTTTATGGAACACTCTGATTCTACAACACGCACCCTGAACTTTTGCGTAAAAGATGTGTAAAACCCGCATAAGTAGGGGGTGATTCCTGTTCAATTATAGAACAAGTGTTCAATATTTTCAAGTCAAATCAACCTCCGGGTCAATGGATAGGCGCAGCGACCAGCGCATCCCGAACAGGCACATTCGGCTCAACATACGGCTGATTTCCTCGGGTGAAACGGGTAAATTGTTGTCGAGCCACCAGTTGATCACGCCGATCTGCGCGCCCGCCATATAGGCCGCCATAAAGTCGAGCGGCAAGCCCGGTTCGCCGTCCGACGGCATGAGCGGCTTCAAAATCTGGTCGCGAATCACGGTTTCCAGATACGCCCGCACCATGCGTATGAACTGCGGCGAACCATGCGCGCTCAGCATCGCCCGGTAGAAGTCGGCATGGGCGGCGACATGATGAAAGTCGCGCGCATCGTCGGTTTGTTCCAAGTACGAACGATTGTTGAAATCGTTGCGATCCAGCGGGGGATAGTGCGTGCTCAACTCGTCGTAGATGCGCTGCATCGTCTTGAAGAGCAGTTCGTCTTTGTCTTTGCAGTGCAGGTAAAAGGTGGCACGGCTGACGTCGGCCTTATCGGCCACGTCCTGAATCGTGATGTTGTTGTAATCGCGCTCTTTCAGCAGGTCGAGCAGCGCGGTGCTCAACATGTGAAACGTGCGCTCGCGCCGCCGATCCGGTCGCTTTTCCGTCATTTCTAGACACCTGTCTACTATTGGACACGCCGCCCAAACTGCTGATTGACAGGCGGACGCGATTTCATATCATCAATTATAGACAATTTGTCCATAAATAGTCAAAGTGTCAACAAGGAATCGTCACATGGGACGGATAGCAGAGGGACTCGTGTTCCCTAAATCGCTCTGGGGTCGCTTCAAGCTGATGGCGGAACTCAACGCCGATATGCTCGGCTTCTTCGGGCGCATTATCCAGCGGTATGGCAAGGTGACCACGCTCACGACGCCGCTGTTCAACTACTATGTCATCGCCGACCCGGACTTCGCGCATGAAGTGCTGGTCACGCAGGCGGACAAGTTCCACAAAGATCAACTGTACAAGGATGAGCAGGTTGGTTTGGCACGGGTCATGGGCAACGGGCTGCTCGTGAGTGACGGCGAGTTCTGGAAGCGACAGCGCAAGCTGGTCGCGCCCGCGCTGCATACCAAGCGCATTGAAGCTTATGCCGAAACGATGGTCGACTACACCGACCGCATGCTCGCGCACTGGCGCGACGGTCAGCGCCTCGCGGTGGACCACGAGATGATGACGCTCACGCTCAAGATTGTTGCCAAGTCGCTGTTCAACACGGATGTCTCGGCAGCGGCGGATCGCGTTGGTGCCGCGACCGATGTCATTCAGGAGGCGATGAAGCCCAACGATGTACTGCCCGCGTGGATTCCGACACGCAGTCGCCTGCGCCTGCGCCGCGCACTCGCTGATCTCGACCAAGTGGTTTACGGCATGATCGCGGACTGGCGCAAAACCGGGGAAGATCGCGGCGATCTGCTCTCGATGCTGCTGCTCGCGGAAGATGACGAAGGCCAGCACATGACCGATAAGCAGGTGCGCGACGAAGCCGTCACGCTGCTGCTGGCTGGACACGAAACGACCGCCAACACGCTCAACTGGACGTTCAAGCTGCTGGCGGAGAATCCCGAAGTTGAGGCCAAGCTGCACACCGAACTGGATACGGTGCTGGCGGGCAGGCTGCCCACGCTGGCAGACCTGCGCCGCCTACCCTATACCGATATGGTGGTCAAGGAATCGATGCGCCTGATGCCACCCGCCTACAGCTTTGGCCGGGAAGCCCAAGCCGATGTGGAAATCGGCGAGTACAGCATTCCGAAAGGCACGCAGGTCGTGATCTTCAACTACTTCATGCAGCGCGACCCCGAACTGTGGGAGCAAGCCGAACGCTTTATGCCGGAACGCTTCAGCGCGGACAACGAGAAGAACCTGCCGCGTTACGCCTATCTGCCGTTCGGCGGCGGGCCGCGCATCTGTGTGGGCAACAGCTTCGCGGCGATGGAAGCGCGCCTGCTGCTGGCGACCATCGCTCAGCGTTACCAACTGCGGCTCACGCCCGGTCAACGGGTGGAAGCCGAGCCGCTGATCACGCTGCGCCCCAAGGGCCACCTGATGATGCGCGTCGAACAGCGGGAACCCGTGCCGGTCATGCAGCCGGAACTGGCGTAAATCCCCGCTGGTTTGGACACAGACGATCAAAAAAAACACCGCCCGAGGCGTCGGCCTGGGGCGGTGTTGATTCTAGCGGCGTAAGGCCGTGCTTACGGCCACTGCGCGCGCACAATGTCGAGGAGCGGACGCGCGCTCTGGAACGAGGTCTGCGTGTTGAGCGCCCAGTTGAAGCCGTTGTCGGCGGACGCGACCAGCGTGCCATTGGTGCACGCGGTCTGGAAGTCGTGCCAACCGGAGCGCAGCGCACCCAACCCGTTGTTGATCAACGTGACGGCCTGCCGCAGTTGGACGGACACCTGCAAGTCGATTTCGGGCAGCACTGCATAGTTCTCCGGAATCGCGGGGGCGGGCGCGGTGCAGCCGCCCGTAGCGCCTGACTGCTTCACATCGGTCCAATAGCGCAGCAGCAGTGAACTCGGCCCGTTCAGCCCGGTCGCCGTCTCGACAATCACGTACAGGTTGCCGACATGCCGTCCGGGGTTGGCTTGGGCGGCGGCTGTCGGGTCGAGCTGCGGTACGCTGGTCGCTTCGATGGGCGCGGCTGTGGGCGCAGCGCTGGTCGGAGCGGCGGTCGGCGGCACGGGTGTTTCCGTCACCGGGGCGGCGGTCGGCGGTTCAGGCGTCGCGGTCGGCGCGTTTTGCTGCGTAACATTGAGCGCCGATTCCAGCTCGCCAATCGTCGTGATGGTCGGCACAAAGTCGCGGTAGACCTCGCCCGCCGACTCGCGCGTCAGCGGCGTTGAACCGAAACACGCCTCGTTGTAGACGGCTTTCGTCGCCAGCAGCGAATTATGCACGCCGTTCATGCGCGTCACCATCTCCGCAAGGTCAGCATACGCGAGGCTGTCCACATTTGACAGTGCGGCCACGGGCGGCGGTTCATTGAAGAAGGCGGTGCAGTCGAGCTGACCGCCGTTGATCACCACATTGACGAACTGATTTTGCAGCGTGGTCACATCATTCTTGATCGGCGTGAACTGCTGCTGGAGGCTGCTCACGAGGGACAGGCGATCCTGCGCGAGACTGGGGAAGACCAGCACGCGGAGATTATCGCGCACGAGGTACAGTCCGCCGATGATGAGGAGCGAGAGCAGCAGGCCGAAAATGCGCCGCATCCAGCGCCCCACTGGCGCGCGCCCACCGAGCTTGCCCTCTTCTTCTACCTGCCGCAGCCGTTCCACCACTTGCTCTTCACGCCCGGCTTTCAACGCCTTGTCGACCGCCCGGAACATCCCCAACGCATAGGCGGCGGCAGCGCGCACGCTCTTGTTGTCGTCGTCGTGATACGTTTTGATGAGTTCGTCGACGGCATCCCCGGCGGCGGCTTCGCCCAACCAGTAGGCAGCAGCGCGGCGCTCGGCAGCGTTTCCATGCTCCAGCTTGTCAAGCATCGCGTTGATCAGTTGTTGGCGTTCTTCCGCATCGATCATGACATCGCGTCTCCGGGTCGAAAATGAAATCCCTTCTATGATACGGCAACTCCGACGGAACGGAAAATGAATCCTCCGAATCTGGTAAGAAACACTTGCATATACACGTTCCGAGTCCATAATGGTACTACATGGACTCTTTTCGTCCGTTCGTACATGGTAGGGTGATCGCGCCCTTAGTCGTCCGTTGGAGTTTCATATGCTTACGCACCCTCTGTCGATTCTGCTTGATCGGGACAGTGAAGAACCGATCTATCGGCAGCTCATCCGGCATGTGCGCGCCCAAATCGAAAGCGGGACGCTGCCCGCCGGGACGCGTCTGCCTGCCAGCCGCGATCTCGCGCGCCAGTTGAACATCAGCCGCATCAGCGTGGTCAACGCCTATGCGGAACTGCGCGCGGAAGGCTATTTGAGCGCCCATGCGGGTCGCGGGACGTTTGTCTCTGGCGGGCGCGAGAGCATCGAAAGTCCAACCTCGATGATGCCGAGCCCCGCGCGCCCCAATGGCCAGCACGCGGAGATGATCGGCGCGAACAATTACCCCGACCGCTCGCTGCGCGAACTCATGCGCATGGCGCGGCGTCCCGGCGTGATCAACTTCAGCACGGGCGCGCCGCCCACCGAATTCTTCCCGGTCTCGCACTTGCGCGAAGCCATCAACGCCGTGATCGACCGCGACGGCTCAGAAGCGCTCGCCTATGAAGTGCCCGAAGGCTACGCCCCCTTGCGCGCCAGCGTGCGCGACTATGTGAGCGCGTTGGGGATTCGCTGCAGCAGCGAACATGTCCTGATCACGGGCGGTACGCAGCAGGGGATCGATCTGGTGGTGCAGTCACTGCTCTCCGAGGGCGATCTGGTCATCACCGAAACGCCGACCTACCTCGGCATGCTCGACATCGCCCGCACCCGCCGCGTCCGCGCGTTTGGCGTGGGCATGGACGACGATGGCATTCGCCTCGACATGCTCGAAAACGTCATTCTCGAACATCACCCGCGTCTGATCTACGTCATGCCCTCGTTCCAGAACCCAACCGGGCGCGTTATGCCGCTCCACCGCCGCCGTCAACTGCTCAACTTAGCACACGAATATCATGTCCCGATTCTCGAAGACGCGGTGTATCAGGAATTCCGCTTTGAGGGCGAAACGTATCCGCCGCTCAAGGCATTGGACGAACACGGGATCGTCATCCACGTGAGCGGCTTCACCAAGAACCTGATCCCGGGTCTGCGCATCGGCTATGTGATCTCCGACGGCATTCACCATGAACGTTTGGTGCGCGTCAAGCAGGCCGCCGACATCTCGACGCCCGGCCTCAATCAACGCGCGCTGCACTGGATGCTCGAACACGGCGTGCTGGCGCTGCAAATGGAGCGCAACATGCGCGAACTGAAGCGCCGCCGCGATGTGGCGCTCGCCGCCGCGCGCCGCTCGCTGCCGCCGGGGTCGAAGTGGGAGAAGCCGCACGGCGGGATGTATCTGTGGGTCGAACTACCGAAGACCGGGCCAACCGTCGCCGAACTGTACATTCAGGCGGTGCAGACGGGCGTCGCTTATGCGCTCGGCAATCTGTTTTATACCAATGGCAGCGGCAGCCATCACATGCGCATCAACTTTGGCGCGCACAAGCCGGTCGACATTGAAGAGGGCTTCCGGCGCCTGGGGCGCGCGTGGCGCGAACTCGCCTGCGACTACCCTGAGATCGAGAAAGCGCCGCTGTTGTAGGTCGGCGGCGCGCAGTTGGCGATTAGCTAAAAGCTGGATACGAAGATCGTCTTTGAGGATTGTGTAGGGGCGCAGTGTGCTGCGCTCCTTTTTGTTGTCCCTCACCCCTCTCCTAGGAAAGCGGAGAGCAGGATGCGGCGGACGCTATAAAGAGAGTGTCAAAAATGCGTAGCATGATCTTGATTGGCGAGGTTTTTGTAGGGACAAGGCATGCCTTGTCCTCTATATCCTTCTCTAGAAATTAGGACGAGGCATGAGGGTGTTTAAAAAGTGATAAACTGGGGGCATGAGCGAAAAGGAAACACCAGGTTGGGCGGGGGTGGGCGCACGAGGCCTCATCCCTGCGGTGACCCGGCGGCGTCAGCCCGCGCCGTGGCGTACACCCGTCGTGCGCGGCGGGGGTGGGCGGATGCTGCGCATGACTTTCCGCCTGGGAAACTGTATGGTTCTTGTCGGTGGTGCGGGGGCGTTTGGCGCGCAGTTACGCGCATGGCGCACGGAACGGGATCCTGTCCGAGTGCCGGGGCGCTCGACAGCCAAAGCGTGAAAACGACGGAAAAAGGGGGCGCAAAGGCTGGGACGGACACAAACATGTGAACGGGCGTAAGCGTCATCTGCTCGTGGATAGCCAAGGTCTGGTGCTCGGCGTGCATATCACCAGCGCCGCTGTCCGCGATGAGCACGGCGGTGCTCCGCAAAGTTGGGCATCCCCGTCTCATCTTGGGTCGAGGTGGGGTTTGTTCGCGCTTGCGGCACTCAGGGCGGGGTGCAGATGAGTATCCAGCAGAAAGCGCGGGCGTACGCTGTGACCTCCAAACGATGGGTCGTTGAGCGAACCTTCGCTTGGTTGGGACGGTACCGACGCCTGAGCAAGGATTACGAATACCTGTGTCAGACCAGTGAAAACTGGATTTATGTGGCGATGAGCCATCTCGCTTCAGCTTGGCGCGCATGGGCTTTTAAACCCGCGCCCCTGATGACACCCTTACTTGAATCGCGTCCCTACACACGAACCGTTTTCTCGTAGGGACGCGCTTCTGCGCGTCCGTGGTCCGCGGACGGACAGAAGGCCGTCCCTACAAGGTATCGCTGAACTATCGCCTCCGCTCCTCCCACCAGCGCGATTCGTGACCCTATGCTTTAATACAATGCGCACACAAGGAGACAACCATCGTGAACTTCACGCTCATCAAAGGCCGCTTCTACGTCGTCGGCTATTCGCCAGACGGCGACTCGATCAAGTTCAAGGCGGATAACCCGCAGCTCTGGAACACCTTCGAGACGGAGAACCGCGCCGAGCTCGACAAAAACCTCGCCGAAGAGAATGGCATTGTGCAACTGCGTTTGCAGGGCGTCGACGCCTTCGAAACGCACTATTCGCCGGAAAACCCGCCCATGCCCAAAAACCTGAAGCTGGAACCGCGGGCGGCGATCAAGAAACCGGATGCGGGGGAGCACAAGCAGCCCAAGCGCATCGCCATCGAAGCGACCAACGCCTTTCTGCGCCTGCTCGGCGTGGAGTCGGTGACGTGGAAGACGTGGGGCAAAAATTCGTGGGTGAACACCGCCAAGATCAAGCGTGATGGGGCGGTCGTCGAGATCAAAGAGAAGCACGGCGACGCGATTCCCGGCTATATCGTCACCAATGACGCCGAAAAGAACGGTCGCCCGATTTCGTGGGTGTTCGCCGGGACAACGCGCGCCGAAGACGGCAAAATCCTCACCACGGAGATGCTCGCCGCTGATTGGACGTATCCGCGAACTATCAACTGCTCAAGCAGGGGCTGGTCTACCCGTATTTCTTCATGACGCTGCCTGCCAAGCTGCGCAGCAAACTCGCGGAAGCCGCGCAGATCGCGCAGCGCGAGGCCGCCGCGCAGTTGGAACAGTTCAAGGGCCAGCCGATCCCCGAGACGTTCTCCAACCTGTGGCTGTATGACCGCGCCGCGCACGGCATCGAGATCGACGACCTGAAGCGCATCACCGACGATTTCGGCATATACCCGTACCTCTTCCGTAAGATCGTCAAGCTGTGGTATGCCACGCAGATGCGCCGCTACTGGAACGCACTGAGCACGAACACCGATGTCGCCGTACAGTATGACACGCGCATCGACTTGACGAAGCTGTTTGAGGACGGCAATCCGTACCTGTTCGTCATCAGCGATCAGGACTTTGTGCGCCTAAGCGAGATTTTGCGTGTGGAAAAAGGCCGCCTCACGCTGACCAAGTACCCATACGATCTGGTGTTTCTGTCGTAGCCGACTGCTCGCCTCTGCGAACACTTACGCCCATGCTCCCCACATGCGCTGAGGAGGCGACAGTTCAATCTGAGGTAAGGAAATGTAGGGACAGCGTCTGCGCTGTCCGCTGCGAACGGACAAGGCAGACCTTGTCCGTTTTCTTTTCTTAAAATGCATCATTGCGTCCCTACGAGAAAATTGTCTTTGTGTAGGGACGCGATTTATCGCGTCCGCAAACTCCCAAAACCGACCTGCAATCCATTTTCACGCAATTCTGCAGGCTATCGGCAAACTTCGCCCTCCAGACGGTACTTGAATTTCTCGTGCTGCCCCTTTAGTCCGCGTGCAGGGCAAGGGGCGAGGTCGCGCTTTCGGCGGCGAACGGGTAGGTCCTCGCTGTCACCCCCGCAGATCGCCGCGCAGCACGGCGAGGCAAATCTCGACCGCCTCGACCATCTGCTCCAGCGGCATGCCCGTCGTCGTTTCCCCATCAACTTTCAGCAAGCCCGGCACATGGATGAATCCGCACGGGATGTTCAGACCGTGCTGTTCGACATAATGGCGTACCGTGTAAAACACGTGATTGCACACGTATGTCCCGGCATGATTCGAGATCGCCGCCGGGATGCCGCGTGTTTGCAGCGCACTGAGTATTGGTTGCAGCGGCAGCGTCGACCAGTAGGCAATCGCCCCCTCGGGTTCGATCAGGTCGCCGGTTTTGAGCACGCCGCCGTTATCAGGAATCGACGCATCATCCACATTAATCGCGATGCGTTCCAAGGTGATCGCCGGGCGGCTCTGCGCCACGCCCAGCGACACAACCGCGTCTGGCTGCCAGTCGCGCAGCGCCGCACGCAGCTTCTCTGCTGCCGCGTGGTATTCGGTGGGCAGCACCAGCGTGTGCAGATCGGGCTGACGTTCCGCCAGACATTCCACGATCAACTGCGACGGATTGCGCTCAACCTCACCAAAGGGCGTGAAACCTGTTATCAATATGTTCATATCGTTGTCTCTCTGGAGAGTGAAGACTTCTAGGCCTAACAGAGTTAAGGAAACATTTACGTTACATTGATGCGATCAGGTATTTAATATAGAACATTGATTATACTCACCCACCGGTAGCTATGCTGTTTGTTGACCTGCTGCACACCCTAATTGATAACGCCACCCTCCTCTTTCCATTTACCCTCGGTTATTCGTATTTGGCGCGTCGAATCGCCGGACATACCCTTTTGCGCCACGTTGTGCCGGGCGTTCTCTTTGGCGTGTGTGGCTTAATGAATATGCTCAGCCCGTTCTATCTCCAACCGGGCGTCTTCATCGACTCGCGCAACATCATCGTCGCCATTTCCAGCGCGCAGGGGGGCTTCATCAGCGGTCTCATCACCGCTGTGATCATCAGTATCTATCGCCTCGGCATTGGCGGTCCCGGCATCGCGGCGGCGCTCCCAGCCATCTGGTTGAATCTTCTGCTAGGAACCCTCTTTTACCGCTACCAGCACCGTTCTTCGTCAACCTACCTGACCCTCACCAGCGTCGTTCGGCGCTATTTTGTCTTCGGTTTGATCTCCACCTTACTGGCGATTGTGCCGTTCTGGCTGCTGCCCAGCGACGTTCGTGACCGTATGTTTGCCGGGGCGAGCGTGCCCATGTTCATCATTCTGCCTTTCATGGGGGTGATCGCTGGCGTCCTGCTCTATGAGCTCGACCAGTACTTCAACACGGTGACCGAGCTCTCACATGAACGGAACATGCTCCGCACGCTCATCGACAACATTCCAGATTATATCTTCATCAAAGACGCGAATCTGCGTTTCATCCTCAGCAACCCGGCGCACACCCGCGCCGCGCGTGCCGCCTCCGCGCGTGAGTTGGTCGGCAAATCGGCGGGAGGGCATTTCCCGCCGGAACTCTCCGCTCAGTACGAGGCCGATGACATGCGCGTGCTAGGGGGGCAAAGTCTGATCGCGCAGGAGCGGCAATCGGTCGATGAGTACGGCAACCGCATCTACGTGTCGACGACCAAAGTGCCGATTCGCGATCAGTTGGGGCGCGTGACAGGCGTGATCGGCATCAGCCGCGACATCACCGCCGACAAACTGCGCAGCGAACAGTTGCAGCAGCTCGAAGCCGAACGACAACGGACACGCATGCTCAAAACCTTCATCCAGAACGCCTCGCACGACTTCCGTACGCCGCTCTCCATCATCTCGACCAAAAGCTATCTGCTGTGGCGTGATCCGCACGGCGCGGAGCGGGATGAGCGCATTGCCGTCATCAACGCACAGATCACACGCATCACGCGCTTGATGAACGACACGTTGGAGATGATCGAGCTGAACGAGGGCGTCATCAACTATGAGTTTGAGCTGCTGGACCTGAGCCAGCTGGTGCGCACTGTCGTCACCGATTTCGAAGCACGCGCGCAGGAGAGTCAGCACACGCTCACGCTCGCCATCTCCCCCGAGCGCATCGAGATTCAAGCTGACGAGCGCCTGATCCGGCTGGCGCTCAAGCATATTGTCGGCAATGCCATCAGCTACACGCCGGAGGGCGGAAAGATCACGGTCAGTCTGCTGCGGAGCGGCGACCGGGTCTACATCAACGTGGAAGACACGGGCATGGGCATCGCACCGGAAGATCAACCGCACATCTTTGAGCCGCTCTACCGCGCGGACAAAGCGCGTTCCCTGAGCGGCGGCGCGGGCTTAGGATTGTCGATCAGCCAGAAAATCATCGAAGGGCATCATGGCGACATCCGCCTCACCAGCGTGCTTGACCACGGCACGACCGTATGTCTGGAACTCCCCTGCATGCAACCGCCACCTGTGCTCATTCCGCCGCAGGTGGCAATGTCAGGCGCATGGTCGCCGTCCCCGCATTGATCGCCCACTCCTGAAAACCGATGCGTTCGTATAAGCGTTTGGCCGGGTTGTCGAGGCTGACGCTCAGGCTGATGTGCGTGAATTCGGATCGCAGCGCTGCCAGCACCCGGTCAAGGAGCTGTGAGCCGATTCCCTGCCCGCGGTATTCCGGCACGAGCGCAATCGACAGTTCGGGCACGTCGGCGGCGATGAAGCCATAGCCTTCCATGAGGCGCACCCACGCCGCGCCAATACATACGCCATCGGCTAACGCCAGCACGCCGCTATCACCGGCGCGCTGACCGAAATCCGCAATATAGCGGGCGATATCCGGCTGATCGACGATGGTGAGCGGCGGCGGCACATCGCCCGGCGGCACATAGATCGCGTGATAGAGCATCAGCCGCAGGCACGCGGCGTCCTCGGCGTGCAGAGCGCGAAACGTGATCTCAGTCATGCCGGGTCTCACTGCGATAATAGAGGTGCAGGCAGGCAACCGCCGCCGCGCCGAGCAGATGCCAGAGCGCATGCCCTTGCAGCAGCGAATTCGGCGCGCACAGCACGCCCGTCGTATCCAAAATCCACACGAGGAAAGCCAGCGCGAACAGTCCCAAGCCGAGATGAAACCAGAGAGTTTGGATCTTCGGAGCGGCGCGGCGGCGATAGATCAGTTCGACGCCCAGCGCCGCCAGCAGCACCAGCGCAAACAGATAGCGCCGCGTGTCTGGCCAGGCCACCTGCACACTGGATAGAGCGACGCTGAAGACGACATACACCGCGACGGCCCACGCCAGCGACCACCCGAGCAGACGCTGTAAGGCATAAACGAGCATCAGCCCCGCCAGCAGATACATGCCCAGAATGTCGAAAAACTGCCCGGTGAACGTCAGCGAAGCGTGATAGAAGGCACTGCCGACGCCAATGATCACGGCGTTCACGCCGACCGCTGCGCCGATGAGCGGCTGATACGGCCCACCCGCAGTGGCAACCGCCGCGCCGACCAGAATCCAACTACCAACCACGACATAGGCGAACGATGACCACGCATTCGCAGGCTGGCGTACCGATTCGGTGGACTGGTCAGCCTCGCAGAAGCAGCCTTCCACCTGTAAGCAGGTGGCGGGCTGCCAGCTCGCCCACGTCGCGGCGGGGATGCTGGACAGCCAAGCCACTGAGATCGTGATGATCAGAACTGATAAACCGAGGGTGAAGACCAAGTGCCGTGCCGGGTTCATAAGTGTCCTCTGGGATGCGTCTGTTCCGCGCCCCATTTATGCTGATTCTCGTGCAAATTCGGCTGCGCGATCCAGCGGATCGGCGGATTCGTGCGTTCCATCTGGTCGGCGGGCGTGATGTGCTGCATCACGTCGCTCGCCAGCCTCAGCGCCGCGTCCCATTCGTCGTGCGCCACTTCGAGGATCAGCGCGTCGTGCATGTCGAGCGCCACGCGCGACCGCATCCCCTGCGCGCGGTACGTCTCGGAAACGACCACAATCGCCCGCTTGAGCAGTTCGCTCACCCCGCCCTGACACAGGTAGTTCCACGCGACGAACGGCGTCGGCACGGCGACGGGTCGCCCCGTCCACAGCTTGAGCAGATTGGTCGCGCGCACCTGCTGCTGGGCGGCCGCGCGCATCCTGGTGACCTTGGCGAAGGCCGCGTCTTTGGCCTGAATCAGCCGCCACGCCTCCGCCTTCGCCACGCCGATGCTTTCGCCTAAGCGTTCCGCCCCCATGCCATAAGCCGTGCCATAGGTGATCTTCTTGGACATGTTGCGTAACTGCTTGCGTTCCGCAGCATCCGCGCGTTCCCACGTCGCGCCGAAATACTGCACCGCCATCGTGCTGTGAAAGTCTTCGGCGCGGCAGGCCGCCGCGAGATTATCATCCCCGGAGATGTACGCCGCCATGACGTTTTCGGCGTTGCTGTAGTCGATCTCGACCAGCGTGAAGCCCTCATCGCCGATGGCCACGCCCGCCATCGCCGGCATCTTCCAGTTCTGCATGTGCGGGTAACTCGATGCCCGCCGCCCGGACTCGGTCGCAATGCTGACGAGGCTGTGCAGGCGCCCATCAAACGCCGCGTGATCGATCAGGCCTTCGAGCGCGGAGATCAGCCAGTCGATTTCCAGATACGCCGCCAAATCGCGCAGTTGTTCGCTGTAGGGCTTGGCCTCTTCGAGGTACGCCTCGATCACGTGCGACCCGGTGCTCAGGTCGCCCAGTTCAACGCGCGCGCCGGGGGTCGCTTGCAGCCGTTTACGCCCCGCCCGCGTGAAAAACCACGATTTCGGGTCCCACTTGGGCAGCGGAATGCCCTTTTGCTCGTACAGATAGCGCGCCCGCGCCTGCGAACTGCCCGGCGTATCGAGGCCGTCGGCGCGCAGCCGCGCCGCGACCGTTTCGCGCTCCCCCCGCAGTTCGACCAGCCGCTGCTCGACGAACGGCGTATTCAAGCGCATACCACGTGCCGTCATGTGGCAGTACTCGCGCAGCGCTCGGATTTCCCACTCGACCAGTTCGGGATCGGCGGGCAAAGCGCGCTGGCGTTCGTAGATGTCGAGCGACAGGCGCGCGTCGTCCTGCGCATATTCGAGCGTGGTTTCGAGCGGCAGCAGATGCAGCTTGGTGCGCTGGCCTTTCATTTCGAGCTGGCGTTCGGGAAACGGAATGCCGAGCATCGTCGCCACGCCGAGCAGGCTGTAGCTCACGTCGATGGCCGGATGCAGCAGCCGCGCCATCGACTGCGTATCCCAGATGCGTTCCGGCGTCAGTCCGCCGGTGAGTTTGGAGAGCTGGCGCAAATCAAAGACGGCGTTATGCGCGACGATCAGCGTCTGCCCGCTGAACAACTGCGTCAGGAACGCGCGGATCGCGTCGTCGAACGGGGCGGCGAGCGCCGTCGTCACCAGGTGATCGCCCTCGCGCCACGCCAGCCCGATCACCGTGACCGCCGCCGCATAGCTCAGGCCGTAGTCGACCTTCGGCCCGATCCCCGGCCAGCGCGTCTCCGTCTCGATGTCGAGCGCGACCACGTCCGCGCGGGCACAGCGCCGCAGCGCCGCGTGATCCGGCTCATGCGTTTCCTGAAACAGGGGTAACTGCATACCCACCTCCATACCCCGAAAACTAGCACGGATTTTCCATTTTCACAACTCAGCCGCCGGATCAGGCCGTCCACGAAAATAAAGAGTGAAATTTCATGTACAATAGACATACGCTGATAATCAGCCGCCACTTGATGAACGTGTTTGAGGTAGCATGACCAATTCGACCCCGCCCCGCGATTCGAACGGCAACTCACCTTTCTACCAGATGCTTTCACAGGATGGCGCGCTGGGCCGCCTCGTCCGCGACTTTGACTGGACGCAGACGCCTCTCGGCCCTATCGACCAGTGGCCGCAAAGTTTGCAGACGGCGGTCAGCATCTGCATGTTTTCGCGCTTCCCCATCCTCATCTGGTGGGGGCCGGAGATGATCAAAATCTACAATGATGCCTATCGGCCAATTCTCGGCACGAAGCATCCGCACGCGCTCGGTCAGCCGGGGCGCGCCGTCTGGGGGGAGATCTGGCATATCATCGGTCCGATGCTGGAAAGCGTGCTGCAGGACGGTCAAGCGACCTGGTCTCACGATCAACTGCTGGTGATGTATCGACACGGCTACACCGAAGAGACCTATTTTACCTTCTCCTACAGCCCCATCCTCGACGAAACCGGAAAAGTGGGCGGTATTTTCACCGCCGTCACCGAAACGACCGGGCGCGTGATCGGCGAGCGCCGCCTCAAAACGCTGCATGATCTCGGCGAACGCGCCACCGAAGGCAAGACCGCCGCGGAAGCCTGCCGCATCGCCGCCGCCGTGCTCCAGGCCAATCAACTGGATGTGCCGTTCGCGCTGGTGTACCTGCTGGATGACAGCGGCAGCCACGCACGCCTCGTCAGCCACAGCGGCGTCACGGTCCCGTCCGCCTTTGCCCCGGCGGCCATCGACCTCACCGCCAGTCGCCCACCGTGGCCGCTGGCGCAGACCCCGGCGACCGATCAGCCGCTCATGGTCGAAAACCTGCCCGCGCTGTTCGACACCGTCCCGTCCGGCCCGTGGGCGGACGCACCTACTCAAGCGTGTGTGCTGCCCATCGCCGCTTCCGGGCATACGCGGGTGCTCGGGTTCCTCATCGTCGGCGTGAGTCCGTACCTCCGACTCGACGACGATTACTGCCACTTCTTCGCGCTGATCGTCAATCACATCGAAGCCGCCATCGCCAATGCGCGCGCCTATGACGAGGAACGGCGGCGCGCCGAAGCCCTCGCCGAAATTGACCATGCACGCACCGAATTCTTCAGCAACGTGAGCCACGAACTGCGCACACCGCTCACGCTCATGCTCAACCCGCTGCAAGAGATCGCGGCGCACGCCGACGCGCTCCCGCAAGCGCAGCGCGAGAATTTAGCGGTCGCCTACCGCAACAGCCTGCGCCTGCTCAAGCTGGTCAACACCCTGCTCGACTTTGCGCGCATTCAGGCGAACCGCATTCACGCCGCCTTCGAGCCGACGGATCTCGCGCTCTACACCACCGATCTCGCCAGCAGTTTTCGCACGGTGATCGAACGCGCGGGGCTGTACCTGCACATCGACTGCCCGCCGCTCCCCGAACCGGTCTATGTGGACCGCGACATGTGGGAAAAAATCATCCTCAACCTGCTCTCGAACGCCTTCAAGTTCACGTTTGCGGGCGGCATCACCGTCGCGCTGCGGGATGGTGGTCACGCGGCGATCCTGCGCGTACAGGACACGGGGATCGGCATTGCCGAAGCGGATCAACCGTATATCTTCGACCGTTTCTACCGCATTCGCGGATCGCGCGCCCGCACCCATGAAGGTTCTGGCATCGGCCTCGCGCTCGTCGCGGAGCTGGTGCGCTTTCAGGGCGGCAGCATCGACGTGAACAGTACGCCAAACGAGGGGACGCTCTTCACCGTCCTGCTGCCCTACGGCACGGCGCATCTGCCGCCGGAACAGGTCGGCGCGGCGCGCATCCTCTCCACGCTGCCGACCGGTTCGGCCTCGTATACGCAGGAAGCGCTGCGCTGGTTGGCTGAAACCGAACTCGACAACGTGCGCACCCTCGGGATGGACAGCGCCACGCCGGCCACGCCAACCGCACCCGGCACCTCCGGCGGAGCGACGGTGCTGGTCATCGACGACAACGCCGACATGCGCGACTATCTCAAGCGCCTGCTGGAACCGCGTTTCACCGTCATCACCGCGCCCGATGGCGTCATCGGTCTGGAGCGGATCTACTCTTCCCGGCCAGACCTGGTGTTAGCCGATGTCATGATGCCGCGCCTCGACGGCTTCGCTCTGCTGCAGACGGTGCGAACGGATTTGCGACTGCGCACGCTGCCGATCATTCTGCTCTCGGCGCGGGCGGGCGAAGAGTCACGCGTCGAAGGCTTGCGGGCGGGCGCAGACGATTACATGGTCAAGCCGTTTTCCGCGCGGGAACTGCTGGCGCGCGTGGACGCGCAGCTGCAGCTAGCACGACTGCGGCTCGAAACCCGCACGACCGTCGAAAACATGATCGACAGCATCGCCGACCCCTTCTACGCGGTGGATCACGACTGGCGCTTCACCTATGTCAATCAGCGCGCGCTCGAAATGTGGCGCAAAACGCGCGATGACCTGATCGGTCAGCAGATTTGGGTGGCCTTCCCTCAAATCACGCAGACATCCGCTTATAGTGAAATGCGCCGCGCGGTTGAAGAACGACACGCCATCGCCTTCGAGACGTATTCGGCCTTCCTCGGGCGCTGGGTCGAAATTAATCTCTATCCCAGCGTAACCGGGCTGGCCGTATACTTCCGCGATATCGACGGGCGCAAACGCATTGAACAGGCGCTGCTCAACAGCGAACACCGCCTGCGCGCCATGTTTGATCAGGCGGCGGTTGGCATCGTCCTCGTGAGCCTCGACGACATTCGCATCCTCGAAGCGAACCCCGGTTACTGTGCGATTCTCGGCTACACGCAGGAGGAGATCGTCGGCCTGACGATCAAAGACCTCACCCATCCCGACGACTACACCACCGATATCGACCTCGCCAACCAGTTGATCCGGGGCAAAATCCCCTACTACACGCTGGAAAAACGCTACTGGCATAAAGACGGCAGCGTGATCTGGGTGCGACTGACGAGCTCGCTGGTGCAGATGTCGTCCGACCAGCCGAGTTATCTGCTCGGCATCGTCGAAGACATCAGTCAGCGCAAACGCGCTGAAGCCGCCGCGCAGATCGCGCAGACGAAACTTGACGCCGAACAGCAGCGCATCATCGACATTTTCGAGAGCATTTCCGACGCCTTCACCGCGCTGGATCGGGACTACCGGTACACCTTCCTCAACTCGCAGGGGATTGAGCTCACGCAAAGAATGTCCGGCAAAGCGCCAGACGATCTGATCGGCAGATCAGTGTGGGATGTGTTCCCTGGCTCGTATGACAGCGTGTTCGGTGAAACCTACCGCCACGTCATGACCGAAGGTGTCTCCCGGCAGTTCACCGCCAGCATCCCACCCCTCAACGCCTGGTTTGATGTGCGCGTCTACCCGGCGAAGGATGGCCTCTCGATCTACTTCGCCGATGTGACTGAGCAGCAGAACACCCGCAATGCCCTGCGCGACGCCGAAGAACGTCTGCGCACCATGATCGACAGCGCGAAGGATTACGCCATTTTCGCGCTGGACGCCGAAGGGCGTGTAATGACGTGGAACGCCGGGGCGGAGCGCGTCTTCGGCTATCAGGAAGCGGACATCCTGAGCGTGGATCGGTCGATCCTGTTCACGCCCGAAGATCGCGCGGCGGGCATCCCTGGGGACGAACTCCAGCGCGCCATCGATACGGGCTATGCCGAAAGCGAACGCTGGCATCTGCGCAAGGACGGCAGTCGCTTCTATTCGAGCGGCACGATTCGCACCATTCGCGATGATGCCGGCACGCTCAAAGGCTTCACCAAAATCGCGCGGGACGCGACCGAGCGCAAGCTCGCCGAAGACCGCACCGAGATTTTGCAGCAGATCGCCGCCGAACTATCCGCGCAGCTCACGCGCGAGGACATGGCCGCCAGCATCATCGCGGCCATCCCCAAGGTCGTGGGCGAGTCGTATGCGTCGATTTTCCTGCTGAACGCCGAAGCGGGCTGGCTGGAAAGCCTCTCGATGCGCGGGCTCTCCGCCGAAGACCAAGCCCGGTTCCTCCATCTGGAAATCTCCGAACGCACCTTGGCGACCGATACAGCGCGCGAAGACCACATGATTTGGATCGGCTCACAGTCGGCCTACCTCGAACGTTACCCGCATCTGCAGGAATCGATTGTGCACTACGATGTGCATGGGGCGTGGAGCGTGCCGCTCAAGCTGGACGAGCAGGTGCTCGGCGTCATCAGCATTTTGTTTCACTATCCCAAAACGCTCACCCGGCAGGAACAGGATTTGCTGACGGCGATTGCGCACCTGTGCGCGCAGGCGCTCCAGCGGGCGCAGTTGTTCCAGGCGGAACAGACAGCGCGGCAGGAAGCCGCCCTGCGCGCCGAACGCCTGAGCCGCCTGCAAGCCGTGACCGCGCGGCTCTCGCAGGCGCTCACCATTGACGAAGTGGCGCGCGCCGTCGTCGATGAAACCGTGCATCTTATGGGCGCGAGCACGGGCGGCCTCAATCTGCTGGATGACGACGATAACTTTCTGGTCATCTATAACGGAATCCCCAAGCTCACCACGGCTGAACAACGCCAGTGGGCGCGCTTCCCCGCCGATCCTGAGTTGATGGCCACGCAGGTAGTTCGCCGCGGCGAGCCGCTGTGGTTCGCCTCCGGTGCGGACGTGGTCGCCGCCTTTCCCATCCTCGCGCAGTTCGCCGAGCTCTACCCCGGCGCATGGGCGATGATGCCCCTCATCGTCGACAAGCGTCCGATTGGCACGATGGGGTTCACGTTTCCCGAACGCCGCGACTTCCCGCAGGAAGACCGCGACTTTCTCATGGCGCTCGCCTACCAATGCAGCCAGGCGATTGAACGCGCGCGGCTCTACGAGATCGAAGCGCGCGCGCGGCAGGTGGCTGAAGAAGCCGACGCGCTCAAAATGCGTTTCCTCGGCATGGTCTCGCACGAGCTGCGCACGCCGCTCGCCTCAATCAAAGGCTTCGCCGGGACGCTGCTGGCGACCGACATCACCTTTAGCCCGGAACAGCAGCACCAGTTCCTCAACGTGATCGACACCGAAACCGACCGCCTCACCAGTCTGGTCGATCAACTGCTGGATCTCTCGCGGTTGCAATCGGGCACGCTGCGCATCGAACCAACGCCGATCAGTATCAACGCCATCTTCGACGGCGTGCTCATCCAGTTTCACACGCTGACCGCGGATCATTATCTGCGCATCGACATCCCCGACGGCGTGCCGCCGCTGCGCGCCGATGCCCAGCGCATCGGGCAGGTGCTGGTCAATCTGGTGGGCAACGCGGTCAAGTTCTCGCCGCCCGCCACGCCCATCACCATCACCGTGGTGCCGCAGGCCAACGCCGTGCAGGTGGACGTGCACGACGAAGGCGTCGGCATTCCGCCGGAGGAACGCGAAAAGGTGTTTGAGGCGTTCCGGCAAATCGAGCGCAAGGGTGCCAGCTATCGCCCGGGCGCCGGGCTTGGCTTGGCGATCTGCAAGAGCATTATCGAAGCGCACGGCGGGCGCATCTGGATTCAGGATCCAGCCGCGGGGACGACCATCTCGTTCCGCCTGCCCATCGTCAGCCCCGGTGTCGACCGGGGCTGAGAAGTTAAAGCTACCTTATGAAAACTCTAGCAGCTGAATCGTTCAGGGGTGAACCATGGTATACTCCGTTGTAGTGATCGAGGATGAGGTGAACATTCGCCTGTTTGTGACGGCGAATTTGCGCGCTCGCGGCTATTCGGTCTTCGAGGCGGGAACCGGGACGGAAGGGCTGGAGTTGATCCGCAGTGCTCGGCCTGATCTCCTCATCCTGGATATGTTTCTGCCGGATATTTCTGGCTGGGACGTTTTGCAGGCGATGACCGAAGACGACCGGATGCGGGCCACCCCCGTCCTGTTGATGACGGCGGCGCTTCCGAGTAAAGACGAAAGTGCGTATCCCAATGTCGTTCAGCGGGTGGTCAAGCCCGCTAGTTTGACGACCCTGCTTTCAGCCGTTCAGGCAGCGCTTGCAGCCCATTAACCCGTAGGCGTGACCGACAACGTTACCGTAAGACGATTTCCTCACGGGGGACTACCGATGCGCGCATTGGTGATTGAAGATGATATCCACACCGTTCGTTTGATTTCAGAACTGCTCGCGGCGCTGCGCTTCGATTGTGTCCACACCGACAATCTGGTGGAAGCCATGTCGGTATTGGAACAGGACGCCGAAATCGGGCTGGTCACGCTGGATGTGTTTCTACCGGGGCTGCAAGGGACCAAGCTGCTGCAGTTCCTGCACGAGCGGTTCCCGCACATCAAAGTGCTGCTGGTGAGCGCGCACGTTGCCGATCTCGCGGCGGACAACGATCCGCTCATCGCCGCCCTGCCCAAGCTGGCCAAACCCTTCCGCCAGTCTGATTTCCGTGAAGCGATTCAGGCGCTCGGACTCAGTTCTTCGACCTCGCGGTCAGGCAGCGCCCGCTGAGCGACCGGCAGGGTGAACGCCAGCGTCGTCCCACCCTGCGGGTTATCTTCAATCCACAGCACGCCGCCATGCCGTTCGACAAACGCTTTGGAGATGGGCAGTTCCAGCCCGAGGCTTTTGCGTTTGCTCTGCCCATTGCTCAGGAGTACCTGATAGGGCAGAAACGCCCGCGCACGCACTTCGGGCGGCAGGCCAGCACCGTGATCCGCGACATTCACCCGCAAATAATCCGTTTCCGCCTGCGCGGAGATCAAAATCGGCGTACCGTTCGGCGTGTACACCGCGACACTGCCCACCAGATTGAGCAGCACCTGCTCCACGCGCCGCCGATCCACCTTGACCGGAGGTAAATCGGGCGCGACTTCCATTTGCAGCGCGTGGTCATGGGCGAGCACCCGCAGGCGCGGTTCCAACCCGGCGGTGATCGCCGCCAGCGATGCATCTTCAAATAAAAAGCTTAGGCTGCCATCCTGCAGCCGCGACCAATCCATCAAATGATCGAGGTAGCCGCTCATGCGCTGCGCTTCAACATCGATAATTTCGATGAACTGCCGCTGCGCGCTCGGCTCAAACTGCATGTCATCAGCCAGCAGTGTGCTCGAAAAACCGAGGATCGACGTGAGGGGTGAACGCAGTTCATGCGCCACTTTACCGAGCACATCCGTTTTGATGACGGGTTCCGGTTCGGGGGTGGGCTGAGCTTCCAGCCGTTCCAACACGCTGTTGACACTTTTAAGCGCAATTTCAAACGCATCTGACATGCCAAACGAATGGCTTCTCAGAATCGGCGGCAAGAGTTCATTGCGAGCCTGAGTCTGCGCTTCGTCATTCATCTCACGCAAGAAGGCGAGCAATTGGCGAAGCTCGTCAGAAATATCATCTGGCATGTGAATATGTCCTGACCTGTGTCAACACTACATTTTGCATTATAGCACTAAAAATTACAGTGTGTGGATTCCCATAGTCCTAAGGATATCACGCCCACCACAGCGATTATGCACAAAGTCTCCCACTTCTGGTCTGTGCAACGATTTATTGACATAACGTTGCTTTGATGAAATAATCCGTGCGTACATGCTCTTGTCAGCAATAGTTAGTGCAGAGTGCCCGCAAAGGACAGCCTTACCATGACATTCTCACGGTCACGTTTTTTTATTCTAGTCCTCTTGATCTGCTTCTTGGGATCGTTCACAGTCCTCGCTCAGGACGCTGAAAACGTCCTCCTGTATGGTGGCAATCAGGACATCGACAACATCGACCCCGCGATCGGCGAAAACTACTCGATCAACGCCGCGCTCGTCACCCTGTACGATCCGCTCTTCATCCTGCGTGGCGAAACGATTGAGCCACTGCTCGTTGATACCTGGGAAGTCAATGACGACGCGACTGTGTGGACGTTCAACCTCAAGCAGAACGCCACCTTCCATGATGGCAGCTCGGTCAATGCCGATGCCGTCGTGTACAGCTTCAACCGCCTGCTCGAACTTCAGGGGCCGCCGACCTACCGCTGGGCGGGCATCGCCGATACCAGCTCGGCGCAGGCGCTCGACGAATTCACCGTGCAGTTCACACTGCTCCAGCCGTTCGCGCCGTTCGTCGGCACGCTGACGCAGGTCTACATCGTCAACCCGGCCATCGTCGAAGCCAACCGCGGCGATGACTTCGGTCAGACCTTCCTCAAGGAAAATTCGGCGGGTTCCGGCCCGTTCACCGTGGGGCGCTGGGAAATCGGCAACCTGTATGAATTCGTCGCCGTCGAAGATTACTGGGGCGGCTGGCCGAGCGAAAATCACCCCGACCGCGTCCTGTGGATCATCCGCCGTGACAGCGCCTCGCAGGTCAATTCGCTGCTCGCGGGCGAAACGCACATCGCCGACACCATCGACCTCGTGGACGCCGAACGCATCAACGCGACGGAAGGTTTCCGTGTCGAAAGCAACGCCGGTCTGTTCGTCAACAGCCTCAAGCTGAATACGCAGGGCGAATACACCAGCGACCTCAACGTGCGCATGGCCATCGCCTACGCCATGAACTACGAAGCGCTGCCGCAGGTGCTCGACATCCCGGTCGAACTCATGCCCGGCCCCACGCCGCTCGGCATGGAAGGCGCGGTCGCCGATCTGGAAGTGCCCACCTTCGACCTCGACAAGGCGCGCGAATATCTGGCGCAGTCCCCGTGGCCGGAAGGCGGCTTCGCGCTCGACTATGTGTACGTCAGCGGCTTGACGTTCGAAGAAGTGACCGGTCTCGTGCTGCTCGAAGGCCTCGCCGAACTCAACATCACCCTCAACATGACGCCGATGCTGTGGCCGGACATGGTCGCCAGCTGCTCCGCGCCGGAAAGCGGCCCGGACATCATCAACATCTACACGCAGCCCGCCTATCTGGACATGGACGCGCACCTGTTCAACCAGTATCACTCGACGCAGTGGGGCAGCTACAACTCGTGCGGCTTCTACAGCAACGAACAGGTCGACAGCCTGCTCGACACCGCCCGCGTCACCGGTGATCAGGCCGCGCGTCTGGAAATGTACGCCGAAGCGCAGCGCCTCATCGCCGCTGACCAGCCTGCCATCTGGACGTACTCGCAGAATGCCGTGCTCGGCTTCAACGACTGCATTGGCGGCTACGTGTTCCGCCCGCTGGAAAGTCTGTCGGTGCTCTTCCGGGATCTCACGATGGATAACTGCCCGGCCGCGTAACACCCAGTAGGTAACGTCAGTTAGGGATAATCCTAACCCCTCTCCCCTATCCCCTCTCCCACGCAAGCGGGGAGAGGGGAGAAAAAAGGTCTTTGGCTGGCTCCCCTCCCTGAATTCGGAGGCGTGGGGCTGGGGGTGGGGTCAGAGAAGCATTGTCCGTAATTCACGTTGGGTAACCCTTACCGCAGCGGGGATCAATTCTCGCTGCGGTGTCTCTCCTGCCTCATAGGAAAAGACATGCTGTTCCGCTACTACTTTTTGAGGCGGCTGATTCTCATCATTCCGCTGTTGATCGGGCTTAGTCTGCTCACGTTCTTCATCGCGCGCGTGCTGCCCGGTGACCCCGTCGGGTTGGCGGCTGGCCCGCAGGCGACGACGGAGATCAAAGACGCGCTGCGGCGCGAATTCGGGCTGGATCAGCCCCTGCCCCTGCAGTACGTCAACTACGTGCTCGACCTGCTGCGCGGTGACTGGGGGCAGTCGCTGTATTCGCGGCACGATGTCAGCGCGGATATCGCCGTCTACTTCCCCGCCACGCTCGAACTGACCATCGCCGCGATCATCATCGCCACGCTGCTCGGCGTGCCCGCCGGGATGATCTCCGCGATCTACCGCGGCAAACTGCCGGATCACATCACGCGGGTGCTGGCGCTGTTCTTCGTCAGCTTCCCGGCCTTCTGGCTGGCAATGATTTTCCAGTTGATCTTTGGCCTCGACCTGAACTGGTTCCCGATTGGCCGCCGCCTCAACGCGCTGGCGACCCCGCCGGAAGCCATCACGGGCATGTATACCCTCGACAGCCTGCTGCGCCTCGACTTCGCCACCTTCGGACTGTCGATCCAACACCTCGTTCTGCCCGCGCTCGTGCTCTCATTCGGGTCGCTCGCCAGCATCACGCGCATCACCCGCGCGAGCATGCTGGAAGCGCTCGACAAAGACTCGGTGCGCATGGAACGCGCCATCGGCATCCCCTACCGCATCATCGTGACCAAGTACGTGCTGCGCAGCGCGTTGATCGCCACCGTGACGATCATCTCGCTCGAATTCGGCTGGCTGATGGCGGGCGCGGTGCTGGTCGAAACGATCTTCGACTGGCCGGGCATGGGCTTGTACGCGGTCGAATCGTCGCTGCGGCTGGACTTCCAGCCGATCATGGGCATCACCATCGTGTACGGCATCGTGTTCAGCCTGATCAACATCCTCGCGGATTTCATCGTCGGCGTCCTAGACCCCCGGATTCGTTATGGCTGAGACTCCTGTGCTTGTTCAACCGGAACGGGGTCAATCGCCGCGCATGGAGAACTTCCGCCGCGCGGTCTACCGTTTCCGCACCAATACCCTCTCGATGGTCGGCTTGGTGATGCTGGTTTTCATCGTGGTGATCGCCTTCGCCGCGCCGGTCATCGTGCCGCACCCCGAAGATGCGGAAGGCAAAACCCGCGTCACCGCCCGCTTAGAAGCGCCCAGCGCGGAATTCCCGTTTGGGACGGATAACGTCGGGCGTGACATCTACAGCCGTTTGCTGCTCGGCACGGGCTTGGCGCTGCAGGTCGGCATCGTCATCATCGTACTGGCGACCGCCATCGGCGTGACCATCGGCGGCGTGGCCGCGTACTTCGGCGGCTGGGTCGACGAAATCCTCATGCGCATCACCGACATCTTTCTCACCGTGCCCGCGCTGATCCTCGCCATTGCGGTGACGGCGGCGCTCGGCAAGGGCATCATCAACGTGATGATCGGCATCTCGCTGGTGTGGTGGCCGGGGTTCGCCCGCCTCACGCGCAGCCTCGTGCTCTCGCTCAAGGAAGAACCCTTCGTGGAAGCGGCGCGCGGCCTCGGCGCGAGCGACCTGCGCGTGCTGTTCCGGCACATTCTGCCCAACGCACTCTCGCCCATCATCGTCAAGATGAGCACGGACTTCGGCTTCGCGGTGCTGACCGCCGCCGCGCTCAGCTTCATCGGCCTCGGCGCGCAGCCGCCCACGCCGGAATGGGGCGCGATGATCAACGAAGGGCGGGACTACTTCCCCCAGCAGTGGTGGGTGGCGACCTTCCCCGGCATGGCGATCTTCCTGCTCGTCTTCAGTTGGAACTTGCTCGGCGACGGGCTGCGCGACGTGCTCGATCCGCGTTCACGGCGGTGAGGTCTTATGCCTGAAACCCTGCTCGATATTCAAGATTTACATGTGGAATTCAAAACCTTCGACGGCGTGTCGAAGGTGCTGGCGGGCGTCGATCTGCGCATGGAGCGCGGCGACGTGCTCGGCCTCGTCGGCGAGACGGGCTGCGGCAAGTCGCTGACCGCGCTGGCCGTGCCGCGCCTCATCCCCACGCCACCGGGGAAGATCACCAGCGGGCGCGTGCTGTTCAAGGGCGAAGACGTGCTGCAAAAGTCGCCCGCCGACATGCAGCGCCTGCGTGCCAAACACCTCGGCATGATCTTTCAGGACCCGACGACCAATCTCAACCCGCTGTTCACCATCCGCGAACAGTTGATCGACGCGGTGCTGTATCAGCGGATGGAAGCGCAGCAGGTGCCTGGTCGCTGGAAGGGTTTTCTGCCGTCCGCGCGCCAAACCCGCCTCGACGCCGCCCGCCGCGCCCTTGAACTGCTCGGCTTGGTGGGCATCTCTGACGGCGACAAGCGCATCAGCGATTACCCACACCAGTTCAGCGGCGGCATGCGTCAGCGCGTGCTGATCGCGATGGCGTTGGCGGGCGAACCTGATCTGCTGATCGCCGATGAGCCGACGACCGCGCTCGACGTGACCATTCAGGCGCAAATCCTCAACCTGATCAACGATCTGGTCAAGCGGCTCGGCCTGTCCGTGCTGCTGATCACGCATAACCTCGGCGTGGTGGCGCACACCTGCACGCGCGTCGCGGTGATGTACGCCGGGCGTGTAATCGAACAAGCACCCGTGCGCGAGCTGTTCAAGAATCCGAAGCATCCGTACACCCGTGGCCTCCTGCAAGCGGTGCCGACGCGTCACACCCAGCGCGGCGAACTCCAAGGCATCGCCGGGTCGATTCCCAACCTCAACACCCCGCCGATGGGCTGCCGCTTTCACCCGCGCTGCCCGCACGTGATGGATCGCTGTCGCGCCGCCGTCCCAACCAACGTGGTTGTGGGGCAGGATCACCGCACCGAATGTTATCTGTACCCGGAGGGCGCATGACTGACACACCGCTGCTGCAAGTGCGCCACCTGAAAAAAGGCTTCCCCGTGCGCGGTGGGCTGCTCAATCGCCCCATCGCGACGGCCAACGTCATCGACGGCGTGAGCTTCGACGTGCCGCGCGGCAAAACGCTCGGACTGGTGGGCGAATCGGGGTCAGGCAAGACGACGATCGGCAAATGCGTCATCCGTTTGATCGAACCGACGAGCGGCGAAATCCTGTTCGACGGCATCGACCTGATGAAGCTGTCCGGACGCGAACTGCGCGAACGCCGCACCGACATGCAGATGATCTATCAAGCGCCGGGGGCATCGCTCAACGGGCGCATGACCGTCGGGCAGATCATCGGCGAGGCGCTGTGGCTGCACGAACGGCTCAACGGCTGGGCGGCGCGCGACCGCGTACTGAAGCTGCTGGACGTGGTCGGCCTCAAGCCAGAGCATTATCACCGTTTCCCGCACGAATTCAGCGGCGGGCAGCAGCAGCGCATCGGCATCGCCCGCGCGCTGGCCGTGCGCCCGAAGCTGCTCGTGCTCGACGAGCCAACTTCCGCGCTCGACGTGTCGGTGCAGGCGCAGGTGCTGAATCTGCTCAGCGACTTGCAGCAGGAATTCAAACTGACGTTCCTGTTCATCTCGCACGATCTCGGCGTGGTGCGCTACCTGTGCGATCAGGTCGCGCTGCTCTACCTCGGCAAGCTGGTCGAAATCGCCGACGTGGACAGCATCTTTGACGAACCGAAACACCCGTATACGCAAGCGTTGATCTCGGCAATCCCCGAACCAGACCCCGACGAGAAGCGCGACATTATCACCTTGAGCGGCGACCTGTCGCGGCGGCGGCCAACGCGGGGCTGCCCGTTCGCGCCGCGCTGTCAGGCGGCCAAGCTCGATATCTGCGAGACGGTCGAACCGCCGCTGGTGGAGACCGGGAATGGTCACCGCGTCGCCTGCCATTTGCATACCGGAGCACAAGTCTAATGCTGCAGCAAGTTACCCTGGACGACATTCAACCGATCGCGCTCGGCGCGGGCATTCTCGGCACAGGCGGCGGCGGGAGTCCCTACCTCGGCTCGCTGATTCTGCGCGAGGCGATCAAGGAGTACGGCGCGGTCAAAGTCATCGACCCGCACGCGCTGCCGGACGACGGACAAATTCCGCTCGTCGGTCATATTGGCGCGCCGACCGCCAGCATCGAAAAGATGGAAGAAGGCTCAGAAATTCTGCGCGCGGTGCGCCTGCTGGAACGGCACACGGGCAAGCCGATGACCGCCATCGGCATCGCGGAGATCGGCGGCTCGAATTCGATGGCGCCGATGGTCGCCGCGCTGCAAGCCGGTCTGCCCGTCGTCGACGGCGACTCGATGGGGCGCGCCTTCCCCGAAGTGCAGATGTCCACCTTCCTCTTCGACAACCAGACGGAAGTCACGCCGCTGGCGCTGGTCGATGCCGGCGGCAACGAAGTTGTGATTTCCAAGACGATCAGCTTCAAGTGGGCGGAAGACATCGCCCGCACGCTGGCGACCCTCATGGGCGCGACGGCGGGTCTCGCCGGGCAGGTGGTCACGGGCGCAGAGTACAAGCGCCTCGGCGTGAACTACACGCTCTCGCTGGCGCATTCGATTGGCCACAGCGTCATGCTGGCGCAGGATCGCGGCGCGGATGTGCCGGAAAGCATCGCCGAGACGCTCAACGGGCGCATCCTCATGCGCGGCAAAATCACCGACGTGAACCGCCGCACCACGCAGGGCTTCGCGCGCGGTTCGCTCACGGTGGAAGGCTTCGGCGTGAATCAGGACAAGCTGTACATCGAATTCCAGAACGAATTCCTGATCGCCAACCTGAACGGGCAGATCGTGACCACCGTGCCCAACCTGATCACCATTGTCACCGACGACACGGGCGAAGCCGTCTCCACCGAACTGCTGCGCTATGGGCTGCGGGTCGCGGTGATCGCCATTCCGGCGGCGCGCGCGCTGACCAGTGAGTCGGCGCTCAAGGTCGTGGGGCCGGGCGCGTTCGGCTATGACGTGCCGTTCACACCCATGTCCGGCACGAAAATCGGCGAACGGGTGTAACCTCACCCCTTAGCCCCCTCTCCACCCGGAGAGGGGATTTAGGGGTGAGCTAGGAATTCGACCCCACCCCCGGCCCCTCCCCGAATTCAGGGAGGGGAGACAGACACACCCGTCTCCCCGCATCGATAGGAGACGAATATTGTAGGGACGAGGCATGCCTCGTCCACCTCACCCGGTGGGACAAAAGGGTGTTTAAAAACCCTCACCCCCAACCCCTCTCCCACGCAAGCGGGGAGAGGGGAGACGTGGCGACCGCTGTTGGCTCCCCTCCCTGAATTCGGGGAGGGGTAGGGGGTGGGGTCGAAAGTTGAAAATCGCTGGCGCGAGCAGCTTGAAATTGATTTTCATTCACAACACGAAAGGAAGCGATTGTGCGTATTGGGATTGACGTAGGCGGAACGAACACCGATGCCGTCATTATGGACGGGCGGACGGTCATCAGTTCCATCAAAACACCGACCACCGCCAATGTGAGCGACGGCATTGTCAAAGCGCTCAAGTATCTGGTTGCCGAATCCGGCGTCAACGTGGGCGACCTCGACGCGGTCATGATCGGCACGACGCATTTCACCAACGCGGTGGTCGAACGCCGCCGCTTGCAGACGACCGCCTGTATCCGCCTCGCCCTCCCGGCGACAGTCTGCCTGCCGCCGATGGTCGATTGGCCGGACGAACTGCGTGAAGTCGTCGGCGGACACTACTATCTGGCGCACGGCGGCCATGAATTCGACGGGCGCGACATCTCGGCGTTTGACGCCGACGAAATTCGCGGCATCGCCGAACAGATCGCGGCGAAGGGCATCAAGGCCATCGCCATTTCGTCGGTCTTCTCCCCCGTCAACGCCGATTTTGAGCAGAAGGCCGCGGAGATCGTCGCAGAGGTCATCCCCGACGCGAGCATCACCCTGTCGAGCACCATCGGACGCATTGGCCTGCTCGAACGCGAGAATGCGGCGATCATGAACGCCTGCCTGCGCGAACTGGCGATCAAGACGGTCGGCGGCTTCAAGCAGGCGCTGGCGGAACTGAATATCACCGCGCCGTTCTTCATCAGCCAGAACGATGGCACGCTCATGAACGCGGACTTCGCGACCGAACACCCGGTATTGACCTTCGCCTCGGGTCCGACCAACAGTATGCGCGGCGCGGCCTTCCTCAGTGGTTTGAAGGACGCCATCGTGATCGACGTGGGCGGCACGACGACCGACGTCGGCGTGCTGCAGCACGGCTTCCCGCGCGTTGCGGCGCTGGCCGTGAGCATCGGCGGCGTGCGCACCAACTTCCGCATGCCCGACACGCTCTCCATCGGCTTGGGCGGCGGTTCGCTCGTCGTGACCGATCCGCTCAAGGTCGGCCCGCAGAGCGTCGGCTATGAAATCACCACCAAAGCGCTGGTCTTCGGCGGTGACACGCTCACCACCACCGATGTGATCGTCGCGGCGGGTCAGGCCGAGGTCGGCGACGCCGCCCGCGTCGCGCACATCGACCAGACGACCATCACCGCGGTCGAAGATCGCATTGAGGAGATGGTCAATATCGCCGTCGACCGCATGAAGACGAGCGCGGCAGCCGTTCCCGTGATCATCGTGGGCGGCGGCAGCATCCTCATCCAGCGACCGATTGCGGGCGCGTCGGAAATCGTCAAGCCGCAGCACTTCGCGGTCGCCAACGCCATCGGCGCGGCTATCGCGCAGATCGGCGGCGAAACCGATCGCATCTTCTCGCTGGCGGATATGACGCGCGAACAGGCGCTGGCCGCGGCCAAGAAAGAAGCCTCCGACCGTGCGATTGCAGCGGGCGCGGATGCCAACAGCATCGAAATCGTGGAAGTCGAAGAAGTGCCGCTCGCGTACCTGCCCGGCAACGCGACGCGCATCATGGTCAAAGCCGTGGGCGATCTGGCGGGGAGCTAAACGATCATGCGCATGATTGACGAAAAAGTAGTAGAGAACATCGCCCTCGGCGCGGCAGTTTTGGGCACGGGCGGCGGCGGTGATCCGTATATCGGCATGTTGATGGCGCGCGAAGCGGTCAAGAAATACGGCCCCGTCCCCATGTACACGCTCGACGAACTGGAAGACGACGATTTGATCGTGCCGACCGCCATGATGGGCGCGCCGACCGTCATGGTCGAAAAGATGCCCAACGGCGACGACATCGTCAACGCGTTTCAGGCGATTGGCAAATTCCTCGGCAAGCCGATCCGCGCGACCATGAGCATCGAAGCGGGCGGCTTGAACTCGGTCGTGCCGATCTATGTGGCGGCGCGGCTCCGCGTGCCGCTGGTCGACTGCGACGGCATGGGGCGCGCCTTCCCCGAAATCCAGATGGTGACGCACACCATCGCGGGCATGTCGGCCTCGCCCTTCTCCATGGCCGACGAGCGCGGCAACGTCGTGCTGCTCAACGCCATCACCAACCGCTGGATGGAAACATTCGCGCGCGGCATCGCCGTCAACATGGGCGCAATGGCGATGATCGCCTGCTACGCCGCGACCGCCAAGCAGCTTAAAGAAGCGGCCATCGCCGGGACGATGAGCAAAGCCGAACGCATCGGCGAGACGATCCGCCGCGCGCGTGTCGAAGAGGCCGATCCGGTCAATACGGTGCGCGAAGCCGTCGGCGGCTTCCTGATCTTCAAAGGCAAGATCGGCGATGTGGCGCGGCGCACCGAAGCGGGTTTCGCCAAAGGCGATGCGCGCATCACGGGCATCGACGAATACGCCGGACAGGTGCTGGAACTCAATTTCCAGAACGAACACCTGATTGTCAAGATTGACGGGGAATTCAAGGTCACCGTGCCCGATCTGATCACGGTGCTGGACGTGGACACAGGCGAACCGATCACCACGGAGAGCATGCGCTACGGCTTCCGCGTCGCCGTCGTGGCGATTCCGTGTGCGGACAAGTGGCGTACGCCCAAGGGTCTGGAACTCGTCGGGCCGCGCTACTTCGGCTACGACACGGAGTACATCCCGGTCGAATCCGTCTACGGGACCAAGTAATCACAGTATCGGCGGGCGCGGCTTAGGGTGTTCAAAAATGCATCCTTGAAGTTTTACCACGCGCAAGCGGACACGATAAATCGCGTCCCTACGAGAATAAATTCGGTTTAACAAGCGATGTTGGCTCCCCTCCCTGAATTCGGGGAGGGGTTGGGGGCGAGGGTTTTGTAGGACAGGCCGTCCCACAGTTCTCAGCGAAGAACGATGGAAGCAAACCCCTGTTAGGGTTGGGGGGGGTCGTACCGGACAGACCTTAAATGGGATCCCACTTCTCCGAATCGTCCCACAGCCGCTCGAATTCCTGCACATACTGGTTGAACCACCACAGCTCGCTGGCAACCGCAGAGGTTTTCGACAGGAAGACGGGCAGTGTGTTGTACTTCACCTGACTTTCCGCTTTGACCCGATCAATCTGGTAGAAGTAGGGGGAAGCAATGACAATTCCCTCGCCGCCGTCGACGTTAGGATCGACGATGAAATACCCCATCCCCGGTCGATGATTCGTGGTCCGGATCTCACACGATCCGGCACCGCCTCTTTCAGACACTTCAAATCTTGTTGATTCTTGTACAAACGCAGCGCAACCCAGCGTCCGGCATCGGTCAGTAGCGGATCCTGAAGCGCCGCCCACGCCTCGAATTCCGGGTATGCGGTACTGTACAAAGCAGGTGTCAGCGTCGTGTTGATGCCCACCCACGCCCCGGCCTCATTCAGCAGTCGGGTATCCATTTTGAGGATGAGAATTCGCACGTTCACATTCGGGTTTTTCTGGAGGTTATCGGCCATGCGCTCATGATGCGGCGCAAACGTGTCGAGGATGAGTCCACTGATCCACACCGTCTCGGCAGCCGTCCGAAACATGCGAATACCGTCGAGCAGCAAGGGCGGCTGTGGTGGAATCGGGATGGAAAAGTGCGGTTGCAGTGGGACAGCCAACTGCGCCAAACGCCAGTATAACTGCGCGAAAGCGTTGTCGAAGTTCTGATTCAGAAAATCGATATAGGGTTTGCCGCGCAGCATCGGCGAGACATTACAGTGTCGAACGAGCAGCGGAACAATCACTTTTGCTACGGCAGGATCATTAAACGCGTAGCGGAGTTCGCGGATTTCCTCTGACTGCATCGCCTCGGGCGAGAGGATCAGCAGCATAATCACGTTGAGATCGCTCAGGTTCTTTTTCAGCTCATCCGCGCTCCCTACCCACAGCTTTGCCCCTACACTCTGCAGTTCATCGGCGAGGTGGTTAGCAAATTCCGCGTCTTCTGGCATGTGGCTGATATACAACTGGGGCACATGCAGCAAGCTGTCAATCACAGCGTCGATTGATTTTGCGCAGTGCGTGTTCTTGAAGAATGGCCAGATATCACCTTCGACATAGAGTGGAATGATCGGCTTGCCAAATTCGGTGGCATAGCTGATCTCCCGCAGCACCCAGTGCGACTCGGAAGACTGGAGCGTCATGATGACGACCATCGCATTGCAGGTGTGAATCGCGTTGCGAATTTCGGTCTCCCACAGAGAGCCAGCTTCGAGTTTGTTGGTATCCAGCCACACGGTGAAACCGACAGCTTCAAGTCGCTGTTTTAGGTCGATGGCCGTTTCGAAGTCTTTCGAACTATAGCTAATAAAAACGGTGGACATTTTTGTTCCTTGCATGAGGGGATATTAAGGGGGATCGGCAGAGGGTCTCTGCCGACCAACGCAATTCTAGCTCACGCTGCGAGATCAGGGGTTATGCCTGATAGGGCACCATACCCCGGCAATTCGGGAAGTTCGAACAGCCCCAGAACTGGGTGCCGGCCGTCACCCCACTTTTCGACGTGCGTAGAATCATCTCACTGCCACATTTAGGGCACTTGGGATGCGCTCCGTTCGTCGCTGCTTTGACCGGCTCGGGGATCGCCACACGAGGAGCAGGTGACAGAGGGCGAGCCGCGCCCGTACGAGGCAGATAGGGCGCCAGGAGTGCAACAAGATCATTGGCGACATAGGCGTTCCTAACGGGAATGTGGATCAGCGGCAAGCCCGCCGCCGCGAATACGCCGTCAACAAAGGCATCGCGCGTCTGCCGATCCTCTCGCTGATGGCTCTTGTCATCCAATTCGATGCCGAGGAGCGGTTGCATCGTTCTGGGGTCGCAGAGCAAAAAATCGACGCGTTTCCGGTCAATCTTATTGCGATAACCACGAAGCAATGCTTTGTCTTCTAAATGCACCCAAAAGATTTCGCCAAGAACGGCTTGAGGAACAATGATTGCTCTGTCGGCAACCACGCTGCGCAAATTGAGAAAAAAGCTGTTTTCTCCCGGAGTGAGAAGACTGTCTTTCAGCCGATAAGGGAAATCTGTTAGTTCATCGTCCTCATTGGCATAGTAGTGAGCACTTTGCGGAAGATAGGTGATACGTCCACGCCGTGATTTGCGCCGACCAGACAGAAAAAAAGATCCGATCGTGAATAGAAGAAACAGGACGATAAGGATAGTGAGGTCATTGGACATAATAATTCCTTCGATGATGACATGAGGTCGTCAAGTAATGCGGCAACACTATATCTTATTGTATCTAATATTTTCACTGATGAAGCGTAACCTGCAACAAACCCCCAAATTCCACGTATTGTAAAATGGGAGTGAGCACACTACCCTTTGATTTGCGTTGTCTGAAATTCAGAAAAGGGCGCACAGCGATGGCGTATCAAGCAGAGATCAGCCGCAGCAACCCGAGCATGTTCCTCTTCCTGCTCGACCAATCCGGCTCGATGGCGGATAAGTTCGGCGGCGGCGGTGGCAAGAAAGACCAGAAGGTCGCGGATGCGATCAACAACCTCCTGTACAACCTGACGATCAAGTGCGCGAAGTCGGAAGGCGTGCGCGACTACTACCATGTGGGCGTATTGGGCTACGGCGCGAAAGTCGATTCGCTGCTCAGCGGGTCGCTGGCGGAGAAAGATTTCGCCCCGATCAGCGCGATTGCCGACGCCCCACAGCGCATCGAGGAGCGCGTCAAGAAGGTGGATGACGGCGCGGGCGGCATCATCGACCAGAAGGTGCGCTTCCCCATCTGGTTCAGCCCGATTTCCAACGGCGGCACGCCGATGGTGCAGGCGCTCAAAGAAGCGCAGCGCATCGTCGGGAGCTGGCTCGGCGAACATCCCGATTCGTTCCCGCCTATCGTTATCAATGTCACCGACGGCGAGTCGTCCGATGGCAGTCCGCTGGCGGCAGCGTCGGCCTTGCGCGAACTGAAGAGTTCGGACGGCAGCGTGCTGTTGTTCAACGTGCATCTGTCATCGGTCGGCGGCCTGCCCATCGAATTCCCGCACAGCGATCTCGAACTGCCGGATCAGTACGCCAAGCAGTTGTTCCAGATGTCGAGCGAACTACCCGAGCACATTCGCACCGCGGCGCGCGCCGAAGGCTACTCGGTCGCCGACAATTCGCGCGGGTTCGTCTTCAACGCGGATATCGTCTCGGTCATCCGCTTCCTCGATATTGGCACGCGCCCGAGCAATCTGCGTTAGCCATGCACATTCGCTATTCGGCCTTCTGGTTACCGAAGCAGGGCAGCCGGGAAGAGGAGTATGAAGACGCCTTTTCCCCACCCTGCCTCACTGAGGATTCTCCTGCCGAATTTCTATGCGCGGTCGCCGATGGCGCGACTGAAACGTCGTTTTCGGGCTTATGGGCGCAGCTTTTGGTTGACGCCTATGTCGGCAAGGGGCTGCGACGGCTCGACGCGACGAGCGTCAGCCAGCTCGCCGATCAATGGCACGCGGCGATTGCTGAGAAAACACGTGCCAAGCCGCTGCCGTGGTACGCCGAGGAGAAGCTGAAATCGGGCGCGTATTCGTCACTGCTCGGCTTGCAGATTCGCGCCAATGGCCGCTGGAGTGCCGTCAGCATTGGCGATAGCTGCTTGTTCTACATCCGCCCGCGCCGCTGGCTCTACGGCTTTCCATACGCCCAGGCCGAGCAGTTCAACAATCACCCGGCGCTGCTCTCCACGCACGCCGACGACTTCGGCTCGGTCAAGGCGACGCTCAAGCGCGGCACATGGGCGGATGGCGACCTGTTCCTGCTCATGACCGACGCGCTCGCCCATTTCTTCATCGCGCATCCGGCCTTTCGCAAGCGGCTCACCGACCCGGAACTCGATCAGGCCGGGTTCGCGCGCTTGATCGAAGCGGTACGCGCCGAAAAGCTGTGCCGCAATGACGATGTGACCCTGGTCAGAATTTGTCCGAGCGCCGGAGCAGCCGACCGTGGCGGCTTGGCCTAACCCAAACGAATACGCCGAAGCGCTGCAAAATCCGCGTGCGGCCTTTAAGGACGCGGATCTCGTCAAGACGCAGGTGAGCACCAACAAGCTCGGCCTCCCGCGCCCGATCTCCGGCAACTTCGCCACCGTGTTCGAAGTGACGGGCGGCGGTCAGCGCTGGGCGGTGCGCTGCTTCCTGCGCGAAGTGACGACCCAGCAGCAGCGTTACGCGGCGATCTCCGCGCATTTGCAGCAGAACCCGCTCGCGTGCATCGTGCCCTTCGTCTACCTCGAAGAAGGTATCCGCGTGCGCGGGAAGTGGTATCCCATCCTCAAAATGCAGTGGGCAACTGAGACCCGCCTCGACACCTACATCGAAGATCATCTCGACGAACCGGCGACGCTGGCGCGGCTGGCGGAACAGTGGTTTGATCTGTGCGGGGTGCTGCGGCGGGCGCACATGGTGCACGGCGACTTCCAGCATGGCAACATCGTCGTCGGCGCGGGCGAAGCGATCAAGCTGCTCGACTATGACGGCATGCTCGTCCCCGGTGCCATTGAACTGCCCTCCGGCGAAATCGGCCATCGCCACTACCAGCACCCGTCGCGCTCATCCAATCGCGGCCTGACCGCCAGCAATTACCAGAACGTCGACAACTTCTCCGCGCATGTGATCGGGCTGTCGCTGCAAGCCCTCGCCAGCGATCCGTCGCTGTGGCGCAAAACGGGCGCAGGCGAAGAAAACCTGCTCTTCCGCGATACCGACTACCAATCACCGGAAAACTCCACGGCGCTGCACGTCCTGCGCGACCATGTCGATCCGCGCGTGCGCCAGATCGGGCAGCGCATGGGACAACTTGCGCAGACCACATCGTATCTCGACGTGCCGCCGCTCGAGCCCGTCGTCGTGACGCCGTGGACGACGCGCGTCAGTTCACGCCTTAAAACCGCCCTCACCCCGCCGCCCACGCCCGATGTCGTCGTGCCGCTCACGCCGCTGAGCGCCCCGACCAAACCGTCGGCATGGTGGTCGGATCACCTCGAACGCCCGGTCGTGGACTTCGACTCGCTGCAGGTCGACGCCGAAGTCCAGCGGATTCGCGCCGAATTCGAACGGTCGGTGCTGCGTTACTTCCCGATGCTGTTTCGCGATTACACCGCCATGCGCCTCATGCAGAGCTACCCCAATTTCGACGTGGTGCGCGACAAATCGACGCTGGAACAGCGTGAAAAGGCGCTCAACGATCAACTGATTCTGGCAAAAGCGCGTTTTAAGCGCACGCAGGACAGCATCGACGAGGCGCGCCGTCAGCACGCCGACGAGTGCGCCGCGCTCAGCTTCGCTGTCGAGCAAATGACCAACGCCATTCAATCGACCTACCCGCAGGAAGAAGCCGAGGTCAAAGCCTTTGAGCGGCGTTTGGGGCTGGTAGAGGACCAGCTCACGCGCCAACCTATCGACGCCGAGCACATCACCGGATTCACCCGCGCGCATATCGAACTACTGGCGCAGGTCGGCGTACTGACGGCGGCGGATGTGCGCCCCGCCAACGAAGCGCAAGCCAAGTACATGCTGAGCGGCTTCCGCAAAGCCGCTCCCGATCACGACTGGGAACAGCTCGTGCGCTGGCGCGTAGCACTGGAACGCGCGCTGCTCTCTGCCTCCGGTGAGTCGCCCGCGTGGGCGAGCGCCGATCAAGTGCGGCGTTACTATGCCGATCAACGGTCGTCGATGACCCGCGTCCGCGCCGATCGGGTGGCGCAGCTAGAGGCGGTGCAGACTGAGAGCGCCCACCTGCGTCAGATCGCGCAGTTGACCAGCGAACTCCAGTTCATCGACGGCGACATCAACGCGCTCATAGGCAAGCTGACCGCCCTCCGCGCGGATCTCAAACGCTACGAGCACATCACGCTGCGCAATCTCCTCAAGCGCGTGCTGAACTAGTTACTCGTTGAGTATCCGGCAAAAACACGACGTATGAGCGTCGGCAAAAGGTCGCAATCTGACCCACCCCCGGCCCCACGCCTCCGAATTCAGGGAGGGGAGCCAGCAACGGCACTGTTTGCCTCCCCTCTCCTCGCTTGCGTGGGAGAGGGGTTGGGGGTGAGGGGAATGCACGAACGAGGTTTTTCTCTAGCGTTGAATTAGTCACTGCTCTCTGGCTTGCCGACGATATACCCGTCGACGTGGCAGTCCACGCACAACCCCGGCGAGCGGTTGCGGTAAGTGGGCGTGTTGGGCGCGCCGATATCGTGCACCCCGTGACAATCCGTGCAGACCAGATCATCCCCTTCCCCGGTTGGCGTCAGGCTGTGTACGGCGTGGGTCTGCTCGGCAAAAATGTCGGTGTGACAGCTTCCGCAAATCTGCGTGACGCGGGCGCGCGGCTCGTTCGGCGACTGAACATCATGCCCACCGTGGCAGTCGGCGCATGTCACGGTTTCGACGTGCCCATCCGCGAGCAGTTCGCCATGCGCGCTGGTGAGCATGCGCTCGTACTGCACCTCATGGCAAGCCTGACACACGGCGTAGCGTTCCTCACGGAACTCACGCAGATTGCGCACGGTGAACGAGCGATGCGGATAACGCCAGTTCGGGTGGCAGTCCGCGCAGGCGAGCGCGGCCATCGTGTTCGCCTCGCCGTGCACCGAATTGATGATCACGTTCACATCCAGCGTAACATCGAGCGTTTCGCCGCTGGCCAACACCCACACTTGATTCGATTGGCGGTGGCACAACAAGCAGTAGGAATCGGCGGCGGTGGCGTAGGCCGCGGTCGCGGCGGGTTCCGCGGTGCTATCCGGGGAGGCCTCGCGGGCGGCGAGCGTCGCGAGGATTGAGGCATAGGGGGGTAAAGGTGTGGGCGTTGCGTCTTGGGCGAGCGCCGGGAACGCGCTGCTGCTTAACAGCGCCAAGCCGCCCACCAATAAGCAAATGCCGAGAATCAGCAGGTATTGGGTTCTACGAATCATATGGGTGTGTCCTATGGGTGCTGCCAAGGTACGCGAGCAATCACCCCTGTTCCAATGCGCCGGGAAGTATAGCATGTCTCTAATCTAGACGACGCGTGCGGGACAAAACTACCGTAAGTCGAAAACACATAGGGACAGGGCGCATTCGTGATTGAATCAGAGCCAGCGGCATTTTAAGCTCACGCCGAAGTCCCCTCTCCGGGTAGAGAGGGGACTTGCAGAAGCCCTGTCCCCTCTCCTCGTTTCGGAAACGGGGCAGGGGTCGACTCACCTACTCGACGTTGAACGTATATGACCAATCACCCGCCACAACCTCGTTGGTCGAGGTATTGTGCAGGTCATGCACGGTGAGCGTCCACGCGCCAGTCTGCGTATTGAGATCTGCGGGCAGGGTGAAGGCACGGCACGGCGCGGTCGGTTCGGCGAAGCCTTCGACGTTGGCAGTCTGGTGATCGAGCACCAGCGCGCCATTAACCGTCAGCGAAACGGTCGCCGCCCATGACAGCCATTCGCCGCTGGCGAAGCGCGTCGGGTCATAGCACACGTCAATGCGGGTGAGCGACGGCGCGATCACCGCCTGCCGCGCTTCGATGGCGAGATCGCCCGCCGTGACGGTCTGCCCGATAGCGACCGTCCGCCCCGGATTGAACGGCAGTGTGAAGCTGAAGTCTGTGCCGCCCGACATGAGCATCGCGTTCGGGTTCTCCGCGCGCAGGTCGGCGGTCGTGTAGGCCACATCGAGGCGGAGACTCAGCGCTAATTCGGCGGGCGCATCCGTGATCGGCGAGGCGTCAAAGCTCATGATGCCGCTCACCGTCGAATTCGCCACATCGCGCGCCTGCTGGCCGCTGCTCGTCAGCCATCTAAACGAGCGACCGCTGCTGTCCGTCAGCAAGGGATTGATGAACAGGTCGATTTCACCCTCGGCGGGCGGGGCGGCAGCGCTAAACGCCACAGTGATGCGGTTGGCGTCGGCATACGCATAATCCAGTGTCACCGCGACACTCGGGTCGCCCTCAGTGGGCGGACTGATTGTCTGGGTCTGATCCACCTGAATAACGCGGTTCTCCATCTGCACGGCTTGGATGCCGGGGTCGGGCTGGATAACGCTCTGGTAGAGCGCGTAGGCGGCGGTCGTGGTCATCAGTACGAGCGCGACCACGAGCAGTGGACGCTTCGTCACTGGGCGACGCGGTGCGCTGGCGGGCAGTTGTTGGCGGATATTCGTGCGCAAATCCATAGTTGCGGGTATCTCCTGTTCGGATCGTCGTGTTAGAACGTGTTTCAGGCGCTCATCGTCCATCTTGATTTGTCCTATACTCCGGAGTGAGGCGGTCGCGTAACTGGCGTTTCGCGGCGTGGAGGCGCGACTTCACGGTGCCGACGGGAATGGCGAGGTGGGCGGCCATCTCGTTTTCGCTGAGTTCAAGGTAGTAGCGCAGCACGATCACCGCGCGGCGTTCCGGCGTGAGATCGGCGAGTGCCGCCCAGATCGCCGCCTCGGTCTGCGCCGCTTCGACGGTCTGTTCCAGCGACACCGCGCTGATCCCTGCGTTCAGATCGAGATCGTCATCCTCGTCAGTATCCAGCGCGGTATAGTGCTGTCCGCGCCGCGCCGTCTGGATCGCGCCGTTGACAACGATCCGCATGAACCACGGCGCGAACGGTCGTCCAAGCTGAAAGCCGTGAATCGCGCGATAGGCGCTGAGAAACGCATCCTGCACCACATCCTGAGCCAGCGCAGCGTCCTGCGTGATCAGAAATGCGGTGCGCAGGGCGCGCACCTGATACCGGGCTACAAGGGCGTCTAAACCACCAATGTCGCCGAACTTGAGGCGAAGGATCGCTTGCAGGTCATTCATACGCCCTCCCGACCAGTGAGTACTCACACTCTATATAGTGGCGCGGCGGGCAAAACGTTCGCGTTCGTGCAGAAGTTCCCCGCACCGATGTACAATCGGCGCATCTTTGCGGCTCACCTTTAGGAAAAAACTTGATGCGAAAAAATCTGTGGTTGCTGATCTTAGTGGCTCTGAGCATCCTCATGGGGGTGCAGGTCGTGCGCGTGTTCGTCAACACGCTGGTCTACGCCTTTGGCGAACGCTTCGGGCAGACGCTCGCCGCCGTCCCCGCGTTGTTCGTCTTTCTGTCGCCGTTCCTCGTGCTGCTGCTCGCCCGGCTGACCAGCCCGCGCAATCTACTGCTCGTCGGCGTGGGTGGCCTCGCTATCGTCCGCCTGATCATGCAGATCTCGCGGGATATCAACGCCAACATGATTTTCGCGGGTCTCGCTATCGTCCTCGCGCTGATCGGGCTCGTCGCGGCGCTGCATTGGCTCAGTTCGACCGACGCCGCGCGCCGCAAAGTCTTCGCGCAGGGCATCGTACTCGGCTTGATCCTCGAAATCGCTGTGCATGGCGCGTTCCTCACGTGGGATTACGTGTGGCAGCCGGGCATCGTCCCGCTGATCACCGCGCTCGTCGTCAGCGGTTTGGCATTGGTCGCGCTGTGGCAGCTCCGCGGTGAAGCCCACCCGGATCAAGAACCGTCGTTCGGCGCAGTGCGCCCGTTGATCGCGCTCGGCGCATTCTTTATGTTGGAACTGCTGTTCCTGCAAAACATGGCCTTCGTGACTTCCTCCGGCTTGACCTCGCTGGAAGTCGGCCTCGTCGTCGTGCTGATCGGGAACGCGCTCGGCCTGTGGATGCTCGACTGGTTCCCGGCGCAGTCCGTCATCGTCCGCGTGATCGGCGTACTGATCCTTACGGTTGCGGCGGCGCTGCTGCCCATTATGAGCGGTTTGCTCGTCATCGTGCTGGTGATTGTCGGGCAGGGGATCGCGCTTGGCCTGCTCCCGTCCATGCTCGGCGGGCTGACCAATGCCGCCCCGCGTACGGGCATCAGCCGCACGACGACCGCCGTCAGCCTCGGGAGTCTGCTCTTCGCCCTGCTGACCATCCTCTATTACATCAGCGGTTTGATCACGCTGCCGTTCACTTATACGCTGCTGCCGCCCGTCGCCGGGATCGCCATGCTGCTGGCCGCGTTTACTCCGGCTGTCCCCTCGACCAGCAAATCCCCCAACTGGCGCTTACTCGCCGTGCCCGCCGCCCTGTTGATCGTGCCGCTGGCGCTCTACGTGACGCGCCCGACGCTGCCGACCTCGACCGAGAACACCGACAGCTTCCGCATGGTCAATTACAACATCCATCAGGGGATCAGCTACTGGGGGTGGGTCGATTTGGAAGCGGTGGCACAGGTGATCGAAGCGCAAAACCCGTCGCTCGTCAACCTGCAGGAGATCAGCCGCGGCTGGCTGATCGCCGGGAGCGTCGACAATGCCGAATGGCTGTCGCGCCGCCTGAATATGCCGTTCGTCTATGCGCCGGGGCATGACTACCAGTTCGGCAACATGATCCTGTCCCGCCTGCCGATCGTCGACTGGTCGTGGGAGCGTCTGCCGCTCAAAGATGTGCCGCTCGGTCGCGCTTTGATCCGCGCGACGCTCGATCTCGGCGAGGGGCGCACACTCAACGTGATCAACACGCACCTGTCCGCCTATGCGACCACTGAATCGCGCATCCCGCAGGTCGAAGCGCTGCTCGCCAACTGGAACAACGCCCCCTACACGCTGATCAGCGGCGATATGAACGCGCATCCCGAAGACGCCGACACGGCCATGTTCGCGGCGGCGGGCTTGACCAGCGCGCAGGATGTCGCGGGCGATCCGACGGCCCTCACCTTCAGCTCCGCCGATCCGTATGAGCGCATCGACTACATCTACGCCACAGCCGAACTCAGCTTTGCCGATTTTGTCATCCCGCAGACCCAAGCGTCCGATCACCTGCCGCTGGCGGTCACGGTGATCACGCGGTAGACCTCACCCCGTTTCGCTGCGCGCAACTCCCCCTCTCCTCTTTTCGGAGAGGGGGCTGGGGGGTGAAGTCGGAAGCGACGGACGCGATGAATCGCGTCCCTACGACAACGCATTTGGTATGGTGAGCGGTTATCTGTCTCCCCTCCCTGAATTCGGGGAGGGGACGGGGGTGGGGTCGATCTTTACCACAACCCCATGACCTGACGCAGAATGCCAAATTCACCAATGTGATAGGCATTGTGATCCGCGACGAGGAGGATTTCGCGCAGAACTGTATGCCCATCTTCGCCATGGGGGATCGGCGCGGACAGGTCGGTTTGCGGGTCGCGCACGAGGGCTACCAGCGCCGCCCGATCCGCCAGAAACTGCTCGATTGTCTGCAACCAGCCGCCCGCTTCGGTAATCGCATCCGGCGCGGGCCAGTAATCACGCGGCCACGCGATCGCCTTGTACTGCGGGTTGCGGATGTAGTCGAGGATGTCCCACTGGGCGATGCGCAAATGCTCCAGCAGGTGCCAGAACGTGTACTCGACGCCCGGCGGTTTGGCGTTAATGTGCTCCAGCGGGAAGCCTTTGACGGCATCTTCCAGCGACATGTGCGCCTGTCGCACCGTCAGCAGGTTGACCAACTGCGCGCGAACGTGTTCATCAGACATACTTGTGTGCTCCAGTTGACCATCAATTCGAGATGTTATAGACGGCTCAGGCATAATTCGCAACTTACCTAGCTGCCGTCGTACTTGTCTCGGAATAATTGGTCAAGCGGATCATACTTCGGGATACGTCCAGCACTGTTCACCCGAAAGCCGCGAAACTTAGGTTTCCACGCGGTCGCACCATCAGGGGAATGGGGTAATTCTTCTTGCTTCTGCACCTGTTGTTTCAACTGCTTCTTGCGCACTTGCTGAATAAATGCTGCGACATCGCGCACATCGTCAGTCATGGCTAACAGTAAATCAATGACCTTTGCGACGCCAAATGCTAACAGAACCAAGAGAAGATCGCGCAACCGATTTTCGGCGTACGACGGCAGCGCTACTCCCCAGTTTGCGACAGAGGGAGACGGGAGAGTCAGGTAGTAATTGGTTTCCCACAGAAAACGTGCCAAAAACACAAACACGAAGGCCAGAACGGCACAGATTTTCAACAAAGTACTTGTGAATTGTAGGATGGTACGATTCGACATGTTTGCGATCCACTGAGAAGTGTATGATGACCACTGATCTTGATTTTATAGTGAATGCGCTGTATTAGCTCAGCTTACTATCTCAATTGAGTTCCGTCCTAGCATTCTGATGTTACACGCCGTATTCGGCTCTTTCGCTATACTCCACCATCACACTGACCATCCGGGGGAAATCCAATGCGCGACCTGCTGCTGGGCATTGATGTCGGCACGACCGCCGCCAAAGCGGTCCTGTTCACGCTGGATGGTCGTTTGCAGGCCATTGGTCAAGCCGATTACCCGCTGGCGACGCCGTTCCTCAACGCCGCGGAACAATCACCGGAGGATTGGTGGCAGGCCGTGTGCCGCGCCATCCGGCAGGCGCTGACCGCCGTCCCCGACGCCGCCGACCGCATGATCGGCCTCGCGATCAGTTCGCAAGCGCCCACGCTGCTGCCGCTGGATCGAAACGGTCAGCCGCTGCGCCCTGCGCTGATCTGGATGGATCGCCGCGCTGACGCGCAGGTCGAGCAGCTCAGGCAAGCGCTCGGCGCGGAGACGATCTTCGCGGTGACGGGCAACCGCGCGGACAGCTTCTTCCTCGCCGCCAAATTCCGCTGGTTCCAGCAGCACGAAGCCCATTTGCTTGCACGGACGCATCAGTTCCTACAGGTGAACGGCTACATCGCCTACCGCCTGACGGGCGTCTCCAGTCTCGATCCGGCGCACGCCGCGCTGATGGGTCTGCAAGACCGCGCGACAGGCATCTGGTCGCGGGATCTACTGGCGCTGTGCGGCCTCGACCCTGCGCAGTTCCCGCCGATCTCGGCGGGGCATCACATCATCGGGGAAGTCACGGCGACCGCCGCACTTGCAACCGGACTGCGCCCCGGCACATGGGTCATGACCGGATCGATTGACGGGACGGCGGCGGCGCTCGAAGCAGGCGCAATTGCGCCGGGCACGGCGGCGGAGATGACGGGCACCTCGACGGTGCTGCTCATGCCGAACGCTCAAGGCATCACCGATCCGGCGCTCATTTCGATTCCGCACGTCGTGCCCGGGCAGCACCTACTGATCGGCGCGACCGTCGCCAGCGGCGCAGCGCTCAAGTGGTTTCGCGATACGTTGGGGTCGGAAGAAGTGGCCGCAGCCTCACGTCTGGATCGGGACGTCTTCGATCTACTGACAGAACAGGCTGAAGTGGTCGCGCCGGGGAGCGGCGGCGTGCTCTTCCTGCCCTATCTGCTCGGCGAACGGTCGCCGTTGTGGCTGACCGAAGCGCGCGGTGTGTTCTTCGGCATGACGCTGGCCACGCCCCGCGCCGCGCTCATCCGCGCGATCCTTGAAGGCACGAGCTTCGCCCTGCGCCACAACATCGAGACAGCACGTGCAGCCGGTGCAGAACTACATGAACTGCGTTCGGTGGGCGGTGGGGCGAAAAGTGCACTGTGGTGTCAGATCAAAGCGGATGTGCTCGGCGTCCCGGTCGCGCTGCCACAGGCCGCCGGGGGCGCGCCCTTCGGCGCTGCGCTGCTCGTCGCGCTCGGCGCAGGCTTGATCCCCGATCTCGCCTCAATGGTACGCGACACCGTGCGCATTGAACGCGTTTTCGAACCGAACATACAGCGTCACGCCCGCTACAGCGACATTTACGCCCTGTACCGCGACCTGTCGCAGCATCTGCGCGCCGATTTCATCCGCGCCGCGGCGGTATTCGGGACTGAACCTCACCCCTAAATCCCCTCTCCCAAGGGCGAGGGGACTTAAGAGCTTTGCCTGTCTCCCCTCTCCTCGTTTCGGAGAGGGGCTGGGGGTGGGGTCGGGAACAGCGGACGCGCAGAAGCGCGTCCCCTACGAGAACACATTTGGGTTTGCGAACGCTGCTGTCTCCCCTCTCCGCTCGGAGAGGGGCCGGGGGTGCTGACAGGGGTAGGTTTTCAATTGTAGGGACGAGGCATGCCTCGTCCTCGTGTGCCAACACGGCCGTAACCCGATTTGCTAAAGCGAACTTTTGCGTTCACGGAACACAGGCTTTTTGTCCAATCCAGAGGAAAACAGGACGAGGCATGCCTCGTCCCTACAGGGGTTTTGGCGAAAGAACTCCGCGTTCCAGTGGGAAACATTAAAAACCTACCCCTGACAGGGCTGGGGTGAGGTTGCTTTACCCCACGTACTGCGGCGGATTCGCCCGCAGATCGATCTTATTCTTCGTGCGGATGAGGTCGACGACACGCTCAACTTCCTGCATCCGCTGCTCGGCCGCCCACCCGCGCGCATCACCCATAATTGCCGCGACCTCTTCCAACAGCGGAATCGTCGTTTCGCCCAGCATGCCGATCATCGTGCGGCGCAAAATCACGTCATCCAGCCGTTCGACGCGCTCGTGCTGGGCGAGGAACAGAATTTCGCGGTACGTATATCCGCTGTGATTTTGCAGCGGTGCATCGGCGTCGATGCCGCAGAAAATCGCGATCTCGTCGGCGCGCGTGCCGTAACGTTCTAGCAACTGCGTGAGCCGCGCGGCGGGCTGACCAGTCGCCCGCGTCACCTGCTTGAACCACGCCGCACGGGCGCTCTCGGTCGTCGGGAAGTCGCGCCCCCGCCGACGGGCAGCGACCGTGTATCCGCAACACGCTGCTGGCCGAGTTCCCCCAACAGTCGATCCGTCACCTGCTCAGCAAACGCGCGGTAAGTCGTCCATTTGCCGCCGACCAGATTGTGTATCGCAAAGTTCAGACCGTCGCCCGGCGGCAAAATCGTATCGCTGTGATCACGGCTGATCTGCCCCGTGGTGAGCGCGTCGCTGCGCGGCAGCGGACGAATGCCGGAAAAGGTGTAGACGATCTGCGACCGATCCAACTGGAGATCGGGGAAGACGTGCTGCACCGACTTGAGCAGATAGTCGGTCTCGTCCTCGGTGCAGATTGCCGAGTCGGGATCATCGGCAGGAATATCGGTCGTGCCGATCAGCACACGGTGACCGAGCGGATAGAAGATGCAGATCCGTGCGTCCGTGTTGACATAGAACAGCATATGCCCCTGACACAGCTTATGCAGTTCTGGGTGATCGACCACGAGGTGCGATCCCTTCGTCCCGCCAATCAAATGACTTTCGCGGTGCATGGCGCTGTTCGCCAGATCGATCCACGCCCCAGTCGCGTTGACCACGATTTTAGGCTGCACGTCAATGGTCGCGCCCGTCAGTTCGTCGCGCAGCGTGACCGTATCGCCGTGCGCGCTGGCGACCGACACATAATTCAGCGCGCGCGCCCCCGGTGACGAGCGTTCGGCGTCGAGGATCAGTTCGAGGCACAGGCGTTCCGGGTACAGAATTTTGGCGTCGTAGTACACGGCGATGCACTTGATCTTCGGGTTGAGGCCGGGGCGTTCGGCGAGCGCCTGCTTGCGGCTGACGAAGCGGTGCAGCGGCAGCGCGCCCTTGCCGGAATAGGCGTCATACAGCGCCATGCCGATCTTCAGCACGACCGCGCCGCGGTCGCCGGGGCGGCTTTTCAGCCGCAGGAATTGACTCGCGGCGTGGAAGAAGCCTTTCATCCAACTGTAGGCGGGCATGGTGATCGGCAGCGGTTCGACGCAGTGCGGCGCGTTGACAAGCAGACGGTTGCGTTCATGCAGAGCTTCGCGCACCAGCCGGAACTCGCCATTTTCGAGATAGCGGATGCCGCCATGCGCAACGCGCCCGGAAGCGGCACTCGTCCCGGCACAAAAATCCGACTTCTCGACCAGTAAGGCATTGACGCCTTGCAGCGCGAGATCGCGCAGCACACCGATGCCGTTGATACCGCCGCCGATGATCAACACCGACACAGCGGGATTTTTGCGGAGTTGTTCAAGTAGGTCTGTTCGTAACATGAGATCACCCAGCGCAGGAGCCGCGGCCAGTCAGAAGAGCGCGGCCAATCGTCACGGTGATCTTACCATAGCCCGCCGCCCGGATCAGCCCACGAGCCGTACCATCAGAGTGCAAATAGCCCCTCTCCTCTAGGAAAGGGGTTGGGGTGAGGTTGAGCATTTCCAGTAATTATGAAATACGCTCACGCCTCGTCCCTACGAACCCAAACTCGATTTGGCGAGCATTGCTGGCTCCCCTCCCTGAATTCGGGGAGGGGCCGGGGGTGGGGTCGGAAGCGGCGGACGCGATTTATCGCGTCCCTACGAAACCAAACTCGGTTTGGCGGGTACTGTTGGCTCCCCTCACCTCTTTTCGCAGAGGGGAGTGAGGTAATCTACGCCACCACGAACTGATACGTGCCCGCGCCGACTTCGTGCACCAGGCCGCTGACCGGCTGCCCGTTCAGCGTGATCTGACCGTCACAGGGGAGTGTAACCGTTGCGCTCGTATTTGGCGGCACGGTGATCGTGTACGTGAACACACCGTCCGCCAGCGTCCACCCGGTAATCAGCTTTCCGTACAGCGTGTCGAGCGTCGCTTGGGCGTGCGTCAGCCCGCCGCCGGGCTGCGGGCGCAGGAGCACATGTTTGTAGCCCGCCGCCGCCGGGTCGACATCAATGCCCGCGACCGTGCTGTACAGCCACGCGCCAATCGCACCATAGGCGTAATGATTGAACGAATTCATGTCCGGCGTCTGGAAACCGCTCTCTTCCGTCCAGCCGTCCCAGCGTTCCCAGATGGTGGTCGCGCCCTGCGTGACCGCGTACAGCCACGACGGCCAGCTCTTCTGATTGAGCAGATCATAGGCCGCGTCCAATTGGCCGTTGCTGCTCAGCACATGATTCAGGTACGGCGAGCCGACAAACCCAGTCGAAAGGTGCATGCCGCGCCGCGCGAGATCGACGGTGAGTTCCTGCGCCGCCAGCGGCCGCAGGTCGTCCGGCAGCAGGTTGAAGTGCAGCGCCAGCACATAGGCCGTCTGCGTGGGCGTGAACAAATCGGCGTTGAACACCTCCGACGTGATCGTGCCGTAATCGACCTGTCGCAGCGTCCCGCGGGAGAGCGTATCGGCCTCGTCCATCAGTCGGCGTGCCTCGGACGGTACAACCGGAACAACCGGAATGTGACTGCCGACGAGATAGCGGCTGGCAAACACCGCTTTGACTTCTTCAAACAACTGCTGATAGCGCGCCGCGTCGTCCGCTTTGCCGAGGATCGCCGCAATTTGCGCCATCAGACTGGCGTCGTAGGCGAGAAACGCTGTGCCGAGCAGGTCGCGCGGCGTGCTGGCATTGATCGACAGCCAATCGCCGAAGCCCGGCCAGCCTTCCCAATCCGGCGCGCAGCGCACGTGACCGGGGCTGTTCGCCAGCAGGAACTCCATGAAGCGCGTCATGGTCGCGTAGCTCTGTTCGAGGATGCGCGTGTCGCCGTAGCACAGGTAGATCGTCCACGGGCAGATGATCGCCGCGTCCGCCCACGCCGGGCCGCCATCGGTCGGCACATCCGCCGCATAGGGTACGACGGCGGGCACGGAACCGTCAGCGTTTTGCGCGTCGGTGACATCGTGCGCCCACTTGGTCATGAAGCCCGCGACATCCATATTGAAGGCCGCCGTGCGCACGAAGACTTGAATATCGCCCGTCCAACCGAGGCGTTCATCGCGCTGCGGGCAGTCGGTCGGCACGTCGACAAAATTGCCCTTCTGTCCCCACAGGATATTCTTTTGCAGTTGGTTAAGCAGCGGATCAGAGCATGTGAACGTCCCGGTTTGCGCCATCTCGGAATGCAGCACAATCCCGGTGATCGTCTCCGCCGTGACCGGGCCGGGATCGCCTTCAATTTCCACATAGCGGAAGCCGTGGAACGTGAACTGCGATTCCCAAACTTCCACGCCTTCACCCTTGAACGTGTAGTAATCGGTCGCGTGGGCGGAACGCAGATTGGTGTAGTAGGGCGATCCATCCGCGTTGAGGACTTCCGCGAAGCGGATAGTGATAGTCGATCCCGCCTTGCCCGCTCCTTGAAACGCACGCGCCCGACCATATTCTGCCCCATGTCGAACAGATGGCGTTTGCGCCCCATCGTCGCCCGGTTGATCACCTGCACGGGCGCGAGTTCCTGAATGCGCTTGACCGTCGGCCCGTTGAGCGCGACCACGCGCACCTCAGGATGCGTGAACGTCGCGACCGGCAGCCAGCCCGCCGAATTGAACGCGGACGTATTCCAACCGGGGATCTCGCGGCGCGCATCATAGGCTTCTCCAGCGAGGAAGTCGCTGTGCGTGATCGGCCCGAACTGGTGCAGCCACGAGCCATCCGACACAATCGTCTGCGTGCTGCCATCCGCCAGCGTGACTTCAAGTTGCGCCAGCAGCTGCGGACGATCCACATAATTCTGGCGGTGCAGCCAGCCGAGATACCCGACTGCCCATCCATCGCCGAGCGCCGCGCCGAGCACATTGTCGCCGCGCTGGAGCAGAGACGTCACGTCATAGGTGAGGTACTGCACGCGCTTGTGATAATCTGTCCAGCCGGGTGCAAACACATCGCTGCCGACCGTCTGCCCATTCAGCGAACATTCGAACAGCCCGAGCGCTGTGACATACAGCCGCGCCGTGACCACGTCGGCAGGCAGCGAGAAGCTTTTGCGCAGGTACGGCACGGGGAAGGTGCTGCGCGCCCCACCGGCGAACGCCGCGCCGATCCACTGCGCCTGCCAGTCGTCCGCCGTGAGCAAGCCAAGTTCAAACCACGCGGTCTCACTCTGCGAACTCGCGCCGAGTTCATCCCACACCGTCACCTGCCAGTACACGCGCTGCCGCGACTGGAGCGGCGCGCCCGCATACACCACATGCACCGACTGATCCGAGGCGACCTGTCCGCTGTCCCACACATCCGGCTGTTCGGAGCGCAAGAGTTCCGGTTGGCTGGCGGCGATCACGCGATAAGCGGTCTGCCGCGCACCGGCGCGCTCGGTCGTCAAGCGCCACGCTAACCGCGGATGGGTGATATCAAGACCGAGGGGGTTGTCACGATATTCAGTCGTCAAATGCGTAATGAGCGTCATGCCGATCCTCTTCTAAAGTTGAACCATTTTTCGCGCACTTTTTGCTGCTCTCTCTGCTGGGAGCAGTGAATGGCACGACCTGTTCCGCGCCACGCCGCAATCAAATTTACACGATTAAGCTGATTCGTACAAATAGCATTCTTACGGGGAAAAGCGGTGGTTTGCGTTCTCTGCAATTTGGAGAGCGGACACTATAGATCGCGTCTGCAGTCCGTCCCCACCCCGAATTCAGGGAAGGGAGACCGACCAGCGCGTTTGTGTAGGGACGAGGCAGAGCATATTTCACAATTAGTGAAAATACTCAACCTCACCCTGCTTGCTGCGCAAGCCGTCCCTCTCCATAGGGAGAGGGGCAGTTGAGCGAAGCGAAACGGGGTGAGGTTAGACAAAGTGCCGATTCTGAAATGACCTCATGCCTCGTCCTGAACGCTTTGGCTGGCCCCCTCTCCTGGAGGAGAGGGGCTGGGGGTGAGGCTGGCTCTGGCTAGATCGCTTTCGGCCCGATGATCGGCCCGGCCAGACGAATCACGGGCTGATCCAGCGGCGTCTGCCACTGCTTGAACGTCGGGCTGCTGTAGAAGCGCGTATCCCCCGCGGGCGGGAAGCGCGTCACCAATTGGTTGACCAGCGCGTCGGACATGAACAGCAGCGGATTGAGGATGTAAATCCCCATGCGAATCTCGATGTGCACATGCTGTTCCTTGAAGTCGATCTCGCCGAGCTGCGTCGTCGGCATGACGGTCGCGCCGCGCTGCAGCGTGCGATTCGGCTTGGCAAGATGCCCGTAGATGATGCGATACTTCCCCACGAGCACATCGACGCGGTTGGGCGGAAACGCCGAACCCGGCCCATCGAAGATGCCGCGTACCCCGGCGACTACGGGCGCGCCGCCCGTATGCTCCAAATCCAGCCCGCCGTGCAGTCCCTGACTGTAGCCGTTGTAGTTGTTCTGAGCGCCGTAATCCCACGCGAACTGCGTGTTCCCGAAGTAAAACACCTTGTTGATATACTCGAAGCCCAACGGGAGCCGCTCAAAGCCAAAACCGATGCCGGGCACGCCCGGTTTCACCGTCGTCATGTACACCTGATTGGTGATGGTGTTGCGTTCGGCAGACCAGCCGCGGCTGTGTTTCAAGAACACGTTGCCCCCGACAACCGTTCGCGAGTTGGTCTCCGCCGTGATCTGCTGCCCGAGATAGAGCACGCCCGTAACCGGCGCGGCGGTGCTGGCGCTCGCGCGAATGTTCAGGATCGGTTCGACCACATAGAACGTCGTCGTGTTCGGCGGCGGCGGGGGTGGGGGCGGCGGAGTGACATTCACTGGCGTCATGTAGATCGTGCGGTTGTCGACGCGCCGCTCGGCTGACCATCCGGCACTGTGCCGCCACCAGATGATGCCGTCTTTTTCGGTGCGCGAGTTCGCGTCGACGATGACTTTCTGACCGGAACGCAGCTGCACATTGGGCAGGATATAGCGACTGTCGAGACCGGGGGCGCTCCGCACATTCAGCGCGACCACAATCACTTGAAAGACTTTATCGGCCATCACGCGATTCCTTTCCTATTCATCCTCGTCCGGCTTATGACCGCCACGCTGGAGGAGGATAACCCGGCTTTCTATTTCTCGCACTAGCGCCTCCACGTACCATCGGGCTAATCGGCGGTGAGTGGAGTGTATGTTTTACAAAAGCGGCAATTGCAACTAAAATGTAATGTCTATAGAAATTCTAATCATGCAGGCGCCTGTGCTGCCAGAAGAGCCAAACCGGTATGTCCGAACAGTCATCATCCACCGCCTTAGCGCCGCTGCTGACCACGAAATTGTACCGGCCGCCGCCGCGACCGAATCTGGTCGTGCGTTCGCGGCTGTTCGCGCGGTTGGATGAAGGACTGCGTCGCAAACTCACGTTGATCTCCGCCCCGGCAGGCTTCGGCAAAACCACGCTGATCAGCGCGTGGGTCGCCGCGTGTGCGCAGCGTGAGCCGCGGGTCGCCGCCGCGTGGCTCGCGCTGGAAGAAGACGATCACGATGTGCTGCGATTCCTCACTTACTTGATCGCCGCGGTGCAAACCTGCGCGCCCACAGTGGGCGCGGCCTTGCTCCCGCTCCTGCAAACTCAGCCGCCCCCACCGACCGAGGCGCTGTTGACGGCGCTGCTCAACGACTTGGCGCCCTTGACCGCCCCGATCATCCTCATCCTTGACGACTATCATCTGGCCGATTCGCAGCCAGTTGACGCGGCGCTCACGTTTCTGCTGGAACATCTGCCGCCGCACTTGCATCTGGTCATCACCACGCGCGAAGACCCGGATCTGCCGCTGGCGCGACTGCGAGCACGCGCCGAGTTGACCGAACTACGCGCGAAAGACCTGCGCTTCACCCCGGAGGAAGCTGCCGACTTTCTCCAGCAGGCGATGGGACTTCACCTGTCCGCCGCCGATATCGCCGCGCTGGAAAACCGCACCGAGGGCTGGATCGCCGGACTGCAGTTGGCGGCGCTGTCGCTGCAAGGCGAGACCGATACCGCCGGGTTCATCCGCGCCTTCGCCGGGGATCACCGCTACATCGTCGATTACTTGGTCGCGGAAATCCTTGAACGGCAGCCCCCAGCCGTGCGGCGCTTCCTGCTGCAAACGGCGCTTCTCGACCGCTTCAATGCGCCGCTGTGCGCCGCCGTCACCGGACAGCCCGAAAGCGCGGAGCGCCTGGCCGCCCTGGAGCGCGGCAACTTCCTGATCGTCCCCCTCGATGATCAACGCCAGTGGTATCGCTATCACCACCTGTTCGCCGATGTGCTGAGGGCGCATTTGCGCGCTGAACAGCCGGATCAGATCGCCGGGCTGCATCACCGCGCGAGCGTGTGGTACGAGCAGAATGCCCTGCCCAACGCGGCGATTCACCATGCGCTGCTTGCCGGAGATGTTGAGCGCGCGGCTGCTCTGATCGAACGGGTGGTGCCGCACCTGCGCCGCACCCGTCAGGAAGCGCTGCTGCTCACTTGGCTGCAAGCGCTCCCCGAGAACATCTTCCCAGCCCGGCCTGTACTCAGCGTGCACTATGCCGGGACGCTCTTGCAGAGCGGGCGGCTGGATGGCGTTGACATCCGCCTGCGCGCTGCCGAACTCTGCCTCGAACGGCTTACGGCGCATCCGGAAACCGCCGCCGAACTGGTGATCGTCGACGAAGCTGAATTTGATCGGCTGCCGAGCGCCATCGCCATGTATCGCGCAGCCACGGCGCTGTATCAAGGCCGGGTGAGCGATACGATCTACCATGCTAACCGCATCCCCACACTGGTACACACCGACGATCACCTGCCCCGTGGCGCGGCGGCCGGTCTGCTCGCGCTCGCCTACTGGACACAAGGCGAGCTGGATGCGGCGCGGCCCGCATGCGTTGAAAGCATGGCACAGTTGGAACAGATCGGCTATCTCTCGGACATGCTCGGCATTGTCATCGCGCTGGCCGACATCCACAGCACCCAAGGTCATCTGCGCGCCGCCGCTCACCTGTTGGAGCGTGGCTTGCAGCTTGCAACCACGAACGGGGGGGTGCTGCGCGGCACTGCCGATATGCACGTCGGCTTGAGTCAGATCCACTACGAACAGGGTGATCTGGCCGCGGCCGCGCAGCACTTGACGCGCAGTCAGGCGCTCGGCGAATTCGCCGGACTGCCGCAAAACCGCTACCGCTGGCGGGCAGCGCAGGCGCGCATTCACGCTGCCGAGGGCGATCTCGACGGCGCGCTCACCCTGCTGGATGAGGCCGAACGTCTGGTTGAGCATGACTTCTTCCCGAATGTGCGCCCGATCCCGGCGCAGCGCGCGCGGCTGTGGCTCGCTCAGGGGAACCTCAGCGCCGCGCTCGGTTGGGCGCGCGATCACCAGCTGACGATTGACGATGAACTCAGCTACCTGCGCGAGTATGAACACAGCACGCTGGCGCGGATTCGGCTGGCTCAAGCCAGTGACCACCGCGCCGATCCGTCGCTGCCGGACACCCTGCGCTTCCTTGAGCGGCTGATCGCTGCCGCGCAAGCCGGCAACCGGATGGGCAGCCTGATCGAACTACTGGTGCTGCAAACCGGGGCGCACCATCTCCACGGCGACACTGCCGCCGCGCTCACCTCCCTCACCCGCGCGCTGACGTTGGCCGAACCAGAGAGTTATGTCCGCGTCTTCGTGGACGCCAACGTACCGCTGACACGCCTGCTGGAGGAAGCCGCGCAGCGCCGCATCCACCCGGATTACGTCCAGCGACTGCTGAATGTGACGGGCACAGTGCTCCAAATCGTCCCGACTCCGGCAGGCTTGACCGAACCGCTGAGCGAGCGCGAACTGGAGGTGCTGCGCCTGCTCGCCACCGACCTGACCGGGCCGGAAATCGCCGATCAGCTCATGGTCTCACTGAACACGCTGCGCACGCACACCAAGAACATCTACACCAAGCTCGGCGCGAACAATCGCTTGGCAGCACTGCACCGCGCCGAGGATCTCCACCTGCTGTAACCACCCCAGTCCGCTCAACTCTCCCGGTCGGTGACGCGCGTCACCGGCCGTTTGTATTCCCCTCACCATCTCAGTGCCGGACAAATCACCACATGTGGTGATTACGGCTCACCACATCGACTTGTATCTTGAAATCAGACCGACCTGAACCGCACGAAATTCGAAGGAGGACGATGGAAGAGGCCCAGCATGAGTGACGCACACACACCCACTGACAGCTATGACGAGCCCGGTCGCTACACCATTCGCATCAAAGGACACCTTGATGCGCGGTGGGCGGATCGGTTCGCCGGGCTGACCATCACGCTCGAAGCCGACGGGCACACCGTGCTCACCGGGGAGCACATCGATCAGGCAGCGTTACACGGTTGGCTGCGCAAAATTCGGGATCTCGGCCTGCCCTTGATCTCGGTCGCCCGCAGCGAATGACTGAACAGCAGTACTTCACAATCGCATCTGAACAGCATAGACAGAAAGGTAATTGCCATGAAGGCTCATCAGCAGACAGCAGTAACGCACCGCAGGACCGCCATCGCAACCGGCGTGCTCTTCCTCATCACTCATGTGACCGCGGTCGGCGGATCGCTGTTGTATACACCCGCCCAAAATAATCCGAACTACATCCTCGGGTCGGGGTCGGAAATGCAGATTTTGCTCGGCGTATTCCTCGAAGTCATCCTCGCCCTCGCCGTGGTCGGCACCGCCGTCGCGCTCTACCCGGTCGTCAAGCGTTACAACGAAGGGGTGGCGCTCGGCTATGTCGGGCTGCGCACGCTCGAAGCCGCCGTGATCGCGGTCGGCGTAGTGCCGCTCCTGACGTTGATCACGCTGCGCCAGACGGCGGGCACGGATGCGGATGTCGGGGCGCTCGTCACCGTCGGCAATGCGCTCGTCGCGCTGCACAACTGGACGTTTCTGCTCGGCCCCGGCCTCGTCTGCGGCACGAACACGGTGCTCATGGCCTATCTCATGTACAAGTCGCACCTCGTCCCGCGCTTCATCCCCATTCTAGGCTTGGTTGGCGGCCCGCTGATCTTCGTCGTGAATGCCGTGCAGCTCTTCGTTCGGGACGCCCACATTCCGGCAGAGTGGGGCTTCGTCGTCATCCCGATTTTCGCCTGGGAAGTCACGCTCGCTCTGTGGCTCATCTTCAAGGGCTTCCGGTCAGTCGCCGCAGCTCCCGAACCCGAACTGACGGCGACCACCAATCAGCGTCTGAGCGCCGCCTAACTCATCGACTTTTGCGGGAGGGGCGTTCCCCTCCCACCCTCTCCACCAACCGTCCAGCGTTTTGATCCCCAAGGAGGATCGTCCCATGAAAGCAGTGATCGCTACCCAGTACGGAGCGCCCGAAGTTCTTCAAGTTCAGGAAGTCGCCAAACCCGTTCCGCAGGCCAAGCAAATCCTCGTCAAAGTCCACGCGACGACCGTAACCGCCGGGGACTCCCGGGTGCGCAGCTTCACCGTGCCCCGCTCGTTCTGGCTGCCCGCCCGGCTCACGCTCGGCCTGACCAAGCCCAAGAAAGCCATCCTCGGCATGGTGATCGCGGGCACCGTCGAAGCGGTGGGCAGCGCGGTCACCCGCTTTCAGCCGGGCGATCAGGTCTACGCCTACGACATCACCCGGCTGAATGCCTATGCTGAATACGCCTGTGTCTCCGAAGATCAGGCCGTGACGCTGAAACCGGCGAACGTCAGCTTTGAAGAAGCCGCCGCCCTCCCCTTTGGCGCCGTGACCGCCCTGCATTTTCTGAAGCGCGGCAATATCCGCCGGGGGCAGCGCGTGCTGATCTACGGGGCGTCGGGCAGCGTGGGGACAGCAGCGGTGCAGATCGCCAAGCACTTCGGCGCGGATGTCACTGCCGTGTGCAGTACGGGGAACATCGAACTCGTGCGCTCTCTGGGCGCGGATCGCGTCATCGACTACACCAAAGAGGATTTCGCCACCCTCGGGATTACCTATGACATCATTTTCGACACAGTCGGCAAAAGCTCACTGGCGGCGAGCGAGCGCGTGCTCAACGACGGTGGGGTGTATCTACAAGCGGTCGCCGGCCCCGCGGAACTCATTCAAATGAAGCTGGCCGCCCGACGCACGGGTAAGACGTTCATCGGCGAGACCGCCTATCCGTCGACCAAAGCCCTCGTCGACCTCAAGGACTTGATCGAAGCTGGGAAGCTCAAGCCCGTAATTGACCGCTGCTACCCACTCGAGCAGATCGTCGAAGCGCACCGCTATGTCGATCAGGGGCACAAGAAAGGCAACGTCGTCATCACGGTCGGGCAGCCCAGCCGGGGCTGACTGCCGGGCAGCGTGATCGCGCAATCAGGAAACGGATGAGCATCGGTTCTCCGCTTTCTGATTGCGTTTTCCGGCTGCGACGTACCGCTAGACATTGGTAAGACATAGAACCTCGCCCGCATCTAATTGATACCTAGTATCATTTTGGAGATAGCACATGTTAGATGTCGTGATTATCGGCGGGAGCAGTGCGGGCTTAAGCGCCGCCCTCGTCTTGGGCCGCTCCTTACGGGAGACCGTCGTCATTGATGACCAGCAGCCGTGCAACCGCTTTTCGCACGCCTCCCATGGCTTCTTGACCCGTGACGGGACACCACCCGCTGACCTGCTCGCCCTTGCCCGGGAACAGGTGCGGCAGTACCCGAGTGTCGCTTTCAAAACCGCCACCGCACTGCACGTTGAAAAGAGCGGCACGGACTTCGCGATCACCAGTTCGGATGGCTCGCAGCTGGAAGCGCGGATTGTCTTGCTCGCTACCGGACTGCATGACGAGCTGCCCGCGTTGGCAGGCATCGACGGACTGTGGGGGAAAAGCGTGTTTCACTGCCCCTACTGTGATGGTTACGAAGTGCGGGGGAAGACCGTGGCGGTCTATGGCGCAGACGATACCGCCCTGCATCAGGTCAAGCTGCTGCGCAACCTCACCGCGAACCTCACCTTGTACACGGGCAGCCTGTGGACTCCAACGGTCACGCAGCGCGATCAACTCATGCGTGCCGGGGTACGGCTGGTTGAACAACCCATCGCCGCGCTGGAGAGCACCGACACGCAGATCCACGGAATTCGTCTCGCTGATGGCACGGTGATAGCCTGCGACGCCTTGTTCATTCGCCCCAAGACAACCCAGCGTGCGCCGTTTGTGCGGGAGCTCGGGTGTACCCTCAATGCGAACGATCTGGTTCAGGTTGATCTGCGGGGATGCACCAGTATTGACGGGGTCTACGCAGCGGGCGATCTCGCATCCCCAATGCGCAGTGTCGTCATCGCGGTGGCGCAGGGAGCCGCAGCGGCCTACGGGATCAATGCGGAACTCTGCGAACGGGATTTTGCCTAGGGCGTGTCGTTGACCGGGGCTTGCATTCATGCGGTGGCGGAGGTTCGCATGCAAAAATGTTGAATTGGGTCTAGAATCGCCCGTTTGCGCCTGCGAGCAGTGTGCTCCCTCCCAGCGACAAGGCGTCTATGTCCCGACCCAATTCTGTCTCCGTTCTCCGCCTGACCGGCCCATGGCAGTTACAACCCGTCCCACTCACCATCCCCTTCACCCCTGACCAACTGACCGACTCGTGGCACACTATTCCGGAATGCGGTTATTTACAGCCGCTGTTGTACCCTGACCGCCCGTATTGGGGGGCGCATCTGCGCGCCCTCAATGCGTCCGCGTGGATTTACCAGCGCACCTTCACCGTGCCCGACGCGCCGTTCGAACGCGCGCGCCTGCATTTTGAGGGTGTGGACTACTTTGCCGAGGTGTGGGTCAATCACATCTGCGCGGGGCAGCACGAAGGCCACTTCGCCCCGTTCGATGTGGACATCACCCGGCTGATTGAACCCGGCGCCAACCTGCTCACCGTGCGCGTCAGCTCGCCGTGGGACGCGCCCAATCCGGGCGGCACCTACCCCACCGATCATGTGCTGCGTGGGCTGGTGAAAGGGCATTACGAACACGGTGAGGGGGTCATCCCGCCCGATGTGAACCCGATTGGCATCTGGCGTCCCGTGTCGCTCAGTCTCGACGGCGGCGTCAGCCTCGATCATGTGCGCATTCACACCGATCTAGCGGGGCAGGTGGATGTGCGCCTGCGCCTGACCAATGCGACCGCCGTCGACTGGCATGGGATGCTCGCCCTCACTATCACCGCCGACAATCACACGGGTGCAGGCGCGCGTCGCCGCATCCCGGTCACGCTGCCGCCGGGAACGCACGCCATCGATCAGCGGCTGCACCTGCCCGATGTGCACCTGTGGTGGTGCTGGGATCAGGGCGCGCCGGATCTGTACCGATTAGAAGCCTGCCTCCTCGACGAGACCCGGCAGCCGATCAGTATGCACAGCGAACGGTTCGGGGTCCGCACTATTCGGCTGGAACGTCACCCGCAGCACTTCGTGTATTGGCTCAACGAACGCCCTGTCTACATTCGCGGATCGTCCTACATGCCCGCGCTGTACCTGTCCCAGTGCAGCGCAGCGACGCTGGCGCAGGACATCGACCTCGCGCGGGCGGCGCACCTCAACCTGCTCCGCGCGCATGTGCACGTGGCGCCGCCGGAATTCTACGCCGTGTGTGATGCGCAGGGCATGCTCGTCTGGCAGGATTTTGAACTGAACTGGATTCAAGATCCTTCCCCGGAGTTTGAGCGCCGCGCGCGGACGTTACAGCGTGACATGATCGATCAACTGGGCAACCATCCGTCGATCATCACGTGGGCGTGCCACAATGAGCCGACTATGCTGTTCGCGCGGCGGCACAACCTGGAACAGCATCCCGATCCGGCGCTGTACGCTGATGCGCAAGCACAAGACTCGACGCGTCCGGTTTTGATCTGTTCCGGGCAGATGGACGATGATTGGCAGCGTTCCGGCGACTCGCATTCGTACTACGGCGCGATCTGGAGTTCGCGCTACACCGATATTTACCGGCATCGTTCGCGTCTGCACACTGAATTTGGTTTCGAAGCGCCCGCCGCGCTCTGCACGCTGCGAACCCAACCGGAGGCGTGGCAGCGCCTGCAGCATCTGGTCGGGCAGGTGGACGAACTGTGGGCGTATCAGGCGGCGCTCATCCAGTATCAGGTCGAGCACCTGCGCCGCCTGCGGTCGGACGGGTGCGGCGGCTACATCCATTTCTGGCTCGTCGATCTCATCCCGCAGGTGGGCTGCGGCGTGCTGGATGCGTGTCGAATCCCCAAAGGCGGTTACGCCGCGCTGCGCCGGGCTTCACAGCCGCTCCACATCGCGCTGGAGCATGATGGACGACAGCCGCACGCGCTGTGGATCTTCAATGATACGCCCGCCCCTTACCCGGACGTCACCATCACCTGGCAGGTGTTTGACAGCGCAGATCAGCCGGTTGAACAGGGAAAAATGCGCTGGGAGATTGCTGCAAACCGCTCGCAGCGCGTGCGCTCAGCGCCGTGGTCAGTGCCGCCAGCGCAGTGCGCGCGCATCGAATTGGCGGTGCGCAGCGCGAACGGAGAGGTGTTGTGCGCGAACGACTACCAACACCCGTTCACACCGCAGCGCCGACCGCGGGGCTATCCGTGGAAATTCGATCCGTATTTGGGCACGAAGGTTTTTGACCGGGCGGATGCGCCCAGTCTGGTTGATCAGAACGCCAACCGCCTGCTGAAGCGGATTCCGGTGGCGCTCCGGGAAGCGGTGGCCGAACGCATCCTGCGCCAGCACCTGCCGAGCGCCTGGTTAGCCCAGTTAGCCGCCATCGGCGATCTCGTACTCCGCTAAGCGCCCAGAAAAGATGGAGTGCCCCGTGGCGAGGAGGGGGAAGAAGGGGAAAGCCGCCCCCGAACAAAAACACGCGAACAGCAACGTGCACCCCATCTTTCCCTAATTCGCGATCACTTGCCTACGAGTTCGGTCTCGGTCTGCACCGGGATCGACGCGGTATCGATCACCGCGGGCTTCGGCTGCGCGTTGATGTAGTTGCCGTACAGCCGCCACTCGTCCAGACGGCAGGAATGCACGAGGCGACCGTTCCACACCGTCATATCCGGACAGCTTTCGCACATGTCGATGCGCCCGTCCGCCAACAGATCCGGCCCCTGAATGATGCCAATGCTCTGCACGTACAGCGGCCGGAAGAATTCTGCCGGATGCCGCAGCGCCTCGCGCCAGAACGCGCCGGAGGTCGCGCGCACGCCCTTGTCGAACAAGCTCATCAGAAAGGCGATTTTCGGGATCTTGTTGCTCGGCGAATAGATCACATACGTGCCGTGCTGCAAGTGGTGAATCGACTGGAACAGTTCCATGACTTTCTTGCCCACTGAGCCGTACATTTTGTGGGTCGTCCCCAACTGCGCCGACACCAGCCACGTGATCTTGTCTTCGGTCTGGCTGCCGCCCATATACGCCGACGTCTCGTAGTGCGGGAAGTGTTCCTTGATCTTGTTATACACGTCCGTGGAGGTCAGGTAGGATTCCGACGAGTCGCCGTCGACGACATAGGTCGTTTTAGGGTCGATCTGCTGCCCACCGACGAAATAGTTGTACGTCCCTTCCATTGAAGCGTTGCGGAAGCCGATGAAGACCAAGCCGTGCACGCGATCAATGTTCTTGTTCGCCCACGTGACCATCGTCGGCACAAAGTCGATATTGCCGGGGTACACCGTCATGCCGAAGCTGGCGAACAGCCCGCCGATGGAGTGCGCCATATCGGCGAAATGCTGGCGCAGTTCGAACAGCTCGATTTCCGTCTTGCCCTTCCAGTGGGGGCGCTGCTGTTCGCTGTCGATGTGGAAGGTGAAGCCGACCGCGCCCGCTTTTTTCAGATCGACCATCAACTGCCGGTCATCTTCCAGCTTGATCCCGTTCGTGAGGATCAGCGGCTTCATCTTCAAACTGCGAATGTAGGCGACGATGTCGAGAATTTCCGGGTGAATCAGCGGTTCGCCCCCGGCAATTGAGATGTTGTCACAGTTGCGCCATTTTTTGAGCAGCGCAACTTCCTCCTTCACCTGCTCGATAGGCTTGTGCCCCTGCATACCGTTGATGCGATAGCATCCTCGACAATAGGTGTTGCACTTGTCAGTGACTTCCAACCAGCCGATCGGATTGTCATTGCCCGACCACGGAAACCGATAGAGAGCTTGCTTCGACAACTGCATGATCAACTACCCTTTCGAGTGCGCGGGGAGCTTCTGCGTAGAAATTGAGAGGGAACGGCCGTTGGGTGCGCAGCGCAGCGATTCGATGGCGCGGGGGTTCGGTACGACTCAATTAGCGTCGGAAACTTCCCAAGTCTGCTAATTTGCAGCCGCGGCCTAGTGTAACGCGAATTTGAGCGAGCTAGTAATCTTTTTCACAAGTGGTGGGGATGCAAGATGCCTCTCGCATGAGAGGCATCCACTGTCTCAGCGCTTGCCCCTAACCTTTGACCGCGCCCAGTGTCATCCCCTGAATGAAGTAGCGCTGGAAGAAGATGAAGATCACCAGCGTGGGTATGCTGGCGATGACGGCCATCGCGCCCTGCACGCCCCACGCGACGCTGTACTGGCCTTTCAGCGTGACCAAGCCGACCATCACCGTGCGCATATTGTCGGACTGCGTGAAGATCAACGGCCACAGGAAATCGTTCCAGATCCACGTGAATTGCAGCGTCGCCAGCACGGCGACCGCGGGCAGGCTGAGCGGCAGAAACACGCGCAGCAGCACCTGACCTTCATTCGCGCCGTCGATGACCGCCGCATCGCGCAGCGCGGTGGGGATCGCAGAGAAGAAGTTGCGCATCAGCAGCGTGCAGATCGGCAGGCCGAAAGCAATGTGCACGATGATCATCGGCCACAGGGTGTCGTACAGGCCAATCGAGTTGAACAGGCGAAACAGCGGAATCAGCACGATTTGCGGCGGGAAGAACATGCCCGCGACCACAAACACGAACAGCCATTCGCTGCCCCGAAACGGCAGCTTGCTGAAGACATAGCCGCTCAGCAGGCCGATCACAATCGAGCCAAACGTCGCCGGAATGGTCACCACGAACGAATTGACGACATACGTGCGCACGTTGCCGTTATTCCACGCTTCACCGTAATTATCGAAGTTGAGCTGCGTCGGCACTGACCACAGCCCGCCGCGCGAGATTTCTTCGGTCGTCTTGAACGAACTGATGATCACGCCCAGCCCCGGCAGCGAGTACAGAATGACGATGATCGTCAGGCTGAGGTAGAGCACCGCCAGCGTGAGGCGGCGGCGCATTTTGTCATCCGGTTGGGTGGTCGGGGCGGCTGACGCGCGGGCGAGGCTAGTCATACAGATTCTCCAGTGCGCGCACCTGCCGGAAGTAGAACGCGATCAGCACAAGGGCGATCAGGAACAGCACGACGGAGATCGCGCTGCCATAGCCCATGAAGTACTTCTTGAACGACTCGTTGTACATCATCATGGCGAGCGTGTCGGACGAATGGAATGGTCCACCGGCGGTCATGATGTAGACGATGTCGAAACTTTTCAGCGAATTGATCACCGCCAGCGCGATCACCACGACCGTCGCGGGCTGCAGGAGCGGAATCACCACGCGCAGCAGCGACTGGCGGTAGTTCGCGCCGTCGATTTGCGCGGCTTCGAGCAGTTCCGTCGGCACGGAAGTCAGCCCGGCGAGGAAAATCACCATCGCCAACCCGGTTTGCTGCCAGCCCCACGCGACGATCACGCTGGCGAGCGCGGTCTCCGGGCTGGCCAGCCACGCCTGCGAAATATCCGTGAGGCCGACGCTGTCGAGCGTCAGGTTGAGCAGCCCCCAGCGCGGCTGATAGATCCAGATCCAGATTTGGCCGACCACCACCAGCGACAGACAGATCGGCAGATAAAACAGCGATTTGAACAGGCGCGCGCCGCGCAGTTGGGTCTGCAAAGCCAGCGCCAGCGCTAACCCACCGAGCGTCGGAATGGTGAGCGCGGCGACCATCCAGATGATCGTGTTCTTGATCGCGCCGCCAAACAAGGGATCTTCAAAAATCTTGGCGAAATTGGCGAGGCCAACAAAGTTGAAATCGTAACTGAAGCCGTTCCAGTCTGTCAGGCTGAAAAAGAAGGAGTAGAGCAGTGGGCCAACGACAATGACGAGGTACAGCAAGAGCGGTATCGACAAAAAAGCGACCCGCCAGAACCAGCGCGACCGAGCCATAAAAACTAACCTCTAATTTGGGATCAGGCAGCGCATTGGGGAATGCGCCGCCTGATCACTGCTATTTTCCCGATTCTATTTCTGGAAGACGTCGACGGCGACCGCTTCGGTCTGTTCCAGATACGCCACATAGCCGCTCGGGTCGTTCATGAACTGAGCGAACATGTTCAAGCCGCCTTCGGCCATCGGCGGAGTCGTCGCGAGGTCATAGTTGAAGGCGAAGACCGGCGCGGCAGCCACCACTTCGGCGGCATGCTGCATGACCGGGGTGTAGATGCTGGTGTCCACATTGACATTCGGGGACAGCGCGCCCTGACCGAGCGCCCACGTCGCCTGCGCGTCGGTGTTCGTCAGCAGGTACAGCGCCAGCGCCTGCGAAGCATTCGGATGATCGGAGTCCGCCGACATCACGAAGCCATCGACCGGGCCGACCACGGCCTGCGCCACGCCTTCATCAACTGCCGGGAAGGGGAAGAAGTCGTAATCGTCGCCGGGAACGAGGCCGTTGCCATTCCAGTAACCGGTGATCCACGTGCCCATCAGCGTCATGGCGGCTTCGCCATTGGCGACCTGATCGGCAGCGTCCGTCCAGTCATAGGCGTTGGCATCATCGACGAAGTAGCCCGCATCCACCAGACTCTTCCACAATTCCATGGCGCGCGCCACTTCCGGATCAGTGTACGCGGCTTCGCCCGCCATCAACTGGGCGCGATATTCCGCCCGGCGGTGCAGCAGCAGATAGTCGAACCAGAATTGGGCTGGCCAACGGTTCATCGAGCCGAGCGCAAACGGCTTGACGCCCGCCGCCACCAGCGTGTCGCACATGGCGAGGAAACCTTCCCAATCGGTCGGGAATTCGGTGATGCCCGCGGCTTCCATCACGTGCGGGTTGTAGAACAGCCCGGCGTAGTGATAGCCGAACGGTACGAAATACCGTTCGCCGTTGTACATCGTCGCGCCATCCGCGACGGAAGCAGGCACAACCTCGTCCAGGTTGTTGGCATCCCACCACTCCCCAATCGGAGCGAGGCGGCCGCTGTCCACGACGAACTGGGTGCGCGCGCCCGCCCAATACGAGAACATATCGGGCAGGTCGCCGCCCGCCGCCATGACGAGGATGGTCGTCTTGAAGTCTTCGTGACCGATGGGATTATCAAAAACGGTGATGCCACTTTCCGTCTGGAAGTTGGAGAAGATCTGATTCAGACCTTCGCGCCCCAGCTCACCCGTGAAATAGTGCATGACCGTGACAAAAGTTTCTTCCGGGGCGTCCTGCGCGACAACCGGGAATACGCTCCAGGCGAGGACGAGCATAATCAGTAATGCGAACAAGCGAATTTTCATCGTAAGCTCCTGCAATTTCATAACCATGTCAAATGCGACGAACACTATTTGCAGCTCTGGGGCAGCGCACCTCCTCGTCACCACAGCCGGAATTCAGTTTACTTTTGGGGTTTGTTGCTCAATATACAACTGCGTTTCATCTTTGTCAATTAGTTCGCACCCTGTTTGACACACCCCCCTAGGAGTTGTATGATGTACAACACTTTCCACTGGTTAGTGGCGAAATCGCTTATAGGGTAAGGCTTTGTCGGAAATTCAATCGTTGGCGCGCGGACTGAAGATTCTCGATCTGCTGGCCGCTGCGGATGACACGGTCGGGATCACGGAAATCGCCGAATACCTGGGGATGGACAAGAGCAGCATCTCCCGGGTGATGCAAACCCTCGCCTATTACGGCTATGCGGAACAGGATGCCAGCACCCGCCGCTATCGCCTCGGGCCGCAGGTGGTCGTGCTCGGTCAGGCGCTCCTGAATCGCATGCCGCTGCGCGAACAAGCGCGCCCATTCTTGCAGCAGTTGGTTGACCGTACCGGGGAATGCGCCCATCTCGGCGTGCTGGCGCAGAATCAGGTGCTGTATCTGGATCAGGTCGAATCGTCGGCGACGTTACGCGTCAAAACGCGCACAGGCACGCTCGCCCCGCTGCACTGTACGGCGCTCGGCAAGGCGCTGATCAGCTTCAGCCACCTTGACCTGCCTGAGCAGCTTAACCCGTTCACGACGCGCACCATCACGAATGCCGACGTGCTGCGGCTGCATCTGGAACAGACGCGCCAGCAGGGGTACGCCATTGACGACGAAGAATACAACTATGATGTGCGCTGCGTCGCCGCGCCTGTCTACAACTACGACAATAAAGTGGTCGGCGCGATCGGCATTTCCGGCCCCGCAGGGCGCATGAACCTCGAACGCATGCCGGAAACCGCCGCGCTGGTGTGCGAAGTCGCACGGGCGCTCTCCAACCGCCTGTCATTCCGCCGCGGCTAAAGATAAACATCACTTAGGGATAAAGTCTCATTCGCGCGTCCCCCTCACCCACGTAAGCGGGGAGAGGGGAATATCTGTTTCCCCTCCCTGAATTCGGGGAGGGGCCGGGGGTGGGGTCAGCGCTGTGTCACCCTTAACTCACATAGATTGAATTCGTAGGGGTGTTGCTCCTCCGGTTTTTTTGTGGTATATATCGCAACAAAGTTGTTTATTACACAACGAGGCTTGAATAGATGGACCTTTTACGTGTTGGCATCATTGGGACAGGTCGCATTTCCGATCTGCACGCCATCGAGTACCGCGCCAATCCGCGCGCCCAAATTGTCGCCGTCGCTGATGTTGTCCGCGAGAATGCGGAAAGCCGTGGGCGGCAGTGGGGCGTAGCGGACGACCACATTTTCACCGACTATCATGATCTCCTCGCCCTGCCGGATGTCGACCTCGTCGAAATTCTGCTCCCCCACCACCTCCACTATCAGGCCGCGCTCGACGCGGCGGCGGCTAAAAAGCACATTTCGCTGCAAAAGCCGATGGCGCTCACGCTGGCCGAAGCCGACCAGATGATCGCCGCGGCCAAACAGGCGGGCGTGATCTTCAAGGTGTTCGAAAACTTCATCTTCTACCCGCCGGTGCAGCGCGCCAAAGCGTTGATCGACGCCGGGGAAATCGGCGAACCACTGACGATTCGCATCAAGAGCAATTCCGGCACCAGCCCCAACATGTGGAACATCCCCCGCGCCGCCGAAGAATGGCGCTTCAAGTCGGAGACGTGCGGCGGCGGCCCGCTGGTCTTTGATGATGGGCATCACAAGTTCGCGCTGGCGTGGCATTTCATGGGCTTAGCCGAAGAAGTCCATGCGTGGATCGGCGCGACTGAGCGCGAACCGGGTTACATCCTCGATTCGCCCGCGCTCGTCTCATGGAAATTTCCGAACAACCGCTACGGCTCGCTCGAAGTGGTGTACTCGCCGGAAATGGTGCTGGACACCGCGCACTATGCGCAGGATGACCGCATCGAAATCACCGGGACGCGCGGCGTGATCTGGGTGACGCGCGGGCATGGCAAAATGATGGATGTGCCGCCCGTCATCATGTACCGTGACCGCCAGACCTTCACCTACTCCGACATGCCCGTCGGTTGGGAGCACAGCTTCATCAATTCCACCCGCCACTTCATCAACGCTTACCATACCGGCGCGCCGCCCGTCCTCACGGGCGAACAGGGGCGCGACGTGCTGCGCTTCACGCTCGCCGCGCAGGAGTCCGCGCGCCTCGGCCAGAGCGTCAAACTGGAGGCGTTCACATGAAGCTCACCGGATCGGAAATCATCGTCGATATGCTGGCACAGGAAAACGTGCCGTATGTGATCGGCATCAGCGGGCACGGCAATCTGGCGCTGGTCGACGCGTTCCGCCGCTCCCGCGACCGCCTGCGCCTGATCATGCCGCGCCACGAGCAGGCCGCCGTCCACATGGCCGATGGCTACTTCCGCGCGAAAGGGTCGCCGCTGGCCGTATTCACGTCGATTGGCCCCGGCGCGACCAACACCGTCATTGGCCTGGCGACCGCCTACGTCGATTCCGTGCCCCTGCTGCAATTGGTCGGCGAAACGCATGTGCACATGCGCGGCACGGGCGTCTTGCAGGAGATCGAACGCCAGCGCTGGTCGGATCTGCCCGCCATGTTCGATCCCGTGGTCAAGCGCATGTGGCGCATTGACGACGCGGCGCAGATTCCGCGCGCCATGGGGCAGGCTTTCAACACCATGTTGACGGGACGCCCCGGCCCGGTCGTGCTCACCCTGCCGATGGACGTGCAGGCGCAGACCGTCGATGTCGATCCAGCCGTCGCCGACTCCCCGCGCCGCCGCCCGCACAACCGCATCAACGGGGACGCCGCCGCGATTGACGCCGCCGTCGATCTGCTGATCGGGGCGCAGCGCCCGGTGATCGTCGTGGGCGGCGGGGTGATCCTCTCCGGCGCGGAAGCCGAAGTGCTGCGGCTGGCCGAACATCTCGGCGCGGCGGTCGTCACCAGCATGCAGGGCAAGAGCGCTTTCCCCGAAGATCACCCGCTGTATGCGTGGCACATGGGGACGAATGCCACCACCTGCGGCAACGCCATGACTGCCAACGCCGATGTGCTGCTGGCGGTCGGCATGCGCTTCGCCGACAAAGCCACCTGCTCGTATAAACCCGGCGAATCGTTCAGCATTCCGCCGAGCAAGCTGATACACGTCGACATCGATCCCTACGAAATCGGCAAGAACTACCCGGTCGAAGTCGGCATCGTCGGCGATGCGCAGGCCGTGCTCGCCGCGCTGGTCGAACGCGTGCGCACCCGCACCCCAGCGCGCAGTTGGCAGCAGTCCGCCTATACCAACGAGATTCGCGAACGGGTCGCCGCATGGCTGGCCAGTCTGCGCCCGCTCAGCGAATCGCAGCAAAGCCCGGTGACTATGGGGCGCGCCATTGCCGAAGTGCGCAAGGTGCTGCCCGCCAACGCGCTCGTGCTGTCCTCATCGGGCAATGTACAGGCACAGTTGTATCAGGAAATGGCCTTCACGCAGCCGCGCACCTATATCTCGACGGGCGGCTTCAGCACGATGGGCTGGGCCTACCCCGCCGCCATGGGCGCGAAACTCGCCGCACCGGATCGTCCGGTCGTGGCGATGGTCGGCGATGGCGACTTCCTCATGACCTTTCAGGAGATCGCGACCGCCGTGCAGTACGGCATCCCGGCGGTGGCGGTCGTGGTCAACAATCAGGGCTGGCAGGCGATCCGCGACCTGCAGGAGATCGCCTATGGTGACGGCGCGAGCTACGGCTCGATGTTCGAACAGGAACAGGAAGCGATCACGCCGCACTTGGCGGATGCCGCCCGCGCGTTCGGCGCCCACGCCGCCCGCGTCACCCATCCCGACGAGATCGGCCCGGCGCTGCGCGCGGCCTTAGCTTCTGGCGCGCCCGCCGTCGTGGAAATCATGGTCGATACCCAGCGCGGCACGTCCGGTGGGCAAGCGCCCGGCTGGTGGGATGTCCCCGTGCCGGGGTATTATCCCGAACGACGCGCGCAGTATGAACGCGAAAAATCGGAGGAGCGGCTGTAATGCGCTACCAGAACTATATTCAGGGTCAATGGCACGACGCGCTGAGCGGCCACACGTGGGATGTGATCAACCCGGCGACTGAGGAACTCATCGCCCGAGTGCCCTTCGGCAGTGCGCCGGATGCGCAGCTCGCGGTCGAAGCGGCGGCGAACGCGCAGCCCCTATGGGCAGCCATAACCGCCTACGAACGCGGGGCGATCCTCCGCCGGGCGGCTGACCTGATCCGCGAACGGCTCGATCTGCTCGCGCCGATCATGACGCGCGAATGCGGCAAACCGCTGGCGGAAGCGCGCGGCGAATGGACGGCCTGCGCCGATCTGTTCGACTGGTTCTCCGAAGAGGGCAAACGCGCCTACGGCCGCACCATCCCGGCGCGGCGCGCGCCGAAACGGCTCATGTCGATCCCCGTGCCCGTCGGCGTGGTCGCGACCATCACCGCGTGGAACTTCCCCGCCTATCTGGCCGTGCGCAAATGGTCGGCGGCGCTGGCGGCGGGCTGTACGGTCGTCGCCCGCCCGAGCGAGCTCACGCCGATGTGCGCCATGGCCGCCGTCAATCTTCTCGAAGAGGCGGGACTTCCCCCCGGCGTGCTCAATCTCGTCAACGGCGAACCGGAAGCGATTGCCAACGTCTTCCTGACCGATCCGCGCGTCGACAAGATCAGCTTCACCGGGTCGCAGCGCGTCGGGCGCATCCTCATGCGCGGCGCGGCGGACGGCCTTAAGCGCTTGGCGCTCGAACTGGGCGGCAGCGCGCCCGTGATCATCTTCGACGATGCGGATGTCGCGTCAGCGGCGAAGCAGGCGGTGCAGGCCAAGTTCCGCAACAACGGACAGGTGTGCATTTCGCCGACGCGCTTCTACGCGCAGCAAGCCGTCTTCGAGGACTTCGTCGATGCTGTGCAGCAGGAGATCAAAGGCTTGGTCGTCGGCGATGGGCTGCAAGCCAACGTGACGACTGGTCCGCTGATCACGACGGCGGCGCGCGGTCGCGTCGAAGGGCTGGTCGCGGATGCGGTGGCGCGCGGCGGCATGATCGTCACCGGGGGCGCCCGCCCGGAAACGCTCGACCACGGCTACTTTTATCAGCCCACGCTGATCACTAACGTCGCGCCAGAGATGCGCGTGTGCCACGAGGAAATCTTCGGCCCCGTGATGCCCGTATCGCCGTTCAACACGGTTGAGGAAGCGCTGAAGCTGGCCAATGCCACGCCTTACGGCCTCGCCGCCTATGCCATCACGCGTGATCTCGCGACAGCGGTCCAATGCTATGAAGGGCTGAAGTTCGGTATCGTCGGCGTGAATGATCTCGTGCCCGCCACGGCAGAAGGCCCCTTTGGCGGCATGAAGCAGAGCGGTTGGGGGCGCGAAGGCGCGGAAGAAGGCTTGCACGAATATATGGAAGCGCGCTTTGTCTCCATGGCGCTGTAGGGAGCACCGATGACGGATCACGGCTTGGCCAACCGCTTAACTGAATACGGCGACCGCGAATTCGCGCTGTTTTTGCGGCGCTCATTCGCGCAGTCGATGGGCTTCAGCGCCGACGCGTTGGGCAAGCCGATCATCGGCATCGTCAACACCTACAGCGAACTGAACAACTGTCACCGGGGCTTCCGCGAACTGGCCGAAGCGGTCAAGCGGGGCGTGTGGCAGGCGGGCGGCCTGCCGCTCGAATTCCCGGTGATTTCGCTTGGCGAAGTGTTTCTGTCGCCGAGCGCTATGATGATGCGCAATCTCATGTCGATGGACGTCGAGGTCATGCTCAAAGCGCAGCCACTTGACGCCGTCGTGCTGCTCGGTGGCTGCGACAAGACGCTCCCCGCCCTGCTGATGGGCGCATGCAGCGCGAACATTCCAGCGATCACCGTGGCGGCGGGACCCATGCTCACGGGGAGCTATCACGGCGAACGCTTGGGCGCGTGTACCGACTGCCGCCGCTACTGGGGGCGCTACCGCCGTGGCGAAGTCGACCGGGAGCAGATCGACGAGGCCGAAAGTCAGCTTGCGCCCACGGCGGGCACCTGCGGCGTGATGGGCACGGCCAGCACCATGGCCTGCGTGCTCGAAGCGCTCGGCATGATGCTGCCCGGCGGCGCGGCGGTGCCCGCCGTCCACGCCGAACGTCTGCGCCACGGCGAAGCCAGCGGCAAGCTGGCGCTGCAACTGGCGGCGACCAAACTCACCCCGGCGAAAATCCTCACGACCGCTTCGTTTGAGAATGCGCTGCGCGTGCTGCTGGCCATCGGCGGTTCGACCAATGCCATCATCCATCTGACGGCGATTGCGGGGCGCCTCGGCATCCGGCTTGATCTGCAAACGCTCGACGATCTCAGCGAGAGCACGCCCGTGCTGGTCGACCTCAAGCCAACGGGCGACTACTACATGGAAGACTTTTACCGGGCGGGCGGATTGCCCGTCGTACTGCAGGAAATCAAACATCTGCTGCACCTCGACGCGCTGACGGTCACCGGGCAAACGCTCGGCGAGCAGTTGGCCGCTGTACCGTACACCTACCCGGCGTGGCAGTCGGTGATTCACCCGGCGGCCAAACCACTCTTAGCACAGGGCGCGCTCGTCGTGCTGCGCGGCAACCTCGCGCCGGATGGGGCAATCCTCAAACGCTCGGCGGCAACTCCGTCACTCTTCAACACGACTGGACGCGCGGTGGTCTTTTCGTCACTCGCCGATATGAGTCAGCGCATTGATGATCCCGATCTCGACGTGCGCCCGGATGACTTCCTCGTGCTGCAAAATGCAGGGCCAGTCGGCGGGCCGGGCATGCCGGAAGCGGGTTACATCCCCATTCCGCGTAAGCTGACCGGGGTCAAAGACATGGTGCGTATCTCCGACGCACGCATGAGCGGCACGGCCTTCGGCACCGTCGTGCTGCACGTCTCGCCCGAAGCGGCGGTCGGTGGACCGTTGGGCTTGGTGCGCAGCGGCGACCGCATTGAACTCAGCGTGGACCAGCGCCGCCTGTCGCTGCTGGTAGATGACCGTGAACTGGAGCGCCGCCGCGCCGAACAACCGTCTGTGACGCCGTCCGGCGGTCGCGGCTACGAATGGTTGTACCGGTCGCACATCCAGCAGGCGCATCTCGGCGCGGACTTCGACTTTTTGCGCCACGAAGCCTTGCAGCCGGGCGACAACCGTTCGTAGAGCAGCGTCCTTTCCCGTGTGATTTCCACGCACAGCCCCCTGCCCGAGACTGGCAGGTTGACCGAGCAGACAGTAAACTTGTCCACTATGAGTCAACCGAGTTTTGAGGACGTAATGCGGCGATCAAACCACTGGGAAGCGCAGTTCGCAGGCAAACGAGTCTTAATCACCGGCGGTGCCGGTTTCATCGGCGCGACGCTCGGCATTCGCCTGACGGACTTAGGCGCGCACGTGGTCGCCGTCGACAGCCTGATCTCGGAATACGGCGGCAATCTGCACAATCTGGCGGGCTACGAAGATCGCATCACGTTGAACATTGCCGACGTCCGCGACCAATTTGGTCTGAACATTCTGGTGCGCGATCAGGATTATCTGTTTAATCTGGCCGGGCAAACCAGCCACCTCGATTCCATGATCGACCCCTTCACCGATCTCGAAATCAACTGCCGCAGCCAATTGAAAATTCTCGAAGCCTGCCGCCAGAACAACCCCGGCGTGCGGATCGTCTTCGCGAGCACGCGCCAGATCTACGGACGCCCGCGCTACCTCCCCGTCGACGAGCAGCACCCGCTCAACCCGGCGGACGTCAATGGCATCAATAAGCTGGCCGGGGAGATGTATCACCTGCTCTATGCGCAGGTCTACCACATGGCGACCTGCGTGCTCCGCCTGACCAACACCTACGGCCCGCGGATGCGGGTCAAAGACGCGCGGCAAACGTTTCTCGGCATCTGGATGCGCAAGCTGATCGAGCAGCAGCCGCTGCAAATTTATGGCGAAGGTCAACAGCTCCGCGATTTCAACTATGTCGATGACGTGGTCGAGGCGCTGCTGCTCGCCGCCGTGCATCCGAATCTCAGCGGGCAGGCGTACAACCTCGGCGGCGGTGAGGTGCTGTCGCTCGAAGCGCTGGCGCGGCTCGCCGTCGAGGTCAATGGCGGCGGCGCGGTCGAGAAGATCCCCTTCCCGCCGGAACGAAAAGTCATCGACATTGGCGACTACTACGCCAACTACACCGCCTTCAGCCAACTGACTGGCTGGCAGCCGCGCGTCAAGCTCGCTGCCGGGCTGCGGGCGACCCTAGATTATTATCGCGAACATGGCCAGCACTACTGGAACGACGACGCCCCGGCCGTTTCATGATCATTCCGCAGGCCGACCCCCAAGCGAACTATCGCGCGCAGCAAGCCGCCATCGACGCCGCCATTCGGCGCGTGCTCGACAGCGGCCAGTACATTCTCGGCGCGGAAACCCGTGCGTTTGAAACCGACTTTGCCGCCTACATCGGCCAGTCTTACGGCGTGGGCGTCGCCAACGGCACCGACGCGCTCGCGCTGGCGCTGCGCGCGTGTGGCGTCGACGCTGCGAGCGAAGTGATCACCGTGGCACACACCGCGGTCGCCACCATCGCCGCCATCTGCCAGACGGGCGCGACGCCCGTGTGCATCGACATCGATCCGCACACTCTCACGCTCGATCCCGATCAGCTCGCCGCCGCGCTGACGCCGCGAACGCGCGTCATCGTGCCCGTGCATCTGTACGGTCAGCCTGCCGATTTGGGAGCGATCTGCGCCTTCGCCGAACGTCACGGCCTGTATGTGATTGAGGACTGCGCGCAGGCGCATGGCGCGGTCTACCAGAACCGCCGCGTCGGCGCGTGGGGGCATTTGGCGGCCTTCAGCTTCTACCCGACGAAGAATCTCGGCGCGCTGGGGGATGGTGGCATGATCGTCTGCAGCGATCCAACGCTGCATGCGCGACTGCTGGCCTTGCGCCAGTATGGTTGGGACGACCAACGCATCAGCCAGAGCGCTGGCGTGAATTCGCGGCTCGATGAGCTGCAGGCGGCGATACTGCGCGTCAAACTGCGCGCACTGGACGCCGATAATGCGCGGCGGCGGGCCCGCGCCGCTCAGTACACCGCTCGACTGGCGTCTACCGGGCTCATCCTGCCCACCCCGCCCGCCAACGTCCTCCACGCCTATCACCTGTATGTCGTCCAGCACGCCAACCGCGATCACCTGCGGGCGTTTCTGGCGGAGCGCGGCATCGGCACGGCGCTTCATTACCCGGTTCCGGCCCATGTACAGCCCGGCTATCGAGAGCAGGTCCGCGTGGTCGACTCGCTGACGCACACGGAGCGCGCCGCGCAAACCGTACTGAGCCTGCCCCTTTACCCGGAACTCAGCCCCGACGCTGTGGAGCAGGTCGCGGACGCACTTCACATGTGGTGCGCGACTCAGCCTAGCTAGATCACGTGCGCCGTAAATCCCACCATAAGCGCAGCAAACCGCGCAGCGTCGAGATGAGGTGCCGCGGGCGGAAGAACTGCGAGTGCCCATAGGGACGCGGATAATGCGTGACGCCCGCCTCGACAATCGTGCAGCCGCCGCGCTCCAGCTTTTTCACCAGTTCCACGCAGATTTCGCCGCTGTTCTGGTGCAGTTCAATCTGCTCAAACACCCGGCGGCGCAGCACGCGAAAATCGCAGTCGACATCGCGCACATGGAGTTGAAATGCCCAGCGCACCGCCGCATGATACAGACGCCCGAGGGGGCGGCGAAACCACGGATCATCGCGGTTAAGCTTGAATCCCTGCACGGCATCGACATCCGGCGTCAGCAGCGGATACAGCCGCAGCAGATCGCGCACATCGTACTGCGCGTCGCCATCCGTATAGAAGATAATGTCTTTAGACGCGGCAGCGAACCCGGAGCGCAGCGCCCCGCCATAGCCGCGATTCTCGGGATGATGCACGACGCGCACGCAGGGGTAATCCTGTGCCAGTTGATCGGCGATCAGCGCCGTGTAATCCTGGCTGCCGTCGTTGATGATGATAATCTCATAGTCATCGGTTAACTGCCGCAAGACGATCAGGGCCGCAACCACCATGCTGGCAATCGTCCCGCCATCGTTATACGCGGGGAAAAACGCGCTAATACCCGGTTGAGCCGTGGTCTGCGGCATCACACCTCGACTTTCTGCGCTAAGGCTATCACGGAAACGCCAATGGGAAAGCTGCCGCCCAATCCGATCCATGCGGCTTCGAGACGCAGAATTGCCGCCAGCAGCGCATTGAGCGGCCGGGGGGTCGGGCGAACATCCGAGGGCGCGGCGGCCGTGCGGTTGCGCTGCCAGCGCCGCACCATGTACACCACGGGAAACAACAGACTATTCGCATACGTGCTGCGCAACGGGGTCAACCCGGCGCGGCGCAGCTTCGCCTCGACTTCAGCGCGGGTGTAGCGGCGCGCGCCGTGCACCACCAGATCATGCTGTCCGGCCAGCACCTTGAGCGCGGGCAGGCGCACGAGCACATAACCGTTCGGCGCGAGCACGCGGGCGAATTCGGCCAGCGCGCGCTCGTCATCGTCGACTTCCCGCGCGTACAGCACGTCGAAGGACGTCACGAGCGCAAAACTGCCCGCGCGATACGGCAGCGCTTCGACCGTCGCCTGAACCAAACGACCGGCATGCTGTTCGGCAGCGTACGTCAGCGCGTGGGGCGACAGATCGCAGCCCACCGCTCGGCCATAGCGCGCCAGATGCGTGAGGTTACCCCCGGCCCCGCACCCGGCATCCAAAATCAGACTATCTGCCAAGTGCACACCCGCGCTGGCCAACAGCGCAGCGACAATAGATCGCATCCCACGGTACCACCAGTGAGTGGGTTCAAGCTGCTGCAGCTCAGTGTACGCCTGAGGCTCCATCAGCGCTCCTCGGGCGGCGGCTTGCTCGCCAGTGGGTCAAGCTGCTTGACGATCCGCTGGCTCAGCGCCGTCAGGATCTGCCCCGGTCGGAGCGTGAAGCGCAGCGCCGGGAACTTGATCCGCCCGTTGAACAGCCGATCCACCCGCAGCAGATAAAGCGTGAGCAGACCTGCGGTCGCCAGCGTGACGCGGCTGCCGAGGAAGAACCGTTCCGGGAGATAGCGGAACATGACGGTAAAATACGCGTCGCTGCGCGGGAGCACTACGGCGATCTGCCCGCCCAGGGACTCAATCTGCGCGGGTTCGCCGTTGATGAAGGCGCGCCAACCGGGATAGGCGGTCTCGCTCACCGTCACGACCACATCCTGATCCAGCCGCGCCTGCGCCAAAACGCCGATGCGGTCATAATCGCGAATGAACGAGGTGATCGGCGTGGTTTCCTCGACCGGAAACATGCCGCTGTATTGGTCGAGCTGCGCCTGCGTCGTCCACCAGGCATAGCTGAAGGCGCCTTCGCGGCGGTAGAGACACGGCCGCCCCTCCGTATAGGGGTTGATGCTGCCCTCAAGCGGCTCATAGCCGTACTGCGCCATCCACGTTTCATCAAAGTGGGTGATGCCAATCGCAAACTCGGGCAGCAGTTCGGGCGGGGTGATGGCCGGGCGTTGAAAGTTGCCGTTGAAGATGGTCGACGGAAGGCCTTCCGCGTGGTAGAAGTCGGACGCGACCCACGCATGCCGAACTTCATTGCGCAGATAGGTGTAGATGTTGCTGTAGCCGAGCGTCCACACCGACAGGGGTCGATCCGGATAAGTCTCCCGCAGCCACGTGATACATGCGTCTTCCAAGGGGCTCTCCGGCTGAGTGAAGAATTCGCCCCACGTGACGTGCCACTGCCCCACGACATCGTAAGCCGCCGCGCCGCTGGTCAGCAGCAAGACCGCGCCCAGCGCGATGCGTGCTGCAATCCGCGCGCCGCGCCCCGCCGCCCAGCGCTGCGCCAACCAGATCGGCTGTTGGACGAGCGCGCGCCAAATGACATCCGCGCCGATGCCCATCAGCACGATGAACGCGAGCGAAGCGATCGCAAACACCCGCTCGACATGGCGAAACTGCTTGGCATACGGAATCGTCACATAGAACAACTCAATCAGCGGATTCCGCCCCGCTCCCCACAGCAGCGTGAAGATCAGCACCGCGAGGAAGCCCCACACGAAGCGCAGGTCACCGACCAACCGTTTGCGCTGGATCACCGCCACGCCGATGAGCGCGCCGAGCAGAGTCAGCGCAAACCACGGCGGACTCACGTAATTGTAGTAACTGTAGGCGAAGCCCTGCGGATGGATGCCAACGCTAAAGTGATCTTTGTAGTTGGAGAAAAACAGCCCCACCGTGCCGATCAGATCCGCGCGGTGATCCTCAAAGATGGTCGTTTCGCCGATATTGTCGCCCTTCGTCAGCAGCGGATACATCAGCGCCGCGCTCAGGAAAAACGTGGCGATCACACCGAGCGTCACGCCGCCGACGTGCTTCCAGTGGACGCGCACCTTCCGGTTAGCCGTCCCGCGCTCAAACATGGCGCACAGCGTGAGCAAACCGATGCTCAGAATGATCGCCGGCGGATACCACGGCACGCCTGACCAGAACACAAACACAAAACTCACCGCCAGCAGCCCCACCGCCCAGCGCCGATGCCCTTTGAAGATGGCGACCACGGCGGTGAATATCCACGGAAAGAAGGCTTGGACAATGACGAGCGGAAAGTGCCCCTCCACCAGATAAGCGTGGAAATTCCCTTTGCCAATCACCAAACAGGCGACGAGCAGCCGCCCGAGCAGCCCCAACCCGAGGACGCGCGCGAGCGCCCATCCGCCGATGCCCGCGCAGATCGCCGCCAGCAGCAGCGACACTTTCGGCCCGTCGTACAGCCCAAACAGAATCGGCGGCACGCTCGCCAGTGGATTGAAGGCAAAGGACACCGGGTTTTCGAGCAGGGGATCGCCGCGCTCCAAATACGGCTGCCACAGCGGGATATACCCCTTTTCCGGCAGAATCGTCGAGAAGGAATAGGCGGTGCGTGTCAGGTATTCCGATTCGATCCCGCCGAGACGGGTGGGCTGACCGAGATCCAGAAACGGGGAGGTGGCGTACACAGCCACGACGACGACGAGAATGAGTTCTCTGATAATTTGAACGGCACTAAGTCGCGGGAGTAATGGGGCTGAAGTTTCCGACTGCATTGGCAACAAATCTCTAGGTGGGCTGCATTTCTCTTCAGCCGACCACTAGGCGAATGAAGAGTACTTATGTATTGTAGTGTATAAGGCATGACAAGGCTGTTAAGATTTGTATAAATTGTTTAATGTTTCGGCGCCCGGTCTTCCATCCCCACATTTGACGACTGACCGCCAGCCGCCACCCCCGTCTCAGCCCGAGAACCCATATCCCGAATGCGCCGAGAGCGGTATGCTTATAGCCTGTCAGGTGGGAGTCATGCTCATGCAGGGGTGGACGCTGCGGCCGCAGCCAAGGTCGCAGTGCCTGCCCGCGTCAGAACAAAAGAGTTCAGTTTAATCGAGAGTGGATGAAATTATGGCAAACCGTTTGCGGTATGGGCAGGTTACCGGGGTGGCGAAACCCATCTCCATTTTGGTGCAAGGCACAGTCTATTTCAACGAGTCCAATGCCGACGAGGCGTTCGCCCTGTTTGACGCCGTGTTCGCGCAGGGCTGCAACACGTTTGATACCGCGCACGTCTATGGGAATGGCGCCTGTGAACGCGTCTTAGGCCGCTGGATCGCCAGCCGGGGCATCCGCGATCAAGTCGTCATTCTGGATAAGGGCGCGCATCCGTACAACGGTCGCCAGCGAGTCACGCCGGAGGCCATCACCGCCGACATCGCTGACTCGCTGGAGCGGTTAGGCGTCGATTTCATCGACCTGTATGTGCTTCACCGTGACGATGAATCCCAGCCCGTCGAGCCGATTGTCGACGTCCTCAACCAGCAGCACCGGGCGGGGCGGATCGGCGCATTTGGCGGCTCCAACTGGTCGTATGAACGGGTGCAAGCGGCCAACCGCTACGCGGAGGCGCATGGACTCGTTCCGTTTGCCGTCAGCAGTCCTCAGTTCAGCCTGCCGGAGATGGTCAAACCCGCCTGGGAAGGCTGCATCAGCTTAGGGGGAGCGGGCAATCAAGCTGCCCGACACTGGTATGCTTCCGCGGGGATCGCGTTGTTCACGTGGTCGAGCCTCGCGGGCGGCTTTATGACGGGTAAATATCGGCGCGATAACCTCAACACGCCCGGTGATTACTTTGATGGCGTCACCATTCGCGCGTACGCCTACGAGGACAATTTTCGCCGCCTCGACCGCGCGCAGACGCTGGCAGCGGACAAGGGGATCAGCCTGCCGCAGTTGGGGCTCGCTTACGTGCTGAGCCAACCGCTGCCGATCTTTGCGCTGGTAGGCGCGCGTACCCCGGACGAATTCGCCGACAACCTGCCCGCGCTCGACATTCAGCTCACCCCGGCAGAAAGGGCCTGGCTCAATCTGGAGACTGACACGCTCACCTAAACCCCGAACCGTGCTCACCGGCATCGCAGAAAACACAAACGCCGCTCGTGTGAGCGGCGTTCTGATCAGCGTGCCTAGCGGGCTGCTCCCGCTGGCCCGTGGCGGCTGAACCTTGCAGTTACGTCAGCAGGACTCGCGGACGATCAGTTCGCTGTAGACCACACTTTTGAACGGAATTGTCTCGTTTCCCTCAATGAGTCGATGGAGCTTTCGCATTGCGAGCACCCCGATTTCGTATTTGGGGATATGCACCGTCGTCAGCGGTGGGCGGGCGTAAGCACTCTCCAGCGTATTGTCGATGCTGCCAATCGCGATATCCCTGGGGATGCTCAACCCGGCTTCACGGATCGCTTCCATAGCGCCCAGGGCCGTCTTATCGCTGATGGCGATCACCGCCGTCGGATGCTCCGGCAGGGCGAGGATCTCCTGCATCTGGACGTACCCCTTGAGCGGATGTCCATGGACAGGTTCCGGCATCCATGCGGCGGGCGGCAGCACATTGGCCTCCGCCATCGCCGCCAAACACCCACGAAAGCGATCCACGAGGCTGCTGTACTTGCTCGGGCCTTTCAGAATCGCGATCTTGCGGTGCCCTTGATCCAGCATGTAGCGCGCGATTTTGTACCCCGCGATGAAATTGTCGCCGAGAACCGCGGGCAGCGCTTGTCCCTCGATATACGTCTCGATCAGTACGACCGGCACATTGGGGATTTTGATTTGCATGACCATATCCGGGGGGATATCGCCATCATTCGCCACGACAAACCCCGATACATTCTGGGCAAAACCCGTCTGGAGCAGATCAAGGTCCTGCGTGGTGCGGTCAAACGTTGACAGCACCACATGGTAGCCGAGATAGTCCGCTTCGGCTTGAAAACCGCGAATCACATCGCCGTAAAAAACATCGCTGATAGCGGGGATGGACGACTGTTCGATGAGCAGCCCGACCGAGTCCGTCTTCGTACTGATCTCTTCTGGCTTGACCACATAAGCCAGTTTTTCCATCGCGGCGCGGACTTTTTTGATCGTCTCAGCGGGAATGCCCGGTTTATTGTGCGCAACCATCCACACGGTCGTAGCCGAGACCTCCGCCGCTTGAGCGACATCGCGCATGGTTGTTTTCGACTTGGCCAATCGTATCCTCCGGACACTGAATTTATTCACTAAACTATTTGAATATGTTTAGTGTATAGTTATTTGACATGTTTTGGGACGTGCTGTATATTTTTTGTTAGAAGGTACGCAAGAGAGACTAAATTATGCGTATTTGTTTATTAAACTTGCGGGGTTTTTCAAATAACCAATATTTTGTCTGTCAAACGGTTTTAAGCCGCCAGTTTGACATTTCTTTGGCCCTGCCGCCTCGCTTAATTTCGTGGTGGACACGCGCACAATGAATTATATCAAAATTGATCTTGAGCGACATCTAGGACAAATTCATCCGCATATCTTCGGCGGCTTTGCCGAACACCTCGGCCGCTGCCTCTACGGCGGCATCTATCAACCGGGGTCACCGCTGGCCGATGAGCGCGGCTTTCGGCGCGACGTCCTCGCGGCGCTGCACCGTCTGCAGATGACGATCATGCGCTATCCGGGGGGTAACTTCGTCTCCGGGTATCACTGGCGCGACGGTGTCGGCCCGGTCGCCGACCGCCCTGCGCGCCTAGAACTGGCGTGGCGTACGGTCGAACCGAATCATTTCGGCACCAACGAATTCATCCAGTTCTGCCGCCAGCTCAACGTTGACCCCTTCATCGTGGTCAACTGTGGCGATGGGGACATGCGGGAGGCGCGGGACTGGGTCGAATACTGCAACGGTACGCAGAACACCACCCTCGCCAATCTCCGCCGCCAGCATGGCTTCGCTGAACCCCACCAGGTGAAATACTGGGGTATTGGCAATGAAATCGACGGTAGTTGGCAGATCGGCTACAAGACGCCCGAAGAATATGCCCGCGCCTATCTCGAATTCGCCAAGGTGATGAAATGGGTCGATCCGTCGATCAAGCTCATCGCTTCCGCGGTGTCGAGCTGGCGCGCCGAATATGTCGAACGCATCCAGCTCCTGATCGAACAAGCACCGGACCTCATCGATTATCTGGCGCTGCACTGGTATGTGGGCAATCCGGAGAACGATTTCGCGCAGTATATGGCGGTCTCGGAACTGCTTGAGCAGCGCCTCAGCGCGATTGAAGGGCTCATTCAGGCGGTGCGGCTGCAGCGCGGCATCACGCGCCCGATTGCCATCGCCGTGGACGAGTGGAACGTCTGGTATCGGATGCAGGGTACCACGCGCGAAGAACTCCATGACCTGGAAGAGAAATACAATCTTGAGGATGCCTTGGTCGTGGCGATGCACTTCAATGCGTTCATTCGCCATGCGCGCTCGGTCAAAATGGCTAACATCGCGCAGATCGTCAATGTGCTCGCGCCCATCTTCACCCGTCCGGACGATCTGTTCCTGCAGAGCATCTTTCATCCCTTCGAGCTGTACAGCCGCAACTGCGGCCGCATCGCGCTCGACGCCTACTGGTCAGGCGACACGTTCTCCAGCGGGGACTACACCGCCCTGCGCACGCTCGATGTGGCGGCCACCCTCGACGACCGCGCCCGTAAACTCTCGGTGTTCGTCGTCAACCGCAGCGCGACTCAGGCGCAGGAAACCACCCTCAAACTGGATGGCGGCCAGTTCACGGGGACGGGCTGCGCGTGGATCGTCAACGGCCCAGACCTCAAAGCCGAGAACTCATTTACAGATCCGAACCGGGTGGGCACAACCGAAGCCAGCGTGACGACCCGGTCGACTTCCGCGAATTTCACCTTTGAGCCGCATTCGGTGACTGCGCTCAGTTTCGATTTGTAATCGGTCGAAAAAACGCCACCTGAGAGGAGGTTCAGCCCCAGCGAGACGTCCCACCGAACTAGTTGATTGCCCGGCAGCTTTCAATATTTGATTGGAAAAGGAGCTCCAGATGTCTAAGTCAAGATTCATGTTGTTGTTGCTTGTACTGTCGATTATGCTCGGTTCCATCTCAATGGCGAGCGCCCAGAGTGCCACTGACCTGTCCCTGTGGGTCTTTGTCGAACGCCACGGTCTGTTCATGCAGCATCAGGCGGAACGCTGGAACGAAATGAACCCGGATCGTCAGATCAATCTCACCTTTGAACAGATCGACTACACCCAGATGCACGACAATCTGCTGGCGGCGCTGCTGGTGGGCACTGGCGCGCCGGATCTCGCCGATGTGGAAATCAAGAAGTTCGCCACCTTCACCAAGGGCGTGCTGCACTTCATTCCGCTCAACGAGGCCATCGATCCCTATCGCGCCGACATCATTGAATCGCGGCTTGCCCCGTATACCGCCGATGGGAACAACTACGGGATTGACTACCACCTCGGCTCGTTTGTGATGTACTACAACACGGCGATTCTGGAAGCGGCGGGCGTGGATGTCGACAGCATCCGCACGTGGGATGATTACATCGCCGCTGGTCAGCAGGTGACTCAGGACACCGATGGTGACGGCACGCCGGATGTCTACATGACCACTATCGAAACGACCGATATCTTCTCGACCTACCCGATCATGCTGATGATGGGCGGCGGGACCTACAACGCCGAGGGCGAGATCATTCTGGACAGCCCGGAGAATATCGAAGCGCTCCAGTTCGTTCAGGATCTGGTTCATGAATATGGGATCGCCCGACCCACGTCCGGCGGCAATCACCACTCTCCCGATCACTTTGTGGACTTGGTCGAAGGGCGCGTCGCCTCCCTGTGGATGCCGCAGTGGTACATGACTCGTTTCCCCGACAACATGAGCAGCGAACTCGCGGCGGTCGAAGTTGTCCGCCCGATGCCGATCTTTGAAGAAGGCGGCTACACCACGACGATGGGCGGCGGCACGGGCACCGTCATCACCGACCAGATCGACCCGAGCAAAATTGCGCTGGCGCAGGAATTCCTCGCCTTCGCGAAGCTGTCCTATGAAGCCAACGTCGCCCTGTGGACGGATCTCGGCTTCGACCCGCTGCGCCTCGATGTCTACGAAGACCCGGCGCTGTTGATCGAAATGTCGGACTTCAGCGGTGAAATCCCCTTCACATACATTCAGGCTGGTTTGGGGAACGTGGCGCCGGAATACACCGGGCCGTTCTATCCCGAAATCGCCACCATCTTCCAGACGACCGCGATGTACGATCTGATCGAGAATCAGAAATCGCCGGAAGAGGTGATCGCGGCGGCTTTGGCTGAGCTTGAGGCGATGGGCGCCGACATCGGCGGCGGCTGATCGTTCGCTCTGCACAATCGAAAGCAGGTACCCGGCAGCGGGTACCTGCTTTTGCATTTGTCGGCTGAAAACTGGTCGCTAGTATGAAGGTAAAACTCAAGTGGTCCGCTCAATCGTCAACATACTCAATCATAAAAAAGTCGTCCCGTTTGTTTTCCTCATTCCCTTTTTGACCATATTTGTTGTCTTTAAGGTTTACCCGGTCATTCTGGCGATCATCATGAGCTTCCAGAATTTTCAGGGGGTGACAAGTCAGGAATGGGTGGGACTAACCAACTACGAGAATGTTTTTGAACTGGTACGGTTTAATCAAGCGCTCGCCAACACCACCATCTATACCATTGGAACACTCCTCATTCTGATCCCCGTGCCGCTCGTGCTGGCGGTACTGCTCGACACCGGGCGCGTGGTCCAAAGCACGGTGTTCCGCACGCTGATTTTCCTGCCCGCGTTGACCTCGCTCGTGGTCGCAGGCACCGTTTTCCGCCTGATTTTGGCGGAAGGCGGGTTCGTCAATCTCTTCTTGTCCTCTGTTTTGGAGCGAAACCCCTGCGCTGGCTCGAAGTCTCGGAACTCGCGCTCCCTTCACTCATTTTGGTGGCGACGTGGCGCTGGACCGGGATCAACATCCTGTACTTCAACTCGGGTCTGGTGAATATTCCGCGCGAACTCTACGAAGCCGCCATTATTGACGGCGCCAACGCCTTCCAGATGTTCTGGCGCATCACGCTGCCGCTGCTGCGCCCGACCACCCTGTTCGTCATTGTGCTGAGCATCATTGGCGGCTATCAGGTGTTCGTCGAGCCGTTTATCCTGTATACCGGCGGCGGTGGCCCGGGCGACGGTGGACTCACCATGGCGCTGCTGATCTATCGCACGGCCTTCACCTCGTTCAATTTTGGGACGGCCGCCGCGATGGGCGTGATCCTCGCCGCCATCATCTTTGTTTTCTCGCTCATTCAGTTCCGTTTCTTCGGTGTATTTAGTCGGGAGGACTAGAGTCGCTGGCTGTACAAACTTCCGACCAGATGCGCGTCAGCATCAAACCCCGGCCCAACTACCGGGTGCGCGTCAACAAGATCCTGTTGACGCTGTTTTTCATCCTGTTGACCATCGGGTTTATTTTCCCGTTGTACTGGATGGTGGTCAGTTCGCTGCGACCGGATGGCCGCATCTTTGTCGATGCGTTCGACCTGCTCCCCAGCGCCCTGTCGCTAGACAGCTACCGAACACTGTTTGAGGAAGAACCTTTCGGTCGCTGGATGCTGAATTCCGTGCTGCAAACCGGGGGCTTCGCGATCACCGCTTTGTTCCTGTGCACGACCGGGGGCTATGCGCTGGCCAAGTTCAAGTTCCGGGGGCGGAACTTGTTGTTCATGCTGATTCTGGTCTCGCAGATGATCCCCTTCCACCTGTTGATCGTCTCGCTGTTCCTGATGATCATTCAGTTAGGGCTGGTGGAGAATTACTTCGGCGCGATCATCCCGATTGCCGCCTCGCCCATCGGCATCTTCTTCGTCCGCCAATACATGCTGTCCATCGACGACGAGATGCTGAACGCGGCGCGCGTCGATGGCGCGAACGAGTATCAGATCTTCTGGTCGGTGGTGCTGCCCAATGCGCGCCCGGCGATTGCCACCTTGTTCATCCTATTCTCGCTGGACTACTGGAATAACCTGCTCTGGCCGCTGATTGTCTTCCGCCAGGCGGAGAACATGCCGCTGGCGGTGGGCATCACCCGTCTGATCAACCAGTACCGCCAGTCCTACGATCTCGTCATGGCGGGTTCGACGCTGGCTACCATCCCGATCATCATCCTGTTCCTGTTCCTGCGCCGGCAGGTCATGGAAGGCTTGGCCGCCACCGGCACCGGGATGAAATAAGGTCAGCGGGCCAAACTGGGTTCGATCTTACCGGGCACATACACACAACCGCCTCTCATGCGAGAGGCGGTTGTGTGTATATTTCGAGAGGGGGTAGGGGGTGAGGGCTCTCAGGGGTAGGTTTTTAATTGTAGGGACGAGGCATGCCTCGTCCTCCTGTGCTCACACAACCACCCTATCCGTTAAAACACCTCTTTTGCTTTCACAGACAACCGATCTATTGCCTAATCCAGAGGAAAAACCGGACGAGGCATGCCTCGTCCCTACAGGTTCTCAGCGAAGAAAACCGTATTCGATGGGGAAGCATAAAAAACCTACCTCTGTTAGGGGGGTGAGGGGGAGACGCGAGTGAGGCTTATTCCTAACTCACATTATTTACCAACGACCCGAAACCCCGTTGCGTGGACAAATGCAGCCGGTAACAAGCCATCCGTTAGGCATCGAACAGCAGCGTACAAGCTTCTCTGACTGCTTGTTCCTGAGCATGCCCCCTAAACATGTCAGACGTACCCTCAGGAATACACATCTGTCGTACTACCCCCTGCTGCACTCTGGTTACAATCGACAAAAACGAGCTACGAGTACAGAGTCATGTCCTTACTGCGTACCAAAATCCAACTGCCACCGCTGCGGGCACAGCATATTCCACGGGAGCGACTGCTGCGACACTTGCTGAACTCGGCTGAGCCGCATTCGCGCTTGACGCTGGTGTCGGCTCCGGCCGGGTTTGGTAAGTCCTCCTGCTTGATCGAGTGGGCGCACCAACTGCGCACAACGGGGACATGGGTTGCATGGTATGCACTCGATGAACGGGATAACGATCCCGCCCGCTTTGGGGCGTACCTGCTGGGCGCGTTTCAAGGCGCCAGCAGTAAATTCCAACCGACCGACTCTGATCTTAAGCAGGCGGGGTTGCAGGAGACGATTCAGCACATCCTGAATGTCGCCGATGAGCTTGCGACTCAGACCATGCTCATGCTGGACGATTATCACCTGATCACCGAGCCCCAAATTCACGATGCTGTCGGCTTCATGACGGAATACCTTCCCGAAAACCTGCGGCTTGTCATCGGGACGCGTGCCGATCCGCCCCTGCAGCTCGCCCGACTGCGCACACTCGGCGTGATCACTGAAGTGCGCATGGCCGATCTCCGATTCGAACAAGAGGAAATGGCGGTTTGGCTGCACCAGATGCTCGGTTGGATGCCCTCAAAGCGTTTGCTCACGCAGCTTGATGGTCTCACCGAAGGCTGGGCAGCGGCCCTCGCGCTGATCCTGATGAACCCAGCGCTGAAGGATGAGCAGGCGTTAGCATCCCAACTTACTCGCTATTCGCTCACACAGCGCCATATCTTTGATTATTTCGCCCAGGAAGTGTTTGAGCAGCAGTCGGAGCCGCTCAAGGCGTTTTTGCTCGATACATGCGCACTCGATTGGCTGAATCCTGACGTATGTACCGTGCTCACGGGCAAACCCAATGCGCCGCTGTTGTTGAGTCGTTTGGCGGCAGACAGTCTGTTCATTGTGCCGCTGTCCGAAACCGAACCCCTCTATCGCTATCACCATCTATTTGCCCAGTATCTGCGTCAGCAGCTGGAGCTGGCCGATAGACTACGTTATCTCCACCAGCATCGCCGAGCAGCGGAGTGGCATACGGCCCATGACAACTTCGTGGAAGCGGTAACGCATGCGCTGGCCTCGCAGGATCTCGATTTCGCCGCGCAGTTAATTGAATCACGCGCGTGGGAAGCGCTGACTTCGCGCGGCGAAATCTCGACGATCATGAATTGGCTGACCTGCTTTACCGACGACGTCTTGAAGGGACGTCCCCGTCTATGTCTCTACTTCTCACGTGCTCTCTACTTGAGCGGGGACATTGAACGTTCCCAACATTTTCTGCAGTTCGCCACAGAAACATTGAGAGAGGTGGAGAGCACTATCCCTCATCGGCAGGCGCTCCAGACCATCGCCTTCAACTATCAGGCGACACTCGCAGCCTATCGGGGCGATCTTGAATCCGGACTGTATTGGATCAAGCAGGCGATCATACAGCAGCAGACCGTCGATGCGTTGGATCGGGTACGCATTGCGAATACGAATGCCTTTATCCACTATCTCATCGGTGATGTTCCGACGGCGCAGAGTGCTTATCAAGCGGCATTGGAACAGGCGGAGCAGATACACCACCATTACTTAAGGCTCGACGCGCATTACTATCTGGCACAGCTCGATCTGCTGGCGGGCAAGCTCGACGCCGTTGAGGCCCGCTGTCAGGGTATACTTACGGGGTATGACGCGAAGATCGGCCCACTCAGCGCCCTGATGCTGCCGCTGGCAGCGGTCTATTACCAACGCAATCGAATCGTCGAGGCCGAAGCCACTGTGCGTGACGCGATTGCGCTTGCTCGGCGTGCAAACATTCCCGATTTACTGTGTTTCGCTCATCTGACTCTCGCAAACACTCTGTTAGCACAGGGCAAATTTACCGAAGCCGAAGCGAGCATGGTGCAAGCGCAGAGCTACGCCCGTGGCTTCCACAGCCCAATGATGACATCACTCATTGGCGCGGCAGAGGCATACCTCGCCCTGTGCCTGGGTCAGCTTGAGGCAGGGACAGCGTGGGCCGCTGCCTACCGGATGACCAAAGACGCCGGGTTTTGCCGGGACTACGAAGACCTAACGCTGGCCCGAATCTGGCTGGCGCAGGGAGAATCTGACCAAGCCTTATCATTTCTGGAACAGCACATTACGCGCGCCGAGGCGGGAGGGAGACTCGCCACCGCAATCAGCGCGAAATTTTTGCAGGCGTTGGCTTATCAGGCCAAAGGCGCTGTGCAGGCCGCGTTGGAGGCGCTCGAACCAGTGCTTCGACACGCCGCGAGCGACGGCATTCTCCGCCTGTTCCTTGATGCCGGACTGCCCGCCCGCAGATTGCTGCGCCTCGCCGTCGAGCACCATATCGCCGCCGACTATGCAGCTTATCTGCTGAATGTGGCTGCTCAGAATGAAACCATACAACATCCTGCCAATACCCTCACCGAGCGCGAAATTGAGGTGCTCGGGTACATGGCGGCGGGTGCCAGCAATCAAGCGATTGCAGCGAGGCTGGTGGTCAGTCTCGGTACGGTCAAGAGTCACATTCACCACATTATGAATAAATTGGAGGCGCAAAACCGTACCGAAGCGGTGAGCAAAGCCCGCAGTTTGCACATCCTCGCAGACTAAATCCACAAATCTAACTTCTGGTTGATGACAGCTTCAGGGGGTTTACGACTACTCTGAGGTTAGTTCGATGAAGTTCAACCCGAAGGAAAAACCTCATGCTCGACCCTGCAGCCGACCACTTCAATCAGTGGACCTATATGGTGATTTGGATCATCCTGTTCGCTGTGATGCTCTTGTTTGTACCCTTCTACAAGAAGTCTCAGCGTAAGCCCAGCAGCGCCTATCTCGCCTTCATCATCGCGTTGGCGCTGGAAATGTTCGGCGTCCCCCTCAGCATGTATGTCATCACCTGGTTGATCGGCACGACCCTGCCCGATGGCGTGCTGTACGGACACACCTTACAGCCGTGGATTGGCCACTGGGGCATGTACATTGGCACCGTGTTGATGCTTATCGGTGTTGCACTGATGATGGTCGGTTGGCGCGTCATTCACAAGCGCTTCTGGAGCAAGGAAGAAGGCGAAGGTGAACTGGTCAGCGATGGCATCTACGGCTACATCCGCCACCCGCAGTACACCGGTTTCATGCTCATCACCCTCGGCATGATCCTCGACTGGGCGACCCTGCCGCTGCTCATTATGTGGCCCATTCTGGTGGTCGTTTACTACCGTCTCGCCCGCATGGAAGAACGCGGGATGCTGGCGCAGTTCGGTTCTGCTTATGAGACGTATCGCGCAAACACCGGGATGTTCCTGCCGAAGCTGCTGCGCCGTCCGTCGGCTGCGCCAGTCGCGCACAAAGCCGAAGCTCGCTGAAGCGAGGGAAAGAGTCTGCTCATGTCCAAAAACCTTCTCATCAGCGCAGCCCTGATCGTTCTGCTGGCGTGCGGTCTATTGACCGCCGCCGCGCCTTCCCTCTGGAAACAGATCACCGACTCCCATCATGTCAACGATCTGGCGCAGCACATCGCAAACTTTGACCTCCCCGCGGGCTATGAGCCTGATTACGCGGTCGAGCTGCTTGGTTACACCGTTGTCGCTTATCGCGGCACAGATGAATATGCTCACCTGTCGTTTCTGCAAGCGCCGCCCGGTGTCATTCCCAACGATGCCGCGCTCGAAGGCTACATTCCGGATGATCGTGCGAAGACCCGCTGGAATGAGCCGACGCTGGTGCGGACCGAGCAGCGGACAATCCGCGACCAGGTTGCAACCCTCACCGTAAGTGACCGGACGAACTCGGAAGGTCGGCGCTACCGCAGCCTAAACCTGGTTTTTCAAGGTCGCGAAGGCACTGCGCTGATAGTCATCAACCAGCCCGTCTCATCGTGGGATGAAAACCAGATCGAAACCTTCATCGCATCCATCCACTAGGAGTCACCGCATGAACACGCATCTTAGGGAGCGTGTCAAAGCACGACTTGAACAGTACACTGAGATCACACTGGGGACTTGCGGACAAGCAGGTCCCCAGATCAGCATCGTCTCGTATCAATTTCGGAATAACGCGCTGCTGCTCTTTCTGCCGCGGAATTCCGATCACCTCTTTAACCTTGAGCATCAACCTCGGGTCACCCTGCTCACGCCGACCTGGAAGCTCGACGGACACGCTGTCCGTTCGGACAACAGGCTTGCGCCCCACGAATGGCAAACCGTCGTGCAAGTTCAGCCCGACCGCCTCCATATCCTTTCCGAAGACAGGCAGAGCACCGTCGAAACCATCGACTTCTAAAGTAGGTTCTCGAAAGAAATCCACGAACGGATGTAGGGGCGCACCTGCGTGTGCGCCCGAAACCGGGCAGACACAGAGGTCTGCCCCTACATTAAAACTTTCGAAAGACCACTTAAGCCAATGACCGTTTGTCAGCCAAAGGCCAAGGCCGGCCAGTCAGTGCGGAGAATGCCGTGAAAACGGGTTACCTGTCGGTCTTGGGCTTTTGCGGACGCGATCAATCGCGTCCCTACACAACCACACTTTTCTCGTAGGGACGCAATTGATTGCGTCCGCTGTCCCCAAAAAGACTCTATGCTACGGAGCGATTGGCCTGCCTTGGCCTGTTGTGTCGTATTTCGGACACTGGCTTAGCAGAAACGATGTCGAGGCGTCTCCGGCGTTCGGAAGCCATTCCGTATTCGTTTGGCGTTCATTCGGGAACCGTCATCCGCTCACGTCAGAGGTTTCATCTGGGCCTATTCAGCATTTCGGCGAAGAACCTATCCTTGCGTTACTTTGCGTAAGCGGACTAATTTGGCCGTGGTCAACTGGTTGACATGAACGCCAAATCACTATATATTGGTAGAACGTTCGCTCAAGCCAATCGCAGCTCGCAGCTTGGTTGGCGGCTCTATTTTGAGCGAAGAAACAGATCTCACAGTTGGCTAACCTGGCAGCTCTGAGCTTCTATTATCAAAATTATGGTAGAACGTTTGCCCAAAAGAGTTGAACATGAAACGAGTGACGATTAAGGAAGTTGCAGAACGCGCGGGCGTCAGTTATCAGATCGTCTCTAAGGTGCTCCAGAATCAAGGCCGAGTCGCGCCGGAAACCCGCGCCCGGATCCTCGCCGCCGCGAACGAACTCGGTTACGTGCCGAGTCGCATTGCGCGCGGGCTGGTGAGCAACCTGACGCAGACGCTCGGCTTCGTCGCGGGCGACCTCGCCAACTTCTTCCTCACCCAATTCATCGTCGGCGCGGAACAAGAAGCGCGCCGCCAAGGCTATTCGTTCATCGTCGTGAGCCTCGAAGACAGCCTCACCGATGTCTCGCGCGAACTCAAGCTCCTGCTCGAAGAACACGTGGATGGCGTGCTGCTCGCCGCGCCGCAGCTCGAAAACAGCCCGCAGGTGCCGCAGATTCTGGCGGGCAAGCTGCCCGTCGTCAGCATCCACCGGGTCGAAGACGATTTCGCCTCTATCGTCGACTCGGATCAGGAACAGATCGGCGCGCAAGCCGTTGATCATCTCATCGCCACCGGACGCCGCCATATTGCCACCATCACCGGAAGTCTCGCCCGTTCCTCTGCCCAAAAGCGGCTCTCCGGCACGCAGGCCGCGCTGCATCAGCACGGGCTGGAATGCACCGCCATCGAAGAAGCGAACTGGGATCCGCAGTCGGGTTATGACGCGGCGGTGCGCCTGCTTCAGCGCGCACCATCAACCGATGCGATCTTCGTGCAAAACGATCTCATGGCGCTGGGCGTCCTGCATGCCCTTTACGATCACAGCGTGCGCATCCCGGAAGACTGCGCTGTTATCGGCTGCGACAACCTCTCTACATCCGCCCACACCATTCCGCCGCTGTCGTCGATCCACATCCCGGTACACGAGACGGGGCGGGTCGCCGTCAAGCTGCTGCTCGAAGCCATTCAGGAAGGCGAAGACTTTCAGCAGCGCCGCAGCTTTTTGCCCACGCGGGTTGTCGCTCGTCAGAGCACAGGAGGAACGCCGTAAATCAACGCCAGTCGGGTTTTGAACTGCACTTTTTTGTCTACTGCTGCTTAAGGAGAATAAAAGATGTCTTTTCCTCGGAATCCAAGATTGAGTCGTCGTGATTTTATGCGTATGCTGGGCGTGGGCGCAGCCAGCGCCGCGCTCCCGGCGTGGCTGCCCCGCGTCGCTGCGCAGGCGACCGTCAACACCGACCTGGCCGGCGACATCGTCATCTGGGATCGCGCGGGCGATCTGTTTCAGGTGATCGACGCCGCCATCCCGGCCTTCAATGCGATTTACCCGAACATCCGCGTTGACCATCAGGCCGTTGAGACCTCTCGTCTCGCCCCGACGCTGGTCGCAGGTGTCAACGTGCCCGATGGCGCGTTCATCGAAGACGAATCGCTCGGCTTGATCCAGCAGCACCTGCTCAACATCACCGACTGGATGACGCCGCATGTCGACAATCTGGTCGCCTACAAGGTGCGCGTCGGCACGTTCGACGGGCAGATCAAGGCGATTCCCTACGATGTTGACCCGGCCATGCTGTTCTATCGCCCCGACATTCTGGAGAGCAACGGCATTGACGTGGCGTCGATTGCGACCTATGACGATCTGATCGGCGCGGCGGTCAACCTCAAGACGGCCAACTCCAACATGAAGCCGATCCACATTGACACCACCCCGGCGCTGATCGTGTTGTGGGTGTCGATGCTCGCCAATCAGCAAAACGCCAGTTTTATCAATGCCAACGGTGAGCTGACGCTCGAATCTGAGCCGTTCCTCAACATCATGAACTTCATCAAGAATGCGCTCGATCAAGGCGTGGGTAACCTGAGCGGGTTCGCCAGCACTGACGATATCGCGGCCTGCGATCAGGGCATTCAGTGCTTCTATCCGTGGGCGATCTGGTTCAACTATCAGATCGACGCCCTGCTCAAGGACTCGCGTGGGCTATGGCGCGCGACCTCGCTGCCCCGCTGGACCGAAGGCGGCGCGCAGACCGCCTCGATGGGCGGATCGTCGTTCGTCATCCCGTCCGGCGCAGCCAACCCGGAACTCTCGTGGGCATTCTACGAATACATGATGCTGAGCCTCGACGGCATTCGCGCCGCCTTCGGCCCCAACGACATCTACCCCGGCGGCATCACCACCATCATCCCGACGTACAAGCCAGCCTACGCGGAACAGCTCATGGTGCCGCCGGAAAGCCTCGGCGGTCAGGACCTGTATGGTTTCGCCACCTCGTTAGTCGATCAGATCCCGCAGGACTACTACTTCCCGCTGTGGTTCGGCCAGCTCGGCGATATTCTTGGCGCGAACGTCCAGCGCATGCAGGCGGGCGAGCTGTCGCCGGAAGATGTGCTGTCGATCAGCGCTGAAGAAATCCGCTCCAATCTGATGCGTTAGTCTACGCTGTTGGCCGGGGAGTCCGGAATGGATTTCCCCGGCAGCCCGACCGCATCAGTTCTAAAACGACGCGAGCTTATCAGGCGAACCCTCATGAATACGACCTTGAAGGCTAGTCCATCTCCGCTCTTCCAGCGACTGCGGGTCTGGTTGGGCGGCAGTTACGCGCCTTACCTGTATATTGCCCCGTTCTTCATCCTGTTCATCGCGTTCGGGTTCTATCCGCTCGCGTACGCCTTCCGTCTGAGCTTCACCGAGTGGCGCGGCGCGGGCGAACCGATCTTCATCGGGCTGGAGAACTACACGTTTCTGCTGTCGAACAGTTTTTTCTGGAATTCAATCCAGAACTCGGTGATTCTGTGGCTGCTGATCGTCCCGGTGCAAACGCTGATGGCCGTCTTCGCCGCCAGTTTGCTCTCGCGGCAGCTCTGGTTTCGCTCATTCTTTCGCGTCGTCTTCCTGATTCCGTATCTCGTGCCGCTCGTCGCCATCGCGCAGATCTGGCTCATCCTGTTTGATAAGAACTTCGGCGCAATCAACACCGTGCTCCAGTCATTCGGCATCGAGCCGATTGGTTGGCTGACGACGGGGACGTGGTCGAAGCCCACCATGGCGCTGATGGTCTTCTGGAAAGGCGCAGGTTTCGCCGTACTCATCATGCTGGCTGCCATTCAGAACATCCCGCAGGAAATCTATGAATCGGCCTCGTTAGACGGGGCGAGTGGGTTTCAGCAGTTTTTCCGCATCACGATTCCGCTCATGCGCCGCTCCATCGTCTTCTTCATGATCATCTCGACGCTTGGGATTCTGCAAATGTTCGCCGAGCCGTATGTGCTCACTCAGGGCGGCCCGTACAACTCCACCGTGACGGCGGGCTTCGCCTTATTCCGCTACACGCGTAACCTTGACCTCGGCACCGGATCAGCTAACTCGTTCCTGCTGATGCTCATCGTCGTGGTGCTTTCAATCGTCATGCTGCGCATGCTGCGCGACAAAGAAGCCAGCTAGGGGGGAACGATGACGACGATAACAACGATCAGCCACATCGAACCGGTCGTCCGGGTCCGACGCATAACCCTCGGACGGATTTTCATCTACTTGTTCCTGTTCGGCATGTCGGCCTTCTTCCTGTTCCCGCTGGTCTGGATGTTCCTCTCTTCCTTCAAGCCGCCGACCGACATCGCCGCCGTGCCGCTCCAGTTTGACCTGTCGACGTTCTCGCTGGCCAACTACGAGGCCATGTTCAGGAATGTGCCGATCTTGTCCGGCTTCAAGAACACGCTGATCGTCATTCTGCTCAAGGGAAGCATTACGCTGTTGTTCGCGCCGCTCGCCGCCTACGCCTTCGCCAAGCTGCGCTTTCGCGGGCGGCAGTTCCTGTTCAACATCGTGCTGGCGACGCTCATGCTGCCGCCGATTGTCATGCTCATCCCGCTGCTGTTGCAAATGGGCTCCCTCGGGTGGGTCAACACCTTTCAGGCGCTCGTGCTGCCCGGTGCGATCAGCGCGTTTTATATCTTCCTCATGCGCCAGCAGTTCGCTGATGTGCCCGATGAGCTGCTCGACGCCGGGCGCGTGGACGGATGCAGTTCCTTCCAGCTTTATCGCCTGATCGTGCTGCCAATGATGCGCCCGGCCTTGTCCGCGCTCGCGATCCTCGTCTTTCTCGACGTCTACAACGATTTCGTGTGGCCGTCGCTGGTCACCAATTCCATCGACATGCAAACCCTGCAAGTCATGCTGTCGTACCTCTACACGCAGATCAATAATGCGGCTGTCGGGACGACCGGGTCGAATGCGTGGGGTCAGGTGATGGCCGCCAGCGCGATTGCGACTATCCCCCTGCTCATCGTATTCATCGTCTTGCAGCGGCACTTTATCCGGGGCATCATGGCTGGCGCTCTCAAGGGCTAGCATTGGAGAACTCGATGTCAACGTCAGAATCTGTCTCTGTGGGTGCTCAGTCACTCTTCCGCTTCACCCGCGCTGATCAGTCCGCGACCAATACGGCGGTCATCGATCTCGGGCAAACGGGAACTGCGCCGTCGAAATACTTCCTCGGCTCTTTCCTCGAACATCTCGGTCACGGCATGATCGGCGGCGTGCTGGCAGAACTGCTCGTGAATCCCACGTTCGCCCGCAGCCCCAACCTGACCGAGCGCCAGATCCAGCAGTTGCGCAGCAATGCCAGCGCCTTGACCGCGCTCTACCTCTCAAACGGCAATCCCGCCGCGCTCAGCTACAACTGGACGCCGCAGATCATGCCGACCGGCTTCGCCACGGCTGTGTTTGACGATGCCACGAAAGAGGGTATCCCCTTTGGCTGGAGTCCGCTCGGCTATCCGGGAGCGGTCACGTTTGCGCCCGGGCGGTTGGGGGGAGCAGTGCGCCTTGGACCGTGGAAAGGCGATTCGGCGCGCTACTGGGCGGTCGCTGAAGATGGCCCGGCGGGGATTCGTCAGGGCTTCTTCCCACCAATTCGGCGCTGCCTTACTTATAACGGCGATCTCTGGGCGCGCATCACCACGACCCATCCGGAGGCCAGCGGCACCGTCGAAGTGGGTCTGCGCCGCCGCATCAGCACGCCCGATGGCGTCAGCAAAGCCGGCGATCACCTCGTCTCGCAGCGCATCCCGATTCGAGGTTCGGAGTGGGTCAAACTGGACTATCAGCTTAAGCTGCGCGAGGGGCGTGTTGCCTTCGGCGAACCCATCGACTTCTACGTGCGCTGGTTGCCTGCCGACGGTCACGCCCTGCTCATCGACCGGGCCGTCCTCAACCCCGCCGACGCTGTCTACGGCCTCGACCCGGAAATCATCGAACTGTCGAAGGCATGGCCGGTGCCGCTGCTGCGCTGGCCGGGCGGCAACTTCGTTAGCTTCTACCACTGGCGCGACGGCGTCGGCCCGGTGGAACTGCGCCCGACCTATCCTAATCAAGCGTGGGGCGGGCTGGAATATGGGCTGTTCGGCACGGATGAGTTCCTGACCTTCTGTCGGCTGATCGGCGCGGAGCCGCATATGACCGTCAATGCGGGGACGGGTACGCCGGAAGAAGCCGCCGCGTGGGTCGAATACTGCAACGGCGACGCATCGACGCCGATGGGGCGACTGCGCGCGCAAAATGGTCACCCCGAACCCTACAATATAACCTTGTGGGAAGTGGGTAACGAACCGTTTGGTCACTGGCAGGGGGGCTATCACGGCTCGGACGAGAACGCGCGCCGCTTCCCGGAATTCGCCCGCGCGATGGACGCCGCCAGCCCCATTCCGCTCACGCTGATCGCCAGCGGCAACGCCTTCGACTTTCCCGAAGGTGGCCCCGGTTACGACTACGTCACCGCCGACGGTCGCTGGCACACCAAGCTGCTCGAAGCGGGCGCGGAGCGCATCGACTACATCAGCCTGCACTCCATGCCCGCCAATCACTTCTTTCTCGGCCATTTGACGCACGAGGAAGCGACGTATGCCGTCCTCGGACAAGTCGATAGCTGGGAACGGCGCTACCTGCCCGAATTGATCGCTGCGTGTGATGCGGCAACGCACGGCCTGAATCGGCAGATCGGTCTGGCAATCACCGAGTGGGGGAATGTTGGCGATGATCCGGCGCGTCTGCACATCGAAAATTTCGGCGGCGTCGCGTATGGTGGGTGCTTCCTCAATCTGCTCATTCGCAACGCGGCCCGCATCCCAATTGCCAACACGACCGGGTTTATGCACGGTGGCTGCCTGCGCAAGGGCTTCGGCATCACCTATTACGATCCCCAGTATCTGGTGCTGCAGGAATACGCCGCTTTCATCGACGCCGTGCCGGTCGCCTGTCATTTGATCGGGATGGGCTTCGACGTGCCGACGCCCGCCGATATCGGGCATACGGAGAACGATCTGCCGTTCATGGACCTCATCGCGGCGACGGATGCGTCGGCGCATGTGCTGATCGCCGCCGTCAACCGTCACCTGACGCGCACGCTGCCCTTAAGCATCACCATTCCCGGGTACGATCTGCCCGTCGCTGCCGAAGTATCCGTGCTCGCTTACCCGGATATCACCGCGCGCACCTCGCCCGCCCAACCGGATCGGTTTAAGGTCGAGCGGGCGCAGCAGCCCATTGTCGGCAACTCTATCCAAATCGAATTGCCACCGTTCTCCGTTACGTGGTTGAAGCTCTAGACCGACAGTATTGGTCTACGCTATCGACCTGTAGAAAACAATAACGCCTCTCGTGTGAGAGGCGTTTCACTTTCGTGCCTAGAGGGATTCGAACCCCCGACTTCTTGCTCCGTAGGAAAACGGTTAGCCGTATAAAATTGTCCAGCTAACCGTTCTTGAGCCCCTTGGGAGCTGCTCCGCAATTGTCGACGGCTAGTTGTTCGAGCCGCGCGTCAGCCGGTCGATGAGCATCGCCAGCAGAATGATCAACCCCGTCGCCATCAGTTGATAGAACGCCTGCACGTTCATCAGCGTGAGGCCGTTGCGCATCGCGCCGAGGATGATCGCGCCGAGCACTGTGCCCACGATGCTGCCTTTGCCGCCCATCAGCGACGCGCCGCCGATGGCCGCCGCCGCAATCGCGTCGAGTTCCCACTGATTGCCGAGAATCGGTTCTGCTGCGCCCAACCGCCCGACGAGAATGAGCGCCGCCAGCGCCGCGAGGAACCCGCTGATCACATACGCGCTGACTTTGGTCAGGCTGACCGGGACGCCGCTGACGCGCGCCGCCTCTTCATTGCCGCCGATAGCCAGCATGTATTCGCCGAGCGGCGTCTTGCGCAAAATGACCCAGATGATCACGGCGACCACGCCGACGATCACCACCGGAACCGGAATTGAGCCGACTCGTCCATTAAAGAACGTGCGGAATTCCGGCGGCACGGAGAGAATTGGGTTGCCGCCCGTGTAGATGAGAGCGATGGAGCGGTACAGGCTGAGCGTACCGAGCGTCACGATGAACGGTTGGAGTTTCGCGCGGGAAATCAACAGCCCATTGATCAACCCGCCGAGCACCCCGATCCCCAGACCAATGAGCACCGCTGGAATGACGGGCATGCCGTCGAACATGAAGGTCGCCGTGAACACCGCCGCGACCGCCGCCGTCGGGCCAACCGACAGATCGATGCCGCCCGCGATGATCACCAGTGTCATGCCGAGCGCGATGCACGCATTGATCGCCGACGACTGGAGAATATTGATCAGGTTGGCTTCGGTCAGGAAGATGGGCGACTGGCTGGCGAAGAACACAAAGATCACCACCAAGCCGATCAAAGTGCCAGCGTCGCGCACATTGTCCCGCAGACTGATGCGGCGGGCTGCCGGTAAGCGCGTTTCCTGTTGGATGTCTACGGATGCCATCTGGGCCTCATTCGGTAGTTCTTGCTTGCTCACGATTGTTTGCTCACCGCGTGGCGCATGATCGTCTCTTCATTGGCCTGCGCCCGCTCCAGGATGGCCGCCGCGCGTCCGGCGCTCATGACCAGTACGCGGTCGCTGAGCCGCAGAACTTCGGGCAGTTCCGATGACACCATCAGGATCGCTTTACCTTGCTGCGCCAACGCTTCCATCAGGTGATAGATTTCTTGCTTCGCGCCGACATCAATGCCGCGCGTCGGTTCGTCAAAAATCAGGATCTCGCTGTTCGCGTTCAGCCAGCGGCTGAGGATCGCTTTTTGCTGATTGCCACCGCTGAAGTAGCGAATCGGTCGGTCGATGTTGCGCGGACGCAGGTTGACCTGCTCGGCGAGGCGCGTAACATCAGCGCGCCGCCGCCCGTTTGCGACCCACCCGAAACGCGCGTACTTCTGAATCACCGGCAGCGAGGTATTCGACAGCACCGGGAGCAGCGGAATAATGCCTGACCGCTTGCGATCTTCTGGCAGCATGCCGATCCCGGCGCGAATCGCCTGCCGCGGGGAGGCAAACGTGACCGACTGCCCGTTCAGTTCAATCGTGCCGCTCGTCGGCGGGCGTAACCCGGCGATCAAGTGCATGAGTTCGGTGCGTCCCGCGCCAACCAGCCCGGCGATCCCGAGAATTTCGCCGCGGTGCAGGTCAAACGACACATCGCGCACTTTGCTGCCCCATGAGAGATTCCGAACGCGCAGCACACACTGGTCTTGCGTGTAGGTGATGTGGCGGGTTTCGGTCGTCTTGCGCCCGACCATCATGCCAACAATCTGTTCTTCGGTCACCTCGCTCACCGCTACTTCGCCGACGAGTTCGCCGTCGCGTAACACGGTGGCGCGGCTCGCCAGTTGGAAGATCTCATGCAGGCGGTGCGACACGTAAATGATGCCGACGCCGTGCTCCTGCAAATCGCGGATGACGCGCACCAGCACATCGAATTCTTTGGGTGTCAGGCTGGAGGTCGGCTCATCCATGGCGATGATGCGGGCGTTGCCGAGCAGCGCGCGCGCAATTTCGATGAGCTGGCGCTGCGCAATGCTCAATTTGGTGACCGGGGTGGTCACATCAATATCGACGTTCAGGCGCATGAGAATCTCGCGCGCCGTCCGCCGCATTTGGGCGGTATCTTTGAAAATCCCGTAACGGGTCAGCGTTTGACCAAGAAAGATATTTTGGGCGGCGTCCAGTTCGGGAATTTGCTGTAATTCCTGGTGGATCATCGCAATTCCCGCCCGGTATGCACTTTTCGGGTCGTGAATCTGGACGGGCTGGCCGTCAATGGCAATCGTCCCGCTGTCCTGCTGGTACACCCCGAACAGAATTTTGAGCAGGGTGCTTTTCCCCGCGCCGTTTTCGCCCACGAGGGCGTGCACTTCTCCCCGGCGCACGCGCAGTGACACGTTTTTCAACGCCTGCACGCCGGGAAAGGATTTGGTGATGTTGTCGAGTTCCAGCAGATATGCATCGGACATGGTGCGTTCCTCAGTCGGAGCGGTGGAGGTGGGGCGCGGGCTGACTTGAGCGCGCGCCCCGGTGAGCCTCATTCGGGCTTAGCTGCCCTGCATGGCCATTTCGGCATCTTCGATCAGCGCCGCGCGGGTGTCCGCACCTTCGCCGTAGTAGCGGTCGAAGTTTTCCAGCGTGATCAGCGCCTGCGGCGTCGAGACGACGCGCGGCAGTTCCTGCCCGCCGAGCAGACGGAGCGCGACTTCGAGGGCGACTTCACCCGTCAGAACCGGGAAGGAGTCCACCGTACCGCGCAGTTCGCCCGCCTGAATGGAGGCGTACGCATCGCTGATGCCGTCCGTGCCGATCACCGCGACCTGTTCGAGCAGACCCGCCGCCTTGACCGCTTCCACGACGCCAAGCGCCATGCCGTCATTGTTGCAGTAGAAGCCGACGAGGTCGGGGTGCTGCTGCAGAATGGTCGCCGCGGTGTCATAGGCCAACTGGCGATCCCAGTTCGCCGGGACGCTGGCGACGACTTCAAAGGCCGACGATTCTTCCGTGATGGTCATGGTGAAACCTTCGGTGCGCTGACCCGCCGCATACACGCCGGGCTGGCCTTCGATGACCGCGACCTTGCCGCCATCCGGATAGTTTTCGATGAACCAGCGGGCGGCGCGCACGCCGTTATCGCGCTGGACGTTGCCGACATAGTGCTGCGCCGTCGCGATGACCGCGTCGTTCACATTGATGACCGGGATGCCGAGTTCGGCGGCCTGATCAACTGCCGGGATCAGGTTGGCGTCGGACTGCGGGGAGACCAGCAGCGTGTCGAAGCCGAGGGTGAGCATGGCTTCGGCAATCGTGAGCTGACCGAGCTGGTCAGCTTCGTTCTGCGCGGCCTGCAGGATGACATCGACGCCGAAGCGTTCGCCCGCATTGGTGTAGCCTTCGCCGAGCAGACGCCAGTATTCATTGATCAGCGTCTTGGCAACCGCGCCTACGCGAATCTGTTCTTCAAATGTGGGGACGGCGCCAAATTCCGATTCCAACTGCCACCATTCAATGCGATCCGGTTCCGTATCGGAATCGAGCGGCGGGAGTTCTTCCTGAGCGAAAACAAAGCTGAAAGCGCCGAGGACGAGCGCCAAAATGAACAGCAAACGGAAACTCTTAAACATGGGATGGAAACTCCTTATTTATGTAGAAAACCACTTCTCGGACATCCAACTGCTGCGAAAGCTTGCTTACAGCCCATCTCGTTCTATCGCGTCACCTCCATGATTTGGTCTCTCCCCCTTCAAGCGCATCACGACAACAGCAGCATCTGGATCAACCGCTGCGCCTGAATGACATCTTGCTTATCCAAAAGCCGCTGCATCTGCGCTTCGTCGACGCGGTCGAGCAGAGCGAGCATCCGCCGCACCACGTCAATGTTGAGCGCGCATTCCGCTACCGGATCGATCCCAATAGCATCCGGGAACGTGTCAAAGTAGATCGCTTGGTCGTAGCCGATCTGGCGCAGCGTGTAGAGCAGTTCGAGCGTCTGCATGGGATGCACGCTGCCCACCATCAGTCCGTCGTCGCGTTTGCCGTAGCCATCGTTCAGATGCACACCGAACAAGCGACTGTAGCGATTGACCAGCGCCGCAACCGCCGCCGGGACTTCGTTCGCATAGATGACGTGCGCAAAGTCGAGCGTCACGCCGAGGTTCGGCAGGTTGAGTTCGCGCAGCGCGAGCAGCGTGCGTCCCGCATCCGACAGGATGCTGTAGGCGCGCGGTTCGTTCGGCTTGTATTCGATGCTGATGCGGACGTTCGGGTTGTACTGCGCGACGCGGCGGATGCCGTCCAGTTCGAGTTCCCACACCTGGTTGTAGTCGACGTGAAAAGCGTAGTCGAAGCCATCCTGCCCGAGCCAGATCGTCAGGAGGTCGCCGCCCATCGCCACCAGCGCGTCAATGCCTTCGCAGGTGAGCTGAATCGCCTTCTCGCGCACCGCTGGGTCGGGGTTGCTGAACGCGCCCTGATCAAACGCCGGGTCGGTGTAGTAGCGCATCGCCAAGCCGTTCAGCGTGAGCTGGCGTTCGCGCAGCGCAGCGGCGAGTTCAAGCGGGGTGCAGCGATCAAAGTGATCGGGGTAGTTGAAATCCACCTGCGTCAAGCCCGGCACCGACGCCACGCGGTCGAGCAGATCGAGCGTGGTCGGCTTGGGCGTGGGCTGCGCCCAGAACAGCTCCGGACGCGTCTTGAACGAATTGAGACGGGTGGCAAAAACTGGTGCTAAGGTCATCAAAAAAGCCTTGATTAGTACGACGCGAAGCGCAAAACTTCACTAATTCATCACATTTAGTTAGTACAACTTTACTTTATCCCGAATCTTTGGTTTGTCAAATAGCAAAATATCCATCAATTTCCGGGACAAAACTCACTGTTTACTGGCACGGCAGTGAATTTGCTTTACAAATATACTCTATTGAGTAAAATACAAAGAGATGAGCCTTGTTCTTCTATAATAGATTTGTGACTTTTTCAGAGGACAAGCCAGTTGATTACGAATTCCAGCCGCGCCGTCGGTCCGCAGATCAGAATGCTGCTGCCAACGCTGACACCGCGCGAACAAAGTGTCGTGCAATACATGCTCAACCGGGGAAGCGAGATTCACCGTGTGACCATTGCCGATGTCGCGGAAGCCAACAATGTGTCCGACGCGATGATCGTCAAGTTGGCTAAAAAGCTGGGCTATAACGGCTACCGTGAACTGCGCGCCGCGCTGACCGAATACAACCAGCTCGCCGTCTCGGAAATGTACGAAGACCTGTCGCCGAGCGACACGCCGGAGATGATCATCGACAAGGTGTTCAAAACCGCGATTCAGGCGCTGCAAGAGACGCAGGCTATTCTCGACATCGACGGCTTCAACCGGGCGGTCGATGCGGTCTACCGCTCCCGCCAGCGCGATTTTTACGGCGTTGGCGGTTCAGCGATCATCGCGCAGGACGCGGCGCACAAGTTCCTGCGCATCGGCATTCGCGCCGCCGCCTACGATGATCCGCACCTGATGATGATGTCCGCCGCCCTGCTAACCGCCGACGATGTGGTGCTGGCCGTCTCACATTCCGGGCGCACCAGCGCGGTGATCGAACCGGCGCGGCTCGCCAAGCAGAACGGCGCGACGGTGATCGCGCTGGTCAACTACAGCACGTCGCCGCTCGCGCAGGAAGCGGATATCGTGCTGTGTTCGACCGCCCGTGGGTCGCCGTTGATGGGCGAAAACGCCGCGGCGCGGGTCGCCCAGCTCAACATCCTCGATGCGCTGTTTGTGTGCATCGCGCAGCAAGATTATGCCCGTGCAGAACAATCGCTGGAAAAGACCATGACTTCAGTCCGGCAGAAACGCGAGTCCTAATAATGGGTAAGGTCGTCGTCCTCGGCAGTCTTCACATGGATGTGATGGTGTATGCTCCGGATCGCCCGCGCAAAGGAGAAACGCTGCGCGGGTCAGGTTGGGGGCTGCGCTGTGGCGGCAAAGGTGGCAATCAAGCCGTTCAGGCCGCTGTGCACGGTGCGGAGGTCGCCATGATCAGCCGCGTCGGGGACGACGACTTCGGTCAGCAACTACTCGCTAATCTCCGCGCTCACGGTGTGAACACGGAGGCCGTCCTGCTCGACGCCAGCGCGGGCAGCGGCATGAGCGTCGCCATCGTCGACGAAACCGGGGACTACGGCGCGGTCATCGTGTCCGGCGTGAACATGCACATGGATGCCGCCGATATCGACCGCACGCTGCCGCTCATCCAAGCCGCCGATGTGCTGGTGCTGCAATATGAAGTCCCGCTGGAGACAGTCGCGCTGGCCGCCCAAGCCGCCGCATCCGCCGGGACGACAGTCGTGCTCAACGCCGCGCCCGCCTATCCGCCGCCGCCGGGTCTGCTGCTATATGTGGACATCCTCGTCGTCAACGAGGTGGAAGGCGAAATGCTCTCCGGTCGCACTATCACCGACCGCGAGTCGGCTCTGGCCATCGCGGCGCAGCTCGCGCAGCAGGTGCGCGCCGTGATCCTTACGCTCGGCGGGGCTGGTGCCATCGTCGCGGCGGCGGGTACGGTGTATCACCTGCCAGCCTATAAAGTCGATGTGGTCGATACCCACGGCGCAGGCGATGCCTTTGTCGGCGCGCTGGCCTCCCAGTTGAGCTCGGGCATTGCGCTTGATCGCGCTGTCCGCTATGCCAGCGCCGCGGGCGCGCTCATGTGCGCGAAAACTCCGCCTGTGCCAGAAAAAATGCAGGCGCTGCTGGCGAACTAGGTGAGCGCTGCGGTCTCATGGAACAGCACAGCGATCACTTTATGGACTCGTGAAAACACAACCATCTTCTGTGTGAGAGTCGTCTTCTTTAGCGTGCCTAGAGGGATTCAAGGCCCCAACTTCTTGTTCCGTAGGAAAAGGCTTGGACACTTCGAACTTCTGTCATCAGAGCCGAGGCTTGAAGAATCATTAGAGCGATATCAAGCGAGTATTTAGGTGGCTGATAACCTACCTGCGCCTCTTATAGATGTCCTCTACCGACAATCTCAAGTGCTACAAATCATCTCGAACCAATTGATTGTTTTTAGTATATCGATACGGCGGTTCATCCAATGCAAAACGAATACACTGCGCGCGTGGCATCGCCTTACCAGTTTCCCAAAGCGCTGCAAAAGTGGATTGAGCCAGTAGGGACTGAGCCGTCGAAACATCGCGATAAAAGGTCACATTTCCGTGCGTATCACTTTCAGGTACAAGCGTAATAATTCTTTCCACATGCCCGAGTAGAATGACGGCTCGTTCAATCTGGCGCAATTCCAGGGCAACAGCGGCGAGTCCAGCCAGACAATACGCGTGCCCCGGATGGTCAGTTCCCGACTTTGCTCCGGTTTCCAACACTTCACGATAGAGCAAGTCTGCGCGCGTCCAGTTTCCTAAGGTGCGCTCCACATCTGCCAAAGCACGGTTCGAATGAATCGAATACATGTGGATTGCCCGAAATAAGCTTCGACTCCGCTCGAAACAGGTTCGCGCTTGATAGAGATTATGATCATGAGACCAGCAGACTTCGCCCAAAGTCAGTAACGCCCACGCAGTAATTGCTTGGTCACGCGCCTGATTTGCGCGCATCAGAGCTTCTTCAGCTAATTCACGCGCATAGGGATAATCTGCTGCGTCCAAAGCGCACCACGATAAGCGGACGAGGGTATGGGCGATTCCCATATGGTCGTCAAGCTCTCGGAACAGCTTCAAGCTTTCTTCGAGTAGGGGTCTCGACACTTCAGGAATCATTAATCTGAAAATCGCCATGTGGCTCAGCGCCCACGCGGTGTTCCAAGGGTCATTAGCTGCCCGGGCTAGTAGGAGTGCTTCGCTAAAATAGCTTTGCGCCTGCTGAGTATCAAAGCGTCCCGCGAGAGCACCTGCGCTGTGCAGCGCTTTGGCACGGAGAGTCACGGGCGCGTCCTTGTTCGCTGAAAGCGCCCGTTCCAACCAGTCAAAACCCTCTCGCCAATGGGCACGTTCACTGAAGAACCAACCTAGAGTTGCAGCTAACTGTAGCCCATCCTCAGAGGCGATGGAGTCGGTCAATGTCCCCCGTAGATTGTCTAGTTCGGTTTCGAGCACGTCAAAGTAAGTGATTTGCTCACCTCCAAACGCATGTGCTTCTGATCTTTGAGCAAGAGCGAGAAAATAGTGATAGTGACGTTGTGCAACCGCGGCTCGCTCTCCCGCTTCGTACAGCTTTTCCAACAGATATTGGCGGAGCAGTTCGTGGAGACTGTAGCGACCGGTCGAGGTATCAAGTTGGACCAGCGCCTTATCAACCAGAGCGACAAGCTGCGACAGTGTCACCAACGCGACAGCTTTTGCAGCTTCGCGAGTAAATCCGCCTCGAAATAGCGCTAGTTTACGAAGAGTCGTGCGCAAATCCTCGTCGAGTAAATTCCAGGATGACTCGAAAGTCGTGCGCATACTTTGATGCTTTTCAGGGGCATTACGGGCGCTTGTGGAGAGAATATCAAGACTACGCTCAAGCTCGCGCACAATATCCGCACAGGTCATCGTCCTTACCCAAACGGCCGCAAGTTCAATTGCCAAAGGATTTCCCTGTACCAGAGAGCAAATCCTAGCCACGAACTCACGGTCCCCGGGTGTTAAACTGAAACGTAGGTCTGCCTGTACTGCTCGCTCTTTAAATAGCTCGATAGCACTGTACACGCCGACATCGGAGATTGTTTCCGGATAGGATAGACCGCTAACCGGAAAGGTCCACTCCTCGCGGAGATTCAATCGTTCACGAGAGGTAACGATGATTTTCACACGGGGTGCCGCAGCCAGAATCTCGGTGATCAATTCCGTTTTTGGAAGCAAATGCTCGTAATTGTCGAGGATCAGCAGCAGATTTCGCGATTGAAGATAATGCAAGAGCTGGGCATTGCTATCGCTCAGACGATTGAATTGCTGCGATAGTACAAGCGCAATACTACTCACCAGAGACTCGGCGGAGTCGATGCCAAGCAGACTGGTAAAGAAAACACCGTCGGGGAACTGATCGAAAACTTGACGACTTAGCTGAAGGGCAAGGCGCGTCTTGCCCATGCCGCCAGGCCCTGTTAACACGAGCAAACGACACTGTGGCGATGATAATTTCTGCTGCAGCTGATTCAATTCATGCAACCGGCCGATGAAGGACGTTGTATCAACTAGCCGATCGCTAACCGATGGCGTCGCGTTGGTTTTACTGCCCCGCGCGAACGCTACAAACTGCTCGTGTTCACGAACGGGGATATCGAACAAGGCCGCGAGAATGAGGGCAATCTGTTTAGATGGACGCCGTTCATCCGCTTCAAACTTCCGGATCAGCACAGTTGAACACCCCACATGTTGGCCGAGCTCGAACTGCGTCCAATCGCGGGATTGGCGCTGATGCTTTAACCAAGCGCCAAACGTCTCAGCTCGGAACATAGGAAGCCTTAATAGCTCAAGAACCTATTGTAGCAAGACAAGTTGTTGTAGCAATTTCTGTATCCCCAATTGTATCTCTTTTTTGATTTACATATTTCTTTTCCTCATATAAATTCCTAGTTATACACCACTACCGTTTTTCAACAAAGATCGGCTCCACTGTGTAAAGGACATCGAACGTGTCCAGACGTCTTGGGATTACTAGCGACCGAACCGTGGAGATGCAAGGTTCAAGTTACAAGCACGTGCTACAGCTTTGGCAGAAGCGCCTTCTGCATACTCCCGCAAATACATCTACTGAGGGAAGCCAAACTCTCGCCCCAGACAAAACCTTTCGATACCTAATGCCATTGATCCTCGCGCTCAATAGACGGGGACGCATAATGCATATTTCGATTCTTGCTTTAGTGACCGGGTTTGGCTTCTTCGCCTATGTCTCGCTCTTCTTTGGGCAAACCAGCGTCTTACTTGCGCCACGTAAAGCTCCCGATCTGGCAAGCTGCGGTGACAGAGCATGCTTTCGCGGTCTCATCCCCTATGAAACCCCATGGAGTGAGGCGATCGAGCAATTCAATGGACACAACCAAATTCTGGATGATGCTGAGTACGCACAGATCGTTCTGCTCCCAACATCAGACAACACCACCTTGGCATCCATCCTGCTAGATATCTCATTTGATCAAAACTTGCCGCTCGCAGCAGTGCTTTCCCTGTATGGGCCACCGACATGTATTGAAATTTATCGGTTACACGGCGTAGTGATGCTCCACTATCCTTCCCTGCATTTGATGAGCCAAGTTGGCAGAACCGGTGTGCTCGGTCCCGACACGCTGGTTCTCAAAGTTGTTCTGGGAGGTGAGCCTGTCAACGAAGGACAGGTAGAGATTTGTGATGGGCCGCTACCACAAATAATCAACCATCAGCTTTCCCGCCACACATGGCAAGGCTTTAAGTCGATAAGTCATTATTTCCTAGAAACAGCTTAATCTCCGAAGATATTCTCGCTTCGCGCTGTACTGCCTGCGCCGCACGGATAAGAAGATGGCGTGCCTCCCGCCCAATGTCGACGGGTCGGAGATTCGTCACCAGCTTTACACACTGGCACTGACCTACTTCGAAGCGATTCACCGCAACTACTTCGACCGCCCTGATCTGCACAAGCTGCACAACCGGTCGGGTGAGCTGTGGTCGCCGCTCGTCGCCCTGGCAGCATTCTTCGAGGAGGAAGGTGGGGTGACAGGGTTGCTCGATGCGATCTCTGAGGCGGCACTGTGGGACGAGCAGATGAGCGAAGGCAAGGCGCTCAGCGACCGGGAAGAAGCGGTCTTACAAGCGCTGGAGCTGATGACACGAAATTCGGTTGGCGAGATGTGGATCAAAGCCGCAGAACTGCGCGAGCAGGTGCGCGGGCTGCTCGGTTACTCAGAGGAACAGATGGGCGCAGCCCAGTGGATCGTGCACATCCTCAAGCGGATGCAGCTTACCGATCCAGCGCGGCGAAAGCATCATGTGGGCGGTCAACTCTATGCGGTTCAGCGCACTGAACTATTGGACATCATGCGGCGCTATGACGTCGCACACATCGAATCCTAATCGCCCGAAAAACTGATCAAACTGGTCAAACCGATCAACCGGTCAGGCATTAGCGCCATCAAGTCAATATCTTGAGACACTAGTCACCTAGTGTTTCAATGGCTTGATGGCGCGCTGTTTCGCCTTGATCAATAGAACGCTGCTGATTGCAGCTTTGACGATGGATACTACAGAGCGGTTACGCTGCGGGCAGACTATATGCCCAATCTACAAACCTTCCACCATCATAAAGCGGCTGCCCATGCCCAAACAGGATAGTCTGTGGATGAAGGTCTGCCAGCTTACGTGCGGATGCTCGGTTTTGCGGGATATCCTGAGTGAAGATTGTGGGCGGTTCTCCCAAACGTGTCTTTAGCGTCAGGAAGTCGATGTTCGCGGCGACATCACCGAGAATCAGCGTACGATCCGATTCACGCCAGTAAGCGAGGTGTCCGGGGCTGTGCCCCGGCGTCTCGATCACCGTGAAGCCGGCAACGAGATCGCCTTCGTGCAACGTCCGTTCGACAGGATGTGCAGGACCTGTCCAGAAGATATCTTGCGTTTGCGTGATCAGATTTCGCGGAATCTGCCCACGCATGTCGCCGCTCTCCATAGCTGGCGCATCTGATTCACCGCACAGGAGCGGAATGCTGAAACCCTCACAGATTGACTTACTCGCGCCCTGATGATCAGGATGGACGTGGGTCAGAACATGCTTGGAAATCCGCTTCCCTTTTAACTGACGCAGTAACCCGCGCTGCGCCATTTTCGTTCCCGCGTCGATCAACACGTCGCAGACCAGGTAGACGTTCACGAGGTAATTGGGCGTTCCATTAAGGAGAAAGACGTTCGGCGCAACTTCGTACATGGGCTTAGCCTTTCTGTTGGTTCAACTGTAGAAAGAAGATCAACTGCTCGCCCGCTTGCTGCAAAGGAGTGATGCTGCGTTCGGCACGGCTCAACAGCAGCCCCCCTTCGATCACGATTAGCGCGAACAGAGCGAGTGACGGGGCTGCGGATTCCTCATAACCGGTTTGTACGAGGAATTGGGCGATCTGCGTCTGCCACTGGCGGTAAATGGTTTGGGAAGCATGCTGGATCGTGTCGTTCTGGGCAGCCGTTTCGAGCGTGACCGTCGCGATAGGGCAGCCCTTCGTGAATGCAGAGGCTTCGAGCTGCTGACTCAATAGCTCAACAAGCGAATGGATGGCGCTAGGGACGTCCGCGGTTTCGCTAAATGCCGCTTGCAGAGCTTGAGTGATCACATCGCCACCCGCCTGCATCGCGGCGGCAACCAGCGCATCTTTGCCACCACGAAAGTGATAGTAGAGCGATCCCATCGGCGTGCCGCTTTCCTGCGTGATCTGGTTCAACCCCGTCCCATGGTAACCCTGCGTTGCAATGAGCTCCACGGTCTTTTGCACTAAGCGCGCTTTTGTCTCATCACCCTTACTCATATCTCTACCCAAAATAAATAGAGTACTCTACATAATAATACACCAATAAAACTTGGATGCAAGAGGCAAAGTTCGGACATCAACTGCATTGGGTTCTGTTTCTGGTTGTGATTTTGTTTTCTGTCGATATTTCCTGACCGGTTTGACCAGTTTGATCGGTTTGAGCAGTTTTTCCGTCGATCAGAATCGCATTTTACGAGTCATCCAACTGGGATAGTGCCGCTTTGATGTCAATAACAGGCGTACCATCAATTGCTTCGATGGGACCGACTTTCAAGCGATTCCCGTTGCTTTCAAGCACAGTCACGCGATGCAAGCCGATAGGATTCGGGCGTGCCGGGGAGCGCGTCGCAAAAACCCCGGTGAGCGGGTTTTCGATCTCGCCGCGGGGATGCACTTGGAGCACATCACGCGCAGAACGATGCAGCCAGGTGAGGATGATGAGCTCATCCCCGGCGAAAATTCTATAAAGCGCCTGCTCAAATGGTGGGAAAACTTCGATCCAAGCGTCGGGCGCGCCTTCGTAGCCTTGCCGCGGCGCAGCTTCGAGCTCCGTGAGGTCAGAGCGGATAACGCCAATCGGATGAAGCGTGTAGCTGTTGGCCATCATCTGGTCGCCTTCCACGCTGACCTTGCTCACCGATCACACGTTGCTGTTTCCATTGGCAGGTACCTTACAGTTTTGCCGTACAGGCTCGACTCTGACTCCGTGTGGACTAGTCGTCCAGTCAGAGGGACAAAAACCATTAGTTCCAAGTATAGCGTATTCGCACGTCACCCTGTCCCAACTTCTTGCTCCGTAGGAAAAGAGCGAGTGATTTTTTGTCTAACTTATAGACCTTGTTCACAACTGAAATAGTGTTTCAAACGTTAGGTCGAGTCGCGAATCACAAGCGAGGTTGGCAGCACAATCTTTACGGGCTGCAAGAGCGTTTCACCGTTCATGAGATCATACAGGCGATGTACCGCCACTTCACCCAAGTCTTTTTTGGGCATGTTTACGGTAGTAAGCGGCGGCGTGGTATAACTGGATTGGACAGTGTTGTCAAAGCCAATAACAGCAACATCCTGAGGCACTCGCAATCCAGCCTCCTGCAGAGCCTGAAGCGCCCCAAAGGCAGTACGATCACTGACGCAGAACACAGCATCAAACCGCTCGCCACGCTCTAACAGAGCTAGCATTTCGCGATACCCCTTGTTTGGAAAGCCCGAAGAAATCGGCGGTTGGATCAACCCGGCTTCCAGAGGAATACCCGCATCGATCAAGGCGAAACAGTAGCCTTGAAAGCGCTCGATCAGACTGGGGTATTTTTTGGGACCTTGAATACACGCAATTCGCTGATACCCGCGTTCGATCAGATATCGTGTAGATTGAAACGCCCCGGACTGGTTATCCACCAGAATACAGTTGAGCGCGCGTCCCGGTAGCGAGACGTCAACTAACACGACAGGAATGTCGACTTCCAAGGTACTACTGATAACCTCGGCAGTGATGTCACCACCGCCTAGCACAATCACACCCCCAAGGTTGCGTAGTCGTTCTGAGATCGAGATGTTTTGACCGGGCTCGACAATGACGAGGATGAGATTATAACCGAGATCCCGCGCTGCCGCCTCCATACTGTGCAGAACGTCACCGTAATGCAATTCTGAAAACATTGAAAATGGCAACCGCTCGACGAGCAGCCCAATGAGCGTTGATTCACTGCCATTCGCCTTGCGCGGAGTATAACGAAGCTTAGTTACTGCCTCGGCAATGCGTTGGCGTGTTGTATCACTGAGGCCGGGCTTATTGTTGAGATATAGGGAGACCGACGCTAAAGATACGTTGGCTTCCGCTGCTACATCCTGCATTGTCGTCTTTTTTGCCATAGTTTCTATGCCTGCTCATTCGCCGCGCTTGATTTTAACATGACAATCTCACGCCCTTGCGAAGGCCCATCCCATCTGTTGATGGAAGCGTGTCGAGGAGATCGAACTGAATACCACTTGTCTACTGCTAAACTGATTTTACCAGTGGTCTTGACGTTTCGCTAAAACCGCGCTACTCTTTTTTCTAAATATTTTACTGTAGTTTCAGTGAAATTTTTAGGGCTATTTCCCTAAAACTACAGCTCCCTCAAAGGAGGAAGGTCAAGGAGGTGAATACGCGAGTTAACATAGGCATTCCAACAAAAGCATAGACAAAATTTGACAGAACAACTGAATTTAAGGAGCTTGATCAATGGCGCAACGACGCAGCATTTTTGCTCTGCTGGTGCTTCTTCTGCTAGTCGCATTTGTCGTCCCGGTATCTGGACAGGATAACGTGAGCGGCGAAGTCAACTTCTTCTTTCTCGATGATCGTCCGGAATCGCGCGACAACTGGGCAGCCATTGTCGCCGGTTTCAACGAAACCTTCCCGAATGTGACAGTTAATCTGATAGGTGGTCCCGCGACCGAAGGCTGGGATGGCTACGCTCAGGCGGCAGCCCGTTCTATCGCTGGTGGGCAGCCGCTTGATGTGATTTATGTCGCAGTTGAAGGTGTGGCCACTCTGGTAGATCTAGGTGTCCTGACCCCACTTAATGAATATATCGCCCGGGATCAAGCCGAAGTCGACGAGCTGTTGAATGACGTCGATCCGGCATTGATCGAGCCGTTCATTATCGACGGCAGTCAATACTTGCTGCCCCACAGTTGGAACAGCATGCTGATGTACTATAACACAGCGCGCTTCGCCGAAGCCGGTTTGGAACCGCCCGCTGACGACTGGACTTGGGATGATTTTCTCGTGGCAGCGCAGGCTTTGACCGAAGATACGGACGGGGACGGGCAACCGAACCGCTACGGGTATGATATTGGCGGTGGGCCGTTCGGGCTTGAGCCGTGGTTCGCATCCAATGGCGGTAGCTTCATGTCCGGCGACTGGTGCAATGCCCAACTGAATTCTCCGGAAGTCGTCGGGGCGTTCGAATTCCTCAGCAGCCTCGTCTACGAACATGGAGTCTCACCCACCCCCGGCAGCACCGCCAATCTGTTCGAGCAGTTCCAGAATGGTGACATCTCGATGTTCGGCGCAGGTCGGTGGATGGTCGGGATCTTCATGGGCATGGATTTCTCCGACTACGACATCGCTTATTGGCCTGGTAATCCCAGTAGCGGAACAGTTGTCGGCGTCGACGGCTACGCCATGTTTAGTACAACCCAGAACCCCGATGCGACCTGGGAATTCATCAAGTATTTAACCAGCGAATCGGTCCAGCAAACGCTTGTCGGCGCTGATGATGCACCGGCTTCCAACGTCCCCGCTCGCCGGAGTGTGGCGGAAGCGCTTCTGAACTTCCCGCCAGATCATGCTGAACGTTTCTACGGTTCTCTCTCCTTTGGACACGGTGCAAACATGCTGCCATCACCCAAGAACGCGTCTGACGTTTACGGTGCACTTGGGCGCGCCAGCACCAATATCTTTTCTGGCGAGGTCAGCGTTGAAGATGCACTAAACGCTGCCCAGAGCGAAATCACCTCTTCAAGCTGCGGCTAAGGAAGTTATGGGGCAGTTCTAGTGAAAGAACTGCCCCACTCATTTTCAGCCGAGGAGGCCTTTATGGAACGCACCATGACATTGCGCAGGCGCAAAGTGATCGAAGCGCTAATCGGTTACGCCTTCATTGCACCGACGATGCTCGGTTTCATCGTCTTTCTGGCAATTCCAATGCTTGTTGGCATCAGTCTGATGTTTTTTCACTGGTCCATGTTCAAACCGCCTGAGTTCGTTGGGTTAGAAAATATTCAGGCTTTTCTTCAAGATCCGCGTGTTTTGACTGTCTACAAAACAACTTTTGGAATGGCCTTCGGGCTCATCATTAGTAATCTAACCCTCGGCTTAGGCATCGCCCTGCTCCTGAATGCCAAAATGCCAGGGGTGCTCAGCGGTTTCTTTCGTGCCGCCTACTTCTTCCCCACGGTAGTATCAACCGTCGTCGTTGCTGTAATCTGGCAGTTTTTGTTGAACAAGGACCTAGGGCTTGTAAATTATTATTTGGGACTTCTGGGCGTCGATCGGATCAACTGGTTGCTCTCAAGCACATGGTCACCCATCGCTGTCATCATCACCGATACATGGAAGAATGTTGGCTTCTATGCATTGATATTCCTCGGCGGTCTGAAGAACATCCCACGCGATTACTATGAAGCCGCTGAAGTTGATGGTGCGACGACGCTCCACAAATTCCGCTATATCACGATGCCATTGTTGACCCCCACCATGCTCTTTCTTATCATTACGAGCACTATCGGTGCCATGCAGATCTTCGGTCAATCCTTCATCCTGACTGGTGGCGGTCCCGGCGATGCGACCCGTACAATTGTTATGTACATTTACGAAAGCGGAATTCGCTCCTTCCGCGTTGGATACGGCGCTGTGCTGTCGGTATCGCTGCTGCTGGTCATTGTTGGCATGACAACCCTGCAGTTTATCCTTAGCCGCCGTTATATTCATTATCAATAAGCGGGAGCCAACCATGCTACAGGCACTTTTCAGTCCTGCCGAAACACAACGTTCTCCATCCCGCTTCGGCAAGGATCTTCCGCAGTTGTTGGCAATCATCGTTCTGGCACTCGGCGCGCTCGGCATTATCGCGCCATTTGGCTGGACTATTCAGGGTGCATTTGGCGATCCTGCCGAAGCTGTCCGGTTGCCTCCTCAGTGGATTCCCACGCATCCGAACCTCGACAACTTCAACGAGATGTTCGACCGGTTGCCTTTCGGGCTGTTCATGTGGAATTCGGTCAAAATTGCCACAGCGGTGACAATTGGCCAGTTAATTACCACATCGACGGCGGCTTTCGCCTTTGCGCGCCTCAGATTTCCGGGCCGCAATACATTGTTCTTCATTCTTCTCGCATCGTTGATGATACCGGGGCAGATCACGCTCGTGCCTATGTTCATCGTCATCCGGCAACTTGGGCTCTACAATACGCATCTCGCGCTCATCTTGCCGGGTTTGATCAATCCCTTTGGTGTCTTCTTCCTGCGCCAGTACTTCCTGACGATCCCGACCGATTACGAGGATGCGGCACGGGTGGATGGGGCTGGACCGATTGCCATTTTTCTTCGCATCATGCTGCCGCTGGCCGCTCCCGGTATGGCTACGCTCGGCATCCTGACGTTCGTCGGCGTATGGAATGACTTCCTCGGCCCACTGGTGTTCATCCAGGACGAGAATCTCTTGACCTATACGGTTGGTCTACAGAAACTGCAAGGCATTTATGGGGGTGCTCTAGGCCCAACCGCGGCAGGCACAGTACTGGGGGTCATCCCGGTTCTAGTCGTCTTCATCGTGCTGCAGCGTTACATTGTCAAGAGCGTCATCGCAACAGGAATTAAGGGTTAAATATGAGTCGTTTTGACTATACGGATGCACATACGGCAGAAATCTCTTTCCCGATTGGCGGAATAGGTACAGGTTGCATTGGCCTAGCCGGCAATGGTCGGTTGATCGATTGGGAAATCTTCAACAAACCGAACAAAGGCAGCGTGAACGGTTTCTCGCATTTCGCCGTCAAAGCGGAGCGCGCGGGTCAGCTGCTCGATGCGCGAGTGCTCAACGGCGAACTGACCGGTTCCTACACTGGCCTGTTTGGGCGTCCCTGGTTCTTTGAAGGCTACGGATGGGGGCCGCTGCGCGAATCGATGGGCGGTATGCCCCACTTTGAACAACACAGTTTCAAAGGAGAATATCCATTCGCCGAAATCACATTCTCCGATCACAACTTCCCCGGGAACATATCGCTGATCGCCTTCAATCCATTCATTCCTACGAATGAGGATGACTCCGGTCTTCCAGCCGCTTTCTTCGAGATCAGCCTGACGAACACCACAGAGACACCGCTCGACTATACCGTCGTGGGCGTACTTGGGAATGTTTTCCGCTCACAGGGTTTCAACGAAGTCAGCCACGACGGTCAATACCACATGCTCCATATTGGCACCAGCGACATCGCGACCGATGCCTTCGAGTATGGTGATTTAACCCTCGCGACGGACGCCCCGGATTGCAGCTATCAGGAATACTGGTATCGCGGCACGTGGACAGATGCGCTCGAAATCTATTGGCGCGACCTGATGAAGCCCGGGAAATTCCAGAATCGTCACTATCCGCGTGAGAAGCGCTTTGTTTCCAGCGGGTGGCATGAGCGCGACAACGCTAATCTCGCTGCCCATCTCACCCTCGCTCCCGGCGAAACTCGCTGTGTGCGCTTCGTCATCACTTGGAATTTTCCGAATAACCGCAACTACTGGCAGCACGATGTCGACGAACGGGCGAAAGCAGCAGGCATCCCCAACGGGTGGAAGAACTATTATGCGACTCAATGGGAAAATTCACGCGTTAGTGCGCATTACGCTTTGCAGGAATGGGATCGCCTGCATGGGGCGACCAAGTTATTCAAGGACAGCTTGTTCGGCAGTACACTGCCGCCAGTCGCCATTGATGCCATCTCGGCAACCATGTCAGTGCTCAAAAGCCCAACAATCCTGCGGCTTCAGGACGGGACACTCTATGGCTGGGAAGGGGTCGGCGAAACTGAAGGCTGCTGTTACGGCTCATGTACCCACGTCTGGAATTATGCTCAGACTCAAGCCTTTCTCTTCCCACGACTTGAACGCTCCATGCGCACCGCCAACTACCGCTACAATGTCGATCCTGATGGCGGCAGCCACTTTCGCATTCAATTACCCATCGGGCTGAAATATAGTAACTTTCGTCCCTGCGCCGACGGCCAGTTTGGCGATGTGATGAAGACCTATCGTGACTGGAAAATCTCCGGTGATACGGAGTGGCTGCGCAGTCTCTGGCCAACGATCAAGAAGACGATAGAGTTCGCGTGGAGCGACAAAAATCGGGATCTGTGGGACCCGGAGAAAACGGGCGTGCTGTGGGGACGCCAGCATCACACCCTGGACATGGAGTTGTTCGGCCCCAACGCTTGGTTAACAGGCTTCTATCTGGGAGCGCTCAAAGCGGCGGCAGAAATGGCTGTGGCGCTCGATGAACCAGAATTTGCTCAGGAGCTGCGCTCCATCTTTGCGCGCGGAAAAACATGGGCGGACGACCACCTCTTCAATGGTGAATATTATGGACAAGTGGTTGATATTAAGGACTACAGCCTGCTCGAAAAATTCGATCGTGAGGATGATCGAACTACGGAAATGTACTGGAGCGCGGAGCACGGCGAAATCAAGTATCAGATCGGCGAAGGCGTAGAAATTGACATGCTGATCGGCCAATGGCACGCGAATCTCTATGGGCTTGGTGAGATCTTCGACCCCGAACAGACTAAGACTGCGCTCGCCGCAACCTTCCGCTACAACTTCAACTCGACCATGCGCAATGAATACAATCCTTGGCGGCTGTTTTCACTGAACAATGAAGGAGGGCTGGTCATTTGTGCCTGGCCTGAGGGACGGATCAAACCGATGATCCCCGTCCCGTATTCTCAGGAGACCATGACGGGTTTCGAGTGGGCGGCTGCCATTCACATGCTGCAAGTGGGGTTGATTGATGAGGGGATGCAGTGTGTAGAAGCAATTCGGAATCGCTATAACGGTGAAAAACGGAATCCATGGAACGAAATCGAGTGTGGTAGCAATTATGCCCGGGCAATGGCAAGCTTCGGGCTGCTGAATGCTTTTTCAGGCTTTCAGTTTGACATGGTGAGCGGAGTCATCGGTTTTGCGCCAATCCGCATGCAGGCCGGGGAATTCCGGGTTTTCTGGTCACTGGACAGCGCCTGGGGGGAGTTCAGCACGCGTGAATCGTACTCTGTCCTCAAGGTGCTCTACGGGGAACTAAGGCTCACTGAATTACAGCTACCACTCACGGATGGACAGCAAATCCAGTCGGCAGCGTTGAATGATGAAACTATCACCCACTCCGCTAACGATAACGTAGTACACTTCGCCAAGGCGCTCAGCGTGCAAGCCGGCAGCACTCTGACTATTCAACACTAGCATCGACCGGACAGTGCGAGCATCGTCTTAACACAGCGACAGCGTGCGCAATGTTAAGGCGATGTCTCACGCTGTTATTGAATAGGTGATTGGATGGTAGCAACGCGTTTAGTGATCGTTGGCGGGTTCTTAGGCGCCGGCAAAACGACCCTGCTTGCACAGGCAGCACGTCGGTTCATCGATCAGGGTTTCCGGGTTGGACTTATCACTAACGACCAAGGTTCCAACCTAGTCGATACCGCGTTGCTGGAACATCAGGGGTTTCCCGTCGCAGAAGTCGCAGGGAGCTGTTTTTGTTGTGCGTTTGATGACCTACTTAAAGCCATAGCGCAGCTCCAAAGTTCGATTCAACCCGACATCATTCTGGCGGAACCGGTCGGCAGCTGCACAGATCTCCTCGCAACCGTGATTCGTCCACTTAAGCAGCTATTCCCGGAACAGTTTGAAATCGCGCCGTTGAGCATAGTTGTAGATGCGACCCGAGACGTCCAGACTCTCTCGCCAAATGTGGCCTATCTATTCGAACGCCAAATCAGAGAAGCAGATGTCATCCTGCTCAATAAAACAGATTTGATCGATGCCGCAGCGCAGCGTCGACGCGAGGACGAGCTTCAGTCACAGTTTCCTGATAGCCGTGCGTTTATCGTCTCAGCCCGATCCGGCGCTGGAATCGAGCGCTGGGCTAATCATTTGGCGGGACTAACCAGCTCCAATGAGATCGAACTAGACATAGATTACGCCCGGTATGCCGAAGCCGAGGCCGAGTTAGCTTGGCTGAATGTGCGGGGCAGCATCCGTGCATCTCGTCCATTTTTACCCCGTCACTGGATAACTCAGTTATTCACATCGCTTGAAGAAACCCTGCATCCTGCCCCTATCGCCCATATTAAGGCGAAGGTCACAACTCCCGTTTCGACCTTCAAAACGAGTCTGACCGACTATGGTGGGAACGTGACATGGGATGTTGATATGCAAGATGACCCCACTGATCAGCTTGAGTTTGTTCTGAATGCTCGGGTCGATACCCAAACGGCCCGATTGCAGCAAGCCGTGAGTCACAGCATCGAGGTCAATCGACCTGATCCCCTGTCCCGGTACTACCTGACTCATTTGGAGTGTTTTCGCCCGCTGCCGCCCAAACCCACTCATAGAATAAGCGGAAACCCCAAAAGGGCAACATAAGCCCAGCACCCTTACCACCCAGATTCGCTAAAGTGTGCGCCCCAGTGGGCCAAGTTTTGGCGTTTCATAGGACAACCAATTGAGCAACTGGGGCACGCTCAATGGATTGCCCACATCATGACTCGACTGCAATTGTTGGACACGGGCAATCGCAAGCGTCAGATGGACGGCATGATGTACTGCATCCGCCGGGATGTGGTACTCGATATGATGCGTCGTTACGAGATTGCCGCCGTCTCGTGATTTAACTCATGCACCAACGAGTTGGTCAGCCTTCTGATGTAATCAACTCGTTGATGCAATCTCGAAAAAACACTTCATTGTCTACATACTCTGCATACTCTACATAGAAGCCTCGATCCATGAAGAGTATGTAGTCCATGTAGAGTTTTTCGCCTTCTCCAATGCAAATTTCGCGCCGTGCAAGCGCGGGAAAGCCGTCAGGCGAGCAGACTGACGATCAGGCAACTTTGGGTGAGACTTGCCGCAGGAGTCTACCCGATGCGCCGTCCGCCGCCGATCTGGTTTGTTTTGTCGTTCATGGTAGTGATACCCCAGATCGTCCCTGCCTCCGCCCAAGTCTTTAATCCCTCGGACGTGATAGCGACGCGCGGCGTGATCGGGCGCGGCGCATTCGTTTACACAGCGGATTTGGAGTTCATCGCGCATCTGCCGGGAAGGGCGCTGGCGGCGCTCAGCCCCGACGGGCGTTATATTGTCGATGTGAATGACGATCACAAACTGTTTCTCTGGATTGCCCTCCAACTAATTCGCATCCCCGTCCCTGATCAAGGTCATTTTAGCCACATTACTGCTATCGGATGGAGTCCCAATGGACGTTATTTTGCTGCCAGCGGCGTATACAGCGGGCAGCCTTTGTTGGCCGTATGGGACACCAGTGCTAAGTGGGACGCCATTATCACCACCCGGCATTCTGGGAGTTGGCTATAATCCCTGCGCCTAAGAGAATAGAGTAAGGGAGTTGTTTAGAGCTCTGACGGCAAGTTATATTGCTTCCGCAAATGTGAGGATAAACCGTATCTACGGATACACAAGGAAAAACTAATGTCTCATGTTGAACTGGCTGTAATTGATTTACCTGAATTTGGACTTCCAACCGTGCAACCAACGGTATCTGGAGAGCATTACGCGAGGCGGATTGCCCAGGCCCACGAGCGAGCGGCAGCAGCAGAACTCGATGCGTTGGTCGTTTACGGCGATCGCGAGCATTTTGCCAACTTAGCCTACCTGACCGGCTATGATCCGCGCTTCGAAGAGGCCCTGCTGATCTTAGTGCCTGGACGGGAAGCCGCGCTGGTCATTGGGCTGGAAGGCTGGGGATACGCCGAGCTTTCGCCTGCTCCCATCCAGCGCGTGCTCTACCGCAGCTTCAGCTTAATGGGCATGCCGCGCGCTGGTAACCCCTCCTTAGCTGAAATTTTCCGGAATGCCGGACTTCAGGCAGGTCAACGGATCGGATTGGTCGGTTGGAAGTACTTTGATACGCGGGAAACATCGTCACCGCAAACGTGGATCGAAGTACCGGCGTTCATCACCGATACGCTGCGCGAAATCGCTGGAAATCCGACGAATGTGGTCAACGCGACGACCCTGTTCATGAATCCGGTGGATGGGCTGCGCATCATCAATGAAGTCGATCAACTGGCAGCCTTCGAATTCTCGGCGACGTGGGCATCACAGGCGGTCCGCAATGTTTTGTTTGCGGTTCAACCCGGGATGACGGAACTCGAACTCTCTCAGCGTATGCAGCTGCCGGGTCTGCCAGTAGCCGTTCACACGATGCTATCGGCAGGTCACCGGGCCGCCTATGGCCTCCCAAGTCCGAGTCTGCGCGCGATTCAACGGGGCGAATACCTGACGACGGCGGTCGGGTTGTGGGGAGCGCTCACATCGCGCGGCGGTTTCCTCGTGGAAAGCGATGACGAACTGCCCGGCGGGATCAGTGACTATGTTGACAAGCTTGTGGCACCGTATTTCGCCACCGCTGCCGCATGGTATGAGACGATCGGCATCGGCGTGACGGGCGGGGAAATCTACCAACTTGTGCATGAACGGCTCGGTGATCCGTTTTTCGGCCTTGGGCTAAATCCCGGTCACTATATCCATCTGGATGAATGGGTCAATTCGCCCATCTACGCCGGCTCGGAGATTCCGCTCCAGTCGGGGATGGCGCTGCAAATCGACATTATCCCGGCGACCGGGAGCGCCTACGTGAGCACGAACATTGAGGACGGAATCGCTTTGGCGGACGATGCGCTGCGCGCCGAATTCGCGCAAAAATACCCCGAAGCCTGGGAGCGCATTCAGGCTCGCCGTCGTTTCATGGAGCAAATGCTCGGCATTACCCTCAAGCCGGAAGTTCTGCCGTTTAGCAACCTTCAGGGCTATCTCACGCCCTACGTTCTCAACCCACGTCTCGCGCTGCGCATCGTGCGTTAGATCTTGACCATCATAACGGAGCGAAACCATGATTTTGCTGTGTGGTGATTGGTTCAACTCGGGCACGCAGATCGCTTGGCAGTTACTTCGTGAGGGAAAACCCGCGCTCGAGGCGCTGGAACAAGGCATACGGGCGGTCGAGGCGAATACGGCGGACGAATCGGTTGGTCGAGGCGGATACCCGAATGCGCTCGGCGTGATGGAACTCGACGCGGGCGTGATGGATGGGCGCACACGGGCGAGCGGCGCTGTTGGCGCCCTGCAAGGCTATCTTCATCCCGTAAGTGTGGCCTACGCGGTGATGCGGGACCTGCCCCATGTTCTGCTGGTGGGCGAGGGCGCGGCACGCTTCGCCCACGAAATCCACGCTGAGCGGGGTGAACTGCTGACCGACGAGATGCGCGCGCAGTGGGAAGCATGGCGGCGTCAGTTTAACTTCGATCCCGCCTCGGGGGAGCAATCTCTGATCGATGCCGTCTATCGCGGGCGCGATCCGCAGCGTTCGGGCGGAACGACCATCTATCTCGCCCAGGACAGCTCTGGCGATATCGCCGCTGCCACCAGCACCAGCGGTTGGGCGTGGAAGTATCCCGGTCGGTTGGGTGACACGCCGATTGCCGGGGCCGGCTTCTATGCGGACAATCGCTATGGCGCGGCGGCCTGCACGGGGATGGGAGAGATCGCCATCCGCTCCGGGCTCGCACGGATGACCGTCGCCTACCTGCAATTAGGGCGTTCAGTCGAAGAAGCGGTCAGGGAAGCGCTGGCAGATATCCGCTACCATCCTGATCAGAATATCGGCATTACGCTGTACGCCATCGATGCGCGTGGCGGCGGATTCGTCGGTTACAGCTATGGCAGTGATCACCCCACACCGCATTACTACGTAGCGGTAGATGGCGACGACATGCCTGTGAAGACGATGGGAGTCAACCTCGGCGTGCAGTAGGCCGCCGCGGGTCATTGTGGGGGCGCGACATGTCGCCCCCTAACGACCAAATCAAACCTCGTGGCGCGAACGTGAGCTAGGCGAGCGGTCCATTGCCGACTTCTAAGTCGAGCTGCCAGCTCACGGGTTCACCGGACGGCAGCACCATCGCCCGCCCGTTCTGCCATGCAAAATCCAACTTGTCGTAATACCCCGTCGACGGCTCAAGCGCGGTGGTCGGAGCCGCATTGTACGTCCCCTCGTCCGCCCAGATTCCCAGATAGGGTACTTCTGCTGCATTCCACGAGAGACGAAGCCACGCGCCATCGCCGCCCTGCTGGAGCGCTGCCCAATTCACGGGTTGGTCGGGCAGCAGATAGAACTTGCGGCAGTTATGCCGGTCAGCCGCACCAATGTGATCTAAATTGTGATGCCTGCCGTCTTGCGCTCGGGCGTTCGGCCAGTCGTAAATGTTTCCGACCGCGCCCCAGTCGGTCGTCGGGTGCACGTTGACGACTTGCGTCACTGTGTGCGGCAGCCGGATCCGCGTATCGCCATCGACGACAAACTGCGGATGCGCCGCCCACAGCGCGACGAGGGGTTCACTCCCCGTGTTGACTACGTCGAAGGTGAGGCGTAAGCGCGCATCTTCCAAGATCTGTGTGGTTCTCGTCAAGCGGTATGGCAGCGCACGTCCGCTCGTCGATAAGCTGAAGCTGTCGTTGGTCACGTTGTTGATTTCCCACGGAATCGCCCACACCTCACCGTGATCGGGAAGTAATTTACCCTGATACGCTCCGTCTACCGGATAGACACATTCATCGATTGTTGGGAACATCTCATCCCAACCACTCATGTCCTGATCGGTGAAAACTGATCGGTAAGCCGCTGGCTCGAAGCGGCGGTGGATGGGCGGCAGCAGCCATTCGCGGTTCGCGCGCTTGTCGAACAGTGAAACGATTTTCGCGCCCATCGCCGGCACGGTCACGAAGCGCAGCGCAATGGTCTCAAGGGCGAGGGCGGGCTGACCTAACCAGTCCGTTTCAGAAGCACGAGCAACCGGGCACATTAATCATTTGCCTCCGGTCTCAGAGTCGCGTACTTGCGGCGCGCCCGCATCCACTCGCGGTGCAGGGCAGCTCCGAGATGAGCAGGCTGCTCTGCCAGCACCCACGCAAACGCTTGATCCGCGCCTGCCTCATCGCCTAAACCGAGCAGACCAAGCGCGATCATGTAGTGGCAGTGAATCCGGTTGCGCTGATTCAGATCGGCGTCAAATACGACGAAATCCGGCAGTGACACTGCGAAGTAATCCATCTTCACATCGTCGTTCAGGTGCTCGCGCCCGTAGCTGATGAGCCGTTCGAAGATCGCCCGGGCTTGATCAACCGAGCCTAGTGCCAGACGCGCCATCCCTTGATAAAAGATCATATCCGGTGGTTGGTCATTGTAATACAGCGGGGACGTTGGATCGCTTGATCCCAAAGCCGCGAACTCCCGATGCTCGTGCGCATGAGTCTGATCGCCAAGTCCCGCATACGCTTCGCCGAGGAAATAATGAATATGATTATTCCGCGCACCTGCCAGCTTGCCTTCGCCGAGGTTACGGGGAAAGACCAGTGCCGCGTCGAGTTCGCGCACTGCCGCCTCATAGTCCTGTGCTGCAAGGTGACACTTGGCCCGTTCGATCCGGCTGGTGACGTACTGCGCGATCACCTTGCCTTCGCCACCTTCCCACGGGTGGAACGTGCGCCGAAGCAGGATGTCGAGCGCTTCATCCTGCCGCCCGAGCAGATTGAGCAGCGTCACCAGCTCGACGGTCAGATCGTCGCGCTGCCGCACCAGCTCGGCGTGCTGTTCCAGGCGCGCTAGGCGTTCCACTGGCGGACGCTTCAGGTGCTTGTCGAGTTGGTCGAGTTCAAACAGGACACGTGCATCTAGCGGATTGAGGCTGAATGCCCGCTCATAACTCGTTCGTGCGCGGTTGCTGTCGTGCAGCTTATTCATGTAAGCGAGCCCGAGATTCCGGTGAACGGTCGGGTAAGACGGATCGAGTTCGGCAGCGTGTTCCCAGCAGGTCAGCGCTTCGTCGTAGCGACGGTGAGCATACCAGAAGCTGCCGAGGTAGTATGGCGCGCGTGGATCAGTCGGATTGTGCTGGATGGCCGCCTGAAGCGCGGGCACAGTTTCGACAGCGTTCGGGAAGCAGTAATCGGGTGGTAGAGCCTGCGCTTCGGCAAAGCTGACTGCCGCTGCCTGCGCGTCGCCCGCTTCCAACTGAATCCAACCGGCGAAATACTTGACCATGGGATCCGTCTGCGGTGCGACGTGGAGCAGGTCGAGCGCCTCCTCAGACAAACCCGCGTGCGCGTAATCGAGTGCAATTTCAATATAGGCGTGGACATTAGCGCCCATGAATTGGCGGTAGGTGGTATCTCCCGCTAACCAGCGCCGTTCAAACAGCGCGCCAAAGTCGAGCGGGTCGAGCTGCAGCGCGCCAGCGACGGCGCGCTGCGCTGCCTCGGTTTGTCCAAGCTGCCGGAGCACCGCCGCCCGCAGGATGTGCGCTTTCATATGCCGGGTGTTGCGCTGCAGCGATCGCTCGACCAATTCAAGCGCCTCCTGCCAGGCCCGTCTGCGACAGGCGATCCGCGCCAGCGCGAAGTAGGCAGCATCCTGCCACGCGCTGTTCCAAGCCGCCTTGTAAAACGCGTCGAAGGCTTCGTCGTATCGGCTCTGGTAATCCAGCGCTAGACCCAGGTTGTAGTACGGTTCACCATCGTAGGGGTTCGGATTGCGGCGCGTCAGACTCTTGATAGCCGTGCGGAAATAGCCTTCAGCGTCCGCGAATTTGCCGCGCCGCAGGAGCAGCAAACCGAGCGCGTTATTGCAGCGGCTGTCCAGCGGATCGCGCCGCAGGGCTTCCTCGTAGTATGGCTCCGGGCGATAGGTCGCGTGGCGGTACTGCTCCAGATGCTGGCCGTTCAGGAACAGCGCCTCGTTCGACTCCAACTCAGCCGGCGGTTTGGCGGGTGTCGCGGGTGCGGGCACGTCGTTGTCAGTGCGGGCGAGCGGTGTATAGGTCAGAAGCGGCTGATCCTTGTCCCACACCGTGAGCGTCAAGTCGGTGTCGGACACGTCATCCGGCACAGTGACCGTGGTGTCGAGCACTGTTTCGGGATCGAGGGCATGGGTCGCATCGTAGACCTGCTGCCCGCGCGCGCTCAGCGTCACCCGCACGCGGCGCGGCGCAGAGCAGTACACGCCAATGCGGGTGCAACCGAGAGAAGGTTCGAGATTGAGAACAACATCCTTCGAAGCGTTTTTCGCTGCGCCGATGCGCTTGTACGGCATGAACACCTGCGTAAACCGCTTCTCTTCGCCGGGCTGCAGCCAGCTAAAATCGGGCTGATTGTCGGTGTACGCGCCGCACATCAACTCGATGTAGGGGCCGTCTTCGTCGGTCAAATGCCGATCCCAGGTCTGTCCGAAATCGCCGTTGCCCCACGTCCATTGTTTTTTACCGGGAACGACGTGATGATTGGCGACGTGGAGCATGCCCGCCTCGGGGGTGCTGTCATAGCAGCCCACAAAGTCGAAATCCGAATGATAGGCCATGTAGGATGTCGGCACGGGGATGTTCTTGTATCGGGAAATATCGGTGCCGGGGGAATAATCGACCTTGTAGTAGGTACCCGTCGCAATCGGGAAACTGGATACGTCACGCTTGCCATGATCCATTACCGCGTACACATCCGGCGGAAACACCGTCTGATACGTATCGTTGACGTGAACGGCTGGATTGGCCCACCACAGAAACGTTTGCGGGAAATCTGTCCGGTTGTAAAGCTGAACGCTAATTTCGAGGTAGGCGCGGTCAGGGTAGAGGGTGAAACCCGCCATGCCTTTGGTGCGGAACATGCGCTCAATTTCGCTGAACCAGACTGTTTTGCTCCCGTCGTCATTGGCTTGCAGGCGGTAATGCACGGGCTCAAACGTGCTCGGGCGGTGATGCTGTGGCCAGTTGAACTCGATGCCGCCGGAAATCCACGGGCCGGTCAGACCGACGAGCGCCGGCTTGATGACGCGGTTGTAGTAAATGAAGTGATAGCCATTGGTCTTGTCCAGGGCCATTTGGACGCGGCCGCCAAGTTCGGGCAGGAGCATGATTTTGAGGTAGCGGTTTTCAAGAAAGATCGCAGTGTACGAGTGGTCTTCTTTCTCGTCGAAGACCTGTTCGATGATCGGATGCGGATAAACGCTGCCGCTGCTCCCCTGATAGACACGCTTCTCCAGAAACATCGGGTTCTTATCGGGCTGACCGACCGGGTAAGTCGGAATGGTCACCCGTTCTTCCCACATCTGCACGGAATGATCTGTTATTCCCATAAAGCTGCTCCTTACACCACGGCGGTTCACGCTCACCAGTGCGCACATGCTATAATCGCTCAGAAATTGACTTGGGTAGGCGTTCAATGACTCAGATCAGACTCCGCGAAGGCTTCAAAAACGAGATTCGTTACGTTATTCCCCGGCACATCCTGCCCCGCTTCTCCGAACACCCGCTCGTTCAACCGCTCATGGCGACCGATATGGGGTGGTATCCCGAAGCACGGTTTCACTACTGCGAGCGCGAAAATGGCGCGAACGAACATATCCTGATCCTCTGTCTTGCAGGGTCGGGTTGGTATGATCTGAACGGCGAACAGGGAATACTGCACGCGCATCAAGCGCTGCTCATTCCGCGCAACACACCGCATACCTACTGGGCATCCGACTCTGCTCCCTGGTCGATCTACTGGGTTCACTTCACGGGCAGCAACGCGGATTACTTCGCGCATCAGCTTTCGTCCGGGGAACACAGCCTATCCGTCGATGAAGATGCGATGTCCACACTGCAAAACCTGTTTGCGGAATGCTGCAAGGCACTGATGACTGGTTTCGTGCTGGAGCGCATGATCTACGCCTCGCAAACGCTGCATCACCTGCTCGCCTGCCTGTTCTTCAACAATCGAGCGTTTTCGCCTACCCTCCAAACCAGCAAGTTTCATAACCTCGACGCGACGCTCGCATACCTCAACCACAATGTCCATAAGCCGCTGACGCTGGCGGAAATGGCACGGCACGCCGATTTATCGCCGTCGCACTTTTCGCGTCTCTTCAAAGAGCAGACGAGCTATTCGCCCATCGACTATTTCATTCACCTAAAAATTCAACATGCCTGCAGACTGCTTTTCCTCACCAGCCTGACAGTGCGCGAGATCAGCGATGAGCTGGGTTACGATGATCCGGCATATTTCTCGCGCCTCTTCAAAAAAATGGTTGGCATGGCTCCCACGGAGTATCGCAACAAGCCGCGCGGCGGCATCGAAGAGCGTTTCGAACCGCGCGAAGGTCCGTGGGACTAAAAGTCGTTCACACCTTTCAGATTCAAGTCTTCGCTGAAATGACACGCCGCAAACTGCCCCGGTGTGATCTCCCGCAGCGGTGGTGCTTCCCGGCTGCACAGCGCTTGAGCGTAGGGGCAGCGCGGGTGAAAATGGCAGCCCGTCGGTGGATTCGCCGGATTCGGGATTTCGCCGGTAATGGCGATGCGCTGTTTTTTGCGCGTCGGATCGGGTTTGGGAATGCTGGACAGCAGGGCTTCGGTGTAGGGGTGCTTGGGCTGCTGATACAGCTTGTGCGTGGGCGCGATTTCGACCACGCGCCCGACATACATCACGGCCACCACATCGCTGACGTGTTCGACCACGCCGAGATCGTGCGAGATGAACAGGTACGATAGGTGCAGCCGATCCTGCAATTCCTTGAGCAGATTGAGCGTCTGCGCCTGAATTGACACGTCGAGTGCTGACGTCGGCTCATCCATGAGTACCAGACGCGGATTGAGCGCCAGTGCGCGAGCGACGACGATCCGCTGTCGCTGACCACCGCTGAAGGCGTGCGGATAACGGCGCATGTACTCCGGCCGCAGCCCAACGAGCTGTAACAGTTCGGCGACGCGCTCCTGCGCCTCTTTCCCTGTGGCGATCGCGTTGACTTCCAGCGGCTCGGCGATGATGTCGAGCACCGTCATGCGCGGATTCAACGATGAGAACGGGTCTTGAAACACCATCTGCATGTTGCGGCGCACATGGCGCAGGGTTGCGCGATCGGCGCTCGCCACATCAACCGCGCCGCGCTCCTGATCGTGAAAGATCACCGATCCCGCCGTCGGGTCGATGCCGCGCATCACGCTGTGGGCTAAGGTCGTTTTGCCCGATCCGCTCTCTCCCACCAGCCCGAGCGTTTGTCCTTCGTAGAGCGTCAGACTCACGTCGTCGACGGCTTTGACGTAACCCACTGTGCGCTTGAGCAGCCCCTGCGTGATCGGGTAGTGCTTCTTGAGGTGGAAGATTTCCAGCAGCGGACGTTCCGTCACGCGCACCGCATTAGGCCCGGTTGGCATGAGCGTCTCCTTCTGCCTGTTGGGAATAGAGATAACAGCGCACGGTGTGCGCCTCGTCGAGTGGGGTTTCGGCTGGGACGGCAGCATCACAGACGTCGGGCATGAAGTGCGTGCAGCGCGGGTGGAACGGGCAGCCTGATGGAATGTCGAAGGGCGAAGGCACCATCCCTTCGATGGTGCGCAGTGGGCCTCCCTGCTTGTGTCCGATCTTGGGGATCGATTCGAGCAGCGCTTGCGTGTAGGGGTGCTTTGGATCGGCAAACAGGGTGTGGATGTCCGTCTTTTCGACCACTTTGCCCAGATACATGACGACGACCGACTCCGCCATCTCGGCGATCACGCCGAGATCGTGCGTGATGAACAGGATCGCCATGCCGAATTCCTCTTGCAGGCTGCGCATCAGTTCCAGGATTTGCGCTTCGGTCGTCACATCGAGCGCGGTGGTCGGTTCGTCCGCGATCAGCAGTCGGGGATGCCCGGTGAGCGCCATCGCGATCATGACGCGCTGACGCATCCCGCCGCTCAACTGATGCGGGTACTTCGTCAGCAGCTCGCGCGCTTGGGGTAGGCGTACCTTGTCGAGCAGTTCAGCGGCGCGATCCAGGGCGCTCCGCTTCGACACTTTCTGACGGACCAGCACCGCTTCGGCAAGCTGATCGCCGACGGTGAGCACGGGATTGAGCGAGGTCATCGGCTCCTGAAAGATCATCGCGATCTCATTGCCGCGAATCCGGCGGATGTCCTCGCCGCGTGCGCCGTATTTCAGTAAGTCAACAACCTCTTTGCGCCCGTTGCTGTCGCGCTCAAAGAGGATTTGACCACCGACGATGCGACCGGGGGCGTTGATCAACTGCAGGATGGAGTAGCCGGTGACGGATTTGCCGCAGCCGCTCTCCCCCAGCACCCCGAGCGTTTTGCCGACCGGGATGTCAAAGCTGACGCCATCCACCGCGCGGACGACGCCGTTTTCGGTGAAGAAATGCGTCCGCAGGTCTTTGATTTGGAGCAGCGGTTGTTCAGTCGTCATATCAGCGCTACTTTGCAAATGGATCGGCGGCATCACGCAGACCATCACCCAAGAAGTTGAAGGCGATGACCGTCGCGATGACGAACATGGCGGGCGTGAGAATCCACGGTTGTTGGATCAAGACACGAACGTGCTGCGCGTCGCTGAGGAGCAGTCCCCAACTGACCAGCGGTGATCGAATCCCCAAACCGAGGAAGCTGAGGGCTGTTTCGCCCAGAATCATGCCGGGAATGGCGGTGGTGGCGATGACGATGATATGGCTCATCGTATTCGGCAGCAGGTGGCGCGTGATGATGCGCCAGTCGCTGCAGTTGGAGTAACGCGCCGCCGTCACAAAATCCGCTTCGCGCAGGGCATAGACCATACTGCGCGTCTGTCGCGCCAGCGCACCCCAACTGAGGATCGCCAGCACGATCGTGATCGAGAAATAGATGCGGTCGGACGGCCAGTTATCGGGAACGAGCGCCGCCAGAGCCAGCCACAGAGGTAGTTGGGGGAACGACATCAACAGCTCGATGATACGCTGCACAATGTCGTCGAACAAGCCGCCAAGATACCCCCTGGCAATGCCGATGATCGAACAAAACAGCAGCGTCAGAAACACGCCGATCAAGCCGACCGACAGCGACACTTGCGCGCCATACCACACGCGGCTAAAAATGTCTCGCCCCTGTGAGTCCGTACCGAACAAAAACAAATTTCCGGGCTCTTCGACGCCAAACAGATGGATATCGGTTTTGATGAGGCCAAGAATGCTGTATTCCGCGCCCCGCACAAAAAACTGAAGCGGGTATTTTTCTTCCGGGATAATCTCGACCGTTCGGCGGAAGGTCGCCGGGTCAACCGCCGACTTGAGGCCGTAGGCAAATGGAATCGGGTGGAAAGCGCCCGTCTCATCGAAAAAATGCAGCCCCTGCGGCGCGACGGACACAAACTGGCCGTTAACCAGCGTGGGGTCATTCGGGGCAACGAACCCGGCGAAAATCGCTGCCAGGTACATCAGCAGCAGGAAGATCCCCCCGACGAGCGCCAGACGGTTGCGCTTGAAACGCAGCCACATGAGGCGGCGCACCGATACCAGTTTGACTTCGTCCGCTTTGCGCGCAAGCCGGGCGTCGGTATGATCACTTGTTTTAGGTAGAGTCGCCATGCTGATCGATCAGCCTCCCACGCGCTACGAGAACCGGATACGTGGGTCGAGCCACGCCAGCAATAGGTCGGATACGAGGGTTCCGAGCAAGACGAGCAAGCCGATAAACGTTAAGATCGTCCCCGCAAGATACAAGTCCTGTGCCTGCGTAGCATCCATATACGTGACTTGGATCGTGGGCAGGTCGAGCACGACGCTGGTGATCACAAAGCCGTTGACCAAAAATGCGAGTGTCTGGCTCAACGCGCCAATGAGGGGATGCAGCGCATTGCGGAAAGCATGTTTCCAGATGATAGTGCGTTCCGGTACGCCTTTGGCGCGCAGGGCGGTCACGTAATTTTTGCCCAGTTCATTGAGCAGATTACCACGCATCACGCGCATGACCCACGCCATGCCGGTAATGACCACTGCGCCAACCGGAATCCACAGGTGTTTGAGGAAATCGATCACCAGCCCGACGGACACCGGCTGACCAATGAATTCAGGGGATTGCAGTCCCGTCAGGACTTCGCCGTTCAGCCGCCACGCGAACACCAGAAACGCGAGCGCGATCAGAAAATCGGGCAAGCCCAGACCGAGAAACGAAACGGTCGTCCAAAAATTGTCCGCTCGGGAATACTGATGCGTTGCCGAGTAGACGCCGAGGCCGATGCCGATCCCCCATGACAGGATGAATGCGCAGAGTGAAACCGCGACGGTTGCGCCCAACTTGCTGCCGATGATGTCTCGAACGGACATGCCCGTTGCTAATGAAATGCCGAAATCACCGCGCGCGAGGTTCACCGTCCAGTCGACAAACCGCAGCAGGAACGGCTTATCCAATCCGAATTGCTCGCGCATCGCTTGTTCTTGAGCCGCCGCGTCGCGGTTGCCGCCCAGACTCTGCCCGCGGATGTAGTTGCTCACGTAGTCGCCGGGAGGCAATTCCATGATGAGGAAGCCGACAAACGCGATCAAGATCATCCACGGGATAAACTGGAGCAACCGCCTCACGATATATCTCGACATGCTTTCTGCTCCAATCTTTGGTGAGGGGGCAGGATAACCACCCCCTCACACTAACGTGCTGATATCCCGTTACGGTTGGTCGATGTAGAACTGTTCCGGGTCGGCGGTGCCGGGGTAACCCAGATCCCACGAGGCAACCAGACCGACTTCCGGTACATTGTGGAAGTCATTGCTGACAATGACCGGGCTGGGATGCTGACCAATTGTCCCAATGGTGATCGGTCCCTGTTCGACGTGAATGCGATACGCTTCCAGAAGCGCAGCATTGCGGTCTTCGGCGTTCGTTGCCGCTGCCGCGCGGCTGTACACTTCTTGCAGCTGCGCCAGCATCGAGCCTTCGCGCGCCGCTACCCCTTCAGCGCCACCCGTCTGATAATACTGACCGATGTTCATACCCGCCATTGCCCACTGAACACCCTCGACCGGTGCCCACACCGACGGCGCGGACAGCAGACCCCAACCCGCGGCGCTCGGCCACGCGAAGATCTGAACTTCACCGGCTTCGTTGGCGGCCGTGTATTCATCCCACGTCATGATGTTGATGTTCGTCTTGATGCCGACGTCCTGCCAGTCTCCCTGGATCAGTTCGAGGCTCTGCGTCACCTTCGGATCATCGGGGAACATGGTGATCGTGAGTTCCAGCGGCGTGCCATCGGGACGATCCCGGAAACCGTCACCATCCGCATCGACGACGCCAATCGAGTCGAGCAGACTGCCCGCTTGTTCCGGGCTGTAGTCGATGTACGAGTTCGCCCATTCTTCGTAGAGCGCCTGACCCTCAGGGCTCTGGAATTCCCTCTGCCCACGGGAGCATCGAGAACTGGCGCGGCGTCGCGAGACCAAGCGCGGTCACATCGTTCATCTGGATACGGTCAATCGACACCGACAAGGCCTGCCGGAATGCCTGCGTATACATCAGGTCTTCCAGACCATCATCCGCCAGATCGTAGAACAGCATCAGCCACGGCCATGCAAAGTCGCCACGATCCCACATGATCACGTGGTAGTCGCCAGCTTCAGCACTTTCGAGGATGAGAGGCACGTCTTGCAATGCGATATCGCGCACCTGCATGTCCAGCTCACCGGCAATGGCGCGCAGCGCCACCTGTTCCGACACCGCGCCGGAAGCAATTTCAACCTGAAGATTGTCGATGTACGGCAGTTGATTGCCCGCGGTATCGACCTTCCAATAGTACGGGTTGCGTGTCAGAGTCGCCAGTTGATCCGGCACATAGCTCGTCACCATCCACGGGCCAAGCGTCGGCATATCCGGGTAGTGGAGGCGGGTTGAGGTGTTATAACGGTTCATCAACTCGGTCGTGTCGGTCACCGCGCTGTTGTAGCCGGGATGGAACTGTTCCATATAGTGTGCGGGCACGATCGACTGCGCCGAATTCCACGGGCCACGCGAATGATTTTCAAGGAAGAGCGGATTCGGGCCAGCGAATGTGAACTGGAGCGTAAAGTCATCGATCTTCTCCAGAGTCATCGGCTCGCCATTCACAACGGTCCCGGATGCCGGGTCGACGGGAATATTCTCGTCCAGCACCATGTCGTTCCACCAGAACAGGTAATCATCCACCGTCAGCGGTTCGCCATCCGACCAGCGGATGCCTTGACGGAAATGCACGACCAACTGGGTGGCGTCATCGTTCCACTCATACGATTCGAGAACGTTGGGGCGGAAGCCCGACGCATCGCGGTTCCACTTGAGGAAGCCCTCGACGCCTGTGGTCATGAGGGTGAAACCGAGCTCATTGTTCTGGTCGATCATGTGCCAGGTGCCACCGTATTCACCCACCTGTTCGACCGGTTCGATGACCAGCGGTTCTGGGGGCAAACGCTCTTCGACCGGGGGCAGGGTGCCCGCCGCTACTTGTTCGGCGAGTGATGGAGCTTCAGTGTAAGTAGCCTGCGCCATCACCATGCTGCTGACCGCAAGCACTAGTACAACCACTAACAAAACACGCTTAAGCATTGCAATACTCCTAACCTCATCTAGCCGTGCTAAATCTATTTCGAAGATGCTGGAATGGGCAGAAACCTCGGTTTGCTCCTTTCTCAGATGTGCGGCGCATATGCTCTCGTCAAATCTGGTGCGTACCAACTACACCCGCGCCAGCCGGATCAGCTTGCTGATAAAAGCCCCCTTGAGTGCGATCGGCAGCCCGCGCTGCATGAGCGCTTGCCCACTCCAGGGTTCGTCCCAGCCGTCTACCTGATAGCGGGTATTGGGTTCAAGTCCGGCGAGGCGCACGTTGGTGGAAAAATACCCGAACTGTGATTGGCTGAGGAAGACGGTGACGACAGCTTCGCGTCCTGAAGGGTGGATAAACTCAAAGGCGCTGAGCGCGCTTTCACGAGGCGAGCGCAGGCGGTAAAAAGCGCCGAACTGCATCGTTTCGCGGATGTCCTTGTAGAGGGCGACAAATTCCGCGGCCTTGTCCAAGTCCGCTTGCGACCAGCGGGTAATATCCGCTCCCATGCCGAGGACGCCCATCATCGCCAGATGAAAGCGAAATTCGAGGGAATAGCTGCGGCCATTGAGCCAGTTGGTATCAGTCACCCACATCATGCGTGTCAGCGGAGCATGCGCCAGCGTAAACCCTTCTTGAATGAACAAGTCATCATAGGGATCGGTGTTGTCGCTCATCCAGAACTGCTCGGCGTACTGCATAATGCCGAGGTCGATGCGCCCGCCGCCGCCAGAACATGACTCAAAGAGCACGTTCGGGTACGCCTCACGCAGTTGGCGAAAAATGGCATACACACCGCGGGTATGGCGGACCCAGAGTTCGCGGTCACGCCCCTCAGGCGCGTCCATCCAACCGGGTTCACTGAAGTGACGGTTCATATCCCATTTGATGAACTTGATGTTGTTGTTCCCCAGCAGATCGTGCATGAAGTCCAGTATGAACTGCTGCACATCGGGGCGCGCTACGTTGAGGACGTACTGGTTGCGCCCTGTACTGAGCGGGCGATTCGGGAAGTGGTAGACCCAGTCAGGATGCGCGCGGTACAGATCGCTGTCCGGGTTAACCATCTCTGGTTCGACCCAGATGCCGAATTCCATGCCGAGTTCATTCACCCGGTTGATGAGCGGCGCTAAGCCGCTGGGGAACTTGTCGCGGTTGACGTACCAGTCACCCAGTCCGGCGCGGTCAGTGTTGCGCTGACCGAACCAACCATCATCCATCACGAATAATTCGACGCCCATTTTCGCCGCCAGTTCTGCGGCTTTTTCTTGATTTTCGAGGCTTACATCGAACTCGGTGACATACCACGAGTTGTACACGATGGGGCGAGGTTGGCGGGCAGTGGCGCGCGGAACAACGTGCTCCAGCTCGTAGGCGTGGAGCGCGCGGCTCGCCGCGCCATAGCCAGCCGCGGTATAACCCGCGACAAAGTTGGGTGTCACAAACGTTTCGCCCGCGTCAAGCCGCCAGCGGAAATCGAAATCGTGGATACCACCGCTCACGTTGACATGTTCGAAGGCGTCCCGTTCGATGACGATTTTGTAGTTGCCACTGAACGCCAGCGCGCCGAACCAGACCTCGCCGTCGTCTTCCTGTGCCAGACCGTCGGCCAGCGCGAAGAACGGGTTGGAGTCGAAACCAGTGCTGCCACGCCGCCGTTCGATGATTTGCTTGCCCCGCGGCAGTTCAACGCGCTGAAGCTGAAATTCGCCGCCCCACTTGCCGCTGAGCGATGTGAGTTGATAAGCGTCGCGCTGAGGGAGATGCCAAGCTGCTGAAAGAATCTGCTCGATCTCGACAGCCTCGCCGCCCACGTTTTCGATCTCGGCGCGCCGCACAATCAGATCATAGTCAGCGTAGATGTTGTAGATCAGGCGTACGCGAAGGGGATAATGCTCATCTTGAAGATGAATGGTCAGCGTCGTAACAGCGCCATTTTCGCTGATCGTCGCATCCCGATAGTCGAGGAGACAGGCGCGGACGCCATCGCCAAACCGTACTTTCAAACACGGCTCATTGAACTTGTAGTCGCCCCATGCGGGAAATTCTTCATGGGTATTGCGCGCAAAGTTCCAGTTTCCCAGTGGGTCGAACGGTAACTCGCGGGGCAGGTAGTCGGCGGGATAGGGAAGTTTTGCTCCCCAGTACACATTCTCAAGCCGATGTGCGTTCCACACAAAGGCATATCCCATGTTTTGCGTTTCGAGCACCCAAAGATATTCGTTTTGGCTGGTTTCAATGAATTGAACAAAGCGCATCAAATCGCTGCTCCTCAGAGAGACAGGCACAACGCATGATGGAATATCTTCCGATTTCTTGAGTTAGGCAGATGGAGCCATGAGGAGTGGAGTAAGTGTCAATTTCAAGAAAATCATACGTGTGTTTCTCTTATTTTGTTTTACGATACATCAACCGCCGATGACGTGCAATAGAAAATTACGTCATTCATTGGATTATCTTCTGATTATTGTTGTCCTTGCTCTACCCAAAGCGAAACTCAACTGCGACAATCTTGAGCTATTCGCGTTGGCTGCGCGGCGCAGCTAACACGAATCGTTGAGAATTCAGATTGCGCTTTCACGTTCCCGTTTTGGTCAAAAAAGAGCATTCAGCTTTGACCATTTTGATCGGTTTGAGCTGTTTTTCCGCCGATCAGAGTCGCATTTTACGAGTCATCCAACTGGGATAGTGCCGCTTTGATGTCAATAACAGGCGTCCCATCAATTGCTTCGATGGGACCGATTTTTAAGCGGCATCCATTGATCTCAAGCACAGTCACGCGATGCAAGCCGATAGGATTCGGGCGCGCCGGGGAGCGCGTTGCAAAAACACCTGTAAGCGGGTTTTCGATCTCGCCGCGGGGATGACTTGGAGTACATCACGCGGCGGGGAACTGACAGTGGATGGTCAACGATGGGTTGGGCAGTGTGCGCGGCGTGGCGGCGAATGACCTCAGCGTGCTGGAAAGCCGCCTGCTTGCCCCCTACGGCAACCAAATCAGTGGCGGGGGCAGTTGTTTGTTCTGGAGCTTCTTGGCGCGCGGGTACTGGAGACGTGGAGGGATCAGTAACTGCCATCGCCAAGGGGTAACAAAAAAGCGGAGATGAGTAACTCATCTCCGCTTTCAGCGTACACTCAGAGACTGTAGACGAGAAAAGACGCCCCTCACCTCGTCCGGACGCCGATTTCTTAATCCACATTACTTATCACCAACACGCTCAGGTTGAACGCCTCTTGGCGAAGGTCTGACTTCGTTGCGAACGGGAGAGTACTGCTCTCCCGCCCGCTTTGAAGAGTGTCGAGCGTTTGACCTGACACGATTTCAGTCTAGCACAGTTCTGAAGCGTGTGGTTTTCAAGCGCCCGGCATCATTCGTTCGACGCGAGAAGAGGAGCGTTTAACTGTGACACCGGTTTTCGTTTTGACCAACCACAAAGGGGGCGTAGGCAAGTCTACGTCCGCCACCACCATCGCCTTCGGCATTGCCAACGTACTGCGCCATGCGCAGGCAGCGAATTCGCGCGTCCTGCTGGTTGATACTGACTCGCAGGCGCACGCGACGCTCATCACGACCGGGCATAAGGACTACGGCGTTGATGACAGCCTCTACAGCGTGCTGATGGCCGATCGCCAAAACGCACCGCATATCCTGACGCAGTGCATCGTTCCGAGCCTGTGGGACACCGATCTGCATGTCCTGCCCGCCTCTCCCCTGCTCGAAGGTGCTGAGCGGGAATTGATGGGTGTGGCGGGCGCGCCCTATCGCCTCGCCGATCCGCTCTCGAAGATAGCCAATCTATATGCCGCCGTTGTCATTGATACGCGCCCGTCGTTCTCGCTCATGACTGAAATAGGTTTAATCGCTGGAACCGATGCGATTGTTCCGGTCGAACCGCGCTATCTGGAAACGGTCGGGTTGATGAGTGTCATCGGCAAAATCAACGAGATCCGCGAAGGTTGGCGGCATCCCAACCTGCGGATCAGCGGCATCCTCGTCACGAAGGTGGATAAGCGGGTGCGTGGGCACAACGATCTGCTGGGGGACATCAAAGCACACAGCGTGTTGGGCAAGCTGTTGTGCGGCGTGATCCCCGCCAATGAAGCGGTTTCCTACGCCCATCGGAATCACGAGAGCATTTTCACCTACGACCCCAACGCCCCTGCCAGCAAAGCCTACACCCAGCTTGTCGCGACGCTCGTCCGCCGCATGGGAGGTGCGTGATGTCCAAGCGACAGATTGATCGCACTCAAGCCCTGCTCGACTCGGTCAGCGCCGACATGCTCGATTTCGATCCACAGCAGTTTGCGGATAACTCAATCCGGGTTGAGCGCATCCTTCTGGAATTGGTGCGTCCTGATCCGGTGCAGCCGCGCCGCGTTCTGCCTGAACGGATACATACCGCTTTCCATCACAACCGTCTGACTCCAACGCAGGCACTGCGCGAACTCGTTCAGCTTGTGCAGGTGGCCGCTCGTCAGCGCGGACGTCCGTTTAGCAACGTGCTGGAACTGCTGCCCAACCCGGAAAGCGAGAACGATGACGACGGTGAAGCAAAACTCTCGCCGGAGGAAATTTTGCTCCGCGATTTGGTCAATCTGGCCGTCACCATCAACGATGATGGGCAGGTCAACCCAATCACCGTGGTGGATGTGTCGGAAGGCGTGACGCGGTTATATCGCATCGAAACGGGCGAGCGCCGCTACTGGGCGACATGGCTGCTCCGCGATTTCATTCCCGGATATACGGGTGATGGCATGATCCCGTGCATCATTGTGCCAACGCAAAAGACATCCGTCTTCCGGCAAGCCAAAGAGAACACATCGCGCACGGGATTGACCGCTATTGCGATGGCACGCCAATCTGCGTTGCTTCTGCTCGCTGTGCATGGCTACGAAATCCCTGCTTATGCGGTCACAAATGACTTCTATCGACAAGCAAAAAATCTGCGCTTGCCACGCGAGTACGCTCAGTTGGTCTACTCGGCAATGGGAGTCAAAAAGGGCTACTTCAGCTACTTCAAGAATTTGCTCGATCTGTCGGACGAGGCGATGGAACTGGCAGATCGTTATGACCTTGAAGAGGGCCTGCTTCGGTATGTTTTGAAACTACCAACGGAAGATCAGGCAGAGATGGTGCAACAGATCATCCAATTCAACCTAACTGGACGACAAGTTCAGGTAATAGTCGAAGGGGAAGTCTCACCAGAGAAACCTGTTGAGGATGAGATACCACCACATATCGTGAAGCTTGGGCGGCTGATTATGCGCGATCTCGATAAGAAAGATGCTGCCAACCTTGCTCAAGTGATCTATCGCGAAAAGCGTGATGTCCACATGACACGTGCTTACCTCCAACGCCTTGCTGAGCTGGCACTCGCGGCGGCTGAGCTCGCTTCCGACTCATAAGTTCACACATGTGAACCAATCGTCACGAAAGGACTCGAAATGACTGAGGAACAGCGCGAACAGGCGCTTGAGTTGATCGACATCATCCGAAACGAAGACCTACCGCCGCCGGAAGAGTTCCACGAATTGCTGCTCAAACGTTTTCGAACACCGAGTTTAGCCTGTGTGCGGCTAGAGGTGGTCTGGGGATACCTCGAGGATGTTCTCGATATCCATGACAAACTTCGAGCGGAAGGCAAGCTTTAACTCCATGAGGCGCACAATCCGACCTCCACCCGGATAAAAAAAGACCCACCAAAGAAACGCACAGGTGGGCTGGGGAAAACAGATACATTGTAGGACTGGACACCCTCAATGTATCACAGCCCCGGTTTGCCTGCAACTGAAATTCTCCCGTTGGGCGCGGAAAAACTGCGCGCCCCCAGCTTTGATTTGCTCGTAACCGGGGAAACTCAAATGTCAATGGATCTGAATCTCATCCGTTCCCGCAGCTCGATTGAGGCGCTGGTCGCGGAAAAGTTTGTCCTCAAAAAATCGGGGACGCGTTTTGTCGGCGTGGAGCATGATAGCCTCGTCGTTGTACCGGCGACCGGTTGGTACTTCTGGAACTCGCAGGGCGAACAGGGCGACGCGTTCGATTTTGTCGGGCGGCATTTACTCAAATACAGCTCAACATGGGATCACCGCAATGCGGCGATGTTTATGGAGGCGGTGAAGTTTCTCGCAGAAAGGACTGGGATTTCGCTGGATACCAATGAGGATGTTCGTAAGTCGCCTGTCTGGGCAGAACGCCAGTTGATTGCTCGACTGCATGATGCGCTGCTCAAGACTCCGGCTGCGCTCGCTTATGTCACTGAGAAGCGCGGATGGCAGCGTCAAACCGTCGAGGCGGCGCGGATCGGCTATATACCGCTCGACAAGCGCACGTTGCTCGCCGACATCAACCTGCCGGATAAATGGCGTTCCGTACTGCACAAGTTTCCAGCCGAAATGATCGTGTATATCCACCTCGATCAAGGTCAGCTGATGTACTTGAGCGGACGGTCGATGGAAGGCAAACGCCACTACAACCCGCCGCGTGAAATCCTCGGTGACCGGCAGCCGTACTACAATCATGCGTACAGTGCCGATTCGGATCGCGTGGTTGTGGTCGAAGGTCAGGCAGATGCGATCACGTTTGCGGAATGGAACATCCCGGCAATCGCGCTCGGCGGGATGAAACTCTCGGACGATCTGCTGGCGCTGCTCAAACGCCATAAGCGTGTCTTCGTCGCGCTGGACAACACCGACGATGCACGTGAGCAAAGCCGCTCGATTGCAGCGGCCTTAGGCCGTGCAGCTTATCTGCCCCAGTTCCCCAGTGCCGTGAAGGACGCGAACGAATGGCTGGCGCAGCACAGCGCGACCGAGGAGGATGCCCGGTCGATGCTCAACCGTGCGCAAAGTTGGATCGGTGCGGAAATTGCCCGCGTCGAGCGGTTGGAAGGTCTAGAACGACAGGACGCGATCCGCGATCTATTCACCCTAGCGGCCGATCTGGATCGCTTTGCGTTGGCAGAATTCAAAGAAGCGCTGGCGGAATTGGGCGTGAAGCGCGCCACGTTCAACGAGATGCTGCGCGCTGCCCGTTCGAAAGCACCGGAAGAGAAGGAGGAGGAAATGCCGGGGATCGTCGATGATGGTATTCCAGTTTTGTCGCCTGCGCTCGGATTTCATCGCGATCTGGCACTGGTGACCACGTGCATCCTTGAACGCACCAAGGATGATCGCCTCAACGTTCAGCCGTATCTCATCACCAGCAAGCGTGAAATCAAGCGTCTGACGGATAAGCAGGTCTTGCAGATCGGCGGGCAGGAGATCGCCTTGCGGGTGCTGCCCGAAGGCAGCGAATTCCTACGGCGCTGGCGCTACGGCGATATTCAGCGCTTCCTCAACGGGGAAACGGTCAGCGCGGGCGAGGTGTTTCAGTCGGTGCATGATCTGTTCACGCAGTACGTCGATTTCCGCTCACCGATTGAGAGCCGCATTCTCACGTTGTGGGTCTGTGGAACCTATCTTTATACGATGTTCCCCGCATACCCCTACCTCGCCTTGAACGGACCGAAGAACAGCGGCAAGAGTACGGTGATGCGGGTGCTTCAGCCGATTGCCTTCAACATGGTCACCACCTCTGATCCGACCGGGGCGGCGATGTTCCGCCTCATCCACACAACAAGCTGTACAGTAGGCATTGACGAAGCGGAACGCTACCATAATCCGAAAGATCCCGGCATGCAGCAGATCCGCCAACTGCTTAACAGCGGCTACAAGGCAGGGATGCCCGCCATTCGCTTGATCGGCGAGGACATGAAACCGCAGGCGTTCGACGTGTATTCACCGAAGATCCTCGCCGCGATAGCCGGCTTGGAAGACATTCTCGCCTCCCGGTGCATTGCCATACCGATGCGCCGCACGGATAAGAAAATGCTGTGCCTCCCGCCCAACTTCGACGGGTCGGAGATACGTCACCAGCTTTACACACTGGCACTGACTCACTTCGAAGCGATTCACCGCAACTACTTCGACCGCCCCGATCTGCACAAGTTGCACAACCGGTCGGGTGAGCTGTGGTCGCCGCTCGTCGCGCTGGCCGCCTTCTTCGAGGAGGAAGGCGGGGTAACAGGGCTGCTCGACGCAATCTCTGAGGCGGCGCAGTGGGACGAGCAGATGAGCGAAGGCAAGGCGCTCAGCGACCGGGAAGAAGCGGTTTTGCAGTCGTTGGAACTGATGACACGAAATGCGGTGGGCGAGATGTGGATCAAAGCGTCTCAGGTTCGCGAACACGTCGCCCGACTCCTTGGACAACCAGTTGAGCAACTGGGGCACGCTCAATGGATTGCCCACATCATGACGCGACTGCAATTGTTGGACACGGGCAATCGCAAGCGTCAGATGGACGGCATGATGTACTGCATCCGTCGGGATGTGGTACTCGATATGATGCGTCGTTACGAGATTGCCGCCGTCTCGTGATTTAACTCATGCATCAACGAGTTGATTACACCAGAACGCTGACCAACTCGTTGATGCAATCTCAAAAAACACTTCATTGTCTACATACTCTGCATACTCTACATAGGAAGCCTCGATCCATGAAGAGTATGTAGAGTATGCAGTCCATGTAGAGTTTTTCGCCTTCTCAAATGCAAATTTCGCGCCATGCAAGCGTGGGGAAGCCGTCAAAATCAGGTCAACTGGGGCGCGAAAGTATGTGGGGGATTATTGACGATTCCCGATTGCTGCGCCCTACGCCTGTTTTCCCCTGCACAGATCTGCTCATCTCTGTAATCGGGTTACCCCTTCAACGAACCCGCCGTCAAACCGCTGACGATATGGCGCTGCATGAACAAATAAAAGATGACCATCGGCAGCATCGCCAAGACCAGCATCGGCATCATGATCGACCAATCGGTGAAATACTGGCCGACACCGTTGTACACCTGCATGGTTAGCGTAGCCTTGTCCGTGGAACTCAAGAACAGGTAGCTCAACAGAAAATCATTCCAGATCCAGATCGTGTTGAAGATGACGAGCGTCGCGGTCACGGGTCGCAAGAGCGGGAAAATGATTTGCCAGAAGGTGCGAAATACGCCTGCGCCGTCGACAAATGCGGCCTCTTCCAAGTCGCGCGGCATGGCGCGGATGAAGCCCGTGTACAGGAACAAAGCGAACACTGCACCGTTGCTGTGCAGGAAAATCAATCCCTGATACGTATTGATCAGGTCAAAGCTTTTCATAATCAGGAACAGGGGGAGCATCGTCGTTTGCAGCGGCACCATGAACCCGACGAGGAAGTAAGCGCGCAGAATCTTAGTAAAACGGCTCGTTTTCCGAGCAATCGTATAGGCCGCCATCGAGCCAAACACGATGATCAGCACCACTGAGACCACCGTAATGAGGAGTGAATTGAAGAAATGCTTGAAAAAGTCAATCCCTTCCAACGCGCGCAGGTAGTTATCAAAGTTTACAGCGGTCGGTAGTCCAAGCGGCGAGTCGATGATTTGCGCCTGAGACTTGAATGTGCTGACCACCAGATAGTAGATGGGGATTACGAACACTGCGCAGATGCCCAGCATGATGATTTCGCTGACAAACGTCGACAACCGATACTTTTTCATGTCAGCTTCTCTTCCCGGCGGCCTAATATCCCCACTTGGAACGCGGTCACCACGCCAATCAATAGCAGGAACAGCACCGACATCGCCGATGCAAACCCGACTCGATTGGAATTGACGCCTTCGTTGATGATCGTCTGGGTGATCATGGTCGTCGCGTAGCCCGGACCACCATTGGTCAAAGCGAACGGCAGATCAAACGCCTTGAGGCTGCCGATGAGCAGGAACATCACGCTCACCGTCATCGCCGGAGCGAGATTCGGCAGCGTGATGAACCGGAATTTCTGCCAACCGTTCGCGCCGTCAATATCCGCTGCTTCGTAAAAGGTCCGGTCGATCACTTGCAGATTGGCGAGGTAAATGCAGGCATGCCAACCCGTACTCGCCCACACACTCACTAGAATCAGCAAAACCATCGCCGCGCGCGGGTCGGCCAGCAGCAGTAACTTCTGCTGGCCCGCGGACAGCAGCAAACTGTTGATCAACCCCTGATTCGACGGCGAAAGGATGAAATTCCAGATAAAACCGAGGAACAGTGAGCTAATCACCGATGGGAAGAAGAAGATCGCTCGCTGGATGTTGCGCGTCTTCATCTGACTGTCGAGCAGCAGCGCCAGCGGGAGGGCGAGCAGCGTGATCAAAATCGGGACGACCAGCGCATAGGTGATGCTGTTGCCGAAAGCGGTCGCCGCATTCCGTGTGGAGAAAGCCCGTAGGTAGTTACCAATCCCGACAAACTCATAGTTGGGCGACAACCCATTGAAGTTTGTGAAGGAGTAGATCACCGTGTTCACAAGGGGAATGATGGTCAATATCGTGTAGATCGTGAAAGCGGGAAGGACAAAAAGAATGTAGGTGAGATTGCCTTTGAAGAAATCTTTCGCGGATCGTCTCGACGCTCTTCGTGCAAACCCTTGGGAAAGCGAGAGGCGGATACCCTTTTCGGTCATCATGTTCTCCTGACCTGACTGCTGGTAGTGGACATCCGCTTTGGGGATGAACCGCCTGACCTGTAGGGTGTCGATCAGGCGGTTCACCTTTAGCGAACCCAACTGCTGAGCTTAGCCGCCGCTGGCCGCAAGTTCAGCCTGCTGCTCGTCGAGCTGCTGTACGAGTTCTTCAGGCGTGAGCGTCCCGAGGATGATCTCCTGCGTGCCGCGGATCAGACTCGGCGCGAGGGTGTTCCCGTAAGTCCAGAAGACGGGTGGGAAGGCAAACTGACCGTTTTCTGCCAGCGGGCGAATCGGTTCCATGACCGGATTGATCTCATATTCGATGTCCGCGCCGATGAAATTGCCCGTCACCTGCTGGTACAGCGCCAGACCTTCCGGCGAACCGAGGAAATTGATGAAAGCTTCTGCCGCTGCGGGGTTCTGTGCCGTGGCCGAAATGGCGATGCCCACGTTCACCGCGCCAACCGTGTAAGCGCGTTCCGGGGTGCTGCCAACGAAGGGGAAGAGGCCGAGTTCAAGATCCGGATTCTTCTCCATGATCCCGTTCACCGCCCACGGGCCGGAAATCGTCATCGCGGCGGTGCCGGTCGCAAATTCGGTGAAGCGCTGATCGTCCGTCAGGCCGACCGTATCCTGCGAAATGTAGCCCGTGTCAACCAATTGCGTCTTCCACGTGGTCAGCGCATCCAGATACCCTTCGCTGAAGGTCGTTTCGCCTGTGTTGATGCGCACATCGAAATTAGGATCTTGCGACAGCACTTCGGTGTTGTGCAGCCAGTAGATCAGATCCGGGATCGAGTCGGCTGACATGGTGATCGGCTTAATGCCCAATTCAGAGAAAGCCGCGCACGCCGCGATGAATTCATCCCATGTGGTCGGAACGGCGATGTTGTTATCGCGGAACAGGGCGATATTGTAGAAGACGCCACCGACCCACGCATCCGGCGCATAGGCGTAAACGCGATTTTCGTAGGTGTAGTACTGCTTGTAGCCTTCGGGCAGCGCCTGAACAACTTCGAGATCGGTGATGTCGGCCAGATAGCCATTTTCCGCCATTAGAGTGATCGGCGGGCCGGAGTAGAAGAGATCCGGCAGTTCACCAGAACTGGCTAGCAGTTGCAGGCGCTGCACGTACTGGTTGTTCGCCGGTGGGACATTCTGATAGTCGATCTGGACATCCGGGTACTGCGCGAGAAACGCATCCAGCACCGGCTGATACTGATCCTGCGTGTACCAGCTCAAGAAGCTCAAAGTTCCGGAAACGGCGGCATCCTGCGCGGCGACCGGGACGACGAAGCTCGGGGCGCTCACCAAGAGAAAAAGAACGACGACAGGTACCAAAAGACTCAACAAACTCTTCTTCATATTAGAAGCTCCTATTCTTCATCCGTCAGCGTCTGCTTTCGGCCAACGGGTCTTGAGTACAGTGTGACAGGAACTTCTGCAAGAAAAAATGACCGAAAATATCACTTTTGTCCAAAAATACGGAGTTCTGCGGTCGCATTTTTGGACAAATCCCGTCTTGACTAATCCGCTCCCGGCAGGAGCGTAAAATCGAAATCTTTGTCCCGATTACACACAATGACGCCGTCGCGGAATTCGAGTTCCGCTACCTGAATGGCCGTGCGCTTCACGTGATAGGGATGATTGTCGTGCATACCGTAATGCCGCGTGCGATCCCAATCCGGATGCGTGAAATAGAAGATGAAGGCGCGCTCGCCCTGGACTTCGATGTCGGCATGGCCGCCAATAACACCATCATCGCGCCGCTGGCCGGGAGCGGCGAGAAGAGGAATCGACTGGCGCTCCCAGTGTTCCGCATCGTCTGAGCGGTAGACGCCGAGTCCATTCCAGAAATCGGTGATCATCCAGTAGCTGCCCTGCCACACAAACACATTCGGACCTTCATGCGCACAGTCGGTAATCACCGGGCCGCGCACCGTCCAGTGATACAGATCGTCACTGTCGGCAGCATAGGTGTGCGCGTGGTTAACTTCGTCCTTGTACCACATGCGCCAACGCCCGTTCGGCAGCCGGATCACCGCCGCATCGATCACGCGATCCGACGACAAGCTCAGGGTGCTTGCATACTGCCAATCCCACAGGTTGCGGCTGGTCATATGCACAATCGAGCGGCTTCCCGACCAGTCCTGCGGCACGCCGGGGACATAGCTCACATACAGGTGATAGAGCCCCTCGTGCCACAGCACTTCTGGTGCCCAGAAGGTATTTCGCCCGCGTTCAAATTCTAAGTCTTGCAGCGTGCCCCGGTAGCGCCACGTCTGCCCGTGGTCAGACGAGCTGGCGATCCCGATCTCCGCCCCATGCACCCACGCCACGCCGGGACATTCCACATTGGCGCGGCGGTTCGTATAGAGCAGCCACCACGACTGCTCCTCGCGATTCCAGATCACGACCGGATCGGCGGCTCCATCATAGATCGGGTCGCGAAACAAAGGGGCTGGCGCTGGTTTCATCGTCGTCTGAACTCCTGTGCGGCTACGCCGACAACTTTCTTGAAGATTTTGCTGAAATAAAACTCACTCTCATACCCGATTTCGTGGCAGATCTCCGAATTGGAGCGATTACTCCCTTTGAGCAGTTCTTTCGCCTTATCGATGCGGAGCTGCGTCACATAATCCCAGAATTTGACCCCGGTTGTCTTGTGGAACACGCGCGAGAAGTGATTTTTACTCAAACCAACATGGTCGGCTACGGCTTGCAGCGATAAATCCGTCTCCGTGTAGTGAGCCCGTGCATAATCCTTAGCGCGCTTGACGATGTAGTAGCCGGGATCATCCGCGAGCAGGCCGCGTACCGCTTCAGCCACGCCCTCTAAGCAGCGAGCGAGAAAGTCCAGCAGCGCCGCTTGGGTGGCACAGGCGCGGAGGCGATAGCGCTCAACCGCCGCCAGTTCGCTGAATACTACCCCCGGATACTGCTTAGTGAGCGCAATTTTGACCCAATTCGAAAAATCGACCAGCAGCGTCTCGATCAGCTCTGGTTTGACTTGACGGCTGAACATCGGCATCAAGTGGCGCTGTAACTGCTCAATCAACCCGCCGCTGTTCCCTTGCTCAACCAATTCGGTGATGGCTGGCTCAAAGTCGGACAGCTTGATGGATAGATCATCCGAGAAAGGTTGCCACTCTCGGTACACATGGAGAGTGCCACCCGTATAGTAGCCGACCGCGAGCGCATTCTCTGTCTGGCGCACAGCTTGAAGCAGGTCGAAGGACTCGGGTATCCGACTCATGCCGACTTTGATCGGTTGTGAGCGCAGCCGCAGTCCCGTGACAATTTCCTCTAACTGCCGCTGAACCGCCTGCTCGGCGCACAACACGACCAGTTCTACCGGACTGATCGACACGACGGGCGTGTGCGGACCAAACCGATCCTTGAGAAAAAGTCCGATTCCTTCAGCATCCACAGCCACGTGAAGTTCGGCAGGATCGGCCACCCGAACGAGCAGCAGCAGCCAATCAGCTTGGGAAAAAGCGGCGCGCAGCTGGGCAGCGACCTCGACGGGCAACTCTACGGTCCTGGGATTGTCGCGATACTCGCTCAAAGTGCGCTGAAGCAGCTTCTCAGCCCGTTCCAGCCGATAGTTTTCGATGGTGCTGCTCACGGTTGTGTCGCGATCTAACTCCTGAACGATCCGCGCCACCGCCGCCTCTAATTTGTTCTCATCCAGCGGTTTCAGGAGATAGTCGCTGATCTGATAGGTTAAGGCGCTCTGCGCGTATTCGAACTCGGCATACGCTGACAAAAGGATGATCTTGACGGGTCGCCGGGTCTGGCGGATCGCACGAGCGAACTCAATGCCGTTCATCTTCGGCATGCGGATATCCGCGATGATGATATCCGGTTGGATCTGCTCAAACAGCGCGAGTCCCTCTTCACCATCCGTCGCCACCCCGCTTGGAACAATGTTGTATTGTTGCCAGTCGATCGCGCTCTCCAGCATCTGTAAGGTAATTAGTTCATCGTCGAGAAAAATGACCTTGTACACCCTAAAACTCCTATGTTTTCAAAATAATCCGTGTGTACGCTCCTTCTTGGCTCTCAATCGCTCGGATACCATAGCCCAATCCGTATTCCATGACAATCCGCTGATGCACGTTGAATAACCCGATGCCTTCTACCCCGGCCTGATCGGCAGTGTCCAGCTCCTCTCGCAGTCGCAGGAGCTTTGCCGCCGCGATCCCCTTGCCATTATCCTGCACTTCAAAGACGCAATCGTCGCCCTCGCGCCGCCCGGTGATTTGAATGCAGCCACCCGTTTTCATATTTTCAAAGCCGTGTTTCAGGCAGTTTTCCACCAGCGGCTGTAAGACCATCTTCTGCATGCGGCAGGACAGCATCGCCTCAGGGACATCGATCTGATATTCGAATTTGCCGATATAGCGCCGTTTGTAGATGTCGAGGTAGTTGCGGACGTAGTTGAGTTCGTCGGCCACCGTCACCTGAGACGCGCGCGTATCCATCGAGTAGCGCAGGAGTTCGGCAATCGCGGTGACGACCTGACTAATCGCTTTATTTTTGGCAAAGATCGCTTCGGCCTTGATGACTTGCAGCGAATTGTAGACGAAATGCGGGGTAATCTGCTCCCGTAGAGCATACAACTCAGCGTTTTTCTTGCAGATCTCCGCCACATACACCTGCTCGATAAGCTGTTTATTCAGCGCGAGCATCGCCTCAAACTTGTCCCCCAGCTCGGCGATCTCCCCCACTCCGTAATCGATCTGAGCGGGTTCGTAATCCGCGACGGTCACGGTCTCGATCCGATGCACCAGTTTGCTCCACGGCTGCCGGATCTGGTCGGAGAGAAACAGGAACAGCGCCAGCGCAATCAACAAGCTGACGGGCAAAATGACGAACAGGATCGTGCTGGAAACCTGATACGCGGGGTTGAGGAGCGCGGAATAGGGTATCGAAGCAATCAGATACCACCCCGTCACTTCTGACTGCAAGTACACATTCAGGCTGCTGTCGCCCTGTCCCTGATTGACGAAGGTACCTTCTGTGGCTTCAAGCTGGCTCAACAGCGCCGGATCAAGTGGAGTGTTCACTCGGCTCAAGTCGCGGTCGAAAATGATCACGCCGTCGGTGGTCACGACGGTGATTTCGATCTCGTTCTGCCGATAGACGGTATCCAGCCCATCGCGCAGCTTTTCATAGTCGATATCCCCCTGCACATAGCCGAGCGTCCGTCCCTGAATCATCAGGGGCAGCACCGAGGAGACTACCCAGCGCGCTGGAGAGTTCGCCACATAGTAGTTCGCTAAATGAGGGCCGGTGAAACCAAAGTTTGAATTGCCCGACGGATGGTACGTCTGCAACCAGTCCTGCGCTAACCAGTCATACGTCTCTTGGACAGCATAATAGTTGGGCAGGTTATGCACATACCCGTTGTGCCCGATAATGATGATGTCGTTGATGAAGTTTTTGAAGACGTTGACGTTACTGAACGCATTCGCAATGCGGTTATTGAGAAAGTACTGTTCCGCGAAGCTCATAGTCTCATACCGTGTCAGCGCCTGCTGCACATCACCGTTGATACTGATGTACGCCATGATGTTCTTGATATCGCGGTAGTAGTAGTCGAAATTGTCGCGAATCTGGTACACAAGGGTGCGGGTGCTGTTTTCTTTTTCCTGTTTGAGCGTGTTAAAGAAGCTGTTGAACAACAGCAGCGTCATCGCGATGAGGAGCGCGACAATATAGGGGACAAAGAAGAATAACAGCCGTCTTCGAAACGACTGGTTGACGTAATCGCGTAATCTTTTCAGCATAATCGCTCAAAATCTACTTGACTATCGAATCGACAAAACATCCTTCCCTAACAAACAGAGCACATGCTCCGTGACCGACACGGGTATGTACTAGCCGACGCATGCTGAGATCGTCCCGCCCTCTGGTCACTCAGCGCACCGGAGCTCGGCAAACGGATATACATAGACAATTTTCTGGTGAGAAAACCTCGTGCACTAGACTCTCTAACGCTTGTTGATCATTCTAGCGGACAATTTCTGTGTCCACCATTTCGGCTCAGCCACAGTCATCCGTTTTATGAGTTCGACGCATCGGAGAAAGCAGTCACCTCGATTTATTGACGATACGGCGATGGAAACGGTCGGTGCGAATCATCTAACGCGGTGGGGCATCACGACAGGGCGTTTAGTTGAGTAAGGGTAAACCTCTAGGGGATGTTGGCTGCGTGCTCGACAATGTGGGCTGTGATAGTGGCAAAACCGATCAAATGCGTCACTGTCATCAGTATTTCCTGACCAGGTTGACCAGTTTGATCGGTTTTTCCGCCGATCAGAGTCGCATTTTTACAGGTCATCCATCTGAGATAGTACCGCTTTGATATCAATAACGGGCGTACCATCAATCGCTTCGATGGGACCGACTTTCAAGCGAACCCCGGTTATCTCAAGCACAGTCACGCGATGTAGACCAATGGGATTCGGGCGTGCCGGGGAACGCGTCGCAAAAACCCCAGTGAGCGGGTTTTCGATCTCGCCGCGGGGATGCACTTGAAGCACATCACGCGCAGAACGATGCAACCAAGTGAGAATGATGAGCTCATCCTCCACGCCAATTCTATGAAGCGCCTCCTCAAATGGTGGGAAAACTTCGATCCAAGCGTCAGGAGCGCCTTCGTAGCCCTGCCGCGGCGCAGCGTCGAGCGCCGTGAGGTCAGAGCGGATAACGCCAATCGGATGAAGCATGTAGCTGTCGTCCATTATCTGGTCGCTACCTTCCAGTTTTGCCGTACTGGGGCACCGCCGTCCGGATAAGTCGTCGAAAACGCACTTTCGACACTCAGCTCAAACAAAATGTAGATGTCCTTCGGTTGGTAGCCATAGCGTGTGGCAAGTTCGCGCAGGACGGGATCGTCGGTCAGAACAGCGTGGCCTGTCACGGAAAACTCCCCTGCGCCACCACCGCTATCGGCGACCGCAGCGTGCAGCGCATAACCGGAACCCCGTTGGAGATCGTGACCTTTGGGCGAAGTTGGTTCCATAAATAATAGGAGATGCCCCTCGGCGATAATCGGTGTGACCGGATGGACGCGGGGCAGTCCATTTGCGCGGACGGTTGCTAGATATGCCGGTGCGGCTTTGAAGCGTTGTTCACCATACGCCGCAAGTTCAGGTGCCGCATTTGCAAAATCCTGCCAGGAATGATTCATTAGTCCCCCTTTGTTTCACAAGTGATGGTAGGCTAAAGGCCGATTTTGATGCAGCGCGTCTGAATGTGCCTATACTCAATGATGATATAGCAGCCTCAATCAGGAGAGAAGTGCATGTCAACCCATCCACTTGACAATCCGTTGATCACGTCGATGCTCTTCTATCCGCGCGCAGATCGTCCGGGAAGCAGCCACATCGCGGGAGCGGTTGATGGTAGCATTCCAGTTGCGGACGGAGTCTCACTTGGCTATCGCTTCTACATTCATCAGGCTGCCGCGCCCGTCATCCTCTATTTTCATGGCAACGGCGAAATCGTCAGCGATTATGACGGGATTGCACGTCTGTTTTTCGATATTGGTATATCACTGCTGGTCGTCGACTACCGCGGATACGGTTGGAGTACAGGGTCGCCGCTCGCCAGCAAGTTGCTCAGTGATGCGGAGGCGGTCGTAGCGGCGCTGCCTTCTATTTTGAGCAACGCAAAGGTCGGCGATGTGCCAGTGTTCTTGATGGGGCGATCTTTAGGCAGCGCCCCTGCGGTGCATCTAGCGTACACCTTCCCAGATCGCTTCAAAGGGCTGATCATCGAAAGCGGCTTTGCCGACATGCCCTCAGTGATACGACGGCTCGGTATCCAACCAGAAATGTTTTCACTGCCTGAACAGGTTCTCGCGCCTGTCGGAAACGCGCGCAAATTGCAGAATGTGAAGCTGCCGCTGCTGGTCATTCACGGCGAAGCGGATCAACTCCTGCCGGTCGAACAGGGTCAACAGCTCTACGATGCTTCTGCTGCTGAAAACAAAACCATGCTCCGCATCCCTCATGCTGGTCATAACGACATTTTGATGGTAGGTATGGAGCGATATTTTCGTAGTCTTCAGCATTTCGCGCTAGGTTTATGAATTACTTATAAAATTTACGGCTCCAGCACCAATTTATGTTAAACGAGCTAAGAAGTCATTATAGAATGAAAGGTGAATGAATATATGTTGTAACTGGGGAAAAATGAAATCCTTATTCAGAACATTTCTCGAAATCCTAATCCTGCCCCTAAAACAACGCATTGCACGTATTTCCACTGCCACAGGTTCTAGAGTCTCGCCAGTCGTCGGTAACGCTGAGAAATCCTCATCAGCTCCATCATCAGAAGAGACGGAGTTTGAAGAACTCGTCACGCAATATGTTGCTGTTGAAATGTCTGATACTTATGGAACTCGTTTAGCCGCAGACGAGGAAGAAAATGTGCCCCACCTCGTACCAGAAGACTTCTCTGTCTTATCGCGATTTCTTGATCCCGTTGAAGAAAATGATGTACTTGTGGCTGATATGGATGAAGAAGTCGGCGAGGGTAAGCGACTGGAAGTTCCAACGGCCTTCGATGTGCCAGTGATTGAAATTGAAACACATCCGGAGATCGTTGAAAAACCTATTGTTGAGGCTGTGCAACCGCCACTCTTTCAGGAAATGGTTTCGCCAACCCCGACAATAGACACGCCGATAACGTCTGAACTGTTGAATCCAGAACAGTTAGAACTTAACGACGAAAGCGGAGAAGACCAAGCCGTTGACGCCTCTGCCCAAATCGATGCCCCGAGTTTCAGTGAATTGGAGTTTACAGTCTCTGATCACGAACAGCCTTCCCCAATAAGTGTCCAAGAAGATCTCGTGCTTGCAGTTGACTCCGCACCTAACATGGACAAGGCGGTTGCTCCAACTCCCGACTTGCCCAGCACAGATGCCTTGCCGATTTTTGATGTTTCGTCTATCGAACTGATCGATCTTCCTGTAGAGGAAGCAACTCTAACTTGGAAATTGTCTGATGAAGTGCGATTTCAGTTCGATAAGCATGAACCTGAGACCTCTCTGAAGGACGAACTAGACAATTTCTTGGAACAGCTCGCAATGGGTGGAATTCGAGCATCCTTGTCCATCAGCGAAATTGAGCAACTGCTGCGCTTAGCATTTCGCCGCGTTGAGCTTATTGGCGAACTCCCGGTAAGCCGGGAAGCATTCGAGCAACTAAGCGCAATTTTGCGAGGTCGTTTCGCTCCCAATGGCCGTCGGCTTTCACTGCGCGAAGCGAATTGCCCTGCGCTTTTCTCAACAACAATGGTTTTCTGTGCACGATATTCCGATGAAGACGCGCGCAGTTTTTGGCGCCCCTTCGCACAAAAGGTCTGGCATCTTAAGGGGACTGATCAATCCTTTCAGGTTATGTGTGCCAATTTCTTCTTCAAGTCTCGTCTATATCTTGAGGAGCGCTATAACCTGATCTTTCCCGTGATCAATCGTGGCGACGTAGTACGTCCGCTTTATCGGCATGCGATCCTGCCTTTCTATTTGCAGTCCGATTTTGCGGCATGGCTCATTCGAAACTTACGTTTGATGCAGGATGTGGCACTTGAACATTTGCCATCACAGCTTGCCGAAACTAAGCTGGACTACGAGTCGAAGAGCTTGAAGCAGTTCATTCGTGCTGAAGAGACGCGTGAAACCGCTTATCACTTAATCCGGCAGATGAAACGGGCAATCGATCTGTTTGTTCAGGAAGGTGATAGCGAGGCTGTTCGTAGCGAGCTATCTAGCCCTATTGAACGCGAGTTGTGGGATCAGATTGCTCACGTTCTCACTCAAACGGTAGAACGACGCGCCAGCACCCGACAGGCGCAAACGCGACTTGAATGGGTTTGGTCACTTGAAGACGATGAGATGTTTTTGCGGTTATTGAATCTGCGGGTCACTGATGAAGCGGGAAAACCTGATGTGTGTCAATGGGTCAAGCAACAGGGAATGCCAGTACATGGGGATGGAGTCACCGAGTATTTGCGTCCTTGGGAAAACGACGATGGTTGGTTGGTTGATGAAGTCTTGATTCCCGCTCCATCATCGACAGGGTGGATCTATGTCTTGTCCGAAGAGGGAGACATGCTGTACGAAAACCCTGTTCCGCCGCTGCCCACTAAACCATATATGCTGTTTCGATTGACTCAGCAGAGACAGTACGGCATCCCTGTTGATGATGCAGAGATTGCTGAAGGGGATTGGCTTTTGAGCACAGCGGCGGGAATCGCGATCCACACGGATCACGGTCAAGTCCTCACGCCGCGGGAAATTCGTGAACCAACCTCGATGCTGCGCGAGACTGCAGCTCACCGGAACGCCGAAGTGTATGAACTACATCCGCCAACTCGTCTTTTGAAAGATGGTAGTGTCATTGCAGAATGGGGGAAGAAGCAAACCACCGTCGGACAACCGAGTATCGAAGGCGATTCGCCCCTGGCAGACATATCGGTCTCTGTACCACCCGTTTTCATGAGCCGAGACATTTATCTACGTATTCCTCAATTCAATGAGAGGGCGAATCGGATCACACTTTCCCTCAAAGGCGGTGCGGTCAACTTGGTACTGCGCATGGACCGACTGCTTGAAACAGGGCGAGCAGAAGTAAGTGCTGATGAGATCGTAGTCCATCTGGGAGAACTCATCCCCGACGCAAATGCAACTTATCTCGTCAATCTGCGCCGTGACCTGCAATCGATCCTTCCCTCGCCACTGCAATTTACACTTCTAACTGGTATCGAAGTTGCTCCCCCTAATCCCGACATCATCTATTCGCCGACATGTTTACCCTCTGTGCGAATTCAAGGCTTAGAAGCAGAACACGTTGAATTACCACAAGGCTCAACGCTACAAACGGTCGACCAAGCGCTATTCGTTGAATGGCACGAATTGAAAGACAATCTATGCAAGTTACGCTTACGTTTCTCGCACACAATCATTCCGCTGGCATGGAGTATAAACCGTGTCAATGCTTGGATAGAAGGCGTGGACGGCGATTCGGTCTACGAAGGGCAGCTCATTGGAGTAACGCTGCGTGCTCGTGGTAATCGATACGATTCACTGCGCTGGATTATGGAGAGCGGCGACACGACGGATTCTCGTGATATTACGCTCAACGCTGGGGAAGTTACGACAATCCTCTAGGTGATGATGCGTTATTCGATCAGATCAGGGGAATTGGTGGACCGGTGACCGTTAGTGCAGAAATGCGCGGGATGCGTTGGCACGTGTTCACCTATCAGGGACACAAACGGGCACGTCCGGTCGAGCCTGCTGTAGCTCCACAAGAAACTGTTGAGATAAAGAAACCGAGCTTTAAGGCGTATAAATCGGGACTCAACTTGTCGACTCCCTCTACACCAGCACGTCGCGAACGAGTTGAGATCAACGCATCTCTCGATGATAAGCACTTGATGGCGGAGCTACTGTCGAGTGTAGGTCAGAATAAACAGGTTGTATTAAAGCCGAGCGATTACGCGCGGTTGGCTAAGATGCCTGTCAGCGCTTATCTCGATGCTTCACCAAATGAACTCAGCGCTATCTGGACAGGACTTGTGCGTTTAGCAGAAGTTCATCAGACAGTGGAGTGGAAACCTCGTCCGAATTGGGCTGTAACAGTTGTAGACCGCCTGTTTACGGAAAACCAACTTCAAGCACCCAAAAGCCGCTATACCATCAACCTAGACAAATTCCATACCGTCGAAGGCTATCGTTTTGCGGCTGACAATTGGATCACTGAATACAGACGCAGTCGTGATGACCAGAAACAGTTGGTGAACGGAAGTTGGATTCGAAGCATGCGCTTGCTGAGGCGTGAACTGCAAGTGTATCAGAGCTTCCCAATGATCCGTTTGACGCTTGAGCTCGTTCAAGCAGTGAGCGGTGAGCCCGAAACAGGTTTCCATTCGTCGTTACTCCACTTGGACGAAGTTGTCCTTTTGCTGGCACTTCTCATGCGCCTGAACGTCTACCATTCCCAGATCGGGATGAGGGTGCGCGCGAATGCCAACTTCACCCACAAGAATGTCCCTCAACCAGAAGATATGCTGTACACGGCAAAACAAGCGTGTCCAGCTCTGCTGCTGTGGGCCCTGACTTGGGTAGAAACCTTCTGTGTCTACGATCAATCGCAAAGAGGCTGACGCGTGAATCCCATTCAACTAACTCATACTCTGCAAAATGCGCTGGTGGACTATCTAACGACCATTTTCGATGTAAACCGAGATGGGCAAGAACCTGAACTTGCCGCCTCCATCGAGCAAGCGATCAGTGTACCTGGTGCGCTGTTTAACGGTCCGTATCTGGAGATAGCGCCACCTTATGAAGTCGGTGACTCGCTGGAAGCCCTGTGTGACCAAGGTGTGCTAACCCCGAAACTTCGTACGCTCCCCTGCTTCAAACGCAACCGTCCACTCCCGCTCACCGCGCCGCTTTACCGCCATCAGGAGAAGGCTATTCGTAAACTGTGCGCCGATCAGCGCAGTATAGTTGTGTCGTCGGGGACTGGCAGCGGCAAGACAGAGTGTTTCCTCATCCCCATTCTCAACGACTTACTGCTCGATCCCTCTCCCGGTGTCCGAGCAGTACTCATCTATCCGCTCAACGCGCTCGTCAATGATCAGCTAGACCGTCTCCGGGTGCTACTCAAGGGAACAAACATCACCTTCGGTCGCTACACTAGTGAGTTAGCCAACACGACGAAAGAAGCACTACGCGGCCTAGAAGATGATCCCCTTCCAAACGAGGTAATCAGCCGGGAGGAGATTCGATCCGGCGAAAAACTACCACAAATCCTCATTACGAATTACGCCATGCTCGAATATCTACTCCTGCGTCCTGAAGACTCCATCCTGTTTAAAGGTGGACGCTGGCGTTTCATCGTACTAGACGAAGCGCATTCTTACAGCGGCGCACAAGGGATTGAAGTCGCGATGCTCATTCGACGCCTGAAGCATCGCCTCAACAAAGTGCAGGGGGAAGTGCGGTGTGTGGCAACGAGCGCTACGCTCACCAACGACAATTCCCAGACGGCGGTCGATTTTGCCAGTACTTTGTTCGATGAGGTATTTGAACCGGATGACATCATTTTTGGGCAGGTTAACGAGCAGTTTGTGCCGCATGCGTCGGCGGGCTACAGCGTAGCGCCCACAAATTATCTACATGCTGATTTTCCCGAACTACTCAAGCGACTCCGCGGCGAGACTTCTACCCCGTTGCTCGATATTGCCGTTCAGCTGAGCGAAATGGGACTTGTACCCGATAACAACCTTGATTTGAGCCAGCAAACGCCCCAAACCCTGCTCTATCATTCGCTGCTCGGTAACCAGACACTGTCTCAACTCCGTAGCTGGATGATGGAACGGCGAGACAATCCGGCGCATGTGCGCGAAGCTGCGGAACAGGTTTTCGGAGAACTCGATTCAGATGCGCGCCTCCAAGCTTTGTATCGCTTGATCGAACTCGGTGCGATGGCGCGACCCAGCGAAGACCAGCCCTCATTACTTCCCACTCGTTACCATCTCTTTGCGCGCCCTCCACAAGGAATTTGGGTGTGTCTGAACCCGGATTGCGAGGGGCGAACGACTTCTGAAGCTGCTGGATGGTCACGTATGTTCAGTGAACGCCGCGAGACCTGTGACAGCTGTGGTTGCCGAGTTTATCCGATTGTCGTGTGCCGCGAGTGTGGTCAGGTTTACGTGCGAATGCTGGATGAGGAACGCCGTTTTGTTTCTCCCCCTGACGAGCTGTACGGCGATGAAACGCTACGCTATTTCACTTGGAAACCAGTGCGCGAGAATCGTGGACTGGGAGAGCTTGAGGATGACGTCGAACCCACACCCGCCGACGACAAGAATTCTCAGTTCAAGCAAGAAGCAAAGCTGATTTGTTTGCGCTGCGGCTATTTCGCAGTGCGCTGTACTTGTGAGAATGACGCGGCTCATGTTCATCTGCACCTCGTTCACCAAGTTGAGAAGGATGGCAAAAACGGCACACGCGCTACACCCACTGAGCGGATGAATAAGTGTTGTCGGTGTTATAGCAAATCCATGGAGGGTACGGAAATTGTCACGACCATTAGTGTAGGTGGTGTGACGCCATTGTCCGTGCTCACCTACGAGTTGTACCGTGAACTGCCGACATCAACCGACGAACTCGTCCGTGAGAAACCAGGCGACGGGCGAAAGCTACTCACCTTCTACGATAATCGACAAGGCGCGGCGCGGTTCGCTGCATTCTTGCAAGATATCGTCAATACGCAGAACTATCGACACATTCTCGTTCAGGCTGTCAGAGAGCACCAAGCGGAGGAAGATTACCTGCCCAGTATTGATTCAGCTGCGCGCCGCAGCGTCAAATTGGCGTGGGAAAAGCGGATCTTCCACAACGACCCGGATACCGAGGTTTGGCGCGATAACACACAACGCATGACTGGGGAACAGCGCGAATCCTTGAAATCGCGGGTGATGCTCCGCTTATTTGCTGAATTTACCACGGGGCGAGACGAACGCCAGTCGCTAGAGAAGTTGGGTGTGATCGGAGTCTCGTATTTTGAGGATGATCAGCTACCTGATTTTGCTGCCCTAAGCGAACAAATTGGTTTGAGCCCTGATGCAACGAAAGCATTGATCGAGTATCTGCTTGATGACGTTCGCAAGCGCAAAATTATCACCTTACCTCGTGGAGTCGAAGCGAACGATCCGGTTTTTGGACGGAACAAATGGAATGATAAGTTAGTACGCAAATCCAGCGGTGGTTCTCAAGAGCAATCTTGGGTCGGTACGTCCACGCATCCATCATATCGGAGACGGTTGGTTGCGAATATGCGTCGATATTTCAAGCGTCCAACCGACGATCAAGCAATTGATGCTGTACTCATCGCCATCTGGGAATGGCTAATCGATGAGAATACGGCACTCTTCAAAAATGTCGGGAGCGGTGGCTATCAACTCAAGCATGATCATATCTTTTTTCGCACCGATATGGACTGGTATCGCTGTGCTAGCTGCCAGAGGTTGTACTGTCGCGGTAACGCGCTTCCGTGCCCACATCCCGATTGCGGCGGTCAGCTTGAATTATACGATGTCAGCGAGCGACAGGAAGAAAACTACTTTTACGGAACGTATCAGCGCCATGTTATCCCCATGCGTGTTGAAGAACACACAGCGCAGCTTGACTCGGAAAAAGGGCGGAACTATCAGGATGGATTCCGTGATGGCAGCATCAATGTCTTGAGCTGCTCTACCACGTTCGAGATGGGGATTGATCTTGGGGATTTGCAGGCGGTCGTGATGAATAACGTTCCGCCAACCGTCGCCAACTATCGTCAGCGCTCTGGTCGGGCGGGAAGGCGCACCAGTGGTACAGCTTTTATCCTCACATGGGCATCAGAACGACCGCATGATCAAAATTACTTCCGCAATCCGCCAGAAATCATTCGCGGACATGTCCGGATCCCTTATATTGCGCTCGATAACCCATTCATTCGTCAGCGCCACATCAATGCATTGTTGTTGAGCAGCTATCTCCGTTACCGCAGTGACGCTGGACATGGTGAGCTTGGACAGGTTGGCGGGTTCTTCGATGCGCAGGGGAACGGAGGACAGCCGCATTATGTAGGGCTGGATACTTGGCTTAAACTGCGTCATGGGGAGATCCGCGCTTTGATCGAGGCGATTGCTCCATCGCTTGCCCCAGCTGCCGACATTGTGACTTGGATGGATGCTTTCAAGTCCGATATGGCAAAAGTCAATGAGAATTACCAAACCGTCACCAGCTACTATCGCCAGCAAATCGAACGACTCCGCATTTCGACGGACTTTACGAATGCAAGTGCCAGCAAAAACGCGATAGCAGAGATTCAGCATTTCAACAAACTGCTTGACCGGCTGCAAAAAGACTTCCTGATCAATCACCTCAGCGGACGCGGTGTGCTCCCGAGCTATTCTTTTCCGCTCTACACGGTCGAAATGCAGCTTCCTGCCAATATCCGCGACAGTGAACATTTGCGTTTGGAACGAGATTTGCGGCAGGCGATTCGCGAATACGCGCCGGGATCAGAGGTTGTTGCCGATAAGCGTATCTGGCGGAGCGGTGGGTTGCAGTTCTACCGCGATACAGTAAGGGATCGGGAATACCGCATTTGTCCGACATGTAACAACCTACATATCGCCCATGCGGATGGCATTCCGCTTACAGATGGCGATCAAGGCTGTCCTGTCTGTCATGAAAAAGCCGCGAGACTGATGCGCTTTGTCACACCAGATGGCTTTCGTGCTGATCGACACAAAAGCGGAATCGCTGCACGCCAGTATGTTCAGATTGCCCCCTCAAAGATGCGGTCGGGATTGCTGCCCGCTTCGGTGACAGCTGAACAATTGCAGGGAAACATGATCTATTCAGCATACGAACGTACAGGACAGCTCCTCTATGTCAATGAAGGGAGCGGTCGCGGGTTCCGTACCTGTTTGGGGTGTGGCACGCTAGTGCCTTACAAAGAGAAGCGATGCAAAACTAAGGACTGCCCCGGTGCGCCTCTGTCAGAAGTCGCGCTCGGCCACGTCCAAGGTACCGATACGCTTCATTTACGTTTCATTGGACAAGCGGATTTCCCTATTCCCGCTCCCACTGCCTCGTCATTTTGGTTATCGCTGATGACGGCACTGATACATGGTGCAAGCCGTGCGCTTCAAATCGAGCGACGTGACATCGACGGAGTGCTAACTCCTCGCGCTCGCAGTGCATACCAATGGGAACAAACTATTGTGTTGTACGACAACGTTCCCGGCGGTGCAGGGCATGTTAAGCAAATTCAACAAGAGCTACCTAGTGTCTTGCGGGAAGCACTGCGCATTGCCAACTGCACGGACTGCGCGCCCGATACCAGCTGCTACCACTGTCTGCGTGACTACAATAATCAGATCTATCACAGTCAACTACGACGGGGAATAGTCGTGCGTTTCCTCGAAGTCTTACTACGCGATTTTGAAACTGTATCGCAGGCCACAACAGGTGCGGGGCAGGTCATCGCTGCAAATCTACCACACTGGCTGATGCGACAGTTGGAAGCTGCTCAGCAACAGGTTGTGCTAGCTGCCAATTCCATCACGTTAGAAACGCCTTTGGCGGTAGGTCGCCACTGGCTTGATCTATTGCATGATCTCATACAGCGCAGAGTCGCCGTTGATCTGTATCTAGAGCGACTGCCCCAGGAAAACGCGGCAGAGTACAGCATTGCGCGGCATCTACAGATATTGATGGAACGCGGATTGCGACTATGGAAAATCGATACTCTGCCCGACTGGCAAGTCGTTATTGATCCAAAACTTGCCGACACCCGCCGAGCAGTTGCACTTGCGATGCAAGGAAGCTTCGATCTGGGTGCTATGAGCGGCGCGACAGGACTGCTTACGACGATTCACCCACAGGGAGTTGCTGCTGGTATGCAAGCAATCGCAGACGCTCGTGCCAAGTCAGTTAACATTCGCCAACTTGATCCGCCCGAGAACACGCAGGTGATCAATATTCGGATGAATGAACGCATCACCGAAGGGGCGTTGTTTGGAACGGTGTTTGCACGTCCAGTGAAGAGGATGTTGGTCAATGATCCATATTTGTACGATCATGAGCGGATCGTACAGCGGCTTGGTGCCTATATGAAACTGGCTGCACAAGGTGGCGCGCTCGAGCACGTTCAAGTGATCACGAAACGTGCCGGACAATCGGGCAATCCTGGTTACGGAGCAGATCAAGAGCGTGCGGAGACTGAACTCAATCGCGCATTCGGCGGAGTTGTGACGTTCAAGCACAGCCAGCCACAACACGACCGTTTCATTGACATAGAGCGGGTTGACGGATCGAGAGCAAAGATCATCATCGGGCAGGGCTTAGATTTTATTCAGCCGGATGGACGCGCTAAACAGACGTATGTCGTCATTCAAGAACTCTCGTAGGACTGCAGCATTGAAGGAAAAGCACTGTGGCAAAAGGTTCGGCTAAATCAGACGCAGCTTACACTGGCACTCTTTTCGGCGATGTAGAGCGTCTACATGTCGTGAAAGCGAAATTTTCGGAGGCGTCTCAAGCTGGCTTGAGTGACCTTCTAATGGGTTACAACCGGATACGCGTCTTGACCTACTCCAGCAGCATAACACTTGTTAATCAGGTTGCTGAATTTGTAGACGAGATGGAGATTATCTTCGGACGTGAAGACATCATCAACCGGATGGCGCATTACGTTGCCTATCAAGATAACCTAATTCGGGAACTCAAACAGGAGTTTAAGGGGAAAGATTACATCCGCCGGAAATTGGACGCGGGCAAAATCCATTTGTATGTGGTACAGGGGATGATCTCGCACGAAAAGCTGTTTCTGCTGGATGGTGAAGCGGGTACACGTGTCATCAGCGGTTCAGCCAATTTCTCCGAAAAGGCGTTCTCTGGCAATCAAAACGAGAGCTTCATCTGTTTCGATAATGATCCTGCCGCATGGGATTTCTTCACTCAGAAATACGAACGTATTCGCGAAAGATCGAGTATGAGTATTGCCAAGCGTGCTGTTCTCGATGAGGAATTCGACATTGAGCAGCTTCCGGTGTTCGATCCTGAAAAACTCGAGGGGACAACGCCCCAGTACATCATTATCGAGGAGAGAAGCCCCGAAGGCGACGATTGTCAACAAACTCGTGACGCCGCGTACTCCCAAGCAGTACGAAGGACTAAGTCAGATCATCACAACCGATAAAGGCGTGGCTCGGCTTGATCGTCAAATACGAGTACGTGCAGTGCAATATGTGAAAAGCAATACGCGCTCTCAAGAAGAAAACCCCGAAGAGTACCTCAGCCTTTATCCAGAGTCGCGCCGGGCGGTGCTTTCCGGGAAGGAACTGGATTTAGAACCGGAAGTACCAGATGTACGACGTGATGTCGCCTTGATGTTGGAATACTTCGAGGGTTTTGAGCAATTTCGCGGCAACACCACTAAGTTGGCTCACGATTACTTCACTTTTATGAGTTGGTTGTACATCTCGCCATTCATCTGCGATTTTCGTAATCGTGCAGAAGCAAGTTTGGACGATGACTCCGACAAACTTGATTATCCTGTTTTCGGTCTGCTGTACGGCAAAAGCAACTGTGGCAAGTCGGAATTGATCAAGTGGTTGCTGTTGTCAATGTTCCAGCGCGAGGGCTTTTTGCCGAATGACTGGTTCACTAAAGGGCAGATGGCTGGGCTACGCGAACAAAACCGACGCTATCCGATGGCGTTCGATGACATGGATAAGACGCGCTTCGGCAACCACGCAATCCCTCTGATCAAAGAAGACTATATCGGACTACCCGAATATCCAGTGGTGGTGCTATCGATGAATGCGGATAAGGATACGTTTGAAAGCGAAGTTCGGAAACGTTGCCTTATCATCTATACGGGCGCATCGTTGCCCGATCATACCGGGGAAAGCCGCGCACTTGGTTCGAAGCTCAAGCGCATGAAGCGGAGTCTAGGCGACGCCCTTTATCGGGAATACCTACGCCGCGTGATGGACAACTTGGAAGCAAAACCTCCGAAGGATATCTTGGCCTTTTCATCGGAAATTTTGTGCGATATTTTCGCTGAGCACTCAGATGAGCCACTTCCAGCATGGTGCGAACTGACGACAATGAATCGCTACGTGCAGACCAAGCATGACAAGGTTAAAGACGAACTGCGGAGCTATATCCAGCATTCGCCGGACGCGTGGAGCGAAAATGCAGGCAACCTTGTCTTACGGCTGGAAGATATTCACCAGATTCGCAAGCTCGCCAAAGATGTACCAGACTACCTGATCAATTCGGTCTCCGGCAACGCGCTGATCTTCCTGCGCGACGAGTTTGAGGAATTCATGGAGGAACCTATCTTCGCCAAGACGCGTCGTCGTTGGTTATTCCCGTTCCGCAAACGCGCCAAGAAATGAGGCTCGGTAGGTTTTCCAATAAACACGTGCTCCAAATGCCAACTTAAGGAGTGTATATCAAAGTTGAAGGTAGCTTCTTGAGTTCGAAGATCGGTCGGATATCGAGTGTTGAGAGATGCCGGTTATGGTTTCCTGCCGTGCCCATCTGCCATGATAGTTTCACGCGATACTTCACGTTAATTGAGGCAAACCCTACATCAAACACCCCATAGCATAGTCGGCACAGGCAGAGTCTGCTGCACGGATCGTCGATGCAGCAGGCTTGGTTCAAGCGAGCAAAGTTCAAATTTCGCTCATGACGAGCTGCCGGGCAAAAGCCTGTCGCTGCTGCCTTATCTGAAAGTTGTCCGCTTCCAACAGCTGACTCAAATAAGTCATATTGACAGGGCGAAGAATTACTTTTGCCTTGTTCGTGCTCGACACAGCTTCTCGAATGTTGATGATTTGAGGTTCTGCCCGGCTATCAAGACAGGGATAGAGGATTGAAGACTGGCCATTCCAACCCTGGCTCAGGGCATAGATCGCCAGTTGGTACAGCATTTCGCGGGGAAGTGGTTTCTCCCAGAGATCCCGATATTTCGCGTCGAGAATCGCCCTTACGGTTTTTCCAGTCGTGATAACGAAATCTGGTCGCGGCGTAGGAGCTTCGCGCCGCCTTGGGTTATGCTGAGCAGAATAGGCCATCATGCCTGTGAGCCGGTATTGGTCGCGCACGGTGAATTCGGGTAGGTTTTCCTTCAAGAAACGGGATAGCAACCGTTCGAAGAACCGATTCATGTCGAACAGAAACCCTGGTAGCCCAAGACTGTCGTCTCGGTCTTCCAGCGTGATACCGACGGACCGCAGCAGCATTTCTATCAAGGTGATGGCTGGCTCATAGTGGACGGTCAGCCGATTCATTCCCTGCCGCAGTCGCTGAAGTGTGTTGAAATCCAGTGAGGTGCGTGAAACATCCATTTCGAGCAAACCGGCTAGACGCCGCAAACGGGATCGAATACCTATGTCATTCGTTAGGCGGGTAGCGAAATACAGCCCTTCGAGCAGAACTTGGTTGATCAGCGAGTCTTCAAGGCGTGGATGATGGACGACTGGCAATCGCGCTTCCACAACACCGCCCTGCCTTGCCAACCGCTGTAGATCGAGCTGCCCTTTGGGCACAGCCAGTCCTTCAGCGACACGCTGATATTGCCGACGCAAGCCGCGATTCAAAAGTTCGCTGACCTCGGCGATCAATTGCTCGATCAGGATGTCCTGAAACGCTTTGGGTTCCGTTTCGAGCCGACTTGTCTCCATCAACTGGAGGTCGCGCAGCTGATAGGCATACCGGAACAACGTCAGCAGAACATCCAGCTTGATCTTCGGCTGGATAATGATCCGCAGGTCACCAAGCTGAAGATTGCCGACATACGAGGTCGAGCGCAGCACCAACCCGGTGCGCAGTTCCAACACTTCGAGCATCGGCTTCTGTGCCAATGCGTCGAGTGTGGAACGAAATGCGCTGTTGCCACCAAACGAGAAGTTCGCTAACTCCGGATACTCAACTGGGGTTACCTCGTCCCATTCGGACATCCGAATAGTAGGCATTACGCTTCGTCTCCTGCTGACGAGCTGTCCGAGTCTTCGCCGTTCTCGGCCTGTTCCCCTTCCGCCTGAGTGACAGAGGCGAGCGTCATCAGCTCCGGTGTGAGTTCCAGCAACGCCTGTACGAGTTGCTGAGCGTTCCCGGTCTCAAACAAATCATGGTTGATGATTTGCTTCTCCCGGTTCACAAGAGCTGTACCGAGGATTTTCTCCAAAGCGGTGTAATCCTCGTAGCAGTACTCCTCAAGCAGGGGGATGATATCTTCCCGAATGACACGAGCGAACTTCGCGAAATCCGCGAGCGGCTTGCCGCCTTCCAAGAAATAGGCATGACCGATTTGTAGATTGCGTGCATCGTGCCCGATATTTTGCAGAATGCGATGATTGAGTTCGCCGAGCCACTTGGCTAACGGAACGCCATCGAGCACCGTTGAGCCGAGCAAATCCGGATCCGGAAGCAGTTCGACGAACCCAAAGCGGCGGCGCAACGCCGTGTCCAGCAGAGCAATCGACCGATCCGCCGTGTTCATCGTCCCGATGACATACACGTTCGAGGGTACAGAGAAACCTTCCCGACTGAGGGGCAGCAGAATCGCCTTGCCGCGCTTATCCTTCTCCAGCACCGTGAGCAGTTCACCAAAGATGCGTGGAATGTCGCCCCGGTTGATTTCGTCGATGATCAAATAATAGTTATGCTCCGAGTCAGAGCGCGCCTGATCGCAGAGCTGCTTGAAGATGCCATTCTGGCGGGCGAAGGCCATCTGACCATTGGCGATGTGTGGGCGATAGCCTTCGAGGAAGTCTTCGTAACCATACGCTGGATGGAAGGAACACAACCGAACATAGCTGTCGGTTGTGCCGAAAACGCGCTGTTTCTGCGCCGCTTCGAGATCCTTATAGGCCACGCCAAAACACTGCCGCGCGACCAGTTCACAGGCTGTCGTTTCCGCCCAGTAGGTTTTACCAGTGCCGGGCGGCCCGTACAGAATGACCTGACCTTTGCGCTCCAGAATCGCCTGAACATGCCCCGGTAGACCGCTCAAGCGCACCAGCGCGGGTTTCGGCGCAGGCTGGACGACGACCGCAGCCGACTTCCCGTCGGGCTTCTGCGCGGGCACAGTCTCCAGCAGATGGCGTTCTACTTCGACTTGATTAGCGTACATGCGGATGACGCGCGCCGCCGTATCAAAGCCCTCTTCATCGGGGAACTGCCACTCGTCCGCCGACAGCCAGTCGACCGGGAGGCGATGCGGCGCGGTCGACGGTTCGTAGTAGTACGGGCCTGTGACCCGACCAATGCCAACGGCTTTGCGACCACGCGGCTCGAAGGCGACGACGAGATCGTTCACCGCGATATCGGTCACAAAGTCAAACAAGCCCTGCCGCTCGACTGTCGTCGCTTTGGGGTAGACGGGATCCATCCGCTGCCGCAGGCTTTTCTTCGACTCGGTATTGTGCGCGAGGTCGGATAAATCGCCGAGTTCGGACCATGTGACGGCCGCAAAGCCGCCCGCGTGCTGCATATTCCACTGTAAAGCCTCAGGGTTATGGGGATCGGACGCCAGAATGCTCCAGTAGGTATAGGGGCGACCGTTGAGCATATTAAGCACGGAGGTCAGGTGATTCATGGGCATATCGAGTTCACGCGCGATCCGGACAAAGCGTCCCGCCGCGATGTAGCGCCCGGCGTTCTCATCCGGGATATTCGGTTCCAACAGCTTGACGAGGTGGAACCGCTGATAATTTGCCATGTGATAGTCGTCGAGCTTGTCCGGATAGAGCAGACTGAAGTATTTGTGTCCCCATGCTGTGAGGCTGACGTTGGGTAACTGCTCGTCGAACAACTGCTGGAGCGCCCGGTAATCTGCATCGGTCGCATTTGTGGGAAGACTTTCGAGCAACGTACTCCAACGCAGAAGCTGATCACGGTGACGCCGCGCAATCTCGATGGCTTCTTCGAGCGTGATTTCAATCGGATAGTTGCGGGCATCGCGAGTCATCCACTTGCCTGTCGCCGAATTGGGGTAGACACCGAACTTCAATGCGCTGCCGCCTGAAATGCTGCCAAAAATCGCGGGGAACTCGTCATCATTCTTGAATTCCAGCCAATAACTGAGTGAATTTCTGTTAGTCCGACGCAGATCATGCATGGTGTAGAGCAGTACTTCGCCATCCAGATTGCGCAGCACATCCGGACCGAAGCGTTCACGAAACGTTGCATAGTAGCCCTGCAGTTTGTCGAGGGGATAGAGCTTGCCCTCCTCCAGCAGTGACTTCTGCGTCTCTTTGATCACCTGCGCGAGTTTAGGATGCAGCATCAAGACCTCTCTTCATGTTCCCATATGCTAAGTGAGCACACAGCTATTCAACCATGTGTGAGTCAAGTCAACAGATCGACGATAAAGTCCACCGCTTGATCGGCGGACTCTTGCGATAAACCTAACATCCGCAGCATAGCTTGCAGTGGAATGAACTTCTTTTCGGAAGACAGGGGTTACCGTCCACCGCTCAGACTGTTTCTGAACCCTTCGATACTTTGATAGAGTCCGTCATTCGCTTTCGCGATTTGATCCGCTGCCTCGTATCTTTCGGCAAAGTCACAGATCATTTTTGAAACTATCCCCGTGACCAGATGGAGCAAGATTTCTACAGTAACGTCGAAGTCAGCGGCTTCTTTCTCGTATAATTTCAGAGAGGTGTAGCCATCGGAATGGATATAGCCGGAAAAAGCGCTGTACATTTGCTGGTAATCTGCTGCCGAGATGTGGGCACTGTGCGCGATCCGCTGCCATTCCGCAGATTCTCGGTTTCGATTCAGCAGTGCCTCAAGCGCCTTTCTATGGTTGTTTTTCTTCTCCGCTAGCTTTGCCTGATACTGAGATGTCTTCTTCATCCGTTTGGTGGCATCAACCCGCAGCGGTTCGACGGATTCGGACGCAAATGCTTTGTAAACTTCATCGGGCGTATGTTTGCGCAGGTTGTGAAGGCCGATCAGCATCCAACGTGAATGAAAAAAAGCAAAATCATTGTCATCTTTGGGTTCAAAGAATACTTCGTGCATTGTCAAATAGGTTTCGATGATGGTGCGGAAAATGCTGGCAATGGAGCTGATGTCCACTGCGGGGTTACGTCCGTCTAGTCTGGGAACAAGCGCGACCGACGGGGAACCCAGATGATAGAGGGTCTGCGCTTGACCGATGAGCCGGATAGCGAGGTGCAGCACATCACGGCGGTAAGGCACTGTGATCGTGGTGTGGAGCTTTTCGGCAATCGCCAGAGCGACCTGAAGGATACTTTCATAGTAGCGAACATCCGCCAACCGGATCAATCTTGTGGAGTGGGCGTCCCGATAAAGGCCGTTTTTCTGCGCCCTTTGAACCTTATGCAAAGTGCTTGCAGCCTCTAGCGCTGTACCTGACGCAAGCTCTACGAGAATAGTCTCTTGAGCATGGGGATAAACCACCAACACCGCTGTGAGCGGGTCGTATGCCCTAGCGCGGGCTTTGCTTAGCTGATCTGCGATTTGGTCTTCAAGAATATAGCGTTCGGGTTCGCCCGTGCTGGATAGCTGGATGATCCCCCTGCCATACGCGCGCTGCGAATGAAACGCAACGGCGGCGATCTCGATCCAGTTTTGCTCTATCAACGGCATGACGACTTGATCGACTGCCTCTTCCTGTACTGGTAGGGTTGAGTTCATTCCTCCCCCTCGTCCCCATCTGATTCTGCGTCCCGGCCTAGGGGATAATTACTTTCAGCGTCCGACAAACATCATTCCCCGTATTCGTCCAGCCCCTCCACACCGTTATTAACTTGGCGCAGCAAGCACAAAACAGACTCGCTCATTTTTCGTCTCGATCACGGGTAAAGTGCCAGAAATTGAAGCGATCAATCGCCTTGATTGGATTTTCGTCACCGAAACAGCCGCTGAGCCGCTCGATTTGCGCCTGAGTTTGTCTCAAAAACTGCCAGTAAGAGGTCTTATCACCAGCAAATCCATAACCCTTGTAGATTTTCGTATCCCATGGGCAGAAAAATTCCGGCGCAAACAGATGCAGCCCTTTAGCTCTACCCACCGGCCCAAGAAAGGAGAATTCGTCAAAGATGGTTTCGACAACCTCCCGATCGGCCTCCGACAGAGATAGGATATTTCGCCGCCGATAGCCCATTAAGGATGTCCAATGGGTACGAAGTGGTGCTTCAATGCGACGAAAATGGTCTAAGGGATCACGAGAATTGCTTTGGTATGATTTCTTGTTCCACGCGGAGACGGCAAACATCCAATGAATACGAAATGAAGTGAGATCATCTGGGATATCATCGCCAAGAAGTGCATCAAGGACTGGATCAACCAGAGCTCGCATGGTTTGATAATGCCATTCTCCACCCTCACCACCACCAAAGTAGTGACGTGCTTTAATGAGATCATCAACTGTCACATTGAGTGCTTGCTGCCGTTTATCGCTCACGCTTCCCCCTCATCGCCATCTGCTTCCGCGTTCCAGCCCATGTGATACTTGATAGTGCAGTGGATGCTAAAGCCGAGTTCCATGGTGCTGAACTAACAATTCCGCGTTTCTACATTTCGCCAGTTAATTGAGCAACCGATTATCGAGCCACTTTGCCAAGCTGCGGCCGAAGATACGCAGAAAGATTACTACAAGAAACAGAAAAACGGCGCCCACAGTATTTCCTTGTGTCCATGCCAGCACTATGCCGACCAGCAGCAGCAAAGTGATCGGTACACAGCCGAGGTTGAGAGCGAAGCGAGCAAGTGCATTAATCAAGACACCCATGAAACCTCCCCTGTGATGAGCATGTGTCGTTCTTCAGTGTGAAGCTCAGGCAAAGTATATGTTGCAGAAGTTGATTCCCTGATCATCTTGATCTCGTATGACCAGTGAAAAGTCATGGCATTCTCAAGCTGATGTCCAGACCTCAAGTGTGGCGTCACCAGCCCGTCGAACATAATCTTCAGTTGATGAAAGTATCTCCAGCAATTTATCAGTTTGCGGATTTCGTCGGGTTAGTTTTTTCTTGCTTATCCCCGGCTGAACAAGTACCAAACGGAAAACCACTGGAACTGGGTTGGATCGATAAGTAGCCACAAAAGCTTCGAGCGTGCCGACCGCGCTATAGATAAGCCGCGTTGCATCTTGATTTTCCCTTCGAAGCAGCCGATCAAATATGAATTGCGGTTTTAGCCACTGGACCGACTTGATTGCTTGTCCACAAATCTCATATAGGTCTTCTACACGAGCTCCTGCCAAGTCTTTGCTTGATGCTTTTACATGGTACAGGGTAATTTTAATCTGCTTCGGTTGCTGCTCTATAGTGATGAAGTCAGCAATTTCCCCTGAGTCATGGTCGTAAAACAGGATGCTGGGTGGGTGAAACCGCAAGCTGTTACAAATGAAATCGTGGATACTGATTTTCCCTGAACTTTCTGCACCCTTTTCTACTTCAATATCAACGTTTTGCCAGCTTTGGACTTGGATTTTCTTTGGGTCAAAGGGTGGAATTGAAGGCTGTAGAAGAAAGACCTGCGATCCCATGATAAGGGATTGAGTCGCGGTGTAAAACTTGAGTGGATACTCGTTCAACAGCGGAGCAAGCTCAACATTATTTGACAGAACTATCGGCTGTGCCGAATTTGTTGTCGAAAAGTGGGGTGGCGACACTTGGTAGAGAATTCGATACGAGATTCCATTGTAGCTAAGGATCACCGGAAGTTCTGTTTCAGTCGCTCTCTCACGGTCAATGATTAGGTCCCACTCAAGCAGCGATACATCGTCCAGTTTGAAATCGTACACGGAATAAAACCGCTCGTGCCAGCTAGCAGCGACAATATCGCTGGGGATTGCAGTAATCACGTCTCCTGCTGCCAAGGAGTCCAGTTCTGAGTTTGTGGTAAAGGTGGTTACGGAGTGAATTCTTTGAGCGAGAGTATGAAACTGCTGAAGGAGCTCAAGAACTCCAGAAGCTCTATTCATACTCCATATCTTGCCAGAATCAGTGAAACCAAGTGAGGTGATGCCTTCGTCAAACATGCCTTTTGCAAAAGCATGGCCCCGGATATGGGTACGAGAGTCGGTCCGTGTCACGGCAAGATGAGCATTTGGCCCGCTGAGCATTCGATAGGCTTCATTGGCGTTACCCACTGTGCCGTTGCGCATCCCAACATTTACAAACTGTGCGTTTGATGTAGTTCCAAACACTCGTTGAAGTCGAAATAACGGTACAGGTGACAGTCCGCAGTTTGCAACAACACAACGAGCGATTCGATCAAAGTAAAGCTCATTTCCAATGGATGAGTTCACAAAGAGCAGTCTGTTTTTTTCTTCCCAGAAAAGCACGACAAGTTCAAAGAACGTCTCCATAATGCCATTTGAAGATGTCCAATTAGGAGAGCGGAAGAACTCGACAACGAATACACGGGCAGATTCCACGCGCTCATTCATTTGCGTGTTGATGTGCAGTCCATCTACCGTGATTGGGGCATCAAGATCGACATTTCCGTAAGCCGGTATCTCATAGACTTTCGCTCGGATAGATGGCTTCAGTTCGTTTGCCCATTGAGGTAAGCCGCCATCATTCATCACCATTGTCGTCCTCAGACTCCGCGTCCCGGCCCATGCGATACTTGATGTCGTAGTGGATGATGAAGTCGAGTTCCGCCTCGGTGAAGCCGTAATGCCGCGCCAGCACCCGGTCGATCTCGTCGATGATCGGCTTGGAGAGGCGGGGTTGAAAACTCTGAATGTTTAGTACACCGTATTTCCCGTAGTTGTTTGAGAGAACCCGCGAATTATCCTGAAAATCAGCAGTAACAGCATGTCCAAGCTCAATAAGCTGCCGTGCAACATCAGGGCTAATCCGGTCAATTGAACAGGGAAATTCCTCAATCTCGCGCTTGTTGAGATTTCTCACATCTGAATGCGCCGTCATAAACCAAAAAAACAGCCCAGAGTTGAGGACGGCGATAGCGATGTAACGCAGATCATCAGATGGTAGGTAGATTTCCTTCAGTTCAGATGGAGGAATTTCGCCTCCTTTGGTATCGGTTATCTTTGGAACAAAATCGAAAAACTGAACGAAGTAGCGCAACTTTCGTGTGTAATACACCACATGAGATGAGGTTTTCTTGAAGTACACCTTCAGACGGTTTTCCCGTGATAAGCGTCTGAGAATTGCGCTTTCATAGTCAGTTTCAATTTTGGGTATGGAACTGCCTAAAAGACGAGGCGCGTCACTTCCACGAACGTATGACTGCGTTGCCATCAAGAATTCGCGTTCTTCAGACAGCCAACGGCGATAATGCGATATGTACACCTCAGTTGAAGTTGATGAACCGCGGATCCAAGTAGTTAGGCGTTTCTCAACACCTTCAAATAGTTTCGACGGTCTTTCCGCAAAACTGGCAACCCAAGATTTCCGATCCCGCAAAAGCAGTTTCCGAACAGAGTCGAACTTGTCGGTGCTGACTATGGACACGGGAACAATCATGCCAAATCGCCCCGATGATCTTTGAATATATGTGGAGCGTTCCATGACATAGCCGTACAAGTCGCCGCAATCCTCAGTCGCAAAACCTCTGATTGAGTATTCGCCTTTGACCGTTTTGTACTCTACATAGGGCGGATTGCCGACGATCACATCAAAGCCACCATTCGCAAGCACGCTGTTGAACTCCACATACCAGTGAAACGGCTTGTGGCTGGCGCGGAAGGCGTCAAGGTCGGTCAAGCCGTAGTCGTCCATCAGCGACTGGTCAAGGTCGGAGCGGATGGCCGTCAATTGCATCCTCCACCTTGCGTTTGAGGGCTTCGGTCGCGAACAAACGCCCCTCAATTTCGCCGCGCGTGGCAAACCCGACCAGCGTATTCCCCGCGCGAATGTTGAAGTCGATGTCCGGCAGCGGCTCAATCTGCGCGGGGCTGTCCACCTGTGCCACCATCTTCAGGAACAGGCGCAGCTTACAGATTTCCGTCGCCTCGTCCATGATGTCCACACCGTACAGGTTGTTGACGATGATGCTTTTCAACACGAAGTAGCGGCGGTTGGGGTGGGCGCTCACACGCTGCAGCTCGTCCACAAAGTCGAGGTACTTGACGACGTTCTCTGACCTCACCCGAAGTCTCTCCCCCTCGCCGCTCGGAGAGGGGGTTGGGGGGTGAGGTTGATCGCCGACCATCTGGCGCATCTTGTCCAGCGCCAGTTCGTACAGCGGTTCAAGGCTGTTGATCGCCGCAAACAGGAACGCGCCGCTGCCCGCCGTCGGGTCGAGCACGGTCAGCTTGAGCAAACATTCGAAGTAGAAGCGGCGCAGCAGTACCGGGTCGCTCAAACCGCGCAGCCAATCCTCGACCAGCGTTTGGATATCGAGGTTGTACGTCACCAGATCATCGACGCTCGCGATCTTCCCGGCGGCAAAATCGGCTTGAATCTGCGCGTAGCGGGCGCGGCGGGCGGCGTATTCGCGCTCGGTTTCGGTCGGCAGGTACGCCTCGGTCGCAACCGCGTCGTAGATGTACGGCTCGACATCGGTGAGGATGGCGCGCACGTCCACGCCCACCTTGTCGAGCAGGAACGGGAGAATCGTGCTGCGGCAGATGTAGCCAGTGATGTCCTCTTTGGTGTAGTACGCGCCCATCTGCTTCTGGTTGATGTACTTCTCGAAGATGTAGCCGAGCACATCCGGGTTGATCTCGTTGCCCTGCCGCAGCGGGCGGTCATCCAGATGCCACGTGTAGCCATCGAAGAAGTTGAACAGCCGCTTGAAGGCCTCGTCGGCGATGGCGATCTGCTCGCCGTACTGGTCTTCCAGCGCGTGCGGCAGGAACAAGCCGCCGTTCAGGTACGGGATTTTCCCCAAGAGGCGGTTGGTCGCGGCGTCACGCTCGCTTTCCTCGCACGCCAGTCCATCGAAGAACAGGATCACCAGAAAGTCGCGGTAGAAGTTCTGACCCGCACTCCGCAGCGCTTCCAGCTTCGTCCGCAGATAGTCGGGATCGTCGTTCAGAAAGCGCTTCTTCTGGATGAAGTACAGGAACATCAGGCGGTTGAGCATCACGCTGGCGTACCAGTCGCGCGGCTGACCGTCGGGCAGCCCGGTCAGAAACTTGAGGAACGCCGTGTGTTCGGTCTTGAACTGGTCGTAGAACTTCTTGGTGACCGTCTCCACGTCGAAGGCTTTTTTGACGCGGCTCGTCACCGTCGCAATCGACACCTGCCCCTCGGCATCGAGATCTTCAATCGCAAAGGCAATGCCCGCCAGCTTTGCAGCAGCGCATCGCCCAACATGCCGCGTCGATAGGTGAAGGTGCGCGGCTTGGTCGTCCCTTCCTCGCGCTTCACCCACCACCACAGCGACGTTTGCGCCGTCCCCTTGCTGTCGCGGTCAAGGAAGATGATCAGGTGTTCAAACGCCAGATCGGTCACATGCTGGTCGATTTTGCGCCGCGCCCCGCTCGGCGGGATGTTGCCATCCTCGGCGGTGCAGGACACGACGACCATACCGCCTTGCTCGGCAATCGGCGTGAAGCTGTAGCGGACGCCGTCCACATCAGCGGGCGCCAGCCGGGCAGAATAGTTGTTCCAGCCCAGTTCTTCTACAAACAACCGCTTGAAGTCAAAAGTTTGCAGGCACGCCCGCATGCGTTCCGTCGAAAGAGTCATAACGCTTTGTTCTTCTGGACATTCATCCGATAATACCAATACTAGGGGTTACCGTAGAAGAAGTAACCCTGATTGTGTTCGCTCCCTACCCATAACGAGACAATCGAGTGCGGTGAACACAGGATATGTAACCCAATTGTTATTTTACGATGCTGGCTAGAAGATCTTCGTTGCTCAGGACACGGTCATACATCTCTTTACGCACTTCTTTACCGACCAGATCCCCTTGGATGCGACGCAGAAAGTCCTGAAAATCCGCATTTCCCATTGAAGACAGCTTATTCAGTGTTTCCCAGTCAAGATAGTCCTTCGAACGTGCCGGGTACAGAATATCAGATGAGTTCGGGTCATCGACTCTCAGTTCGATTACTCCTATCCCAAAGGACGTTGATAACCGCTGAAATTCTCCTCGAAAATCCAGATCCTCCGAAATGTTTGCAGCCACTAGATATCCCTCGTGCGCCCATGACGAATTGGATACCGCTTGAAAAAACGCTTCTCTTAGATTGCCAAAATTCAGTGAGCGTTTGAGTTCAAACGAGTACAGCCGCAACGATACGACTCCAATTGCCGTACCAAAGTCGATCACCTCTCGCGACCAATCTTCGAGGGGAAAATAGCATCCAACCATATCGGGATGCACCCATTCCCCAAATTCCTTTTTGGTCGACTTGCTGTGGTTGATAGTTTTGGTATAGACCTTAAGCTTCAGGTGGGCAAAGTGAGCTAGGAATGGATGCAGAGCCGATTCTTTGTAGCTGGACTTAACTGGCGCGCTGTCCTGTTTTGCGACAAGCTGCTCTGCCTGCTGATCGGTAAAGAGCGACTTCAGTGAGAATCGCCGAGGACGGGTGCCTGCTTTCAGAAATGGGCTGTTAGGATTATCACGCATGTGGACATACAATAACGCGCCTAGTGTCGCTATTGGTGTTTTTCCTTTGGTGGCCACCTGCACATCGTAACCCTTTGCCTGAGCCGTCTGCCAAATCTCCTCTCCGGATAGCGGACGTTTTTCTTCTTCTAGGACTTTCTTTGCCAGTTCAAGGAAAGTAAGTTGCTTCATTGAAACTCCATTGATTACTACTAAGGCTATTAGTATAGTAGCGACATTTGCCTAAAAATAGTTATATGAAACCTGCTCTCATTCCAACAACTTTTAGTGTCATTCCTCTATCCTCCCGCGAATAAGCCTAAGGAACACAAAATCCTCGGCTCGTTGGCTTCACCGTCTTCCTGAATCAGGCTTAGGCGATCCTCTGCACGCAACGCGACCACCAGCCGCGCTAAGTCCTCGTTCGACACGCCGGCTTTCATCTGCCGATTGATGCTGTCGCGCGCGGTTGAGCGCAGCGGATAGCGATACAGGTCATCGACGGCGCGTTCCAAGTCTTGCGTCACGAACAGCGGCGCTTCGCGTTTCAGCAGCTCAATATAGTCTTTGAGCCGTTCGTAGGCCCGGCGGCGCGCGCTCGTCCGTCCGCCCAACTGCCCACCCACGTTGTAATCGTCGCGCCGCATCAACTCGACGGCTTGCAGTACCAGATCGTGATGGTTTGGATGGCGTTCAATTGCGGGCGCATCCAGGGGACACTCCGCCGCGCGCAAGATCGAATACTGCGACTGCGTGACGCTGTTCCCATCCGCATCCAGCCACGCCAACGAGTCCGTACCGTCGGCGGTCTTCATGTAGGCCAGCACACCCTGCGGACGCTGCACCGAACCCACATAGCGCCGCGTCGAATACACCACATCCGGCAGATCAGCGATCTTCTTCGCCAGCGCCGGATCGTTCTTGGTCGCATTTGCCCAGATTTGGTACGCATAGGACGCGAGATCGACCTCAGTATCCGCCTCAAAATCGAGGATGCCCGACTTCTCCGTGTATAGGTCGCGGAGCTGGGCCGCCAGTTGGTCATCGTCAAAGAACTGCTCATCGCTGCCGACCACTTCGCTGTTCTCGGCCAAGCGCTGGCGCACACGAGCGCGTAAGCGAATGATCTGCTCCACGCCATCAGCGGGCAGGAACGAGTAGCACAAAATGCGCTCCGCCTGCTGCCCAATCCGATCCACGCGACCGGCACGCTGGCTCAAGCGGATGATCGCCCACGGCAAATCGTAATTGATGACGATAGCCGCATCTTGCAGATTTTGCCCTTCACTCAACACGTCGGTGGCAATGAGCACGCGTAACTCTTCTTCCCGCGTCACGTTGACTTGATTGCTCACGGGACTGAAACGCCACGCCAACGCCGTGGGATCATCCGAACTCCCGGTCGCCGCTGCCAAGGCGCGCACACTCCGCGCCGTTAGCTGCTCTTCCAAGTAGCGCACGGTATCAGCAAACTGCGAGAAAATCAGCACCTTTTCGCCGGGGTGCTGCCGCGCGATTAAGTCATGCAGGGCGTTTAGCTTGGTGTCAACTGCCGCGTCCCATATCCCGCAAATGCGCAGCACCTCCAGCAGTTGATCGCTGTCCTCGCGGAGTTTCTTCTTCAGGGCAGCGGTAAATAAGGTCGGTCGCAGCCACTTAAACCGCTTCTTATAGCGTCCATTGAACAGTTCGTAAGCAGCCTGCGCGCGGCGCTGATAGGCGGATCGGGTGGTCTCGCCATGCTCAACCTGAGCGGCATCCGTGCTGTTTTCAGCGCCATCTTCCGCCGTGAGGATCGAGTCTTCGTCCTCATCTTCAGCGCCCGGATCGATGGTGTCGGCGTCAAGCGTCCCAATCGGCAGCGGCAGTTCGTTCTCAATGGCATACAGATAGACGTAGTTGCGCAGGATGTGCCGATCGATCGACTGCAAGAAAGATGCGCCGCTGCTCTCGAGGCGCTTGAACAGATTTGTACGGCTGAAGCCCATCAGGCGTTCGCCCGCCCGCGACAGGTTCTCCAGCAGGCGTTTTTCGTCGGCGTCCGCGCCTTTGGCCGCTTTCTCGGAGACATATTGCCCCAATCCATAGCGCGGTAAACTCAACAGATTGATCCACGTCACCACGTCATCGGAGTACATCCGGCTGAACTGATCGTTGGCCGGAAATGCGACGGTCTTGGGTACACGCACCGGGAAATACGACAGCCGCCCATCCCGCATCCGCAGGAACGACCGTCCCGTCAACGGATCGGTTTCGGCGTAGTTCCCCACGATGAAACTGCGCGTGCGGCGCACCATATACAGGCGCATCAGGTCGCGCCAATCGTCCGCATACTCGCTTTTCTCAAACGCGGCGAGCGAGCGCGTGTTCGCTTGATGCCGTCGCGTGAACTCCAACTCGCCAATCTCACCGAGGTAGCGTTCCGGGCGGATACCAATGTCCCGGTCTTCAGAGATGAACAGACGAAGCTGCGCGGACAGATCGAGATAGCTCTTGTTGTATGGCGTCGCTGAAAGCAGGATCACCCGGCTCTCGTTCGCCTCGATGTAATCCCGGATCACACCGTAGCGCTGCCCCTCGCGATTGCGGAGGTTGTGGCTCTCATCGATGATGACGAGGCGGTAGCGGCGCAGTTCGGGCAGCTGGCGAATCGCTTTGCTGATCGGTAGAACATGCGCGATCAATCGGTAATCAGCGATGTACTTGCGCCACATCGATTCGAGATTTTTTGGACAGAGGATTAGCGTTTCGTAGCCATAGTCGTCCTGAAAGATGCGGGCTAACGCCGTCGCCATGAGCGTTTTGCCGAGACCAACCACATCGCCGAGCAGCACACCGCCGCGTTTGTTCAGGTGGTGCGCGGCAATCTGGACTGCCGCGGATTGATAGTCGAACAGAATCGCCGTAAGCTCGTTGGGTAACTTAAATTCCCCGCTCAAGCCGGCAATTGCTTCCTGCGCGAGGTGGTACGCCATCTTGAGATAGACTTCATAGGGAGACAGTGTTGCTTCACGCGCCCAGCTTTCCTCGATCACCTGGATGAGGTCTGCGGTGATGTCCAGACAGCCGCGATCTGCCCAGCGTTCCTCAAACCAGCGAGCGAGTTTTGCTGTCGCATCGGTATCCGTTACTTCCGTATTCAGTTCGCCCTGACCGGATAAACCAGAGAAAGTGAGATTGCTGCTGCCCAGATAGGCGTGGATCGGCGCGCTGTAGATCTGTGGCTGATGCAGCAGATACAGCTTGGCGTGCAGCGGGTAGCGCAGGAACAGCTTGACGACAAGTTGACCTTCGCGTAGTTGCCGGGTGAGATCCCGCAAGCCTTGTTCGTCGGCGTTGGTCGGCGCGCCCAACATCAACTGTTGGCGGAACTCCTCGACGATTTGTCGTTTGAGGCGCACAAGCCGCGCATTGTCGATCAAGTCGTCGTCTTTACCACTCAGGCTAAAGAGCGCCCGGATATCTTCCTGTGGCGAACGATGCATCCCAATCAGCAACCGAACTCGATGCGCCTCATCGCCCGACGAATCTTCGATGTGTGGTTGCAACAGCCGCCACCCCCGCAGATTGAAGTAACCAACGCAGAAGTCGGCTCGTTGGGCAGTATCAAGCGTCTGGATCAGTGCGGTTTGAAGCTGCTCGGAGATGTTGTCAAAGATACGCGGCACACAAATAACCTTTTCAGATGCTGTAAGTGTCTATGCTATAAGCATACCGTAAGTTGAGCGATCGAATGGCGCAAATTGAGATTGAGCAAAATAAAAACGTGGCTGGTTTAACGTCCCAGCCAAGACGTCCGCGTCATGCTGCACAGCGGTAAATCCTGTTCAGCTCCCGATGACCCAGCAGCCGCAAATACTGCACGTGACTCTTGGGGAGCTGTAACCGCTGCATCAATTGCTTACAGCTTTCGTGAGCTGCCATACTCTGCAGCGTCGCGACCATGCGCAGATTACCGTCGGCCGTATAGCGCTCAATCAGGCATAGCAGCGGTGCTTCAACCCCTGCGCGATAGCGATCTTGCCATGTCGGCTTGCGTGGCGCGAACAGTTCCAGCTTTTCACACAGCTCATGCCGCAGCGGTTTGACGACACTCGTCAGCCACCAGCATTTCTTCGTGCCACTCTTGCCGGCAATAGCTGCGGCATCATCCGGCCCGACTTCCGTCGTGATGTAATACAACGCTGCCAGATGCGGCAGGCTGTCGATGTACTTCTCAGCCGTCTCACCGATAGCGCGCTCAAGGTCGAGCCGGAGGTCAATCGCCTCCGCATACTCAGCATAGCCGCGGCTGTGGCCATGATCGAACCCGTCGATAACAAATTCATCCGGATCCGCGCTGCGTGTGGCGAGGTCGTCGAGATAGACCTCGTGGCGATACACTTTGCGGAAAATCTGGGGTTGGTGCGGTTCAAGAGGAGACTCAGCGCGCCGCCTTTGTCAACGGTTGCCAAGAGCGTCTTGTCGGCGCTCAACTCCATCCACAGCCGCATGAAGGCATGGGCGACCAAATCGGGGAGCTCGTGGTCGACGTTGCCGTAGTAACGCAGCAAGCGATTGAGATTGGGCGGGAGATTGGCATAAATTTCGTCGAAAGTGCGCTCTCCCGCCCAACCGGTCGGATACACAGCAACACGCGGATACGGCTTGATGTTGAACGTGGACATGGGGACACTCCCTTACACCGCTGGAGTCTGCCAGCGCAGGTGAGCGCTACCGCTCCATCCTGCGGCAGGACGCGGTGGGGTGCTGTCAAGCACACCCGAGAGGGTGAGGCCAGGCCGGTGCTTGACAGCGGGGCTGCCCCGCGCGTCCTAGACTCGCCGTGCGGCGGTAGTGCGAGAGAGGGTCTTTTGGTACTCAGCGGTGAAAAAAGAGGGAATGGTTGTGATATGTCATATCCTCAGGAACATTACGTAGTAGAAGCGCTGGAGGATACAGGAAGAGGGATGTGCATCAAAACGCCAAAGATGAATTGCGGATCAAGGGTGCACTGGCGGTACTGGAACATTTCCATCACTGCAATGCCACCAAGACTGTTAAGAATCAACGTTCAACGTTTTAACGGCGGAGACAGACCTACGCGCACGAAGGGCGAGCGGGGTTATCTCGAAAGAAGCTCATCGCCCACCGCCATCCACGCAAGACAGCGCCCGCAGTCGTTGAAATGATCCTAGAGCTGCGGAGCGCGTATCAAATCGGTGACTTGCGAATCGTTTTTAGTCGCTTTATGGGTGTTCCTTAGCCACCAGTGGTTGTAGGGGTAGGACTAAGGATGCCTTCCATTTCAGCGATCCGGTCACGCATATAGGGTTCTAACTCTCCGTGTATGGCTTCGTAGCGACGATAATCGGCTAGGCTTTCTGCGTATCGACCCAGACTGTAATAGGAACTTCCGCGCCCCCAATAAGCATCGGCAGAGTTGGGATCGAGGCGGAGAGCGTCCGTATAGTCGGCGATGGCGGTATCAAAATCGCCTTGGGCATAATACGCACTTCCACGAAAGATGAAGGCGTTAGCATCCGTGGGGTTGAGTCGGATGGCGTCAGTATAATCGGCGATGGCGGCATCAAAATCCCCTTGGGAATAATACGCATTTCCCCGGCCGTAGTAAGTATCGGCAGAGTTGGGATCGAGGCGGAGAGCGTCCGTATAATCGGCGATGGCGGCGTCATAATCACCTTGAGCATAATACGCATTTCCACGAAAGATGAAGGCGTTAGCATCCGTGGGGTTGAGGCGGATGGCTTCAGTGTAGTCGGCGATGGCGGCGTCAAGATTCCCTTGGGCAGCATACACATATCCGCGATTTATGTAGGCGAAGAAATTGTTGGGGTCGAGGCGGATGGCAGTGGTGTAATCGGTGATGGCAGCTTCTGCGTTGCCTTGATTCGCGTATACAATCCCACGAGTAACATAGGCATTGGCAAAATTAGGATTGAGGCGCATGGCGTCCGTATAGTCGGCGATGGCGGCTGCATGATCTCCCTGTTGAGCGTATGCTAGTCCCCGGTCGTAGTAAGCATCGGCAGAGTTGGAATCAAGGCGGATGGCTTCAATATAGTCGGTGATGGCAGCGTCAAAATCACCCTGGGCATAATATGCATTTCCACGAAAGATGAAGGCGTCAGCATCGGTGGCGTTGAAGCGGATGGCTTCAGTATAATCGGCGATGGCGGCGTCATAATCGCCTTGGGCAGCATGCGCATATCCGCGATTCACGTAAGCGAAGAAATTGTTGGGGTCGAGGCGGATGGCAGTGGTGTAATCGGTGATGGCGGCTTCTGCGTTGCCTTGATTCGCGTATACAATCCCACGACTAACATAGGCATTGGCAAAATTAGGATTGAGGCGGATGGCTTCAGTATAATCGGCGATGGCAGCTGCATAGGCTCCCTGTTGAGCGTATGCTAGTCCCCGGTCGTAGTAAGCATCGGCAGCGTTGGAATCAAGGCGGATGGCTTCAGTATAATCGGTGATGGCAGCGTCAAGATTGCCTTGGGTGTCATACGCAAATCCGCGATATATAAAGGCGGAGACATTATTGGGATCAAGGCGGATGGCTTCAGTATAATCGGCGATGGCGGCTTCGACGTTGCCTTGATACGCATATACATTTCCACGAGAGATGAAGGTGTCGGCATCGGTGGCATTGAGGCGGATGGCTTCAGTGAAGTCGGCGACAGCCGCGTCAAAATCGCCTTGGTCATAGTACGCATTTCCACGAAAGATAAAGGCGTCAATATCTGTAGGATCGAGGCGAATGACTTCAGTGAAGTCAGCAACGGCCCCTGCGAGATCTCCCTGTTGAAAGCGTAAGAGTCCCCGGTTGTAGTAGACCAAAATAAAATTAGGATCGAGGCGGATGGCAGTGGTGTAATCGGCGATGGCGGCGTCAAGATTGCGTTGCCGTCTGTATACCTCTCCTCGCATCGTGTAAACCAAGGATTGCTCTGGTAACAACATCACGAGTATGTTCAGTAGAGCAATTTGCCGTCTGAAGAATTCCCTTTGATCGATCGACTCGCCTGCTTGGGCGGGGGTCGGCGGGGTTTGCGTGGGCGTGCTTTGTGGCTCAAGCAACTGCTGGGTATCGGTGGCGGCTTGTTCTTTGGACTGTGCCCATACTGCAGTTGGGACTTGGCGCAGATCAGCAGCATTTGCGTCACGCATGCCACGAACGAACAGTTGGCTCGCTACGGCTTCACGTGCTGGTACTAATTCAGGCTGGGCAATGGCAGCAACTTCATGGACTGCTGCCTTACCTGCGCTGCTGCTTGCCTGTACACCGATCAGTAATGCGCCTGTCGCAAAAACTGATGCCAACACCGCAATTAGTTTGCGAATTATTTTGGCTTGGCGAATATTACCGAGTTGATGCATTTGTCGTTCCCTGGCATGGATATAGGCGTAATTCGAAAAATTTATCGACACTGAGATCGGCATCTCGGATGATCCTACGCAATATGCCGACCTTCAATTCTTGTTAGGTGAAGACCGCGATACGAGCGCCGGGATCTTCACGAATCAAGGGAACGCTTGGCAGTTGTAGCCTGAAGTCGTTCTGCCGCAATGCTCGATTACATTCACTCGTTAAAACCAGATGTAGTCGCGAATCTCAGTTTGTCTGGTCGGCGAAGACCGAGTCGACCGACATGGTGAAACCGGGAAGCACAGCGCCGCCATCGAGAGTATCTTCAATCGCTAGCGTCTTGGAGACTTCGTTTGTCCAGACTTCGATTTGGCGCGTATCCGGGTAGACGAGCCAGACAACCTGCACGCCATTGTCGAGGTAGTACAGCGCCTTGCGTCGCAGTGCAGCGCGACTGTCGTTGGGTGACTTCACCTCAACGGCGAGATCGGGGAGGTGAGGAACCGCGCCTTGGGTCACAATCGGTTTGATGCGGTTGGCATGCGTGAATTCGACATCAGGCAAGTATGAGTTGTGGTTATCACCCGGAATCTGATGGCGGACTTCTGATAAGACTCGTCCCAGTTTACGGGGCTGCGTGAACGTCCGGAGGGCAAAAGCGATATTTCCAACGACCACGCTGTGTTCTTCGGTCGGCACGGTCTCGACAATCTCCCCATCGATGAGTTCAAAGAGCCGGTCCGCATTTTCGGGCAGATCAATGAACTGCTCAAACTCCTCGACTGTGTAAAGTTTAATCCGGTCAGACATAGCAACGCTCCACATGTTCCTGATTCCATTATGCGGATGTCTAGTTGTCTATGCAAACTTGCAGCGAGGGGCAAACAGAGCGCCGACCGATTTGGTGTGCGGGTGAAAAATCAGGCATATACACAAACCCGGGCGCAGCCTGGAGTCGCTCCCGCTGCGCCCACTGGTCTACGCTTCCCGACAACGCCGCTTGAACTGCTCGTACAGCCTGATCTTCGTCCGCAGGCGCATCCCCGGTTTACGCAGCGTTCGCTGACCTCCCTGTAGAATCGGTCGCAAAACTCCTTTGGTTTCCTCGCGCACGACTTGAATCTTGCCGATGCCGGGCAGGTCAATCCACTCCCCGGTGCTGATATCCTCCGCCAAGGCTTCCAAATACAAATCCACGATTTCGCGTACGCGGTTGCGTGTCAGAGTGCGCTGCTTGCGGGCGATATGCGCAATGCGTTCAGTATGGTTCATTGATCTTCCTCCGGTCGCGACGAAGTGTTCAACAGTTGATCGGTCATCCACACGCGCCGCTCCTGCGCCAGCTTGAGCGACTGCTCCATCAGCGTCTCCGGCGCGAGCTTCTTGCCCGATGCATTGCTGATCAGATAGGCGAAGCTGCGCGCCACCAACCACAACAGCACGAACAGCTGCCACTCGATGAAATCTATCCGCCGTTGAAACCCCTTCGTAAAGTGCTTGCGGCTGCCCTGCACATCTTCCTGCTGGTCAAGATACTCGCGCAGTGCGTCCCGCGCCAGCTCAGCAATTGGCAGGTTTCGGTCATCGGCAAGGCGGGTCAAGCGGGTGTGCATTGGCCCCGTAACATGGATGCTGACGCGATGGTCGTAAGGTGATGCTGGCATTCTGCTGAAATCCCCCATTTTTCTTAGCCAGAGCAAGGGTGTACCGGAAAAGCCGTGATGCGTCAGGCGTTTGCCGCGGCGCGCGACCTCGGTCGGGCGCTGCGGCGCGCAGCGCGGAGCGGTGCGCATCAAGCCTCTCCGGCGCTTGAGGAGCGAGTTGATTAAACTCGCTACCCCTACAACGTAGTGGGTAGGGTGTTCCGGCGCGGTCACAACCGAGCCTTCCGAAGCAGCCATGCGCCGGAACACCGCGAGCGCCCCGAAGGCGCTCGCATGATCTTTGCCTTCCGAGAAGCTGTGCTAGAGGGTTCACAAGTCGATATCCCAGTCTGGGAATGAGTTGGAGATGGTGAGCGTAGGCGGTTCGATCTCTCGTTCCTGTTCTTGCTGAGCGATGCTGGACAACTCAACGTTTCGACCGCGTTCGCGCTGACGATGCACTTTCTTCGGTGCGACGTCGTCGTCGAAGTCGAGTTCTTGATCCACCCCCTGTCTGACCTCCTCACGCGCCAGTTGGAGTTCGCGCTCCGCACGCCAATCCAGGTCCAGCGTGCGATCCAGCAGGTGTTCGAATTCTTCCCGGGCAATGTGATGCAGGTTATCGGTGCGTGCCAGTGATTTCGGATCGGCGACCACCTGCTCGCGGTTGACGCGATGGGATTCGCGCTCGCCGAGGTTGTTCTCGATCGTGCCAGCAACGAAGACGTGCGTGTGCAAATTCTGGATCTGGCTGTCGTTCGTGTCGCGGTCGTGAACACAGTAGGCGTATTCTGGGACATTCAGTCCGCGCTCAATGTGCCATCGCTCGATCACGCGCTCCGTGACGTCGCGCACCAGTTCTACCCGGCGCTCCTCCGGTACAAACGCCACCAAATCGGGTGCGGGCGCGATGACGAGATGATGGGCGAGCACGTACGGACCGGCCCACCGCTGGCAGTTCGCCCAGACCTCCCGCCAATTCGAACCTAAGCCACAGTCTGTCCACCGCTCGCTGAGCGGCAGCGCGGCGTGTTCCGGATCTTCGCGGTAGCTCGTGTATTTCAGCAGGCTTTTCAATCCGCGCCCGCCGCCTTTGGTTGGCTTCTGATATTTCCAGTTAGCGATTATGCTTGGTTTCACGCAACCTCGTTGGCGTCTCCCCTATCTGTAAGCTCGGTATCGTTTACGGCTTCCTTTGATTGCTCCCCATCTTGCCACTTGACTCGAAAACATTTACGAATTACAGTGAGGGTAAAATCGTAAACATTTACGAACCATCGTAGCAGGTTGTCGACTCGGTGTCAATTGGGGCGAAAAGGAAAATATGGATGAGTGAGGAAACGCTCGGAGGGTATGTCCGCACGGTGATGGAACAGCGCGGATTGAACAGCAATCGACTGGCACAGGCCGCCGGGGTCACTGAAGGGACCATTCGCAACTTACTCAAGCAAGGGGATGACTCGAATGTCTCTAGCCCGCACCCACTGGTGCTGCGCGCGGTCAGCGAGGCGCTCCATCTCGACCCGATCCGGTTGTTTCAAATGGCAGGCTATCTTGGGCCGGATGAGCAGCACACCTCCTTCAGCCCGATCGCCGAATTCGTCGCGCTGAGTTTCGACCTACTACCCCCCGAACAGCAGAAAGTGCTGTTGAGCGTCCTCAACTCGCTCAACGCCACTAATCAGCTCACCCTCAGCCCCGAAGCGATGCGCGAACTCAATCAGGCCGTTCGGGATCTCCGCAAAGAATTTGCTTTTTTTCGCACCCCCACGATTGCACTCAAAGATCAGATCGCGCGAGCGGTTGGGAAGCCAATGGGACTAATGCCCGATGAAGGAATGGCACGAGGGATTGCGCGCCGCTTCCATGACGTGTTCAACGATACTACCGCGACTGCATTTACCGCCGAGCAGATCATAGACATGCTCCAACACCCGAGTGTGAGCTTCGTCCTCAACCTGCTGCTGCCGCGCAAAGAGATGCCGGGCGCGCTGGATAAGCTGTACTACCTCACGCATCCCGAGAGCAGCTTCGGTAAGCCTGGGGGTGAACTCCCACCTGAGCAACAGGAGGGACTTAAGGAGCTGTGGCGCTTGTTGGAACGTGTGTCCAGTTCAAATCTATAGACGAACCGCCAAATCGCGGCGCAAAATCCATCGCTGCCTGACCTGTAGTACTGTGGAGTATGCCAATGAGTTTCCCCTTTAACGAGGACACGATGCCTAAGCGCAAAACAAAACGCCAGGAACCAACGCCGGGATGGGTGAGCTACCTGCGCACCAGTGACAAAGAAGCGCAGAACCCGGCGAATTCACAGGCACGGCAGCGCGCCGCCATCCAGCGGATGCTGCTGGATCGATCCGACCTGCCGTTCATCGAAGAATACGTTGATAACTTCACGGGGCGAATTCCCAAGCGCAGCGATTATCAACGGATGTTGGCGGATGCGCGCGAAGGGAAGTTCTCGTTTGTCGCGGTTGAAAATGCCGAGCGCTTTGGACGAAATGATGCCGAAGCCTTGATGGCCATTGAGGAACTGCACGAGTTAGGCGTATCAGTGCGCTTTGCCGACTATCCGGAACGCGATCCTGTGGATCCGGATGATCGCATTCTCATCGGCCTGTCGTTCAGCCTGGCGCGGCGCGAGTCGTTGAAGACGGGGCAGCGCGTGGTGGGCGGCATGCATACGAAGGTCAAGCGCGGCGGCTGCATGTCGAGAGCGCCAGAGGGCTACATCAATCGAGAAGAGCGGACGGACAAAGCCGACAAGCTGGATCATGGGCGCTACACCCGGTGGGTCGAACCGCATCCAACGCAGTTTAAAGTCATTCGCGAAGCGTTTGATCTGCTGCTGACCGACCGGATGACGCTGGACGATATTTGCGAAGAGCTGCACGCGCGCGGCTATACCTTTCGTTCAGGGAGACCCTTTGTCAAGATTCACCCGAATGGTCAGCGCAAGCCGGCGAAAAACGCGATTTCACGCATCTTTCATCGCTGGTTTTACGCGGGCTGGGTGGAGAGCGAAGCGGCGAGCATTGTGCCGAAAACGCTGCGGGGCAACTGGGAGCCGATGGTCACAACCGAAGAATTTGAGCGTGCGCAGGAAATCCTCGCGCAGCGCAATGAATTCCGGCAGGCAAAACGCAAACACCAGTATTTGTTGCGCGGCATGGTGTATCTGCGCTTTGAGGATGGTTCGCTGCGCCGCCTCAACTGCCAGACGCCGAATACAGCCCGCAAGCATGGGGGTACGCCCTACTACTGCATCCCGAGTTCGAGCTACAACTTCGCCTGCGGGAAGGTCGATGCTCAAGTTGAAGCGTGGATCACGCACATTCAGGTCGATCCGCAGTTTCTACCCGCTATACGAGCTGCGTACACGAAAGATACCGACCAATTCTTCGGTCGTCCAACCGCTGATGAGCATGCCAAACTGCAAGCCAAGCTCAAGTCAATTGACGAGGAAGAACAGCGCACGCTGCGCCTAGTCGCCAAGGGGATGGTCACGGACGAGAACTGGAATGTCCTGTGGAGGGAATGGCAGGATTTGCGGCGCAAAATCGCCGACAGTTTGGAGGCGCTCAACCAGAAGTGCGAAACGCATATCGCGAGTCTGGATCACGCATTAGCCGTGATCAGCAGAATCGGTGTAGTCTATAAGCAGTTGAGCTTCAGTGACCGCAGAGAATTGCTGAGGCTCGCCGTCAAGCGGGTGATACTCAACCAGGAGTGTGAAGTTGTGGATGTAGAGCTGCAGCCGCCCTTTGCTTACCTCAGAGATCTGGGGAACGCGGTGCGCGGTGGCAGCAGCGGCAGTCCGGGTGTTGATGGGGCAAAATCGAGGCAAACAAAAACCCGCCGTGTGGCGGGTTCTCAGGGTGTCCCCTTTTGCGTGCCTAGAGGGATTCGAACCCCCGACTTCTTGCTCCGTAGGCAAGCGCTCTATCCGCTGAGCTATAGGCACATTTCATTGTGCTGATAGAATAGCACAGCTGCTAGGCATGGTCAAGGCACGATTTTAGCCGGGGATGAACACTCTGAGTCCATCCCCGGACTGGCGACTTAACGCAGGATCGAGACCGTGATGGCGAACTCACCCGGGTTACCGTCTTCGCTCAACACCGAGACTGTATAGTCCCCACTCGCGCTGATCGGGAAGTTCGCAATCTGCGCATCGATGAACGCGAGCGTCACCGTCCGTTGACCATGATCGGTGTTTTCCGCCAGCACTGTGCCATCCGGCGCGATGAGGGCGACATAGGGATCAAAGCTCCCGCTCAAGCCGCGCACACTGACCGTCACCCAGTCGCCTGCGTCAGCGCTGAAGGTCTGTTCGAAAGCTGACTGCCCGTTCGAGTCGCCCGTGTAGACCGTCTCATCCGGCGCGTTCGTCGGCGCATTCTGGGCGATCCGTTCGAGGGTCAGCTCAAACTCACCACCGCCCCCTTGATAACCAGAGACCTCTACGAAATACCGCCCCGTCTCCGCCACAATCCAGCGGGTGACACGCGAGTCAAACCGTGCCAGATCCGCCGACGGATCACCGTGATCATCGTTGTAGGCGATTAAGTTATCCGCCTGATCGTAAATCGCGATAATCGTATCCAGCGCATCATCCAGCGAGCGCGCGCTGATGGTGTACACATCACCCGCTTCCGCATTCAGCTCGTAGGCGTAAGCTTCGTTCGGGTTGACCGTCTCCTGCAGCGTCTGGAAGTCCGTGCCATCGTCGATGACGGGCTGCTCACCCCCACGCACGATTTCGAGCGTGAAATCCCCGCCCGTATTGTCGTAACCGCTGATCACAATTGTGAAACTGCCACCCGCGGCGAATGTGAAATCGGCGATCCGCGAGTCGAACCGGCCAATGGTGCCATCACCCGTGCCATGATCGTCGTTTTCGGCCAGCGTGCGCCCCTTACTGTCGTTCAAGGTGACCCGTGGATCGAAACCGTTGATGCCGACCACCGTAATCGTGATGGTTTCCCCGGCAGTCGCGCCGATTTCGTAGGAAAACACATCGCCCTGCGCCACCGTCCCGTCGATGATTTCGCTGCCCTGCCCACCGTTCGTGTTCGGCTCCGGGGTCGGCGGCTGAGCTGTCGCCGTCGTCGTGAGCAGCACTTCGATGCTGCCCTGCGCCACGCCGGAGAACGTATCGACGACGATCACATATTCGCCCGCGGCGACGAGCGGCAAATCGGCGATGAGCGAATCCGTTTGCGCCAGATCCATCCGATCGGTATTGTGATCGTCATTTTCGGCGAGGCTTGCGCCATTCGGCGCGATAATTTCGAGCGTCGTATCAAGCTGATTCGCATCTTCGAGGCTGCGAACATAGACCGTGACCACTTCATTGCCCACGGCTATATAGCTCAATTGGATGGGTTTACCATCTGTCATTTCTACTATGAGCGGTGTATTCGGGCTGAGTGCACCGCCTTGCGCGGCGACCCCGAACGGGATGAGAAGCAGAAGCAGGAGGACATAAAGTCGTGCATTCATGCGGCATGCCCCTTGATAACAGACTATTTCTAACATTATAGCGCATACAAAACGGGGCGACCGTGTTGGTCGCCCCGCAAGACATGCGCCTCAGGCTGAGGAGCGAAACGCTGGACGCGGGTTAGGAACCGCTTTCCACCATCGTCACGTTTTCCGGCACTTCAATGCTCACCGGCTGATCGAAGTTCTTCAGGTTGATGTCGAAGGTCAGCGAGACAACCGCACCCGGCGCGCCGAGAATCGCTTCCAGCGGCAGGTTGATCGTCAGCACCGTCTGGTCAACCAGTTCGGTTTCCGCATTGACGTACTGATCGAGCGTGAGGGTCGCCTCAGCGAACATCATGCCCATCATCTGGCCCATCTGCGCCGCCTGTTCGGGGGTCATCTCCGAGCCGCCGCCCATCGCGCCACCGAGCGCCATGCCGACCACGCCCGACAGTTCTTCCGAGGTGAGCAGGCCAGCGATATCCAGCGCGGTCGAGAAGTGCGCGCGACCATCCATGTCGTCCAGCCGTTCCATCGACACGTATTCCGTGCTGTCCAAGGTCGCGAGGTCGCCCATCATGCCGCCCATGTCGCCCATACCGGAGAGATCGCCACTCGCGAGGTCTTCGGGGTTCACGGGCAGGCCAGCCGCACCACCCGCCGTCGCGGCGAGATCTTCCAGCTTCGAACCCTGCCAGCCTTCGCCGATGTTGAAATACACCATATCGCCGATCACGCGCACTTCGACGATGGTCGGGGTTTCTTCACCATTCGCCGTCAGCGAGCCGGTGGTCGCCAATGAAAACTGCATATCCGCGGTGCTAAGTTCGCCCGTGCCGTTGATCGAGCCGCTCACTTCGGTGTCTTCGATGCCAGCCACCGTCAGATCCAGCGTGAAATCATAGGCGAGGCTCTGAGCAGCAGCGCTGTTGGCGTTAGCCGCCGAGAATAGGGCGAAATCTTCCGGGCTGAGACCAAATGTCTCATCCTGGGCGAACGCCGGAACTACCGCGACGAGCAGCGCCAGAAGGCAGAACAGAACTGCGAAACGCGTATACTTCATAGTGGGTACTTGCTCCTGAGATCGTTTATCGCAAAAACGCACGCGGCACTACCTCGCGGGTACTGCCACAATTTCAGTGTAATGGCCTCTAGGGACGCTTGTCAAAGGGCTAAAGTCGGAGAAGACATTAAGGTTTCGTGACAACTCCAAGTTTTTAACGTGATTTTCGCCCTGCGCAGCGAACAGGGCGCCCCCTAACCGTGCAAACCCTGATTACCGGAGTGCAAGTTTCAAACACACCCGCACGCTTTGCGTTCGTGACCGTTTGCTGCTATTCTGCATAGTTTGATGCGTCCGTGTTTTGAGTAGAGATGTTATGCGCTATATATCCTTGCTCTTCTTCGTGCTGATGCTCTTGGTTGCCGGGTGCGGTGGCACGACGGGCGGCGGCGAAGCGGCGATTGCTCCCACCGCCACGCTCGCGCCCATCGTCAGCATGACGCCGCGGTTCACGGCCACGCCGATTCCCTCACGGACACCGCTGCCCACAGCGACCTTCACCGAATCGCCCACGACGATTCCGCCGACGCCCTCCGAAACCTTTACACCCTCGGCGACGCCGCCGATCATGGGCAGTGTCCAGTCGGTCAACAGTATTAACCTGCGTACGGGTCCCGATGTGACGTTCTCGGCGATCACCGCGCTGCGCCCGGGAACGCGCCTCGAAGTGCTCGGCACGAATCTCGAAGGCGACTGGTTCAATGTGCGCCTCGAAGATGGCACCGAAGGCTGGGTTTCCGCCGTGCTGGTGCGCATTCAGGAGACGCCGACGCCCTTCCCGACGCTCACGCCCAGTCCCAACCTGACCAGCCTGTTCCTCGGCACACCGCTTCCGACCGCCTTGTTTGGCGGCGGTACGGTCACGCCGACGCCGCCGCGCTCAGTCGTCACAGCGACGCTGCCCGGCACCACCACGGCGGGTCTGCCGACGGTCACATCCGGCATCCAACTGCCTAACATCGAGGCGATCAACCTGACGGCGACGGCGCTGGCCGGGGGCGGTTCGCTCCCGCCGACCACCAGCGCGCTCCTCGGCGGGCCAACAGGTGGCCCGCTGCCCACCGCTACACCGACCGGAGCGGTGGCCCCGCCCAGCGGCGATAGCTCCGTGCGCACGGGCGTCGATGTGCTCGCCTATTGCGATGATCGTGCCTTTGGCTCACCCGCGCCGACCAACCTCCGCACCGGCTCAACGGTTGATGTGTGGTGGAGCTGGTACGCGGCGACCGAACAGCAGGTGCGCGACCATATTGCCAATGCAGTGTATCAGGTGGCGTTGGATGGGGAACCCTATACCAATTGGCGGCAGTTTACCGGGTCCATTGGACGCGATGCGGCGGGACACTACATTGTGTTCTGGTACATGCCCTCCTCGGAACCGCTGGCCGTGGGTGACCACCTGATCACCTACAGCGTGACGTGGAACAACGCCATCAGCGACGGTTTCGCTCAGTTCGGCCCCGGCACGAGCAACCCGTCGCAGTCCGGCACCTGCCGTTTCACGGTGCGCTAAGCGCGAGTGACAAACAAAATGGGCGCAGTGTTAGACTGCGCCCATCACACCATACACTTTGAACCGGACGCGCAGTACCGCGTCCGTTGTTTTTCAACGACTAGTCCCATTCTCCGATAGCAACTTTGCCCGAAGGGGAAAGTTTTTATTCCGCGAATTCAGCGAGGATTAACTTGACCAGATCCTCGAGCGTCAGTTCCTGCGCCAACGTGCGCGCATCGAGCAGTACGCGCGGGCAGATGCTGGCTTCGAGTTCCCGGAAGCGCATTTCGGCGATTTCAAAGGTGATCGAGCGCATCGGATACATCAGCGCAAAAGTCAGAATTTCGACGGCACGTTCGCGTTCACCCCGGTCGATCAAGTGATCGGCAATGTCAACCAGCAGATCGACCACCTTGGGTGTGAGTTCAGCGTTCATCGCTGTTTGGAGTTCGTCATAAATTGACTGCATAAAGCCACCTGCTGTGAATCATGATGGTTCTAGTATAAACGGATTCTGGCTAAAAAAGTTGTACTAATTTGTTGCCATTGCAACAAATTTATCGAATTTATGAAAACGTTCACAGAGCTTTCACAATTCCATCAGGCATTGGCGCGTTTCCGACCAGCCATTTAGCTGCTCAAATTGCGCTCGACCTTCCCTCAAATCCGCAGCAGCTACAGCCGTTTTCGCTAAACTGAGCTAATCTCTAGTCCGATCGATTACAAGCGTTTGCAAAAAACTTTTGAGGTCAAGACCCATGTTGAAATTCAGTCTGTTATTCGCCTTCAGTCTGCTGCTCACCACCCGTTCGACCACCGCCCAGCCCACCGAACCCCCTCGTCCTCCCGCCGAAGGCGCTTTCTTCACCGGGGAATATCCCAATCTGCTCGCAGAATGGGGCTTATCCACAGCCGAAATTCAGGCGCGCATTGAGAGCACGTTCCAGCAGTTATTCTACGGGAACGACGCGACGGAGCGCATCTACTACCCGGTTGAGCCGAATATGGCCTACATCGAAGACATCAATAATCAGGATATTCGCTCGGAAGGCATGTCCTACGGCATGATGATCGCTGTGCAGCTCGACAAGCAAGCAGAATTCAACCGACTGTGGACATGGGCGCGCACTTACATGTATCACGAAGCGGGCGCATGGGCGGGCTATTTCTGCTGGCACGCTCGGACGGACGGCTCGTGCATCGACCCGAACCCGGCCTCGGATGGCGAGATCTGGTTTGTCACAGCCTTGTTCTTCGCCGCGGCGCGCTGGGGCAACGGCGACGGCATCTACAACTATCAGGCCGAAGCCAATTCGATTTTGCGGACGATGCTCACGGCGGATACCCCGCAGGCGACCACCCTCTTCAACCTCGACAACCAGCTCGTCGTGTTTGTGCCGCAAAAAGGCGCAGTCAGCCGTTTCACCAATCCTTCATATCAAGCGCCGCACTTCTATGAACTGTGGGCGCGCTGGGCGGATCAGGAGAACGACTTTTGGACGACTGCCGCGGACGCCGCTCGCGCTCATTGGCGCGCCGCCGCGCATCCCGAAACGGGTCTCATGAGCAACTACACAACTTTCGCGGGCGAACCAATGCTCTGGGACAGCTACAGCGCGGTCTACTACGCCGACGCGTGGCGCATTGGCATGATGATCGCCCTGGACACCACCTGGTTCGCCGCCGATGACTGGCAGATCGAGCAGACGAATCGCTACCTCCGCTTCTTCCACAATCTCGGTATTGGCCGCTACACCAGCCAATTTCAGATTGACGGGACGCCCGTGAACAATCAGCATCGCTCGGGTGGCCACAGCGCCATGAATGCCGCCGCCGCGCTCGCTTCGACTGATGTGATCGCGTGGGATTTCATTGAGGAGTTCTGGGAGACGCCGACGCCAACCGGCCGTTATCGCTACTACGATGGTCTGCTGCAATTCATGGCGCTGCTGCAGCTCAGCGGCAATTTCCGTATCTATGCGCCCGCCTAGACCGGGGCAAGCCGACCGGGGCGCAGATGTATACGCCTCGGTCACAGGCATTCGAGGTTTTACCGCGCGGTTGGAATGGTGAACATGAACACGCCGCCCGCTTCTTTCGCAGTTGGCACGGTCCAGATCTTGCCACGATGCACCTCGACGATGCTGCGGGTCACGGCGAGACCCAAGCCCACGCCTTCGATCTTGGCACGCTTGGCGTCCTCGGTGCGGAAGAAGGGCATGAACACCTTCTCGGCTTCTTCGTGATTTAACCCTTTGCCCTCGTCACGCACCGTGACCAGCACGGCGGGCAAATGCAGATCGTGCGGCGCGGCTTCCGGCAGCTCGCTCGTCTCGCGGATGAGACGGGTAGAGAGAAAGATGTTCCCCTTCTCCGGCGAATACTTGATCGCGTTGGTGAGCAGATTCGTCACCACCTGCGACATCCGGTCGATGTCCGCGTGGACGGCAGGCAGATCGTCGTCGAGATCCATGATGACCTTCTGCTTCTTCGCCTTGTACTGCAATTGCAGGCGCGCCACCACGTCGATGATGACATCCGGCAGATGGATATCACTCTTATTGAGCTTCATCTCACCCGCATCCGCCCGCGTGATCTCGATCATGTCGTTGAAGACGCGGTTGAGATGCTTGCTGCTGTTGAGGATGATCTCGGTGTACTCCCGCGCCAGATCCGGCAGTTGATCGCCCGTCGCTTCGAGGATGAACTCGGCGAATCCGCGAATCGCCGTGAGCGGCGTGCGCAGTTCATGCGAAATGCCGGAGAGAAACTTGGCGCGCAAGCGCTGCGCCGTGCGTTCCGGCGTCACATCATGGAAGATGTAGATACGCCCCAGCACCGTTTTGTCCTGATACACGGGCGCGCTGTACCACTCGGTGTCAATCGGGTAGCCCTCGGTGTGCACCATGCTGAATTCACCGCGGTGGATCGCCGGGTCGTGCACGGGCGTGCTCTGCCATTCGTGGCGCAGATCCGCGCGTACGCCTTCCGGAACCTGCATCTCATTGAGCAAATCGAGCAGCGAAATGCCCGTCGCGTCGGCTTCCAGCATGCCGAACAGCGTCAGGAAGCGGTTGTTCACGGTGAGCACATGCCCGCCCGCGCCGCCGGGCAGTACCATCAGCACACCGTCGGTGACCGCTTCGGTCATGGCACTGCGCGCCTGCTCCACGCGATCGCGCTGGCTGCGCAGCACCTGCGCCATCGCGCTGATCGCGAGGAATTCGCCGACCGTGCGGTAATTGTCGAGCTCGTGTGCGGTGAAATCATGCGGTTTATCCGTACCTAGCGCCAGCACGCCGAGCTTATGCGCGCCCGTGCCCAACGCCACCAGCGACAGCGCACGCACGCGCTCCGCCCGCAGCAAACTGCGCGTCAGCGGATCGAAGCGGTCGAGCTTGGAGCGCACTTTCACCGTGACCACGCCGCGCTTCTCCAGCGTCGCCAGCAGTTCGGGATAATCCTTCAAATACAGCTTGATTCCAGTCGCGATGCCGAACTCGTTGAGCCGCCGCGACCATGTACCACGTATTTCCAGATACTCAAAGGGGCTGTCGCCGCGCTGCGGGCCGTAGATCAGCATAGCGCAGGTGGAAATGTGCGGGTCGAACAGCGTTTCGCGCAGCAGATTGACCACATGCTGCGGGGACGGATTATCGGCAATCGCCCGCGCCGTTTTGAGAATCGATTCGGCAGTGGCATAGTCCTGCGCCAGCCGCGACACGGTGTAATGGTTTTCAAGCAGCGTGCGAATCACGTGCAGCAGAGGATGATCCGCCTGTGTCAGTGTATAGGCGTCGCCGTCCATTGAGCACAGGGCCAGCACGACCCGCACCTGAGCATCCACGACGAACGGAAACAGCAAAGCCGACTGAAACGGCGTCCCGGACAGTTCGTCAGCACCGAGCAGCTTGGGCGCATGGTTGACGAGTGCGTGGTCGGCAAAATCTTCGAAAATGCGGTTAATCGTCTCGCGGGTAGTTTCCACCAGATCGGTCACGCCGTGATGCACCAGCGGATGCAAGTGACCGGTCTCCGGGTGGTACTCATACACGCACGCCACATCGATCGGCAGATTCATTGCCAAATTTTGCAGTAAGTAAGCGACCTGCTCGACTGGGAGTCCCAGGGTCGTGTGCGTGGAGAGAAGCTGATTCACAATTATGTTCATTTCTCCCGCCGTAATTCTATTCAGAAATGCATTACGGACTAACGATCTGCCTAACATTATATCAGAGCGGCATCTAAAACGAAAAAGACCACCGGGGGCAGGGAATGCCAAGAGGAAAAAAGCACCGCGCCTCGAAGGTGTCGAGGCGCGGTGACAAACTGGAGAAGGTTTAGTGGTGGCTCATATGCTGCCGTGAAATCGGTTTAGGGACAGCGGACGCAATGAATTGCATCCTTCCACTCAGACTGTGTTTCCGTAGGGACGCGATTTAGAGGGTGTCTAAAAAGGGTTTTCACGACACCCCTCACCCTGCTTGCTCCGCAAGCCGTCCCTCTCCCACGTAAACGGGGAGAGGGACAAAAAAACAGTTTTTCTCCCCTTCTCCCCGCTTGCGTGGGAGAAGGGGTCGGGGGAGGGGCTTTGGACACCCTCTTTATCCGTCCGCAGCCCGGTAAAACTCCACTTCGAAATCAACTTCACGCAATTCTACTCACTTACCGCGTTACCGCGCCGTGTACGTGTAGCTGATATCGGCATCGGTGACCGTCACAGCGGTCACCCGTCCGGTCGGCGCGTTCGCATTGACATAGCGCCGCCAAGAGGAGTCGATGCTGGCGTTGATCTGGCTGATGAGTGAGGTTGCGGCGGGCTGCGCGTTCACGGTGATATTGGTCACATTCCACACCACGCGCCCATTGCTGATGCTCGGCACAATCGTCGCCGACACGGGATAGGAAGTGGTCGCCCGCCCTACACGCGTTGTATAGGTCGCGTTCAGCACCACCTGAGCCGGCTGGAGGTCGACAAATACGTTCGACAAATTGCGGTTGCGCGGATTAGACACAGCGTAAGCGCTGTTGACCTGTGCTTCGGTGAGCGTGAGCGTCCGCGAACTCTGAGCGAAGGCGGGGACGACTGCCCCAATCAGCAGGGTGAGCAGGGCGAGGAGCAGAGCAAGTTTCTTCATGGTGGTGGAACTCCTGTAACTCGTTGGGCGAACTTGTACATCCCCAGACTACGAATCAATTGTTACCAGAAATGCCGGAGGTTGTAAAAAGACTTTCTAAAAATGTTGCCAAAGTATGCGCGACCGCCAGCGGAATTTTCTGTGAATTTCAACGCACGGAAGTGTTACGCTACGTTACAATAACAACGTTGTTGACACATAGATCCTTGAGCCATGAATCGCTTGCGCCTCGTCTGCTTTCTCACGCTGCTGCTGATCCTGACCACTGCGCCGCATGTGCGTGCGCAGAGCGGCTACATTCGGTCGCCCTACCTCGGCATTACCTTCATCAGTTCCGCCGAACAACCCGCCAATGAAACGCGCTACCGCAACGCGCTTCTGCTCGGCGCGGGCTGGAATCGCTACCCCTTCTACTGGGATCATGTCGAAGCGACCGCCGGGAACTATGATTGGCACGCGCTTGACCGCGTCGTCACCGACGACATTCGCCATGGCCTCCAGACCAACGCCATTCTGCTGGGCGTTCCGGGGCATGCGCGGCAGGGGGCGTTGATGCGCGGCCTCTACCAGCCGATCTTCAGCGACGGGTCGGACTACCCGGGCGCGGGCAAAACGCCCAACCCGGCGAATCCGTGGGCGCAGTATGTGTTTGCCGCCGTCCAACGCTATAAGCCGGGCGGCGTGCTCGCGAGCCAGCCGAACTGGGAACTGGTCGGCGGTGTCAGTGTGTGGGAAGTGTGGAATGAGCCGGATTTGCCGATGTTCTGGGGCGGCACGCCGCAGGACTACGCCCGCCTGCTCCGCGTCAGCTACGTGATGATCAAACACGCCGATCCATTCGCGACGGTCATGTTCGGCGGGCTGTCGTTCGCGCAGGCGAACACCGCCTTCTGGCTGCGGCAGGTGCTTGACACCATCGGGCAGGACCCATCGCGCGGCTCGAACAACTGGTACTTTGATCAGATCGCCATGCACAGCTACAGCAGCGCCCGCCGCACGGTGACGCTCATCGGGCAGGTGCGCTTCGAACTGTCGCGCTACAGCCTTGAGCGTCCCATTTGGCTCAACGAGAGCGGCGTCCCCGTGTGGGACGACTACCCCGGTCCGACGTGGACAGCCTTGCTGCCATCCGAACGGCGCTGGCGCGGCACGCAGGCTGAACAGGCGATCTACGTCATCCAGAACACGACTCTAGCGTGGGCGGCGGGTGTCGATGCCGTCTTCTTCCATCAGCTCTACGATGACTGCGGCAATCAGGCCGGCGGCACTGACTTCCCGCCGAACGATGGTAGTTTGTGCACGGCGGGTCAGGCGTGTTGGGGCGACGCGCACGGCCTCTACCGCAACGAACGCAGCTCTGTGTGCTTCCGTCAGCACCCGCAGCCGGGGACGCCCCGGATCGCCGCGAGCGCGTTCTATCTGCTGGCGCAGATTTTCGGCTCACGCCCGTTTGTCGCGCTCGATCCGATTTATCTGGAAAACAACGCGACTGTGCTCATCTTTGAGCAGGCGAACAATGGCGTTGGACAGCGCATCTACGTCGTATGGAACGACACCGCCGACCGTACTGCCGTGATGCTGCCCGCCAGCAGCACGAACGCGATGCTCTACCGCATCGGCGACCAGCAGGCGATCACCCCGCTGGAGGGGCTGTATCGTGTTGCTCTGGACGGCGCGACACGCGGCGAGCTCGTCTCGCTCACCACGCCCGATAACGCGCTCGGCGGCGAGCCCGTGATCCTCGTCGAGGCGTACAATGGCCTGCCCGCCGACACCACGCGAGTTATGCTCGAAGGGGGCTCACCACGCGCGCCGCTCACCACCACACCGGGCGCGATCAGCGTGATCGAAGCGGCGACCATCACGCCTGCCCCCACCGCCCGCCCGACCACCGATCCCGCGCTGGATACCCAGGCTCCGCTCCCCTATGTTGACCCGCTGCCCGACTCCAGTCCGGCGAGCTTCACCGTGCGCTGGGGCGCGACCGATAACAGCGGCGTCACCGAATATCTCGTGTGGGTGCGCGTCGACGGCGGGGAATGGCAGCCGTGGCAGCAAACGACCAGCCTCGAAGCGACGTATACCGGGTCGAGCGGTTCGCGCGTCGAATTTGCGGCCTGGGCAGTCGATCTCGCGGGCAACTGGTCGGCTAATACGGAACTCGCCCCCCAAGCCGCCACCACGATCCAGTAGAATTAAACCTCACCCCTAAGTCCCCTCTCCTAAGGGCGAGGGGACTTAAGAACGCTGTCGTTCTCCCCTCTCCGAACGGAGAGGGGCTGGGGGTGAGGCTAAGAACAGGAGTCTGCTATGGGATTTGTCGTCGGCTTTGGTGAGATGTTCTTCGTCGCGCTGATCATCTTCGCCGTGACGTTCATGTACATCGTGCCCGCGCTGCGCCGCCGCGCCGCTATGCTGGAAAAGCCAAAGCGTACGGTGCGCACCAACAGCGCGGAGAAAGTGATCCGTGTGGAAGAGCGCGAAAAGGCGCGTTCGTTTCACCACAGCGGCAAGGGGAGTTATGCCAGCGGCACGCTGACCCTCTATGCGGGCGTCTACCGCCTCGAATACCAGTTTCCGGAGGCCGCGCCCGTCGCCCTCAAGCTGATCGATCTCGACAGCGCCGAAGAACAAGTGCTGCTCATCAAATCCGGGAGCGGATCGCAGGCGTTTCGCGTCGAAACCAATGGTCGCTTCGTCCTCAACATCGACCCGACCGACAACGTCCGCCCGTGGGAAGTCAGCTTCCGGCAGATGTAAACTAACCACTGCGCGGGGATTTGGGGGGTGAGGCTAAACACAGCGAACGCGATCAATCGCATTCCTACGAAAACCAATTCGGTTTGACGAGTCTTGTTGGCTCCCCTCCCTGAATTCGGGGAGGGCCGGGGGCTAACTGGGGTAGGTTTTTAATTGTAGGGACGAGGCATGCCTCGTCCTCGGTTGAAAACCGAACAAGAACCGCTCCGCGTAATGCTTCGATTTCTCCCAGTTATGAGAGCAGATGACGGGTGGGTTACCCTATCCAGAAGAAAAACAGGACGAGGCATGCCTCGTCCCTACAGGTTTTCTGGCGAAGGAAACCCGTGTTCGATTAGGAAGTGTGAGAACCTACCGCTGTCAGGGGCCGGGGGTGGGGTCGGAAAGCCCAAAGTCGGGCAGACACATCGGTCTGCCCTACAGTCACGGTTTGGACATTTGATCTTCAGCCAGACGAGGTGAGGTTACTTTTACGTCGGCGGCACCATGTAGATGATCGTCACGCCGTCGCCACCCTCTTTCGGGGGCGCGCCGACGGCCTTCGAGATCAGCGGGTGTTCGCCGACGCGCTCCTGCACGGCCTTGCGCAGCGCCCCCGTCCCTTTACCGTGAATGATGCGCCCAAACGGAATCCCGGACAGATACGCCGCGTCGATGTAGTCGTCGAGCCGCGCCAGCGCTTCTTCCACGCGCGTCCCCCGCAAATCAAGTTCCAGCCCCGGTGACACGCCTTTCGGCACGGTCACATTCGCGTCGGATTCGTAAGTCGAGGCGTACTTCTTCTTGAGCGCTTTCTTCTCGCTGCGCGTCGGCTTCTTCAATTCGACAATCTTCGCGCGCACCTTAAGCGAGCCGACCTGTACGACTGCGTCGTCCTTGTCCAATTCGATCACCGTGCCTTCCGCCTTGAGCGCATCCAGCCACACGGCGTCGCCCAAACGGGGAATCCAGGTGATGTCGGTCTGCTGCACCTTCGGCGACGCTTCAACGGGCTGATTCAGCGCCTTGTCGAGCGCATCGCCCGCCATTTGCACTTCGCGCAGCTTTTCCAGCGGCAGCGACGCATCGCGCAGATCACCGCGCAGGCGGCGCACTTCCTTGCGGAAGTCTTCCATTTCCTGCTGCATGCTGCGCCGCGCGGCGGCGATGATGTTGCGCCGTTCGTCTTCCGCGCCGCTCAACTGTAGGTGCAGTTCTTCGCGCGCCGCTTCAATCGCTTCGCGCTCCTCGGTGATCTGCTGCTGCTGGCGGCGGATATCTTCGCGCGTGCGGTGGATTTCGTCGAGCAAATCATCCGCGATCAGGTCATCAATCGCGACCATGCCGCGCGCCTCTTCGAGGATCTCATCGTTCAGGCCAAGCCGCTTGGCAATCGCCAGCGCGTTGGAGCGCCCCGGCAGCCCAATGATCAGGCGGTAGGTCGGCGCGAGCGTTTCGAGGTCAAATTCGACCGAGGCATTGCGCACGCCGGGCGTCTCCACGCTGTAGACCTTGAGTTCCGGGTGATGCGTCGTCACCATCGTTGTGACCTTGCGGTTTTTCAGATGCGTGAGGATCGCCCGTGCCAGCGCCGAGCCTTCGGCAGGGTCCGTGCCCGCGCCGAGTTCGTCCAGCAGCACCAGCGAATGCTCGTCGCATTCGCGCAGAATGTGGATGGTGTTGGTCATATGCGACGAGAACGTGCTCAGCGATTGTTCAATGCTCTGCTCGTCGCCGATATCCGCGTACACACCTTCGAACACGCTCACGCGCGCTTTCTCGCACGGCAAATGCAGGCCGCACTGCGCCATCAGCGTGAGCAAACCGACCGTTTTCAGCGAGACGGTCTTGCCGCCCGTATTCGGCCCGGTCACCACCAGCACCCACGTGTTTTCATCAAAGTCGATGTCAATCGGCACGACATTGCCGCTCAGCAGCGGATGCCGCGCGCCCCACATGTAGATGGTGCTGCCCGGGTGAGCTGGATTGTGATGGTGAGCTTGGAACGGGACGAGGGCGGGTTCAACTGCTTTGAGGTCGTCGGCGTACAGGGCTTTGGCGAGGATCAGGTCGAGGTTGGCGAGGACTTCCACGGTGCGGACGATGCGTTCCGAGTCTTCGGCGACGCGCTCCGTGAGCATGAGCAGAATCCGGCGGACTTCTTTCTCTTCGTCCAACTGCAGTTCACGCCAGCGATTGTTAAGTTCCAGCGTTTCGAGCGGTTCGATGAACAGGGTCGCGCCGCTGGCGGACGAGTCATGCACGACGCCAGGGATTTTACCCTTATGCTCGCTTTTGAGCGGCACGACATAGCGCCCATTGCGCATGGTGATCAGCGCGTCCTGCAGCAAAACCTGATTCGTGCTGCTGCCGATGATGCGCTGGAGCTTAGTCTGCAAGCGGTCAAACGCGACCTTCATGTCGCGGCGGATCGTCGCGAGCTGCGGGCTGGCGCTGTCTTTGACCATGCCGGTGCCTTCATCTAGCACGCGACCGATTTCTTCTTGCAGCGCCGCGCATTCTTCCGCTTCGTTGGCGTGATCCGATAGCAGGGGATATGTCCCCTTCATGCGTCCGAGCGTGCGTTTGAGCGTCAGCGCCCGGCGCAGCGTATTCTTGATGTCGAGCAGCACCTGCGCCTCGATCATCACGCCGCGCGTCGCCGCCATCGCCGCTTCGCGCACATCGCGCGCGCCACCGAGCGAGGCATTGAACTGGTTTGCGAACATCAGGCGGGCTTCGGCGGTCTCTTTCTGCCAGAGCTGCGCCTCGTAAATATCGGTCGTGGGGCGGAGATCACGCGCCAGTTCCGCGCCAGCGGAAAACGTGCAGTAACCTGCCAACCGCGCGAGGATTTTCGGTAGTTCCAGGACATTTACCGTTTTTTCATTCATCAGGGAGATCAATTCAATACACTACACAAGATGAAGGTAATTATAACCGAGGCGCAGGCGGCAAGCAATCCCGAGGTTCACAAAGGGCGCTTAACGGTTCATAACGGCGTTATGGCCTTTTCACTGGCTTACAAAATTATGTCTGGAGATAGGCATTTATCACCAAAATCAGATGATTCGTACAGTTCTATCTGAATAAAACTACCAATTACTTGTGTAGTTTACCCAAAGGTTGTAGGATTGAGTTCGGCTATCACTTTATACATCGTTTCACTAAACTTGTTTCTTTGTGACTTCCGCTGATTCCGGGCGGATGATTTATTGGAGAGACCATGACTCTAACTGAGGATGTGAGCGACGCGCATCTCATCGAACAGTTGCGAACCAACGACCTCGATGCGCTCGGCGCCCTGTTTGACCGGTACTATACGCAGGTGTACCGAACAGCCGCCGCTATCACCCGCGATAATGCCGTCGCGGAAGACATTGCGCAAGACTGCTTTCTCAAGCTCCACCAGTACGCGCACCGCATTGATGTGTCTCTCCCCCTCGCGCCGTGGCTGTATCGCGTCACCGTCAACCTGAGCTACACGTGGATTTCCCGCCGTCAGAAACGCAAAATTTCCCTCGAAGCTCTCGTCGATCATCTCATGAGTCCCCCGTGGACGGCACCCGATCAGCAGGCAGAACACAACGAAACGCAGAACCAGGTCCGGCACGCGATCAGTGAACTTCATTTCAATCAGCGCGTCGTTATCGTGCTACACTATCTGTGCAGTCTCAGCCTCGAAGAGATCGCGGAGATGCTGGACTGCCCCGTTGGTACGGTGAAGAGTCGGTTGTATTATGCTCGCGAGAATTTGCGGCGGCGGCTCGATGATGCCGACCGCGTGCAAGAGATGGCACATGGATATGCAGGACTTACTTGAAAAGCAACTTGATGCGGATATCAGCCGCACGCTGAAGTTTGAGACGACCCTCACGCCCGGCCAAAAAGCGGCGGCGTGGGAACGTCTGCAAGTGCGTGCCCAGCAGCAGACCCAACTGCCGCCGCTGGCGGCCTCCGAAACGGCCGCGCCGCGCTGGCTGGACAAGCTGCAGACGCTGCGCGCCAGTTCGGCGAAACTGCTGCACTCCCTAATCCTCGATTCGTCCGCCTATGAACGCGCCAGTGCCCCGCGTTACTACTACCCGTACACGTTCTACAAAACGCAGGTGCGCTGGGTTGAACCTGCCAATAAACTGATGTGCGCGTAGACTTTTCGACTGCTCGGTGCAGCCTGTGCTCAATGCATTTCCGTGACGCAGACTGCACCTACCATTGATAATCGATTGTTTCAGACTGTAAATTTCAATACTTCTCCGGCAAACATCAATGGTCTTACGGCTTTATTCGTTGGTGAATGCCTTATAATCGGGGTGTATGGTTACGCTAAATACACGGATTTCCTCATGGCTTCTTTGCCAAGAATTTTAACCGTAGATCCGAACGGAGATGCTGCGCGGTTCGTCCGGGCAGCGCTGGATCTGGCCGAACGTCCGGTCATCCTTGTCGACGTACCCACCGCGACCGATGCCTGGGAAGAACTGAGCAACAGTGAGTATCACCTGCTGGTGACGGCACTCGCCCTCGACAACGGGATCAATGGTGTCGATCTGGCGCTGCGCACTCGCCAACGCATGCCCGAAACGGGTCTGATCGTCATCGGTGAAGAAGACGAAGTCAGCCAGCTTGACGAGGAAAGCCTCCAGGGAGCACCATTCCTGCTCTTCAAGCGTCCGCTCGACCCGCAGCAGTTCGTCCGCGTGCTGCAGGCCGCCGTCGACGGCAATGACATCTACACCGCCTTCCCCGCCCCAACGGCGCAAGTGACGAGCGATCAAGACTACGGCCCCGCGCCGCAGCTCGACATGAAAGCCGCGCAGCAGCTCATCGACTCGCTGCTCACAGACGTTGGCGCGAAATCGATTTTACTGGTGGCGCGCACAGGTGAAGTGCTGCTCGAACGCGGCGCGCTCGGCTTCCTCAACCGGGACCTGCTCGCGTCCTCGCTCAGCCCCAATGTGCGTCTTATCATCAATATGGCGCCTGTTGTGGGTGGCGATCAAGTCTCGACGCTCCAATTCTTCGACGGCGATATCGTCGACGTGTTTGTGCTTTCGGTCGGCTTCCACCATTACATGTGCCTCACTTTTGACGGCAACGCGGGCAACCGCTACTTCGGCGCGGTCAACCGTTTTGGCCGCCGCACAGCCGAAGACCTGATCACGCTGATCGGCAAACAAGCTTTCATCCTGCAGACGGCGCCCACTGAAGACAAGCCGCGCCGCCGCAAGAAATCCACGATGGAAATGAAAGCGGTCGCCGCGCCCAAGCCGCTGCCCGAAACCGGGCCGCTGGCCAAAGCCGACGCGTGGGCTGATCCCGCGCCGCCGCCGGAGCCGGAACCGGACATCATTCAGCTCGAACCCATCGCCAACTTTGACGAGAGCATCTTCGACGGCATGCAGTTAGATACCTCGCTGGCCGATGAACTGTTCGACCCCGAAAAGCTGGCAGAACTGGCGAACGAAAGCCGCCGCGGGCGTGGCCCCATCTCCTACGATGAAGCGCGGGAGCTGGGTCTCATTCCGTGATTGGCAAGCGACTGGGTGATTACAACCTCGTCAGCCTAATTGCGACGGGGGGCATGGCGCGCATCTACGAAGGCGTAGATGTGCGCCTCGGTCGACACGTGGCCGTGAAAGTCCTCGAACTGGATCCCGGTCGCGAAGAAGTTGACGATGACACCCTGCCCGCGCGCTTCGAACGCGAAGCCCGCGCCGTCGCCAAACTCGATCATCCCAATATCATAAGCATCTATCAGTACGGTGAAACGCAGGGCGTGTTGTTCCTCGCCATGCCTTTGATTCGCGGGCGCGACCTCGCGCAGGAGTTCACTGCGGCGCGACGTGCCGGTCACCGCATGGACATCAAGCGCGGCCTGCGCCTGCTCGGGCAAATCGCCTCCGCGCTGGATTACGCCCACAGCAACGGCATCATTCACCGCGACGTGAAACCATCAAATATCCTGATCGACGGCAATGACCGCGCCTACCTGACCGATTTCGGGCTGGTGTTTCAGCCGCAAGGCGACCCGACGCTTGGCACGGCCTTTGGCACGCCGCGCTACATCTCGCCGGAACAGGCCATCGCCTCCGATCAAGCGACAGCCAAAAGTGACCTCTACTCGCTGGCGATCATCCTGTATGAAATGCTGACCGGGCAAACACCGTTCACCGGCACCTCGGCGATGGAGATCGCGCTGGCGCACGTCAACGACACGCCGCCCGCGCCGCGTTCGCTCAACCCGGAGATTCCCGAAGACGCCGATCACGAAATCATGCGCGCGCTGAGCAAAGACCCAACGCAGCGACAAGGCACGGCGACCGAACTCATCGAAGCCGTCAAAGCGGCGATTGATCCCGGTGGCACGGCGCAGACGCGCATGTCCTCGCCGACCATCGCCTTTGTGCCTGAAGACACGCCGATCAACACCACGCTCAACCAACCGCCGGAACTGCAACCCGAACCGCCGCAGCGACGCGGCCCACTGGTGCGCATTTTGCTGGCGCTGGTGGTGCTCACGCTGGTGGGCGCGGAGATCCTCTCGCTGGTACTCAACAACAACAGCGGCACTTCAGGCACTGATCCTGAACCAACGCTCTTTATCGCCGAAAGCGCCGTCGACTTTCTGCCGGTCGATGTGGTCTATTCGTCGAATGAGTTCAACCTCGTCAACACGAGCAGCAGCCCGGTCGATCTGCGCGGATTGGTCTTCCAGAGTGGGGATGTCGTCTTCAGTCTCGATGCGCTGCGGCGCACGTCGCTCCCGCCGGGCATGTGCATCCGCATTTTGCAGGATGGGCTAGCGAGTCGTCTGCCCGAAGGCTGCCGCGAAGTTCTCACGCAAACGTTCTTCGCCGATACCACGCGCTTCTTCTGGCTCTCCGAGTTCACGGTCAAGCGCGGCGACAACCTCACCGCCACCTGCGCGGCGACGACGGGCCGCGGCAGCATGACCTGCGCGCTCGCCCTACCCATGCTGCAAGCCCCCGGCGTATAGCCGACCTGTCTAGCGCGCCACCGCCATGGCGCTCGACAATTCTGCCGTATGCGTCAGGCTGATGTCCCACTCGGTCAAGCCGAGTTCCGCCGACATGGCCGCTGCCGCGCCGTGCAGTACCAAGCGCGGACGCCCGCGCTCACCCCCGCGAATCTCGATGTCCGTCCAGCTCACATCACCGATCCCCGTGCCGAGCGCCTTGGCGACCGCCTCTTTCGCCGCCAATCGCGCCGCTAACCGGTGCGGTTGATCCTCGCAGTCGGCACGCTCATCTGCCGTGAAGAAGCGGTTGAGGAAACGGTCGCCAAACCGGGCAATGCCGTCCGCAATTCGTTGATTTTCGATCAGGTCAATTCCACAACGCAGCATATTTTCCTCATAGCGATTAGCCCTTAGCCGTTAGCATCTAGCTAAAAGCTAAGTATTAGATCCGACAAGTTCGCCAAAATAGGATTGATTCTAGCGTAGGGGCGCACCTGTGTGTGCGCCCTCAGTCGGGCAGACACATAGGTCTGCCCCTACGACTTGAATCATGTAGCAGACGGAGCACTAAGTATCAAAACCCCAGCACAAGCGTTTCGATGGTCAGGTAGTCCGACATGACGGCGACATCCATTGACTTAGCGAGCCACTAAAGTAGGTTCTCGAAAGAAATCCACGAACGGGGGGCGTGTGCCGCCCAAGCCAAAAGATCTGCCGCTACATTAAAACTTTCGAAAGACCACTAAGCCAGTGTCCGACATACGACAAAACAGGCCAAGGCAGACCAATCGCTACATAGCATAGAGTCTTTTGGGGGACAGCGGACGCAATGAATTGCGTCCCTACGAGAAAAGCGTGGTTGTGTAGGGACGCGATTTATCGCGTCCGCAAAAGCCCAAGACCGACAGATAACCCGGTTTCACGGCATGCTCCGCACTTACTGGCCTGCCTTGTCATTTGGCTGACAAACGGTCATTGGCTTAGCTAACGGCTAAAAGCTAATGGCTAACGGCTAGCGGCTAATCGTTACCCCACCAATGACGGATTTTGCTACAATCGAAGCACAAATCAAATATTGATTAGATTGGATGCGTTATGGCGGTCTTAGAACAGCAATCCCTGAACGGTCAGCGGGAAATGATCACTATCAAGAATCCGGTGACCGAAGAAGAACTCGGCAGCATCCCCGTGATGACCGCGGACGATATTCGCGCGGCGGTTGACCGGGCGCGGGCGGCGCAGCCCATGTGGCAGGCGCTCGGCGTGCGCCAGCGCGGGCGTCTGCTCACCCGCTGGAAAAACATGATCTGGAAAGATCAAAAGACCTGTATGGCGATCATCCGGCGCGAAACCGGCAAAACCGACGCCAACGCCTTCATCGAACTGTGCATTCTGGACTCCGCCGTCGACTACAACGTCAGCCGCGCCCCCGGTCTGCTGCGCGACCAGTATCGCCCGTCGTTCATCCCGCTGCTGCACCGCGCCAAAGTCACCTATAAACCGCATGGCGTAGTCGGCTTCATCACGCCGTGGAACTACCCGTTCATGAACGCGCTCTCGGATCTCATCGCCGCGCTGGCGATGGGCAACACCGCCGTGCTCAAGCCCAGCGAAGTCACGCCATACACCGCCTTCTATGCCGTCGAGATGATGCACAAGGCCGGTATCCCCAAAGACGTGGTGCAGGTCGTCACGGGTGACGGCCGCACAGGCGCGGCGCTGGTTGATTACGTCGATTACATCATGTTCACGGGCAGCACCGCCAACGGCAAGAAGGTCGCGCTGCGCGCCGCCGAACGCTTGATCCCCTGTTCGCTGGAACTCGGCGGCAAAGACCCGGTCATCATCCTCAACGATGCTAATCTCGACGCCGCGGCCACGGGCACGCTGCGCGGCGCGCTCGAAAACGCGGGACAGGCCTGCGTGTGCGTCGAGCGGGTGTACGTCGAAAGCGGCATCTATGACGCCTTCGTGCAAAAGATTGTCGAATACGCGAATAAGCTGGTGATCGGCAACGGCGACGGCTTTGACATTCACATGGGCAGCCTGACCAACCAGCGCGAACTGCTGCGCTGCGAGGAACATGTCCGCGAGGCGGTCGCTAACGGCGCGCAGGTGCTGTATGGCGGCAAGGCTCGCCCTGACCTCGGCCCGCATTTCTTCGAGCCGACCGTCATGATCGGCGTCGATCACTCGATGAAGGTCATGAAAGAAGAGACGTTCGGACCGATCATCCCGATCATGAAGGTCAAAGACGCCGAAGAAGCGATTCAACTGGCGAATGACAGCGAATACGGTCTCTCCGCGACCATCTTCACCAGCGATTTGCGCCGCGGTGAACGGCTGGCACGCCGCATCAACGCCGGGGACGTGAGCATCAACCGCCCGCAGATCGTATTCGGCACGCCGTCCGTACCGATGGGCGGCGAGAAGAACAGCGGGGTAGGTCGCCGCAACGGCAAAGAGGGCTTGATGCGCTTCGTCAAAACGCAGTCGCTCATCACGGACACACTGCTCATCGCGCCGACCGACCTGACGCAAGCCGATCCGATCTCGCTGCTCGGCATGCGCGTCATGCGCATTTTGCACCGCTTTTTCCCGTATCTGTAAGCTGTTAGCACTTAGCCATTAGCTTTTAGCCATCTGCTAAGCGCTAATGGCTAACGGCTGACCTAATTCTTCCGATCGTTGCTGATGATCAGCCCGACGAGGAACGACGCCAGCGCGGCGATCACGCCCAGGATCACGGTCGGCAGATTCCCTTCGCGGGCGGCGGCGCGGTCGGCGTAACCTTCGCCTGCTGCGCGGCGACCCCAAGGTTCGCGGGTTGATAAGCGCGTCCCGCTTTGCCCTTCAGCGACGCGTGGGGCTGTCCCTGCTGCGCCAAATCTTCCGCGCTGACGAAGCGCGCATTGTCGGCGGGCACAATCTTTGAGCCGTAGCGCCGCGCGAACACCTGCGTGAATTCCGCTCCGAACAGCAGAATCTGCGCGGAGTAGTAGATCCACAAGAGCAGCACAACAAATGATCCCGCCGCCCCATAGGACGACGCGATGCTGCTGTGCCCGAGGTACAGCCCGATCAGGAATTTGCCGATGGTGAACAGCAGCGCCGTCACGAACGCGCCGAGCACCACGTCGCGCCACGCGATCTTCACGTCGGGCAGCACCTTGTAGATCACCGCGAACAACGCCGTGATCACCACCAGGGAAATCACCAGATTGATGATCTGCAAAATGGCGGGCGAAAACGGCAGCGCCCCTGTCATCCACGCATTGAGCGCCGAGAGCACCGCGCTGATCACCAGCGAAACGAGCAGCAAAAAGCCGATTCCGAGCACCATCGTGAACGAAAGCAGGCGTGCCCGCAGCGTCGCGACGATCCCCTGATCGGGCTTGGGTTCAACCCCCCATACCGTATTCAGCGCGTCCTGAAGCTGTCCGAACAACCCCGCCGCGCCGAGTATCAGCGTCACCACGCCGATGATGCTGGCGATCACGCCGGTCTCCGGATGATTCGCTCCAGCGACCATCTCCTGAATCGCGTCGGCGGCCTGCGCCCCGACCAGCCCCTGAAGTTGATTGTCCAACTGTCCGCGCACCGCCTCCTGCCCGAACGCCAGCCCGGCAATCGCGATCACAACGATCATCAGCGGGGCAATCGAAAACGCAGTATAGTAGGCGAGCGCTGCCGCCAACCGCGGGGCTTTATCGCGGTTCCATTCGTCGAACGTCTCTTTTAACAGGCTCAGAAAGGTCTTGACCCGCTCCATGCTGACATCGCCTCATTTCATTAATCACAATTGTAATTATTATAAAGATTTTCCCCTTCACGAAACGTTTTTGATCACAAACTCTAAACTCCCGTAATCTGAAGACATAGAGAGGGTGGAAACCAGCCATGTCATTCATGCAGCGAAGACTCAACGATCCAGCGGGGCGCGATCCCCGCAAACCCGAAGCCGATCCCGTCGCGGAAACGCCAGCAGCGCCGATGCGCCCGGTCACACCGGCTGCGCCCCCGCCCCCGGCTGCCCACGCCGCCGGACCAGCCTACGTCGTGCCGGACAAAGCCCGCACGCCTGCGAAGCTGGCGTATCTGCGCAAATTGATGCGCGCGAAAATCCTCAAATCGCCCGATGAAGCGGATACGTGGACGCGCGGTGACGCCGAAAAAGAGACGATGCTGAGCATCCGTATGCGCGCCATGCTCGAAAAGATCGCATCAGAGCGCCGCGAATACGCGCTCAACCCCAGCGAGTTTGAGCAATTGCGCGATCTGCTGTTGGACGATCTGCTCGGCTTCGGCGCGATTCAGCCGCTGGTCGTCGACCGGGCGTGCTCGGAAATCATGGTCAATGGACCGGAGATCATCTTCGCCGAAATCAAAGGCAAGCTGCTGGAAACCGATCTCGTATTTGACGATGACGAACACATCGAATACACGGCGCAGCGCATTGTGCGCCCACTCGGGCGTACCATCGACCGCAATCAACCGATGGTGGATGCGCGTCTGCCGGATGGCTCGCGCGTGCACATCGTCGCTGAACCCTCCGCGCTGATGGGCACGACGATCACCATTCGTAAATTTCCGGAAAAGCGCCTGACCGTCGAGGATCTCATCAAGTTTGGGTCGCTCACACCGGAAGCCGCCGAATTCCTCAAGGCGTGCGTGCATTCGCGCCTGAATATCGTGGTCGCTGGCGGCACAGGTTCCGGTAAAACCACCCTGCTCAACGTGTTGAGCGGCTACATCCCAGATGACGAACGCATTGTGACCATCGAAGACGCGGCGGAACTTCAGCTCGCGCAGCGGCATGTTGTCCGCCTCGAAACCGCGCCGCCCGCGCCCGGCGGTGATGGCAAGCGCGGCATGCTGACCATCCGCGATCTCGTGCGCGGGTCACTGCGTATGCGTCCTGACCGCATCGTCATCGGTGAGTGCCGCGGTGGCGAAGCGCTCGACATGCTGCAAGCGATGAATACTGGTCACGACGGGTCGCTCACCACCGTGCACAGCAACAACCCGCGTGACAGCGTCGCGCGTTTGGAAACGCTCTGCCTGATGGCGGGTATGGATCTGCCCGTGTCGGTCATCCGCCGCCAGATCGTCAGCGCGGTCGACCTGATCGTGCAGATCGCGCGCATCAAGGACGGCTCGCGCAAGATCGTACAGATCACCGAAATTCAAGGGATGGAAGGCGACTCGGTCACGCTGCAAGACCTGTTCATGTACCGTATGCCCGGGCAAACGACCCTCGCCCCGGCCTCGATCGGCGGCGGTCGGCTTGAGGCGATGGGCTACCGCCCGAAGTTCATCGACCGCCTCGAAGAAAATGGCTTCAAGCTCGGCGGGCGCATCTTCGGCGTCGGCCAGAAGCCGCCGGGCGCGAAGTAATCCGCCCGAATTCACACCAACTGTAGGGACGAGGCATGAAGGTGTTTAAAAAGCATCCCTTAAAGCCTTTCGTCGACGGACGCAATGATTGCGTCCCTACGAAGTGCGGCCCGCCCCGATCGGAGGGGCCGGTGGGGGGATCTGACCTTTTTCAACACGCTCATGCCTCGTCCTTTTTGTTTCCAGAGCAAGCCCACCTTCCCCTCGGACGCAAGCGAGGAGAAAGGCTGCGGCGCGGAGGCAGCGGACGCGATAAATCGCGTCCCTACGAGAAAAACTGTCTTTGTGTAGGGACGCAATTATGCAGTTTAACGATGGATTCCCTATTGGTCCCCATGAACGGGGGGGACACGACCCTCCCCCATGGGGTTCCGTACTCATAAGTTAAATTGCATAATTGCGTCCGCTGTCCCCTAACCAGACTTCAAGCTATCGTACGGAGCTACCGACAAGCCTCGGACTTTTCGCTCTCCCCATCCCATTGACCTCCCAGCAATTTCAAGTTAAATTTTCCCCATCGTTTAAAACTTTTACAAAAGGATGATGAGCATGCGCCTTTTGCTTCTGGGTGGGACGCGCTTTGTCGGTCGGCATGTGGTCGAACTCGCGCTGGCGGGCGGGCATGAAGTGTCGCTGTTCACACGCGGCAAGACCAACGCCGATCTCTTCCCGCAGGTTGAACACCTGCACGGCGACCGCGAAACGGGCGATTACGAGGCGCTCAAGGGGAAAACGTGGGACGCCGTGATCGACACCTGCGGCTACGTGCCGCGCACCGTCCGGCAGGCGGGCGAAGTGCTCAAAGACGCGGTGGATCGCTACCTGTTCATCTCGACAATTTCGGTTTACGACGACGGTATGCCAGCGGGCGCTGACGAAACCGCGCCGCTCAAAAAGCTGACCGACGAAGCGACTGAAGAAGTCACGGGCGAAACCTATGGCGGTCTCAAAGTGCTGTGCGAACTGGCGGCGCAGTCGATCTTCGCCGAACGCGCGATCATCGTGCGTCCCGGCATGATTGTCGGCCAGTACGACCCGACCGATCGCTTCACGTATTGGGTCAAGCGCATCTCGCAGGGTGGCGAAGTGCTCGTCCCCGGCCATGCCCAGCGCCCTGTGCAGATGATTGACGGCAAAGATCTCGGCGCGTTCCAGCTCAAGCTGCTGCAAGACGGTACGCTCGGTGTGTACAACGCGACCGGGGCAACGCAGCCCTTTGCGTGGGGGGATTGGGTCGGGGGCATGCGTGACGCGCTCGGCAGTGACGCCACGTTTACGTGGGTGGACGATGCGTGGCTGGAAGAACAGCAGGTCAACGGCATGCAGCTCCCCTTCTGGGTGCCGGAACAATACGCAGGCGTCTTCGCCGTCAGCGTGCAGCGCGCCGTCGATGCCGGGCTGACCTTCCGCCCGTTCGCTGACACCGTCCGTGACACGTTGGCCTTTGAGCAGACGCTCCCGGCGGATCAGCCGCGCCGCGCGGGTCTCGATCCGGCCCGTGAAGCCGAACTGCTCAAGTTGTGGAAAGAGAAACAGAGTTCACAGTAGACAGTTCACAGTCTTTAGGGGCTCGAAGGGGCACCTGTGTGTGATTCGAAAAGGGCAGACACGTCGGTCTGCCCCTACACGGGGACTTTCGGAACGCGATTTTAGCTGTGAACTTTCAACTGTGAACTGATAACTTTGGCATGTTGTTACGGTAAAAGTGAACACGCCGATCTATAATCACGTTAAAAAGATCGGAGTACCAGCCATGACTTACGAGATTCAGACCGAACGACTCACTTTGACCGCCTGCCCCACCCAGATCGCCCGCGCGGCAAGCGGTGGCAAGCGCCAACTGGAATCGTTGTTGGGCGCGCGGTTGGACGACGAATGGCTGGACGAAGATGGGCGCGGGCTGCTCAGCTTTTACGACTACCAACTGCGCGGCGACCCCGATATGCTTGGCTGGGGTCTGTGGCTGATGAAGCACACCGCCGACCAGATGGTTTTCGGCTCTATCGGGTTCAAAGGCAAGCCGAATCATCAGGGGATGATCGAAATCGGCTATGGTATTTCGCCGCACTACCGCCGCCGGGGACTCACGTTCGAAGCAGCGACCGCGCTTATCAACTGGGCGTGGCAGGACCCGCGCGTGCAGCGCGTCACCGCCGAATGCCTGCCCGACAACCTCGGCTCGAAGCGCATCCTCGAAAAGCTGGGGATGACCTGCACGGGCAAGCAGGGTGGCTATCTCAAATGGTATATCGAGCGGCAGTTTTAGCCGCAGTGCGCAGCACCTCGCTCATTTCCCCCTCGCCTGTAGGCGAGGGGGTGAGGGGGTGAGGTTTAGGTAAGGTAAAACAGCTCATGGAATGGATCACCTACGAAGACGGCAAGACCATCGGCTCGACCGGGTCCGAGGGCGGCGTCATCCTGCGCGATGAAGAATGCCCGGATGGCGCGCGCATCACGCTGGAAGAAGAGACGCATATGGGCGTCCCGTTTGCGATCACCTGCGGCGTGTACGGCTGGCTGGTACACACCCGCTTCATCGCCGACAAGCCGACCGCGGAGGACGCTTACGACAAGATGAAGCTCGGCCTCGAAGACGTAATCGCCTCGCTCAGCACAGAAGAAGCCGACGTGATCGACACGGCGATTCAAGACTTCATGGATCGCTACCCGTAACCTGACCTGAGCAGGAAATCAGTTGTGTAGGGACGAGGCAGGCCTCGTCCTGATTTCTATAGAAGGATACAGAGGAGAAGGCAGGCCGGTAGCTACGTAGAATAGTGTAAAGTCTGGGGCAGCCGTGACCTCGTCCCTACACAAAGACTTCCGTAGGGGACGCGTTGGCGCAACAGCCCAAACCGACCTGACCCTTTTCAGCTTCCCCCGAGCTTTGCCCCCCAAGAAACTGATGCTTTTCTGGACACACGAACACCGGGTGCGGGGTATAGAACTTCACTGGAGAACCCGACATGACTTACGAAACCATTCTGATCGAAACGCCCGTCCCCGGCGTGGGACTGGTGCGCCTCAACCGCCCGCAAGCCCTCAACGCGCTCAACAGCCAGATCACGCGCGAAGTATTCACCGCGCTGGAAGCCTTTGACCACGACGAGACCATCGGCGCCATGGTGCTCACGGGCAGCGACAAAGCCTTCGCGGCGGGCGCGGACATCAAGCAGATGGCCGATCAGACTGCCGTCGCCATGCTGAGCGACGACTTCACCGACTGGTCGCGCATGAGCCGCGTCAGCAAGCCGATCATCGGCGCGGTGAGCGGCTGGGCGCTGGGCGGCGGCTGCGAACTGGCGATGATGTGCGACATGATCGTCGCGTCGGAGAGCGCCAAGTTCGGTCAGCCGGAAGTCAGCATTGGCATTATCCCCGGCGCGGGCGGTACGCAGCGCCTCACCCGGGCGGTCGGCAAGGCCGTCGCGATGGAAGTCATGCTCGGCGACCGCAAGCTGACCGCGCCCGAAGCCCTGGCGGCAGGGCTGGTCAACCGGGTGTACCCGGTGGATAGCTACCTGCAGGAAGCGATCAACCTCGCGGCGAAGATCGCCAGCCTGCCGCGCGTCGCCGTGCGTTTGATCAAGGATGCCGTCAACAAGGCGGAAGAACTCGGCCTGTCGGAAGGGCTGGACTACGAGAAGCGCAATTTCTATCTCGCGTTCGGCACCGAGGATAAGACCGAAGGCATGACCGCATTTGTTGAGAAACGACCGCCGGTATGGAAGCACCGCTAACCGTCCTCTACACCTATGGGCTGCGCGGTGATCTCGCCAGCTTGCCGCGCCTCTTCACCCTGATCCGCCAACTGCGCGCGCTCAACAGCGAGGCGGCGGTTCCGGTATGCGAAGATGACCCCGCGCCGCCAGTCGGGCGCGTGCTGCTGCTCGATCTCGGCGACTCGTGCGCGCCGGACGTGTGGCACTGCGGCGTGAGCGGCGGCTTGTCGATGCCGCTCGCCTTCGACGGCATGGGTTACCATGCGGCGACCGTGTCGATCACGCCGGAAGCCCGCGCCCGCATCAGCGAGTCGACGCAGCTGAAGATGATCGACGCCGATCACCCCGCCGAGGTTGACGGGGTGTGGCTGACACTCGGCGATCCGCGCCCGGATCAACTCACAATCCGCTGCAGCCCGCCGAGTTTGCCGATCTCACGGATAATCTGCTCACGCTGCCGCCTGTCAAAGCGCGGCAGGTTGGCGAAGCACGTTTGCGGGGGTCAATGCTGGTGTCGCACATGGTCTACGACCTGCCGACTAACGCGCTCCCCGACCCGACCATTGCGGGCGTCGTCGATCTCGTTACATCCGAAGCCCGCTACCGTCAGAAACGCGGCTGATCACTGCACGAGCGGCAGCGCGGACACCGCCCCGCGCTCGTGCAGCAGATCGCCGTGCATCCAGCCGATTTGCCCGTCCCAAGTGACCTGCATCCAGTCGCCAGACCGCCCGCTCAGCGTGATTTGCGTCCCCGGTTCGACCGCGCTGAACAAGATCGCCGCGTCATAAGCGGGCGCGGAGCGAATCCGCGCCACGTCGAGCACCTCGCCGATCAGCGTGTAGCCGGGCACGCCCGCTCCATAGACGGGCGGCGTGCCCAAGGCAATCGGCATCGTGCCGGGTTGATCCCACGGACGCGGCAGCGCTTCGAACGTTGCGCCCGCCGCTTGCAGTTCGCTCAAGATGACGGGCAGCACGCGTCCCGTCACACGGTTGATATCGTGGAAGGCAATCACCGCGCCGTCCCCCTGCTCGTATACATTCCAGCGCGCGCCGCCGAGCGAGCGCGGCGTGTTGAGCACATTGTCGATCACCACATCGTCGTAGTTGTCGCCTGCGCCGCCGGGCACACCCCAGCCGCAGTCGTCGGCATCCACGCTCCAGTTATAGCTAATCACCGAAATGCCCGACACCGCGGGGAACGGCTGCGCGCCGCCGCCCGGCTGCCGGAAAATGCGCGGCTGTGCGTCGTAGATCGCCAGCAGTTCCGGCGTGAGCGCGGCGCGGATCGCGTCTTCAGTGCGCTGATACGACTCGATCACCAGTTCAGCGGGCGCACCGGAATACACGGGCGGCTCAATCCACAGATGATTGCCGATAGCATGCCCTTCGCGCACCATGCGCTGGATGATCGCTTCACGCCCGGCGATCTGATAGCCATTGGGGAAGAACGTGGCTTTGGCATTGTATTGCGCCAGTATGTCGAGAATTTGCGGCGTGTAGGCGTCCGTCGGGCCATCTTCAAAAGTGAGGTACACGCGGAATGGGGCGCTGACCTGAGCCTGAATCAGCGCGGGGGCGGAGACCGAAAAGAGGGTGATGAGCAGTAGGGCGAATAGAGTGCGTTTCACGGCGCTATCTCCGAAGAAAAATCTTATGGACTAGTATAACGCCGCGTTCGTGGGCGTAGGGGAGCCGCCCAACTGCCGTGTGACAATCATCCAATTCCACCGTTCATGTTACAATCAGGTGACTTATCTGACATGATTCGAGGGTGGCATGAGCGAAGCGCGCGTGATTGCAAACCGTTACCAGATCACCGACTTGCTGGACAGAGGCGGCATGGGCGATGTCTACAAGGCACTTGATCAGACCACGGGGCAGCCTGTCGCGATCAAAGCGCTCAAGCCGCAAATCGTGCAGGAAGACCCCACCCTGCTCGAACGTTTCCGCCGCGAAGCTGCCGCCCTCGCCAAGCTGAATCACCCGAACATTGTGCGCGTGCTGGACACGCTCAACGAAGGCGACCGCCACTACATCATCATGGAATATGTTGGCGGCGGCTCGCTCGATGCGCTGCTCAAGACGACGCCGCAGCTCCCCATCGAACGTGCGCTCCAGCTCGCGCTCGATCTCTCCGACGCGCTCACGCGCACACACCGCCTGAACATCATTCACCGCGACCTCAAGCCCGCTAATGTGCTGCTCGCCGACGACGGCATGCCCAAGCTGACCGATTTCGGTGTCGCCCGGATTGGTGATGCGCCCGGCACGATGCTCACGCAGATCGGGACGGTGCTCGGTACAGTCGCCTACCTCAGCCCGGAAATCTGCGAGGGTGGCAAGTACAACGAGCAGACCGATATCTGGGCGTTCGGCGTCATGCTCTACCAGATGCTTACCGGACATCTCCCCTTTGAGGAAACCACGGCGGTCGGCACGATTGCCGCCATCCTCGGCGACGATGTGCCCGATCCGCGCCAGTACCGCAGTGATATTCCCGATGCGGTTGTAGAGCTGCTCAAGTCGATGATGGCGAAGAAACCCGAAGATCGCCTCCCCAGCGCGCGCGCCATCGGGGCAGAAATTGAAGCCATCCTCAAGCCCGCGCCTAAAACTGATCGCACGCCGACTGTCGAAGCCGCGCCCGTGCAGGAATCTGCACCGCCGACACCTGCGCCGGTCGCCGCCGAACCGATCACATCGCCTGCCGCGCCGACGCCCGCGCGCACCGCGCCCGTCACGCCGGGCAGCATGCCCCCGGTGACGCTGCCGCCGCGTCCCAGCGCGCAAACGCGGCAGAAATCCAAAGAGCCGATCATCTTCATGTGCTACCGTCGCGAAGATACGGGCGAAATCGCCGGGCGCATCCATGAACAGCTCGTCAAGACATTTGGCGAAAGCAGCATCCTGCGCGATGTCGACCGCATCTCCGACCGTACCGTCTCGCGCTTGGTGCTGGCGAATGATGTCGTCTCGCACAGTGATGTGATGGTGATCGTCATTGGGCGCAACTGGGCGGGGGTGGGCGAAACACCCGCGGGCAAACCGAAGGGCATCACCAACCCCAAAGACCCGATCCGCATTCAGATCGAAGCGGCGCTCAAGCAGCCCGGCATGCTGATTCTCCCTGTGCTGGTCGACGGCGCGACGCTGCCCGCCGACCTGCCGCCGAGCTTACAGCCCATCGCCGCCACCGAGCCGGTTGTCATCAGCGATGCGGCCCTCGACGGGCAGATGAAGAAGATCGTCGGTCGCATTCGGTCGCAGTACAGCGGTCTGTCGCCGCGCCGCGTGCGCCAGTTGATCGCCGTGGTCGTCTTCATCCTGCTGCTGATCATCGCGTTCGTGCTCGTCCAAAACGGCGCGGCCCTGCCATCGATCATCCCATGGCTGTCTGCCTCCCCTCTCTAAAGTAACGTGAGTCATGGATAACGCTTTTCTGACCCCACCCCCCGGCCCTCCCCGAATTCAGGGAGGGGGGACAGCAAGAACGCTGTTCGTCACCCCTCTCCCCGCTTGCGTGGGAGAGGGGTTGGGGGTGAGGGGCATCCGCAAATAAGCCTTATCCCTAAGTGACGTTTAGGTAGTAGGGGCGCACCTACGTGTGCGCCCGAGAACGGGCAGACACACCGGTCTGCCCCTACACGATAACATTCCCTAACTCAGGTTTACGCGGAGGGGTGAGGTCGTTCAATCCCCACTCTTAAACCCATCATGCCAATCTTATATTTCTTATACGCTGATCCCGCTACACTACTATGGACAGCAGAAAGGGGTCATGCGTCTATGTATTTCGCGATGGAAGAGAAAAAACGTCCCGGCGACCCGGCGACTGGCCGTCAGTGGATGATTCAAGGGTATTCCGTGCGCCTCAACACGCGCCGCCAATTCGAACCCCCGACTGACGTCATCGAATTTGGTGACAAGATCGTGGTGATCGTCGAGCTTGCCGGCATGCGCGCCAGCGACTTCAACGTCTCGCTGAACGGCACGCAGTTGGTGATCACCGGCACGCGTGAACGGCCCACCCTGCACAATGCCGCCTATCATCAGGTTGAGATCAATTATGGAGACTTCCGCGTCGAACTCACCTTCGCGTGGAACTTGAGCAGCGAAGGCGTAACCGCCTCTTATCGGGACGGCTTCTTGCAGATCGAACTGCCGCGCCTGCCCGAAAACCGGATTCGCGTCGTTGGAGAAGATGAGGAAACTAATGAGTGACAACCCGAAGTCGCCCGTCATCGACGATTTCACCGAAGAAGAGCTGACCGACGTCGAGATTCGCACGGGCTCGAACAGTGACGACGCCGAGTTGAAAATTCCCGCGGAACTGCCGATTCTGCCATTGCGCGGAGTCGTCGTGTATCCCGAGACCATCATCCCGCTGACCGTCGGCCAGCCGCGCAGCATCAAGCTGGTGGATGAAGTGGTCGCGGGCGACCGCATGGTCGGCCTGATCACGTCCAAGGATGCCGAGCTGGAAACGCCCGGCCCGGACGACATTTATCGCACCGGCACGCTGGCGTCGATTCACCGCCTGTTCCGCGCGCCCGATGGCACGATCCGCATGCTCGTGCAAGGCTTGGGACGCATCACGGTGGACGAATTCACGTCGACCGAGCCGTATCTCAAGGCGAAAGTCCACGCCATTCCGGAAGCGGTCGAAGAATCGCTGGAAGTTGAGGCGCTGACGCGTAACGTCGTCGACCAGTTCACCAAGCTGGCGGAACTCGTGCCGAGCATCCCCGGCGAGTTGATCTCGTCGGCGCTCAACGTCGACGATCCGCTGCAGTTGGCCTATACCATTTCCACCTACATCCGCATCGATCTCGCGGAAGCCCAGAGTATCCTCGAACTGGACAGCACCGAAGCCAAGCTGCGCCGCTTGATGACGCTCCTGAGCAAAGAGATCGAAGTGCTGGAACTCGGGCGCAAGATCCAGACCGAAGCCCAGACCGAGATGGAAAAAGTCCAGCGCGAGTACTATCTGCGCGAACAGCTCAAGGCGATTCAGCGTGAACTCGGCGAAGGCGACGAACAGACCGTCGAAGTCGAGGAATTCCGCAAGAAGATCGCCGAAGCGGGCATGCCGGAAGAAGCGCGCAAGGAAGCCGAACGCGAAGTAGATCGCCTGTCCAAGCTGCCCACCGCGGCGGCGGAATACGGCGTCATCCGCACGTATCTCGACTGGCTGACGAGCATCCCGTGGAACAAGCGCACCGACGACAACCTCAACATCCCGCACGCCCGCACCGTGCTGGACGAGGATCATTACGGGCTGAAGGACATCAAAGAGCGCATCCTCGAATATCTCGCGGTGCGCAAACTGCGCCTTGAACGCGGCATGACCGCGCATCAGGCCGAAGAAGCCGATCACATCCGCCGCGAACGGGCGGGCGCGATCCTGTGCTTTGTCGGCCCGCCCGGCGTCGGTAAAACGTCGCTCGGTTCGAGCATTGCCCGCGCGATGGGGCGTAAGTTCATCCGCATGAGCCTGGGCGGCGTGCGCGACGAAGCCGAAATTCGCGGTTTCCGCCGCACCTACATCGGCGCGATGCCGGGACGCATCATCCAGACGATCCGCCGCGCCGAATCGCACAACCCGATCATCATGCTCGACGAAGTCGACAAGCTCGGGCGCGACTTCCGCGGCGATCCGGCCTCGGCGCTCCTCGAAGTGCTCGACCCGGAGCAGAACAACGAGTTCCGCGATCACTATCTCGACGTGGCCTTCGACCTGAGCGAAGTGATCTTCATCACCACGGCTAACGAACTGGAGCCGATCCCCGGCCCGCTGCGCGACCGCATGGAGATCATTCAACTGAGCGGCTACACCGAACAGGAGAAGATCGCCATCGCGCAGCAATACCTGACGCCGCGCCAGATCCGCGAGAATGGTCTGCGTACCGAAGAAGTCCAGGTCACGCGGGACGCGCTGCAAAGCATCATCCGCGACTACACCCGTGAAGCGGGCGTGCGCACGCTCGAACGCGAGATCGGGCGCGCCATGCGCAAGATCGTCACGCGCATCGCAGAAGGTGCGACCGCGCAGGTGATCATCGATGGCAAGGCGATCATGGAGCTGCTCGGCAAACCGCGCTATGGCTACCGCACGGAGTCGGAAGAACGCACGGATCGTCCCGGGGTGGCGACCGGGCTCGCGTGGACGCCCTATGGCGGCGACGTGCTCTATGTCGAAGCAGCCTACATGCAGGGGAGCAAGGGCTTCCAGTACACCGGGCAGTTGGGCGAAGTCATGCAGGAGAGCGCGCGCATCGCGTTGAGCTACATCCGCTCGAAAGCCGAATCGTTCAACCTGACACCGGAATTCTTCGAGAAGCACGACCTGCACCTGCACGTGCCCGAAGGCGCGACGCCCAAGGATGGCCCCTCGGCGGGCGTGACCATGACGGTCGCGCTGGCCTCGCTGCTCACGGGGAAGTCGGTGCGCGGCAACGTCGCCATGACCGGCGAAATCACGCTGCGCGGCAAGGTGCTGCCCGTCGGCGGCATCAAGGATAAGGTGCTGGCGGCGGATCGCGCCGGGCTGAACACGATCATCCTGCCCAAGAAGAATGAGAAAGACCTCGACGACCTGCCCGCTGATGTCCGCGACCGCTTGAAGTTCGTGCTGGTCGAAGGGATTGACGAGGCGTTGAGCGCCGCGCTCGTTGGACAACGTACCAAGAAAAAGGTACACTGAAAGTAAGGATTCTGCTGGGTGCGGCGCGCAAACGTCGCACCCATTCTCAATGGGAGCGCAAGCGTGGGGAAGAAAATCCTCATCGTCGATGATGATCGCACGATGACTAATCTGCTGAAAACCCTGCTGGAGCTGGACGATTTCGAAGTGAAGACGGTCACACGCGGCGGTGATGCGATTAGTCAGGCCACCTCGTTCCAACCGGAGGCCTTCATCGTCGACTTCCATCTGCACGACATGGAAGGCGTCGAATTGGTGCAGCAGCTCCGCACCCTGCCCGCCTTCGCCAATTCCCTGATCATCATCGCGTCGGGCATGGACAAAGAAGCGGAATCGCTTGCCGCGGGCGCGAACCGTTTCCTGCTCAAACCGTACGATCCCGACTCACTCTCCAAGCTGTTGAAAGAAGCGATTTAGCGCCCAAGGTCTGAAGTTCACGGGGATCGGTTTTTGGCTGTAAACTGTGAACTGTAAACTTTTCTCGCAAAGGAGTCCAAGATGCAGTCGCCCGAAAAACCCGTTGCCGTTTTCCGCCGTAGTCCGCGCTCGTGGGGGTTCTGGTGGCGGACGATTGTCACCCTCGGTATCTATGTGCTCACCAACTGGCGCTTGAACCAGATTTCGCTCACCACCCGCCGCCTCACGCAGCGGCGCGGTAACGTATTGACCGGTAACGAAACGGCTATGAGCCTCGAACGCGTGACCGATATCAACGTGAACAAATCGCTGCTCGGCTCGATTCTCGGCTACGGTGACATCGTCATCCAGTCGGCGGGGTCGGATTCGGCGGAAATTTCGTTCACCAGCCTGCAAAATCCCGACAAGCTGCGCGAATTGATCTTCGACGTCAAAGACGGTCGCCTCGACGAAGAGAAGCTGTAATTTGTTCTTCTGACGTCGTTTGTAGGGACGAGATATATCTCGTCCTCTCTGTTCACGTACGGCAGGACGAGGCATGCCTCGTCCCTACATCCGCTTACCACACGGGTAAAGTGTGATGTCCGCAGGAAAATCGACTCCATGACCTATGCTCTGCATCGTTTTGGCGCGCTGATCGGCGCGCTTCTCATGTTGATCACCGCCGCGTGTGGCGGTAACGCCGTGCCACCGACCAGCGCCCCCCCGACGAGCACCGTCGCGCCGCCCGCCTCACCGACACCTGCCGCCGCGGGCACCGATCGCTATGCGGCACTCCCACAGGACGTGACCGTGCAGGGTTTCCCGCAGATCGGCTTTCCGAGCGCGACCGTCGATGTGGTGATCTACGGCGCATTTGACGACCTCGCCTCCGGCACGTTCTACCGTGACAGCTTCCCCGCGCTGCTTGACCGCGTGCGCACGGGCGAAGCGCGGCTGATCTATGTGCCGCTGGTCACGGGGACGCTCTCCGGCGGACGCGGCGCGGCGCGGGCGGCATTGTGCGCGGGCGATCAGAACGCCTTCTGGCAGTTCCATGATCTGCTGTTCGGCTGGCAAACCGAGTTCCCGACCGATCCGTTTGCCGGAGATCGCTTGCTCACAGGCGGCGCGGCGGTCGGCATCGATGTCAACACGTGGAACACCTGCCTGCTCGGCGACCGCGCCGATTTGCGCCTCGACGATGCGCAGCAGGCGGCAGATAACGAACCCGACTTCACGAGCGCCCCCTATGTCACCGTGAACGGCGCGCCCTCGCTCACCGACGCGGCCAGCCTCAACTTCACCATCACACAGGCCGCGCAGCAGTTTGATCAAACCTTCCTGACCACACCGTCAGCAGGGAGCACAGAAGACGTGCAGCCCACGCCCACCATCGACCCGGTGATCGACTCGACGCTCGCGCCGCTCCTGGCGCAAGAGGGTGCGCCGCCGCCGCTGGAGCTTGATCTGCCCGCGGGTTGGGGCCGCGCGTACAGCACGGTCGTGCTGACGGACATTGACGCCGTGCGCAACATCCCCTTCGCCCTCTATCAGGGGCCAGTGACGGGCGGCACGGGCTCGATCATCGTGCTGTGGGCGTTCCCGAATCTACTCCCAGCGGGCAACCCGTTCGCACAGGAAACGGCCGTCGCACCCGATCTGTATCTCGACGGCACGCGCCTGCTGCGCCTCGCCGTGGTCGAAGAGCGCTGTAACATCGGCACCGATTTGCGCCGCGAATACTCGATTGGCGGGCTGGCCGCGGTCGGCACCTCCTTTGCTGCTGTGGACTGCCCCGGTCAACCGGATACGCGCGGTTGGCTGGCGGGCTTGCAGCAGTTCAACCTGAATTTCCTGTTCTATGTCTACACCGATCCCATCGAGGCGATGGACGCGGCGCAGAGTGAACTGCAAGCGATTCTGGATACGGTGCGCTTTGTGCTGCCCGATGCAACGGAGACGCCTTAAGCGGGCGGTATTCGTCGTGGTGACTTGTACGACTGCTAGTGTAACGGAGGCAGCATGCCTAAACATCGCATTTATACGATGAGTTTCGCCAGTGTCTATCCTCTCTACGTCGCCAAGGCGGAAAAGAAGCAGCGCACCAAAGCGGAAGTCGATGAAATTGTGTGCTGGTTAACGGGCTATACTCAGGAACAACTCGACGCACAGATCGCCAACCAGACTGACTTTGAAACCTTCTTTGCGGATGCGCCGCACATGAATCCCGCCCGGAGCCTGATCAAGGGTGTGGTCTGCGGCGTGCGCGTGGAAGACATCGCAGAACCGACCATGCGCGAAATTCGCTACCTCGACAAACTGGTCGATGAGTTAGCGCGCGGCAAAGCCATGACCAAGATTCTCCGCACCCCGGACTCAGCTTAACCTCATCTCTCCGCGGTAGATTGATCGGGACGAGCGTGAAGGTGGTTTAGAAGCAGCGGACGCCCGGTTGGGCGTCCCTACAAAACAAGCATTTTGCTCGTAGGGAGGCAATGATGCACTTTAACTAATGATCGCGGAATGGCAGGGGCGACCCCGGGGGGGCCGCCGGGGGGGGGGGGGCCCGGCCCCCCCCCCCCCCGGGGCCCCCCCCCCCCCAAACAAAGGGGGGGGCCGGGGGGGCGAGGAGGGGGGGTTGAACCAGCCGCCCCCCCGCCCGGACGAGGGGGGGGGGGGGGGGGGGCCGGCGGGGGGAGGGTGGGCGTGAGGGGTTAACCGCGCTTCCCCAACCGATGATCGCTCAGTCCTTTGACCTCAGTCCTCAGTCCTGTTTTCTAGGTGATCTATGCCTCTGACGAACCTTCCTATCATCATCATCGGCGCGGGGATTGGCGGCTTGAGCGCGGCGATCCGGTTAGCTTCTGCGGGTCAACGCGTGATCGTGCTCGAAGCGAACGCGGCGGTCGGCGGCAAAATGAGCGAAGTCCGCGCCGAGGGTTTCCGCTGGGATACAGGCCCCTCAGTGATCACCATGCGCCATGTCTTCGACGACACGTTCGCCGGGCGCCTCGCCGACTACCTGACGCTCGTCCCCGTTGATCCGCTCACGCGCTACTTCTACCCGGACGGCACGCGCTTCGATGCGCTGGCGAACCGTGAGGCGATGACCGAGGTTCTGCGCCAGTTCGCGAATGCCGACGACGCGGCGGGCTACCTGAAATATCTCGACTATGCTAAGCGCATTCACGACATCACGGGCGGTGTGTTCATCTACAACGACCCGCCGACGCTGTGGCGCGTCGCGCGCACGCCCCTGCGCGACATGCCCGCCGTCGACCCGCTGCGCACCATGCACGGCGCTATCCAGTCGTTCGTGAAATCTCCCAAGCTGCGCCAGTTTTTGGGGCGCTTTGCCACCTATGTCGGCGCGAGTCCCTATCTCGCCCCGGCCACGCTCAACGTCATCGCGGATGTGGAGCTGTCGGGCGGCGTGTGGTATCCGCAGGGCGGCATTTACGCCATTGCGCGGGCGTTCCAGCGGCGCGCGGAAGAACTCGGCGTGGAAATCCGCACGCGCTGCGCGGTGCGCCAGATCGATGTGCGGGACGGCGCGGTGACGGGCGTCACACTGGCCGACGGTTCTCAGATCGCCGCCGCAGCCGTCATCGCCAATGTCGATGTGGCGACGGTGTACGACAAGCTGCTGCCGCGGGCAGCGGTCAAGCCGCGCCGAGTCGCTCAATTGACCAGCGCCGAACCCTCGTGCTCGGGCTTCATTCTGCTGCTCGGTGTGGAAGGCGAACACCCGAAACTGGCGCATCACAACATCTTCTTTTCGAGCGATTATCGCCGCGAATTCGATGACATTTTCGCGCGCGGCGTCCCGCCAGATGATCCGACGATCTACGTGTCAATTACGTCGAAAACGGATCGCGATCACGCGCCGGAGGGCTGCGAGAACTGGTTCGTGCTGGTGAACACGCCCGCTGTCGATGCGCGCTTTGATTGGGCAACGCAAGCCGCTGCCTATCGCGTTCACGTGCTGGAACGACTGGCGGCCTATGGCTATGATGTGCGCGGGAAAATCCGCGTGGAGAAAGTGCTCACGCCCGTCGACATCGCCGGGCTGACGGGGGCGCGGCGGGGCGCGCTCTACGGCGCGTCGTCGAATGATAAGTTCAGCGCGCTGCGGCGTCCACACAACCGTGCGCGGGATGTGCGCGGCCTGTATTTTGCGGGCGGCACGACCCACCCCGGCGGCGGCGTGCCGATGGTCACGCTCTCGGGCAAAGTCGCCGCCCAGATGCTGCTGGCGGATTTACCAGATCGTGCGCAGCGTGGATAACTGAATCCGTCCGTCGCGGCTGATGATCGGCACATTGAGGTGTACCGCCGTCGCCGCGACGATGCGATCCGGCATATCGGGGATTTGCGTGACATCAACACGAGCCAAGGCACGGGCAATCTGCCGCTCAACCGGAATTTCGACAAAGAGCGCAGTTGGATCTTCAAAGACAGCGACAGTCCGGGTCATACTCTCGGACGAAATACGTCCCTTTTCGATGAGATACACCATTTCGATCAGCGAAATTGAAGATACGGCTATCTGATCGCCTGCTTGCGCCGCCGCATCGATTGAAGCTTTTGCCCGTTGAGAGAGCTTAGGGTTCTGAAATAGATACCAGAGGAGCGTGTGGGTATCGGCGACGGCGACAAACATCTAGAAGTCCTCTCGTGGGAAATTTCTCATCATATCCCGACGCACTTCAGCAATGTCTTCCTCACTGGGGCCAGGACCAAGATCGGCCAGCAAACCATAGAGTGATGTCCGCGGTTTCTCACTGGGCACAGCGTATTTCATGCGCGCCATGATCCGCTCGACCACCTTCATTTGCTCCACCAGCGGGAGTTCGGTCACCTGATTGACGAGTTCGTCGACTTTATCGTCCATCACCTGATCGCTCATCTACCCCTCCTCCACCTTTGACTCAAGTATAATCCCGAAGATACAGGAAGTCGTGGCCGATGGTGCGGCGGCTCAGCTTGGCGATGTTGGGCATGGTGCGCTTGTAGTGATTGATCTTCACGCGCCGCCAGACGCCTTCCACGAACGGGCGGGCGAAGCCTTCCGCGACCACTTCATCCAACGTATACCGCTCGTCCACAATCAGATATAACACCTGATCAACATCCGCATACGTGAAGCCGAGTTCGCCCTCGTCGGTCTGCCCGACCCACAGATCAGCCGACGGCGCTTTCGTGCGCACCGATTCCGGCAGGTTGAGCGCCGCCCCGAGCTGGCGAATCTGCGTCTTGTACAGGTCACCGATGGGATGCAGCGCGACGCCGCTGTCGCCGTAAATGGTCGAATAGCCGAGCAGCAGTTCGGTCTTATTGCTCGTGCCCATCACCAACCCGCCGAAGGCCACCGATTGATCGTAGAGCACCGTCATGCGCAGGCGCGCCATGATGTTCCCCTTGCGTCCATTGCTCATGTCAGGGAACTGCGCGAACAGCGGTTCCGCCATATCGGTGATCGGCACGGTCAGGCTTTGAATGCCCAACGCCTGAATCACGAGATCGGCATCGCTCAGGCTGTCCGCTGACGAGGTGCGGTAGGGCATGCGGACTGCCAGCACGTTCTCCGGGCCGAGCGCTTCGGCGGACAGGTACGCTGACAGCGCCGAATCGATGCCGCCAGATAGGCCGAGCACTGCGCGCTTCATGCCCGATTTAGCGATCTCATCCTTGATGAAACCGGTCAGCATTTTGCGGGCGATCTCCGTGTTGATCGCCAACCGTTCGACAATACTGCTCATGAGGGGTTCTCCGACAGGATGCGGGCAAGTTCACGCTGCACCAGTGACGGCCGTTCGTCACGCAGCAGGGGCAGGCGACTGCGCGTGCGGTGCAGTTGGTTGAGGTCGATGGTCTGGGTGAGCAGGGCTTCGTCAAAGTACACGCCGTGGACGAGAAATTCGCCGTTCGGGTCGACAATCGAGGAACCGCCCCAAAAGTTCTTGCCGTCCTCATAGCCGACGCGGTTGCAGTGGATCACGTAGTTGGTGAACATGCTGCCATACGCCTGATTCACCAGTTCGACCCAGCGCGTGCCCGACAGACGATCGCCACCGTCAAGTCCGCGCGACGGGCTGGCGCTCTGGAACAGCAGCATGTCCGCGCCATCCAGCCACAGCACATACGCGGGTGACGTGTGCCAGAAATCCTCACAGATCAGCATGCCGACGCGGCCAAAGCGCGTGTTGAACGCGCGGATGTGTTCACCCTGATCGAAGTAGCGCCCCTCGTCAAACATGCCGTAGGTCGGCAGGTAGATTTTGTGATGAATGTGCACCATTTCCCCACCGGAGAGATACGCCGCCGCCGTGTAATACCGCTGGCGTTCGTCCTCATGCACAAAGCCGACCATCAGGTCGAGCCGCTGGCTCGCGTCGAGCAGCGCCGCGAACGTCGGGTCACTGCGCTTGGTACGGATCGCCACTTCCGGCACGAGATCCTGCACCTGATACCCCGTCAGCGAGAGTTCCGGGAACACCAACAGGTCGACGTTCTGACTCGCCGCCTGCTCAATGTAGGCGAGATGTTTCTCCAAATTATGGCGCACGTCCCCGATTTTCGGGTAGATCTGCGCCAACCCCACGTTCACATGCATACCGCTAACTCCTTAGGAAAGATTGAACCACAGAGAACACAGAGGGCACAGAGAAATAGATTGAAATGAACTAGAGATCAATTCGGTAAGCTGGCCAATCGATCTCCATAGCGGCGTGTATGCAGAGAATACCGTAAAGCCGATTTAGAGATCAGTTTTTGGATTTGGCGGACGCGACAAATCGCGTTCCGACATACAACGGTCTCTCGTAGGGACGCCATTATGCAGTTTAAGAAAACGATACGGATTACCCCTCACCCCCAACCCCTCTCCCACGCAAGCGGGGAGAGGGGAGAAAAGACGCTTCTGCTGGCTCCCCTCCCCGAATTCGGGGAGGGGTCGGGGGTGGGGTCGCTACTCCGCCGTCATAAGTTAAACTGCATCATGGCGTCCCCTGCTTCCATAGCGACTGCAGCCCGTTTTGCCGAGCTAACGGCACGCCGTGATCCTACCTTACTGTGTTCTCTGTGGTGAATAGTCTTTGTACTGCCATGACCAGAAATACAGCATCGATGATCTGATCCGCGCGCAGACTGCCAACCAGGGGTGATGCGTCCGCGCGGAGGAAGCCGATGCCGAACATCCCCGCGCTGAGCAGCGCCAGCATGACCCAGACGCGGCGCTCACGCCGGGTGAGCGCCCCGACCAGCGCGACGGCCACCGCCAGCGCCACGCCGAAACGGGCGGTCGCGTAGCGCGGCGCGAGAATACCGTATACGTCGCGCGTCTCCCACACCAGCCAATCAGCGTAATTCGCCAGCGTATCGACTTCGCGCCCGTAGCCGCAGCCCGCCGCTGCGCACCCGACCCACCCCGCCAGCGCGATCAATGGCAGCGCCCACGCGCCGCGGCTGAGCAGTTCCCGCCGATCCAGACCGCGCCAGCGGGCCATGAGCGCCAGCCCGGCATACGCGCCGATTACTGCGCCATGCCAACCCAGCCCGCCCAATTCCGGGTGCAGAAGTTCGGCGGGATGCGCGGCGAAGTAGTCCCACGCCAGCGCCACGTATTCCAGCCGCGCGCCGATCAACCCCAGCACCACCGCCGCTAACGCCACATCGATCACCTGCGCAAAACGGTAGGGTAAGCGATACACAGCGCTCACAAAAGCGGTGACCACGGCCACCAGCAGCATGAGGCTGTAAACGGGAAGGCGGAACGCGCCAAAATACAGGACGGGGTCAAGCACGCGACTTTTGCTCCGACGATTTAGTGTAGTTTATACCCCAAGTCGGCGCGGAGCAATACATCCGGGTTCATCACACAAAACCCGTCCGAAGACCAATGCGCAAACACATGAAGATGGTTTAATATGTAGAAGTACCAAAATAAACTTACAACTGCATCATTGGAGACGATATGAAGAAGCTACTGGTTCTAGCAATTTTGCTGATCAGCAGTTTGGGAGCTGTGCACGCCCAATCGGGTCCCGCCAACTGGACGATTATGCATTACACCGCAGTCGACAATAACCTCGAAGGGGCCGCCTTCAACGATTACTACGAGATGCAGAGCGTTGGCAGCGGGAACGGCGTCAACATCGTCACGCAGTTGGATCGGGCGGTCGGTTTTGAGGCGCGCTTCGGCGACTGGACCGATACCCGACGCTTCTTCATGGAATATGTTCCGGCGCCGCCGCCTGCGGATATCGACGGGATGCGCGCCGCTGTGGTGGATTGGGCAGTCGCGCAGAACCTGGGCACCGCTGAGGAACTGACGGCCCAGGCGGCCCAGCTGTCTGACGAACTGGCGCAGCAGATTTACGCGGCGAACAACCTCGACGCGACGTTTGACCAGACCCCCGTCGCCGAGCTCGGCGAAGTTGACATGGGCGATCCGCAAGCGCTGTTCGACTTCATCGGCTGGGCGGTGACCACCTACCCGGCAGAACACTACATGCTCGTGATCGGCAGTCACGGCGGCGGTTGGCGCGGCATCGGCCCGGACGACGGCAGTGCTGAACCCTCCATGCTCGAACTGCCGGAAATTGTCGCCGCGCTGGCGGCCGCGCAGGAGGCATTGGGCGTCGACCGGTTCGACATCGTGGGCTTTGACGCCTGTCTCATGGGCGTGACCGATGTCGCCGTCGCCCTCGAACCGTTCGCCGATTATGTGCTGTTCTCGCAGGAAGTCATCCCCAGCAACGGTTGGGAATATTTCAACAGCATCACCGCCATGCAGCAGAATCCCGATTGGGACGCCTTTCAGGTGGGCGCGGCCTTCGTCGATACCTACATGGATTACTACGCGGGGCCGGGAGAGCGCACCAAAGTTGGGCTGTCGCTGGTCGAAACGGCAGGTCTGCCCAACCTCCTTGCCTCGCTGAGCGATTTCTCGGCGGTGGTCGGCACGGACACCGCCGCGCTGCTCTCCGCGCTCGGCACGGCGCGCAACAACAGCCAGATCTTCGGGGCCTCGCTCGGCGACCGTGCCGACATTTACTCCTATGTCGATTTGCGCGACTTCATGAACTGGTTCAGCCTGCAAACGAGCATCACCGAAGACGCCTACAGTGCCGCGCAGGCCGTGATCGCCGCCTATGACAGCACCGTTGTCTACTCCCGCGCAGACAGCTTCCTGCCGGGCGGCAACGGGTTGGCCATCTACCTCCCCAGCGGCCCGCTGACCTACGATCCTACGTATCCAGCCGCCGCGCCCGCCGATTTCGCGCTCTGGCAAAGCTATCTCGATCAGTTCTACCAGACGATTGTCAGCGAACTGGACGGCAGCGCGCTCCAGCTCGAAGTCACCAGTATCTTCAGCATGTCCGACACTCCCAGCCTGCTCGACAATCCGGTAGTGTTCTTCAATGCTGCCGGGTTGGGCGTCGTCGATCTGTCGTATGTGATCTACTACCAGAATGATGATGGTTCCCAGGTCATCGTGGACTACTCGCCCATCTCGTACACGACCACGCTCCCCACGGGTGAAACGGTGAAGGAATATCCCAACGAGCTGACGCCAAGCACATTTGCGTGGAGCGTTGAATTCCCCGTCATCACCGATGGCACGAATTCCGTCTTGTCCCTGCTGCAATCGACCGCGGGTTCGGGCAATGAAATGACCGTCAGCGGCACGTATGTCACCGCGCAGGGCGCGCAGCCCGCCACCCTGATCTTCAGCAGCGAGACGCAGGCGTACATCGGCATCCTCGCCAGCGACGGCACGACCGTGTACCAGCCCAGCCCGTCGCCCGGCGATCAGTTCATCGTCGATCTACTGATGATTGCGGCGGATGGGACGGTCACGGCGCAGCCGCAGACCAACACCCCGCTGACGTTTGGCTTACAGCCGTTCACGTTCCATTACGAGGCCGCGCCCAGCGGCAATTACCGCATTACCTTGAGAATCGCGGACTTGGCCGGGAACACAACGCAAACCAGCGCCGATGTCAGCATCAACAATGAGGGTGTGAACACCAACCTGCGCGGCTATACCGACACCAACGAAGGCGTCTACTTCCAGTATCCGCGTGCGTGGGGCGAATCCTACAGCTTCACCAACGACGATGGCAGCCTCACCAACGCGCTGAGCGATGAAACCCAGACACAGGGCATCTTCGTCGATGTTTACCTCGAAACCGACGCCGCCTCGACCTTGGATGCGGTGCTGGCGACCGTCGACGGTGAGGTGAGCGACATCAGCGAAACCACCATTGGCGGGCTGCCCGCACTGGTCGCCAGCTACACCACCCTGATCGATGATGTGCCATCCACATCGTACGTGGTCAGCGTGGACAACGAACCCGCCGCCTCGGTGGTGGTGATCACCTTCACGGCGTGGGGTGATGATATGCAGCCCGACGCCGACGTACTGAGTCTCGTCGACCAGACGCTGCACTTCTTCCCGCCGATTCTCGACTAGCGCCAGTCCGACAGCCGAGCAGCACCTCCAACCGGTGACCCTGTGTCACCGGTTTTGCTGCCCAATGGACGCGGTTCATGGTTCGTGTCAGGAGCTCAAAACCAGGCAGGCATTAAAAATGTGTCAAGAATACAGCCAGTTTCGCAGAGAATGATATTTACTACCGCCCTGGGTGCAGGCGCGAGTGCTATACTGATGCCCGTACGTTGAACTATCGACGACAAAGGAGTCTTCAATGGGCATTAGTTCAATTCTGGGGGCGCTCTCGCTTCTGGGTTTCCTGCTCTTCCTCGGTGGTATCGCCACTGTGGTGTTGTCCGCTTCGCAAAACCGCCCCTTTCGCAGCGGTGTGCTGCTGGCAGTGGTCGGGATTATCATCGGCATCCTCTTCAGTGTGATCAGTCAGGGCATCCTGATCGTGCAACCGACAGAAGTCGCGGTCATCTTCAATACACTGAATGGTGACCTGGAAGACCCGCCGCGCATTGCCGGGACGCATATCGTGATTCCGGTGCTGCAAACGGTCACGATCTACCCGATTTCACAGCAGGAATACACCATGTCGGGGAATTCCAGCGAAGGCGCGCGTGCCGGCAATGACGCTGTCGCCGCCCGGACTGTCGATGGTCAGGAAGTATCGCTCGACATCACCGTGCTCTATGCGATTGATCCCACGAAGGCGAACATCGTTCATCGCCGTTGGCCCACGGGCTATCAGGATAATTTCATCCGTCCCACTGTACGCGGCTTCGTGCGCGATGTGATTTCAGCCTATCGCGCGGTCGACATTTACGGCGAACAGCGCACCGCCGTCGAATCCAGCATTCAGGATTTACTCGCCGCGCGTATGGCCGAAGAAGGCTTCACCCTCTCCGACGTGCTCGTGCGTGACATCACGTTCTCAGAGCAGTTCTCGCAGTCGATTGAAAATGCGCAGATCGCGCAACAGGAAGCGGAACAGGCCCGTCTGCGCGTAGAACAGCGCCAGCAGGAAGCCGAGCAGGCGCGCGCCGTCGCCCAAGGTGAACGTGACGCCGCCATCACTCGCGCCGAAGGTGAAGCGCAGGCCATCGTCCTCCGCGCACAAGCCGAAGCGCAAGCGCTCGATCTGGTCGCGCAGGTGCTGCGGGATAACCCGAACCTGATCCAGTATCAATACGTGCAGAACCTGTCGGATAACGTGCAGTTGATGCTCGTACCATCCAACAGCCCGTTCCTGTTCGACTTCACCAGCCTGGCGGAAAGCGTCCCGCAGCCCGAGGCCACCACCGAACCGGGCAATTAAGCCCGTGCGGAAGCGCCACCGTACTCATTCAGGGCGGCGGCGCGGCTGAATACCCACCAACCGAACGCCAATCTCGGCATGGGATTAGGGTGTGGCGTCAATACCAATGCAGCGAAAACAGGCGACTTAACGGTCGCCTGTTTTTATTTCCGGCTGAATACTGATGAATTCATGAGAAGCATCCTCCGAGTTTTTAGGGTGTTACGCCATTTATTACGCTGGGGACGATCAGCGCATGTTATACTGTACTATGCTTCGTGGATTATAGTATTGACGACAACAAGGAGACTTCAATGGGTGTAAGTTCAATTCTGGGAGCGCTGTCGCTTCTCGGTTTCTTGCTTTTCCTCGGGGGTATCGCGGCCGTGGTGCTGTCCGCGTCGCAAAATCGACCGGTGCGCAGTGGCATCACCCTAGCTGCGGTCGGCCTCGTCCTCGGGCTGCTCTTCAGTGTGGTCAGCCAGGGGATCATGATTGTTGAGCCGCAGCAGGTGGCGGTCGTCGTCAACACTCTCAACGGTGAGCTTGACCCGAACCCGCGGCGCGGTGGAACACACATCATCGTCCCCGTGGTGCAGCAAGCGTTCACCTATCCGGTGGCCCAGCAGTCGGTGACCATGGACGAAGCGGCGGGTGGTGAAGGTCCCATTGTCGCGCGCACCTCGGACGGGCAGGAAGTACGCTTGGATGTGTCGGTGCTCTACAGCGTCGATCCGAGCAATGTCAACACGCTCCATTTGCGCTGGGGGCAGGAACGATATGGGCGTGAATTCGTCGTGCCGCAGACGCGCGGTATCGTGCGTGATGCCGTCTCCGGGTTTGAAGCCGCCGACATCTATGCCGGAGGTCGCGAAACCCTGACCAGCAATGCCGCTAATCGCCTACGTACCCGTCTGGCCGCCGAAGGCCTGACCATGTCCGACCTGATTATCCGCGACATCACCTTCTCGGCGCAGTATGCGGAAGCGATTGAACAGGCGCAGGTCGCCGCGCAAGAAGGCGAACGCGCTCGTCTCGTCGTCCAGCAGCGCCAGCAGGAAGCTGAACAGGCGCGTGCGGTCGCCGCGGGTGAACGTGACGCCGCCATCGCTCGGGCTGAAGGTGAAGCGCAGGCCATCGTCCTCCGTGCCGAAGCCGAAGCGCAGGCGCTCCAGTTGGTCGCCGAAGTACTGGCCGCCAACCCGAACCTGATCCAGTATCAGTACGTGCAGAACCTGTCGGATAACGTGCAGTTGATGCTCGTGCCGTCCAACAGCCCGTTCCTCTTCGACTTCCAGAGCCTGACGGAAAACGTGCCGCAGTCGACCAACGAACCGGGCAACTAAGCGAGAACGTAGGTCGGGGCAAGGCGCACCTTGCCCCACTCGTAAAGTCTGAGCGATCAGCTAGAATATCCACACTATCGTAGGGACGAGGCATGCCTCGTCCTTTTGCTGACTGGGAAAGGATCGCATGGTTCGTCTCTCTGCTGTCTGGTTAGCGCCCATCCTGCTGATCGGCCTGCTGCTGACCGCCTGCCAACCCGCGCCTGATCAAGCAAGTGCCGCCCAGAGCGTCACGCTCACACCGACGCCTGCGCCCGCCATGCCGATCCTGCCCACGCATACGCCCCGCCCCATCAACGGCGCGGCGCCGACCATCGCGACGAGCACAGCTATTCCCTCTCCCGTGGGAGAAGGGGTAACGAGCGCAGCGAGTGGGGGTGAGGCTGTCATCACGCCTACCGCCACCATCGAGCCGATGATTACGCTGGGTTTCTCAGTCGAAAACCGACCGATTACCGCCTACCGCTTCGGCTCTGGCGACCGGATTGTCGTGCTGGTCGGCGGCATTCACGGCGGCTGGGAGGCGAATACCGTCACGCTCATGGACGAGTTCCGCGCACACTTCACCGCGCACCCCGCCGATCTGCCCGCCGTGACCTCGCTGGTGATCATCCCGGCGCTGAATCCTGATGGCGTCACCCGGGGACGCACCGCCGAGGGCCGCTTCAACTCCAACCGGGTCGATCTGAATCGCAATTGGGACTGCGACTGGTCACCGCAAGCGCAGTGGCGTGACCAGATCGTGAGCGCAGGCAACGCCCCCATGTCCGAACCGGAGACGCGCGCTCTCGCCGCCTATCTGCATCGCCTGCGCCCTGCCGCGCTGCTCTCGTTTCACAGCGCCGCCAACGGCGTCTACCGGGGGACATGTGACGGCGATCACGGCTCGGCGCTCATGACGCAAATCTTCGGGCAGGCCGCGCCCTATCCCTACCAGTCGAGCTTCACCGCGTACCCGGTCACGGGCACGCTGGCCGATTGGGCGGATGGGGAGGGGATCGCCGCCGCCGATGTCGAACTGATCGATTCGACCAATACCGATTTCGCCCGCAATCTGCGCGGCGTGCTCACCGTGCTCAACTGGTTAGCCGGGAGGTAACCCTATGCTGCCCCAACGCTCTGCGGCCTATGAAACCGCGCCGCTGGAAGAACTGCTCTCCGTGCTGCTGCGCCAGTTCAAACGCCCGCTCAAGTCGCGCGGCGTGACGCTGACCGACGCCGAGGCCGATCAACTCGCCCAAGCGATCACCGCGCGCCAACCGCTGACGGCGCAGGCCGTCGCCGTGCGGGACGCGCTGCTGGGGCTCGTCGCCGAAAGCGAAGACGTGCTCGCGCAATGGGATCTCACCTTCGAGCAAGCGCTCGACACCGAGATGAACGCCATCCCCGGTTGGGAGAGCACCGCCGACTTTCTCGAACTTGCCAACATCAAAAGCAACGCCGAACTGCGCATCTCCACCGGGTCGATTTTGCTGCTGGCGCTCGGCGATACCAGCCGCGTCGAGCATCTGCGCTTCCTCGCCACCCGCCCCGCCGATCTCGACACCGTCCTCGCCCGCCGCATCCTCGACTTTACGGCAAACAAGTAAAGATTCAACGCAAAGACGCAAAGGCGCAAAGGCGCAAAGATCAAGAATCAAAAGGACGAGGCATGAAGTCATTTCAGAATCGGCAGGTTGCCTAACCTCACCCCTAAGTCCCCTCTCCGGGAGAGAGGGGACTTAAGCGCGCTGTTTGTCTCCCCTCTCCTCATTTCGGAGAGGGGCCGGGGGTGAGGTTGAGTATTTATACCAATTCTGAAATACTCTCATGCCCTATCTGTACACCACCATCCCTTCGGTCTCCCCTCCCTGAATTCGGCTGAGGAGAGGACATGTTTGGGAAAGGGGTTGAAAAGCAGGGAGTTCATCGTTCACACTGGTAGCGACCAAGCAAACCGAGTATGAGCGATGAACTATCCATTACTGTACCAATGGGAGAGACTGTTGTCAGCCCATTTACCGGGTTTCAATAGTTGGCAACGAGCGAATGTGGCGCTGTTTAGCTACGGGGTGATACAGGCAAAAAGCTGCCAGCAAGGGGCAATTGCCCAAGCCACCAGCTGTGGAGAGCAAGTGGAAAGCACCGCGCGGCGGTTTCGGCGCTGGTTGGACAACGAGGCGGTGGACTTGGGGGCGTTTTTCGAGGCCTGGAGTCGCTGGGTGGTGAGTTGTGTCGGGGGCGCAGAGATCACGTTGCTCGTGGATGAAACGAAGCTCCACGACCGGATTGGGGTCATGCTGGTGGGAGTGGCGTGGCAAGGACGCTGTTTGCCGTTAGCGTGGCGCACCTACCGAGCCAACAGCGAAGCAGCGTATCCGGCCGAGGGACAAGTTGGGATGATTCGCCTTACTGCAAGCGGTGAAAGCAGGCATCGGCGATCTGGCGTCGGTCCTCGTCTTAGCCGACCGGGGATTGGCTGTTCGCCCGCCTTATGCCGGGTGGTCGAAGCCTTAGGCTGGCGCTATCTGTTCCGCGTAACCTGTCAGACTAAAATCGTGACTGAAGATGCCGACTATCGCATCGCTCGCCAAGTCCAACCGGGCGAGGTGTGGAGGCAGGCGGGTCGGGTCTTCAAGCAGCGGGGACGGATTGAGGCGCACGCTCGGGCATTGTGGGGTGTTGGTTACGACGAACCGTGGGCGCTGGTGACTAATGATGAACGGCTCACCGGATACGAGTATGCGCGGCGCAATTGGCAGGAGCAAAGTTTTCGTGACCTGAAAAGTGGCGGTTGGCATTGGGGCGACAGTCGCCTACGTTCTCCCCACCACGTCGCGAACCTGCTCATCCTCTTGGCCATTGCCTATACTTGGATGGTCGCGCTCGGCAGTCAAGCGGTCGCGGCAGGTTGCGCCCAACCCCTGGTCCGTCGCCCCAACGGTGCTTTCCGGCGCTTGTGGAGTCTCTTTCGGGAAGGACTGCGTTACTTCGCGCAAGTCGTTCAACGGCATACCGTGTGTCTGGGCTTTACCTTTATCCCAGACACACGGCTCACTTGAAAACGTGTCCTCTCCTCAGCTGAATTCGGGGAGGGGCCGGGGGTGGGGTCAGAGAAGCGTTATCCCTAACTCACACTAGAATCAAAAGGACGAGGCATGCCTCGTCCCTACATTCTTGCTTCGCGTCTTGGCGACTTCGCGTCTTTGCGTTGAATCTTTCGTGCTTTTCTAGCTATTCTGACGCGATCTGCTCGTCAGTCTTGCCGAAGCGCCGCTTGCGTGTGCCGTATTCGTTCAGCGCCTTGCGCAGCTCATCCTCGTTGAAGTCCGGCCAGTAGGTCGGCGTTGAGTACAGCTCGGAGTATGCGCCCTGCCAGATGAGGAAATTGCTCACGCGCAGTTCGCCGCTCGTGCGGATGATGAGATCGGGATCAGGCAGATCGCTGGTGTACAGGTAGCTGCTGATCAACTGCTCGGTGATCTGCTCCTCGGGGATGCGATCGCGCACGATGTGCTGCACCGCCCGCACGATCTCATTGCGCCCGCCATAGTTGAACGCGATATTGAGGATCAGCCGCCGGTTGTCCTTGGTGACCTCCATCGCCTTGCGGATCTTCTTCTGCAAGCCCTGACTGATGCCGTCCAGCTCGCCAATATGCCGGAGCTGCACACCACTTTCATGGAGTTCGTTCAGTTCGCGGTCGATCACCGCTTCGAGAATCCGCATCAGCATTTGCACTTCCGTGCGCGGACGCGACCAGTTTTCCGTCGAAAAGGCGTAAATCGTCAAAATCTCGACTTTGAACTTCACACAGGCTTTGAGGATGCGGCGCAAATTTTCGGTCCCATGCCGGTGACCTTCAGTGCGCGGCAAACCGCGCGCTTTCGCCCAACGCCCGTTACCATCCATGATGATGGCGACGTGGCGCGGGACGCGCTCTAATGGAATGTACTCGACCTGTTCCGGTGCAGCCGCAACCATAGCCTACCCAACCCCCACGACTAAGCTTGCCTAGACTTCCATAATGTCTTTCTCTTTAGCTTTGACGAGTGCGTCAATTTCAGCAATGAATTTATCGGTGAGCTTCTGAGTTTCGTCTGCACCATGCTTGGCTTCATCTTCGGAGATCATCTTCTCTTTCTCGAAATCCTTGATGTCATCGTTGCTGTGGCGGCGAATATTCCGGACGGACACGCGGGCATCTTCGGCGCGCTTGTGCACCATCTTGACCATCTCCTGACGGCGTTCGCGCGTGAGCGGCGGCATATTCAGGCGGATCACATCCCCGTCGACGTTCGGGTTGAGATTGATTTCCGAGACGCGAATCGCCTTCTCAATCGCCTTGACCGCGCCTTTGTCGTAGGGACGAATCAAGATCTGCATGGCTTCGGGCGTGGAGATCGTGGCCAATTGACGCAGTTCGGTCTCCTGCCCATAGTATTCGACGGGCAGGCGTTCGACCAGCGCCGTACTGGCGCGCCCCCCACGCATGCCGTGCAGGTCCTGTTCAAACACGGCAACCGTGCTTTTCATCTTTTGCTGCGTTTCTTTAATAATGTCTTCGATCATGCCGTTTCCTTAGCGCAGATGAGCGCGCTCCTCCCTGAGTATATACACTGAACCGCCCAACATTCCTCAAGGACCGAGGACTAAGGACTGAGGACTGAGAAAGCTGACTCAGTCCTATGACCTCAGTCCTCAGTCCTGTTGTTTCTCTAGGCGTGCGCCCAGCCCTGCCAGCCGCGCGCCTGCCACGCCGCGTACAACGCGACTGAGCCGACCGTCGCCACATTGAGGCTGGCGACCGCGCCGCGCATGGGCAGTGCCAGCAGCAGATCGCACGTATCGCGCACGAGACGGCGCATACCTTCGCCCTCGCTCCCCAGCACAATGCCGATGCTCATGTTGAGATCGGTCTTGTCGATGGGCGGAACGTTCGGGCCAATGTCCAATCCGACCATCCACACATCCTGCTCTTTGAGGTCGCGCATCGTCTGCACGAGATTCGTCACGCGCACGATCTGCAGATGCTCGACCGCGCCCGACGACGCATTGACGACTGCCGGAGTCACATCCACACCGCGCCGATCCTGCAGGATGACGCCGTGAATGCCGACCGCATCGGCGACGCGCATCAGCACACCGACGTTCTGCGGGTCTTTGAGCAGGTCGAGCAGCAGGATGAACGGTTTTTCGCCGCGCGTCTTGCCCAGTTCCAGCACCTGCGGCACTTCAACGTACGGATACGGGCTGGCTCGGAGCGCCATGTTCTGATGATTCGCGCCCTGTGCCAAATCGTCGATGATGCGCCGCTGCACCTTTTTCACCTTGACGCCGCGTTCGTTCGCCACGCCGATGATCTCCGCGACGATGCCTTTTTCTTCTACCGTCTCGGTGATCACCAGCTGTTCGCACTGACGGCGGCCAGCGCGCAGCGTTTCCATGATGGCCCAGTGTCCGTACAGAAATTCACTCATGTCGTCTTCCAAATCGTGCCATCGGGGCGATCTTCCAGCGTCACGCCCACTTTCGCGAGTTCATTACGGATGCGGTCGCTTTCCGCCCAGTTCTTATTCACCCGGGCTTCGGCGCGCATCTTGATCAGCAGTTCAATTAACGCGCCTTCGCGTGCGCCATCGCCGCCTGCCGCCGCATCATGTTCCGGTATGAGTCCTAACACGGTGCCGCCGAGATCGGTGTACGCGGCGTGAATCGCGTTGAGCACGTCCAGCCCGACCGCCGTCCCACTGTTCAGCAGCGTGTTGACCTCGCGCGTCAGTTCTTGCAGCGTGGCAATCGCCAGCGGCGTGGTGAAATCATCATCCATCGCGGCGGCGAAATCCGCGCGCGTCTTCTGCACCACGTCGAGAATCGCGCTGCCGTCACCGCTGCCCGCCGGGGCGCTGTTCATGGCGCGGCGCGTCAGCCGCACGGCATTATAGATGCGTTCCCAGCCGCGTTCCGCGCCGTCAATCGCCCCGTCTTCGTAGGTGATCGGGTTGCTGTAGTGCACGCTCAGCATAAACATGCGGATCGCTTCCGGACGGTACTTTTTCAGCGCGTCCGCCAGCGTGACGAAGTTGCCGAGGCTCTTCGACATCTTGACCGGGTTGCCATCGCGATCCGGCACCATCAGCGAGCCGACCAGCATCCAGTAGCGCGCGAAATCGACTTCATTCGCGCATTCGCTCTGCGCAATTTCCGACTCATTGTGCGGGAAGATGTTGTCGATGCCGCCGCCGTGAATATCGAACGTTGCGCCGAGGTACTTCTTCGCCATCGCCGAGCATTCCACGTGCCAACCGGGGAACCCTTCACCCCACGGGCTGTCCCAGCGCAGAATGTGTTCCGGGTCAGCGCGCTTCCACAGCGCGAAGTCTTCGGGGTTGCGCTTCTCGCCGCGCACTTCCACGCGCGATCCCGCCGCCTGTGCCTCAACGCGTCGATTCGACAGCTTGCCGTAATCAGGGTCGGTCGTCACGTCGAAGTAGACGCTGCCTTCGCTCACATAGGCGTGTTCCTTGCGGATGAGCGTTTCGATCAGCTTGATCTGTTCGGGAATGTGCCCGCTCGCGCGCGGTGAAATATCCGGTCGTCCGACGCCGAGCGCATCCATCGCATCGAAATAGGCTTTGGTGTACGTCTCGACCACCTGCATCGGCTTGGACTGCGTCTGCCGCGCCTTCTTCAGGATGCGATCTTCTTCCGTGTCGAGCAGATGCCCCACGTCCGTGATATTCTGCACGTAGAGCACATCCAGCCCCGTGTAGCGCAGGTAACGCACGACCACGTCGAACGCGGTGTAGGTCTTGGCGTGGCCGATGTGGGGGAAGTCGTAGACGGTCGGTCCGCAGACGTAAATGCCGACTTTGCCCGGTTCAATGGGTTCGAAGTCTTGTTTTTCGCGTCCGAGAACGTTGTAAATCCGCAGCGGCATGGGTTCGTCTTTCTGCTCTGTCGATGTCACTCAATGCAGTTACAATAATGCTTGCGCCGAAAGGCGACCCTGACGTATGTCCACTGTGAGCTTTCGGCTGTTTTCACTTAAAATTGATTTTAGCGCACATCTAAGCGTCGGCATAGTTCTAGTTTCGCATTGTTTCAAAGTCTATTATCGAGGTGAAACCGCATGTCGCAGCGTGCTTATCTTTGCCTGACCGATGATAATCACTGGGCTGTCGTCGCCGGAGACGGGTCGGAACCGGAGCGCATGATCCTCGCGATCGGCGATCCCTTCGACATGGACACGATCCACCAGTCCGTCGCCGATCTCGACGCGTGGGCGCAGGCCAACGACATCGACCTCACCTCGCCTGAATTCCCGATTCTCTGCAACTGGACGCTCGAAGACCTCATTGAGCCGGAAGTCTTTGATCAGGTGTTTGGCGACGAATAACTCAAGGACTGAGATTCGAGGACTGAGGACTGAGTAACCCACCATGAAAGTGACACGATGGTAGTTCAGGAAACACAACCGACCAACGCAACCCACTCACTTCGCCCTCAGTCCTCAGTCCTTAGTCCGATCTCTCCCCGCGAATGGCGCTACGTCGCCCTGTTCACGCTGATCGTCATCGTCATCATGACCGCGCCGTACGTCGTCGCGTGGAACAGCCAAACCGATCAGTGGCGCTTCGGCGGGTCGCTGTTCGGCGTCGAGGATGGCAACTCGTACCTCGGCAAAATGCGCCTCGGCGCGCGCGGCCTCTGGGATTTCTATCTGTTTTACACCTCGGAAGTGCACAGGGGAGCGCCGCTGTTCTACCTGCCGTACATCATCACCGGGCAGATCGTCGGGCGCTTCTTCGACCTAACCGATCCGCGCCTCGCCCCGGCGCTGATGGTCGCCTTCCGCGTGTTACAAGCCGTCTGCAACGCGCTCCTGATCCCGGTCATGTACGCCTTCATCGCGGCGTTCACCGGCTCGATCAAGACACGCCGCCTTGCGCTCACGCTGGCGACCTTCGGCGGGGGAATCGGCTGGCTGCTGGCGCTGACGGGGAATAACGGTCTGCTCGGAAGTCTGCCGATTGATGTCTACGTGCCGGAGGGCTTCTCGTTTCTGGTGCTGTTCGGCCTGCCGCACATCGCGCTCGGTCGCGCCGCGCTGCTCGGCATGCTGCTGGCGGTGATGAAGATCGCCTCACCCCTACCCCTCTCCCAAGGGCGAGGGGACTTGACTCCCCCTCTCCGCTCGGAGAGGGGGCAGGGGGGTGAGGCCAAATGGCTTCTCCTCGCCATCGTCTGCGGCTACGTCGTCGCGCTGGCGGTGCCGTTCTACCTCGCGCTCGCGTATATGATCCTCGGCGCGTGGGGACTCGCGGTCTGGATTCTCAATCGCCGCTTTCCGACTCGCTTATTCTGGAGCGCGGTGCTCATCGGCCTGGCGACGCTGCCGATCTTCGGATATTTCGCCTTCCAGTTCTACCTGAACGACGTGTTCAGCGTCTGGAGCAGTCAAAACGATCTACCGTCACCGCATCCGCTGCATTACGCCTTCGGCTACGCGCTGCTGGCGCTCCCGGCGGTGGTGGCGCTGAGACAGATCTGGCGTCAGCACAGCGTAGGGACGAGACATGTCTCGTCCTCTATTTCACGAACCGACCAAACAGGACGAGGCATGCCTCGTCCCTACGACAACACAACTCCCCCTCTCCGAGCGGAGAGGGGGCTGGGGGTGAGGTTAGATTTCCATTGCTCCTCGGCTGGCTGCTGATCGTGCCGATCCTTGTCTACCTGCCGATCAACGTGCAGCGGCGCATGTCCGAGGCGGTGATCGTCCCGCTGGCGCTCCTCGCGGCGCTCGGTTTGCGCTGGTTGGCGCGGCATCTGCGCTTCGGGCGGGCGATCCAATACGCGCTGGTCGGCGCGGCGCTCATGACGAGCGTATTTCTGCTGTTCGGCGGCTTGCTGGCGGCATCCAATCCCGGTCGCCCGCTGTTTCGTCCGGCCAACGAGATCGCCGCGTTCGACTGGCTGAATGCCAACGCCGAAACCGACGCCGTGATCCTCAGCGCGCCGGAGACGGGCAATGCGATCCCCGTCTACACGTCGCTGCGCACATACATGGGTCACGGACCCGAAACGCTCCACTGGCAAGACAAAACGGCGACGCTCACGCGCTTCTATCGCGATGAATTGAGTGACTACGAATATGACCGACTATTGCATCCGCCCGACCCCGTGTTTGTAGATGATTTGGCATACTTCCCCATCAGCTACGTCTACTATGGCGAACGCGAACGCGCCCTCGGGGGAAACTCAATGGCGTGGGCGGACGGTCTAACGCTGATCTATGATGTGGATGGGATACAAATCTATAGGAGCGAGTGATGAGTAATGAGTGATGAGTCAAAAACAGTTCTTCTCATCACTCATTACTCGTTACTCATTACTATTTTTTACCGTCTGTCGGCTTGGCGAAGATGATGCGCCCGGTATCGCGGGTGATCAGTTTGGTGACTTCCACATAGATTGTGCGATCCATGAAGGACGCGCCACCTTCGACGATCACCATCGTGCCATCTTCCAAGTAGCCCACGCCTTGCCCCTGCTCTTTGCCGTCCTGCAAAATGCGCAGCGCGAAGCTTTCACCGGGGATGTAAGCAGACCGCACGGCGTTCGCCAGCTCGTTGATGTTGAGCACGGTCGCGCCGTTGGCCTTCGCCACCTGATTCATCGGGAAATCGATGGTCAGGATCGGCGCTTTCAGTTTGACGGCCAGCGCCACGAGTTTATCGTCGACTTCCGGCACGTCGGGGATATCTTCTTCGATGATTTTGAACAGCATGCCGTTCGACCGCTGCAATTCGTTGAGGATGCTCAAGCCACGCCGACCGCGTGCCCGCCGCTGCGTATCCGACGAATCGGCGACGCGGTGCAGTTCGGCGATCACGAAGCGCGGTGCGACCAGTGTCCCGCCGACGAAGCCCGTCCGCGCGATGTCCACAATGCGCCCGTCGATCAGCACGCTCGTGTCGAGCAGCAGTTGGCGTTCCACGCCCGCGACTTCGTTTTCGCGCTTCAGGCCGATGCCAAAGCGCTCATTGAGGAACAACCACACCTCGCGTGACCGCACACGAAAGATCGTCGTCATCAGGTATACGGAGCAGATCAGCACGATGGGCGGCAGCAGCGTGCCCAAGCTGCCGTCAAACAGCGACAGCGGGTACGCCGCCATCAGCCCGATCAGCAACCCGATAATCATGCCCACCAGCGACGTAAACAAGCTCTCAATGGGCATTTCCGTCACCATACGGCTGAGCACGCGGATCGGGCGCACCGTGATCCACGGGGTGAGCACCAAACCGAACAAAATCCCAACCAGCGCGAAAATGAAAGAGGTCGCCAGTTCAGGTAAGGTGAATGCGACGGCGGTATTGACGCCTAACCGCGCACCAATGAGGGCAAAAATGACCATGCCGATCATGCGGGAGGCAAAATCTATGGACATCGGGACTCCCTGACTAACATTGACCCGTCTGGAGGCGCGCGAATGAATGGGGACGTGCGTCAGGCGGGTGACCAAAATGAGGGCGGCAGCAACCAGTCAAAGCATAGTTACTATGACGTGTGGATATTAACATAGTTGGGGGATTTCAACAACGAAGGCTAATTACTGCCTCCGGTCAATTCGTCAAACCGGGGGTGGGGGGGGGAAGGGCTAAAGCGGGGGGGGGGGCGGGGGGGGGGTGGGGGGGGGGGGGGGGGGGGGGCCCCCCCCGGGGGGGGGGGGGGGGGGGGGGGGGGGGGGGGGGTGAGGGGGGGGGGGGGGGGGGTTGGGGTGGGTCAAGATCTGACCTTTTTCAACCCGCTCATGCTGCGCCCCTACAAGTGTCAACTCGCTTACGGGTACTTGCGGTTGAGCATGCGCGCATAGGGGATCGTCTCGCGGATGTGGGGCAGACCGCACACCCACGCAACCGTGCGCTCAATGCCGATGCCGAAGCCCGCGTGCGGCACACTGCCAAACTTGCGCAGGTCGAGATACCAGCGATAGTTTTCCGGGTGCAGGCCGATGGTGGCGATGCGTTCGTCGAGCAGCTTGGGATCGTAGATGCGTTCGCTGCCACCAATGATCTCGCCGTAGCCTTCCGGCGCGAGCAGATCGACGCTGCGGCACACTTCCGGACGACCGTCGACGGGCTGCATGTAAAACGCCTTGACGGCGGTCGGGTAGTGATACACGAACACCGGGCGGTCGAACATCTCGGCCAGCGCCGTTTCGTGCGGGCTGCCGAAGTCTTCGCCCCATTCGATCTTCAGTTCGTTCTTCTCGTCGCCTTCGGGCATGGCCGCATACTTGGCTTGCAGGCGCGCGACCGCGTCGTCATAGCTGATGCGCACAAACGGCGCTTTGATCGCTTCCAGTTTGGCAATATCGCGCTCAATCACGCCGAGCTCGGGCTGGTGCTTCGCCAGCACCTGCTCGACCACGTAGGCGATCATCTGCTCTTCGAGGTCCATCAACTCTTCCAGGTTGACGAAGGCCGCTTCCGGCTCCATCATCCAGAATTCCTGCAGGTGACGGCGCGTCTTCGACTTTTCCGCGCGGAACGTCGGGCCGAAGCAGTACACCTTGCCGAAGGCCATCATGTTGGCTTCGTTGTAGAGCTGCCCGGTCTGCGCGAGGAAGGCCGGCTCGCCGTGATAATCGATCTCGAACAGCGACGTGGTGTTTTCGCCCGCCGTCGGCGTGAGGATTGGCGTATCGACCAGCAGGTAGCCATTCATATCCATGAAGTCGCGCAGCGCCTTGATGATGGTCGCGCGGATGCGCAAAATCGCCCACTGGCGGCTGGAACGCAGCCACAAATGGCGCTGATCCATCAAAAATTCGACGCCATGTTCCTTCGGCGTGATCGGGTATTCTTCCGCCATGTTGACCAGCGTCAGGGTCTTGATGCCCAGTTCGTAGCCGCCGGGGATGCCGGGCGCGCGGCTGTCCTCACGGATCGTGCCCGTGACGGTGATCGAGCTTTCCTGCGTCAGCTTGCCCGCGACTGCGAATTCCGCCTCATCCATCTCCTTCTTGAACGCCACGCACTGAATGATCCCCGTGCCGTCGCGCAGTTGGATGAATTGCAGTTTGCCCTTATCGGTGCGGTTGTACACCCACCCTTTGAGCGTCACTTCTTGACCTACATAATCGGCGATTTGCCGGATGGTGATGTCTGCCACTCTCGTCCGCTTTCTAAGCCTAATTTATGCAACACACCTTAGATTATACCTGTCACGCGGTTCTCGAATGCCTTTTCTTTCAGTGGGGGGGCCAGCGCCTAGCCCATCACCTTTTCTCACGCAGCAATGGCCGATCCCACTACAATCGGAAGGGACTTAATCGAGAGGTGCTTCGAGACGGATGACTGTGGCTGGTACTACCTCATACGCGGGGTCGAAAATGGGACTGTTCCGGCGCTTGGTGCTGCGCGGCGGGCTGCTCATCGGCGCGCTGTCGGTCCTGCTGGCCAGCGCCAGCGTGATCCTCTCACGCCGGGACGCCGAGGACGTGTGCCTGAGCCTGTCCGACTACGGAGGCATCGCGCGCCAGTACTACATTGACACCGCCTATGGACGCGTGCATGAACTCCCCAGGCCCACGGGCTTCAGCAACTTCGGCGCGATCTCATCAGACGAGCGCTACTCCAGCTATTTCAATGTGCGCGCCGATCAAACGATGGATTTGCTGCTGGCCGAATACCCCGGCGACGATCAACCAGTGACGACCACCGTGATCCGGTCAAACATCCGCGCGGAAACCCCGACAGATTCCGCCAATCACGTGCTCTGGTCGCCGGATAACCGCGCCTTCACCTACCTGTGGCGCGATCTGGACGGTCAGCTCTATCTTTCCGTTTACAACCGGGCTGAGCAGCGCGAGCAGACCATCCCCTACACCCTGCGCGGCGACACCTCGTTTTTCAACGGCGTGCAGATCACCGGCTGGTCGGGTGACAGCCACGCGTTCGCCGTACAGGAGCGGACAGGCGGCGCGCTGTATTTCCGCTTCTATACCACCGATCCGCTCGCGCTGATGGAAACGGAACTCGACGAACTGCCGCTCTATTTCGGCAGTTGGTCGCCTGTTGGCGCGCAGTTCGCCGCCGCCGATCTCGGCACAGCGGAATCGTCCACGCTTTATCTGCACGACTGGAACGCGCCGCTCCGCGCCCTCCCGCTGGACATCCCCCGCCGCAACGTGCAAGGCGTGTACTGGTCACCAGATGGCCGCTACTTCACGCTGATCAGCTATATGAGCGACTGCGTGGGCGCGGCCTGCGATCTCTACTGGCGCTTTGACCTCTATGGACGCGACGGCACGCTGATCGCAGGGAATCTCTCCGGCCTGCATACCGTCCCGGCTGATCAGACCGACCGCATCGTCATGGGGATGTGGCAGGACGAGCACCACTGGTTATGGGCGGAACAGCCGACCGCCGACGCGCGCGTCGATCTCGTCACGCTGGATGTGATCAGCGGCGCACGCACCACCTTAGTCTCCAATTTACTCGACAACCACGTGGCCGATATGTTCTATTTCAGCCCGCAGCGCTGGCTGTACGTGCTGCCCAACAGCACCAGCCCGCCGAACATCCCGGAAAACGACTGGCTGCTCGTGCCGTGGCAAAACGGAGACGAGGTTCACGTCGACCTGCTCAATGTGGCGACCGGGGAGCTGACGCCCATCGTGAGTCACGCCGAAGCGGTGCTGGGAACCACCGATTTTTCTGGCACGGGTTTCTGGGACTGGAGCGGCCAGCGGGCGATCATCATCTGGTCGCGGGGGCAGCCGCCTGAACGACAAACGTATCTCAGCGTGCTTAATCTGGCGGATAACTCCGTCCACACCACCACGGACGCCGCGACGCATATTCACTCGGTCAGTTGGATCAGCGACACGCTGATCGGCTTCGTCCGGCAAACCGAAAACGCCTATGCGCTCGATATGTTGGATACCGGCACGGGCGCGCAGCACCACCTGCTCGATCTGACCAACAGCAGCCGCCAATGGTCGGGCACGCTGCGGCCTTCCGGCGACCAACTGGCGATCAACATTCAGGGTTCCAACCCGACGGGCAGCACCTACCTGCTCCCGCTGGACGGCTCGGAACAGTCGGTGTTGAGCGACCGAACGACCAGTTCGATGCTCTGGTCGCCCGATGGGTCGCGGCTCGTCTTTATCGAGTACACGCGCACCTATCCGCGCGTGGTGATCGCCGCGCCGGACGGGATGCGCCTCAGCGTGATCCCCGTGCGCACGATACCAGCGACTGCATCAATCTGGCTTGGAGGCTGGTCGCGCTGCGATCCGCCCGGTTTGTGAGGGACATTCGACGATGAAGCTGACATCCCCGCTCGCGAACCTCCTCCGCGGCGCGCTCCCGCTCGGTCTGCTGCTGGCACTGCTCGCCGCCACCAGCGTGACCTTCTCACGCGGTGACGATTACCGCTGCCTCACCTTCTCTGACTTCACCGGCGCGCCCGCCAGCCGCATCCTCGACACGGCGGCGGGTCAGCGCCAGCGTTTGCCGCTGGCGGGTGATGTCGTGTTCCGCGCGACATCGCCCGATGGCCGCTATACCGCTGCCTACCGCGCGCTGCCGGGGCAGCACATGGCGCTCACGCTGACGAGCACCGACGGTACAGAACCCGCCCGCGTCATCTACACGGGGCGCTATGGCAGCGCGCAGAGCAGCAGCACGCCACTGCTCTGGTCGCCGGACAGCCGTTCGTTCGCCTACCTGTGGCGCGACCCTGATCAGGATGGCTTCACACTGGCGATCTATCCCGTTGATGATGGAAACGCGCAGGCGCTGACCAACACGCCCACCACGTTCGGGTCGGCCACCTACAGTCTCACGCTGATCGGCTGGTCAGGCGACAACCGGGTACTCACCCTGCGCGAACGCGCCTACTTGTCCGACCGGGTACGTTTCTTCGCCACCAATCCGCTGACTGAACTCGCCACCCCCTTCGACGAGACGCCGCTGCTCATGGCGGAATGGTCGCCGACCGGGGCGACGCTCGCCGCCGTCGAACGTTTTGAGGGACAAGCCGCGCTGCTGGTTGGCGCGCTCGATGCGCCCTTCACGCCGATCACGCTGGACGTAGCCCGACGCGATCTGCAAGGCATTGTCTGGTCGCCGAGCGGTGAGTATTTCGTCGTGGTCAGCCATCACAGCCGCTGCCTCGCCTCCGCCTGCGATATTTTCTGGCGCTACGACCTGTACCACCGCGACGGGACGCCCGTCGCGCTCAACTTGCCCGGTCTGCACGAGCAGGCTGCCGAACCGCCGATTCAAGTGCTGCTCGGCCTGTGGCACGGCGATCAATGGGTGTGGGCGCAGCAGGACGACGCGACGACACCACTCAACCTCGCCGCGCTGGACGCCACGACCGGCGCAACCACGCTCCTCGCACAAAACGTCGTGCGCGGCTACGTACAGGATATCTTCTACGTGCCGCCGGACTTCGCCACCTTACCCAACGCGTGGGTGCTGCTCAAACAGCCGGTCGGCGCGCGCTTGATTGTGCCGACGCGCGTCGACGGCCGCATCAACGTCGACCTGCTGGATCTCGACACGGGCACCAGCATTAACCTCGTCAGCAGTGTCGATACGCTCAGCCGCCCCGGCGACCGCATCGGCTCGGCTTTCTGGCGAGAGGATGCGCGCGCGGCGCAGGTGTTGTGGTCACGCCGCGCTGATTCCGCCCGGCAGACGTATCTGACGCTCTACGATCTCGCCGCGGACGCGCTCTACTCGACCGCCGAGGGCACGACGCACATCCTCGCCCCGCAGTGGATCGATGCCGAGCGAGTGGTATTCATCAACCAGCGCGGCAGTGATTACGCCTTCACCCTGTTCAACACCGCGACCGGTACGCAGATCGACCTCGCCACGCTGCCCAGCGGCGTCACCCGCTGGAGCGGCGTGCTGCGCCCGGACGGCGCATGGATCGCCGTCCGCCTGACGATCAACCCCCGATCCAGTGGCATCATCTATCTAACGGCACTCGATGGATCAGGCACGGTCGAAATCAGCCGGGAAGCCGTGGAAACGCCCATCTGGTCGCCGGATGGCGCACAGGTCGCCTACCTCACCTTTGACGGCACGAACGCCGGGCTGCACTTGGCCAGCGCGGACGGGCAGGTGCTCGGCGCGTACCGCATCGACAACACCGCCCTCAGTTCGACCATGCTCACGGCGTGGACGCGCTGCGACGTGGGGAGCGCCGCCTGATGCGTCGTTCCGCGCTGTTCCTGTTCACCCGCGCCGCCCTGATCGCGCTCGGCCTGCTGGTTGTGCTCTCGGCGGGTAGTCTCGCCCTGTCGCGCGGTGATGCGTACCGCTGCGTCGTGCTCTATGACGGCTACACCGTCGCGCCAGTCACCTACATCCTCGATACGGCCACCGGGCACACGGTGCTGGATCGGCGCGAAGTACAGCGCCTGTACAGCATCGACTCGCCGGATGGCACAGCCCGCGCGGGCTTCGTGCAGCGCTTCGGCGAACGCGCCACCATGACGCTGCTGCTCGACACGCCGCAGGGTCAGCGCATCGTGCAGACGGGCATTGACGCGTCCAGCCAGTCGAACGGCTTCCAGCAGATTGCGGGCTGGTCGGGTGACAGCCAATATCTGGTGATCGCCGAATTCGATGGGCGGCGCTTCTATCATCACATCTTCAACGCCGCCGACCTCACGCCCCAGCCCTCGCCATTGGCGACGCTGCCCGTCCTCACCGCTGAACTCGCGCCGCATGGCACACAGATCGCCGCCATCAGTATCGACGCGGTCGGCGCGGCGCATCTGGTTCTCGCCGATGTGAGCGGCGCGCGCGACCTGATCGATGTGCCGCTCCAGCATGACGCGCTCTCGTGGCGGCTGGCGTGGTCGCCAACGGGCGCGCATGTCGCGGTCGAACGCATCTCCGGCTGTCAAACGGCGTCCTGTGCCGAAGCGGGCTGGCACTTCGAGATCTACACGCCGGAGGGCACGCCCGCCGCGCCATCGCTGCGCGGGTTGGGCTTAGGGGGCAGCGCATCCGGCATTCTGCCCGCTCAGTGGCAAGGCGATCAGTGGGTGTGGGTGGAGCGCGTTGCCGACGGAGGACGCTACGACCTCGTGCGCCTCGATGTGCCGACAGGGGCGCGGACGCTCCTCGTCCCCGATCTCGTGCCGGAATACGCCGACGACCTTTTCTTCGTGCCGCCGAACGCCGTGTGGAATTCAATTTTTACCAACGGCGCGATCTTCCCCATATCCGCCGAACCGCGCGCCATCGTCCCGTTCTACGACGGGGAACTGCTCGGCGTCGATCTGGTTGACACGGCGACCGGCATCCGCACCGAACTCTTGCGCGGCGTAGATATGCTGGCGCACACGCATTTCGGCTCCGGCTCGGATTTCTGGTGGGGCGGCGCGGACTCCGCGTGGGTCTCGTGGATTGCGCCGAACGGTGATGCCTTCCTCACGGTCATCGACACGCGCGCGGGCACGGCCAGCACCTCGCCCGCCAGCCGCGCCGTGTGGCGTCCGCAGTGGATCGCCGCGGACGCGATCGGCTTCATCGACCCACGCCCCGACGATTACGCGCTCATGCTCTTCGACACCGTCGCGGGCACGGCAACGCCGCTCATCCGCGTTGACCCCAACACGATTGCGTGGCGCGCCGCGCTCACCATCGACAGCGGGATGGTGGCGGCAGCGGCGGGCGGTTCGGATTTCATCGGCAAGCCGCTCACACTGATCGATTTGGTGGATGCATCTACGCAGCGCGTGCTCAGCCATGAATCGGCGGGGACATTCGTCTGGTCACCGGACGGCACGCGGATCGCCTTTGCGGAGAACAGCAATCGTCAGGCGAACATCGCCATCAGTGATCGACTGGGATCAGCGGTGCAGCGCTTCACGCCGCCGCAGTTCACGACGACGCCATTCATCCAATTCGTCGCCTGGACACAGTGCTAAATTCAAAGGCTGATCAGGATGAATCCTTTCATTACGTACGAAATACAGCCGAACGACGTCGAAGCAAATCGCCTAGGTCGGATCAGCGACGCGCAGAAACCATTTCTCATCAGTTGGGTCATTGGGAGCATCCTCATTAGCCCCATCATGGTCGTTCTGTTCTGGTCATGGATATTAACAAGACCCACATCTCCTGATATGGCGCAAAGCGGAAGATGTCTTGCCCTCATGATAAGTGTTATTTTTCCCGCGATTTTTATTGTGCTGTTTCGGCCGCTGGCAGGCTGGCGTGATCTACGCGATGGGCGTGTACTTCGGGTAAGCGGCGTTCCTAGATTAGAACGAAAGCGGGGACGGCGAACGCATTATTATTTTCTCATCCACGATCTACGTTTCGAGGTGAGTTCCCGACTTTATGAGGAAGCCCAACTCAACCAAACAGGCTGTCACCTGTATTATCTACCCCATTCCGAATGGTTGCTCTCGTGGGAACGCCTTACAAACTAGCAGCAATCCGCACCGTCTGCGTGTGGATGGCCACAATGTCGTCGACATTTTTGGCGTAGCCGCCCGCCATCGCAATGGCGACGGGCAAGCCCGCTTCCCGGCACAGCCCCACCACCAACCGATCCCGTTCCGCCAGCCCCGCCATGCTCAACGCCATGCGCCCCAGCCGATCCCCATGATAGGGGTCAGCGCCCGCCAGATAAATGGCGATGTCCGCGCCGCTCATGGCGATGGCGCGGCGCACGCCTTCCTCCGCCAGTTCGAGGTAGACCGCGTCCCCCGTGCCGTCCGGCAGTTCAATGTCGAGATCGCCGCGCTCTTTGTGAAACGGGAAATTCTTAGCGCCGTGAATCGAAAATGTGAACACGGTGGGATCGCCCTGCAAAATCTGCGCCGTGCCGTTGCCCTGATGCACGTCGAGATCGAGGATGACCACGCGGCGGACGCGCCCTTCGGCTTGCAGAGCGCGCGCGGCAATCGCGCTGTCGTTGAACACGCAGTAGCCTTCGCCGTGATCGCGGCAGGCATGATGTGTCCCACCCGCCAGATTGACAGCGATTCCCTCGTCGAGCGCCGTGCGCCCCGCCATGATCGTCGCTCCCGACGACCGCCGCGACCGTTCGACCATCTCCGGTGACCACGGAAAGCCGATCCGCCGGATTTCGTGCGCGATCAGGTCACCGCCGACTACGCGTTCCAGATAGTCGGCGTCGTGCGCGCGCAAAATCTGCTCATCGGTGGCGGCGGGCGGCAGCAGCAAATCCTCCGGCGCGACGATCCCTTCGGCGAGGATGCGTTCGCGCAGCAGGCGATATTTCGCCATCGGGAAGCGGTGATTTTCGGGCAGCGGCAGCACAAACGTGTCGGAATAGAAGGCTTTCATTGATCCTTGGCCATTGGGGATAAGTTGCGGATGCGCCGTTGCGCGTCCCTACGTTCTTGTAGGGACAGGGCTTGCCCTGTCCGCTGTTTTTCTAGGGCACGAGGACGAGGCATGCCTCGTCCCTACACAAGCGCCTCATCCGTCTCCTGTCCCTGAATTCGAGGGAAGTCGGTAAAACGCGAATGCTCAACTGTGAATGTCTACACCTTGGTGATCGTATCACCGACGCAGATCGTGCCGCCCTGCACGACGCGGCAGTTCACGCCACGCCGCCGCGCCTGCCGACCCACGGGCGAATTCACCCACTGGATCGCCGCATGGCCGAAGCGCTCGGTGAACTTGGCGCAGCCGGTGTGCGGCACGGCGCTGACCTCGAGGATCACCGTGCCCAGCGCGATGCGCTGCCCGGGTGGCAGATTGTCGGCGCTGATATCGAAATCTACGTACAGTTGATCGCCTGCCCACGGCCACAGCGACCGCTCCCCGGCGACTAAGTTGGCGATCCGGCTGTTCATCAGCGTGATCTGCGCTTCGGGGTTGGCGCTGCCGTCGGGCATGGCTTTGCTCCCGCGCGCCTTCCAGTTGTCGCCCGCCAGCCCATCCGTCAGCGTGATCTCGGCGCTGTCCAGCAGCACGCGCTGATCAACCGCGGGGCGCGCGACGATCAATTCGATCACGCCGCTATCGCGCGGCGACTCGCCCAGGGTCGCTAAACCGGCTTCCAGCTCTTCCATCGTCAGGTGGGTCGCTTGCATGAATGATTCTCCGTCAAACACCTGCCCCGCGTAGGGACGCGATCAAGAAGGTGTCCAATCAGCCCCTCTCACGGAAGGTGGGAGGTTTGGCGAGCGATGTCGGCTCCCCTCCCTGAATTCGGGGAGGGGCCGGGGGTGGGGTCAGAAAAGCCACTTTTGGACATGCTCGTGATCGCGTCCGCTGTTCGCAGCGGACGCTCACGGGGTAAGGTTGTAGTGTAAACGATGCTTTATAGCTTGCGGCTTTTCGCGCCGCTGTCAATCGCAAATAGAGTCCAAGTTACTGCCCAACAGCCGCCGTATTAACCAGCGGCTGCGCGACCGTCAGCGGTTAGGCGCGACCGCGGTTCAAGCGACCGCGATTCTTGTAGGCCCCGCCACTGGAGCTGCCCATATCGATCAGGAATGCGATGATCAGCCACACCCATTCGATCCCCTCAACGCCGCCCGCCGCAACCGCGACATAGGCCAGCGTCGTCCACGGCAGAAACAGGATGCCCATGATGGGAATGATCAGATTGTCAAACGTGGCCTGCCAGCGCGCTTGATCGGTGATCGCCCACAGCAGCGCCGCAGCGCGCGGCCCAATCAGGAGCAGAATGGTGATTAAACAGCACATGATTCCCCCCAATGCGAGTGCATATCATCTCAGACTCCCTATACGCAAAAGCGACCCGCAGGGATGCAAAACCATGGCTAAATGCTGTATCCGGTCAATAACGAATATGGGATTGTAGGGGCGCACGGCCGTGCGCCCCTACGAATAAGCCTCGCTTATCTGCGAATATTTGCCAGACGAAGCGTCAAATCGAGTCCAGGTTGAAGCCCCACAGCAGCATCGCCTCGCCGACCAGCGGTTGCGCGACCGCCAGCACGATTGTGCCATCCAGTCCTGCTTTGGCGCGCGCCAGCTCAACCGCCCGATCCAGCGAGGGCACATAGGTCACATCGCTGTGATACTGGCGGGCGGCGGTCAGCGCGGTGTCCGGGTCGGGGAAGCGCACGTTGAAGTTGATCTTGCTCTCGGTCAGGATGAGCGCGGCGCTTCGTTCCGCGAACACCTTGTACACACCGTCATAATCGCGGTCGCTGGGCGTGCCGAGAATCGTGATCAGCGGTGTGGTGAGCGGGATGCTTTCCAGCACCGAGCGCGCCGCGACCACCGTCGTCGAGCCATCCACCCAGATCGCCGGGCGATCCTGCAGCTTATGCATACGCCCGTACCACTTCACATCCGCCAGCCCCGTGTGGATTGCCGCGACGTATTCCGGCGACGCGTGCGAAATGCCCGCCAGCCGCCCATGCATATTGCCCGCCCCTTGAATCGCCAGCGTCGCGTTCATGACCTGATACGTGCCCTTGAGCGAGAGCGTCATGTCGCCGTAGCGACCGTAGCGCATGCGCACGCCTGTCTCCGTTTCGCCGAGATATTCGCCCATATCCTGCGGCGCGATCCACGCGAACTCCGCGTTGACCGCGTCGGCTTCGGTCTGGATCATGGCGAGGGCTTCCGGCGCTTGCGGCACGCTGTAAGCGTAGCTGTACGGCTTGATGATCCCGGCCTTGTGCCACGCGATCCGCTCAATCGTGCGCCCCAACTGCTTGACATGCTCCAGCATGATCGGCGTGAACAGCGCCAGGCGGTTGGGCACCACGCTGATGTCGTCGTAGCGACCGCCGCGCCCAACTTCCAGCACGGCTGCGTTGACGCCCTGCTCGTCGAACCAGCGCAGCGCAATCGCCAGAAAGATCCCCTGTGGACTGAAGTACTGCTTGCCCGTGAGCGTGCTTTCGATCTGGTCGATGTAGGGGGCAAGGCTGTCGAGGATGCGCACAAAATCCGCCGACGGAATCGCGCGACCATTCACGCGGATGCGTTCGCGCCACGAGACGAGGTGCGGGCTGGTGATCGTGCCGACCGTGTGCCCTAAGTGCTGCAGCAATTTCGCCGTGATAACGGTCGTCGAGCCTTTGCCCTTGCTCCCGGTCACGACGGCGTACTCGCGCGGGTAGTCGAGCAGGTCTGCCATCTGGATCAACTGCTTGGTCGGCGTCGTGTCGCGCGACTCTTCGTCGGGGCCGCGTTCGACATCGCGCAGCCGCGCAATCGACCGGAAAATGTAAGTGATCGCTTCACCTTCGTCATAAAAGCGCATGTTAATCGTCCTTAAGTCGTCGTTTGAACCGGCGCCGAGGTGGTTTACAGTTAACAGTAATCAGTTCCGCCTCACCCCCTAGCCCCCTCTCCGAACGGAGAGGGGGAAACGCTTGAGTTTCTGCCTCCCCTCTCCCAAGGGAGAGGGGATTGAGGGGTGAGACAATGTTTTTACTGTGAACTGTCAACTGTCAACTGATAACTTGCTTTCCTAGGGCATCCCATGTTCACCAAAACATTCCTTGTGCTGCTGATTGTAACAGTTCTCGCCTCGGCGGGTGGGGTGACTTCTGCTGAATCGACCGCTGTGCCGTGCCCACTCGCGCCGCGCTCTCGACTGCACATCGACGCGGAAGCGGTCGTCGCGCCCGGCATCGATCTGCTTAACCTGCGGGCACTCCCCGCGCGCAGCACGGGCGTGCATGGTCGCTTGTTCGCGGGCACCCGCCTCACGGTAATCGCCGGGCCGAGCTGCAATGGCAGCTATAACTGGTGGCGCATCGAAGCGCCAGACGGCACGCGCGGCTGGGTCGCCGAGGGGACATGGGCGGAATACTGGCTGAATCCGGCGGATCAAGCCGAACGAGTGGTGAATCCGGTAGAATGGAGCTGTGGCGTGGGGCTGGGGTCGCGGCGCTGCCTCGCGCCGTAAATCGCCGAGCTTATCGAGGTTGCCCGTGCTGCTGCCCGTCTTGCGTCTGAGTCTCGTCCTCTCCATCGTCTTTGCCGTGCTGGCTGCGCTCCTCATCCAGCAGCCGAGCAACGCGCAGGTCGTCGACGATTTCTTCCGCTGCGACGCACAGCCTTGCTGGCACGGCATTGTGCCGGGCGTGACTCTAGAAGATGAAGCGCTGCCCCTGCTCACCAGCGACCCCAACGTGAGCGATCTATCAGCGGCCAATTACTACGGCTTCGACAAGTGGTACGCGTGGATGTGGAGCGACGCCTACCACGCCGACTCACCCGTGATCGGCGTGTGGGAAGGCGGCATCTATTTCAACACCAAAGCGGGCAGCGGCGATGTCGTCAACCGGCTGTTTCTGGCAACTTCCCTGCGCGTGGGCGATCTGTGGAATGTGTATGCTGCCCCGGATGAATTTGTCACACTGTCCAGCTATTCCGGCGCGGAGTATCTGGTCAGCCTCGACCTGCGCTATGGCCCGTTGATCGCCAACAGCGGGTTTGTCGGCTGTCCGCTGACGTTTGGGCAGGTCTTGCAGCAGCCCGTCTCACTGTGGGTGAATGCGAACGTCGTGCGTTTGCAGGTCTACAGCACCGATTCACCCTTCCTTGACCTGCGCCGTGCTATCATTACGGCCAATCACCGCTACTGTGGAACGGGATGACGATATGACTTCAATGACGCCGCCGGACGGCTTCCGGCACCACATCGCTATGCCTGTGCGCTGGTCAGATCTCGACGCGCTCGGCCATGTCAACAACGCCGTCTACCTCACCTACTTTGAGCAGGCGCGCATCAGCTATTTCAACGCGCTCGCCTTGTGGGATGGCAGCGTGAACAAGCTCGGCTTGATCATGGCGCGCGCCGTCATCGACTATAAGTTGCCGCTCAACGCCAGCGACGACGTGCATGTCTTCACGCGCACCAAACGGCTCGGCACCAAGAGCTTTGACACCGAGCAGGCGATCGTGCGGCGCGTAGATGATCAATGGCAAGTCGCCGCCAACGGGCTGATCACCATCGTCGTGTTTGACTATCAGACCAACCAGTCAGCGCCCATGCCGCAGGCGTGGCGGGAGATGCTCACCGCTTACGAACCTGCGCCGATTCAAACGTAGCGGGCGCGCAGCCGTTACTCCACCCGTTGTCCCGTCGCGAGGTCGAACACGCGGACTTCATCGGAGCGCAGCATCTCGACCGTGACGCGCCCATTGGCCAGATCCCACGTGAACGAATCCACGCTGTAGCCGTACCACTGGGACTCCGCCGCGGTGGTGACGTAGAACGTGAAATCGGTCGCGCTGTCCCAGACCTGCGCGCCATCATGGGTTTGGACGAGGAGATAACGCCCCGTCGCATCCCACTGCTGATTCCACCAGCGCCATGTCCAACGCGAATCGCCGAACTCGGTTGACCAATAGCGCGGCAGGTTGGAAAACGTGTGCAGGCGCGCGCCATCGCTTAAGCGCAGCACCACGCCGAGGCGGCGCTGGCGTTCTGGCCCCATATACAGCAAAGCCAAGTAGAACTCACAGTTGGGCGATATGGTTCCACTCGACCCGCCCCGGCTGACCGCTTGCGCGAAATCGGAGTCCAACACCTGCAGCGTCTCACCCGTAAAATCATCCCTGAGCAGCAGTCGATCTTCGGAGACCCGAAACGAGATATTGGGCAGATAGACTTCACCGCACACATAGGGGCTGCGGTCGTTCGGCGCGGTGAACGTCCCAAAGAAATCGCCGGGGTATTCATCCTCAGCCAGCGTTAAGTTCGTTGGTCGCCCGGTGTCCAGCCGGAAAATAATCGGCCTGTAGAAAAGATTTAGAGTATCCAGCGTGCCGGCAGCATAATTCCACTCGATCTGGGCAAAACTCCGCGCGTTGTACGACGTAATCGTTAGTTGCAGCCGATTGCCCGTCGCCAAATCCCACAGGAACGCGCCGTGCCGGGTTTCGACCACCAGCGAGTCGCTGCGCGGCGACCATGTCAGGAAGTGCGGGCGGCGGTAGCCATCGGCGACCGTGCCGATCTGCGCGCCGTTCGTCGCATCCCAGAGGATCGTCGTGTAGCGCAACCCGTCGCCGAGTCCGCCCGCGAGGTAATGGCAGTCCGGCGACCAGCCGAGCAGCCAGAAGTTCGACGCGGCGCTGTCACTTTCCAGCACACGCACCACCTCCCCGCTCGACCAGTCGATCAAAGCGAGCTGACCGTTGCTGTAGCGCGGGAACAGGTTCGGATCGGCGTAGGGGCTGGAGCTTTCGCAGTTGGCGGGAATGCCGTCGGTGTTGGGGATGTCATCTTGCGCGTGGGCGGGAATCGCACTCACGACGAGGAACAGCATGAGGAGTAAGGCGAGTCGGCGCATAGGGTGTCTCCACTTCAGATCGGGTCGGTGAAACAGGCAACCTCACCCCCGACCCCTCTCCTAAAGGCGAGGGGAGACAGGCGGGCCGCTTGAAGTCCCCTCTCCTCTTTTCGGAGAGGGGATTTAGGGGTGAGGTTATCTACCAGCCTACCCTCATTTTCGCATGCGTCAGGCGATCAGCCGCGCGGCGTAGGGGAAGCGTCAACTGCCCGCCTACAAACCAACGCAGTCCGTTGGGATGAAGCCATTCGTGCGCCCGCCGTTGAATAGTTCTGTCCACAAGCGGCCCTCGCGGTCTTCTACCGGGCGCGGATTGACAAACCACGTCTGCCCGGCCGTGATGAAAGCACTGCCCACGGGTTGGCCGCCCGGTTCAGTGAAGATCGGCGTGTCGCAGCGAATATTGGTGAACGTGAATTCCGCAGGGATGCCGATGCCCGGAAGTTCTTCGGTCATCTCGGAACTAATCAGGAAATACTGGAACTGAATCGCCGCCTGATCCACGAGTTCAAGATATTCAATGACGATCTCATGCGGTCCGGCCGTCAAGCTCACATCGAAGCGATCTGTGGTCAGCGTTCGCCCAACAAACCGATCCCACACGAGCAGCCCGTCAACGAACACGCGCACTCCATCTTCGGAGGCCAAAATGAACTCATACGTCCCGGCATTGAAGGTTTGGGTAGAGGTGAAGCGTGCTGAAAAATTATCGACTGGCACCGACGGACTCGGGCTGCTTGTCCCCCAATTGATATTGATGCCATTCGGCAGCGTTTCCGTGTATACGGGCGCGCCCTGCAGCGTCGCATTATCGAAATACTCGGCGCTCCAGTTCGTCCCATACGCCGCGCTGACGACGCTGATCGAAAACAGGCTGAGAATGACCGTCAACACTCCTAAAGCGATCTTCCGGTTGCTCATCGTGTCCTCCATTCTGCGGAATGATCTTTATTAGCAGTATAAAGTAATCCGAGAGGACGAGCAACCGAATTCACGCCTAGCCCCCGATGATATCCGCCTGAATGCCGTGCCCGCCGAGCGCGTCGCGCAGGTCGTTGAGGTTGTCCGCGCGCACAATCGCCGCCATCTCGCCCAACTGCGCGCCCATAAAGCGGCGCAGACCGGGCGTCTCCATAATCAGTCGCATAATCTCCGGCGAGGTCGTGCGCAGGATCGTCACCTTTTCAAGCTGCACGCTGGCGACCGCGCCCGCCTTCCAGTTGTTGAGCAGATTCGCCAGCGCGGCGGGCAGCGGCGCATCCCCGGTCGCGCGACTGATGAAGGCGGCGATATGCCCGGTGTTGATGCCCTGCCCGGCAGCGCGGTTGATGCTGTCCGTGTCGATTTTGTACAGATAGCCGCCGTTCTCGATGCCGAGCCACGTCGCGAAGCGTGCGATCTGGAAGCGGTCGATGCGCGCGACCTTGCGCGACACCTTGAGCGAGCCATCCGCGCTCACGTCGATCTTCTCGCCCGTCTCGGTCGGGTTGGGGTAGGCGCTCAAGCCGAGGAAGGCGCGCCCGTAGGCCGTCAGCCGCGCCGCGCCCTCCGCCAGATCGACGAGGCCGAGCCAGTGCAGCGGGGACGTGATCAGGAAGTCGAGCAGCGCGCCGTCGACCGCGTCCCAATCCTTGAGGCCGGAGAGGTATTTGCCGTCGTTGTCGCGGATGTACCACGAGTCGAAGTCGCTGTTGGGGCGCTGAAAGTCGGCGCTGTCCTGCTTAATGTTGTCGATGAAATCGTCGACCGACCACCAGCCCTGCGCGGGCACGGCCGTTTTGAGGATGTCGAGCACCGCGCTGCGCGCCCCGGCGGGGTGATACTGGCTCATCGTCCCCGCCTCAGTTTCGACGTGCAGACCGGGCACATGCCACAGGTCGACATAGGCGGCGGTTTCGCGCCACGTCTCCGCCAACTTGCGCAGTTGCTCCGAGCGGCTGCCGCCGAGCCAGCGGCGTGCCTCGGTGCGTTTGGGCAGCGCGCGTCCACCCTGCACTTCGATCAAGTCTGCGCCCACGCCCAGGCTGAGCAGAAACACCAAGCGCGCCCGATCCGAATTGAGCAGAACTTTCGCCAACGCCGTGAGATCGGACGCGGCGAACGTGTCACGTTCCAGCAGCGGCGCATGCAGTTGCAGATAGGCCAGCAGCGTCGTCATGTCGTCGACCAGTGATGTATCCGCCGGGCGCACGTTGTCGACGCGTTCCAGCGCGGCCAGCGGTTCGGCCTCTTCGACCGGGAAATCGTCGTCATCCTCTTCGGGCAGGTCATCGTAGGAGGTTTTGTGCAGCGGCAGTACCGATCCCAGATCGGACGGGATGTAGACGATGCGCCGCTGTCCGGTCTCCGCCAATTCGAAGCCGAGGCCGATCAAGCCGCGATAGTACAGCCCCTCCGCGGGCGTCGTCGGGTTGCGATGTGGTCGCTCTTTGGCGGCTTTGTCCGCGCCCATCTGGCGGATCGCACCGAAGACCATGTTGAACTTGGCTTCCGGCATTTTGCCATTCGACGGCGGCGTGGTCAGCGCGATCAACGCCCCGCGTTCGCGATCGTTCAGCGTCTCCCAGATCGCCTCCGCGCGCGCCGGATCGAGCATCGCCTTGTTGAGCGCCTCGATCATCTGGGGCGGCTCCAGCAGATCAACATTCACTTTCCAAACTTCTGCCAGCAGCGGCAGCAGAAAAGCATCACGTTCGCGCAAACTGTGGAGCAGACTGGTCATCGGAATTTCACCCGGAAAAATGAGAGTTCTTCCCTCTATTATAACCTTTATGAAACAAATTGATTGACTTAGAACGAGCGTTCGCCTACAATCGAAAATATGTTTTGATTTACACGGAACATGGAGTGCGCTATGAGAGATCGTCAAAAACTATCGGAGAAGCAGCGGAACATCCTGCGCTTTATCGAAACTTATATCGATACGCACGGATTTCCTCCCACCATCCGCCAGATCGGCGAGGCGACGGGCATCGCTTCGACGTCGGTTGTCAATTACAACCTGAACAAGCTGGTGACGGCGGGGTATCTGGCGCGGTCGGCGCGGTCATCGCGCGGGCTGCGGTTGGTCAAAAATGGCAAGAAGGGGACGGTTCAGCCCGTGTTCAGCGCACCGCAGGTGTTACGCGTGCCGATGGCGGGCAGCATCGTCGCCGGGCAGCCGATTCCCGTGTTCAACGACTCGCAGGAGAGCGGCGACGCGGTGGAAGTCGCGCCCATGCTGCTGCGCGGCGTCGAACCGGCGGAAGTCTTCGCGCTCAAGGTGCGCGGCGATTCGATGATCGACGCCATGATCAGCGATGGCGACATCGTCATCTTCCGCAAGCAGGCGACGGCCAACAACGGCGACATGGTCGCGGTGTGGCTGGACGAACGTGGCGAAACCACGCTCAAGTACTTCTATAACGAAGGCGAGCGCGTCCGTTTGCAGCCCGCGCACCCGACGATGGACGCGATCTACGTCTCGGCGGCGCACTGTCAGGTGCAGGGGCGCGTGTTGTCGGTCATTCGCCCGACGGTGTGAGAACAGCAGCGATTAGCTGTTAGCATTTAGCCATTAGCACCCGCTCTTGGCTAATCGCTAATCGCTAATCGCTAATCGCTAATCGCTAATATGCTTTTAGCGCTTCTTGCGTGTACGGCTCGGCGATGAGGTTGAGGCGCGCCGCTGTCCACACGCTGTCATTCGCATCGAGCGTCAGTTCGCCCCCGCGCTTGATGAGCACGAGCGTCTTGTTGGTGTCAAACCATAAGCCGCCATCTGCGCCCGTCTGCTTGAGGAATTCAAGCGTCCCCTTGATGATCGTCGTGCGCGGCGAGGAACGATCGCGGCACGCGTCCAGCTCAAAGCCGATTTCGAGCGTCGCCGGTAAGCCGAAGGTCGCGCCCATCCACTCCCGCGCGCGCTGGCTGACTTCCGCCGCCATGAGGATCATGCCCGGACCGTCCGCCCAGTAGACCACGCGCTCTTCCACTTCCGTTTTCACCACCGACTCGATCCCCAACCCCTTGAGCCACAGCTTGATCGCCGTTTCGCCGTCGAGCTCGGTCACGAGGCGCAGTGTTTCTTGCGCTGCCATTTGCGTTATTCCCATGTACTGATACCACGACTCAGGGTACGCGCCTTTGTGCGCGGCGGCATCCGTCAAAAGGGGGAAAGAATCGACCTCACCCCATTTCGCTGACGCTCAAACGTCCCTCTCCAGAGGGCGAGGGCAAAAGCGGAGGGGCTTCGCTACTCGCCTCGCTTGCGCCAGTCAGATCATTTATCCAATGATGCACGTTGTACTAATCCCTGTGCATCAAGAATTTTGATTTGCTGGCGCTCGACCTTGATCAATCCTTCTTGCTCTAAATTCTTCAACGTTCGATGCAAAACATTGGGCACAGTCCCAAGGTGATTGGCCAGTTCTGCTTGTGTCGCCCATTTAGGACGGTAAAGGGTATCGCCAGATGCCTGATCCAGTAAATACCGGGCCAGACGAGCCTCAATTGAACGCAAGGACATATCTTCGATGACCGTAAATAAAAATTGAACCGTATCTGCCAGTTTTTGGACCATGATTTGCGCTAACTGAGGATAACGATGCAGCACACTAAGGATCACATCCCGCCGGATAGCGTACAGTACACTGGTTTCTAAGGCTGTTATCGTGGTTGAGTTGGTCGTATCGGTCAGCACATTCATCTCATTGATCGTTTCGCCCGCTCCGATGAACTGTAAGACATGCTCACGTCCGTTGAGAGACGATTTGCTGCTTTTCAGCCAACCGGATTCGACAACGTACGCCGTTTGTGAGCGCTCCCCTTCTATCAACAGAATTTCGCCAGCTTCCAGCGACACACGCTGGGCATGCTGAGCCAATTCCTTCTGTAGCTGTCCATCTATTTCCGAAAAGTAGGCAATTTTTCGTAAGGCGTCCAGTGCCTCGTTCATAACCGCGCCCTTTTTGCGAACTATTTCATCACAGTAAGAAATTGATCGTGCAAATTCAACTTTTGTTGAATACAGCCCCTATAAAAGCCCCTATGCTCATCATCGTTGTCATCACTCATCCATGTAATTGAATTCAGTCAATCGGCAATCAACCATGCTAGGTTGCTGAAAACTGCCCTGATCACAAGGTTAAGCACGAGGAGCCAAGATGCAACCAACAGTGTATCCCGATTGGAAGACATCCGTTATTTTCGCGCCCGACGGTCCACGACCGCACATCCTGCTCGAAAACACGCAGGTCAAAGTTGTGCTTGTCGGACTCGAGGCTGGGCAAGAGCTGCCGCCGCACCCGCAAACACTGGCGATCTATCACTTTCTCCAAGGTACGGGTTGGATGATCGTTGACGATGAGCGCTATCCCATCAGCGCGGGGACAACAATCATCACTCCAAATGGGTCTAAACGCGGCATTGAGGCTGAAACTCGCTTAGCGTTTTTGGCCACCCGGATGTCCGAAGCAGAATAACCACCCCTTTCGCATTCCGTCGTTTTTCGCCTCAACGAAATACTTCTAGTCCAGGAGGAACCGCGTGTTCACCCCCTATCTGCTCATGACCTTTCTTTACATCACCTTGGCTGTGCTCGGCGCGTTGGATGCATCGCTCGTTAACTTTCAATTTTTGCCCATGTTTGCCGGGCTGCGTTGGATGCGGGTTCATTTCATCACATTGGGAGCAATGACAGAAATCGTTTTTGGCCTTCTGCCTATCATCGCCGCTGCGCGCCTCAAACTACCTCATCCCCGAGTCCGGTGGGATATTTGGCTCACGCTGAATCTTGGATTGCTTGTCTTGCTGCTCGGTATTCCAATGATCAATAGCGTTATGATCACCGTCGGTGGGGTATTGATCTTTGCCGCCTCGATCCTTCTCATACTTCAACTGCGCCAGATGCAGCCCGAGCAGAAGGCGGCTCACGCTTCAGCAGGACGACGATTTTACATCACGGGCTTGATCTACCTGCTCCTTGGCATCACGGTTGGCACGGGTTTATGGCAGGGTTGGAGCGCTTGGCTGCAAATTCAGGTTCCGATTGAGGTACACATCCACGCTAACAATTGGGGCTTTATGTCGTTGATATTCGCCGGCTTGCTCGTTGATCTCTATCCGAGCTTTTCAGGCCATGTATTTCAGTGGAAACACTCGATTACGCCAATTTTTTGGATGATGACGTTCGGTGCGCTTGGTCTCGTGCTGGGGCCATGGTTTAAATCCAACCTATTTTCGGTACCAGGTTTGATCTTGCATCTGAGCGCCACAATCTGGTTGTTGTTGAATGTAATCAAGCCGCTCATGGATGATCGGCGTTCGTGGTCAGCAGGTATGTTCCACCTCGTCACTTCGTACCTCTGGATTCTCGCCCCGGTGTTAATCGCCCCCCTCATCATCCTTGGTGTCCCCGGCTTCCCCGGAGCCGGCATTGAACAAAACGCGCCGCAAGCCCTAATCTACGGATGGGTACTCCAATTTGGCTACGCGATCATCCCGTTGTTGTTCCGGCGCACTTTCAGTCCACAAGTGCCAGCCAGACTCGGTGGTAACTGGTTCAGCCTCATCACGGTGCATCTTGGCGGGGTACTGCTGTGGCTCGGCATCTTCGTGCAAGATGCTCAAGCCGTACTGCACGGAACTGCCTACGGACTGTGGTTTGTTTCTATGCTGCCTATTGCCTACGAGCTGTGGAAGATCGTCCGCGTCAGCTTCGAAAATACGACCAGCGCTGAGTTCGAACCGCTAGTCATGGATGGCAAGACAGCCAATTGAATCAGGCAATGCGCCAGGCACACATCGTGATGTTCCTAGGCAATCAACCGCGCGACGGCGGCGAACACGTTGAGCGTACTCTGCCGCCACTGCGACCGGTTGTCGAGGTCAAACAGCACCCACGCGTCGCAGTCTGCAAGGTAAAACACGCGCAGAATGGGCAGCAGCGCCGGGCTGATGTAGCGCCGGATTTCATCAGGCGTGAGTTCGGCGGCTTGCGGATCGTCTTCAACATTGGTGATTGTCTGGTGATGCAGCACGCCGCGCACGATCAACCCCGTCGAGGTGTCCCAGCCGAACAATGCGCGGATACCATCGGTGATCGCGGGCAGTTGGGCATTGTCGGGAATCGGCTCGCCCTTGGCGTTCGTGGTCGCCGCGTCATAAGTCAGACGCGACCAGCGCAGCACCGCTTCATCGTCGCCATTGACGGGGAAACCGAGCGCGGAGAGCGCCCCGCCCGTGATCGCCGCTGATCGGAACGTATGCACATGATCGCGCACGCCGAGCTGCCGCCGCTTGGCCACATCGTGAAAGATGACAATCCATTCGACTAAGCGCTGCTGGTCGGGTGTGAGTTCGGCGTATTCGGGCAGCATGAGCAGCGCCACCACGACCGAGGTCACATGCACGAGATTGCTGCCAAAGGGATGTGTCGCCATCAGCCGCCAGCCGGGGATCACGCGATCCGCTGTTTCGAGGCGTTCTGGCGTCCACCACAGGCTGATGCGCTCGTGCCATGCTTCCCATGTCGTGATCGTCTCGCGGTGATACGCGTCGGCGAGTTCGCGCGCGAACGGCAGCAGTTCCGGTAAATGCCCCTCCAGACGAGGAACCATGAGTATCTCCACATATAAAAGTTAAAAAGGCACTCCCTCTGCCTTGGGCAGTTACCCTCTCTTCAAGGAGAGGGAGTTGGGTTAAGGTTGAGTCCGGTTAGTTTCGGTGCGCCAAGCGCAGAATGGCCTGCAGGAGCACATTCGCGCCGTTGACGACATCCGGCCAGTCCGTGTATTCGTCCGGGTGATGGCTGATGCCATTGACAGATGGAATGAAGATCATGCCCGTATCGGTGAAATCGGCGAGAATTTGCGGCGCATGCCCGCTGTAGCTGACAAGCCGCTTATGCGACAAATCGAGGTCGTCGCAGACCCCTTCGAGAAGCTGAATCATACCAGCCGCTAAAGAAGCGGCTGGCATGTGGGCAATCTCTTCAGTTTCTACGGCGAGACCGTAGGTAGCGGCGCACTGGTGAGCGAGCGACGTAATGGCGGTTTCCATTTCCGCCATCAGCTTTTCGCTCACGTGGCGATACTCGACGGTGAGACAGGCTTTGCTCGGAATGACGTTGAACATGCCCGGCTCGACCGTGACGTCGCCACAGTTGAAAATGCCGTCGCCGTAGCGTTCGCGGACGAGGTCATGCGCGCGGACGATGAACAGCGCCGCGCCGCGGAGCGCATCCCGACGTTTGTACATGTCGGTCGTGCCCGAATGCCCGGCCTGACCGAAGAAGGTCACGCGGTGGGTGGTGCGCCCGACGATGCCGCTTACGACGCCGATGTTGACGCCTTCGCGATGCAGGCGCGGTCCCTGCTCAATGTGCACTTCCAGATAGCCGCAGATCGACTGCGGCGCGCGGCTCGCCCGCCAGATCGCCCGGGGATCGATCCCAACCTGCATCAAGGCAGCGCGGAACGAACCTTCGCCGTAATTGATGGCAGAGAGGTCCTCCTGCGCCAGCGCGCCTGTGAGCGCGCGGCAGCCAAACAACGACTTCCAGCACCCTTCGTCGTCGGTGAAGTCAATCACTTCCACATTAATCGGCAGGTCGAGGTCAGCTTCGCGGAGCGTGCGCAGGCATTCCAGCGCGCACAAAATGCCCACTGAGCCATCATACTGGCCGCCGTTGGGGACGCTGTCTAAATGGGAACCGAGGAGGAGCGTCTTGGCGCCGGGTTCGGCGCTGTAGAGCACGCCGCTCAGGTTTCCCGCGTCATCATCGCGCACGGCCAACCCGGCGCTTTCGACTTTGTCCGCAAACCACGCGCGCGCGTGGATGTCATTGGCTGAGAGAGCGAGGCGGTTGATGCCGCCTTCAGGCGTTGCCCCGATGTGCGCGAGTTCGACGAAATCGGCGTGCAGACGTTCCGGGTTAATTTTCAAATCGGGCATCACAATTGAGGTCGGTAACAAGCCCGTACCTTCCATTACATTCCAACGTGAGAGCATTATATTCCCAAAATCAAGGCCTGCGCAATTATTCTTCACCGTCCCGCCTGTCGTCCGGATTAGCTGTTTCTTAAAATATTCGATGGTCCGGCACGACCCGATTTAATCAATTCTTGACCTCCCTCCCCTAAGCGTTAGGGGGTGGGGTGACCGTCATCTGCGTTATAATGAATCAAAGTGAGGGTTGAAAGGACGTGACCATGCTTGTTGACCCGAACATCGTCTATCTGATACTTCTAGCCGCGTTGTGGTTGAGCGTGACCGCCGTCTATGTGCCGGGGACGGGCATCATTGAGGTGCTCGCGGTCGGCGGGTTGATCGGCGCGATTGCGCTGCTCACTCAGCTCCCCACCAATTGGCTGGCCGTGCTGCTGCTGGTGGTGGGCGTGCTCGGCTTCCTCGTCATGCCCTTGATCGAAAAGCGCCTCGCGCTCGTTTCCGTCACCGGCTTGATTCTGCAGGCTATCGGCAGCCTCACGCTGTATTCCAACGGCGTCTCAGTGGCACTCCCGCTGATCGCCATCACCGTCGGCGCAGCCCTGCTGTATCACCGCTACGCCTTGCTGCGCGTGCTCGAATCGCACAAGCAGAAACCGGCGATGCTCGACGATGAGCCGATCATTGGGGCGGTGGGTTATGTCCAAAAAGCGATTGATCCGGTCGGCACCGTATATGTGCGCGGGGAATCATGGACGGCGCGGTCGGATATGCCTCTGCCTACGGGCACGGCGATCGCCGTCGTCGAGCAGGATGGTTTGACCTTATTCGTTGAAGCTGTGAAGCAGAAGCATCACCAACCTCTTGAGGAGATATAGCGCATGGATGAACTTGCCCCTATTCTAGTCATTGGCCTCGTCATTTTCCTGTTTTTGCTGCTGTCGAGCATCGTCAAAATCGTCCCGGAATACGAGCGGTTGGTCGTACTGGCGTTAGGGAAGTATGCCGGGACGCGCGGACCGGGGATCACCTTCATCATTCCGCTGCTGGAGACGGCGCGCCGCGTTGACCTGCGTGAACGCTTCCTCGAAATTCCGCGGCAGACGGCGATTTCGAAGGATAACACCGCCATCGACATCGACTTTTTGGTCTACTACCGCGTGGTTAACCCCAAGCTCTCGATTTTGGAAGTCGAAAATGTGGTGGCAGCCTCCCTCAACATTGCGGCGACTACCCTGCGCGCGGTCATCGGCGATATCGAACTCGATGATGTGCTCTCGAAGCGCGAAGCCATCAACGATGTGCTGCGCGTCAAGCTGGACGAAGTGACCGAACGCTGGGGCCTGAAGGTGACGCGCGTCGAAATCCGCGAAGTGGAACCACCGAAGCTCGTGCAGGAAGCCATGAACCGCCAGATGAGCGCCGAACGTGAACGCCGTGCCACGGTCACACGGGCGGAAGGTGAACGTTCCGCCGCAATCATGGTTGCTGAAGGCGAGAAGCAGTCGGCCATTTTGACGGCCGAAGGGGAGAAGCAGTCGCTCGTGCTGCGCGCCGAAGGTGAACGGCAGGCGCAGGTGCTGTTGGCGCAAGGCCGCGCGCTGGCGCTGGAAGCCCTGTTCAAAGAGGCGAAGGACGTCGACGAAAAGACGCTTCTGCTCCAGTATCTCGACACCCTGCGCGCAGTTGGCAGCAGTAGCTCGACTAAGTTTGTCATCCCCATGGAGTTGACCGGGCTGGCGAACCGCGTCACCGCGGCGATCACCAACCCCGGTGCGCCGACGCCGCCGAGCAGCACCAACGGCTCGAACGGCAGCGCGCCGTAACGCTTCACTGCAGCCTCACCCCTCAGTCCCCTCTCCCGTGGGAGAGGGGAAGACAGGCAAATAGGTTTCCCCCTCTCCGCTCGGAGAGGGGGTTAGGGGGTGAGGCTGTTTCCTTGTTCCCGACTCAACGGCTCGAAGAAGTTCCAAATCTCCCGCGCGGCATCAATGTCGTGATTCACCGCGCCTGACCCCGAATACGGCTCCAGATCCGGACGCGGCCAATTGTGCCCCCCATTCAGCACACCATAGAGCGTGACCGCCGTGCCTTCCGGGCAGGTGACCGTCAGCGCGCGCACGCTGGTTGCGGCGTCCAGCGCGGGGAAATCGCGCGTGGTGGCGTCCTGTTCGCAGCCATTCACCGATGCCCAATAGCTGAACGTCGTGCCAATCGGGTAGGTGATGTAGATTGTCTGCCCGTCCCGGGTGACGCCCGTGCCGTCCCACGGGACATTCTCGTCCGCCGTGCCATGAATCAGGATCATCGGCGCGGGCAGTTCGCTGGTACACACGTCCTGCATGCCGCCGAAAGCCGCCGCGGCGACCACGGCAAACCCGGCGAAGTGCGTCGGGTCTTCGCAGGCGGCGCGATGCACCATAAACCCGCCGTTCGAGAAGCCTGCCAGATACACGCGCGTCAGGTCGACCGCATGCGTTTCCGCAATGTGATCGATGAGCGCCACCAGAAAGGCGAGGTCATCGCGCGTTTCGTCATAGCCGGGGACAGCACGCACAAAGTTCCATTCTCCGTCAACCCCATCCGGGTACGCGATGATGAAGCCTTCATCATCGGCCACGCGGTTGAACTGCGAATAGTCGGCGATCTGCGCGCCCGTGCCAAAGCGCCCATGCAGCACGATCACCAACGGCGCGGGGTCGCTGACCGTCTCCGGCACATAGAGCGTATACGTGCGCTCTACCCCGTCTACGAGCCACGCTTCCGGCGTTGCCTCGGGCGTCGCTTCCTGCGCGACTGCCGCCAGCGCGCCCATCCAGCACAGGCACAGTACCACCAGCATCAGTTTCCGCATCACCAGCATCCTCTGTGAACCAATCCGTCCCGATACTACCCCAAACCAGAACCGGGCGTTCAATTCCCACCAGGGTCAAGGTTCGCTATAATCGGGCGCACTGAAGTAAGGACAGGCTGATGCGGATCACAGGATCACAGTTCTTAGATGAGATGGGCGCGGTACTGCGCCTGCACAGCGATAACAGCGTGATCGCCGCGGTCGCATTGACCGAACGCCAGGCCGGGCCGCCCGCTTACGCGCATGGCGGCGCACTGGCCGCGCTGATCGATGAAGCGATGGGCGCGGCGGCGCATCTGTCCGGGTCGCGGGTGGTGGCCGTCCACCTCAGCTTCGACTACAAGCATCCGGTTCCGCTCGGCGTGACCGTGCAAATCACGGGCAAAATCGAGAGCAAGGACGGCCGGAAGGTCTTCACGCTCGGCAGTGTGACCCTCCCCGATGGCACAGTCGCCGTGACCGGACGTGGAATATTCGTAGAAGCCCCTCAGTTCTTCGACGGTGAGCCGCCCTTCGAATTTGCCGTCGTGCCGGATGCCTCATGAGCGCACTCTACTTCATCGGCGATATTCACGGTCACCGCGACAAGCTGATCACGCTGCTGACGAAGGCGCACCTCATCAATCGGGAACTCGCATGGTGTGGGGGCGACAGCCGGGTCTGGTTTCTAGGCGACTTCTTCGACCGGGGCGACGATGGGATCGGCGTGGTCGAACTGGTGATGCGCTTGCAGCGCGAAGCGGGCGTGGCGGGCGGCACGGTCGGCGCGCTGCTCGGCAACCACGAAATCATGTTTCTGGCGGCGCATCGCTTCGGCAATCAGGGCGGCATGGCCGCCGCGTGGCGGCGCAATGGTGGTCAGGAGCGCGATTTGCAGCGCATCAAAGCCCCGCAGATCGCGTGGCTGCGCAATCTCCCGGCGCTGGCCCGCGTCGATGATTACCTGCTCATGCACGCCGATGCGATCTTCTACCGCGAATACGGCCAGTCGCTGGACGCGATCAACGACGAAATCGGCGCCATCCTGCGCGATGACGAACTCGGCGAATGGGGGCATCTGCTCGACCTGTTCTCGCAGCGCTTCGCCTTCGCCGAAACACGCCCCGATGGTATTCTGCGCGCCTCGGAGACACTACGGCGCTACGGCGGCCAACACATTGTGCACGGGCACACGCCCATCCAGTACATGTCGGATGTGCTCTACCCGGATAAGCCGCACATCTACTCAATCAAGCTGTGCATCAATGTGGATGGCGGCATGTACCTCGGCGCGGATGGGTTCATCTATAAAGCGTGTTAAATGCTTCATCCGGTCAATGGTCGAATATGGGTTTGTAGGGGCGCACGGCCGTGCGCCCCTACGAAAAAGCGCTTCCTTTTCTGCAATCAATTGCCGGACGGAGCATTTAGAGACCATCTGAATATTCGCAATTTCTCTTGTAGGGGCAAGGCGTGCCTTGCTCCTACACACGCGAAAACAACGGATTTTTCAAATGGCTTTTTCAACACCCTCAGGTGTGACCTGCCAGTTATTCATGGGCAGGCCATCTCAGCCTAAATATTCGGTGAGCATCTGCAAAAACGGACTGCGGTCAGTTGACAGGCCAAACTGGATCGCATACACTGAATCACATCAACCAAACAGGACATTCCTGATGTATTTCATGAGCGCATGTTGTTGTCTGAAGCGGAGCGATCAGCGACCTTCAGACGGCTAGTGAATTCAACTCTCGACCTTTCGAGCCGACAGTAGAAGGCGTGGATCGCCCGGTAAACAGACCGGAGCACCGCGCTTTTTTATTTCTACTGCCGGCTTTTTGTTTGTATGAGGCCTAGACGCATGCTGTACCAAACACCAACGACCATCAACGCGGCGAGCATCGAAGCTCTGATTGGCAACACACCGCTGCTCGCCTTCCGCAACATCACAGCGCACCTGCCCGCCGATGTGCGCGTGTTCGCCAAGGCCGAATGGGCCAACCCCGGCGGCAGTGTGAAAGATCGCGCGGCGGCGAACATCATTCGCGAGGCCGAAGCGGCGGGCAAACTCCGCCCCGGCACAACCATCCTCGACAGCACGAGCGGCAACACGGGCATCGCCTACGCCATGCTCGGCGCGGCGAAGGGCTACAAGGTCAAGCTGTTCCTGCCCGCCAACGCCAGTCAGGAACGTGTCGCGATTTTGCGCGCCTACGGTGCCGAACTCGTGCTCACTGACCCGCTCGAAGGCTCGGACGGCGCGATCCGTGCGGTGCGCGAGCTCATCGCCGCGCACCCCGACGAGTATTTCTACGCCGACCAGTACAACAACCCGGCGAACTGGCGCGCACACTATAACTCGACGGGCGTGGAAATCTGGGAGCAGACCGACGGTGCGGTCACGCATTTCATCGCGGGGCTGGGCACGTCCGGCACGTTGATGGGCACCGGGCGGCGGCTCAAGGACTACAATCCCGACGTGCAGATCATCGCGCTCCAACCGGATTCGCCGTTCCACGGGCTGGAAGGCCTAAAGCACATGCCGACCGCCATCAAGCCGGGGATTTACGACGAGTTCTTCCCGGATCGGCAGATCGGCATCAGCACGGAGGACACGCACAGCATGGCACGGCGACTCGCCCGCGAAGAAGGCTATCTCGTCGGCATCAGCGCGGCGGCGGCGACTGTGGGTGCGCTCCAGATCGCGAACGAGTTGGTCGAGCGCGGCGAGCCGGGCGTGATCGTCACACTCTTCCCCGACAACGCCTACAAATACCTCAGCGATCACCGGGTGTGGGGCGTGTAACAACTTAACTTCACCCAGAAGCTATAACCGTAGGGACGCAGCATGAGGATGTTTAAAAAGGCATCCCTTAAAGCCTTTCCCTTCGTCAGCGGACGCAATAAATTGCGTCCCTACGAAGACGGATTTGGCTTGGCAGGCGCTGTTGGCTCCCCTCCCTGAATTCGGGGAGGGGCCGGGGTGGGGTCGAAGTAGGACTCATTTTCAACACGCGCCTAGCTTACCTCAACAATTTTGACCGACCGGACTTCATGCTACAATTCTGAGCACTGAGGGACGAATTGAAATAGTAGGGACGAGGCATGAGGGTGTTTAAAAACCCCTCACCCCAACCCCTCTCCCATGCAAGCGGGGAGAGGGGAGGAACGGCGAGTCTTCTGTCTCCCCTCCCTGAATTCGGGGAGGGGCCGGGGGTGGGGTCGGAATCTGACCTTTTTCAACACCCTCATGCCTCGTCCTTTTGCGAATGAGAACCAGAGGACGAGACATGTCTCGTCCCTACAGAAATTACCTCTCCATTCGGCGCTATCGTCCTCACATTACATCCGGAGAGGAGCAAAATCAGTGGCAGTTCAAGCAGTTCTATGGGATATGGACGGAGTCCTATTGGACTCCGAGGCGTGCTGGTACGAGTCGCGCATTGAATTTGCGGCGCGGCTGGGCAAACCCTGGACGATGGACGATCAGAAGCTGGCGATGGGGCGCTCGACCATCGAATGGGCGCACGTGATGCAGGAACGCCTCAACCTGAGCATGTCGCTCGATCAAATCATGGACGACGTGATCACGCTGGTGATGGCAAAGCTCGGCGAGCAGCTCCCGATTCTCCCCGGTGCAGTGGAGGCGGTCAAACTGAGCGCCAGCCGCTATCCGATCGCGCTGGCGTCGGGGTCGCCCACCCGCGTCATCGACCATGTGTTGAAGATCACCGGGCTGCGCTCGGTCTATCAGACGGTCGTCTATGGCGACGACATGCAGCGCGGCAAACCCGACCCGGAAATCTGGCTGACCGCTGCCGCCAAGCTCGGCGTGGATGTGACACAGTGCGCGGGCATCGAAGATTCGGGCAACGGCGTGCGCTCACTCCAAGCGGCGGGCAGCTACATTATCGCCGTGCCCAGCCCCAAGTTCCCGCTTGCGCCGGAAGTGCTGGCACTGGCCGATACCGTGCTGCCCACGCTCGAACACTTCACGCTCGACTTGTTGGAAACAGCCAGATAGACACCCAGAGACTGCGACGCACAACGCAGTCTCTGAGCCGTCACATTCCCCGTTGCAAACGCATATAAGGATCGCGGTTGCAGCATGCCGTCATCCCGGCGCATGGTAGGCAGCCGCCGCGAGTCTGCGTATACTCAAATCGTGATTTCCACCTGTGAAGGAGTAGCGCACTTGACCCTGCGACGTTGGTACCCCCTCCTCAGCGCTGGATTGCTGCTCCTGTTTTTCGGTGTGAATCTCGGCAGCATCAGCCGTTTTCCGCCCTTCATCGATGAGACCGTCCACATTTACACGGGCGAACTCATCGTGCGCAACCTGTCCCCGCTCGAAGGCATCAATTTAGGCCGCCAATTCACCGTGTGGTGGTTCGCCCTGTTCCAACCGACCGCCAGCGATCCGCTGTGGGTCGCGCGCGCCGCGACGCTGATCGCCGCGCTGGTGGGCGTCGCCGCCGTTATGGGGATCGGTCGGTTGGCCGCTGGAACGTGGGGCATGGTCTGCGCCGCGCTGCTCTACACCTTCAGCGCCTATCACTTCTTCTTCGGTCGCCTCGCCCTTGCTGATCCGGTTTCGGGTGCGGCGGTGCTGGCGGCGCTGTACTTCGCCTACCGCCTCTCGCGGCGCGTTAGTGCGTGGGATGCACTGCTGTGCGGGATTTGTCTGTTCTGCGCGGTCGGCGCGAAGATCAACACGCTGCCCTACTATGGTATCCCGCTTGCGGCGGTGCTCACGCTGGGGGAACGCCGTATCACACTGCGGCGGCGCGCCATGTGGCTGGGAATCGCGTTGGGTGTAGGGCTCGGTCTGCTGGCGGCGTTCGTGCTCGTTGTACGCTCCCGTGGCCTCGATTTCCTGTCCAATTCCCTGTCATTGGCCGTCAGCGCGCGCGCGGATTTCGACTCCCGCACCTTTTTCTCGCTCGACCGCATCCTCGGCAATGCCGGGTTGACCGTCGAGGCGCTCAGCGGGTATTTGAGTCCCCCCGTTTTGGGGCTGTGTTTGCTGGCCGTCATCATCTTGATCGTGCGGCGACGCTGGTTCCTCCCGCTGAGTCTGCTCGCGCCAGTGTTCGCTTTGTGGATCAATCTGCCGCAGGAGACGCGCTTTTTCATCGTCCCCGTGGCGATCATGCTGCTCTGCGCGGCGCTCGTCCTCGCAGAGATCGCGCGGCGTTCACGTTTCGCCGCGGTAGTCACATTAATCGGGGTGGGAGTATGGGCGGCGCTGGTGTGGCTGCCGTTCGCAGTCGCCACCCCCGCTGACCTGCCGCTGCCCCGCGTCGACATCACCCAGTACACGGGGACTGATGCCTCCGGCTTCGGCTTGGATGCAGTCGGCGCAGAGTTGAACGAGCGCGAGATACAGTTAGTGATCGGCGCGCTCTCCAACTGTCAGGGCTTACGCTATCGCTTCCCCGACCTGCCCGTGAACTGTCCGCTTATACGCCCCAATGGGCAGGATGTTGACGCGTTGGCTCAGTTGTTCAGCGGGAACCGCGCGGCGGGCGTGTACGTCGTGCTCGAAGCGAGTCCGTATGTGCCGACGAGCGCGCCGGGTAAAATTGTCACCACCATCGACGATGCGCACGGTCGACCGCGGCTCACCCTGTATGACTTAACTCCGTAGGAGGATTGATGAGTATTCGCACGCTGACCACCCGCGAACTCAACCGCGCCACACTGGCGCGGCAAATGCTGCTCGAGCGTGCCCCGCTGACCATCCCTGAAGGGGTCGAACGGCTGGCCGGGATGCAGTCGCAGGCCTTGAGCGCGCCTTACATCGGCTTATGGACGCGCCTGCAAACGTTCGACCGCGCCGAGATGACGCGCCTCATCCGTGAGCGCACGCTCGTCAAAGCGACGTTGATGCGCGCGACGCTGCATTTGTTCACTGCCGCGGATTATCTACGCTTTCGGTCGACGATTCAGCCCGCGCTCGATGTGTCGCTGACAGCGGTCACCGGAAATCGCGACAAAAGCGGCTTCGATCCGGCAGTGGTGCTGGAAGAAGGGCGCGCCTTCCTCGCGGAGACGCCGCGCACCTTCGCCGACATCACCGCGCAGTTCAGCGCCCGCTACCCGACCGCCGATATTGGCTCGATCCGCTATATGCTGCGCACGCAAATCCCGCTGGTCGTGGTGCCGGATGGCGGCGCGTGGGCTTACCCCGGCAATCCCAAGTTCACGCTCGCCGAGACCTGGCTCGCTCAGCCGATTCCCCAAGCCCCGGCGCTGCGCGAGCTCGTGTTGCGCTATCTGGCGGCCTTCGGCCCGGCAACGGTCAGCGATGCGCAGACGTGGTCCGGCTTAAGCAAGCTCAAAGAGGTGTTCGAGGCGCTGCGCCTGGAATTGGTCACCTACAAAGAAGAGGGCGGACGCGCCGAATACTTTGACCTGCCCAATCAGGCGATCCCGGATGCGGACACCCCCGCGCCCGTGCGGTTCCTGCCGGAATTCGACAATCTGCTGCTGTCCCATGCCAAGCGCACGCGTATCATCAGCGACCAGTACCGCGACCGCATCTTCGGTTCGGGCAACCTGCGTATCTCTGCGACGATCCTCGTCGATGGCTTTGTCGCCGGGTTGTGGACGGTCGAAAGCGCCAAGAAAACCGCCGCGCTGGTGATCGCTCCTTTCGTTCCCCTCGCGCCAGCCGATCGGGATGCGCTCACCGAAGAGGGCGAACGCCTCATCCGCATGATTGACCCGGAGGCGAAAACGCATGAAGTCCGCTGGAAAGATGTGTAGCGGGGGGTAAGTACTAGCCTCACCCCCCTAGCCCCCTCTCCGAGCGGAGAGGGGGACAAGAACCAGGTTTTCCAGTCCCCTCGCCCTTGGGAGAGGGAATTTAAGGCTTGTCCGGTACTGATTGAAGGTTTTCTATACTTCAACCAGAGCGACAGTGGTTAACCCCTCACCCCAACCCCTCTCCCACGCAAGCGGGGAGAGGGGAGGAGCGGCGAGTCTTCTGTCTCCCCTCCCTGAATTCGGGGGGGCCGGGGGTGCTAACAGGGGTAGGTTTTCAATTGTAGGGACGAGGCATGCCTCGTCCTCCTTTGCCAAAACAACCGTCACCCTATTGGCTAAAACCTTCTTTTGCTTTCACGGATGGCAGGTTTTTCGTCCAATCCAGAGAAAAACAGGTCGAGGCATGCCTCGTCCCTACAGGGGTTTTGGCGAAAGAAACGCGCATTCCATTGGGAAGCATTAAAAACCTACCCCTGACAGGGCCGGGGGTGGGGTCTGGGGTCTGAGTCGTTAACTAATCCCCGCCTATGATCGGGATTTCCCCCGTGGCCGTGCGCAGATTCGGCAGCTCGCTCGTCGCGCGCACGGCATCGCCGACGCTCACGGCCTGGAACTCGCCCGTGACCTGCATGCCCATGTCCCGCACCGCGCGCGAGGTCAGCGAAAGCAGCGTGACGAGCGCCATCAGAATCCCGCCGCCGATGAAGACCGCCGTCAGATTCCAGTCGATGAGCACGCCCGCTAGCGCCGTCGAGACCGGGGTCAACCCGACCGACGCGAACATGATCACGCTCATCACGCGCCCCATCAGGTATTCGGGCACGCGTTTTTGCAGCCATGTGAAGAAGGAAATGTTCACGTACCCGTTGACCGCGCCCATGAGCAACGCCATGACCGCCGCGTAGGCGGTCGCCGTGCTGAGCGGCAGCAGCGCCAACGCCACGCCCATCAACGCCTGAATCGTGAGCAGAATCGTGCCCATGCGCGCTGGTTTGAGCCGGGGCAGCACGCCGGAGAGGATGATCCCCACGAGTGCGCCCCCACCGAAGGCCGACATCACGATGCCATAGGCCGCCGCGCCTTCCGCCAGCGTCGTCTTCGCCAGCACCGGAATGCCGATCATCATCGGCCCCATGATGAAGAAGTTCGACGCCACGATCAGGATCAGGATGAAGCGCAGGGCTTCGTTCTGCCACAGGTAGCGCATGCCGACCGCAATTGACTGGATGACGCTCCGCTGATCCGCGTCCAGTTCGACGGCGCGGCGCGGCCGCATCAGCCACAGCGCCCCGACCGATGCGAGAAACGACAGCGCATCGATCCCGAAAGCCACGCCGATCCCGATCATGCTGGGCAGCGCGTCGGCGCTGGCACTGGCCGTCCCACCGACGAGCGCGATCAGCCCACCCGCCAAAACCGGGCCGAGGAACAGGCTGAGCTGTGCCGTCCCCTGCACGATCGTATTCCCGCTCTGCAATTGATCCTTGTCGAGGATTTGCGGCACAATCGACGATTGGCCGGGGAAGTAGAAGGCGTCGGCCAGACCGAACAGCAGCGCGAAGCCGTAGAGCATCCACAATTGGATCGCGTCGCTCAGCGTGAGCGCGGCCAACACGCCGACGAGCACGAGCCGGGCGGCGTTCGTGACAAGCATAATGGTGCGCGGTGAGAAGCGATCAACCAGCGCCCCGCCGATCAGCATGAACAGCGCGCGCGGAATGCCCATCAGCGCCATCACCGTGCCGAGGATGAGCGCGTCGCCGGTCAATTGCAGTACGAGCCACGGATACGCGATGAGGGTGAATTGATCGCCGAGGAGCGATACGCTCTCGCCGATCCAGAGTAAGCGGAAATTCCGCACGCCCAGTGGGCTGGCGGCTTTGGTTGTTGGTGCGGTGCTGGTTTGGCTCATGGTTCCCCCCTTGGGCCAAAGCGGTCTTGAGTGTCACTCCCTTATACGCACCACTTCTGATTTTGTTCCAAACTGATTGACGCGCCGTGTCCCTACGGCTCACCTACGCATCGAACCGCACCCTGCGACTCGCTGTATACTGAGTCAGAGTGGTGCTGATCTCCGCTGTGCCGGAGTATGCGCTGTGATCATCAAACAGAAAAGGGAACCCATGAGAAAACTGTTGCTTGTGCTGGCACTGCTGTTGATGGCGGGCGGCGTCATGGCTCAGGATGTCGATCCCGAGTACCCCACGCTGACCGAACTGGCCAGCGAACCTATTCCCCCGCGTGACCGCCTCGAACTGGCTGAACGTCTGCGCGGCGTGACCGACATCCCCGCGCCGCCGGACACCCCGCCGGATCGGCAGGTCGGTGACCAAGATGAATTCCGCGTGTCCAATTCCAGCGAAGGCTATACGCGCGATATCACGGCGACGCTGGAAGTCGCGGGCGAACACATTTATCTGTGGGTGGAAAATGGCGCGAACGTCTCCACGCGCGATTTGCAGGAACTAGCCGACTTCTTCGACGACGAAGTCTATGATCAGGTGCGCAATCTGTGGGGCAGCGAAGCGCAGCCCGGCATCGACGGCGACCTGCGTGTGCATGGTCTGTTCGCCTACCAACTCGGCGGCTCGACGGCGGCGTATGTCAGCAGCGACGACAGCTATCCCGAAGCCGCGGTGGAGGGCAGCAACGAGCGCGAGATGTTCTTCTTCAACCTCGACGCGCTCGGCACGTCGTTCGATGTGCGCTCGACGGGCGTGATCGTCGCGCATGAGTTCCAGCACATGATCCGCCAGAACCTTCAGTTCAACGAAGAAACGTGGATGAACGAAGGTTTATCGACGTTCACCGAGTATTACCTCAACGGCACGCCGGATTTCTTCGCCTATGACTTCCTGTACGCGCCGCAGACCCAGTTGAATTACTGGAACGAAGACAATTTCCTGCGCGGCGCGAACTACGGCGCGGCGCAGATGTTCCTCATCTACTTCTACGACCGCTACGGCCTCGACGCCATGCAGCAGTTGAGCGCTGACAATGCGCCGCGCGGCCTGCAATCGGTCGACGATGTGCTGCGTGCGCTGGGCGAACCCGGCGTCGACGAGTTCTTCGCCGATTGGGTCGTCGCCAATCGCACTATCGGGACGAACTGGGACCGCGGGTACACCTCAATCGCGGATTTGGGCACGGTAGCGGTTGATCAGGCGACGTACACGCGCTATCCCGTCTCCGTACGTGGGGAAGTACCGCAGTACGCCGCGCACTACTTCACTTTGCTGCCCATGGAGGGCGTGAAGGCGATGGAAGTCAGCCTCGCCATGCCGGACAGCGCGCCGCTGATCGACGCCGACATTACCGGAACGGTCGCCTACAGCAATCGCGGCGACATGACCGATACCACACTCACCCGCGCCTTTGATCTCACGGGTGTGACCAGCGCGACCCTCGATTATCGTCTATGGTATCACCTCGAAGACCTGTGGGACTACGGCTATGTGATGGTCAGCGAAGACGATGGGGCCACGTGGGACATCATCCCCACGCCGCACACGACCGACGAGAATCCCTACGGCACGTCCTACGGTGAAGGCTATACCGGCACGAGCGGCGGCAACACCGCCACGTGGATTGACGAGTCGATCTCGCTGGATGCCTACGCGGGTGAAAACATCCTCGTCCGCTTCGAAATGATCACCGACGATGCCGTGAATCAGGCGGGCGTGGCCATCGACGATGTGCGCATCGACGCGCTGAACTACAGCGAAGACTTTGAAGGGGATGCGGAAGGCTGGGATTTCCAGGGCTGGATTCGCACCGACAACCGCCTGCCCCAGTCCGCCTGGGTGCAGATGATCGAGACGGTCGACGGCGAAGTGCAGGTCACGCGCTGGCTCGCCACCGACACCGAGCAGTCGTGGACGTTCACGCCCAACCCCAACGCCGAGTCGCTGGTGCTGGCGCTCACGCCGCTCTCGCCCGTGACGACGATCCCGATGCCCTATCAGTTGCAGGTGGATACAAAATAAAGCAGTGAGGACTGAGGTTCGAGGACTGAGTCTGATTTTGTCTCAGTCCTCGGTCCTCTTACTTGGAGCGCATCCGTTTGAACTCGGCTTCGAGTTCGCGTTTGCGCTGATCGCTGGCCTGCCGCGCCTCATCGAGCGTTTCGGCATACCCCTCTTTGAGCGCGTCAACGACTTTTTGGCCGGAGACCGGCGAGAAGACAATCACCAGCAGACCGCCGATGACCGCTCCCACCATGAACCCCAGCAGCAAACTGAGCAGTTTGTTCATACGCGGCGACTCCTTGAGTGCGCCGATTATAGCACGTTCTGCTGACATGCAAGTAATGTAATTTGAAACACATTGGCGTTTTGCGCGCAACCGGGCATAATTCGGGCGAAAAGCGGTTAGCCGTTAGCGATTAGCTGTTAGCCAAGAGTTGGGACTGCCTTCTAATGTAGGTTCTCGAAACAAATCCCCGAACGGATGTAGGGGCGCACCTGTGTGTGCGCCCGAAATCGGGCAGACACATCGGTCTGCCCCTACATCAAGACTTTCGAGAATCTACTTTAAAGGCCGTCTGAAAAATCCGTAGTTTTCGTTTGTGTAGGGACAAGGCATGAGGGTGTTGAAAAAGCCGCCCATAAAGTCTTTCCACTCGCAGCGGACGCAATGATGCAATTTAACTTATGAGTACGGAGATCCCGAATGTAGGGAGGGTAGTGCCCCCCCGTACATGGGCGACCACAGGGTCGCCCTACAGCCAATATCCGCGATCATTAGTTAAACTGCATAATTGCGTCCCTACGAAAACAAATTTGGCTTGGCAAATGATGTTGGCTCCCCTCCCTGAATTCGGGGAGGGGCCGGGGGTGGGCTGGAAAAACCTTATTCCGCTTTGAGCTAACAGCTAATCGCTAACAGCTAATCGCTATCCGCTACTTACTATCCAGAGGAGAGAGAAACCCATGAGCCGTGAAGTTGTCAAAACGCCGAACGCCCCCGGCGCGGTCGGCCCCTATTCGCAGGCGATCATCGCCAATGGCTTCGTCTTCACCGCCGGGCAGACCGGCATGGTCCCGGGAACCAAGGAACTGCCCGCCGGAGTCGAAGCGCAGACCCGGCAGGTCTTGGAGAACCTCAAAGCGATTCTGACGGCGGCGGGAACAGGACTGGATCGCGTGGTCAAGACGACCGTGTTCTTGCAGAACATGGGCGATTTTGCCACGATGAACGCGATCTATGCGGAGTATTTCCCCAACGACCCGCCCGCGCGCAGCACGGTCGAAGTCGCCAAGCTGCCGATCGGCGCGCTGGTGGAAATTGAAGCGGTTGCGTTGGTCTAGCGAGGAAAGTTGCTCGCGCAGGGCGTCGTCTCAACCACCGGGACGACGCCCCCACAAACCCGACAGCTAGGCCACTGGAGGAGTCATGCGTTCGGCGAGTTCGGGCACTTGCCGACCAATATAAGCCAAGGCGTCATCCACACTGCCGTGCAGAATCACTTTGTTCCGCTGCACTTGCGTCGCCAACAGCGACACAAAGCGCACCGCCGAATTGTTGCTGATCACGATGAGCTGACGCATATGCGGGTGGCTCAGCCACTTCTGCACACTGGCCGTCGCCTTGACGACATTGCGCGGGAAGCTGGTCAACCCTAACGTGTTCACGATGAAGAAAACTGGTTCGGATGCGGAGTCGAGACGCTGAATGGCACCTTCCGAGCTGGTAACCACTTCATCATCCGTATAGGGATCGCTCAGGCGGTTATAGAGCACACGGCCTTCAACAACCCACTCTATTGAATAAGGCATAAGACCTGTCCTTACTATCACAACATACTATCCAGTATATGCGGAAGGGTGATATTCGTTACCTTTAGAAGCGAAATTTTTCGTGAAGAAACTCGGCTGTGTTATACTGCGCCTTCGTGTGTACGGATTTTGAAGGAGAAAGACCGATGGCTGTAGCAACCGCACCGGGTGCATCCCTCAGCATCGATAACATCGTAGAACTGCTCGGCAAGGATGCCGACTATCTGTTGAATCATACCAGCACGACGATTCCCAAAGAGACCCTGCATCTGCCGGGTGGCGACTTCGTGGATCGCGTATGGGTGGGCTCGGATCGCACACCGCAGGTGCTGCGCAGCCTCGAATCTATGTTCGCTCATGGGCGTCTGGCGGGCACGGGCTACCTGTCGATCCTCCCGGTCGATCAGGGCATTGAACACTCGGCGGGCGCGTCGTTCGCCAAGAACCCCGCGTATTTTGATCCGGAAAACATCGTCAAGCTGGCGATTGAAGGCGGCTGCAACGCTGTCGCCTCGACGTTTGGCGTGCTCGGTTCGGTGGCGCGCAAGTACGCGCACCGCATCCCCTTCATGGTGAAGATCAATCACAACGAACTGCTCACCTTCCCGAACAAGTTCGATCAGGTGATGTTCGGCAAGATCAAGCAGGCGTGGGATATGGGCGCGACCGCGGTCGGCGCGACCGTGTATTTCGGCTCGGACGAAAGCACCCGCCAGTTGATCGAAGTGGCAGAAGCCTTCGCGATGGCGCACGAACTCGGCATGGCGACCGTGCTGTGGTGCTACACCCGCAACAACGGCTTCAAGGTCGACGGCATCAATCACGAAACGTCAGCCGACCTCACCGGGCAGGCGAATCACCTCGGCGTGACCATTCAGGCCGACATCATCAAGCAGAAACTGCCGACGCAGACGGGCGGTTTCAAGGCGCTGAACACGGGCGGCTCGTCCTACGGCAAGCTCGACGAACGCATCTACACCAAGCTGAGCAGCGATCATCCGATTGACCTCACCCGCTATCAGGTGGCGAACTGCTACATGGGTCGCGCGGGCTTGATCAACTCCGGCGGCGCGAGCGGCGAGAACGACACGGTCGAAGCCGTGACGACCGCCGTCGTCAACAAGCGCGCGGGCGGCATGGGCTTGATCAGCGGTCGCAAGGCCTTCCAGCGTCCGATGGACGAAGGTGCGGCCCTCCTCCGCGCGATTCAGGACGTGTATCTCTGCGAAGACGTGACCATCGCCTAAACAGGCACGTTCACTACGGTAAATCAGTAAGGGACGGGGCAGCAGCCTCGTCTTTTTGATTCTCGGCACGAGCTTTTTTCAGGATGAGAACGCATGCCCTTTCCGAGCACGATCACCAAATCGATCACCATCAAGGAGACGACCGCCGTCATCTGGCGCGTGCTGACCACACCCGCCTTGATCAAGGAATGGATCTCAGACGATGACATCGAAACGGCGACGACGTGGCAGGTCGGCACTCCGATCATCGTCTCGGGGAAACTGCACGGGACCATGCCTTTTGAAAACCGCGGGGTCGTCCTGCAGTTCGAACCGGAAGCCGTCCTCAAGTACACCGCGTGGAGCAAGTTGAACCGCCTCCCCGATCTGCCAGAAAACCACGCTGTGATCGAATTCCGCTTAGCGCCCGCCGACGCCAATCAGACGCGGCTGACGCTCATCCTCAATCAGATGAATGACGTCACTTACGAGCACTACAATTTCTACTGGAACGTGGCGCTGTATCAGATCAAGCTGACGGCAGAACGACAAACTAGCTAGGCAAGCCATGCACACCGCCCACTTTTGCTCTACACTTAGGCCGTTTGTCTCTCTTGGAATGGACTATGTCTATGCCCTTCATCCTCGCATCGGGATCACCGCGACGGCGCGAACTGTTGGCGACGCTCGGGATCACCTTTACCGTCACCAAGTCAGATATTGACGAGACGCAGCGCGCCGGCGAAGCGCCGCTCGACTATGTGCGCCGCCTGAGCATCGAAAAGGCGCACGCCGTCGCCGCCAAGCTGAGCGAATCAGCGCTGGTGCTGGCGGCGGATACGGTTGTCATCCTCGCCGCCGACACCATGGGCATCCTCGATGGGGAAATCCTCGGCAAGCCCGTCGATGCGGACGACGCGCGGATCATGCTCCAACGTCTGCGCGACCGCGGTCATATCGTGTGTACAGCGCTTACGCTGCTGCAAACCGGCGCGTCCACACGCCAACTCACGCGGCTCACGCAGACGGAAGTCATCATGCGCGACTACAGCGACGCCGAAATCGACGCCTATATCACGACGGGCGACCCGTTCGACAAAGCGGGCAGCTACGCTATCCAGCACGAGGGTTTTCACCCGGTCGCGCGCATCGACGGCAGCTACACCAATGTGGTCGGTCTGCCCGTCGAAACGCTCAAAAGTCTGCTGGACGAGATCGGGTATACTGTGGAGTAGGGACGCGATTCATCGTGTCCGCCAATTAGGTGTGAGGTGAGATGATGGCGATAGGTGAACGGCGCATAACCGCCGCGGAGTATTTTAAGCTCCCCGAAACCAATACCCCTATTGAACTGATCAACGGAGTAATCATTGTGTCGCCGACGCCCTTCACGACTCATCAGTTTGTCATTGCGAACGTCTATGATCTCTTAAAGTCGTTGAAGCTCGGCGGACGGATCATTTTTGCTCCGGTCGAGTTGTACCTCGATGAAGAAAATGTTCCTCAACCGGACCTGATTTGGATTGCGCAAGATCGGCTCAGCATCATCGAACCCAAACACGTCCGCGGTGCATCCGATCTAGTTCTAGAAGTTCTATCCCCTAGCACAGCGAAACGCGACAAATCAGAGAAGTTCTACCTGTATGAAAAATACGGCGTTCGCGAATACTGGATTGCCGATCCGGTCGCAGAGTATCTCGAAGTGTGGACGCTGGTCGAAGGCGCGTTCAAATACATTGGTGCCTATGGCGCAGGCGATACGTTCGCGTCCCCGCTGCTCGGACAGATGGTCGATGTGACAGCCATCTTCCCGCCCGCCGAACCAACGCAGCTCTAGCTTCCCTACTTTTGCACCCACGCCTGATGCCGCGCCCAAACTTTCTCCCACAGCGCGTCGATATCGTCTAAATGCAGATCGAACACATCCGCCAGTGTGCGGGCGTAACTCGCCGCATCGCTGATTAGCTCGTCGCGCTGCCCCTCGACGGTGACGCGACGCAGCACCGCCCCGCGCAGGGTGACAATCCCCTCCGGCACGTAACGATGACACACGGTCGTGCGCACAAAACCCGATTCAGGCGAGGTTTGCAGGTAGTGCGACTCCGCCGCGAAATCCGCCAGCTGATACGGTTCGAGGTTGAAGTCGAAGCCGGGACCGCCGTATGCCTGATTCTCAAACCACCAGCGGTCGCCGACTTGCCGCAAGCCGAATTCAAGCCAACCAGCTTGCCGATAACGTCCCGCCGCCAGCGGAATCGGCTCAAGCAAGCCATTGCCGAAGCCGACATCCGCGAGGTACGGCTGATCGAGATCGACGCGCAGAATCAGGTGATCGGGCGCGAACGGCTCGTCGACTGAAGCGCGCCCCACCGCCGACGCCAGCAGCGTCACCTCAAAGCCGATTTCGCGCAGCGCCCACGCCAGCAAACCGTTCATTTCAAAGCACCACCCGCCGCGCCGCGCCTCGACGATCTTCGTGTAGAACGTGTCGAAATCGACGGTGAGCGAGCAGCCCCGGTGAATATCGAGGTTCTCGTAGGTGATGTTGAGCAGATGCGCGCGATGCACGCCGATCAGCGTGGCGAGATCGGGGCGCACGGGCAAATCATAGTTGATCCGCTGAAGATAGGCGGCAAGTGTTGCGGGCATATAAATCACCCTCATGATTGGATATTTGGCCTCACCCCACCCCCTCTCCCGTGGGAGAGGGGCTAAAGAGTGGACGCATATACATGTGAGAAGTACACCAATGAGTGACGCTAGATCGGCTCGACTTTTTCCAGCATGGTCGGCAGCAGTTCATTGACCGTCGGATGGATGAACATGGCATCGCGCACCGCTGTATACGGCGCTTTGGCGATGATCGCCATCGTGAAGGTGTGAATCACCTCGTCACCCGTCAGGCCGAGCACCGCCGCGCCAAGGATCTGCTGTGTCTCCGCGTCGATCAGCACCTTCATAAAGCCGTCGGTCTGCCCGAATTCCCGCGCCCGGGCAACGCTCGACATGGGCAGCGTCGCTTTGAGCGCGGGGCGACCGCTTGCCTTAACTTCGTTTTCGCTCAAGCCGACGCGACCGAGCGGCGGATCGGTATACACGGCGTAGGTGGGAATGCGATCCGACTGCTTGCGCTTGGGCTGGTCGAGGTTGGCCTCGATGATCTGGTAGTCGTTGTACGAGGTGTGCGTGAACAATCCGTGTCCGTTCACATCGCCGAGCGCGTACACGCCGGGGACGGTCGTTTGTAAATAGTCGTCGACTTGGATGAAGCCTTTGTCATCCACGGCGATCCCGGCGCGGTCGAGGCCGAGGCGGTCGCTGTTCGGCTTCACGCCGACCGCCAGCAGCACATGCGATCCGCTCACGCCGCCGTGCCCATCCACGCGCGCCATGATCGTGTCGCCGCGCTGCTTGAGCGAGGACACCTGCGCGTTGAGCAGAAGGCGAATGCCTTCCGCTTTGAGCACTTTCGTGAGCGCATCGGCGATGTCTTTGTCCTCGCGCGGCAAAATCTGCCCGGCGGACTGGATCACTGTGACTTCGCTGCCGAAACGGCGAAACACCTGCGCGTATTCGATGCCGACATAGCCGCCGCCCACAATGATCAGGTGGCGCGGCAGTTCGGTCAGGTCGAGCAGCGATTGGTGCGTCAGATAGGGAATCTCGTCGAGGCCGGGGATCTCCGGCGGATTAGGTCGCGCGCCGACATCCAGATAAATGCGTTCGGCTTCCACCACCTGATCGCCGACGCGCATGGTGTGCGGCGCTGTGAATTCGGCGTGCCCGCGGATGAGCGTCAGCCCATCCATGTTCCCGTAGCGTTTCTCCATTGCGTCACGGGAGGTGAGCACGGCGTCGCGCTGGCGCTGCATGACACGCGCGAAGTCCACGCGCACCTCCTCGGCGTGAAAGCCGAATTCGGCGCCGCGCCGCGCGGTATGAATGGCGTGCGCGCTCCCGATCAGCGTTTTGCTCGGCGTACAGCCATAATTGACGCACGACCCGCCGAGTAAATGCTCCTCGATCAGCGCGACTTTTTGGCCGCGCGCCACCAGCGCGCGAGCTAACGGCGGGTTGGCCTGGCCAGCCCCAATCAACAGTGCATCAAACCGCATGCTGTTCCCCTTTACCCGAATGATAGGTGTATTGAAACACAGACGCGGGATATTTCATAATTATTTCACGAGTGAATGCTTAATACCCCTTTATAATGCAAGTTTAGACATAGTTGCGAAAAATTAACTTGGAGTCCCCATGGTTCGCCGCACTGCTGCTCTGCTGGTCTTCACTGTTCTGGCTCTTATCGTACCGTTTGCACACGTTTTGGGTCAGTCGGTTCCCCAAACCAACCCCGCGTTAGAACGCCGCATTGTCGGCGAAATCAACGATTGGCGGGTGAACATGGGGTTAGCACCGCTGGCACCAAATGCTGTCCTTCAGCAAATGGCTCAGGATCAGGCGCGCTACCTGATGACGACGAACATCCCCCAGAACGGCGGTGATTTCCACCGGGACGGACAGGGACGCTATCCGCAGCAGCGCGCGACCCAAGCCCCCTACAACTGGCCGACCTACGGCCATCCGGACACGGTGATCGTCGGCGAGAATGCGGCGGTCGGCACAGTCGACTCCGCGCTGAACTTCTGGCATAACTCCAGCCTCCACGCGCAGACGATTCAGAACGCCAATTTCCGCGAGATCGGCGTCGCAGCGCTCGACGGCGTCGGTGATGACACGCTGTTCGTCGCGGTCTTCGGCGGGCGTCCGAACACGCTGCCCGTGCTCTTCAACCCGGCGCGCAATGTACTCTACATGACGGGCGATCCGTCACGCTATGCCGCGCAGACCACCGACAACATTCGCATGCCGATCACTTACCAGTTCCTCGATGAAAATGGGAGCGCGCTCGGCACGCCGCAGATTTTCCAGACGAATGTGGTGCTGCCGCAGGAACTCGGCGACCGCTTCAGCGTGCGCTTCTCCGATGGGCGCATGGAAATTGATACGCCCGTCGAGATCGGGAAAGCCGTCGCCGTCTCAACGCAGTACGACAGCCAGCTCGTGTATGCAGGCGCGCCTGCTGCGGCGACCGAACGGGTCAGCTCCGGCGAAATCCGCGCGGTCTCTGGCGTGAGCGAAATCGACGCGGCCATCCTCGCCAATTATCCGAATCAGGATGTGAGCGCCGCCGCCGCGCTGCTCAGCGAAATCAACACCTTCCGCCTCGAAAACGAGGCATGGCCGCTGCGCGCCAGCACGACCCTGCAAGCGCTCGCGCTCCAGCATGCCGACTACCTGATCAACCAGACGGATCTGGACGATAACGACAATCTGCACGTCAACGCGGCGAACGAAGGATTGGAAATTCAGGCGCAGGTTGAACCGTTCGCGTGGCCGACCTTCGGCCCGGAGCAAGCGCCGCTCATCGGCGACACCATCGCCATCGGCGACGTCGATTTCGCCATGCGCTTCTGGCGGCAGTCGCTGCGTGACCGGGCGACCCTGCTGAACAACGAATACCGCGAAGTCGGAATTGCGGCGCTGCCCGCGCCCGCGGGCGGCAATGTGCTGGTCGTGGTCTACGGATCGCGTCCCAATGTCGTGCCGATTTCCTACCTGCCAGATCAGCATATGCTGCTGCTCTCCAACGAGACGAACACCTATGGCGGCGGCGAAGAGCAGGTGATCGGCACCATTCAACAGGTGATGATCTTCGATGAGAACGGCGCGCCGCTCACCGATGGCTGGATCGACTGGAGCCCGGCTATCGAGCTACCGGAAGGCATCACCACCACCCATTTGTTTATCGTGCACGGACGGCCTGCGTTTCGTCCATGTGCAGGTAGATCTGGAGGGGCAAAGCCTCGACCTTTCGCGCAATGTCGCGGTGCTGCCGGAAGGCGCACAGGGCGGCTGACGTCCCTCCACCGCTTGAAGCGCAAACGCGCCGTAGTGTGCCCCTCGTGCACGTTCATTACAGGGGCAGATCTGCGGTGCGTTTGCGTTTATAGGGGAGATCAACCTGCGAACAATGGTAGGGGCGCACCTACGTGTGCGCCCCAAAACGGGCAGACACATCGGTCTGCCCCTACAGCGTGTTTCCCAAGGAAAGCCCAGCCAGCCGGGTTGCTGTTACGGATTGACCGGCAGCGCCAACAATTCGTCGTTGGTGATGGCGAACAGCCGCGCCACGCCCCAGCCTTCGACCCCGGCATAGCCGACATATACCCAGTCGCCGCGCTCTGAGCGCGCAATCGGCGTGACTTCGGCATTGTAGGGCACGATGATCGTCAGGGGCGAGCTGAGCGTCGGCTCAAGGTGTAAACGCGCGTTGAACAACGTCCGCACGAGCACTGACGGCGGAATGAGCCCTGCGCCCGTGCTGTCGGGCACGAGAATCGGCAGCCCCGACGGATCGCCCGTCACGGTCACCGTGAAATACGCGACCCAACCTTCGGTTTCGTCATCCAGATGGATCATCAGCCAATCGTTTTGCGCGCTGCTGCGGGCGATGACCTCGACCTCATCATTGACATCCAACTGTCCGATGATCTCCCCGTCGATGCCGGGGCGCTGCGCACATTGACGCGCCCATAGGCGATCACGCGCACGGCGGTTTCCAACGTCTCTTCGACGGTCGTGTCGAGAATGGGCAGCGTGGTCACATCGCCGTCGGGCAGCAGCATAAACGCCGGAATCCAGCCGCCCGCATCTTCCAGTGTGATGTGCAGCCAGCGCCCTGCAGCGCTCTCCCGCCCATCAACGATCACCTGATCGCCATCCTGCAATTGGCCGACAATCTCAAAGCGGGGATCGGGGCCTGACCGGACGTTGGTCGTCCCGTCAACTATCCCAGTGATCGTTTCCGTCTGTGCGGCGACCCCTTCGGCGAACAGCCCGGTGGTCAACAGCGCCAGCAGACTTAGCATGAGTAAACGCATGAGCATCCTGTCTCGTTCACTTCGAGTTCATGAACGAAAACATTACATTTCATCTGAACCACGATGATTCTAGCGCACAATGGCGGAATTATCACCCCGTACTTTGTGGGAGGTTATGAGATGATACTCACATGTAGGGTAAACCAGTCCGTGTAGGGACGTCACACAGAGGGTGTCTTTACGAAAACAAACTCGGTTTGACGAGTGCTGTTGGCTCCCCTCCCTGAATTCGGGGAGGGGACGGGGGTGGGGTCGGACACAGTGAACGTGAACGGCGACCTTTACACCTGCTGCGCGCCGAGCTGCAGGGCGCGCTGCGGCGTGCGCGGCGTCTGCGGTGGCACAAGCGGCAGCCTGACCGTGAACGTCGAACCCGCACCAATCTCGGTCTCGACGGTGAGCGTACCCCCGTGCGCCTCGACCAGATGGCGCGAGATCGGCAAGCCGAGTCCCGTGCCTTCGATGCCCATCGCCTTGGCCCGCGTCGACCGCTGGAACGCCTCAAAGATGTTAGGCAGTTCGTCTTCGGGGATACCGATGCCGCTGTCCTTCACCGTGAAGGTGATCGAGTCGGCGTCGGCAGCAATTGTGAAGCGGACTTCCCCGGCGGGCGTGAACTTGACCGCGTTCGAGAGCAGATTGAGCAGCACCTGCCGGATGCGCCGCGCGTCCATCACGACCTGCGGCAGCGTTTCCGGCATGTCGATTTCGAGCGAGACATCGCGTTTAGCGTCCATTTGCGCCAGCGTCGAGTCGAGCGCGTCTTCGATGATCGGGCGCACCTCGGCGGGCTGGAAGTACAACTGCATTTCGCCCGCTTCGATCTTGCTCACATCGAGCAAATCGTTGATCAGATACAGCAGCAGTTCGGCGCTGCGCACGGTCTGATCCAACCGCTTGCGCTGCTCCTCATTGACCTTGCCGAACGAGCCAATGCGCATGAAATCGAGGTTGTTGATGATCAGGTTGAGCGGCGTGCGCAGTTCGTGCGTCACGCTGGCGAGGAAGCGCGTTTTGACCTCGTTGGCGCTGTTGGCCTTCTGCATCGCCACATCAAGTTGGCCGTACAACTGCGCCGAGCGCACCACGGGCGAGACGAGGTTCGCCAGCAGCGTGAGCAGCCGCGCATCATCCGCACTGAAGTTGGGTGCATCAGCGGAACGCCCCGCCACAATCGCCCCAATCGGCTCGCCCGAATACATCAGCGGCACGGCGAGCGCGCGTTCGATGTACGGCGCGACCCACCCGAGCCGCCCTTCCCAGTGCAGATAATCTTCGAGCACCAGCCACTGCGCGGTTTCGACCACCTTGCCCGCCAGCCCGTCATGCACGCCGATGACGCGGCCAATCGTCCCGGCGTCGTCGCTGGTGCTGGCAACTAACTGCAAGCCCGTGCGGTCTTCGGTCACCAACCAGATGCCGGAATACGACGCCTGCAGCAAGTCGACCACGCGCCCGGTCAGCGTGGAGAGGATGATGTTCAGGTAGTACTCGCTCACGACGGAGAGCGAGGCATCATACACGGCGCGCAGTTCGGCGGCACGGTTGAGCGCGTCGGTCTGCGCGACTTGCAGTTCATTCGTGCGGTCGGCGACGCGCTTTTCCAGCGTGCGGCTCCACATCGAGAGCGAGTCAAGGGAATCGGCGAGGTTGGACTTCATGTCTTCCAGCGACCGCGCCAGCCCGCCCATCTCATCGCGGCGGTTCTGGTAGCCGACCTGATAGCGCATATCGCCTGACCCAATCTCCTGCGCCGTAGTGGTCAGATCGACCAGCGGCGTGGTGATGGCGGTGGCGGCAAACCGGTCGAGCAGCCAGCCGAGCGCACCGATCACCACCAGAATCAGGAACACGATTTGCAGCAGTTCTTCATCCGATTCATCGCTGACATCTTCCTCGGAGACGAGGCCGATCACGTTCCATGTGCCATCCAGCAGCGGCGTATTGATGACGTAGAGCGCTCCGGTATCGTACGGAGTATCTTCCATCATGGCATAGCCCGTCACCGCCTGGCTCATCAGGGGCAGCAGGTCAGCCTGCGGATCGGTGAGCGCTGCCGCGCCCATGCCCCCGGCGGCGAACACCTGCTCGGCAGTCGTCACAACCGCGCCATATGGATACGGGCTGTTCTCCGTCAGCATTTCCAGCCATTCGGAGAGGCGCGGGCCGGTGATCTCCGCCCAGATGTAACCGCGGGTGCCGGGCAAGCGCAGCGCATAGATCAGACTCGGCGTACGCGTGGTGCCATACGGGTCGGCGCTGTAAAACCAGACGGATTCGCTCAGCGCAAGGTCAACCAACGGCGCGAGTTCCGCGGGAATAGCGCGCACGGTATTTTTCTGACGGGGGGCGGTCACGGTCAACGGGCGGCGAAACAGATTCAGGCGGTAACCGCCGCTCACCGGCTGCAACGTCCCGATCCGCTGCACGAGGACATCCGGCTGACGCAGCGAGTAGCTGGCGGTTTGCCACAGCGAGAGAATCGAGTCGCGCTGCCCGTCGAGCACGCCGCCGAGCGCATAAGTGAGCGTTTCGACGCTGCGCAGTTCGCCCGTGATCGCGGCGGCGGTACTGCGATTCAGCGCGGTCAGCGCGTCCTGGGTCTGCTCGCCGACGAAGCGCACGGCGATATTCAGAATGAGCAATACGATGACGATGAGACTAACGGCTGTGTAAAGAACGACGGCGACGGTCAACCGCCGGCGTAAACTCCATTGACCAAACATACGCGCGCTCCGCCTGCTGTGGTACTCCCATTATATGTAGGCTTGATTCACGCATGCAACCATTGAGATTTGGGAATTCCGGTTTGTGCGGCGGAGTTTTCTAACTTCACCCCGACCGCTCCTCTCCGTGTGGCGAGCGCTGTTGTCTCCCCTCCCTGAATTCGGGGAGGGGCCGGGGGTGGGGTTGCCTTGTCGGGGTGAGGTTGCATTACCTCCCAGATCTTTCTTCTAGCGTGGGCGATATGCCCATGTATAATGAGATTCAGGTTTCAGGAGCGATCATCGTGCCAATTTTGCGCGAAGGCGAGTTAGATATCATCAGCCACAACGCGGAGCAAACGCGCCGCTTGGGCGTCAAACTGGGGACGCTGCTGCAGCCCGGCGACATCCTGTGCCTGTCGGGCGATCTCGGCGCGGGCAAAACGGTGTTTTCCTCAGGGATTGGCGTCGGTTGGGGCGCAGATGAACCGCTCATCAGCCCGACGTTTAACCTCGTGCATGTGCATTCTCGCGCCAAAGACTCGACCCCGCTCTATCATCTTGACTGCTACCGGTTGAGCGGCGTCGCGGACGTCGATGCCATCGGCTTAGATGATATTCTGGAGGCGCGCGGCATTGTCGTCATCGAATGGGCGGAGCGCATCGCCCCGGTGCTGCCGCGCGAACGCCTGTGGATTGAACTGCGCGCGTTCGAACTGACGCGGCGCAGCGTGATCTTCACGGCGGTCGGCGAACGCTACCGCAAGCTGGTCGATCAATTCACCGGGCGCACTTGAAGTCGTTGTGTAGGGACGCCATTCATGGCGTCCGCGCTTCTCATGAATTAAGATTTCGGACGCGATAAATCGCGTCCCTACAGTAAAAGAACCTTGATGCTACTAGCTATCGATACTGCTACCCAAAACCTCTCCCTCGCCCTGCATGACGGTGCGGCGGTGCGCGCCGAGCAGACGTGGTTTTCGCCGAACATGCATACGGTGCAGCTTGCGCCCGCCGTGCGCGATCTCATCACACGTGCCGACCTGACCATGGACGATTTGACCGCGCTGGCCGTCTCGACCGGGCCGGGTTCCTACACCGGGCTGCGCATCGGTGTGGCGCTGGCCAAAGGCTTGGCCGCCGCGCGGGGCATTCCGCTGGTGGGCATCCCCACGCTCGACATCCTCGCCGCCGGTCAGCCGCATTTTCAAGGTGGGCTGATCGCCGTGGCGCAGGCTGGGCGCGGTCGCATCATCGCCGCGACCTACCAGTGGCGCAAAGGGCACTGGAAGTCGCGCGGCGAAGCCCAATTGCTGGACTGGCCGACGCTGATCGGCAGCATCGACGGCGCGGCCATCGTCACGGGTGAAGTCGACGAGACGGGGCGCGCAACCATTAATGAGGCCGCGGCCAACGATATACCCGTCACACTCGCGCCGGGCGCCTTCCGCCTGCGCCGCGCGGGTTTTCTCGCGGAAGAAGCGTGGGATCGCCTGCGCGACGCGACCGAGGCGTTTCCGGCGGCGGATGTCACCCCGATCTATGTGAAGACTAAAGATATACCCGCATGAGTCTGACGCTGCGCTACATGCGCCTCCCAGATATCCCGGAAGTCTCCGCGATTGACCGTATGGCCTTCGATCCCCCGTGGCCGCCGCGCACCTATCAGTACGAGATCACCAGATCGAACTACAGCCACATGGTCGTGCTGGAAAAGTCGGCGGGCGAAACCGTCGTCGAACTGGCGGCGCATCATCGGCAACTTTGGCATCCTGCCCGAGAGCAATACGGTGATTGTCGGCTATGGCGGTTTGTGGAACATCGTCGACGAAGCCCACGTGAGCACCATCGCCACACATCCGCAGTTTCGTGGCAACGGCTGGGGCGAAGTTCTGCTCGCCGCGATGATCCGGCGGGCGCTTACGCTCGGCGCCGCCTATATCGTGCTCGAAGTGCGCGTGAGCAACGTCGTCGCGCAGAACCTGTACAAAAAGTACGGTTTCGAAACGGTCGGGACGAAGACCAACTACTATCACAGCAACAACGAAGACGCCTACGATATGCGGCTGAACTTCACCAACCCCGCCGCCTACCGGGAAACGTTCGATCCGCGTTTTGAGGCGCTCAAGGCGCGCCATCATTTCGCCGATCAATACACCGATGTGCGCCCAATAGCGAAATAGGATGCCCTCTCATGGTAGAAACACGCTCTGGCAGCGTCCTTGACCACTGGCTGACGCAGCTTGTGTGCCCCCTCGATCACGCGCCGCTCACCCGCGCCGCCGATGGGACATGGCAGTGTACGTCGTGCGCCTTCACCGCGCCGCTCGTGACCGTGAATGATCGGCAGGTGTACGATTTTCGCGCCCTCAATATCCCGCAGACCGTACAGCTGGAGTTTTGCATTCCGGTGCAGCCGCTGGATCGCTATGAGGTCGTGCGCACCATGTTTCGCGCGCCCGCCGAGGCGACCAAGCAGCCGCCCGTCAACGTGGCGATCAAGACCAAACTCGATCCCGGCAGCCAGCATTATCTGCGCACGCTCTACGAGCAGCATGGCCCGAACCTGCGCATTCTGGATCTCGGCTGTGGCAGCGGCGACAACCGCAAATTTCTGAACGCCATCGGCTTCACCAACGTGATCGGCGTGGACTGGTCGGCTAAAGGCGCGGACATCCTCGTCGATGCGCACCGCCTGCCCTTCGCCGCTGGCACGTTCGACGTGGTGGTCTCGACCGCCGTGTTTGAACATCTGTATAACCCCTTCCTCGCCATGCACAATATCGCGCGGGTCTCGACGCCGCGCGCGTGGTTCGTCGGTGGGGCGAGCTTCTGGGAAGCATGGCACGGATCGTCATATTTCCACTTCACGCCGGATGGCTGGCAAACCCTGCTCAACCAGAACGGCTACCAGTTACAGGATCTCTGGACGGGCTGGGGTGTGATTCCGGCGGCCTTGGCGCACGTCTTCACGCCGGGACACTTCCGCAAATTCGGCTACGGTCTGCAGCGGCTGGTTGAGGGCGTCTTTCGACTGTGGGGCGGCGATGCGGGCGTCCGGAAGCTTCAACTGCGGGCCAGCGGCGCGTATATCGTATTCGCCGCACGCACGCAATCAAACGGTGTCACCTAGATAGAGGATATGGGCATGACTCAAGTTCAATGGACAGCAGTGGATCAGTACTTTGCCGACGCCTTTACGCCAAGCGATCCGATTTTGGAAGCCGCCTTGGCCGCGTCGGTGGCCGCGGGACTGCCGGATATTCAGGTCACGCCGCTTCAAGGTCAACTGCTGGCATTGTTGGCGCAAAGCCTCGGCGCGCGCCGCATTCTGGAGATCGGCACACTCGGTGGCTACAGCACGATCTGGTTAGCGCGCACGCTGCCCGCCGACGGCCAGCTGATCACGCTCGAACTCGACGCCCACCACGCGGCTGTCGCCCGCAGCAACTTCGCGCAGGCGGGCTTGGACAACCTGATCCAACTACGCGAAGGCAAGGCGATTGATCTGCTGCCCAGCCTGACCGAATTTGCGCCCTTCGACTTCATCTTCATCGACGCCGACAAAGACTCGACCGCCGACTATTTCGACTGGTCCGTCAAATTGGCGCGACCGGGCAGCCTGATCCTCGTGGACAACGTCATCCGCAGCGGCGGTGTGGTCGACCCGAACCATCCCGATTCGCGCGTGCAGGGCATCCGGCGCTTTGTGGCCGCCGCGGCCAACGACTCGCGCGTGCAGCTCTCCACCGTGCAGACCGTCGGCAGCAAAGGGTATGATGGTTTTGCTTTAGCGCTGGTCAAGTGATCGCAGTGAACCTATGCTCACCGTAGCGGAAATCCTCGAACTCGAAGAAATGCAGGGCGCGCAGATCGTCGCCGGGCACGAAGGTGTCGAACGCCTCGTCGAATGGGTGCACGTCTCCAGCGTGCCGGACGCGCCGCAGTGGTTGAACGGCGGCGAGTTGGTGCTGACGACCGCGCTCAACCTGCCGCAAAACCCCGACGATCAGCGCCGCTACGTGCAGGCCATGGCGGATCAGGGGGTGGCAGCGCTGGCGCTGGCGGTCGGTCGCCACATCGATCACGCGCCGGACAACATGCGCGAGATCGCGGAGGCCAACGCCTTCCCGCTGATCGAAATCCCGTATCAGGCGCGCTTTGTCGATATCGCCCGCGCGACCAATCAACGCATTGCCCAGCAGCACATGGGCATGATGGAACGCGCGCTGACCATTCACCGCACGCTGACCATGCTCGTGCTGCAGGGTGGTGACCTGCGCCAGCTCGCGGTCACGCTGGCGGGCTTGATCGGTCAGTCGGTGAGCATCGAGAACGAACGCTTTGAAGCGCTGGCGAGCCATAACATCGCCGATGTAGACGAGGCGCGGCGCTACACGTTGAGCGAAGGCAAAACCGATCCGCGCTTGATCGAAGCGCTGGAAACGCGCGGCATCCTCGGCGAAATTCGGCGCACGCGTCGCCCCGTGCATCTGCCGCAAATGCCGGAAGTCGGCCTCCAGATGGAGCGCATCCTCGCGCCGATTGTCGTGCACAGCAACATCTACGGCTACGTGTGGATCATCGCCGACGACCGCCCGATCTCCAACCTCGACAGCATGGCCATCGAGATCGGCGCGACCATCGCCGCGCTCATGCTCCTGCATCAGGAAGCTATTCAAAGCGCGGAAGCGTCGCTCAAGGGCGGCCTGCTCTCGCAGTTGATCGAAGGCGAACGCGGGCGTGAAGCCATCCTCACGGATCAGGCGCTGCGCTACGGCGTCGACCTCAATCAGGCGTTCGTGGTGCTGCTGGTCGAAGATCAGGACACGGGGTCGCCGCGCCTGCTGCACCTCTACCGCCGCATCAACAGCCTCGCCGTGGCGAACAAGTGGCGCGCAGTCGTCGGGCAGTTCGCGGGCGAAGTGCTCGTCCTCCTGAGCGCCAAAGCCGACATCAAGCAGATTGCCGGGAGCATCGACGAGGGTATCGGCGATGTGCGGATCGGCGTGAGCGGCGTACATCGCGGCGCGGATCGCGTCGGCGCGGCGCATCAGCAGTGCCGGGACGCGCTGACGATCACCCGGCGCTTGGGCAACAGCGAACGCATCGTGCGCTTTGATGATCTCGGCTACCTGTACGCGCTCTACCGCGCCGGGAAAGAGTCGCTGCTGGGTAACCCGTTTGTCACTGGGCTGCGTAAGCTGGCAGGCGAAGGTCAGGCTGACCTGTTCAACACGCTGGAAGCGTACTTGGACGCGGGCGGCAACGGCGTCAAAACGGCGGAAATTCTGTGCATTCACCGCAGCACGCTGAACTATCGCTTGGAACGCATTCATGAGATCAGCGCGTGGGACTTGAGCGATCCCGGTCTGCGCACCAACCTACAAATCGCGCTCAAGCTGCTGCGGTTGTTTGAAGTATCGTAGCGCCTCACTCACCCCACCCCCGCCCCGCCCCGAATTTTGGGATAGACAGCGGACGCGATAAAGAGGGTGTCTAGTAAGATTATCACCTGTAGGGACGAGGCATGCCTCGTCCTCATTTCTAGAGAAGGATACAGAGGACAAGGCATGCCTTGTCCCTACAAAACCTCTCTCATCCAGATAACTGTGCGCTTTTTAGACACCCTCTAAATCGCGTCCCTACAAAGGACAAGCACTTATGGACATTCGACCGCTAACCCCCGCTGACGTCGATCAATATCTCGCTATCTGGCAGCGCGCGCTGACCGATGCGCCGACCGCGTTTGGCGCATCCGCCAACGACCCGGGCATGTTTGACCGCGACCCCGCCCTGCAGCGGATTGCGCAGTCGCTGCCCTACAATCCCCTTTTCGGCGTGTTCGTGGATGGGCAGCAGGTCGCGCTGTCGAGTCTATTCTACGCGGGTCACCGCGAGAAAATCCGCCATCGCCTGCAAATTCATCAGGTGTTCGTAAATGCGGAGATGCGCGGTCAAGGTATCGCCCGCGCGATGCTGAACGAGGTGATTGCTTTCGCCAGAACCATCCCCGACGCTGAGGAAATTTATCTCGCCGTCACCGTGGGCAATGAGTCGGCGCGGCGCTTGTATGTCAGCGCGGGGTTTGAGACGGCCTACTTCGACCGCAGCTATCTGAAGATCGATGGGGTGTACTACGACCTCGAATGGATGTGGCTGAGTCTGGTTTAGACGCGGCGGAACACAGCGCTTACGGGTAAGGTGAATTCAGGCAGCACGTCTCCGCCAGAAATCGTCTCGCTTTCGCCGAGCAGCTCACGCGCGTCTGGCGTCAGCACTTCGACGAGGCGCTTTTCCGGATAAATCAGCCAGACCATGCGCGTCCCATGCTGCAAATAAAAGGCCGCTTTATCGCTCATGTCCTTGAGACTGTCTTTGGGCGAACGAATCTCGACGGCGATATCCGGCATGTAGTTCGCCGCGCCTTCACGTTCGATGGGCTTATTGGTGTCGGCCACGAACGACACATCGGGAATGCGATCATTGTGCGGATCGTTCGGCGGGCGGTGCCGCGCTTCGACGGCAGCAATGCCGATTTCGCGCGTGTTCAGGTAATTGTTGAAGGCGGTGACGATGTTGCCCGCGATGATGCCATGTTCGCGCGTCGGCACTTTTTCAATGATCTCCCCGTTGATGAGTTCAAATAAGCCGTGATCGGACTGCGCGAGGAAACTCTCAAAGTCTGCAATTGTCGTGAGTTTGCGCTCTAGCACCATTTGCCCCTCCCATCCATCCGATCATAGCACGATTTTTCCAGCAGATGAGCTAGCGGAGCAGCCGCTCAACCACGCGCACTGCATTCCCGACGCCGTCCTCCGCGCGGATGCGCTCGCCCAACGCGGCGGCGCGGCGCTGCAGCGCGGCATCGCCCGTCAGCGCGCGAATCGTCGCGGCGAGGCGTTCCGCCGTGAGGTCGTGCCGTTTGATCGGTGGTGCGCCGACGCCAAGCTCATACACCCGCCGACCGAAGAACGGCTGATCGCCGATGTGCGCGACAATCGCCGACGGGACGCCCGCCCGCAGCGCCGCGCCTGTCGTCCCCGATCCGCCGTGATGGATGACCGCTGCCATGCGCGGGAACAGCCAATCGTGCGGCGCGAAGTCGAGCAGGCAGATGTCATCCGGCAAATCCTCGGCGTGCAAGCCCGCCCACCCCGAATGGATGATGCCGCGCTGCCCGGTCGCCTTGAGCGCGTCGATCATCACGCGGGTCGTCGCCTGCGGGTCACGGTTGGACATGCTGCCAAAGCCGATGTACACCGGCGGCGCGCCCGCGTCGAGAAACGCCTGAAGCTCGGGCGAGGGCTGCCAATCCGGCGGCGCGTCGAGGAACCAGTAGCCGGTCACATGGTGGTGCGTGCCCCAGTCGGACGGGTGCGGCACGACGAGCGGACTGATCCCGAGCAGCGTCGGCGTGCGGTTGGCCGCGCGGATGAACTCGCGGGTGTGCACGGGCTGCAGGCCGAGCTTTTGATGCATGAGCACGGACGCGGGCTTGAGCGCCGAAAACAGCATGGTTTCGATCACATAGCCCCACCAGCGGTTGAGCGGATTGGTTTGACGCGGCAGCAGCGCCTGCATCCCCGCCGCGCCGCTGGCGGTTGGCGCGAGCGGGGACATCATGGCGAGCAGCGGACGGACGCCGCGCGCCTGCCCGATGGCGGCAACCACTTCGACGGTCAGCAGGCCGCTCACCAGCACGTCCGCATCCGCGACCATGTTGAGCAAATCGTCCACCACGTCGACGGCAATCGTGTCGACCATGCGCCGCATGTTTTGCAGTTCGCGCTGCGCGTTGTCGCTGCTGTTACCGAGCCAGTCTTTCCCTAAGTCCGACTGCATGTATGCTTCGATGTCGATGCGGAACGGCATGCAGCGCAGCCCTTCCCGCTCAATCCAGCTTTGAAAGTTGCGCCCCGCTGCCAGCGTCACGGTGAAGCCCGCGCGCTGCAAGCCCTTGCCGAGCGCCACATAGGGCTGCACATCGCCGCGTGAACCGAAAGCCAGCATCAAAATCCGCATAGATTTACCTCAATGAGTTGTCCGACCCCACCCCCGGCCCCTCCCCGAATTCAAGGAGGGGAGACAGATCGGGCGTGCGCCAAACCGAAACCATTTTCGTAGGGACGCGATTCAGAGGGTGTCCGATCAGGTTATCACCTGTAGGGACGAGGCATGCCTCGTCCTAATTTCTAGAGAAGGATACAGAGGACAAGGCATGCCTTGTCCCTACAAAAACCTCTCTCAACAGGATACCTGTGCGCTGTATAGACACCCTCTTCATCGCGTCCGCTGATCGCTAACACTGACACCAAACGAGAGGTGGCTGTTCAAGCCCCCTCTCGGATTACCCGAAGATCGCCGGGTCGATCTTGAACGAACCGTCGGGCTGCATGGGCAGGTCGACCACGCGCATGACCGCGTCCAGATTCAGGTCGCCGTACACATGCGGGAACTTCTGGCCGTTGCTCGCCAATTCCCACTTGAGCTCATGCGTGATCTTGTCGGTATCGATCACCAGCACGACCAGATCCGCGTGACCCTGATAGTAATTGTTCGCCGTGTTCTGAACTTGCGCAGCGGTCGAGAAGTGGATGAAGCCCTCGCTGTCAATCGAAGCGGCGTGATACGTACCGACCGCCTGCGCGTTTGCCCAATCTGACCGTGACAGGATGTGAAGGATGGTGCTCATACCTGCATCTCCAATTCGATTTCGTCGTGGATCGGGATGTCATCATGGCCGATCAACGGAATCTCCGGCTTGAGCCGCCGTCCGTCGTCGACCGCGCCCACATGCAGCGCTGCCAATCGCCAACCACGGCGCTGATAGAACCGCAAGGCGTGGGTGTTGTCGTTCGTGGTGATCAGCACCAGACGGCGACAGCCTGCCGCCCGCGCGACCTGCTGGACCGCCTTGAGCAGCGCCGAACCGATGCCTTGACCTTCGGCGCGGCTGTCCAGCGACATGATCTCGCACTCATCGCCGTCGAGGCGGTAGGTTACCAGCCCCAACCGCTGATCATCAATCAGCGCGACAAAGCCGGGCAGGGTCGTCATATCGTGCAGGCGTCCCCGCGAGACCATGCGCGTCGAGCCCCACTGATCTTCAATGAGTTGACGTGCCCAGATGTGATGATCATCATTCAGCGGCTGAATATCTAGCATGAGGTGTGCTCCTTGCCTACAGGCAACCGCGTTGAGAACCGCTTACTCGCCGAGGGGCTTGCGCTCCTTCGTCACGAGGAACAGCGCCCGTTTTGCGCCGGGCAGCGTGTAATCGAAGCCGCATGACTGGAAGAAGCCATCGGCGGAGGTGATCGCCATCACTTCGAGGATGGAGAGCTCTTTTGCCCGCTCGATGCACGCATCGACGAGCATGCGCCCGACACCTTTGCCCTGCGCGGAGCGCGCCACCGCCAGCGAGCGGATTTCCGCCAGTTTGCGCGAATAAATTTCCAGCACCACACAGCCGATCAAGTCGTCCTCTTCGGTCGCGACGAGGAAACTGGGGAGCAGTTCGTCCAGTTCGCTGTACGTGCGGGCTAAGACCGTGCCTTCTTCGACAAACGGTCGAATGAGGTCGATGATTGCGGGAATGTCCTCGGATACCGCCGGACGCACGGTTACTACGTTTTTCGTCGCCATAGAAAAAGATTACCGATCTGCGAATCGCGCTCGTAATTATAGATCAACCAGTCGTTTAAGTCAGGATACGCTTGCAGCAGCGTATTGGAATCCTCTTCACTGCCCGTCACCCACGGCATGTAGTCGACCTGCGCGACGATCACATAGGGTGGCAGCGCTGCCCACAGGATCTCGGCGGTTTGCTCACGCCATTCGGGCGGATACCAATCGGCCACCAGCGGAAACTGGAAGATAAAGCGCGTCGCCGGGTTGAGTCCGCTCAGGTAGTAGATCTCCGGGCGAAAGCCCCAGATGAACAGCGAATCGCCGGGGACAACCCGTTCGCGCAGCACGTTGACCACTTGGAGGGACTCATCCGCGCGGAATTCGCCACCGACAAAGCGCGCGTAGTACGTCGCCTGATCTTCCTGCCCGGTCAGATACGGCAGGGTCGGCCCTCCGATGACGACCGCCATGATCAGCAGGAGGGCGACGAGAGCGATCCAGGACGGAGGACGGAGGGCTGAGAGCGGTCCAACGGCAGACTCTAGCCTCAGTCCTTTCACCTCAGTCCTCAGTCCTTGGTTGATCCCCCACCCGCCGAGCAGCGCCAAAGGCGACAGCATCGGCAGCCAGTGATAATCGTAGCCTTTGGCCTGCACCAGCATCATCGCCGCGCCGCTGATCAACCATACGATCACCGCCCACCAGCGCGCATCCCGCCGCCGTGCCGTGATCACCACGCCGACAACGCCGAGCAGCGCCAGCAGCCCCCACTGCGACCAGCGATAGCTCAGCGCCACGCGGAACGCTTCGATCAGGTCGGGGAGGTTGGCGGTCAGCGTGGTATAACTGGACGTCAGGCGCGCGCTTTCAAGCAGCGCGTCCCACGCACCCAGGCTCAGCATCACGGCTGCACCACCGACAAGTGTTAACAATCCGCCTACGCATATGGCAAATATATCCCAAGATCGGATCGATTTATCCCAAGATCGCCGGATCACGGCATAAATGACCAGCACGGGCAGGCCCATCACGGCGAACGGATACTTAAACCAGAACGTCCATCCGAGCATGGCACCGCTGATCAGCGCCCACACCCATGAGCGGCGCGCGGCATCCGCAGCACGGATGGCGCACCACATGGCCAGCGTCATCGGCAGCAGCGCGATCCCGTCGTTTTGCGTGAGCGTCCAGAACGTCTCGGTGAAGTAGAACACGCCGAACAGCGCCGCCGCCCACACACCCACCCGCCGATCTGCGAGGCGCGTGCCAATGGCATACAGGGTGAGCGCGATGACCGGAAAGATCAGCAGGTCAATGGCGCGCAGCGCGGGCGCAGTCTGCCCGAACAGCGCCATCGCCGCCGCGTACACATAGAACACGGCGGGCGGCTTGGGATTCCACAAATCGACGTAGGGGGCTTTGCCTTGCAGCAGACCGCGCCCAATGGTCGCGAATTCGCCTTGATCGCGCCCGAGCGGATACGTGAGCGTCGGCGCGGCGATCAGCAGAATCGCCGCGATGACGATCAGGATCGCGGCGTGGCGGCGCAGCGTCACAGCCATCCGACCGCCCGCGCGAGCAGGAAGGCGATCCCCAGCGAGAGCATCAGGAAAATCCACGCGAGCATGCGTCCGCTCTCCTGCGCCGGGCTGATCTCTTTCTCTTCGATGCTCACTGCCCCGAGCAGATCAACGTAGAAATCGACGTTGCGGCGGCCACGCGTCACGCGCGCCATGTAGTCGTGCCCGGTGACCAGCAGCCACCCGCTGTCCTCATCCTCCCAATCCTCGCCGAGGCGCTGCTTCATAGCGGCGTCGAGGATGGCGCGGGCTTGCTCCGGGGGAATCGGTTCGATTTCAGACATCGTATTTGCCTTAGCCGCAGCCTTTAACTGTCGGGACGCGCTGCTGCGGACAGTCAGAAAGTTGTCCCATGCGTATCATTTGTGTCTTGCCCCTCCCACGCCAGAAACCCTGTAGGGACGGCCTTCTGGCCGTCCGCAAATTGGACGACCCACCCCACCCCCCAGCCCCTCCCCGAATTCGGGGAGGGGAGCCAGCAAAAGCCGCGTTTCACCCCTCTCCCCACTTGTGTGGGAGAGGGGGCTCGGGGGTGAGGGGTTGCCCCAGCGCTGACGTTAACTGCCAATCGTGTATTCGAACGAGAACGGGCCGATCAAGCCGCTGGCGTCCTTCGCCGCAACCGCGACTGAAGCGAAGCGGTCGGCGCGGAAGCCGTCCCATGTCACCTGATTGTCGTTCACTTCAAAGTAGTCGCTGTAAATGAGCGATCCCGGCGGGCGCAGCGCGATCAGATAGCCCGCGGCTTCGGGCACACGCTCCCACACCAGCGTGCGGAAACCGTTATCGCCTTCGCGGAGCTGCACCGAGCGCGGCGGACGCAGCCCGTCAGCCATCGCCGTGGTGACGGCGAGGATCGTCTGTGTGGCGCGCATGAGATACGAGATTTGAATGTCGTCTTTCGTGTCGCGTTCGGTGTGGTGCCGATCCGGTTCTTCCAGCGCTTCGGTGAAGCGCACAGAGGCGAACCCGGCATCGCTGAACGACATGTGATCGCCGTAGCGTCCATCGCGGTCAACCGTGGGCTGTACGTCGATGGCCATGCCGGGGGCGAGGCGCGCGCCCAACAGGTTGAGCGTGCGTGCCAGATGTCGCGACGAGGATTCATTCGGCTCGGCGCTGAACAGGCGAATCGTGTAGTCGTTGACCGCGCCTGTGCCGCTCGTGCTGCTGCCGATCACGTCCATATTGAACATGGCATCGATCTGGATGTTGTTGGCGCGCAGATAGTCGTTGACGAAGGCGGTACTGCCCTTGCGTTGAATCTCTTCCGCGCCAAAAGCGACGAACATGACCGTCGCGCGGTGTGGGGTCTGGCTCATCACGCGGGCGATTTCCATCAGCGCGGCGATGCCGCTCGCATTGTCATTCGCGCCGGGCGCGAAGGTATTGCCGTTTTCCACGTCGCGCGTAATGCTGTCGTAGTGTGCGCCGATCAGGATGATACCCGCGCCCGTCTCCGTCCCCTGCAGCACACCGATAATGTTGCGGCTAAAGGTGTTGATGTCGGCGAAGTTCACCGCGAATTCCTGTGGTTGCAGCACGGCGAAACTGTTCTGGTACGACTGGTCACGGATGAGATTGAACTGGTTGAGAATGTAGTTGTAGGCAGCGCCGATTCCCTCCGTCGGGCTGGTCCATGAGGACAGCACATGACGGGTGCGCATGCCGACCAGCGCATCGATATGCATGATCAGGCGGTCGGGCTCCACGCGATTCATCACGTTGAGCAGCGTGGTATCGGTCTGCGTCTCCACGCGCGGCACGTTGGTCGCTTGATCGGGAAACTCTTCCGGCGCGAGAGTCGGGAAACCAATCGTGGGCGGCGGCGTAAACGTCGCGCGTGGCACCAACGACGGCGGCGGCGCATTGTCGGTGAGGTTACACGCCAGCGCGGCCACCAGCATCGACAGGGCGATGAGCACGAGGGGGAGGGGAAATGTGTGTCGTCTTTTCATATCGCCGCGATTTTACCACAGGAACTAGACGCGTCAGCGTAACGGAGGGCAAAAGACCCTAAACCGCACAGCAAAAAGAAAGTGCCTAACGCAAAGACGCTAAGGCACAAAGGCGCAAAGTATCGAGATCAGAAACAGTCCAAAGCCTTGATCTCAATTCCTTTGCGTCTCAGCGTCTTCGCGTCTTTGCGTTGAATCTTTTTACCTTACCTGCGACCAATAGCCGACTTCTAGGCCGGGGATGAGCGTGACGGCGTAGACCGTATTTTCCGGCGCGAAGATATACGTCGTGTACGAGGTGCGTCCCGCCGCCTGCCGCGCCGAGTCGAAGCCCATTTCCGGCGCAGTCGCCCAGCCGAGACCGCTCTCTGTCCCGCCGAGCAAATCCCAGATCAGGCCAAAGCCGCGCACGGGCGTGAGCAAGCCCTCCGGCGCTTCTGCCGTCGGGTCGGGCGCGCCTTCACGGAAAATGTCTTCGTACACGCGCACGCGACCATCATCCGTCAGCACGTAGATTTCGAGCGTATCCGAGAACCAGATCAGCGCGCCGTGCTCGAACGGCTGATAGGCGATCATCACCGCCAGCGGCGGATCTTCCGGACAGCGCGACATCTCCAGCCCGCCAATCCAATCCTGCGCGCACGTGATCGTGAAACTCACATCCTCGGTGACCACCTGATCGCCCGCCGTTGCTTCGAGGCGGTAGGTGTACTCGCCCGCCGTCGCGAACGGGTACACGCGCAGCGACCCTTCCGCGGGCACAGGCTGTGCGGTCTGCGGGCGGACACAGTTCTCAGCGTCAACGCACGGATACAGGTAGACATGTTCGCCCTGCGCCGTCCATGTGAGCGTTGCGCCGCTGGTGTTATCGCCCGCCTCGGCGGTCAATGCGCGGATCGCCGCCGGGCTGACCGCATCGACCGGGCTGACCGATGACGCCGTGAACACGGACACCGACCGCGGCAGCCAGATCACCGCGCCGACCGGGAGCTGCGTTGGGTCGTCAAGGCAGTTGAGCGCCGCCAACTGCGTCACGGTGATCATGGTGTAGCCCGTCAGCAGCACATCGAGACGGTCGCCGGGACGCACCACATACGGCAAAAAGCCTTCGAGCGTCGGCGCGGCACAGGTCGCCAGACGCGCATCGTTCGGGTTGGGCACAATCGGGTACAGGCGAATTTCGCCCTGATGCGGAATGTTCGGTGTGGCGGTGAAGCGGGCGGCGGGCGGGATTTCGGTCAAGTCGGGCGCAGGTACGGCGGGCGTCACTTGCTGCGCCAACGCCGCGGTGGCCATCAACAGGAGCAACCACACAAACAGTAGAAGTCGTCTCATCCAGAGTCCTCAACTAGCCAACACATGGTCAGGACGCGCCGCAGCGCATCCCTAAAATCACCTCAACCCGCTCCTTTAGGTTCACGGCAGGACAATTCAACATGTCGAGATTGTCTTCCCTCAGACAACAGACCACGGACGCGCAGAAGCGCGTCCCTACAATGGTTCGATTGTTAAAAATCTCCTGTCCTCAACCTCTAGGAGAAAGGCGTCAGACGTGCCGTTCAAGTCCCCTCTCCTCTTTTCGGAGAGGGGATTTAGGGGTGAGGTTCCACCCAATCAATTTTCATACTAGCAGATGCCGAGCGGCTCACCTATGTTGAAACGCCAAACGTAGGGGAGACGTAGGGAGGTAAATTAGCTCCCCCCACCGCGATCTTTGCGCTTTTGCAGCAGCTTCCCGGCGATATTCCCCTCGTCGGACTCCTTGAGCGTGGGTGCGCCGCGAATCGGCGGCGGCGCGTTCGGCGCTACCTTGATCTTTTGGGGCGCGGGCGTTTCGCCGCCCGCCGTGGGTTCGCCCGTCGGCGTGACCTGGGTGGCCGTGACGCTCGTCTTTTCCTGCGCGCGGGCTTTCGCGCCCATCAACGCGGAGACGCGCTCGGTCGCATCGGGCACAACTTCCGGCGGCGAGAGCCAGCGCCGCAGTCGCGCGAGGTCGCTCTGCGTGATGATCAGGCGGCGTACCGCAATATCGAAGGGCAGCAGCAGCACCGCGATCAAGAGCAGCGTTGGCGCAAGCGGATTGGTCGCCACTTGGGCTTGCAGATTATGCTCAAACGCTTTGCTTGCTTCAGCAACATTGATCCCTGCGCCGCCTGTAATTGCTGAAATATCAGTGAGATACTGCGTACCGTCTTGAACATCATCTGCCTGCACGCTGTATTCTGGTGAGTAGCTCATCACCCACCCGCCCGTTTGATTCAGCGCGCCGTCGGCTTCGCTCACGCGCACAAAGTACGCGCCTTCCGCGCCGGGCGTGAACGTCGCCTCATAGCGCCCGGGCGCGACCTGCTCCAACTGAATGCCCACCGCGCTGCGATCCGGGTAGACCAGCGAGCCGATCAGATTCAGCCCATTGAGGAAGCTGCCATCGTCGGCGCGCGCATCAACCGTCAAGCGGGCGCGTTCGCCCTCCATCACAATGCGCGCTTCGAGGTTTTGATCCGTCCCTTCGGTGATCGTCCAGCGCACCGTCTGGCTCCAGAAGCGCGCGAACCCTTCCCACGACACCCAGTTGCCCGACCAGCGTCCGGAGACATCGCTCGTATACGCGACCGCCCGCCCCAAGCCATACTGCCACGCCGCCAGCACCGGGTCGCTGAACGGTTCCGGCCCGCGTAGAATCACCTGCGCCGTATCTTTGGGCGTGGTCGCCACGTAGCCGAGCAGCGCTGGCGCTTCGGTGATGCCGTCCATAATCGGGCTGATGGCGCTCAGGATCGGGTTGAACTCGCCTTCGATGATGTACGAGCGCGTCGCCAGCACCGTTTCCTGCGCGAAAATCTGCGGGATCGTCTCGACGGCGATCACCTCGTGGTAGTTGCCGCCGCCCACATCCGCCATCTGCCGCAGGAAACCGACTGTGGATTCGCCAATGCTAATGACCGAGGTGGTGACGCCGTAATCCGTGTTCAGGGACTGCGTCAGTTCGACCAGCCCACCGGGGTCTGCGCCGCCATCCGTCAGCAAAATGATGTGCTTACGGTCTGACGTTTCGGTCTGCATCGCTTCGCCCGCGAGGCGCATGCCCGCCAGGATATCGGTGCCGCCGCCCGCGCTCAGCGTGCCCACCTGCGCCTGCAGATACAGCCGATCCAGCACGGGCTGCATGTCGAGCACCCAGTAGCCGTCCGTGTCAAACGAGATCACTCCGGCACGGTCGTTGCGCTGCAAGAAGTTGATCGAGCGGATGATCGCTTCTTTCGCCAGTTCGATGTTGGCGACGCCGCTCGGCCCGACCAGCGACATACTGCCGGAGCGGTCGATCACATACACCAGCGTGATCTGCGGTAGGCGCTGTTGATCGCGGATTTGCATTTCGACGGGCAGCATCTCTTCCAGCGGCGTCTCGAAGTAGCCGCCGGGCGCGTACGCATCTTCCCCGCCGATAGTGACCAGGCCGCCGCCGAGGTCGCGCACGAAGGTTTGCAGCGTTTCCATGCGCTCGTTCGAGAGCACGGTCGCGGGGATATTATTCAAAAGGATCGAGTTGTAATCGGCGAGCGCTGCCACGCCGATGGGCAGGTCGTTCGGGCCGACCACATCGACCAGCAAGCCCTGCTCTTCCAGCGCGCGCGTCAAATTGACCGCCTCGTCGGCGCTCTGCGTCACCACCAGCACGCGCGGCGCGCCGACCACACGGCTGAACGCGGCGAGGCCGTTGTTCTGATAGAAGTTGTCGCTCCCGACCGGATCGACCTGCACGCGAAAATCGCGGAAGCCGCTCTCGCCGGATTGCAGCGTGAGCGCAAAGTGATTCACGCCCGCGCGCAAATCGACATCCTGCCGGTGGATGATCGAGCCGCCCGCGAACACGGTGATCGCCGCCGGGGTCGCCGCCTCCGCTGTGACCGTCAGGCTCAGGTCGAACAACTGCCCCGCGCCGACGCTCGTCGGCACGCGCACATCGCTCACCAGCACTTCCGGCACCTGCTCAACGCGCGTGAACGGCACAAAGCTGATCTCGACGTCGGTCGCCGCCGCCCGGCGCGCCGCGATCTCCGCGTCGCCGACCGTTTGCAGGCCGTCGCTCAGAATCACAATGCGTTTCGCCGCGTCCGCTGGGAACAGCGCCAGCCCCAGGCTGATCGCTTCCTGCAAGTCGGTGTTCCCGGTGAGGGGCGTCGAGCGCAGCGGCGTGATTTCGCGCACGCTGCTCATCGGGCGTTCGACCAGCGCGTTCGCGCCAAAGGCGACAATCGCCGCCTCGTCTTCGGGGCGCATGGCTTGCAAAGCCTCACGCATGAAGTCGACCTGTCGATCCGTGCCGCCCACGCTGTCGGACATATCTACGAGGAACACGACCGCCAGCTTATCCGCCGCTTGCGCCGCCTGCGCCCCCGCCAGCGCGAGGATCAGCAGCAGCAGAATCGCCGTGCGTAAAATCAGGCTGGTGAGGTCACGCCCACGCCGGAACGCCACCCGCGGTCGCCCGACGTAGATCACGACCGGGATCACCAGCAGCAGCAGCAGCGCCAGCGGAAAACTAAACGTCATCAGGATTACTCTCTACATCCTCGTCCACAAACGGCGGCAAAATCGCCTCAAGCTGTCTGACTAATTCAGGTACGCTGATAGGGGCGGCATTCCATAGAATGTCATAGCGAGTATTGAGGTAATCATGGACAAGAATATTTCTCATGCCAATGATCTCCCGCCACGCGATTTGCGTGAATTGCTGCTGCACTTCGCTCGATACACGAGAGGCCGACTCGCCGATATTCTGAACCACATACGATAAGGCTGCCGCAAAAAACTCATCTTGTTCCAACATTGCGAGTGTTTTGCCTGCAACGAACCGCTGTGCCTTCTTCGCCGCATCCAGCATCTCATGCAACCGCCCTTCATCCCGCTCGTTCATAGATCACCTGTGCGCTGCTCAAAATGCGGCGGCGAACGTACTGCTTCAACATTTCCGGCGTTGCAAAGTCGATCCGTCGTCCGAGCAAATCCTCAAGTTCGTACTGAATCGTAAAGAAGTTCAGTCCCAAGCTCACATCCGGCTCGAATTCGACCAGCACATCAATGTCGCTGTCGTCGCGGAAATCGTCGCGCAGTACCGACCCGAACAACGCCAGCTTGCGAATGCGGTGCTTCTGGCAGAATTCGGCGATCTGCTCTTCAGGGATCAAAAATCCGGTTGGCGTGATCACAGCAGCCCCTTGCGCCGGAGTTCATTATCCAGCTTATCGAACCCCTTTTGCTCGTCGCGGGTGAAGTCGATGTAGGGGATACCCGCCGTGACGAGCGTCGGTTCCATCTCCTGCACCTTGAGCAGAAAGATCGGTGTGCCCACTTCCTCCGAGAAGAGAAACTCTTTCGCCGCCCACTTCGACCGCTTCCAGTCCGGCGACATCACGCTGATGGTTGCCGCCGCATTCTTGATCACCTCTTCGAGTTCCAGAAACAGCAGACCATGATAATCACGGTCGCTGTCCTGATAATCCCAGTAGCCATAGCCGCGCCCTTTCAGATAGTCGCGCAGCTTGATCACAAACGCCGTGTCTTCTTCCGCATAGCTGATGAAGACATAGCCTTTGGACTTGGGCGCCGTCTTTTTGACGGGTTTCGCCGAGAGATCCTCTTTAGGCAGCCGGGCGATCAGCGCTTTCAGCCCCGCCGCGTAATCCTCACGGAAATCGATGTAATCGGCGCGATACAGTTCCGGCAGATACTCAGGTTCGCCTGCCAGCAGCACCGGAAACACGGGCTTGGACATGCGCCGCGCCGTCCACAATTCGAGATCGATCACGGGGGTGCGGTTGATGTGCCGGCTGGAGAAGTAGATGAGTCCCTCCGAGCCGGCGATGGCGTCGTCTTTGACATCCTTCCAGTCGATGCCCGGCGGCACGTCATCCGGTACGAGCCACAGCGGCACACCCGCCGCCCGGAGATCGTTGAACACCTGATCGAGGTTGAATTTCTTGCGGTCATGCCGCGAATAACTGACGAAGAAGTAGCTCATGCGGTCACGCTCCGGCGCGTCAAGGGCTTGAACAGGGTAGGCGCGGTCATGCGGCGGTGATAGGCGATCCATTCGATGAGCAGCACCAGCAGCGCGCCGAGCGCCAGCCATGACCAGAACTCGCGCTGCCCGATCTCTTCTTCGACGGTCGTCGTGATCACCGTATCGCCGAGGATGATGCTGTCGCGCGGGCTGATGCGGCTCTCGCCCGCGTCAAACACGTTGACGGCGAACTGCCCCGTACTGACGGTCTCCACGCCCGCCAGCGCCGTGACCGTATACAGGCCGGGCGCTGCCGTGTCGGTGAAGGCCACGCCCGGCACAGCACGCGTCGTGCCATCGGGATACGTCACGTTGACCGTTTCCGCGCCCGGCGGCACCGTGATCGGCAGCGTATCGCCGACATTCAAGCCGTCCGGCGCGTTGATGACGCTGGGCGGCGTGAACCAATCCAGCAGCGCCGACATCAGAATCGGGAAGGTGATTTGCAGCGGCAAGTCGGAGTCGCGCAGATCGAAGGTGAGGATCGCGATCTGGCTGCTGTTCTGTTCGCCCGCCAGCAGCAAAGCGCCGCCGTCCACACTGATCAACGCGTCTGCCCACGACGCCGTCACCTGCTTGAATTTGAGGATGTTCACCGTTGCGAAATCCACAAACGTCATGCGCGGGTCATCCCGGCGCACGCGCGGATTCAGCGCCGCATTGCCCGTGCTCTCCGCCCCCACGGCGAACAGCCCGGTCGAGCGCGGCGGGTTGATGAACAGCATATCCGCGTCCGGCAAAGTCGCAGGCAGCCACCCGTCAAACACGTACAAATCGAAAGGCTCAATCGGCAGCCCGCGGTTGATATCCCCGCGGAAGGCTTCCACACCGGGCAGGCTGCGCAGCACCTGTTCGATGAACAGGTTGCCTTCGGTCATCACCAGCGCGCGCCGTCCGCCGCTCGTCGCGTTGACCGCCCACGCGGTGTTGTCATCCGCGAGATAATCGGTCGTCGTGGCATCGGACGGCAAGGTAACACCCGCCTGCAGCGTCGTGAACGTCTCCGGCAGTTCGTTCAATCCCAGCGGGATCGAACCGTTCGCCGGGATGGTGTATTCCTCCGCCCGATACAGCGTGCCATCCACGCGTAGATTGAAAATCACGCGCGCATCCTCGCCGCCATAGTTCGTGATTTGCGCGAACAACTGCGGCGCTTCACCGGGGAGTGCCCGCGTCGCCAGCGCGGTCACGGCGACGTTGCTGCTCGCCGTCCCGACCGGGATGTACTGCAAATCGCCCGGAATCGCCGGGAGCTGAATCGAATCGTCGGTCGGGTTGAGCATCCCGCCGCCATCGCTGATGATCACCACGTTGAAATCGACAGCGCCCGCCGCGCCCGCCGCCGCTAAGGTCAGCGCGGCATTCCAATCCGCCGACGCGTGACTCGGCTCTGCACTTTGAATCGCCTCGCGCAGTGCCAGCGCGTCGCCTGTATACGGGCTGAGCACTTCCGGTTGATCGGCCACGCGGATCACGGTCATCAGGTCGCCCGCGTTCATGGTGTTGACCATGTCGAGCGCCTGCTGCTTGGCCTCGTCAAAGCGCGTCTCTTCAGTCGAATCCGTCGCGTTCATGCTGGCCGATGCATCCAGCAGCACGGCGATCTGCCCCGCGCTCACCGCCGGGACGATCACAAATGGCCGCGCCAACGCCAACACCAAGAGCGCGAGAATCAACAGCTGCAGGAACAGCAATAGATTGCGCCGCAGCTTTTGCCACGGCGTATTCGCCTCGCGATCCTGCAAAATCTGCTGCCACAGGAACGTGCTGCTCACAGTGACTTCGCGCCGCCGCAACCGGAGCATGTACAGCAGAAGGATCGGGATCGCCAACAGCCCCGCGATCAGCGCCAACGGCGTCAGAAACGACATACGCTGTCCCCTAGAGCTGAAAAGCAAGGAAAAACCAAAGATTCAACGCAAAGACGCGAAGGCGCAAAGGCGCAAAGTGCAGATTTTGAAAAATGAGGGTTCATAGGTTGTTCACTACCCGTTTGATCCCATTCTTGACGTAACGTTCACCGAAGTTGATGACCATGCCTAACCGTAACCCGGTCAGGCGCAAATAGGTGAGCGTTTGCGCTTCGAACACCACATGATACTCTTCGGTTGACTTGCATTCGACAATCACCAGATTGTTCACCAGCACATCGATGCATAACGGTGTGGCCAACGTTTGCCCTTTGTAAAGAACTGGCAGGCGCTTCTGCCGTTCAACATCGAGCCCGGTTTCGCGCAGTTCCCACACCAACGCTTCTTCGTAGACACTTTCCAGCAGTCCCGGCCCGCCGAGCGTTCGGTGCACTTCAATCGCCGCCGTCACAATGCGATAGCTGATCTCATCCTCACCGAGCTTCACCGGCTGCATCGCTCTTGATCCCCCACCTTTGCGTCTTGGCGTCTTCGCGCCTTTGCGTTGAATCTTTTCTTTCTTGTTTTTCTTGCTTTGTTCTTGTCTTTACTTCACTACACCCGCCCGCCGCAGGTCGTACAGGATGACTTTCTCCCACGACGATCCAGTGTCAGCGGCGACGAAATGCACGCCCCGCCGACTGCACTCCTGGCGGATATCGTCGCGCCACGCCTGCACGCGCTGCATGTACAAGTCGCGCATGCCGCCGTCGATGCTTACTTCCTGCGGCGCGCCCGTCTCCACATCGACCAAGCGCAGATCACCCGCCAGCGGCGGTTCGATCTCTTCGGGCGCGAGTGTGTGAATCAGCGCGACCTCATGGCCTTTTGCCAGCAGCGCATTGATCCCGTCGATGTACCCCTCCGGCGAGAACAGATCGCTGATGACCATCGTCAATCCCGGACGCCCGGACTTGAGTGCGTACGCTTTCAGCGCGGCGTTGATGTCCACGCGCCCCGCTGCTTTCAGCTTGACCATGTAGCTGAGCAACGCGACGCTGTAGGCACGTCCCCGCGCCGGACCGAACGTGTCGCCACCCAAAGCGCTGATCATCAGGCGGTCGTTAGTCGTCAGCGAGATGTAGCCGAGCCCGGCGACCAACCGTCGCGTAAAATCGAACTTGTTGGCCTCGCCCGCGCCCCAGTTCATGCTGGCCGAGTTGTCGAACAGCACATGCACGGCGAGGTCTTCTTCATCTTCATACAGGCGCGTGAGCGGACGCCCTAACCGCGCATAGATGTTCCAGTCGAGGCGGCGGAGATCGTCACCGGGGGCATAGTTGCGGTAATCGGCAAATTCGATGCTCGTGCCGCGCTTGACCGAGCGCCGCTCGCCCTTGATCGCGCCTGCGCGCACCCGTGACGCCGCCAGCATCAACTGCTCCAGCTTACGCCGCGTCTTCTCGTCAAACAACTGCTGATCAGCCATCGTCTCTACCCCGCCCGACGCTCAATGCATCAAGCCAAACTGCATCTGTAGGGACGAGGTATACCTCGTCCTCTTTCTGTTTGTTACCAATCAGGACGAGGCATGCCTCGTCCCTACGAAAGATCGCTACTGTAATCTCGACTTTACGCTACTCACATCGAGTCCCAACTCGCTCCAAACTTCATCCGCATCTTTGCCCGTTCGATCCGCCGCCAAATACACCCACAGTGACTCCATAATTTCGAGACGCAGTTCCAATCCCATATCAGGATCGATCAACCGCCGCATCATACTCAGTCCTCAGTCCTTGAACCTCAGTCCTCCTACTTCGTCTTCGGCACGGCCTTGAGCGCGTCTGCGATCACCGTATCCGGGCTGATGCCTTCCGCCAGCCCTTCAAAGTTGAGCAGCAGGCGATGCCGCAGCGCGGGCGCGGCGACCGCCGCCACATCCTCAAACGACACGTTGAAGCGGTTTTCCAGCAGCGCGTTGATCTTCGCGCCGAGGATCAGCGCCTGCGCGCCGCGCGGACTCGCGCCGTAACGGACAAACTGCTTGACGCTCGTCGGCGCATCGGTGGTTTCGGGATGCGTCGCCAGAATCAGCCGCGCTACATACTCGTTGACGTGGCTGGCGACAGGCGTATTCAGCGCCAGTTTGCCCATGTTGATGACCTGCACACCATCGGCGGCCTTGGTCGCGCGCGGCGTGTCCGCGCCTGTCGTCCGGTCGAGGATGCCGATCAGATCGGTCAGCGTGGGGAAGGTCACCAGCACCTTGAACATGAAGCGATCCAACTGCGCTTCCGGCAGCGGATACGTGCCCTCCATTTCCAGCGGGTTTTGGGTCGCCAGTACGAAGAACGGCGGTTCCAGCGTGTAGCTGCGATTCGCTACCGTGACGGTTTTCTCCTGCATCGCTTCCAGCAGCGCCGACTGCGTCTTGGGCGTCGCGCGGTTGATTTCGTCGGCGAGCACGAGGTTGGCGAACACCGGGCCGGGCTGGAAGCGGCGCTGCTTCGAACGGCCATCTTCCGAATCTTCGAGGATATCTGTCCCGGTGATGTCGGCGGGCATGAGATCCGGCGTAAACTGAATGCGCGCGAACTTCAAATCGAGCGCGTCCGCCATGGTCTTGATGAGCATCGTTTTGCCGAGACCGGGCACGCCTTCCAGCAGCGCATGCCGCCCCGCGAGGATGCAGATCAACACGCTGCGCACGACCGGGTCTTGCCCGACAATCACGCGCTTGACTTCCGCCTCAATCGCCTGCGCGAGACGGCTGAACTCTTCTAGGTTAATCGCTGCTGCAGGAGCGGTCGACATATGTCCTCATCTCATGTGAACAAACTTGCACTCTATCGTATCCTCTCCCCATGAAGAGGGGATGAGGGTTCAGACATCACCATAACTACACCTAGATGCGCCGAATGGCTCAGAACTGAGTCAAATGGATGGGATGCTTTCGTCAAAACATAGCGTACCCATTGTTGAACTCACTAAACCTCACCCCCAACCCCTCTCCTCTTTTTGGAGAGGGGTTGGGGGTGAGGTTGATCGGTCTCCCCTCCCTGAATTCGGGGAGGGGCTGGGGGTGGGGTCCAGCTTTACCTCACGCAAACAACGACCGTTCTGGCTCATGCGTCAGGAAACGGTACACGTAGTACAGCAGAATCACGTTGATGACCAAGCCAAGCACATTCGGCGGCGTGCTCGTTACCGCAAGCAGCAGCAGACTCAGCCCGAACTCCCCCAGCACCGCGACCACCCCGAGCAGCAGGCCGATCCGCTTGCGCCGCCAGATGAGCAGGGCCACGCCGATCGACAGCAGCGCAACTGCGCCCATCGCCAGCACCGCCAGCGGCGTCCAACTGACATACGCGGCCAGATCGCCTTGCAGGGCGACGAACAACGCGCCGACGCCCAATAACCCGAGCACACCGCGCGCCAAAAACAGAAACACCACGCCCATTACATTTGATCCGCGCGGAATCGGTTGGTTACTCATAAACTACGCTCAACCTTCACCGTGACGAATCGCTCGGTTCCAGCGCCGTGAAATAGTCGCGCACCACATCACGCAGACCGAGTGGCACATAGCCCCCCTCGAGCGCGCGGTTAGCCGCATCCTGATACTGACCGAACACCTGATTGTACGGCACGGTCACCTGTCCTTCGGGATTCTCCGCGAACTCACCTTCCTGCACGGGCGCATCGCTGGCATCCGGTTCGAGCACGATCTCCTCGCCACCTTCCCCGCCGATGCGCCGCGGCACATTCACGCTCTCGTATTCGCTTTCACCTTGTCCGTCAGGGTTGTTGTTTTGATCGGGCGCGACCTGCGCGGGGCTGGCCTGCCCGGTCGATTCGCCGCTGTCGTCGCCTGCGCCGCCGCCCTGCTGCGCCTGGATCGAACCTTGAACCTCGCCCGGTTGATTGCCTTGCTGACCACCCGGCTGCTGCTGTCCCCCTTGCTGATCGCCCTCCTGACCGGACTCACCCGGATTTTGTCCCGGTTGATCGCCCTGCTGCTGACCTTCCCCTTGCTGCGGTTGTTGGCCTTGCTGCGCCTGTTGGCCTTCCTGGGGTTGGCCTTGCTGCTGGTCGCCTTGCTGTTGTTCTCCCTGCTGCGCGATCTGCTCGGCGGCTTGCTCGGCTTGCTGCGCCTGTTCGCGGGACTGCTGCGCCTGCGCTTCTTGCTGCTGTCCCTGTTCGCCTTGCTCCTGGGCCTGCTGCTGCGCCTGTTCAAGCTGGTCCTGCGTCTGCTGATTGTCGCTGTTTTCCAGCGCATCGGCAGCTTGATTCAGCGCTTCCGCCGCTTCTGGGTTGGTCTGCTGGAGTGCCTGCGCCGCGTCGCGCAGCGCGTCTGCCGCCGCCTGGCGTTCCTGTTCGCTCATCTGCTCGGCGTTCTGCACGAACTGTTCGAGGTTCTGCGTGAGCTGCTCCAGCGCGCCCTGCATGGTCTGCGCGCCCTCTTGCGCCTGCGCATTCTGTTCGCCCGCGCCTTGATCCGCCGCTTGGCGCAGCGCGTCCGCCGCCGCTTGCAGCGCCGCTTGATTTTGCGCCGCCGCGTCTTGCTGCTGACGCGCCTGTTCTTCCAGCGCGGCCTGCATCGCGGAGACCGACGCGAAGGCTTCTTCCGCGCTGATGTTCGGTTGTTCGAGCCGATCGAGCGTCTGATTCAGTTGTTCGAGCAGCGCCTGCCGCTCCTCGTTGCCGAGATCGGTATCGGCGGCCACTTCTTCGGTGATCTCGCGGATGGCATCCGCCGCTTCATCAATCGCCGCTTCCTGCTGCGCGTCTTCTTCCAAGACGTCGGCCTGCGGGTTGGGCAGGAGCAAGAACAGCGCCAGCAGACCCGCCAGCATAAGCACGATCACCCAATCGCGCGACCGCGTGCGCAGCGGCAGGTACTCGCCCGGACGCACTGCGGACGCCCGCGTGTGCGCATCCGCCACTTGCAGGAGCCTCAGTTCTTCATTGGAGCGAATCGCCCCCGTGCCCAATTCCAGCGCCGTCGACACGCGTTCGCCGAGGCCGAACTCCACGTCAAAGCGCCGCGCTCCAACGATCAGCGAGCGCCGCCACAGCCAGATCACCGCCAGCATGACCGCCACCCCAACCCCGATCCCCGCGAGCGCCATCAGCGCGATGGTCGGCGGCGGCCACAGTGGGCGCGTGCGCGCCACCAAGGCCAGCGCAATCCCCATGAGCAGACCGGGGATAAACGCGCGCGGCAGCCACAGCACGCTTTGGGTCAGGCGCAGCCGCCGGTCCCAACGTGCGACGATGCCTTGCAGCGCGGCGTAATTGTCCAGCGTCGCCATAGCCTATAACTCCGTCTCTCGTGTACTACGGATGGTGACCACGATCAGCGCGGCAGAGAGCGCCAGATACAGGATCGCAAAGCTGATCCACGGCGACACCATCGGAATAGTGCTGCCGTTGCTGGCGAGGGTGAACTGGTAGAAACCCAGCACATTTTGATTGATCAGAAGCTGTTGACTCGTCAGCCCGGTCGCAATCGGGTTGATGCTCGTCAGCAGCAAATCGGCATACGTGAACACCGTCTCCATGACGGGCGAAAACAGGATGCTCCCCTGATTCGAGAAAACGTTACTGATCAGCCGCAGCACCACGCCGAGCACGACAGGCGCGACGAACATGATCGCGAGGATGGCGCTGTACGCCTGCACACTCGCGTTGAGCGTGCGCGCCAGCGTCGACGAGAAGTAGATGCCGACCGTGCCGAGCGCGACCGCGGTCACCGTGAGGATGACGAACGACAGAATCAGTTCGGATTCGGTCACGCCGCCGAACAGAAAGGCGATACTTTGCAGCGGAATCGCCGCCAGCAGCAGCAGCAGAATATAACCGAGCGCCGATTCCAGCTTGCCGATCACGAACGACGGCGTCGACAGCAGGGTTGTGCGCAGCAGATCGTAGGTTTGGCGTTCGCGTTCCCCCGTGATCGCTCCGGCGGTGAACGCGGGCGCGATGAAGATGATCAGCAGCAGTTCGATGCCCACGATGCCGAGGAACAGCACGCGCCCGATCTCGCCCGCCGCCGCGCTGCCACTGGCGCGGGTACTCGCTGCATACACCAGATAGATCAGCGAGGCGAACCCACTCATCAAACCGAGATAGACCGTGATCACCGCGAAGGCGCGCACGCCGCGCATGCGTCCGCGCAGCTCCTTGATCATCACCGGGTTGACGCGCAGCGACGACAGTTCGCGGATGAGCCGCACGCCCAACCACGCGCACAGTATGGCGTTGACGATGGCGATCACCCAGCCGAGCGCGAACAGCAGCAGCCCGTTCGCCAACGCCAGCAGCCACAGCACCGGGAATGTCCACATCTCGCGCGCCAGCACGCCCACCATCAACACGAGCATGAAACTCACATTGATGAGCGCCAGCAGAATCATGATCGCCAGCGCGGTATCGGCGCTGCCCGCGTAATTGAACAGCAGCACATCGCGCAGCGTTTCGAACGGAATGAGTCGAGCGGCGGCGATGATGCCGAACAGCAGTGTGAGCACGGCGATGCCACCATTGAGCAGCGCGCCCCGGCGCAGCCACCGGGCAGCATCGGCGAGATGCGCGTCACGCGGGGAAAGGGCTTCGGCAATCGCAGTCATGCTAGCTCACGATCCCCTTAGTGACGCGCATGAACATGGCTTCGAGGTCTTTCGTCTCTTCGGCAAAGCCGAGGATGGCGATATTCCCGCTGTGCAGCTTCTGGCTGAGCGCCGCGACGCCCTCATCGCCACCCGTGTAGTCGATGCGCACGCGGAAACGCCCACCTTTCGGTTCGAGTTCGGTGACATTGACCACGCCCTCGAAATCGCTCATCAGCCCCTTGACCGTCTCGACTGCTTCCTGATTGAGCAGCGTCACGGTGATTTCCCGGTGCGGCTGGAGCTGCGCGCGCATGTCGTCCATGCTGCCCTGCGCGATCATCTGCCCGGCTTCGACAATGCCAATATGCGTGCAGATTTCGCTCACGTCCGCGAGGATGTGCGTCGAGAAGAAGATCGTCTTGCCCATCTTCGCCAGTTCGACCAGCAGTTCGCGGATTTCCACGCGGGCGCGCGGGTCGAGGCCGGAGGCGGGTTCGTCGAGGATCAGCACCGACGGGTCATGCGCCAGCGTGCGCGCCAGCGACAGACGCTGCTTCATCCCACGGCTCAGCTTATCGACCATATCGTCACGGCGGTGCGACAGATCGACCAGTTGCAGCAGGTCATCAATCAGGCGCTTGCGTTCGGATTCCGGGATGTCGTAGCACGCGGCGAAGAAGTCGAGGTATTCCCACACGCGCATATCGTCGTACACACCGAACTCGTCCGGCATATAGCCGATCGATTTGCGCACGGCGCGCGGCTCTTCCAGCACGGAATGCCCGTTGACCCACGCCTCTCCCGACGTGGGACGCGTCAGCGTGGTCAGCATGCGCATGGTCGTGGTTTTGCCCGCGCCGTTCGGGCCGACAAAGCCGTAGATCGACCCGGCGGGGACTTCCAGCGATAGGCCGTTCACCGCCGTGAATTTGCCAAACTTTTTCACCAGATTCTTGGTTTGAATAATCAACTCTGACATGGATTCCTCCTAGTTCACAGTTATCAGTTGACAGTTATCAGTTACAGCAAGCTCTGCGCACACTCGACTACATCTCTAACATAAACTGTGAACAGTTCACTGTTTGCTTCTCACTTTTTTCATCAACGCCGCCAACATGCGCTTGACTTCGCTGCTCCTCTCGGCTGTCGCGCTTCTGCGCGTCCGCTGTGACGGACAGCCATAAGGCTGTCCCTACAAAACACAGGCGGTTCCCCTTAAGTCACTCCAGCGGCACGAGTGATGTACGGCGCGTCTGCTGTCTCCCCTCCCTGAATTCGGGGAGGGGCTGGGGGTGGGGTCAGACTGATAACTGCCCTCAATATCGCCCACTCTGCGTGACCATAATCCGTCCCGCGCGCAGATACCCACCCGAATCTTCCGACACAAAGCGCAGGCGCACCGCGTTTTGCGCGCCCAAAAAGCGCGCCGGGTCATTGATGGCGGCCACTTCATCGACCACCCGGATTTCTTCCCAATCGCCGAGCGTCCAATCCCACAGATACGCCGGGATGTTGCGCCCGCCGATGTTGACATTCTGAATCTGCACTTGCAGCTCATCAACCTCGCTCAACACGGCTTCCGGCAGCGGCGTGTATTGGAACACGACTTCTTCGCCCGGCTGCAAGGCCAGCGCAATTGGGGCGACCTCGCCCATGCCGAAGTAGTCGCGCACCACCCATGTGAACTGATCCGGCGAAATCGTGACCGTCCCGCTCGGCTCGTCCAGCGTCGTGTCAACCTGCACGAGATAGAGGGTCGTGTTCTGCGCGTTCCAGTTCGCCCCCTGCATATCCAGTGCCAGCGGCGACTGGTCGGACCACGCCGCCAGATAGACCTCATCCCCGCGTCCGGTTGTGCCGTAGGCATCGTCAATGAACGAGTTGAGGAACATCTGCCGCCGCAGGGTCGCCTGCTGTTCCGGCGAGGCGTTGAGGATGAGGCGCGAGAACCCGCCGTTGATGGCATCCAGACTCATGATGTCCTGCACGGTCTGCTTGTTGGTGAACATCCCCGTGCGCGTCGTGATCGAGATTACGCCCGTGAGCGAGCGCATAGCGGGCGACGGCAGCGCCGTCCCCGGCAGCGTTAAGTCGAACGGGCGCACATCGCCCGGTTGGAGCGCGTCGCCCAGTTCGAAAGCCAGCCCGCGCGCCAGGATGATCGGCTCAGTGAGCACCATCTCGGTGTCATTGCTGACCGACCCGACCACGCGCTGCTGCCCGGCAATCGTGTTGTCAAAGCTGATCGTCGCGCTGCCGCGCAGGGCGGGCGCTTCGGTCGTCGTCGTCACGTTGAAGCCCGCGATGAAGCTGGCATCCACCGTGAAGTTCTCCGCGCTGAAGCCGTCGCGCTGCACGATGTCGACGCTGGTCTGCGTGTTGGTGTTGATGATGGCGTTGCCCGTCGTCGTGCGCGGAATCGGGCGCAGCACTTCGTCGTCACCCGTCAACGTGTAGGGTGTGCGCCGCGGTGACAGCAGGCCGACATAGCCATCCACACGGGCGCGCTCGGCATCCGGCCACACCTGCACCACCGCCAGCCGATTGAGCGTCGCCTCGTTGCCGCGCAGATTCGCGCCAAGGAACCACGCCAGCGCGCTAAAGGCGATGATGCACACGGGGATCGTCACCCACGCCCATTCACGGCGGTTGATTCGGCTGAGAATCAAGTAGTTGAGCGGGCCAATCAGCCCGATGTAAGCCACCAAAAAGCCACACAGCGGCAGAATGTCCGGCAGGGGATCGTAACCGGGCAGGATTTCGACCGCCCGCGTCGCCGCCTCCCAATCGAGCACGCCGTTCGACCAGCTCGGCTGCGCGCCGCGGCTCGTTGCCAGCGCAAACCACAAATCACCGACATTCCCCCACCCGCGCAGCGGCGCGTCGGTCGGGTTCATCGTCAGGTAATCGACCGTGCCGCCACCCTGCGCCCGCCGCACAATCAGCGGTTGGTCGCCGCCGACCAGCACGGTTGCCTCCTCACGGAGATCGCCCGTGCTGATGATCGCCTGCTCCGCCAGATCGCTGTTGTCCACATTGAGCCAATCGGCCAGCGGCGCGAGCGTCTCGACGGTAGTACTGTTCTGCGGTTCCAGCGGCAGCAGATCAACCAGCCCCGCGCTCGTCGCCTGCCAGTTCGCGCCCCCGGTCACTACGAGCTGCCCGCCGTTCGTCACCCAATCGCGGATGGCGGCGCTGCCCATCGCTGAGCGCGCCCGTGTCCACTTCGCTGAACAGCAGCAAGTCCACCGCGTCAAGGGCGGCGGCGCGGTCGGGGATCTGCGCGCTGCCCCAATTTGCCTGATAGCCGTTGTAGATGCCCGTCTTGATCGCGTTCAGGTCAATCGAGCCGACTGCCGATTCAGTCACGACCACGTGCAGGCGATCCTGACTTTGAATCGAGCGCACAGGCGCGGTCGTCTGCGCGACCACCACCCCGGCATCGTCGATCAATTCGATGCGAATTTGCGTCGCGAAGCCCCGCGCCGTGATGTACAGCAGCGCCGTCTGGTCGCCGCCGCGTGGCAGCGTCACCGGGGTGCTGTACGTATTCGTGATCCCGCTGCCCGACGTTTCCGGGCGCACCACCAGCCGCCCGCTCACATCATCCGCTGCGTTGGTCAGATGTACGCTCACGGGCAGCCACTGCCCATCACGGAAATAACCGTCGAAGCCGGCTTCGGCGGTGAGCGTGATCAAGGTTTGTTCCTGGGCGGACGTGGGGAAAACGATGACGAAGGCGAGGATCAGAAGCGCAATCAACTTACGCATACGGTGTATCATCCTTAGACGGTTTCCACAACGATTGTAACATGTTTGTTCGTATCGCCCGCATCGCGACCATTGGATTTAATGCTCGTTCTGGATGAGAATATGCTGTGTATCGCACGCACCGCGCTGATTCTGCGGGTTTATCTCTGTTTACGCTTGAAGGACGATCCCATTGCACACCGTATATGAACTTCCCGCCAAACGTTTCCACCAGACCGCGCCGCTCTTCGCCAATGCGTGGTTTGACGAAATGTATATGGAAGCGGTCTTGCTGGGGCGGCAGCCGGGACGCATCTTCGTCAATGATCTTAAGACGCCGACCAGCGCCGTCATGTTCCGCACCTATGAATACTATCTGGCGGGCGATCCCGTTCAATCGCTGCGCCAGTTTCTCAAAGACGCGCCCGCCGAACCCGGCGTGTTTCAGAACTTTTACGGCTGGGCGCCGATCGGGAAGCCGTGGGAACAGGCACTGCTGGACGACTTCGACGCGCTCGGCTACATCGGGCGCCTCAACTTCATCTGGAACAACGCCCCGCTGATGAACTGGCGCGCCGCGCTCCCGGACGGCGCGAGCATCGTCGCGCTGGATGCGGCGCTCGCCCAGCAGGTCGACGCCGCGCTGAACGAGACCATCGGCGCGGTCTGGAGCGGCTACGACCGCTTCGAGCAGAATGGCGGCTATGGCTTCGTGCTGCTGATGAACGGCTCGCCCGCCAGCGTCGCATTTGCGGGGGCGGTCGGCACCAAAGCGGTCAACATTTTCGTCGGCACTGCCGATCAGTTTCACCGGCAGGGATTGGCAAAGATCGTGTGCAGCGCCTTCATCGAGACGACGCTCGCCCGCGGTCTGCTGCCGACGTGGGACACCGACAGCGCCAACGGGCGGTCGCGCGCATTGGCCAAGCGCCTCGGCTTCATCGAACGCGACCCATTCGTCGAAATCGGCTCGTATCCGCGCCTGCCGCTCACGCTGAGCACGGGCGTGTGGTCATCGGAAGCGCTGGCGGGCGGCGTCACGCGCTGGTTCGCGCGGTAGAAATTTACGCCTCACCCCAACCCCTCTCCCAAGGGAGAGGGGCTTATCCGATACCTAAGCGCCATTTTTAATGCTGAGGACGAGGCATGCCTCGTCCCTACACACGAGTCCCTGCTGTCTCCCCTCCCTGAATTCGGGGAGGGGCCGGGGGGTGGGGTCGAAATTCGCGGACGCGCTCAAGCGCATCCCTACACCTATGAGGCCACAAACCATGCCCACGACCCTACCCGAAAATGCCACCCCGGCCAGCCGCAAGCTCTACGATCTCGCCGTGCGCCTCGCCGCGGCCTGCCCGCCCAACTTCGCCAGTGAGATCGCGCTCGTCGGCTCCGCGGCGATGGGCTTATCCGACGACCAATCCGACCTCGACATCAACTTCTGGGCGGACACAATCCCGCCGGAAGCCGAGCGCGTTGCGTGGCTGCAATCCCACGGCGCGACCGATGTGAAAGTCGGCGCTGTGCGTGACGATCAATCGCATCCCGTCGCGGGTGTGCTTGACGGCGTCGATGTCGGCGCTAGCTGGCAAACGCTGACCGCATTAGACGGCTACGTTACCGTGATCACACAGGGGGGATTGGAAGCGGGCGAAGCGCAGCTCGCCACATTGGTCGATGTGCTCGTGCAAGCTGTTCCCGTCCGCACCAACGGCAAAATCGCGGCGATTCAAGCACAGCTTGAACAGTATCCTGACGCGCTCCGCCAACAGTTGATTTTGCAGAAGGTCAGCGCCATTCACGCCCAGTTCAAGCAGATTCCCAAGCATTTCCGCTACGGCAACGACCTCGACGCTAATTTGCAGGCGTCGCTGCTCGGCACGCGCGTTGTCTCGCTGCTCTACCCGATCAACCGCCGCTGGAGTCCACAGCCGAAGTGGGAGTACCGCCTCGCCTACACCCTGCCCGTTCAGCCGCACGATCTCTATGATCGCCTGTACCAGGTCATGCACGACCCCGACATTCGCCAGCGCACCATCCACGCGGCGCGCCTCGTCCTCGACACACTCGAACCCATCGCCGACGAATACGACGTGTATGAGGCCATCAGCACCATCGAAGGCTTCATCAAGCAGTATTCGTGAAGGCAAAAAACGAAGATTCAACGCAAAGACGGTAAGACGCCAAGGCGCAAAGTGACTTAATTACTTCCTTCGCGTCTTGGCGACTTCGCGCCTTTGCGTTGAATCTTTTCTTTCCCTTTCTTTTAATCTTTTTTCTATCCCTCTGTGTTCTCTGTGGTTTATGCTCTTCTTGTTTTGTGTCAGCAGTTAGGAGGGGGTTGATGCTTGTCTCACTCACAGACAAAGTCGTCATGGTGACCGGGTCGGCGCGGCGGGTGGGGCGCGCGATTCTGCTGGCCTTCGCCCGGGAAGGCGCGCAGGTGATCATCCACCACAGCCATTCGGATGCCGACGCCGCCTCCGCTGCGGAAGAAGCGCGCGCCTTCGGCGTCAAAACGCTGATCGTCAAAGGCGATTACAGCGACCCCACGCAGATCAATGCCAATTTCAACGAGGTGATCAGCCACTTCGGGCGGCTCGACATCCTCGTGAACAGCGCCAGCATCTTCGAGAAAGCCGATCTACTCGACATCACGCCGAGTGACTGGCGGCATGTGCTCGATATCAACCTGAACGCGCCGTTCTACGCCTCGACCGTCGCCGCGCAGCTCATGCGCGACTTCGGCATTCCGGGCTCCATCCTCAACATCGCCGACAACAGCGGCGTCAGCCCGGTCGCCGACCGCCCGCATCACAGCGTGAGCAAAGCGGGCTTGATCCACCTGACCAAGACCGCCGCGCTCGCCCTTGCGCCTTACCAGATTCGCGTCAATGCGCTGGTGCTCGGCCCGGTGCTGCCGGAACCGGGGCGCAGCATGGAATCGTGGGCGAAAAGCGCGGCCAAGCTGCCGCTCAAACGCGCGGGCACCCCCGACGACGCGGCGCGCGCGGCGCTGTTTCTGGCAACTAACGATTTCATCACGGGGGCAATTCTGCATGTCGACGGCGGCGAAGCGCTCATCACCGGGGGCTTGGCCTAGTAGACTCCCCCTCTCCTTTAGGTTGACGGAGGGACAGTTTTAACATTGGGAGCCATTAAGGCACCGTTTTGAGGGGAAACAGATTTCGTAGGGACGCGCAACGGCGCGTCCGTTTTGCCCACGATCTGGCGGACGCCCCGTTGGGCGTCCCTACAATCCTCTCGATTGTTAAAAGTGTCCTGTCCTCAACCTTTAGGAGAGGGGTTAGGGGTGAGGTTTGATCTGTTGGGCTAAAGCCAAATCGGGCGGGACAAGTCCCGCCCCTACGGTGAGTTTAGCCTTTTCCCCTCTCCCGTGGGAGAGGGGTTAGGGGTGAGGCTAAATCAAAAACTTCTAGAAGCCGAGCACGTACTCAACCGCGCCGGGATCGCACTGCGCAACCGTATCGGCATTTCCATCCGTGGGACGCAGAGTCAACGCCTGATCCGTGTTTATGCCGAGGCAGTCGGCCAGCACATCCAGCACGGGGCTCCCCGCCTGCAAATTCAACACGCTCGTGTTGCCGCCAATATAGCTTAGGAAGTTATCGAGTCCCAGCGAGGATTGGAAGGTCAGACTGCTGCACGACGGATCGTCAGTGTAGCTGTTGACCGCGCTCACCCCGCCATCGCAGGAACTGGTATCACCAAACCCGGCGACGAGCGAAACATTCAGGTTGAAGGTGCCGCCGTTGCCGATGTTGCCGCCGCTGCCGTAGGTGAGACCGGACGCAATCGTGACGAAGTTCGCGTTGACCGTGCCGACGTTGTAGATGTTGCCGCCCGTTGCGCCATCCGCCCGGTTGGCGAACAGGGTGGTGTTCACCAGCGCCAGCACATTCGCGTTGTAGATCCCGCCGCCGGGAGCCGAGGACTGCTGCAGCGGTTTGGCAAAGCGCGGTTCGCCGGAGCGCGCCCCGCCGATGAACGTACTGTTGTTATCGAAGGTACTGTTGCTCACGATCGCGTTGCCCGCGTTGTAGATGCCGCCGCCACCGCCCAAACCGGAATTCAGAGCCAAGGTGGAATTGTCCACTGTCATTGACCCACTGTTGTAGATCGCGCCGCCGCTCCCGCCCGCGATATTGTCACGCAAATCTGCGAAGTTCAGGTAGAGCGTACCCGCATTCAGGATTGCGCCGCCATTGCCCCCTGAGGAGAAGGACTGAATGTTAACGCTGCCCATTTGCAGCGCACCGCCCGGCGCAATTTCAAGCAGACGCACGCCGCTGGTAGATGAGCTCAGGAACGACCCCACACCGTTGATCGTGATGTTCCCCGTGATGACCGGGAGCGCGTTCACACCATCCACCGCATCCGCAAATGAATAACTGCCTTCGCCGTCCAAATTGATCACCGCAGGCGCGCAGGCCGGGTTGTTCCCCGCCGTAATCGCCGCGCGCAGCCCGGCAATATCGCCCGAGACGATCGTCATCGGGAAGGTGACGGGGCAGGTCGGGACGACGGGCGGCGGCAGCGGCGTATCCGACGGGATAAAGGGCCACGGCGTCCACGTTGCGGTCGGCGTGGGGCTGCTGGGGATCGGCGTGCTCGTCGGGCGCACAATGGCGACCTGCGGCACGCGCGTCGCCGTGCTCGTCGGGGTCGGCGAGGCTTCCGGCAAGCCGGGGATCTGGATACCGTAGTTCAGGATGCCATCGCCGAAACCATCCAGCGCACGGAACAATTCCAGTTCTTCCGGCGTGAGTTCGCGCGTTTCGCCCCACGGGCAGCCCGCGAACACTTCGCCATCATTCGACTGACCGTCGAGGCCGAGATTTTCCGGCAGGGACAGGCAGCGGGTCGTCGTCCAACCGGGTTCGATGAGCTGTTCGTCGGGCGTATCCGGGTTGATATAGACATGCCCGTCAATCGCAATGACTTGCAGCAGGCTGCCCACCTGAATATCTTCGCCGTACAGTTGGCGCAGAATGCCGAGCAGCACCGAGTCGATCGGGATGACGCGGAACAGCGCCGTCGAGCCCATACGAATATCGGCTCCGGCGATATTAATGTCTACGGTGAGGTTTTGCGGGCCTTGCACGACCAGCGCGTCCGGCGCTTTGGTGCAGTCCGTCCCGTTGATGTTGTTGCGGAAATAGAAGGCCTGCATCGCCGTACGCGTGTTCGGGCCATACACGCCCAACGTCGTCACATCCGCGCTCGTCGTGACCATCGCCGTCAGGATCCAACCGAAGTTTTCGCCCACGGTCACGCGCAGCCATTGACCGTCTGCCGTGATCGCATCGGCGCTGATCGTCGTCCCGCCGGGGATATTGCCGACGATGTCCGCGTTCAGGTCGGGCTGATAGCGCAGGTCAACGCCCATGCTCGTCGTCACGTCGATGATCGCGCCGGGGATATAGGTATCCTGCGGGTCGACCGCGTTCTCCAGTTCGGTTTCGCCGAGCAGCATAAACACGACATTCTGACCGGGCAGCGTATCTGGCAGGTTCGCCTGCACGCTCAGCAGCGCGATCCCCCACTCGCCCAGTTGGGTTTCGAGCGGCGTGGTGGAGATTGTCGAGATGGAACTGATCGGCGAGCGATCTGCCGGGCGCGAGAAGAAATCGGTCGTCAGCGCTTCGGTGAACGTCGCCTGCACCAGATTGTTGCCGTAGCACGCGCTGTTGCGGTCCAGTCCGCCGCAGTTATCGCCAACTGCGCTCAACGCGTCTTCGATGATGGTGGGGCACGTTTCGACATCGATTTGGGCTTCGGTCAGCCGCAGCGACACCCCCAGTAGGAACAGGGTGACGACCGCGAGGGGGAGCATAAAGCGAAGTCTTGGCATAAATCCCTCTTACGTGATTACTTCATGTTTGCCCTAGATCAGGGGGTACATCAATCATAACGCATATAGCCACGATCCGCGCGGCGGACACGCGTAAATTTTGCGTCTGCTTCAAAGAACGCAGCGGGTTAGCCAATGTCACCCTTAGGGACAGTCAATACACTCGTCATCCGGCGGCGCGGGCGCAGGCGGCGCGACCTTCATCCGCGTGATCACCTCGTCGGCCAGCGCCAGCAGCGCGACCGCCGCGGGCGAGGTCGGGTCGGCCAGCGGAATCGGTTTGCCCGCGCGGTTCTGCCGGATCAAATGCGGGTGGAACGGAATCGCGCCCAGCACGGGCGCACCGCCATATACCGCCTGCTCGGCGGCGGGCGCCGGGTACAGGTCGATGTGTTCACCGCAATTCGGGCATACCACATGCGTCATGTTCTCGACCACGCCGAGGATCGGCGTCAGCTTGCGCTTGAGCACGCTGATCAGGCGTCCGTTGTCCAGATGCGACAGGTTTTCGCGCAGCGCGACCAGCAGCGCCGCGTCGACCAACCGGTTATCCAGCAGCGTGTTGAGCGGTTCGCCCGTCCCCGGCGGCATGTCGATCAGCAGCACATCCGCGTCGCCCCAGTCGATGCGCGCCATCAGCAGCGCGATCAGGTTGCCGACTTCGGCGGGGTTAGGCGTGATCGCCTGTCGATCACCTACCAGCAGGCCGAGCGACATCACGCCGATGCCGTAGCGCTGGAACGCGGGCAGCGGGCGCATATCGATGGCGTCGGGGCGCGCATCAATGGCGAACATCGCCGCCGGGCTGCGCCCTTCGCTCAAGCGCTGGCTCTGGCGCACGCCGAGCAGCGCCGGGATGTTCGGCGCATGCAAATCCGCGTCAAAAATGCCGACTTTCAGTCCGCGCGCGGTGAGCGCCGCCGCGAGATTGACCGTCACGGTCGATTTACCCACGCCGCCTTTGGCGCTCACGACCATGACAATGTGCCGCGCCGACAAACGCGCGCGGGGAAACGGATTCATCATGCTTATTCACTTCTCGGTTGCTGCCAGCGCAGCCAGTCGACGATCAACGCCTGCACACGACCGCCACGCACCGTCGTCAGCATCGAGGTGCCATGCGCCGATCCGCTGAAGAACTGCACGCCGATCTCGCCTTCGGACACCGTCGTCAGCGTTTTCACCGCCTCCGCGCTTTCGCGGTCGCGCTGCGTGGCGATCAGCAGCGCCGACCGGGTGCGCAGTTCATGCAGCGCCGGTTCAGTCATGACCTCGTAGAAATCCAACCCCGGCGACAGCGCGACCGCCGTCACACAGGCGGGATGTGCCGCGCAGCCCACCAGCGCCAGATTTGAGCCGACGCTCGCGCCGATCAGGTAGATCGCATCATCGGCGGTCTCGGGCTGCTGCAGAATCCAATCGATCCACACCTGCGTATCGGATTGCGCGGCGGCGAAATCCTGCGGGCGCGCGCTGTCACCAAACCCGCGCAGATCGACCGCGTACACGGCGTAACCCTCCGCCAGCAGTTCTGGCACGAGCAGACTCCAACTGCGCCGGTTACTGCCGTACTGGTGCATCAGCAGCACCGGGATCGGATCGCCTTCCGTCTCAACCGTCGGCGCGTAGTAATCACCGACCAGCACCGCGCCATCCGCCGCCGTGATCTCAACGGTTACGGGAGCGCCATCCTGCGCCCCTACCAGACCAACGCCGCCAGCCAGCACCAACAAGAACACTAGGATCAGTTTCACAGTTTTACCCTCTTCACTGGTTGAAGTGTCTTTACATCAAACCCGACAATGCCCACACGCTTGAGTTCGCGTTCGACCTGTGCCGCGTCCGCTTTGAGCGCCGCCACATCGACGCCCCGGCAGTGATCCGGCACGAGCGTCAGCCACCGCTGCCCGCGCTGAATCATTTTGAGCGCGCCGCGCAGGTTGCCCCGTGTGATTTGCAGATACCCCACGCCGATCTGCAAAATACCCTGATACAGGTTACGGATCGGGCGCGATTCGGCGCGCCACAGCAGCTCGAACACCTCGTGCTGCTCGAAGTATTCGCCCGTGTTGAACAGGTGGATCGCCTCCTCCGCTTCCGGCGGCAGCGGTTCGTCACACCCTTCGATCAGCCCGTCAGCCATAGCCCCTCGATCATCTCAACCTCACCCCTATCCCTGTAGGGCGCGCTCCATCGCAGCTCTCCGGATGGTTCGCCGTTCAAGGGGCGAGGCATGCCTGCGTCTCCCATCGGTCTCCCTCACAGCGCTGAATTCGAGGGCGGGGGGGTGAGGTTACGTTTAATCACCACATCCTCCAGCACCAGCGCCTGTTCCCGTTCGACCGGGACGATTCCCCAACCGAAGCGTCCCTGCGGCGTGACTACCGCGTACTGGTTGTCGATCCACGCGATGCAGCCCATCTTCCCAACCGGCGCAAAGGCCGTCTCGTGCACGGTCTGCCCGTCCACTGCGAACGTCGCCCCATCCGCCCGCCAGTCAAGCGTGTAGGTGTGGCGTTCCGTCAGCAGCGCCGGGTCGAGCACGTGCTCGCTGATGCGCAGCCGCCGCTGAAGCACAGGCCAAAGTCTAGCGTACAGCGCCGGGACGCGCATCAGTAAAACGGACGGGAGAGCGAACGGCGCGAGCAGCAGCGCGGACAGGCGCGTTGCATCCAGCGTCGCCGCTTTCCAACCGAAGCCCGGCACGCCGTGCGCCAACTGCATATTGTTCGGTGGTGACCCAAAGAACCACCACAACGCGCGCGGCAGACTGGGAAGACGCTTCAACTCCGGCGAAAACGGATGATTCCAGAAGCCGAATCCCGCTGTACCCACGGGGTCGCCCGTCGCCCATGCCGTGACCATCAGCGTGAGCGGCGGCCGCCAGTCGAAGTTCAGTCGCTGGGTGCTGATAGTCCGTGATTTGCGCGTTGCTGTAGCCAGCCTGCCCATCCTCCACCCGCAAAATGAGCTTCCCCTGAGACTCTTGTACCGTCCCTGCCCCGGTTTCCGTCACCGTCCAGCGCGGATGAAGCGTCGCATTTAGCCACAGACGTTCGTACAAATGTTCCAATTCCTCGCCTAACTAATTTGCGGTATAATGAAGTGTATATTGTAACGCAGCGAGGAAGTCTACATTGGAAATCACATGGTATGGTCATAGCTGTTTTCGTATCGCCGAACGGGGCAAACCGGCTGTCATCACCGATCCCTTTTCCGACGCCATCGGCATCCCGTCTCCGAAAGTCAAAGGTGAGGTGGTGACGATCAGCCACGACGTGCCCGGTCACAACTTCGTCGAGGCGGTCAAAGGCGCGCCGATGGTCCTGCGCGGCGCGGGCGAATACGAAATCGGCGGCGTGTTCATTATGGGCATCGCCATGCACAACGTCAACTCGCCCGACCCGCGCCCGAACATCAGCTATCTGTTCGATTACGACGGGCTGACGGTGCTGCACCTGGGCGATCTCGATCATGTGCCCGCGCAGTCGCTCATCGAAGAGATCGGCGAAGTCAACGTGCTGCTGCTCCCCGTGGGCGGGGGTATGAGCCTCAAAGCCGCGCAGGCCGCCGAGGTCGTCTCGCTCATCGAACCGTTCTACGTCGTGCCCATGCACTACGAACTACCCGGTTTGGCGTTCGAACTGGAACCGCTCGATAAATTCCTGAAAGCGATGGGCGTGAGCAAGGTGCAAGAATCCGACATGCTCAAAGTTTCCGCGTCTGATATGCCGGATCAACCGCAAGTCGTGGTATTGTCAGCGCAAGTGTAGGAGGATGGTGGACTGTGAGTGTCAAACTGCTCATGAATTGGGACATCAAACCGGGGCGCGACCAGGACTACTTTGAGTTCGTCGTGCGCGAATGGGTGCCGGGGATTCAGCGGCTCGGCCTCCAGCCAACCGGCGCATGGTACACGGTGTACAGCCGCGAAAAAGACCAGTCGCAAATGCTGACGGAAGGCATCGCCAAAGACCTCGATACGATGCGCGGCATTCTGAAAAGTGAAGAGTGGGCTGGCCTGCAGGAAAAATTGCAGGATTACGTCCACAACTACAAACAGAAGATCGTCCACGTGACGGGCGGCTTCCAACTGTAGCTCCCTCAGGCTAGTGTAGGGGCGCACCTGTGTGCGCCCATTCAAATCATAGCTTTCCTAGGGACGAGGCGATAGCCTCGTCCTTTTGTTTTCCGCAACCAGGCACGCTGCTTGTAGGGCAAGGCGCGCCGCCCGTCACGCCGCTTGATAGCCCAGCGCAAGCAGGGAGAATCGTTGAAGGCAACGGACGGCCTCGTCCCACGACCTATCTTGTCTCCCTCTCCCAATGGAGAGGGGTCGGGGTGGGGGAACAGCGGACGCGCCTCTGCGCGCCCCTACGGAACACATCTTGTCGGTGGAGAGGGGCGGGGTGAGATTAAATCGTGAATCAAAGGACGAGGCATGCCTCGTCCCTTGTCTCCTCGCCTATGGAAAGGGCGGTGAGGTGAATCTTTACTCCGCCTCGCCCGGCAGCAGCCACGCGAGCGCTTCGGGCAGCACGGCGCGGAAGCCGACCAACCCGTGACCGCTCCCGGTCTCGACATAGCGATACTCGGTGTTGCGGCGCGTCTGCAAGACCTTGTGCAAATCCTGCGCTGGACGGAAGAAGCGCGATGGCGCTTCGAACCGCCCCACCGACTGGAAAATGCGCTTCGGCAGCCGATCCGCCGACGAGAAGCGGCGATAGTAGTAGCTGAGTTCTTCCTGGAACTGCCCTTTGCCGAGCGGCGGCGAGATCAAACCGAGCGCGGAGAACATGTCCGGGTTGATCAGCGCGGCGTGCGCGGCGGCAATCGCCCCCACGGCCACGCCGAGAATCGCCACATCGCCGACCTTATGCCGGGTCTGCACGTACGGCAGCAGTTCACGGATCAAAAACTCGTAGTGCTTATCATTGCTGATGTACTCGCGGTTGCGGTCGGCGTCTACACCGCTCTGGATCATGACCATGATCGCGGGCTGCATATGTTTATGCTTGATCAGCGCGTCGGCGATCTGCGGCATTTGCAGCGGTCCGGTCGCCCATTGACCGTCGAGCATGACCACCAGCGGATAGGTTTTATTCGCGTCATAGCCATAGGGCGTGTAGATCGTCAGTTTGCGGGCGGTATAGCCCATCTGCTCGCTGTCGATAGTATGTTCGGTCAGCTTGCCCCGCTGCACGCGGCGCAGTGCCGCCCAATCGGGGAACGGGCGCGCATTCGGCATGCGCAGCACCGAGACACTGGTCTGCGGCGTTTCGATTTTCAGCGGGTTGAGCGGGTCGATGCGCCAATGCTTGCGCACGCGTGCCACGATATTCGTCTCGCCGCGCAGCGGCGTCATCGGATCGTTGATCGCCAGCAGGTAATCGAGCAAATCATCGCTGGCAAACGGCAGGGTCACATGCCAGAGCGAGGTATCCGGGATGCGCGTCATCGGCGCAAACGGCGGGTCGCTGTTAATGGTGTCGAGGTTCAGCGCCACGCTGTCGGCATCCATGCCGTTATAGACAAAGGTCGCCTGATGCGCTTCCACCCACGGGAACTCTCGACGCTCGTTGAGCAGTTCCGTCACGAGGGTTTGACGCTCGGCGGGCAGGGCAGCGTTCACCTCTTCGAGAAAGTGGCGAAATGAAGACCAACGCGGCATGGCGAATCCTCCAAGCAGGGCAGTTTGAATCTAGTTTAGCACAGATGAGGGGCTTGCGCAGGTAGATTGATGTCCCCAACACGCTCAATGCGCATCCTTCTGTCAGGGGCGCACGACCTCGCCGTCCCTCACGCAGACCTCTTTCGCAGGATCGTTTCCCCTGTCAACAGGGCCGGGTCTTCGCGGCCTTAACCGGATCGTTCTGCCGCCCTACTTGGCCCCTGCCGAGCCAACTTGATCCCTTCTTCGACGACCGGCGGGATCAGACCCAAACCGATCAGCGCGGGGACGATTTCCGACGGCGGCGCGGTCATGCCGACATTGAGTACGTAGATCGCGGCGAACGCAATCACCACCGTGATGCCCGCGGCAATCAGCGACCACTTATTCGAGAAGAAGCCGATCTGCCACAGGTTGAAGCGTAAGCTGCGGGCGGTGAACGCGCTGCGCAGCACCTTCTGCGTCATGAACATGATGAAGACGGCGGTACGCTGCAAGGCGAGCCCCGTCTCCGCGTCCAGCCCCGCTGACCGGGCATAGTCGCCCGCCCACACAAAGCTGATCGCCATAAGCACGGTTACCAGCACACTTTGCACGAGGATGCTCAGCCACATGTACGGCGTAATCACCGGCTCGTCCGAGGGTCGCGGCGGCTTCTGCATCACGTCTTTTTCTTCGCGTTCGGTCGCCAGCGCGATACTCAGCCACGAGTCGCCGAGCAGGTTGATCACCAGCAGCTGCAGCGCCGTGAGCGGAATCGCCCACCCGGCAATCGCCGCCACAATGAACAAGCCGACTTCCGCGCCATTGGTCGAGAGCAGCGCATGGGTGTACAAACGCGTGCGATACAGAATGGTGCGTCCGACCTGCACGGCAGCGGCAATGGCGCTGTACGTGCCCGTCAGCACCACATCGCTGACATCCTTGGCGATATCCGTGCCCGTCGACATGGCAATGCCGACATCCGCCTGCTTGAGCGCGGCGGCATCGTTCACGCCGTCGCCCACCATCGCCGTGAGCTTGTTGGCGCGCTGCAGCGCCTGCACGATCAACACTTTATCGCGCGGGGTGACGCGGGCGTAGATGTGCGTGTCGGCAATCCGCTTGATCTTTTCTTCCGACCACGCGGCGACGTCCCTTGGCTGTCCGCACACTCGCCCGCTTCTTTTTCCCAGGCGGCCAGTTCGCGCCCTTCGATCACCGCGCTCGGCGACGCGCTTTGCGGCACGATGCCCACGCTCTTGGCAATCGACAGCGCCGTGATTGGGCTGTCGCCCGTGATCATTTTGGCGGTGATGCCCGCTTCGCGCAGTTTGGCGACAGTCTCCGCGACTTCCGGACGCGCCGGGTCGGAGAGCGCCACCAGTCCGACGAACGTTAATTCGTCTTCGCGGAATTCCGGCGAGTGCCCGTTCAGGTGTTCCGCGCCCAGTTCGCGTTCGGCGAAGGCCAGCACGCGGTAACCCTGCGATTCAAACTTGGAAAGCTGCCCGCGCACGCGTTCCACATCGACCGATGTGATTTCACGCGGCTTACCCTGATACAGAATATGCGTGCAGCGTTCGAGGAGGATTTCCGGCGCGCCCTTCGAGCGGAACGTCGCGCCGAGCTTTTCCGGATGAATCACACCCATGCGCTTCGACGCGCTGTTGAACGGGAATTCCTTCACGCGGGCCGCGCGGTCTTCCGGCGTGATGGTGAACCCGGCCATTTCGGCGAGCTGACCGAGCGCCAATTCCGACGGATCACTCAGGTTGTTGGCGAGCCGCGCCACATCCATCAGGCGCAGCAGTTCGACGCTGTAGCGCTTGAGTGTCTGGTGCTCGACGTTCACTTCGTCGGTGTCCAGCGTCCAGATGTGCGTCACGGTCATCTTGCCAAACGTGATCGTCCCGGTCTTGTCCGTGCACACCACGCTGACCGAACCGAGCCCCTCGGCGGCGCGCAGCTTGCGAATGATGGCGCGCTTGGTCACCATTTCGCGCACGCCCAGCGCCAGCGCAATCGTAATGATCGCGCCCAGGGCTTCGGGGATGAAGGCAATCGCCAGCGCCACCGCCACGAGCAGCGCATCGATGATGTTGTAGCTCTGGAAAATGACGTAGATCAGGATGACGGCCACGCACACGATCAGCGTGCCGATCATCAGCATGCGCCCGAGCTGTTCGAGCTGCTTCTGCAGCGGCGTTTCGGTCTCTTCGACCGCGCTCAGTTCATTCCAGATTTTGCCGAGTTCGGTGTTGACGCCGGTGCTGGTGACGAGCGCGTCCAGATTACCGCTTTCAACGTACGTCCCAGCGAAGACCATGTTGTCGCGCTGCGCCAGTTCTGAGGTCGACGGGATCGGCGCGGGCGATTTCTCTTTCGCTTCCGGTTCGCCCGTCAACAGCGCTTCACTCACGCTGCCGTTCGTCGAACGAATGACGCGCGCATCGGCGGGGACGCGGTCGCCCTGCTTGAGCACAATCGCGTCGCCGGGGACGAGTTCGCTCGCTTCTAGATCGACCAGCTTGCCGCCGCGCACCGCGCGCGCCACGGTCTTTTGCAATGCTTTGAGCTTTTCTAGCTCATTGCCCGCCGAGCGGTCGGTGAAGTACCCGACCAGCACCATGAACACGACAATCGCCATAATCCAGACAGATTGCTGGAGTTCGCTCGTTTCGCCTTTGGAGATGTGGACAACTGCGCTGATAATGGCGGCCGCCGTCAGAATGAGCGCCAGCGGATCTTTGAAGGCGTTGATGAGGCTTTGCCAGACAGTTTCGCGTTCTTCTTCGGGGAGGCTGTTCTTGCCAAATTCGATTTGCCGGGTTGCGATTTCGGTGACCGAGAGCCCGTTGACGGGGTCGGTTTTGAGTTCTTGGGTGACCTGATCCGCCGTCTTTGACCACCACGTCGCATCAGATAGTTGTTCCTGGGTAGGAATCCGTTCGATTGTTGCCAATTGACTCAGTCCTTAATTGGCCAACTCGCACAGCGATAGCGCACAGCAGCGGCTATAGAGTTGGCGTCTGTGTGTCAGAATAAATTTACTGTATCACTCGACTGTGTAAAAATTGATAGGAGATTGTAAAAACCCCCCAATTAAGGAGGGGTTTTCTCGTGCGGCCAGCCTTGTGAAAAATAACTTCAACGCGAAGTTGTTGCGCGATCTCACCGTTTCCCCAATACTTGATCGCTGAACCATCCCCAAGCTTGCCTTCCCCAGAGACTCCACCCTATTCTGTGGGCTTCCGTGTTCCGCCCAACCTCCTATAATGGTTTTTGACTTGACTTATACAAAGGGAAACCAGATGCCTTTTCCGCGTTTGCTCCGGACTTTGTCGTGCTTGAGTCTGCTCAGTCTCGCCGCGGTTTTTCCCCTCGCTGCCCAGGAACCTGAACCCGTGGGTGCGCAGCTTGATGAACTGCATGTTGTGGAGACCGTCGACTATGACTTTGAGCACGGCGGTGGCTCGCTGCTGTCCGTACTGCTCTCCGCTGATGGCGAACAACTGCTCAACGTCAATCGAGGTGAATTCTGCGTGTACACGGCAGCCGGAGCCGAGGTAAGCTGCGCGGGCTTGCAAGAAATACGGTATGACCCGGCGTCGCTGCGCTGGTCACCCGACGGTCGCTATGTCGCCTTCGTCGATGACCGTCCCTTCATCAACTTTCGCGACTCGGACATCTGGGTGCTGGATACGCAAACCGGAATCTTCACCAATCTGACCGACGATGGCGATCTGCCATCCATACTGGATACGATTGTGAATGACGATCTGGTCGGCCCGTTTGCGCCTATCGACCTTGCGCCCCGATTCAGCGCGGATGGTCAGCTCTATTTCCTGCGTATCGAACAGATTGGGACTGAAATCGGCGGCACGCTCTATCGCATCCCGGCCTCCGGGGGCAGCGCCGAACAACTGGCGGTGCTCACGCCAAACGTGCGCGGCGATGGCTATCCCTATGACTGGGATATCGCGCCGGACGGCCAAACAGGAGTGTACGTGATCGGGACGAGCCGTCAGGACACCCTCCGCCGCGTTGATCTGGCGACCGGGAATACCGTGCTGCTGCACACCATCGACCGTGAAACCGAAGTCGGCGTGGCGTCAATTGAGTTCTCGCCGCGCGGCGACGTCGTGCTCTGGCACAGTCAGGCGCTCGCCCGGCTGCGCGGCAGCGATGAGGGCATCCGCTACGCCTTCCTCACCACGCTCAATGGCGAAACCTTTCCCGCGAGTACCGCGCCCTTCGCCACCTATTTTGGCTGGTCATTTGATGGCACAGCGCTTGCCTATACCGTCTACGATCCCCAGAACCCGGATCGCAATGGCTTGTACCTCGGCTTGCCAGGCAAAGAGGGCCTGCGCATCGCCACCGCCGACGATCCGGAAGCGCCGTTGACCTCGACCCGCTTCCCGGTGGGGATGTTCTGGGGGGCGAACAACACTATCTTGCTCGCCGAAGGTTTCGGACAGCGTTTGTTCGCCCTCCGACTGAATGGCACCTAACCCTGCATCTATGTTCATCTAAAGGAGTAGCCATGAGCACCCGCCATCTCGCTCGCCTCTTGTCTGGGTTACTGCTGTTCGCGCTCACCACGCCGCTCAGCGCGCAGTCCGCCGAGCCGTTCAGCGACTACAGTGGTGAGCGTTGCCTAGATCTGGACTTCCCGCGGCAACCTGAGAGTTTTCTCTCCATGGTCAGCGGATCCGACGCGAGCCGCGACCAAATCTGCGTGTACGATCTTGCTGGCGTTGAACTGAGCTGCGCCGAGCGTCCCGACGACGTATCCTTCGACCCGGAGTCTGTACACTGGTCGCCAGATGGTCGCTTTGTCGCCTTGATCGATGGGTTGCCGCTGCGCACGCTGCGCGATTCGGATCTGTGGGTGCTCGATCTGGAAACCGGTGAGTATCGCAATCTGACCGACGATAACGGCCGAGAATCTGTTAGCCGCGTTCGGGAGCGACCTCGGAGCCGACACTGTGTACAGCCCGATTCAACCGCACCCCGACGGGACGCTGTATTTCAGCGCTGAAGGTCACCAGGTCGCCCGCGCTCTACCGGCTGGAACCGACGGGAAGGATCGCCCTCACCGAAAACACGGACTCGCAGGGCTTCCCCTACCTCTGGGATATCGCGCCAAACGGTCAAACCGCGGTCTTTTCCTCTGTCAGCAATGGGAACGAAGTGCTGCGGCGGGTGGAGATCGCCACGGGCGACATTAGCATCCTCCACCAGGTGGATCGCTCAACCGAGATCGGAGCGATCGACCTCCAGTTTGCCGCGGCCAGGGCGCTGGCACCATGGTGCCTAGCGCGCGTCACCCTTATCCCACCTGGGAACCTTCCGGGCCCGCCGCCTTCTTCTTGTCGCCCTGCTTTCTCCCTGCGCGATGAAGACGCCCCGGAACGCACCGGGTTCTATCTCACCCTGCCCGGCAAATCCGGTACGTTCCTCACCGCACCGGAGGATCCCGACGCCTGGTTCGTCCCGTCGCACCAACCGATCGGCCTCGATTGGGCCACGAACAACGTCGTCCTCACAGCGGAGGATTACGGGGGAACCCTGATCGCGCTGCGCCTCGGCACGGAGTAAAGACATCCCTCGCCGATTTTCTCCGCTCTCCTAAAGGAGTTGAGGACAGGACATTTTTAACAATTGAACCATTGTAGGGACGCGCTTCTGCGCATCCGTGGTCAGCGGACGGCCAAAAGGCCGTCCCTACAAGGTGTCATTTAAGGGAAGACGGTCTCGAAATGTTAAAACTGTCCCGCTGTCAGTCTTTTCGGAGAGGGGATTTACGGGTGAGGTCAACCTTGCCGTTATCCCCTCCGTAACACAGATCACCCCGCCAGATTGACGTTCGACTAAAGATTCTGCCCAACGCGTTGACGTTTTCGCTCAAGTGTCCTACGATCAAGCTAAGATTTCTCTACATGCAAAGGGACAGACACCATGACTGATCAGCCGCAGTTAAGCCAGGACCTGATCAACGAGTTTGTCATTGCTGCGCACAGCGACCTCGACAAGGTGAAGACGATGCTGGCGGAGCAGCCTGCACTGTTGAACGAAAACGCCGTGTGGCTCGAAACGCCAGTGCAAGCCGCAGCGCACGTTGGCAACACCGAAATCGCCGAGTATCTGCTGGATCAAGGCGCGCCGCTGGATATCTGCACGGCGGCGATGCTCGGCCTCACCGACGAAGTCGAGCTCTTTCTCAAGGAAGACCCCGAACTCGTCAACGCGACCGGGGCGCACAACATCCCGCTGATGTTCTACCCCATGCTCTACGGTCGCCTCGCCATCGCTGAAAAGCTGCTGGCGGCGGGCACGCCCATTAACTCGACGGAAGATGGCTCCCAGTCCCCGCTGCACGGCGCGGTGCTCTTCGAAGAGGAGACGATGGTGCGCTGGCTGCTCGACCATGACGCCAACCCGTACGCCGTCGATTTTGAGGGCAAGACCGCCTTCGAACGTGCCGAAGAACACGGCTACACCGCCATTGCCGACCTGCTGCGTCCGTTCTTCGACGTGGATGAAGACGAAGCATGAGCCGCGTCGACTCCGCGCTGGAAGCGCTCTACGAGGATGCCAGTCTGCGCGACGAACTGCGCGACGACGAGGCCAATGAATTGTTGAAGTGGGCGGAAGCCGAGCTGGTCAAGCTGGATACGTCCGGCGCGACCGATGCCGATTTCGAAAGCAAGATTGCGCAGTTACGCCAGCTCGTGCGCGGCATGAATCGCTTTGTCGGGCGCCGCGCGGAGATCAGCGCGCAGGGCGCGGATGAGGCGGTCAACCGCCTCACCGAGCAGGCTTCGGCGCTCGGCTACAGCCTGACGCCGGAACAGTTGGCGCAGTTCGGCGCGCAGTCCGGTGCCGCCGATGGCGTCAGTGCCGTGCAGGGCTTGACCAAGCTGATCAGCAGTGCGGGCGGCGCGCCATCAACCGAACCGCCGCCTTTACCTGCTCAAGCCGCCGAACCAGACGCTCCGCCGCCACCGCCTCCCACCGAACCGCCGCCACCGGTCCCGGTGGACGAGGCCGCGCCGCCGCCCGAACCACCCGCTGAGCCGTCTGTCGGCTCCCTGTTCCAGAAACTGTGGGGGCACATCGCGCCTCCCGCCGATACTTCGCCACCTAATGCAGAGGAAACCGACCCGCATGGCCCGTAAATCATCCAGCAGCACCCGTTCGAGCAGTCGTTCATCATCAAGCCGTTCGAGCGGTCGCCGCAAGCCTAATCCGCTGCTGACGCTGCTCGGTGCCATCGTCATCGCCGTCACCGCCTACTGTGGCACGAACGGCCTTGATCTCGACTCGCCGCCCGCCACCACGGCGCCCAGCACGCGCGTCGTCACGCCGACAACTGCGCCCGCGACGACGGTCGCGCCCACCGCGGTCACCAGCAGCGGCTTACAGACCTTCACCATCGGCACGCAGGGCTTTGGGGCGCAAAAGGGCTTCTGGCAGGTTTTCTTCACCAATCCCTCCGGCAGCAGCGACCGCAGCACCTATCGCGGCGGCCTTGATGAAATTCTCGCCGCAGCGATTGGCACCGTCACCCGCACGCTGGATATCGCCGCCTTCGAGTGGAACAGCCCCGCGCTGACCACTGCCGTCGCCGATGCGGCACGGCGCGGCGTGCGCGTCCGCATGGTCGTCGATGACGAACACACCATGCAGGACACCGACACCACTATCCAGACGGTGATCAGCGCGGGCGCCAACGTGGTGGACGACGAACGCTCGGCGCTCATGCACAACAAGTTCATGATCCTCGACAGCACCACCGTCTGGACGGGCTCGTGGAACTACACGGTCAACGACACCTACCGCAATAACAACAACGCGCTGGCGCTGCGCTCGCGCAACGCCGTGGCGATCTATCAGGCGGAATTTGACGAGATGTTCGCTAATGGGTCGTTTGGCCCGCGCTCGACACGGGGTGCAAACCAGACCTTCACGCAGGACGGCACGCCGGTGCAGATCTACTTTGCCGCGGAAGATGATGTGGTTGGCGCGCTGCGCACCACCCTCAGCGGCGCGACCCGCTCGATCCGCTTCATGAGCTTCTCGTTCACGCTGGAAGACGTCGGGCAGGTACTGTTGGATCGGGCAGCGGCGGGCGTCAGCGTAACGGGCATCTTCGAGACGACCGGCAGCGAGACGCGCTTCAGCGAATTGACGCCGCTCTTCTGTGCGGGCCTCGATGCGCGGCAGGACGGCGGACCGTTCGTCCTGCATCACAAGGTGTTCATCGTCGACGAGCGCATCGTGATCGCCGGGTCGTTCAACTTCTCGGCGGGCGCGCGCGACAGCAACGACGAGAATATGTTCATCATCACCGATCCCGATCTCGCGGCGCAGTACATCGCGGAATTCAACCGCCGCTTTGCGCAGGCGCGCCGCCCGCTCAACCTGACGTGCAGTTAAGGGCAGGACTGAGTAAAAACAGGACTGAGGACTGAGTCGAAAAGAAATAGGACTGAGTATATACAGGACTGAGGACTGAGTAATTACAGGAATGAGCAGTTGATCCCTGACTCAGTCCTCGAACCTCAGCCCTTTTCTCTCAGTCCTCAGTCCTTGTATAGAATATCTGTGCTATAATCGGGGAAGTAGCTTTTAGGGAGTAGTGCGATGCCATTTATCGAAGCGCCGACGACATTTTACCTCGGTCGCCGCTATGATCCCGCTGCGGATCGGATGACCAATGATGTGGTGTATTACGACTCGCGGGACCTGACGACCCACGCCATTGTCGTCGGCATGACCGGGAGCGGCAAAACCGGGTTGTGCATCAACCTGCTGGAGGAAGCGATCCTCGATAACATCCCGGCCATTGTGGTCGACCCGAAAGGCGACATCACCAACTTACTGCTCAACTTCCCCGATTTGCGTCCCGAAGATTTTCAGCCGTGGGTCAACGTCGATGACGCCCGCCGCGCCGGGCTCGACGTGCCCCAGTACGCCGCCGATGTCGCGCACCAGTGGAAAGAAGGTCTCGCGGGCTGGGGCATCGTCCCCGACCGCATGCGCTGGCTTAAGTACGCGGCGCGCTACTCGATCTACACGCCCGGTTCCGACGCGGGCTTACCGATCAGCATTCTCGCCTCGCTGCGCGCCCCGCGCGAAGGGTGGGCGGGCAACGAAGAAGCCCTGCGCGAGAAGATCAACGGCATCACAACAGCGCTGCTCGCGCTGGTCGGGCGCAACGTGCAGCCCGTGCAGGACAAAGAACATGTGCTCGTCGCCAACATCTTTGAGTATGCGTGGCGCAATGGGCAAGACCTCACGCTCGAAGACATTATTTTGCAGGTGCAGCGCCCACCGTTCAACAAACTCGGCGTCTTCCCGTTGGACGAATACATCTCCGAACGCGTCCGCGGCAAACTCGCGATGGAACTCAACAACATCGTCGCCGCGCCATCCTTCCAATCCTGGACGAGCGGTGATCCGATGGACATTCACTCGCTTCTCTACACCAAAGATGGTCGTCCGCGCGTCTCGATCTTCTACATCGCGCATCTCTCCGAGAGCGAACGCCAGTTCATCATCACGCTGCTGCTCGAAAACGTGCTCGGCTGGATGCGCACGCTCAGCGGGACGACCAGTTTGCGTGCCCTGCTCTACATCGACGAGATGTTCGGCTACTTCCCGCCCTACCCACGCAACCCGCCGACCAAAGTCCCGATGCTGCGCTTGCTTAAACAGGCACGCGCTTTCGGTCTCGGCATGATTCTCGCCACGCAGAACCCCGGCGACCTCGACTACAAGGGCTTGAGCAACGCGGGGACGTGGTTCATCGGACGCTTGCAGTCCGAAAACGACATGCAAAAAGTGATCAGCGGCTTACAGGCGTTGAGCACCACCGACAGCCAGTTGAGCCTGAACGAAATCAGCCGCATGATCCCGCAGATCAAGCCGCGGACGTTCGTCATGCACAACGTTCACGACAACAACGGCGCGATCATGGTGCATACGCGCTGGGCGATGAGCTATCTGCGCGGGCCACTCACCCGGCAGCAGGTGCAGGTCTTGATGACCGATCAGCGCGCAGCGCTCATGGCGCGCATCGGCGCTTACTCGGCGAATATTCCGGCGCAGTCATCTCAAGCGTATGCTCCACCACCGCAGTCGTCGCAGGTGTACACACCGCCGCCCCCCCCGCAGTCAACACCGCCGGGCGGCGCCGTCGGCTTTGCCGCGCAAATGGCGCAGCAGTCGGCGCGCACCGCCCCACCGCCGCCCGCACTGCCGGAACTCCCCCCCGCGCCCCCCGCCTTGCCCGAACTCCCGCGCGATCCGTATGTGCAGCATACGCAGGGCATGGCGACCGCGCCGCTCACCCCGACGCAGAATCTCGCCACGGGCTATTCGCAGTCGCTGAACGTGCCGCCGGGTTTCTCGGCGCATCAGCCCCCGGTGACCGCTGCCACCCCACAGTACTTCCTCGCGCCCGGCGTCAACAGCGATCAGGCGACGATGCGCTACACCCAGCGTATGGGTGCGATGCCGATGGGCGGCACAGGCGGCTCCGCGCTGGCCTACAAACCGTATCTGCTGGCGCAGGTGGCCATTCGTTTTAGCGACCGCAAAATCCAGACGTATGTCGTCCGCCAGTACAGCTACCTTGTGCCGGATGTGGATCGCTCCGGCCTCGTGCGCTGGGAAGATTACGGCGTCAAGTCGCTGGATACGCGCCGCGTCTCCGGTGAGCCGCAGGTGCCGAATGCGCTCTTTGGCGATCTCCCCGGCGGGCTAACCGATGCCAAGCGCCTCACCGCACTCAAGCGCGAACTGATCGACATGATGTACGCGACGGTGCGCTTGCAAATCCCGTTCAACGCCACGCTCGACCTGTACGGCAACCCGGATCAGGATTTGAGCGTGTTCCAAGCGCAGCTCCAGCAGGCTGCGCGCGAACGCCGCGACGCCGAAATGGACGCGCTGACCGCCAAGTACGAAGGCGTGATCAACAAACTGGACGACAACGAGAAGCGCAAAATTCAGCAGTTGGAAGCGGAAAAACGCGAACTCTCCAACCTCAAGCGCGAGCAGTTGTTCACCACCGGCGAGGCGGTGCTCGGCTTGCTGCAGGGACGCACCTCGTTCACGCTCTCCCGTATGAGCCGCGCCGCCGTCTACAAAGAACGCTCGAAGGGGTCGAAGGAACTGCACGAATTCGACTTGCAGCAGATCGCCGAAGACCGCGAACGCTCGGTGCGTGAATACGAGGCAGTGGTTGCCGCCATCAACGAGAAGTGGGCGAAGATCGCGACGACCATCGACAACTACCCGGTCACGCCCTACAAGAAAGACATCACCGTCGAATTGTTCGGCATCGGCTGGATTCCATTCTGGTATTCGGTGGTCAACGGGCAGCCCTTGCTGCTCCCCGCCGCGGAGTAACCCATCAGGACTGAGGACTAAGGTTCGAGGACGATAAACAATAGGACTGAGGACTGAGGTTCGAGGACTGAGTCAGGGCTTGTAGATTCTGTCCTCTCTCAGTCCTCAGTCCTGTCTCTTACTCAGTCCTCAGTCCTTCTTTGACTCAGTCCTATCTTTTCCCTCAGTCCTTGATCTTTTCCGGAAGCGCCTCCGCCCACGCCTTGATCGCGTCCCAGTCGCGGTAATCCACCGCGGGTGTTGGCTTGAAAATCTTGTTGAGCAGAAATCCTGCATCGGTCGCTTTCATCTTCCCGCCGAACAACGCTAGCGCGACCGGCTTGATCCACGGGAAACGCTTCAGCTCCATGTCAAGCTGCCTCTGCGACCCTTTGAAGTCGCCTGCATCGCCCTTGCCCACCGGGCCGAGCGCGAAAATGGCCACTTTCAGGCCGTCGAAATCCACTTTGTTGCGGTTGAGGAACAACCGCGCATCGGTGTGCAGCAGCGTGTTGTAGAGCGGCGCGCCGAGGATAACGCTCCCGTAACCTTCCAGCGACGGCACCTCGGTCACAGGCTTGAGCACCACCTCAAGTCCGGCGTCGCGCAGAGTCGTCGCCACGAATTCCGCGACTTCGCGAGTGGATCCCCCTGTAGAAGCGTAGGCGACCAAGATTGCTGACATGACTCCCCCTTTAGTTTCACTCTATGCAATATTTACGCAAAATAAATTCCGCAAGTAGTGCAATCCGTCATGTCCGTGTCAGGAAAGTGAAACTCGTGAAAAAAACCGCGCGGCGCGCCCGTTAGACCAGCGCGTTTAACAGACTCTGCTATAATTCTCTTGATGTAGGTTACAGAAGACTAACGCAATGACTCAGCGGTTGGAAAAATTCAGTCCGGAAGCGCGGCGGGTGTTGAACGCCTCAGAACGTGAGGCGCTCGATATGGATCATCCCGCTATTCTTCCCCTGCATGTGCTGCTCGGCATGCTGGAAGTTTCCAACAGCCGCGCCTACCGCATCCTGCGTGACCTCAGCCTCCAGTATCGCGATGTGCTGCCGATGGTGCAGGAACTCTCGCCGACGATGGTACATGCCGCCCAGCGCGTGGTCGAACTCTCGCCGGAAACACGCCGTGTGATCGAATACGCCATTGACGAGGCGCGCCGCTCCGGCTCGGAACAAATCGGCTCGGATCATCTGCTGCTCGCCCTGATGAAGAAGCCGGATTACGCCATCGTCAACGTGCTCCAGCGCGTCAGCCTCGACCCCGACTCCATTCGCCGCGCCGCCCGCCGCACCATGCTCGAAACGCAGGAGACGGGGACCATCGACGCGGTCAGCCGCGCCCTGATCACGGCGCCAACCAACGGCAACGGCAATGGTCACGGCGTCCATCCGGATCCACGCCTGAAGATCATTCAAATGGTGGAAGATGGCAAAATCAGCGCTGCCGAAGCCGGTGATCTGCTCCGCGCAATGCAGTTCGCATCCATGCCCGCCGTCGCCTTCACCAACCGCCCCGCCAACGAGGTCGATCAGGTGCGCGCGCGGTTGATCCGCTTCACGCTCACCGACAAGACGACTAAGCAGCCCAAAGCCAACTTTCTCGTGTCGGCGGAACGCCTGCAAGCCGAAATCTTCGTGTTGATCCAACTGCTCTACAACGGGCACACGGGCAAAGTCGGCGAGTGGGATACTGCGAACGATCACGTGCAGCTTTCGATTGAGTGAGCCTCACGGCGGAATGATTCCCCGCACAATTTTGACCGCCGAACCCAAGCCATCTTCCTGACGGAGTTTGGCCCCGAGCGCCGCCGCCCGGGATCGCATCTCCGCATCTGCTGTCAGCCGCGTGATCGCCGCCGCGAGGTTGTCGACCGTCAGCGCCTTCACGGGGATCGGCGCGACGCCCACGCCGAGCACCCGCGTGCGTTCACCCCAGTACGGCTGATCAGCGGCGAACGGCACGACCATGCTCGGCACGCCGGAACGCAGCGCCAGCCCCGTCGTCCCCGACCCGCCATGATGAATCACCGCTGCCATCCGCGGGAACAACCACGTATACGGGACATAGTCCACGCTTAAAATCGTATCCGGCAGATCACCGCCTAACCGGGCCCACCCCGCCGAGATCACGCCGCGCCGCCCGGCCTGGCCCAGTGCCGCGATCAACGTGCGCGTGAGCGCCGCCGCATCCGGCGCGATCATGCTGCCAAAGCCGATGAACACGGGCGGATCCCCCGCTGCGAGAAAATCGGTCAGCGTGGCGGGCGGCGTCCAGTCAGCTTCCGGGAGAATCCACCACCCGGTCAGGTGCACGTGCGCGCCCCAATCCGGCGGGCGCGGCACGACCAGCGAGCTGAAACCGTTAATGACAGGCTGTGGATCGGCACTCCGTGGCGCGGCGGACGCCAGACCTAACGCTCGCCGGAACCGCTGGATCGACGCGCCCATCATCACCCCGAAGAGGCGTTCGGCGACAAAGTACGACGCGCGGTTAAGCGCGCCGCCGAACGACCGCGCCGCGAGTAGTGGAATCGGAAAGGCGCGCGTCGGCAGCAGGGGAATCACGGATACCGGAATGTGCGGAATACGCAGCTTTTCCGCCACATCGCGCCCATACGCGCCGCCCGGCAGTTGATTGAGGATCAAGTCGGAGTCTTGCAGATCGTCGGCAAGGAAGGCGCGTTCATAGGCGCTGGCCAATTCGCCATACGACTCACGCAGCGCCTGCATGAGCTTCACGGGGTTGCGCGTATTCATGCCGCTCGTCATCGCGGCCTGCACCAGCGCTTCGGCATCGCCCTCGACGCGGTGATAGTCGAGTCCCCGTTCCAGCACCAGCGGCGCAAACGCGGGGAATGTGGCCACGCGCACCGCATAACCAGCAGCAGCCAACGCCCACCCCAACGCGATGTACGGCTGCACATCGCCCCGTGACCCCAACGCCATGATCGTGATTCTAGTCATCGCCCGCCTTACCGTGATCAGTTAGCAGTGACGATTCTGAACTACTTACTTCTTCTCGAACCCCGCCATGCATTCAATGTGATACGTGTGCGGGAACATGTCGACGGGCTGCACATGCGTGAGCGTGTACCCGGCGTTGACCAGCAGCCGCGCATCCCGCGCCAAGGTCGACGGGTCGCACGACACGTAGGCGATGCGGCGCGGCGCGCGGGCGATCAGCGCTTCGATCGCCTTCGCGTGCATCCCCGCGCGCGGCGGGTCGATCACGGCGGCGTCGAACTTGCCTTTGACGCGCGGCAGCATGGCCTCGGTCGCGCCTTCGTAAACGTCGATGTTGTTGAACCGCGCCAGATTCACCCGCGCATCGCTGACCGCGCTCGGCGCGAGTTCAATCGCCGTGACGCGCTTCGCCCCCTGCGCCAGAAACGCTGTGAACAAGCCGACGCCAGAGTACAAATCGAGCACCAGCTCGCGCCCACTCAAATCCACTTGATCCATGACCAGTTCGACCAGCCGCGCCGCCTGCGCCAGATTCACCTGAAAGAAGCTGCCCGCGCTCACGCGGAAGGTTTCACCGTGAATCGTGAACGTCACTTTGTCCGCCGCTGCCGCGCTGATCGTCTCGTCGTCGCCTTGATCCGCCGCTGCGGGCGAACCGTCGTCGCTCTGGCTGACCACGCGCTCACTGCCATCGGTTCCAACCATGCAGCGCACGCGCCGCGCCGTCGGGGTGATCGCCGTACGCATCGCCAGCAGTTCTGGGCGTATGATCGGGCATTCGTCAATCGGCGTGACCGTGCGGTCGTCCGGCGCGATGAAGCCGAGTTCGTCCTCCGGCGAACGGTGGTAGGTCACGTGCGTTCGGTAGAACCACGGGTCGGGGCTGGCAATCGTCGGGTGGACGAGCACCTCGTCAAACTTCCCAATGCGGCGGAATTGCGCTTTCACAATTTCCGACTTATAAAGGAGTTGTTGGTCATAGTCGATGTGCTGCCACTGGCAGCCGCCGCACGTTCCCGCCCGAACATACGGGCAGCGCGGTGTAATTCGGTGTGGCGACGGTGTCAGCACCTCGTCCACAACTGCGAAAGCATATCGTCCACGGTCCTGAGTGATCGTCGCGCGCACCTGCTCACCGGGCAGACCACCGGTCACAAAGATCGGTCGCCCATCCACTTTCGCCAGCGCGTTCCCACCATACACCATTTCAATCAGGTCTAGTTGCATTGGTTCATCATACCCGTATATTAATTTATGTTGATAGTTATCACTTTACAATAGAATGTTGATTATGTTGTAGCGCATCAAGGCATTCGAGGTCGTTATCGTGAGCCGGACTATCAACAGACGGTACATCGTAGGAGAATCGCTCGGCAAAGGGGCGATGGGCGAAGTATTCCTCGCTCAGGATCGTCTGACCGGCAGCACCGTCGCGCTCAAACGCGTGCATGCGTCCCTCAGTCTCGGTGACGACCGCATGACCTCGGAAGAGCTGCGCCTCACGCTGGCGCAGGAATTCGAAGCGTTGGCGTCGCTGCGCCACCCGAACATCATCAGCGTATCGGACTATGGTTTCGACGGCGAACACCGCCCTTACTTCACGATGGAATATCTCGAAAACGCCCGCACCATCATCGAGGCAGGGCAGGGTCAGCCGCTGACCGTGCAGGTCGACCTGCTGGCGCAAATGCTGCGGGCCTTATCCTACATTCATCGCCGCGGCATGCTCCACCGTGACCTCAAACCGGGCAATGTGCTGGTGATCGAGCGCGGCGAGCAGCGCGTCGTCAAAGTGCTGGATTTTGGCCTCGCCAGTGGTTTGAATCACGCGAAAGCGGTGAGCGGCACGCTCAGCTACGCGGCCCCGGAAGTCATCGGCGGCAAAGCGCCTATCACCTACGCCGCCGATCTCTATTCGGTCGGCGTGATCGCCTACGAAATGTTCACCGGGCGCTATCCATTTGCCGATAAGCCGCTGCATGTGCTCATGCAGCACGTCTTGTACACGCCCGTCGATCTCAGCGTCATCCCGCTTGATATGCGCATGCTGGTCGGCTGGCTGCTCACCAAAAGCCCCGAAGATCGCTATGCCAGCGCCGAAGCCGCCATCAAAGCGCTGAGTGACGCCATCCGCGCCGACATTCCGATCGATACCGTCAGCACGCGCGAAAGCTTTTTGCAGGCTTCACGCTTTGTCGGGCGCGAAAAAGAACTGACGACCCTCGTGGCAGCGCTCAAACGCGCCAAGACGGGTTTGGGCAGCGCGTGGTTGATCGCCGGGGAAAGCGGTGTCGGCAAAACGCGCCTCGTCGATGAACTTCCCACGCGCGCGCTGGTCGATGGCGCGCTCGTGCTGCGCAGCTACCTGCCCGAAACGGGCGGCAAACCCTACGAGGCGTGGCGCTCCCCGCTCCGCCAGTTGGTGTTGGGGCTTGAACTCGCGCCGCTCGAAATCGACGTCCTCAAAGCGCTCGTGCCTGACATCGAAACGCTGATCGCCAAAACCGACCGCGGCAGTGATGAACCGATCATGACGGAACTCACGGGTGAAGCCGCCAGCCAGCGCTTGTTCGCCATCATCATCGATCTCTTCCGCCGCCAGTCCGAACTGCTCGTGCTCATCATCGAAGATTTGCACTGGGGCGTCGAAAGTCTGGATCTGCTCAAGCAGATGATCGAAGCCCAACTGCCCATGCTGATCATCGGCACCTACCGGGCGGACGAACGCCCGAATCTGCCGGAACGCCTGCCCGTCGCGCGTGTGCTCCCCCTGGAACGCCTGACCACGGCGGAGATCGCCGAACTCACCGAGTCGATGCTCGGGCATCAGCGCCCCGAAGTCGTCGAGATGCTCGAACACGAGACCGAAGGCAATATCTTCTTTCTGGTCGAAACCGTGCGCGCGCTGGCCGAAGAAGCGGGCGATCTGGATAAAGTCGGGCGCAGCACGCTCCCCAAAGCGATCCTCTCCGGCGGCGTGCAGGCCATTCTGCGACGGCGGCTGTCGCACGTCCGCGCCGGGGCGCAGCCGCTGCTCAAGTTGGTCGCCGTGCAGGGCCGCCAGATCGATTTGGCGATGCTCAGTTGGCTGGCGAGCACGCACGGCGTCGACGACGTTGAGGGGTGGGTGATCGAAACGATCAATGCGGCGGTCGGCGAAGTCGAAGGCGAAGTGTGGCGTTTCGCCCATGAAAAGCTGCGCCAGACCGCCCTCGCCGATCTCGATGCGCGTGAACGGCAGCAGTTACATCAGCATGTCGCCGTGAGCATTGAGACCTTCTACTCCGACCCGCTGCTGCACGCCGAAGCTCTGCGCTACCACTGGCACGAGGCCGGCGACGCCAGCAAAGAGGTGAAATATCTGATTATGGCCGCCGAACGCGCCGTCAAGCTGACCGCGCTGTTTGATGTGGCGCTGACGTGGCTGCAGCGCGCGCTCGACATCCTCGAAAGCCAACCGGACGATCCGCGCCGGGGCAGCGTGTACATCCTGATGGGCCGCGCCCATTTCTTCATCGGTCAGCAGGACGAAGCCCGCAGCTATCTGAAAAAGGCGCTCGATTTCGGCTTTCCGGAGATCGAAGCGGCGGCGCGCCTCGGGCTGGCCGAAGTGGAAATCCGCGCCGGGCATCTGGATCGCGCCAACAGTAACGCGCGCTTAGGGCTGGTCTACTACCGCCGCATCGACAACAAGAGCGGCGTCGCCGATGCCCTGCAGATGATGGCGCAGGTGGCCATCGAAACCGGAGCCTATGCCCGCGCCGGAGTCTACCTGACGGAAGCGCTCATGCTGCGCACCGCGCTCAACGAACCGCAGGGGTTGGGCATGTGCCATGATCTGCTCGGGCGCGTCAATCTGTTTCAGGGCATGGACGACCACGCCCGCCACCACTACGATGCAAGTCTGCGGATTCGCCGCGCGCTCGGCGATATTCGCGGCATGAGCGATACGTTTAACCATCTGGCGCTGCTCGCACAAAATCGCGCGGAATACGACACCGCTTGGAACTATCAGGAAGAAAGCCTCGCGCTCAAACGGCGCATCCATGACCGCCACGGCGTGGGCGGCAGCCTTTGCCACCTGAGCTATCTCGCGCTGCTGCGCGGCGATCTCGACCTCGCCGAAGACCTGTGCGACGAAGCGCTCGCGGTCTACAGGGAGATCGATGATCAGCGCGGCCTGAGCATCATCCTCACCCATCTCGCCTTGATCTCGATGAATCGTGAGCTCGATGACCTCGCGAAAAGCTACTTCGAAAAGAGTCATGCGCTCAAACTGACCCTCGCCGACCGCGCGGGCGAAACCGCCTACGCCCTCAACTACGGCGTCTTCCAGCTCGTCCGCGGGGAGACCCGAGCGGCGGGCGCGCTGTTCCAGCAAGCGGGGGAGCTCGCGCAGGCATTAAGCGAACGTTCCCTCGAAGGCAGCGCGCTGCTCCATGCGGGGCTGGTCGCTGAAATCGAAGGCCGACTGGATGACGCGCTCGCCCTGTTGGGGCGCGCCCGCACGATCTTCCGCAACCGGCACGCCCCGCGTGAGACCGCGCTGGCGCTGATCGCGCTGGCACGGGTGGGGGCGGCGCAATCCAACTTTGAGGGGGTATTCGACGCGCTGCACGAAGCTGCGACCATCGTCACGCAGTTAAACCTGCGCGGCGACAAACTCCTGCTGCTGATCTCAGCCGCCTACGTCGATTGGCGCTTGGGGAAGCTCCAGACGGCCGCGGCCTGCCTCGCGCTGCTCAGCCGGGAACCGATGGCCCACCGCCTCGTCCGGTACTACTATCGGCGCCTGCGCGCCGAGATCGTCCCCGAACTTCAACCGGTGGAGGTTACCTCCGATCTCCAACCGCCCGTCAACCTCGACGACTGCCTCGCGCCTGCACAACGCCGCCTCATCCATCACTCCCAATCTGACAACCAACTAACCATGTTTAGCGACTGAGTCTTCTTGCAAACGCAAAGTATAGTGGGTAAATTACTGTTCTAGGTTCCTCATATTTCAAGAAGGTTGCGATAACGAATTTACGAAAGACCTAAGCCTTGGCGAACAAGCCAAAACGTTGGTTGACCTTTTCTGGCTGTGTTCTTTCACCGCTGAACGTGCTCGCCGCGATCATCGGCGTCTTGTCTTCGTGTTTGGCATCAACAACCTTGAACAGTTGACGCAAAGGGTGCAGGATTTCCTCACGCCCCCCACGCTCACGTCGATTCCTACTCAGATTGTCCCAACCAGCACGCCGCAGCCTCCGCTCTTGACGCCTACACTCTTTCCAACGCTGCCCAGTCCACCTACACCCCGCACCGCTGTCGCGCAGTCTCCGCCCACGAACATCGCTATCCAGCGCCCAGCCTTTGCAACGAACATCATGGCTTGGGCGCTGATTAGCTCAGATGGCTACTGGCAGTCCCTCGGTAGTACCCTGCAAGGAACAGTTCAGGAAGCAACCGATTCGTTCTACATGGCGCAGAACATCACTGGGGCAAACTTCAGCTATGACACAACCTTCAGCATCATCAATGGCACGGCGAGCGCCGCCGCTGGTGTAATTTTCCGCTCACGAACCGATCCTCTGCAGGGAAGCTATATGGCGCGCATCAGTACTGCCAATGGCGGTCAAATCAACCTTGTCCGGTTCTTTCCCGTACGGCAGTATGAACAATTGGCTGTCGCTACCTTGCCAATTTTCGCCAACACGCCCTATACACTGCGCGTAAGCGCTAACGGCGCGGACATCAGCATCTATCTGAATGATCAGCTCGTCCTGCAAGCCAATGACGCGACTTATCTAAACGGAACAGTCGGTCTGAATGTAAACGGCGCGACTGCTCAATTCACCTCAGCTAACCTGACCAACTAACGTTTCGGCGGCTTCGGGCGTTCCTCGTCCGGGTGCAGCGCCCATTCGTCGATCACGCGGCGGCTGACCTGCGACGACAGCACCAGTGATGTGCGCATATCGCCATAATCCTTCAGTCCGAGCAGAAAATGTTCGAGATGCGGCACCGATGTGCACGCCACCTTGAGGATGTATGACTCGATCCCCGTGACGCAGTGACATTCAATCACTTCCGGCATCTCATGCACGGTCTTGCGAAACGCGACCGACTGCGGGCCGTTCGACACCAGATGCACATACGCCATGATCGGCAGCCCGGCTTTCGCCAGATCGATCTCCGCATGATACCCCTTGATCACGCCCGCGTCTTCCAAACGCCGAACACGCTCGGTGACGGCGGGCGCGGTCAACCCGACCGCCTCGCCAATCTGCCGAAATGACAGCCGCGCGTTCTCTTGCAGCAGCTTAAGCAGCCGCCACATTGTGCTATCCATTTGTAAACCCATTCCGCCGAATCACCTTCGATATCTTCATAAATTCAGCTTAATGGTTTTAAATGGTGCTGTCAAATGCTGGGCAAACTTCATAGAATCAGAGGGTTCAAGAAGGAGCAAATACAGATGTCTAGCACACCTATCAGTGCCGCTCGGAGTGTCGGGGGCGGGATCGTCCTCAGCCGCCGCACCATGACGATGATTGCGCTGCTCACGGTCTACATCATCTGGAGCACCACGTACCTAGCCATTCGCTTCACCTTTGAGAGCTTCCCGCCCTACCTGATGATGGGCATCCGCTTTTTGATCGCCGGGGGGCTGCTCTTCGGCTTTTTGCTGCTGCGCGGCGCGAAACTGCCTACCCGCCGCCAGTGGTTGAGCGCGGGGATCGTCGGGTTCTTGCTGCTGGTCATGGGGATGGGCAACACCGCGTATGCCGAAACCATGATTTCGTCCGGCCTCGCCGCCAGCTTGATCGCCGCCTCACCGCTCCTTACGCTCATCTTCAGCATGATCTGGGGGAACCGCCCCAAGCGCAGTGAATGGATCGGCGTGGGAGTCGGTCTGCTCGGCGTGAGCGTGCTGACTCTGGAAGGCAACTTGCAGGCGAATCCGCTCGGCCTGGTGTTCATCTTCGTGGCGATCACCTGCTGGTCGTTCGGGTCGCTGCTCGTCAAAAGGTTGGATATGCCCCCGGGCGCGATGGGCAACGCCGCCGAAATGCTGATCGGCGGGGCGATCCTCGTGATCGGCGCGCTGGCGGGCGGCGAACGCATCACCGCCGCGCCGACACCCGGCGCGCTGGCCGCGCTCGTCTACCTGATCACCGCCGGGTCGCTGGCGACCATGACCGCCTACATGTATCTGCTCAAGAATGTCTCGCCCGCGCTGGCGACCAGCTACGCGCTGGTCAACCCCGGCCTCGCTGTCATCCTCGGCGTGATCCTCGGCGGCGAAGTCATCACCGGGAGCGCCTTCATCGCCCTGCCATTGATCGTGCTCGGCGTCGCCTTCGTCTTCGGCTTCTTCGACCGCAAAAAAGCCCTCAGCCGATCTTCGTAGGGACGCGCTTCTGCGCGTCCGCGTAACTACTGTACGAACATCCCGAAAACGGCAAATCGCTCGCTCTTACGAACCTGATTTGTCTCCCCTCCCTGAATTCGGGGAGGGGTCGGGGGTGAGGTCAGTTTTACCGCCGCGCGGGTTCAAACTTGAGCAGAATTTCCCCGGTCTTCGTGTTGAGCAGCGCCGTGAACGCCCGCCCGTTCTCCGTCCACTGGACGCTATGCATCTCCGGCGTGAGTGTCGTCAGAATGTTCTTGGTTTTCGCGTCATTGACCAACCGCGTAACGGTCGAACCCGCCGCCGTACTCCTGGCCTGTCCAGTCCCCGGCGTCGCCACGCCATTGGTCACAATCGGCGCTTGTTCCGCTGCCGCCAGCAGATCGCGCACGACCTGAAAATTCAGCAAGGTCATAAGTGATGTCCTCTCAAAGTAATGTGGTGCTTTGACTATACCATCACTGCGAAAAAACGTCGGCGAAGACCGCTCGTTTTGCGGACGCGATAAATCGCGTCCCTACGTGAATAATCGGCTTTATGTAGGGACGCAATTCATTGCGTCCGCTGGCCCAAATCAAGTTTCACGGACTTTTACGCACTTACCTGCCGCGGTCACTCACTGCATCCGATTCCTACAAACTTTTTACATTTCGCCGATCTTTTTCTGATCTTCCTGCGCTAAATCTATAAGCGTAACCATTTCTATCGCAGGTTTTTTGGTGAGTGGAGGTAGCTACTATGAGTACAGTCATTCGTTGGAATCCTTTGCGCGAAATGGCGGCGATGCAAACTGCAATGAACCGCCTGTTCGACGAAACGTGGCGCACGGCATGGCCCACCGTCGAAGCGAACTACGCGCTCCCCGTCGACGTCTACGAGATGGACGAAGGGTACACGGTCATTGCCAACATCCCCGGCGTGCAGCAGGATAACATCAACATCACGCTCAATCAGAATATCGTGACCATCAGCGTCGATGTGCCGCAGTTCACCCCGCAGGAAGGCCAGCGCGCGCTCCTCGTGGAACGCAGCGCGGGCAAGTACAGCCGCAGCTTGACCCTGCCGCGCTCCGTCCACAGCGAGGCGGTCGAGGCGACGTATGAAAACGGCGTGCTGATGCTGCACCTGCCGATTGCGCCGGAAGCGCAGCCGAAGCGCATCACGGTCAAATCCGGCGGCCAGAATATGCTGCAATCCAACAACTAAGCACGCAGCGAGCGCTCCACATGGGGCGCTCGCTTGATTCTAACGAGAAGCAATTCCCCTCTCCGCTCGGAGAGGGGTTAGGGGTGAGGCTCACCCAATCGGCACGACCAGCCCCGCGCGATACCACGCCATGACCTGATCGCGGTCGGCGTCCGCCAGCGTGAACCCGTCCGGGTGCGCGTCGATCAACTGCTCGAGCGCCGCGTCGTGGGTGTAATCGGCGCGGAAGTCGTGATAAATGCCGCGCGCGCCCCGGTAGCACCACACGGGCAGCACGAAGCGCGTCCGCTCACTGATCGGCGTGTAGACGTAGCGCGGCGGCTCGACCACCTGCGCATTGAGGATCGTCTCGGCGTAGGTCGTCAACTGCGCATCGACGCGGTAGTGCGTGTGCAGATATGCCATCGTCGCATCAGCGGTGCGCCGCCCGGTTTGGATGATCTCGGCGGCAATCCGCGCCGCGCTCTGCGTGTCGCCGTAATCGACCTTGTCGACCAGCGCCTCCGGCAGAATATCGCGCTGCGACGACACCCGCGCGATGATCGCTGGCGTGCCGCAGCCCAGCGACTCATAGGCCGTGTTGCCGAACGCCTCGATGAAGTTCCCCAACACCAGCGTCACCCGCCCCAAGCTGTAGTATTCCCCGATCAGGTCGGCGGGAATCCACGGGTGCAGCACGAAGTGCTCACGCAAACCCCGCGCGCTGATCGCCGCTTCCAGTTCGTCGTAAAACGCTGCCACGCCGGGATCGCCTTCTGTGCCGATCCACTTGGGCATCAGCACGCGCAAATTCGTTACGCCGTGGTCACGCACCAACCGTTCCGCCACGTCGAGTGTTTGCCACGCGCCCTTGCTCGCCTCCGGTCGGTGCGGGTGAACGACGATGGCATGCTGCGCCGGGTCCACCGGGATCAGGTCGAGGATGCGGCGCGGTTCGGTGGAGCGATAGCGGTTCCAGTTCATGCCGTTGGGAATCACCTTCAGCCGATCCGCGAGATCGGGGAAGAAGCGCCCCGCCGTTTGCAGATAGAACTGCCGCGAATACTCCGCCGGGACGCACAGCGTCTGCCCGCGAAATTGAAACGCGCCTTGCGCCGTCTCCGGATAGACGTTGTCGCGCAGCGAGGCGACGGTCGGGAGGTGCGGGTAGCTGAACGAGAACGTCCATTCGCCGTCGTGAATATAGAAGCGATCCGCCTCCGCCAGATGATCGCCAATCATCTGCGTGATCACGGCGAGGTTGTGCGCGCCCGTATCATACGGATGTGGGAACGGCTGCTTGAACGGCAGAATCGGCTTGACGAGCGCGTTGGCGTGCCAGCGAAACGGCACCGGCGTATCAGCGCGCGCCGTACACAGCAGCGTCACCTGATGCCCGGCCTCCGCCAGATGCAGCGCAATCGCCCGCAGATGTTTTTGCGCCCCGCCCATGTCGTAATCCGGGAACAGCGGCGTGATCGAGAACATGACAATGTGCATGGGGAGTCCTCATGGTTTCTGAAACCTCACCCCTAAATCCCCTTTCCTAAAGGCGAGGGGACGTGCTGCTCCCCCTCTCCGAGCGGAGAGGGGGTCGGGGGGTGAGGTTGCTTTATCGGGGGTGAGGTCGTTTCTTCTAATTCGCCGCTGCCGCGCTGAACGTGAACGAGGCGAACAACGCATCGAGCATGTCGAGATCCGGCGTGAACTGATCCGGCGTCGCCGCGTTCAGCGTGTCGATGCTCTGCGCGAAGTAGTCCTGCAAGCCTTCAATGAACGCATCCATGTCGAAATCGGCGGGCAGTTCGGTCGGGAACAGCTCCGTATTCAGGCGGAAGACCGCGCTCACATAGTACTGGTTGTCCGTGCTCAGCCCCTGGAATGTATACAGGAATTCGTCCCCGGTGAATGGCGACGCCTCCTGCCGGTAAGCCGTCAGGTAGCTGATGCCGCCGACTGTGTCGAGGTTCAGCAGCCCCACGCGGGCGCGGATGACCTGCGCGGCGGGCATAATCGGCAGGAATGGCAGCGCATAGGTGTTCGCATCCGGGTTCGTCTGCATGAACTGCTCCAGCGCGACGCGCCCGCTCATCAGCGTGTTGATCGCATTGATGTGCGGCGTCATGTAGATATACGGCGCGGTATCCTCGACGCGGTACAGGCGAATGCCGCCCACATCGAACAGGCTTTGCGCAGTGGTATTCTCGTCATTGGTGAACAGGAACTCGATATAGGGGGCATCCGCGCCGCCCGGGAGCTGGGCTGACGGATCATCCCCTTCAAACTCGACCGCTTGCACGTCGCCCATGATCGCCGGGTCATAGCTGAAGCTGAAGTCTCCATAGGTGAACGTGACCAGCACGTCGTCCTGCGCGACCGCGGGCAGCACGCCCATCAGCAGCAGCGCCGCCACCAACACCACCATCCATCGCAATTTCATGGCCCATGACTCCTTGTATCCGCTATCCACCCCTCTCCGCTCGGAGAGGGGCCGGGGGTGAGGCTCAATTTGTGAACGCCCGTCTATTGTAGAGACACAGCCCGCACTCCGGCAAGCACTGCACGGCAGACGCTCATGCAACGCCGCGCCGCCGGACTGCGTATACAGAATCAACAATAAGGAGAGATGCCATGCAGCGTTGGGAATACCTCACGGCTATTCTGGAAGCCAATGCCGACCGTGAAGCCGATTTCTTGATGCAGTACCGTGATTGGAAAGGCCCCATCCCCGAATTTACGGTCGAGGCGCTCATGCCGCGCCTCAACGCGCTCGGTGAACAGGGGTGGGAACTGGTCAGCTTGACGCCACAATTTGTCGGCAGCCGCGGCGATCTGCTCACCACCGATGGTTCCGGGTCGCGCACCTGGACGAGCAAATTCTTCGGCGTGTTCAAACGCCCAAAAGCGGACTAGTGCCGCTGCTCACTCGGTGGTCGTGCCGCCGAGATCGCGGTCGATTTTTTCGGGGGCGTCGCCTTTGCGCAGGCGGTCGGTGATTTCGCCGAAAGCGGGGTCACTCGCCGCCGCGTCGCCGCCGACCTCATGGAACATATCGCCGACTTCGCGGCTGTTGCCACCTTCCAGCACGGAGAGCATCTCCTGCGAGTTCATGCTGCTGTAATTGCGTCCCGGCTTGGCAATCGTCACGCGGTTGATCACGCGCGTGAGGTCATGGGAACCGCAGTGCGGGCACGCGCTGGATTGCGCCGCGGTTGCCGCGTCGTAATCCTTATAGGATTTATAGAATAAGGTGGACTTGCGTCCACATGAATTGCATCGGTAGTCGTAAGCGGGCATAATCGACACTCCGTATCACCTGAATTTACATTCTAGCGAAAGCCTATCGTATGCTCAATGAGCAACCTCCCGATCCCAAACGCCGCGCCCATCCACTGGATGCCGGGGCCCCACCGCCCGGCGGCAGTTCACCGCGCCCCAAACAGCAGGTGACGCTGCACATTCCCTCTGTGCGGCCGCTGGTGACCTATACGCTGCTCGGCATCATGATCGGGATTTTCATCCTGCGCGCCTTCTCGCCAGAACTCGACGAGTCGCTGCTGCTGTGGGGCGCCAACGAACGCAGCGCCGTGCTCGGCGGGGGCGCCATCTATCGACTGTTCACCGCCATGTTCCTACACGCGGGCGTCTACGATCAGTTCGGAGGCTTTGCCTTCGAAGGCAGCCTACATCTCATCTTCAACGCCTACATGATCTACGTCGTCGGGTCGAACATCGAGAAGTTGTTCGGGCATGTGCGCTATACGCTGATCTTCTTGCTCGGCGGGCTGGCGGGCTCGATTGCCAGCATTCTGCTCGGCGGCGGTGGCTATTCGGTCGGCGCATCGGGCGCGGTATTCGCGCTGCTCGGCGCGCAGTTCGTCTACCTGTACCAGCACCGCAAACTGTTGGGCGTGGGCGGGCGCCGCCAGATGAACGCCCTGATTCAACTGCTCGCCATCAACCTCATTTTCGGCTTCGTGACGAATGCGGCCGGCGCGGACGTACAAATAGACAACTGGGCGCACATCGGCGGGGCGCTGGGCGGGCTGGTGCTCGCGTTCGGCATCGCGCCGCTGTTCATTGTGCGCTCCCACCCGGAGATCCCCGGCCACCTGATCGCCGACGACATCAACCCGCTGCGGCGCCGCTTATGGGCGGTCTCCGCTTATGTGGTCGTCCTCATGCTGATTCTGATCTTCGCCCGCCAAACCTACGTCGGCTGAGCGCCGCACCTGTTCCAATTCGTGCTGCAAAATCGCCATCTGCTGGGCGATCCGCTTGTTCTCGCGCGTCAGCTTGGTCAAGACGGTCGAGAAATGCAGGAGGATCGCTAGCACGAAGAAGATCGCCACGGCGAACAGCGCGGCGGGCGGGTACGTCACTACGCCGATGAGCGCCGCGAGCTGGTCCAGCAGCGGGCGCGAGACGAACAGCAGCAGCAGCACGACTGCCGTTGCCAGCCAGAGCAGCGAATAGTCCTCGCGCAGCTTCTGGCGGCGCACCAATTCCAGTATGAAGATCAACGCGCCGAACGACGCGAGCAAGCCGATCACCATCACGCGATCCATAGTTTCCCCAGTGACGTAAGGACGCGCAAAGCCGCGTCCGCTGCACGATACCCCTGACCGGAAGCGCCACGGCGCCTTCCGATCGTCAGCGGCTATTATCCCACGAGATCAACTGTATCCACAGGCGCGGGGACGCGCTATAATGCGCTGTCGTTTAGCAGACTTTCGAGCTATGAAAAACCTCCTGTCTCGCCGCTACATAGGCGCTCCGGCGCTGCTCTGGATCATCCTCGTCATCGGTTTCGGTCTCCGTCTCGCCTATGTGTTACCGCTCGATCCGCTGACGCCCTACGGCAGCAGCGGCGGCGATGAGCATTTCTATCTCGATCATGGCTATACGTTGGTGACGGATCAGCCCTTGCCGGGCGTAGATATCTCGGTGCTGAGCCAACCGCCGGTGTACTTCATCATCGTCGGCGCAGCGCGGGCGGTGTTCGGGGAGGCGGGCGGCGTGGTCGCCGTCCGCCTCATTCAAGCGCTCATGCTGACTACCGTCGCCTACTGTGCCTATCGCCTGACGTGGCGCATCGCGGATGAGCGCGCCGGGCTGATTGCGGCGGCGTTCGTCGCCGTCAACCCGATTTTCATCCTCGACGGCGGTAAAATCCTCACCGAAACCACGTACATCTTCTTCATCAGCCTCGGGCTGACCGTGTATGTGGATAGTCTCGCCGCCGCATCTGCTCCCCAGCGGACGTGGGGACGGCTGGTGCTGGTGGGCGCGCTGTTCGGGCTGGCCACGCTGACGCGGGCGGTGCTGCTCCTGTTCCCACTCGGCCTCGCCATCCACCTCCTGATCGTGTACCGCGGGCGGGCGTGGGGCAAAATCGGCGTGCTGCTGCTCGCTTACGCGCTGGTCGTCTCCACATGGACGGTCTACAACCTCGCACGCTGGCAGCGCTTCGTGATCGCCGGGGAGGGCTTGCCCGCGTTTCTGTATATGAGCGTGGTCGGCTGGGATGACCCATTCCGTTTCGATCAGCAGTTAAACGAGAATCTAGGTCAAGAAGCCTCGAACGATATGAGCGAACGGCAGGGCGACTATCTGGAAGCCGCCAGCAACCAGATCGGCGGGAATATTGGCGGTTACCTCCAACGCCGCGTCGGCGAACTGGCGAGCGCATACCTGCAACCGCATGGCACGACGCTCTTTTCTGGCGAAAGCCTGCGCGATTTGGCGGTCAACTGGCTGCGCGACGACCGATCACTTGCGGGTATTGGACGCGTGATCGGCGGGGAGCAGTTCTTCCCCAAGCTGCTGCTGTACGTGTTCCACTACCTCGCGCTGATCTTCGGCGTGATCGGCGCGTGGCGCTCGCGGCGGCAGTGGCGGCTGACCCTGCCGCTGCTCGGTTTCATCGCCTATGTGACGTTGGTTCATTTCTTCTTACTTGCGCTGCCGCGTTACATTTTCCCAACCATGCTATGCTGGATAGTGTTGGCGAGTTCACAGTTCAAAGTGGACAGTAAACAGTTAGTACAAAAGCCATGATGCGATTTAACTGTGAACTGTAAACTCTGAACTGTAAACTCTGAACTGAGGTGTTATGACGACCATTCTCGGAATCGAATCATCGTGTGATGAAACCGCCGCCGCTGTGGTGACCGATGGCAAGGTAATCGCCTCGAATATCATCGCGTCACAAATCGATCTGCATGCCAAGTACGGCGGCGTCTTCCCGGAGATCGCCTCACGCGCGCACATTGAGGCCATCGGGCATGTGGTCGAGAGCGCCATCGCCGACGCGGGCGTGAGCGTCAACAAGATCGACGCGATTGCCGTGACGCGCGGCCCCGGCCTCGTCGGGTCACTGCTGGTCGGCATCAACTATGCGAAGGGGCTGGCGCTGGCGTTGGATAAGCCGCTGCTCGGCATCAATCACCTTGAGGGACACGTCTACTCGCTGTGGCTGACGGAAGCGCAGCGCGAAATCGTGTTCCCGGTGCTGGTGCTGATCGTGAGCGGCGGGCACACCGAACTGCTGCTCATGACCGGGCACGGCGAATACACACGGCTCGGCGGCACGCTCGACGACGCGGCGGGCGAAGCCTTCGACAAGGTCGGGCGCATGCTCGGCTTGCCCTTCCCCGGCGGGCCCAACATCGAACGGGTCGCGCTGCAGGGCAGCGCCACCGCTTTCGACTTCCCGCGCGCCAAGACCGATTCCAGCTACGATTTCAGCTTCTCCGGCCTGAAGACGGCGGTCAAGCGCGAGGCGACGGTCGCCTCGACGCGGCAGGGCGATAAAGACCCGGTGCTGCGCGCCGATGTCTCGGTCAAGGATGTGGCGGCCAGCTTCCAGAAGGCGCTGGTCAGCACGCTGGTCGAAAAGACGGCGCGCGCGGCCAAAGAGCACAAGGCGACGGAGATTCTCATGGCGGGCGGCGTGAGCGCGAATCAGGCGCTGCGGCAGGCCATGCGCGCGCAGACCGAACTGCCCGTGCGCTATCCGCCGCTAAATCTGTGCACGGACAATGCGGCGATGATCGCGGCGGCAGGCTGCTTCCGCTATGAGGCGGGGCTGCGCGACGATCTCGACATGGATGTCAAACCGATGTGGGCGCTCAACAGCAAGACCTATGAGCGGTAGCCGATGCCAGCCCTTGATCAGTGCCATGATAATGTAGTCAACGCGCTGGCTAAAGCGGGTTGGACAGTCGCTGATAGACAGTTTGGTTTCAAAACACCACTCAACTGGCTATTCATCGACATTCAAGCTACCCGCGTAACCAATGGCGCTATAGAGCAGATTCTGCTAGTTGAGGTCAAGTGCTTTGCTGATGGCGGTTCGACCATGAGTGATTTGTATACCGCTATCGGGCAGTACCTTGTTTATCGAACCATGCTGCGAGAATTGGGGAAATCACTGCCGCTCTACCTTGCGATCCCGACCAAAGCCTACTATGGTGTATTTCAAAGGCTCGTCCCATCGTTGATCGATGAGTTGAAAATCAACGTCATCGTGGTCGATTTAGGTCAGGAAAGGATCGAACTATGGCGACCGTAGAATTTTCAAAAACAAGCACTACCGTGCGCCTTGCAGCAATGACGCGGGCTGAAGTCGAACGCTATGCGGGCAATACCTTTGATGGCCGCTTGGTGGCCTGTCTTGACGATGCCAATCTTGTCTACAGCGTGATCGCGGTTCCGGATTACCCACGGAGTACACCGATCGATGTGGTGGTTATGGCCCAGGTCACAGACGAGCGGATTATCATCATCGAAGACCGCACTGATAAGCCGTTGGTTGAAGCGTTAATAATCAATGCGAAGATTCCGCGTGAGCAGATCGTGCTTGAGTACGCGGGTGAGAAACTTCCTGAACAAACGAAGGGTGAATGACGAATTGGAACTGTATATCATCCGGCACGGGCAATCGACGAACAATGCGCTGCCAGACGACTCGCAGGCGACTCGTGTCAACGACGCGCCGCTGACCGACCTCGGCAAGCGGCAGGCTGAAGCGCTGGCGACCTACCTCGCCACGGGCGCCAGCCGTGACCCGTGGACGAACCCGAATACCGGTTACTCGCAGCCGCTAGGCTCGCAGGGCATCAAGTTTACGCACCTGTACTGCAGCCCCATGTACCGGGCTATGCAAACCACCTTCCCGGTGGCGGATGCGCTCGGCATGCAGCCGGAAATCTGGGTGGACGTGCACGAAAACGGCGGCGTGTACCTTGACGAAGCGGGCAAGATCACGGGTTTTCCGGGACGCACCCGCGCGCAGATCGCGCAGGAGTTCCCCAACTATGTGATTCCGGACGGTGTCACCGAATCCGGCTGGTGGAACCCGCAGACGGGCATGGAAAGCATTTCGGCGTGCTATGGCCGCGCGATCAAGATCGCGGCGGAACTTAAGCGGCGCGCGCAGGATCAGGCGGAGAAGAGCGAACGGATCGCCCTCATCACGCACGGCACCTTCACGGACGCGCTGATCAAGGCGCTGCTCAATCAACTGCCCAACCGGAGCGTCTACTACTTGCATTACAACACGGCAATCACGCGCATCGATTTTGAAAAGGACCACATGATCGTGCGCTATCTCAACCGTGTGGATCATCTCTCGCCCGATTTGATCAGCTAGGCAAGCTCATGCCCATCGAGTACGAAGCCCTTATTGGTCACCTGTATATCGTTGGCGGGCGCGCGATCAGCGTTGCACCGCCCGGTCTGCTGGTGGAAGCCGCGCCCAAACGCGCCGCGCGTGGACGCGAAACGGATACGTTCTTCGCGCTCGTCACCCCGGCGGGCGAAACCATTGCCCCGGCGGCCTTCTATGAGCGGATGGCGCAGCTCGCCTCGGATGAATACTTTGAGAGCAGCGGCAGTGTGACCTCCGCGCTGCGCGATGTGCTGGCGAACATCAACGAGAATCTGTTCGAGCACAACAGCACCGACCCGCGGCGCTACGAAGCCAACGTGATCGCCGGGGTGCTGCGCGGCGCGGACCTGTACCTTGGCAAAATCGGCACAGGGGCGGGGCTGCTGGCGCTCAAGGACGTAACCCAGGCCTTCCCAGCGGATTTCAGCGACAAAGCCGCGCTCAAAGGCGTGTCGATGGGCGTGGAGATGACGCCGGAGATCAAGATGGCGAAGTACACGGTGAGCGCCAACACGCGGCTGCTGCTGGCCGACGCCGCGCTCGCCGAACAGCCGCTGGACGAAGTCCAAGCGGCAGTGGGGCTGGAAGATATTGGCGCGGTGCTGGCGAAGCTGCGCGAGATCGTCAAAACGCAGATCACACTGCTGGCGCTGGAATTCGTACCGCCCGATCAGCCCGTCGCGCTGCCCATCAAAGAGACCGCCTCGACGCTGGAAGCCAAAGCCGCGCCACCAGCCGCCGCTCCCGCCGCCAGCGCTGACGCGCCCGAACCCGGCACGCTGCGCCGCTCCGGTACGCGCGGCGTCGGCGTGCGCAAAGCGTTGAGCAGCGCGGCGGGCAGCACCGCGAACGTCACCGAATCGATGCAGCAGGCCTTTGAGCGCATCGTCCCCGCGCCGAAAGAGGGCGGAACGCGCGGACTGCTCTCATCGCCCGCGGCGGCTGGAGTGACCGTGCTGATCCCCGTGTTCGTCGTCATCCTCGTGGTGATCTTCTGGATCAGCGGGACGGGTGAAAGTGAATTCGATCAATGCGTGAAAGGGGCGAACGACACCGCCGTGACTGCGCGCGGCATCGCCTCCAACGACGTGACCGGGACGCTGGCGGCGTGGAATGCCGTGCTCCAACTGGCGACCAACTGCGAAGCGATCAAAGAGGGCGGCGATCCGTCGCTGTCGATCCTCAAGAGCGAAGCGCGCACCATCATCGACCGCCTGCTGGCCGTCCAACGGCGCACGGTGAGCGTAGTCGACACCTTCCCTAACGCCGAACTCACGCAGTTGGTGATTCAGGGCGAAGACGTGTACGTGCTCGACTCGCGCAACCAGTTCGTGTACCGCGTCACGCTGGCGGATGACGGTCTGAGCATCGTCCCCGATTCGCGCGTACCGATTCAGGCGATGCGCCGCAGCGGTCAGGTGATTCAGTACACGGTCGGCAACATCGTCGATATTGCGTGGGAAGAAAACGGCGCGGGCGTGGCGCAAAGCAATGTGATCACCGCGCTGGACGAGAACGGCGTGCTGATCGCGTGCCCGCCGCGCTTCCTGCAGGACTGCACGGCGCAGGAGCTGCGCGGTATAGAAACGTGGGAAACGCCGCGCGCCATCGATTTCTGGGAAGGGCGCATGTACATCCTCGACCCGGGCGCGAATCAGATCTGGCGCTACGATCCGTCGGGCGGAGCGTACCCCGGCATGCCGCTCGAATACTTCACGGGTGAACGCCGCCCCGATATCAGCCGCGCGCTCGATTTCGCGATCACCAACGAAGGCGATATTTACCTGCTGCTGCAAGAGGGGGTGGTCGTCAAATTCACGAGCGCGGATATTCAGCCGTTCGCCTTCGTCGGCTTCCCGCAGGGGCAGTCGTTGAACGCCAACAGCGCTATGTTCCTCAACCTGAACCCGATCGCGCAGGGGTTGTACTTCGTCAACCGTGAGGCGCGCTCGGTCTACGAGACGACGATGGCGGGCACATTCATCAACAGCTACCGCGCGTCGGATGAGGAATTGTTCGGGCAGATCTCCAACGTGTACGCCGACAGCGATCAGCAAATCGTGTATGTGCTCTCGGGCAACTCGCTGCTGGCGTTCCGGCGGAATGAGTGACAAAAGCACGCTGAACCACAGAGAACACAGAGTAGAAATAAGAAAACAAAGACTCAACGCAAAGACGCAAGGGCGCAAAGACGCAAAGGAAAAGTCATTAAAACCTTTCTTTGCGCCTCAGCGTCTTCGCGTCTTTGCGTTGAGTCTTTTATGTTCTACCGCAGGAAAGCGACGCCGGGGTCGAGCAGACGCGGACGCATGGCCGACCAGTTGGTATCCTGCGGGTTGACTGAGGCGCGCACTTCGAGGTGCAGGTGCGACGCTTCGCTGTTGCCCGTATTGCCGCAGCCGCCCACCGGAACGCCCGGCCCCACATCCTGATTCAGCCCTACCACCACCGTCGAGAGGTGCGCATACATCACGTACAGGTGCGACCCGCCCCAGCCCTTCGCCGTCAGACGATCCTTGGTGGACTGCGGCAGATCAGCATTGAGGTAACGCACGACCACCGCGTTGCCGTAGCCAAAGCCCCATGCCGGATCATTGAAAATGCGCGTGTCGCCGAGCGAAAAACCCTGCATGACCGTGCTGGGCTTGGCCGCGGTGCATTTGGTGCAGGTGAGGATGCGCGTCACCTTGCCATTCACGGGCGCAGTCAGCACGGGTTCGCCGACATTCGCGCCGAAGTCCCAGCCGAGATGCTGCGCTTCGTTCGGGTTCTGGTTGTCGTTGAAGCCGCGCACCCACCAGTCATTGACCATCGGGGCGGGCCATTCGTCGCCTTTGCTCAAGCCGAAGGAGGTGGCATCACCGCTGATGCTCAGGAAGTCGTTGCGCACCCAACCTGTGCCGATAGCGCTGTCCACCTTCACCCAGATGTAATTGCTCGTGCCGCCTTGCGGCTGCCCGCCGACGATCTTGACCTGCGCGTTGAAGTCGATGCGGCCTTTGACCGTCCCGGTGATCGGCGTTTCGCGCACGTTGATCCCCGTTTTGCCGATGACCGTCCCGGTCACGAGGCCGGGGATCGGCGCTGGGGTGGGTGCCGGTGCGGGTGTGACGGGAGTCGGTGCGGGGGCAGGTGCCACGGGCGCAGCGGGCGTCGGTGGGGTGGCTGGTGTCGATGGGGCAGGCGCGGGTGCTGCCGGAGCCGGTGCGGGAGTCGGCGGCGCGGCGGGAGTCGGCGCGGGCGCGGACATGGCGACGGGCGTGAGCGAGCGCGTCAGGCCGAAGGCGTAGGCAGCAGCAGCGAGAATCGGATAGCCGAAACTGGAGCCATCGCCTTCGATGGAAACCAGATCATCGCGCACCCAGCCGACCACGCCATCGGGAAACTGCACTTTAAACCACTGGTAGACCTTGCCGTTGAGCGCTGTCCCCACCGGATCGATTTGCACTTCGAGCACGGGGAGCTGGCGCGTGCCGACTGGCGCTTTGAGCAGAATCGCCACGGTCGTAGCGCTGCCCGCAGACGCGCGGATGTTCGCGGTGACAATACCCGGCACGTTCGGGTTGCCGGTAATGTGACAGATCAGCTTCGATTGGTTGACAGTCATCCTTCAGCCCTCGCTCAATGAGAAATTACTTCGACAAAATAGCGTCCCGGTCGGCCTTCGGCGATCCAACCGGTGATGCCGGTGGTCAGAATCCGCACCTGCCACCAATTATATGTCTCAGCGCACACCGGACCACCAATAATTTCAAAAGCAATGCCATCCAGCAGTTCGACGATGACGGGTGCGTTGGTATTCGGCTCGGTGCGCAGGCGGCGCGGCACATTATCGCGGTAGCGGACTGCACCGTGCGACCCGAGCTGGAAGCTGAGCGGATACACACAGCCCGACGGCGTCAGCGAGGGCGTGGGCGTAACCGTCGGCAGGCCAAACGGTTCGATGAAGTAGCGTCCGGGACGACCTTCGATCACCCAACCCGGCTGACCGTAGCCGGAGATGCGCCACCAGTTGTAGCCGTTGGCGCAGCGCGGCCCATCGATCACCGTGACGACGGTCGGCTGCGGGAAATAGTTGAGCAAAGCCGCGGACATAGACGGTTCGTAGCGGATGTTGATGCCGCCGCGCACGACGATGTTCATGCCAATGGTGAGGACAGCGGCGCGGCGCAGCCCGTCGCCGGGGTGATAACATACACCGGGACGGCGAACGTCGGCGTGGGGACAAACACGGTGGGTGTAAATTGGCCCGGCGTGACACCGGGAGTCACGCCCTGCATATCGGCGGGCGCGGCAAAGGGCGCCGCCAGCAGCAACGGAAGCGCAATTAGGATTAGCAATAACGGCAGCAGTAGTCGATGAATACGGATCATAAGTCACCCCCTCATCGACCCATTGTAGCGTGAGTTTAGGAATTCGAGCTACTTGCGGTGAGTACAGGTTGAATGTTGTTTAATTCTAATGCGTTCTGTATTGTAGAGGAGTGAGCATAGAGTTCCCGTAGTCGAGAGAAGACTGTGATACGCTTTTTGGCCGATGAAAACCTGAGCGGAACGCTGCAAGCTGCTTTGAAGCATAGATTACTGAACATCGATATTGTTCGAGTGCAAGACACTTCGATATATGGAGCGGCGGACGAAGAGGTTTTGGAGTATTCGGCGGCTACGCAACGGATTCTGCTCACTCACGACAAAAACACATTGATTCCATTAGCGTATGAGCGGATCGCTGCCGGACTGTCTATGCCCGGCGTGATCTACATCGACAAGCCGTTTGATTTCGATCTGGTTATCCGCGATTTTGAGTTTATTCTCGCCGTGGATGAGCCAGAATATTTTGACAACAAGGTGATTTGGTCACCCGTGTTCGAAGCCTAATTGTCATTGTCGGGAAAAGGATCAATCCCCTTGTCCTGCAATTTTTTCAGCAGATAAGCGCGTGTTTCCGCCGAGGGATACCGTTGCTCGTTCTCCTCACGCAAAAGCTGACCTCTGGCCTCTTGCTGGCGCATGTAGGCTTCGACATCGTCGCGATGCTCCAAGTAGTAGGCAATCACGCGATGCACATCAGACAGCTTCAGCACATCCCAGATTTCGACAATCTGTTCCGCGCTATTTCCCGCTTGGTAAGCTTCAATCACCAATTCGAGCATCACGCGGGTGCTGCCAACATACACCGTGCCGTTTTCGTGCACGCGCAGCGGAGTCGGATCGAGACTAACGGTAAAAGTCATGCGGTTGCCCTCCAAACACTGACTACCAGTATAGTCTAATCCTCTTCCAGCGGCGGGGTGATGATCTTGCCGTAGAGTTCCTCGAACGCCTTCTCAAAGTCGCGCGCCTCGAACTGCATGCGCAGCACAGCATCTTCTAGCGGCTTCTGATCTTCCTCTAGGTGATAGGCGACGAGCGTTTGCAGGTCTTTCTCGCGCTTGCCCTGCTTCTCTTCCTCCGTCAGGTGCGCGAACAGCCCCGTGTACAACTGATCGCCGAGTTCCAGCCGCAGCTTCATGACGTCGAGCAGTTCGCGGAAGCGCATCACTTCCTGCCGGATTTTTTCGATATGTTCAGGGTTTTGCACGGTTTTCATTTTGTATCCTATTCAACAAACCTCACCCCTCCCCCCTCTCCCAAGGGAGAGGGGAAGCGGTCTCCCCTCCCTGAATTCGGTTGAGGACAGGACACTTTTAACAATCGAGAGGATTGTAGGGACGCCCAACGGGGCGTCCGCCAGATCGTGGGCAAAACGGACGCGCCGTTGCGCGTCCCTACGAAATCTGTTTCCCCTCGAACCGGTGCCTTAATGGTTCCCAATGTTAAAACTGTCCCTCCGTCAACTGAATTCGGGGAGGGGGGGTGGGGTCAACGTTACACGACGATATTGACCTTCGGCTCGGACTTCTGGCCTTCATTGCGGCCAGGCACGAAGATCACACGCTTGGGCTGGCCGCCGTTCAGGGCGCGCTTCGCGCCGTTCGTCTCCATAGCGGCGGCGATGGCCTCCTGCTCCCCGATGTTCGCGGACACATCCACGCGGTCGACCGGCTTGCCGTTCTTCATGACGATCAGCGTGGTCATATCATCCGCCGCCTTGGCCGCATCGTAGATCGGGAAGGCCTGCAAATGCACGCTGTACGGCTGACCGATGCGTTCCCACAGTTCTTCGGCGATGTGTGGGGTGATCGGCGCCATCAGCAGCAGCATCGTCTTGACCGCGTCCGTCCACGCCGCCGCGCCGATCTTGCCGGGTTCGCGCAGCGCGGTCTTCAGGTCGTTCTTCAGCGTCATCAGCGCGGCGACCGTCGTGTTGAAGCTGAAATTTTCCAGATCCGTGCCCACTTTGTAGATCGTCTGGTGCACGCGGCGTTCCAGCGCGCGTTCCGCGTCGGCCTCACCCTGCGCGTTCGCCGGAGCGCCCGCCGTCACGATGTCCCATACGTCACGCAGCCAACGCGCCGGGCCTTCGATGCCCTGACTATCCCACGGGCCGCCCTTCGTCCAGTCGAAACCGAACATCAGGTATGCGCGCACGGTGTCCGCGCCGACCTTGTTCACCCAATCATCCGGGTTGACCACGTTGCCCTTGCTCTTGGACATACGCTGGATTTCCAGATGATGCTTCAACTGATTGACCGTGTTCTCGCCGGGGATGTCGGGGATGTTGATCTCCGCATTCGCCCGCACTTCGACAGTCTTCAGTTCGCCTTTGCTGTCGCGCACGGTCACGATGTTTTCGGTACGCTTGACGATTTCGCCCATCACCGACCCGCTCATCTGTTCCTCGGCAACCGAGGCGAATTCCCCGGTGATGTGCGACAACGCGACCGGATCGACATCCAGCGCTTCTTCCTTGCTGATGACGTTGACCTGGTCGGCGAACAGCTTGGTATTGCTGTCCCACTGGCCGTGCGCGCGGATGTAGTGCCCTTCGCGTTCCTCGCCCAGAATTTGCCCCTGATTGCGCAGCAGCATGAACGGCTCATCGAACGCCGCCTGCGGGTCGCGCCCGTGCGCCTGCATGATGTCCGCCGCCTCTTCGAACATGCCCAGATCGCGCATCGACTTGGTGAAGAACCGCGCATACAGCAGGTGCATGGTCGCGTGTTCCGCGCCGCCCGTGTACACGTCGACGGGCAGCCAGTAGGCCGCTTCTTCCGCATCGAACGCCGCATCCGACTTCTTGGGGCTCAGGTAGCGGAACCAGTACCACGACGAGCACATGAAGGTGTCCATCGTGTCGGTTTCGCGGCGGGCGGGCTGACCGTTCAGGTCGTCCGGTGTTGACGAAGCCCTCGTGATTGGCCAGCGGGTTACCGACGCCGGTCATCACCACATCGTCGGGCAGTTGGGCGGGCAGATCCTGATCGGCGACGGGTTCGACGGAACCATCGGCGCGGTAGACCATCGGGATCGGCGCGCCCCAGTAACGCTGGCGGCTGATCAACCAGTCGCGCAGGCGGTAGTTGATCGCTTCGCGCCCGTAGCCCTGCCCGCTGATCCAGTCGATGACCGCGCTGATCGCGCCGTTCTTGCGGCCTTTTTCGCCGTTGGCGAATGTGCCATCAAAACGACCGCTGTTGATCATCTGGCCCGCGCCCGAATAGGCCGCATCGACGCAGAAATCGTCGCCCGCGTCGTCGGGGCGGATCACCGGGCGGATTTCCAACCCATACTTACGCGCAAAGGCGAAGTCGCGTTCGTCGTGCGCGGGCACGGCCATGATCGCGCCCGTGCCATAGGTGATCAACACGTAGTCCGCGATCCAGATCGGGATGCGCTCGCCGTTCACCGGGTTGATGGCATACGCGCCCGTGAACACACCCGTCTTGTCGCGGTCGTCCGACGTGCGTTCCAGTTCAGTCTGGCGCGCTGCCGCATCGATATACGCCTGCACCGCTTCCTGATGCTCGGCGGGGACAATCTGCTTGACCAGATCATGCTCCGGCGCCAGCACCATGAAGGTCGCGCCCCACAGCGTGTCGGGACGGGTGGTGAAAATCTCAATCGGATGATTGCCCGTTTCCGTGTGGAACACGACGCGCGCGCCTTCGCTGCGCCCGATCCAGTTGGACTGCATCATGCGGATCGGTTCCGGCCAATCGATGTTGGTGTACAGCAGCAGTTCGTCGGCGTACTTGGTCATGCGGAAGAACCACTGGGTCAGCATCTTCTGGATAACGGGCTGCCCGGTGCGCTCGTCCTTGCCATCGATCACCTGCTCGTTGGCCAGCACGGTTTGCAGCGTCGGCGACCAGTTGACCAGCGCCTCACTGCGATACGCCAGCCCGCTCTCATAGAACTTCTTGAAGAACCACTGCGTCCACTTGTAGTACTCCGGTTCGCACGAAGCGGCTTCCCGTTCCCAGTCGAACATCGCGCCCATGCTGCGTAACTGCTTGCGCATCCGCTCCATATTGGCGTGCGTCCACTTGGCCGGGTGAATGCCGCGCTGCACGGCGGCGTTTTCGGCGGGCAGACCGAACGCATCGAAGCCCATCGGGAACAGCACGTTGAAGCCCTGCATCCGCTTGAAGCGGGCGCGCGCATCCGACGGCGTCATGGCGAACCAGTGGCCAATGTGCAGATCGCCGCTCGGGTACGGCAGCATGGTCAACGCGTAATACTTCGGCTTGCTCCAATCGACCTTGGAGCGGTACAGCTCGTCATTGTCCCAACGTGCCTGCCATTTGCTTTCAATGGCTTGGGGATTATATCTTTCTCTCTGCGTCATATCAGTCTCACATTGTCGTTGATGAATAGCGGGTAAGTATAACAAACAAAAAGGCACAAGCCTGTCGCTTGTGCCTTTTAAAGTTGACTTCCGATTATGTATCGGTCGTTCTCTCTAACGGTACGGGTCATCGTAAGGACGCGGACGGCGAGAACGTACGGGTACCGGAACGGGCACGCGAACGGGCTTGGGCGGCTGAGGGCTGATAAGTCGATCCAACTCTTCAAGTAACCCACGCAGGCGGGCTGCTAGTTCGTCCAACACCGTCTTCTTTTGCTTTGCCACAGCCGTTCACCTTTCAACATACCGAACGTAGGGGATTAGCAAAAACGCCCCTTCACTAATTAGTGCGGAGGGGCGTTTATCGCAAGTCTTGCGACCTGCGCCAGATGTGGACCTAAGGGGATTCGAACCCCTGACCTCTTCAATGCCATTGAAGCGCTCTCCCAGCTGAGCTATAGGCCCGCGCTTCATGTGGACGTGATGGTTGGCGCAAGCGAAGATATGCAATTGATAAGCGTGAATTCTAGCCCCACGACGCTTTCGTGTCAATACTAAGCATAATGCCTTTTTCGAATTTGGGTAGTGGGCTTAACAGTTTTCTAACGGGGGCTTCAAGATTGGCGAATTTGAGGGGAAATGCGCAGCGGTCAGGAGCGGCGGCTAGGGTACTACTCCTCATAATTCCAGCCGACCGTTAAGAACCAGAGTCAGGCTAGACGCTGGGTTGTTGGGTAAACTCCCTGCCGGAACGAACACCCGACGCTCCCCATAATAGGCTGGGCTGAAGGTTTTGTCGTGATCAACCCTGCACACAAGAAGGTGTCTGATGAAAATGGGGGTTGTGTTACCGTATGGTTCGGCGCGGTCGACGGCGCGTCTGTGTCAAGCTGCCGAAGCCGCGGGTTGGGCTGGCTGCTATATCGGCGACGCGATCTGGTGTGAAGACCCCATGATCGCCCTGACCGCCGCGGCGATGGTCACGCAGCGGATTCGGCTGGGCACGCTGATCATCCCCACACCGCTGCGCCGTCCGTGGAAGATCGCCAGCGAATCGGTGGCGCTGGATCGGCTGTCGGAGGGACGCTTGACACTCGGACTCGGGGCGGGCGCAGTCTGGATGGGCTGGCAGGCGTTTCCCGACGAAGTGACCGATACGCGCGCCCGCGCCGAGATGCTGGACGAAACCATCGACATTCTGACGCTGCTCTACCAGCGCAAACCATTCGACTATAACGGCCAGCACTTTCACCTCAAGCTCACCCAGTTGGACGTGATGCATTATCCACCCCAGCCCGTGCAGCAGCCGCGCATCCCCTTATGGGTGGTCGGTCTGTGGCCGCGCCCCAGGTCGATGCAGCGCGTGCTGAAAGCGGATGGCGTGATTCTGGAAAAGCGCGCCGAGACGGGACAAGAATCAGACCTGACGCCCGCCGATGTGCGTGACGTCCGGGCGTTTGTGCAGGCCGAGCGGACGCTCACCACGCCCTTTGACATCGTCGTGCAGGGGAATACGAATCAGCTTGTACCCGCCGAGCGACAAGAGAAGCTGCTCGAATGGGAGGCATCCGGCGCGACGTGGTGGATCGAGAACCTGATCGGCTTGTCCGAAGCCGAAGCGCTGGCGCGGCTCGCAGCGGGCGCGCCGCAGCTAACGTGAGGCGGTTGAGGGATCAACGCGGTTGCAGGCCAGCATACACCGACCGGACGTAATCGCGCGTCAGGTCATCGGCTGAACGCTCGGCCACGCCCGGCGGCGGTTTGCTGCCCACGCTAGTCATGGTGGCGATCCCCTGCAATAACGACCAGATCAGGGTGGCCTGCTGCCGCGGGCTGCCGGGTGCAACGAGCCCCGCCGCTTGTCCGCTCTGTATCAATGCTTCCAGCAGTCCCAGCGCGCGCCCCGCCGCGCGGGGCAGTGTTGGGTACTTCTGCCAGTCAAAATCGCTGAACATGACCTGTGCGTAACCCGCATGATCGCGCATGAAGCGCACATAGGCGATGCAGCCGTCCTCTAACCGTGCCAACCAAGGGGATGACGATTGATCCAGAGCCGCTTGAATGTTTTCAGCGAGGCGCGTGAAACCATCTTCGGCCACCGCTGCCAACAGCGCCTCTTTATCGGGGAAGTGCATATACGGCGCGTTATGGCTCACGCCGATCTGTGTCGCCAGTTTGCGCAAACTCAGTCCCTGCACCCCCTCCACCTGCAAGGCCGCAACCGCCGCCTCGATCAACGCCCCACGCACGTTGCCGTGATGATAAGGTTTGCTGTTTGATATTGACACTGTCCATATCCTGACTATACTCTATATGGACACTGTCCATATAGAGTATACGAGAACTACCTCAGGGAGTGAGCTGCATGTCAAGCAAGCAAATTCGCGTCGCGCTGCGCGGGCTGCATCTGGTCCTCGGCGCCTTGATCGCCCTCTTCATCTACGTCCCCACGCTGCGCGTCGAAGCCACCTACGGCACGCTCATCCAAGTGGCGGCGGTGCCGCTGCTTGTGATCAGCGGGATTGTGATGTGGCAGCTTCCGAAGATCAACAAATGGCGGAATCGAGGGCAGCGCACGGCGAGTTAAGGTCAAACCGCACCCGCTCTCCTTTTCGACACCAGCTTCCCTCAGACGACACGCGGCAGGGACGACCTTCTGGCCGTCCGCTGACCTCGGACGCGCAGAAGCGCGTCCCTACACTGGTTCGATCGTTAAAAGTGCCCTGTCCTCAAAGAGTTGAGGACAGGGGTCGGGATGAGGTTTACAGGCGCTACTTGCCCTCTTTTTCGTACGGGACACCGTCGGCCTTGGGAGCGACCGAGCGACCGACCAGCCCTGCCAGCACGATGATCGTGATGATGTACGGCACCATCTGCAAGAACTGATTCGGCACGGGCACGCCGAGGAACTGGAAGCGCTGACCGAGCGCGTCGGAGAAACCGAACAGCAGCCCGCCGCCGAACGCCCCGAACGGCGTGAACTTGCCGAAGATCATCGCGGCGAGGGCGATGAACCCGCGCCCGCTCGTCATGTTGTCGTCGAACGAACCGTTCGTTTCCAGCGAGAACCACGCGCCCGCCAAGCCCGCCACCAGCCCGCCGATGATCACGTTAATCCAGCGGTTGCGGATGACGTTGATGCCGAGCGAATCGGCGGCGCGGGGATTCTCCCCGACCGCGCGCGTGCGCAAGCCCCAGCGCGTGTGGAACAGCACGATGTGCGTCACAAACATCAGGATGAACATCGCGTAGAAGATCGGTCGGCCTTTGAACAGCACATCCCCGAGCACCGGAATGTCCGAAAGGATCGGGATGTTAATCGTCCGCAGCGTTTCGCGCCCGGCTTCCGACGAGAGCAGGACTTCGCGGCGCACAAACGAGGTCAGGCCGATGGCGAGGATGTTGATGACCGTCCCGCTCACCACTTGATCCGTCTTAAAGGTGATCGACAGCCACGCGTGCAGCGCCGACATCATGCCGCCCGCCAGCACGGAGACCAGCACGCCCAGCGCCTGCGCCGTGAAGGTATCCATGCCGCCCGCCGCAAACAGCGTCATGGCGACGAAGCCAAAGCACGCACCTGCCAGCATCATGCCTTCGATGGCGATGTTGACGACGCCGGAGCGTTCGCACCAGATACCCGCAATCGCGCCGAGCACCACGGGCGTAGCCAGGCGCACGCTGACTTGCAGCATCACGGTGACGTTGGTGCTGTTGCCTGCTGCCGCCACGATCAACACGGTGGGAATGAGCAGCACGCCGTTGATGATTAGCCAGATGAATTTGACGCGCTTGGGCACGTTCGGTATGAGCGCGACCGCCCCACCGACCACATACAGCAGCGCGACAGCGATCATGTACGCCTGCGTGGGGATGATCCACTGCGCGGGCGAACCATCGGGCAGGTCAAAACCAAAGGTAAGGCGCGTCGTCACATCGCCCGCGACGTTTTGCGCGCCGAACAGCGTCCACACGCCCACGGCGAGGAAAAAGAGTGCAAACAAAATCTGCCGGGTGAACTTGAAGCCCGCGCGTTCAACGGGAGTCACAGTGGTTGTCATCGTTGCCATAGTCAGTTCCTTTAGGACTGAGGACTGAGGACTGAGTGAAGAAACGACTTAGTCCTCAGTCCTGTGGTTCTCAGTCCTGTTCTCAGCCCCCCCAGCCCTTACTAAACGTGCCGACCTGCTTCTCCGACGGGGCGGGAATGCGCCACAGGTAGCGGATGATTGCGTCAGCGGCGATGAACATAATGATCAGCGCCTGAATGACTTTCACGAGATCGATGGAAATATCCGCGCGGATTTGCATCAGGCCCGCGCCTGCCAGCAGCGAGCCCCACAGCAAGCCCGCGAAGATCATGTTGCGCGGGTTTTTGCGCGCCAGCAGCGCGACGGCAATCGCGTCGAAGCCGAGGCCGCTGAAGAACTCGGGCTGCAGGAAGCCGACGCGCGAAATTTCAATCGCGCCTGCCAAGCCCGCAAGCGCGCCGCTCAAGGCCATGGCGAGGATCACATTAAACTTGACGTTCATGCCCGCATACTTGGCCGCGTTCGGGTTTTCGCCGACCGTGCGCAGTTCAAAGCCGGGCGTCGTGCGATTCAGGAACCAGTCGGTCAGCCACACGGCGATCAGCATGAGGACGAAGCCGATATGCAGCGTGCCGCGCGACCCGATCCACGCGAGGAACAAACCACCGAACGCCGTCAGCACCCCGAAGACGACCGGGCGAATGAGCAGCGCCGGGTTTTGACTCACCGCCGCGCGCTTACCCCACACCAACCACAGGAACACGGCCCCCCCCGCGAGGATGAAGATCAGCGGGGAGAAGGTCGAGAGGCCGGGTACGCGCGCCGCTTCGTTGATGAAAGGGGTGCGCGGTGTCGAAGCCGCCGGATCGAGCAGGATGATCGGGTTGGTGGACTTGATCAGCCAGTCGACCAACCGCAGCGCCACGTAGTTGAGCATGATCGTCGTGATCACTTCGTGCGCCCCGGTATAGGCTTTCAATGCGCCGGGAATTGCGCCCCACAGCGCCCCGCCGAGGATGCCCACGGCGATCACCAGCGTGAGGCGCAGCGGCAACGGCAGCGCGTCGAAGATCGGCGCAAAGCCGACCCACACCGCCAGCACGCCGCCCGCGTAGAGCTGACCTTCCGCGCCGATGTTGAACAGCCCGGCTTTAAAGCCGAGCGCCACCGCCAAACCCGCAATCACGAAGGGGATGGCGCGTACCAGCATAACTTCGAGGTTTTCCGGGAAGAACAGCAGCGCCGTCCCGCCCACGCGCAGGAAGACCGTCTCCGGCACATCATCGGCGGGGTCGTCGGCGGTGTTGTTGTCGCCGTAAATGACTCCACTCGCCGCCGCTGTCGGCGTGGTGATGATGCGGTTGCCCGGTCGGCGCACAACGAGGTTGTTCGCCAGCGCGGTATCGAATTCGGTCTGGATGGCGGCTTCGACGTCGTCATTGGTGAGCAGATCGGCGCTGTACATTTCGCGCAGCACGCTGATCTGTTCGGCGAGCGCGGTCGGGTTGAGGATGCCCGCCGCGTTGAAGCGTTCGATCACGGCGGTGGCTTCCTGCACCGCGCCCACGCCGCCTTCAACGGTGGGCAGCGTCGCCAGCAAATCGAGCTGTTCCTCGGTCGCGCCTGACGCGGCGAGGACCGCGGAACGCTCGTACAAACGCTGCAAGCGCACGAGGCCGAATTCGGCGACAAGCTGAAGCTGGCGCAGCAAATTCTCATCCGTCATCCCGCCAGCCTCTGGAAAGACCGCCTCAGCGGCGGCGCGCTGTTCCGGCGTGAGCGCTTCCGCGCCCACCACATCGGCGGTGAGCGCCTCCACCTGATCGCGTTCGAGCGCGTCGAAGGCGGACACGAGCGGCTGCACCGAGGCCAGCCAATCCGTGCCAATGGCGCGAATGTCAGGGATGCTTTCGCCGAGGGTGGTCAAATCATCTTCGGTCACATCCGGGAACAACCGGAGTAACGCGTCATACTGCGCGACGTTGTCCGCGCCGAGCGCCACCAGCCGATCCGCGCCGCGCGCCAACTGGCGGAGTTCGCCGCGCGTCAGGTCGCCGCCTTCGGCCTGCGAGAGCGCCAGCAGTTGATCGAAGTCGTCGCGCGAGGCGATGTCGTTGACCGCCACGCCAATCGAGCCTTCGATCAGGGCGCTGTAGGCCGTGCCCGCGATGTTCAGGCCGCGCCCGAAATCGCCTTCCGCTCCAGTCGCGATCATGAACGGGATAGTGATAATGAGCGCCGTGACCACCGCGAGCACGGGCACGAGCGACGGCGACAGCCGCAGCCACGTGCGCGTAATCGGGTTCACGGTGGGGGTGGGGCGAAGGGTTGTGTCGGTCATACTTGATTGACTTCCCGCGTCGCCGCTTTCGGGTCAACGCCTGCCATGAGCAAACCGCACAGGTTGCGCGTCGCGGATTGGATGGGCATGTCGTCCATGACTTTGCCTGCGAACATCACGACCACACGGTCAGAGAGCGAGAGAATTTCGTCGAGTTCCGCCGAAATGAGCAGCACACCCGCCCCGGCGTCGCGCATGCGCACGATTTGCTTGTGGATGAATTCGATCGATCCGACATCCAGCCCGCGCGTGGGCTGTGCGGCGATCAACAGGCGGCTCTGGCGCGAGAGTTCGCGCGCGATGATCACTTTTTGCTGGTTGCCGCCAGAGAGCGCCCCGATGCGCGCGAAGATGTTGCGCGGGCGCACGTCAAAGCGTTCGACCAGTTCCCGCGCGGACTCTTCGATGGCGCGGTCGTCGGCGACGATTCCCCCGGCAAATGGATCGACATAATAGGTTTGCAGCACGAGGTTGTCTTTGACCGGGAAACCGCTCACCATGCCGTTCTTCTGGCGGTCTTCCGGCACATGGGCGACGCCCGCCTGCGTCACCCGGCGCGGGGAGGCATTCGTCACGTCCTGCCCATTGATGCGCACGTGGCCGCTTTCGGCTTTGCGCAGCCCGGTGATCGCCTCGACGAGTTCGGTCTGGCCGTTGCCCTGCACCCCGGCAATACCGACGATCTCGCCCGCGCGCACCTCTAACGTCACGCCGCGCACCGCTTCGAGGCGGCGGTCGTCGAGCACGACGAGGTTCTCCACCCGGAGCACGGGTTCGCCCGGCTTGGCGGGCGTCTTGTCCACTTCGAGCAGGACTTCGCGCCCGACCATCATTTCGGCGAGCGATTCTTCCGTGGCGCGCCCGGGTTGGGTGTGCCCGGCGACCTTGCCGCCGCGCAGCACCACGATCTCCACACAGATTTCCAGCACTTCTTTCAGCTTGTGGCTGATGAAGATGATGCTCACCCCGCGTTCCAGCAGCGTGCGCATGATGCGGAACAGGCCTTCGGTCTCCTGCGGCGTGAGCACGGCGGTCGGCTCGTCGAGGATGAGGATGTCGGCTTTGCGATACAGCGCCTTGATGATTTCGACGCGCTGCTGCACGCCGACGGGCAGGTCTTCGATTTTGGCGTCGGGGTCGACATCCAGCCCGTACTGCTCGGAGATTTCGAGGATGCGCGCGCGCGCCGCTTTACGGTCGAGCAGCAGGCCGCGCACCGATTCGTTACCGAGCATGATGTTCTCGGTGACGGTCAGCACGGGGACGAGCTGAAAATGCTGGTGCACCATACCGATCCCCAGCCGAATCGCATCGTTGGGACTGTGGATGGTGGCGGGCGTCCCGTTGACGACGATCTCGCCTTCGTCCGGCTGGTACAGGCCGTAGATCATGTTCATTAGCGTGCTTTTGCCCGCGCCGTTCTCGCCGAGCAAGCCGAGAACCGTTCCCTTCTTCAACTGGAGATCGATATGGTCGTTCGCCAGCACGCCGGGAAAGCGTTTGGTGAGTCCGCGTACCTCTAATACGACGGGACGACTCGTTGTCATGCGTTCACCCTGAGGCTCTAAAAAACACAGCGAAATAGGGATATTTTGGGGAAGTATACCTTTGTTTGCCGCGTGAACACAACTGCATGAAGGGGTGGTTACGGGTGACCCCACCCCCCAACCTCCTCTCCGAAAAGAGGAGAGGGGGAGTTCCGACCCCACCCCCGTCCCCCTGTCAGGGGTAGGTTTTTAATGCTTCTCAATGGAATGCGCGTTTCTTTCGCCAAAACCCCTGTAGGGACGAGGCATGCCTCGTCCTGTTTTTCTCTGGATTGAACCAAAAGCCTGCCATCCGTGAAAGCAAAAGAAGGTTTTAGCCAATAGGGTGACGGTTATTTTGGCAAAGGAGGACGAGGCATGCCTCGTCCCTACAATTGAAAACCTACCCCTGTCAGCCCCGTCCCCTCCCCGAATTCAGGGAGGGGAGACAGATTCCTCCGCTCTTCGCTGACGTTTGAGGGGGCGACACTTGAGTTTCAGGATACATTGGTAGGGGCGAGGCAAGCCCCTCCCCTACATTCTGTTGCCTCGGATTGAACTGTCGCCTCATCCGCCCGCTGGCGCGCGAGAGGATGCTAGGGGGTGAGGGGTGCAGGCGGCAGATACGGCGTAACCGCGGCGATGACGGCGGCCAGCACCTCGTCAATCGTGCCGTTCGCATCGATCACGCGGAAGGCGTGACCGCGCGCTTCGAGGTAGCGGATCGCCGTGTGATACTGCTGGCGCATCTCTTCGGCCTGATCATCGAACAGCTCTTTGACCGCACGCCCCTGCATGCGCTGGCGCGTGGTTTCCGGCGTCACTTCCATGAACAGCGTCAAATCGGGAGTGCGCGCCCCCGCATTGAGCAGCATAACGTCGTCCATCGACAGGCCATCGCGCGACTGGTACACCAGCGATGAGAGCAAGTAGCGGTCGCAGATCACGATGCCGCCGTCGCCGTTCAGGAACGGGTTGACCAGTCGGTCGAGGTGGTCGGCGCGGTTGAGCGCGTAGGCGAGCGCCAGCGTATGATTGCGCACGCGAATCTCTTTGCGCAGCGCCTGCCGCAGATACTCCCCCGCTACGAAGGGATCATACGGCTCGTAGGTGAGCAGCACGCGATTTACGCCGCGCTGTTCGGTGAGGTAAGCGGTCAGGCGGCGGGAGATCTCGCTCTTGCCGGAGCCGTCGAGACCTTCAAGGACGAGAAAGAAGTCAGGTTTGGTCATGGTCACTACACAGAGAGATGAGCAGCAAATGCCCTGATCTTAGGTGACATAGCTTTCAGGGGCAAGTGAGAAGAGAGTCGACTAGTTCGGAATGATAAAGTTACGGGCGAAACGCGGTATGCCGAAGGATGATAAGCGTACCGTAGTGCGGAACCGGATCAAGGTAGCGGTCAATATTCCGATAATTGCAGCAGGGAGTGCGGTGTCTGTAATCACTGGCATAGACGAATCTGACGTCCACAGAGAAATCAGTGTCATAGGCGAACGGCAGCCAGATGAGCGACATGCTGGGGTAATCTTGCTTCAGATAGCGACTAACGAATCCGTACCATTCCACCGTTTGCATATCGAAAAACTGCTCGTAATGCGCTTCAACTTCCTGTAGTGGCGCGCTAGTCCAAAAGATATAAGCGGCGGAGACCCACTCCTCTGAACCGTATTCGTTTGACCCGGCATAGACGAGTTCCGCGCTGCCGTAGCGGGTGACAGTTGCGATGGCAAGGCCGACCATATCTGGGATGAGCCAAGTCCCACAAACTGAAAAAACGCAGAGACCAACCGGGATGAGGAACAGCATCCAAGCGTTTGAATGTTTCGGCTCGTCAGCAGATCGCCGCGCCATGAGCCACGCTCCTTATCCGCTTACTCGACATCCTCATCGGTGCTCTGAGCGGGCTGCAGAGTCGCTTTGACCGCATCACTGAAGGGGAGCGCCTCGACTGCCGCCTGATAGGTGTCACTCTCGCGGTCGGCGCGGCGGCGGAAACGTTTCTGCACATAGGAGAGGTGATACAGGCTGACGATCCGCTCAAAATCAGCGTCCGTGCGGACAAACGTGGTGATCCACCCGCTGTCGTGCAGCAGGTGATGTTCCTGCGCCAGCCCTTCGGCGATCAAGACATCGCGGATGCGGCGGGGATACGGGATGTCAACCATCCCGTTCCCCACGTGAATATGCCCGACTTCGACTTTACCGAGGCTGAACTCCACCCCGCCGAAGCGATGCGGCGCGGCGCTCACATCGGGAAACGCCGACACCGCCGCAATGACGCGCTGTACCAGCTCGCGCATGCTTACCCGCCCGACCCCACATCCGACAGCCCGCCGAACGGGATGATCGTCGCGGTCGGGGTGGCGCCGCCCCCGCTGACACCCCCGCCACCGTCCACGGTGGGCAGGATGGGCACAGCGGGATCGACCGTGGGCAGCGCGGTCGCCGCAAGGTTATTCACGCCGATTTGCACTTCGCGCGTGATCGTGCCATTGGCGCTGCTGTAGGCCATCAGGCGGATACGATACAGCCCGTTCGCGAGCTGCGCTGTATCCAGCGTGCCGAGCGTGCCGTTATTGACCTGATTGGTCGAGCTGGAGAACAGGCTCCAGTTATCTGGCGCATTGAGCGATGCGACTTGCAGCTCGTAGCGGCTGAAGTTGGGCGCGCTCACCGTCCCGGTGATGTTGACGACGCCGGACACGGTCGCGCCGTTCACCGGGCCGGTCAGGTTGATCTGCGGGAGCGCCATGCCCGCCGTACATTCATTTTCCGGCGCGGCTTGCACAGGCAGTTCGATGCCGAGCGACTGCGCCCACACCTGACCATCCGGTGTATTGAGCCACGCCACCGCCGTCGGGTCACTGATGCTCACGAACGTGTCGGTGATCACGCTGTCCGGGCAGTACTGGTTGGCACGGTAGCCCGTCCACGTGTCAATCGGGATAGTTTGCAGGAACGAGGCCGCCGCCGCGGGCGGCAGTTGATTCTGCATGAACAGTTCGGTGCGCACGGTCGTGCACGGAATATTCTGATCGAAGAGCGTGCCCGTGTCCGCGCAAATCGTCTGCTCGACGACGCCGCCGGGGTTGGCGAACGCGTCCGGTCGACGGCCTTCGAGCGCGGCGCGCATCACCGTGTTCCACACCGGGACGGCGCTGGTCTGCGTGGTCGAGGTGGTCGGGCCGTTATCGACGCGACCCAGCCACACGCCCACGACCGCATTGCGGGTGAAGCCCATCGTCCACAGGTCACGGTTATCGTTGCTCGTGCCCGTCTTCGCGCCGATCAAACCCACATAGTCGGCAATCGCGAGGCCGGAGTTCAGGCCGAAGACCTCCGCGCGAGCGTTGTTGTCGCTCAGGATGTTCTCCATCAGGTAGGCGACCTGCGGTTGAATCACCTGACCGGGCTGCGCGCGCGCTGGCAGTTCGATCTGCGAACCGTCTGCCGCCGTGATCTGCGTGATCGAATAGAGCGGCACGCGCATCCCCGTGTTGGCGAGCGTACCGTAGGCCTGCATCATGTCGTACAGTCGGACTTCGTTCGCGCCGAGCGCGCTGGCGAGCGTGAACTGCGCTTCGTCGAGGAAGCGAATACCCATGCGTTCCGCCACGCTGCGGAAGTTATCCACGCCGAGGAACGCGAGCGTCTTGACGGCGGGGATGTTCAGGCTGTTCTGCAGCGCGAAGCGCACCGGTTCCGGCCCGCGGAAGCGCCCATCGAAGTTGCGCGGCTCATACGGCGGGTTATCGTAGCGCGTCGGCACATCCCAGATGATGCTGGCGGGCGTGAAGTACTGGCGTCCGCCGTTCTGATCGAAACCTTCGAGCGCGCCCGTGTACAGAATCGGCTTGATCGATGAGCCGGGCTGCTGCCACGTGAACACATTGTTCACCTGCCCGTCAATCGAGTCATCGCTAAAATTCGGGCTGCCAATCATCGCGCGGATCGAGCCGTCACGCGGGTCGGTCACCATGATCGCGCCCGTGTTCATGCCCGTGAAGGCGTTCTGCTGAATCTGGTTGCTGAGCGCCGTCTGCGCGGTATCCTGCACGCGCGGGTCGAGCGTGGTGCGGATGGTAAAACCGCGGCGGAACATTTCGTCCGTGCCGAAGCTCTGTTCGATGATCGTCTGGATGTAGTTGACGAAGTGCGGGTAACGCACCTGGAACGTGCGCGGCGTGTAGTTGGCCGCTTCCACGCGCGCTCGGTCCAGCACCACCTGACCGGAACGCAAATCCTGTTCCGTCACGCAGAAGGGTGTCTCATTGTAGGGCGCGTGCTGGAACTGCAAGCACCCGACCTGCGCCATCAGGTTGAGCACGGTATCCATGCGCTCGAAGGCGGCTTGACGATTGATGACGGGGTCATAGCGCGCCGGCGCTTGAATCAACCCGGCGAGCATGGCCGCTTCCGGCAAATTGAGATCGGCGGCGCTGTGATGGAAATAGAACTGCGCGGCCGATTCCACCCCGTAGGACTGGTTGCCGAAGAAGATTTCGTTCAGGTACAGCTCAAGGATGAAGTTCTTGTCGTAGCGCCGCGCGATTTCCGCCGCGATGATGATCTCTTGTAGTTTGCGATCCGCCGAGACGGTCGTGTCCTGCAGGATCAAGTTGCGGGCGATCTGCTGCGTGATGGTGCTCGCGCCGGAGGTGATTTCGCCGCCCTGCACGTTCTGCAGGAAGGCGCGGCCAATCGCGATCAAATCCCAACCGGGATCATCGTAGAAGCGTTCGTTTTCGGTCGAGATGACCGCGTGAATCAGCTCGGGTGCGATATTCTCCAGGTCAATCCGGTCACGCGCCACGCCACTGCGGCTGATCAGCTCGGCGATGGTGCTGCCGTCTGCCGCGAGGATACGCGCGGTCTGGAACTGCGGCGTGTAGTTCGCCAGCGCGGCGATCTCATCCTGCCACGGCGATGCGAGGCTGTTGTAGTACAGCACGCCGCCGATGATCACGACCGCCAGACCGAGAAACACCAAGCCGATCAGCACGGCGGCGATCAGCACGCCCGTGGTGATCGTGCGGTTGGTGCGCTGCTGCTGCGCCTGCCGCACCGCGTCGGGGGGGACGGCGGGAATCGGGTCGACGACCGCCGGCGTTGGCACATAGTTATAGCCGCCCCCCGCATCGTAACCACCAGAAACCGCCGGAGTCGGCACAGTCGCGTCGCTGATCGTCTGCATGGGGACGGTCGCTTCGCTGGTGTAGGGCGCGCGCGGCACGGTGCGGTTCGGGTCTTCCATGAAGACCGCCCCCGTCCCCGGCAGCGTGTAATCGGGGTCATTCATCGGCACTTGCCGCGGAATGAAGCCCTCGCTCGTGATCGGCGTCGTGGGCACCGTGCGGTCGCTCAAATCCTGATCAATCGGAATGGACGCGCCCGGCGACCCGGACTGCGCGGCGAGCACCGCAGGCACCGCCGCGACCCACCCGCCGTTCTCGTAGCGATACCACGTGTCGGTCTCGACGCCGAGCATCCACCACACCTGATATTCGTCGAGCACCATCTGCCCGCGCAGTTCCGCCTGAAGCTGTTCACGGGTGAGCTGCCCGGCGCGGTACTGTTCGCGCAGACGGCGCACATTCGCTTCAGCGGCGTGGTAGCGGTTGGCGAGATCCTGCTGTTCAGCGGTCAGACCACCGACTGCGGCGGGCACAGCGCCGCTCGTTCCGCCCGTCAGTTCAGCAACGCGGCGGCGCGCGACTTCGGCGGGGTCTTCAGTCAGGCCGGGCTGCGCGGTGGTCGGCCCGGTCGCCTGCGGATCCTGAGCCGCGGCGGCCACTTCAATCGGGGCAACCGCTTCTTCGGATTCTTGCTGGGCTTGCAGCGCGGCTAAGGCGCGGCGCGCGTATTCGGCGGGGTCGTTGACCGCATCCAGCGCGGGCGTTGCATCCGCGGCGATGACCGGTTCGGCGGGCGTCGACGGCGTCTTCTCCGCGAGGCTGGCCAGCGCGATCAATTCGCTCATACTGAACGTATCGTCGTCCGCATCATCGTCGATGACGGGCACCGCCTGCACGGGGGCGCTCGCCCCGGTGTCGTCGAAGGGCAGCACCTCGTCGACGGGCGTTTCCTCCGCCACAGGTGCCGAGTCGGCTTCCGCGGTCGGCGTGGTGTCCGTCACCGGCGCGGGCTGATAGGTACTCTGCCCCGCGGGCGGTTTCGCCCACGCGCTGTCGCCTTTGGGCGGAGGGGGTGTCTGCCACCGGTTGGGCGTGGTGGTTGCGGTCACGGGCTTGTTGCGCAAAGGCGCGCGTCCCGTTAGCGAAGTCGGACGTTTCCAGCTGCTGCCAGCTTGGTTTTCCGGTTGTGTTCCGCCGCCCCCGCCTTGCGGTTCGTCAGCGTCGAAGTAGAAAAGGGGTTCCACCATTCCGCACCCTTCGTCACTTTAAGTTTGAATAGTCTAACGGGTAGATTATAACGCAAAATACCGGGCTTTGCTGACACGGCGGGGAAGCGGAAGCGTCGATTACGGGAAGTTTAGCGAGCGCGCCAACCGGACACGAGCAGGGAGAAGATCGCCGTATCGGTGAAGCGCTGTTCAACCGGGTGGAAATAGTCTTCGCGGAAGTAGGCTTCCTGCACAAAGCCGAGCTTTTCCAGCAGGCGGCGCGACGCGGCATTGGCGGGGTCGATCTGCGCGTCGACGCTGTGCAGTCCCATGGTGGCGAAGCCAAAATCGAGCACGGCGGCGACTACTTCGCTCATCACACCCTGCCCCCACCACGCCGGAGACAGCATGTAGCCGATCTCAGCGCGATAATGCGCGGGGCGCAGGTGCCAGAAGACGCACGTACCGATCAACGGCCCATCGGGACGCGGCACAACACCCCACTGAAGCGCTTGGCGGGTATCAAACTGAGTCCGAAAGCTTTCAATGCGGCGGGCAGTGGCTTCCAGCGAGGGCATGGGCGCACGCCCTAAGTAGCGCGTCACCTGAGGATCGCTTTCAAGTTCGAAGAGCGCGGCAGTATCGGCGGGAGTGATCGCCCGCAGCAGGCAGCGGTCGGTGGTCAGCGTGGGGAACCGGGCAAACGCCGCCGCTAACGCATCGGAATGAATCACGACCGCTAGTTCTTCCAGTTGAACGTATCGCGACCTTCAGCACCCAGCCCGCCCGAACGCTCGGCGCAGCAATCCACCTGATCGAGCGCGTTATTCACGTTGAGCGTCTTGTCGGGGTCAAGGCCAGCGTCACGAATGGCCTGCGCGACCGCTGTGGCAATGCGTGGGTCTTGCAGTTTCACGGTGTCGCCATCAGTAAAGATCACGTCGGTGTCGACTTCGTCCGCCGCGGGGGGTTCGCCGTCCAGCGCGACGACAATCACGCTGACATTGTCTTCACCGCCGCGTTCATTCGCCAGCGCGATCAATTCTTCGCTGGCAATATCAGGGTGCACGGCCTCGGCGACGATGGCCGTGATTTCGGCGGGGCGCACATGGCGCGTCAGCCCATCGGAACATAAGACGAGGCGATCCCCGGCTCGAAGATGCGCCTCGTAAATATCAACATCCACGTCTTCATGCTGCCCCAGAGCGCGGTACAGCACATTGCGCATGGGGTGCTCGCTCGCCTGATCTGGCGTCAGATGCCCAGCGGCGACCAAGGCCTCGACAAATGTGTGATCCGCCGTGATCTGCGTGATGCGGCGCGACGTGCTGTCGACCAGATACGCGCGGCTGTCGCCAACATGCGCGACAATCGCGTTCGTGCTGCGCACCATCGCCAGTGTGATCGTCGTGCCCATGCCGCGCAGTTCGGGGTTGGCGGCAGCGCGGCGGACGATGTTCAGGTTAGCCGAACGGATCGATTCACACAGCTTATCTATGAGCAGATCATCATTGAGCGCGGGCAGCGTTTCGCGATTGCCCGGAGAGGTCATTTCCTGCTGTACAGCTTCCACTGCAATCCGACTGGCCTCTTCACCAGCGACTGCCCCGCCCATGCCATCGGCGACTACGGCGAGCACATACTGATCCTCAGCCCACAGCTGCACGGTGTCTTCATTGTTTTCCCGCACCTGACCAATGCTGGTACGGGCGCTGCTGCGAAGCCGAATTTCGCTGTCCGAATTTGCCATTCAGGACTCCCCGAACTGTCGTATTGCTCTTATTCTACTCAAGGCCGAAAACTGAACAAGCGCAGTTTCATATTTGTGACACCCGTTCAGGAGCTGTTTAAACGATTACGCAATATCAGTATACAACAATCAATGATTGTCAACGTAAAGACAACGTTCTCTAAACCCGAATCTATCATGGCACGTTAATGGCCCACGGCGGGGGCGAATCTTCCCCTGTCCGCACCCCGTCAGGAATGGTAGAGTCGTTAGAAAACGGGGACGGATACCAAAGTATGGTACAACTAGCTGACCTCTACCGCATTGATAACTTCATCGATACCTTTGCACTCGGGCACTACGCGCGGGTGCTGTATGCCCAACATCAGCGGACTGGCAGCGCGGTCGCGTTTAAGGTCTTGCGCCCCGAACATCTCGCCGAGGATCCGCGCTGGGAATACCGCGCTTTTGCCAACGAGGCCGATCTGCTCATGAAGCTGGCCGACAGCCCGCAGGTCGTCAAGCTGTACGACTGCGGCTATGTGTCCGCGCGGGGCGAAGCCCCTATCGATGGCGAGATCGAATCGTTTGGCACCAACGTGCAGACGTTCGCGCGGGAGCTGGCGGCGTTCTCTGATCGCGGCTGGCGGCCGTATCTCGCGCTGGAGAACCTGCCGCGCCACAACAACCTGTTCTATCAGATGCGCCCGGACAAGCAGGGTACGCGTCTACGCCTCCCCAGTGAAGAAGGACTGGCGCTCGCGCTCCAGTTCGCCGAACTGCTCAAGCTGGCACACAGCCGCAATATCGTTTATATGGATCACAAGTTGGAACACGTCTACTGGGACGGCCTGCAGCTCCGCGTGATCGACTTCAACAGTTCGCGCCTGCTCGAAAAATCGCGCGACAACCCGGCGCAGATGTTCCGCTCCGATGTGCACAATCTGTGCGTCGGCATCCTGTATTCAATCTTCACCGGACTATCGCCGCAAAAGACGGCGCTGCGCCCGCAGCCGGGCACCATCACCGACGTGGAAGCGCGCTATAAGGATATCGACTCGCTGGATTTCGGCGTCGAACCCACGCTGAGTCAGGGGCTGCAAACGCTCTTGCAGTCAGGGGCGGCGGTGCAAATTGAAAGCGCGGATGAGCTCATCGGCGGGCTGCGCGAAGTGGCGACCGCGCACGGCTGGGATTTCCCGAACTACGCGAGCAGCCCGATCAACCGGGAGGCGCGCTCCCAGCTCCGCGCGGGGATCAGCCGCGTGCGCCGTGGGCAGGATTATCTACGCGAAGCGCGCGATCTCTTCCGCGAAGCCGCCATTCAGGATGGTATCCCCGACGAACTCGAAGATGAACTGAAGCGGCTGGTCAAGTCGATCAACGACATGCTGCAAAATCGGGTCATTCCGTAAATCGGTGATTGCACGGCGGACTAATTTCTCCCTATACTGAATCTATGTGTATAGAATTATAGAATTTAGTTGAGTGAGGCACTGATGTCCGCTGATGAGTTGTCCCCAACTTCTGATCCTGCGTTAGTTGCCGCGTGGCAGCGCTTCGTGGCCTATGACAGCAACGCTACGGTGCGCATGCGCGTTGATCGGCGGGTACGGCTGGCCGTAGTCTATATCGCAGCACTCGCCGTCGTCCTCGTCGGCTTTTACCTTGCTTCCCTGATCTGGCAATTAACCGTTTACGAAGGTATAGCGCCTCTTTACGAAGATGAGCGGCCAGGGTTGTATATCCTGATCTTTGTAGTCGCACTACTGCTGCTCATCACGGCGATTTATGCGTTTCTGCGCAGCCAAACGAGCGCCAATGCCGAGTACTACGCCTATCGTCTGGCCGAAAGCCTCATTCAGCGCGAGATCTATCTGTACCGTCTCGGCGTTGGGCGTTATCTGGAGATGAATCCACGTGACCGACAGCGACTATTGAACCAAAGCCTGAAGGCGATTGACGACCGGGTTCAGAAGATGGGTCTGCAACCCGTGACCGAAGCGCTGCTGAATGAGTCGCTCCTCGCGCAAGCGATCGCCCGGTCTGGCGATTGGGGACTGGCGGAACGTCCATTCACCGCAATGAGCGTGTCCGATTTTGTCGACTACCGGGTGCTCCCCGTGCAGAACCTGTATGCACGGCGGGCGCGCTCGGCGGCGCGTTATTTCATCCTGCATCAGCTCATTAGCGGTGCGTTTTTGGTCATGGGGATTTTGTTCCTGTTTCTAGAGCAGCAAGTGTATTTTCTAGTCTGTCTTTTCGGGGCGCTGGCCGTGCAGCAGCAGTTGCAGATCATCGACGACAGTGCGCGCCGTCTGTTCTATGAATCGACCGCCCAGCAGCTTCAAGAAGCATTGAATGACTGGAATCTCGTGCGCACTGAGTTGAGACTCGGTGATGAACCGGGCGATCCTCAAGCAACTCCCCGGGAAGCCGAACAGCAGAAACAGCGCCAACTATCGAGCCGCCGAACGATGTCGGAATTTGTCGAGCGCGTCGAGGATACCTTGCAGTTTGCAACCGAAATGTGGGTGCTCAGCTCTTTCTTTCGGTCAGCTAACAGCGGCATGAACCAGCAGTCGGTGGTCACCGACCTGATGCAGAACGGGATCGCGCTGCTCAACCGCTCGACGCAGGTTTCACCCATCCGCTATGCCAAACAAGCGATCTTCATCTCGTATCGTCGTGCAGACAGCGCCGAGATTGTCGGGCGCATCTGGGATCGACTGAGCGCCTATTTCGGCCAAGAGACGATCTTTCGCGATGTGCAGACGATCCTGGGCGGCGAGGATTTCGTCCAGCGCATTCTGACGACGGTGGAGCGGTGCAGTGTGGTGCTGGTGATCATTGGGACGGACTGGGAAAACATCACCGACACGGAAACAGGCGAGCGGCGGCTGCTCAACCCGGAGGATTTTGTGCGGCGCGAAATTGCGACAGCCTTGAAACGACCGGAGGCCTTGGTTGTCCCCGTGCTCGTGCGGGGCGCAAAAGTGCCGGATCGCGATGAATTGCCCGAAGATTTGAAGGAACTCACTTTTCGCAATGCGATGCTCGCTCGGTCTGATCCCGATTTTGACGGCGATATCAAACGGATCATCACGGCAATTGAGAGCTACGTGAGGCAGGCCTGAGCGCACCCGGCATGCACTCTACTGGGCTCGCGCAAGGCTGTAGATCGTCGGGTGACTCCCATACAGGCTGATCGGCTGTTCGGCGATCAGTCGGAAACGCTCCGCCGCCGCGGGCAGCAGCAGATCACCCCGGTCGGTGAGCAGGACGCAGCGCCCGTTCGGTCGCAGCACACGGGCAAACTGGGTGGGCGACAGCGCGGGCAGCGCGTCCGGCTGTAAGACTTGTTTCCCCCACGGCACATTGCTGACAATCCGATCCACGGACTGATCCGGCAGTGGGAGCTGGCGTGCATCCGCGTGCAGTGCCCACACCGGCAGCCCCGCATTCGCGCTGTTCGCCGCCGCGCACGCGACCGCTTCCGGGTTCACATCGCCCGCCAGCAGCCGGCTCACGCCGAACGCCGCCGCTTCAATCGGGATCGTCCCCGCGCCGCACAGCGGATCGAGCAGCACGGCCCCCGGCGGGATCTCCGCGAACAGGTTCAGACAGTACGCGACCGGAGGCTTGAGCGATCCCGGCAGGCTCGTCAGTTTGTAGGGGCGGCGGTGCAGCGGCGTCTCACCTAAGCGCAAGCCGACCAGCACCGCATCGCCTTCGACCAGCACGCGCATATCGAGATCAACCGGGGCATGCTGCGGCTCGTTGACGACATAGCGCCAGTTGCGCCGTGCCAGCCCCGCCTGCACCGCAGCGGCGACCTCAAAGCGCGTGTAGTTGCGCCCGCCCAGCAGACTCGCCGTGATCGTGTAGCTCGGCTGGCGGGGGAGCAGACGCACCTGTCGGCACGGTTGGAGCGCCGCGCCCCAATCGAGCTGCGTCACGCCCGCCGTGATCGCGGCGAGCATGGCGCGCGTATGATCAATCTGGGCAAGTTCCCCCACATAGACGTACACATCGTCGACGCTGCGCAAGTCCAGCAGATCGGCAGGGTGACCCACGTACATGAAATCGAGGCGGCGCTGTTCGGTCGCGAGAGGCTGCACACCGTCCAGTTGAGCGATCTCCCGCCCTGCGAGCGTTTCTGTGCCCGCCGTGACGCGAGCGAAATAGCGGTTCACAGCACTTCCACCGGGTCGATATCTACGTACCAGCCGCGCGGGATGTCGAGATCGCCCAATGCCGCCGCCGGATCCGGGCTGCGGACGAGCAGATGCCAGCGGAAGATATTCGCTTCGCGCGGGAAGAAGCACTGCGCCGGGCCGATGATCTCCGTCCCGGTCAACTGCTGCTCCTCGATGCGCTGGCGGATCATCTGCGCGGCGCGGATCGCCTCCGAGCGCGCTTTGGCCTCGGTCGGGAAGCGGAACAGGATACGCGCCAGCCGCCGGAACGGCGGATAGCCGATTTCGCGTAAATGCTCAAGCTGCTGCTTATAGAAACCGGGATAATCGTGCTTAGCCGCCGCTTGAATCGCGTAGTGTTCCGGCTGATACGTCTGCAAAATCACGCGCCCGCCGAGCAAGCCACGCCCCGCGCGCCCCGCGACCTGTGTCAGCACCTGAAACGTGCGTTCCCCGGCGCGGAAATCCGGCAGCGCCAAGCCGATATCCGCGCTGACCACGCCGACCGAGCGTCACCATCGGCAAATCCAGCCCCTTGGCGACCAACTGCGTGCCGATCATGATGTCGGCTTTGCGGTCGATGAAGCGCTGTAAAATCGCCTCGTGCGCCTCGTGCGAGGTCGCGGTATCGCTGTCCCAGCGCACGGTGCGCGCCTTGGGGAACATGTCGATCAGCGTTTGTTCGACCTGCTGCGTACCCGCGCCGAAAAACTTGATGCGCTTGGATTGGCACGCCGGGCACTGCGTCGGTGAATCCTGCATGTGCCCGCAGCGGTGACAGCGCAGCGACTCGCCCATGCGGTGATACGTCAGCGGGTTATCGCACTGCGGGCATTTGGCGACATAGCCGCAGTCCCGGCAGAACACATAGGTCGATTGGCCGCGGCGGTTGAGGAACAGAATCGCCTGCTGCTTGCGCTCCAGCACTTCGGCCAACGCGTATTGCAGCGGTCGGCTGAAGATGCTGATGTTGCCGCGCTTGAGCTCGTCGCGCATATCGACCACCTGCACGGGCGGCAGATCGATCATGAGCGCGTCTTCGGCGTCGGCGGGCTGGTAGCGCGCAGCAATCCCCGTGCGTTCGGCCTGCGTGCTGATGCTGACGCGATGCCCCATGATGCGATGCGGCAGTTCCAACCGCTCGATGTCGCCATGCTGCGCCCGGTACGTCGTGTTGATGTCGGGCGTTGCGCTGCCGAGGATGACCACGCCGCCATTCCGCCGCATCAGCTCTTCGGCGACATCGCGGGCGTGGTAGTACGGCGGCAGAATCGGTGGCGACTGCTTGTAGCTGGGGTCGTGCTCCTCGTCGAGGATGATCAAGCCAACATCCGGCAGCGGCGTGAACAGCGCCGACCGCGCGCCGACGATCACGCCGATGCGCCCTTCCCGCGCTCGCCGCCATGTGTCGTAGCGTTCGCCTTCGCTGAGCCCGCTGTGCACCACCGCCACCTGACCGGGGAAACGCGCCGCCACGCGCCGAATCGTCTGCGGGGTGAGCGAAATTTCCGGTACGAGGACAATCGCCTTGCGCCCCAACCGCAGCGTCTCTTCGACGGCACGCAGGTAGATTTCCGTCTTGCCACTCCCGGTCACGCCGTGCAGCAGGAAAGTTTTGCCTTCCTCCGGCCAAGAGTCGAAACCCAGATTCGGCTCAGAGTCGGTTGGCGGGGTGAAATCCGACCCAACCCCCGGCCCCAGTTCGAAATCGAATGGTGCTGTGCGCTCCGACCCCACCCCCGACCCCTCCCCGAATTCGGGGAGGGGAGCCAGCGGTTCGCTCGTCTCATGAGACTTAACTTGCTCAGCAATCGTTCGCTGAATAAGGTCTAGGACAGCAATCGTTGTATTGATGACCTGCTCATTGGTGAAACGCAGCACCCGCAGACCAAGGGCTTCCAGATATGTTTGTCGGGCAGCGTCTTCATCCGCTTGATATTGATGGACTTCACCATCCACTTCGATCACAAGGCGTGCATCAGGGCAGTAGAAGTCAACAATGAAGCGTTCGATAGTTTGCTGACGGCGGATTTTGTAGCCGAGCTGCTTGTCGCGCAGGCGCTGCCACAGCCAATCCTCCGCAGGGGTTGGATTCATACGCAGTTCGCGCGCAATTGGTTGAATCTTCTCGTACAACCGCCGATCAATCCGCCAGTGACGATAGTTATCCCCGCCCGAAGTTCTTGCAGGCTCCCCTCCCCGAATTCGGGGAGGGGTCGGGGGTGGGGTCGGCTGCGACCGTTCGCTCGCGGGTGGGGTGAGATCGTCATCGTTCCCCAAATTCAACCGCTGACCCTGCTGGCGGATCGCCGCACGTACGCGTTCCCACACCGCCGCCTGTTCGATAGTGAGCGTGGGCGCGGTCACGGCGATGAACTCGCGTTCCGCCAGCGAGTCGCGCCACGTCTCACGTTCGCCCAGTGTGATCAGTTCGGCTTCTTCGAGTTTCTTCAAGTCGGGGAGGGTGCAGTCGGCCTGCGCGTATAGCCAGCCGACATCGAGCGGTTCGCGATGCCGCGCCAGCACGCTCAGAATGCGCTGCGCCTTGTCGACTTTGCGTAGTTGGTGCAGCCGCTCTTCAACCTGTTCCGGCGCGAGCTTGAGGGTGATCACATCATCGGCGACAGCGACATCGCCCGCTTCGACCAGCTTGGCGAGGTGGGCTTTGCCCGCGCCCGCCAGCTTGAACGCCGCTTTCAGCGTCACGCTGCCGCCTGCTTCGGCGATCACGCCGAGCAGGTCGGCGGGGCGCGACTCCTTTTCGACATGGCGCAGTCCGTGGGCGATCTCGTGCGGATGTATGGCGAGCGCAGCCGTCTGCACGATGCGCGGTTTGACGCGCGGCGGCGTGAGCGTCGACTCTTTGGCGACGATGCCCGCTTTGGCCAGCGCGTCGATCACCGGACGCCACGTTTTTGCGGGCAGCGCCTGATTCAACTGCTGACTGCGCAGCGTCCCGCGCCGCTTGAGAATCGAGACGACTTCCATTTCGAGGTCTTCCGGCGAAACGAAATCGGGATCGAGCAGCGTCATGGTGAGATCATGATGTCCGGTCAGGCCGGGCGGCAGCCACATCCACAGCGCCGCGCCGATGGGCGACAGCGTCGTCGTGCGCAGCCACAGTGAGAGTGCGATCTGCATGGGGGTGAGCACGGGCACGGGATCGAGCCGGTTGAGGATCGGCTTGGTCTTGCTCACGCTCGACTCGGCCATCACCTCCAGCACAATGGCGTGCTGACGCGCCGGACCAAACGCCACCTCCACCAGATGACCGGGCTGGAGTCGGCCCTCGAGTTCTGGCGGCACGTGATAATCAAACGTCGAATCGACGGGGGTATCTATGGCAACGCGAACATATTCCATAGGCACTATTTTAGCACAAGTGTATCGAGAATCGGCGCGGCGATTGCCTGAAGCGCTTACTCCATGAGCTGGCGGATATAGGTGGAAACGACCAGTAACTGTGCTTTGTCCATGCGCCCGATGATGTTATGGATGACGCCCGCAATCATGCGGACAGCACCGCTCATGCCGACCACCGCCGATTGTTCGACGACAAAGCCGACTTTGGCGAGTTTCAGCGGTTTCATGAAATAGTAATCCATGCCACTTTCCAGCAGTTCCACGACGACTCCGGCCAGATGGCCGCGCTGCTGCAGCGGATCTTTCGCTTGTTCCAGATTGTTGAGGACGGTGAGCGTCTTGGCGCGGAGCGCTTCGCTGTGATAGAAGCGCATAAAAGGTGCATTGGTCGGGGTGGACATGAGATTGGCTTTCGCTAGGCTGAGGGGGCTAGATACTGTGGTGGAACACCCGCCGTTTGAAGGGCACAGGCGCATTGACAAGGGGCTATTTTAGCATAAACGGCATCTGGTAGAAATTTCCTTTGCAGAAATTGGAAAATGCCCGACAATAGACTCCAATAGTGTGAGCTGGAATTCTATTCAGGAGAGCGTGAATGTCTAAACAGCGGCCTCTTTTTCTCATTGTTGTGCTTTTGCTCCTGATGATCGCCGTGCTGCCTGCCGCCGCGCAGGACTACGACCCGAACGCGGTGCTGCCGCGCCCGACCAACCCGGCGAGCGCCACGCGCAACCTCGAAGGCTACCTCATCGTCGCAACCGATAACCTGTTCCTGCGCAGTGGTGACGGCCCGCAGTACACGCCGCTGGCCATCCTCGACGGCGGCACGCGCTTGGTTCCGCTCGGTCAGAACGGTCTCGACGAACTGTGGTGGTATGTGCGGGTGGGCACCTTCACCGGGTGGGTGACGAATCAGTTTGTCGTCGTGCGTGGCGATCTCAGTGATATTCCGGTCGTCGAAGTGGATGGCACGATCCTCCCGCCCACGCTCTACATGGGCGCGGCGAATCAGATTTACAGCCGTCCGGGCAGCATTCGCGTGCTGTGCAATGCCACCGCGGGCCAGTTCTACATCGTGACCGCCCGTGATGCCGACGCTGAAAACTGGTATCGCATCGAGTTGACCTGTGATGGTCTCCCGGTCGAAGGTTGGGTGCAGGCCGACCGCGTGCTCTACCGCAACCCCGGCGGCGTTATCGTCCCGGTGGTCGGCAGCTAAACGTAGGGTAAGCATCGTTTGATCAGTGTCAACGCCCCGCCGTCGTTTCGGTTACAATGGCGGCGGGGGTGTGATATGAAACGTCTGCTGGTCCTTGGCCTTACTGCGCTGCTCGTCTCCGCTTGTACGATGGGTGTCCCCGTCCTCGTGACGCCGACCGTCGCGCCGACGATTACGCCGAGCGCGCCACCCGCCACGACCCCCACATTTACGCCGAGCGCGCCACCCACCCTGATCGGAACGCTCATTGCGCAGGTCGTCTCGCCGACGTCCAGCACCACCCCAACCAACACGTTTACACCATCGCCAACTTTTACGGGCACCGCTTCGCCGACGCCGCTGCCGAGCGTCACCCCGTTCCCGACCATTACGCCGCTGCCGACGGAGACGCTTCCCCCGTCGCCGACCACACTGCCCACTATTGGCGCGAGTCCCACGCCGCTGCCGAGCGACACACCACTCCCGACCGCTACCCATACGCTGACATGGACGCCGAGCAATACGCCGCAGCCGTCCAGCACGTCGACCTTCACGTACACGCCGAGTCCACTGCCGACTTTCACCCCCCTGCCGAGCGCCACCTTTCTGCCCACGCTCACGCCGATTCCGTCATGGACGCCGCGCCCAACGTGGACGCTGACCGTCGCCTTCACGCCGCAGGTCGCCGCCACCGAGGCATTCGCTCCTATCGGGGAACGCACGCAGCCCCCGGTCGAACCGCCAACGCAGGGCGTCGCTCCGGTCGGCGTGCGCGAAGTCACGCCGGAACCGCCGACCGTCGGGCCGACTCAGCCGCCCGCCACGATTGATGCGACACCCACCTTCATCACCGCCGAACCGGGCGTCGAAGTCGCCAACCTGCCCACGCTCACGCCGATCACCGGGGAAGCGACCCCCTTCGCTGCCACGCCGACCGCGCTGCCCAATCCCATCAATGTCGCGCCGACACCGCTGCCCCAACCCGGCGCGCTGGTGATCTCCGACCTGCCCGATCCCGCGCAGGCCATCCGCAATTTCGCGCTGAGCACGAGCGGCACAGCGTTCAATTTCGGGCTGGCGGAGGCCTCCACCTTCGCCCAGAACCCAGTCGATCCGAATGTGTTCGTGCGCGTCGATCCGTCCGGCAACATCCATTTGATCAGCGATTACGCCGCAGGGACGGAGAGCAATGCCAACTTCGCCCCGTTCACCTTCAGCGAGGCCGACCCCGCCGCCAACAAAGCGCGCACCACCCGCGTCGTGTGGTCGCGCGATGGCAATTTCGTCGCCTATCTGGTCGATCAGTGGTCGGACGGTAACAACCGCGAGGAAATCAACGACGGCGTGTGGATCGCCGACCGCTACTTTACCTACAGCAATCAGGTGTTCCGCGACTGCCACCCGAATCTGTTGCAAGGCTGCATCGTCAATTTGCAGGCGGGGCCGTACGTCTATCACACCATCGACATGGCGTGGGGCAATGAAAATTTGCTCATGGTGCGCCTATTCCTGCACGACGAGAACCGCAACGGCTTCGCGATCCTCGCGCCAGGGCAAAATGCGCAGGTGCAGCCGACCATCTATCGCTACGATTACGCCGCGTGGTCATGGGATGGCACACGCGTGCTGGTGAGCGGTTACGGGCCAGATGGCACGGTCGCCATCCGCTGGTTTGACCCGACAAGCGGCTTCCTCGGCGAACCCCAGTCGAATCTAACCGCGCTCGGCCTGTACGTGAGCTACGCCGTGCAGCGCCCCGACGGGCAGATCGTGGCGCTGGCCTCGACGGGCGGCGCGGTGCATCTGGTCGATGTGAACGGCAATCCGCTCTCCGGCGATATCGGCACGGTCGCGCCGGAACGCGTCGAGTGGAGTCCGGATCGCAGCGCGGTGCTGATCGTCACCCGCGAGAACGAGGTGCGCCGCTACTACCTCGCCGGGGTCAACGGCGCCATCAGCGAGATCACTGACCGGGTAAGCGGTGGCCAGGCCGTCGAGTGGATCAATCAGCCGCCGCCGTAAAGATCAATCTCACCTGCGCCCCCCCCGAATTCAGTTGAGGGGAGCCAACACCATGCGCCGAACCGAATTGGTTTTCGTAGGGACGCGATAAATCGCGTCCGCTGCATCCGACCCCCACCCCCACCCCGAATTCAGAGAGTGGAGACCGATCAGAGCGGTAGGGACGAGGCATGCCTCGTCCTCCGCTGAAAATTGAACTGCAACCTCACCCCGTTTCGCTGCGCTCAACCGCCCCTCTCCGAAAAGAGGCGAGGGGCAAAAGCAGGTGATGCAGCCCTGTACTACGCCAGCGCTAAGGGGAGAAATGGCGAGTCCGCCGGCTCCCCTCCCCGAATTCGGGGAGGGGCCGGGGGTGGGGTCGGAAGCAGGAGGTGAGGTCAAGCCGCGACCGTGATGATGACGTTCCCCTTCTTGCGCCCGGTCTCGACGTAGCGGTGTGCCTCCGCGACCTGCGCCAGCGGGTAGCAGCGGTCGATCACCGCACGGAGCGCGCCCTGATCAAACAGCCCGGTGAGGAAATCGAGATTCGCGCGGTTCTGCTTGAGGCCAGCGGTCGTGAAGCCCGCGCGTTTGCCGCGACTGCGCGCCGTGCGCAGCAGCGCGACCGCCGTACCGAGCGTCGGCACAGTGGTCATGTAGATCCCCTGCGGCGTGAGCGCCCGCTGACACTGGCCGTAAGTGCGCTTGCCGACCGCATCGAAAATCACATCATAGGCTTGCCCACTTTTCGCGAAATCCTCCCGCGTATAGTCGATAACCGCGTCCGCGCCGAGCGAGCGCACCAATTCGACATTCGCCGCGCTGCACACCCCGGTCACATGCGCGCCGTAGTACTTGGCGATCTGCACGGCATACGCGCCGACCGCGCCCGACGCCCCGTTGATCAGCACGCGCTGGCCGCGCTGCACTTTGGCGACATCGCGCAGGAAGAGGAGGGCGGTCGCCGCCCCATCGACGATGCCGACTGCCTCGGCGTAACTCTGGCGCGGCGACATCAGCGTGAGCGGTTTGGTGACGGGCAGCGTCAGGTATTCGGCCTGTGCCCCAAAGCGATCCGGGCTGATACCGCACACCCGATCCCCGGCTTTGAAGGTGGTGACCGCGCTGCCGACTGCGACGATCTCTCCGGCAAATTCCACGCCCGGCACGGCGAGGCGCGGCTTGGTCAGGCCATACATCAGCCGGATGATGAACGGATCGGCTTTCCGAAAGGCGCAGTCGGACGGCGTGACCGTCGCGGCATGCACTTTGATCAGGACTTCGTCGGCCTGCGGCATGGGTTGGGCGATTTCAGCGAACTGCAAGACATCCGGTGAACCGTACTGCGTGGAAATGATCGCTTTCATGAGCTTGATCTCCTTGGAATTAGGCAAAGTGAAACCAGGGGCGCGCAATAGCGCGTCCAAACGAGTAAATTGGCTGTCTAGGCGGGCGAGGCAAGCCTCGCCCCTACATGGGTTCCGGGTGTGTCGCTCGCCCCTCTCCCCGCTTGCGCGGGAGAGGGGTTGGGGTGAGGGGTGAACTAGCTGCTCTCGATGTAGAACACGTCTTCGACGGTGGTGTTGAAGACTCGCGCGATGCGGAAAGCGAGTTCCAGCGAGGGCGAATAGTTCCCCTTTTCAATGGCGACAATCGTCTGCCGGGTGACGCCGACCGCGTCGGCAAGCTGCTGCTGCGTCATTTCGTCACGGTCGAAGCGCAGGCGGCGCAGGTTATTCCGCAGGCTGAGCTTTTCCATGCTAGAAGCCTCTCCGGTAGAGGACAAACTGCGTCACATCGAACACGATCTCGGAGAGGATCCCCGCGCCGATCAGCAGGGCAAACATGACCGCCGGGACTTGATCGAACACCAGCGAGCCGACGGCCAACACGACGCCGAGCGAAAAGACATACAGCGAAACGCGGGCGCACTTCAGTTCGATCAGCTTGTCGCGCTCATCCATCAGATCCGGCTGCACTTCGCGCGTGGCGATGGTATTGAGGATGCTGAACACGATGGTGATGATGATCTTGGCGACAATCGTCACCGGGATCAAAACGAGAAAGTAGGTGCCCCAAAAGCGAAAGACTTCCGGCGAGTAGGCGTCGGCGGCGGGATAGCGTTGGAGCATGTACGCGGAATAGGCCGCGGTGATGATTAGGGTACTCAGCAGCGAAATGATGCTCTGGCGTTCTTGATACGACATGATTGCTTCCTTGTCTACTGACGTTGACACTACGTCAACTTCAATATACACAATGTATATCAAATACGACTTAATGTCAAGTATGTTTTACATCAAGTCAGGAAATGACTTGATCAGCGAGCTTATCGATTTCGGAGGCACGCTTAAATTCCGGCTTATCCAGCCGATCAACACTGCTGTGTATCCGTCCATCCGACCCTCGGAGAGTGCGCCATGACATCATCCGAAGTTGTGACACTGCGCCCACTCATGCTGGGCGACCTTGACCGCGCAACGCTGGTTCAGGCGCGCGCCTTCCTGAACGACCCGCTGTGGGTCTACCTCATCCCCGACCTGCGTCAGCGCCAGATCTACCTGCCCCGCTTCTCGCGCGTGCTTTTTCACTTCGGCATCCTCAATGGGCAAGCCTATGGCGTCGGCGATCCGCTCGCCGGGGTCGCCATCTGGAGCGCGCCGGGGCAGAAAACCAAGCTTTCGGCGGCGCTGCGGGCGGGCTGGCCGCGCCTGCTGTTCAGCCCGTTCCTGTTCCAGTTCGTGCGCGCCGGAGAGATCTTCGGGCGCTTCGGGGAAATGCAGAAACAGTACGCGCCCGACCCGCACTACTACCTCAACACGATTTCCGTGCTGCCCGAAGCCCAGGGACAAGGCCTCGCCTCCAAGCTGATCCGCCCGTTCCTCGCCCAAGCGGATCGCGAAGGCGTGAGCGCGTACACGGAAACGATGACGCCGTCCAATGTCGGGCTGTATCAACACTACGGTTTTCAGGTCATGGAAGCGTATCGCGTGCCGGGGAAAGACCTCAGTTTGTGGGCGTTGTTCCGGCCGGTGACAAAATGACTAGTCCCGCATCCATCAATGTGTGATACAACATGCAGTATTCAAGAGTGGAGGAAGGGCGCATGAAGACTCCAAAAGAGAGGCCTGTCACCGAGACCGGGCAGGTCCCACGGTATGAGCCGCTGATCCCCAAGTTCCGGGAATCGCCGCCGCCGAGCCTGCCGGAAATGGACGATCCGCACGGGACGACCGGCATCGTGCGAATTGTGAGCGAGAGCCGCGATATCGCCAAAGACGAGGACGATACCCCCGCCACCCGCCGTTAGTCCGACCCACGCGCGGCGGTTGTTCCGTGGTGGGGACACCAGCCGCGCCTTCTTCCAATAAGTGAAGACAACCGATGTTTACGCTCAGTTTCCAGTTTGCGGACGCGATTTTTCGCGTCCCTACGAAAATAAACCCGGTTTGGCGAACAATGTTGGCCTCCCGGGGGGGGAGGGGCGGGGTGGGGTCAGCGACTAACACCATTTGTGGCCTCCTCCGTTTCCCCATGCCGACAGTTCTATTCTCATCTATTGTCCGTTATACTTCTGCCAGTTTTTGACGATTCAGACCAGCGGAAGATGACATGAGACTTGGCATTATCGGTTTACCCAACAGCGGCAAAACCACGATTTTCAACGCCCTGACGCGCAGCAACCTGCCGACCGGCGCGGCGACCAGCGGTCAGTTTGAAGTACACACGGCGGTTGTCCCCGTGCCGGATACGCGCGTGGATCGCCTGAAGGCGATGTACAACCCCAAGAAAACCACCTACACGCAGGTCACTTACGTCGACATCGGTGGGCTGGATAAGGGCATCGGCGAAGGCGGCCTCAAGGGGCAGTTCCGCAACGAGTTAGCGCAGCTCGACGGTTTCCTGCACGTCGTGCGCACCTTCGAAGATCCGAACGTCCCGCACCCGTATGACACGGTCGATGCCGCGCGCGATGTCGAAGCGCTGGATGGCGAACTCCTGCTGAGCGATCTCGTCATGGTCGAGTCGCGGCTCGAAAAGCTGGACGCCGAGATCAAGCGCAAGGGGCGCACGATGGAAAAGGCGCAGCTTGACGAAATCGAGATGATGAAGCGCCTGAAAGACGCGCTCGAAGCCAGCACACCACTGCGCGACCTCGGCCTGAGCGATGACGAGATGAAACCGTACCGTGGGTATGGCTTCCTCACCCTCAAGCCCGCGCTGATCGTGCTCAATTCCAACGAGAACACCAAGGATACGGGCTTCACCTATGCGCACCAGAACGCGTCGGTCGTGGCGCTGCAAGGGCGCATCGAAGCGGAACTCGCGCAGCTCGAACCCGACGACGCGGCGATCTTCATGGAAGAGTACGGCATCACCGAACTGAGCGCGTCCAAAGTCATCCGCTTGTCCTACGAGCTGATGAACATTCACTCGTTCTTCACGGTCGGCGAAGACGAAGTGCGCGCGTGGAGCGTGCGCATCGGCGCGACCGCTCCGGAAGCGGCGGGCGTCATCCACAGCGATCTGCAGAAGGGCTTCATCCGCGCGGAAGTCTTCAACTATGACGACCTGATCACGCTCGGCAGCGAAGCCGCCTTACGCACGGCGGGTAAGTTCAAGCTCGAAGGCAAGGAATACGTCGTCAAGAACGGCGACATCGTCCACATCCGCTTCAACGTCTAAGGCGCAGGACTGAGGTGAAAGGACTGAGTAGGCGGCTCACTGGTAGTGGCTCTACTGACCCATGTCCTCAGTCCTCAACCCTCAGTCTTTTTGTTTATGAAACTCTTCATCGCCTCTGGCATCTTTCACCCGGAACCGGGCGGCCCCGCCACCTATCTGCACGAACTGCTGCCCGAACTCCTCCAGCGTGACTGGCAGATTCGGGCGCTCTCGTTTGGCGACGCGGCGGGCGGATCGTACCCGTACCCGGTCACGCGCATCCCGCGCCAATCGCTCCCGATTCGCACGTTCAACTATGCGCGGGCGGCGCGTCCGCTGCTCCAGTGGGCGGATGTGACCTACCTGCACACGCTCGGCCTGCCCCTCTACGGCGACCATCACGCGCCGCGCATCGTCAAAATCGTCGGTGATCTGGCGTGGGAGCGCGCCGTGCGCAAAGGCTGGATTCCGCCGACCGAAAACATCGACGATTTTCAGGTCAAGCGCTACGGGCGGCTGGCGGAAATCGGCAAGGCGAACCGGGCGCGCGAAGCGCAAAGCCTGGACGGCGTGATCGTGCCGAGCGAGTACCTCAAGCGCATGGTCATGGGCTGGGGCGTGGACGAGCGGCGCATTCGCGTGATCTACAATGCGCTCCCGCCTGCCGCCACGCTCCCATCAATGACGCAAGCCGCAGCCCGCGCGGCGCTCACGCTGGACGACGCGCCGACCATCCTCACGGTCGGGCGCTTACTGCCGTGGAAAGGCGTCGATCATCTGATCGCGGCGCTGGTCAACGTCAAACAGGTGCGGCTGCTGGTCGCGGGGGATGGCGATATTCTCCCGGCGCTGCAAGCACAGGCGGTCGCGGCAGGGATAGCGGATCGCGTGACGTTTCTCGGGCGGGTGAGTCGGGAGCAGATGCCGATCTACATGCGCGCCGCCGATTACGTCGCGCTGTACTCCGGCTATGAGGGCTTGTCGCATACGCTGCTGGAAAGTCTGCGCGTGGGCACGCCCGTGATCGCCAGCCAGAAGGGTGGCAACCCCGAAGTCGTACGCCACGGAGTCAACGGGCTGCTCGTGCCCTACGTCGATATGCCGCTGCTCACCGAAGCGCTCCGCGACGCGTTCTACCCCGGCACGCGCGAGAGTCTCGCGGCGCATTCGAGCGTTGGTATGGAGCGCTTCACCTTCGCGCACATGGTCGAGCAGACCGACGAAGCGCTCCGGACGTTCGCCGGGCGCTAGAAGACTGGATGCGGGCGCTTGCCGTCGATATCGTCGAAGTTATAGTCCTGCGCCAAGCGCGCGACGACGTACTTGCCGCCCGTTTTACTCAATACCTGCGGGTCGGTGGCCAGCGCGACCACGGCCCGCCCGGTGAACTCCGGCGACTCCGAGTTGGACATGTCGAACCATTGGGCGTTGGCGAGGACGTTTTCGGTCCGCACCAGACCGGGATAGAGCGACACTACGGCCACCCCGTGCGGCTGTAACTGCTGCGCCGTATCCCACGTGATGCGATCCACGGCGGTTTTGGCGACCCCGTAGGCGACGTTCCCCGCGTTGGGGACGGGAAACGAAATGTTGACGATCAAGCCGGATTTTTGGGCGACCATCGCCTGCGCGCCGAGCACACTGGCGACATACGTCCAGCGCACACCGTCTACATTTTCATCCCAGTACGGCAAGCGCACCTCCCAGAACGGCGTGTTCGGCGCTTGATGCGCCCCGGTGACGTACCCCTCGTACCCGCCCCACGCATTGTTGACCAGCACATCGAGCCGCCCCTGTTCGCGCTGAATCCGCTCGAAGACCGCTTTGACCTGCGCATCGTCGCGGTGATCGCACTGCACGGCGATGCCCGTGCCGCCCCGCGCGGTCACCTCCGCGGCGGTCTCGTGGATCGTGCCGGGCAGCGGCACGGTCGGCGCGGACGAATCGACCGTGCGCCCGGTGCTATAAACGGTCGCGCCTGCTGCGCCCAACGCCAGGGCGATTCCCCGACCGACGCCGCGGCTCGCTCCGGTCACGAGCGCAATCATCTTGCTTAAAGGTTTCATGGTGTTTGTCCTCTGTGGTGATCTCAACCGCGCCCACGTGGCCGTGTGAACGCGTGATCCTGTATGTCAGCGCGGATGAGTGGTGAGTCGTCAACGGGCGGCTCATGGACTCAGAGAAAGCTTAAATGCCAAGGCGCGAAGTGATTTGACCTGATTGGCTTTGCGCCTTTCCGTCTTCGCGTCTTTGCGTTAAGTCTTTTTCTTTCTCTTGTTTTTAACCGAGTTTCTGAAATACCTTCGGCGCGATCAGCCAGACGAGTTCGCCGCTGAGCGGGTGCATACTCGTGATGTCCACGCGGGCGAGGCCGCCCTTCTTCATCACAATCTGACTGCCGCCCGTCAGCGCGCTGATCGTGCGGCTGAAGTCCGGCTCATGGCCGACGACGATTAAGCTGTCATCCAGCGCGAGGTCGCTGACGAGCGCGGTCAGCGCGGCGAGGTTGAACCCCGGCGCGAGTTCCCGGCGCACCTCGATCGGACTTTCCAGCGTGTGACCGAGGATGTCGGCGGTTTGCTTGGCGCGCACCAGCGGGCTGGTGTAAAGTTTGATCGGCGTCAGGTCGAGCAGCTTGAGCAAGCGCGCAGATTGGCGCGTGCGGTCGATGCCTTCCTGCGTGAGCTTACGGTCGGCGTCGGTCTGACCGACGGAAGCGATTTCGGCGAGGGCGTGGCGGAAAAAGTATAGCTGCATGATCACCTACTTGGGTGGAGCCAACGGCTGCTCGGATAGGTTGAGCTCGCCGCGCAGATTATCGATGTACAAGGCGCTGCGCGGAAAAGCGATATGCAGTCCCAACTGGTTGACGATGCGTAAAATCTCCAGCAGGATGCCCTCTTTGGTGGCCGTGAACTCTTTCCAGTCGCCGATGGTCAGGTAGCAGCGCACGAGCACTTCCATCGAACTGCTGCCGAAATTCACCAGATACACGACCACGGAACCGGGTTCGACCTTGTCGTGATCGGAAAGATACGCGCGGATCTGTCCGAGCATCGACTGCATCGTCTCGGCGTCCGCGTCATAGCTGATGTTGAGCGTCATATCGACCTGCCGCTTGGTCAGCCGTGACCAGTTGAGCACAGCGGCGGACGCGAGCATGCTGTTCGGCACGGTGACGACCGCCTGATTGATCTGGCGCACGCGCGTCGAGCGCAAGCCAACATGTTCAATCGTGCCTTCGACATCTTTGGTCTTGATGAATTCGCCCACCACAAACGGGCGGTCGCCGACGACGGCGGTGAAGCCAAAGATATTGGCGAGCGTGTCCTGCGCCGCCAGCGAGAGCGCCAAACCACCAAGGCCAAGACCAGCGATCAAGCCGCTCACATCGTAGCCCCACTCTTGAATGATAATGACGAGGCCAATCGCGAGGATCAGGAGCTGCAAGCCCGTGCGCACAAACGGAATCAGCGCTTCTTCAATGGTGATGCCCGTGAACAACAGCAGGCGGTTGCGCGAATAGACGGCGCTGGCTACCAAGCGGTAGATCATCACGGCGAAAGCGACAATCACCAAGGTGCGCGTGAGGTGCTGCACGATGTTCATGATCGTCGGGTGGAAGTCGAAAATGCGCGCGCCGAGGTCAATCCACAGCGCGAGCAGCAGATACCCGGTCGCCGTGGAGAACAGGCCGCGCGTGGGCTCGATCAAATCGGTGCGCCCCGCCCGCGTGACAATCCGTTCGAGCGGACGCGCGAGCAGCCACGCAATCAAGCGCCGCAGCAGCCAGATCGCGATCAGCAGAATCAGCACGAGCACCACACGCGCCCCGAACAGCGCCAGTTCCTGTGAAAATTCCATGCGTCCTCCTCTCTGATCAGATGTTGCCAAATCGCGGGGGTTTACGCAATAGCACCATCAGGAGCGTTCACTGGTTGTTTAAGAACGCCCCTGTAATTTCACCCCCTCTCCTAAAGGTGGAGGATAGGACACTTTTAACAATCGAGAGGATTGTAGGGACGCCCAACGGGGCGTCCGCCAGATCGTGGGCAAAACGGACGCGCCGTTGCGCGTCCCTACGAAATCTGTTTCCCCTCAAACCGGTGCCTTAATTGGTTCCCAATGTTAAAACTGTCCCTCCGTCAGCTGAATTCGGGAAGGGGCCGGGGGTTAACAGGGGTAGGTTTTTTATGCTTCCCCATCGAATACGGTTTTCTTCGCTGAGAACCTGTAGGGACGAGGCATGCCTCGTCCGGTTTTTCCTCTGGATTAGGCAATAGATCGGCTGTCTGTGAAAGCAAAAGAGGTGTTTTAACGGATAGGGTGGTTGTGTGAGCACAGGAGGACGAGGCATGCCGCGTCCCTACAATTAAGAACCTACCCCTGAGAGGGGGCCGGGGGTGGGGTCGGAAAAACGGACATGATGTACCGCGTCTCTCCACCGATTGCAGCGCTAAGGTGATGCAGTCAAACAAAACTATTTCTGATACAATCGTTCGCATGATGAGAGGGGCGAGGGCATGGCAATCGATCTTTTAGCAAACCTGAACGAACAGCAGCGCGCAGCAGTCACGGCGGGCGAGGGGCCAACGCTCGTGCTCGCCGGTCCCGGTTCGGGCAAAACCCGCGTGCTGACCAACCGCATCGCCTTTCTAGTCAGCGACATCGGCATCCCGGCGCATCACATCATGGCGGTGCCCTTCACCAACAAGGCCGCCGCGGAAATGCGCGCCCGCGTCGAAAATATTCTCGGCGGGCGGCTGGACGGCTTGCAGATCGGCACGTTCCACGCCATTTGCGCGCGCCTGCTGCGCATCGAAGCCGAACACACGCCCTATGGTCGCGATTACACGATTTACGACAGCGACGATCAGGTCAAGCTGGTCGAAAACCTGCTCAAATCCCAGAATATCGACACCAAGAAGTACAAGCCCTACGGCGTGCTCAACGCGATCTCCGGCGCGAAGAACGAGCTGATCGAGCCAGATGACTACCGCAGCCGCGACTATTTCGGCGAGGTTGTCTCACGCATCTACCCGCTCTATCAGAAACGTCTACAAGACAGCAATGCGATGGACTTCGACGATCTGCTCATGCAGACGGTGCTGCTCTTCCGCCGCAACGCCGAGGTACGCGAAAAATACCAGAAGCGCTACGAGCATGTGCTCGTCGACGAGTTTCAGGATACGAATCAGGCGCAGTATCAACTGGTGCGCCTGCTGGGTGAACCGCAGGAGAATGTGTTCGTCGTCGGCGACGAAGATCAGGGCATCTACGCCTTCCGCGGCGCGGACTACCGCAACGTCAACCAGTTCCGGCGCGACTACCCCGCCGCCCGCGTGATCATCCTCGCGCAGAACTACCGCTCCACCAACACCATCGTGCAAGCAGCGCGCGCGGTCATCGACAAGAACAAGCATCGCCAGCCCAAAGAGCTGTTCAGCGAACGCGGACAAGGCGCGCCCGTCACGATCCACGAGGCCTACAACGAAGACGAAGAAGGCGAATACATCGTCCGCACGATCAAAGATCTGGCGAAGCGCAAAAGCTACCATTACCGCGATTTCGCCGTGATCTACCGCACCAACGCGCAGTCCCGTTCGCTCGAAGACGCCTGCGTGCGCATCGGCGTGCCCTACAAGCTGGTGGGCGGCGTCGGCTTCTACAAGCGGCGTGAAATCCGCGATCTGCTGGCGTACATGCGTGTGGTCAACAACCCCAACGACTCGGCGTCGTTCACGCGCATCGTCAACGTGCCGGGGCGCGGCATCGGCGAGAAATCAGTGCAGGCCTTCGATCAATGGGTGCAGACGCGGCGCATGAGCAACGCGGAAGGCTTAGAGGCGCTGGCGAACGGCGAAGCCAGCCCGATCAGCGGACGGGCGGCCAAGAGCTTCGCCGACTTCGCGCTGATGGTGCGCGAACTGCGCGAACTCGTGCCCAACGGCAACGATCTCCTGCAGTTGTTTGATGAGATCATGAGCCGCACCGAATACGGGTTATATATCCGGGAGATGAGCGACACCGTCGATCAGGCGCAGGAACGGCTGGAAAACGTGCAGGCGCTGCGCGGTTTGATCCAGTCGAAGAAAGATTTGTCGCTCGATAACTTCCTCGAAGAGACGGCGCTCTCCGGCGAAACCGACGAGCTCGACCTCGAAAAAGACGCGGTCACGCTGCTCACCATGCACTCCGCCAAGGGGCTGGAATTCTCCGTCGTGTTCATCACGGGCTGCGAAGACGGCCTGATTCCGCATTCGCGCTCGTTCTCCGAGCCGGACGAAATGGCGGAAGAACGCCGCCTGTTCTACGTCGGTGTGACGCGCGCCAAAGATCAACTGTACCTGACGCACACCTTCAAGCGATCGCTGTACGGCGAAAGTTCGCTCTCCGAACCGTCGCGTTTCCTGAGCGATATCCCCGGTGACCTGACCGATGGCGCATCGCTCAAGGTCAAGGATATGACGAACCGCGCGGGCTACAAATCGGCGACGACGTGGGAGCGCCAGACGAAGTCCGCCAGCCCGAAAGTCATCTCGTTTGAGCAGGCGCGGCAGACCGCGACGCCGCTCAAATACAAGGCGGGAATGCGTGTCATGCACCCCAAACTCGGCGAGGGCATGGTCATCGACAGCCGCAGGTCAGGACAGGATGAAGAGGTTCAGGTGCACTTCAAACAGTACGGCACCAAGCTGATGCTGGCGAATTATGCGAACCTGTTGATCCTAGATAAATAGAACATTCCTTTTGGTGTATGCTGTCTGTATAATGCGACCTGTATCGACCCCTCAGGGTCTTTGAAAGGACTCCATCATGGAAACCGAAAAGATCACGGACGGCAAAGTCGTCACGTTGAGCTATGTTCTGACGGCGGACGGCGAAGAAGTTGCGCGTACCGAAGACGGCGATCCTCTTGAATATCTGCACGGCGCGGAAGACATTCTCCCGGGCCTCGAATCGGCGCTGGAAGGCAAGACGGTTGGCGATAAATTTGCGGTGACGCTCGCCCCGGAAGATGCCTACGGCGACTATGACGAAGACGACATCGAAGAAGTGAGCAAGAGCGACATCCCCAATGTGGAAGAGCTCGAACTCGGCATGATGGTCGAAGTGGAAGATGAAGACGGCTACCAGTACATGGCGTATGTCGCGGAAATCGACGACGACGTGGTGGTGCTCGACTTCAATCACCCGCTGGCCGGCAAGACCCTTACCTACGAAGGCGCGATCATCGCGGTGCGGCAGGCGACCGAGGAAGAACTCGATCACGGTCACGCGCATGGCGAATGGAACGGCTTCGAGTACGAGGACGAAGGCGAAGACGAGGAATAATTCCCTCGTTTGACCTGCGGTGGACTGACGAAAGACGGGTAGAAATGCTCCCGTCTTTTTATTTGCCTGTTCCCCGCGTAAGATTTGCCCCCGGCCAATTCTAAACGCTCTTCGTAGGGACGCACTTCATTGCGTCCGCGCGTCCCACCCCACCCTCGGCCCCTCCCCTCTCCCCGCTTGCGTGGGAGAGGGGTTGGAGGTGAGGGGTAATCCGTATCGTTTTCTTAAACTGCATCATTGCGTCCGTTGCAGCCGACCCCACGCCTCCGAATTCGGGGAGGGGAGCCAACACCACCCGCTAAACCCGATTGGTTTTCGTAGGGACGCGCAACGGCGCGTCCGTGATGCCTGCTCCCAGCGGACGGACGCCTCGTTGGGCGTCCCTACAAAATTCGCCCCCGCCACCTCTTATGCAAACCCATTTTTTAATAGTCATATGTACTATACTGAAGAAAAGTGTGATGTTTTTTTCTTGTCTAAAGGAGTTATTCGGCGATGCGAAAAGTTTCTCCTGTGACTGGACAGCCGGATTACCCCGGCGCAGGCTGGTTGATCACCAGCGGGTTTGCGACCGACGCGTATTTTCAGCGGTTTGGCGATTGGCACACCGGGCATGATCTGGCACGCTCCCGTGAGGGCAACGAGCCGATCTATGCGATTGCGGACGGCAAGGTGATCTGGGCGGAAAACGCGGGGAACGGCGGCTTTGGCAATCTGGTCGTCGTGCAGCACAACGACAAGCTGTTCTCGCGTTACGCGCATCTCTCGCGCATCGATGTCGCCGCCAAGCAGGATGTCGCCGCCGGACAGCGAGTCGGCTTGCTCGGCACGACGGGCCGCTCGACCGCGCCGCATCTCCACTTTGATATCATGCGCATCAAAAACGCGCTCGACTGGCCGGGCAAGAACAAGCAGCGCGTGCTGGAAACCTATATCGATCCGAATTCGTGGTATCGCGAGGCCGAAGTCACCGTCTCCGTCGAGCCGACACTGACGCAGTGGGTGCGCGTCAACGCGCCCGCGACGCTCAACGTGCGCGCCCGCGACTCCTCGACGGCGTCGATCATGTATCGCCTGCCGAACAACAGCATCATCGAGATCAAGGGCATCCGCATTGAGCGCGACGGCATTGTGTGGCGCGAACTCGTCAGCGGCGGCTTTGTCGCCGAGATGTACACCGAACCCGTGCCTGCGCCTACCGATTTCGGCGTGGGCGTGCGCACGTTCATCGCACCCGGCGGCACGCCATCTCCGACTCCAGTCGCCACCCCCGCCGCTGAAGCGAGCACAGCCGCAGTTTCGGTCGCAGCTCAGGCTGCGCCGAGTCCCGTTGCCGCGCCGACCTTCACGATTGAGGGACGCGGCGTGCATGCCAGCGCAGGCGGATGGGCGCCCTCCGGCGAAGAGCTCAGCTATGTCCGCGCCAACGGCGTCAAGTCCGTGCTGATCGTGGCCTATGAGCCGGGACAGGCGCTGCTCGCCGTGACCGGCTTCCGCGATGCGGGCGTGACTGACTTCATCATCCGCGCGGCGACCCATGCGCCCGTGCACGCCAACCCCGACGACTTCGCCGCGGACACCCTCAGTCGGCTGCGCGAATACTACGCGGCGCTCGGCGGCAACCGTATGCTGATCGCCGTCCACAATGAGCCGAACATTGACCGCGAGGGCTTGGGCCGCGCGTGGCAAAATGGCGCGGAGTTCGGCAGCTGGTATACACGCGTGGCGCAGATCTACCGCGAACAGCTCCCCGGCGCGCTGATCGGCTTCCCGGCGCTCTCCCCCGGCGGCGATGCGGACATCCCCGGCGTGGTCAAGCGCATTGACGAATGGAAGTTCGCGGCAGAGTGTGCCCCGGCCATCCGCGCCAGCGATTGGCTCGGCGTGCATGCCTATTTCGTCGGCGACGGCACAGATATCGACCTCAAGCCGGGCAAGTGGCGCGAACTGGCGGGCGGTCGTCCGGTGATCATCACCGAAGGCGGCCCGGCGGATAACATCGCGAATTCGGGCGCAAAGCTCAATAACATCTACCGCCGCTGCTCCGATGTCGGCTTCCCGGTCATGGCGTGGCTGCTCAGCGGGGCGGGCGCATGGCACAGCGCCGACTGGACGAAGAACGGGGTGCGGATGTAAAAGCCGACCCCACCCCCGGCCTCTCCCCGAATTCAGGGAGGGGAGACAGACGGGGCGTTTGTGTAGGGACGCGCTTCTGCGCGTCCGTGGCCAGCGGACGGCCAGAAGGTCATCCCTCCACGTTCTTGTCCGAGGAGCAAAGTCAAATTGTGGTTGTCCCTCTCCCCCCGGAGAGGGACGGCTGGCGCCGCCAGCAGGGTGAGGTTTACCCTTAAACGCAAAGGGCGACCACATGGGTCGCCCTTTTGCTCAGTTCGCTGATTATCCCTCAGCCGGGGTTACAACACCAGATTAGCGCCGGCCACCAGCAGCGCCACCGCGATCACCGCGTAGACGATATACAGCATCTCCGGCTGCAGCAGCGAAGTCGACTTCATCTCGGTCGCGCCGTCGTACGTCCAGCGGATGGGCGTATGGCATTCGTGGCACGTATCGTTGGTATTGGAGACAGTCGAGCTGCACACCGGGCATTGGTCAGTCATGGTTGATTCCTCATTCGCGAGCGCAAATTCTCGGTTGGCACGCCTTTGTAGGTCAGCGCCACACCATGACCAGAATGATATGTGAATTAATTCACAAGTGCAAGATGCAAATTGTGAAATCTGTCACAAGTTTCGAGGTGACAAAGAACATATGCTTGAGTTTGTAATTATTAAGAATCATTTATTACAAGATTATTCTTGCCACGGATAGGGAAGTGTGTCTCGGCGTGTTGGATCTTTTCGGTATTCCGATAACTCATCTTTCGTGAAGGGATACCATTCATTATATGGATATCGACGAAAATACTGTGCAATCTGTTCGCGGAAATGTTCATCGGCAACGGTATTGAGTCGACCCATTCTAAGAAGAGCGAGATTTTTCACCAAGAAATCAGTTCTTACAGTGATTATTGTTTGAAACGTTGCCGCCATTCGCTTATCAAACCCGAAATCAGGATCCGCTGGCAAATAAAACCACTTCAAGTTCTCTCGGGATCCCCTAACGATATATTTGGTCCACCAATCGTTGATTTTCTCTGGACTGCCATTAGCAGGGGGTCTGTCTTTTACAACGTCAAAGAATTCCCTGATTTGAAGAAACGCAATGTATTTGTCTCGTGTAGTGTCGCAATCCTGTGTAATTACGATACCGTAAGTAGGCACTACCGAGGCCACAACCAATGACGGTAGATCACCACCAGAAAGATTAATCCAGTTCTGGGGTTCTGCAATTAGCTTGTCATCACGCAACAAAGTAAGTGACTCAGGATCAGTCACTACGAATGGGAGCGATCTGAAGATATCGCCTTGCCGGATAGGTTCGGTAGAAGGAGGAACGTCGTAGATCATCTATGTCAATGGTTTCTAGGTCTATTCCTCACCCATATCATAATATTTCAAATATTGTGCTTCCATTTCTAGCCCCTCATCAATTTCTGCCATCAATTTGTGATGAATTGCCATCTGACGATGTATAGCATCATTTACGGAAATGTAGTTTTCTACACTCGCAACTGTCGCCTCAAGTGAAGAAAACAAGTTCTCAACATCAATAGGTTCTACATTGGCAGTTAGTTTGGCAAACGAACCTAAATGTGAAGCTGTTTCTTTTGCTGGAAGCCCAATAAAAAGCTTATAGAAATCGCTTGCAAGTATTCCGCTACTCGACAAAATCGACTCAAGTTTGCTAGCGAGAAATTCGCTAAACAACCCGTGTGACACAAGCGCATCATTTTCTTCTAGCGAGGGGAAAATTGGCACAAAAACACTAGTTGTTGACGAAGTTGGTGAATTGATGTGCAACATTAGCTATTTTCCTTCAAACTGAGTTCGCAAAGTACCATCAATTAAAGAAAAATACCAGTCGTGCAAAACACGATGAGCCAGATTTAGCCATTCAGCAAACTTCGATTCATTATCTAGGCTAGGGACATTGGACTCATTGGCAGCAACTTCAAGCTGAAAAATAATCGCGTCGGTCTCTTCGGTTTCTGGTTTATACTTCCCTGTAGCAATCTGTAAAGTTCCCTTACCAATGTCTTCTCTAAGGTCAAAAGAAGAAATCATATTTAAGCCGCTTGGAGAATCCATTCCGGCTGCTACCCCGGGGATTGAAAGCGGATACCTTAGCGAAATATGGAGAGATTGTTCCAAAAATCGTAACACATCACCAGAATTATAGTTGAAGGATAGAGCATTCCGATATCTTAAGATAATAGCTTTAGGTTTCAGTGGATATTCGTAAGACGCTGTAATTTTCTCTCTAAGATAAAGCGCCTGGTCTCTAAAACTCGGCCATGTGTAGTCATATGTTGAATTGACAGTTGCTACCCCCGGTCCCAACTGCAATATCGGCCAATCTTGGTCACTTTTCCTAAATTGATACCTAACGACATGAGGTAACATTTCGCTTGGAATACGTGCAGCATCTAGTGGTTTTCTAAAAGGGAACTTGTCCTTCACATGTTGATTAAATAGGCCTATAGCAATATCGAAATCAGGATCTAACTTTAATCCAGTTTCTGGAGCATCTTCTAAATGCCATTGAATCTCAAGCCACGCTTCAACAAGCGAGTTTTTCACTAAATGAATATCTTCCTCAAAGTGGAATTGAAGCGGAGAGTCATTCATAGTTCTGTACTTCCCACCCACAGGAACTGTGTCACAGTAATATCCAACAGGTAATCCCACAACCAAATCTAGTAGATCTTGATGAGGTTCATATAGTAGCAGAAAACGGCACATTTGAGCAATTTATAGCGTCAAAACTTGTTTCAGGGCATATGATGGAACTAAAAGTCGTTGACGAATATCCTCTTTTACATCTCACGCAGATTCAACAATCCCGCCTCAGTGTGGCGGAAGCCGCAGCGCTGATAAAACACGGCGAGGTGCGGCTCGTGATCGACGTGCACCCACTCGATCCCGTGTGGGCGCGCCGCCTCAACCGCCACGCGCACGAGTTCTGCGCCGATCCCCCGCCGCTGATAGTCGGGATGCGTGGTCGTATCGAGCAGAAAGGCGTGGACTCCGCCATCCCACGCCAGATTCACAAAGCCGACCAAGCGCGCGCCATCGTAGGCACACACATAGAGCAAACTGTGCCGTAACTGCGCCGCAAAATCGCGCTCTTGATGCCCGTCCCACGCTGCCCCGAACAACTCGTTCAGGGCAGCATTAGTGATCGGCGGGTAGAGGCGATAGTCGATCATGATTGATCTTGTAGGGGCAGACCTGCGTGTCTGCCCGAGGCTAGCTTACTCATAGCGCAGCACGTTGGCGACGCGCTCCTGCACGGCGACGCGCGCGCTCAGGAACGTCGACACCCACGCAATGAGCACCGACGCGCCGATCAGCGCGAGGGCGGCGGGCACGGCGTCGCGCGGGATGGGGATCGCATCGCCTTGACCGAGCGCCGTCATGATCGCCACGCCGAGCGCGCTCACGCCAATGCCGAGCACCCCGCCGAGCAAGCCGACGAGCGTGTTTTCCAGCAGCATGACCCACAGCACGCGCCGCCCCTTCAGGCCGACCGCCTTGAGGATGCCGATCTGCTGCCGCCGTTCGAGCGTCGCCAGCGACACGGTGTTCGCCATCGAGACCGCCGCCGCCAGCAGCGAGAGCAGGCCAACAATCGTCGGAATGGCGCTGAACTGGTTGATCAGGCGGGTGAGCAGGCTGTCGATGAAGCTGATGTCGAGCGCGAACACAAACGGGATTTCCGAGAAGGCCAGCAGCACTTCGTTCAGTTCGGCATCCGGCACTTGCAGCACGTTGAGCGTGAAGCCGGAGTCACCGCTCATCGACCCCGGCGGCACGTACGCCGTGCCGACCTGCGTCAGGCCGCCGCTGTTCGCGACGATGCCGATCACCGTGAAAGTTACCTCCGCCGTGCCGCGCACCCGCAGCACAATCTCCGAGCCGACCTGTACGGAGTTCTCCACGCCAAAGCCGAGCGCCTCCGACACGACGATCACGCGCTGACCGCGGTCGTCCGGCGTCAGGTCACGCCCGGCAAGCATTGTCCCGCTCGACAGGTTGGGGTTATCGCTCTCGCGCGCCTGCACGGGAATCGAGCGAAAGGCGCGCTGCATGCGACGCGGCGCATCGTCGGAGAACGGGAATTCGACCTGCGGTTCGACGCCGTCCACGCGCACAATCTCGGCGGTGTACTGCATCAGCCGCGTGTTGTACACGCCCTCAAAGCGATCCACGACATTGCCGACCACGCTCTGTCCGAAGGCGGGCGAGACGAGGCCGACCAAGGGGAACACGAGCACGTTGCCGCCGAACGTCTGCGTTAGCTGGAACTGCAAAATCTCGCGGGTGCCCACGCCAACAAATGTGATGCTGCTCAAGGCGAACATGCCCGCGCTGAGCGCCAGCAGCGTGGTCGCCGTGCGGATGCGGCGCGCCGATAAGTTGCGCAGCGCCAGCCGCAGATCGACATTGCCGAACGAAGGCAGCTTGCCGACCAGCCACACGATCACCCACAGAATGCCGACCAGAATGCCGAGGATCACCAGCGTGAGCGCCACGCCGATCACGCCCGCAATCGGGAAGCCGATGATCTGCCCGGCCATCAGGCCGATGACCAGCACGACCGCCAGCAGCGCGATCAGCGCGTGCAGGATGCTCGTGCCGGGGATATGCGTCTCATTCGGGCGCAGGATGATTGCCGGGCGGACGCGGTTGGCGGTGAGGATCGGCAGCACGCCGAACACCAGCGTCACCACCATGCCGAGGCTCAACCCGTACCAGATCGCGTCCGGGTAGACGCGCCACGTCAGCCGCTGCTGCAAGAAGGCTTCGCCGTACTGATTGACAACGCCGCTCAAGAGCACGCCCATCACCGTCCCGGCGAGGCTGCCCATGACGCCGAGGAGGAACGCCTCGGCGAAGAACATCGCGGCGACCTGCCGCCCCTTGAGGCCAAACGTCTTGAGCGCGGCGATCTCGTTGGTGCGCCGCCCGACCATCGCCAGCATCGTGTTGATGATGCCCACGCCGCCGATCAACAGCGCGCCTAGGCCCATGATCACGATGAAGCGCCCGATATAGTCACCGATTTCGCCGAATTCTTCGATCAGTTCGGTGACGGTTGTTGTTTCGAGCTGGAAGCTGCGGCTGGACGGGACGTCCTCACGGAGTTGATCCAGCATCGCTTCGATGTCCGTGCCCGGCGGAAAGACGAGGCTCAGCACGTTGGGTGAGGTCGGCGCTTGCACGGTCGCCGACTTGTCGATGTGCAGGTAGGCGAAGCCGAAGAACGCGGCGAACAGATCGCGGATGCCCGCTTCCGTTTCGGCGGGGACGATGCCCGTCACCGTGAACAGTTCTTCGGTGTTGCTCACGCGCACCGTATCGCCCACACCGACGCCCTGCTGCGTGGCTAAATTCTCGCTGATGACCACGCTGTTCGCATCGGGGAACAGGTCGCGCAGGGGGACGCCCGCCGGTTCCAGCGCGTTGATGTCGCCCGTGGGCGGGAAGGTCTCCGGGTCGATCAGCAGCGTGCTGATCAACTGCGGTCGCCCCACGGTCACCGCATCGACGGCGGTCACCTGCAAGCCGAAGCTGCGCGTGTAAAAGCTGAGCTGCGCATCATTCGCCGCCGCCCAGTCAGTGTACGCGGCGACTTCGCTGCTGGCGAAGACGGCGCCTTCCTGTTCACTGGGGTCGAAGAAGGCGAACGCCGCGTTGCCCGGCGGCGCGTAGGTCAGCAGAATGTCGCCGTGAATGCTGGAACGCGCGTTGTCGATCAGCGAATCGCCGATGGCGAGGCCGAGCGAACGGAGCGCGACGACGGTCGCCACCCCGGCGGCGATGCAAAAGACCGCGAAGATCGTCCAGCGAGCGCTGCGGCGCAGATTGCGTGCGGCATAGCGCAGATAAAACCACAGTCGAGCCATAGAAGTTCCTTTTTTGAGACTGTTTTATACACCGCCGGAGGCTCAAAGTTCTCCGGCCATTGAACTAAGCCTGCTGAAGCAGGCTGGGCAGCCCTCTTTAGAAGGCTTACTTCAGCATAGCCCGACCCTTTGAGGGTCGGGTGAGATTTGCCGATATGTTTCCCGTGTGCCAGCGTTCACTCGGTGGGTGAGCGCCACATTCCTCAATACGCACAGACCCTACGATTCGTTCCGGCGGTGCTATAATACCGTTACTGTCAGGGAAGGCAATTGAGGCGGGCGACTGATGACGATCCAGAACGGCGATGACCCGAAATGTGTCGATGAAGTCCGGCAGGTGCGGGCGCTCAACGGCGCAATCCGCGACGGACTGCGTAACCAGCAGGCCATTTTAGAGCGGCGCAGTGTCAGCGTCCCGGATAACGTGATCCAGAATCTCGTCAGTCTCGACGAACACCTCGAACGCCTGGAACACACGCTGCTCGACGAGCAGACCGAGCTGGAACAACTCCGCGCCCTCACCGAAACTTCCGCGCTGATCAATTCGACGCTCGATCTCGATCAGGTGTTGGCGCAGGCGATGGACGAGATCATCAACCTGACGGGCGCGGGTCGTGGGTTCATCTTACTGCGGAACCGCGATACGGGCGAACTCGATTTTCATGTGGCGCGCGCCAGCGATGGCGACGAACGCCACGACGTCAGCCGCATGATTCTGAATCAGGTCATCACCACCGGCGAACCACTGCTCACCGACAACGCCTCCAGCGACCCACGCGTGAACAAGAGCGAGACCGTCGGCAAGTTCACGCTGCGTTCAATTCTGTGTGTGCCGCTCGTCTACCGGGAGCGCGTCACCGGGGCGATCTACGTCGATAACCGCTTCCGCGAGGCCGTCTTCACCCAGCGCGAGCTGAATCTACTCACGGCCTTCGCCAATCAGACCGCCGTCGCCATCCAGAACGCGATCCTGTTCGCGCAGGTGCAGACCACGCTCGTCGAAATCACGCGCATGAAGGAACTGATGGAGAACGTGTTCGCCTCCATCGCCAGCGGCGTGATCACCACCGATCAAGCCCATACGGTGACGACGTTCAACCGTGCCGCCGCGCAGATTTTCGCCGTGCCGACCGAAGCCGCCATCGGGCAGCCGCTCGAAAGTGTCTCACCGCACGTCGGCGAACTCGATCAGTATTTGGACATCGCGCAGTCAGGTCGCAGCGCGGCGGTCGAACAGCAAACGTCAATCACCGGACGCGGCCCCGTTGATCTCAACTTCAAGGTCAGCCCGCTCAAAGACGGCCAGCAGAACACGGTCGGCGTCGCCGTGGTCGTCGACGACCTGACCGAGCAGCGCGAACGCGAACAGACGCTCGGCATGGCGCAGCGTTATCTGCCGCCAGGCATGGTCGAAAACATCCACGAGATCGCGGGGCTGGCGCTCGGCGGCGAACGGCGCGAGGTGACGTGCATGTTCGTATTCGTCGCCCCGTACAGCATTTTCCCGGCTAACCTGCGCGCGCAGGGGATGATGGATGTGCTCAACGAGTTTCTGGAGACGGCGACCGACGCCATCCACGAGGGGCGCGGCATCATCGATAAGTACATGGGCAACGAGATCATGGTGCTGTTCAACACGCAGTTGAACCCGCAGGATGATCACGCCCTCCGCGCCGTCAACACAGCGCTGGATATGCGCGAGGGCTTCTTGCGGCTGTACGAACGCCTCGGCCTCGACCCGCAGCCGCACCTCTACCGCCTCGGCATGCATACCGGCGTCGCGACGCTCGGCAATGTCGGCAGTTTGAACCGCCGCAACTTCACCGCCATCGGCGACGCGATCAATCTGAGTAAGCGCCTGCAAGAGAATGCCACCCCCGGCCAGATCATCGTCAGCGATGACGTGCTGCGGGCCATCGGCAGCGCGCCTGCGGACATTCAGGCCGCCGAACGCGGCTCAATTCAGGTGAAAGGGCGCAAGCAGTTGACCAGCATTTATGAGGTATTCCGCGCATGATTCGATTGGGTGCGGCTGACAGAAAACGAGACATGGGCGTGTTGTGCAATCCCCTCCCCTCTCCCACGCAAGGGGAGAGGGGAGGAGGCGCTGGCTCCCCTCTCGGGAGGGGTCGGAATGGTCTCTTTCGAGTCAATACATCGTGTGTAGGGACAAGGCCAGCCTTGTCCGCTTTGGGCGACAAGGGATCTCACAGCCATGAGCGACACCGCCACTAACAACATGAATCCGCTCAAGCCCACGCAGAGCGGACAGGAGCAGCTCCGCCAGTTGAAGCAGGAAGTCGCGAAGTTAGACGATTTGCTGCGCGTGCAGCAAAGCACTCTGCGCCCGTATGCGGTCGGCTTGCCTGCCGACGCGCTGCGCAAAGCCAGCGGTATGACTTCGAAGATGGAGAGCCTGACGCTGGATCTGCTCAACCGCCAAATCGAGCTGCGCCAACTGCGCGCGCTGGCGCAAACCACCGCGCTGATCAATTCCACGCTCGACACCGATGAAGTGCTCACGCAGGTGATGGACACGGTGATCCAGCTCACGGGCGCGGAACGCGGCTACATCATGCTGCGCGACCAACCCGGCGGGCAGATGGAATTCCGCATCGCGCGCGGCATCGATCAGGAACAGTTGCAGCGCGAAGACTTCATCATCAGCAACACGATCATCAACGAGGTGGCGAACACCGGGCAGCCCGTTCTGACCGATAACGCCCGCAGTGACCCGCGCTACCAGCAGCAGGAGAGCATCGTCGGCTACCAACTGCGCAGCATCCTCGCCGTGCCGCTCAAGGTGCAAAGCGAAGTGATCGGCGTGGTGTACTGTGATAACCGCGCGCTCACCGCCCTGTTCAAAGACTCCGAACTGAACATGCTCAAAGCCTTCGCGGATCAAGCCGCGGTCGCCATTCAGAATGCGCGTCTGTTCGAGGCGACCCGCGCCCAACTCGCTCAGATCAGCGCCGCGCGCGCCCTGATGGACAACATTTTCACGTCCATCGCCAGCGGCTTGATCACGCTGGACGGCGAGAACATCATCACGCTGTTCAACCCTGCTGCCGAAGCGATCACCCGCGTGGGCAGCGAACGCGCCATCGATATGTATCTGCATGAAGTGCTGCCGGGGCTGGCGGAACTGCTCGCCGACCAGTTGGAGCGCGTGCGCGCAAGCGGCGATGTCATCGCGCTGGAACTGGAAATCGCGCTGCGTGACCAGATCCGCGTGTGGAACGTGCACCTGAGTCCCCTGCGCGATCCCGCCGACGCGCGCGGCATCGCCCTCGTGCTCGACGACCTGACTGAGCAGAAGGAACGCGAATCGCAGTTGGCGCAGGTGCAGCGTTATCTGCCCTCCGCGCTGGTGGAGAACATGCGCAGCACCGATCTGTCGGTGCTGGCGGGGCAGGAGCGCGAAATCACGGTGCTGTTCGCCGATGTGCGCGGCTTCACCTCGTTCAGCGAACTGCTGGAACCCGAAGAGCTGATGCAGATCATCAACGAGTATTTGAGCGTGGCCAGCGACGCGATCAACCTGTATGAAGGCGTGGTCGATAAATACCTCGGCGACGCGGTGACAGGCTTGTTCAACACACAGTTGAACCCGCAGGGCGATCATGCGGTGCGGGCGGTGCGCGCCGCCTTGAGCATGGTCTACGATGTGCTGGCGCTGCACGAAATCATGCCGGAAGACAGCCGCCTGTTTTACGGAATCGGCATTCATACCGGCATGGCTACACTCGGCAATGTGGGCGGGGAAGAACGGCAGGAATTTGCCGCCATCGGCGACGCCGTCGAATTGAGCAAGCTGCTGCAGGAAAACGCCGGACGCGGCGAGATCATCATCAGCGAAGCGACCTTGCAATACGTCAAAGACGACTTTGAGTTCGAAGCGCTCACCCCGCACAAGACCAAAGGCCGCACCGACTTCACGGTCATGTATCGGTTGACGGGGCGCAAGAAGAAGTAAGCAGTTCACAGTGGATGGGTATTGGCCCCTCTCTCTGAATTCGGAGGCGTGAGGTTGGGGTTGAGAGCGGCGGACGCGATAAATCGCGTCCCTACGAGAAACACCGTCTTTGTGTAGGGACGCAATTATGCAATTTAACTTATGAGTACGGAGATCCCGAATCTAGGGGAGGGGCAGTGTCCCCACCCGTTCAGGGGCGACCACATAGGGTCGCCCCTACAGCCAATATCCGCGATCATTAGTTAAAGTGCATCATTGCGTCCGCAGTCTCCAAACAGACTTGACGCTCTTCTAGGCATCCTCGTCCCTAGCGTCATTTCTATCTCCCCCTCTCCGAACGGAGAGGGGGTCGGGGGGTGAGGCTGATGGTTGTAAAAATCCAAACGGAGTTAAGTTCATGAGCGGAGCAGTCACCCTCATTGTTGACGACGAAGTGCAAATTCGCCGTTTTTTGCGCATTAGCTTAGAGGCGAACGGCTACACCGTGCATGAAGTCGAAAGCGGCAAGGAGGCGCTCAACGAAGCGGGCATTTTGCGCCCCGACCTGATCATCCTCGATTTGGGGCTGCCGGACATGGACGGCCTTGAAGTGCTGCGCCGCCTGCGCGAATGGACGAAAACCCCCGTGATCGTGCTGTCGGTGAAGGGGCAGGATCACGTCAAGATCGCGGCGCTCGACGCGGGCGCGGACGATTACGTGACCAAGCCGTTCAGCGTGCAGGAACTACTGGCGCGGCTGCGCGTCGCGCTGCGCCATGCTCACCCGGAAACGGACGAATCGCCGGTGTTTCAGGCGGGCGATGTGAGCGTCGACTTCACGCGGCGGCTGGTCGCAAAGGGCGGCGAACCGGTCAAGCTCACGCCGACCGAGTATGCGCTGCTGCGCCTGATGATCCAGAATGTCGGCAAGGTACTCACGCACAAGCAGATTTTGCGCGAAGTATGGGGCAAAGAATACGAAGAGGAAGTCCACTACCTGCGCGTGTATATGACCCAGCTCCGCCAGAAGCTGGAAGCCGACCCGGCGCGCCCCGAACTATTGATCACTGAGCCGGGCGTGGGCTATCGCTTAGTGGCGAAGGCGTAGGGGTAATGATGGTTAGTCCGCTTCGGTGGGGCTGCCTCCTGTGGATAATGATTTTCAGCGCCGTCGCTGCGGCGTTTTACGCAACGACGCTAAAGGAGCAAGGAAGCACTGACACGGCTGCGCCCTATTTTGCGCTTGAGAACGATACAATTCTGTACGATGCCGTGTCTACGCTCGATAACTGCAATTACATCATCGTCGGGACTGTCCACACGCTTGATGGGACTCCCTTCACAGATTTCATCGTGAACATTCATATGGTACTTGATGAAGTCGAACCCCCGCCAGATAGTTTTGCATCGCCGGAATTTTGGACAGCCAGACCCGACGATCCGAGTGATCCGTCAAACTGGGGCTTTTTTCTGGTCAACTGGCAAATTCCCTATGAGATCTGGCTAACTGACCTTCGAGGCGGAACCGTGCTGTCGGATCGCATTTATGTCCTAGAACGGGATTGTGATCAGAACCGCGCAACCCTCAATTTCGTGCAAATACGCTAGCGGATAGATTTCTCGCTGATACGCCCTGAACTGCTGATCACCGAACCGGGCGTGGGCTATCGCTTGGTGGCGAAGGCGTAAGACGGCAAGTTTCTCCCCTATCACTCTACAGGTGCTTCATCGCCGCCGCTGTGATTTGCGCGCGGAATCAAAGGGCAGCGGGATCGCCTGCCCTTTCCAAATCAGCCTGCGCCGCGTTTAGCGCCGCCGCCCAATGCCAAGCAGCTGCCCGATGAACAGCAGCACAATCGCGCCGATCACCGCGATCACGAAGTTGATGAGCACGCGCTCAATGCCGCCGCTGGCCGCATTCGGTGCCAGCCCGACCAACCCGGCGACGAAACCGCCCACGGTCGCGCCGATCAAACCGAGGATCACGTCCATCATGAATGGCGAGTCCTTACGCCCCATCAACTGCCGCGCCAACCCACCTGCCAGCGCGCCCACGATGATCCAGCCAATGCACAAAATCGGATTCAGGGTTAACCACTCAAAGTTCATAATTTGCCCTCCCGGCCTCAAAGCCTGCACACCTTCATCATAGATAAATTACGTAAAGAGGGCAAATGAGTTGCGGCTACACCCGTAGAATCTGACCGATGCCGATGTCATGCCCGTCGAGGTCGCGCACGCCGAACTCCTTGACGCCATACGGTTTGAGGCTCAGCTCGTAGTCGATGATCGCGCCGCTCGCCTGATATTCCGCGTAGAGGGCGTCAACATCGTCGACCCACAGGTAGAAATTCCACGTGCCCTTCACGACCTGCCAGTAGGGCTTGATGTCCGCCCCATCCGCCAGCGCCAGCATCACGGCGAGGCCATCGCGCCGCGCGATGCAAAAATAGGGTGGGTCGCCGTAGAAGGTGCAGTCCTTGAACCCGAGCTTATCGGCATAGTAGTTGGCGGCGGCGCGCACATCACGCACCAGCACCACCGGGGCGCTGCCCGTCAGTTTGGGCATGGGGGATCCTTTTCAATTGTCCGATTGGATTTGTGCTCAATGTGCTGCCGAGGACAAACTGTGAAGCGCAGATTTGTGGGAAAACGTACTGTGTAGGGACGCGCAACAGCGCGTCCGTTTTGCATCTAAATTGGCGGACGCCCCGTTGGGCGTCCCTACAATTCCATCGATTGTTGAATGTGTCTGCTCCCCTCTCCGAAAAGAGGAGAGGGGCTGGGGGTGAGGTTAGAAAATTAACTCACCAGCCGTTCCCACTCTTCCATCGCGGCTTGCAGATCGGCTTCGGCCTGCGTGTATTCCGCGCCGAGCTTGGAGACACGCCCGGCATCACCGCCCGCGCTGGCATCGGCAATCGCCGCGCCGATCTCCTCGACTTTGCCTTCGAGTTCCAGAATTTGCGCCTCGACTTCTTCGATGCGCTTTTGCAATTGGTACGGGTTAAGGCCAAACTTCTTCTCGCCCGCCTTGATCCCGTTGACGACGGGTTTGGCGGCAGCGCGGGCGGCTTCGGCCTGCGCGGCGGCGGCCAAACGCGCCTTCTCACGAGCGGCGAGATAGTCGGCGTACGTCCCCTCGAACACGTCGAGTTGACCGGGCGTGATCGTCCAGATTTGCGTCGCCAGCGCGTCGATCAGGTAGCGGTCATGGCTGACGAGCAGAATGGTACCGGGGAAGTCCGCCAGCACGTTCTGCAAGATTTCCTGACTGGCAATATCGAGGTGATTGGTCGGCTCGTCGAGCAGCAGGAAATTCGCGCCCGCTAAGGCCAGCTTCGCCAACGCGACGCGCCCGCGTTCGCCACCGGAGAGCGTGTTGATCGGGCGGAACACGTCATCACCGCGGAACAGGAACTGCCCGAGGTAATTGCGCGCCTCGCTGATCGGCATGGCTTTGACCGTCTGGATCTCGTCGAGGATGCTGTTGTTCTCGTTGAGCAGTTCGTGCGCCTGCGCAAAGTAGCCGATTTTGACGTTCGCGCCGACGATCACCGCGCCGTGCTGCGGCTGCAAGTCGCCGATCACGGTTTTGACGAACGTGCTCTTGCCCACACCGTTCGCACCGATCAAGGCCGCTACTTCGCCGCGCCGCAGGAATATATCCGGCGACTGGAACAGCGTGCGATCCGGGTAGCCCACGGCGAGATTTTTGCTCGCCAGCACGCGGTCGCCGCTGCGGGCGACACCACCCAAGCGCAGGCTCATCGACTGGCGGCGGTGCGGACGCGTCATCAGACCGCCTTCGCGCCTGAGGCGTTCAAGGCGCGTGCGCCGTCCCTGCGCCTGCTTGGTGTTCTGCCCGGCGAGGTTGCGCCGAATATAGTCGGTCTCTTTGGCGATGAATTCCTGCTGCGCCTCGTACTCTTTGAGCATGCGCTCGTGGCGTTCATCGCGCTGCGTGACGTAGGCGCTGTAGTTGCCGCGGTAGCTTTCCAGTGAACCGAAGTCAAGCTCCCAGATGGTTTGCGCCACCGCATCCATGAAATAGCGGTCGTGGCTGACGACGATCACCGCGCCGGGAAACTCGTTCAGGAAGCCTTCCAGCCATTCGACCGCGTCGATGTCGAGGTGGTTGGTCGGCTCGTCCAGCGCCAGCAGATCCGGCTGTTCGAGCAGCAGGCGACCGAGCAGCACGCGCGTCTTTTGCCCGCCGGACAGGTGATCGATGCGGCGCTCATAGTCTTCCGGCTTGAAGCTCAGGCCGTGCAGCACAGTCTTGATGCGCTGTTCGTAGTTGTAGCCGCCCGCCGCTTCGAACTGCTCTTGCAGTTCGCCGTAGCGCCCGAGCACCGCGTCATGCTGCGTCGGGTCAGCCAGCGCCTGCTCCAGCGCCGTGAGATCGGCTTCCATCTGGCGCAGATCAGCGAAGGCGGCCAGCATCTCCGCGTAGATGGTGTGATCGCCGTAGATTTCGGGGCGCTGCGGCAGCCAGCCAATCTTCAGCTTCTTGACGCGGTTGACCGTGCCTTCGCTCGGCGTATCCAGGCCAATCAGGATGGAGAGCAGCGTGGTTTTGCCCGCGCCGTTGGGGCCAACCAGCGCGATACGCGCCTTGTGCGGCACGTCGACATTCACACCGGAGAAAATCTCGTCCGGACCAAATTCTTTTGCCAGATGATGGGCAGTCAGTAGGGACATCTCAGCCTCGTACGTAGTCAGGCTGATTATAGCAGAAGGGCGTTTGGAGTTGACAGTTCACAGTGAACAGTTGACAGTCAAAACACGGCGGGACAGATCGCGGGATCTGTCCCGCCGACTTAGCTGGGTGATTGTGTGTTAGATCATGCTTGCACAATCGGTTGTTTTCGCTTGTGTAGGGGCGCACGGCCGTGCGCCCCTACGAGAGAATTGGCATGGTCTCTTATCGTTCACGGTTTTTCACTGTGAACTGACCACTGTCAACTGTGAACTTTATTCGCCTTCGAGGTGGGCGCGCAGCATCCACGCCATCTTTTCGTGGGTTTCCAACTGCGCGGTGAGGAAATCGCTCGTGCCCATGTCGTGATACTTGTCGGCGGTCGTGTCGATGTCGCTGCCGGAGCTGCGTAATCACCGTTTCGTGATCGTGCAGGAGATCGCGGATCATCTCGACCGCGCCCGGGTTGTGCCCCGGTTTCTCTTTAATCTTGCTCAGCGTCTTGAATTCGTCGAGCGTGCCAATGGCCATGAAGCCCAACTGACGCACACGTTCGGCAATTTCGTCGATGGCTTCTTCGAGAATGTCATATTGAACCTCGAAGAACGCATGAAGCTGCGAAAATTCCAGCCCGGTGACGTTCCAGTGGTATTTGCGCGTCTTGGTGTAAAGCACGTATTCATCGGCTAAGCGCCCGTTGAGGATTTCGCATACGCCGACCCGTTGATCATCGGTCAGACCGATGTTTGGTTTGGTTGTCATTCGTGATTTGGTTGTCATTGCCAGTTCCTCCGTAATCCAAATCTTCATCTTATAGGATACTACGGATTCAGCCGGCTGTGACGGCTTACTCACTGCCTGCTCAGGAAAGCTGACCGGACGCTTTCAGCTCGCCGATCTTGCTGCGCAGCCCCTGTTCAAGGTCGCGGATGCGTTCGTAGGTGAGTGCGTCGTGCTCGGTCAGCTCGGTGACTGTATCGGTCTGCTTGATGAGGATCGTCGGGCGCTGTTTGCCCCAGGTGCCTAAAGAGCAAAAAGGCCGGCCCCCGCCCCCCGGCCCCGGCGCCGGGGCGGGGGGGGGCGGCCCCGGGGCCCCGGGGCGGCCCCCCGGGGGCGGGGGGGGGGGGCCGCGGGGGGGGGGGGGGGGGGGGCGGGGGGGGGGGGCGGCTCCCGCCACCGAAGAAATCATCTCGGATCAGCCGCCATGTCGCAAGGCGTAGGGCGCGTGCCGCGCCCCAACAGCGTACGGTCAGCCTATTTTACCGTCAGATAATTCCCAATCGCCAGCGCGTCCATGTGCGTGCGCACGAAGCAGTCGATGGCTTCGGCAGGCGACTGCACAATCGGCTCGTTCTCGTTGAACGAGGTGTTGAGCACGACGGGCGTCCCGGTCAGCTCACCGAACGCATGGATCAGCGACCAGTAGAGCGGCGCGTGTTCCTTCTGCACGGTTTGCAGACGGCCCGTGCCGTCGACATGCGTCACAGCGGGGATCTCTTTGCGCTTCTCCGGCAGCACGTTGTACACCTTGATCATGAACGGGTCAGGGTACATCTGGTCGAAGTAATCGCCGGTGGCTTCGAGGAGAATCGACGGTGCGAACGGGCGGAACTTCTCGCGGTGCTTGATGCGCGCGTTGAGGATGTCCTTCATATCGTCGCGGCGCGGGTCGGCGATGATGCTGCGATTGCCGAGCGCGCGCGGCCCCCATTCCATGCGCCCCTGAAACCAGCCCATGACATTCCCGCCCGCCACGACTTCCGCCACCTTCTTCACGAGCTGATCCGTCTCCAACTGCTGATACTTCAAGCCATAGCGATCTAGTTCGGTGCGAATCGCCATCATTGCCGTATTCCGGGCCGGTGTAGGCGTCGTTCATCACGTACGCGCGCGGCTGATTCAGCACCTGATGGTAGATGTAATAGCACACGCCGAGCGCCGTCCCGGCATCGCCGGACGCGGGCTGAATGTAGATGTCTTCGAACTCAGTGTTGGGCAGCACCTTGCCGTTGAACACGCTGTTGAGCGCCACGCCGCCCGCCAGACACAGCACCTGCTTGCCCGTGTCTTTTTGCAGCCGCCGCACGAGCGCGAATTCCGCTTCTTCGAGCATGGCTTGCAGCGAATGCGCGATATCCATGTGCTTCTGCGTGAGCTCGGTGCGCGGGGCGCGCGGTTCACCGAGCACATCGACCAGCTTGGACGAGAAGATCGTGCCGATGGTCGGTTCGCCGCCCTCCCACGACATGCTCGCGCCTTCGGCGTGATGCACGAAGTAGTCGAGGTCGAGGTCAAACGTGCCATCGCGCTGCACGCGCACGATCTTGCGCATCAAATCAACATAGCGCGGCTCACCATACGGCGCGAGCCCCATGACTTTGCCTTCGTCGCCGTACTTGGGGAAGCCCAGCCACTGACTCACCGCCGTGTAGAAGATGCCGAGCGAGTGCGGGAAGTTGATCTCATCCTGCACGCTGATCTGATTGTCTTTGCCCGTGCCCCACATGGTCGTGACGAAGTCGCCCGCGCCATCCACCGAGAGGATCGCCGCGTCCGTGAACGGCGATACGAAGAACGCCGACGCCATGTGCGCGCGGTGATGTTCGACGTTGTGATACTGCGCCTTGAGTTCGCCGACGCCCATGTGCTTGGCGAATTCGCTCTTGAGCGTACCGACCTTCATGGTGTTTTGCAGGCGGTCGCGCACCAGGTCGAGGCTGGGGCGCTGGCGGAAAGCGAACAGCGCCGCTTGCAGCAGATTGGCTTTCGGGTCGCGGCTGATGCCGATGTGATCGACCTCATACGGGCTGATCCCGGCGACGCTCAACACATAGCGGATCGCCTGAACGGGGAAGCCCGCCCAGTATTTGGTGCGGTTGAAGCGTTCTTCTTCGACAGCGGCAATGAGTTTGCCGTCCTGAATGAGGCAGGCCGACGCGCCGCCGTGATACGCATTGATGCCGAGAATATACATACCTGAGTCCTACGGAGTGCGAATGACAAAACGCGCATCATTATACGAAGGGATCGATATTGGGTATAGGTTGAGCGAATCCGGCGCGCTGGCCTGAAGTTAATCGCCAGCCAAACGAAATTCATGTCATACTGAACGTATAGTACGAGATCGTGACAACGGATAAGCGTAAGCGCGCCGCAACCTAATCACAGCGTTACGGCACGTGATCGTGCCCCGTGCGCCGGTTTTTCAGAGACCATCTGAATATTCGCAAATTTTCTCGTAGGGGCGCACGGCCGTGCGCCCCTACACAAGCGAAAACAACGTATTTTCAAATGGCTTCTCAGAGGTGAACAGAGACGATGAGCAGCACACCAGCGAACACGCCGCACTCGGGGGCTCGGCATCAGCTCGATTGCGTTCAAAGTGGCTACGCCCGACCTGCTCATTCTGGAAAACACCTTCCATCAACCCGGTGGACCAGCGCGGCATCTGCACTACGCGCAGGACGAATGGTTCTACGCGGTGGAAGGAGAATTCATTCTTGAAATTGGTCAGGAACGGCTGACGCTCAAGCCGGGGGATTCGGTGCTCGCGCCGCGGAATGTCCCCCATGTGTGGGCGTCGGTGAGCAGCACGACCGGGCGGATGCTCATCACGTTTTTGCCCGCCGGGAACATGGAAGCCTTCTTCCGGGAAGTGACCAAAGCTGATGCTATGCCGCCTCAGGACCCGGCGCTCTGGCGCACGGCATGGAACTGATTGGACCACCGCTGCGGCTCGCCTAAACTAATCCGGGCGCGCGAACTGACTGAACTGACAACGACTCAGCACAAGGTGAACTAGCAATGAATGGGCAGAATCTCAGCGGACAGACCCTCGGTCAGTATGAGCTGAAAGAATTAATCGGACGCGGCGGCATGGGCGCGGTCTACCGGGGCTACCAGCCGGCGCTGGATCGCAACGTGGCGATCAAAGTGATGTCGCTGGCGGTCGTCAACGAGCCGGGCTACGCCGAACGCTTCAACCGCGAAGCGAAGATCGTCGCCTCGCTGGAACACCCGCAGATCGTCCCGCTGTACGATTACGGCATTTCCGGCGACGTGAGCTACGTCGTCATGCGCTTGCTCACGGGCGGCTCGCTTGAAGACCGCATGCGCCGCGGCGAACGCCTGTCGCTCACCGAGATCGCCACGCTGCTCAGGCAGATCACCGCCGCGCTCGAATACGCGCACAGCCGCGGGCTGATTCACCGCGACATCAAGCCGAGCAACGTCATGTTCGACGGGCGCGGCGACGCCTATCTGGTCGATTTTGGCATCGCCAAGCTGCTCCAATCGTCGCAGGTGCTGACCACGCACACGGCGCTGCTCGGCACGCCGTCGTATATGGCGCCGGAACAGTGGATGGATCAAGACCTGACGCCCGCCGCCGATCAATACGCGCTCGGCATCCTCACCTATCAACTGCTGACGGGCGAACTGCCGTTTGAGGCGACCACGCCCTACGCGCTGATGAATAAGCACATCAATCAAGCGCCGCCCTCGCCGCAGGTGCTGCGCCCGGACGTTCCGGAAAACGTCGCGGCGGTCGTGCAGCGGGCCATCGCCAAAGCGCCCGCGGATCGCTTCCCCACTGTGACCGCCTATGCCACCGTCTTCGAGACGGCCACCAAAGATCGCGAAGCCGATCTCAAAACCACGCCCATCTCCCTGCCGATCTCGGCCCGCACCAAGCCCGCGCCTACCGCCGCCGTGACCGATCAACTGCCGCAGACGCGCTCGCAGCGCCGCCCGCCGTCACGCGGCCTCATCACGGGGGTCGCCGTACTGGCGCTGATCGGCGTGATCGTCGTGCTGCTGCAAAGCATTGGTCAACCGCCCGCCGCTCCCGTCACGCCCACGGAGATCGCCGCCCTGCTCGTCACTGAGGAAGCGACCGCGGAGCGCACGGCGGAAGCCTTAGCCGCTGAAGTGACTGCGACCGTCGAGCCGACCGCTGCTGAGATGCCACTGACCCGCACACCGCGCCCGACCTTCACGCCCGTTCCGCCGAGCCGCACGCCGCGCCCAACGCACACCGCCACCGGCACGACAGGAACTAACCTCACGCCCACGCTGACCGGCTATCAGAACTTCACGCAGGGCATGCAGGCGTTCGACTCGGGCGACAATGAGACGGCCATCACCTATTTCACGCAGACGCTCGCGCTCGATCCCGGCTACGTGGACGCCTACTACTTCCGCGGGGTCGCTCACTACTACACCGCGCAGTTAGACGCCGCGCTGAGCGACTACAACCAGACGCTCGCGCTCAAGCCGGATTACCTGGATGTCTATGCCAATCGCGCGCAGGTTCAGTACGAACTGGGCGACTACCCCGCCGCGCTGACCGATATTGATGCGGCGCTGGCCATCTACGAGGAAAACCCCGGCGCGCACTACCTGCGCGCGCAAATCCAACTGCAATTGGACGATCCGCAGGCGGCGCTGGTTGACTTTACCCGTGTGCTGGAACTCGACTCGACGTGGACGGGCGTCTACTACGAGCGCGGGTGGGTGTACTTTGGCGTTCAAGAGTACGAAGCCGCGCTGAGCGATTTCGAGGCGATTCTGGCGACCGATCCCCAGAACATCGAAATTCTCCACGCCACCGCCGAAGCGCAGGACGCGCTTGAAGACAAGGAAGATGCGCTGGAAACGTTTGAGGACGCGCTCGACATCGACGAGTATGATAGCTACGCGGTGCGCCGCTCCGCCGACCTGTTATACGACCTCGAACGTTGGGACGAAGCGCGGGATTACTACGAGTGGTACATCGAACTGGTGGGCGACGCGACCGAAAGCTACGTCCGCGAACGCCTGACCAGCATCGAGGACATGTCGGCGCGTGGCAGTGAGGAAACCGGCAAGTAAGGCGGATGTTCAGAAACCCGACGCGCGGCTATAATGCTAGCGCGTAGGCTTCACAGACGAGCGACTGCATGGACGAATGGATCGGCAAGCGGGTCGGCGGTTACGAAATTCGCAGTGTCATCGGTCGCGGCGGCATGGCGGCGGTGTATTTGGCGCACCAGATTGCGATGAGCAGTCGGCTCGTCGCCCTGAAGGTGCTCCCGCGCCAATTCCTGCACGACGACACGTATATGCAGCGCTTCAGCCGGGAAGTGCAGATCGTCTCCACACTGGAGCATCGCAGCATCGTCCCCGTGTACGATCACGGCGAACACGACGGCCAACCGTACATCGTCATGCGCTATCTGGCGGGCGGCTCGGTCGATTCCCAGCTCCGGCAGGGCGCGCTCGATCCCAAGTCCATTCTCGGCATCATCCAGCAGATCGCCCCGGCGCTCGATTACGCGCACAGCAAGGGCGTGCTCCACCGTGACCTCAAGCCGAGCAACATCCTGCTCGACGACGCGGGCGGCGCCTTCCTCACCGATTTCGGCATCGCGCGCGTGGTTGGCGAAGTGCCGAGCGGCTCGATCACCACGCAGGGCGCGGTTGGCACCCCCAGCTATATGAGTCCTGAACAGGCGCAGGGCAAGCCGCTCGATGGCCGCAGCGACATTTACGCGCTCGGCATCACCGTCTTCGAGATGATCACGGGCGTGCGTCCCTTCGAAGCGGATACGCCCTATGGCACCGCTGTGCTGCAGGTCACCGCGCCGCCGCCGTCCCCCCGTGAGTTCCGACCGGAATTGTCGCTGGCCGTCGAAGGCGTGATCCTCAAAGCGTTGAGCAAACGCCGCGAACTGCGCCACGGTACGGCCGTCGAATTCGCGGACGCCTTCAAGCAGGCCTTGGATGCGCCACCGATCACCCTGCTGGATACGCAGCCCTCCCCGCCAATTCACCTCCCAGCGCAGGTCAGCGTGCCGCCGCCGATCAGCAATACGCCGCCGCCCTCCTCTTACGTCTATCCCCTGGTCATGACGCCGCCCCCCAGTCGCCCGGTCGTGCCGCGCCGCAGCGGGTCGCGCTGGTGGTTGAGCCTCAGCGTGGGCGCGCTGTTCGGGTGCATTCTGCTCAGCCTGATCGTCGTCGCCGCCATGCTGGTGATCAACTCGCTGGCCGAGCCGACGCCCGCCACCACGCCCAGCATCGCTGAATCCGCGCCGACCACCACCGCGCAGGTCCTGCCCACGCTCACGCCGCTGCCCCGCGCCGAGGCGACCACGGAGGTCGCGCCGGTAGGCGAAATCCCGACCCCGGCGCTGGACAATACGGTCGAAAATATGCTTTCGGGAACGCTTGTTTATTTTGCTTATCGGGATGATAATTTTGACGTCTATAGGATGTCACTGCCAGATCGCTTTGAAATTCGTCTGACGAACAGTGAAAGTCGGGAACTGTTTCCTGTTGTCTCGCCTGATGGCGAACGCATCGCCTATATGTCGGATCGCGACGGCGACTTCGACATTTACGTGATGAACATGAACGGCATGAATGTGCGGCGGGTGACGGACAACGAGGTGGCGGATCGTTTCCCGGCGTGGAGTCCTGATGGTAACTGGCTCGTATTTTCGAGCGATGTGCGCGGTGACGGCACCGATGATTTGTATCGTGTGCGGGTCGATGGATCAGGATTGATGGAGCTGTACAGCGACGGTCAGCGCAACCTGCAGCCCAGTTATCAACCGGATGGCGCGATGTTGGTCTTTGTGAATGGCGACCCCTTCGACGCGCAGACCTGGGAGATCATGAGTCTGGAACTCGATACCAGAACGGTGAACGCGCTCACGGATAACGACGTGCGCGACTCGGCCCCGGTCTGGACGCCAGACGGTCAGATCCTGTACATCTCGGAAGGGGAAGGCTACGCGGCCATCCGGCAGATGGAAGCCGATGGCGGCGGTGACGAACTCATCTACGACGGCAGCGGCTACGAATCGACTGTGTCAGCGCACCCCGACGGCGGCCTGCTCATCTTCACCTCTGCCGAAACCGGGCGCGATGAACTTTACGTATATGCCAGCGGTGGACGTTACATTCAGCAGTTGACGAGTAACGGCGCAGCGGCGGCGAGGTGGGTGAGAGAGGATTCATGATATCGGGACCAACATTAGCGGAGTCCGTAGCTGCCGCAATCCGCGCGGGCATTCTGGACGGCAAGTACCTGAGCGGGGAACGCCTGATTGAACTCAATCTGGCGAAGACGATGGGCGTCAGCCAGATCACCGTGCGCGACGCGCTGCGCATCCTCGAACAAGAGGGTTGGGTGACGAAAAACCCTCGGCGCGGGGTATATGTGCGCAGCTTTACGTCGGACGCCGCCGAAGAAGTCTACGCGCTGATCCGCACGTTTGAAGGCTTGGCGATGGAGTGGGTGTTCGACAAGTACACCCGGCAGATGGGGACGGATCTCCATGCCATCCTCGACGCGGCCCGCAAACACGCGCAAAAAGACGAGCGCCGCGAAGCGATCGACAAGCTGTTCGACTTCCACAACTATCTGGCGCGTTCTATCGACAAGCCGTTGAGCAGCCAGATTCTGGAACTCTTGAGCAACCAGACGCGCATGCTGGAAGCGATCCGGCAGGTGCGCGCCCCGGTCAACGCACAGGGCTTGAACAGCAACATCGAACTGCATGATCAACTGCTCGAAGCAATTGAGAAGCGCGATCTGAACACGGCGCGCCAGTTGATCAACACGGTGTTCATCCAGTACAGCCAATTGATGGTGAGCGTGCTCACCGTGTGACAGCCATGGGGTCGGTGGTGCGACCTGCGCTGTCAAGGCTCTGCACGGACGCGATAAGTCGCGTCCGTTTGTTTTCTCCTCCAAAGTCGGCTTCCGGTATTTCGCCGCACCCGAATTCAGTGAGGGTAGACAGATGTCCCACTCACAGCGTGCTCTCCGGCGGTGGCGGCGGCTGCGCCTTGATGGGCAGGCGAATGGTGAACTGTGCCCCGCCACCGTTCAGGTTCGCGACGGAGATCCTGCCGCCGTGCGCCTCGACAAACCCCTTCGCAATCGACAAGCCGAGCCCGGTGCCACCCGCGGCCACCCCCGGCGCACGATAAAACTTCTCGAACACGCGCGCTTGATCCGCGGGGGCAATCCCGCCGCCGTGATCAGTCACACGCAGGCAGACGACGTTGTCCTCGACGGTCGCGCTGATGTCGATGGGCGTGCCCACAGGCGTGTACTTCACCGCGTTGTAAAGCAAATTGGCGATCACCTGCTCCATCAGGCCAAAGTCGATTTTGATGAGCGGCAGGTCGCGCTGCAGGCTGATGCTGACCGGGTGCGCGTCCAGATGCCGCCCCATGCGATGCAGTGTCGAGCCGATCAGATCGGTCACGTCGCACCATTCGAGCTTAGCCTCCACGCGCCCACTTTCGAGGCGCGTCATGTCGAGCAGGTTGCCGACCAGCCAGTTGAGCCGATCTGCCGCGTCCTGAATATCCTCCACGAGATCCGGTTTGGCGGCGTCCGGCATGAGCGGATCGATCAGCCCGGAGGACGCGCCCGCTATCGCCGCAATCGGCGTGCGGAACTCGTGCGAGATCGAATTGAGCAGCGAGGTGGCGAACTGTTCCGAGGCTTGCAGCATGGCGGCTTTGGCGGCGGCTTCGTTGAGCAGTTCGCGTTCGATCACGAGCGCGATCTGCCGCGTGAACGTCTCCAGCAGGGTCTCTTCGTCACGGGAGAGGCGCGTTTCGCCGCGGCGCTTGAGGCCGATGACGCCGACCTTGCCGCCGGAGGTAATCAGCGGCAGGAAGGTCGCGTCGGACTGCGAGAGCGTGTCGGTGAAGCGCCCGGCAGGCTTGCCAGATTCGAACGCCCATTTGGCGATGCTGAAGTGCCGCTCGGTGACGCGCAGCGTGCTCGCCGGGTGAGCTTCCAGCGCCAGCATGTCGTCGGGCAGCGTGAGGAAGATGGCAACTTCCGCATTGAACGCCCGCTCAATTTCGTCGACCGCGCTCCGCAGCACGTCGGTCACCGAGGGTTGGCGCGAGAGGTGATAGAGCGCGAGCGTGCGTTCGGCGTACAGGCGCGCCTGCCGTTCGCCCTGCCGGATTTTCGCCGTGAAGTTGCCGACGAACAGCGCGATCACGAAGTACAGGCCGAGCACGATCACATCTTCGATGTTCACGGCCATGAACATGTTACGCGGCGGCATAAACAGGTAGCCCCACGTGATCGCGCTGACGGTCGCCGCGAGAATGGCGGGGCCGCGCCCGAGGTAGGCCGCGATCAGCAGCACGACGAGCAGATCGATCAGGCCGACCGCCTGATACTCGATGATCGGGCTGAGCCAGATGCTCACTACGGTGATCAACACGACGATGGCGAAAGCGATCAGGTAGTGACGCAGCGCCGAATGCCGTTCGACGGGCGGCACGAACGTCCGCGGTGCGCTGCTCTCCGGTTCGTCGCCCGTGACAACGTACACATCAATCGCGCCGCTGGCTTCGATCAGGCGGTTGACGATGGAACCGCCGCGCACGAAGTCCTGCAGGCGGCTGTGCGCGGGCTTGCCGACGACGATCTGCGTGACGTTGCGCTCGTGGGCGACGCGCATCAGCCCGGCGATTACATCCCCCGCGATGGTGGTGACGACCTCCGCACCGAGTTCGCGGGCGAGCGCCACATTGCGAATCAACCGTTCGCGGTCGGCGGGCGAGAGACGGCGCGGCAGTTCGACGTTGACGGCGATCCACGGTGCTTCCATGTTGTAGGCCATGCGCCGCGTCCAACGGATGAGGCGCTCGGACAGCGGGCTCGGGCTGACTGCCACCAGCAAGCGATCCCCCGCCTTCCACGGCGTCGTGATCTGCTTGAGCTGGCGGTAGTCCTGTAACTGCTGATCGACGCGCTCGGCGGTCAAGCGCAGCGCCATCTCGCGCAGCGCGGTCAGGTTGCCGATGCGAAAGAACGTCTTGATGGCCGTTTCGACCGGTTCGCTCGTGTACACCTTGCCTTCGAGCAGGCGGGCGCGTAAGTCTTCCGGCGACAAATCAACCAGTTCGATCTGGTCGGCCAGTTCGAGGATCGAATCGGGCACACGCTCGCTGACGGTCACCCCGGTGATCGTCTGCACCGTGTCCGCGCGGCTGTCGAAGTGCTGCACGTTGACCGTCGTCCACACGTCGATCCCAGCATCGAGCAGTTCCAGCACATCCTGGTAGCGCTGCGGATGGCGCGACCCCGGCGCGTTGCTGTGCGCCAGATCATCGACGAGCACGAGCGCGGGCTGCCGGGCGAGGATGGCATCGAGATCCATCTCCGCGAGGATTACGCCGCCGCCGGAGACGGCGCGGTATGGGACGATCTCAAAGCCCGCCAGCAGGTTGTCGGTTTCGGGGCGGTTGTGCGTCTCCACCCAGCCGATCACCACGTCGACGCCGTCGGCGCGTTTGGCTTCGCGCGCGTCGTCGAGCATGGCGAAGGTTTTGCCCACGCCTGCCGCCATCCCCAGATAGATTTTCAGCTTGGCCCGCTGCGCTGTTTGCATGATTCAGATATCCATCAATCCGTAGGAGCAGTTTCCGCTCGTTCGATTCATCATAGGCTATCCGCGCCGCATCTGCTACTTGCAGGTTGTCGAGGACAGCCGGTAAGTGCGTAGACCACCGTGAGAATGGGTTACAGGTCGGTTTTGGGAAACTGCGGACGCGATAAATCGCGTCCCTACGAGAAGACGGTGCTTGGTGTAGGGACGCAATTCATTGCGTCCGCTGCATCTAAAACGACTTCACGTTATTCTGCGGAGCTACCGGACAGCCACGCACATTGCCCAACGCGTCTCATGTAGCATTAAACAATTACAATCATAATTCTGACGACTTACATTACATCTAAGGAGTACAGCAGATGAAACGGATGTTATGGCTCGTCGTCCTACTTAGCTTGCTGGTAGCCAGCGGCGTGAGCGCGCAGACCGGGACTCTCAGCCCGGACCAGATCGCGCAGATTGCGCAGAGCGTGGTCGAAATCGGCGCGCTCAAGCAAGGACAGGTCGTCGGCATCGGTTCGGGGACGATTGTCAGCCCGGACGGCTTGATCTTCACCAATCGCCACGTCGTCGAAGGATCGGACGACTTTTTGATCCTCATCCTGCAAGACCCGTCCGAACCACCCGTCGAGAGCTTCCTCGCCAGCGTGGTCGGCGTGTCCGAGACCATCGATTTCGCGCTGCTGCAAATCGACCGCGACCTCGATGGCAACCAGATCAATACGGCCAGCCTTAATCTGCCGACGATCCCGCTGGCCTCGGAACGAGCGCGGCTCGGCGAGAACATTTCCGTGTTCGGCTACCCCGGCTTGAGCGAAGGTTACCTCGTGTATACGACGGGGACGATCTCCGGCGTGCAGAACGAATCGCTCAACGGTCAGCGCGTGGCGGGTTGGTATAACACCGACGCGGAAATTTCCCCCGGCAACAGCGGCGGCACGGTCGTGAACCAGAACGGTGAATACATCGGCATTCCGACCGCCGTGCGCGCGGAAAACACGACGGGCGGTCGGCTGGGCGGCATCACGCCGCTGCCCGCCATCCTCGCCGAACTAGGCGTGACCGCGCAGGAGATCAACGCGGGGCAGGTGGGCAACGAGCAAATCGCCGCGGCGCCTGCCGTGTCAGGCAGTGATCCCGAACTGCTGACCGGCGTCACGCTGGATTACACGCTCGACCCGAATTATGGCATATACGATCTCGCGGCGGGCTTCGAACCCGATCCGTTCACGCTGGACGTGATCGCCGGCGGCGACATTGATACGAGCACGCTCAACCTCGGCGATCAATGCGTGGGGCGCGCGACCGCCCAACCGGATGTGCGGCTCAACTGGTCGGGATCCTCACAGCTCCTGCGCATCTTCTTCCAGGCGGCGAACGCCAATGGCGACACCGCGCTGCTGGTCAACGATCCACAGGGCAACTGGTACTGCAATGACGACTCAGGCAGTGGGAATTTGAATCCGGTGGTCGATCTGGAGAATCCGGTCGAGGGGCAGTACGACATCTGGATTGCCAGCGGCGGCGCGGATACCGAAGGCACGCTGGAGATCACGGAACAGGCGAACGTCGGGCCGTAAGGCCGCTTCTGACCCCACCCCCAACCCCTCCCTGAATTCAGGGAGGGGAGACAGATGGACGCGCTTCAACGGGTGTCTAAAAGGCGCAGAAGTACCTCGATGAGCGGTGCTTTTGTAGGGACAAGGCATGCCTTGTCCGCTTTTCCATCTATAAGAATCAGGACGAGGCATAAAGTCATTTCAGAAGCGGCACTTTGTCTAACCTCACCCCGTTTCGCTGCGCTCAACCGCCCCTCTCCAAAGGGCGAGGGGCAAGGGCAAGGCAGGTTGGTGGTGTCCCTCTCCGTGGGGAGAGGGACGGCTTGCGGAGCAAGCAGGGTGAGGTTGACTAGCCGATCTCCGCGAGGCGTTGGCCGCGTTCGACCACATCGCCTGCCTTGACCAGCAGCCGTTTGACCGTCCCGGCAACCGGGGCGGTCACGCGGATTTCCATCTTCATCGCTTCGAGCAGCAGAATCGGCTGGCCGCGTTCGACGGCGTCCCCTTCGGCGGCGAGCAGTTCGCGTACCTGACCCGGCATTTGCGCGGTCAGGTCACCACCGCCACCCGCCGCCCCGCCGCGCTTCGATCCGCGCTTCTCTGGCAGGCTGAGCGTATAGGCATCGCCGCCGACCGCCACATGGCGTTCATTCCCGGCGCGGACGACATGCGTCGTGACGCGCTCATCGCCGAGCACGAGGATCGTGCCGCCGTTGGGCGCGGGGATGACGCGCACAGGAATGGTCGCGCCGTCGATCACGGCGTTGTAAGTCCCATCCGGCTGGCGCTCCAACTCGACGGTGTACGGCCTGCCCTGATAGACGTAGCTGGCGATCATAAGCTGGCGCAGGACGGCAGATCCGGTCGCAGCTGCCCGGCGATCACATCCAGTTCGTCGAGTCCCCATTCCGGATACACGAGCATAAACGCGGCCACGCGCTGATCGCTGATCGGGTCGATCCAGTAGCGGATGGTGTAATTCGAGCCCGCGTAGGTCGCGGCGAATTCATGCAGACGCAGCCGCCCAACGAGGCAGACCCCGGTTTCTTCCCACGACTCGTAGCTGGCGAACAGCGTATCCCACACACCCTCGTTATAGAAAGCGTCGATGTCGTCGTCGGTGTAGCCGCAGTCGTAGTGCAGCAGTTCGAGCATGGCGACGCTGCCATAGGCGCTGTTGTTCCACGTAAAGCGCGTCATCGACTCGGTGCTGGTCGCGGAGAGCATCCACGCGGGACTGGGCAGCAGGTTGCCTTCGAACGCGGCGGCGACCTGCAAATCGCTCTGGTCGGGCGGCGCGCAAATGCTCACAATCTGCGGATTGGCGGGAGGCAGCGCGGTTGGCGAGGGGGTCAGCGTTGGCGCGAGGACGCGCCCAACCCGGCGCGCTGGCGTGGGCGTGAACGTTGGCGTCATTTCCAACGCCTGCACCACGGTCACTTCCACCGATCCGATGGGTTCGACGGGCATCACCACCGCCGAGCTAATGCCGAACACGCTGATAAAGCCACCAAAGACGAGCAGTAAAGTCAACAGTCCGCACATGGAGCCATCCTTTTCAATAGTGAGCCTCGCCCCCGTCCCCTCTCCGAACGGAGAGAGGTGAAAACCCGGTTGGAATGCATCCCCTCTCCCGTGGGAGAGGGGAAGGAGGGGTGAGGCCAGCTTTACCCGATTCTAAACCCATCTGTGCGCGCCCACGGATCAGGTACGCTGTACCGCTCACTTCCCCCGCGCCCTTGGGAGAGGGGGTCAGGGGGTGAGGTGGTCAAATCGTGCAGCGCCGCCGCGATCAAGGCCGCTTTGGGCAGCGGCGACTCGGCTGGCAGCAGTTCGGCAAGATGCGTCTCGATGAAGTTGGTATCCACTTCCCCAGCCTTGAACGCCGGGTGATTGATGAGCGCGCGCAAAAACGTGAGATTAGTGGTCGTGCCGAGAATCACCGTGTCGCTCAGCGCCGCGTCCATGCGCTGAATCGCCCCGTCCCGCGTCCAATCATAGACGATCAGCTTGGCGATCATCGGGTCGTAGTGGATGGTGATCGCGTCGCCCGCGCCCACGCCCGAATCCACGCGCACGCCCAAGCCACTCGGCGGGATGAATTCCAGCAGCGTGCCGACGGCGGGCAGAAAGCCATTCGGCGCGTCTTCGGCGTACAGGCGGCATTCGATGGCGTGCCCGCGCTGCGTGAGGTCGGCTTGCGTGAAGGGCAGTGGTTCGCCCGCCGCAATCGCGATTTGCAGCTTGACCAAATCCAGCCCCGTCACCATCTCCGTGACTGGATGCTCGACCTGCAAGCGCGTGTTCATCTCCAGAAAGTAGAATTCGCCCGTCGGCGCGGCGATGAATTCGACCGTGCCCGCATTGACGTAGTGGACCGCCCGCGCCGCCTCGACCGCCGCCGCGCCCATGCGCGCGCGGATCTCTGGTGTGAGCAGCGGCGACGGCGACTCTTCGATCACCTTCTGATGGCGGCGCTGCGCGCTGCATTCGCGCTCAAACAGATGCACGGTGTGTCCGAACTGATCGGCCAGCACCTGCACCTCGATATGCCGCCCATGCTCGATGTAGCGTTCGAGAAACACCCGCGGATCGCCGAAAGCGTGCAGGGCTTCGCGCCGCGCCGCTGCCAGCGCCTCCGGCAGATCGCGCCGCTCGTAGACCACGCGAATCCCCTTGCCACCGCCGCCCCCCGCCGCCTTGACCATCACCGGGTAGCCGATGTGATCCGCCGCGGCGAGGAAATCGGCGTCGTTCTGCGCGTCGCTCTGGTAGCCGGGGACGAGCGGAACGCCCGCTCTACCCATCAAGGCGCGCGCCTCGGTTTTGACGCCCATCAGGCGAATCGCTTCCGGCGGCGGGCCGATCCATACCAGCCCCGCGTCGATGACCGCCTGCGCGAAGTCTTCGACTTCGGAGAGAAAACCGTAACCGGGATGCACGCAGTCCGCGCCGGACTGCCGCGCCGCATCGATCAGTTTGGGGATTTTGAGGTAGCTGTCCGCGGGGTTGGCCGCGCCGAGCAGATAGGCTTCGTCGGCGAGCTGCACATGCCGTGCGCTGGCATCGACCTCCGAATACACGGCGACCGTGTGCACGCCGAGCTCGTGACACCCGCGCAGGATGCGCACGGCGATTTCGCCGCGATTGGCGATCAAACACTTGTGCAGAGGCATAAGCCGCTCATCCGCTGACCTAATAGGCTTCATCACTGCCGATTATAGCCGCAAATTCATTTGACTCCCCGGGGAGGGGCCGGGGGTGGGGTCGGAATCTCATCCTTTTAAACATCCTCAGGAGTTGTCACACCTGAGACATTCGACTGCATATAATGAATGAGCGAACTCCAGATAAGGAAGGTTGATCGATGCCTGTGCCGTTCTTGGGAAATGAACTGCTGCGCGGGGAGCGCGTGCGCCTCGCCCGTTTGCTGGACAGCGATTACGCCCTGCTCGCCCGCTGGACGGAAGACATGGAGAATCAGCGCTTGCTGCGCCGCTCCATGGTCTATCCGAGCGACGAACGGGATATGCGGGATTGGTTGGGCAAGGTCGACGAATACCAGTTCATCCCGTTTGGCATCCGCACGCTGGCCGATGATCGGCTGGTGGGCATGCTGGCGATCAAGGATATTTTCTGGCAGTCGCGGCACTGCTCGTTCTTCATCAACATCGGCGATGCGGCAGATCAGGGTCAAGGCTACGGCTCGGATGCGGTCAAGGTGATGCTGAAGTACTGCTTCTGGGAAATGAACATGAACCGCGTCGGGCTGGAAGTCATGGCCTACAACGAGGGAGCGCGGCGCACCTACGAGAAGATCGGCTTCACGCCGGAAGGCACGCTGCGCCAGTACGTCTACCGTGACGGCGTGTACTACGATGTGCACCTGATGTCACTGCTGCGCGCGGAATGGGACGCGCGGTACGCGGAGGCGAATCGGCGGAAAGGGTAACCCCACCCCCGCCCCGAATTTGGAGAGGGGAGCCGGCGGTATCCGCCAGACCGAAACAGTTTTCGTAGGGACGCGATTTATCGCGTCCGCAGATCGCTATCACTGACAGCAACCCAAAAGCGGCTTCCTAAACACGCTCATGCCTCGTTCCAGGAAGCTGAATAATCGCGTCCGATCTGTTTTTGGAAACGAAAAACCTCACCCCTGCCCCTCTCCTCGTTTCGGAGCGGGGCAGCCAAGTTTTGCGTGGGCTTACCCTTGCCCTGTGATGCGGCGCAGCGTCGGGATGAGCAGGCGCAGCGCATTGCCGCGGTGATCGATGGCGTTCTTCTCATCCATCGTCAGCGCGTTGAGCGTGACGTCGAAGCCGTTCGGGATGAACACCGGGTCGAAGCCGAAGCCGTTCGCGCCGTCGCCGGGCGCAAACGCGATCTTTCCCTCCACCGTGCCGACCTGCAAATCGATCAGCGAGCCGTCGCCCGCGGCCAGCGCCGCCGCGCACACGAAGCGCGCCGTGCGGCCTTCTTCCGGCACGCCAACCAGTTCGCCGAGCAGCTTGGTATACCGATCCGCGTCCGTGCCGGGGGCGTAACGCGCCGAATACACGCCGGGACGCCCGCCCAACGCATCGACCACGAGGCCGCTGTCGTCGGTCAGCGTGGTCATGCCCGTCAGCCGGGCGTATTCGCGCGCTTTGTGTTCGGCGTTCTCGGTGAACGTCTCGTAGGGTTCGGGGACGTCCAGATTGACGTTCACATCGCGCAGACTCAAAAAGGTCAGGTTCAACTCGCTGAGCAGCGCCTGATATTCGCGCAGCTTGCCGGGGTTGGAAGTAGCGATCAAAATGTCCATACGATTGCCCTCATTATGGCGCAAGTTGTGGGATTACGCGCCAAATCATAAACAGGCTGAGCGGGATGAACAAGGCTGCGATCAGCGGGGTGAGCCACGCCAGCGCGGAACGGTCACCGATCAACCGCGCCAGTACACGCCGCCACCCGTCCACGCCGAGCGCGGCGAACAACGCCAGCGGGATCAGCGCAGGGTACAGATAGCGCCCCTGAAACTGCACAAATTCGGTGTTGTAGTACAGGTATTGCAGCACGGCGAGGATGGTCGCCAAGGCGAGGAGCGCCCACGAGAGAAACGAAGGACTGAGGACTGAGGACTGAGGACTGAGAACAGACTGAGGTTTCCGCTCAGCTTGAGTGGAGGATGAAGTCTTTTCACTCAGTCCTTTCACCTCAGTCCTCAGTCCTAGCAAGGCAATCAGCCACCCGCTGACGACCACGCCGAGGAACGCCAGCACGATCCAGTACGCCCATGTCGGCATGAACAAGCCCATCCAGCCGAACTGCCCGAAGAAGCTGGTGAACGTCGTGTCGACGGCGCGGCGCAGATATTCGCTGAAGCCGACCTGCGCAATCAATTCGGCGGTGCGGAGCTGGCCGACCACCACCTGATCATGCCGCCGCAGGCCGAACACATCCGGGAAGCCGTACACGCCGACGTTGCGCAGCCACCACAGCCCGCCGAGGATCAGCGCGGGGACGGCGAACAGCGCGAGGCGGCGAATCAACTCACTGAAGCGGCGGTCGGGGGTGAACCACCAGTGCAGCAGCACGAACAGCGGCACCAACCCGGCGAGAAAGATCGTATTCACTTTGGTGAGCAGCCCCACGCCGACCGTCACGCCGAGCGCCCACACCGGCACACGCGCGCCCTGTAGATAGCGGATCAGCAGGTAGAGCGTCACGCCGACGATCAAGCCCGCCAGCGCGTCATTGTTGACCGAGGCCATGATCGCGAGGTTTTGCGGAATGAAACCGGCGAGCAGCGCGGCGGCCAGCGCCAGCGCGCGCCGATCGGGCAGCAGTGCCAAGGTGATCGCATAGGCGCACGCGACGATCCCCGCGCTGATCAATACGGAGAGCAGGCGCAGCGCGATCAGGCTGCCATCGGTGAGGCGATAGACGAGGCCGCTCAGCAGGTAGTAGAGCGGCGGCTGATGATCCTCATACTGAATGGTCGGCAAGCGGTCGAGCAGGTCGGGCGCAAAGCGTTCCGCCTTGAGTGTGTCGAGATAAGCCGAGTCCCAGTCGCCCATTTCAATGACCGGACAGCAGCCGTTCGCCGCCACCTGCGCGGCGTAGTTGTAATGCGCGGGTTCGTCAGGCGCTTGCCACGCGGGCGTACGCACCGCGTACAGCGCCCCGACAATGACGTAGACGATCAGAAGCACAAACAAAGGGATGTGTTTGGTCATGGGTGCGGCAGTCCGTTAGGCGGCAAGCGGACACGCTTGTGCGTGTCCGGCGTCATGTGTAGGGACGCCCAACGGGGCGTCCGCCATAGGGTCATTGTCCACCGCTCAGCCCGCGGGCGTCGGGGTGAACGTCGGGCGCAGTGTACGTGTGGGGCGGAGCGTCGCGGTCGGCGTCCCGGTACTGGTCGGCGGGAGGGTGGCGGGCAGCACAGCCGTCGGCACGATCAACTCGCGGAACAGGTCGCGCGTGTTGAAGGTCACGGCGCAGCGAAACGCGCTCAACTGCCCCCAACCGGGGACGCCGCCGCTCAAGACGACGCGCAGCCACGCGCCGCTCGGGTCCTGCGCGTTGACCGTGACGAACCCGCCGTCGGGGATCGTGCCGATCACCTGCGCGGAAGTGCTCGGCCCATCGTAGAGTGTGACGCCGCCCGCGGCGGTCGTGCACTGCGGGTCGATCACGTCGAGCGCGACAGTTTGCTCTAAGGGCGTCGTGCTGCCCGCGCCTTCGGCAATCAGCGTGACGGTGAGCGGGTCAGCAGTGGTGATGATGCCCGTCAGCGACAGCTCGTCAGACGCGCTGAAGGCCGTATCAATCGATTCGGTGGTGCTGAAGCCCTCTAAGCCGACAATCCGCACGCTCGACGCTTGCGGCACATCCCAGCGCAGCGTGATCGTCTGGTTGACGTAGCGCACGAGCGGATTCGGGCTGTAGGCAAAGCTGAGCAGCCGCAGCGGCACAAAGATTTCGACCGTGCGCGTCTCCTGCACCTGCTGATCGCCGTTCATGGCGATCAGGCCAAACGTGACGGGGCCGGGCGTGAACGGCGTGGTATCGATCTGAATGTTGTTCTCGTCAGTGTCGGTCTGCATAACCTGCGCGCCGTTCAGCGTGATGGCGACCGAGTCGGCGTCCAGCACCATCCACGACAGGGTGAGCGGATCGCCCTGCGCAACGCGCTCGGCGCTCACGTCAAACTGCGTGATGCTCGGCGTGGCGGTAGAGGGCCGCAGCAGAATCAGCAAGCCGATCAGGAAGATGCCGATCACCGCCACGCCGAGACCCCCAAAGGCGAACACCGACCAGGCGGGCAGCGGCGGCTTTTCATCGACATAGGCGCGCGTGGAGACGAGAAAGCCGGAGGCGTCGCCGGAACGCGCGAGCAAATCAAAGCTGTGCTGGCGAGCGTCACCGAAGAGGCGGGTGCTTTTCGGGCGCGCGTCGCCCTGCACCACCACGCGCTGACCGGGTGCGAGTTCGACGCGGTTGGGCACGAGCTTAATGAGCAAATGACTGTTGCTCAGGTCACGCCCGCTGATCGTCAGCGGCAGCGGGGCGCTCCCCTGATTGTGGAGAAACAGGCGAAAGCGGTCACCCGCTTTGAGGCGGCTCTTGTCCAACGCCATCCCGAAACCACTGTACGGCAGCACCAGCAGATTCACGCTCCCGCGCAGCACAAGATCGGGCTGGCCTTTGCGGCGCACGGCGATCTGCACGGTGTAATCGCCGGGGCGGCTGTCGCTGCGCCGCAGCGGCTTGAAGCTCAGGGTGATCTCGGCGCTCTTGCCCGCCGCGATCTCCACTTCGGTTTTGTCGATGCGCAGCCATTCGCGCGGCAGCCCGGTCACTTCGATGGCGAAGCGTTCCGTTTTCTCGCCCTCATTGGTGATGCTGACGCGGGTGGAGATGTGCGCCCCCGGCGCGACCGTCTGATAGGAATCCGCGATTTCGATGTAAAACTCGGCATCGGGCAGGTCGACGCGCTGCGTGGTCTCTTCGGGCACTTCAATGGGGCGCGTGGGGCTGTCGTCGAGCGTCGCGAAGATCATGCGCAGGTCACCGATCATGATCTCTTCGCCGCCGCTGAGTTCGGTCGCGGTGTTGCTTTCGAGACGACTGCCGTCGATGAACGTGCCGTTCTCCGACTCCATGTCGGCGATGTACACGACGCTGTTCTTCAGCGTGATATTGACGTGATAGCGCGAGAGCGTTTCGTCGTCGATGGGGATCGTGCTGGTATTTGAGCGTCCGATGGTCGTGTTCGGATCGGTGAGCAGGTATGTCTTGAACAGCCCATCCGGGAAGAACACGTCCAGCCGTCCGTATGCTGCCATATATTGCCGCTCCTACCGCTTGCAAACGCTGTGTGTATTCTAGCGCGATGGGGGAAAATCTGGCAAAAGCGGTGGGTAAGCGGTGCGTAAAGAAGAGCGGCCTCACCCTGCCTGTTCCGCAAGCCATCCCTATCTAGGGGAGAGGGAGAAACAGGGGGGTTCTGGGGCGCCACCGCGCGCGTCCGGTCTCCCGCACCCTCACCTGAATTCGGGACAGGCAACCTCACCCCGGCCCCTCTCCTAGAGGAGAGGTGAGAACAGCGCATCTGCAAAAGGGCTGCTGTCTAGACCGCGGTGAACCCTTCTGCCGTGAGCAGCGGGTTGAGCTGATCGAGCAGATGCTGGGCGGCGGCAGGGGTCGCCGGGTCGCCCGTGCCGCCGAGCCGCAGCAGCGTGTCGATATCCGTGCGCATCTGCTCCGGTCGCAGCGGGCAGAGCGTTTCGGCAAAGCTGATCAGGCGCTTTTCGCCGGGGTTGGGCTGGCGGTTGAGCGCAAACAGAATGTCGAAGTAACTGGCAAGCAGCGCCGCGATCCGGTGATTCACGCTCACGAGATCGCCGCGTTTGACCGCCTTCTCGATCTGCTGCATATACGAGAACATGGTGCGCCGGGCGACGAGTGTATTCTTCTCGATGATGGCGCGCCGCAGCGCTTCCGGGTATGGCTGCTTGGCTTTGGCCTGAATGCCCGCGAACCACCCGTCGCGATCAAACAGCGGGAGGGCAATTTTGATGTTGTACCAGACTGAGGTGGTATAACCGAGCCAGCCGACCGGCTCATCAAAGATGCGCGCCATCTCGCCTTCCGTCCACGAGACCCAGCGGAACAGCACATCCAGCGGATAGCCGGTCTCGGCGTTCACGTAGTTGTCGGTCGTCTCGAACAACTGCAGGTCGAATTCGGCGTCCGGGTTATACGGCTGCGCGGCGACTATCCGCTGATCGAGCGGGATGGCGCGCTCCACATAGATGTACATGTCGATATCTGATCCGGGTTCGGCGGCCTGCGAGGCGGTCGAACCGCTGACAGCCACAGCCCGCACGAGCGGGATTTCCGCGTAGCGCGCCGCGATCTGCCGCGCGAGTTCCAGTTTGGTCAAGGTCATTTTGGCTTCATCCCGGCGCGGTTGCGCGCTTCTTGCAGAATCAGGCTCGCATAAATGAACTGGTTGATCGGCGTAGGCACGCCCGTCTCCCGCCCCATCCGCACGACCGCGCCCGTCTGCGCTTCGAGTTCGGAGGGCAGCCCATTGATCAGGTCGCGGTGCAGCGAGGTGGTCGCCGTGGCGGGGAAAGTATCAATGAAGGCCAGCGTTCGGTCAGCGGCATCGTCACGCAGGCGGACGCCGCGCGCCCGTGCCACCGCCGCCATTTCGACCAGCACCCCGTAGAGCATGTGGCGCGTCTCAGCACACGCGCGGAATTCGCCAACGGTCGAGCGCGTCACCGTCCCGACACCACTCAACGCGGTCACGAGCAGGAATTTCTCCCACAGCGAGGCTTCGATGTCGGTCGAATGTTCGGCGTTGATGCCCGCTTCGGTGAGCAGTCGCAGAAGCTGATCCGTTGGTGCGGAACGCCCGCCGTCGATCTGCCCATAGATGATGGTCGGCGGCACACCGACATGGCGCACCGTCGTCAGGTCGGTCATCTCGAAGAAGCCGCGCACAATGCCGCCGAGCGTCCGACGCGCGCCGACCATCCCCGCGACTTCGTGCGGCGCATCGACGCCGTTTTGCAGCGTGAGGAAACGCGTGTGCTCAGCCGTGAGCGCGCTGAAGGTCTGCGCCGCTTCTGCGACCTGCCACGTCTTTACACCTAAGAACACATAATCAACCGCATCGACTTCGTTAAGCGACTCAACCGCTCCTACCTGTGGTATACGGGTCGGCTCGTCGCCATGCACCAGCGTGATCCCCTGCTCCCGCAAAGCGCGCAGCCGCTCCCCGCGCGCGATAAAAGTGACGTCATGTCCCGCCAGCAGCAGCCGCGCACCGAAATAGCAACCGACCGCGCCGCTGCCCACCATCACAAACTTCATCAGGTCTTCGACTCCTTTGCTGCCGCGTTCGCGCTCCGCGAACACGCCGCCTGATGCGTGTGATTGTACCTGCTGGTCTACCGATTATGCTCCTGATAGATGCGCACGGCCTCGCCCATGTATTCCAGCAGATCGCGGTCGAACAGGCGAAATTCCGGCGGGATGCTCTCGAAGTTGGCGTACATCGCTTTGAGCGACTTTTCGACCTCCGGGTCGCCCTGCGTGAACGCGCGCACCAGTTCGACCTGCCGGGCGGCGAGCGCCTGCACCTGCGGATGATCCGGCGGCAAATGCCGTGCCACTTTGTAATCCTCAGTCAGCTGCATCCAACCGCGCGTCCCCGCTTCGACTTCGGCGGGCGTGGCCTGCGCGAACCGGGCGCGCTGTTCGTCACTATAGTAGCGCCGCGACCATTCCTGCTTGTAGTCGGCATTCAGCGCCGTCACGATGACGGCGATCTCGTGCCAGTCGATCTGGTTGGTCGCGTCGAGGTGCGCGATAGTCAAGTCCAGCCCCGTGAGCGCCTTCTGCAGGCGTTCGATTTCCGCATGGATCGCCTCACGCTGAATGGCGAACGAGCGGCGCAGATCGTAGTGCGGGTCTTCGAGCAGGTCGCGGATCTCGTTGAGCGAAAAACCGAGCGCTTTGAGCGTGAGAATTTGCTGCAAACGCAGCAGATCAGTTTGGTGATACTGGCGTGTACTGCCGCGCCGCGCCGGACGCAGCAACCCGGATTGATCGTAGTAGCGCAGCGTGCGCACCGTCACGCCCGCGAGGTCAGCGAATTCGCCGACGTGATACGTCGTTCTCTGCATGGTGCAGCCCTCCCCAAGCCCCTGATTGCATTCAGAGTCTACAGGGTGACGTTACGTCAGGGGCAAGCCCCAGTTCCGCATATAATCAAGCAATCGTGCCGGTTTGAACATGAGATGGGATAGAAAGCGGTGTGTCATGCAAGATGAAACTGCAAAACCCGTAGTCGTCCGCAGCCAACTCGGCGCCGATCTGCGGCGGTTGGGGCTGCGGGCGGGCGATACCGTGCTCCTGCATGTCTCAGTGAAGGCGATCGGTTGGATGGTCGGCGGACCACAAGTCGTACTCAAGGCGATCTTTGATGTCTTGACCGCTGAAGGCACGTTGATGATGCTGGCGAGTTGGGAGGGCAACCCGTATGAGCTTGACGAGTGGAGCGATGAGGAACAGCAGCGGTGGTTGGACGAGTGTCCACCCTTTGACCCGGAGACTAGTCCTGCCGATCACCGTGAACTGAGCATCCTCGCCGAATATCTGCGCACATGGGAAGGAGCACAACGGAGCACGCACCCACTCGCTTCGTTTGTTGCGGTTGGTCATAAAGCGACCTGGTTGACCGAAGTGCATCCCCGGCACTATGGCTTCGGGGTCGATTCACCGCTGGGGCGACTGTGTGCGGCGGATGGACGCGTTCTGGTGCTGGGCGCGCCGCTCTCTAACCTAACGCTGGTGCACCACGCTGAGCAGCTTGTCGAGCTGCCGTCTAAGCAGCTTGATCAATATCAGATGCCCATACTCCAAGCTGGCAAGACAGTGTGGGTCGACGTTGAGGAATTTGATACGACCGATGGGATTGCCGATTTTGGCGTGGAAGACTATTTCTTAGAAATCGGGCGCGCTTTCGCGGCGACGACGAATGCCCGCAAGGGCACCGTGGGCGAGGCACAGGCCTATCTGTTTCCCGCCGACGGCTTGAAGAGCTTCGCGATCGAGTGGATGCAGCAGCATTACCGGGGACCACTCCCCGATGAGGATTAGTCAGGCCCGGCCATCGGCGAGCGACACGGGAGATCCGAGCCGGGGTATAATTTAGGCATTACTCAGGAGACTCCTCTCATGCGTTTGAACCTGCCCATCCTCGACCAACTCCAGTCCTCCCAAAACATTCTCATCGCGGGCGCCGGCGGCGGCTTTGATGTCTTCGCCGGGCTGCCGATCTACTTCACCCTGCGCGAGCAGGGCAAAACCGTGCATCTGGCTAACTTCAGCTTTGCCGATCTCGAGCTCACCAGTTATATGAGCAAAACGGAGAAAATCATCCCCAATCTGTTGATCGGGGCGCAGGGCGAGGTCGAAGTGCCGCTGACTTACTGTCCCGAGCCGTACCTCGCGCAGTGGTTCCGCGACGTGCACGGCGAAGCGATCACAATCTGGATGTTCGCGAATACGGGCGCGCTCCCGCTGATCGACGCGTATAAGACATTGGTCGAACATCTCGCCATCGACGCGATTGTGCTGGTGGATGGCGGCGTGGATTCGATCATGCGCGGCGATGAGTCAGGCGCGGGCACGATTGTCGAGGATACGCTCTCGCTGATCGCGGTTGAACCGCTGGATGTGCCCGTCAAGATTCTGGCATGCATCGGTTTCGGCACCGAAGTCGAAGAGGCGGTGTGCCATTACAGCGCGCTCGAAAACATGGCGGCGCTTTTCAAAGCGGACGCGTTTTACGGCTCGTGCGCGCTGGTCAAGCAGATGCCCGCTTTCCAGCAGTTCGAGGCGGCCTGTCGCTATGTGTGGGAACAGCCTAAGCACACCGCCAGCCACATCAGCACGCGCATCATCCCCGCGGTGCACGGCGAATTCGGCAACTATCAGATGTACCCGCAGCACCGCAACCTCGTGCCCATCCTCGTGTCGCCGCTCATGGCGCAGTACTGGTTTTTCGATGCCAATAAGGTGATCGAGCGCAATCTGCTGCGCCACCGCCTGTGTACCACGCACAACAAGCAGGAAGCCATGCACTTGGCGGCGCACTTCATCGCCAGCACGCCGTCGCGTGCGCGCCGCTCGCTGCCGTATTAGAAACGTCCAAGCCTCACCCCAAGAACCTGACGGTTCTTTGCCCCTCTCCCAAGGGAGAGGGGCGGTTGAGCGACGCGAACCGGGTTGAGGCTGAAATTTACAGCAGTCACAAGTTGCCAATCTACCTTAAAAATTGCATCCCCGAAAACGGATAGAGCCGCACAAGCGAATCCTGTACCATAGGCGTATCTTGAAAAGCTGACCCCACCCCCGACCCCTCCCCGAATTCAGGGAGGGGAGACAACAGGGTTCGCAGCAGAGTGCCTACGAGCGGGGGAGGTACGCGAAGAGGAGAGGTCAATGCACACTGATACGCAGTGGGAACAATTGGCGAGCCGCGATCACGCGGCGGACGGCAAATTCGTGTACGCGGTGGCGACGACGGGCATTTACTGCCGCCCCTCGTGCAAGTCACGCCTGCCCAAACGCGAAAACGTCGTCTTTTTCACGCTGCCCGCGCAGGCCGAGGACGCCGGGTTTCGCCCGTGTAAACGCTGTCACCCGCGGCAAGCCCGCATCACCGACCCGCGCTTGAGTCTCGTGCAGGCAGTGTGCGACCACATCCGCGCACACATCGATCAACCGGAGGCGCTGACGCTCAAGGCGCTCGGCGACCACTTCGGCTATGAAGCGGGACATCTCGGCGAGGTGTTCAAAGCGACGCTCGGCATCACCCCGCACCAGTATGCCCAGATGGGAAGGATGGATCACTTGAAGACCAGTCTGAAGAACGGCACAACGATCACCGATGCGATTTACGAAGCGGGCTTCGGCTCGCCCAGCCGCGTGTACAGCGACGGTCTGATCGGCATGACGCCGGGAGCGTATCGCGACGGTGCGCCCGACACGACGATTCGCTACACGGTGGCGACCTGCTATCTCGGCGCGCTGCTCATCGGCTTGACCGAGCGCGGGGTATGCGCCATCGGCATCTACGACGATGAACGCGCGGCGGAATCTGCGCTGACGGGCGAATTCCCCGCTGCGCACCTGCTCCGCGACGACGAGGCGCTGCAAGCGACGGTGAGCGCCATTCTCGATACGGTCGACGGCACGCGCCCCGCGCTCGATCTGCCGCTGGATATTCAGGCGACCGCGTTTCAATGGCGCGTGTGGGACGAACTACGACGCATCCCCCGCGGGGAAACGCGCACCTATTCCGAGATCGCCGCGGCGCTGGGCAATCCCAAAGCGGTACGGGCGGTCGCGTCGGCGTGTGGCAGCAACCACGCGGCGATCCTCATCCCCTGCCACCGCGTGATCGGCAAGGATGGCAAGCTCACCGGGTATAAGTGGGGCGTCGAGCGCAAGCGTCTGCTGCTGGAACGAGAAACGAAACAGGGATAAAACGCTTCAGATAATTGGTAGCATGTTCGTAGGGACGCCCCGTTGGGCGTCCGTTTCATTTATTCAGACACACCGGACGCGCCGTTGTGCGTCCCTACTTGTTGGCTCGTCGTAACAGAACCACCCTGAATTGACATATACTGACGTAAAGTGATACCGCAAGGAGATCGTCACGTATGACCACTCTGATCCGCTGTGCCTGGAGCGGGGCTGACCCGCTCTACGTTAAATATCACGATGAAGAATGGGGCGTGCCGCTCAAGGGCGATGATTCAGCCTTGTTTGAGCGCATCTGCCTGGAAGGGGCACAGGCGGGCTTGAGCTGGATCACGATTTTGCGCAAGCGGGAGAACTACCGCGCAGCCTTCGACGGCTTCGACCCGGCGGTCGTCGCGCGCTACGACGAGGCGAAAGTCGCGGAACTGCTGGCGAACGCAGGAATTGTGCGCAACCGTCTGAAGATCGCCTCGACCATCAACAACGCGCAGAAATTCCTTGAGGTGCAGCGCGAATTCGGCTCGTTCTCCGACTACTTATGGGGCTATGTCGACGGCCAACCGATCCACAATCACTGGCAGTCGCTCAGCGAGATCCCCGCTGAAACCGAGCTATCGAAGCGTATCAGCAAGGATTTGCAGAAGCGCGGCTTCAAGTTCGTCGGCTCGACGATTTGTTACGCCATGATGCAGGCCACCGGGTTAGTCAATGATCACACCATTGACTGTTTTCGCCATGCCGAAATCGCCCAAATGGGTTAAATCTTACAAAACAATAGCTGTCGACAATCATAAACATGGGTTAAATCTCACAAAAGAATAGTTACACTTGTGGTGGTTACTGACGTATTTCGCGTTACAATCCGCAGCATAATTAAACGGACATTAACGTTCGGAATACTGTATGGTCTTTAAGCGCCTGCTTAGTCGAACACTCGACGTGTTCCCCCCCTTTCTTGCCCTCCTCGCCGGGCTGCTGGTTGCATCCCTCCTCTTGATCGCGCTCAACGCCAATCCTATCGAAGCCTTCCAATCCCTATGGAATGGCGCGTTCGGCAACGAAAATTCGACGGCTGAAACGCTGGTCAAGGCGATTCCCATGCTGTTCGTCGCCATCGGTATTTGCGTGGCGTTTCGCGGCGGCGTGGTCAACATCGGCGGCGAAGGCCAGATGATCGCCGGGGCAGTGATGGGCGTGACGGTGGCGCTGGCGCTGGGCAATGCGAACGCGGCGGGCTGGGTGATCATCGCGCTCGCGCTGATCAGCGGGTTCGCGGCGGGGGCCGTCTACGCGGGCATTGCGGGCGTGCTCAAAGCCTATTTCAACGTCAACGAAATCCTCAGCACGATCATGCTCAACCAGATCGCCGTGCAGTTGATGAACTACCTGCTCAACGGCGTGCTGCTCGACCCGAGCGAAGCGGGGATGAACCACATTCCCAAGACGGCGCGCATCGTCGAATGGGCGGAACTGCCGCGCCTGTCATTCACGTTGAGCGACGGCGTCGAACTCTTTGGGCGCACGCGTCTGCACTGGGGCTTGATCCTCGCGCTGCTGCTCGCCGTGCTGATCTACGTGCTGCTCTGGCGTACGACCATCGGCTACCGGATTCGCGCGGTCGGCGCGAATGAGCGCGCCGCGCGGTACGCCGGCATCAGCGACAAGCGCCAGATGGTGCTGGCGATGCTGCTGGCGGGCGGGTGCGCCGGGCTGGCGGGCGTCGTGCAGGTGCTCGGCCTCCAATATCGGTTGCAAACGGACGGCTCGGCGGCGGGCTTCACCGCGGGCGCGGGCTTCAATGGGATCGTCGTGGCGTTGTTCGGCGGCTTGAATCCGCTCGGCGCGATCCCCGCCTCGGTCTTCTTCGGCGGGCTGCTGGTCGGCGCACAGAAAATGCAGCGCGACCTCGGCATCCCCGCCTCGATGATCACCTCGATCAACGGCTTGATCGTCGTGTTCGTCGTGAGCAGTCAAATCTTCGTGACGTGGCGCGCCAAACGCCGCGCGCTCAGCGCCACTGCCCCGGCCACCGCGACGCCCGTCGCCCAGTTGGAGACACAGCCATGATCAGCGACATTCTCACCGCGGGCGTTTTCGCCTCGATGATCCGCCTCGCCACGCCGTACCTGTTCGCCTCAATTGGCGAGATGTTCGGGCAGCGCAGCGGCGTGTTCAATCTCGGCGTGGATGGCATCATGCTGATGGGCGCGTTCTTCTCGTTCTATGCCGTGCTGTCCACGGGCAGCCTGCTGCTCGGCGTGCTCGTCGCCATCATCGTCGGGGCAATCCTCGGTCTGGCGATGGCGTTTGTCAGCGTGACGCTCAAAGCGGAACAGGGCATCAGCGGTATTGGTTTATACCTGTTCGGCCTCGGCATGAGCGAACTGCTGTTTCAGAAATGGGTGGGCACGCCACAGTCGGTGGACGGTTTCCCGCGCATTCACTTCCCTCTCTGTCCGATATTCCAGTGATCGGGGAAATCTTCTTCAATCACAATCTGCTCGTGTACGTGGCGTTCGCGCTCGTGCCGATTTCAGCATACATTCTGAACAAGACGAGCTTCGGCCTGTCGATTCGCGCGGTCGGGCAAAACCCACAGGCCGCCGATGCGATGGGCGTCAACGTGCGGCGCGTCCGCTATACGACCGTGACGATTGGCGGCATTCTGGCGAGCATGGCCGGTGCGTCCCTGTCGATTGCGCTGCTTGACGTGTTCCAGCAGAACATCACGGGTGGCCTCGGGTTCATCGCCGTGGCGCTGGTGTACTTCGGGCGCTGGCGACCCTATGGCGTGCTGGTCGGCGCGCTGCTGTTCAGCTTCGTCAACGCCTTGCAGTTGCAGGTGAGCGCCATCGGCATCGAGATCCCGACCGAGTTCGCGGTCATGGCGCCGTATGTGATCACGATCATCGCGCTGGTGTTTGCGTCGCGGCAAACGGAAAAGCCCGACGCGCTCAACAAGCCGTTCGAACGCGGCGAGTCGTAATCAGGACTGAGAAAATGAAGGACTGAGGACTGAGAAATCGATAGGGACAACCTTTTGCACATCCACTATGCCGGATGCCAAGATAATTTCCCTACGATCTCGTTTTTACTCAGTCCTCAGTCCTCGCACCTCAGTCCTGCATTGATAGTGGGATCAGCGGGGAGACATCCCCGTTCCAGTGCTCAGAGCATTTGCAGCTTAGGGAGTTAGAAGATGAAGAACATGGTTCGTTTCGGTCTCCTGCTGGTGGTCGTCCTGATGATGGGTGTCCTCAGCGTTTCGGCACAAGATGACGTGTTCCGCGTGGCCGTGGTCGCCCCCAGCGCCACCAACGATCTCGCGTTCAGCCAATCGATGTACGACGCTCTGCTGCGCGTACAGGCCGAGATGGGTGAAGACGCATTCCAGTTCGACTTCCAGGAAGGCACGTTCGTGGTCGACGATGCGGCGGTCGCGCTCCGTGACTGGGCGGCGTCGGGCGAATATGACCTGATCATCGCGCACGGCTCGCAGTATGGCTCGATCATCGAAGAACTCGCGCCGGAATTCCCCGAAGTGTCGTTCGCGTGGGGCACCGACGTCAACACGTTCGGCCTCGACAATGTGTACGCCTACACGGCGGCGGCGGCTGAAGGCGGCTACGTCAACGGCGCAGTCGCGGCGACTCTGAGCGAAAGCGGCATCATCGGCGTCGTCGGCCCGATTGAAGTGGGCGATGCCAAGGCCTATGTTGACGGTTTCGTCAACGGCGCGCTGGCGACGGATCCGGAAGCCACCGTCAACGTGACCTATATCGGCTCGTTCAGCGATGTTCCGCTGGCGACTGAAGCCGCCAACGCGCACGTCCAGAACGGCGCGGACGTCCTGACCGGGTCGGCGCAGATGGTCGTCGGCGCGATCGGCGTGGCGCAGGAAAATGAACTGCTGTGGTTCGGCACGCAGTCGAGCCAGGCCGACCTCGCGGCGGAAGCTGGCGTGAGCTTCCAGGTTTATCACTGGGAAGTCGTGCTCAATGACATCATCGCCAACATCGAAGAAGGCGTGCTCGGCGGCGAAGCCTACACGCTCACGCTCGAAAATGGCGGCCTGACGGTTGACATCAGCGAATCAACGGGGCTGGATGAAGAAACCGTGACCGCGATCAGCGCGCAGATTGACGAACTGATCACCGGCATCATCGCGGGCGACATCGTCGTCCTGCCGCCGGAACCGGAAGCGACCCCGGCGTCGTAAGTGAGATAACCTCACCCCCCTCCGGGGGGGGGGGGGTGTGTGGACAGGGTCCTAACCCCACCCCCGACCCCTCCCCGAATTCAGGGACGGGAGACAGATTCCCCTTTCCCCGCTTGCGTGGGAGAGGGGCTAGGGGTGAGGGGTGAGAAAATCAGCCGCTCGTCCTCCGTGTTTTAGACACAACGTTTGGTTAGATTGCGTAGGTTGCCCCATGACCACCACCCCTCAGATCGACCACCTGCACATGCAAGGTATCGTCAAGCGGTTTCCCGGCGTACTGGCGCTCAACAACGTCGACTTTGATGTGCGCTCCGGCGAAATTCATGCGCTGTTGGGTGAAAACGGCGCGGGCAAATCCACGCTGATGAAATTGCTCTACGGCCTGTACCAGCCCGAAGCCGGGACGATTCGCATCAACGGCGCGGCGGTCAAAGTCCGCTCCCCGATTGAGGCGATCAGCCGCGGCATCGGCATGATCCACCAGCATTTTATGCTCGTGCCTTCGCTGACGGTCGCGGAAAACGTCGCGCTCGGCATGCAGCGCGGCTGGCGCACGGATCTGCGCGCGGTCGAAAAGGCGTTGAGCGAATTGGCCGACCGTTACAACCTCAAGGTCGATCCGCGCCGCCCGATCTGGCAGTTGGCCGTCGGCGAACAGCAGCGCGTGGAGATTTTGCGGGCGCTGTACCGCGGGGCGGATCTGCTCATCCTTGACGAACCGACGGCCGTGCTCACCCCCAACGAGGTCGATCACCTGTTTAACGTGCTCAAGCAGATGGCGGCGGATGGGCGCGCGCTGGTGTTCATCTCCCATAAGCTCCACGAAGTGCTGGCGATCAGCAGCCGCATCACCGTGCTGCGCGACGGCCAGTACGTCGATTCGATCCCGACGGCAGGCGCGACCAAGCTCCAGCTCGCGGAGATGATGGTCGGGCGTCCGGTCACGCTGGAATACGACCGCCATCCGTGCGAACGCGGCAATGTCAAACTCGAACTGGCGGGCGTGAGCGCGTTGAGCAACCGCGGCGACGACGGCTTGAAGCAGGTTAGCTTGACCGTGTGCGCGGGCGAAATCGTCGGCATCGCGGGCGTGAGCGGCAATGGTCAGCATGAACTGGCGCAGGCGATTGCCGGGTTACGTCCGACGACGGGCGGGCGTATCCTCATCAACGGGCAGGATGTGACAGGCAAACCGACGGGCGCGCGCAAGCTGGCCTACATCCCCGAAGAGCGCATGATCGACGGGGTGATCAAGAATTTCACGGTCGCTGAAAATTACATTTTGCAGAATCATGGCAAGCAGCCGTTCGCGCGGGGCGGCTTATTGATGAACTTCGGCGCGATTGCGCGGGAGTGCAAAAACGCCATTCGCGCGTATGATATTAAGACGCCGTCCCATGACACGCCGATCAAGAGTTTATCGGGCGGAAATATTCAAAAATTGGTGCTGGCGCGCGAACTGGCGCGCGAGCCGCAGGTGTTGATCGCGGCGCAGCCCACGCGCGGGGTGGATATCGGCGCGTCCGAGTACATCCATCACCGTTTGCTGGAAGAGCGGTCGAAAGGCACGGCGATTTTGTTGATTTCGGAAGATTTGGACGAAATCCGCGCAATCTCGGATCGCATCCTCGTCATGTACGAAGGGCGCATCGTCGGCGAAATGCCGAATGCCATCGGCGGAAACGTCGACATCAAGCAGTTGGGCGCGCTGATGGCGGGCGCGGGGTGAACGGTATAATAAAGTCACGCTGAAAGAGTATGGAGTCGCGGTAATGGCGATCAAATTTGAGGATGTTGTCAAGCTGGCAGAGCAGTTGAATGCTGATCAGCAGAATCTACTCATCTATCGCTTGCGTGTAAAGCAGATGCGCGGACGCCACCTTCAAACCACTCCTGTTGCAGCGCAGCCATCATTTGACAACGACCGTGAGCAGCTGTTGGCAGAAGCCGCGCGCCTACGGCAGCAGCCGGTGCACGCGGAGAGCAGCTTATTCGGCAGTTACGCTAACCTGAACCTGCCTGACATGACGGCGGAAGAATTCCACGCCCAGATGCACTCGATTACGACCGAATGGGAACAGGAACTCGATGAGTTCAGCGACGACCAACTTTGAACCGCTGTATGTAGTTGATACGCATGCACTGATCTGGTATCTGCTCAGCGACCGAAAGTTAAGCGCCAATGCAAAAGCTATCTTTCAGGCCGCTGAACAGCATCAAACGTTACTCGTTGTGTCGGTGATTGTCTTGGCAGAGTTATACTACGCGAACGCCAAGAACCACTGGTTTCCGGATTATGATCGGGTCTTCAATGACCTCGCCCGAGCGCCCTATATTCGCTTTGTCGCGCTGAATCCCGAGCATGTCCTCGATTTCGCCGAAGATATGGCGGTACCAGAGATGCATGATCGCCTAATTGCCGGGCTAGCACGACGCCTAAACGCACCTCTAGTGACTTCAGATCCTTTGATTACTGCGGCGGCCACCGCGCGCATTTTGTGGTAGGAATTGCGATGAAACTCTGGAACCATTATCACACTCCACATTCGGTAGATGAAGCCATTGATATGCTGACGCGCTATGCGGGACAGGCGAAGATTGTCGCGGGCGGCACGGATCTGCTCGTCGATATGCGCGCCGAGTATCACGGACCACACGAGGCGCTGGTCGATGTCACGCGCATCCCCGACATGGCGGCGATCACCCGCGACGGCGACACAATCACGCTCGGTGCAGGCGCCACCCACGCACAGATCGTCAAATCGGCGGATTTGCGGGCGAACGCGACCTGTTTGGTCGAAGGCTGCGGCGTGATCGGCGGGCCGCAGGTGCGCAACGTTGGCACGATTGGCGGCAATGTCGCGCACGCGCTCCCGGCTGGCGATGGCACGACGTCGCTGGTCGCGCTGGACGCCGAAGCCGAAGTCATCAAAGATGGCATTCGGCAGTGGCTGCCCATCCGCGATCTGTTCCGCGGCGCGGGGCAGTCGCTGCTGGATTCGAGCCGCGATCTGCTGATCCGCTTCCGCTTCCAGCCGACGACCAGCGGTCAGGCGACCGCCTTTGCGCGCATCATGCGCCCGCAGGGCGTGGCACTGCCTGTGCTCGGCTGTGCCGTGTGGGTGAGTGTGGCCGACGGGAAGTTCACGGGCGCCCGTGTGTGTGTCGCGCCGTCCGCGCCGATCCCGATGCGGGCGGAGGATGTCGAAGAAGTGCTGCTCGGCGCGCCCGCGAATGCGGAGAGCATCGAGGCGGCGATCACCACCGCGCAGGCGACGCTCAAGCTGCGCACGAGCAAATACCGTGCTACCGCCGACTACCGTTATGAGATGGTCGCCGTGCTGCTGCGCAAGACGCTGACCAAAGCGGTCGAACGCGCGGAAACGGGCGCGGCGGTGCCGGAAGGGGTTTGACCTCACCCCCTAGCCCCCTCTCCGAAAAGAGGAGAGGGGGAATAGGGTAAGTAGGGGCGGCCATACAACCTCACCCCCGGCCCCTCTCCTAGAGGAGAGGGGAGACAAGCAGCGTTTTCAAGTCCCCTCTCCCCCCGGAGAGGGGATTTAGGGGTGAGGTTGGTTTTTGTAGGGACGCCCAACGGGGCGTCCGTTGTATTCCAACCCCCTCCCCGTCCCTCCCCCCCGAATTCGGGGGAGGGAGCCTGCAAGAGCCGGTTGCGCCCCTCCCTGAATTCGGGGAGGGGAGGCGAGCACAGCGAGCGGGGGTGGGGTCAATACCATGAAGTAGGATTTGAGTTCAACAGGTGTTCCCATGAGCGAATTACAGATTACCGTCAACGGGCAGGACTACACGCTCGACATCCCCGAATCGCGGACGCTGGCGCAGTTCCTGCGCTACGACCTGCATCTCACGGGGACGAAAATCGGCTGTGAAGAAGCCGAATGCGGCATTTGCAGCGTGCTGATCGATGGCACGCCCGTCAATTCGTGCATCTTCCCGGCGTTCAAGGCCTACGGGCGCAGCGTCGTGACCATTGAAGGGCTGGCGCACGGCGAAGACCTGCACCCGCTGCAGAGCAACTTCATCCAGCATGGCGCGGTGCAGTGCGGTTTTTGCACCCCCGGCCTGATCATGACCTCGAAGGCGCTGCTCGACGAGCACCCCGACCCGACCGACGCGGACATCAAGCATGCGCTCAAGGACACCTTCTGCCGCTGCACGGGCTACAGCAGCGTGCTGCGTGCCATCAAGTCGGCGGCGCACGAGATCCGCACGGGCGAAGCGCTGCCCGTCGCCGATCCGCATGTCAGCGAGCCGCTGGACGTCATCAGCCGCAGCGTGCCGCCGCAGGAAGTGCGCGAGAAGGTCACGGGCAAGGCGATCTTCACCGATGATCTCACCTTCCCCGGCATGCTGTATGCGCGCACGCTGCGCTCGCCCTACCCGCACGCGAAAATCCTCAGCATCAACACGGAAAAAGCGAAGTCGCTCCCCGGCGTGCAGGCGGTGCTGACGCATAAGGATGTGCCCGGCGAAAATCTGCACGGGCTGGTCTATCGTGATTGGCCGGTGCTGTGCGACACCGTCGTGCGTTATGTGGGCGATGCGGTCGCAATCGTCGCGGCGGACAGCGAAGACATCGCGGATCTGGCGCTCATGCTGATCGAAGTCGAGTACGAACCGCTGCCCGTCGTCGCCGATCCCGAATACGCGCACACACCCGAAGCGCCCGTGCTGCACCCGAATCACCCGACGGGCAATTTGCTCAAGCACATCAAAGTGCGGCACGGCGACATTGACGCGGGGTTTGCGCAGGCGGATGTGATCGTCGAGCGCGAGTACCGCACGCCCACCACCGAACACGCCTTCCTCGAACCGGAATGCTCCATCGGCGTGCCGAAAGATTACCCCGGTCACGACAAGCTGACGGTCTACGTCGGCTCACAGATTCCGTATCAGGATCGCAATCAGGTGGCGCTGGCGCTGGGCTTGCCCGAAGAAGAAGTCCGCATCATCGGCACGCTGATCGGCGGCGGCTTTGGTGGCAAAGAAGACATCGCCGGGCAGATTCACACGGCGATGCTGGCAACGGTCACCGGACACCCGGTCAAGATGCTGTATTCGCGCCAGGAATCGCTGATTTTCCACCCCAAGCGCCACGCGACCATCATCCGCATCAAAACAGGTGCGACCAAAGACGGCAAGCTGACCGCCGTGCAAGCCGAACTCTACGGCGACGGCGGCGCGTATGCGTCGCTCTCCGACAAGGTCATGACGCGCGCGACGACGCATGCGACCGGCCCCTACACCGTGCCGAACGCCAAAATCGACTGCTTCGCCATGTACACCAACAACACGCCTTCAGGCGCATTCCGCGGCTTCGGCGTGACGCAGTCGGCCTTCGCCGTCGAACAGAACATGGATCTCATCGCGGAACAGCTCGGCATTGACCCGATTGAACTCCGGCGTATCAACGCGCAAACGGTCGGCGTGACGACGGCGACCGGGCAGCTCCTGCGCGAATCGGTCGGCCTGCTGGAGACGATTGATCGGGTGGAAGCGGATATGATCGCCCACTTCGACCCCCTCCCCAACCCTCCCCCGAATTCGGGGGAGGGCGCAAAAACGTCCGCCACAGGCGAAACAACCGCCGCGTCGACAGAGCCGCTGGCTCCCCTCCCTGAATTCGGGGAGGGGCAGGGGGTGGGGTTAGACAAGACGGGTAAACCCGCCTCCTTCCGTTGGGCATGGCGCGAAGGCACGAAAGCCTATGCGTGGGGCATCGCCTGCGCGTATAAGAACACGGGCTTGGGCGGCGGCGCGCCGGACAAATCAGAAGCCGAAGTGGAAGCCTACGAAGACGGCACGGTGCAGGTACGCACGGCAGCCGCCGACATGGGACAAGGCATCGCGCATGTGGTGGCGCAGTGCACCGCCGAAGAGATGCACCTGCCCTACGAGCGCGTCAAAGTGCTGCTGTGCGATACCGATCTGACGCCGAACGGAGGCCCAACGACCGCCTCCCGGCAGACGTTCGTGAGCGGCAATGCCGCGCGCCTCGCCGCCTCCGCGCTACGCGAAGCGATCACGCAGAGCGCCGCCGAAATGCTCGATGTGCCGCCGGAAAACATCTACTACGAAGAAGGTCTCCTCCGCTCCAACGGCGACCGCGTGCCGCTCGGTAAGGTGGTCGGATGGATGAAGCAGCACGGTCTGCAAGCGCGCGTCAAACACGAATACTGGGCACCCAAGACGCAGCCGCTCGGCACCGGCGGCGATATGCACGTCGCCTTCAGCTACGCGACGCAGGCCGCGCTGGTGGAAGTCGATACCGAGACGGGCGAAGTCCACGTGATCAAGGTGGTGTCCGGCACGGACATTGGCCGCGCAATCAACCCGCTGATGCTGCAGGGGCAAATCGAAGGCGGCATCGTCATGGCCATGGGCAATGCGCTGAGCGAAGCCTTCATCCTCGAAGATGGCGTGCCGTGGTCGCGGCTGCTCTCGCGCTATAAGATGCCGAGCATCAAGCACGCGCCGGAGATCATCTCGCATCTGGTCGAACACCGGATGAGCGAAGGCCCGTACGGCGCGAAAGGCGTGGGCGAAATCCCGTCGATCAACACGACGCCCGCCATTTGCAACGCGATCTACAACGCGGTCGGCGTTCGCATCTATGCCATCCCGGTCGATCAGGACGCGCTGCTCCGCGCCATGAAAGCCGGCGCAACCGAGGTCAAGACCGCGTGGCAGGGCGTGAAGTAGGGCAACCTTCCCCAGCGGCAGTAATTTGCGTTAATCTTTTGTAGGGACGAGGCATGCCTCGTCCTTTTTTGTTAAAACTGGCCACCAAGTTATCAGTGTGCTTGTTTACTGGATTCAAATCACCTTATAGTCGCTGACGATGAGGCATGAGCGTGTTGAAAAAGGTTTGATTCCGACCCCACCCCCGGCCCCTCCCCGAATTCAGGGAGGGGAGCCAACATTGCTCGCAACGTCTCCCCTCTCCCCGCTTGCGTGGGAGAGGGGTTGGGGGTGAGGGGGCAAACACCCGCCTGTCTCGTCCCTACAATCCCGGTCTCTGAAAGGATGCTATGGTCTCCGTGTTCCGCCTAACTGTTTTCGTCCTGTGCCTCTGTTTACCGTTCACCGTTTTCGCCCAAGCGGACACGCTGCCCGAGCCGGAGCGCGTCAGCGTCACCGCCGCCGATGGCTTAGTCATGGTGGGTGATTTTTACCGCGTCCCGAATGCGACCGAACCACTGCCCACCGTGCTGCTGCAGCACATGTTGAGCGGCAATCGGGATCAGTGGCTGCCCTTGATCCCGCCGCTGCTGGAAGCCGGTTACCACGTCCTCACCGTAGATCTGCGCGGCTTTGGTGAAACACGCGGCACACGGTCCATGGAAGGCAGTATTGACGATACGCGGTTCTGGTTTGAATGGCTGCACGCCCAACCCGATGTGCAGGGCGACGCGCTGGCCTTAGTCGGGGGCAGTTTCGGCGCAGTGCCCGCGCTGGCGGGCTGTGCTCCCGAACCCGGCTGTCTGACCTCGATCCTCATCTCCCCCGGCGATTTCCCGCTGCTCAACGAGGCGTTGTATGCGCGCATGAGCGACCGCTCGGTGCTGTTTATGGTCGGGCGGACCGACAATGTGCTCTACGACACGCTGCGCATGTTCGAGCGCACCACGGGCGAAGCGGCGATGACGGTCTACAATTCGTCAGTGCATGGCACGGACATGTTTCGGCAGAGCAATCCCCAGCGGGACAGTGCCACCGCGCTGATCCTCAGTTGGCTGAACGACCATTTGCGAGTAGAGTAGACACCGATATCCGTGCGCGCGAACAACTAACCTCACCCCCCGCCCCATCTCCGAAAAGAGGCGAGGGCAGCAAAACAGAGATCGCTCTTCCCCTCTCCCACGCAATCGGGGCGGAGGTGAATCTGTCTCCCCTCCCTGAATTCGGGGAGGGGGCGGGGGTGGGGTCGGAATATGACCTTTTCAACACGCTCATAGCGCGTCCCTACCCAGGACTCTGCAACTAATCTATGTCGAGCTTAACCTTCCCGCTGTACGCCATCACGCTGATTTTCATCTACGCGGCGATTGCCGTGGGCACCATTCCCCAACTGCGCATGAACCGCGCGACGATTGCGCTGGTCGGGGCGGCGCTGCTGGTCGTGATCGGCGCGATCAGCGAACACGCCGCGCTGGAGTCGATTGACCTCGGCACGCTGCTGCTGTTGGGCGCGATGATGGTCATCAACATCAATTTGCGCCTCGCCGGGTTCTTCCGCGCCGTGACCAGCCGCACGCTGCGTCTCGCGCGCACGCCGCAGATGCTGTTAGCGCTGGTGATCATCTCGTCAGGCGTGCTCTCGGCGCTGTTCCTGAATGACACCATCTGCCTGATGCTCACGCCGCTAGTCGTGGATATCACCCGGCGCTTGGGGCGCGACCCGATCCCCTATTTGATTGGGCTGGCGACGGCGACCAACATCGGCTCAGTGGCGACGATCACGGGCAACCCGCAGAACATCATCATCGGGCAGGCGAGTGATATCTCGTTCGTGAGTTTCGCCGCGCACCTCGCGCCCGTCGCGCTGATCGGGCTGGCGCTCTGTTGGGGCGTGATCGTGTTGCTGTACCGCACCGAGTTTCGCGGGACGCTGGCCGAGGTCGAACTGCCGCCGCCGCGCCCGTTCACGCCGCTGCTCAACCGCACGCTCGGCATCGTCGCCCTGCTGCTGATCGCGTTTCTGCTCGGCGCGCCGATTGTGACGGCGGCGTGTGTCGCAGCGGCGGCGCTGCTCGTTTCGCGGCTGCGTCCACGTAAATTACTGGCGCTAGATTGGGAACTGCTGGTGTTTTTCGCGGGCTTGTTCGTGATCACCGGCGCAATCCGCGCGACTGGGCTGAGTGACGCCTTCTTCGACGCGACGCGCTCCATGCTGACCAACGGCGTCCCCGGCTTAAGCTTGATCACCGCCGTCCTGAGCAACCTGATCTCGAACGTGCCCGCCGTGCTGCTGCTGCAAACGTCGATGGCGCAGTTCGCCAACCCACAGCAGGCGTGGCTGACGCTGGCGATGGCCTCGACGCTGGCGGGCAACTTCACGCTGCTCGGCTCGGCGGCCACGCTGATCGTCGCGGAGCTGGCGAAAGTCCAGGGCGTCGAACTCAAATTCGGGGCGTTCCTCAAAGCCGGTATCCCGATCACGCTGCTGACGCTGGGCGTCGGCGTGCTGTGGTTGATGGTCACAACGGGGTGACCTGAGCGGTGCGGGAAACACAACGGACGCCGCTCGGGCGTCCGTTGCGTCAAGGAGTATTTTCCCCAATGGGCTGGTTGATCTTTGGGCAGACACATTGGTCTGCCCCTCCACCATGATGTCCGCGAACCAACTTTAGCTCACACACTCCGTCGGAACATAACCGTTCAGCGCGCCAGCGGTGAAAATCTCCGTCCACCAAACCTCGGCGGCATCCGCGACCGGTTCCGGGTTCACAAACCACGTCTGGCCGCTCGTGATGGCGCTGTTGGGCACGGGCTGACCACCGGGCGCATCATAGACCGCCACGTCACAGATGATGGTGCTCAATACGAACCCACTCGGGATGAAGGGGCCGCGATCAACCGGAGTCGGCGGGACGGGCACCGGACACGTGGTGCTAAACTGTTCAGATTCATTGGGGGCACTGGTGCGCGTGACGGTGATGGTATACGTGCCATCGGCCCCCGAAAACAGGAAGCCTCCCGCAGGGAAACCAATATACGTGACAGTGACGGTTAATGGTGCCCCACCCTGTGGCGCGGCGTTGACCGTATACGTGCCCCCGGCGGTGATGTCGGTGATGTTTACCCAGAGTTCATTGGGCGTCCCCGGGGTACAGCTGGCCGTGACCGTGAAGTTCGTCGCGGCGAAGGCCGGGCGCGCGCCGCCGAAGCCCACGGCAAACACGAGGGCGAGTAGCAGGGACAGTAAGGCAAGACGCAGCAATTTCATAACTGTGAGCCTTTCATGAGATCAATAGGGTCGATGTTAAACTCTGGAATACCGCCCTATCATACGGTGAAATCGGGTGCTTTGAAGGGATATTTTCAGAAATAATTCATAAATGTATATAGTTACATACATGTTTTACGAAATAATGAGGTGGGCACACGTAAACTTTCTCATCTGATTTCGTGCAAGTTGTCACTATTCAGGCATGACATCCACCTTTATGATCACAAAGCACCCGCAAACATAGCCAAGATACTCACCTATGCGAAGAATGATCATCGCTGTAGTCGCTGTAATCGTCGTGGTCGCCGTCGGCATCGGCACCTATCTCGTCGTGCGCGGCTCCCAAGAAGAAGTCCTTATGGACGACCAGATCCATATTCAGTTGAGTTCGAAACCCTTCCCGCTCATTGTCGGCGTGAACACGCTGGTTTTGCGCGTCGTGAAGAATGGCGAACCGATCAGCGGGGCCAGCATCGAAGTCGAAGCCAATCGCACGATGCAAGGGCAGATTCCCCTGTACGGTCGTGCAACTGAAGATCAGGAGGGCGTGTACGAAATCCCGATGGTGTGGCCCGCGACCGACCGCTGGACAATCGACGTGAGCGCCTGGGTCGGCGATGAACTGATTCGCGATGAGTTCACGGCCTTCGTATTCGCTGTGCTCGAAGAAAACATGAGCCCGCGCGAAACCTACGCCAGCAACACCGCTATCGAAGCCGCGCAAGTCGCGCATCCTGAGGAATTCTGGATCGTCATCCCGCAGGGGACGGCCGCTCAGATCCGGGAAGGTCATGGCGACGATGTGATGCCCACGGAAATACGCTTATCTGTCAATGGACAAAACACGCTGGTTCTGAAAAATAATGATCTGGCCGATCATACGATCGGACCATTCTTCGTGCGCGCGGGCGAGACGCTCCGGCAAACGTTCACCACGCCTCAGGTGTTCGAAGGGGTGTGCAGCGTGCGCCATGACTCGGTGGTGCGCATTATCGTCGAGTAGAGCTAAAGGCTGACCATGAAACAATCTATTATCGTCCTATTGGGTTTGCTGCTGCTGGCGGGCTGCAGTGGGGCCACCCCAGCGGCAACGCCGACTCCCGACTACGCTGATGAGCTGATGGGCGCGGTCTACGATCCACCCCGCGAACTGCAGGAGTTTAACCTCGACTCGACCACGGGCGCTGCGTTTGAGCTGAGTGCGTACTCTGGCGATGTGATTCTGTTGTACTTCGGTTACCGGAGCTGCCCGGACTTCTGCCCCACCACGTTTGCGGAACTGCGCCGCGTCATGAACGACCTCGGCGATCTGGCCGAAAAGGTGCAGGTGGTCTTCGTGACCATTGACCCCGACCGCGACACGCTCGATCTGCTCGGGCTGTACACCGCCGCCTTCAACCCGAATTTCATCGGACTGCGCGGCGAAGGCGATACCCTGCAAGCCGTCATGGATCAGTTTGGCGTGGTGGCGGAAAAGCAGGTGCTCGGCGACGACCCGCAAGCCTACTTGATGGATCACACGGCGTCTGTCTTCCTCATCGACCCGCAGGGCCGCCTCCTCTCGCAATACCTATACGGCACGAACTACCGCGACATTGTCCACGATATTCAGGTGCTGTTAGGCGCCAATCCCCAAGCCTGACACCCTTGGCGGCTGCGCCCATCGATCTACGCTATTTAGCGTATGGCAAAGATGGGCGCAGCAGACCACACTTAACGATAAACAATCACCGATCAAGTCTGAAAGGCTACAAAATGAAGTCCAAAGCAGTTCTTTTGACTCTGCTGCTCATCGCCCTGTTTACATCCGTGGCCGTCCTGCCCGCCCTCGCCCATGAAGGTGAATGTCATGCGACCGTATCGCTGTACAACGGTTGGGCGCGCGCCAGCGTTGCCGGAGCGCCGAACAGTGCCGCCTACGGCCTGCTCATCAATCTGACCGACGAAGACGATACGCTGGTCAGCGCCAGCACGGACGCGGCCACCAGCGTCGAACTGCACGAGATGAGCATGACCGCCGAGGGCGTCATGCAGATGCGTCCGGTCGAAGGTGGTTTCCCCGTCGCCGCGCACAACTTCTTCACCCTGCAGCCCGGTGGTTTCCACATCATGTTGATGGGTCTGACCCGTGAACTGACCCCCGGCAGCATGCTCGACCTGACGCTCGTGTTTGAACACGCCGGCGAAGTTGCGCTCAGTGTGCCCGTGCAGGATCCCGATGCCATGCCCGGCATGGATATGGGCGGCATGAGCATGGGCGACGCCACCGCCGAACCGATGCACGACATGGGGCATATGGACGAAGCGACCGCTGAACCGATGGCGATGGATGCGACCGAAGAAGCGGGGCACGACCACGCCGAGGCCGACGCGCCGTGCGGCGTGAGCATTGTCGATGCGTGGGCGCGTCCGAGCATCGCGGGGGCGCCGAACAGCGCCGCCTACATGGTGATCGCCAACCCTGACCCGGTGCACGAAGCCCTGATCGGCGCGGCCACCGATGTCGCCAGCATGGTCGAAATCCATGAGATGAGCATGACCGCCGACGGCGTGATGCAGATGCGCCCGGTCGAAGGCCAGCACCTCCACATTCCCGAAGGCGGAGCGACGCAGTTGATGCCCGGCGGCTACCACATCATGCTGATGGGTCTGACCCGTGAATTGGTGGTCGGCGAAAGCTTCACGCTCACGCTGACGTTTGAACACTACGGCGAAGTCAGCGTCGACGTGGTCGTGCGCGATCCCGATGCCGAAGGCATGGGCGGCATGAACATGGGCGGCGGCTGAGCTTTCCGAACCCTCCCCCCCCTCCCCGAATTCGGGGAGGGGCGACAGATGTAAAACCGCATCGAAGCAACCACAGGCCGCCCCATAGGGTGGCCTTTTTTATCCGCTGCATGAGACAATCCTGAGTCTCTGCTTGTTTCCGTAGAAGGCGGGGCGGTGTGTCCGCTAGACTAAGGGGATGACGAGAGAGTGGGGAGCACAGGCTATGTCTGGTGTACCGGATCGGCGGAAAGCGGCACTGATGGGCGTGATCGGCGGCGTGCTGGGCGCGTATGCCATGCGCTACTACACCCGGCGGGTTGTCCCGGTGGTGTTTCCGCGCGCGCTCCTGCCCGCTGAGGACAGCGGTCGCCCGGATCCGCTGGAAGACCGCGCGCTCGTGCCCCGGCAGTACGCCGACGGCGAAACGCCGTTTCAGGCGGCGGGACGCCGCGCCTACCAGTCGCTGACCGGAAGCGCGCCGCGCTCGCTGGAAACGCGCGACCTGCTCGGCGACCTCACCGAATGGGCGTATCTGATCACAGCGGGGTTCCTCTACGGCGGCACGCGCACGACGACGCGCTGGCGCGATATCGCGGGCGGGTTCTTCATGGGGCTGCGGATGTGGGGCGCGGACGAGATCGGCGCGCCGCTGCTCGGTCTGCGCGCAGGGCCGACGCGCTTCGCTCGCGAACAGCACGTCGTGCTGCTGACCGCCTACTGGGTCTTCAGCTTCGTGATGACCAACGTCACCCGGTTTCTCTACCGCCTGTTCCCGTAATGGATGCGCGTTACACCAACCGGCTCATCGATGGCTTCTTCGTCGAGGAAGCGGTCGACACGCGGGTCGACACAACGATTTACCGGGCGGTGCAGGAGTCGGTCAAGCGCTTCGTCTCGTTCAAAGTGACGCCGCTGCCGCCAGACACGGCGGAACGCGCCCTGTTTCTGGACGAATTCAACAGCCAGATCCAGCACATTATTGGGTTGGAATACGCGCATCTGCTGCCGCTCTATGCCTCCGGGCAGATCGGCGATGAGGCGGTCTACATCGTGTCGCGCATGCTGCCCGGTACGCTCGACGCCCTGCTGCGCAACGGCGGCGTGCCGCTGGCAACGGCGCTGCCGATCATGCAGCAGCTCGGCACAGCGGTCAGCTTTTTGCACCGCAGCCACTTCGTCCACGGTTCGATCTCCCCGCGGGTAGTCTACGTCGCCGGGGATAATCAGGTGTATCTCAACGACCTCGAACTCGCGCGCGTGGTGCGGAAAGCGCCCTCGCTCGACTACCTGCAGCATATCCTCGGCTCACTGCATTACGCGCCGCCCGAGCAAATCCGCTTGGACGCGCTCGATCTGCGCTCGGACGTGTACAGCTTTGGCGCGACGCTCTACGACCTCGTGACGGGCGAACCGCCGTTCCGCATGGCCGTCACCCCAGAAGCGCTGCTTGACGTCAAATTGGCGAACACCCTGCGCCCGCCGCGCACCTTCAATGCCGATGTGTCGCCAAAACTGGACGCGCTCATTCTGCGGGCGCTGCGCGCGAACCCGGACGAACGCTTCGAATCGGCGCAGGAAATGGCGCACGCTATCGACGCGCTCCACGATCACAGCGCGCAGGTGCTGACCCCGCCCCCAAGCCATCCCCTCACGCCGCTGCTCACGCGGCTGCGCCGCTGGCTGCGCCGCCTCTATCAGTGACCGAGCGCCTTCGCTCTCTGCGCCGTCTGCTTCTTGCTGACTTCGACCGTATCGTGAATGTGCTGTAAGTAGCGCACCGCGGCAAAGCCCCCGGCGAGCATCATGGCGATGTAGATCGGTGTCTGCAGTGGATCAATGGCCGTGCCGAGCGTGAAATACGCCCAGAACGTCGCGATCACCAACGACAGCCCCATCGTGAACAACTTGACCAGCAGTACGCCCGCGAAGATGAAACCCCACGTCTGCCGCTTCCACACCAGATAGGCGGTGGCGAGACACGCCGGAATGACAAACGACAGATCGATCACGTTGACGGTGACGATGGCATTGGGCGCGCTCCGCAGCACGGGATCGGTCGCGAAAGCGATCCACGGCGGGATGAGGATCGCGGGAATCGCCAGCACCAGCGCGATCAGACGCCGCGGCATGTGTTGATCGACGTGCAGGCGGAACTTATCACCATTCAACCGACCGAGTACACCGATCAGCGAGTACAGGCACAGGCCGAGAATCGCGATATAGACGATGTACAGCGACGTGAACACCTGATCCATGGAGTACAGCAGATAGCTGTAAGTCAGGTAGCCGAGGCAGCCAGCCCACACGGCGACCGCGCGCGTCGAACCGTTCCAGGTCTGCACAATCGCCCACACCATGATGACAGCCGCCAGCAGGGCGATGATGTCCTGCGCCTTGGCCGCCAGCAGGAAAGACTCGCTTTCAATCGGGTAGAAATCCGGCGTGAACAGACCGATCAACGCTGCGACGATCGTCAGGATCGCCGCCAGCCCGGAGAGTGTTACAAACGGGGAGATGTCTTTATGTTTGTACATGAGTTTGTCTTTCGGAGCACATAAATAGGAGCAACTTTCGGGGATTCACTGTGCCAGAAATTGCGCCCATGGGGGCGGGAAGAGTGTCATTTTCGCAGGCGCAGGATGTCACCTCACCTCCCCCTATCTGAACGGAGAAGGTATACAAGCAGAGGGGGCGGAAGGATGCATCGGTGGTTTGCAGCAGCGGACGCGATAAATCGCGTCCCTACAAGAAGATCGGCGTGTTGCTTACGGCACTTTATTTGTGGCTACGCCAACTTACGTTTTGCTTCCTCAAATGCTCGGATGATGTGACGCTTCAGATAGATCCGATTTGTGCCAAAAAAGAAACATACCTCATCAGCGTACTCACTACGAAACGAGTATGCACCAAACTGCGCTAACGCCCCTTCACCGTAAATGACATTGAACGAGAATATCATTTCACTGTTCTCAACCTGATGAGTTTCATTTGTTATGTGGCACACAGCATTGCGTATTCTATTCACTAAATTTGTGATGCTATCTAAATCAGCAGTTGGGTCGACATCCACAGCAAATCTTACGGGAACATCCGCCTTGCGACATTTCTGCAACAAGTCGTTGAGACATATAATGAGTTCGGTAAAAGCTGACAGAACTAAAGGATGAGACATATTCTCTTGAGCAAAAATTTCTGTATCCAAAATCATTTCTATCCGACTTATGTCATGCTCGATCTCAAATTGGTCCCTAGGTGTGTTCATTTTGTTATTCCAAATTGCATGAATTTCACATCCGAAAAGCTTACTTATAAGTAAGCTTCCTGCCACCCTAGATTAAAGAAGGTACACGACCAATGAACCAAGCCTACAACCAAGACTTTTCCCGCGTGTACAACTTGTTGTTTTTGGATTTCGCCCGCTCGGTGGCGCCGCGCCTCCATGAGTTCTACACGGCGCGACCCGACGCCGATCCTACCCTGCTCGATGTGTGCTGCGGCACGGGGCAAGTCGCGCTCTACTTCTTGGAGCGCGGGTTCACCATCACCGGCGTTGACCTCTCCGAGCACATGATCGCCCATGCGCGGCAGAACACCGCCGCCTACCACGACCGCGCGGCCTTCATCGTCGCCGACGCCGCCGATTTCACGATTCCGACTCCCGTTGGGCTGGCCATCTCGACCTTCGACGCGCTCAATCACCTGCCCGATGCCGACGCGCTGCGGCGCTGTTTCGCCTGTGTGTATGCGGCGGTGCAAGAGGGCGGCGTGTTCATCTTCGACCTCAACACGCGCGTCGGCTTGCAGCGCTGGAACAACATCACGCTCAGCGAAACGCCGGAAGTCACGCTCATCAACCGGGGCATCTACGACGGCGGCGAGCGCGCTTATGTGCGCATCACGGGCTTCATCCGCGAGGACGACGGACGCTACACCCGCTTCGAAGAGAACGCCTACAACACGGTGTTCGATCTCGCCCACGTGCGCGACCTGCTGGAAGATACGGGCTGGCAGCAGGTCTACTTTGCCCGCGCCGCCGACCTCCATACGCCGCTGGCGGAACCCGAACGTGAGGGGCGCGCCTTTGTGATCGCATCTCGCTAATCTTTTTTTGAACAGAGTTTGTTATAGTTGGGGGACGCGGAACTAGAGGAGCGTTCACCTATGCTGCTCAAATACTTCTACGATCGGGCACTGGCGCAGGCGTCCTACCTGATCGGTTGTCAAGAGACGGGCGAGGCGTTGATCGTCGACCCGGCTCGCGATATTTCCCCCTATCTCCACGCGGCGCAGCAGGAAAATCTGCGCATCACCCAGGTCACCGAAACGCACATCCACGCGGACTTTGTGAGCGGCATCCGCGAAGTCGCCGCGGCGACCGGGGCGCACATGTACCTCAGCGCGGAGGGCGGCGTTGACTGGCAGTATCAGTTTGTCGACGCCAACACCACCCTGCTGCACGACGGTGCTTCGTGGTTGCTCGGCAATATCCGCATTCAGGCGATCCATACGCCGGGGCACACGCCCGAACACCTGATTTTCGCCATCACCGACACCCAAGCCTCCGATCAACCCTTCGGCCTGATCACGGGCGACTGCCTGTTCGTCGGCGATGTGGGACGCCCCGATCTGCTGGAAGTGGCGGCGGGTTACGCCAACACCGCCGAGATTGGCGCGCGTGGTCAGTTCCGCAACCTGCAAATGCTCAAAACCCTACCGGATTATCTGCAAATCCTGCCCGGTCACGGCGCGGGGAGCGCGTGCGGCAAGGCGCTCGGCGCGGTGCCGTCATCCACGCTCGGCTATGAGAAACTGGTCAACCCGGCCTTTCAATTTGACGATGAAGCTGAATTTGTCCGCTGGCTGTTGAGCGATCAACCGCCCGCGCCGCGCTACTTTGCGCAGATGAAGCGCGTCAACAAGCAGGGCGCGCCGCTCGTCAGCACGCTGCCGCGCCCGGAACGCATGGAGCGCTTTCTGCTCAACGATGTGGTGCGCTCCAATGCGCTGGTGATCGATACCCGGCGGCGCAATGTGCATGTCGCGTGCGCGCTGCACATTCAACCGAGCGATCAGTTCAGCACCTATGCCGGGTGGTTCGTCGATTTCGCGCATCCGGTCTACCTGATCACCGCGCCGGAACAGGTCGACGCGCTGATGAGCCAACTGCGCGCGGTGGGCATCGACAACATCGCGGGCTATTTCGTGCCGGACGAAGTCGACATTTACAGCGGTACACTCCCGGCCATCGATGTACGCGCCGCCGCCGAACGCATTCGCCGGGGTGCAATGGTGCTTGACGTGCGCGCGGTCAGCGAGTACCGTGAAAAGCGGATCGCGGGGGCGGTCAACCTTCCGTATCACGATCTGCCAGAGCGCATCGATGAGCTGCCGCGCGACCGCTCGATCATCATTCACTGCGCGACGGGCGTCCGGTCGCAGATCGCCGCCAGCCTGCTGGAACGGCACAATTTCGCCGATTTCGCGCATGTCGAGGGCGGCCTCGACGCGTGGATCGCGGCGGGTCTGCCGGTGGAAAAAGGGTAAGAACCAACCCCTCCCCGAATTCGGAGAGGGGAGACAGGCGGGCATTTGAAGTCCCCTCCAAAAGGGGAGGGGATTTAGGAGTGAGGTAGAGTCCGCCCCCCAAGTCGACCCTTGCCCCTCTCCCGGGGGAAGGGGCGCTTACCATCAAGGGGGGAGGCCAACAGTTTTGGGCGGTGCCCTACAAGATTGTTGAGACCAATCGATGACCGAATCGCCCCTCATTCACATTTACCCGAACGTCCACCTGCCCGCCGACGCGCAGATCGACGAGTTCGTGATTCTCGGCAAAGCGCCGCGGGGCGCGCAGCCCGGCGACCTGCCGCTCACGCTTGGCGCGGGCTGTGTCATCCGTTCGCACAGCGTGATCTATGCGGGCAACGTGATCGGCGTGGGCTTGCAGACCGGGCATCACGTTGTTATCCGCGAGGAGAACACGATCGGTGATCACGTGAGCATCGGCACGCACAGCATCATCGAGCATCACGTCACGATTGGCAACCTGGTGCGCCTGCACAGCCGCGTGTTCGTGCCGGAATACAGCCAACTGCACGAGGGCTGCTGGCTCGGCCCCGGCGTCATGGTGACGAACGCGCGCTACCCGATCAGTCAGGGCGCGAAGGATCGGCTGGAAGGCGCGATCATCGAAGCGGGCGCGATCATCGGCGCGAACGTCACGCTGCTGCCCGGCGTGCGGGTCGGCGCGCGCGCATTGATCGGCGCGGGGTCGGTGGTGACGAAAGACGTGCCGCCCGGCGCGGTCATGGTGGGCAGCCCGGCCCGGCAGATCAATCACATCGACAATATCAAGTTCTATTCTAAGGACTGAGGACTGAGGTTAAAGGACTGAGTCATTGAAGCATCAGGTCGTCTCTGTGCAGCAGACCGTGATGTTGTCTCAGTCCCCAGTCCTCAGCACTCAGTCCTGCTCTCTTGGAGGCAGCATGGCAAAAATTCCCCTCGTCGACCTCAAAGCGCAGTACGCGGCGATCAAGCCGGAGATTGACGCGGCGCTGGCCCGCGTGATCGCCAACACCAGCTTCATCGGCGGCGCGGAGGTGACGAACTTCGAAGCGGCGTTCGCGCAGTTCCAGCGGACCAAGCGCGCAGTGGGCATCGCCAACGGCACGAGTGCGCTGTATCTCGTGCTGCGCGCGCTCGGCATCGGCGCTGGTGACGAGGTGATCACCACGCCGCACACGTTCATCGCGACCGTCGAACCGATTGCGCAGAGCGGCGCGACGCCTGTGTTCGTGGACATCGACCCGGCGACGTATAACATCAACCCGGCGCTGATTGAGGCGGCGATCACCCCGCGCACCAAAGCGATTATGCCCGTGCATCTGTATGGTCAGCTCGCGCCGATGAACGCGATCATGGAGATCGCGCGCAAGCACAACCTGTACGTGATCGAAGATGCGGCGCAGGCGCACGGCGCGGAACTGCACGGCCTCCGGGCGGGCGCGTGGGGGCATGCCGCCTGCTTCAGCTTCTATCCCGGCAAGAACCTCGGCGCGTATGGCGACGCGGGCGCGGTGTGTACCAATGACGAGGCGCTGGCGACGCTGATCGCCAAGCTGAAAGATCACGGGCGGATGAGCAAGTACGAGCACGACGAACTCGGCTATGGCGAACGCCTCGACGGGCTGCAGGCGGCGATTCTCGGCGCGAAGCTGCCGCATCTCGAAGGCTGGAACACAGCGCGCCGCCAGCATGCCGCCTATTACACGCAGGCGCTGGCGGGCGTCGCCGGGGTGCAGACGCCGCAGGTTATGGCGGACAGCCAGCACGTCTTCCATATCTACTGTGTGCGCGTGCAGGGCGACCGTGACGCGATCCTCGCAGAGCTGAATCAGCGGGGGATTGGGGCGGGCGTGCATTACCCGGTTCCGCTGCACTTGCAGCCCGCCATGCGCGGGTACGGCGGCCAACCGGGCGCTTTCCCGCAGGCTGAAGCTGCCGCCCAGTCGATTATCAGCCTGCCCATCTACCCGGAGATGACGACCGATCACCTGTCGCAGGTGGTCGAAGAACTCGTCGATGTGGTCAGCGTGCTGGCGAAGTAAAGACAAAAGCGCCGGATCACTAGGTGATCCGGCGCGGAGACAGGAACAAACCAACCTAAAACGACTAGAAACAGAAGCAGTCGAGAACCGTCACACGGCTAGTAGGGTCTTAACGTCACAGACACGAAACGCGTTAATGTGGATACCCCCAAGTCGGACAAGGCAGCCACTTACGAACGGGCAGAAGCAACCGCAACAGCAGCGGAAACACAACCTTAAGGGGGTGGTGGTGACACCGCGTGCGGGGGGCGACATGAACTGATATGCTTTGAGTCCGGGCAGCGGGGTAAAGGCGCTGGAGGCGTAACCAGCTCGGCCAAAGCGGGTGTGGGAGGCAGATAACAGCAAAGCAGCACGGACGCAGAACCAACGGGCAGACACTGAGGAGTAAACCATGCCAAACGCGTCGAAATTCTCTCCAAAGAGCGGATCTTCAAGAAAGCCATTTTCGCAATTGACGAAGTCCGACTGCGCCACGAAAAGTACGACGGCAGCCTAGGCGGCGAAATCACGCGGCTCACCCTCGAACGCGGGGATGGCGTTACAGCCGTGGTCTACGATGTCGATACAGATAATGTGATCTTCACCGAGCAATTCCGCCATGCGACCTATGAACACGGTGACGGGTGGCTGCTGGAAGCGCCCGCCGGGATGTTCGACACGGTCGAAGAAGCGCCGGACGAAGCCATGCGCCGCGAAATTCTGGAAGAAGTCGGCTACGAAGTCGAAGAACTGCGGCACATCACCACGTTTTACCTGAGTCCCGGCGGCACATCAGAACGCATCTTCCTGTACTATGCCGCGGTCTCGTCGACGCACAAAATCGGCGTGGGCGGCGGCCTGATCGGCGAAGGCGAAGACATCCGCGCGGTCGAAATCCCGTTCCGCACGGCGATCAAGATGTTGTACGCCGGGGAGATCAAAGACGCCAAGACGATCATTGGCTTGCAGTGGATGCAGATGCATTACCCCGAGCTGCGCCTCCGCGGCAATTGAAAACGGGTGGAGTGTCGGCGCATCGGCCCACACCCACCCGTAGACAGACTTACGGCAGTTGAAACGCAACCCCCGCGTAGCGGTCGAGGCACTGATGGCTCGGCTCGGTGAAGGGATCGGCGAGGAACTGATCGACAATCCGCGTGGCACAAAAATCGGGCAGCACGCCGTGCGTCGATTCCGGGAAGGTGTAGCTGTACCCATAGGTGAGCTGTTCGGCGGCGGCGTCCGCCCAGTGCGCCGGCGTGACTGGATCATACGCGCCGTTGAGCATCAGGGTCGGAATGTCGCTCACCACAGGCGTATTTTCCACCGGGTCAAGCTGAGTTCCCCACAGGGCACAGGTTGGCTCCCACGAGGTATACCCATCCCGGAAGTGTTCCGCGAAGATCGGGCGGACACTGGCGAGCACCGCCTGATCCGCTTCGACGTTTGTCATGAGTACATCGTCGCTGCAGCGCATGGCGTAGAACGCGCCTTCTGACTGCCGATCCACATTGTTTTGCGCCAGTGACTCCGCCATTTGAATCACCGCTTCGTTTTCCCCCGCGTACAGCGCGGCGATCAATAGGGGGAGGCGCGGCACGAGCGCATAGCTGTACATGGCGCTTTGCAAACCGGACAGCACCGCTTCGCCATCCACCGTGAGATCGATCAGTTCCCCGGTATTGGGATCGGTGACCTGCAGCGCCAGCGGTTCGGCGTTGAGGCGCTGGACGACCTCCACCAGCATAGCGTCGAGGTTCGGGTAGGCAGCGGCACAGCGTTCACTGGCGTCACAGTCGGCGACAACCTGATCCCACGCGCGCTGCAAACTGCTCGCCCATGAGGTTGACAGATCGACTTCCGGCGGCGTGACGCCTTCCAGAAGCACCGAGCGCACCCGATCCGGGTAGTGGCGCATGACCGTCATGGCCAGCGTTGACCCATAGGAGCTCCCGAACAGCGAGACTTGTTCATAGCCGAGCGCATCGGCGCTGGCGATCACATCGCCCGCGCTTTCGACCGTGGTGTAGGCGCTGATATCGACGCCATCCGCGACCAACCGATCATAGCAGGCTTGCCCGCCGAGGGCGCTGTCGTGCAGTTCGTTGATTTCCGGACAGTCGAGCGACGGGAGCGAGTTACCGATGCCGCGCTGATCGAGCAGGATGAACGCATGGTTCTGGATGAACGTTTCGCCGAAGCTGTCGAGGCCGGAGGCGAAACGCGCCATGCCGCTGGTGCCGGGGCCGCCTTGCAGATAAATGATCGGTTCGGCGGGCGTGGCGCTTCTGGCCGGGAAAATCGCCACCATCACGCGGATCGTCGCGCCGTCGTGATCGCTGTGGTGTGCCGGCGTGACGACGTAACCACAGGTGACGTCATAATGAGGCGCGTACCGGATCGGACAGGGAGCCGGTTCAAAGGTGGGAACAAACTGCGCTTGTACGGGCAGAGTGCTGAGCAGTAGGACGACAGCGCACAGAACGAGGATACGAGGCATAGTGCAACCTCCAATGCTTGGTTACTACCAAGTCACTACGTTCAGACCGCGTTCTTGATGCGCACCTAGTAACAGAGATCACCGCGCTGGTGGATCAAAGTCAACCGTTGTAAACTGACTCAGCGCAATCGAACAGAGGCGGTAGGCGATGGGCAGCGAATTCGAAGTCGAAATTGAGAGCATGGCGCACGGCGGCAGTGGACTCGGACGCCACAAGGGCAGCCCGGTGTTCGTCCCGTACACCATCCCCGGCGAACGGGTGCTCGCCCGCCGCGTCGACACCGATGACAAGCGCATCCTCGCCGAAGGCATCACCCTGCTCGATGCGTCGGCTGACCGCGTGTTCCCCGTGTGCCCGCACTTCGGGCCGCACAAATGCGGGCGCTGTCACTGGCAGCATATGAACTACGCCGCCCAACTGCTGATCAAGCAGGACATTCTGGCGGATCATTTGTCGCGTATGGGCGAACTATCGGATCGCGCGATCCTCGCGGCGCTGCGCCCGACCATCGCCAGCCCGGACGAGTGGTACTACAACTATCACATGACGCTGACGGTCACCGCCGACGGCCAGATCGGCTTTCCCGATGCGAACGGGCGCGGCATCTTCCCCATCGAAGAATGTCACATCCTGCACCCGGATCTGCTCACGCTGTACCAGCAGATGGATATCGACCTGACGGGCTTTAAGCGCGTGCGTTTGCAGCAGGGCAGTGACGGCGACCCGATGGTCATCCTGACCACGCTCAGTGAAGACGCGCCCGAACTCGAAATCGACCTACCCGCCAGCATCAACCTGATTCTGCCGGACAACGTGCCGATGAATCTGATCGGCGACTCGCATTCGCGTTTCACGGTCAACGGGCACGCCTTCCGCGTAACCGCCGGGAGTTACATCCGCCCCAACTACTCGCAGTTGGACAATCTCGTCAACACGGCGCTCATGCTGCTCGATCTGCGTGGGGGTGAAAAAGTCCTGGATCTGTATGCAGGCGTCGGCATGTTCAGCCGCTTCGCCGCGCAGGCCGCCAGCCTCGTGACGCTGGTCGAGAGCTACCCGCCCGCGGTCACCGATGCCGACGAAAACCTCGCCGATCTCGACAATGTGGATGTCTTCGAAGGCGGGGTGGAAGTCGTGCTGCCCACGCTCAATGACCGCTATGATGCCGCCCTTGTCGATCCGCCCGCCGCCCTCAGCCGCGAAGCCTTCGCCAGCATCAACCAGATTCCGACGCTGGTCTACCTGAGCGATGACCCGGCGACGCTCGCCAAAGAGACCAAACGCCTCAAGCGCGCCGGCTATGAACTGGTTGTGGCCCAGCCCATAGACTTGTCACCACAAACTTATTACATCGATACAATCGCTTTATTTCATAGAGGCAAAAGTTAGTAACAAAAAACTTGACAAACGTTATGAAATTGCAATAGACTCCATTTAGCCTGCACAAATGAGGCGGATTCGACTCAATTTTAAGTATGGAGTTTTTGAAGCAATGGCACAACGCATTCGTGGTGTGGTGAAGTGGTTCAGCGCCGATAAAGGCTACGGGTTCATCACTCCAGAAAACGGTCCCGACGTTTTCGTACATTATTCCGCAATTCAGTCCACTGGCTACCGTAAATTAGAAGCGGGGGAACGGGTCGAATTCGAGATCATCGACGGCCCGAAAGGAAAACAGGCAAGCTCTGTCACTGCCGTCTAGCGGGATCGCAAATTACGTGATCGTCTCTTAAAAAATGTGTTTGGCATGGAACTTCTTGAGCCTATCCTAGCGATAGGCTCATTTTTTTGAGAAGCTATAGGGTATGTTGGATGTAACGTACTCAGGAGTTAAAAGCCCGTGGATTTAAAAGCGGTTCAAGCGGCAGCCGAACGAGCGGCCCTCAGCGCGGGGGAAGTACTGCGCCCGCTGTTCAACCACCCCCACGAAGAGACGATCAAAGCGAATATCTACGATGTGGTCACCGAAGGCGATCTCGCGGCGGAAGCGGCGATCCTGCCGATCTTGCAGCAGGCGTTCCCGGAATTCGGCATTCTCAGCGAGGAAGGCGGCGGCGCCGACGGTGGCGAGTATCAGTGGCACATCGACCCGATTGACGGCACGACCAATTTTGCCAACAACATCCCGTTCTTCTCGGTGAGCATCGCGCTGGCGGATCGAAGTCTGCGCCCGGTGGTGGGCGTGGTCTACATGCCGATCCTCGGCGAGCTGTTCAGCGCGGCGCAGGGACACGGCGCGACGCTTAACGGCCAACCGATCCATGCCTCGCGTACAGCGGATATGCGCCGCGCGGTCATGTCGAGCGGCTTCCCGACGGATCGCCATACGGTCGAGGGTGACCTCAACAACCTGCGGCACTGGCGTGACATGCTGTGGGCCGTGCGCGATATGCGGCGCTTCGGCTCAGCGGCGCTCGACCTCTCGTATGTGGCGTGTGGGCGGCTCGATGGCTTCTGGGAGCGGCGTATCCACTCGTGGGATGTACTGGGTGGTATCTGCGTGATTCAGGAAGCGGGCGGCACGGTCACCGACATCGGCGGTGGCACGGCGAAAGCCTTCAGCGGCGAAGAAGTGGTCGCCAGCAACGGTTTGCTGCACGGCGACATGCTCAAGGTGCTGCAAGGGTAACCTCACCCCTAAATCTCCTCTCCTCTTTTCGGAGAGGGGGCTTGAAAAGCCCATCTAACTCCCCCTCGCCGCTCGGAGAGGGGGCTGGGGGGTGAGGTTGATTAAAGGAGGACGAGGCAGGCCTCGTCCCTACACAACAACCCGTATCTGGCCCCTCGCCGCTAGGTGGATGGGCGAGTGGGGGAGGTTGGAAACGACGGACGCAATTGCTTGCGTCCCTACGAAACGCCGGGGCCTGGTTTACAGCCCGTAGATCTCGCCGTACTTCGCTTCGAGATACTTCATATATTCGCTCGACTTGATGCTCTCCCCGGTGATGCGCTTCGTCAATTCAGCGGGGGTGAACTTGCGGCCGTGCTGGTGAATGTTTACGTTGAGCCACTTGAGGAGCGTGTCGAACTTGCCGCGCTCGATCTCCGCGGGGATTTCCGGGTGCGTGCGCAGCGCCTGCTGCCAGTACTGCGCCGCCAGCATGTTGCCGAGCGCATAGGTGGCGAAGTAGCCGATCAAGCCGCTGGACCAGTGCACATCCTGCAGCACGCCGAGCGTGTCGGTCGGCGGCACGATGCCAAAGTACGCCTCGAAGCGCTGATTCCACTCATCCGGCAGCTTTTCGACCGGGATGTTCCCGGCGACCATTTCCATTTCCAGCTCAAAGCGCAGCATGATGTGCAGGTTGTAGGTCGCTTCGTCGGCTTCAACGCGGATGAACGACTGCCCGACCTTGTTGATCGCGCGGTAGAACGCATCGACGGAGACATCGCCGAGCGACTCGGGGAAGGTCGCTTGCAGTTGGGGATACGCCCACGTCCAGAAGCCTTTGCTGCGCCCGACGAAGTTCTCCCACATGCGCGACTGCGACTCGTGCACGCCGAGCGACGCGCCGCGCGACAGCGGCGTGCCTTCCAGCGTCGGCGACACGCCCTGCTCGTACATGGCGTGACCGGATTCGTGCATCGTGCCGAAGATCGCCGGGCTGATGAAGTTCTGGTAGTAGCGCGTGGTGATGCGGACATCGCCCTGATTGAAGGTGATGGCGAACGGGTGTGTCGCTACATCGATGCGCCCGCGGTTGAAGTCGTAGCCGATGGCGCTGGCGATGTCGGTGCAGAACTGGCGCTGCCGGTCAAGCGGGAAGTCGCGATGCAGCACATCATCGCTGACGCGGTCGGCGCGCTCGTTGATCTGCGCGATCAGCTTGACGAGCGGCGGCTTGTGTTCGTCAAACAGGCGTTTGACCTCGCTCGACTTCATACCGCGCTCATACTGCCCGAGCAGGGCGTCATACGGGTGTTCCTGATAGCCGATGTAGTCGGCCATGCGCCGCGTCAGGTCGAGGATGCGCGTGAGGATCGGCGCGAAGGCGGCGAAATCATTTTTGGCGCGCGCTTCTTTCCAGATGTTGTGACCGAGCGCGGTCGCTTCGGCATGTTCCGCGATGAGATCCGACGGGATGCAGGTGTTTTCGTGATAGTCAACCCGCGTCACGCGGATCATGCTGGCTTCGTCGGAGTCGTAGGCCACATCGCCAAGTTCCAACTGCGCCTCTTTGAGCAGCATGTCGGTCTTTTCGTCGGTCAGCATTTCGTGGCCGATGCGGGCGAGCGTCGCGACCTGCGCGGCGCGCCCCTTGGAGCCGCCCGGCGGCATGTTGACCTGCTGATCCCAGCCGAGCAGCGCTTCGGCGCGGTTGACGTTGCGAATCTCCATCAGATGATGCAGGAGCGCCTGATATTTCTCACCCATCAGTTTCTACCTCATGTCGAAAGAATGCGGGGAATAGTAACAGGCGCATCGCTAAAATGCGATAGACCGTTTGAATTTAGTTGAATAGGGCACGCTGGGCGACAGCTCATCTGGCGCTATAATGGAGCGGACTAATCAATCCACCGAGAGACACCGCATGGCGCTGCCCAAGTATCATATCGAAACGATTTTCACCCCGGAACAGACCAACCCGGACGACGCGCACAGTCTGCTGATGCGCCTCGTGCCGCCGAACAGCCGCGTGCTGGAACTCGGCTGCGCGTCCGGGTATCTCTCCGGCTACATGGAGCAGCGCCTCGGCTGTACGGTGACCGGGCTGGAATTCGATCCCGCGGCGGTCCAGATCGCCGCGACGCGCATGTCCCACGCGTATGTGGCCGATCTCGATCAGCCGGACGCGCTCGATCTCGCCGCGCCCACCGCCCCGTTCGATGGGCTGCTGGCTGCCGCCATCCTCGAACATCTGAAGTATCCCGAAGCGCTGCTCCAGCGGGCGAAAACGCTGCTCAAACCGGGCGCGTGGGTGATCGTGTCGCTGCCCAACATCGCGCATTGGAACGTCCGCCTCAAGCTGCTGCGCGGGCGCTTCGACTACGCCGATTACGGCATCATGGATCGCACGCACGTGCATTTCTACACGGTCGACACGGGGCGGCGCTTACTCGAAGATCAGGGGTACCGAGTAGAGGCGGTGCACATCGCCGGGAGCGCGCTGCAAAACCTCGCCAACCGTATCGCCCGCGCGACCAAGCGCCCGCTGCCCGCGCCGCTTCTCCCGGGGCTGCTGGCCTACGAACTGATCTATGTGGCAACTCTGCCGGGCTGAGCTGCTTGACTGCTGGTGAGAGGAAAAAAACAAAAAAACGGGCGGGAGTGTTCCCGCCCGTTGACATCTAAGCTTAGCGAACGACGTTTTCCACGGGGATGTAAATGGGCTGCGCGTTGCAATCGATCCAGACTTGGGCAAACGCTTCGCCAAAGTCGGTGATGTACCACGTGCCGGCGGGCAGGTTGAAACCCGCGTACGCGCTCACGTCGTCATCATAGAAGGCCAGCGCGCCTGCCGGAACGTTGTAAATCGGAGTTCCGCTCGGCAGGGGATTAGCGCAAGCCCCGGGCGCAACCGCCGCGCTCCACGTGTGGGTCGCAGCACACGCGCTGCCAACCACATCCGACCATAAGTCAACGCTACCACTCGAGGCGTACGTGCTTGTAGCAGCGGTTCCAACGCCGTCTTCGAGATAAACGCCAATCCCCGCCGCGCCCTGCAAAATGACGCCCCCGATGACAAAGCGGACGGTCAAGGTTTCGCCCGCGCCGACCTGCGCGCCCGCCCCCGCCCGAAAAGCTCCATCATCCCACATATTGATGGCGTAGAAGCCCGCGTCCTGTACCTGAACGGTGATATCAACGTAACAATCGGCGGCATTGAGGGCGTAGTTGACAATCGTGCCCCCCGGTGCAGCCGCAGCAGGTAAGGCGGCGACAAACGCCGCGAGGATCAAACCAGCGAACAGCAAAAAGCGAAACTTACGGGTCATATGATTCATGAGTGCGTCCCTTGATGTGATGTGAGATGCGCTTGCTGCTTACAATCACATCATAGGCTTGAATAATAAGAACGCAAGAAAAACCCGTCAGAAGTCGAAACACGCTTCAGCCACTTGACGTACGACCTAAGGCGTACGAACGCGCCTACCTCGCTGACAGCGCCTCGAAATCGCGGCGCAGCAGTCCGTAATAGCGCGCATCGACGAAGCGCCCATGCTCAAAGTAATGCTCGCGGAAGTGGCCTTCAAACTGGAAGCCGCACTTGATCATGAGGCGTTCGGAAGCATCGTTGCCTGCCGTGCAGTCCGCCCAGATGCGATGGACATCGAGATTCTGGAAGCCCCACGCGATGATGGCGCGCGCCGCTTCGGTCGCGTAACCCTGCCGCCAAACAGACGGATGCAGATGCCAGCCGATTTCAATGTGGCGATTCTGCGTGTCGAGGTCGTGCAGCCCACACATGCCGATCATGCGGTCGTCGTCGGGGCGGGTGATCGCCCAATCGATTTCTCTTTGCGCCTGATACCCCTGCGCCAGCCAGCTGATCACGTCGAGCGCGCGCTCGGTCGTGGTCACGGGTTCCAGATTGAGAAAACGCAGCACGTCCGGCGATCCGAAAATGGCGCTGAAATCAGCGGCGTCTTCGGCGGTGATCTGGCGGAGGCGGAGGCGTTCGGTGGTTAAAACGGGGAACGTACCAAAATCGAAGGTAGGAGCCAAGGTATCGCCTTTCTGATCCAACTCTGGCGATTGTGCCACACCTTGACCCCTTCTGCACTAAGGAAGATCGCTTACCAGCTCTCATCCGGCGGGTAGATGTTGGTGTATTCGGTGCGCGTGCGCTCGCTGACCATCATGTCTTTGACGGCGTCGCGCCACGTGAGAAAATGCGCCGTTTCGCGGTGCGCGGCTAAGGCGTCCTTCGAGCGGTAAACCTCATATAAGCAGAAGCGCGTCGGGTCGTCCTGCTGCTGGTTGAAATCCCAACGCGCGACACCCGGTTCCTGATTGCTGCCGCGCGCATTCGCCAGCGTCGCTTCGATGAACGCATCGACCATCTCCGGTTTGACGTGAATGTAGACCATGAGGATGTGCATACGGATTGCTCCTAATTTTGCTCGTGCTTGAATACCCTAGAGTATATCGGCCAGCCGCATCCCCGCACACCGCTTGACAAGCACGAGACTGGTTTTATGATGCAGCCAACATAGATCAAGGAGCAGTGGCATGTTCAAAGATACGCCAGCATTCAGCGGTTTCTCGGTCGATGACATTGCACAAGCGAAGGCGTTTTACGCCGGGACACTCGGCATTGAGGTAAGCGAAGAAGAGGATGAGCTGATTCTGCACTTTGGGGGCAGCACGAAAGTCTTGATCTACGCCAAAGGCGAATACCATGTGCCCGCGACGTTCACGGTGCTGAATTTCCCTGTGCCGAACGTCGAACAAGCGGTTGATGAGCTGACTCAGATGGGCGTGAAGTTTGAAGTCTACGACCTGCCCTACCTGAAGACGGATGACAAAGGAATCGCGCGCGGTCAGGGCGGCCCCAATATTGCCTGGTTCAAAGACCCGTCGGGAAACATTCTCTCGGTGCTGGAAGCGTAGGACACAGTTTGACGCACTAACAGCCAATGTGCAGTGATGGTCGCAAAAAAGTAGGGATGAAGGTTTCATCCCTACTCGAAAAGATCGGGGTATCCCTAATTCACATTGCGAAATAGCGTTGAATTTCGCTTGGTAAATACGTCATCACATCGTCTTCTAGGGTTGTCCAACCAGCAGGTTGGCACTTGTGCAGGGGTGACTGGTCATGATGCCAATTGCTGCCAACCCATAACTTCTGGTCGAAGTCGATCACAAAGGTTGGTAGGACACGCTTCTCCGTGTTTTCCCAATAGGTGTGTAGCAACAGGTCTGGAGCTAGTTTCCGCGCGAGTGCCCCTAACCATATCTCAGTATTGTTTTCATCGACGATTAGGGTTCCATTACGGAACCGACCTGGCGCAGGCTTATATTCACTATCATACGCCGTATAATCGAGCAGAAACATGATTTCCATATCGACATAAAAATGCCATGCATTCTTATATTTTATGACAGCGAGCGCATCATCCCAATCAACTTCGATCTTTTTCTGCATAGAACCCTCTAGACGATGGGTTAGGAAACTGCTAGAGATTTTCTGAACCGGTCGGGATGCGGTTTCGCGTCCCGACCAGTTCAGAGGCTAGTCTATTCCGTGGCCGCCTGCATAAGCTAAATCAGGTAAACGCTTCAAACTTCGAGGCGCGCGGAATTTGGATGGAAGTAGAGCGTCATGAGTTGATCGGTGCGCAGGGCAATCACGCCATAGGTGTTGCCGTTGGTATCGGCAAATTCGACTTCATAGACGCCGGGCTGCCATTCTTCGACAATCGTGCCAACCTGACCGCTCTGTCGCCGCCTGCATAAGCTGATACAGCCGCGCCGCCATCGACGCCGGATCGGGGTGGATGCCGTCTTGCAGCAGCGCCGTCTCGAAGACCTGCTCGATCACCGCGTCGATGATCGGGTTCTGCGGGTCGGCGGCCAGCTTGCCGCTCAGGTTGTAGATCAGCGGGTGGCGCGGGTTGAGTTCCAATGCCTTGACCGGCAGTTCGTAATCGCGATCCATCAGACGGTTGATGCGGAACATGTTGCGCGTCGGGTTGTGGTCGCTGGTGACGAGGCGCGCCGGGCTGCCCACCAGATTCTTGCTCTCCTTCACGTCGGTGACACGTTCGCCGAGCACGGCCTTGAAGCGCTCCTGAACGCCCGTGAACTGATCTTCGGGCAGGGCTTCGCGCGGCGCTTCTTCGTCCGCGCTGACCGCCCCGACGTTCGAGAGATCGATGTCGGCTTCGTCGGCGGCGCGCAGCTTGTGCCCGCTGAATTCGCTCAAGCCCATGATCAGCACCGGATCGACCGGATCGACGAAGTACAGCACTTCGATCCCGCGCTGGCGGAAGGCGTCGAGGTGCGGCGACCGGGTGGCGCTGGCGTAATCGTCGCCGATCACGTAGTAGATGTCGGTCTGATTCTCCGCCATGCGCTCAACATACTGCTGCAAGGTGATCCATTCGTCGGCGCTGGCCGTCTTGGTCGAGGGGAACATGAGCAGCGGTTCGATGTCCTCGCGTTCGCCGGGGCTAACAACCACGCCCTGCTTGATGTGCCGCCCGAACGCCTCGAAAATCTGGTGATAGACTTCCGGCTTGTTCTTCTGCAAGCGCTTTAGTTCGTTGAGCACCTTGTTGGTGATGGTCTTCTTGAGGTTCGCCATGACGCGCGTCGCCTGCACGGTTTCGCGGCTCACGCTGAGCGGCAGGTCTTCGCTGTCGACCACACCCGCCACAAAGTTGAGGTAGTCGGGCAGCAGTTCGGTGGTGTTGTCCTGAATCAGCACTTTGCGCGCGTACAGCTTGAGGCCGGGTTCGCGCCGCCCCATGAGCGGATTCGCCTCGGAGCCCGCCGGAATGTACAGCAGTGCGTAGAACTGGAGCGGCACATCGGCGCGCATGTGGATGTGATGCACGGGCTTCTCCCAGTCAAACGTGAGCATCTTGTAGAACTCGTCGTACTGCTCGTCGGTGACTTCTTTGCTCTCCTGCCGCCAGATGGCCACCTGCTTGTTGACCGCTTCCTGCTCCTCGCCCTCTTTCGGTTCACCCACATAGATCGGGTAGGCGATGTAGTCGCTGTGGCGGCGGACAATGTCGCTCAACTTCCACGGCTTCAGGAAGTCTTTGGCATCTTCCTTCACCGTGATGATGATGTCTGTGCCGCGCGTCTCACGGTCGCTGGGTTCGATCGTGTACGTGTCCGACCCGTTCGACTCCCACGCGAAGGCCTGCGCTTCGGGGTGGGCGGAGCGTGACACCACGCGCACTTTATCCGCGACCATAAACACCGAGTAGAAGCCGACGCCGAACTGTCCGATCACATCCTGCCCGCCCGCCGCCTGCTGCTCTTTGAGCTTTTGCACAAAGGCTTTCGCGCCGCTGTGCGCGATCACGCCGAGGTTTTCGACCATCTCTTCGCGCGTCATGCCGATGCCACTGTCGCTGATGGTGAGCGTGCCCGCCTCTTCGTCCGGCGTGATCTCGATGTAGAGTTCCGCGCCCGCATCGACGAGGTTGCTGTTGGTCAGCGACTCGAACTGCACGCGGGTCAGCGCGTCCGACGCGTTCGAGATCAGTTCGCGCAGAAAGATTTCCCGATCCGTGTACAGCGAGTGGATGAGGATGTCGAGTAATTGTTGAATTTCGGCTTTAAATGAGAATTGTTCTGCCATGTGGTACACGCCCCTAAAACAGACTGATTGAATACGTCTACTGTTTTAACAGGGGTGTGTAAGAATCAGGTAAAAAATCCGCGCCACAGTCAGAAATCGCCGGGGTGGAACACAGTTCACACATGCAGGGACTGTAGGGACGCCCAACGGGGCGTCCGCCATGCGCTAGACACAACGGACGCGCTGTTGCGCATCCCTCCGAATTCTGTTTTCCTCAAACCAGCGATTTCATGGCTCCTTTCAACCCCCTGTCAAGAGACGCACAGGGGATGAGACTTAGCCTACCGCGTGACGCTGACTTCGTACGCGCCGCCGGAGCCGAATGCGCTGATCACGATGTAATACGCGCCGGGCGCGAGCGTGACCGTCAGCCGCGAGTTGAAGTTGTTGTCGCTCAGGGAAATGTCGTCATTTTCGGCGACGAGATTATAGCTGGCGTCATACACGTACAACTGCGGGTCGACATCGCTGCCGGGGGTCGCATTCACTTCGATAGTGAGGCTCTGGCGGTCGTTCACGGCCAGCGTGTAAAAGTCATCGTCGAAGGTATCGACGTTGCCCGTGAGCGGACGGTCGATCTCGATTTTGCCGCGATCCTGCGCATCGCTCGGGTTGAAGGCGGCGTTGGTGCTGCCGTTGAATTCAAACCCTTCCGCACCCAGCGTGGCGAAGACACTCTGCAGCTCCGGGTTCGCCGTCAGGCTCCCGATCAGTTCGGGAAACTGGGAAGCGACCTGTTCAACAATCGGCCCAGCTACCCGTGGAAGCACGAAGAACGTGAACGCACAGCATGCGATCACCAGCGCGCCAACGATCGCGAGGCAGGTGACGAACGGGTTGCGCCCGCGCTGCTGCCGCGGCGGCTCAAAGGTCGCATAGGTCGGGCGTGGCTGCTGTGCGCCTTGACTAAACGGATCGGAACTGCTGGCGAACGGGTCGCCACTGCCGACCGGGGGCGCGTTGCTGGCAAACGGATCGCTGCCGGACAGGTCAGCGCGCGACGACGAATTTGGGAAAATGTCGTTGGAGGAACGCGACGCATTGGCGAACGGATCATCGTCGGAGACGGGGAAGGAAAAGGCGTCTTCCTTCGATCGCTGTTCCGCTTCCAGGCGCGCGAGCATCTTCTGCGCGCGCTGATCGCTCGGGCGCAGGCGCAGTACCTGATTGAGCGCTTGAATCTGGCGGGCGGGATCGGTGAGCGCATTCGCCATCAGCCACCACGCGTCGGCGTTGTCGCGCTCGGATCGAAGAATGGGCTGCAAAATGGCGACGGCTTCTTCCTTTTGCCCCTGGCGAATGAGGTCGTAGGCGCGACGCAGTTGGTCAGCGGACATGAAAATATACTCCCAAGCATCAAAACCCAATTGGTACCAGTATATGTCGCGTTGCGAACCTGTGCATCCGACCAAAGAGGGGAATTTTCGGCAGCGGCAGATCTGCGCATCCGCAGCAACCATACCTCACCCCCCGGTGATAATATTCAACCTCACCCTGCTGGCTGCGCAAGCCGTCCTTCTCCGTGGGGAGAAGGACACAACCCGCCGTGCCCTTGCCCCTCTCCCTCTGGAGAGGGGCGGTTGAGCGCAGCGAAACGGGGTGAGGTTAGGTGAAGAACAGAGGAGCAGGAGGCGCTACACCGTCACGCGCAGCGCCGAGAAACCACGCAGAATGTAGGTGCTCCGGCGTTCGGGATCACCAGCGAGCTTGAGGTCGGGCAGCCGCCGCGCCAAGGTCTCAAACGCGATCTGCCCTTCAAGCCGAGCGAGCGGCGCGCCGAGGCAAAAATGGATGCCGTTGCCGAACGCCATATGCGGATTCGGGTCGCGGGTGATGTCAAACGTGCTCGGGTTAGCAAACTTCTCCGGGTCGTGATTCGCCGCGCCGAACATGGTCGCGACCTGCTGCCCGCGCTGGAAGGTCACCCCGTTGAACTCGACATCGTGCAGCACCGTGCGGCTGGTCATCTGCACCGGGCTGTCGAAACGCAGACATTCTTCCACCGCCGAACGCGTGAGCGTCGGGTTAGCCTTGAGCAGCGCCCATTGATCGGGGTGAGTGAGCAGCGCATACAGGCCGTTGCCGATCAGGTTGACAGTTGTTTCGTGCCCCGCCAGCAGCAGCAGCACGCAGGTCGCGATCAGTTCATCTTCCGTGAGTTTGTCGCCTTCGGCTTCAGCGGCCAGCAGCCCGCTCAACAGATCATCCTGCGGCGCGCGGCGGCGCTGATTTGCCATATCCCGCAGATACCCCGCGAATTCCGCCGCATTGACCGATCCCTCGTCATAGACCGAAGGATCGGTCGTCAGTTCCAGCGTAAAGGCCAGCGCCCGCGACCAGCGGCGAATGTCGTCCATGTCACTGGTCGGCACGCCAAGCAGTTCCGCGATCACGGTGATCGGCAGCGGGAAAGCGAAATCCGCGATCACATCCATGCCGCCTTTCGCCAGCGCACCATCGATCAACTCATCGGTGATCGCCTGAATGCGGTCGCGCAGCCGTTCGATCACACGCGGGGTGAAGGCTTTGTGCACCAAACCGCGCAGGCGCGTGTGCGTCGGCGGGTCGCGCATCAGCATCCACCCGGCCATCACCGCGTTGAGCGGTTGCTGACTCGCCACAGGGTCGCCCCACCCGAGTTCGTCGCGCGTCATAAAGTTGAGGATTTCATGACCAACGCGCGGATCACGCAGGATGGCGGCACAATCCTCGTAACGGGTGAGAAACCACATGCCCCAGGCCTGCCAGTGGAAGAGGGGCATATTCGACCGCAGCAGATCGTAGAACGGGTAAGGATTCGCCTGAAATTCCGGTGCCAGCGGATTGAAATTCATTGCCGGACGTGAAACCATAGATTTGTCAGCCTCATTTGACCGTGTGTCATCCTGTTATACGCCGGAAGCGGCGGTCTGGTTGCTGTTACTCATGGTTTACACGGTAAACGAATGCCGGATCATGCGCGAATTGAGTCACGATCCGGTGCCCACACTCCAGCCGCCATACACTAATATTCCGTCTGAGCCTTCCTATGTAAATTAATTAACCTTACGTAAATTCCTTGTGAAAAGTTATGATGTTAACTCTTCTTGAATTGACATTACGTATAAATCAACTATATGATCATTTGCAGATAGTGAAACTTTGCACACTCGCTCACGCGAAGGAAAACCCCATGAACGCCCGCTGGACTCTTCTCATCGCCGCCGCTTTGCTGCTCGTTTTCGTCGTCTCGCCGCTTCACACTGCCTATGGTCAGGATCCTAATCCCTCGTCTTCAACAAGCACCTCCACTTCGAGCAGCACGTCGTCGAACAGCACGCCGTCGAACAGCACGCCGTCGAACAGCACGCCGTCGAACAGCGCGCCCAGCGTGCTGCCAATCGTACCGTTCGTCGAACCCAGCCCCGACATTCCTGCCGCCTATGTGCTGCGCGTAATCATTTGCGATATCCCGGTCTTTGAAAGCCCTGCAGGTGTGGTCATCCCCGGCGCGAATGTATTTGCTGGGCAGACGTTCTACGCTGATCCGTTCGATACCATCGCCGCCGACGGTTCCCACTGGACACAGTTTTTCGACGGCGCGTTTGCCTATCCGTTCATCCCGTCGGTCTGCGTGCAGTAACCGTTTGTAGCGAAACTTGTCCACCGCGCCCCTCCAATAGGAGGGGCGCGGTGTTTTTTTGGACTTTGGCCGGCAGTCAACGATTCTGCGCATCAGCCACCAAACCTGGGCGGGCAAGGCAGAGTCCCCAATACTAACCCCGGGCTGTAAGTTATATTGATTTTTCGTAAATTTAACCACATTCATTTATGCTTCTTAATTAAAATCCATTGACTCCCGTTTTGAAATGGATTTATTATCGATATAAGTCAGCAAACATCGCAGCTTTCGCTTCCATGAAGGAAACATTATGAAACGCTACTGGATCCTCCTCCTGGTCTCCGCGCTCCTATTCGTTGTTGTCCTTGCTCCTGTTTCCGCCCAACCCGTCGCCAAAAGCGACCCGGCCGTCGTCGATGCCTATCAACTGAGCTGCAGCGGCGGCAGCGCCGAAGGCAGCTCGACCGCGCCGTATGTCGCAATTATCGTGGACTATGCCTTCGCGAAAACGTCGTCCAATCAGCGGACCATCAGCATGCCCGTCAAACACACGGAGCTGATTCGCACAGGCGCCAAGCCGCTCAATGGGTTCATCCCCTTTGGCCACATGGTCATCGTCCCGGTCGTCGATGGTCACTTCAGCGGCGGCGTCTCCATTCCGGAAGTTCCCGAAGGGACGCCCATTATGATGTATGTGTTCCCGGTCGACAATCTGGAAACCCCCTTCCCCATCGGTGACCCGTGGATGCACATCGAAGCGTGCAAACTGTATGTCGGGCCGTATCCGGAAGTGGGCTATCTGCCGCGCACCATCATCTGCGACTCCGCGCTGTATGACAGCCCGGCGGGCAATCCCATCCCCGGCACCGCTGTGACGATTGGTCAAACATTCTATGTTGATCCGATTGCGGTCACTGCCGCTGACAACACCAGTTGGATGCAGATTTTCGTCGGCGGGTGGGCGGATGGTTACATCCGTTCGGAGTGCGTGCAGTAACGCTCCCAGCCTTTGTCAGTTCCAGCCGCCTCCAGTACATGGAGGCGGCTTTTTTTATTGGCCCCTGACGGACTAAAAGTAAGCTACCGAATGTTCTTGCGTAGGGATAGACCGATGTGTCTGCCCGGTTGTGGGCGCACACGCAGGTGTGCCCCTACTTGAGCCAGTGTCCGAAAGACGACAAAACTGGATGAGATAATGCAATTTAGCTTATGAGTACGAAGATCGTAGGGATAAGAGCGGCTCTACTCCCCTTCTCCCCGCTTGCGTGGGAGAAGGGGTCCTAACAGGGGTAGGTTTTTAACTGTAGGGGCGAGGCATGCCTCGTCCTCGGTCGAAAATCGAACCAGAACCGCTTCGCGTAAAGCTTCGACTTCCTCCAGTTATGGGAACACATGACGTGTGGATTCCTCTCTCCTGAGAAAAATAGGACGAGGCATGCCTCGTCCCTACCGGTTCTTTGGCGAAGGAACCCATGTTCCATTGGGAAGCATGAAAAACCTACCCCTGTTAGGAGAAGGGGTCGGGGGTTGAGGGGCTGATTGGACACCCGCATGCCTCGTCCTTTGGCTGATATTCGGTTTGTGGACCCTGTTGGCAGATCAGGGTCACGCCTCAGATCGCATCAAATTAACCATGCCTTTGATTAATTTCTTTACGCTTTATCAAGGCTCATTTACTGAGCGATGCGCTAAGCTTGTCCATAAGAGTATTGCACCGCTAGTTTCAAGAAAGGTAGACTATGAAGCTCCGCTGGATCTCTCTGGTCACCGCCGCTCTGCTCCTCGGCCTGCTGATTGCTCCCTTCCAGACGGCGAACGCTTACGCCGATATCACCGACTACACCCTGACGTGCAGCAGCTTCACCGCGACCGGGACGTCGGATGCGCCGTATGTCACGCTGTATGTCACTCAATCCATTGATGATGTTGTTCCACTCCATTATGTGGTTATTCCCGTCATCGATGGCACGTACAGCGGCACGCTCACCTTCCCCGCCTATCCCGCCGGGACGGAATTGGATTTTGAAGTCTGGGGCACGCTCAATCCCAATAGTGCCTATGAAGAAGATGGGTACTGGGATGATGATGTTTGGTTTTACGAGATTGAGCGCTGTGTGCCCGTGGTGGAAATTGGCCCCTCTTGGCCGGTTGAGTTTGAAATGCGCAGCGTCATCTGCGACACACCGATCTACGAGAGCGCGGGCGGCGCGGCCATCCCCAATGGCATGGTCTACGCCGGGCAGACGTTCTATGGGGCCGCGGTCGACACGGTCGCCCCGAATGGTTCGCGCTGGATCCAGATCTTTGTCGGCGGCTGGGAGAATGTTTTTATCCCAGCGGACTGCGTGCTGTAACCTACATCTCATTAAATCAGAGCCGCCTCTGTACGAGCGTGCAGAGGCGGCACTCGAACTCCGAGAAAATACCTGTCGAACAACTTTCTGAATAACTGCTGGTGCATGCACGCCGAATGGCGCACCGCATACAGCGGTTATGGACAATCTAAGCGCCAGATGCTCTGCTGGTTTCAGTGAGCAATGCGCAGGTGCTGGCACTGGACGATTGGATGCCGAACGGCAGTTCTGAAGCGGGTTGTATCTCCGTCGAACCCAAGTAACACTCACTACCTTTCAATGCCACTGGCAGGCACAGTCCTCTCCAACTCCTTGTTCAGCCCGTTCGGCTCACTAATGACAGCTTACTGGAGGCTAAAGGGGAGAATGGCCTGCGCTTTGCCGTTGGTGATGTGGCGGGCGTTGTGCAGAGCGTACCGTGCTGCCGGGACAACCGTCTCGGCGAGCTGCGGCGGCAGATTCTTGACCTTGCCGCCAACTACGGCGACCGGGGCCGACTCCGGCAGCTGCGCGAGTTCACGCGCTTTCTTGATCGCCGCGCGGAGATCGCCGAGTTCATCGACCAGACCCTGCCCAAAAGCCTGCGCGCCCGTCCAGACGCGCCCACCGCCGACCGCGTCGACAGCTTCCGGTGTCAGTTTGCGCCCACGGGCGACGCGCTCGACGAAGCGCTGATATGAGGCTTCGATGATGCGCCGCACCTGCGCGCGCTGCGCCTCGGTGAACGGACGTGAATCGACGTAGAGGTTAGCGTTCGCGCCACGCATCAGTTCAAACGCCTTGACGCGCAGGAGATCACGCAGGCCGCCGGTGACCGGTTTGGCCGTGACCACGCCAATCGACCCGGTGATGGTGCCGGGCTGCGCGACGATGTGCTGCGCGGGCGTGGCGATGTAATAGCCCCCCGACGCGGCCACCGCGTTCATGTAGACGACGAGCGGGCGCGTCTTGGCGAGTTCTTCAAGGGCGCTGGTCATAGCTTCGGCGGCAATCGCCGCGCCGCCGCCGCTGTCGATGAAGAGGACGACCGCCGCCGCCGCTTCGTCTTTCATCAGCGCGCGCACCTGCTGCACGACGGTGACATCGCCCGCGCGTTCGCCGCCAATGAACGGAATCGGCAGATCGACGGGTGGCGCGCCGCTCTCACCGGGAACCATCAACCCCGTGACCTTGAGCACCGCCACATACTTTTCGCTCGGCGGCTTGATCGGCGGCAGGAGCAGACGCTTGCGCGCGTCAGCGAAGGGGATGACATGCTCGCTGCCGAGATGTTTATATAAGCCCTCTTCGTGCACCACGCCATCGACGTAGCCCGCGGCGAGCGCGTCCGTGTCAATGTGCGGCGCGGTGTCGATCATCCGGCGTACCTCATCGGCGGAACGCTTCCGCCCCTCGGCAATTCCGGCGATCAACTGCTCGTAGCGCGAATCGATCAACCATTCCAGTTGTTCGCGGCCTTCGGGCGACACATCACCGCGCGAAAACTGGTCGAACGCGCCTTTGTAGGGCGAAATGGCGACGACATCCAGCGCCACGCCGATTTGCGCGAGCGCATCTTTGAGGAAGACCGCCTCTTGATGCAAACCAAGCGGGCTCACATCGCCGCCGGGCTGCAACAGGAGTTGATCGGCAGCGCTGGCGACGTAATAGGTGGCGAGATCGTAGGACTGTGCATGACAGATCACGCGCTTGCCCCGCGCCCGCAGCCGCTGGATCGAGCCGCGCAGCGTTTGCAGGTCGGCGAGCGACATGCTCAGGCCGCGCAGCGTCAGCACCACACCGCGGACGCGGGGATCTGCGCCAATCCGCGTGAAAATTTCGTCCAGCTCCCATAGGCTGATGGGCGGTTCGCCCTGCACGCGGCGCAGGAACCAGTTGCGATCTTCAGGGAGCGCGGGCATGGCCGCGGGGAGCGTCAGCGTGAGGTAGTCGAGCCCGGTATGGCGCAGCCGCACCCGGTTGATGAGCAAACGGCGTCCGCGGCGCAGGATGCGCAGGGCGTGTCCGAGTTTGAGTTTAGGCAAGGGTTCAGCCTCCCAACTTCACTAACGATAAGACGACGACAGCGCCTATTGTACCGTGTCCGGCGGGCTGTGCCGCCAAGGCTTGGGCATGAAGGGAAGCGCAGCCTCACCTTTGATCGCTCGCCGAAAAGAGGAGAGACGAACAGAGCGTTTGCTGTCTGCCCTCGCTGAATTCGGTTGAGGATAGAATACTTTTTAGTAATTGAGCCATTGTAGAGACACGCTAGGCTCGTCCACCGACAGCGGACAGTTGGAAACCCCTCCAAGGCGGCGTTACAACCAGTTACGCCCTTGCCGTAAACCGCAGCAGCGTCTAGGGTGTGGAGTGGCGTTATTCCTGGAACAGATTGAGCACGTAGTCGAGCGATAAGCCCTGCGCCTCGAGGTGGGTGCGCAGCTTGCGCCGCGCATCATGGATGAGCTTGTACAGCGCATTGCGATTGGTCTGCATTTGCTCGGCGACAATTTCGAGCGGCACGCCGCGCACGGCGACGGCGATCAAGGCTTGCTGCTGGCGTTCGGTGAGCACATCGTCGAGCGTGGCTTGCACCTTGCCGAGAATTTCGGTCTGTTCGGCGGCCCGTTCCGGGTTGAGCGGGCGCGATCCGCCGACGAGCGTGGACGCGGGCGGCAGGACATCGCCTTCCGCGGTGATATGGTCGAGACTGAAGTCTTTGTAGCGGGCGCGGCGCAAATCACTGATCGCCACACGCACGGCGACGCGTGTCGCCCAGGTCGTGAACAGGCTGTCACCGCGGAAACTGGTGAGGTTTTCCATCACGCGGAGCGTGGCATCCTGCGCCATGTCCTGCGCCATCTGCGTTAGCTCATGCGTGGAAAGTCCGGTGAGATCGCTGCGTTCCCGGCTGAGGTAATAAAAAATGCCGCGTTGCAGGCGGGTTTGCAGGTCTTGAAGCGCCTCAGCTTGTCGCTCGCCCTCGCTCTGGAGGTCGGCAAGCCACTCTTCATTTGTGCGTTCGGTCATGGAATCCTAATCCGAAGTGCGCTTTGCCCTTCGATGATAACACGTCCCATCCACCGCAGCGCATGAGGATTAGCTAAAGCGTTCGAAACGGACATTCAGCACCAGAAAGCCCAACCGAATTTCGTCACCATCGCGCAGAATGCGCGCCTGGTTCGGAATGAGCTTTTGCCCGTTGAGGTAGGTGCCGTTATCACTCCCCTTATCGACCAGATGAATCGCGCCGCCTTCTTTGCGGATAATCGTCGCGTGCCGGCGGGAAACGCCTTTTTCAATCGCTTCGGCATCCGTGAGGTCGACCTCGGGGCGTTCGCCATTGTCCGGGTTGACGCGCCCTATGCGCAGTTCGCTGATCGTCCCGGCATCGAAGACAAACACCTTATCTAAATCTTTCACTTTCAGGATCAAGTTTGTGCGCGAATCGACTTTAGCGGATCCCCAGCGGGGTGTTCCCGGTTCGATATCCGTATTGCCCAGTCCACGCGTCGTCCCCATCGGCTCTGCTTTGATAGGAAGCCCACAGTGAGGACACGTAGTAACTGTTGCTTCAATTGGCCGCCCGCACCAAGGACATTCTGTCATGAAAGTCTTAACCTCAGTCATTTCACCGTACATTCCTATTTTATCCCTACTGTAAATTTTTCGATAGAAGATTATGAACGATCCCTGATCTTCGTTTTTCGTATGACACTAGTTGACGGTCTCGTGTATAATTTCGTTATGTTCATCAGGTTCATCGTGCAGCAGCTCCCACAAGACCGACTCCCCAACTCGTTCAACAGGTTCGGAGACTTTTTAGTGTGACCAACAAAACCCCAGACTCACAGAACAACAACGGCAACTCCCCGTTCTCCAATCGCAATGCCCAGCGCATTTGGATTGTGGCGGCGATTGTCGTCGCTCTCTTGTTCGTCGTGATTTTCGCGCAGCCCAACAATATTCCGCGTGGCAACAAAATCACGCTGGATCGCTTGGCGGAGGAAATTCGCGATGGCAGCGTGGTCGAGATTCAGGTGCGTGGTGGCAACGACGTTTACATCGAGCTGACCAACAACACCAACGCTTACTATTACAAGGAACGCGAAACCAATCTGCTGCAAGCGCTGCAGAATTTCGGCGTGACGCAGGAACAAATGAACAACGTTCGCTATTACGAGCAGCAGGGCGACAATACGACGAACCTGCTGTTCCAGTTGTTCATCGCCGTCATCCCCACGCTGATTATCGTGTGGCTGCTGTGGCGCATGATGCGTTCCGTCCGCACGGGGCAGGATCAGGCGTTGAGCTTTGGTCGCAGCCGGGCGCGCGTGGTGCGCGACATGGAACGGCCGCAGGTCACCTTCACCGATGTGGCGGGCGCAGAAGAAGCCAAACAGGAACTCGCGGAAGTCGTCGAATTCTTGAAAGAACCGGAAAAGTTTATTCGCCTCGGCGCGCGCATTCCCAAGGGCGTGCTGATGGTGGGGCCGCCCGGAACCGGTAAAACGCTGATGGCGCGCGCTGTGGCGGGCGAAGCGGGCGTGCCGTTCTTCAGCATCTCGGGTTCGGAATTCGTCGAGATGTTCGTCGGCGTGGGCGCGAGCCGCGTGCGTGACCTGTTCGAACGCGCCAAGGCGGAAGCCCCGGCGATTGTCTTTGTGGACGAAATCGACGCGGTCGGTCGGCACCGCGGCGCTGGCCTGGGCGGTGGTCACGACGAACGTGAACAGACGCTCAACCAGATTCTGGTCGAGATGGACGGCTTCGAGACGGGCACGAACGTGATCGTCATCGCGGCGACCAACCGCCCCGACATTCTGGACCCGGCGCTGCTGCGCCCCGGTCGTTTCGACCGTAAGGTCATCATGGATAACCCGGACCTCAAGGGTCGGCAGGACATCCTCAAGGTGCATGCCAAGGGCAAGCCGCTGGCCGCCGATGTCGATCTCGAATCGATTGCGAAGATCACCCCGGGTTCTCCGGTGCGGATCTCGAAAATCTGATCAATGAAGCGGCGATCCTCGCGGCGCGCCGTAACAAGAAGTCGATTGGCATGAGCGAACTGCAGGAAAGCATGGAACGCGTGATCATGGGGCCGGAACGCAAGACCCGCGTGATCTCCGAAAAGGAAAAGCGGTCGATTGCCTTCCACGAGGCTGGACACGCCATCCTGCACCACCTGCTGGAACACGCCAACCCCGTGCACAAGATCACGATTGTGCCGCGTGGACGCGCGGGCGGTTACGTGCTCTCGCTGCCGGATACCGACATCTTCCTGCGGTCACGCGAAGAGTTCGAAGACCAGATCGTGGCGGCGATGGGTGGACGCGCGGCGGAAGAGATTATCTTCAACCAGTTCACCACCGGCGCGAGCAACGACCTGCAGCAGTCGACCTCGATGGCGCGCAGCATGGTCACGCAGTACGGCATGAGCGACACGCTCGGCCCGCGCACCTTCGGCGGGGGCTCGGGATCGCTGTTCCTCGGTCGTGACCTGTATGAGCAGCGCGACTACAGCGAACAGGCGGCGGAAGAGATCGACAATGAAGTCAAGCGTATCGTGCAGACTGCTTACACGCGCGCCAAGTCGATTTTGACCGAGAACCGCGACAAGCTGGAACTGATCGCCAGCATCCTGATCGAACAGGAAACGCTGGATCGTACCGGCTTCGAAGAACTGATGGGCCGCGTGATGACCGAAGATCACACGCCGACCCCGCAGAACGACGATCAGGCTGCGACGGCGCAGTAAGTTCTATCACCCGTTGTCACGAACAGGACGAGCTCAGGCTCGTCCTGTTTTATTTCCGCTGGTGGTACGAGCACAGTGACCTCACCCCCCACCCCTCTCAGGGGTAGGGTATTAATTGTAGGGACGAGGCGAAGAAAACGGTGTTGGCTGGGGAAGCATGAAATACCTACCCCTGTTAGCACCCCGGCCCCTCCCCGAGCGTGAGTGAGGGGCGTCTGCGCGTATTGACATGGTTTTGAGCAAACATTATTCCTGTGCCCGGCCTTCGTGAGTGTGATCTGCTGCCGCTTTCAGGATATGATTGATGTCTTATAAATGACCGTACGACGTCAGGAACAAGCACTTTGACTTCAACAGTGCCGAAGTCCCGCCGGAGACTCGCGCTCTGGCGTAAACTCACCGAACCCCCAGCGCATATCACCGACCCCATGGCCCGCCAACAAGCGCGGATGCTGGCGCTGACGATTCTGCTGGTGCTGCCGCTGCTGATCGGCGCGATTATTGCGCGGCTCTGGATGGGAACGCCCCGCCCAAACTTGTGGATCGGCGTGCTGGGTTTGGGAATCAGCTATGGGCTGCTGCGCACGCGCTGGTGGAGCCTTGCGCCGCTGCTGGCCGTGATCACCGCACTGCTGCTGCCCGTGTCGACCTTCTTCGCGCCTCCGAGCGAGCCCATCGCGGTCGGGGTTATCGTGCTGGTGTGGTACATCATCTGCCTGTGGATGATCTTTGTGCTGTATGGGACGCGCCTCGCCAGTCTCGGCGCGCTGCTGACCTATTGCATTTCGATGGCGATATACCCGTGGTTTCACCCCGGCGAGACGACCTACGTCCTGTTTGTGACGATTCTGTACGTGGGCGTCTTCCTCTCACTGCAAACCATCGCCTATGTACGCAGCGAGAATGAGAATGAACTCCAGCAGACGCTGCGCGAGGTGCATGATGCGCGCCGCCTCGCCGAAGCGCTGACCGAAATGACAGCCATTTTGTCGAGCACGCTGGATCTCGAAGAGGTGCTCGACCGGATTTTGCAGCAGATCGCCGGGATTGTGCCGTCAAGTTCCAGCGACATCATGCTGATCGAAAATGGCGTGGCGCGCATCGTGCGTCTGCGCGGGTTTCAAACGCGCGGCATTGAACAGCAAGTGCTGGATCTGCGCTTTCCACTGAGCCAATTCGCTAATCTGCGGCAGATGATCGCCTCGGGCGAGACTATTCTGATTGAAGACACGGCGGCGCATCCGGAGTGGGTGCCGATTCCCGTGGTGGATTGGATTCGCGCGGAACTGAGCGCGCCGATCCGGCTGGAAGGCGAGACCATCGGCTTTCTGAATCTGAGCGATGAACGACCGGGGGCTTTCACCCCCGCGCAGGCGCGGCTGCTGACGACGTTCGCAGTTCAAGCGGCCATCGCGATTCGCAACGCGCGCCTATTCGACGAGACGCGGCGCTACGCGACCGACCTCGAAAAAGAGGTCAATGAGCGCACGGCGCAGCTCCATTTGACGCACACACGGCTGCGGGCGATTCTCGACGCGACGGGCGAAGGTATCTTTTACACCGAAGGCGCGTACATCCAGTATGCGAACGCGGCGATGGCAGCGCTCACCGGGTACACGCAGCAGGAATTGATCGGCAAGACACTGGACAGCCTGCGCGACCCGGGGTTGAACACGGGCGAACTGCAGCAGATCCGCGCCATGCCGCTCATGATCTGGAAGCATGGTGTGTGGCGCGGTGAGACGCGCCTGGTGCGCAAGGATGGCACGACGTTCTACGCCGGGCTGACGGTATCGCCGATGGGGAATCGTGGGCAGGCGGCGCTGCGCTCGGTGACGCTGCTGCGCGACATCAGCCTGGAGCGCGAACTGGCGCTGCAGAAGTCACAGTTTGTGGCGCATGCCTCGCACGAACTGCGTACGCCCATCACCAACTTGAAGACGCGCCTGTATCTGCTGCGCAAACGCCCGGAAACCCTGCCCGAACAACTGCCCGTGCTGGAGGAAGTCGCGGAACGCATGAAGCGGCTGGTCGAAGATCTGCTCGACCGGACGCGGCTGGAACGCGGCTTGATCAATGTACGCTTTCAGCCGCTCGATCTGGTCAATTTGCTGCGGCGGGTGGCCGACTTGCAGCGTCCCGAAGCCGAGCAAAAGGGGCTGACCCTCACCTTTGCTGTGGACAGCCCGCCGATCATGGTCAGCGCGGATGGCGAGCGCTTGATTCAGGTGTTCACGAATCTGGTGACGAACGCGATCAATTACACGGTCAAGGGCGGGATCACGGTGAGTCTGCGGGTGATCGATGGCCGGGCACATGTCGATATTCAGGACTCAGGCGTCGGAATCGCGTCGGAACATCTGCCGCACATCTTTGAGCCGTTCTACCGCGTGGTGAGTGATGTCGCGGGAACCGGGCTGGGCTTGAGCCTCGTTCAGCAGATCGTCACGCTGCACAATGGCGAGATTCAGGTGACGAGTCAGCCGGGCAAGGGGAGCTGCTTCACGGTCAGCCTGCAGCTGGCGCCGGGTGCAGCAGCGCTGCCGGAGGATGATCCGCCAAATGTGGTAGATTCAGGGCTTGGTTGACAGATCAGGGTTGAAGATACATTGACAGCACAACATACGGAACCGCCGTCGCTGCTGCATACGGTGCTGGTGACGACGCGCAACCTCCAGAGGCTGCCGGATGCCGTCGTCGCGGCACTGCTGCTTGGCGGCGCGGGGCTGGCCGCGCTCGCCTGGAGCGATCAAGGGGCAGCGCTGACCGCCGGAGTGAGCACGGGGATCGCCAGTTTTGGCGGATGGTTCATGCTGCGCCTGCTGCCCCGGCAGCGGCGCAGCTTTGGCCCGGAAAAAGCGACAACGCTTGCGCTCGCTGCGGCGATCACGCTGGTCATGCTCGGATTCGGTCTGCTCAACGCGGACTGGGTCGGGGCGGTCGCCGTCGTGGGGCTGATCCTCGGCGCGGCGGGTTACGCCACCTGGATCGAGCCGTTCCGCCTCGGCGTGACGCACGAAACGCTGACCGCGGCGGGCTGGTCGACGCCGATTAAGGTGCTGCACATTGGCGATATTCACGTCGAGCGCATCACCGACCGCGAACGTAAGCTCAACCGGTTGATTCATCTGCTGAAACCAGACGTGATCGTCTTTACGGGCGATTTCGTCAACCTGTCGTACACGCATGATTCGCAGGCGGAAGCTGACATCCGCACGATCATCGGGGAATGGCAGGCGCCGCTCGGCGTGTACTGCGTGCCGGGGACGCCGGGTGTCGAACCGCCCGAGCGCGTGCACGCCTTCGTCGCCGGGTTGGAGAACCTCACGCTGCTGCTCAACGCGTGGCATACCGTGGTGACTCCCGACGGCGCGCTGCATATCCTCGGGCTGATCACCACGCACGACCTGCCGACCGACCGTGCCGCCTTACAGACCGCCCTGCAGACCGCGCCGGCGGGCGGCCTCAAACTGCTGCTGGCGCATTCGCCGGATATCGCGCCGGAAGCCGCCGCCGCGGGGATCGATTGGATGCTGAGCGGGCATACGCACGGCGGGCAGATTCGTCTGCCGCTGGTGGGCGCGCTGCTCTCGGCGAGTCAGCTCGGCATGCAGTATGTGATGGGGCGTTACGCGGTCGGGCGGATGACACTCTACGTGTCGCGGGGCGTCGGTCTGGAGGGATATGGCGCACCGCGCGCGCGCTTTTTGTGCCCGCCCGAGGTCATTTTATGGAAAGTGCTGTAACGCAAGCGGCACTTTGCCTAACCTCACCCCTAAATCCCCTCTCCCAAGGGCGAGGGGACTTAAGATCTGCGCACGTCTCCCCTCTCCTCTAGGTTGAGGACAGGACACTTTTAACAATCGAGAGGATTGTAGGGACGCCCAACGGGGCGTCCGCCAGATCGTGGGCAAAACGGACGCGCCGTTGCGCGTCCCTACGAAATCTGTTTCCCCTCAAACCGGTGCCTTAATGGCTCCCAATGTTAAAACTGTCCCTCCGTCAACCTCTAGGAGAGGGGTTGGGGGTGAGGTTGAGCATTTTCACCAATTGTGAAATAGGTTCATGGACGAGGCATGAGGGTGTTGAAAAAGGTCAGATTCCGACCCCACCCCCGTCCCCTCCCCGAATTCAGGGAGGGGAGACAACAGCGCCTGCCAAGACGAAACCGTCTTCGTAGGGACGCAATTCATTGCGTCCGCTAACGAAAGGAAAGGCTTTAAGGGATGCTTTTTAAACACCCTCATGCCTCGTCCCTACAGATAACAACCTAATTGGACACCCTCTAAATCGCGTCCCTACGAAGACAAACGTCTCTTGGCTTATGTTGTTGGCTCACGTCTCTGACTTGGGGAAGGGGGTCGCGGCGGTGTCCAACTTTTAGCGGAGAGCGGCCTAGAACTTGTGGCCTATTTCTATGAGAGCTTGGAGAGCGGTGCTCGGTTGTCGCTTGTCATTAGTAAGGCGTTTTGATACACTGCATATGGTTTGTACCGGAAAATGCAGGCAGATAAAGCCTATGCTGTTAGCCCTGTTGACTGCCGTGTACGTGGTGTGCGCATTTGCATTGACGGCGTTCGCCCTAGGCACAACCGTTCTCCTGATCGCTTATCTACGCTACCGTAACGAGGTTGTTACGCCTTTACAATTGCATAACTTTCCAACCGTCGCCGTCCAACTGCCGATCTACAACGAACTCTTCGTCGTGGAGCGGCTGCTGCAGGCTGTGGCGGCGTTGGATTATCCACGTGACCGGTTATGGATTCAAATCCTGGACGACTCGACCGACTCGACGACCGAACTGGTCGCCCGGACGGTCGCTGCTTTGCAGCAGCAGGGCGTGAATATCGCCCATGTGCGTCGACCGAACCGCGAAGGTTACAAAGCGGGGGCGTTAGCGTACGGCATGACCCTCCTGAACGTGGAATATATCGCCGTGCTGGACGCGGACTTCGTGCCGCAGCCCGACTTTTTGCAGCGGACTATCGCCTTTCTGGTGAGCAACCCGAAGATCGGCATGGTGCAGACGCGCTGGGGGCACCTCAACCCGGACGACAACGCGCTGACGAAAGGTCAGGCGCTGGCGCTCGATGGGCACTTTGTGGTTGAACAGACGGCGCGCAGCCGCGCTGGTCTGCTGATGAACTTCAATGGCTCCGGCGGGGTGTGGCGCGTCAACGCGATCAACGAGGCGGGCGGTTGGCGCGATGAAACGCTGACCGAAGACCTCGACCTGAGCTATCGCGCGCAGCTGCTCGGCTGGCGGTTTGCCTATATGCCCGATGTGGTGGTGCCAGGGGAGCTGCCGGAACACATCGCCGCGTATAAGCAGCAGCAAGCGCGCTGGGCGAAAGGCGGGACGCAGGTCTTCCGCTTGATGATCTTCCCCGTGTGGCGGGATCCGCGCCTCACGCTGGGGCAGCGGCTCATGGCGACGATGCACCTGTGCCAGTACCTCGTCAACCCGGTGATCATGCTGATGATTCTGCTCACGCCGCCGCTGCTGATCATGCATGCGATCCAGCATTTGAGCCTGGGCGTGCTCGGCTTAGTCGGGTTGTTCCCACCGCTGCTGTACATCATCAGTCAGCAGGCGCTGTACGGCAATTGGAAGCAGAAAATTCTGGCGCTGCCCGCGTTGGTGGCGCTCGGCACAGGGATGGCGTGGAGCAACAGCCGCGCAGTGATCAGCGGGCTGCTGAATCGACGCGAAGAGTTCAAGCGCACGCCGAAGTTCGCGTCGGTCAAGGCGCGCAACCCGAACGGTTATGGCGGTCTGATGAAGCAGCGCGGCTTTTTGTGGGAAGTGCTGTTTTCGGCCTATGCGCTGTGGGGTGTGTGGGTCGCGGCGCGCTATGCGCCGGGGTATATTCCCTATCTGTTGGTGTATGCGGTCGCGTTTGGTGTGATGGCCTACTGGGGTGCGCGCGACGCACTCGGCTTCGGCACGCGGACCCAGTAAAGCGCCGCCTCACCACCAGCCCGTCTCCCAAGGGAGAGGGGCTGGCAGATTGATAAGCCTATACAATGGACAGCGTGTCCCTACAAAGCGTGGATTGGTAAGGGGTGCAGATGCGGCTAATCGGATGGTTGCTGGCGTTAGGGGTGGTGATCGCGGCGGGCGTCGTGGCGCAGGCGCAGACGACTACGCCCGAGCCGACGTGCCCGAATGCCCCGCCGACCCGCTTGATCGTCCATGAGCGCGCCCGCGTCTCCACGCAGGATCCGCGTCCGGTCAACATGCGGGCCGCGCCCGGCACGGAGAACGACCGCATCGCGCAGATCCCCTCGAATGAGATCTTCTTTGTGCTGCAAGGCCCCGTGTGCAGTGAACGCTACGCGTGGTATCGCGTCGATCATGAGGGCACGGTCGGTTGGATTGCCGAAGGGGACAATACGTCGTACTACGTTGAGGTGTATCCGCCGGGGTTGTAAGCCGGGTGAAAACAAAGGACGAGGCAGGCCTCGTCCTTTTTGATTCGCGTACCCGTTAGACGGCGGCGATTTCAGGTTCATTCACCCGGGCGTTCACGGTGAACAGGTGATGATAATGCTCTTCCAGCAGGTGATTCAACTGCAAGACCTGGCGTTCATGCACGAACGGAATGAGGGTATGAGGTAGGGTGACGAATACAGATTCGGCATCCAGTTCATCGGCGGCCTGCGCAATCGCTTCGGTCAACGATTCGTATCTGCACACATGCACCGAGACCGGCACGCCAAAGCGCGCAGCGATGGCCTTATAGCTCTTGATGTTTTCGCGTTCCGACGACGAGAATTGATAGTCGTGCGCTTCAATTCCCTGCCAGTTCAGCCGTTCGCAGGCGATCATCTCAACCAGCGCAATTTCAGCGCCGATCTCCTTGGCTCGCCGCGCCGCTACCTCGACGGCGGCAGTCGTCCAGCGTACATCTGCCATTTGCACCATCACGGTCGGTTGTAACATGGTATTACTCCTAAAAGTTTCCTATTTACCTTTAGTGTAATGTTAAGTGGGGGTAAATTGGGAGTTATCTTCATCCAAGTTTGGGGAGGTTGAATGTCATGGGGCGGATCACGGCGGGGCAGGACAGACCAGTTCGTTTTTGACCGATTTTGGGTGAGGTTTGGCCTTGAAATGAGGGGAAAAAGTGACCTCAGACCGGCTCTGAAAAGCATTGAGACGTGGGTGATCTTAAGCATTAAGATGCGCCCGAACGGACCTTAAGTACAACCTCGCCCTAACTCCTGTTCCCAAAAGAGAAGACGGGGAAAAAATAAGAGATCAGCACCAGTTCCTTTCCGAATAAATTGAAGGATGTAGTTTTAATACTAGGGTGCATTGCAGTATGGTTGTGATGGAAAACTTGGTTCACGGACGCGCAACAGCGAGTCTGTTGCACCGACTTGACATTGAACATTTAATGGGGTGTCCCTACCACCGCTCGATCTCAAACTCCTCCCTCTGACCAACATCCCCCCCCCGTGGCGCGGATTCCCTTCAAAATCGCCCACAAATCGGCTATGATTGCTACTCTAATTGAGACATGGGCTCAGGTTTGGCATGGACGTAGTACAGCAGCTTCTCATTGACCCCCTCACGCTCCCGTTTATGCAGCGGGCCATGCTGGCGGTCATCTTGATCGGCGTGGTCAGCGGCGTGATGGGCGCCTTCGTCGTCACGCGGGGCATGGCCTTCCTCGGCGATGCGCTCGCGCACACCATTTTGCCGGGCGTCGCCATCGGCTACCTCGCCAGCAACGGTGATCCGGGCTGGGTGCTGATCGGTGGATTGGGCGCAGGCGTGATCTCCGCGCTCGGGATTGGCTGGCTGACGCGCGGCGGCAAATTGAGCGAGGACACGGCCATCGGCGTGATCTTTGCCGGAGCGCTGGCGCTCGGAATCGCGCTCATTTCGACGGCCAACAACTACACCGCCGACCTGACGCATATCCTGATCGGCAACGTGCTGGCGGTTGGCAACGACGATCTGGTGCTGATCGCAGGCATCGGCCTGATCGTGATCGTCACGGTGATCCTCCTCTACAAAGAATTCCTGATCATCTCGTTTGACCCGACGCTCTCGCATACCCTGCGCCTGCCCGGCGAACCGCTGCGCATCGCCTTGCTGGTGCTGCTGGCGCTCACGGTCGTGATCAGCCTACGGGCGGTGGGCGTGGCGATGGTGGCAGCGATGCTGGTCACCCCCGCGGCGGCGGCGCGCTTCTGGGTCAAGCGCATGTGGCAAATGATGATCGTCGCCGCGCTGATTGGCGCGGTTGGTGGCGTGGTCGGCATGTACCTCGCGTGGCACATCAACGGGATTGCGCCCAGTGCGACCATCGTGCTCACGCTCACGGCGATTTTCATTCTCTCCTACGTAGGGAAAACAGTGCTTTCCCGCCGCTGATTTCGCGTTACACTTTGGAACAGACACGAAATGAATCCCCTGTAGGGACGCTTTACAGACGCGCCGCCGCGGGTTCCTACGCCAAAAGTGAACTGGAGTATAGACGCATGCGTTGGTTTCGCTTCTTGATCATTGGGCTGGTTGCGCTGCTGGCAGTGACCACCCTGACCACCTCCGCGCAGGACGGTAACCTGCTGCAAGACCCGGGCTTTGAAGGCGCATACGTCGCGCGCGGCCGCCCGGACTTGAACACCGCTGCCCCGTGGGGGTTGTGGTCGGTAGACAGCCCGCGCAATTACGAATGGCAGAATCGCTCGGATCGCCTGTTCGCCTTCCCACACCCAGCGCCGCCGGAGATTCACAGCGGCACCAAGTCGCAGAACCTGAACGGTGGTTATGTCACCTACACGGCGGCGGTCTACCAGACGGTGACCGTGCCGAATCGCGCCAATCTGGTCGGGAGCGCGTGGGCATGGGTGCACACCTGCAATATCGCGAAAGACGCGAGCGGCAACTTCATCGCGGATAACTGCGGCTCGGCGGTCGAATCGGGCGTGTACGTGCGGGTGGGCATCGACCCGAACGGCGGCACCAACCCCTACGATCCGGCAGTCGTGTGGTCGAACAACATCCAGCCGCATCAGCGTTGGGAACAGGCGACCGTGAGTGCCACTGCCAACGGGACGAGCGCGACGCTGTTCATTTTCGTCACGCAGGCGTGGCCTGCCGACATCAACCGCGCGTATTTTGACGATGCCTCGCTGACCGTGGGCGGCGCGGGTGGCGCGGCGGCTCCGGTCCCCGGCGTACCGACCGCCGTCCCGACCCCGGCGACGGCGTCGTTCGTGGTGGCGCAGCCGCCCCAAGCAGACGGTTCGATCCGCCACCTGATTATGCCGGGCGACACCATGGCGGCGATTGGTTACGCGTATGGCGTCACCATCGATGAGATCATGGCGCTCAACCCGCAATTGCGCAGTCCGCGCTTCATCTCGGTCGGGCAGTACCTGCTGATTCAGGAAGCGGACGCCGAAGGCGCGAGCAGCGCCGAAGGAGCCGCGCCCGCCGGAGTCGCGCCGCGTGCCACCATCAGCGATGAGGATCTATTCCGCGGCGGCGACGGGTATCTGAACGGATCGCCCGGGCCAACGCCCGTCGGCATGTCGTAGATACAACCTCACCCCTGCCCCTCTCCTTTAGGAGAGGGGAAAGAGACTAACCTCACCCCCGACCCTCTCCGAATTCAGTTTAGATTCCGACAGTTTTGGGGAAGAGGGTAGACTCATCCTCGTGTGTCTTGCACGGCCAAGTGAGAACACGAGGATGAGTCGAGAGCAATTGTATCAATGGCAAGCCCAAATCGCGCACATTTTGCCTGAATTAGGATATTGGCAAAGCCTGGTGGTGGCGTTGTACAGCGTGGGCATGGTCATCGCCCGACAGAGCAGCGCCAGTCGGGTGGCTGAGGTCTTGGGGTGGATGAGCAAACCCGAAAGCCTACGCCGACGGTTCGAGCGGTGGGTCGCCAATGAGCGAGTGAGTTGGCAGGGAAATTGTCAGGACTGGAGCCGATGGGTGCTGGCGCGGGTCGGGCAAGCACACCCGGTACTGCTGGTAGATGAAACGAAACTAGGTAACCATCTGGCGTAATGGTGGTGGGACTGGCTTACCAGTCGCTGTTTACCGTTGGTGTTTTGGGCGTACGTCCACATGCCTTGTGGACAGGTAGAACTCATTACTACGCTGTTGGGCTGGATTGATGCTGTGCTGCCGGTCGGTTGTCAACCGCTGCTGCAAGCGGATCGCGGCATTGGCACCTCGCCAGACTTAATCCGCGCCGTCGACCGCTTTTGGGCTGGCACTACTTGTTTCGGGTGCAGAACGACACGCGCTGTTGCACCCGTGCGGCCACGACCGCCCCTTACGGCACTTGGTCAAACGGGGAATGCTGGCGCGGGTCGGGCGTCGTGTTTAGAAGCTGGCTGGCCGCGGCCACGGTTTTAGTCGTATGGCAACCCGCCTATGACCAAGCCTGGTGTCTCGTCACCAATGCGGCCTATGTGAGCGACTTCACTTACGCGCTGCGCTACTGGCAAGAAGCGGCCTTTCGTGACCTCAAGTCAGACGGCTGGCAGTGGCAGACTTCTCGCGTCTGGACGCCCGCTCACGCTCAGCGCTTGCTCCTGGTCATGACCTTGGCCATGCCTACACCTAACCCTGGTACTCTCGTGCTGACTTTACCACCCCTCTTTCGTGCCGTCGCTCGTCCCGGCCGGCGGCAGCACTTTTCCCTCTTTCGCCTAGGACTGCGTTTGTTTGCCTTGGTCTACGCCCGTTACGCCACTTGGCTCGTCCCGTCCCTCTTGGCTCAGGCAGCTGACCTGCCTGAGCCCTTTCGATTATGTGTCGGAGTCTAAACCGAATTCAGGGAGGGGAGAAAAGATTAGCCTCACCCCTAGCCCCTCTCCTTTAGGAGAGGGGAATAATGCGCTCCATTGTTCGGGGTTTGTGAAAAGCCTCTAAGATTCTCGCGTTGGGTGTAACGATCCTTCCTCGGCGTGCGTATAATCCCAGAGCATGATTGTCTGAGGAAGGAAAACCCGTGCTGCGACTGATCAGCCTGCTTGCGCTCGTCACCCTGCTGGCGGCTTGCAACGGAAACCCCACGCCCGAAGCGGAAGCGACCGTCGATTCGCTGGCGCTCATCACCGAGGCGGCGAACAACATTCGCGCCGCCGAAACATTCCGCATTGATGTGAATCAAGAAGGGCCAAATTACACAATTTACACCGAATACGCCCCGGTGTTATTCCGCCGCGCGACCGCGCAGTACGTTGCGCCGCGCGAAATGCAGGCGCGCATCCGTGTGATCGCGCTCGGCCTGCCGATTGAGATTTCGGTGTATTCACGCGGCGCTGACCAATGGTATTCGGCGGTCTGGACGGGCGATAACTGGGTCAACGCGGCGTTCGCACCGGGGTTCAACCCGGAAACGCTGATCGCCGAGGATACCGGCTTCCAGTCGGCGCTCAACGCGCTGATCGAACTGGAATACGTGGGCGAAGAGACGCTCGATAACGGCGCGCCCGTGTACCACATCAGCTCGCGGGCGCAGGGTGATCAGGTGGCGGCGCTGCTCGCCGGGCTGATCGAGCCGGTCGGCGATGTGACCGTCGACGTGTATGTGCAGCGTGAGACGCGCTTCCCCGTGCGCTTTGAAATCAGCGAGTTCAACAGCCCGTATGCGGAAACGCCCGAACCGGGTCAGGAAGCCGAGCCTGTTAAGTGGATCATCGACATCTATGACGTGAACGCCGCGCCAGATTTGAACGTGCCGCAGCTCGAAGCGACGGCGGAGGTCACGCCCGAAGCGACTGAAGGTGTCAGCGCGCCGAGTCTGCTGGGGAACGGGTCGTAAGGCTGGATACCTGTGTAGGGACGAGGCCTGCCTCGTCCTCTTTGTGGCAACAACGAACCTCACCCCCAGCCCCTCTCCTAGAGGAGAGGGGAGACAGACAGTGTTCTTAAGTCCCCTTGCCCTTGGGAGAGGGAACTTAGGGGTGAGGTTGAATCGAGGAGCATGTATGCAGCAAACACAGATGATTAACGCCCCGCGCCGGATCAACCCGTGGCTGGTGCTGGCGCTGGTGGCGATTCCCGTGTTCGTCGGCTCGCTGGATTTGACGATTGTGTCGGCGTTTTTGCCGGAGATCATCATCAAGCTGGAGCTGCCCGTGCAGAGCGTCATCGACGACGCGGCGTGGGTGGTTACGGGCTACCTGCTGGCGTATACCATCAGCATGACGTTTATGGGCCGCGTGAGCGATCTCGTCGGGCGGCGGCGCGCCTATATCGCCTGCCTGATCATCTTCATGATCGGCTCGTTCGTCGTCGCGGAAGTCGATCCGCGGGCGCGAACGGGGATCGCCGGGATCATTTATGATCTGGCGTACCGCTTCAGCGCGACGGGGGCGCGGCCTGATCCCGGTCAGATCGCGCTGGTGACGATCATCATCGGGCGCGTGATTCAGGCGTTGGGCGCGGGCGCGATTGTGCCCGTGAGCCTGGCGCTGGTCGGCGACCTGTTCCCGAAGGAAAAGCGCGCGCAGCCGCTCGGCGTGATCGGCGCAATTGATACGCTCGGCTGGGTGCTCGGTCACCTGTACGGCGGGATTATGGTGCGCTGGTTCGCGGAATCGGGCGATGGTATTGTGAACTTCTTCCGGTCGGTTGGCTTGAACTGGGACGTGCCCGACTGGCGCGCGCTGTTCTGGATCAACCTGCCGATCTCGCTGATTGCGCTGGTGCTCACATGGTGGGCGCTGCGCGGGGTCAAGCAGGAACGCTCTGGCGGGCGCTTTGACTGGCTCGGCACGCTGCTGATCATCGGGGCGCTGACGGCGCTCGTGCTCGGCCTCGGCGCGAATATCGAAGTGTCGGCGGATACAACCACGTTTGAAGAAGTCGGCGGGCTGCCGCCGTATGCCGCGCCCGTGCTGATCGGCGCGGTGGTGATGCTGGTGCTGTTCGTGGTAGTGGAACTCAGGTCACGCGACCCCCTATTCGATCTGCGCGTGTTCCGGCGGCGGGAACTGGCGGCGGGGCTGCTGACCAATCTGTTCGTCGGCTTCTGCCTGATGATCGGGCTGGTGAGCGTGCCGATCCTCGTCAATATTCGCATTGAGGATGCGAGCTTTCTGTCGGAAGCGGCACTGCAAGTGGGCATTCTGCTCTCCGCGCTGACCGTGCCGATGGCGCTGGCGGCGATCCCCGGCGGGTGGCTGAGTCAGCGCATTGGGAATGGATGGACGGCGGGACTCGGCTTGCTGCTGGCGGGGATCGGCTTCGCGGCGATCTGGCAGACATGGACGCTCAGCATGACCGATTCGCTGATTGCGGTCGAAATGGCGCTGGTGGGCATCGGCTTGGGATTGACGTTCTCCCCGATCAGCGCGGCAGTTATCAATGCGGCGGATCAGGATAAGCTCGGCAGCGCGTCGGCGCTGGTGATCATCATGCGTTTGCTCGGCATGACGATCAGCGTGTCCGCGCTGACGGCGTTCGCATCGCAGCGTTTGGCCTCGTTGGCGAGCGTGGCGCTCGGCGCGCAGGTGGTTGATCCCAGCGCGGCGATCACGGTGTACGCCGACCTCACGGTCAAGGTGCTGACAGAAATCGGCTTGCTCGGGGCGGTGATCTGCACGGTGGCGCTCATCCCGGCGTTTCTATTGCAGAAAAGACAAGAAAGAACCTAAAGAAAGAAAAGATTCAACGCCAAGACGCCAAGACGGAAAGGCGCAAAGTGTGTTTAGATAACTTTCCTTGGCGTCTTGGCGTCCTTGCGCCTTTGCGTTGAATCTTGGTCTTTACGTCGCCGTCGTTTGTTCCTGCGCGGCTTGCTGAATCGAGCCTTCGGGCACGGAGGGCAGCTTCTCGGAGAGCGGCGGGGCGGCTTCGACTCCGCGCAGTTTGGCCGCGTACAGATCGATCAGTTCGAGCTGCGCGACAGTCGGACGAATGAACGGCCGGACCTGCTTGATTTTCCCCCACGCTTCGGCGGGCGTGCAGCCCGTGCTGACGAGATAGGCGGCGGCCATGGTCGGCCCGCGGCCCACGCCTTCCCAGCAGTGAATGTAAACCTGTCCACCGTGTTCGACTTCCGCCTGGATGAACTCAACACCCTTCTGCAAGTCTTCCTGCGTCGGCGCATGGTTATCGACGGTGGGCAGGTGCAGATATTTAGGGGGCGCAAAGCCCGCCGCGCGCGTGTCGAATTCGCCGCGTAAGCTGACGCCGGCGGTTACGCCACGCTTCTGCAAGAGAAGCCAGCCCCGCGGCGTGAACTGCCCGCCAACGTGGACATGCGGTGTCACCCGGCTGAAGCGTTCGGTCGGCGCGCCACCAACGCGGCGGATAATCTGATCGACCGCTTCGAGCATAGTCACGAACAAGCCCTGCTTGCGCAATTGCTGGAGCAGATGCAGCGCATGCTTGAGCGGATTCGGTTCGACCACATCAGCGGGCGTGGCGATAACTTCGGGGATTTCCGGCTGATTCAGTTCTTTGACCGGATTCTGGATCGGTTTGGCGTCGATGGATGGATTCAGCTTCTTTTCGACTGCGGTGGGTGGGGATGGCTTCAACTCGGTCGGATCAGTTGGCAGTTGATCACTCATACAATCGCCTCATAAGCAAATAATACGAAAAGGGAGATAAAGATCAGCCGCCTCGTATCCCCGCCCTCGACGCTTAATCCCCCTTCGGTTCCGCCGCCTTGACCTGCTCCGCGGCATCGTCGATGGTCTCCGGGTTCGGGACGATAACGCTCACGGCATTCGGAACGACCGTCGCGGTGACGGGCGTATCGTGGATGATTTCGCCGTCACATTCGATGCTCTGCGGCGGATCGGCCTCCAGTTTGATCGATTTGGCCTGCCAGTGCGGCAGATCCTGCGCCAGGCCGACCGCATTGGCCGCCGCCTGCATCAGCGACCCGATGGTGATGTCGCTGAGCACGATTACGTCGAGCAGGCCGTCACTCACGCTGGTCTTCTTGGTGAGCGTCAGCCCGGGAACGCCGAGGCTGATCGAGTTGGCGATGAAGGCGGCCATGCCTTCGGCCTGCACAGTTTCGCCGCCATCCAGCGTGATGGTGTAAACCGATTTCTGCGCCTTCGGCAGGGCTTGCAGCGCCGATAGGCCATAGGCCAGCACGCCCACCCGGTTCTTGACCTCGCGATCTGCGCCCTTGGTGGTCTCCGCGAAGAAGCCAACGCCCAACCGCAGCATGAACATCTGCTGATCGCCGAGCCGGCCCATATCAATCTGGCGGATCTGCCGCGCGTCACTGCACACCAGCGCGACCGCCTCTTCAAGATTGCCGGGGATGCCCAATTCGACCGACATCACGTTGGCTGAGCCGCCGGGGAAGATCGCCAGGGGCACATTTGCCCCATTCATCCCGGAGGCGACTTCCATCACTGTGCCGTCACCGCCATACACGCCGACCGCATCGACGCCTGCCGCAATGGCTTCGCGGGCGAAGCGTTCGGCATCGCCCGCTTCCTTGGTGAGCTTCACATCCCAATCGACTTTAGCGGCGCGAAAGGCACGGTTCATAATAGCGAGCATGGGCGCATCCTGTCCGGACGCCGGGTTGATGATAACTTGGACGGTCTTGATCGAGTCGGGCATGCTGGCTCCTATTGGACGACAGGCTGCGTCGGCAGATAAATCACTTGGCCGACAAACAAGGTGTCTTGATCGGTAATGCAGTTGGACGCGGCGAGATCCGCGACCGGCGTATCGGTTTGGAGTGAGAGCAAGCCGAGCGTGTCGCCGGATTCGACCACATAGGTGATCCAGCCGGGCGGCTGCGGGCAGTTCGGGTTGGTGGCGAGCGTCGCGCCACCGCCGGAGCCCACGCCGGAAATATCGAGTGTAGGCGTGGCCGCGCCGAGGCCCGTCTGATCGGGCGCGAACGGCGTGCTGAACTGGAGCGCCGGGTCCACGGTAGGGAACGGCGCGGTGGTGGGCGTCGGGGGAACATTGCTCAATGTGCACGCCAGCAGCATCAAAGCGAGCAGCGCCAGTAGGATTCTCATCGTCTCGTCCTTTGCTTAACGGACATTGTAAGGCGCATTATAGCGCACCCTGTCCCAGACGATAGATTTTCCTAACGATCAGCTTAAGTTTCAAGCAGTTAGTAGACGAACAAATGAACTTATGCTACGCTACTAAAACAGAACAAACGTATTACGTTTTTAGACACAGGTCAGGAGTGAGATGATGCCAGCACCACGGGATCCCGCCGCCGAGACGGCCAATATGATCGCCAATCTGGAGAAATCGACCGGCAAGACCATCGACCAATGGGTCGCGATCGCCAAAGGCAGCGGTTTACAAAAGCACGGCGAGATGCTCAAGTTCTTGCAGACGGAACACGGATTGTCCTATGGCTATGCGAACCTCGTCGTGCACACCGCCAACAGCAGCGCCGCCGCGACCACGGACGACCGCGACAGCCTGATCGAGGCGCAGTATGCCGGGGGCAAAGCGGCGCTGCGCCCGATCTACGACCAGTTAGCCGACATCATCCGCGGGTTTGGCGATGATGTCGAGTTCGTGCCGATGAAAGCCTATGTGAGCGTGCGCCGCAACAAGCAGTTCGCCTGTTTGCAGCCCACGACCAAGAGCCGCTTTGACGTTGGTCTGAAGCTCAAGGGCGTGCAGCCCACCGAACGCCTAACCGAAGGCGGCTTCAACGGCATGGTGTCGCATCTCGTCAAGCTGACCGACAGCGCGCAGATCGACGATGAGCTGATCGCGTGGCTCAAACAGGCTTATGAGACCAACTAAGCCAATCAGCGCCAGCCGCCCCCACGCACAGCTTGCTTGAAACCCGACTCTCACGCAAGTTGCCTGAGGCGAAAAAACCGCTTTTGTTGGCTCTCCTCCCTGAATTCGGGGAGGGGCCGGGGGTGGGGTCGGAATCCGACTTTTGAGACATCCTGATACCTGCTTACCCTCGACACGCAAAACCATTTCCCCAACCAACTTGTCCGCCTGAATTGACCACTTGACAATCACGCAAATCCCTATACTATCTAGGTATTCCTAATTGTATTAGGTAAACCAAATTGGAGTAGGTTTGAGTGACTGAACGCAAGACACTCTCGCCCAAGCAGCGCCGTCAGCGCAACCGGGAAGAAATGATCGAGGCCATCGTCAACTCCGCCCGTCAGATCATGCGTGAGCAAGGCGTCGCGGCGCTGAACCTGAACGAGATCGCGCGGATGCTCGGCATGCAGACGCCGTCGCTCTATGAGTACTTCCCGAACAAGCTGGCGCTCTACGATCACTTGTTTCGGGTGGGTACGCGGCATTTTCGCGCCTACATGGCACAGATCCGGACGGCTTCGCCAGCAGCGGCTGGCTGGGAAGAGGGGCTGCAAGTGATGACGGCCTACGTTCAATGGTCGGTGGAGAATCCGGAGTTGTTCAAACTGCTGTTTGAACGCCATGTCCCCGGTTTTGTCCCCTCCGACGAGAGCATGGCCGAGATGTACGCGGCGCTCACCGAAGGCCGCCAACAGTTAGGTGACAGCTTGCGCGCCGCAAATCTCGATCCCGAGCTTTCGCTCGATCAGGCACTCGACCTGTTTATCGCCATCCAGCACGGAATTACGGCGCTGCATCTCGCTAACAGTCCCGATCTACCTGTCGGGCAAGGACGTTTTAGCAGCCTGATTCCGCACGTGATCCACATGCTGCAAATCGCCTGGAAACATCAATAGAGACGGGAGCCATCCAATGCAGGTCATGACACGCGTATCCCAGTTCACAGACTACAGTGCGGTACGACCCGCCGCGGCCATTCCGAAGCTGGCTCCGCCTGAAGTGATCCCGCTGGCGCGCGTCGAACTGGAGCGGTTCCTGACGCTGGTCGAAACGCTGACGCCCGCCGACCTCAAGCAACCGACCGACTGCACCCTATGGTCGGTCAAAGACATCATCGCGCATCAGGCCAGCCATGTGTTTGGGCTGACGCGCTTCGGCGAATTTATGGATCAGTTCAACCCGCTGCGCGCCCGCGCTTACACTGCTAAAGGCATGAATGGCCTCGATGCGGCGAACCAGCGGCAGATCGATTTGCGCGCGCAGTGGTCGCTGGCCCAGTTGATCGCCGAAATGCGCGATCACCGGGAGGCTTCGTTCGCCGGACGGCAGCGGTTTCCCGCGCTGCTGCGGCGCGTGACCATCCCGGTCCCCGGTTCGAACCTGCGGGTGAGCTTAGGCGATCTGATCGACAATATTTACACGCGGGATATGTGGATGCATCGCGCGGATATCTGCCGGGCGACCGGGCGCGAGATGGTGCAGACGGCAGACCACGACGGGCGCATCGTGGCGCTGGTGGTGCGGGAGATGGATCGCACCCTGAACGCCAGCCTGAATGGGCAAAGCGTACTGTATCGCCTGACCGGACCGGCGGGCGGTGCATGGCTGGTCGGCGGAAACAACCCGCCCGAAGCGACGATCACGATGGATGGGCTGGAGTTCAACCGTCTGGCATCGGGGCGCGTCAGCGCGCAACAGGTGTTGGATCAGGGCTTGGCGCAGATCGAAGGTCGGCGTGAGCTAGCGGAGAGCGCTCTGCGCCAGACGATCGTGCTGTATTAGGCACCGCTAATCGCGGGCTTCCTGCGGTTCGGTGTGGATGGTGACGCGGGCGATGCGCGGAAGTTCGAGGCGCAGCAGCATCTCGGCGCGTTCCGCGAGGTCGTGCGCGTCTTCGAGCGTCATGGTGGCGGCGAGCGCGACGTGCAGCGTACACGCATAGTAGCCGCTGCCATTGAGCGCCGACACGCGCAGTTCATGCCAGTCGGCGGTCGGGAAGTGGTCGCGCAGCAGTGTGAGCGCCTGTACCTTGAGATCTTTCGCCTCGCGGGAGAAATCGCCGCTCGACTCGGTGAGCTTGGGCTCGATGTGCGTGACGACTTCGACCACATCCGGCAGCGCTGAACGGATCGAGCTTTCCAGTTCGCTGGCCTGTTCGTGCGCCTCGCCGAGCGTCTGATTCGGCGGCACTTCGACATGCATCTCCATGACTTTGCCGTAGTTGGCGTCGATCACGCGGACTTCGTGCGTGTTCAGGCCGAGCGCATCGGCACGGGCGCGGGCGGTTTGCGCATAATCGCGTTCGTCGTAGCCGCTCGGCTGAAAATGCACCTCGACTTCGGAGACGCCCGTTAAATGCGCGCGCATTTTCTCGTCAATCGCTTCGGTGATGGCGGCGGTTTGTTCGGCGGTCGTGCCCGGCGCGACTTCCACATCAATGTCGATGAAGGCGGCATCGATGGTGCCCCGGCTGCGCGCGCGGATCACCTTGCGCACGGCGGGCACTTCACCTGCGAACTGTGCCAGTTCCCCAGCCTTGTAGGGCGCGGTATCGACCAGCACGCCGCCCGTCTGCTTGATGATTTGCCACGCCGCCCGCCCGATCAACACGACGATGATGAGCGCGGCGACGGGATCCGCCCACGTCCAGTTGAAGAACGCGACCAGCACCATGCTGACGAGCACAGAGAGCGTCACAAACACGTCCGCGCCTGTGTTCGCCGCGTCGGCGATGAGCAGTTCGGAGTTGAGACGCTTCCCGGCGGCGCCTTCGTAGCGGCTGATGAACAGGTTGACGCCGAGCGTGGCGATCAACACCATAAACGAGAGCGGCGAGAGTTCCGGCTTGGCACCGCTGGTCAGGCGTTCAATCGCGCTGGTGATGATCTCGTAGGCGGTGAAGATCAAGAGGATGCCGACGGCGAGCGCGGCGAGCGTTTCATAGCGCCGATGGCCGTACGGGTGATCCTCGTCGGCGGGTTTGCCCGCGATGGCGTTCGCGCCCAAGCCGATCAGGTTGGACGAGCCGTCCATCAGCGAGTGGAAGCCGTCCGCGGTGATCGAGACCGCGCCTGTCAGCGCGCCCACGATGATTTTGCCGACGGCGACGGCGAGGTTGAGCACCAGCGTGATGATCAACACCCGGCGCACTTGGTGGCGTGCATCCATTGAGAGTCATCCCTACTCACCTCACCCCTATATCCCTTCTCCGGGGAGAGGGGATTTGCAGCGGGTCGCCAGATTCCCCCTCGCCTTTGGGAGAGGGGGTTAGGGGGTGAGGTTGCGAATAAACGGACGCCATGAATTGCGTCCCGACGAATAATTCCATCGTAGGGGACGATTCCCGGTTTTGACAATCTTTTTCGCAAATGTTCGTCTAACGCTAACCGAGATTTAGGCACGGCGAAAACTTCCGGGCGCCCTGACGACCCCGATTCTTCTGCTATAATGCCCGCGTAACGTGTCGTGAGGCATTCATGGACTCCCTGTTGTTTGTGCCGATCCTCGTGGTCGGGTTTGCCGCATCGCTCGGCTTGACGCCCCTCTCGCGGGCGCTGGCGCTGCGGTTGGGCGTGGTCGATAAGCCGAATCAGCGCAAAATCCATAAGGATCACAAGCCGCTGATGGGCGGGCTGGCCATCTTCGGCGGGCTGGCGATTGCGATTCTGCTCTTCACGCCGCCGCACTATATGCTCGAATTCGGCGCGTTCTTGATCGGCGCGGCGCTGCTCGCCATCGTCGGCCTAATCGACGACCGCTACGAGCTGGGCATCAAAGCCAAGATGATCGCGCAGGTGGCCGCCGGGCTGATCGTCATCGCGGCAGGCATTCACATTCAACTGTTCAATTTCCCCGTGCTCGATATTCTGCTGACGCTGTTCTGGATCGTCGCGCTGACGAATGCGCTCAACTTCCTCGACAACATGGACGGCCTGACCTCCGGCTTGAGCGCGATTGCGGCGGGCTGGTTCACGCTGATCGCCTTCAACGAGGGGCTTACGCTGGTCAGCGCTCTAGCCGCAGCACTGGCAGGCAGTGCCATCGGCTTTCTGGTGTACAACTTCAGTCCGGCGGCGATCTTCATGGGCGATATGGGGTCGATGGTGCTCGGCTTCACGCTGGCGATTCTCGGCATCAAGCTGGAGTTCGGGCAGCAGCCGCTCGGCGTGACGTGGATGGTGCCGATTCTCGTGCTGGCGCTGCCCGTGTTCGACATTCACCTCGTGGTGATCACGCGGCTGCTGGAAGGCCGATCACCGGGGCAAGCGGGCAAGGATCACACGTCGCACCGCCTGATGAGCCTCGGCTTGAGTCAGCGCTGGACGCTGCTCGTGCTCTACAGCGCGTGCCTGTTCTTCGGGGCGATGGGCGTGGCGGTCAGCGTGTTCCCGTTCAATCTGGCGCTGCTGACCGGAGCCATCGGGCTGGCGCTGCTGGGCGCGGCCTTCATTTTTATGATGTTCGTGCGGCGAAAATATCAGCTACAATCGGCGAAGAGCAGTTAAAAGTAGCAAGTAAAAAAGCAATCTGAGTTTAGCTTGGTTTAGCCTACGCTGGTGCTGATCCTCTCTACGGGCGAGGGGTGGAGTCGAGGATAGAACGCCAACTCCCTTCCAAACTGAAGCTAAAAGTGGCAGCCAGTACTCGCTTTTAACTTTTAACTTTCGACTTTTAACTTTCAACTTGGGAAGGTAGCATGAGCGAAACTTACGTTGTCACCGGCGGCGCGGGCTTCATCGGATCGCACATCGCCGAGCATTTATTGCGACAGGGTCACCGCGTCCGCATTGTCGATAACTTCGTCACGGGTAAACGGACGAATGTCGCCGAGTTATCCGGCGATCTGGAAGTCTTCGAAATCAACATCACCGACAAAGCGGCGCTGGACACGGCGTTCGCCGGAGCGGACTATGTGTTCCATCAGGCGGCGCTGGCCTCGGTGCCGCGCTCTGTCGCCGACCCGCTGACGTCTAACGAATACAACGTCACCGGGACGCTGAATGTGCTGCTGGCAGCGCGTGACGCGGGCGTGAAGCGGGTGGCCTATGCGGCGTCATCGTCGGCCTACGGCGACATCGAAGGCGAGTTTAAGACTGAAGACATGCCGCCCAAGCCGCTCTCGCCCTACGCGGTCGCGAAGCTGGCGGGCGAGTACTACTGCAAGTCGTTCACCGAAGTGTACGGGCTGGAGACGGTCGCGCTGCGCTACTTCAACGTATTCGGGCCGCGGCAGGACGAAACCTCGCAGTATGCCGCCGTGATCCCGCGCTTCGTCGCCGCCATGTCGCGCGGGGAAGCGCCGACGATCTACGGCGACGGCGAGCAGAGCCGCGACTTCACCTACATCGACAATGTCGTACATGGCAATCTGCTGGCGATTCAGGCGCCGGACGTGGGCGGCGAGATGATGAACCTCGCGACGGATGGGCGCATTTCGCTGCTCGACCTCGTGGACAAAATCAACGGCATTCTCGGCACCAACATCACGCCGATTTTCGAGGAAGGGCGCGCGGGCGACATCAAGCATTCGCGCGCGGCGACCGACAAAGCCCGCGATCTGCTCGATTACGCGCCGGTGGTCGATTTTGACACGGGGCTGGCGCGCACCGTCGAGTGGTTTTTGCAGCGGGGATAGTTCAAGTAACGAGTAATGAGTAATGAGTCAAAAATAGTGAGCACTGAGTCGAAATCCACGGCACAGCGCTCATCGCTCGTTACTCATCACTCATCACTCATTACTAGGATGCTTTATGAAAGTCGTTCACATCATTAAAGCGACGCGGGTTGCGGGGGCGGAACGCCACCTGATGACACTGCTGCCCGCGCTCAAAGCCAGCGGCGTCGACGTGACGCTGCTGCTGATCCACGAGCCGGGCAAGCCTGTCGAGGAGTTCGCGCCGGAGGGCGTGCCCGTGGTGCGTGTGCCGATCGGGCGGCATCTCGACTTCGGCGTGATCGGGCGGCTGCGCACGGCGCTGCGCCAGCTCAAGCCGGATATCGCGCACACGCATCTGCTGCACGCCGACCTCTACGGCGGCATCGCGGCGAAATTGGCGCGCGTGCGCCGCACGGTGATCAGCCGCCACAATGACGACCAGTTCCGCACGCTGATCCCGCTGCGCATCATCAATAACGTGCTGTGGCGGCTGGCATCCGCCGGGATCGCGATCTCAGAGTCGGTGCGGCAGTTTTGCATCCGCGTGGAGGGCGTCAAGCCGGAGAAAATCCACACGATCCACTACGGGCTGAGCATGCCGCAGGTGGATCGGCGGGAAGCGCGGGCTAACCTGAGCGCTGAATTGAAGCTCAAGCCGGACGCAGTGATTCTCGGCTCGGTGTGCCGCTTGATCGCGCAGAAGGGGCTGGTCTACAGCCTGCGCGCCTTCGCCCGGCTGGACGCGCCGAACGCCGTCATGGTGATCGCCGGAGATGGCAACTTGCGCGGGTCGCTGCAAGCCGAAGCGCGGGCGCTCGGCGTGGCGGACCGCGTACACTTCCTCGGCTGGCGCGAGGATACCGCGCAGTTGATGGCCGCCTTCGACATCTTCGTCGCGCCGAGCCTGTGGGAAGGCTTTGGGCTGGTGCTGCTGGAAGCGATGGCGCAGCAAACGCCGATCATCGCGTCGAATGTGAGCGCGATCCCCGAGATTGTGCTGCACCGCGAGACGGGCAAGCTGGTGCCACCGCGCGACCCCGCCGCACTGACCCGGGCGCTCAACGAACTGATCGCGGACTCGGCGCTGCGGCGGCATATGGGCTTGGTCGGGCAGGATCGGCTGGAGACGGCCTTCAGCGTGGAGCGCATGACCGAGCAGACGGTCGCGCTGTATGAGCAGTTAGTGTGAAATGCACTCCTCCCACCTCTGGTGCAGCCCGGGTGACTCTTAATTGGTCCCTTGCGCATTCCCTTGAAAGCGGTGACAATACAGATTGTTATTGTCTGTAATTTCTTTGGTTATATCCCATGTGTGGAATTGCTGGTGTGCTGTACTTCGATGGAACGCCGGCCACCGAAGCTGAAATCGCGCCCATGCTGGACGTGCAAATTCATCGCGGCCCAGATCAGGGAGCGGTCATCGTCGATGGCGTATGCGGGTTAGGCAATCGACGGTTAGCCATTCAGGATATCTCGCCGAGTGGCGCGCTGCCTATGCGCGACGGCGACAACATCATTGCCTTCAACGGAGAAATCTACAATCATCCGCGCTTGCGCCGCCTGCTGGAAATGGAAGGCGCGCGCTATCGCTCCAACAGCGACACCGAGACGATCCTCAAGCTGTATCGCCGCGACGGTCAGCAATTGCTGCATTCGCTGCGCGGCATGTTCGCGTTCGCGCTGTGGGACACGCCGAATCAACGCCTGACTGTGGCGCGGGATCGACTGGGTGAGAAGCCGCTCTACTACTATCACGACGAGCGCGTGTTCGTGTTCGCCAGCGAGATCAAGTCGCTGCTGATGCACCCCGCCGTGCCGCGTGAGTCGGCCTTTGACGCGCATCTGCTGGCGCTGTACCTCGGCTACGGCTACATCCCCGCGCCGCTGACGGCCTTCAAGGGGATCAAGGCGCTGCTGCCCGGCCACGTGATCACGATTACGGGGCGCGACTTCCAGCCGCAGCAGTACTGGACGCCGCCGCACCCGGCGCGCTACTCGCCGCTGACCGCCGAATTCGAGGCGCGCAAGTGCGATGAACTGCGCGAAGCGTTGGGCGAATCGGTGCGGCAGGCGTTGATCAGCGATGTGCCGCTCGGCGCGTTTTTGAGCGGCGGGCTGGACAGCAGCCTGATCGTCGCGCTCATGCGCCGCCACCAGAACGGCACGATCCGCACGTTCAGCATCGGCTTTGCGGGCGATGACAGCTTCGACGAGACGCAGTACGCGCGGCAGGTGGCGAGTCGCTTGGGCACGGAACACACGGCGTTCACGGTTAACCCGCAGGCGTTCGACCTCGCGCCGACGCTGGTGTGGCATCACGATCAGCCATTCGCGGACAGCAGCGCCATCCCGACGTATCTGGTCAGCCAACTAACGCGCCAGCAGGTCACCGTCGCGCTGACGGGCGATGGCGGCGACGAGCTGTTCGCCGGGTATGAACGCTTCTACGCGCATGCGCTCGTGCAGCGCATGGCGGCGCTGCCCCGGTCGCTGTGGAGCGGGGTCGCCAACGCGATTCGCGTGTTGCCCGAAGGCACGGGCTACTACAACGTGATCAAGCGGGCGGGGCGCTTTGCGCGGGGGGCGTCGCTGCCGCCCGCGCTGGCTTACTATGACTGGATTCGCCTATTCAACCGCGACCAGATCGGCGCGCTGACGGGGGCGACCAGCGATGACGCCGGCCTGCATTTCGCGGCGCAGATGGGCACGCGCGTCGAACTGGCCGATTTGCTGCGCATCAACATGCTGACCTACCTGCCGGACGATCTGCTCATCAAAACGGATCGGTCGAGCATGGCGGTGTCGCTGGAAACGCGCGCTCCCTTCCTCGATCACTGGTTGGTCGAAATGGCCGCGACCATCCCCGACAACCTCAAGCTCAAAGGCAGCACGACCAAGTATCTGCTCAAGAAAGTGGCGGAGGATTTACTACCCGCCGAGATCATCCACCGCCCCAAGCACGGGTTCGGCGTGCCGCTCGGCGCATGGCTGCGGACGGACATCCGCCACGTGCGCGATCTGCTGCTGGACGCGCGGGCGCGCGAACGCGGTCTGCTTGATACCGCGGCGGTCACGCGCTTGCTGGACGAACACGCCGCGGGCAAGCGCGATCACGGTGGCAGACTCTGGAGCCTGCTTACGCTAGAATTGTGGCATCGCCTGTTCATTGACGCCGCTCAACCTGTGAAACCATGACCGAACCCATCCGCATTTTGCGCATCATCGCCCGGCTGAACATCGGTGGGCCAGCGATTCACGTCACGCTGCTCACCGAAAAGCTCGGCGCGCCCGTTTATCACAGCACGCTCGTTTGCGGCAACATCGAAGCGGGCGAAGGCGATATGCAGTACTTCGCGGAAAAGCATGGCGTCACGCCGCTGCTTTTGCCGGAGCTCGGGCGGTCGCTCAACCCCCTGCGCGACCTGAGCACGATCTGGAAACTGTACCAGCTCATGCGCGAGATGCAGCCGCAGGTGGTGCACACGCACACGGCGAAAGCCGGGTTTGTTGGGCGCGTCGCGGCTAAGCTGGCGGGCGTCCCGGTCATCGTGCATACGTTTCACGGGCATGTGTTTCAAGGCTATTTCAGCCCCGCTAAAACCAAGATGTTCATCCTGTTGGAGCGGATCACCGCGCGCCTGTCCGACACCGTGATCACGCTCACCGAAGGGTTGCGCCGCGAACTCTCGGAAGAGTACGGTATCGCCCGCCGCAGTCGTATCACGGTGCTGCCGCTCGGTCTGGATCTGGAAGCGTTCGCCCGCGTGCCGCGTCAATCCGGCGACTTTCGCAGCGCCCACAGCATCGCGCCGGATGTGCCGCTGATCGGCATCGTCGGGCGGCTCGTGCCCATCAAGAATCATGAGCTGTTCCTGCAAGCGGCGGTCAAAGTGCGCGAGCGCCTGCCCAATGCCTGCTTCGCCATCATCGGCGACGGCGAACTGCGCGCCGAACTGGAAGCGACCACCGCGCGGCTCGGCTTGACCGACTGCGTCAGGTTTGTGGGCTGGGTGCGCGAGGTCGCCCCCGTGTACAGCGATCTCGACGCGCTCGTGATCAGCAGCCGTAATGAGGGGACGCCGGTCTCGGTGATCGAGGCACTTTCAGCGCGCTGTCCGGTCGTGACGACGGCGGTCGGCGGCCTGCCCGATCTGCTCGATCAAGGGGCGCTCGGCACACTCGTGCCGACCGAAGATGTCAACGCGCTGGCGGATGCCATCGTCCGGACGGTCACCGCGCCACCGGATACGACGCGCGCCCAGCAGTTGATGCTCGACCGCTACGGCATTGATCGGCTGGTCATGGATCTGGATCAGTTGTATCGGGGCATTTTGGCGAAAAAGGGCAAGCTGTAGGTTTGCCCACACTCAACACTGGATTGAGTAATGAAGCTAGCCTTATTCCCCCTCTCCCGTGGGAGAGGGGTTAGGGGTGAGGCTGATCTTCTCCCCTCTCCTCTAGGTTGAGGACAGGACACTTTTAACAATCGAGCGAGTGTAGGGACGCCCAACAGGGCGTCCGCCGAATTGTGCGCAAAACGGACGCGCCGTTGCGCGTCCCTACACAATCTGTTTTCCCTCAAACCGGTGTCTCAATGGTTCCCAATGTTAAAACTGTCCAGCCGTGAACCTCTAGGAGAGGGGCCGGGGGTGAGGTTTGTACGCTAAGCGTGAGGCTGCTCATTCCTCCCCTCTCGTTTAGGCGAGCGGCTGGGGAGTAAGGCTGAGCTTCTGCCGCACGAGCCCTTCCAGCTCCTCCCACTCGATGCTCGTCTGTCGTCCGCCGTCAAACTCGGCCTGCATCCACGCGTACACGCTTTGCAAACCGGGATCATCCTTCGGCAGCTCCACGCCCACATGCTGCTTGATGACGAAGATCAACCCGGCAATGCCGCTGTCTTTGGTCAGCGACACTTCCAGCGGGCGACCGAGCAGGTTCGGCACGTCGAACGGCGCATACATCCACCAGAACTTGTTCAGCCCGTCCGCGTGGACTCCGGCGCGTGTGCGGTGTGCATCCCGCCCGTATAGCGGATACTTGTTCGGCAGCGGATCGCCCATCTCGTCATACAGCCCCGCGAGCTCGTTCAGCGCCGTGAAGTCGGGCGCGTCGTCCTTGAAGTACCCCATGCCGATCAGGTGCAGCAGCACGCCTTCCAGCGGCGCGTTGCCCGTGCGCTCCCCCTTGCCGAGCGACGTTCCGTTGATCGCAGCGCACCCTTCGCGGATCGCCGCGAGGCAGTTCGCCACCACCAGCCACGTATCGTTGTGCGGGTGAAATTCGAGGTCTTCCGGCTGCAAACCCATCGCCCGCAGCGTCTGGAAGATGCGCGGGATGCTGCGCGGAAGCGCGACATCGTCATAGGGAAGTCCTAAGCCCATCGTGTCGCACACGCGGAACTTGGGGCGCAAACCGGACGGCTCGCAGATCGCCTGCACCGCCTCGATGAAGGGCTGCATGAACTCCATCGGCGCGCGCGTCGCATCTTCGAGGTGCAGGCGCGGGCGAATCCCGGCATCCACGCTCGTCCGCACCGCATCCAGATAGATCTGCGCGGCCTGGTTGCGGCCTCCTGGCTTGAATTTGTGGAACGTATGGTAGTCCGAGGCGGAGGCGAGCATGCCCGTCTCGCGCACGCCGAGCGCCTTGATCAGCGCGACATCGGCGCTGCTGGCGCGAATCCACGTCGTCGGCTCAATTGGCGCGCCGCCCCGCCAGCGTTCGAGCGCGCCTTCCAGCGCCGCCCGGTCGGAGGGGCGGTAGATGAAGAACTCCGCCTGCCGGATCGCGCCGCTCGTTCCCGTGAAGCGGCACAGCAGGTCGTAGATGGCGAGGCTCTGCTCTAGGTTGAGCGGCAGCCCGCCCTGCTGCCCATCACGGTGCGTCGTTTCGGTCGTCCACGCTTGCGCGGGCAGGTGGGCGGGGCGGTCGGTCCACACATATTGCGGGAATTGATCGCGCGGGAAACTGTCGAGAAAATACTCCGGCGTGGCGGGTTCTGTCAGCATGAAAACGTATCCTTTGGGTGTCAATTTGTGTCTTTCTCAAAAGGTAGATATATTGATGAAACTTGTCAATCTTGATTCTGACAATCAATCTATTCTGAGTTTGGAGATGACACCATTTCACGCTATTTGAGCGCCAAGCAAGCCACGGAAATGCTCGGGATCAGTGTGGCGACGCTGTACTCGTATGTGAGCCGCGGGCTGATTCGCAGTGAGGCGGGCGAGAAGGACAGCCGCGAGCGCCGCTACCTCGCGGAGGATGTGGAGAAGCTGCTCAAGCGGAAGGCGCAGCGCGGCAGCCCGGAGAAAGGCGCACGCGAGGCGCTCCAGTGGGGCTCCCCCGTGCTGGAGTCCGCGCTCACGCTGATCGACGAGGAGAAGCTGTACTATCGCGGGCACGACGCCACCGAACTGGCGCTCACCCGCACCTTTGAGGAGGTCGCCACGCTGCTGTGGACGGGGAGTTGGGAGACCGTTTACAAGCTGTTCCTGCAGACGGTGACGTTCGCGATTGAGCCGGAGATCGAGGGCGTGCCGGTGCCGCCGCTCACGCGGATGCATCTCGTGCTGGCGCTGGCCGCCGACGACGATCTGCGGGCGTTCGACAAGGCGGCGCTACCCATGACGGGCGCGCGCATTCTGCTGCTGCTGGAACGGACGATCAGCGGGGTGGGCGGCGGGAGCAGCGCCGAACGGCTGGCGGCGGGCTGGAAGCTGACCACCGAGGCAGATGTGCGGCTGATCGACGCGGCGCTGATCCTGAGCGCGGACCACGAACTGAATGCGTCGTCATTCGCGGCGCGGGTGGTCGCTTCGACCGATGCTACACTGTATCAGGTGGTGAACGCGGGCTTGTCGGCGATTCAGGGGTTCAAGCACGGCGGCAATACGCGGTTGGTGGCGGCGTTCTGGCGCGAGGTCGAGGCGGCAGGCGACCCGCAGCCCGTGATCCGCGCGTGGTTGCAGCGCGGCGAACGGATCCCCGGTTTCGGGCATGTGCTCTACCGCCAGCAGGGCGATCCACGAGCGGCGGCGCTGCTGAACCTGCTGCGGTCGAGCTACGGCGCGCATCCCGTACTGGCGCAGGCGGAGCGCATTATCCAGCAGACGCAGAAGGTGATCGACCGCGCGCCCAATATCGACTTTGCGCTGGTGACGCTGGCGCGGGTGCTGGCGCTGCCGGAAGACGCGCCGCTGACGCTGTTCGCCTTGGGGCGGACGGCGGGGTGGATCGCGCATGCGATTGAGCAGTACGCGACCGGGGAATTGATTCGGCCACGGGCGGTGTATACCGGATCGAAACCGGGCGGTGGGAACATATAGGAGAGGAACCTCACCCCCCGCCCCTCTCCATGGGGAGAGGGGAGATAAGAAAGGGTAACCTCACCCCCGCCCCTCTCCTAGAGGCGAGGGGAGAAGGAGAACCTCACCCCCGGCCCCTCTCCATAGGGAGAGGGGAGAAAGACAGCCTCACCCCCGGCCCCTCTCCTAAAGGCGAGGGGAGAAAGACAGCGTCAGCAGTGATGCCTGGCGGAGGAGTGATGAAAGAGAAAGAGCAACCTCACTCCCCGCCCCTCTCCATGGGGAGTTTAGATTCCGACAGTTTTGGGGAAGAGGGTAGACTCATCCTCGTGTGTCTTGCACGGCCAAGTGAGAACACGAGGATGAGTCGAGAGCAATTGTATCAATGGCAAGCCCAAATCGCGCACATTTTGCCTGAATTAGGATATTGGCAAAGCCTGGTGGTGGCGTTGTACAGCGTGGGCATGGTCATCGCCCGACAGAGCAGCGCCAGTCGGGTGGCTGAGGTCTTGGGGTGGATGAGCAAACCCGAAAGCCTACGCCGACGGTTCGAGCGGTGGGTTGCCAATGAGCGAGTGAGTTGGCAGGGAAATTGTCAGGACTGGAGCCGATGGGTGCTGGCGCGGGTCGGGCAAGCACACCCGGTACTGCTGGTAGATGAAACGAAACTAGGTAACCATCTGCGCGTAATGGTGGTGGGACTGGCTTACCAGTCGTGCTGTTTACCGTTGGTGTTTTGGGCGTACGTCCACATGCCTTGTGGACAGGTAGAACTCATTACTACGCTGTTGGGCTGGATTGATGCTGTGCTGCCGGTCGGTTGTCAACCGCTGCTGCAAGCGGATCGCGGCATTGGCACCTCGCCAGACTTAATCCGCGCCGTCGACCGCTTGGGCTGGCACTACTTGTTTCGGGTGCAGAACGACACGCGCTGTTGCACCCGTGCCGGCCACGACCGCCCCTTACGGCACTTGGTCAAACGCGGGGAATGCTGGCGCGGGTCGGGCGTCGTGTTTAAGAAAGCTGGCTGGCTCGCGGCCACGGTTTTAGTCGTATGGCAACCCGCCTATGACCAAGCCTGGTGTCTCGTCACCAATGCGGCCTATGTGAGCGACTTCACTTACGCGCTGCGCTACTGGCAAGAAGCGGCCTTTCGTGACCTCAAGTCAGACGGCTGGCAGTGGCAGACTTCTCGCGTCTGGACGCCCGCTCACGCTCAGCGCTTGCTCCTGGTCATGACCTTGGCCTATGCCTACACCCTAACCCTTGGTACTCTCGTGCTGACTTTACCACCCCTCTTTCGTGCCGTCGCTCGTCCCGGCCGGCGGCAGCACTTTTCCCTCTTTCGCCTAGGACTGCGTTTGTTTGCCTTGGTCTACGCCCGTTACGCCACTTGGCTCGTCCCGTCCCTCTTGGCTCAGGCAGCTGACCTGCCTGAGCCCTTTCGATTATGTGTCGGAGTCTAAACCATGGGGAGAGGGGAGAAAGATAGCCTCACCCCCGCCCCTCTCCTAGAGGCGAGGGGAGATAAAAAAGAGCAACCTCACCCCCTGCCCCTCTCCATGGGGAGAGGGGAGAAAGAGAAAAAGCAACCTCACCCCCGGCCCCTCTCCTAGAGGCGAGGGGAGATAAGAAAGGGCAACCTCACCCCTAGCCCCTCTCCTAGCGGACAGGGGAAATTGGAAGGAGCAGAATGGATTTCCAGTTTGATTATCAGATGTTTGAGTCGCCGCTGGTGGGGTTTGCGTGGCAGACACGGAGCGATGCGCGCGGCGGATCGTTTATGTCCGCGGCGGCGGCGCAGTGCGAAATGGTGATCACGCGGTATCGCGGCGAACTCACTGTGCATCTGCGCGGGCCGGAGACGAAAGCGTCGCCCGCACCGATCCCAGAAGAGGCGGAATTCCTCGGCATCACGTTCAAACTCGGCACGTTCATGCCGCATCTGCCGACAGAAACGCTCGTGGATGGGGATGCGCTGCTGCCGCTCACCGCGGGCGAACGCGCTTTCTGGCTGAACGGGTCCGCGTGGGAAGTGCCGACTTTCGACAATGCGGATGTGTTTGTGCGACGCCTCGAACGGCAGGGGCTGATCGCGCGTGACCCGGTGGTGGATGCGGCGCTGGCAGGACGAGCGGCGGGCGTGTCGCCCCGGTCGCTGCAGCGGCGCTTTTTGCGGGCGACCGGGTTGACACACGGCGCCATCGCGCAGATTGAGCGGGCGCGGGAGGCGATGACGCTCTTGCAGCGCGGGCGCTCGATCCTGGACGTGGTGGCGCAGGCCGGCTATGCGGATCAACCGCATCTGACGCGGTCGCTCAAATATTATGTCGGGCACACGCCCGCGCAGTTAGCCGGGGTGAAGTAAAAGAGATCAACCTCACCCCCAACCCCTCTCCTAAAGATTGAGGACAGGACACTTTTAACATGGGGAACCATTAAGGCGATCATGTGAGGAAAACATGTTGTCTAGGGACGCGCTTCTGCGCATCCGAGGTCAGCGGACGGCCAGAAAGGCTTGTCCGCAAATTAAACGGCTCACCCCACCCCCGGCCCCTCCCCGAATTCGGGGAGGGGAGCCAGCAAAAGCCACTTTTCTCCCCTCTCCCCGCTTGCGTGGGAGAGGGTTAGGGGGTGAGGGGTGAACTCGAATTGCCTTGTATGAACCGTTGAGAATCGTGAATCATTTGCGGACAAGCCTAGAAGGCCGTCCCTACAAGGTGTCGTTTAAGGGAAGACAGTCTCGAAAAATTAAGACTGTCCTGCCGTGAACCTAAAGGCGAGGGGCGATATGCGCTCCACGAATTGAGGGCGTTCCCGTCAACGTAATGTGGATTATAATTACAATACGCATTATGAAGACACAAAGGGATGCCAAATGGACAACGGGGTAAGCGCACGTGATAACGCACGAGATGCCGTTCTTTCCAGCCGCCGCCTGATACACAGCCTGAAAGCCAGAGCCGACGAACGCCGCACCACCCCCGAGAAGATCGCCGATGCGCTGACCAGCCGGTTTGGGAGCATGGGCTTTTTGATTTTCAATGTGGTGTGGTTCACGATCTGGCTGGCGTGGAATAACGGCCTGATCCCCGGCTTACAACCGTTTGACCCGTTTCCGTTTCAACTGCTGACGATGATTGTGTCACTGGAGGCCATCTTCCTGTCGATCATCGTGCTGATCTCGCAGAATCGCGGGGAGCGGGTGGCGGATTTGCGGCAGGAGATGGATTTGCAGCTCGACATTCTCGCGGAGGACGAGCTGACGAAAATGATGCGGATGCTCGCGCTGCTCTTGGAAAAACAGGGTTTGGACGTGTCGAATGATACTGAATTGCAGGAAATGCTGCGCCCGACCAATATCGAGAAGATTCAGACCATTCTGGAAGAGCAGATCAACGTGAAGAAGTGAAGTGGGGGAAGCTAGCCTCACCCCCGGCCCCTCTCCTAAAGGAGAGGGGAGAGATGGCCTCACCCCTAACCCCTCTCCTAAAGGAGAGGGGAGAGATGACCTCACCCCCGACCCCTCTCCCGTGGGAGAGGGGCGAAAAGCGGGCCGTTAGCGTTCGGGTTCGTAGATCAGGCCGATGACATCGCCAAGCGGGCGGGATTCCACGAGCTTGAGCGTGGCGGTTGTGCCGTCTTCGAACAGGCGCTGCCCTTGCCCCAAGACAACCGGGTAGACGAGCACGCGGACGGTATCGACCAGCCCGGCGCGGAGGAGCGACTGCACCAGCTTGCCGCTGCCGTGCACGGTGATGTTCGTGCCCGCTTGCGCCTTGAGCTTGTTGACCTCGGTGGCGAGATCGCCGCTGATGATGACCGAGTTGTTCCAGTCAGCGGTTTTGAGCGTGTTCGACACGACGTATTTGCGCACACCGTTAAAGTACGCTGCGCCCTCATCCGGGCTGTTCGGCCACGCCTGCGCGAAGCCTTCATAGGTGACACGACCGAGCAGCAGCGCATCACTGTTGGCGGTCTCCTCGCCTTTGAAATTGGCGATCGGGTCGCTCCAGTATTTGAACGTCCACATCGGATTTTCGATCACGCCGTCCAGCGACATGAACTCCGTCACGACGAGTTTTCTCATGGTGGCTCTCCTTAGTTCAGTTGGTTGAATTGATTTGATACTGCTTATGATACGGGATGTAGGGCGCAGAAGCTTGAACAAAAGCGACAGGTGTTAGGTGATGCTAATAAATAGTCGAACAACTTCATCGCCCTACCCGAAAAGAGGAGCGAGGAAACAAGCATGGGGTTTAAGTCCCCTCTCCAAGTGAAGAGGGGACTTAGGGGGCGCTGAACTACGCCTAGACCGCCGTCACCAGCACGGGCGCGCCGTGGCGCACAATGATCGTATGTTCGTACTGGGCGGTGCGGTCGCCGTCCGGCGTCTTGATCGTCCAGTTGTCGTCAGCCGTGTAAACGCGCCCCGAGCCATTCGTGATGAACGGTTCGAGCGTGATCACCAGCCCATCGGTCAGGCGGTCGTCGGCGCGCTTGGTAAAGTAGTTGGGGATGCTCGGCTTCTCGTGGATCGATTTGCCGACGCCATGCCCGCTCAACTCGCGGATGATATTCAACCCCGCCGCCCGCGCTTCCAGTTCGACGGCCTTGCCAATGGCGTTGATGCGCTGCCCCGCCCGCGCCGCGTCAATCGAGCGCTTGAGGGCGATCTTGGCCGTATCGCAAATCTTCTGGTATTCCGGGCGCACCGGCGGCACCGGGAATGTACTGCCCGAATCCGCGAAGTAGCCGCCGAGTTCCGCCGACACGTCAATGTTGACGAGATCGCCGGGCTTAATCACGCGATCCCCGGCGATGCCGTGCGCGACTTCTTCATTAATGCTGATGCAGGTCGCGCTGGGGAACTTGTACACCAACTGCGGCGCAGACTGCGCCCCCTGCGACTTCATATAGGCCGCGCCAATGGCGTCGAGCTCGGCGGTGGTCATGCCGGGACGCAGCGCTTCCGCCATCGTCTTGATCGTCAGGCCGACGATCCGCCCGATGCGCATCAGCCCGTCAAAATCGTTCTGGTCGTTAACTGTCATGCTTCACCTGAGTAGTTTACAGTTCTAAGTTTACAGTTCACAGTGAAAACGAAGTAGGGGCAGCTGATCCACAATGCAAGGCAAAAACTGTGCACTGTAAACGGACGCCTATAAACTAGATCAGCTTGAAAATGTTCGCGACAATCTGCTTCTGATCCGGCGTCACGGCAATATAGCCCTGCTTACCGCTCTGGTCTTCAATGGCGATCCAATCAGATCCCGCGGGACATTCACCATCCACGCCATCCTGAATGATAGCAGCGCTGTGCAAAAGATCGAACAGCGACTCCACTTTCATCGCCTCCGCGCCGAGCGCATGCCGCGCTTCCGAGGTCATGTGCGCGAGGACGCCCGCCTGTCGTAACTGCTGGTACTGTCGTGCAAAGCCCATGGTGCTGCTCCCAATACCTAAAATGTACTACTTCATTGTAACCGAAATTAACTTTGTAAGAATAGTGAGTTTCATGTGAAACTGCGCTGTTTGTCACTTCCCTGTGTGCTATACTCTCCGTGATTTGATCACCATAGAGAGAACTCCATGTCTGAACTGACTCGCCTAAGCCTCTCCGACGCTGTGAGCCGCTTGCGTAACCGTGACATCTCGTCCGTGGAACTGACGCGCGCCTACCTCGACCAGATCGCGGCGCTCGAACCGACGATCCACGCTTTCATCACCGTGACCGCCGACCGCGCCCTCGCGGATGCCGCCCGCGCCGATCAGCAGCGCGCCAACGGCGACGACCGTCCGCTGTTGGGCGTGCCGCTGGCGATCAAGGATGTGCTCTCGACAACGGGCGTGCAAACCACCTGCGGATCGAAAATCCTCGCGGGCTACACGCCGGTCTTCACCGCGACCGCTGTCAAGCGCCTGGAAGACGCGGGCATGGTGCTGCTCGGCAAGACCAACATGGACGAATTCGCGATGGGCTCCTCGACCGAGAACTCGGCCTATGGCGTCACACGCAACCCGTGGAATCTCGACCGCGTGCCCGGTGGGAGCAGCGGCGGCAGCGCAGCAGCGGTCGCGGCGGGCATGGCGGCGGGCGCAATCGGCACGGATACGGGCGGCAGCATTCGCCAGCCCGCCTCGCTGACCGGGCTGGTCGGCTTGAAACCGAGCTATGGGCGCGTGTCGCGGTATGGCTTGGTGGCGTTCGGCTCGTCGCTGGACTGCCCCGGCCCGCTCACGCGCACGGTCGAAGATGCGGCGCGCTTGCTCGGCATCATGGCGGGGCATGACCCGCTCGATTCGACCAGCATGCCCGTCGAGGTGCCGGATTACGTCGCGGCGCTCAACGGGGATGTGAAAGGCTTGCGGGTCGGCGTGCCCAAGCAGTACTTCATCAAGGGGACGCAGCCGGAAGTGGACGCGACCGTGCACGCCGCGATTGAGCAGCTTCGAGCGCTCGGCGCGGAGATCATCGAGATCGACATGCCGCACACCGATTATTCGCTGCCCGTCTATTACATCATCGCGCCCGCCGAAGCCAGCGCCAACCTCGCGCGCTATGACGGCATTCGCTTCGGGGCGCGCGTCGATAAAGGCGACATGTGGGATACCTACAAGGCGACGCGCGGCGAAGGCTTCGGGCCGGAAGTCAAGCGCCGCATCATGCTCGGGACGTATGCCCTCTCCGCGGGCTACTATGATGCCTACTATGGCAAAGCGCAGCAGGTGCGCACGCTCATCAAGCAGGATTTCGACAAGGCGTTCGAGCGCGTGGATGTGATCGCCGCACCGACTTCGCCCAATACAGCTTTTAAGCTCGGCGAGAACGTCAACGACCCGCTGAGCATGTACCTCGAAGACGTGTTCACGCTGCCCGCGAGTCTGGCGGGCGTGCCGGGACTCAACGTGCCGTGCGGTTTCGACAGTCAGGGCTTGCCGATTGGGATGCAGTTGTTCGCGCCCGCCTTCCGCGAAGATGTGCTGCTGCGCGCGGGTCACGCCTACCAGCAGTCGACCGAATGGCATAAGCGGTCAGCTCAGGTGAAAATTTAACCTCACCCCCAACCCCTCGCCTAGAGGAGAGGGGCTTGCGCGGGACGCTTTTCACCCCCTCGCCCTTGGGAGAGGGGGCTGGGGGGTGAGGTTGCTTTGCATGTTTTGAAAATTGTTCTTACGTATCCCATCAGGAGGGGAAAGCCATGCCCGTTACGCAGATGAAGATCAGCGCGGAAGAACACCGTCAGCGCTGCGAAAAACTGCTCATGCACCTGCACGCCGAAGGGTTGAACGGCGTCGTGCTGTTTGACCGCCAGTATGTGCTGTACTACACGGGCTTCGCCTTCATCCCCACCGAGCGCCCGATGGCCTTCGTCATGAACAAGCGCGGAGAGCGCGGGATGTTCGTGCCGCGCCTCGAACTGGAACACGCGCAGGCCAACGCGCTGATCGACCGCGTCGATCACTACCTCGAATATCCGTACACCGCGCACCCGATGATCGCTTTTCAGAAGATGCTCGACGAAATGGGCATGCAAGGCCCGGTCGGCGCGGACGAAGACGGCTACCCGTGGGTATTCGGCTACCGCGGCCCCAAACTCTCGGAGATGCTCAATGCGCCCGTGCGCAATATTCGGGCTTTCGTCGAAGACGCGATGATGATCAAGTCGCCCGCCGAAATTCGTCTGATTCGTGAGGCGTGCGTCTGGGCGAATCTCGGGCATGTGCTGCTGCAGCGCTACACCAAAGTCGGCGCGACCGAGACCGAAGTCAGCCAGCGGGCGGGCGACGAGGCGACGCGCGCCATGTACGACGCCATCGGCCCGATCTACCGCGGGCAGAGCGAATACTACGGCGGCGTCGTCGCCGGGTATCGCGGACAGATCGGGCGCAACGCGGCGATCCCGCACGCGCTGGCGAATAATCTGACCTTCCAGCCCGGCGATGTGCTGGTGACCGGAGCCGCCGCGCCCGTGTGGGGCTACCATTCCGAACTCGAACGCACGATGGTCATGGGCAAGGCGAGCGACGAGCAGAAGTTCCTGTTCGATCACATGGTGGCGCTGCAAGATACCGCTTTGGACGCCATTCGCCCCGGCGTCCCCTGCTCGGAAGTTGACAAGATCGTGCGCGCTTACTACGAACAGCATGATCTGATGCCGTACTGGAAACACCACGTCGGCCACGCGATTGGCCTGCGCTATCACGAAGGACCGTTCCTCGACCTCGGGGATACGACCGTGATTCAGCCGGGGATGGTATTCACGGTCGAACCGGGGCTGTATTCGAAGGGTGTCGGCGGCTTCCGCCACTCGGATACGGTCGTCGTCACCGAAGACGGCCTCGAAAGCCTGACCTACTACCCGCGCGATCTGGAAAGTCTGACGCTGCCGGTATGAAGATCGATCAACGCTTAGTCGATGCGGCGATTGACCTGCTCCAACGCCGTTTTCCGCCCGGTTATGGCGTCGCCGCCGCGATCTATACCGCTGACGGCGACCTGTTCACAGGCGCGGTGTTCGAGCCGGAGTACGGCGGCGGGGGGCTATGCGCGGAAACGGGCGCGATCCTGCAAGCGCACACGCTCAACAAACAGGTGACCGCCTCGGCCTGCGTCGCCTACGATGGGAGCGGGCGCATCGTCATTCTGACACCATGCGGCATCTGTCAGGAACGGCTGCGCCACTGGGGCGGCGCGGTCGAAGTCGCCGTGCCCGACCCCGCCGATCCGACGCGCTGGATCGCCAAAACCCTGCGCGAAATTCAGCCCTACTACTGGGCTAATGTGTATTTAGAGGACGAACGTTGAACAATCTTCCCTTCGCCAAACCCGGCCAGTTCTACAAAGGCAACCTGCACACGCATTCCACCAATTCCGATGGCCGCATCAGCGTCGAAGCGGTGTGCAAGTTCTACCGGGAGCACGGTTACCACTTCCTGTCCATCACCGATCACTTTCTGGAAAACTACCACTATCCGCACACCGATGCGTCGGCTTACCACACGCCGGATTTCGTCACCTTGCACGGGGCAGAGCTGCACGCGGGCAAAACCGGTACGGGCGAACTCTGGCACATCCTCGCCAACGGGCTGCCGCTCGATTTCGCGCGGCCAACGCCGGATGAGACGGGTCCGGAAATTGCGCAGCGCGCGCTGGCGACGGGCGCGTTCGTCACCGTGGCGCACCCGGCGTGGTACAACCTGACCGAAGAAGACGTGATCAGCCTGCGCGACACACACGCCATCGAGATCATCAACGGCATCTCAGCGGATCACAGCGACAAGATCGACAGCGTGTACATGCTCGACGTGATGCTCGCGCGCGGCTATCGCTTCACCGCGCTGGCGACCGACGACGCACACTTCAAGCCCGATTTCCGCGACACGCTGCGCGGGTGGACCTGGGTGAAAAGCGCAGAGCTCACGCCAGAAGCGATCCTCGCAGCGCTCAAACGCGGCGACTTCTACAGCAGCACCGGGCCGCTCATTCACGATGTACAGGTGACCCCCGGCGAGACAATCAAGATCCGCTGCTCCCCGTGCGAAAGCGTGTTCGTGACGGGTAAGGGCTCATGGGCGGCGTACAAGCACGGGCATAACATCACCGAAGTCGAACTGTCGATCCGCAGCCTCAAATCCGCCTACTGCCGCGTCACCGTGCGCGATCCGCATGGGGGGCGCGCGTGGACGAACCCGATCTGGTTCGCGTAGGTCAGCAATGATGCGATTCACCAGCGCGCTCGGCATCGCCCTTGTGATCATCGGTCTACTGGTGACACAAGTGAATTCGTCACCCGCCAATCAGCAGGAGCCGCTGGTGGTCATCGCCCTGTGCTCACCAGATCGCGATCACTGGCTGTACTGGCGCATTTACAACCACAATCGCTATGCCGTGACCTTCGCTTGGGAGGTGCGCTTCTCTGATCAGGGCGGCACGCTGACGATTCCCGCGGCAGGGTCACTGGCGGGTGAAACCACACTGCGTACCGCGCGGGTTTCCGGTCGGAACTGGCTGCGTGTGAGCGTGGACGGGCAAGTCAACGCCGAGGTAAACGTGAATGCGGCGAACTGTCGCTTTGCCCCACCCCAAGCGGGCGCGACCGCCATGCCGATCAGCACGCCGCCGAGCTTCCCCACGGAAATCGCGCAGGTGCGCATCATCGCCGGTGTCAATTTGCGCAGCGGTCCCGGCACGAACTACCCGGTCGTTGGCTCGGCGGGGGCGGACTTCACCCTCCCGGTGATCGCCTATGTCGATGTCGGGGCGGACCGCTGGTATCTCGTCACGGATTTCGACGGACAAGCCAAATGGGTGTCGGCGGGCTTCGTCGAAGTGCTGAGCGCCGATCCCATACCGCTCGCCGCGACCATCCCCGCGCCGCCGTGATCAGCGCATCGGGAACACGGGCAGCGCGTCGACGCTCACCCCATTGAGGTCAATGAAAGCGGGATCATTCAGCACCCAGCCGCCGTAATCGAGCACATACACAAAGTCACCCGCAGCATCCCGCCCAATGACCGAAACCTCACCCTTTGGGACGAGGTCTTCGTGACTGGCAACATCCGGCTCGGTGCGCACAAACGCCGCCTGACGGAGGTGTGCCGGATAGATCGTGAGGGCGGGCTGGGCCGCTGTCGGCAGGGCGAACACCCAGAGCTGATTACCCGGTGAGGCGATGATCGCCGAGCTATCCGGCGTGATGGCCACCGCTTGCGCGCCAATATTCAGCAACGAGTGCAGCCTACCACCCGCCGGGTCGAGCGCGGTGACGTACTGCCGTCCGCCGAGCACCCCCAAACTCCAATCGGCGTTCATGGCCAGCGGCGAATACCGATCATCTACGGTCCAATTCACCCCAGCCCCGCTGTCGATATCCAAAAAGCCGAGTTCACGATCATAGTCGGTGGTGAACACCAAGGTTCGGGCATCCGGACTGAGCAGCACGGACTCCGCAAAGTAGGCCGCCTCCAATCGCGGATCAAGTAACCGACGCGCTGGCACATCCCAGAGGGCAAGCGAACCAAAACTGCCAAACATGCCCAGCAGCGTACCATCGCGCAAAAATTCCAACCGCTCCGAGCTGACGAACCGCGCAGAGGGCAGCAAATCACCGGGAGCAACCGCCTCAATCCCACCGCGCAGATCCCAGAGCGCCACCGCATTTTGAGAATATGCGACCGCGAGCAGCGTGCCATCCGGACTTATGGCGAAATTCCCGATCTGGACACGATGCGGACGGAAGGCCGCTACCAAGCGCGGTGCCGCCGCGGCAATATTCCAGATTTCGAGCTGGCCATCGCGATAGCCGATGATCAGATGAGCGCTGTCCGGGGTAAAAATGATGGCGGTGGGATAGTTATCCAGAAAACCATCCGGTGTGCTGCTGCGCGCAATGGTCAACACGGCGGCGCGGCGTTCCAGTTCCCAGACGACAATTTGTTCCCCCTGAGAAAACGCGACCAGGCGGCTGTCCGATCTGAACGCCAGCGCCCCACGCCAATCGATGGGCTGCATGGTGATCAGTTCCCACGTCGTGGTATCCCAGATACCAAGCGGATCGTGGGCGTTTCCGGCAATAACGCCCGTTCCCGCCAACCAGCGCCCATCCGGGCTAAATCGAAAAGCGCGCAACCGTCCAGCCCACGGCTGGACCTCCACCAACGCGGCGGTTTGAATGTTTTCGGGGGTGAGCGGCGTTCGTCCGGTCTGCGCGTGCAGCGCAGTGCCAGTGAGCAGCAAGACCAGCACCACGCTGATTTGGATCCATTTTGAGGGGAAGGCCAGCATGTATCGACCTCTTGGAAGCGATTCCGCTAAACAACACAGGACAGAGTTTGTTCCTAACCAGCGCTTGATGCAAATCCAATTCATGCGGCTGAACGAGAAATTTATTCAGGAAAAATACAGACAGTTTAAGGCTTTACGAGCATCGACTCACGTTATACTGCTTCCATTGTGGACAACTTAGGAGCAACTGGGCATGTATTCATTGGACTGGCTGATTCCCAACAAAGTCGCGTATGCCCGCGTGTATGGGCGGCATACCATCGAAGATATGGAACGGTCAAACGCCGATTTCAAGATTTTGCTGGACGCGGCAGGCGGGCCGGCGCATCTGATTATGGATATGCGCGCCGCCGAAAACCTGCCGATTCAGATCAAGCGCGGGCAGGAATCGCTGGAAGTCGCCAAGCACCCGAACCTCGGCTGGGTGGTCAGCGTCGGCTCGACTAACGAGATCGTCAAGTACGTGGGCATCATGCTCGTCAAAATCTTTCGTCTGCGCTTTCAACGCCTCAACAGCATGCAAGAAGTGATCGACTTCCTGCACAGCCTCGACCCAAACCTCAACTGGTCGGCGGCGCGCCTCGAACTGCTGGTCAACGATGCGGAACTGCGCTTCCCCGTCCCCTAGCTGCCGCTCGCCGTTTTGATATAGCGGTAGGCGGCATACAGCCGCTTGAACCGCGCTTCGGCCTCCTCTTTGGGGAGTTTGCTCACGTCGGGGTGAAATTCGCGTGCCAGCTTGCGAAACGCGGCTTTCACCTCGTCGTCGGACGCACCGCGCACCAAGCCGAGCAGTTCGTAAGCGCGATCCAGCTCAGACTGCGGCAGGCGATCGACGGGTGTGCGAAACCCCTCGCCCGGCACATCCGCCCAACTCGAATTGCTCCACGTGTAGAACTGGGTGTGACCGCGCGTAGTCTGCTTGCGGAAGGCATTGCGCCCGGTGATGTAGTCGGGCTGCTTCCAGAACGCCTCCGTGCCGAAATTCGCCACCAGCCAATCACCGCGGATCGACTGCGGCTGCTTCACCCACACGCGGAACGACGGCAGATGCTTGATCTCGACATCCGGCCCGTACCACGCTTCCTGTTCGCTGCCCCGCCCGAGCGGCTTAAAGTGCACCTGCCCGACCGCGTAACCGTCCGTCGTCTGGCGATAGGTGTACACCTTGTCGCGATACAGCGCGTGCAGCGCGAGCAAGCCTTCGTCAGGGGTGGTCAGCGCGCCATCGGACGGCACGAGCGCCGCATCCACAATGAACAGCGACCCCACGCCGACGCGTGTCCCCTCGCTCAATATCCGCTTGAGGTTGCGCACGCGCACCGGCTCATCCAGCAGATACACGTAGATGAGCGTGCCCGTCCACGTGTGAGCGATCAGATGTCCGTCTTTCGCCACCTGACAGCCGCGCACACTTTCGACGCCCGTCAATTTGCCGCACAACCAGCGTTTGATCTCGTCTGCGACCATACCCGATACCATTAAAGCTCAGTTCGCAATCGCGCCATTGTAACAAATGGGACGGGAGAGCGGCTATACTTCGCCGCAGACTATATGCAGCGAAGGATGCCAGCCCATGACTGATGATGATCGCCTTCCGTTAGCCTTTGAGCGGATCGCTCCGGACGAGCAGCACGCGCAGTCCCACGCTTTTCTCACGCGGATGCGGTCACGGCGCACCGTGCGCGATTTTTCGCCCGAACCTGTGCCCTTCGAGCTGATCGAAAATGCCATTGCAGCGGCGGCGACGGCTCCGAGCGGCGCGAATCAGCAGCCGTGGACGTTCGTCGTGGTGAGCAATCCGGAGATCAAGCGCAAGATTCGCGAAGCGGCGGAAGCCGAGGAATACGAGAGCTATACGCGGCGCATGAGTCAGGAATGGCTGGACGCACTGGCGCATCTGCACACCGACTGGCACAAGCCGCATCTCGAAGACGCGCCGTATCTGATCGTCGTGTTCGCGCAGGCGTACGGTGTGCGTGACGATGGCACGAAGATCAAGCATTACTATGTGACCGAATCGGTGGGGATTGCGGTGGGGATGCTGCTGGCGAGTCTGCATCTGGCGGGCTTGGCGACGCTCACGCACACGCCCAACCCGATGACCTTCCTCGCGGAGATTTTAGGCCGTCCCGCCAACGAACGCGCCTACGTGGTGATCCCGGTCGGCTACCCGGCGGCAGATGCCAGAGTGCCCAACATCAGCAAAAAGCCGCTGGCCGAGGTGCTGATCCGCGTGGAGTAAACAGGTAGGGGCGCAACCTGACCCCACGCCTCCGAATTCAGGGAGGGGAGCCAACATCGTGCGCCAAGCCAAGTGGGTTTTCGTAGGGACGCGATTCAGAGGGTGTCAAAAAAGTCAGATTCCGACCCCACCCCCAGCCCCTCCCCGAATTCGGGGAGGGGAGCCAACACCTCTCGCCAAACCAAATGTGTTCTCGTAGGGACGCGATGAATCGCGTCCGCCGGCGCGGGCTGCAGGGTGTAGAGCTGCTCGTTGAACACCGTCGGACTGCGATCCGGCGCTGACCTTACGCATTCAGCTGCTCGACGTAGTACGTGATTGCCACTTCCATGAAGGCGGGCAGATCCGGGTGTACCGCGGCAAACGTCGCATGGAACGCCGGATCGTTGTTGTAGCCGTGCCCCAACCCGGCGAGAATTTCCGGCGTCGGCTCGTAGAAGTAGCGCAGATGCTGATGCCAGCGGGCGAGGATCGCCTGCACGGCGGCGCTCTCCGCGCCCTGCGGCATGGCGGCGGCGAGATCGACGTAAATGGCGCCGCCCTCGTCCTTGATCTGCTGCTGCTTCTCCGCCGAGTAGCTCTTCCACAACTTCTGTGACTGCCGGACGGTCTTTTCGTCCCAGCGACGCGCGGCTTCGTCGGTGTATTGATCTTCTTCGGCTTCCGTCCACTGGCCGAACACAGGCTTTTTGCTCATGCTGTATCTCCTCATCTTGAGCAACCGCGATACAGCATACAGCCTGACGTTACGTCAGGTGCAAGGGGCAATTTTGGGAATTGGGGAAATTGGGGGAAATCGAGTCGATGGCTGGAGGGACGCGCAGAAGCGCGTCCGCCGTTTCCGACCCCACCCCCGGCCCCTTCCCGAATTCAGGGAGGGGAGCAGACATTGTTGGCAATGTTGCCCCTCTCCCCACTAGTGTAGGAGAGGTCGGGAGTGAGGTTTCGCTTAGCGATTCAGGTTGTTGATATCGGTCGGATTCGGATCCGGCTTGCCCGCCGTGCGCGTATACGCCCGTGCCCGACGGTTCGCCTCAAGCTCTTCTTCCGGAGTCGCGTATTCGCTGCCGGTCGTGTCGCGGCGCATGGCCTCATCGACCGCGTGCGACGTTTCGTGGTGGCGTTCCGTGCCGGGCGGGATTGCGCCCGCGCTCACGTCACTGGAACTGGTCGTGCCAACCTGCGAATGCGGGATCGCGCCGCCCATCTTCGCGGCGTGTTCGTTCTGCGCGCGGGTGGCTGCTTCCGCCGCCCAGCGACCACCGCTCGTGCTGTCATAATCGGTGACGGCCGGAGCACCGCGATCTTCCGCGCGACCGCTCGGCGTGCCGCTGTTCGTCCCAGCGGTGCTGCCGCTGCCGCTGCTGCCCATACCACTCCGACCGCTCGCGCCCATGCCGCCCGGGTTGGTCGACATGCCGCGCTGCATATCCGCCTCCACCGAGGCGCGCTGCATGGTTTCCGGATTACCCGCTAACGGAATGCCGCCCGTCGTCGGGACGGTGTCCGTGCTCGCGCGGGGCTGCTGATCGCTGAACACGTCCTCTTCGGGGATCGCCCCCATCCCCCGCGCTACGTTATAGTCGCGGTAGGCGAGCCGTTCCCGCTCGATCTGCTCGGCGTTATAGGGCGGCGCAGCGTGGTCGAAATTCGACCAGCCGCCTTCGCGCCACAGCGACGAGCGCGTATCAATATCGACCGGGTGATACCGGTTCATAATCGTTTCGGCGCGTTCCGCCCATTCGTCGTTGGTCGTCAAGCTGACCAGCGTGCCCCCGCGGCGGATCCCCTCCGCGTAGATGTGCGCGTCATCTTCGTCGACGCCCATGTCGATCAACCCGGCGGTGATGCCGCCCGTGATGGCGCCCGCCGCCGCACCGATGCCCGCGGTCAGGGCAATCGCCAGCGGCCCCGCGCCGATCACCGGACCAATGCCGGGGATGAGCGAGACGCCCACGCCGATCAAGGTGCCGATCACGGCGCCGAAGCCCGCGCCTTCGCCCGCGCTCACGTCGCCGTCCAGCACCATATCACGATCTTCCAGCGAGCTGCTGTATTCGCCGCTCGCGTCATTCGCCATCACGCTGATGTCGTCCCGCGTGAAGCCTGCTTCGATCAGGTTATCGATTACGCGCTCCGCGGTCGAAAAGTCGTCGTAGAGCGCCACGATTGTCTTGGTCATCTCTGCACCTCGTCCATAGCCGACAACATTACATATTTCATTATAGTCTATCTTAATGCGTTTCGTTATGAAAAAGCCGTGAGAGATCAGAGGTGTTTCCCCTCACCCCTTGATGCGTTTGTGTAGGGACGCGCAGAAGCGCGTCCGCAGCATCCGACCCCACCCCCAACCCCTCCCCGAATTCAGGGAGGGGAGACAAATAAGACGTTCGCCAAACCGAATGTATTTTCGCAGGGACGCGCAGAAGCGCGTCCGCAGCATCCGACCCTATGCCTCCGAATTCAGGGAGGGGGACGGAAAAAAGCGCTTTCTCCCCTCTCCCCGCGTGCATGGGAGAGGGGCAGGGGGTGAGGGGTTACACGCGACAGCCGCGGCGAATATGTTAGAATGATGCGCGCCTATCCGGACGAGGGAACGACAAACAATGTGCGGAATTTGCGGTGTGGTCGATGTGAGCGGGGCGGGACGCGCGAATCTGGCGCTGGTGCAGCGCATGTGCGCGGCGATTCGGCATCGCGGTCCCGACGGCGACGGCTTCTACGCGCCGTCCGGCGACCAAAACGTCGCGCTGGGCATGCGCCGCCTGAGCATCATCGACATCGCCGGGAGCGATCAGCCGCTGTATAACGAAGACCGCACCATCGCGCTGGTCTTCAACGGCGAAATCTACAACTATAAGGAACTACGCCGCGACCTGAGGAGCAAGGCGCACGCCTTTCGCACCGACGGCGACGGCGAGACGATCATCCACCTGTACGAGGAATACGGCTTCAAGCTGTTTGACCAGCTGCGCGGGATGTACGGCTTTGCGCTGTGGGATACGCAGCGCAAGCGGCTGCTCGTCGGCGTCGATCACATCGGCATGAAGCCGCTCTACCTGTGGGAACGCGGCGGCCTGCTGCACTTCGCCAGCGAAGTCAAGGCGTTCAACGAGACCGCCGAACTCAACCTCGATGTGCTCGACACCTACCTCTCGTTTGGCTACATGATCGGCGCGGACACGCTGTTCAAGGGTGTGCAGCGCCTGCCCGCCGGGCATTATCTCGTCGCCGAGAACGGCACGACGCGCATTGAGGAACACTGGCGCTTCGGCGTGGGCACGGCCATCGATCTACGCGCGGACGACGAGCAGGGCTGGATCACTCGCGCGCGCGATCTGCTCACCGAGTCGGTCAACCTGCACATGCGCAGTGATGTTCCCGTCGGCCTGTTCCTGAGCGGCGGCGTGGATTCGGCGTCCGTGCTGGCGCTGATGCGGCCGCAAGCCGAATCGATTGAGACGTTCACCGTCGGCTATGACGCCAAGACGCCCGATAACGAGCTGATCCACGCCCGTAAAATTGCCGCGCATTTCCACACCACGCATCACGAGCGGGTGATCAATGCCGAGGATTGGTGGAACGGTTTTCAGCGCTACGTGTATCACCACGACGAGCCGAACGCCAATCCCTCTGCCGTGTCACTGATGCTGCTGGCCGAAGCCACAGCCAAGCGCGTCAAGGTGGTGCTGACCGGGCTGGGCGGCGACGAACTGTTCGGCGGGTACATGGCGCACGCCGCCATCCCGCAGATTTTGCGCGCGCAGAACTCGTGGGGGCGCATGCTGCGCGGCTTCGCCCAACCGCTGCTGCGGCTCGAACGCTACTACCCGATGATGAAGCGCTATCGAGGAATCGGCGCGCTGCCGACCTACCTGCCGCGCCTCACCCAGTCGCTGCTGCCGCGCGATGAAGGCTTGCGCCGCCTGCAATCGTTCGATGGGCTGGTGCTCACCGATACGCTGCGCGGCGAACTCTACGGCGCGAACCTGCAAGCCGCGTGGGACACCGCCCACCATAAAGAAACCACCTATGCGGGCATCGTGGATCGGTCGCTGGCGCCCGACGCGTACAACTTTGCGCAGGCGCTGGTCATCAACACGTGGCTGGCGGGCAACGCCCTGCTCAACTGCGATAAGGTGACGATGGCGCACTCACTCGAAGCCCGCGTCCCCTTCTTCGATCCGGTTTTGCTCAATTTCGCCGCCCGCGTGCCGAGCGGCATCCGCATGCAGCGCAACAAGTACGTGCTGCGCGAAGCGATGCGTCCACTGCTGCCCGCCTTCGCGCTGGCACGCCCCAAGCAGCCCTTCGGCACACCCATTCTGAACTGGTTCCGCGCCGACCTCGCCGAGCGCATTCAAGCCGTACTGCTGGATGATGGCGCGGGCATTCGCGATCTGTTCCAGCGTCCGGCGCTGGAAGCGCTGCTGCGCGCGCACTTTGATGGCAGCGCGCCGCAGGTCGAAGTGGTGTTCCGTCTGCTCACCCTCGAAACGTGGTTGAAGACCTTTACCAAGGAGCGCGTACCCGTCTCATGATCATGTCAGCGCTGTCTACGCTCGTGCAAGCCCCGTTGAGCATTTTCTTCGCCCTCGCCCTGCAAGTGACCGCGTTCCGGCTGCTGCGCAAGATCGGCGCGCAGTTTCGAGCAAGTACGATCAACGAACACGACGCCTTCGATTTTCAGAACAAGCTGACGGCCGCCGAGATCTATACGCAGCTGCCAGATTACACGGCGGAGTCGAAGCGGCTGTATACCTACTTCTTCATCGTCGACTTCTTCTTCCCGCTGTTCGCGTCGCTGTTCCTCGCGCTGGTGTGGACGGCGCTGCTGCAGGCGGCGGAGATGCCCACGCTCTACGGTCAATTGCTGGCCGCCCAGGTGCCGGTGTTCGCCTTCGCGCCCGCCCTGTTCGATTGGGGTGAAAACATCTGCTTCTTGCTGCTCGTGCGGCGCTATCCCACCCACCTGCCGAACCTCGCCCGCGCGGCGGTGATCTGCAAGCGCCTCAAGCTGCTGACGTTGGGTGTGACGGGAGTCGTCAGCGTCGTACTGGTCGTCGCCACGTTGATTCTGTGGGTGGTGGCGCGGACTCAATAGCCGCGTTTTGGCAAAATTAGCATTTTTGTTCTATTCTTACATCAGTTAGGGATAAAACAGACGAGATCACTAGGCGGCTGTTCGCAACCGACCCCACCCCCGGCCCCTCCCCGAATTCGGGGAGGGGAGACAGATTTCACCCTCTCCCCGCTTGCCTGGGAGAGGGTGAGGGGAACTGCTCAGAAACAGATCGCTTTGCATTCAACTTATCCCTAACTCACGTTATCCTATAGTCCTGTTCGGATAATCCAGAGGAGTGTGCACATGCAGCCGCGCATCAGCCAGATTCGCCTGTTGGTCACCGATTTCGCCGGATGTTTCCGCTTCTATCGCGATGTGCTCGGGCTACCCGTCGCGTCAGGCGACGAGACCGACGTTTATGCATCCTTCCACCTGACGCCGGACGTCGGTCTAGGGTTGTTTCGGCGCGACCTGATGGCGGCGGTGGTCGAGACGCAGGCCAAACCGCCCAAGGCCGACGCCCAAGACTCCGTCGTGATTGCCTATCAGGTCGATGATGTGGATATCGCTGCGGGGGAGCTGCGCGCGAAAGGCGTCGCACTGGTCGCCGTGCCGACGAATCGCCCCGACTGGAGCATGCGCACCGTGCATTTCCGCGATCCTGATGGCAATCTGGTCGAGCTGTTCTCGGGGTTGAAGGGGTAAAATAACCTCACCCCCCCAGCCCCCTCTCCGAAAAGAGGAGAGGGGGAGAAGGGTTGTCGAAGTTGAAAGGGCGATCCGACCCCGGCCTCGAATTCGGGAGGGGCGCGGTTCGCCGGACCAAAATTTTGTGGGGCAATTTATTGCGTCCGCCGCTTCTAAAACAACTTCACGCTAGCCTAACCGATCAACTCCACCACGACGCCTTCATTGGCGCGCAGGTGCAGTTCTGCGACCGCATCGCCGCGATCCATGTGCGTGGAGAGGATCACCTTGCCGCGCCCGGGCAGCGTGAGCGCGCGTCCGACGTTCCAGAAGTTGAGCGCGATCAGGTACTGCTTGCCCGCATGTTCGCGCACATAGACGAAGGTGCCCTCCGGCGACTCGACCGAGCGATACGACCCGGCGTGCAGCGCGGGCGTGTAGCGGCGCAGGCCCAACAGCGTATGATAGAACATCAGCATCGACGTGGGATCGGCCTGTTCGCTGACTACGTTGAGCACCGGGTAATCGGGCGACAGGGGCAGCCACGGTTCACCGGTGGTGAACCCGGCGTTGGGCGAGTTATCCCAGTGCATGGGCGTGCGCTGCGGGTCACGGCTGATGCCGAGATTGATCCCCTGCGGGTCTTGGTACAAGTGCGGCGGAATGTCCACGTCGCGCAGGCCGAGTTCTTCGCCATAGTAGATGAACGGTGTGCCGCGCAGCGTCAAAATCAGCATGGCGGCGACGCGCGCCTGCTCCAAACCGATGCGCGTACCAATGCGCATCTGATCGTGGTTGCCGAGCACGTAGTTCGCCCAGCCATCGGCGGGCAGGCTCGCCTCGTACAGATCGACAAAGGAACGCACGGCTTCGGCTTGCCACGGCAGCATCAGCAGCGCGAAGTTGAACGGCAGATGGATCTCCGGCGCTTCATCCGTGCCGTAGAAGCCCGTGATCAGCGTGGGGTCGGTCGAATAGGCGATCTCGCCGATCATCACGCGGTCTTTGAACTCCTCGAACACCTGGCGCAGCTCTTGAATCAGGTCGTGCACGCCCGGCTGATTCTCGCTGTACACGCGCAAATACTTCCACGTCGGGTTGTCACGCCCTTCGACCCAATCGGGATTGAGCGGGTTATCGCGCAGTTGTTCGTCTTTGATCATGCGGTCGATCACGTCGACGCGGAAGCCATCCACGCCGCGCTTGAGCCAGAAGCGGATCGAGTCGGCAATCGCTTTCTTCACCTCAGGGTTGCGGTAGTTGAGGTCGGGCTGTTCCGCCAGAAAGCTGTGCAGATAGTACTGCCCGGTCGTCTCATCCCACGTCCACGAGGGGCCGCCGAAATACGACAGCCAGTTATTGGGCGGCGATCCGTCGGGTTGGGCGTCGCGCCAGATGTACCAGTCGCGCTTGGGATTATCGCGCGACGACCGCGACTCGATGAACCACTCGTGATGATTCGAGGTGTGGTTCGGCACGAGGTCGAGGATCAGCTTGAGGTCGCGCTGATGCACCGCAGCGAGCAGATGATCGAAGTCGTCGAGATTGCCGAACGGCGGATAGATATCGACGTAGTTGCTCACGTCATAGCCGAAATCGGCCATCGGCGAGGGGAAAATCGGCGAGAGCCACAGCGCATCCAAGCCGAGCCACTTCAGATAATCGAGCTTGGAGGCGATGCCACGCAGATCGCCGAGGCCATCACCATTCGAGTCCATAAACGAGCGCGGGTAAATCTGGTAGACGACGCCGCGCTGCCACCATGCTTGTGCCATGTCTAATTACCTTCCTGGACGTCAACCCCACCCCGTCCCCACGCCTCCGAATTCAGGGAGGGGAGCCATCACTGTTCGCAGGGTCGCCCCTCTCCCCGTTTGCGTGGGAGAGGGATTGGGGTGAGGGGATTATCTGTTTGGGTGGGTTACTTCCCCAGTAAGAAGCGCAGCGCGTCCGGCATGCGGCGCGCCCACGCCGATTCGGTGTGTTCGGCATCCTGCTCCACCACGTAGAGCAGATTACCACACGGATTGTAGCCCTTCTTGATCAGCAGGGCATTCATGCGGCGGGCGCTGGTTTCGCGTGTGCCGTTATCCAGATAGATTTTGCCGTCCACATACGGCGCGTCCTGCAGGCTGGCGTAGATCGCGCCGCTGCCGATCCAGAAGGCCGGGCTCATCACCCCCGCGAAACCGAAGGTCTCGCTGCGGTGGAAGAAGGCGTACATGCTGATCAAGCCGCCCATGCTCGACCCGAGGATGCCCGTGTGTTCGCGTTCCGGCAGCGTGCGGAAATCGCGGTCAATCAGCGGCTTGAGCGTGTCGCGCAGCCAGTCGAGGTAGAGCTGGCCTTTGCCGCGCCACACGTGCGGAAATGGATTGTATTCCTGAATGCGTTTCTCGCCCCCGTGATAGGGCGCGACGATGATCGCCTCGATGCCTTCGGTGGCGAGCTGCTCCATCGTTTCGTCGACGTGCCATTCCTGCCCGCCGAAAGCTGTGCCCGCGTCGAACAGGTTTTGCCCGTCCTGCATGTAGACGACGGGGTAACGCGTGTCGGCGTCGTGATACGACGGCGGCAGATAAACGATGACGTCGCGCTGCACGTCCAACTGCGGGCTGTACGCGCCACGCAGAATGCGCACGCGCCCGCTGATGGTCGGCGGGTGTTGAACGGTGTGCGTGTAAATTTCCCACTGGGTGACTGCTTGCTGCATCCGCTCCTGCTCCTGTGTCTGTCAAACGGATTATGAAAGTGATCCTATCATAAGCGCAGATGCATCCCTATCCGCAAAAGGGATGCGATTATGAAAAATTAAGCTCACCCCCGGTAAACGCCCCTCACCCCCAACCCCTCTCCCACACAAGCGGGGCGAGGGGAGAGGGGAGAAAAGCCATGCACACGGCGGTGTCTGTACAAACCTCACCCCCGGCCCCTCTCCTAGAGGAGAGGGGACTTAAAGCTCTGCTTGGCTTACTTCTCCTAGAGGAGGGGGGAGATAACACGCCTCACCCCAACCCCTCTCCCAAGGGAGAGGGGCTTAAAGATAGCGACGAGTATTCCCGCTCGGAGAGGGTTTGGGGTGAGGTTGATCTGTAGAAAACGGATTTCTGGCTGTACGCCGTCACGGACGCGCAGAAGCGCGTCCCTACAATGAGTCGATTCGATTAGCAGCGTGCGGCTGATTTTACGGCGTGGGCTTTTCGCCCGCGTGAATGTCGATCCGCCCGTCGGTGACGCGCCAGATCGCCGCGCGGTCGAGGAAGGGGCGCGTGAAGATGTCGAGCTCGGTGGTGGTGACGAGCGTTTGCGTCACGCCGTCGATGCGTTCCAGCAGGTAAGCGCGGCGCTGCGAGTCGAGCTCGGCGACGACTTCATCGAGCAGGAGCACCGGGTATTCGCCGATGCGGTCGCGCATCCACTGCAATTCCGCCAGCTTGATCGCCATGACGGCGGTGCGCGCCTGTCCGCGACTGCCGTACAACCCCGAATCGCGCTCGTTGATGAACAGGCGCAGTTCGTCGCGATGCGGCCCGCAGAGCGTCATCCCGCGGTGAATCGACTCGCCTTCTTCCGCCTTGAGCTTGTCGCCAAACTGCGGCGCGATCTCATCCGGCGTGAGTTCGCGGTGCAAATCCAGCCCGAAGGTGTCGAACGAAAGCTGACCATCGCCCGCGAAGGTCGGCAGGAAGCTCGGCTGGTAGCGGAGCGTGAGGACTTCGCGCTTGCCCGTCAGGTCGAGATGCGCGTCCTGCGCGCGGATTTCCAGTTCGCGCAAAAACTTCTGCCGCCCGGCGATGATGATGCTGCCCGCCGCGACGATCTGTTCATCCCAGAAGCGCAGTTCTTTGGGGCTGGCCTGCCGATCATTGATGCGCTTGAGCAGGGCGTTGCGCTGCGGGAGAATCTTCTCGTAGGTGTCGATGGCATTGAGATAGGCCGCGTCGACCTGACCGAGCGTGTTATCCATGAAGCGGCGGCGGTCGCTCGGCGAGCCTTCGACCAGCGACAGATCGTGCGGCAGGAACAGCACGACGTTCAGCAGGCCGACGATATCCATGACGCGCTTGTCGACGCCGTTCACCTTGATCACCTTGCGCAGCCGCGCCACGCCATCGACCGTGCGCTCGATCATGAGCGTCATTTCGAGGCGGTTCATGGGCGCGTTGTGGGCGCAGATTTCGGCGGACAGGCGGGCAAACGGAATCGGATCGTTTTCGGCGCGCCAGTGGATCAACTGGCGGTCGCTGGCGGTGTAGGGCGATTTGGCGGTCGCTAAATAGTAGATCGCTTCGAGCAGGCTGGTTTTGCCCTGCGCGTTTTGTCCATGCAAAACGACCGGGTTATTGGTCGGCAAGCCGAGCTCTAACCGGGCGTAATTGCGAAAATTGGACAGGGACAAATGCTCGATATACATCACAGCTCACGGGGCAAATGTCCGCTTATTTTACCTGATTTAGCACGAAATTTCGAGAGCGAGCGCAGCTGCTCAGCCACCCGCCAGCGCGGGCAACCCCGCTCCCAGAGGAGCGGGGCTGGAGATGATGTTAGCTGATCAAAGAAGTAGGGTGAGTTTTTGACGTGTACATCCCGAGGATGAGACGCATGTATCGGTCAACTGCGGGGCTCGCAGTTGCTGCTGTTCCACGCTTGAACATCTAAACCATCGGCATGATCGAGATCAGCCCATATTTGTCCGTCCACCAGCACGTACCCACCCACTGCTTGCGTATTGCGAATGTATTCCCCATTGACCAACGCGTAAGGGTGAGATTCGGCGGGCGCGTGTGTGTGGATGCGCATTTCGATGATCTGCCACAAACCACTCTGCATGTTAAAGACCTGAACCGTCGCAGCGATATGACCGGAGATTAGGTTTGCATCCAACCAGCTTCGGTCTTGTGGTCGTCCTGACAATGGGATGAGAGGTGAGTTATAGAGGAAACCGGCTAGATTGCCACCTGTGAAATGAAGATCCCCTGATTGAAAGCGGCCATTCACATAATGACTAGCTGCGGCGAAGTCGACGACCTCGTCCGTCTCAGGGTTTGCGACGCGTATACGCACCACTTCAGACCAATTGGTACACTGCGGGTTGCCGAAAGCGTGGATAGGGGCGAAGCCTAGCAAAAATGACACGCACACCACAAGGAAAAAGCATCGCTTAAGCATGATACTCTCCTTTAGCAGTTCTGCTCAGGCATTGAGTTGGAGATTCAACTCAACACTGATTGTACCATATTTCACGAATTCTGAGCGGCGAAGCTGATGCGCAGACACACAGACGCATTTCCCCAGTCATAGGGTCGGCAGGCCGAGTTCTAACCGGGCGTAATTGCGAAAATTGGAGAGGGACAAATGCTCGATATACATCACGTCTCACGGGGCAAATGTCCCACAATTTTACCTGATTTAGCACGAAATTTCGAGCTAGAACCCCGCGACGCGCATGCCCTGAGCCGGGGGCGGATTGGCCTTCCCTGAGTATGCGGCTCGCTCATGTTCCCTCCAGACCTGTGTAGGTCTCTCTACATGATGGTCGAAGGGAAAACTGTGCCGTGGTTTATTTGGTAGAACGAGAAAACAGTGTCTCTGTAGATTCCGATCCATAATATTCTTATTATGTATAAGACTGATCGAAAACAATGGGTGGGTATAGTGAATCAATTCGTTGAATACTTGCTGAAGTTCGGCGATGTAGTAGAAAAACGAGGCATAGAAGAATGTGGGTTGGGAGAAAAATTCCCACGATATGCAGAATTTTGGACAATGTATATTCTGCCAAAACGAGACCCTACCAACTATTCTAAATTGCAGGAAGGAGTACCTGTGGAGTTTGAAGATCTTTTCAATAACCATTATGGGGTTTTCTTCCAACTTACCCTTGCCTACTACCAGTTAAAGCATTTGAGGGAAAGCCCTGTTCTCGATATAGCTACGCCACTATATCACCTTGGGACTGCGACTGATTTAATCATCAGAAGCCTTTTCCTAGCATTACAACTACGGCATATACCGTTATTCGTTAAGCTAGACAAGCAGGAGATTGTTTCGATTGTTGAGGAATTCTGTGAAAAGGAATATGAAAAGGGTTTTCGAAGTTTCCAAAACACCCTACGTCCCGTTCAAATCAATTTGCATGAAGTAATTAAGACAGTTTCGACGCATGTACCAGAGCTGAGATCCCACGAGGCTGTATTTCGGGCTGTAAGAGAATATAGAAATGCTCTAACACATGGTCTATCGCCAGTCAGATTAAGAGACGAGCACAAGGAAATATACCTACCAACATCTAAGAAATTGAAGAAATACACATCCGCTAGATGGTCATCAGGTCAATGGCGTCCAGCTGATTTTGCCCCTGCAGTAGATATCATTACAGAACTTGCAGACAAATTAACTGCGAGTGCAAATGAAATTTGGGAAGCCTTATTGCGCTGGATGAAGGAACTACAACCCTCTACGGAAGCTTTATGGCAATTTGAGGTCGGTCCAGTTATACCGCATGAGTATGAAGAGTCTGGAGGGGTGTGGACAACGGTCGGAAGTAAAGAGCCATTTTTCTACTCTGGCGGAACTGTAACACCTAATAGTCGGCTAGAGAGCAATACGTTTTTCCCCACTGATGGGTAATTGTTCGCGTATTATGTCGTTTCATAAAAGTTCATACATATTTCAGCAAAAACCTCCACAATTTCGTCGATATGTTGAGCCGAAACCTCGAAGTACTGCACAAGGTCACGGCGGGACACCACCACCATCCCGCCCTCTCCCCGCGACTAGTACAGCCCGGTTTGCTCGTCCTCGGCGAGATACGCGTCCGCCTCTTCACGACTTATATCAAGCTGCGCGTGCTGGATGATCGCCACCCCCAGCGAGACCAGCGCGTCGTTCTTGTGCTCGTCCGTCCACAAATGCGACCGCACCATGCACTTGGTGCAGTGGAAATAGGCTTCCTGCACCGTCACGGCGATCACGAACACGGGCGCTTTGCCCTGCATGCTCAAGCGGTCGCGCACCGCCTCGTCGCGCACGATCTGCGCCGTGCCGTTGACGCGCAGCGTCTCCTTGCGCCCGGGCACGAGGAACAGCAGCCCGATGTGCGGGTTCTGCAGCAGATTCGTCAGCGTGTCGCCGCGCCGGTTGCCGGGGCGGTCGGGGATCAGCAGGGTGTGGCTGTCCATGACCTGCACGAACCCCGGCGGATCGCCTTTGGGCGACACATCCATGCGCCCGGTCGCGTCACTGGTGCCGAGCAGCACGAACGGCGACGACTCGATGTAGGCGCGGCAGATGTCGTCGATTTCGGAGATGACTTTGTTGGTCGCGGGTCCCCCGGCATAGCCCAGAATGGCGCGGAGGTCGGCCTCGGTTTGAATCACGTGTTGGAAGGTGCTCATCGTTTGGCTTTCGCTGGTTGATTGGATGGCGTAAATTATGCCAATTTTCGGAGGTTGCTCAACAGCGGTTTTTCGACCCCACCCCCGGCCCCTCCCCGAATTCAGGGAGGGGAGACAGCAGGTTCGCCATTCCTTCTCTCCCAAGGGCGAGGGGACTTCAAAACGCCGCTCGTCTCCTCTTTTCGGAGAGGGGCCGGGGGGTGGGGTCGAACTGCAAATTCTTGAACTGCCGGTTTTCCCACTCTACGAACCAATTGCGGGTTCTCAAATTGTCTCGTCGAGAATACGTGTCAGCTCTTGGTAGCGCGCTTCCGGCGCGGTCTGCTCCATTGTCAACAAAATTTGGAAGAGGCTGTAAACATAGGGAAGCTGCATGAGTTTATCTATCAGTTGTTGGCTGAGCGGTTGAATGAGCCAGTCTTCCTCCAAACGTTTCGGGAAGTCTCTTTTTGTTTCGTCAAGCCGATCAAGAAAGCTGGTTGAGAGCAAAGTCGCTGAGAGATTCGCTTTTGTGCTCACTTCAATGCCTCTTTCAACACTTTCAAGCATCATCAAAGAGCCTGCATTATAGATGTGAGCGAGTTCTTGAGGTGTTAAAGGGCGTTCCAGTTTTTTCTCCGCCGCATCCTTGATGAGATCGCACGCCCGCAGATAAATCTCGGTATAAGACAGCTTGTCACTCATGGTTCAATCAGCCTCTTTCGAAGTCAGGATTAGCGATTATCGCCGTTTGAGCAGCCAAGCCGACCGTGTGCCTACTTCTTGAACTGCGTGTGTTCCCACTCGCTGAACAGGGCTTGCAGCTTCAAACGCTGATACTTCCCCGTCGAGGTGACCGGAATCTCCGTGCCGAAGACCACCACTTTCGGCGATTTCTCGAAGGGCATGCGCGTCCGGCAGTGGGCGATTACCCCCTCGGCGGTGACGGTCGCGCCCTCGTGACACACGACATACGCGCCGACTTCCTCGCCATAGTAGGCGTTCTGGAAGGCGACCGCGAGGCCGACCTTCACGCCGGGGACTTCCAGCAAAATCTCTTCGATGTCGAAGGGGCTGAACTTGACGCCGCCGCGGTTGATCAGCTCTTTGATGCGCCCGGTAATGAAGAAGAACTGCCGCCCGCGCGCGTCCTCCTGATAAAAGCCTTCGTCGCCGCTGCGAAACCAGCCAAACTTGAAGGTTTCGGCGTTGGCGTCGGGGCGCTGAAAGTAGCCCTGCATGATGTTGTGCCCGCGGATGCAGATTTCGCCGCGTTCGCCCGCGCCCAACTGCTGTCCGCTGCCGGACGGGTCGAAGATCGCCATCTCGTTCGGCTCAATCGGACAGCCGATGCTCGGGTAGCCGTACTCGAGCAGCCAGTGCGTATGCTCCTCCGGCGACAGGTCGATCGGCAGGAAGCACGAATAGCAGGTCGTCTCGCTCAAGCCGTAGCCGTGCAGCACGGGGATGCCAAACTTGTCCTCGAAGGCTTTGACGAGGCTCATGGCGAGCGTCCCCGCCCCGCACATGATATGCCGGAAGCGCAGCAGATCGGCGCGGGTCACACCCTCGCCCCACGGCGACGCGCCTTTGGCTTCCTGTTCCGCCGCGTAATCCAGCGAGAACTGTAAGAGCGTTGGCACGACGCTGACGATCTGCACGTTTTCGCGGGCAATCCGCTCCCAAAAGTGGCGGCTCGAATACTGGCGGTTGAGCACCACCGACGCGCCCGCCACCAGCGGCGTGATCAGCGTGACGACGATGCCGTTCACATGGTGGATGGGCAGCACGTTCATCAGCCGCTGCCCACCCGTGATGCCCTGCCACTGGCAAATGCCCTGCGCGTCGATCAGCAGATTGGCCTGGTTGAGCACTACACCTTTGGGCGCGCCCGTCGTGCCGCTGGTGTAGACGAGCAGCGCCTCGTCGTGCAGAGTCGGGCGCTCGGTCGTGGAGATGAAGGTGTTCGGACGGTGGGCGATCTCGTCATGGAAGTTGAGGTAGTTGTCCGACGCGCCGCCGATCACGACGATCTGGCGGATGTTGGCCGCGCCGAGTCCCGCGTCGGCGTCGCCGTAGATGATCGCCTCCGCGCGGGCGAGGTATTCGGCGCGGGCAAAGCACACCACCGCCGCGCTGTTGCGCAGAATGAAGGCGATGCGGCGGTCATCTTCGCTAACGTTTTGCGGGGCAACCGCCGCCCCGATCAGCCAGCAGGCGAAGTACAGGATCACCGTGTCGCTGTGGTTGTAGGCGATGGTCGCGACGCGGTCGCCGCGCCGCACGCCGAGATCGTCATACAGGAAGCTGGCCGCCTGATGCACGCGGCTGTTGAACTGCGCGTAGGTCAGTTCTTCGCGGTCGCCGTTGGCGTCGTAGTGAATGAGGAAGACTTTGTCGGGCGTGACGGTCGCATGCAGGGAGAGCAGATGGCGGAGATTGCGCCACGGGATCGGCGGGTGTTCGGGCGGGACGCCACGCAGGGTCTGGGCGGCTCGCAAGTTGGCTAAGGTTTGGTCATCAAGCATCTAATTTGCACCTAGCGTATGAAAAGCAGTTGTTAAAGCAACCTCACCCCCTAGCCCCCTCTCCGAACGGAGAGGGGGAACGACGCACATTGTTCCGCACGTCTCCGCTCCCTGAATTCGGCGTGGGTGGGGTCGGATACAGCGAACGCGCTTCTGCGCGTCCCGACGAAGATCAACCTCACCCCTAAATCCCCTCTCCGAAAAGAGGAGAGGGGACTTTAAAAACCCGCACATCTACCCTCCCTGAATTCGGGCTGGGGTCGTGTTTTACCGCGGCGGCAGACGTTTGGGCTTTTGCGTGTCGTCGATGCGGGTGGGCGGTTCAGTGTCGCGTCTGAAAATGTTCGAGATGTCGATGCCGTAGTAGCGCGCCGCGCCGATCAAGATGGTGACGGCGGCGGCTTCGTCGAGGTTACCGATAATCGGCACGATATCGGGGATGAATTCCAGCACGCCCGCGGTGGGATTGATTAAATACAGTCCAGCAACCGCAGCCGCACCAAGCACTGCTACGTTCTTAATCACGTTCGCCATGCGGAACACACCTTTCGTCTGGATTACTGTCGAGTATATCCATGATTACGCAAAAGCGGGGTGTTCGTTGCGCGATGAGCCGAAGTTATTGAGCTGTGGGCGGCGGAGCAGTTAGCGGAGGTGCTGATTGACACAGGTGCGGACATCGGCGGCGACGCAGGGCTTGTAGAGCACCCCGTCCGCGCGGCTGTCCCGCACATAGTTCGGGTCGCGCACCCGCTGCCCCGCGCTCGTCAGCACCACGGGGGTCTGACAGATGCGCGGGTCGGTTTTGATGCGCTTGCACATTTCACCGCCGCTGACGTGCGGCATATTGTCGTTGAGGATGACGAGATCGGGCTGGTGTTGGTAGATGAGGTCGACGGTGTCGGTATTGCTGGCGCTCGTCAAGACGACATGCTGCTCACGTTTTAACATGAGTTCCAGCAGTTGTAATGATAGTGTATCGTCATCAACTACAAGCACCAGCGCCATAGACATGAGCGTCCCCGCGTTCCGCCAATTTCTGCAATTATAGCGAATATCTTGCTGCACAAGCTGTGGGAATTTTGAGCCATAACTCATATTGACTCAGTATTCCTACAAATCTATAACCCTTTACATACCTGCTCAGTGAAATCATCCGTAGACATGGCTCCATCCGGATGAATATCCGCCGTATGGTAGCCCGATTCCAGCGCGCCGCGTATAGCACTTTCTACCCGATTCGCCGCCTCCTGCCGATCCCAGTGATGGCGCAGCAGCATGGCAATCGCCATGATCGATGCCGTCGGGTTGGCGACTCCCTTGCCCGCGATATCTGGCGCGCAGCCGTGCACCGGCTCCGCCAGCGCCACGCCCTCGCCGACGCTCAACGAAGGTGCGAGTCCCAGACCGCCACCCCACGCCGCCGCCATGTCGGAGAGGATGTCGCCGTACAGGTTGGGCGTCAGAATGATGTCGAAGCGGGTCGGGTCTTTGACCATCCAGTAGGCCGCGGTATCGACGAGCAGCTCCTCCACCTTGATTTCGGGGTAGTTCTGCGCGACTTCCAGCGCCACGCGCCGGAACAGCCCATCGGTTTGCAGCAGCACACTCGCCTTGTGGACGATGGTCACCTTCTGGCGTCCGTTTTTGATCGCCAGTTGGAAGGCTTTATGCGCGACGTTTTCGGTCGCTTCACGGGTGATCACTTTTTCGGAGATGCCCATGCGCCCGTCATCTTCCGTGTGTTCATGGCCGATGTACAGGTCTTCGGTGGATTCGCGCACGACCAGCAGGTCAACGCCGGGGCGGGCAGTCGGCACGGGCAAATAGCGCGTGGGGCGCAGCATGGCGTAGGTCTTCAGCTCGCGGCGCAGGCGCACCACGGGCACATAGTAGCCATCAACCGGGTAGGATGGAGAGGCCGCCGCGCCAAACAGAACCGCGCTGCATTCCATCGCCAGATGCAGCGTGTCATAAGGCAGCGGGTTGCCGACGTTGAGAAACGTATCCCAACCCGCATCCGCTTTGCGGATAATCACATCGGGCGCGACAACCTTGAGGACACGGACCGCTGCCGGAACGACTTCGTGTCCGATGCCGTCACCCTCAATTACGCACAGATCCAAAATGATGTACTCCTAACCAGCGACTTCAACGGTGTCACAGCTTGGGCAAAATGATTAAGTTCGCTTTGAAAGGAATATTTTCTTTGAGTGAGTTTTTGCGGCAGCGTAGGATTATTGTGACACGTTACCTAGTTTTTGTCGATGCAAGTTTTCTAACCCGCGGCGGAGCACCACTGTGCACGCTCCGCCGCGGACTGAGGCTTAGGACACGCCGAGGCTGTTCGTCATGAAGGCTTCCTGCGCGGAGAACGCTTCTTCGCCGGGGGCGGGCTGCAAACGGTGATACACGCCATCCGGGGCGAGATCCCACGCCTGTGTGTTGTCGCGGGTGTAGGTCTCCAGAATATGCACAATATCACGCTGCAAGCGCTGGTCGAGTACGGGGAACACCACTTCGACGCGGTTGTACAGGTTGCGGCGCATCAGGTCGGCGCTGCCCATATAAATGCGGCGATCCGGCGGCGCGTTGTGGAAATAGAAGATGCGGCTGTGTTCGAGATAGCGCCCGACGATGCTGCGCACGCGGATGTTTTCGCTGATGCCGGGGATGCCGGGACGCAGACAGCAAATGCCGCGCACCATGAGATCCACCTGCACGCCCGCCTGTGAGGCTTCATACAGCTTGCGGATCATCAGATCTTCTTCGAGCTGATTCATCTTGAAGATCAAGCGCGCATCTTTGCCTTCACGGGCGGCGGCGATCTCGTGATCGATCAGTTCGGCGAGATTGGGCAGCAGGAATTCCGGCGCGACCAGCAGCCGCTGGTAGGTGGTCGCGGGGGCATAGCCGGTCAAGCGGTTGAACAGCTTGGAGGCGTCATCGGCGAGCACTTTGTTGGCGGTGAACAAGCCCATATCCGTGTACAGGCGGGCGGTCGCGGCATTGTAGTTGCCCGTGCCGAGATGCACGTAGCGGTGCACACCGTCCGGTTCACGGCGCACGACGAGCGCGATCTTGGCGTGGGTCTTGACGGGCAGTTCTTCGACACCGTAAGTGACGTGAATGCCGGCTTCGTCCATCTGCCGCGCCCATTCGAGGTTGTGCTCTTCGTCAAAGCGCGCTTTGAGTTCCACCAGCACGGCGACCTGTTTGTTATTGTCGCGCGCTTCCATGAGCGCCTGCACGACGGGCGAATTGCGCCCGACGCGGTAAAGGGTCGCCTTGATCGCCAGCACATTGGGGTCGCGCGCGGCCTGCTGGAAGAAGGCTTCGACGGGCGCGAACGAGTCATAGGGGTGATGCACCAGCCAATCGCGCTCGCGGATGGCGTCAAAGATGCTGTCGTACTCCATCAGCGCGGGCATTTTCGGCACATAGGGCGTGTACTTCAGTTCCGGGTGATCGATGCCGGTGAGTTGGAACAGGCTCGCGCCGCCCAACGCGCCATTGACGCGGTACAGATCGCGTTCCGGTACGATTTCAAGGTGTTCGAGCAGCCGCCGCAGCGCGCGCTTGTTGACATCGTCGGGCACGGCGAGGCGCACAATCGACCCAAAGCGCCGCTCCTTGATGCTCTCCTCGATGATGTCGCTGATATGGAAGTTGTTGCTGTACGGGTGATCTTCGCGCTCATTTTCGAAGTCGATGTCGGCGTTGCGCGTCACGCGGAAGGGGACAAACTCGACGACCTTCATGCCGGGGAACAGCAGATCGAGATTTTCGGCGATCAGGTCTTCAATCCACACGAAACGTTCTTGGGTGGGCAGCTCGCCGCCGTGCTTGCGCACCACATCATTCACGTTGAGCAAGCGCGGCATCGTATCCGGGATTTTGACGCGCACAAACTCGTCCTGCTCGTCGGGTTCGCCCTTACGCCGCAGGCAGATCGCCAGATTCATGCTCAGGTTGGAGATGAACGGGAACGGGCGCGCATGATCGACAGCCAGCGGCGTGAGCACGGGGAAGATCTCTTCAAAGAAGTGTTCGCGCAGGGCGTGGCGATACTCTTTCGGCAGGTCGCTCACCGCGTCGACCATCACGCCGTAATTGCGCAGTTGTCCCAGGAGCGTGCGCATCAGTTCGCGCTGGCGCTGCATGAGCGTGAGCACGCGGGCGCGCACCTCTTCGATCAAGATTGGGTAGGGAATGCCATCCGGGCGGTTGCTGGGCACGTTGAGCGCCAGCTTTTTGTGGATGGTCGCCACGCGCACCATGAAAAATTCGTCGGTGTTGCTGCTAACGATGGCGAGAAACTTGAGACGCTCTAACAGAGGCAGCGATTCGTCTTCGGCCTGAGCAAGCACGCGCGTGTTGAAATCAACCCAGCTTAACTCGCGATTGATGTAGTTGTCGGCGTCTAATTCGGGCGCATGCTCGAGGTTAATGTCAAAGCGCATAGATGTACCTTTTCCGTATAATGCCATCCATCTTATCCAGTTGTGCGCCGCCTGTAAAGCATTTTACGACGTCGCTCAAAGGGCATGGATGTACGGCGAAAAGCACACTGATACGCTACCAGTAATCCGGCACGGAAATGGCCTCATCCGCGCCCGGCCATTTGGGGGAGGTTGCGATCACGAACACGAACGGTTCCGGGCCGGTGTTGCGAAATTGGAAGTGGGTGTCACGCGGAATGGTCAGCGCCATGCCGGGCACGGCGTCGACAACGAGTTCGTCAATGCCAAGCTTGCGCCACACCTGTCCCTGCCCCGCCAGCACATACCAGATCTCTTCGACGGTGCGATGCTTGACCGCCTTGGACATCTGATTGGGGGGCAGCGTGCAGTGCGCGAGGCTCGCGCCGGTCACGGGCAGCAGTTCGCGAATCTCTGAGCCGTCCGGCGCAAGGTGATCCGGGATGGCAGACAGCAGTTTGGGAGCAAGCTGGTGCATAGCGGCCTCCGCAGTATTGACGATTGACTAGCGAATCATATGAGTTGATTACAATGGAGTCAATGCAGATGCGCAAACGAACCGAGTCAATACCTAACAACCAATTTCCCCGACTCACCGTAGAATAAGGTCAGCTATGGATAAAACAGCCGACCCCACCCTGAATTCGGTTGAGGGAGGGACAGTTTTAACAATCGAGGGAATTGTAGGGACGCCCCATGGGGCGTCCTCGAACTGGGAGCGAAACGGACGCGCCGTTGCGCGTCCCTACCAAACACGGTTTCCCTCAGATGCGGATCCGAATGGCTCCCAATGTTAAAAGTATCCTGTCTTCAACTGAATTCGGGGAGGGGAGCAACCGAGCGCTGGGCACTATCCATAACTGACGCTAGCTTAGACTGACCACCGCACGCAAGGAAAGCCTATGAACGCCCGTCAACTCCCCATCCGCCTGATCGCCGCGCTGATCGTCATCGTGCTGATCGTCGTGATCGCCGCCGTGCTGGTAGTGCCACGTCTGCTGCCCACAGCGAGCGCCGCGGCGCCCCTGCCGACCACGCGCATCCTGATCGCGCAGTTCGCCAACAACGGGAGCAACTTCCCGGTGACCGACGAGTGGCGCGCGGGGCTGGAACAGGCCATTGCGCAGCTCCCGCCCGTCGGCGTGAGCGTGCAGGTGCAAACGCATTCTGGGACGATCAACTCCCGCGCCGAGGCGCTCACACTGGCGACGCAGCAAAACGCGGCGTTGGTCGTGTGGGGCAGCGCGCAGCTCGGCAGTATCGACGCGCAGTATGCGATCAACCCGGCGGGGTGCGTGCACTGTGCCGCGCAGCCCGTGGCGATTGCCGAATGCACGCCCGAAAGTCAGGCGCATTTCGTCAGCACACCCGACGATAAAACCTACGCCGTGAGCACGCTGCTCGGGTTGGCGCTGTACCACAGCGACCAGATCAGCGCGGCGGTGTCGCTGCTCAACCAAGCTGCCCGCTCCGCGCCCGGTGCGCGCGCCGTCGATCTGAATCTGGCGGCAGTCTACACGTATCGCGGATCAGCCCTGCGCGAACGCGGGCTGATCAACGAAGCGATGGGCAGTTACAACCGCGCGCTGGACTTCAGCCCGGACGATCTGTGTGTGCGGGCGCAGCGCGCCGCGCTGTATGACGCGCTCCAACTATGGAACGAGTCGATGGCCGACTACGACGCCATTGTGAGCGCCGCGCCGTCCGCCGATTGGGCGTACCGAGCGCGCGCGGTCAGCTTCCGCGCGCAGCAGCTTTACGACTCGGCGGTCAACGATTTGAACAGCGCGGCGCAGTTGGATGCCGCTGATCCGGCCAACGCGTACTGGCGCGGCGCAACCGCCTACGCCATGAATGACTACGCCAACGCCGTGACCCAGTTCAGCGAAGCGATTCGGCTGGCACCGACCAGCGCCAATGCCTTCGCGTGGCGCGCCGCCGCCAACCGCGAACAGGGGCAAATCGATGCCGCGTTCACCGACTTCAATGAAGCGATCCGCCTGGCGCCGCAGGTGGGCGCGTACTATTCGTCGGTGGGCGACCTGTACTACAACCAGCAGCGCTACGCGGAAGCGATCGCCAATAAGAACCGCGCGATCATGCTGGAACCGAACAATTCGCGCTACTACACGGATCTCGGCGGCATCTACTACTTCGCGCAGCAGGACTATGCCACCGCCGTCGAAATCTACACGCAAGCGCTGTACGCCGATGGCAATAACGCCACCGCCTACTACTACCGCGGGCTGAGTCAGGTAGAACTAGGACGCCCTGACGCCGCCATTGGCGATTTCAGCGCGGCGATCAACCTCGATCCCGACAACGGCGGGTACGTCGAAGCGCGCGCCCGCGCTCATTCGGACGTGGGGCGGTATGAAGAAGCGCTCGCCGACTTCAACGAGGCGATCCGCTTGCAGCCAGAGAGCGCCACGCTGTATTCGCTGATCGGCGATGTGTATTATGCGCTCGGGCGCTATCAGGAAGCGATAGACAGCGAGACGCGCGCGATTGCGCTGGACCCGAATAACGCGCGGCGCTATACCGATCTCGCCGGGATTTACCTGTTCGCGCTCAATGATAATGACATGGCCGTGACGATTTACAGCCGCGCGCTCGAAGCCGATCCGCAGGACTCGGTCGCGCTGTTCTATCGCGGACGAGCGGCGTTGAATTTAGGACGTGTTGATCAGGCGCGCGCGGATATTCAAGCGGCGATGCAGATCGATTCGGCGAACACCGATTATCAGACATGGCTGAGCGAGAATTATCTGGCGCTGGGGCTGAGTCAGCCGAGCTTTTAGGGGCTGGCCTCACCCCCGACCCCTCTCCCAAGGGAGAGGGGAGCAAGATAGTACGCTGGTATAGGGATGCGCAACAGCGCGTCCGTTTCACCCCCAATCCCGCGGACGCCCCGTTGGGCTTGTCCGCAAATCAAACAACCCACCCCACCCCCGGCCCCTCCCCGAATTCGGGGAGGGGAGACAACACCGCTCGCAAACCACATGCGTTTTCGTAGGGACGCGATAAATCGCGTCCGCTTGTGTGCAGTCAGGCGTTGAGGAATGTTTTTTAAACACCCTCAAGCCTCGCCCCTCGCGATGCGACTTGAACAATATCAATTGCCAACCCTCACCCAGCCCAATAGTCGTGTTCACGAATAAGAAACGTGCCTGTGCCACCTTCAACTCGCTCCTGAACCACATCTGGGCAGCCTTTGAAGTAGCCTAATGGGCACAAGGGTGAATACCCATTTTCATCAACGGCTTCGTCAGCCGGAATTAGAAGGTAACTCGATGCGAACAGAAATCTACTTACTTGTTCTACGGAGTCGGACGTCCAATAAACATACAGTTTTGACCAGTATTCGGCGCTGCCTTGTGGTGTCGCATAATCGATATACAGCGTTTCGCTGCCGGGATAGCGAATGAATGGCTCCTGAATTGAACCGATGAAATCGGATAACCAGAGCTGAGTTGACCACAAACAGCAGCTTCCATATATCAGTATCACGAGAACCGTGAGCCAACGTTTCGACTTCTTCGGCGTTTTAGCTGCGGTTTCCACAGCAAACCTCCTTGCTGCACGTCGATCTCATTATATGCCTCACCGACAGCGCGGGCGTGGATGGTGTGCAACGCAGGCTGTGCTATGATCGTCTCAGGAAACAGGATGTTGAGTGAATGACGACGACTTTTACACACCACTGGCAGGTCTACGGGCACGATTGGGCGGTCGCGCACTTGCAGCAGAGCATGGCGTATGAACGCATCCGCCACGGCTATCTGATCGTCGGCGCGGAGTCCGTCGGCAAAGAGACGCTGGCGCGGCAGTTCGCGATGGCGCTCAACTGCACCGACCCCGAGCGCAAGCCGTGCGGGCAGTGCTCCGCCTGCCGCCGCATCGCCACCGGCAATCACCCGGATGTGCTGTACACGCAGCGCGACTCCGAGACCAGCCCGCTCAAGATCGAAGAACTGCGCCTGATGATGCAGAAGCTGGCGCTCAAGCCGTTCGAAGCGCGCTACCGTATCGCCGTGTTCCGCGACTTCGACACGGCGCAGCCCCGCGCACAGGATGCGCTGCTCAAAACGCTGGAAGAACCCGCGCCGCACGCCATTCTGATTCTGCTGGCCAAGTCGCTGGAGCCGGTGCTGCCGACCATCACCAGCCGCAGTCAGGTGATCCATCTACGCCCCGCCGCCGTGCAGACGGTCTACGAGACGCTGACGGAACTGTTCAACGCGGACGAGGATCGAGCGCGGCTGCTGGCACACCTGAGCGCCGGGCGCATGGGCTGGGCGATCAACGCGCTCAATAATGAAGAGGTGCTCGGTCAGCGCGCGGGGGCATTCGATCTGCTGATCAACATCCTCGGCATGACGCGCGTCGAACGCTTCAAGCAGTCCGACGATCTATCGAAGGACAAAGCGGCGCTGATCACGCTGCTGGAACTGTGGCTGTCGTTCTGGCGGGATGTGTTCTTGCTGGCGGAAAACAGCGGCCTCGAACCGACCAACATCGATCAAGCGGCGGCGCTCGATCAGCTCAAAGATCGGATGAGCGGGGAAGAAGCGGCGACGGCGGTCAGCACCACGCGCAAGACCATCGGTCTGCTGACGGATACGAACGCCAATGCGCGCCTCGCGCTCGACGTGCTGCTGCTGGATTATCCGGGGATTTAAACCGACCCCACCCCCAGCCCCTCCCCGAATTCAGGGAGGGGAGACAACAGCACTCGCCAGCCCGATTTCTTTTTCGTAGGGACGAGGCATGCCTCGTCCTAATTTCGGGAAGAAAACAGAGAGGACAAGGCATGCCTTGTCCCTACAATGGCCTGTCAAGCCAAGGTCTGTGTGCAGTTTAAGGACACGCGCAAAATTGAAACCGCTAGCGGTCGTGATCGGCGTCAGCTTGCAGCGCCAGATCGAGCAGTTTGGTGGTGGTGTTCCAATTGCGGATGGTCATGAGTTTGTAGGCGGGGTCGGCCATGATTTTGTTGAGGCGGCTTTTGGTACGTTGGGCGCTGAGCCGCTGCGAGTAGATCACGCCGTCGCCCGCCCAGACTTGATCGACCCCCTCACGCGGATTGAAAATCGCCAGCGTGGCCTGCGCGTCGATCCCCATTAAGAAGATGGCATCGCTGTGATATTTGTCGGGTTCCTCGCCGAAGCCGTCCGGTTTATGCTCGATGACCCGCTGCAATTGTTTGCGCGTCAACGCCAGGACTTTGATCTGCGGGCTATCAAGCTTAAATTTGGTTGCCAGGAGGGTTTCAACTTGGGCAGCCAGCGTTGCGGCATCAAGATCAGACTTGAGGATCACGTTACCGCTCTGGATATACGTGGTCACGCTGGCAAAACCATGGGCCTCAAGGTGGCTTTTCAGCTCTGCCATGGGGATCTTGTTTTTGCCGCCGACATTGATCCCGCGGATCAGGATGACATAGGTCGTCATAGCGATTTATGGTTTAGGGGTAGCGTACCGCTGCGCGCGCTGGCGCAGGGCTTGGACACAGCCTTCCGGCGGCGTCTCCATGCCGATGCGGACGTCCGGTTTGATGGCCAAACCGTGAAAGTCGGAACCGCCGGTCATGATGAGGCTGAATTCGCGGGCTAACGCGCGCATCTGGAGGCGCACACTTTCCGAATTGCTCGGATGCGTCACTTCGACGCCGTCGAGGCCATGCGGAAGCAAGCGGCGCACCATCGCTTCGGGATCCGGCAGCAGACCGGGATGCGCCAGCACAGCGACACCCTTGGCGGCATGAATCATGTGCACAGCTTCTTCCGGTGACAAGCGCCGCCGCGCGACATACGCGATGCCGTCATTGGCGATATAGCGATCAAACGCCTCGCGCACGGTCTCGACGTAGCCCGCTTCGACCATCGCCCGCGCGATATGCGGTCGGCCAATCGAACCGCCATCCGCCAACGCGGCGATCCGGTTCCAGTCGAGCGGTAAGCCGAGCGCCGCCAGCTTTTCAACCATCCGCTGGCCACGCGTGAAACGATCACTCTGGAACTTCTGCAGTTCCGCCTGAAACGCGGCATCTTGGATATCGATGAAGTAACCGAGCATATGCACATCGCCCGCGTCATCCTCAGCACTGAACTCAATGCCAGGGATAATTTGAGGCGACCCGATTTTTCGAGCCGCCTCCTGGGCTTCCGCGATTCCGTCCGTTGTATCGTGGTCGGTAATCGCGATGATATCGAATTTTTGTGCAAGCACAACTAACTCTGATGGCGTATGCTGTCCATCGGACGCATTCGTATGCAGATGTAAATCTACACGCATTCGTCTCTTACGGACGGGGTTCGACGATGAATCGGACCGCCGTGCGCTCCTGGCCTTCGATGTCAACTTCAGTGAAATAGGGAGTGCACACGATGTCGATTTGATCGCCGTTCAGATAACCCCGCGCAATCGCCAGCGCCTTGACGGCCTGATTGACTGCGTCTGCACCAATCGCCTGGACTTCCGCGTACCGATGTTCACGGATAACTGCGGCAATCGCCCCCGCTACCGCTGTGGAACGCGATTTCGCGGACACCTTGATCACGTCCGGCTTGCCTGAGCTCGGCGTCGTCGGTTCGTCCATGAAATCATCCGATTCAGTGTTATAGAAGGTTGCACGATCATCTTGAACGTCTGGCATCGCTCCACCTCGGGTTCATTGAAACACGATTTTTAACCTATCGTCATTGTACATGTAAAGATTGTGGATGTCTATACCGACGTACAATGAAAATTGTAATAAAACCCGGTTTTGCCTAGGACATTGGGGTTATTTTTCCTAAATGCAGCGTTTGACAAGAATTATCCCAATGTTAAAACATTCGCTGGAATCGGGTAGGCGAAAATCTGATCGGTTTTTCCGCTCAATGTTAAAAGATTTCAGTGACATTAAATCCCAAGCTTAAACTTTTCAATTTTTTAAGGTTGATCGGTTGTATCAGAACAGGAGATCGACTATACTGATTTGTACGTCGCCGATGTCGACGAATGTTGATGACCCGGCATCCCAATGCCGCGCGGTCGGTAACTCACCTGAACGACAACTGATGCTTGTGTTACGCTCGGCGAGAGAGCTCTTCTCTCGGACGATTTTGCTTTCTCTATTACCGGATTGGGGCGCAGCTTACCCCAATAGAGGATAAGGTTTCGTGAACCCGCAAGAGACGTGGAAGTCCGCTTACCATCAACTCGAACTGCAGCTTGAACGTCCCACTTTTGAGACGTGGCTGAAGGGAGCGGCTTTGCTTGGCGTCGAAGAAGGGGTTTTTGTCATCGGCGTGGGCAATACATATGCTCGCGACATGCTCCAGCTTCGTCTATACCGGACGATTCGCCGCGCCGTCAGCGATGCCGCTGGCGCGAACGTCGAACTTCGTTTTGAAGTGTGCCAGAATTTACCTGTACTGGAAGCCGACGAAGCGGAAGAAATGCCGCTGTTCCGGCTGCTCGCGCAGCAGGAACCGACCGAAACGAGCGTCCCGCTCCATAAGCAGATCGCCCGCCCGCAGCAAAGCGAACTGCCAGAATCGGAGCTCAACCCCAAGTACACGTTCGACCGCTTCATCGCGGCCAGCGAAAACGAGATGATTTTCGCGGCGGCGCAGGCGGTGGCCGAACGCCCGGCCAGCTCCTATAACCCGTTTTTTATTTACGGTGGTGTCGGCCTCGGCAAGACCCATTTGCTTCAAGCGATTGCCCACGCGTGCAAAGCGCGCGGTCTGCGCGTGATTTACGTGCCGTCGGAAGCGTTCACCAATGATCTGGTCGACTCGATCCGCAACCGGACGACGGCCATGTTCCGCGAACGCTATCGCTCGGTCGATGTGCTGCTCGTCGACGACGTGCAGTTTATTTCGGGCAAAGAGAGCACGCAAGAAGAATTCTTCCATACCTTCAACTCCCTTTACACCTATAACAAACAGGTCGTGCTGGCCTCGGATCGGCATCCGCGCGAACTGACAACGCTCGAAGCGCGCCTGCGCTCCCGCTTTGAAGGCGGTCTGGTGATGGATGTGCAGCCGCCCACGCTGGAAACGCGCATCGCCATCCTCAGCAACTGGGCGCGCGAACGCGACATCAAGCTGACGCGGCATGTCGCCGAAATGCTGGCGACCCGGGCGAAAGCCAACGTGCGCGAACTCGAAGGCGTGTTCAATCAGGTGGTCGCCACGTCGCAGCTCACCCGGCAGACGGTGACCATGGATACCGCGGTCGAAATCATGGACGGCTATCACCGCCCACGCCATCACATCACGCTGGCGCAGGTGCTGGATACGACCGCCAAGCACTACGGTCTGCGCACCGAAGATCTGATCGGGCCGCGCCGCACCGGAGCGCTTAACATGGCGCGGCAGGTCGCGATGTATCTGGCGCGGGAACTGACGAACGCCTCACTCCCGCAAATCGGGGATGCGTTTGGCGGGCGCACGCACAGCACTGTGCTGCACTCGTGCAATAAGGTTGCGGGCGATTTGCCCGCCAACCCTGCCCTGCAGACCATCGTCAAGGACATCAAGGCGCGGTTGGTCAAGGGATCGTAAGTCAGGCTGGTAGGCAAAAATGTAAAGGGCGAACCGATGGGTTCGCCCTTTTTGTTGATTGTGACTTCATCCTCTGAAGTCAGACCAAGACTGCGAGCTAGCAGAGGCGCCAAAGCGGATGTCCAAAGAGCGCCTCGTGATCTTGGCTAGAGAGGTGTTTGTAGGAACAAGGCATGAGGATGTTGAAAAAGGTCAGATTCCGACCCCACCCCCGGCCCCTCCCCGAATTCAGGGAGGGGAGCCAGCAGCGTCTGCCAAGCCGAACAGGTCTTCGTAGGAACGCGATCTAAGCCAATGACCGTTTGTCAGCCAAAGGACAAGGCAGGCCGGTCAGTGCGTCGACTGCCGTGAAAACGGGTTACCTGTCGGTCTTGGGCGGTTGCGGACGCGATTTATCGCGTCCCTACACAACCACACTTTTCTCGTAGGGACGCAATTATGCAGTTTAACTTATGAATACGGAGATCCCGGACGTAGGGGAGGGGGCAGTGTCCCCTCCCGTTCATGGGCGACCACACAGGGCCGCCCCTACAGCCCATATCCGCGATCATTCGTTTAATGGCACAATCGCGTCCGTTGTTCTAGAGGGACTATGTCGCGGCACTGTCGCTCGGCTCGGTCTCTTTCCGCACGCCGCCCGTGAGATACGAAATGCCAACCCACATGGCGCGGGAGCGGCTGTAGAAGATCGTAATGAACAGCACGTTGTAGATAACCCAGAAGAGCAGATGCGGCTCGAAAGGCGGATGCCACAACGCATCGGCGAGGAAAAAGCCGCCCACGGTCGTCAGTTCCGCCACACTCAGATTGATGTACATGCCGCCGACCGATTCGCCGTCTTCGCGTTCAAAGCGCACACCGCACACGGGACACACCTTGTTGTGCTTGAACAAGCCCGTGAAGATTTTTCCCTGCTCACAGTTGGGGCAGCGCAGCCGGAACGTCACCCACAGCACATGCGCCCATTTGCCAAAATCGCTCATGATTCACCTCTTCAGATTGGCTGCATCTTACACTGGGGATCAGCGGGGTTTCAAGGTGAGCCTAGCGCTGATTGAGGCGTTTACGGCGGTCGCGCCAATCGGGGAGCACGCGATCCATCAGTTTCCAGAAGCGCGGGCTGTGATTCAGTTCTTTGAGGTGGCACAGCTCATGCAGCACGACGTAGTCGATCAGCTCGACGGGCTGGTGAATCAGCCGCAGGTTGAGCGACACATTGCCTTTCGAACTGCAGCTCCCCCAGCGCGTCTTCATATCGCGGATTTTGAGCGGCGGAAAGGCGATGCCCCACGCCGCGACGCGGGGAAAGCAAGCCGTTAGGCGTTCGGCGAAGACGCGCTCAGCCTGCACGCGCAGCCAGCGATTCAGCAGGGCGGCGACGTGGTCGGTGTCGGTTGCGTCGCGCACAGAGACGATGATCTCGCCGCCGCCTAACTGGACGCGCTGGCGCTGACTCGTTTCGATACGCAAGGTGTAGCCTTCACCGAGATAACGCACGGTCGCCCCGGTGACGGACTGCGGCTCGACCGGGGGTGACGGCGGCGTCTGGCGGAACTGCTGCTGATGTTTGAGGATCCACGCGGCGCGCGTGTGCAGATGCGCTTCGATGAAGCGCAGATCGGTGTTGAGCGGCGCACGGACGATCACGCGTGTATCCGGGTAGACGTGAATCCCGAGCGTTTTGCGCCGGGAGAAGATCAGCTCGTAGTCAATCGTCACACTGCCGGACTGGAGGCGGCGCAGCTGCTTGGGCGATTTTTTCATAGGTTCATCCGATTAGCCTCACCTAAATCCCCTCCGAGGGGACTTCACGAACACGCCATTTCCCCTCTCTGTTCGGAGAGGGGCTGGCGTGAATCCGGTAAATAGTCGAAGTTGGGGTTGTAGGGGCGCACGGCCGTGCGCCCCTACGAACAAGCCGCGCTGATTTGCGGACATATGCCGGATGAAGCACTAAATCGCGTCACTACGACGGTCGTTTACAGCATTGATCAGCGGAGCAGCGGCGCCAGTTCGATGAGCAGCATCGACCCGACGATGACCAGCACAACAATCAGCAGCACGATACGCGCGGGCGACCAGAACGAAGGCCGATCCCCGACGTAGCCAATGGTGCGCGGGTCGTAGTCGGCGGGCGCATCGTCGCCCAACTCCTCAACATCGCGGTCGTCGGGATATTCGTCGTCGTCGATCCAATCATCGCGGCGATAGCTCATACAGCCTCCTTGTTCCGATCTTCTGGAAACACTGATGACAGTCACCTGACCGTCTACCACCATCGACGCGGCGCGCGCCCGGGGTTTTACACCCTGAACTGCGGACGGTTGAGCCGCCCCCGAATGAGATTCGCCGCCGCGACCACGCCGAGCGTGAGCAGCACGCCCTGCCGTTCCAGACCGCCCGCGCCTTCCGACGTGAACATGATCGGCACGGGGATAAAGGTCACGATAAAGACAATGATACTCAGAAGTCCGATCAGGCGCCGCCGTGGGTCGAGCTTGGTGATCATATCGAGGGGCGTCGCGTAGATGCGCCCGAAGAAGAACAGCAGCACCACCCACAGCAGCCAGGCTTCGGTGAAGCGCAGCGTGAGGATGATGAGCACGCCCATCACCGGGATGTAGAGCATGCGCGCGCGTTCGCCCAGCAGCGAATAGATGATGTGCCCGCCGTCCAACTGGCCGATGGGCAGCAGGTTAATCCCCGTGAGCAGTAAGCCAAACCAGCCCGCCGTCGCCATCTGGTTAATGGTCACGTCAATGCCATCCGCGGGCAGGAAGCGCCCAAAGATGAGCGTTTTGGCCAGCGCATAGACCAGCGAATTGCCTTCCAGCGCGCCGCCCGGCGTGATCGGTCCGACATACGAGGTGCTCAGGCCGATGATCAGGATGGGGATAGTGAACAGGAAACCCATCAGCGGGCCGGACGCGCCAATGTCGAGCAGCGCTTTACGGTTGCGGATCGGTTCGCGCAGCTGGATGAACGCGCCCATCGTCCACGACAGGCTGATCATGGGCGCGGGGATGAAGTACGGCAGCGTCACCGACACTTTATGGAAGCGCGCGGCGAAGTAGTGCCCGAACTCGTGCGCGCCGATGATCAGCATGACGCTGAGCGCGTAAGGCAGGCCGCGCCAGATCTGCGTGAGGAGGTTCTCGCCCACGTAAGCGGCCAGCGCGGGATCGGACAGACTCTAACTCGCCGACGGCGATGAGCGTGCCAAGGATCAACACGCTGATCAACGTGGCGATGAACATGAACAGGTTGACCGTCCAGCCGCGTTCGCCGGGATGCACCCGCCCGGCGAGGATATGCACGACGTGCTTGCCGTTCGCCTCCCGGAAGATCGGCAGGTAGTTCAGCGGCTTGAGAACTTTGTCGAGGCGATCATAGGCCTGTTCCGAGTCGAACAGCAGCCGCCCTTCGAACGAGGCGAGCAAACCGCCGTTCAGTTCCGCGGGCATGTGCGCGTCGGGCGCAGGCGTTTGGTCGTCCGCCGGAACGATTTCGCGCTCGATCATGAGCACGGACATGACGATCTGGCGGAGTTCGTCGCGCACGGCGTTATTCTCGTGCGGGACATGACGCACCGACGACCGCAGGGCGGGACGGTCATCGGTGGATGAGGCAGTTTCATTGAGCATGAAAACTCTCCGAGCGCGGACGCCGTGACAACGTCCGTTGGTTGGCCAAGAATGATCAACGGACGCGGCTGTTCAGCGGCACAGGAAGCGGATTTGGTAGAGGTATGCGGACGCGATAAATCGCGTCCCTACGAAAATACAGGCTGTGTGTAGGGACGCCATTCATGGCGTCCGCTGTTTCCAAATCGACTTCACGCTGGGCGGCTAAAACTCGACGCGTCCGTGAGTATTCTAATCAAGTTTACCCGCGTTTGCTTAGGGTGGCGTGATAATCTGCCACGCGTCACCCTGCGGCAAGAGCTGCAAGACCGTGCCGTCCGTGCTGCTCACGTAGAGCGTCTCTTCGCCGTTGGTGACCGAGGTCTGCACGAAGCCGTCGAAGGCGAATTCTGGCTGGCTGGCCAAGCCGAGACGATTGCGCACGGTGTCGTTGCCGCGCCACACGAACCCGAGACGGCGCAGCGGCTGGTAGAAACCGGGCGGCGGCGCGAAACTCGGCTCAGATTCCGGGTGGATCGCCGGATCGAAGCGGTTGGGGATCGCAATCCAGCCTGGTTCGAAGCCGTCGTTGAAGAGCGAATACACAACTTCGTTCGCCTGAATATAGACCATGCGCCCCGCCTGGAACGGCTCTTCGATGATGTAGGTTTCCTGCGCCGCGCCCGTCGGGCATTCCTGCGGCGGGGGCTGGAAGAACCAGACATCCGGGCACGCCAGCGGAATGGTCAGCGTTTGCTCGACGCGGTTATCGCCGTCGCCCGCCGTGAGCAGGAATTCAAGCGCCCCGCGATCTGAACGGCGCGTCGGGATGTTGAGACTCCCATCCGCTGCGACCTGCCACACCTGATTGCGCACGCCGCGCTCCACCCGGTAGATGTTGGCCGCGGTCGTGCCGCGCGTTGACCAGTAGAGCGTCACCGTGTCGCCGGGGGCGACCGCTGCCGCGCCTGCTGTGAAAAACTCGATGCGCGGCGCGTTCGGGTTGAACGGACGCGTCGAGGTAGCGGCCTGCGCCACTAACGTCACCGCCTGACCGAACAGCGGCGTGGGCGAAGGCCCGCCCGTCGCCGTGGCTGGCATGGGACTCGGCGGCTGCGTCGGCGTGACGTTGCGCGCCGGGGTGCGCGTGGGCGCAGCGGTCGGCGTGGCCGTGGCGGTCGGCTGGGCGGTGGGCACAATCGGCGCGATGCTCGCCCCGCAGCCCGCCGCGATCAGCATGACCAAACAGAGACAATAGGTTGTGATCCGCCGCATTCCGTTTGATCCTCTGGCATAGGCCCCCTGCCCCCCCCCCGGGAAGGGGGGGAGGGGGGGGGGGGGGGGGGGGGGGGGGGGGGGAAAAGGATCCCGACCCCACCCCCGCCCCTCCCCGAATTCAGGGAGGGGAGCAAAAAGCACTCGCAACGTCGCCCCTCTCCCCGCTTGCGTGGGGTGGGGGTTTAAACCCTCATGCCGTCCTACAGGTCTAGACGTTGATTTACCGCTGCAAGATTCGGTCGCCCGAGGCCGTGATGATCGGCAGATCGGTCAGGCGTCCGGTGATGGTCAGCACGCAGCGCGCCACCCACCCGCGCGTTTCGCCGACCTGGACCTGCACCCACATGTCGAGATCGTTCTGGAAGTCGGGCGTGCAGTCGCGCCCGCGTTCCCAACCGTTCCAGCCGACGATGTCGATCAAGCGCCCGGTGCCGAGCCGCCCGATGCGCGGAAATTCGAGGCCGGGGCCGGAGCGGATCGCCACCGGGCCGCGATCGGCGCGCCCGCCCACGCCCGTCAGGCTGATGGGGATGGGCGTCTCCATTGGCGTGGGCGTGGCGAGACCGAAGGTATCGCCGAAGAGCGGCGTTTGGGTCGGCTGCACGTCCTGCGCAACCGTCAGCGGCGCGAGCATGAACAGCAGCGCCAGCGTGGCGAACGAAGCGATCCAGAGCAAGTGAGATGGTTTCAGTTTGCGCATACATCAAGCCTTTTCCGGCAATAACTCAAACTGCTGAATGTGCTTGGGACGGATCAGGCTGAAATCGCGCCGATCGAGGGTCAAAACCCGCGTGATGTTCAGGCGTTCCGCGACCGCCGCAATCGTAGCATCGACAAAATCCACGCGGGTATCAGCGTATTTTTGCAGAATTTCGGCGGTTCGCGCGACATCTTCATCAGCCAATGGGATGAGACGGTAACGGGTATTGGGAAATCGTGCAAGGAAAAATGATACGGTCAAATTCCCGTAACGTTTGGTGAGAAAGTAGCCGATTTCCGCTAACGTGGTTTGAGGAAGATAGATCGGTTGATGAGAACGATAAATCGCAAGACTCGGTTCGTGGAACTCATCATGAATGTCAAAAACGGCGATCACGAAACTCGTGTCTGCGACAGCGATCATTCATCATCTCGTTTCTGCGTCCAGCCCCAACGGGTGACCTCCTCTTGCAGCATGCGCTTCGCTTTTACCGAGAGATCGCCCGTCTCGCTTGAAAACAAACCAACTGCTGGGTCGTTTTCTTCGCTGTAATCCGGCGGCAGGTCAGCAGATTGCATGGCAGTCTTGTACTTCACAACGTCGATATGTTCGATCAACTCGCGAATTTCGTCATCCGTCAATTGATCCAACTTGGCGATCAACTGTTCTTTCAGGTTAGGTGTATTCATGATGCACCTCACTCACCTATAGCCCCATTCTAACACAAGCTACCGGATGGTGATGCGACTGCCGTCCCGCGTCTTTTCGACCGCGATATGCACCGGAAATTGATCGCGCAGTTCTTCGATGTGCGTCACCACGAGGATGAGCGCGAATTCATCCTGCACGGCGGTAATTGCCTCCACGAGCTTGTTGCGCCCTTCGTCGTCCTGCGTGCCGAACCCCTCGTCGATGAACAGCGTGCGCAGATGCGCCCCCGCCCGCCGCGCCAGCATCTGCGAGAGCGCGACGCGGATCGCAAAGTTGATGCGGAACGCCTCGCCGCCGCTGAACATCTCATAGGCGCGCGTGCCAAGTTCGTCGGCGATTTGAATGTCGAGCGTTTCGATCACGCCGCCGTCTTTGCGTTCGCGCTGCGTGGACATGGACAAATTCATGCGCCCGTCGGTCATGCGGGCGAGCAGGCGATTGGCCGTCACTTCGAGTTCGGGGATGGCCGTCTCGATGATCATGGCGGGGATGCCGTTCTTGCCGAACGCCTGCTTGAGTTCATCGTAGAGCGCGCGTTCTTCGCGGCGGGCGGCGAGGCGCGTTTCGAGATCGGCTTTGCGGGCACGCAGATCGTCCAACGCGAGCAAGTCCTGCCGCGCGCTAACCAGCTTGTCATAAGCGTTACGTTCGGCGAGGCGCAGTTGGCGCACTTCGAGATCGCGCTGCTGGTGCTCTTTGACGAGCGCTTCCAGCCCGCCGATCTGCTTGAGCAGATCGGCCTGCGCCGCCGACTCGGTCGCCTGCGCTTCTTTGAGGCGTTCGCGCCGCAATTCGGTGCCTTCCAGCCCCGAGCGCAGATCCGGCAGAGCGGCGAGCGCCACTTCGAGCTCTTTCTGGCGCGCTTCGTAGGCACTGTAGGTCTGCAATTTGCGCTGAATTTCGTCGTGCGCGCCGCTGTCATAGCCGAGCGCGTCCCGTTCAGCGGTCAGATCGAGCAACTGCGCGCGGATTTCGCCCGCGAACTGCTCGCCGTTGAGCTGACCGAGCGCCGCGTTAAGTTCCGCCTGCACCTGATCAAGCTGAAGCGCGGCCTCGTGCGCCTTCTCGACGCCCGCCGCCAGCGCGCCCGCCTGCTTTTCGAGCTGCGTCATGCGCTTGATTTCCAGACCCATCTCCTGCAAGCGCCCGGAACTCCTGGCAAGTACCCCGCTCATGTCTTCGATGCGCGTTTTGCTGGCGCGGAAGCGGTCGCCCATGGTTTTGCCGTCCGCTTCGATCTCCGCGATCAGGTCGTCACGCTGGGCTTCGCTCAACGGTTGGCCGCACACCGGGCAGACCGCGCCATCGGCGGTGCGCAGGCGGTTGCGCCGTTCCGCCAGCTTATCCATCTCGGCTTTGAGCGCGTTGTTCTCGGCGGTGAGTTCGGAGCGGGTGCGCTCCATGTCGACGACTTCCGCCTGATAGGCCTCGCGTGCGCCTTCGAGTTCCTGCAGCCCGGCGATCTCCGTTTGCAGCTTGAGCAGATCGTCGGTCTTGGCCGCCTTGATGACCTTCTCCAGATTTTTGACATCGGCCTCATAGCCGCTGATGACCTGCTTGAGTTCCGTCCGCGCCGCGTCGAGCTGGCGGTCGAGGCCGTGCCGCCGCGTTTCGAGGTCGCTCCACTGGCGCAGCTTGTCGGCCAGTTCATCCCCGGCGGCGCGCGCGGTTTGCAGTTCGAGGTAGCCCGCTTCGATGGCGCCCTGCTCCGCGATGATCGTTTCGTAGCTCTGGATGCGCGCCACCTGCCGCGTGATTTCGGCGTCGGCCTGTGCGAGGTCGGCGCTGATCTGCCGGAGGCGCGTTTCCAGCGCGGCGGCTTGATCGCGGGCGGTGCGCAGCGCGGCGGGCGCGTGCTCGACTTCTTTCAGGCGCGCTTCCGCATCAACGAGGCGCACTTCGGCGTCGTGCTGCGCGGCTTCGGCTTCCGCCAAGGCGGTGCGGAGCTGCGACTCGTTGGCGAGATCGGCGATGATCTCCTTGATGCGCAGGTCAATGCTGCTGATGTCTTTTTCGAGCGTGTCGATCTGCTCTTTGGCGGCTTTTTCGTACTCGCCGAAGCGGTTGAGGTTGAGGATTTCCGCCAGCATCTTCTTGCGTTCACCCGGCGGCTTGAGCGTGAACGAATCCGCTTTGCCCTGCTGGATGAAGGCTGAATCGACGAAGGTGTCGTAGCCGATCTTGATGATCTCGTCGATTTTGGCCTGCGTCGCGCGGATGCTGCCCTGATTCATATTGTTGCGCGTGCCATCGGCGTTGAGCGAGAACAACTCCAGCGACCCGGTGCTGGTTTTGCGCGCGCGCCGCCGCACCACCTGATAGATGATGCCTTCCTGCTCAAAGTCGAGCTGGATGTACATGTCGCCCTGACCCTGATGGATCAACTCTTCGCCAGACGCGCCCGCGCGCGCTTTGCCCCACAGCGCGTAGGTCATGGCGTCGAGCAGCGACGACTTGCCCGCGCCGTTCATCCCCGTGAGGCAGGCGAGGTGCACGCCGTCAAAGCGAATGACATCCGGCGAGCGGTAGGCGAGAAAGTTTTTGATTTCGAGCTTGATGGGCAGCATATTTCACGTCGTCAGGTAAACCTTTAGATTAGCTTATGATAGCACAGATGGGCGGGGATTGCCCCTGAGGACAACCGCATTCGGTGTAGAATAGAAGCGGATAGTCAGGCGAAAGGATGATCAAGCATGTTGTCAGACACGCTGCGAACCGAACTGCGCCGGTTGAATCGAGCCGAAAAGCTAGAAGCCATGCAGGTGCTGATCGCCGAGTTGGCGCTGGCTGAAGGTGTGAATCTGGTTTCTGGAGCCACCTACGAACTGCTGACACCCTACGGTAATGAAGCGGCGGCGCAGGTCTTGCAGGATGTACAGAACAACTAGATAACAGAAATCGTCCTGCACAGCTCGGATTTAAGCGTGTTTAAACCAGCCTCACCCTAAATCCCTCTCCCAAGGGAGAGGGACTTGATCGCCGGGCGGGGGTAAAGATCAGCCTCACCTAAATCCCGCTCCTAAAGGAGAGGGACTTGACTCCCCTCTCCCTTGGGAGAGGGGCTGGGGGTGAGGCGAAAACATAGGAGCTGCCATGTCAGACGATAAAGCGAAAAACCTTACGGTTGCTCAAGGTCACTGGGACAAGCTTAAGCCGCTGGCGCGCGAGATGCGCCATGTTCCCACACCCGCCGAAGAGCAGCTCTGGCAAGCCATTCGCAACCGCCGCTTGAACGGCGCGAAATTCCGCCGTCAGCATGCCATTGACGCTTTCATTGTCGATTTTGTGTGCATCGAACACAGCTTGATTATTGAAGTGGACGGCACGATCCACGAGCATGCTGATCAGCAATTGTACGACGCAGATAGACAAGCACGACTTGAAGGGCTTGGTTTTCGCATGCTGCGCTTCACGAACGGGGATGTTGTCCGCTCACTACCTGCCGTTCTAGAAGTGATTGGCGAGGCACTCAATCACGCCTCGCCTTAATCCAAACCTCACCCTAAATCCCTCTCCTAAAGGAGAGGGACTTAGACGCTCGCCGCGCGCAGATAGTGCGCCCAGTAGCCTTGATACGCGCCATAGTGGGCGGCAAGCTGACGTGTGATCGCCTCATCGCGGGGGACGCTGTAGCGCCGCGCCACCTGTTCCATGAGCCGCCATTCGGGCGCGTCGAGACGGTCCAGCCGACCGAGGGCGCGGATCAGAATGAAGGACGAACCCCACGCGCCGATCCCCTTGATCGTCAGCAGCCACGCTTTGACCTCGTCGTAATCGGCTGCCAGCAACCACGCCGGGTCGACGGTGGCGAAGGCACGCGACGCCGACTGGATGAACTCGGCACGACGCATCAGCCCGACGACCTGCTCCAAGTCGCTGATGCTCGCGCCGAGCACATCGTGCGCTTCGGGGAAGGCCGCGTAACGCCGTCCGTCCACTTCGATTGCATCACCGTATGCCGCGATAAAGCGATCTTTGATCTGCTTGGCCTGCGGCATGCCCGTACGTGTGCTCATGATCGCCCACGCGGCGTTCTCGTAGGGGGTCAAAAACTTGACCTGATGATAGCCGTGCATCTGCTGGATGACCGGGGCGAACGCCGGATCAGCCTGCCCAAGGGCGTAGAACGGCGCGAGATCGTCGCCGATGCTCAGGAAGAAGCCGATGCGCTGACTCAGCCTGGCGACGAGATCGGCGGGCAGCGGATCAGTCGAGAACAGTTCGACCGCAAGCCGCGGAGCAGCGATGGTCCCGGTCGAGCGCACGCGAAACACCACCGTCACGCCGTCGAGGCGCGTCGCTTTGGTGATCTGCATCCGGTCGAGGTTTTGCTCACCCGCGGCGGGCATGAATTCGCCCAAGAAGGCGACCGATTTGGCGAAATCGAAGGGTGCGGCGGGGAACAATTCGACGGTGGTCGTATGCAGGTTCGGCATGGAGTCACTCCCTCAACAAATGGAATTGTTTCCACAATAGCATAGTCGAGTGACAACCCTATGTCAGCAGGGGAATGAAGCTAGTTTCCGATAGAATCAACCGCGTAGGGACGCCCTGTGGGGCGTCCGGTTGGCGACGGGGCGGACGATGGGCCGACCCGCGTCTCTGTCAATGAAGGGTGCGGGCAGAGAGCACGGGGCGGGCATCAACCTTGATGAGGTGTCCCGATTCAGCCTGACGCGCCGCAGCGCGTCCCTACGCGGCGAGGATCTGGCGCTGAGCGAGCAGTGAGGCGACCACGGTGCCCAGCAGTTCAAGTTGGGCTTTGTCTTCCGGCGTGAACAGCGCCCCGCGCGACCGCGGCGCGGTGAAGTTCAGTGTGCCGTACAGCTCGCCGTTGACGATCAGCGGCGTGCCGAAATACGTTTCCACGCCCAATTCCCGGTAGCACGGGTGCGCGCGGTGCGCCGATTCGAGCATGTTGTCGATGGCGAGCGTATAGCGCAGCTTGAGCGTGATGTCGCAGTACGTGCGCGACAAGGTCATCACCGTGCCCGGCTTGAGCGGCACGCTGCTCGGAGCAACGTACTCCATCACCAACTCGCGCCCAAGGTGGCGGCTGATCGTCGCCTGAGTCAAGCCAAAGGTGTCGATGCCGAGCTGCAGCAGCGTCTGGATTTTGTCATCAATGGAGAAGCTCGGATTGAGGGCAAGCGCTTCGAGATAGGCGGCGGCGAAGGCAGTCGACATTGGGTAGCTCCATGAAGGTGACGGCGATGGTGTCGCCTTGTAATATACAGGCGATTGGCGTGCCCGACATCCACCAGCCGAACAACCCGAATGGCTAGATTTTTCTGGCCGAATGGGTAGGTACGGCTAATGCAGTTTAAGAAAAAGTCACGGATAACCTCTCACCCCTCTCCCACGCAAGCGGGGAGAGGGGAGAAAAGCTGCTCTTGCTGGCTGCGCGTTTCTTTCGCCAAAACCCCTGTAGGGACGAGGCATGCCCCGTCCTGTTTTTCTCTGGATTGGACGAAAAGCCTGCCATCCGTGAAAGCAAAAGAAGGTTTTAGCCAATAGGGTGACGGTTGTTTTGGCAAAGGAGGACGAGGCATGCCTCGTCCCTACAATTGAAAACCTACCCCTGTTATGGCCGGGGTGGGGTTAGAACTCCGTGTGCATAAGTTAAACTGTATAAGGAGAGGGACTTGACGCAGCGGAGGGAGGGGCGGGGGGTGAGGTTAAAGACGAACCTGACCCTAAATCCCGCAAAAGCGCGCCTCACCCTAAATCCCTCTCCCAAGGGAGAGGGACTTGATAGCCGGGGTTGGGGGTGAGGCGCGTTATCTGGCGTCCTCAGTTCAACTCCAGATTGACGGACTCGCGGCGGGTGGGGAGGTCTTCGCCCGGCAGCGCGGCGTAGTAGTGCGGCGGCGCGTAATCTTTGGTGAACAGGCTGCTGACGAAATGCTGCCCGCGGTTATCAATGGCGTACAGCGTGATCCCCTTGGTGAAGTCGCGCAGATAGCTGAGGTCGGCCATCGCCGTGCGCGCGGCTTCCTCGACCGACTGTCCCATCTGCAGGTAGGCGACGACGGCGCGCGCCAGCCCGCTACGGATAGCGATCTCGCCCATGCCGGTACAGGCCGCCGCGCCATAACGGTTGTCGGCGTAGAAGCCTGCCCCAGCGATCGGCGTGTCGCCGAGCCGACCGGGATACTTCCACGCCCACCCGCTCGTGCTGGTCGCCACGGCGATGTCACCGTTGGCATCCTGCGCGAGATAGACGGTCGTCCCACCGGACTTGCGCGGGTCGCGCCCGTGGTAGACCGCGTCGATCAAGTTGTCGCCGCGCTGCGGATCAAAGTTGTGCTCGGCGCACCACGCGATCCACTTGTCGCGCATCGCATCGGTGAGCAGTTCGCCCCGCTCCGCGCCGATTTCAGCGGCAAAACGCGCCGCGCCAGCACCGACCAGCAGCACATGCGGCAGGCGTTCGCGCACGGCATAGGCGACGCTGACCGGATGGATGAAGCCGGTCAGCGCGCCGACCGCGCCGCTGGAACGGTCGCGCCCATCCATCACCCCGGCGTCGACTTCCACTACGCCGAGCGCGTTGGGGAAGCCGCCCACGCCCACCGACCAGTCGGCGAGATTTGCCTCGACAGCGCGGATGCCCTGCTCCAGCGCTTCCAAGGCCGATTTGCCCGCTTGCAGCAGCCGCCAAGTGAGCGCCGTGCCGCTGTTTTCAAAATCCCCCGCCACGAGAATCATCGTCAATATCCTTTTCAGAGTGCCTAGATGTAACGGATGCGCCTCTGACAATAACTTGTTTGCCCGGTAAATGTCACCCCCGGAGCGCGCAATCTTCTAGCACCCATAAGTAAAAGTGATACGAGAACATAAGCCATTTAGCAGATGGTAAAGCCTCACTCCGGGAATATGATTCGTGATAGAAAGTACAAACAGAGTTCGTCAGGAATTTATATGGACGCATTAACGCTGGCTCGGCTGCAATTTGGCATCACGACCGTCTATCATTTCTTCTTTGTTCCCCTCAGCATCGGCCTCTCCATCATTGTGGCGCTGATGCAAACCCAGTACACCCGCACAGGCAACGAGAAATACAAGGCCATGACCAAGTTCTGGGGCAAGCTGCTCCTGGTGAACTTCGCCATGGGGGTGGTGACGGGGATTGTCCAGGAATTTCAGTTTGGCATGAATTGGTCAGAATATTCGCGGTTTGTCGGCGACATCTTCGGCGCACCGCTGGCGGTCGAGGCGCTGGTCGCGTTCTTCATCGAATCGACCTTCCTCGGCGTGTGGATTTTCGGTTGGGACAAGCTCGGTAAGCGCGCGCATCTGGCGGCGATCTGGCTGGTCGCCTTCGCCTCGACGCTGTCGTCGTTCTGGATTCTGGTGGCAAACTCGTTCATGCAGAATCCGGTCGGCTACCGGATTGCGGAAAGCGGCCGCGCGGAGATGACCGACTTCATCGCCGTGATCACCAACCCGAATGTGCTGCTCCAGTTCCCGCATGTGGTGCTCGGCGCGCTGACGACGGGCGGCTTCTTCGTCCTCGGCATCAGCGCCTATCATCTGCTGCGCGGACGGCATGCCAACCTCGCCATGTTCAAGACGTCGGCGCAGATCGGTATGGTGATCGGCGCGGTGGCCGTGCTGGCGACGATGGGCTTTGGACACGCGCAGGGTCAGCGGATGGCGGATACGCAGCCGATGAAGCTCGCCGCCGCCGAAGGGCTGTGGGAAAGTGAAGATCCCGCCGGGTTGTCGATGTTCCAGATCGGCAATGAAGCTGAACGCACGTCGGTGGTCAATATTCGTATCCCATCGCTGTTGAGTTTCCTGTCGTATAACACCACCGATGGCTTAGTCCACGGCATCAATGACCTGCAGGCGGAATATGAACAGCAGTACGGTCCCGGCGACTATGCACCGCCCGCCATCTGGTTGACCTATTGGAGCTTCCGGGCGATGGTCGGCGCGGGCGCGCTGATGTTCGTGCTCGCCGTGCTCGGCATCGTCTTCGCGCGCAGTAATCGCCTGTCCACGAGCAAGTGGCTGCTGCGGCTGCTGGTGCTGGCGCTCTTCCTGCCCTACCTCGCCAATTCGACCGGGTGGATGCTGACCGAAGTTGGCCGCCAACCGTGGATCGTGCAGGGCTTGATGACGATTGATCAGGCGGTGTCACCCAACGTCACCCCGGCGATGCTGGCGATTTCGCTGGTCGGCTTCACGCTAATCTACGGCCTGCTCATGGTCGCGGACGTGTATCTGCTGCAAAAGTTCGCCCGCGACAAGGACAACGAAGGCCCGGCGCCGCAGACTGCACCCAAGACCGATCAATCCAAGACTGCGCTCAAGGGCGCGTACTAACGGAGGCTCATGATGGATTATCAAACGCTGCAAACCCTCTGGTTTGTGCTGATCGCGGTGCTGTTCACCGGGTTCTTCCTGCTCGAAGGCTATGATTACGGTGTGGGCGTGCTCCTGCCGTTTGTCGCCAAGAATGACGCCGAACGGCGGACAGTCATCAATGCGATTGGCCCGTTCTGGGATGGCAACGAGGTATGGCTGCTCACGGCGGGCGGCGCGATGTTCGCGGCCTTCCCCAACTGGTACGCGACTCTGTTCAGCGGTTTCTACCTCGCGCTGTTCCTCATCCTCGTGGCGCTGATCGCGCGCGGCGTCGCCTTCGAGTTCCGCAGCAAGGACGACAATCCGCGCTGGCGGGCGCTGTGGGATTGGGCGCTGTTCTTCGGCAGCTTCCTCCCGGCGCTGCTGTGGGGCGTGGCGGTCGGCAATTTCCTGCGCGGCGTGGCGATTGACGCCAGCATGACGTTCGTCGGCTCATTCTTCGACCTGCTCAACCCGTACGCGCTGCTCGGCGGCGTGCTCACACTGACGCTGTTCACGCTGCACGGCGCGCTGTTCCTCGAACTGAAGACGGACGGGATCATCCGCGAACGGGTGCAGCGCTTCACCCGCGTCCTGTGGCTCCCGGTCACGGTGATCGCGCTGGCGTTCGTCGGCTACAGCGCATTGGAAACGGATATGTTCGCGGCGCTCAACGTCGTGCAGATCCTCGGCCTGGTCGGCGCGGTCGCGGGCTTGCTGTTCACGGGCGCGATGATTTTCACCAAGCGTTACGGGCGCGCTTTCCTCGGCACGGCCATCACGTTGATCGGCACGGTGGCGCTGGTGTTTGCGACGCTGTTCCCGCGCGTGCTGCCCTCGACGCTCGGCGACGCTTTCGATCTCACCATCTACAATGCCTCTTCGAGCGAATACACCCTCGGCGTGATGACGGTGATCGCGCTGAGTCTCGTCCCGGTGGTGCTGGCGTATCAGGCGTGGACGTACTGGGTGTTCCGCAAGCGCTTGACGACGCAAAGTCATTTCGAGTATTAAGCCACAAACTGAATATCAGCCATAGGACGAGGCATGAAGTCATTTCAGAATCGGCACTTTGTCTAACCTCACCCCGTTTCGCTGCGCTCAACCGCCCCTCTCCAAAGGGCGAGGGCAAGCAGGTTAGTGGTGTCCTCTCCCCCACGGAGAGAGGACGGCTTGCGGAGCAAGCAGGGTGAGGTTGAGCATTTTCACCAATTGTGAAATAGCCTCATGCCTCGTCCTGTTTTGGCATCTTTCGGACACAGGCTTAAGCAGGTTCTCGCAATAAGTCCAATCAGAAATCGCCGTTGTAGGGGGAAGGCGCGCCTTCCCCCTACACAACAACCTTCGGTAACCTACTTTTGTGCTGTATCCGGTAAATGGTCGAATATGGGTTGGTAGGGGCGCACGGCCGTGCGCCCCTACGAAAAAGCGCTTCCTTTTCTGCAATCAATTGCCGGACGGAGCATTTAGCATCTGCGCTCTCGCGCTCATCGTTGGTTGTTTGGAAGCGGCTCAACGGGGAGCCGCTTTCCATTTGAGTTCATGTGTAGAAAATTGGGCTGATGGATAGACGACTTATCGCCGAAGCGCGCGCCGTGCGCCGCGAATTTGCGCTGAGCATTCTGTGGCAGACGTTGGCGGGCGCGTGCCTGATCGGCGGCGCGTTCGCCTTCAGCCGCACGGTCGCCGCCGTATTCCTCGGCGGGCAGCCGCTGAGTGCAGTGCTGCCGCTGCTCGGGCTGTTCGGCGGCTGCGCGCTGCTGCGCGCAGGGCTGGTGTGGGCGGGAAACAGCGCCGCCGCCGAGGTGTCGATCCGCGTGCGGCTTGACCTGCGCCGCCGGCTGCTCAAGCAGTTGGTGCAGTTGGGCGCGCAGGATGCCCGCACCGGCGAACTGGCGACCACGGCCAGCAAGGGAATCGACGCGCTCGACCCGTACTTTCGCGACTACCTGCCCGCGCTGTTCACGGCGCTGCTCATCCCACTGACAATGGCGCTGGTCGTGCTCCCGCTCGACGGGTTAACCCTCGCCGTCATGCTGATCACCGCGCCGCTGATCCCGTTCTTCATGATCCTGATCGGCAAAGCGGCGGGCGTGCTGGCGAAGACACAGTATGCGAGTTTAGGGCTGTTGAGCGCGCACTTCCTCGATGTGATGCAGGGCTTGCTCACGCTCAAGCTGTTCAACCGCAGCCAATACCAAATCGAGACGATTGGCCGCATTTCCGGCGAATTTCGCACGGCGACAATGGGCGTGCTGCGCGTGGCGTTCCTCTCCGCGCTCACGCTCGAACTGCTGGCGACAGTCAGCGTGGCGCTGATCGCCGTCGAAATCGGCGTGCGCCTGCTGCATGGCGGCATCCCGTTTGAATCGGCGCTGTTCCTGCTGGTGATCGCGCCGGAATTTTACCAACCGCTGCGCACACTCGGCGCGCGCTTCCACACCGGGACGGAGGCCAGCGCCGCCGCCGCGCGCATCTTCGACGTGCTGGCGCTGCCATGCCCGCCGGCAGGCGCGGTTACCGCGCCCCCGCACAGCGATCTGCGCTTTGAGGCGGTGCACGTCGCCTATGACGCGGGCGAACGTCCCGCGCTGAATGGGCTGTCGTTCACGGTCGCGCAGGGCGAAAAAGTCGCGCTGGTCGGCGCGACGGGCGGCGGCAAAAGCACGGCGCTCGCGCTGCTGCTGCGTTTCAGCGAACCGACGGCGGGGTGTATCACGGTGAACGGACGCGACCTGCGCGAACTGGATGCGGACTCATGGCGGCAGCAGATCGCGTGGGTGCCGCAAGCACCGTACCTCTTCAATACCTCGGTTGCCGACAATATCCGCTTAGGGCGCCCCGACGCGCCGCTCACCGACGTGCTTGCGGCGGCGGAGGCGGCGCAAGCGCATGACTTCATCACGCGGCTGCCCCACGGCTATGACACGGTCATCGGCGAGCGTGGCGCACGCCTGAGCGGCGGGCAGGCGCAGCGCGTCGCCATCGCCCGCGCGTTTCTGCGCGATGCGCCGCTGCTGCTGCTCGACGAAATCACGTCGTATCTTGACCATGAGACGGAGGCGGCGCTCAACCGGGCACTGGAGCGCCTGCTGGTGGGACGGACGGCGCTCGTCGTCGCTCACCGCCTGCACACAATTCAACGCATGGATCGCATCCTCGTGGTCGAAGCGGGACAGGTGGTCGAAAGCGGAACGCACGCCGAACTGCTGGCGCACGGCGGCCACTATCAGCGGCTGATCGCCCGGACTGGGGGCCGCGAATGATCCGGCGTCTGCTCACATGGCTGCGCCCGTATGCGGGACGCAGCACGCTTTCCGTGCTGCTCGGCGCGCTGACCATCGGCAGCAGCATCGCGCTCATGGCGACCTCGGCGTGGCTGATCTCCAAGTCGGCCTTGCAGCCGTCGATTGCAGAATTGGGCGTGTCCGTTGTCGGCGTGCGCTTCTTTGGGCTGGCGCGCGCCGTCTTCCGGTATCTGGAGCGGCTGATTGCGCACGACACGACCTTTCGCTGGCTGGCCGATGTGCGCGTGCGCGTGTACCGGGCCATCGAACCGCTCGCGCCCGCCCGGTTGTCGGCGCTGCGCAGCGGCGATCTGCAGGGGCGCGTGATCGGCGATGTCGACGCGCTGCAAAATCTGTATTTGCGCGCGCTGGCGCCGGCGCTCGTGGCGCTCGTGACGGGCGCGGTGCTGGTCACGCTGAGCGCAGCGTTTGACGGCGTGGTCGCCCTGGCGGCGCTGGCGTGGTTTGGCGCGTCCGCCGCGCTGATCGTGTCGCTGGCGGCGTGGCTGGGACGCGAACCGGGACAGCGGCTGACACAAGAACGCGGCGCGCTCAATGCGGCGCTGGTCGATACGCTGCAAGGTCTGCCCGATCTGATCGCCTATGGCGCGGCGCTGCGCCACCTGCAGGCGCTGGAAGCGCAAGCCGATCAACTCGCTGCTCACGAACGCCGCTTCGCCCGGTTGGACGCGCTGCAAGCCGCAGTGCTGATCATACTGCCCGCCGGGGCGGTGATCAGCGTGCTGCTGCTGGCGATTCCCCGCGTAGAGGGGGTGTATCTGGCGACGCTCGCGCTGGCGACGACCGCCGCCTATGAAGCCCTGCTGCCGCTCGGTCAAGCGGCGCTGGCGTGGGGCGGCATGCGCGAATCGGCGGTGCGGCTGTTTGAACTCATGGACACGCCGCCCGCGGTCACCGAACCCGCCGCGCCGATCAGCGTGCCCGCTACGTTTGACATCACGTTTGATCAGGTCACGTTTGCGTACACGCCGGAGCAGCCGCCCGTGCTGCGCGACTTCAGCGTGACGATTGGCGCGGGTGAGAGGCTGGCAATCATCGGCGAGAGCGGCGCGGGCAAATCGACGTTGGTCAGTTTGCTGGCACGCTTCTGGGAGATCGATGGGGGGGCAGATCAGCATCGGCGGCGTCGATGTGCGCGCGCTGCGGCAGGCCGACGCGCGGCGCCTGATCAGTGTGATGTCACAGCACACGTATCTGTTCAACACCACCATCCGCGAGAACATCCGTTTAGCGCGCAGTGAGGCCAGCGACGCCGAAGTCGAAGGAGCGGCGCGGGCGGCGCACATCCACGAGTTCATCCGGTCACTGCCGCAGGGTTATGACACGCTGGTCGGCGAAAACGGGCACAAGCTGAGCGGCGGCGAACGTCAGCGGGTGGCGTTGGCGCAAGCCCTGCTCAAAGACGCGCCGATCCTCATCCTCGACGAGGCGACTGCGCACCTCGACGCCGCCACCGAACGCGATGTGATCGAGGCAGTGCTCACCGCCTCGACCGGACGGACGCTCATTCTGCTCACGCATAACCCGGCGCTGCTGGCACACGTCGAGCGGGTGCTGCGACTATAAATGGCGGGTTTCGTGGTCAACGGCTTACACTTTTTAGTGGAGGTTGACGTGGTTAGGTGGCGCGCTTCACTACCCCAAAAACTGTAGCGACGAGGCATGCGGGTAACTTCGTACGATTGCATGAAATCGGTTTGCTGACAGCGGACGCAATGATGCAGTTTAACTTATGAAGGTGGAGTACCGACCCCACCCCCGGCCCCTCCCCGAATTCGGTTGACGGAGGGACAGTTTTCACAATCGCGGGAATTGTAGGGACGCCCAACGGGGCGTCCGCCGGATTGGGCGCGAAACGGACGCGCCGTTGCGCGTCCCTACACAACACGTTTTCCCTCAAACAAGCGCCTTAATGGCTCTCCATACTATAAGTGCCCTGTCCTCGATAGCTTGTGTGAGGGGAACGCGCCAATGCGGTTGATCCTGACGTGAAGGCATTCCGCTCACGTACAGATTGAAATAGTTACATTCATCACTTTGTACACTTTTAGTGTACGTTGTACAGTTAAATTGTATGACGTTGGTAGGATTGAGCCCAGACCGAGCAGGAATGCCTGATAGAGCCATCATGACCCATCCCCCAGATGTCGGACAGCGCATCCGCGCTTTGCGCGACCAACAAGGTCTATCCCTACGCGCGCTCGCCGAGCGCTGCGGCATGTCGATCAACGCCATCAATCGCATTGAACACGGTGAAAACTCGCCAACGGTCGCCTCGCTGCATCTGTTAGCGACCGCGCTCGAAGTGCCCATCACCGAGTTCTTCCGCACCACGGAGAAGCGCAAGACCGTCATGGTGAAGCGCGAGTCGCGGGTGCATGCCCAGCAGCAAGGCATGGATATCGAGAGTTTGGGAACCGGGCTGCACAATCAGCAGCTCGAACCGTTTCTCGTGACGGTGCCGCCGGGGAGCGGCACAGGCAGCCCAACGATCACGCATCACGGGCAGGAGCTTGTCTACTGCGTCGCCGGGGCGCTGGAGTATCAGATCAGCGATGAGGTCTACATGCTGACGGCGGGTGATAGCTTGCTGTTTGAGGCTGTTCAGCCGCATGTTTTTCGCAATCTGTCCGATCTTCCCGCCGTGATTTTGCTGGTCTTTCACATTCAAGACGGCAGTCCCGGCCATTTGCATACCTGACCGAAAGGAAGCATCATGAAACTCGTATTCGCCTTCCTCATAGCCCTGCTGCTGTTTGCGGCGCCGACCATGCTTCAAGCTCAGGATTGTACGCTGCCGGAAGTTATCACTGTGCAGACTCAGGCAGCGACGCTGACGGTGGTGCCGGTGGGGTCCGTCGACGTGGCGGACGCGGCCAGCGCACGGGAGGCGGCGGACACACAGGTGACGGCGGAGGCGAATGTCCTGAGCGGCCCGGGGTCGGGTTTTGCGCAGGTGGGTACGCTCACCAGCGGCCAAACGATCCGCGTGGACGCCAGCAATTGCACCGGACAGTGGCTGCGCACGGTGCTGGAAAATGGACAAGTCGGCTGGGTTTCCGCGAACTACCTAGAGGAATTGTCAGCCGAAGTCACGCTCCCCGTGGCGAATGCCGATACCCCGCTCTATGCCGCAATGCAGGCCATGACGCTGCAGCTCACGGCGGACGCGGCAAGCTGTAGCGACGATAGTCTTCATGGTGTGCTGCTTCAGGTTCCGGCGGCGGCTGATCCCGTTCCCGTACAAGTCAATGGCATTGACATGGTCATCGGCGGCACGGTGTACGTCGGCTTAACGGCCGATGGCACGCAGACCGCTGCCGTGCTGGCCGGACATGCACGCATCACCGACGGCGATTTGAGCGTGGCGATGGACACGGGAATGCAGGCATTTATCGCGCTCAATGCGCAGGAGGCTTCGTCACCGTCCATGCACATCGCGCCGTTTGCGGCTGCGGACGTGGCGAATCTTCCACTGTATGTGCTGCCGGAAGCGGTCGACGAGCTGGCGGGGCTGGCGGATGATGATCCGTACATCGTCGGGCAGGCCGCCTGCCGCGTGATCTCGAATCTGCCGGATAATCTGTGCCCGCTGCATTTCGTCAACCGGGACGGCGACGCCATCGTGCAGATGGATGTCGAGCTGGTCTCGGCGCCGTATGGCGAGTGGAGCGACAGCACGCATGAGAATCCGCCCATCCTGCAGGGTGACAACGTGAGCGGGATGATCGCGTGGAATCCGACGTGCTCGCTCGGCCCGGCGTGCTTCATCGGCCCGGTGGTGTGGTCAATCACGCTGACCGACGCAGCGGGGAACGTCAGCGAACCCTTCGAAGCGTCGTTCAACTGCGTTGACAGCTAGACAGCAACCGGACGGCGAAACGGCACAACATCAGAACGACAGAACGGCGGAACCTCCCGCCGTAGTCAAATGGGTCTTACCCAGCAGCGCGCACCGGCGTCGATCCTGCTGGGATGGATAGGTAGGATGGGAGAAACCATGACGCAAGCTATTAAGCTCGCCGTCGTCACGGATGACGGCGAAACGATCAGCGCGCACTTTGGCCGCGCGCAGTTCTATGTGATCTATACGGTGGAAGACGGCGCCGTCACGCAGCGCGACCAAGTCGCAAAGCCCGTCCATCAGCACGGGCAGCACGGGCACGTACATCTGCATCCCGAAGGCGATCACGCCGACGAAGCCGACCGCCACGCCGACATGTTCGCACCGATTCGCGACTGCGCGGCGGTGCTCACACGCGGCATGGGCTACGGCGCGCACACCGGATTGACCGGAATCGGCGTGCAGCCCATCATCACGGATGTGCGCCTCATTGCGGACGGCGTCGCGGCCTATGTCGCAGGCACCCTCGTCGATCACCCGGAGCGACTGCATTAAGGCGGCCTACGTTTAGGTCAGGTCACCGCATTCGCAGCGCGAGTCTTGAGCGCTGAATAAGGCCAATGAAGGAAGGTGCAGCATGCGTTCGCGAAAATGGTTCTGGGCGCTCGTGCTCAGCACATTGTTCACCGTTCAAATTGGACACGCGCAGCAAGCGGGGGTCGTCTACGGCGTGTTCTTCTACTCGCCGACCTGCCGCCACTGCGAACAAGTGATTCAGAATGATTGGCCGACCATTCGGGCGGAATTCGGTGACAGTCTGCGCGTCCTGTTCGTCAATGTGACCACCACCGAGGGCAACACGCTACTGCAGGCGGCGCGGTCCGCCCTGCAGATCGAGGCCAATGGCGTACCCATGCTCATCATCGGCGGCGATGTTTTCGTAGGGTCGTTCGACATTCCGGCGCGCGCCCCCGAGGTCATCCGCGCAGGTCTGGCGGCGGGCGGCATTGGTTTCCCTGCGATACCGGGCATCGCCAGCCGCTTTGACGAGGTGGAGCAGCAGCCCGCGGCGGACGCGGTTCCGCCGAGCGCCAGCACCCCGCCGACGCTCTCGCTACTGGAGCGGATGGGCGCGGACCCGATCGCGAACGGGCTGGCACTGGTGATCCTCGCGCTGCTGGTCGTCAGCCTGGGGCTGACGCTAACGGGACAACCAACGCTCGTCCAGCAGTACCGCCGCCCGGCCTGCATCGCGATCACGCTGCTCGGCTTCGGGATCTCGGTCTCGCTGCTCGTCGGCTCCACGGGTGAACTCACCGTCATAGCGGCAGCGGCGGGCATTCTGGGCGTCTTCACACTGCTGTTGGGTCTTGAAGTTGGGCAGCGCAATCCCACTGGGCAGAGCCGCGACTGGCGGATTCCGCTGATCGCGCTGGCGGGGTTGGGCGTCGCGGCCTACCTCGCGTCGATTGAACTGACACAGGCCGAAGCCGTATGCGGTTTGGTGGGAAACTGTAACCTCGTGCAGCAAAGCCCGTATGCGCGCCTCCTCGGAATTCCGATGGGCGTCATCGGCATGGCGGGTTATGTGGCGATTCTACTATTGTGGGGGCTGGGACAGCGGATGCGGACGACCGGCCTGCTGCGGGCGACGGCGCTGTTCGGCGTGGGCTTTTCGACCTACCTCACGTTTCTCGAACCCTTCGTCATCGGCGCGACGTGCCTGTGGTGCTTAAGCTCCGCCCTGATCATGCTGCTGCTGCTGTGGCTGCTCGCGGAGGCCCCGAGGCCTAAACGGGTATTAGGGCATGCGAGCGTTTAGCAGCAGTCGCGAGACAGAGCAGACGATCACACTGGTAGGTAGTCCACTTCGCCGGGTATGGATCGAACGGGAATACCTGTTCGACGGCCCCATCGCTGCTCCCCCAACTTGATTGACAAATCCGCCTTTACTATCCGACCCTAACCCCCTGACAGAACTTGACAGGGGTAGGTTTTTCATGGTTCCCAATGGAACCTGGGGTTCCTTCGCCAAAGAATCTGTAGGGACGAGGCATGCCTCGTCCTGTCTTTCTCTGGAGAGGGCAACCCATCCGTCATCTATTTCCATAAGTGAGGAAAATCAAAGCGTTACGCGGAGCCGTTCTAGTGCGATTTTCTACCGAGGACGAGGCATGCCTCGTCCCTACAATTAAAAACCTACCCCTGACAGCCTGTCAGAACCCCTCCCCCGAATTCTTCACGGCAGGACAGTTTTAATGTTTCGAGACTGCCTTCCCTTAAGCGACACCTTGTAGGGATGGCCTTCTGGCCGTCCGCTGACCACGGACGCGCAGAAGCGCGTCCCTACAATGGCTCAATTGTTAAAAGTGTCCTGTCCTCAACCCGAATTCGGGGAGGGGAGACAGATAAGTGCGTCTGTGTAGGGACGAGGCATGTCTCGTCCTGAGCGGTTTGGCGGGCGATCACAATATGGGCGCAGATGCGAATGGAGCAACAAGCAGCTTAGCGCTAACTGACGTTCATTAGGCGGCTGTGCGTGAGGCGCTCAAATATGGCAGGGCTGAAATAGTTGAATGATGCATGGTGACAACGGAGGCCTAAAACTTCCGTTTACAATCCCCTTAATAGCTCAACAACCTGACTTTTTACAGTTAGTTCTCGTTACTTTAATCAGGATTTAATCCCTTTTCGTTAATTCCTTCATGATTCATCATGGATTTATGAATTATCATGATTTTGAGGGGTTTGCTTATTTGTAGACTTCGCTATACTCCTAATGTGAGGAAATAGAACTGTGAATATGCTAATTATGGAGAGACTGGTCGAGTTGGATACAAAATCTCGCTCCAAGGTCCGTCCCATCTACATTGGTATTTTTGCGACGTTGACTGTAGTTGGCATTTGGGATCTGTTCGTGTTTCGCGATGGCATCACCCGCGCCATTGCCGTTCTGGGATTGACAGCGGAGATTTGCGTCATGATTTGGTGGATGACGAAGCGTCAGCAACAGAAGTCGGTCACAGTTCGAAGCACTAAGCATTACCTGACTCGTCTGTACGGAACTGACTCACTACAGGAACGTCAGGCAATTATTGATGATATGGTCGCGCTTGACCTTCTGACGAACATTTCGATGAGTGGGTTGGATTTGTCTGATCTTGACCTCACCCATGCGAAACTCGATAAGAGCGATCTGAGTCTCGCAAAGTTTAAGGGTGTCCAGTTGAGTGAGACGAGTATGCGTGGAGTCAACTTGTCTTACGCCAGCCTGCTCTATTCAACTGTGCGGAACGTCAACCTTCAGAATGCTAACTTGGACGGCGCAAGTTTCAGAAGTTCGGATCTTTCCGGCAGCAAGCTGTCTGGAGCAAATTTGCGCGCTGCGTCACTCAATGATTGTAATCTCACGGGCGTCGACTTGCGCGCTGCAAATCTACGCCATGCCGATCTGCGCAATGCCACGCTAACCGATGCCGTCCTGACCAATGCAGATCTGCGTCATTGCATTTTACCCGATGGCTCGATCTGGTCGCCCGAAACCAATATGCGCCAGTTCACGCAGCGAGATCAAGCACTCGTTGAGCTCTTCTTCTCGAAGACACCGATTCAAAAACTCTTCAACATCAACCGGAAATAACGATTGAGCGCAAATTCTACTAAAACAGCCTGACGCCTGTTAGGCTGTTTTAGTTTTCGGCAGGTTACTTCCACGGATGATAGAGCAAGTCAAACCGCAGCAGTAGTGTGCCCAACGCTACATAATCCCCTTCATTGAGCACATAACTAGCACTTGATTTGAGCCGCTTCCCGTTCAAATAGGTGCCATTGGTGCTACCATTGTCACAGATAGTGACGCGGTTGTTTTGCAGTTGCAGAGTCGCATGAATTCGGGATACGCCGTAATCGTGAATGTTGAAAGGCGAAAAGTCTACAACTTTGCCGCGACTGGGAATCTGTGAAAAGCGCCCTAGTGTCACGTAGTCGGCCACTTCAAAGGCAATCTGGATATTGGTATCCACGATCGTCAGTGAGATGCGCCACGGCGGTTGGTCGCCTCTTGGCTCAGGAAGTTCAATCGGATCCATCCTTTGAGCATTCAGACGCGATAACTCTTTCGTCTGCAGATTGATCAACGCAGCCTGGGATGGCGGCGGTTGGATTTCATGGCTATTCTGGTTATCTTCATCTCGACTAGTACTTTGCATCATACATCCTCTCTGAAATCTACAAAGTATTATTTCGAATGACAAGCATTCATTTTCAGTTTTTGCACACAGACTTGCTTGGAGCCATGCGGTGTAGTGAACTGGGAATAGTTCGACCGAGTGAATCCAATGGAACAGGTATGGAAATATTCAGGTTTGTACTGCTATTGAACAATTTGACATGTTCAGTTTGCAGAAAGCTAAAATGGACACATGGATTTTTGTTGTTAGATTTACCTTGACTAAAGTGTTTTTATTACCTTGCAATTTCTTGACATAAATCCTTGATCACACTTGAGTCTAGAGTAACAATTGTCATATTATGCCACATCAATCGAATCTAAAGCAAAGGTTAAGTATTTATACCAGGGATTTCTGTTAAATTGCGTTAATAATGTGAAGGGTTAGTTCGTCTAAGTGTCGTTCATCGGGATCACATATCGTCGACCAACTCACTAAGCGCTTTACGCCTAGTGAGTCTTAATCGATTCTCGCACAGAGACACACGGTTAAGCACTAGAAGACACATTGAAGGTACACAACTGCATGGTGACGCACTACACGGCAACAGCGGCGGCTGCAAACTTCCTATCTGCAGCAGAGTTCCTGGTATTGTCCAAACGAACATTTGTCTGGCGTGAGGTACTGGAACGCTCGGGCGAAGTTGAGTGGATACAAAGCGAACTCGATTTATTCCCTCAACTAGTGGCAGTTTCATATGATATCGTGCTGCTGGACACCGTCGATCTCAATTCTGACTTGCTCGCGCTCATTCAAGAAATTCGGTTCCGCTCTCCAGAAACAGTCATCGCGCTGATTGTCCGACCTGGGGATCTGGAGTTTCATACGAAACTACTGGAAGCCGGTGTCAGTGACCTGGTTATGGAATCCATTACTGAAGAAAATTTCGCGTATCGCCTACAAGTACTCAAACTCCAAAAAGCAAAACTGGATGCTATACAGCGGCGTACGCATATGGTCCACACGGTGAGTATGCTCACCCAGCAGTTCCAATTGACCGAGCATCCCATGGTGTTTCTTGCTGATAGCATTGAAGCCCTGTGCCGAAATCTGGGATTGTGTGGCACCGCCATCGTCATCAAACAAGATGACACGCTGAATCTGTATGCCGGGACAGTCACGGCAGATAATCGCCCACGCTTCCATGAGAGCCGCGCAAAGGTGCATCCGTACAATCCGCTCTCACAAGTTCTGCAATCCGGGGTTTCTATGCTGATCCCGGATGTATTGAAGCACCCCTACTACTCAGCTATACCGATCATCGATAACCCAGAGTCAGCACTGATCCTCCCACTGCGGCACAATGGTCAACTCATGGGGTCGCTCGCCCTGTTCGCGAAGAGTAATTTTTTCTCGACAGAAGATCTGGCGCCCTATGAGTTGATCGCGACGCATTTGGCTAAAGCCTATTTCAATGTGCGCCATAATTACGATCGCGAGTCTGATATTCATTCAACCCGCCAACTGGTACACGTTTGGCAAACCTTGTCGAAGTTCGACTCCGCTAAGGAAGTCTTGACTACGCTCTATGATCGCGTCAGCGAAATCAAGGACATCAAGCAAGTAGTCATCTGGTTGTTGAATCCCCAGTTGCAAAGCTTCGAGTTGACCGTTTATTCCACTGATTCCCAGATCGATGAGCTTATGCAGCAGCTCTTCGACGAAGGGGTGTTGGATCAGGTCATGGGTGAGCTCGACGCAACGATGGCTCCAGTCATCTTTCATGAGCGCGACGTGACCCAACCACGCTTAGCCGCATTGCTCAAACTGATGGGCGCGCAAAGCCTCACGTTGATTCCGATTGTGGGCGCGACACTGCTCGGTGGTATTTTCTTTACCACCTTCGATGAGAAGCGGCTCGCCGTCAACGACCTCAGTTTCTTAGAAAGCATCATGCACGCGGCAGGGCAGATCGTCGAACGCAACATGATCATCCACTCGCTGCAAGAACAGCAGAGCCGCCTGGAAAGCGTACTCCGGAGTATCCATGAAGGCATTTTCTTCGTGGATGGGCAAGGCGTGGTCAATCTGTGTAATCCACAGTTCACTGAGTTGTCGGGTATAGCACCATCCCAGATCGTTGGGAAGAACTTTATTAAACTGCTCCGACTACTGGCCGACACCACCGAAACACCAGATAGCACATTCGAACAGTTGACCGCCGCACTCGACCGGATGCTTATGCCCTCGCCCTCGAAGGACGAATACCCCGTGCTGGAGATGTGGCATGCGACACTGGAGTTTCCCTTTACAGTGGAATTCTCGCGGCTGGAAGTGAGCCCAGTTGAAGTCGGATGGATCGGGTATTTGCGCCCGCGAGAACAATCGACCGTGGCGTCGACTGCGCTCGCGATGACGGCCAGCAATGGGCTGCAAGAAGATTTGCTCGTCTACATGTTGGGGATCGAACATCAGTTGAGTCTGCTGACAGAGGGATATTCGCTCGTAAAGCCACAGCAGCATCTGCGCGAACTCGGCCGCACTGAGCAGAATTTGCACCAAGGCATACAACTCTGGAAAAACCTCCTAGAGATTGAGAAGTTTAATGCTAATCTCATCCAGCTAGAGCTTGAGGAAATCGATCCAACTGCATTTATCGAAGCCAGTCTTAGTTCGCGGATCATGTCAAACTATCGGGGTCAGATCACGGTGGTTGCGAAACCCCCACGTCTGACGGCACAGCTTGATGCAAACTATATGGCACAAGCGCTGGACAATATCATCCGGTTTTTCCTGTATCATCGTCATGGTCAGGCCCCTATCACAATCAATATTGTTCCAGAGCATCACCATATCCTGATCAATTTTCACGAACGAACCGCCAACCTTGACGACGCCCAATTGGCATCCGTCTTCGATCTGTCCCAAGAAGGGTTAACGTTTACCGAACGCGCAGTGACGATCGCAATGAGTTTGGCGCGCCAAATCATCGAGGGGCATGGTGGCAGCATTCGCGTCGAACAACGGCGCAGTTGGGGTTTAGTCGTCGACATGATCGTACCGACGACTGGCGGTACAGATGAGGAGATCGGAGATCAGCTTGAGGTGACCGCCAAAGCGGCCAGCACAACTCATGGTCTGGATGTACTCATTCTCGAATCTGAAAAACACTTGCTGGCTGAGCAGTATAGTGTGTTAACCGCCAACGCGAATGAACTGATGATGGAAACCGAGCTACAGGGGACGATCCGGACACTGAAACTCACGCACGTGGATGTAGTGATGCTGGAAGTCGCTAGCCCGCACATGAATATCTCGGCTGTGTGTCAGGCAATTCGCGCGCAGAGCAATACGCCGATTATCGTCATCGCGCTACCGGAGTTTGAGACGGCCTGCGTGCAAGCGCTCATGGAAGGAGCGGATGCATATCTCACCGTGCCCCTTGATCGCGATAAAGTGTTGGCGCAGATCAAAGCTATTGCCAAGCGCAAGGACATCAATGCCCGAACCGCCGCCCCCGTGCAAATTGGCGAACTGTATCTCGACCTCGCCCGCCGGCGCGTCTACCTGGGCAATACGTTGATCGACCTGACCGCAAAACAGTATGAAATTCTCAAAATGCTCGTGATGCATCGTGATCAGGTGCTGACATACCAAGAGATTCTGACTGGTGTTTGGGGGGCAGAGTATCGAGATGAGAAACAGTATCTGTGGGTAAATGTTAGCCGCTTACGGGGCAAGCTGGAACCCACAGCAGACAGCCCCCGCTATATCTATACACAGCAGGGGGTGGGCTACATCTTCCACGAGCCTTAGGGAGCGGTGATTTCCGAGTAAAGCGTGAGATTCGGGTAAGCAGCCAAAGCAGCAAACCAATACATCGATGTGGCAGGGACGCTGACGATGCGCTGCCCGCTAAATTGCCCACTAATCGCCTGACCGGTGATTTCGAACACGGTGCCGGTCTCGCGATCCCACCATTCGACCGCGACTTCATCATAGACCAGCATGACAGGCGTACCATCTTCCAGCAAAGGCAGATGACTCGCGAGCACGGGTTCGCCACCGACCGTCTGGCGCAAAAGCAGAACATCGGTGTCACCAATGCGAACCGGTGTAATGCCATCGGCGAGCGCGTTGACCGGGAATACCGCAGTTTCATCACCCACAGTCACTACATAGACCTGATCCGCATAGCGCAGTTGACGATCGGCCTGAACGGTACGGGTTACCGGAAAGGCAAAGCGACCGAGGTTAACGCTGGTGCGATAATTGGCCGCCGGATTGTTGCGATAATCCACATAGTTGGCGCGCCGGGCGAGACTGACGGTGTTCGGATGAATCGCTTGCCAATCAAGCCACGGCATCACTACAAACGGCAGCAGTTCCAACTGTTGACCCGGCACGCTGCCAACAAGCTGTTGGCCGTTCAACTGCAGCCACTGAGACTCGGTCTGCAAGTCATACATCAGCGGGATGCTGCTGTAGTAAATGCCGGAGTTGCCAAATTCGAGGATTTGCCCGTCGCTGCGCCGCGAATAGACTGACGCATGGTTGGTATACATACTATACACAACGAGGATCGGTTCATCACCGATAACGTCATTCACAAGGCCATGAAACAGCATGATTTGCAACGGATAAGCATACGCTTGGCCGCTGGCGTCACTATAGCCAATGACCAGGCTGTCCGGCTGAAGCCAAGTGCTCGCATTCGCTGCCGACTCATAGGCTACGGGTAGACAAACAGGCGCTTGAGCGCAGAACGGGCGCAGGCGGTTGCGCGCGCTGCGTAATACTTCGTCTGTCACCTGGGAATACGGAACCAGACGACTGCTGAAGTTGCTAAAGCTATCGACCATCAACTCGTCCAGAGCGATGATGGGAGTGAGCGGTATTTCCGTCGCAGGCGGCTCTTGCGCCAATACGGGCAGCGCTAACAACAGTCCGATCAGCAGCAGCATACAGAAAGCTAGGGTTCTCGAGCGCATTTCCATGGTTAGCCTGCCTATACCTGTTTTTTGGTGTTAGTGACTGCCCAACGATAAATCACAATCGCAAAGCAAGCCAGCATAAACAGGCCGAGCCCTACGAGAACTGACAAAGAATACGTGTCTGATACATTCGTCGTCCCCGGATCGCTCGAGTCGAAGTCCAGCGGCAACGGGATTTCGGCGGACTCACGTCCCCGCAGCACATCCAGCGCCTGCGAGCCGTAGAGTTCACTGGGTTCGACATGCGTGTTTTCGCTGAATTCATTCCAACTGATGAGTCCGATAGCATCGGGATTTGAGTTCAAAGCTGTGTTGAGCTGGATGCGCAGCGTTTCGCCATCATTGCGCTCGACGACCGTCGTCCCCCCGATCATACGGGCGTCGAAACCTGGGGCGGCCGGCGCAATCCATAATCCGCCATTCTCGTGAATCGCCGCGCCCATTTCGTCGAGTTTTTCCTGATAACGGGGATACGTCGCCGGATTGACCGATGACCAGTAGTAAGCGTTGCCATCTATGAGATCGGCTAGACGATTATAGCCGTCCAGATTGCGTTCAGTCGCGAGCAGCAGCAGACGGTTACGAACTCGGTTGGATACGGCATTCACCTCGTCGCGGCTGAACTCCCACGTTCCGGACCAAATCACCACAGGCCGATCATAAGTCGCGAAAGCCGGATGCGCGGAATATTCTTCAATGAAATATTCAAGATCGCTTTCGATGCGCTCGATGGGCAGTGGGTTCCGTTCAAAATCGAGCCCCTGATAAATGATCCAGAGACGAAAGTCATGCGCGTCCGCCAGTTCGATTAAGAGCTCAAGCCGCGAATCCAACTGAAAGGTGCTCTTCCAGCTGACAATGAAGCCATCGATTCCAGCAGCCTGCGCCCATTCGATATGCTGTTCCATGATGGCGCGGTCGTCACTGCTATAGCGACCTAATACCGGATAATCGGATTTCGCGCGATTCCAGGAGGTCACATCAAACCAGATGTAGTAATACGCCATCATCGGGATCGGGTCGATGGAGGCATCCTGAAGCACTGGACTACGCTCCGGTGACTGCCCTGCCACCATCGGGAGGCCAATGTTCAACACGGTCAGCGCCATTATCACAGCGACAATCTTTTGTAGTCGCGCCAACGCGGTCAATGCTTGATGCCTCATACTCATATGCTTAACTGCCCTTTGTGGTTCTGCACCTGGTAACCGACCGGAGTTTTGCCAACGTCTGCATTGCTTACGACAGTTTACGCCGGGCTTGCAGGCGGCGCGCCTGACTTGAAGCGATGCGCAGAGGCAGCTTCAGCAAAAATGGACGACCGTAGAACAAAAGTCCAAACCCGACAACCAAGCCGGCGACCACACCAACCGCCATATCTACGACCGTTAGCACCTTGAGATCCACGACCTGATTGCGGGTGAGGGCGGTCGGCGTCACCGAAGCCATACCGGCGGCCCCAACCACCTGCAGTTGGTAGGTCCCGCGACCCATCGGGCCAATTTCCAGTCGATTATCCGCATTGTACGGATAGTAAATCGTTTCGCCGGAAGGCAGCGTCACATTGATACCAGTGCCAACCGGAAAGTTGAACAGTGCGTCACGAGCCTGGATCACAGCATGGTAGAGCAGCAGTTGAATTTCCCAGACATCATTCGGATTGATATAGAACCGTTGTTGATATCGGTTCACGACATTTGATCCGTCGACGATTACTTCCTCGACTGAGTACTGGATCGTAGTCGCCTCCAAACCTTCGCGCCGCCGATTGATGCGCGTGGCCTGCAACCACCGGGTCTGACCATCTTCAAAAGTCAGGTGATCGCCCGCACTGCTGCGCAGTGTGATGGTATCAACACGATCTTCTTGCACCGGCTGATTGTCAAGATCATTGAAGGTCATGCTGATCAGGTGCTCAACTGTGTATCCCGCCTGCAGAACTTCATTACTGGTCAGTTCGACTTCCCGCTCATCAGTGAAAACCGAGTCTGACCAGCGCTGGAATTCGGCTCGCGTCGACCCATCCACCTGATTGTTCTCGATGGGCAGTGCGACCAAGGGATACGTTCCGGGCTGCGATACATAGGTGCGGACGACTCCATCGGTATCGGTTTCCAGCAGCGAACCATTGAACGAAAAGGGCATATTCGGAAGCGGCGGAATGGTTTGAATCGTCAATTCAATCGGATTGATGACTACCGACCGGGTAGCACTGACCGGTTCATAGGCCTCAGTACCGATAAAGTCCACTTGGACGTCATGCGTACCGACACTATACTCATTCCCTAAGCCGATGCTGGCTAGTCCATCTTCGTCGGTACGCGCGCGCCGCACCTGTACACCATCCACATAGACCACCAGCGGCAGATTGCCCAAGGCGCGTCCCAGCGCGTTACTGATCTGGATGTCGACGACGATAGAACGGCCAACCGGAACCGCGGCCGCCGGGTGGATCACCAAGCGAGGCGGGTTGATTTGGGCCTCACGCACGTCAAGCTGAGGAATAGCTTCAGCCAGACTGACCGTCGTTTGCCTGGAAACCGCCTGATAATCCGATGTTCCCGCGAAATCCACGCGAATAGTATGACTTCCGGCGCGGATGCGTCCGCCCAACGCGATCAATGCATGGCCGTTATCATCAGTCAACACGAAGGCACGCAGTTCGCCGTCGACATAGGCTGACAGCGTCATATCGGCTAAAGGGTCGCCGCTAGCGCTCGTCAATACGGCCTCAACCGCCAACCCGAGCGTTGCTTGCTGGTCGAGAATCGGCGTCAACCACAGCGTGGAAGCGGAAAGCGGTGTCTCCTGTGCCTGCACCGTAGTGACCAACACCACCATCAGTGCCAAGCTTACAGCGATGAAGCGCAATACTTGTCGAATCATGCTTCCTCCCTGGGTGTGTCTGTAGCGGTCGGTTGTGTCTTTCGAGAACGCAGCTGCGCTAGCACAATGACCACGACCGTGGCGATGATCGCCATGCCGTAGAAGATGAAGATCACATCTCGCCGCGGACTCGGCGCGGTTTCGACTTCGCCGCGTTCAAACGGAACAAAAGCGGCTTCGCGCGGTGGCTGGGTGAAATCAAAAGCGCTGACGATACTATTGGCCTGCGCGTCACGATCGGCCAGCGGTTCTAAATTCCAGTTATCCTGAATGAACTTCAAAGCCGAGGTGTAGTCCGTCAGCGTGCTATCGATATGCCCCTGCCGGGCATAGGAACTCACCAAGAGCGCGGGAACGCGGAATCCATAGCCGAACTCGTCGACGCGCGGCGGGGGAACGTGATCGTACCAACCGCCCCAATCATCGTAGCTCCACAGGAACGCCGAAGATTCCCAATAGTCGCTTTGAATCAAACGCTGCAAGAGCGACCGCACAAAGCGCGCGCCTGAAACGACGTTGGACGGCGGATGTTCGCTCGGGCCAGAAGGCACCAAGAACGCGACACTGGGGAGGGTGCCATTGGCGAGATCGTCGTAATACTCATCCAGATTGACGATGCGGCTGTTGAGCACGGGATCATCCAGGAAGCGATCCATATTGAGTAGGGGAACCCAAATCACCTGTGACGCGCGGTTCATGGGATACAGGCTTGCCGTCCGATACGTCAAGCCGGGTTCATAGTTCTGGACGTAAAACTTCCAGCTGATGCCCTGTTCTTCCAGACGGTCGAAAATGGTCGGCGTGTTGTTGAGCAGAACTTGCATATCTTCATTAGCGTTGGCGACCACCGTCTGCCCTGCAACCCAGTACATGTGGTTGTCGAAGCTACCCCCATGCACCGAACTGAAGAAATTGTCGAACAGGACGTATTCGTCAGCGATATTCCAGTAATACGATAACGTTTCGCCATCGTAGTAACCCATCGCCAGTCGTCCATCCTGGGAACGCCGTTCCAACGCATAGACGAAACCGTTCATCAGCCCGTCATTGTATTGAACCGCATGCGTCTCTTCGCTGTGATCCGGATCATCCATTTCGACATCATTTTCGCCCAGTCGAAACGGTTCTACACAGCCTAACGACTCATCGTTGGGATCATACGGCATACACGTTCCTTCGGGGATGCCGTTAGCCCCGGGGTACGTACCGAAGTAGTTGTCAAACGAGTGATTCTCTTGCATCAAGAAGAGGAAGTGCTTAATCGGCGTATTGGTCGGTGGTTCAGCCGTCGGCTCATCATCTTGGGCCTGAAGGTGCACTCCATTTCCTAGCAGAAGGAGGAAGCAGACAACCAACAGGCGCAGCATAGAAAACATTCGCATGGCTTGAAACTTCATTACGGGTGAACCTCATAAACTATGATGACTGGTTTTTCGATGATCTCTCCATCGGCGGTGGTCACCTGAACCGTCTGCGTGTGGACAACACGCCCATGATAACGTTCGACGTACCATAGCAGTTTTTCTGAGAAAAAGGTTGACCGAGAAGCCGAAAAGGAATCCCAGACGATATACTGCAAATCCCCGGTTCGTAACTGAAAGTCCGGGTTCAGAACCGGATCGTACGATGGATTACGATGCAGCGGATTCGGGCTGACCGAAATTCCGAGCGCATCGTGATAGCCATACCATTTGATAATGTTCGCCATCGACGGTCCAATCGTCATGAACAAAGAATTCGCAGGAACATTGTCACGAATCCAAGTGCCCATTTCTCGGCCACCGGGGATGCCGCCCGAGCCCGCCAAAAACGTATCTGACTGCGTCGGCTGAATTTGCGCCCAACTCGTCATGAACAAAGAGGCCGCAATCACCACAGCGATCGCCATACCCATCATAGGTTGTGGGAGGTTCAACTTCCCGAGCCGAAACGAGCGTCGAGGCAGTTGTGTGAGCGCACGCGCCGCTAACAGGATGATCGGCGCAGCGATGGGAAGCAGGTACTGAAAACCTTTGGTTGGCCACAGTTGAAAGAAGACGATCGGTACAATGATCCAGGTCAGCATCAAGCGTTCGCGCCAACCGCTAGAGCGGCGCAGCAGGATCAACCCGACAATGGCCGCGGCGATCACCAGCAGGCCAATCGCAGGGGGCACAACCGTAAGATAAAAGTCGGCGGTGTGGTTCGGTCTGCGAAAAAGCTGCCAGATAATGTAGTTTCCAGCCGTGCTCGTGCTGGTTGCCCCAGAGAATCGAATCGAAAGTGGAAATGGGCTCATCACAATCACCATTGCCACGACCGAAAAGATGATATCCCGCAAACGAATGCGAATTTCCGGCGAGAGGGCCAAGAAGGCATAGATCGAACCGACCATCAGAATGCCCGTCTCTTTGGCCAGAAAAGTCAGTCCCATCCCTGCCCCAGCAGCTACCAGCCATAAGGAACGCTGTGTTTCGTAATAGCGCACCATGAGATAGAGCGTGAGCGTAGCGCACAGCGTCATGGAACCATCGAGCAGAACTTGGCGGGTGACGACCACGTGATAGGGCATCACAGCTAGCAGCAGCGCGGAAATGAACCCGGCTCGACGACCATAGAGCCGACAGCCCATAATATACAGAATCAGAACCGTGAGAATGCCAATCGCGACCGAGACTAAACGTCCCAACCAGTCATAGGGGCCGAAGATTTTGAAAAAAACCGCCACAAGGAACTGGAAAAGCAGAGGGTGCGCGCGAAAGACAGGGAAAATCTCGGAGAGGACAGGAATCTGCGCGATCGAAGCGCCCTGACCAGCATAGACCGCTTCATCGCTATTGTAGCCCAACGCATTGATGTTAACGAGACGAATGAATAGGGCTACTATCAAGACGATAGACAGCGCCACCACATGCGCTAGCACTATTTTTCGCTGAGTAATGCGCCCCTGGTCTACAGTTTGATCGGTCACTGCTGGACCGAGGGAACGCTGAAGAACGAGGTCGATGAAGCTTTTAGAGGCTGATGCCATGTACGTTTGTGCGCTCTCAATCCGCAACAATTTCGTTTTAAGATGTTTGACTGATGTCAATAAGCGTGAAAGCAGCGGACAACCCACAATGTGGGTTGTCCGCTGCGGTTACTCGGAACTAATCACCGCTTTCCGTGTACTTGACATCCTGCTCGGTCAAGGCAGGACGAAACAGGCGATTGAGATCCTGGTCGCTCATAATCGGCTTCGTCTGCATCTGCTTGACGAGATACGGCAGGCGCTTGTACCAACCATAGCTCGAGCTGCGCAGGTGCGTCGCGGTAATGTTCTCAATGGCCGACTCGACGACGACACGTTCAGCCTTATGCAGATCCGAACCCTTCCAGTTGCTCAACTGATCGGCGATGGCCGGGTACGGCGGGAAGCCATAAGCATCTTCCGCGTTGGCGACGAGAATATTCGCCTTGTCGAGATCATTGATATTCGTTTCCATATCCGGCCCGCGTTCGATGAGTACAATGTGGGCGAGCTGCGCGCTCTTGGCATATTCCGTCCCTGGCACCAGTTCATCCACCATGTACTTGGGCGGTGGGACAAAGGCCTGCACAATCGCGCTCAAGGTGGCAGCCGGGAAGCCGTTCTCGCTCATCGCCATACCGACACGCCGTCCACCACGCGAGTGCAGGCGGCTCTGAACCTTCAGGAACAGGCGCTTCTTGAGCGGCAGGGGAGCAGCGCCGACAGCTTGCAGTGTATGCTGGCTGATCGTCAGCGGCTTCGGATAGTTGAAGACCTGACCATTCTCGCTGAAAATCGTCATATCGTCAGACAGGAAAAGCGCTTCTCCGGGATTATGCTGGAGCGTATACAGGATCGTCGTGGTCTTGCCAGTATCCGTCTGCGCAGTGATGAACAGGCTCTGCCCTTCGAAGGAGATGCTCGCCCCGTGCATCAGTGCGTAACCCTTGCGCACCAAGCCCCAGCGCATCAGCGGCTCGACCACATTAGTATACAACACATGTGGGGAAAACTTCACCAATTGTGATGCATAGACTTTGGAGACAGTATCTGAGCGGTTAATGACGATGCTGAAACCGAGCGCCTTGAACATCTCCTCGTAGACGATGGAGTCTTTCTCCTTATGCGCGGTGGGGTTCATCGCGATCATCACGTCGATGTCCGGATTTTCGACCGGCTTATCGGTCAGGAAGTACTTCAATTCAGGTAAACGCTGTTCCGAACGCACCTTCATAATGCCATGAATATCGTAGTACCACAGTTTTGCCTTAGGCATGGTTGTTGTTGTCCTTTCAGTACGCCAAATGAGATTGTCAGCCAGCAAATAACGGAGAACGGTCATGAACATGAGGGTCGAGACGTTGGCCACAACGTAATGAACTGCGAGACCCGACACCATCGCCGCGAGCAAGGGGCTGCGCAGCGCGAGTAGAATATTGTTGATGACAAAGAAGACACTGATACGCTGCACCAACGGTGCTTGCAGCCCGGTGCGCTGCTTAAAGACCCACTTTTCGGTCCACAGGAAGTTCCACAAGGTTGAACCCTGCGTCGCCAGAAGCGCGGAGACCAAATAGTGAATCTGCAGGTACTCAGTGAACAATGCCATGAGGGCCGTATTGACGACCAGGCCGGTCAAACCGACGACCAAGAACTGCAGAACCGGCGCGACCGCAGCAAAGCGCAGGCGGAAAATCTGCTTGAAGAGCAGCAGCATCTCAGAACTGTTCGCCTTGCTTTCACCCGAAAGCCGTTCACCAAATTCAAACGGCATTTCGTCAACCTTGAGCTTAGGGTGCTTGCAGAGGATCTCAAGCAGAATTTTGAAGCCGTTCGGCTCAAGCTGATCGAGGTTGAGCTGACGCCGGTTGACGAGGAAAAACCCAGTCATCGGGTCACTTACATTGTGCAGGCTCTGCGGAAAGACGATGTGCGACACGACAGCGAGACTATACGAAATGAACTTACGATAGAGACTCAGCCCGTCGGTGCTGCCGCCCGGCGCCAGCCGACTGGCGATCATCACATCGAGATTCTGTTTCTGGATGCGGTCGAACAGCCCCGTAATCACCTCCGGCGGATGCTGCAAATCACCATCCATCACGACTACATAGTCGTTTTGAGCAGCTTTCAGCCCTTCGACCACAGCTTTGCCCAAACCGTTGCGGCGCTCCGGTGGGCGGGCAATCAACCGAACCTGAATTTCGGTCTCTTGATCTGCCAACTTCCGAATAACCTCTGGTGTATTATCCGTGCTGTCATCGACAAAGATGATTTCTGAGCATTGGGACTTGCAAGCTGCTCCAACGCGCTTCAGTAGTGTTGCGATGTTTCCCGACTCATTGCGGGTCGGGACCACAATTGAGAAGGACACGGGTCCGGCAAGGGGCAGAACCGATTGCTGGACAAAGGGAGTTGAAGTCCTCTGTAAGTTGTCCATTGTGTGTTTCCTTTGCTCATAAGTGCGGTCGTCGTTGCTCCGTACCGGAAAGCACGGAGTAGGGCTTGGGTTATCAGCGCAAGTCTTGAATTGTGTGATAAAAGGAATGAAATCTGAGTTACAGCGATAACCCAAATTGATAATCCAAATTATGAAGAAATCAGCTTACAATAAGCTAAAACTTTGTAATGACGGTTTTGGACAGCTGTTTTCCGCTCAAAACTCGCAGTTTTTCATTAAGAATTCGTCAAACAGCAGTCAAAGTGTGCTCTGAACAGCGTTGGGGCTGCAAAAGTGTTTGCGATTCACTTTGCACAAATACGGTGCAAGATCCTAAGTTTGTAAAATGATGTTTGATTAGCACATGGGTTACGGTAGAAATACTCACTTAGACGACTGCTTGCCTTTACCTTATTTATAGATCTTTCAAGCTCATAGAACTTGCAGACGCACGCAATGATAATTACCAACTGGATTAATGAAAATGACACCTGAACTGAAACGCGCGCTAAAGCTGGCTGACCGTCATACTCAAACGCAACAGTACGCAGAAGCGCTCGCGGTACTGCGCCCTTTTCAGGATCACCCGGCGGTTGCCACCCGGATTAAAGTCCTAAAGCAGAAACGCGATCAGCGTACGAGGCGGCAATCGGCGCGCGGCCGAAAAACGTTGCTTGTGACCGTAATCCTCGCGGGTCTAGCTGTCGAGCTCGCAGTTGCCGCCTTCATTCTAGGTCGGGAAACAGCAAGACCAGCGATCACGCTGCCTACCTTGGCTTCGAATAACGACTTTCAACCAGTCTCGACACTCGCAAACACGGGAGAAGCAACTGTTGCGGTTGCTTCTCCCGTGCCAACTATCGCTTCTCCTGTGCCAAATATTGCTTCTCCCGTGCCAAATATCGCTTCTCCCGAGCCAACGGCTGTGGTCGAAAACCCAGCCGAGTCCAGCTTACAGGACGCCATCCTTCAGCAGCTTCTAGAACTGCCTCAAACTCGTCAAGTCTTCCTGATCGACGTCGACGAGTCTCCCGATGGCGCGCCCATTGTCTATCTTGAAATGAAATTACAGCCCGGTATGCTCAATGAAACCACGCTCAACGCTGTAGTCACTGTACTTGATGAAGCACTGGGATTCCCCACCTACAGTAATCTGGAAGTCATTTTGAGCGATGACGAATCTGTAGTCGACTTTATTTTTGACAGCCAAACCGGTACGTGGAGTCAAACAGTTCTTTCCGGTTCCGGTATCGCCACAGCCGCACCCTAAGCATAGATCCTGTGCTGTAACCAAACCGCCACTGTGGGATGCAGTGGCGGTTCGATTTAGGCTAACTTTTCAGTGATCTAGCAGTTCATCATGTCGCCGGTGTTTCCGTTGGCGTCGCGGTCGGCGTCTCCGTCGGCGTTGCGGTCGGAACCGGCGTCTCCGTCGGCGTCGCGGTCGGAACCGGCGTTTCCGTCGGCGTCGCGGTCGGAACCGGCGTTTCCGTCGGCGTAGCGCTTGCGGTCGGGGTCTCCGTCGGCGTAGCGCTCGCGGTCGGGGTCTCCGTCGGCGTCGCGCTCGCAGTCGGCGTTTCCGTCGGCGTAGCGGTCGCGGTCGGGGTCTCCGTCGGCGTAGCGCTCGCAGTCGGCGTTTCTGTCGGCGTAGCGGTGGCCGGCGGCACGTTGACCACAATGACGAGTTGCGGAACATTGGCTGATTCGCGGCTGCCGAAGCGAACCAACGTACTGTTATTCGCCGTTATCACCAAAGTGACATCCCCTGCCCCTGTCACTAATGAGCTGACATTGACGGTCGACCAGCTATTAGCTGACACACTCCCTGATTGGATCACGGTACCCGTGACCGCAGGCGCATTATTGGACGTAATCGTCAATTCATCCCACGCACTGCTTGATGTGCGAACGCCGTAACCCTGACCAGCCGGAGTCTGCGCAAAGAATTGCAGCATAACACTACTGATTGTGCCCGGTAACTGCGGCACGGTGAACTTCAAATACGAACTGATGAGGGGCGAGCCATCAATGTTCAATGTCGTCGCTTGCCCAAAATTCGTCCCCGCACTGGCAGCACTTACGTAGGCATCTGCTACAGCGTTGATCGTAATCGTCTGCTGAGCCGCCGGGGTTGTGCTGGTTGCGGTCGGCGTTGGGCTAAGCGTGGCCGTCGGCGTACTGGTTGCCGTAGCGGTTGCCGTAGGTGTTGGCGGGAGCGGCGTATTGGTTGCTGTTGCTGTATCCGTTGGCGTGGCCGTCGGGCCAAACGACGTAGCCGTAGCAGTCGGCGTAGCGCTCGGCGTAAAGGTATTGGTTGGTGGCAGTGGCGTATTCGTCGCCGTGGCAGTCGCGGTCGCAGTATTGGTCGCCGTCGGTTGAACGGAGCCAAACGTAATCACCAACTGTGGAGGATTTACGCTTTCGCGGCTTCCATAGCTGATCGCCGTGCTATCCAGTGACGTCAGAGCGAAGTTAAGGCTACTTGATGCCGTCACGTAAGACGTCACATCCACGCTTGTCCAGCCATTGGCCGAAACCGATCCGGATGAGCCAATCAAGGTGCCAGGTACGGGAGAATTGCTGTAATTCACGCCCGATTCGGTCCAATTGCCGGTCGTTGATTGAATCTGGTAGCCGATATTCGAACCCGTATTTGCGTAGATCCGCAAAGTGGCATTAATGATTGTTCCGTTGATGCCAGAGGTGTCGAACCGCAGGTAGCTGCGAAGCACGGACGGCGCGGCATCAGTTCTTAGAGTCGTAGTCGCGCCGTAATTCATCGTCACATTTGCCTGATTCACGTAAGCATCCGCAATCGGGCCCAGCGTGGACTGTGTCGTCCCCGGTGTTGGAGTCAACGTGGCCGTCGGTGGGTTGGAGGGCGTGGCAGATGATGTGGCCGTCGGCGTAGCGCTCGCGGTCGGGGTCTCCGTCGGTGTGTTGGAGGGCGTGGCGGTAGGCGCATTGCTGGCCGACAGTTGAATGACCAATTGCGGGGGATTGGCGCCTGTGCGACTGCTGTAATTGATATTCGTGTCGGCGTTGGCATTCATGAAGAAGTTGACTTCACCGGATGCCGAAATGACCGAGGTGACGTCGATAGTCGACCAAGTACCCGAAGTCGCCGACGAGCTTCCGATGGCAGCCCCGGCCGCCGGCGCGTTATTGTAAGTGATACCAGTTTCAGTCCATCCCCCGTTCGTAGCCTGTAACGTAAAGCCGCTCGGGGCAGTGCTGTTCGCGAAGACTCTGAAAGTCGCACTGGTAACAGGCGCCGGTAAGCTAGGCACGATAAAGCGGAGATACGTGTTGATATCGGGCGACAGATCGGTACGGATCGTTGTGCTATTTCCAAAGTTGGAGTTGCTTGACCCCGAAAGATTGGTGACGTAAGCATCCGCCACAGCAGTGAGCGTGAAAGTTGCTGTCAGCGGGGTGGTAATCTGTGACGAATTCGAGGGCGAGGACTCATTACCAGCAAGATCAGTGGCTGTGACAGTGTAGGTATAGGTCTGGCCAAGCTGTATGGAGAAGTCGGTGTAATTCAGGCTACCGGCGCTTGCAATCCCAATTTGGACGCCATTACGGTAGATGCGGTATCCCTGAATCCCCACATTATCAAACGATGGTGACCAGTTAAGGTTGACATACCCAGCGTTTGTCGCCGTCAAGTTCACGGGCGCAGTCGGGGGCGTGGTGTCCACTAGATTCGCATTGCAGGCGATTGCACTCGAATCCAGAACAATACCCTGGTAGTTGAGATATTGGAGATCCGCACCGTGTACGTTCAGTTCCATGCGCAGCGAACCAAGCGCAAAGGGAGATGTGTCGTAACCTACCAGCATCCGGGAATCGTTGTTCACAAAATTCCGGATACCATGACCACCACCGCCGGCGACAATATGCACTGCGCCATTCGGTGACACATTCCCGTTAGCATCGAGAGCCGCCCAGCGCTGATAAGTATGATCGTGACCGGCAAGGACGAGATCCACTCCATTGCTTGCAAGCAGCGGCCATAGGTTAGCCATAAAGGTGAAAACACCTTGGTCGCCATTGTTGAAGATCGGGTGGTGCATGTAGACAATCGTACATTCGGCAGTGTTGTTTTGTAGATCCTGCACTAACCACTGGTACTCAGCTTTGCCAGGGATAAGCTGGTTGTACTCACTCGTCGAGTTGAGCGCGATAAAGTGCCAGCCGCCCGCATTGTAACTATAGTAGTTCGGGATATTGTCCCAATAACTAAAGTATCCCGGTGCGGCACCATTCTCGTACTCATGATTGCCCACAATTGGATTGGTGACATCGCGCAGTTGGCCGAAGTAAGTCGATGGGGTGCCGTACCAGTTAAGGAATTCGGTATATGTACCTTTGTCGTACACATCACCAAGGTATAAGAAGAGGTCAGGATCCCAACTCTCGATCATATCAGTGACTTGCGGCCATTCCCCACTGGCGCCGTCGCCCGTGGCGGCGACGATCAACGGTTGACCCGCTGCTGGACTTGGCGTGTGAATCGTAAAGGTATTGGAGTTGACCGGCGGGGTCGTAACACCGTTACTGAAGGTCAGGTTGATGTTGGTGAGCGCCGTCGCTCTGCCATCCCGCATGTCCGCCAGAACACCAAGTGTGTAGCTGCCGTCGACAAACTGATTTGTTGGGAGATTGAAACTGTACGGAGCCGCAAATTCCGAGAGTAGATACGCACCGTTTAAGTAGGTTATCAGGTTCGCAATACCCGTCGAACTGTCTGTGATCGTCGCAGTTAGGGTCACGGGGATCGTTCCGCTGACCGTGGCGTTATTAGCCGGCGCAGTAATACAAATTTGGACGACGTAGCTCGCCCCCGAAGGCATCGATGAATTGCAGAACGGGTCCGCCAATGCGGGCGTCACCGGACGCAACCAAATGATGATAGAGAGCAAAAGGACAATAACCTGTAGTCTTCGATTTTCCATTGATAGGCTCTCGCAACTGCTCATCCAAATTCGTATAGCGTATGGGACACAGCTGTTCCTGTGAAAATCACAAGATACAGTTGCACCCATTTATATAATGACATCAAGATCTTGCAGATAGCTTTCAGAAGGTGACTCTGAGTTTAAATGCGGAAAGCATAATTAGGTAGTATGCATCCATACACCCTCGACGCTTTCGGTGCATACAACCCAACTGGTTGACCTTCACCTCATGTGGTAAACCTAATACTCAGGTCTCTTTCGAAGGAGGTCAAGCCGGAGAAGATGATCCCTAGAGCGTGTTATGCTTCCATTAGAAGGATTATCCATGAGTCAACTTCGTATCTTACAATGGCGCGATGAATTTCCAATCCTCAACCAATGCACCTATCTGATTTCTAACTCACTTGGCGCGATGCCGCGCGCCGTCTACGCCAAGCTGCACGAATTCGCGGATACGTGGGCGACGCTCGGCGTGCGCGCGTGGGGTCAGGCTTATGAAGACAACCCGACGTGGTGGGAACTCAAGCGCGCGGTCGGCGATAAGATCGCGCCGCTGCTGGGCGCGCCCACCGGGAGCGTACTCGTCCACGAGAACGCCAGCATCGCCAACAGCATTCTGATCAACGCGCTCGATTTCAGCGACTCGCGGCGCACTAAGGTCGTGATCTGCGATCAGGACTTTCCATCGGACGTGTACAGCGTGACGCGCAACCTGCCGCCGCACATGGAAGTCGTCATGATCCGCAGCCGCGACGGCATCACCATCGATACCGACGAACTGCTGGCGGCGATTGACGAGCGCACGCGCCTCGTCTCGCTGAGTCATGTGCTGTTTCGCAGCGCGTACATCATGCCGATGGCGGCGATCACCGCCAAAGCGCATCAGGTCGGCGCGCAGGTGCTGTTCAACGGCTATCACAGCGTGGGCATCATCCCCGTCGATGTGACGGCGGCCAACGTCGATTTCTACGTGGGCGGCACGCTCAAATGGATGTGCGGCGGCCCCGGCGGGGTGTTCATGTACGTGCGTCCGGATCTACTGTCGACGCTCCAACCGCGGCTGACTGGGTGGTTCGCGCATCAGCGCCCGTTCGCTTTCGACGTGGATCAGTTTGTGCCGCGCGATGATGCGTACCGCCTCGCCAACGGCACGCCGGGGATCGCCTCGCTGTATGCGATTCAGCCCGGCATCGATGTGATCACGCAGGTGGGCGTCGACAACATCCGCGCCAACTCGATCCGCCAGACGAGCAGGCTGATGGAACTGGCGGAACAGGCGGGCTACCAGATCAATACACCGCGAGAATCAGACACGAGAGCAGGTACAGTGACTCTCAACATGCCAAATTCGTATGCCATCAGCCGCGCGGTTCTGGCGCGAAACATCGTCATCGATTACCGTGAAGGAGCAGGGATTCGCATTGCGCCCCACTTCTACAACACGGATGACGAAGTGCGGCTAGCTATTGAGACCATTGGCGCAGTCATCGAAGACGGCAGTTGGCAACCGTACAGCCAAAACCGCTCATTCGTGACGTAACTGGGCAGGAAGACTATCCAGGGGTTTAGCTGTCCTCGTCCGTTTCCCCGTCGATGATGCCGTAGACGGCGTCGAGCAGGTCTTCCGCCCGTTCGAGCGCCTCCCACGCGGGTTCATCCTGCGACTGCATCAGATGGGTGGAGGCTTCGAGCAGCGCGGTCGCTGCCGCCGTGATCAGCGTGGCTACGTCCTGATATTCGTGTTCCACAATCAAGTTGTCGAGGGTTTGGGACGCCTGCCCCGTTAAGCTGATCGCCTGCTGCAAGAGGGTGACGACCTGGCTGGAAGTGTTCATACAATGAATCCTCATGTCGATGCCGAACATCGCCTGTTGTATCCCAACCCACACCGCCGCGCAAATGGAACAAAGTGAGCAGTACGCGCGTCTTAGGATAAGATACGAGACAAAAGTTAAAAGTAGAAAGTTAAAAGTAAAAGCAGTCATCAATGCCACTTTCAACTTTTCCCTTTTAACTGAAGGCAATCAAGGAGGCTGAACATGCGTAAATTGGTGGTGCTGCTGGCAATCATGCTGCTGTCGGGCGTGATGCTGGTTCAGGGACAGGAGGGGGACGTGCAGCGCGATGGCGTCGCATTGGCGATTTACAATCAGGGGACGGCGCTGGTGCAGGATCGACGCACCTTCAGCTTGACCGAAGGCACGAATATCATCAACTTCACCGATGTGGCTTCCGGCATTGACGCAACCTCGGTCACGTTCCGCTCACTGACCGACCCGACCGGGACGACCGTGCTGGAACAGAACTATGTGTTTGATCTCGTGGACAGTACCGCGTTATTGCAGCGCTACCTCGACCAGACGATCAATGTGATTGCGACCGACGGCACGCAGTACACCGGGCAGCTCCTCAGCGGGCGCAACGGCGAGATCATTCTGCGCGAGGATGACGGTCAGGTGATCGTCGTCAGCCTGACGAACGTGCGCGATCTGCGCTTCCCCGACCTGCCCGGCGGACTGATCACGCGCCCGACGCTGCGCTGGCTGATCAACAGCGCGACCACGGGCGACCAGCAGGTGCAGCTCACCTACCTGACGAGCGGCATCAACTGGACGGCGGATTACAACGTGCTGCTGGCAACCGATAACAGCACGCTTGATCTCAACGGCTGGGTCACCCTGACCAACTACAGCGGCACGGCTTACACCGACGCGCAGGTCAAGCTGATCGCCGGGGATGTCAACCGCATCGCCGAACCCGAAGTCATGATGGATATGGTGCGGATGGAAGCGCAGGCCGCGCCCGCGGCGGATGGCGCGGTCGCGCAGCGCAGCTTCAACGAATACCAACTGTATGAGATCGGACGCCCGGTGACGGTCGGCGCGAACGAGACCAAGCAGGTCGAATTCGTGGCGGGCGCCGAGATCCCGGCGCACACTTTCTACGTCTACAATGCGAGCATGCCCTTCTACGGCGGCGTGCTGATCGACCAGTACTACGGCAGCACGGGCATCACCGACGTGCAGAACTACCTCGAATTCACGACGGATGAAGACGGCGGTTTGGGCGCGGATCTCCCGGCAGGGCGCATCCGTGTGTATCAGGAAGATGTCGACGGCGCGGCGCTGCTGATCGGCGAGAACACCATCGACCACACGCCGGAAGGCGAAGACGTGCAGATCTACCTCGGCAACGCCTTTGACCTCGTGGGCGAACACATCCAGAAGGCGTACAACCTGATCGCGTCGAATGTGCTGGAAGAGACCTACGAGATTCACCTGCGCAACCGCAAGGACGAAGGCTCGGTCGAGATCCGCGTGCCGGAGCACCTGTTCCGCTGGTCGAACTGGGAGATTCTGAACTCGTCGCACCCGTACACGCAGACCGACTCGAACACGATTGAGTATCGCGTGGAAGTCCCGGCGCAGGGCGAAACGGTGATCACATACACGGTGCGGTATACGTTCCCACGGTAGTCTAACCTCACCCCCCGCTGCGAAAGACAGCCTCACCCCCCAGCCCCCTCTCCCAAGGGAGAGGGGGAGCAAAGCCTTCTCATTTACGAGAGGGATTCAGGGTAAGGCCAGCTTTCGCCTCACCCCCCGGCCCCCTCTCCGAGCGGAGAGGGGGAGTCGTTTTCCCCGCAAATACGAGTTATAACCGTGATTAAGCCTGTATCCGCTCACGATCTGGATCAAGGAGGCTTACCATGCGGAAACTGATGCTGTTATTGGCGATCATGCTGCTCAGCAGCGTGATCCTCGCGCAGGGACAAGCAGGGGACGGACAGCGTGATGGCGTGGCGCTGACGATTTACAACGAAGGGACGGCGCTGGTGCAGGATCGGCGCACGTTCAACCTCACGAATGGCACGAATGTTATCAACTTCACCGATGTCGCCTCCGGCATCGACGCGACCTCGGTCACCTTCCGCTCGCTGACCGATCCGTTTGGCACCCGTGTTCTGGAACAAAACTATGTATTCGATCTCGTCGACAGCAGCGCTTTGCTCCAACGCTACCTCGACCAGACGATCACCGTGATCGCAACCGACGGCACGCAGTACAGCGGGCAGTTGCTGAGCGGGCGCAGTGGCGAGATCATTCTGCGGCAGGACGATGGACAGGTGATCGTCGTCAGCCTAACGAACGTGCGCGACCTACGCTTTCCCGACCTGCCCGGCGGCTTGATCACGCGCCCGACGCTGCGCTGGTTGATCGACAGCACCACGGGCGGCGAACAGCAGTTACAGCTCACCTACCTGACGAGCGGAATGAACTGGACGGCGGACTACAACTTTCTGCTGGCAAGCGACGAGCAGGCGCTGGATGTCAACGGGTGGGTCACGCTGACCAACTACAGCGGCACGAGCTACACCGATGCGCTCGTCAAGCTGATCGCGGGGGATGTTAACCGTATTGAACCGATCGCCGCCCCATATCCTGGCCCCTCGCCAACCCCAACAGCGCTTCCAATTACAGGCGGGGGCGGCGGCGTGGTGCAGCGGGAGTTCAGCGAGTACCAATTGTATGAAATCGCGCATCCGGTGACCGTCGGCGCGAACGAGACCAAGCAGGTCGAATTCATCACCGGCGCGGGTATCCCGGCGCACACCTTCTACGTGTACGAGTCGAGCTACCGGTTCTATGGCACGATGATGGCCGACCAGTCCTATGGCAGCAGGGGCATCACCGATGTGCAGACCTATCTGGAGTTCACGACCGAGGCCGACGGCGGTCTGGGCGCGGATCTCCCGGCGGGGCGCGTGCGCGTGTATCAGGAAGATGTCGACGGCGCGGCGCTGCTCATCGGCGAGAACGTGATCGACCACACGCCGATGGGTGAAGCCGTGCAGATCTACCTCGGCAACGCCTTTGACCTCGTGGGCGAACGCGTTCAGACAAACTACAACCGCATTTCACAGACCGTGCTGGAAGAGACCTATGAGCTTCACCTGCGCAACCGCAAGGACGAAGGCTCGGTCGAAATCCGCGTGCCGGAGCACCTGTTCCGCTGGTCGAACTGGACGATCACGGGCTCAACCCATCCCTACACGCAGACCGACGCGAACACAATTGAGTATCGCGTCGCCGTCCCCGCGCAGGGCGAAACCGTGATCGCGTACACCGTCCGGTATACCTTCCCGCAGTAGCTGTAGCTACAGCAGGAACGAGCCTCGTTGTTGAAGCAGCATGATTTTGAAACTTTGTATAATCAGAGAGTAGTAATCCTACTCTCTGGTTTGCCCGTAGGGAATCTCTCATCTAAAGCACCTTCTCGAAAATCATCGTGTAGGGGCAGACCGATGTGTCTGCCCGGTTTTGGGCGCACACACAGGTGCGCCCCTACATCCGTTCGTGGATTTGTTTCGAGAACCTACTTAAGCCAGTGTCCGAAATACGACAAACCAGGCCAAGGCAGACCAATCGGTCCGTAGCATAGAGTCTTTTTGGGGACAGCGGACGCAATGATGCAGTTTAACTTATGAATACGGAGATCCCGGACGTAGGGGAGGGGCAGTGTCCCCTCCCGTTCATGGGCGACCACATAGGGTCGCCCCTACAGCCAATATCCGCGATCATTAGTTAAACTGCATCATTGCGTCCTTACGAGAAAAGTGTGGTTGTGTAGGGACGCGATTGATCGCGTCCGCAAAAGCCCAAGACCGACAGGTAACCCGGTTTCACGGCATTCTCCGCACTTACCAGCCTGCCGTGGCCTTTCGCTGACAAACGGTCATTGGCTTAGAATAGTGGGTTAGGAGCTTTGCCGGATTGTGCAATTCAGCGTCTGACATAGGGGAAAGGCATGCCTTTCCCCTACACGGGCGAAAACAACTGATCTTTTAGACGGCTTCAAATAGACTCTTTCGAGAAATTCCGTCTTTCGCCAAGCTCTGCGGACATGTTTGTCGCGTCCCGGCAGCGAGATAAAGTAGGTAAGGATTTAGCATGAATTTTGAATTTGCAACGGCGGCACGCATCGTGTTTGGCGCGGGCAAGCTGAACGAGATCGGCGGGATTGCAGCAGAATACGGAGCGCGCGCGCTGGTCGTGACCTCATCGGTTGGACGTGCGCAGCCCCTGCTGGATCGGCTGGATGCGGCGAAAATCAGCTACAGCGTGTTTGAAGTCGTGAGCGAACCGGATATCGCGCTCGTCAGCGCGGGCGTGCGCCAGTACCATGAGGCCGACGCCCAGTTTGTGATCGGCATGGGCGGCGGCAGCGCCATCGACGCGGGCAAAGCGATTGCCGCGCTGGCGGCCAACCCTGGCGACATCTTCGACTATCTGGAAGTCATCGGCAAGGCGCAGAAGCTGGCCAACCCGTCGATGCCGTACATCGCCGTGCCGACGACGGCGGGCACGGGCGCAGAAGTGACGCGCAATGCGGTTGTCGCCTCGCCGGAGCACAAAGTGAAAGTCAGCCTGCGCAGCCCGTCGATGCTGCCCAAGGTCGCGCTCGTCGATCCTGAACTGACCTATCAACTGCCGAAAGCCATCACCGCCGCGACGGGCATGGACGCGATCACGCAGGTGATCGAGCCGTACACGTCGAACGCCGCCAATCCCATCACCGATGCAATCGCCTTTAAGGGCATTCTGCTCGGCGCGAGCGCCATCCGCAAGGCGTATCACGAGGGCGACCCGGAGGCGCGCGAACACATGGCGCTCGCCAGTCTGTTCGGCGGGCTGTCACTGGCGAATGCCAAGCTCGGGGCGGTGCACGGTTTCGCCGGGGTGCTCGGCGGCATGTTCGACGCGCCGCACGGGGCGATCTGCGCGCGCCTGCTGCCGCTCGTCATGGAGATGAACATCCGCGCATTGATGGAGCGCGACCGCGACAGCCTCGTCCTGCCGCGCTACGCCGATATCGCGCGGGTGGTCAGCGGGGAGTATCTCGAATTCAACGCGGCGGTGTGGGCGGCTGAACTGGCGAAAGAGCTGGAGATTCCCGGCCTCGCCCAGTACGGCGTGACTCCGGCGCACATCGCCGAAATCGTGCAGAAAAGCAAGAACGCCAGCAGCATGAAGGGCAACCCCATCGGGCTGACCGACGACGAACTCACCGAAATCATGACGCGGGCGCTGTAGGCGCCTAAATCCGCCGTTGCTCTAGGCAGCGATACCTCTATACAATGAGCGACAGAGCTTTAGCGTTGACCTAGAGAGAGTGGGCGTGGATGCGGATCGATGTGTATCAGGATACTGTCTGCCCGTGGTGCAGAATTGGCAAGAAAAATCTTCAGTTGGCGCTGGCACAGTGGGGCGGCGACGCGGAGGTGCACTATCACACGTTTTTCCTCAACCCGGATGTCCCCACCGAGGGTTATGATTTCCGGGAATACCTGAGCGCCAAAATGGGCATTCAGCCGCGGCAGCTCAGCCAGGTGTTCGACGGGCCGACGCGGATGGGCGCGGCGGTCGGGTTGGAATTCAACTTCGACCAGATCGAGCGGTCACCCAATTCGCTGCTCTCCCACCGTTTGATCGCGCTCGCGCCAGCGGAGCAGCGCGAAGCCGTGATCGACGCGGTGTATGACGCCTATTTCCGCGACGGGCGCGACATTGGCGATCTCGACACACTGATCGCGATTGCGACCGAGACAGGATTGGATGGGGAGGCACTGCGCGCGCGGCTGCTCACCGATGAGACACAGGCCGAAGTCGAGGCGGAAGCCGAACACGCGCATGAACTCGGCATTACGGGTGTGCCCTTCTTCATCCTCAACCAGAAGTACGCCTTCAGCGGGGCGCAGCCGCCGGAACGGATTGTCCGTGTGCTGCAGCAGGCCAGTCAGGGCGGTTAAGCTGAGGCGGTGCATCAGCGATGAGGCGTGCAGGTGTTGAAAAAGGTCAGCTTCCGACCCCACCCCCGGCCCCTCCCCGAATTCAGGGAGGGGAGCCAACAGCGCCTGCCAAGCCGAATACGTCTTCGTAGGGGCGTCCGCCGGGTTGCGGGCGGACGCGCCGTTGCGCGTCCCTACGAAACCCATTTCCCCAAACCAATCGCACTTGCGGGCGCGGCGGTCACTCGTTGCGCAGCGCCTGCGCGGTGACCAGCTTGCTCAAGCGGCGCGCCGGGTAGATGCCCGCGCCGAGCGCTGCCAGCACCGCGACCGCGAAGCTCAGCGCGAATTCCAGCGGGCTGAGCGTGAGCTGCATCGTCCAGCCGAACGAGCGCACATTGATCACGTAGATCAGGATGATCGCCAGCGCGATGCCAATCGGCATCGCCAGAATCCCCGCCGTGATGCCCATCAACCCCGTCTGAATCAGCGTGTAATTCCACAACTGGCGTCCGGTCATGCCGATGGCGCGCATGACGCCGTACTGCCGCGTTTGCTCCAGCTGGAGCGCCATGAGCGCGCTCAAAATGCCGACGAAAGCCACGACGACCGCCAGTAACTGCAGCGCGCTCGTGATCGAGAAGGTGCGCTCGAAGACTTCGAACACGCTGGCGCGGAGCGTCAGGTTGCTGCGCGTGATGAGTTCCGACCCGGCCAGCGCCGTACGGACGCGATCCACGACGACGTTCACGTCCTGTCCCGGCTCGATGAAGGCCGCCAGCGATGAGACGTACGGATCATCGTAGTACTGGCGATAGACATTGTCGGCCATGAGCACCGCGCCCTGATCGGTTGAGTAGTCGTAGTACACGCCGATCACGCGGAAGGTGACCTCCCCGCGATCCGTAAGCAGCGTGAGCGAATTGCGCTGCTGATCGATGCCGCGCCGGAAGGCGAACGGCTCACTGACCATAACCACGTCCCCAGCTTCGAGCGCGGTGAAGTAGTCGGCAACGCCAACCTCTGACCACACAAATTCGCGGGATGCCCCCGTGACATCGGCGGTGCCGACGCTCAGATTGACGGGCGGCAGATCGGGGTAGTCCGGCGCGGTCACATTGACCGAGCGCCCCATGATCACCGTGCGCACGCCTTCCACCTGCGCGATCACCGCGCCGACCGCCGGATCGACATCGGCGGTGGCGCGCACCGCCGTCACCTGCGGCGGCGAGATGTAGATATCCGCGCCGAGCGTGGTATCCAGCCAATCGGATACGGTATTGCGGAACGAGCCGATCATCACGCTCACGCCGACGATCACGCTCACGGCGACGGTCAGCGCGGCGACGGCGACCGAGGTGCGGCTGAGCGAGCGCGAGACGGCGCGCGGTGACATGCGCCCGACCACGCCGAACAAACGCCCCGTGATCGGCGTGGCGAGATGCATGCCGCCAACCAGCAGCACGGGCGTGAACAGCGCGCCGCCGACGATCACCGCAAAGAGCGCGCCAAAGCTGATGAAGAGCGAATTGGTCGGCAGTTGCAGCAGCAGCACGCCGAGCACAATGAGCGCGGTCGCGCCGAGCGTGATCGGGAGGATCAGGCGGCGGGCGCGTTCTTCGAGCGTGGAGCGGCGCATCGACCCGGCGGGCGGCGTGGAAGTCGCGTCAATGGAGGGCACGAGCGCGGACGCGAGACTGACGCCCAAGCCGATGGCCACGCCCTTGAGCAGCGTGAATGGATCGACGGCGACGCGCTGCACATCGACGGCGAAATACAGATCGCTGATGGTCTGCGCGACGAGGCCGACGGTCAAGCGCCCGAAGATGATGCCTAACGCGAGGCCGAAGATCGTGCCGACGAAGCCGAGCAGCAGCGCTTCGCTGAGGATGAGGCCGAAAATCTGGCGGCGGGTCGCGCCGATGGAGCGCAGAATGCCAAGCACCGGTCGGCGCTGAACAACGCTGAACGACACCGTGTTATAGATCAGGAAGACGCCGACCACGAGCGCCAGCAGGCTCAGGGCTTGCAGGTTGAGTTCGAAGGCGTCGGTCATCTGGCCGAGCGCGCTTTGCTGATCGATGGGCGTGGTGATAGTCGCCCCGGTGGGCAGCAGCGCGCGGATGGGAGCGAGATCGTAGCCGTCGGGCAGGATGAGGTCGACGCGGCTGATCGTGCCCGGTCGCCCGACGATCTCCTGCGCGGTGGCGATGTCGGTCAGCAGCAGGTTGTCGAGGGCTTCGGCGCTGGCGGCGTCCGGCGCTTCGAGCAGGCCGACCACGCGCATGGCGATCTGCTCGGCGGCAGGCTGCACGGTGATCGTATCCCCGGCGGCGATGCCGTAGCGCTCCGCCAGGCGCGACGAGATCAGCACCGTGTTCGGTTCGGCAATGAAGGCGGCGAGTCCTTCAAACGCGGTCGATGCTTCGCCCTGCACGCGCACATCGGTCAGGTAGGAGCGGAACGGCGGTTCCGCGAACGGATCAACGCCGAGCACGCGCAGCGGCCGGTCACCTAGATCGAGCACCTGCGCGTAATCTTCGACCACGGGCGCAGATTGGCGCAGGCCAAGATCGACGCGCAGTTGGGTATAGAACGCGCTCGGGAGCCCGCTCGGGCTCCCGATGATCTGATGGGTGGCGCGTCCGGTAATGCTCTCCGTGCTCAGGCCAAAAGCCCGGCTGGCGGAGTTATTGGCGAGGTCGATGGCGATGACGACGGCCACGCCCAACGCGACACCGATTACGAACAGGGCGCTTTGCAGCAAACGGCGGCGCACGTAGCGGCCAGCCAGTCGGAGGATAATGGGCGTGGATGAGTTTTGCGGTTACCCCTTGAGCCCGCCGGGGGGGGCGGATCTGACCTAACACCCTCGTGTCCCACAAAACCGTTCTGTCCAGATAACGGTGGAGACGGGCTGCTTCAAAACGATCGAACTTTCGCCCCGGCCCTTTTTCCCGGCCCCCAGGTCCATGAATAAAACGCCCCCACTTTAGACGTTGATCCTTAAAAGTGGGGCGCAGAAGATGAGAAGATTAGAAATTCTGCGGGCGGCGCATCGGGACTGGTTCTTCGTCGAGGAAGCGGTCGTCATCGACCTCGATAGCCGAGTTTGCTCAGCGCGGTCTGCGCGGCTTCGCGGTACTTCTCGTGATCGGTATTCAAAAACCGCTTCAAGGGTTTGATAGCGCGGCGGTCGCCCAACTTGCCGAGGGCTTCGACCGCGTTGAGGGTGATTTGAAATCCGGGCGTGTCGAGCGCGCGGATGAGCGGTTCTACGGCGCGGGTATCGCCAATTTTGCCCAGCATGAGGGCGGCGCGTCCCCGAACGATCAGGTCTTCATGGCGATTGCCGATGACCATGATCAAGGTGCGGACTGCTTCATCTCCGCCAAGCATCCCCAATTTCATCACAGCAGTGCGGCGACGTTCTTTGTTGGTGTCGCGCAGCTCTGCGAGAATTTGCTTGATGATATTCGGGTCAGGGTCAGTCATAGAAATAGCTCCTTCACCGGTTGCGAATCCCGCAAGGTGATCACTAGCTTACTATCGTGAATGCGGCAAACACGATCTGCAAGCGGGACGATCTCAGGGTTATGGGTGGCCATGATCAGTGTTCGACCAACGTCTCTAGTTAATTCTAGCAGAAGTCGGAGAATCTGCTGACCTGTCTCTTCGTCTAGGTTCCCTGTAGGCTCGTCGGCAATGATGATGGCGGGGTCCTGCGCGAGCGCCCGCGCAATGGCGACACGCTGCTTCTCGCCGCCGCTCAACCGATCCGGATAAGAGTGCGCTCGGTCGCGCAGACCGACGCGCTCCAGCAGGTCAAGCGCGCGCGCATCGGCGTTACCGCCGCGCAGTTCGGCAGGCAGGGTGATGTTTTCGAGGACCGTGAGCGTTGGGATCAGGTTGAAGAACTGAAAGATGATACCAATGTGGTCGCGTCGAAACAGCGTCAAGCGCCGTTCGTCCAACTGCGTGATATTTGTGCCATCGATGACGACGGATCCGTGATCCGCCTGATCGATTCCACTCATGAGGTTCAACAGCGTACTTTTCCCGCTCCCGCTTTTTCCAAGCAGGACGAAAAACTCACCCTCTGCAATGTCCAGATCAACGTCAGAGAGGATACGGTGCGCACCACCGCCTTCAGCATACCCCTTGCTGAGGCCGCGAATCTGAACCATGGATCGGGCAGGTTTCCCGTTCATACGTACTCACCAATTATACCGGCGACAACACGAATTAAACAGATCGGTTTGCGAATAATTTCACTCATCCACAACAGTAATCGATCTACATGAGGCAACTATGATAAATAAGGTGTTTTCGTGTGTCCCTTTCTTAATATACACTGAAAACGAGGAGCCCAAATGCATAAATATTACGAAAAAAGCATGTCGTTCATACACAAATTGCCTGAGAACGGGCATGATCATCCTAAGCTCTGAAAAATATGTAAATTCAGCCTGCATTGAAGAAAGGACTCGGAATGGCAGTTAATTACAAAGAAGAACTGGTCGGCGTGTTCGGGTATCCCGTGGCAGAAAACCCCACCTGCGTGATGCAGAACGCGGCGTTCGCGGCGGCGGGGTTGTTCTGGCGCTACCTGACAATTGAGGTCAAGCCGGAGGATTTGCCGACGGCCATGCAGGGACTGCGCGCGCTGGGCTTTCGCGGCATCAACTGCACGATTCCGCACAAGGTCGCGGTGATCCCCCTGCTCGACGAGGTCGCACCGGACGCCAAACTGATCGGCGCGGTCAACACGATTCGCCGCGTCGGGGACAAGCTGATCGGCGAGAACACCGACGGCAAAGGCTTTATGCGCGGGCTGCGCGAACAGCTCGACCCGGCGGGCAAGCGCGTCGTGATCCTCGGCGCGGGCGGCGCGGCGCGGGCGATCACGGTGGAACTGGCGCTGGCGGGCGCGTCCGAGCTGATCGTCGTCAACCGCAGTCATGAACGCGGCGCGGGCCTGGTGGCGCATTTACAGACGGCAGTCAAAGCGAACGCGCGGTTGGTCGATTGGACGAGCACGTATGCGGTCGGCGGCGACGTGGATGTGCTGGTCAACGCGACCTCGATTGGGCTGTATCCCGATGTCGACGCCATGCCCGACGTGCGTCTCGACGGGGCGCGCGGCGATCTGCTGGTGTGCGACGTGATCCCTAACCCGCCGAACACGCCGCTGATCAAGCTGGCGCAGGGGCGCGGTCTGCGCACGATCAACGGGCTGGCGATGCTGGTGTATCAGGGATCGATTGGGTTCGAGATGTGGACGGGTGTCCAAGCGGACGAAGGCGTCATGAAGGCGGCGTTGGAGAAAGAGTTTGGGGTGTAGGCGGTCTCTCAAAAACAAAGCATTGCGCGATCGATGACCGTAGGGGCGCACGGCCGTGCGCCCCTACACGAGAATTTTCGGCCATCGCCTTTACGGCGCGCTGCTGAAAAGCTCAACCTCACGCCTCTCCTAAAGGTTCACGGCAGGACAGTTTCAAGATTTCGAGACAGACTTCCCCTAAACGACAACTTGTAGGGACGGCCTTCTAGCCGTCCGCTAACCACGGACGCGCAGAAGCGCGTCCCTACAATGGTTCAATTGCAGAAAGTATCCTGTCCTCAACCTAGAGGAGAGGGGAACACATATCCGCAGCCGATCCCTCACATTTCTGCACAGAAATATTTGTGTCCCCTCGGCACCTCACCTATGATTGAAGCATGTCCTTCCCCTAAGCACGGAGCGGTGGTCATGTCCTCAAAAATCGTCACCATTGAGCGGCACATTTTCGAGAAGCAGAAACGCTTCCCACAGGCGACGGGTGAGCTGACAGCGCTGCTCTACGATCTGGCGCTGGCGGGCAAGATGATCGCCGCGGAGACACGGCGCGCCGGCTTGAATTCCAGCATTCAGGGCGCGGCGGGCACGACCAACATCTATGGGGAAGATCAGCAAAAGCTCGACGTGTACGCGGACAGCATGATCTTCAAGCTCAACGACCACACCAACCGCCTGTGCGCGATGGCGAGCGAAGAGCACGAAGACATCCTGCAAATCCCGGCGCACTACGGCAAAGGCAATTACGTGCTGCTGTTCGACCCGCTGGACGGCTCATCCAACATCGATGTGAATGTGTCCGTTGGGACGATCTTCGCCATCCACCGCAAGATCACCAAAGGCGAAACCGGGACGCTCGCCGATGTGCTCCAACCGGGCAAGCGGCTGGTCGCCGCGGGCTACATGATTTACGGATCGAGCACGATGATGATCTACACGACCGGCGACGGCGTGCATGGCTTCACGCTCGACCCGAGCGTCGGGGAGTTTCTGCTCAGCCATGATGACATTCGCATCCCCGAGCCGCCCAAGTTCTACTCGTGCAATCAGGGCTACGAGAAGCAGTGGACGTACGGCGTGCGGCGCTATACCAAGTGGCTGCAAGGCATCGACGGTGAAGGTCACGCACCCTACTCGGCGCGCTACATCGGCTCGATGATCGCCGACTTTCACCGGAATCTACTGCAAGGCGGCGTGTACTACTACCCGCACGAAATGAGCAAACCGCAGGGCAAAATTCGCCTGTTGATGGAAGCGCAGGCGCTGGCCTTCATCGCGCAGAATGCGGGCGGCTATGGATCGGACGGCATCGGCAATATCCTCGACGTGCAGCCGCACAAACTGCATCAGCGCACGCCGTTGTTCATCGGCAATCGCTCGCTGGTGGAGCGAGCCGAACACTTCATCCGCCAGCACGATCAGGCGTGGGTCGACGAGTATCGCGCTTACCGCGAACAAGCAGCGGTCGAGGCGTAAAAGCGAGGACTGAGGTAAAGAGGACTGAGTCAAACCTGTTCGATTAGGGCATTGATACACCGGGAACACAACTGAGGACTGATTCGCAAATGCCGACCTCAGTCCTCAGTCCTGTCAGTTCTCAGTCCGCTTGATCGAGCAGATAGCGCGCCAGCAGATCGATGCTGTGGGTGAGCGCATCCGTGTGCATGCGTTCGTAGGCGTGCGACGCCTCGACGCCCGGCCCGATCAAGCCGACGCGCGCCGTGCCGCCCGCGCGCCAGTACGCCGACCCATCCGAGCCGTAAAACGGGTAGATGTCCGTCCGGTACGGGATGCCGTGTTCGGCGGCGATGCGGCGCAGCTTGTTGTTCATCAGGAAGTGATACGGTCCGGAGCTGTCTTTGACGCAGATCGTCACGTCGTATTCGGTCGAATTCTGTCCTTCGCCGATGGCCGCCATATCGATGGTCAGGAGTTCGGCGAGGCCGTCGGGGAAGCCCGCCGAGCCACCGTGCCCGACTTCTTCGTAATTGGCGATCAGGAAGGTCGTATCCTGCGCGGGCTGAAGCCCGGCGTCACGCAGCGCGATCAACGCTCCGTAGATCACCGCCACCCCCGATTTATCGTCCAAGTGCCGGGAGCGGATGAAGCCCGTCTCGGTGATTTCCACGCGCGGATCGAGGAAGATGAAATCGCCGACGTCGATGCCGAGCGCCCGCGTGTCCGCCGCGCTGAAGGTTTTCGCGTCGATGCGGACTTCCATCGTGTCTTCGTCGCGCGGGCTGGTGCGGATGTTCTTGTTGACGTGCGTCGACGGATTTGACGGCAGCACCGTTCCCCGATAGCGGCGGTCGTCGTGCGTGCGGATGGTCACGCCTTCAAATTCGACGGCCTGCCACATGAAGCTGCCCAACTGCGTCATTTTGAGCCGACCGCTCCCCTTGATGTCTTTGACCATCAGGCCGAGCGTATCAACGTGCCCGGTCACGCCGCGCGGCGCGGTTGAGGACGCGCCCGACCAGTGCGCGACGAGCGCGCCTTTGGTCGTCTCGTGGAAGGTCAGGTTGGGGATGTGGAGCGCCTCGAACGCGCGGCGCACATAGGCGATGGCTTCGTGATAGTACCCGGTCGGGCTGGGCGTGTTGAGCAAGCCGACGAGAAACTCAATCGACGGATCGAGCGGGGTGGTGAGTTGGGACATGGGCGAGAACTCCTCACAAGGACTGAGGACTGAGGTTCAAGGACTGAGTAGAAGACAGACCGCGGTGGTTCTTCTGGTTACTCAGTCCTCAGTCCTGCCTGGACTCAGTCCTGCAGCGTAGACAGATGCATGTCAGCAGAGTATAGTAGCCGCGCCTATTCGATCAAAGAGATGGTGCTATGCGTCGTCGTGATCTCGCGATTATCGGGTTGTTGTTTGCGCTTCCGCTCATTATGTTCTGGGCGCAAACGGTCGGCGGGCGGACGCTGCTCCCCGCCGAAAATCTGTATCAGTATGAACCCTACGCGGCTTACCGGGAACAACTGGGCGTGCCCGCCGTGCCGCATAACCATTTACTCTCCGATCTCGTCCTGCAAAACATGCAGTGGAAAGCGTTCATCCGCGAGAGCTTCGCGCTCGGCGAAGTGCCGCTGTGGAATCCGCACCAGTTCAGCGGGATCGCCTTCTTCGCCGCGGGGCAGCAGTCGACACTGTACCCGTTCAGCGTGCTCTACTATGTGCTGCCGCTGAGCGTTGCTTACGGCTGGTTCACGGTGATCCAGTTGTGGCTGGCGGGGGCCTTCATGTACGGGTTCGCGCGTTTCGGCCTCGGCATGGGGCGGACGGGCGGCGCGGCGGCGGGCGTGATCTACCAGTTGAGCGCCTTCTTCGTGATCAGCGCCGTGTTCCCGATGATCATCGCGGCGGCGGCGTGGCTGCCGCTGATTCTGTGGATGATCGAGTGGATTGTGCGCGGCAAACGCCCGATCTTCGCGCTGATCGTCGGGGCGGTCGCGCTCGGCTGCGAAATTCTCGCCGGACATGTGGAGATCACCTACTACACGCTGATCATTGCGGCGTATTACGCAGCGGCGCGGCTGCTGTGGCTCTACCTCACCCCCCAACTCCTCAACGAAAACCTCACCCCAAACCCCTCTCCCAAGGGAGAGGGGCTTCAACAGCCCGACGAGGGCGAGGCTAAAACAAGCGGACGCGATAAATCGCGTCCCTACGAAAGAGTCCGTCTGGTGGTTGGGCGCGGACTGCTGCTGCTCGGCATGGTGATCCTCGGCGTGGCGGTGGGCGCGGTGCAGTTCATCCCGACGTTTGAGGCCGCCAGCGGCAATTTCCGCTCGGAGGCGGCGTCCTTTCAGCAGGTACTCGATTGGGCGCACCCAACCCGCGACGTGATTCAGTTCCTGCTGCCGAACTTCTACGGGAGTCCCGCGCAGCATGGCTACGTCGACGTGTTCAGCAATCAATACGTCGATCTGACCGCGCAGGACGTGATCAGCGCGGCGGGGGAACGGCTCACGCGCATTGACTGGGGCTTGAAGAACTACGTCGAAAGCGCGTTGTACGTCGGCATTCTGCCGCTGGCGCTGGCGGCCTTCTCCGTGATCACCCGAGCAGGGCATCTGAGTCGCATAGGACTGAGGACTGAGGTTCAAGGACTGAGGCAAAAACGGAGCGCGGGTTCCTCAGCTATTACTGATGAATCCACGCTCCGGAGCAGCTCAGTCCTCAGTCCTCAGCCCTCAGTCCTGCCTTTCGCGCTGCTCGCGCTGGTGGCGCTGACGTTCATGTTCGGCCTGCCGACGTATGCGCTGCTGTATTACGGCTTCCCCGGCATCAGCCAACTGCATTCGCCGTTCCGCTGGGTGTTAGCGCTGACGCTGTGCGTCGCCGTGCTGGCGGGTTTCGGGTTGGACGATCTGCTGAGCGGAGTCGCGGCGAAATGGGCGCGGCGCGTCGGGATCGCGCTGCTGGCGCTCGGCGTGCTGACTGGCGCGGGACTGCTGCTGAGCCGCATCATCTACCCGCAGATCGAACCCGCGCTCGACTCGCTGTGGCGGGGTTTGGCGGAAGCGCCGAAGGCCTTCAGCGATACGCGCATGTTCTTCAGCGTGCAGTTCGTCAACGTGCTGATCTTGGCAGTCATGCTGGTCGGCGCGGGGGCGGTGTTTGCGTTGGGCGCAAAGCGCCACAACTCAGGACTGAGGACTGAGGTTCAAGGACTGAGTGAAGCAGCCTCACCCCCAAATCAACCTCACCCCTAAATCCCCTCTCCCAAGGGCGAGGGGACTTACAAAGCGACTCTCTGCCTCCCCTCTCCTCTAGGAGAGGGGAACGAGGGGTGAGGGGGATTGAACTTTTCGCCGTCCTCTTCATCGCCGCCGACCTCATGATCGCGTCGTGGGGCTTCAACCCGGCGAGCGATCCGGCGTGGCTCGACTTCACGCCGCCCGCCATCGAATGGCTGCAAGCGCAGCCCGGCGATTGGCGCTACACCACCTACGAAGACCCGACCAACGCGGTGTCGCATCTGCTGAACGCCAACATGACGCTGCGCTATGGGCTGGACGATGTGCGCGGCTACGAGAGCATCATCCCGAAGACCTATATGGACTTCATGGAGCTGATCGCGCCGCAGGTGCAGCGCGACTATAACCGCGTCGCGCCGATCTACACGGCCTACAGCGACGGGTTCGATCCGCTGACGGCGCTGAGTTCGCCCTATCTGGATCTGCTCAACGTGCGCTATGTCGTCACCTACAAGCAGACCGACATGAGCGCTATTCCCGGTTTCACGCTGGCCTATGAAGACGACGCCGTGCGTATTTGGGAAAATGGCGACGCTTTGCCGCGCGCTTATCTCCTGCGGGAGCTTCCGCGCACCAGCTTTGAACCGCTTGTGCAGGAACGCCGGTACACCCCGGTCGAGATCACGAGCGATACCGGGCGTGAGTTGTTCCTTGATGTGACGCAGAATCAGCCGTCATGGCTCGTCATCAGCCAGAGTTATGATCCCGGTTGGCGCGCCTACATTCGTCCACAGGGTGCAGACGAAAACGCCGAAAACGCCGTCCCCGTTGAGATTCTTCTAAACGCGCTGCCCTTCGTTCGTCTGTCCGAAGGCGCGTGGACGATCCGCCTCGTCTACAGCCCGGCCAGCTTCCAGATCGGGCTGTTCGCCACCTTCATCAGCGCGATCATCCTGCTGCTGATCGCGGGTATCGGCCTGTGGCGGCGCTTCGTCGGCGAGGCGGAAGGCAGCGGCGTGCACCGCATCGCCCGCAACAGCCTCGCGCCGATTCTGCTCAACCTGTTCAACCGCGGCATCGACATGGCGTTCGCGCTGGTCATGCTGCGCATCCTCGGCCCGAACGACGCCGGGTTGTACTTCTACGCGGGCGTGATCTTCATCTGGTTCGACATCTTCACCAACTTCGGCTTGAACCTGTACCTGACGCGCGAAGTCTCGCGGGATCGGTCGAAGGCGGGCTATCTGTTCTTCAACACGAGCGCGCTGCGCATCGGCCTGGCGCTGCTCGGCGTGCCGCTGCTGCTCGGCTTCCTCGGCGTGCGCCAAAGCACGGTCAGCCCGCCGCTGGATATGAGCGCAGTCGTCGCCATCGGCCTGCTGTACATCGGCCTGCTGCCCAACAGCCTGAGCACGGGCTTGACCTCGCTCTACTATGCTTTCGAACGCGCGGAAGTCCCGGCGGCGGTGGCGACGGTCGCGACGATTTGCAAATCGGTCTTCGGGCTGGTAGCGCTGCTGCTCGGTTGGGGGATCATTGGCTTGGCGGGGGTGAGCATCGCCACGAATGTGATCACGCTGGCGATCCTCGCATGGAACGGGCGCGCCATGTACGCGGGCATGACGCGCCGTGTCGAGCCGCCGCTCATGCGCCGGATGCTGGGCGCGAGCTACCCGCTCATGTTCAACCACTTTCTCGCGACGATCTTCTTTCAGATCGACGTGGTGCTGATCGAAGCCATTCACAACCCGACGATGGTCGGGCAGTACAGCGTCGCGTATAAGTGGGTGTCGGCGCTCAACGTGATCCCGTCGTTCTTCACGCAGGCGCTGCTCCCGGTCATGTCGCGACAGGCGCACGAGGATCGCGCGTCGCTCAAACGTATGTACACGCTGGCGATCAAGCTGCTGGTGAGCGTCGCGCTGCCCACAGCGGTGATCTTCACGTTCGCGGCGGAGTTCCTCGCGGGCGTGCTCGGCGGGGCGCAGTATTTGCCGGATGGCGCCATCGCCACGCAGTTGATGATCTGGAGCATCCCCATCGGCTGGATGAACAGCCTCACGCAGTACGTGCTGATCGCGCTGGATTTGCAGAAGCGCATCACCACGGCCTTCATCCTCGGCGTCGGCTTCAACATCATCGCCAACCTGATCCTGATTCCGCCATTCGGCTACCGCGCCGCCGCACTGACCACGATTGCCAGCGAAGCCGTGCTGCTCGTGCCGTTCGCGCTGCTGCTGCAAGGCGCGGTCGGGCGGCTGAACTGGCTCGACATGCTCTGGCGACCCATCGCCGCCGCGCTGGTGATGGCGCTGGTGACGGGGCTGTTGTGGTCGACTATGCCGCTGGTGGCGCTGGTGGTGGGCGGGCTGGCGTATCTGGTGGTGTTGATCGCGCTGCGTCCGCTCAACGCCGACGAGATAACGCGGCTCCTGCCGCTCATCCCCGCGCGGCTGCGGCGGCGGTTTTCGTAACATCACCCCGGTGGACGCGATAAAGCGCGTGTCCAGAAAGCGCGTAGTTATCGTGATGACAGAGGTTCTTGTAGGGACAAGGCATGAGGCCGTTTGAGAATGGGCATTTTGTCTAGCCTCACCCCTAAATCCCCTCTCCCAAGGGCGAGGGGACTTAAGATCTGCGCACGTCTCCCCTCTCCTCTAGGAGAGGGGCTGGGGGTGAAGCCTGAGGGAAGACGATCTTGAAATACGGCGGACGCAATGAATTGCGTCCCTACGAAAACGTTTTGGTTTGGCGGAGGATGTTGGCTCCGCTCCCCGAATTCGGGGAGGGGCAGGGGCTGGCAGGGGTAGGTTTTTAATTGTAGGGACGAGGCATGCCTCGTCCTCCGTCGAAAATCGAACCACATCCGCTTAACGCTTCGATTTCCCCAGATATGGGAACAGATGACGGGTGAGTTACCCGCTCCAGAGAAAAAAGAGGACGAGGCATGCCTCGTCCCTACAGGTTCTTTGGCGAGGAATCCTGTCCCATTGGAAACCATGAAAAACCTACCCTTTTTGGGGGGCTGGGGTGGGGTCTGATATGGCGGACGCAATAAATTGCGTCCCTACGAAGACCGGTTCGGTTTGGCAACGGATGTCGTCTCCCCGCCCCGAATTCGGGGCGGGGTCGGAATCAAAAACGGACGCCGTTTGGCGTCCGTCCCGAATTCTGCGCAAAAATCGTCTTAGTGCTTGCCCGCGTAACGCGACTGCGGCTGCGACGGACGGTCTTCGATGGGCAGCGGCTTCTTGCCCATGCTGCGGACTACCTTGCGGACAAACGGCGTGGTAATCACGGGCATGAACACGGTGATGCCATTCTTGCTCAGTTCGATGTGGTAGACCGTCACCAACCGCGAACCGCCGTGCCAGAACTGTTCTTCATAAATATCGCCGATAATCTGCCAATTGCGTTGGAGTGCAGTGAGCAGGTTATCGCCTCCAGCGAACCGCTGAGAAATGCTGCTCCAATACCGCTTGATGTCGGGGTAGTCGGCGTGGAAATTGGCGCTTTCGATTTCCATAAAACTCTGCTCCTGTCCAAACATGATACTTTCAGTATAGGGCAAAATTGTTAAAAGTGCATCAAATCACAATCAAAAAACCGCTAATAATCTTCGAACAGACCACGCGCGCGCCGCCAGTTTTTGGCAGAACCGCACAAGCACTTAAGTTTCCTGATACAATTTCGCTAAATACCCCCTTCGTTTCCAGCCGGATTCACTTCACTGGCGCGATTGTAGCACCATTTTCTCTAATCGTGATCTAGAAAATACTTTTAAGTCCTAACGATTTCGAGTGCTCAATTTCTCATTTTAGACCTTACTTTCTACGCTTAATTAAAGCTTGATGCCCACCTCACCTAACGCTCATTTGACATGGATATACCTATCGTATGTCTGAACGGCCCTAAGTGGCTACAGCAATTTTCACCAAAAAAGGAAACATCATGGCAAGGATCATCGTCATTGGCAGCGGCTTCGGAGGACTGGGCGCCGCCATTCGACTCGCAGCCCGCGGACACGAAGTCGAGCTGTTTGAAAAACGCGATAAATTGGGCGGACGCGCATACGTCTACGAAATCAACGGCTTCAAGTTTGACGCCGGCCCCACCGTCATCACCGCCCCGTTCATGCTCGACGATTTGTTCGCCGCTGCTGGCCGCCGCCGTGAAGATTACATCGATCTGGTTCCGTGCGATCCGTTCTACCGCATCTGGAATCACGAAGGCCGCGCCTTCGACTACAACAACGACGAGTCGTTCATCCTCGATCAGATCCGCAAGTGGAACCCGCCGGACGCCGAAGGCTACCAGCGCTTCATGAAGACGACCAAAGCCATCTTCCAGAAGGGCTTTGTCGAACTGGCCGATAAGCCGTTCCTGCATTTCACCGACATGATGAAAGTCGCGCCGGATCTCATCAAGATGCAGTCGTATATGAGCGTGTACAGCTACGCCGCGCAGTTCGTCAAAGACGAATTCCTGCGCCGCTGCTTCTCGTTCCACCCGCTGCTCATCGGCGGCAACCCGTTCGACGCGCCGTCGATCTACGCCATGATCCACTATCTGGAACGCGAATGGGGCATTCACTGGGTGAAGGGCGGCACAGGCGCGCTCGTCGCGGCGCTGGGCAAGGTGTTTGAAGAACTCGGCGGCAAGATTCACCTGAACGCCGATGTCGACGAAATTCTGATCGATGACGCCGCGCGCCGCGCCACGGGCATCCGCCTGAAGAACGGCACCATCTACACCGCCGATCACGTCGTCTCGAACGCCGATGTCTCGTTCACCTACCGCAATATGATCCCCGAGCGCTACCGCCGCCACTGGACGAACCGCAAAGTCGACGCGCTCAAGCAGAGCATGTCGCTGTTCGTCATCTACTTCGGCACCAAGCGGCAGTACCGGGATCAGGGTCTGGCGCATCACAATATCATCCTCGGCGAACGCTACAAAGAACTGCTCAACGACATCTTCAACAAGCAGCAGGTGGCGGATGATTTCTCACTCTATCTCCACATGCCGTCGCTGACCGATCCGAGCATCGCGCCGGAAGGGCATGAGCTGTTCTATGTGCTGTCGCCCGTGCCGCACCTCGGCTCCGGGACGGATTGGACGAAAGCCGCCAAGCCGTACCGCGACAAGATCATGAACTTCCTGGAGCAGAACTACCTGCCCGATCTGCAAGAGAACATCGTCGCCGAACACTACATCGACCCACTGCACTTCCAGAACACGCTGAACAGCCACATGGGTTCGGCGTTCTCCGTGCAGCCGGTACTCACGCAGTCGGCGTGGTTCCGTCCGCACAACCAGTCGGAAGATTTCGAGAACCTGTATTTTGTCGGCGCGGGGACGCATCCGGGCGCAGGGCTGCCGGGCGTGTTATCGTCGTCCATCATCGCGGAAGAACTCATTTGTGGAGACGTGCACCGCGAAGTCCCGGTGCTTCCTATGGCAGAGGTCGTATAAATGACGGTTCAGCTTCAGCAGTACGCCTGGGAAACTACCTTGCTCGATTGGGCGCATCACGCCCGTGCATCGCACGTGCCTTCCGAACGCGTCCGCGCGGACAGCGACATGCTTGAGGCTGCTTACCACCACTGCGAAGCCATCACCAACATTCACAGCCGCACGTTCTTTCTCGCCTCCGCGCTGCTCCCGCCCGAAAAACGGCGGGCGGCGCGGGCGCTTTACGCGTTCTGCCGCGTGACCGACGATCTGGTGGATCGCGCGGCGGGGTCGCAGGCCGAGACGCTGGCGGAGCTGGAAGCGTGGCGTGAACGCGCGCTCGACCCGCACCCGCCCGCCGATCAGCCGGTGGCGCTGGCCTGGGCGGATGCCCGCGCGCGCTACGGCATCCCGGTCGGCTATGCCGAGCAGTTGATCGACGGCGTGGCGCGCGACCTGACTTTCAAGCGGTATCGCACGTTCGACGAGCTCGCCGCGTACTCCTACGGGGTCGCCTCGACGGTCGGCCTGATGGCGATGCACATCATCGGCTATGGCGGTGAACAGGCGCTGCCCTACGCGGTCAAGCTGGGCGTGGCGCTGCAGGTGACCAACATCCTGCGCGATGTCGCCGAAGACTACCGCGCCGGGCGCGTGTATCTGCCCGCCGAAGAACTCGAACACTTTGACCTGACCGACGCGGATCTGCAGCATGGGCGCGTCGATCAGCGCTGGCGCGCGTTCATGCGCTTCCAGATCGAGCGCAACCGCCGTCTGTACGCCGAAGCGCTGCCGGGGATCGCCGCGCTGCAGAGCGAAGGTCGGTTCGCCATCGCCGCCGCCGCCGAACTGTACCGCGCCATTCTGACGGACATTGAAGCCAACGATTACGACGTATTCTCCCGCCGCGCGCACATTTCGACCAAAGGCAAGGTCGCGCGCCTGCCGAAAATCTGGTGGCGCAGCCGCACGGTCACGCTCGACTAAATATCCCTCTTGAACTACTCGCTTGTTGCTACACCGATATTACATCGCTCTCGGGGACACTCGTTCGGGTGTCCCGCATGGCTGTACCTTCCCGCCGTGCGGTACAATGAAAACAAAAACCGTAACGATGGAGTGATTCCCCTATGAAAATTGGCGTGGTCGGCAGCGGATTCGTCGGAGCGACGGCCGCCTATGCGATGGTGATGCGCGGCGTCGGGCGCGAGATCGTGCTCGTCGACCGGGACGAAAAGCGAGCGCGGGCGGAAGCCGACGATATTCTGCACGCGATTCCGTTTGCCCACCCGATGCAGGTGTACGCGGGCGGGTATGAAGCGCTGCAGGGCAGCCGCGTCGTGATCATGGCGGCGGGCGTCAACCAGAAGCCCGGCGAAACGCGCTTACAGCTCCTCGAACGCAACGCCGCCGTCTTCAACGACGTGATCCCGCAAATCATTGCCAACGCGCCGGACGCCGTGATCGTCGTGGCGACTAATCCCGTCGACGTCATGACGCATCTCACCGCGCGGATCGCAGCGGGGCATGGGTGGCACAAAAGCCGCGTGCTCGGCAGCGGCACGACGCTCGACACCGCGCGGTTCCGGTCGCTGTTGGGGCGGCACATCGGCATCGATTCGCAGCATGTGCACGCCTATGTCGTCGGCGAACACGGCGATTCGGAAGTGCTGACTTGGTCGCTGGTGAGCATCGGCGGCATCCCCCTCGACGACTTCATTCAGCAGCGGCACATCGAACTGAGCGCCGCGCACCGCGCCGAAATTGATCAGAATGTACGCCGCGCCGCCTACCACATCATCGAAGGCAAAAAGGCGACCTATTACGGGATCGGCAGCGCCCTCGCCCGCATCACCGACGTGATCCTGCGCGATCAAAGCGCTATTCTGACGGTGTGCGCCCCGGCAGATGAGGTCGCGGGCGTCACGGATGTGACAGTTGCGCTGCCGTATCTGGTGAGCGGTGAGGGCGTGGTCGAACGGCTGCCGCTGCCGATCAGCGCGCCAGAGCGGCGCAAACTGGCGGACAGCGCCGGGATCGTCAAAGAGGCGATCAGCAGCTTGGGGTAAAGCACAGACTCAACGCAAAGGCGCGAAGACGCAAAGGCGCAAAGCAGAGTTGTAGGGACGCGCAACGGCGCGTCCGTAGTTTGGCAATTCAGGAGCGGACGCCTCATTGGGCGTCCCTACACAGTCACAATGTTAAGAGGTAAAGCAGCATGGCAAGTGTAATCGAGAAAGCCGACACGAAATATCACATTCCCGCGGAGCATGAACTCGGCGTCGGGGCGTGGGCGTGGGGCGATTCGTTGGTGTGGGGTTTCGGCAAAGGCTACAGCGAAACCGATGTGCGTGACGCCTTCAACGCGACGTTGGACGCGGGCATCACCTTCGTCGATACGGCGGAGATGTACGGCTTCGGCAAGTCGGAACGCTACGTCGGCGAATTCATCAAGGGACTGAACAAACCGGTGTATGTGGCGACGAAGTTCTTTCCGATCCCGATCCGCCTGACCAAAGGGCAGTTTATGTCCGCGCTCAAGGGCAGTTTGCGGCGACTCGGCATGGACGCGGTCGATCTGTATCAGATTCACTTCCCGGTGCCGCCGATGCCCGTCGAACACTGGGCGGGGGCGCTGGCGGATGCGCTCGATCAGGGCTTGATCCGCGCGGCGGGCGTGTCGAACTACAACCGGGAGCAGACGATCCGCGCGCACCACACGCTGGAGCAGCGCGGCTATCCGCTCGCCTCAAATCAGATGGAATACAGCCTGCTCGAACGCAAGATCGAGCGGAACGGCGTCAAACAGGCGTGTGACGAACGCGGGATCAAGATCATCGCCTACAGCCCGCTCGGCATGGGCTTGCTGACCGGCAAATACACCGTCGCCAACCCGCCGCCCGGCACGCGCAACATGCAGTATCGCGCACTGCTGCCCAAACTCCCGCCGCTGATCGATCTGCTCAACCAGATTGGTGCGGCGCACGGCGGCAAAACCCCCGCGCAGGTCGCGCTCAACTGGACGATCTGCAAAGGGACGCTGCCCATCCCCGGCGCGAAGAATCGGCGGCAGGCCGAAGCGAACGCGGGCGCGGTCGGCTGGCGGCTGACGGCTGACGAAGTCGCCGCGCTGGACGAGATGAGCGACCGGATCAAGGACTGAGGACTGAGGTAAAAAAGGACTGAGGACTGAGTGAAGAACGATAAATCATGGTCGGAAGAGCCTTGCCTCAGTCCTTTCACCTCAGTCCTAAAAAAGGAGAACGATATGGCGAACATGATACTGGTCGCGGGGGCGACGGGCGGCACCGGGCAGCAGATTGTCGGCAAGCTGAAGAGCGCTGACTATGCGGTGCGTGTGCTCGTGCGGGATGCGGCGAAAGCGCGCGATCTATTTGGCGATTCGGTGGAGTATGCGGTTGGCAGCACGCTCGACCCGGCGACGCTGACGCCAGCGATGATCGGCGTACAGGCGGTCGTGTGCGCAACCGGGACACGTAATCCGGTCGGCGATGATCGCCCGGAGCGCGTCGACTATGAAGGCGTGAGCAATCTCGCAGCCGCGGCGAAAGCGGCGGGCGTGCCGCGCTTTATCCTGATCTCGTCGGCCATGGTCACGCACAGCGAGCACCCGCTCAACAACTTCGGGCGCGTGCTCGACTGGAAGCTCAAAGGTGAAAACGCCCTACGCGCCAGCGGCCTCGCGTATACGATCATCCGCCCCGGCGGGCTGACCGATCAACCGGGCGGGATGGCGGGCATGCGCATCGATCAGGGCGACAAAATCAGCGGGATCATCAGCCGCAACGATGTGGCGGCGGCCGTCAGGCATGCGCTGGACAACATCACCACGTACCACACCACCTTCGAAATCGTCAATACGCCTGGCAATCCGCATCCGCTGGATCGGTCGGAGTACTGGCAAAGTCTCTTCGCGGCACTCAAACCAGATTGAGCATTTCATGGCAGACTGTGACATTCTAGTCGTCGGCGCGGGACACAACGCGCTGGTCTGTGCGGGGTATCTGGCGCAAGCCGGATACAAAGTTCTCGTCATCGAGCGTCGGCACAAAGCAGGCGGCGCGGTCGTCACCGAGGAGATCGTGCCGGGGTTCAAGTTCGACCTCGGCGGATCAGCGCACATCCTCATCAACCACACGCCGATTGTGCGTGACCTCGAACTCGAAAAATACGGGCTGGACTACATCGACCTCGACCCGCTGTTCTTCGCGCCCTTCCCCGATGGATCGCACTTCACCATGTGGCGCGACGTGGACAAGACCATCGAAAGCATCGCGCAGATGTCGCCCGTCGATGCCGAGAATTACCGCAAGTTCATCAACAAGTGGAAGCCGATGGCGGAAGGCATGGTCGGCGCGTTCATGCACGCGCCGACGCCGCTCAACCTCGGGCGCTACATGATCTTCGGGCAGGGCTTCAACCGGAACGGGCTGGATCAGCTCAACGACATCATTCGCGGCTACGGGCAGGTGCTCAAGCAGTCGTTCAGCGACCCGCGCGTCCCCGCGTTGATCGCGTGGATGGCGGCGCAGTCTGGCCCGCCGCCGACTGAACCGTTCTCCGCGCCGTTCGCGCTGTGGCATCCGATGTATCACGAGAGCGGCGTGCGCCGTCCGCGCGGTGGATCAGGCCAGTTGACACAGGCGCTGCAAAAGATGATCGAGGCGCACGGCGGTCAGGTGCTGGTCAACCAGCCCGTGACGCGCCTGCTCAGCGAGAACGGGCGGGTAGTCGGCGCAGAGACGGCCAGCGGCGAACGCTTCACGGCATCGAAGGCAGTGGTGAGCGGCGCGCACATCCACACGACGATGAAGCTGCTGGGTGATGATCTGCCGAGCAATAAGCGCACGCTGATCGAGCGGTCGCGCATTGGCAACGGCTTCGGCATGGTGATCCGCGCCGCCGTCGACGAACTGCCGAACTACACCGCGTCGCCCACCCCGGCGGGCAAGCCGTTCGCGGATCACCATATCGGCATGCAGTTCATGTGCCCGGACATGGGCTACCTCGAACGCGCCTACGGCGATTATCTGGGGGGGCGACCATCGAGCGAACCCGCGATCATCGCCATGACGTGGAGCGCCTCCGATCCGACACTCGCGCCGGAAGGCAAGCACGTGCTGTTCCTGTGGTCGCAGTACTTCCCCTATGAACTGGCCAACGGCGAGTCGTGGGACGACATCGGCGAACGGGAAGCCGATAAAGTGCTCGGCGTGCTGCGCCGCTATGCGCCCAACATGACCAAAGACAAGGTGATCGACTGGCTGGTGGAGACGCCGCTCTATCTGGAACGCGAACTCGGCCTGTATCGGGGCAATGTCATGCATCTGGAGATGTCCATCGATCAGATGTTCATGCTGCGCCCGGCGTTGAGCATGAGCACGTATCGCGCCCCGGTCAAAGGGCTGTATCTGACGGGCGCGAGCACGCATCCCGGCGGCGGGATCATGGGCGCGGCGGGTCGCAACGCGGCGGCGACGATCTTGCATGATCTCGGCAGAAAGAGAAGAGATTAAGGGCGAGAAAAATAAAAGATGTGAACCACAGAGAACACAGAGAACACAGAGGAGTAGATCAAAAAGCGTGTAAACTTTTGTAGGCACGAGGCATGCCTCGTCCTAAACTGCTGGTGACTATCAAGCACTTCACCCGAGGCGACATGGGCGAGAACGAACTCACACATAAGATCATCGGGGCAGCGATTGAAGTGCATCGCGAACTCGGTCCCGGCTTATTGGAGTCAGCGTATGAGGAATGCCTCGCCCATGAGTTTACGCTCCGCGGATTGGCCTATGAGCGCCAGAAGCCGCTCCCGGTTATCTACAAGGGTATTCAGGTCGAATGTGGCTTTCGGCTCGATTTTCTCGTGGAGAATCTGGTCATTGTGGAATTGAAGGCAGTAGAGGATCTCTCACCAGTCCATCAAGCGCAGGTGATGACCTATCTCAAGTTGACCAACTGCCGATTAGGGCTGTTGATCAACTTCAATGCCTACAAGCTGCTGCAAGGACTTAAGCGAATTGTTCTCGATTCCTAATCTATTTCTCTGTGTTCTCTTTGTTCTCTGTGGTTAACTTCTTTTCGTCTTTATCCTCTCTCTGCAGTTAGGTTGCGGTATGAAGTACTTCGGGTTTTTGGCGCGGTTCGTGATCCTGCCGCTGACCATGTTGGGCATTTTCACCTGGTTTGATGCGAAGCGCGGCAAGAAGCTGCCGAACAAGCTCAGCGCGCTGCCCCCGGCGGCGATCCTCGGGGCGCATGTCGGGCTGGCAGTCGCTTACACGACGCCGTGGGACAACTACCTCGTCAAGACGCGCGTGTGGTGGTACGACAAGAAGCTGGTCACGGGATTGATCCTCGGCTATGTGCCGATTGAGGAATACACGTTCTTCGTGCTGCAAACGGCGCTGACGGGCATGTTCCTGCTGACGATGGCGCGCTACACCCCGTCCGACGATGCGCCGCCTAAGAATGGCTGGCGCTACCGGGTCGGCTTGACTTTGGGCTTGGGCGCGGTGTGGGCGTGGTCGGTCTACAACCTGATCACCGGGCGCAAGAAGCTGACCTATTTGAGCCTGACGCTGGCGTGGGGACTGCTCCCATTGATGTTCCAGACGGCGTTTGGCGGGGATATTCTCGTGCAGCATCGCAAGCTGGTCGCACTCGGCATTGTGCTGCCGACGCTCTACCTCGGTGTGTCCGACTCGCTGGCCATTGACTCCGGCACATGGTCGATCAACCCGGAAAAGACGGTCGATCTGCACATCGGCGGTAAGCTACCGCTGGAAGAAGGCGTGTTCTTCCTGCTGACCAACGTGCTGATCAGCGTGGGCATGACGCTCATGCTCTCGAAGGAAAGCCCGAAGCGCATTCCGCCCAAACTGCGGCAGTGGCTGCGCATTCGGGAGTAAGCGGCCTCCCTTTGCCCTAGCAAGTGGGGAAGGGGGCGGACGCGATAAATCGCGTCCCTACGAAAACCAATTCGGTTTGGTGAGCGGTGGTGGGGTAAGGAGGTTCGATGGATATCTGGCGGTTTCAACGACTGCTGTCCGTCCGCTTGATTCAGTGGGCGTTGGCCAGCATCGGCATCGGCGCGCTCTTGTCGCTGGGGACGAAATTCTGGCGCGGCGTCGGGTCGCAGTTTGTCGGGTGGGGCGTGGTCAACATCGCCATCGCCTACTTCGGCGGGCGCATGGCGGATCAGCGCATCCAGACGCTGCCCGATCCCTACGCCAAAGACGTGCTGCGCAAAGAGGGCGTCAACCTCCAGCGTCTGCTGTGGATTAACGCGCTGCTCGACCTGTTTTATATGCGCGGCGGGCAGTGGCTCACGGGCAAAGGCGGCGCATTCCGGCGCGGGATGGGCGTTGGCATCTTCCTGCAAGGGCTGGCGCTGTTCGTCTTCGACCTGCTGCACGCGACCGATACGCCCGTTGAACAGGACTAACGTCGGGATCAGGCGTAAAGTTTCGATAGGCATTTCAGGTTGTATGATGAAGGCATAAACCCTTGCGGATGGTGCTCCCGTTTGAGCGCAACACCCATTGACTAGACCGCCGCCGGGTAGAGGATCGTATGACACTCGATAAAGTGACCGCTTTCATCACCCGTGATGGCCCCGATGGCCGCGAACTGCTCGTGTTCCAGCACCCGACAGCCGGGATTCAACTGCCCGCAGGGACCGTCGAAGCGGGTGAAAGTGTGGAAGACGCCGTGCTGCGGGAAACACGCGAAGAGACGGGCTTGACCGCGGTGGCGCTGGTCAACGAGCTAGGCAGCATCGCGCAGCCGCTCGAACCGGGCGAACGCATCATCGTGGTTGACACGATTTTGCAGGCCTCCCCCGGCGACGAGGGCACGCTCGTCAAAGCGGTGCTGCTGCGCCGCGGCACCGGCGTGCGCGTGATCGGCAGCGAAGACAACTATGATCAGGTGATTGTGCCGGAATATCAGGTGCATGAACGCGAACTGATTCAGGTGTCGGGGCGCAAAGGCTGGGTGCCCGCCAAGCATCTCACCGCGGACGTGCAGCGGCACTTCTTTCATCTGACGGTCACCGCGCCGACCGAACATCACTGGCTGCAGCAGGCCGACGAGCACCAGTTTTCGCTGTTCTGGGTGCCGCTGACGCAAGACCCCGGCTTGATCCCGGCGCAGGCTTACTGGTATCAACTGGTGCGCGAAAAGCTGAAACAGTAAAGCAGTTTTCAGTTCACAGTTGACAGTTGACAGTGAACAGTAAAAGCCTGTTTCAGCCTGACACTGATGTTTTAACTGTAAACTGTAAACTATCGACTGTGAACTCGAGGTTATTCGTGCTGGATCACATACGCAAGACCCTGCACCCGGAACGGTATCACGGGACGGGCAAACGCCCGCCCTTCTTCGAAGGCTGGTACTTCAAGCTGGTCAGCGCCGACCGCCGTGAGCGGTTCGCCATCATCCCCGGCATTTTTCTGAGCGACGATCCCACCGTGCAGCACGCCTTCGTGCAGGTCTTTGACGGCGTGAGCGGCGCGGTCAGCTATCACCGCTTCCCCGCCGAGCAGTTCCGCGCGATTGATGATCCGTTCGCGGTCAGCCTCGGCGCGAACCAGTTCCGCATGGATCAACTGACGCTCGACATCCATGATGACTTGCGCTCGGTGAGCGGTACGCTTCGCTTCGGCGCGGCGACGCCGTGGCGCGTCAATACGCTCGAACCGGGCGTGATGGGCTGGCTCGGCTATCTGCCCTTCCTCGAATGCTATCACGGCGTGCTCTCGTTCGATCACCCGCTGGAAGGCGCGCTGACCGTGGACGGGCGCACGGTCGATTTCACAGGCGGGCACGGCTACATCGAAAAAGACTGGGGCAAGTCGTTCCCCGGCGGCTGGGTGTGGATGCAGACCAACCACTTCGCGGAGTCCGAGGGCACCTCGTTCACCGGCGCGTGCGCGATCACGCCGCTGCTGCGCGGTTGGTTTCCCGGCTTTCTGGCGGGCGTGTGGCATCAGGGTGAACTGCACCGTTTCGCCAGCTACAGCTACGCCAAAATCGACAAGCTGGAAGTGACCGAACACACCGTCGATTGGGTGGTCTCGGACAAACAGAAGCGCCTCGAAATCAACGCCCGCCGCGCCGAAGCCTCGATTCTGCCGGGGCCGAGCCGCCATGATATGGGCGTGCGCGTGCCGGAAACGCTCAAGGCCGTGATCAGCATTGCGCTGACGCGGGCAGACGGCGGCATCATCTTCGAAGGCACAGGCACCTGCGCGGGTCTGGAAGTCGCGGGCGATCTCGACAAGCTGCTGAAGGCGCTATGATCCGCACGCTGCCGCGCCTTTCCTCCCAAGAACGCCTCGTTTACGGCATGGTCGTCGTGTGGATTCTGACGATGATCAGCGTGCCGATTGTGCGCTGGACGCTCGGCGATGCAGCGCTGCCCACCGCGGTCAGCCTCGGCGTGCTCATGCAAGTGATCGCCGTGTGCGTAGTGTTGATCAGCGCGCGTGGGGCGGGCGGCGCGCGCTCACCACCATCGGCGTGATCGTCGCGCTGGCCTGGCTGACCGAGTTCATCGGTCACACCACGGGCTTTCCCTTCGGCAGTTACGACTATACGCCGCGCTTGCAGCCGCAGGTCGGCGGCGTGCCGCTGCTCATCCCGCTGGCGTGGCTGATGATGCTCCCGCCCGCGTGGGCGATGGCGAGGGTGATTAACCTCACCCCCAGCCCCCTCTCCGAGGGGAGAGGGGGAGACAAACATGGGGGGTGAGGCTGCGCTTCATCGTCGTGACGGCGCTGGCCTTCACCGCGTGGGATTTGTTCCTCGACCCGCAGATGGTGGCGTGGGACTTATGGCGCTGGGAATTCCCCGGCGCGTATTTCGGCATTCCGCTGGTGAATTTCGCCGGGTGGCTGCTCGCCTCCGCGCTGATCACGTTCGCCGCCTCGCTGATCGCGCCGATCCAGACCTTACCCGCGCGCCCCTTGGTGGTCATCTACGTGATCACGTGGCTGCTGGAGACGGGCGGATTGGCGCTCTTCTGGGGGCTACCCGGTCCGGCGCTGGTGGGGTTCGTGGCGATGGGCGGCATGCTGTTGTGGGGCTGGAGGCGATCGCGTGGACGCTAACACGCTAACCCAAACGCTGGTGTGGACGATCATCAGCTTCATCAGCGGGTCGCTGATGCTGGCCTACTGGTTCGGGCGGGCTGTCACCAAAACCGACGCGCGCAGCATCGGCGATGGCAACCCCGGCGCGGCGAACGTCATGAAGGCGGGCGGGACGAAGATCGGCCTGATCGCCATGCTGCTCGACGCGTTCAAAGGCGCGATCCCCGTGAGCATCGCCAAATACGTGATCGGACTGACGGGCGTCCCGCTGATCATTGTGGCGCTCGCGCCGATCTTCGGGCACGCGTATTCGCCCTTCCTGCGCGGGCGCGGCGGTAAAGCGGTCGCCGTGAGTTTTGGCGTGTGGACGGCGCTCACCATCTGGGAAGCGCCGACCTTCGGCGGTATCCTGCTCGGCGTGTGGTTTTCAGTGGTGGCGCGGTCAGGGTGGGCGGTGCTGCTCACGCTGCTGTGCCTGATCGGGTACTATCTCATCACGTGGCGCGATCCGGTCATGCTGGTGGTGCTGGCGATCAACGCGCTGCTGCTGGTGTGGAAGTACCGCGCCGACTTCCGCCACGCGCCCGGGTTCCGCCCGTGGATTCTGCAACGCTTACCGAATCGCTAGAGACGCGCTATAGTTGATCATACGTCTCTGACCCCACCCCCGGCCCCTCCCCGAATTCAGGGAGGGGAGACAGCAAAAGCATTGTTTGCCGCCCCTCTCCTCGCTTGCGTGGGAGAGGGGTTGGGGGGAGAGGGGAAACGCCAATGAGTCGGATCCCTAGCTGACGTTACGATACGCAAAAGCCATGCTCACCATCATCCTGACCGCGCTCATCGCGCCCCCGCTGCTCGTCATCCTGTTCACCGCCCTGCTCAACGCGGTGACGTTTCCGCGGCTGCGCCGCGCGCCCAAACCCAAGCCGCCGCGCCCCGGCCAACAGGTGAACCTCGACCTGACGCGCCCGCTCCCCCTGCCGTATGTTTCCGTGCTGATCCCGGCGCGCAATGAGGCTGACACCATCGCCTACACGGTCAAGGCGCTGCTCGCAGCCATACCCCGCTTTCGAAGTGATTCTGCTCGACGACCAATCGACGGATGGCACGGGCGAGATCGCGCTGGCGGCGTCCAATGGCGATCAGCGGCTCACGATCATCAAGGGACAGCCGCTGCTGCCGGGCTGGTTGGGAAAGAACTGGGCGTGTCAGCAGTTGGCGAACGCGGCGCGCGGCGACATTCTGCTGTTCACCGACGCCGATGTGCAGTGGCAGCCCGGCGCGCTCGAAGCGCTCATCCGCCACATGACGCGCACGAAAGCGGATCTGCTCACGGTGTGGTCGACGCAGACGACGGTCACATGGAGCGAACGGCTGATCGTGCCGCTGATCGCGCTGGTCATCCTCGGCTATCTGCCCGCCTTCCTCGTCCATATGACGCCATTTCCGGCGTTTGCCGCCGCGAATGGGCAGTGCCTCGCGTTTCGGCGTAAAGCTTACACAGCGATCGGCGGGCACATCAGCGTGCGCGACCGCATCGTCGAGGACATCACCTTCGCCCGCGTGATCAAGGCGAAGGGGCTGCGCTTGCGCATGGCCGACGGCGCGGGGCTGGTCGTATGCCGCATGTATCGCAACTGGCGCGGTGTGCGGGACGGGTTCGCCAAGAACATCATCGCGGGCTACGGCGGCCATGTGATCTTCCTGCTGCTAGCGACCGTCTTCCACTGGCTGATCTTCCTCGTGCCGCCGCTGTGGCTGCTCACAGGCTGGCTGTGGCCGCTGGACACGCTCTACCCGGTCGTGCCGCTGGTGCTGACGCTGCTCGGCCTCGCTATCCGCGCCAGCACGGCGCTGGCGACCCGCCAACGGGTGCAGGATGCGCTCTTCATGCCGCTCTCCGCGCTGCTCATGACCGTGATCGCCGCGCAAGCGCTCTACTGGCAGGTGCGTTACGGTGGCGTGTTGTGGAAGGGGCGCGTCATCAAGCCGGAAGAACCGAAAGTGCTGGTGGAGTAGATTAATTCTAGAATTAGCGTATTATAAGTTGGTAAATCTTAAGTATCATTCCGTGAACGGTTCCCCTACACTTAATAAGTGAATTTAGTTGCGCAGCCCAAAGGTGACCTCCGCATGCCCATCTTCGTTGAACGTCTAGCCGACGAACCCATTCTGATCGCCGTTTACACGGGTCACATCACGCTCGAAGAAGTTCTCGACATGTACCACACCAGCGCCGAACTGATCGGCGACGATCCCCGCGTGTTTCACCGCATCAGTGACACCCGCGGCGCGACCTCCGATTTTGCCGCGATGCTCAAACTCGTGCAGGCCGCCAGTCAGGCCACGGCTGGGTCCTCCATCGACAGTCATATTCAGGTGACGTATGTCGGCACCACCACGTGGATCAAGTTCTTGCGCGATACGTTTGCCAAGCGCGGCGTGTTGATGCCGGCTTTTGAAGACATGGAGACGGCGCTCGAATCGGTGCGCTATCGCATCGCGACGGAGAGCAGCTCTACGCCCACGACGTAGAACACCAACCGGTTTTGCCCCAGAATCGAAAACGGACGAGGCGTGCCTCGTCCGTTTAACATCTCGGTTACGCCAACCGTCTTACTTCGGCGGCGGTGGGAGCAGCACCTCGCGCGGTTTCGCGCCTTCAACCGCTGGCCCGACGATGCCGCGCTCCTCCATCAAATCGATGAGGCGGGCGGCGCGGGTGTAGCCGATGCGCAGCTTGCGCTGGAGCAGCGACACGGACGCGCGGTTCTGCCGCCGCACGAGGTCGACGGCCTGATTGTACAGCGCGTCGTCCACATCCTCGTCGTCCTCGTCGTCATCCCCGTAATCGTCGTCTGCTTCCTGCCGTGACAGGAAGCTGGACTGCTGGCCGCGCTTCCCATCTGACTTGAGCGGGATGGGGCTCTTGCCCTCTTCGTCGACAATCGCGCTGATGAGCGGCTTGGACGCGGCGATCATCTCTTCCTGCGTCATCTGGCCGCGCCAGAAATGCGTGATGTTGCCCAGTTCGCTATCGGACACATACACGCCCTGCATACGCACCGGGGCGGGCGAGTCGCCGCTCATGTAGAGCATGTCACCGCGACCGAGCAGGCGATCCGCGCCGGGCTGGTCGAGGATGACGCGGCTGTCCGTACCGGAGGCCACCGCGAACGCGATACGCGCCGGGAAGTTCGCCTTGATCAAACCGGTGACGACATCGACCGACGGGCGCTGCGTGGCGATCACAAGGTGGATGCCAGTCGCGCGGGCGAGCGCGGCGATACGGGTGATCACGCGCTCGGTTTCGTCCGGCGCGAGCATCATCAAGTCGGCTAATTCGTCGATGATCACGACGATGTACGGCAGCGGGTCGGTGCCCTGCGGCAGGTGCTTGTTGAAGTCTTCGATGTTACGCGCGCCCGCGGTGCTGAAGCGGCGGTAGCGTTCGTCCATCTCACGCGTGACCCACTTCAACACGCTGACGATGCGTTCTAGCTCGGTCACGACGGGCGCGACCAGATGCGGAATGCCGTTGTAGCCCGTCAGTTCGACGCGCTTGGGGTCGACCATGATGAACTTGACCGTCGACGGCTGGTTCTTGAGCAGCAGACTGGCGATGATCGCATTGACGCACACCGACTTACCGGAACCCGTCGTCCCGGCGATCAGCAGGTGCGGCATCGACGCGAGGTCGGCGGCGACGGGCGTGCCGTCCACGCCTTGACCGAGCGCGATGGCCAGCGGCGAATTGATCTTTTTGAACTCTTTCGACTCCAGCACATCGCGCAGGCGCACAATCGCCGATTTATCGTTCGGCACTTCAATGCCGACGTAGCCCTTACCGGGCACGGGCGCTTCCACACGGATGGAGCGCGCGCCGAGCGCAAGCTGAATGTCCTTGTCGAGCGCGGCAATCGAGCTGACCTTCACGCGCATCTTCTTGCCGCCGCGCACGGGGACGTAATCCGGCTCGACGCCGAACTGCGTGATCACCGGGCCGGTGCGGACTTCCACCACGCGACCGGGCGCACCGAAACTTTCGAGTGTCTCCTGAATGGTGCGGGCGCGTTCCAGCAGCAGATTATGGTCGATCTCCTGATCCTGCCCGGAGATGATCAGATCGTCGTAGCTGGGCATCTTCCAGTCTTTCGGCGGCTTGGAGCGGACGATCTTGCCGCCGCCTTCCAGTTCGCCGACTTCGTCCACCCCGCCGAGAATGCCCCGCGCAGAGGGCGGCGGCGCGGTCGGGCGGCTGGTCGCGATGTACGGCAGGTCGTCAGCTGGTTTGCCGAACGCGGTCGAGGCCTTTTCGACGGGTTTATCCGCCTTGACAGGCGGATTGTCTTCCGGTCGGGCGTAGATGTGCGCCTTCTCCGGCGGCGCGACCGAGGCCGCAGGCGTCAGCGGCACAGCGGGTTTGTCCACCTTGAACGGCGGGTCATCGGCCTTGAACGGATCGCGCTTCTCCGGCGTGAGCGAGGCCGCGGGCGTCAGCGGTTCGCGCTTTTCGAGCGGCGGCGGCACGGCGGCAGGCTTATCCACTTTGAACGGCGGATCAGCGTGCCGATCAGGCGTGACCGAGGCCGCGGGTTTGTCCACCTTGAACGGCGGGTCGTCCGCCTTGAACGGGTCGCGTTTTTCGAGCGGCTGCGGGGGCTTGGCCGTCGCTTCGGGCTTCTCGCCTTCCGGGCGACCGGACAGCGTGTTCATACGCGACTGCCAGCTCGGGAGCTCGGTTTTCGGCGTTTCGGTCGTCGCCGATTTTGGCTTGGCCGGGGGCAGACTCGCCCACTTGCCGGTCTCGTCTTCCTCTTCGTCGTCGATGATCAAGCCGGTCGCTGCCTTGCGCACTTCCAACGGCTTGTCGTCGCGCACGGGCGGATCGGCAGGCTTAACGCTCTCCGCGGCGGCTTTGACCTCTTCGGTCGGTGTTTCCGCCTTGGCGGGTTCGGTCTGCCCGATAGGTTTACGTTCGAACGGACGCGGCTTGAGCAGATCGCCGAGGCGCGCGGGAGGCGCATCATCGTCCTCGTCGTCGCTGCTGAACTGGCTGGCCGCAGGTTTGATCGGCTCGGCGGGTTTCGCCGCCGGGCTAACAGCGTCCGCGGGTTTGGCGAACGGGCTGGTCGGCTGCGCAGGCTTGAACGGCGACTCAGTCGAGGCCGCCGCGGGCTGCGCAAACGGACTGCTCGGCGCCGCGGGTTTGGCGAAGGGAGTGGTCGGCTCGGCGGGTTTCGCTGCCGGGCTCACGGGTGACGCGGGCTTGAACGGCGACTCGGTCGAGGCCGCCGCAGGTTTCGCGAACGGGCTCGTCGGATCGGCGGGCTTGGCCGCGGACACTGCTGGATCAGCCGTCGGCGCAGGCGTCGGATTGGCGGGCTTGGCCGCGGTCTCCTGCTTGCTGTACTGCGCGATCAACTGGTCGCGGCGCGACATGCCGCCCGCCGGTCGTTCGCCGGGCGTCGGAGCCGCGGACGAGGTGGTCGCCGGGCCGGGCATGCGCTCCGCCGCGGGTTTCTCGACGGTAGGCTTGTCCGGGGCTGTCACCGAGGCAGCAGCAGGCTTATCGACGGATTTCTCGTCTTTCCGGGCATCCTCCGGCTTCGCGCCGAACGGCAGCCGACCACTCAGGCCACCCAAGCGACCGCCAATCCCGCCCGTCTTTTCGGGTTCAGGCTTGGTGGTGTCCGGGGCAGGCGGCGTGGCTGTCAGTGAGGCCGCGGGCTTTTCGACCGTGCTCGTCTTGTCATCTTTCCTGGTGTCATCCGGCTTCGCACCGAACGGCAGGCGACCGCTCAGGCCACCCAAGCGTCCGCCGATCCCGCCGCTCTTGTCCGCCTCCGGCTTGACCGGGTCGGCAATTGCGGTGGACGCCGCAGGCTGCGCGCCAGTGAGCGCCGCAGCGGGCTTCTCGACCGTCGTCGTTTTGTCATCTTTCTTCGTGTCATCGGGCTTCGCGCCAAACGGCAGCCGACTGCCCAATCCACCAAAGCGACCGCCACCTTTGTCCGCGTCCGGTTTGGGCGCTTCCGCCGTGCGCGGCGTGGTTTCGGGATCAGGTGTGGACGATGATGACACCACCGTCGCCGCCGCGCCTGACAGCGAGGCCGCGATCAATTCGGTCGGGCTGGGGCGGTTGGCTGATTTCGCGGGTTCAAGCGGCACAGGTTCGCCGCCGCGCATCGGCGCGGTGAACGTACGTCCGCCCATCGTGATCGGGATGCTGCGCTCGGAGTCCGGGGCGGGCAGCGGTGCTTGCACCACAGGCGCGGGGATCGGCGCGGGGAGCGCCGCGGTCGCCCCTGCAGGCAGGGCTTCCTGACCGCTTTCGGGTTTGCTCACGCTGATCTGCGGCAGAGCCGCCGCGGCGGCGGCAGCGACCGCGGCTTTCTCCGCGCGGATGGCGGCGGCGCGCTGCTGGCGGCGGCGTACCGAGTCGCCGAGGCTGCGGAAGAGGCTGATCACGATGATCGCCAGATCCGACGCGCTCATATTCAGGGACAGCATCAGGCCAATGGTCAGCCACAGCACGAGCGCGAGGAAGCCGCCGATCTCCGACAGGTTGCTAATCAGCAGGAAGTAGATCTCCCCGCCGATGCGACCACCGCCTTGCCCCAACTGCCACGAAATCGTGAGGAAAACATTCTTGACCGTCCACAGGTAATCCTGCCCCGCGCCGACTTCATAGCGCATGGAGTGGACGAACTGCATCGCCACCAGCATGCCGACGAACAACAGCGTCGCGCCGATCAAGCGCATGCGCGGGATGACAGGCGCGTCGTCACCGAAGTGGCGCAGAATCAGCACCACGCCGATGGCGAAGATCACCAGCACCACGCCAATCGCGCCCCACCCGAAGCCTTCGGAGAGCACGCGGTTAATTTCGGAGGTGAGCGCGCCCTTCACCGGGGAGAGGCTGCTTAACAGCAAAATCAGCGAGCCGAGGACCATCGACACGCCGAGGATATCGAGTTTATTGTCGAGCGTCAGCCCGGTGGCATCGACTTTGGGCGCTTTGCTGGCGCGGGCTTTCTTGGCGTCGTTGTCCGCTTTAAAGGGGTTCAGCGCGCGCAAACGGTCGGAAAAACTGACCGGAGCGCCCTTCGCCCCGGCTTTCCCGGCGGGCGCTTTGCCCCCGGCTGGCGTCGCGGGCGCGTTGGGTTTCGCCCCACCGCCACCGAACGGAAGTTTGCCGCCGAGGATGCCGCCGCCGCCGGAACTGGCAGGCGCGCTGCTGCTGGTCGGCGCTCCGGGTTTCGCGCCGCCCGTCGTAAACGGCGAGGTCTTCGCGTCGGCGGGCTTGTCATTCTTGTCACCGCCGCCAAAGCGATTACCTAAGCCGCCGAACCCACCGCCCGCGGGCTTGTCATCCTTCTTCGCGGCGGGCTTATCATCTTTTTTGTCACCGCCGCCGAAAGGAAGTTTGCTGCCTAACCCGCCGAGCGCGCCACCAAGGCCGCCGCCCGCGGGTTTATCGTCCTTCTTCGCGGCGGGTTTATCGTCTTTCTTGTCGCCGCCACCGCCGAAGCGGTTGCCTAACCCCCCGAGTGTGCCACCGAGGCCACCGCCCGCGGGTTTATCGTCTTTTTTGGCATCCGGCTTGTCACCGCCGCCGCCAAAGCGATTGCCGAGCCCGCCGAGCGCGCCGCCCAGACCGCCGCCCGCTTTGTCGTCCTTTTTGGCTTCGGGCTTATCGTCTTTCTTGTCGCCCCCGCCGCCAAAACGGTTGCCGAGCCCGCCGAAACCGCCGCCTTTGTCATCCTTCTTGGTATCGTCTTTCTTCTCGGGAGCGCCACCGAAGCGATTGCCGAGGTTGCCAAGATTGCCGAATGCCCCCGCGGGCTTCTCGTCCTTTTTATCGTCTTTCTTGTCGTCAGGTTTGCTGGACAGGCCGCCGAGCGCGTTGCCCACCCGGCTCAGGGGGTCGTCTTTCGCGGGCGGGGTCGCGCCGGGGCGCGCTACACCACCGGGCGGAGGCGTCCCACCGCCACCCGACGAGCCACCACCACCGCTGCCGCCGAGATAGTTACCGCCGCTGGGTCGAAACGGCTGCACGCCGCTGCCACCACCGGATGATCCGCCAGAACTGCCACCAGCGCCCCCACCGGATCCACCGCTGCCGGGCGTATTCGGGCGCGGGAAACCGCTGCCGCCACCCTGATTGCCGCCCATCGCCCCCGGCGATCGGACGGGACTTGGTGTGTTGATGCCGCCACCACTGCCCGGGGAACCACCGGGAGTCGGCGCGCCGGGATTGGGGCGTTGGGGTAGACCAGCGCCGCGCACGCTCGCGCCGCCGCTAGAGAATGGGTTATTCGTTGAGCGGCGAATCTCGCCGTCATCGTCTTGTTCGTCTTCGTAGTCGTCGTCCTCGGGATCGTCGTAGTCTTCTTCGTACTTAGTCATATGCCCTACCCACATCACTTAAGAGGACGGAAAACCCTCACAGGGAGTACGCGCGACCCTATGAAAAGTTGCATCACCGATAGGATAGCACAGTTTTTATTTTTTTCGCATTAGTTTAGCACAAAAGTTCTGTTAGAGAGCGGCGACCACGGGGAAAAGCGGAGGAAGGCTTAAGCAGGCTGATGCGACCCAAGCCAAGTTTATGATAGAATGCTGCGCAGTGTAGATAGCAGTCAGCAAGCGCCGGAGCCCAGCATGATCGTCTCCGCCGATACTCTGTGGCGGCTGAACCACGAATATTCCAATCGGCTTGCGAAAGCGCATACGTATTTCGCGCTGCTCGAACAGCTTGTGGATGAACGCGACGGGCAGGACGAGCAGCTCGGCGCGGCCTTACACTATACGCTGGCGCATCTTGACGCGCTTAAAGGCGAGCACCGGGATTGGCGCTACGCCTACTTTTACGAACAGCCCGACTCGAAACGCATGGTGCAAACCGATGCCGCCATCCAGCAGGCGCTGGGCGCGTTCGTCCGGATGCGGTCGCAGCATGAGCGCTACCTGATTGATCTGTATCAGGCGCTCGAAACCATCCCCCGCCCGCACCCCGGCCTGACCACCGTCCCCGCCAATGGCGACCTATGGGACAAGACCCGCCTCGCCCTGTATCAACTGCTTGACTTCAACAATTACGTCGAAACGCTCGGCGCGCCCACGTAGACATATCCCAAATATATCCCAAGCGAGTCCGCCCCGTGAGTGAGCGACTCGAGTCTTATCCCAAGTTATCCCAAATAGCAGACCGGGACAGCGGACGCATCGTTGCGCGTCCCGAAGATAAGAATGGGTGGTTTGTAGGGACGCGCAACGGCGCGTCCGTCGACAGGTCAATCGGGCGAACGCCCCCCCCGTTGGGCTTGTCTGCAAATCAAACGGCCCACCCCACCCCCGGCCCTCTCAGGGGTAGGTTTTTAATTGTAGGGACGAGGCATGCCTCGTCCTCCTGTGCTCACACAACCACCCTATCCGCTAAAACACCTCTTTTGCTTTCACAGACAACCGATCTATTGCCTAATCCAGAGGAAAAACCGGACGAGGCATGCCTCGTCCCTACAGGGTTCTCAGCGAAGAAAACCGTATTCGATGGGGAAGCATGAAAACCCTACCCCTGTTAGCACCCCCCGGCCCCTCCCCGAATTCGGTTGAGGACAGGACACTTTTAACAATCGAGAGGATTGTAGGGACGCCCAACGGGGCGTCCGCCAGATCGTGGGCAAAACGGACGCGCCGTTGCGCGTCCCTACGAAATCTGTTTCCCCTCAAACCGTGCCTTAATGGTTCCCAATGTTAAAACTGTCCCTCCGTCAGCCGAATTCGGAGAGGGGAGCTAGCAAAAGCCGCTTTTCTCCCCTCTCCTCGCTTGCGTGGGAGAGGGGCAGGGGGTGAGATTTGGATCAGCGGACGCCCCATCCAATAAAAAGGGCGCACTGCGGTGCGCCCCGACGAAAGACTCAATTTGGTTTACGTGGATGTGGTAGGCGTTTCGCTACAGCGCTTGCAGCTCATCCAGCAGGATGAAGCCCTGCCGCAGCGCATTGAGCGCCGCTGCGTGGCGATCTTTCGCCTTCATCTTGTCGATGGCGCGCGCCAGAATCTCGATCACGCCGGGCATCGTGAGGCGCATGCGTTCGGCAATCGCCTCGTTATCGTAGCCGCCAGCCACGAACAGCAGCACGCGGCGTTCCTCTTCGGTGAGCTTCGAGCCATCCGTTTGCCCGAGCATCCCGGTGACAACCCGTTCCGCGACGCCGCGACCGAGCACGAGCGTCCCGCCAACCACCTTGCGGATGCCGTCGAGCAGGTCGTCTTCGCTGGAGGACTTGAGCAGATAGCCATGTGCGCCGGAGCGCAGCGCCTGCGTGATGTACCAATCCTCGTCACGCCCGGTCAGGATGAGCACTTTGACTTTGGGCGCTTGCTTGCGCACATCCGGCAGCACTTCCAGCCCGCCTTTGATCGGCATGTTGAGGTCGAGCAGCAGCACATCTGGCTGCAAGGCGAGCGCTTGCTGGTAGGCGGTTTCGCCATCGCCCGCTTCGTCAATGATGAGGATCTCGTCGTGCTGCGACAGGAAGTTGATCAGCGTTTTGCGCAGCATGGTGTGATCATCCGCCACGAACACGCGGATCGGGCGCTGTGTATCCGGCGCGGTGGCGGTCGTTTCCGGGCGCACCACGCGCGAGGGCTGCGTCGGCAGGTCATTGCCATCCGGGCGCAGCGCGGCGACCAGTGACTGCGCCATCGCGTCAGCGGATTGGAAACGGCGCACCGGGTTCTTTTCCAGCGACTTGAGGATCACGCCTTCGAGCCCCACGGGCAAATCTGGCACGACCAAACGCGGCGGCGGCACGGGCTGTTTGACATGCTGCATGAGCAGCACGGGAATATCGTCAGAGGCAAATGGGAGCTGCCCCGTCGCCATTTCGTAGAGCACCACGCCGAGCGAATAGATGTCGGTGCGGTAGTCGAGCGAGAAGCCCTGCGCCTGTTCCGGCGAGAGATAGGCGGGCGTGCCGATGATCATACCGTCGGTGGTGACGCGCTTGGCGTCTTTGGGCAGCGCCAACCCCAAGTCCATGATCTTGACGTGGCCGCTCGATGTCACCTTGATGTTGGCGGGCTTGATGTCGCGGTGAATGATCTGGCGTTCGTGGGCGTAGTGCAGCGCCCCGGCGATCTGCCGACCGAGGTCGACGACCATCTCCGCGGAACACGGGATATATTTCGCCAGCGAGTCGCCTTCGACATATTCCACGACGAGGAACGGCTGTTCGTGCTCCTCTTCCATGTCGTAGATCGCCATGATATTGGGATGATTGAGCAAGGCGACCGCATGCGCCTCCTGAAAGAAGCGCTTACGCACCGTGTCGCGCACGTGGGGCAGCAGCACTTTTAGGGCGACTTCGCGCCCCAAGCGGCGATCCAGCGCCTTGTACACGGTCGCGGTCGAGCCTTCGCCGAGAAGTTCTTTGATTTCGTAACGGTTGCGGAGCGTCTTTCCAATCATCGTCGCTTGACCTTCATTGACCTGCAAGCGCCACAAGAATAACACCCCGTATCAGCGATTGCACGGAAAACCCGCCCTATGTCCGATTGAAATCAGTCTTTAGGCGGAGTCAAGGGAAAGCGATGTATACCGTTAGGCGCATGGCAGGATAGTTTTCACGTTGGGACATTAAGAGGGAAAGTTCGGTGTGAAAACAGCGGACGCTAAAAGTCTGACCCCACCCCCAGCCCCTCCCGAATTCAGGGAGGGGAGACCGAAAAGCGCACGCAGCTCTTGTAGAAGTATAGAAAACCTTCAATCAGTACCGGACAAGCTCTAAGTCCCTCCCCCCTCCTCTTTTCGGTTGAGGACAGGACACTTTTAATATTGGGCCCCATTAAGATTCGCGCCTGAGGGCAACCGTATTTCGTAGGGACGCGCAACGGCGCGTCCGTTTCGCCCCCATCCGGCGGACGCCCCGTTGGGCGTCCCTACAATTCCCGCGATTGTTAAAACTGCCCTGCCGTGAATCTTCTCGGAGAGGGGACTTGAAAAACCCGCCGGTCTCCCCTCCCTGAATTCGGCTGATGGTGCAGATTCAGCCTACGCGCTCGGGGATACATCCAATTTGGTGTCGGGGGCGGTGAGCAGAATGCCGCCCTTCACCGGGACCGAGGCCGCGACCTCTTCCCGCTTCGGCTCGATGATCAGGTGTCGCAGCAGAATCATGGCTGTGCCCGCCAGCGGCACCGAGAGCAGACCGCCGATCACGCCGCCGACGCTGAAGCCAATGAACAGCACAAGGATCACCAGAATCGGGTTGAGGTTGACGCTGTTCGCCATCACACGCGGCGTCAGATAATGATTTTCGACCTGCTGCACGAGCACGAAGCTGACCAGCGCGAACACGGCATGGAGTGGCGAACTGAGCAGCGCGAGCAGAGTCGCGGCGACCGCGCCGATATAACCGCCGATGATGGGCAGCGCCGTCGTCACGCCGATGATGAACCCAAGTGTGACCGCGTTCGGCACGCCGAAGAGGGTCAGCAGGATGAAATTCGCTACGCCGACGAACAGCACGACGAGACCGACGCCGCGCACATACGACCCGAGCGTGCTTTCAATCTCGGTGAACATCTCGCGAATGCGCATGCGGCGCCCCACGGAGAAGAGCGACGAGAGAAAATTAATCGCGGAGTCGCGGGAGGTCAGCCAGTACACCCCCATCACGACGGTGAGCACAAAGTCGCCGACCAGACCGCCGAACTCGCCCGCCAGCGCCGGAATAGATTCGCGCAGTTGGGTGACGATGTTCGTCACCGTCTCGCGAATGCCGTCTTCGTCCAGCAGCGTGATGTCGCTATTGAAGCGCTGTTCGATGTTCCGTTCGAGCCAATCCTGCGCGACGATGATGCGGCTGGCGAGCCGATCCTCGTTTTCGATGTACCCGGCGAGCCGATTCGCCGCGGGCGGCAGCACCGCCAGCAGCAGCCCAAGGAGGGTCAGCATGAGCGCGGCGTACACCAGCAAAATCGCGAGGCCGTGCGGGATGCGGCGGTGAGATAACCAGAGCACCACGGGGCGAACGGCTGAGGCGATGATGATGGCGACGAGCAGCACGATCAGAATGCGGATACTGAGAAATAAGGCATAAGCCGCTGCAATGGTCAAAATCACCACCAGCGTGTTGCGGAACACCTGCTGAGTTGTCATGCTGCCTCAATTGCGAATATAACAAATCCCATTTCTAAGAATACGTGAATTCCTTAATTAAGGCAATAATGAACATCTGAGAAGATGGTGAGGGGTGAAACGGGTGCGCACGGGCATTGTGATAAGTGCAGACGACGGTTAAGCAGGTTGGACGCCCGGTTTTCGCGGTCTGCACACGCGATGAAGAGAGTGTCTCAAACGGGTTTTTACGACACTCCCTAAATCGTATCCATTGCTTCCGCCCCCTCCCCAAATTCAGTTTAGACGCCGACAGTTTTGGAATAAGGTCCGTCAGCGCATGCACCTCCTCTCTCCGAGGCTAGGTGGGATTTAGGGGTAAGACTAAAGTAGGTTCTCGAAAGAAATCCACGAACGCATGTAGGGGCGCACCTGCGTGTGCGCCCACGGTTGGGCAGACACACAGGTCTGCCCCTACACGAAGACTTTCGAAAGACCACTTTAGGCCTTATCCCCACTCGCGCCCTGCGATCAACCGATGCAAACAGGCGTTATGGTTTACGATGGTCAGAGTGGCGCTACACTAAGAGCAGTGGTTTTCACCTACTTCAACTCCAAAAACGTCTTTGCCCGTCCCCAACTTAAGGAGCAAGCTTTGATGATTCGACGACTGTTTCTCCCCATCCTGTTCGTCTTGTTGATTGCACCCACGCTCGTCAGCGCGCAAGCGGGCGCGTGGGAGGTGACGGTTGCGGCTCAATTGGGCGCGAACTGGAATATCTACCGCATCACTCCGGATGGGGTGCAAGCGCCGATTCCGCTGCCCGCCGGGATGATCATTTCCTCCAATCTCACGCAGATGCTGGTCTCGTCTGATTTGCGGTATGCCGTCGTCACGCAGAGTTCGGCGGATTACAGCACGTCCTACCCGCCGCGCGTCGCGGATTTGAAGCTGGGAACCTTCTACGAACTGACGCTGCCTTTCAACCAACCCGGCGCCTATACCATGAGCGGGTTTGATCCGAGCGGGACGCGCTTTGCCCTGTCGACGGTCGTCGGCGCAGTTGGCCCCGACTATCCGTGGCGCGGGATTTTTGGTGTGGTCGATGTGACGACGGGCACATTCACCGATTACACCGAGCAGATCGTGATGACCGGCCTCACCAGCAGCATTAACGGTTGGTATCAGTTGGGTGACTGGGATGCGGACGGCATCTATATGTACCCGAGCTGTTACGCCTGCGAACCGCCGTTTGAGGGCGAATACGCTCAGTGGAGTCCCGATACGTTCGCCTACATGCCCGTGACCGGCGTGATCTTCTCGATCTTCGCGGAACAGCTCGCGGTCACGCGTGAAATCGTCTCCCGCGCTTACTCGACCGATTACCCGTTCAGCACCGAGCCGACCGCCTACTTCCCCATCCAGAACATTCTGGTCTACAAGCCGTCGGCGGCCTTCCTGCCGACCTTTGAGGGGCAGACGGGGGAGCACGAAATCACCTCCATGTCCCCGGTGATCTTCAATGACCCGAATGTGGTGGATCTCAGCGTCGGCCAGTCAGAATGGGTGGCGGATGGGCAGTATGTGCTGGCCGTCAACAATGGGTCGGGGATGCTCATTAATCGTGCGGGCGGCATGAATCCGATTAATCTAGGGTTCCAGCCGCCGGAAGTGATCGGCACGACCGATGGCTTCCTCGCGCTGCAAGACAACGCGGATCAAATCATCGTGCATCACTTCACCGTGCCAGGTATGCAGGATCAGGTGCTGGGCTCGCTGGCGATTGGCGGACGGTTGTTCGTGCTCGCGACGCCGGATCTCGGCGCGACCGCGGCGCCCGTGCTGGCGAACTTCACGCCCGTGGCGGCGAACTTCGCGCAGTTGGAAGCGATCATGCTCGCGAAGCAGCCCGTCTGCCCCGGCTTCATGCCGTCGCGGATTTTCCCCGGCCAGCAGGCGCGGGTGACGCCCGGCGCGGCCAACCGTCTGCGCAGCATCGCCTCGACTTCCGGCGACGTCGTCGGGCAAATCCCCGGTGGCGCGACCTTCCAGGTGATCTTCGGGCCGGAATGCAGCGAAAATACCGCCTGGTGGTACGTGAACTATGAGGGCGTCCAGGGGTATACTGCTGAGGGTATGAACGGCGAATATTGGGTGGAGTTGGTTCGGCCATGATTGTGTTGTCCCATTTTCAGATCAAACCGCTGCTGGTCGCACGCAAACGCGGCGAACTGACGGCGGTCACCTCGCCGGATCTCGGCCTGACGAGTATTCAAGTCCCCGTGCAAGGTGAGCGCATCACGTTTGCGGACGGCGCCAGCCTCTCGTGGGAAGATGCTGAAGAGATCACCGAGCAGGAAGTCGCGTGCTTCGCGCTGGAAGGCGACACGATCCGCAAAATTCAGGCCTTCTCCGACGTGACGAACCGCCATTGTTCGCTCATGCCGACCGAGAGCGCCCCGACCATTCTGATCGCGGGCTTCCCGATGCACCGCATCAAGGGGACGAATCCGTTTCAGGACACGCTGACCAAGATCAAGGCGGCGAACCCGACCGGGGCCGTGCTCGACACGTCGATGGGGTTGGGCTACACAGCGATTCAAGCGGCGCACACCGCCGAGAAAGTCATCACCATCGAGCTTGATCCCGCCGTGATGGAAGTCGCGCGGCAAAACCCGTGGTCGCGCGAACTGTTCGCGAGCCCGAAGATCGAACGGCGCATTGCCGACAGCTTCGACGAGGTCAGCACGTTCGCGCCGGAAACCTTCGCGCGCATCATTCATGATCCGCCTACCATGCAGCTCGCAGGTGATTTATACTCCGGGGAGTTTTACCGCGAACTGCATCGCATCCTGAAGCCGAATGGCCGTCTGTTCCACTACATCGGCGACCTCGAAAGCCCGTTCGGCGCGCGCGTAGCCAAAGGCGTCATCGACCGCCTCGGTAAAGCGGGCTTCCGCAGCGTCACACGCCGCAATGAGGCGTTTGGCGTGGTTGCGGTCAAGTAACCTGAATTCGGCGCGGAAAACACAAATCGGCTAGATCAACGTCAGGACGAGGGCAGCGGGTAAATGCAGAACGCGGCCTCACCCCCCCTCCGAACGGGGGGGGACACCGCGGTGCGGCCGGCCCCCCCCCCCGGGGGGGGGGGAAGGGGGGGGGGGGGGGAAAACACGTTGATCCAATCTACCGGGCATACCTCGTCCTGACCTTGTCATGAATCGGCAGGCAGCGTCAGAACCTAAAGGAAATTATTGTGAATCGCACGTACATCACTATCGGGTTGGCCTATGCTTCGTTCATCGGCTTAGGGCTGGTGACGGGCTTGATCAACGTCGCATGGACGCCCATGCAAGCGGAATTCAACATCGAGTTGGATGGCACGCTGCTGCAGCTCCTCACCGCCAGCACCATCGGTTATCTGACCGCCAGCTTCTTCAGCGGGCAGGTCATGGGGCGCATCGGCGCGGGCAAAATGCTCATCATCGGCGCGGGCGTGATGGCGCTCGGACTGTCTGGTTACGTGCTCGCCCCCGCGTGGGAGATCGTCGTGCTCAGCGGCTTGATCACGGGCTTGGGCAACGGCCTGATCGATGGCGGCTTAAACTCGTATATCGCCGAACATCACAGCGCGCGCGCCATGAACTGGCTGCACGCCTTCTTCGGTGTGGGCGTCACCATCAGCCCAGCCATCATGACGGCGATCCTCGCGGATGACCTGTCATGGCGCGTCGGTTACGGGCTGGTCGCCGTGTTTGAAGTCCTGCTCGTGGTCGGGTTTACGCTCTCCGCTGGTTGGTGGAAAACCTCCGCCGCGCACCGCGCGGATGGCCGTCAGGTGAGCATGTTGGCGACGCTGCGCCGCCCGATTGTGTGGTTGGGCGTGCTGCTGCTGCTGCTCTATGCCGGGTTGGAGACGACGCCGGGACAGTGGTCGTTCAACCTGTTCACCGAAGCGCGCGGCGTCGATGCGGCGCTGGCGGGCTATCTCGTCAGCGTGTACTGGGGCAGCTTCACCATTGGCCGCATGATCTTCGGCACGCTGCTCAAGGGCTTCTCTTCGCGCGTGTTCATTGGCTGCATTGTGAGCGCGCTGACCGGAGCGATCATGCTGTGGTGAGTCCCATTCCCGAAATCGGTTATGCTGGTCTGATTCTGCTCGGCTTCTCGCAAGCGCCGATCTTCCCGCTGCTGATTTCGACCACGCCGAAGATGGTTGGCGCGCAGCACGCGCCGAATGCCATCGGCTTTCAGGTGGCAGGCGCGGGCGTTGGCGTCGCACTGCTGCCGGGCATCGCCGGGGCGCTGGCGGATAACTTCGGCATCGGCGTCATCGCGCCGTACATCGTCATCTGCGCCACCCTCTTCCTCGTGCTGTATGTGTTCGGTATGGCGCGGCGCGCGCACGTCGCCAACGCCGAGCCGGTCGCCGTGGAAGGCTAAATGCTGCGTCCGGCATCTATTCACAGATAAGCGAGGCTTGTTCGTAGGGGCGCACGGCCGTGCGCCCCTACGAAGAGCCCCTCTATTTGTAACGTGAGTTAGGGATAAAACAGCCGAGTGGCGATGATTTTGCGTGACTGCCCTGTGTATCCGACCCCACCCCCGGCCCCTCCCCGAATTCGGGGAGGGAGCCAGCAAAAGCGTCTTTTCTCCCCTCTCCCCGCTTGCGTGGGAGAGGGGTTGGGGGTGAGGGGTAATCCGTATCGTTTTCTTAAACTGCATAATTGCGTCCCTACACAAGGACAATTTTCTCGTAGGGACGCGATTTATCGCGTCCGCGAAATCCCAAAACCGACCCGTAACCGATTTTCACGGTGTTCTACGCACTTACCGGCGTGCCTTGCCCCTACACACAAACAAGCAGCTTCGTCAAATGGCTTCTACCCCTAATAATCACTAACGGACGAGCGTAGGCTCGTCCGTTGTTTCGAACGAATTTTCGAACAAGTCTTCTATATACCTTGACAGTTATATAACCAATATGGTATATTAGATTGACGCTGCGCTGTCACAACTGACCAGTTTTGTTCGAACATCTGCCTGAGGAGAGCACCATGAGCCAGACATACAAAGCCACGCTGACGACCCCGACCGACCGCGATATCGAGATTACCCGCGTGTTCAACGCGCCGCGCCGCCTCGTCTTTGAAGCGATGACGCAGCCCGAGCACATTCGCCACTGGTACGGCCTGCGCGCCGACACCATGACAGTGTGCGAGTTCGACGCGCGGGTCGGGGGGCAGTGGCGGTTCGTGACGGTGGGCGAGGATGGGGTCGACATCGGCTTCTCCGGCGAAGTTCGCGAGCTGTCCCCCTATGATCGTCTGGCATATACCGAAGAATTCGAAATGATGCCGGGGCACGGCAGTCTGGTGACGGCGACTTTCACCGAGGCCGGTGGCAAGACGACCATGCACATGCAGGTGCGCTACGAGTCGCAGGCCGACCGGGATGCCGTCATCGCGTCGGGGATGGAATATGGTATGAACGAGACGTATGACCGCCTCGACGAACATCTCGCCACCATGACGACCGCCGCCTAAGCCCAAGGGGAAAAGCAGAATGAGCGATCAATACGCTGCGCAGTCCACGCCGACACCCAATCCCGATTTGCAATCGCTGGAACGCTTGGTCGGCACATGGGAAGTTTCCGGCGGCGTGCAGGGCACGGTGAGCTTTGAATGGCTGGAAGGCGGCTTCTTCCTCATGCAGCGCTTCGACTTCGATCACGGTGGTCACCGTGTGCAGGGCATCGAGATCATCGGGCACGAGCAGCCCTTCGGCGGCGAGCCCAGCGCAGACATCAAGTCACGCATCTATGACACGCTGGGCAACACCTTCGAATACACCTATGAACTGCTCGGCGACACGCTGACGATCTGGGGCGGAGAGCGTGGTTCACCCGCCTACTACCGCGGCACGTTCAGCGCGGACGGGAACACCGCAAGCGGCGCCTGGATCTACCCCGATGGCGGCGGCTACGGCTCGACCATGCAGCGCGTCACCCGGTAGCGCCCAGTTCCTGCTGGAATCCCACGCGCCATGATGGGTAAGTGGGGTTCCAGCCGGCCGCGTGCGCCTTCGCATTGGAGACACCGCGTTCCCACGCGTCACGCCGATGCTCAATCGGCGGCGGCGGCGCGCCGATCAGGCTGGCGTAATACGGCAGCCAATCGGTGCCCGCGGCGGGCTCATCGTCGACGATGTTGTACACCCCCGGCGACCATGTCAGCGCCGCCAGCGCGGCCTGCACCGCATCCTCGACATGGACAAACGAGGCGATGGCATCGGTGGCGGTGAGCGCGCCACTCCGCACCTGTTCGGTCGTCAAGCCATCCCGCGCGTACCACGTCCCCGGCCCATACAGCAGACCATAGCGCAGCACCACGCCGTTCGGCACCTCCGTGACCGCATCTTCCAGCGCCTTGACCGCCAGCACGGTGCGGCAGCGGGGCTCCGGCGCGTCGAGGTCGAGCGGGTCGTCTTCGGTGGACGGACGCTCGCCCGCGCCGCACACCCACGCGATGCTCTGGGCGATCATCCGCTCCACGCCGCAGGCGCGCGCCGCATCGACCAGATTGCGCGTGCCTTCAACGCGTAAGCGCGAATTGGCGGCAAAGTCGCGTGCCACCAAGTCCGTCAGTTGATGGGCTACTACGTCGGGCTGGGCAGTTTGCAGCGCGCTGTAGACGCTGCTGCGTTCGAGCGCGTTCATGAGGATGGGGCGTGCGCCCGTCACGGCAATATAGTCGAGCTTATCGGCGTGCCGCGTCGTCCCCGTGACTTCGTGCCCGGCAGCCACCAGCAGCGGCAGCAGCCGCCGCCCAACCGCCCCGGTCGCGCCCGCAAGTAGAATTTTCATCGGCAAGTCCCTCATCTGATTTATGTCGATTGTAATTGATAGCGAAGATCTTGGCGAGGGTCATGGGGGGGGGGCGCCCGCGGGGGGGGGGGGGGGGGGGGGGGGGGGGGGGGCCCCGGGGGACCCTGGGGGGGGGCTAGGGGTGAGGGGAGTGTCCCAATTCCAGGAACGGTTTTATGAGCAGGTACGCTCCAGCGCACAGCCTGTGTCCATTACCGCCGCGCCTCGCCGTAGTCATAGGGTTTGGGGGTGATTCCCGTTACAATAGAGGTAACACAGAGGCGTAGAAAGGTCCTGATCATGCGCGCAGACGTACTCCTCTCCCCAACCAATTTCCTCGAACACGGACTCAAAACGGAATTGCCCTATCTGCGTGAGCTGGAAACCTTCTGGGAGGCGGAAGGCCGCGCGATTTCAACGGCTGTCGATCAGGCGGGGACGCCGTGGCTCAAGCAGTTTGACCGCTTCGGCCAGCGCATCGACCACATCGACTACCCGCCAGATTACTGGCGGCTGCTGCGGCAAGGCTACACAGCGGGCGCGATCTGGCGGGGCTACGAGAACAAATTCGCCGAATCGTTCCTCATCGGCTACCTGACCTCCTATTACGATCCCGGCCTCTACTGCCCATATACAGTCTCGTTCAGCACCGCCGCCGTGATCGACAAGTACGCCGCGCCCGACATCCGCGAGCGCTTTTTGCCACCCATGCTGCGTCACGACGACACGGTGTGGCAGGGCGCAACATGGATGACCGAGGCGCGCGGCGGATCAGATCTCGGTGCAACCGTCGAAACAGTCGCGCGGCCAAATGGCGAGGCGTGGACGCTCACGGGCGACAAATATTTCTGCTCGAACGCGGGCGCGGAGGTGGCCGTCGTCGCGGCGCGTTCCGAAGGCGCTCCGGCGGGTGTGCGCGGGCTCGGGCTGTTCGTCGTGCCCCGGCTGCGCGCTGATGGTTCGCTCAACTACCATGTGCGCCGCCTGAAAGATAAAATCGCCACGCGTTCCGTCCCTACAAACGAAATCGAACTGCGCGACAGCGAAGCCTACCTGCTCGGCGAGCCGGGACAGGGGATTTATCACATCATGGAAGTGCTGAATCTCTCGCGGGTGTGTAACAATATGGGCAGCGTCGCGCTGATGCAGCGCGCACTGGCCGAAGCGCTGATCTTCGCGCAGGGGCGCACGATTTTCGGCAAGCAGTTGGCTGACCAACCGCTCATGCGCAAGCAGATCGAAGACCGCATCGAAGCACTGCGGATCGCCTTCTGCCTCGCATGGGAATCGGCGTGCATGGCGGCGGAAGTGTGGCGCGAACCCGCCCCGCAGTACAGCAATCGCTTCCACCTGTTCCGGCTGATCACGCATCTGGCGAAGTACTGGACGGCGGAACAAGCCGTGCAAACCGCTAAGTGGGCGATGGAGGTCAACGGCGGCATGGGCACGCTGGCCGAGTTCGGCGTCGAACGCCTGCTGCGCGAGGCGATGATCCTCAACATTTGGGAAGGGCCGCCGCACCGCCAGATCCTTGACGGGATCGAAGTGATGGAGCGCAAAGGCGCGCACAAGTTGCTATTCGATCACCTCGCGCCGTATGACGAGGACGAATGCGAACCGCTGCAAAGCCGCGTCGATCTGTTCCTCACGCTGGGACAGGAGGAAAAAGAGACGTTCGCGGAAGAGCTGTTCCGGGATGTCGCGGCGCTGGCGGGCAAGGCGCTCAAACAGAAATATGTGGGGTGACCAACCCCCCCGCCCCCTCCCCGCCCAGGGAGGGGAGACCGATCGGAGGCATTGTTAGGGACGAGGCATGCCTGTCCTGAGCGGTGTTGGCGGGCGATCACGGGATTTGACGCAGTTACCGCCAACCTCCCCGCCCCTCTCCGAAAAGAGGAGAGGGGAAATCAGATCGCTTACATAGGGACAAGGCATGAGGGTGTTGAAAAAGGTCAGATTCCGACCCCACCCCCGACCCAGGGGAGGGGAGACAACAGCACCCGCAACGCTCTCCTGCTCTCTTTCGGAGAGGGGAGAAAATGGCACGACCGCATAGGCAAGTTTTGAGAAAGGCAGCGCATGCAGCAGCATTTGAACACGCTCAACGAACTGGCCAGCGCCGTCTCCACGGTCGCGGAGATGGCGCGCCAGTCGCAGACCTACCGCTTCAAGGTGAGCGGCGCGATCACGCTGTACATGGACCTTGAAAGCGCGGAAGTCCGCGTGCTGCGCCGCCCCGACCCGGCGGTCGAAGTGATCGCCAATCTGCAAGTGCCGTTCGCGTGGCGCATCGCGACCGATCAGGATGAGGCGGGCGTGTACGTGGTCGCGCGGCGGCGTCCCGTGGTGGGATCGGTCGCCTCGGCGGCGTTTCAGGTGAACGTGCCGCCAGACACCTACATCGTGCTCAAGCTCAAAGACTGCCGCCTCAGCCTCGATGCGCTCACCGGGACAGTCGAACTCCCCGGCGACGGGACGATCAAGGTGACGTAGATCGTCTCATCAACCGTTTAACCAAAACCCTCCGACCTGAGGGTTTTGTTTTCTCCTCAGACAAGTTACTATCACAGTCATCTTGTTTATTCATGAGGAGCAGCACACACATGGCGCAAGACATTTCCCAGCGTGGCTATGCCCGCCCCGACGTCCTCGTCTCGACGGAGTGGGTTGCCCAGCATCATAAAGACGCGAATCTGCGGATTATCGAATCGAACGAAGATCCGCTCCTCTATGCCAGCGGTCACATCCCCGGCGCGGTGCAGGTCGACTGGACGATGGACCTCAACGACGCCCTGCGCCGTGACTACCTGAACAAAGCGGGCTTCGAGGCGCTCATGTCGCGCATCGGCGTGACGCCGCAAACGCTGGTCATCTTCTACGGCGACAAGAACAACTGGTGGGCGACCTATGCCTTCTGGGTGTTCCAGTTGTTCGGTCACAGCAACGCCAAGGTGATGGACGGCGGTCGCGCCAAGTGGGAGCGCGAAGGCCGTCCGCTGACGCGTGAAGTGCCGAGCCACGCCGCGACCCAGTACACCGCGCCGGAACGCGATGACTCGCAGATCCGCGCTTTCCGCGATCAGGTCTTGCAGCATTCGAACGCGGGCAAACCGCTGATTGACGTGCGCAGCGTGGCCGAATACACGGGCGAACGTCTGCACATGCCCGACTACCCGAACGAAGGCGCGCTGCGCGGCGGGCATATCCCCGGCGCGAAGAATGTGCCGTGGAGCAAAGCGGTCAACCCGGAAGACGGTTCGTTCCGCCCCGCGAACGAACTGCGCTCCCTCTACGAGCAGGAACAGGGACTCTCGCCGGATAAGGACGTGGTCACCTACTGCCGCATCGGCGAGCGTTCGTCGCATACGTGGTTCGTGCTCAAGTACCTGCTCGGCTACCCGAACGTGCGCAACTATGACGGCTCGTGGACGGAATGGGGCAATCTCGTCGGCGTGCCGATTGAACGCTAGGTAGAACGGTAAAACCAATGGCGAAGTATCCCGAAGGGCTGGCGGAGATCGTCGCGGACATGCAGTCGATCACCGACCGGCAGGAACGTGTCGATCTGCTGATCGAAATGGCGGATCGCTTTGACGAGGCCAAAGTGCCAGCGGCGGTGGCGATCAAGCCGTATGGGGCGGAACACAAAGCGCCCGCCTGCGAATCCGACGCCTATGTCTGGGCGGTGGATCGCCCCGATGGCACGCTCGACTTCTATTTCGACGTGCTGAACCCGCAGGGTTTATCGGCGATGGCGATGAGCGTGCTGCTCAAAGAGACGCTCGACGGTCAGCCCGTCGAGCAGGTGGCGCAGGTGAGCACCGACATCGTGCCGCAGCTCTTCGGGCGCGAAATCTCGATGGGCAAAGGCGCGGGTTTGAGCGGCATCGTCTCGCTCGTGCAGTACGAAGCGAAAAAACGGCTGAAGCCGCTTTTTCAGCGGGCGGCAGCTGTTGTCCACCCCCAGTCCTCGCCTGCTGTCGTGTATTCCCCTCTCCCAAGGGAGAGGGGGTTAGGGGGTGAGGTTGGCTTTCACCACGGCATTTCCGCGCCGTCGTGCCGGAAAAAGCGACCGTTCGCATCGCGGTTTGCCTGGTCGATGACGCGCAGGATGCCGCTCACCGATTGCTCCGGCGTGAGCGGCGCATGTCTGCCGCCCATATCCGTTTGTACCCAACCCGGATCAATGGTGAACGCCGTCAGCCCCAGCGGTTTGAGGTCATGCGCCAGCGAGCGTGTGTACATATTGAGCGCCGCTTTGGTCGCGCAGTAGGTCGCGGCGTAGCTCGCGTCCCGCAGTTCCAGCGAGGCAAGTTCCGACACGAGGTTGACGATCTTGCCAGTTGCCCCGCGTTTGAGCAGGTCGAGGAAGCGCTGCATGATCAGCACGGGCGCGATGGTGTTCGTCTGGAACAGGCTCAGCATCGACGCCTGTTCGAACGTGCCGAGGCGTTCGTCCCCTTCATTGCTGATCGCCGCGTTGTTGATCAGCACGTCGAGCGAATCGGTCTGCGCGTTGACCGCGTGATAGGCGGCTTCGATGCTGGCCGGATCGGCCACATCCAGCGGGATGAGCGTCACGCGCACCGATTCCAGCGCTTTGAGTGCTGCCGAGGGCGTGCGGTAGGTCGCGAAGACGCGCTCGTCGCGGGCGGCGTACTGCCGCGCCAGTTCCAAGCCAATGCCGCGTGACGTCCCGGTGATTAGTATGCGTCTCATGGACTACCTCCCTACGCTGCCGTGTACCGTGCTTGCTTATTCATTTAACGGGTTTCATAATTAACGCTGTGGATTATACGAGAGTCGCCAGATATGACCACCACCAGCAGTAACGCCGGAACGGAAAGCATCTTCATCTCCTACAGCCGCCGGGACTGGGAGTCGCATGTGCGCCCCCTGGTCGACCGTTTGCGCCAAGCGGGCTTTTCGGTGTGGGTGGATCAACATCTGCTGCAAGGCGGGCAGGACTGGCGCGACGAGATCAATGCCGCGCTCGATCAATGCGGCCGCATGATCCTGTGTGTGTCGCCGGATGCGCTCGAATCGAAGTACGTCCGTCTGGAATACCGTTACTTTCTCGACGAGAACAAACCGATTATCCCGGTGATCTGCCGCGAAGCCAAACTGCTGCCGGAACTGCGCCCGCTCCAGTGGATCGGCTATGACATGGACGCGCTGATTCAACTGCTCGGTCGTCCGGCGATCAACGTGAACGACAGCGCCGACCGCCATCATCACCCCACCGCCCATTCCCACGACGCTCCTCCGCAAGCTGATCACTTCGGACAATGCGACGACCATGCGGCAGGAGGCCAGCCTGCGCGGGCACGACAAGCCGATCAGCAGCCTGACGTTCGCGCCCAACAACCAGTCGCTGGTGTCGGCGTCTTCGGATGGGCTGATCCGGCTGTGGGACACGGAAACGCGCCGTGAAGTGCTCTCACTCTCGAACCGCGACGCACTCTACGATCTCGAATACTCGCCGGATGGCAAAGTCCTCGCGGCGGCGTTGGGCGCGAAGTTCGGCAACACCAGCAGCCTGATGTTGTGGGATGTCGGTACGCGGCAATCGATCGGGCAGTTTGGTACGCACAAGACGCGCCTGTTTGAGATTGTGTATCGCCCGATGGAACGCGCATCGCCTGCGCCTGCTGGGATCACACGGTGACGGTCTGGGATGTGGCGACCCAGCAGAAAGTCGGCACGCTGACCGGGCATACCGGGTCGGTGTCGTCAGTCGTGTTCTCCGCCGACGGCTCGCGCATGGCGACAGGCTCGTGGGACGGCACGATCAAACTGTGGGATGCGGAGAGCTACGCGCTGATCGGCACGCTGACCGGACATACGGATCAGGTCAATAACGTAGCGTTTGCGCCCAATGGCAAACACCTCGCGTCGGTCTCCGCCGATCAGTCGGTGCGCCTATGGAACACGCATGCCTTGGAGCAAACCATCGCCTTCAATCAGGGCGCGCCGGTGTGGTGCTGCCAGTTCGCGCCGGATGGCGACATTCTGGCGACGGGCGGCATCAATGGCGCGATCAAGCTGTGGTGTATGTCCACGCTCAAAGAACTCTCGACGATCTACGGGCATCAGAAGCCCGTGCTCGCGCTCGATTTTTCGCCGAATGGCTCATACATGGCGTCCGGCGCGCGCGATGGGTCGATCACCGTGTGGAGCCCCGCGGAGTAGTTGGTCGTTACTTCACCATCAGATACCCGCCAATGACGAGCAGCACGGCAGCGATCACGCGCGTCAGGTCAATCGGGCGGGCAGCGCTGAAGAAGCCGAAATGATCGATGATCATCCCGGCGATCAACTGGCCGAGAATGATCAGCGTGACGGCGACGCCCGCGCCGACCCGCGGCAGCGTGTGACTCACCGTGACCATAATCAGCACGCCGAACAGCCCAAGCAGAAACATGTACGGCGGCAGCGCGCGCCAATCGCCAATGTTTTCGCCGCGCCGGGCTACGAGCAGCGCCAATGAGAGCACCGCGCCGCTCAAGTGGACAATCAGGCTGCTGGCCGCCGGGCCGACGCGCCCGCTCATCACCCCGCCCAACGGCGTTTGAATACCCACGCCAATCCCGCCGATCAAGCCGATGATGTAGGTGAGGATCGATTCAAGCACAGTGTTGTTCTCCTAAATAAGCGTGTTATTGAACTGGAAATGGCAGTTTTGTAGGGAAGAGACATACCTCCTCCTCATGTTCCGCATCAAACAAAGAGGGACAAGTCATGACAGTGTTGAAAAATGCCAGATTCCGACCCCACCCCCCGGCCCCTCCCCGAATTCAGGGAGGGAAGACAGCATCGTTTGCTAAGCCTGATTTGTTTTCGTAGGGACGCGTTAAATCGCGTCCGCTGGTGAGTGGAAAGACTCTAAGGATGCTTTTTGAACACGCGCATGCCTTATCCCAACCATATTAACGCACCGCGGCGGAAAACGAATTACTGCGGCAGGTCGATCACGTCCAGCGCGAAGGGGAGCTGCGGCTCGACAATCGGGATGACGAGCGACGCCTGATCGAAGTTGGCGACGTACAGGCGATTCGGCGCGCCATATTCAACATCAGCCGCGCCGCGGAACAGCCCGACCACATAGTTGAGTTCGCCATCGGCGACGCGCGCCACCCCGTTCTGACCGAGCGCCGCCACATAGATCGTGCCGTCCGGCGTGACCGTCACGCCGTCAAAACCGGGCGCATCGGCGCGTTGACCGTGTTGATAGAGCAGTTCGCCCACACCTCCGGCGATGGGGGCGCGGTAAATCTCATTGACTTCAGGATCGGTGATGATGAGCGAGTCGGTCGTGGCATCGTACGCCAACCCCGTAACTGCGCGGCGATTGGCCGTCTCCAACGCCGGGGGAACCCAGAAGATTTGCGCGCCGCTGCCATCCGCCTCTAAGCGCCACACCTCGTTGCGACCGGGGTCGCTCACATACACGCGCCCCGCCGCATCAATGGCGAGGTCGTTCGGCGCGCTGAAACCATCGGCAATCTCGCCGAACGGGGCGATTGCCCCATCGGCGGCGATGCGCCACAGCGAACCGCCCACACTGCGCGGGTCGGTATCGAGCTGATCGACCACGATCAGCGCACCATCCCCCGCGACCGCAATGGCGCTCACGGAGCGGATGACCTCGCGCGTGTTCGGCAGTTCGGTCATGGTCGCGCCGTCCGCGCTGATCGACCAGATCGCGCCGCTGGCGAAGCTGCCCGTGTAGACGGTGCCATCGGCGGCGACGGCGACCGTCGGCGGGTAGGCGTCGTTATCGAGCAGCGCGGCGAATTCGCGCACGGTGTAGCCTTCGACGAGCGACACCGCTTTGACGCGTTCGCCTGTGCCGAGCGTCAGGCTGATCAAAAACCAGGTGATGGCGATCAAGCCGAGCAGCCCGCCCGCCATAATCACAAAGAAGACGAATCGCCTCTGGGCGAGGTTCATTGCCAGCAGATTCATAGTGACTTAGCGCCCCAACTGCGCTTGGATGAACAGTAAGATCCCCAACGAAAGCGCCCAGCCCACATAGCCGAGGCCGAGCATCGGCACGACGGCATAGCCCGCCCGCGCCGCGATATACACAAAAATCAGGAAGATGAAGGTCGGAATCAAGCCGACGATCAGCGTTTCGATGAACTGCACCATGGTCGCCTGCGAGACGTTCGTCCCGCTGGAGAGAATCCAGATCGCCAAAGGCATATTGATCGGCATGGTCGCGGTGATGGCCGCCAGCGTTTTGGAATAGTTCCGCAGGACGGCGATGAGGATGATGATGCAGATGGAGAAGAGTACGGGCAGCACACGCTGCCAATCAATCGTCATAGGTTTGATCTCTGTGAAAGATGGAACAATGATAGCGTGCTTGACGTCTCTTATAAAGGCGCGGTTTGGAATTCTACCCCGACCCCACGCCTCCGAATTCGGGGAGGGGAGTCAACAACACTCGCCAAGCCAAATGGGTTTTCGTAGGGACGCAATGATGCAGTTTAACTTATGAAGGCGGAGTACCGACCCACTTTCGGCCCCCCCCCGTCGGGAGGGGAGCCAGCAAAAGCGTCTTTTCTCCCCTCTCCCCGCTTGCGTGGGAGAGGGGTTGGGGGTGAGGGGTAATCCGTATCGTTTTCTTAAACTGCATCATCGCGTCCGTTGACGAAGGGAAAGGCTTTAAGGGATGCTTTTTTCAACACCCTCATGCCTTGTCTTCTGGTTCTTCTTCAGGAAATAGGACGAGGCATGAAGTCATTTCAGAATCGGTATTTTGTCTAACCTCACCCCGTTTCGCTGCGCTCAACCGCCCCTCTCCAGAGGGCGAGGGGCAAGGGCACGGCGGGTTGTGTCCCTCTCCGGAGGGAGAGGGACGGCTTGCGCAGCAAGCAGGGTGAGGTTGAATATACTGACCAATTGTGAACTCGGCTCATGCCTCGTCCCTACAGAGGACACCCTGATTGGACGCCATCCATGGCGTCCCAACTGAGACGTGGTGAGGAGAAATTAGCGGATGGTTGACCTATCAGGGGACTCTCAGAGTCGTCGAAGCAGTGGGCGGGCGTTGAGCAAACCGCGCCGTCGACCTGTACAACTAGATGGATAACGCAAGGGAGTCTCACATGGATCGACGCGTTTATGCGCTCGTGGCGGTGGTCTTCGGGCTGGCGCTCGGCATTATCGGGAACGTTCTCTTTTACAATCGCATGCTCGGGCTGTCCGTGCCGCTCTACGTGCTGCTGCTGACCGCGGCGCTGTTCGCCTTCAAGCAGATCACCGGGCAGGCGACGCTGCGCCGCAACCTGTGGCTGTTCGTCCCGCTGATCTTTTTCGCCGTCATGGTCGCCGTGCGCGCCGACGAGACGATCACCTTTTTGAATCTCGCCGCGGTGCTGGCTCTGACTATGCTGATCGCGCATTATTTCCCGCTGGCCAACGCCTTCGACCGCGACCCGCTGGCAGCGCACCTCATCGCGCTGATCGAGACGGGCGTCACCACTGTCTTCATGCCCGTCGATCAGATCATCCAATCCGGGCGCTGGCTCCGTCAGAACCGCCCGCTGCACGGGCGCGGCGTCAGTTCAGTCGTGCGCGGGCTCATGCTCGCCGTGCCGATTGTCGTGGTCTTCGGTCTGCTGCTGGCCTCCGCCGATGAGGTGTTCGCGCAGTACATCAACCAGGTGACAGCGCTGTTTCAGTTTCGGGGCGTCGAGGCGCTGTTTGAACAGTCGGTGATCGTGGGTTTCTTCGCGTGGTTCGCGTGCGGTGGGCTGGCCTATGCCGTGCTCAAACGCCCGAACGCGCGCTATGTGCAGGTCGGCGACCAAGCCGCGCAGGAACTGCCCACCGAGGAAGAAGCGCCCGCTGCGCCCAAAGGCAAAAAGCGCGCTTTCACGCTTAATCTGGTCGAAGCGGGGATCGTGCTGGGCTCGGTCGTGGGCTTGTTCGGCGTCTTCGTGCTCATCCAGTTCGCCTACTTCTTCGGCGGACAGAGCAACATCAGTCTGGACGGTTTCACTTACGCCGAGTACGCGCGGCGCGGCTTCTTTGAGTTGGTCGCCGTGTCGATGCTCACGCTGGCGCTGATGCTCTGGCTCGACTATGTGACCATTCGCCAACAGGGGACGCAGCAGCGTATCTTCCGCGGGCTGGCGCTCGGCATCGTCGCGCTCACCGGGGTGATGCTGTGGTCGGCGCATTTGCGCCTGTCGCTCTACGAAGAGGTCTACGGTTACACGCATCTGCGCTTGTATCCGCACGTCTTTATGGGCTGGCTGGCGGTGCTCTACGGTTTCTTCCTGCTGATGCTGTTCCGCGTGCGCCCGAACGTGTTTTCGCTCGGCGTGGTGATCTGCGTGATCGGCTACCTGGGGTCGCTCAACCTGATCAACGTCGACTACACCATCATGCGCCAGAACATCGACCGCTACCGCGCCGGGCATGAGCTCGACATCGGCTATCTGCGCAACGTCTCCGAGGATGCGATCCCCGCGCTGCTGCCGTTCTATCTGGAACTCCCGGAAGATGCGCCCATTCGCTACGGGATCGGTCAATGGCTGCGGCGTGAATACATGGTGCTCGATGGTCAACGCGGTGATTTCTCGGTGATCGAAGCGCACGCGGGGCGCGACATGGCGTGGGCGCTGCTCAGCGCAGCAGATGGTCAACTGCCGGAATTTGACCCGAACTACAGCCTGCCGTACTCCGATACGTATGCGGATTTTGCGCGGTAAAGCAGAAAAGGTTTGTGTAGGGGCGCACGGCCGTGCGCCCCTACGAAGATTCTTCAAATCAGACATTGTAGTGCGGCCGTTTAGCCTCACCCCGTTTCGCTGCGCTCAACCGCCCCTCTCCTGAGGAGAGGGGATTGAGGGTTGAGGTTGGCGCTCAGTGAATCGCGACCGTTGCGGGCAGGAAGAAGAACGCCAGCGCGACGATCAGGTAGATACCGAGCAGAATTGCGCCTTCCAGCCAGTTCGACTCGCCGTCGAGCGCGATGAACGCGGCGATCAGCGTTGCGCCGAACAGGGCGATCAGCTCGAAGTCGTTGAACACGAGCAATAGGCGCTGACCGAACAACAGGCTGATGAACACCAGCACAGGCGCGACGAACAGTGAAATCTGCAAGCTGGAGCCGAGCGACACGGCGAGGCTGAGTTCCATCTTGTTCTTCATCGCGACCTGCACGGCGACCAGATGCTCGGCGATGTTGCCGACCAGCGGAATGATGATGATGCCGAGGAAGAACTCGGTCAGCCCCAACTGCTGCACGACGGGCTCGACTGCGCCGACCAGCGTTTCGCTGACCACTGCCGTCCCAATCGTCGCCAGCACGAGGATGATGATCGACGTGCGCAGCGACCACTTGGCGTGGTGCCCGTGGGGTTCGGTGTGCGCGGCGGCGTGTTCACCGGTGACGGCGCTGAGCGCGGGGCCTGCGACCGGGGCGGGCACTTCCTGCGGCACGTTCTTCGCGCCGACCTGCGCGGCATCATGCGCCGGCTTAGCCGTGAACGAGTAGATCACGCTCAGCGCATACAGCACGATCAGCACGACGGCCACGCCTTCGCTGAACAGCAGTTCGGAATTGGGCGTCTCGACGAGCGCGCGGTCAAACAGCGACGGAATCGCCAGCGCGACAACCGCCAGCAGCAGGAGCGTCGCGTTCAAGCCCGCCGTGCGCTTATCGAAGACCTGCGTGCCGTGCTTTCGGCCACCCAGTACAAGGCTTAAGCCGAGCACGAGCAGCAGATTGCCGAGGATTGACCCGGTAAGTGAGGCGCGCACCAGTTCCAGCAGGCCCGCCTGAATCGCGAAGATGGTGATGATGAGTTCGGCGGCGTTGCCGAGCGTTGCATTGAGCAGACCGCCGAGCTTCGGCCCCGTGTAGATCGCCAGTTCTTCGGTCGCATCGCCGATCAGCTTGGCGAGGGGGATGAGGCCGAGCGCCGACAAGATGAACACGATGATCGGGTCCACGCCAGCGTTATCGGCGATAAACGCGATGGGCGCGAAGATGACCAAATAGTACAGCACAGGGATTTTGGGCATAGATCGACCTCTGGACGAAAATGTGGATAATGCTACAAATTATATTGCGCGCCATCGTGCCTGCAAACTCTCCCGCCGCACTGGCACTAGCCGCAGCCCCCACGTTCAGCATAGGATAGGCGCCACAGGCGAAGCACGCGGACCAAGTGAACGACCACCCCACCCCCAACCCCTCCCCGAATTCAGGGAGGGGAGACAACAGCCTCGTCGTTCCTCTCCTCTCCCCGCTTGCGTGGGAGAGGGGTTGGGGGTGAGGGGTAATGCAAGAACAACTTGTCTTGGTGTGTATAGGATAGCGTCACATATATCCAAGTATAAGGAGAAAGTATGCTCGCTTACCAGCGCTACGACGTTTTCACCGACCAGCCGTTCGGTGGCAATCAACTGGCGGTCTTCATCAATCCCGGCGAACTGGCTACGGAGACGATGCAGGCCATTGCCCGCGAATTCAACCTCGCCGAAATCACGTTTGTGACCCCGGCGGAGAAGCCGGAGAACCACTACCGCGTGCGCATCTTCACGCCGACGACCGAGATGCCCACCGCCGGGCATCCGACCATCGGCACGGCCTACGCCCTGCTGCGCGAAGGCCTGGTGCAGCCCGGCGTCGTGCGCCTTGAGGAGAATATCGGCGTCGTGCCCGTGACCATTTCGCAAACGGGCGACTTCACCCTGATCAGCATGCAGCAGGTCAACCCGACGTTTGGCGCGGTCATCGAAGATCGCGCGGCGGCGGCGGGGCTGCTCGGCCTCACCGCCGATGATCTCATGGAGGATAAGCCTGTGCAGGTTGTGGCGACGGGTGTGCCGTTCCTGTTCATCCCGGTCAAAACGCTGAGCGCGATGGGGCGCATCCGCGTGCGCGCCGACCGCTGGGAGGATCTGCAAGCCCCGGCGCGCCGTTTGGCATGTTCGCCTTCACGCATGGAGACCGAACTCCCCCGTTCGACGGTGCATTCGCGCATGTTCGCGCCGGAACTCGGCATTGTCGAAGACCCCGCCACCGGGATCGCGTCGGGCGCGCTCGGTTCGTATCTGGTGAAGTATGGGCTGGTCACGCCGAGCAACAACGTCGCCTCGATTGTCAGCGAACAGGGCGTCGAGATGGGGCGCCCGTCGATCATCCAGATTCGCATCGAAACGGCGGGCGATCAGATTGTGGATGTGGATGTCGGCGGCACAGCGGTCTACATGGGATCGGGGATGTTACAGGTTTAGCCTCACCCCCAGCCCCTCTCCTAGAGGAGAGGGGAGATACGGCGCGGGATGTTGGCTCCCCTCCCTGAATTCGGGGAGGGGCCGGGGGTGGGGTCTGTTTTACACCGCTTCGCTTTGTGGCACGGTGGTGAACTCCATGCCGTCGCCCGACTCGTTGATATCCGCAATCACGTGATCGCCTTCGTGGACGTGCCCTTCGAGGATGAAATTCGCCAGCGGATCTTGCAGTTCGCGCTGAATCGCCCGCTTGAGCGGACGCGCCCCGTACACCGGGTCGAAGCCGCGCTCGGCGAGGTACAGCTTGGCATCGTTGGTCACTTCCAGCGACAGGCGGCGGTCGCGCAGCAGGCGTTCCAGCCGCTTGAGCTGAATGCTGACGATGCGCGTCAGGTCGGCCTGCGTCAGGCTCGTGAAGATGATGACGTCGTCCAGACGGTTGAGGAATTCCGGACGGAAGTAGTTATCCAGTTCCGTCGTGATCGCCTCGCGCAGCACCTTCTTATCGGGGTCTGCGCCCATCCGCTTGATCATGTCGCTGCCCACGTTGCTCGTCATGATGATGATCGCGTTGGTGAAATCGACCGTGCGCCCCTGTCCATCGGTCAGGCGGCCATCGTCGAACACCTGCAGGAACACGTTGAACACGTCCGGATGCGCCTTTTCGACCTCATCCAGCAGCACGACGCTGTAGGGACGGCGGCGCACCGCTTCGGTGAGCTGACCGCCTTCCTCGTAGCCAACATAGCCGGGCGGCGCGCCGATCAAGCGGGCGACCGCATGCCGTTCGCCGTACTCGCTCATGTCAATGCGAATCATGGCGTCTTCATCGTCAAACAGGAATTCCGCCACCGACCGCGCCAGCTCGGTTTTGCCGACACCCGTCGGGCCGAGGAACAGGAACGTGCCGATCGGACGGTTGGGGTCTTGCAGACCCGCGCGGTGACCGCCGCACTGCCGCCGCGACCGCGTGCACCGCGTCTTCCTGCCCGATCACGCGCTCGTGCAGCCGATCTTCCATGCGCAGCAGCTTTTCGACTTCGCCTTCTAGCAGCCGCGTGACCGGGATACCCGTCCACTTGGAAACCACATCGGCGATGGTATCGGCGTCGACTTCTTCGTGCAGCATCGTGCCGCCGTCCTGCCGGAGCTGTGTCGACTGCGCTTCCCGCGCCGCTAACTGTTTCTCCAGTTCGGGGAGCGTGCCGTAGCGCAGGCGCGCCGCCCCTTCGAGATCGGCGCGGCGTTCGGCCTGCTCAAGCTGCACCTTCGCCTCGTCGATTTTGGCTTTCGTCTCGCGAATGCTCTCAATCGCGCCCTTTTCCATCTGCCAGCGGGCGCTGAGCGCGTTCGACTGTTCACGCAGGTTGGCGATCTCGCTCTCGATGGCGGCCAAACGTTCCTGCGACGCCTTGTCGCGCTCCTTCTTGAGCGCCTCGCGCTCGATCTCCAACTGCATGATGCCGCGATCCACCGCGTCCAACACGCTCGGCTTGGAGTCGATCTCCATCTTGAGCCGCGCCGCCGCCTCGTCAATCAGGTCGATGGCCTTGTCGGGCAGTTGGCGATCCGGCAGGTAGCGCGCGGAGAGGGTCGCCGCGGCGATCACCGCGCTGTCCTGAATGCGCACGCCGTGATGCACCTCGTAGCGTTCCTTCAGCCCGCGCAAAATGCTGATCGTGTCTTCGACGCTCGGCTCATCCACCATGACGGGCTGGAAGCGCCGTTCGAGCGCCGCGTCCTTCTCGATGTAGTCGCGGTATTCGTCAATCGTCGTCGCGCCGACGCAGCGCAGTTCGCCGCGCGCCAGCAGCGGTTTGAGCATGTTGCTGGCGTCCATCGCGCCTTCCGCCGCGCCTGCTCCGACAATCGTATGCAGTTCGTCAAGGAACAGAATCACGCGGCCTTCGCTGTCCTGCACCTCTTTGAGCACGGCCTTGAGGCGTTCCTCGAATTCGCCGCGGAACTTCGCCCCGGCCACCAGCGCGCCCATATCCAGCGCGACGAGCTGCTTATCGCGCAGGCCTTCCGGCACATCGCCGTTGACGATGCGCTGCGCCAGCCCTTCGACGATGGCCGTCTTGCCGACGCCCGCTTCGCCGATCAGCACCGGATTATTCTTGGTGCGGCGGCTGATGACCTGAATCACGCGGCGGATTTCGTCTTCGCGCCCGATCACCGGATCGAGCTTGCCGCGCCGCGCTAAGGCGGTCAGGTCGCGCCCGTATTTTTCGAGACTCTGGAACGTGTTTTCGGGATCTTGCGAGGTGATGCGCTGCCCGCCGCGAATGGTCGTCAGCGCGTCGAAGATCGCATCGCGGGTGACGCCTGCCGTCTTGAGCATCCCGCTCACGCTGCGTTCGTCCGCCAGCGCGATCAGCAAATGCTCCGTGCTGACGTACTCGTCTTTCATCTTTTCAGCTTCGCGTTCGGCTTGCGTGAGCACGTCGAGCGCAGGCTTGTTGAGCGTCGCCTTGACGTTGCTGCCATACGCGCGGGGGCGATCTTTGAGCAGCGTTTCGATCTCGCTCAGGAGCGCCGTCGGGCGCGCGCCGATCTTGGCGACAACCTGCGGCACGACGCCGTCCTTCTGCCCGATTAACGCGCCGAGGATGTGAATCGGCTCGACGCTGCTGTGGCCAAGGTCGTTGGCGTTGGTCTGCGCGCGCAGTAGTGCCTCGCGCGCTTTGTTGGTGTACTGGTTAAAGTCCATGCGGAATCCCCCATAACAGTAAAATGTTTCAAAGATAGTTTATGAGCAAAGCGTAGGAATCGCATCGGAGAAACACCTGAATCGGGTCAACGCGCCGCAGTTGTGTGCTTAATACCTGAATCTAGTGCATGGTTGGCAACCCGTCTCCCCTCACTGAATTCGTTTGAGGGACGGTGTTGTGTAGGGACGCAATAAATTGCGTCCGCTCTCCCCAGGCGAAGTGCAAGCTATTCCCACGAGCTCCCGGCCGTTCCGACTGTGGTGTACCTGAGGGGAGTCAGGGAGGGTTTAAATTGTAGGGACGAGGCATGCCTCGTCCTCCTGTGCCAAACCAGCCGTCACCCTCTTGGCTAAAACATTCTGTTTGCTTGCACGGATGACAGGCTTTTGGGCTAAACCAGAGGGGAAAATAGGACGAGGCATGCCTCGTCCCTACAGGTTTTTTGGCGCAGGAGACCCGTTTTCCATGGGGCAGTATGAAAAACCTACCCCTGAGAGGAGGAGAGGGGATTTAGGGGTGAGGTTAAACAAGATGGGCAGCCGCCTCGTCCCGAAGGTGCCGTTCGAGAATATATTGAAAAATCATACCTTCGAAAACCACAAGTCTTGAGATCTCAACTTTTTTGTATACTCAGGTTAAGGGCAGTGTTCCTAAAATCCGCTGGCAGATGCGCACGCCCTGTGTCTATGTGAGGTTCTACGATGCATGATCTCAGTTCTCAAACCTCGGAAACCGGTGTTCGACTCGATTTGCTGATGAAGGCGCATCGGGAAATCATCGAGACGGTGCTGCCCGCCCTGCGCGCGGCGATTGAGAACGTCACCGATTTTATGTATGAACCCGATGCAGACGGCGAAGAGATCCACGCGCATTTGCATGAGTGGGCGACAGAAACCGTCATCGACGAACTGTCGCGGCTGCTGCTGCATGACGATATCCCCCCGAGCCGCCGTCTCGCCATCGTCACCGAAGACGGCATCGAAGTCGACACGATGATCGCCGCCTACGATGAACTCGCGCCGCGCAACGTGCAGGCGTGGTACGCCTATTTGCTCGGCGTAGACCTTGATCAATACCGCGCGTGGCTGGAGTCGATCCCCTCGCACATGTGCTAACGTCGGTCAGCACGGCCCACCCTTTCGGTAACCTGCTTTAGGTGTGGTACACTTGCGCGTACCTATCGCTTGTAAAAATCTTTAGCAGGGATCAACATGGTTCAGCAGCTCAAACACTACATTGGCGGCGAGTGGGTTGAGTCCACTTCGCCCGCGACCACATCCGTCATCAATCCGGCCACCTGTGAAACGCTCGCTACCGTCCCCGAAGGCACCCGTGAAGACGTCGACAAGGCCGTCAAGGCCGCGCAGGCCGCCTTTGACGAATGGCGCAGCACGCCTGTCCTCAGCCGCGCGCAGTACATGTATCGCTTTAAGGCGCTGCTCGAAGATCGCTTCGAAGACCTGACCCGGATCGTCGTCGAAGAAAACGGCAAGACCCGCGACGAAGCGCGCGGTGAAGTCCGCCGTGGTATCGAAAGCGTGGACTTCGCGCTCCAGCTCCCTTCGCTGATTCGCGGCTACACGCTCGAAGATGTCAGCTCGGGCATCGACGAGACGGCGGAACGCCAGCCGCTCGGCGTGTTCGCGGCCATCACGCCGTTCAACTTCCCGATGATGGTGCCGCTGTGGTTCCTGCCCACCGCGATCACCTGCGGCAACACTTATATCGTCAAGCCGTCGCCCCAGACGCCGATCAGCATGCAGTTGCTCTACGAACTGCTGGACGAACTCGGCCTGCCGGAAGGTGTGGTCAACCTCGTGCACGGCGGCAAAGAAGCGTCGATGGCGGTGATGGAACATCCGGATATCGTCGGCGTGTCGTTCGTCGGCTCCAGCCCGGTCGCCAAGCTGGTCTATGAGACGTGCGCCAAAGCGGGCAAGCGCGTGCAGGCGCAGGGCGGCGCGAAGAACTACATCGTCGTCATGCCGGATGCCGACATGGGCGCCAGCGTGGCGAACATCATGGGCTCGGCCTATGGCTGCGCGGGGCAGCGCTGTCTCGCCGGGTCGGTCGTGGTCGCGGTCGGCGATGCTTACGAACCGCTGCGCAACGAACTCGTGCGCCGCGCGTCGGGGCTGCGCGTCGGCTACGGTCTGGACGAAACCACGCAGATGGGCACGGTCATCTCGGCATCGGCGGCGAACGCATCGAAAGATGATCACGCAGGGCGTGGCGGATGGCGCGCAGGTCGCGCTGGATGGCCGCAACAAGAAAGTCGAAGGCTTTGAAGGCTCGTTCGTCGGCCCGACCATCCTCGACGGTGTCACCGCCGACATGAGCGTCGCCAAGGATGAAATCTTTGGGCCGGTGCTGGCGATCATGCGCGCCGACAGCTTCGACGACGCGGTCAAGCTGGTCAACAGCAGCCGCTACGGCAACGCCGCCAGCCTGTTCACCGCCAGCGGCAAGCACGCCCGTGAATTCAAGTATCGCGTCAACGCCGGGAATATCGGCATCAACGTGGGCGTCGCCGCGGCGACCGCCTCGTTCCCGTTCGGCGGCAAGAAGGACTCGTTCTTCGGCGACCTGCATGGTCAGGGCCCGGATGCGGTCGACTTCTTCATGGATCGCAAGATCGTCATCGAGCGTTGGCTGTAACCTCAGTTTAGCGTGGTCAGTTGAAGTGAATGCACATCGGGACGAGGTTAACCTCGTCCCTGTTATTTCTATCCGCATCCCTGAAAGGCGTTTGATGAAGTTCAGCACATTCCTGCTCGTGGTCGCTTGGGCGCTGACCGGGGCGCTGCTGCCAGTGGCGGCGTTCCAATCCGTGACACCGCAGCCGCCCATGCTCCGCGCAGGCGTTCCGGTCACGGGGAGTCTGAGCGCGGACGATGCGCCCGTGACCTATCGCATGGCGCTGCTGCCGGGCGCAGATGTCGTTTTTGAATTGAATGCGCCCGGGGTGTTGACCGCGACCATCTGCCGCGGCTGGCAGACGGCGAATGGCGCGGCGGAGAGCGAGTGCCAGCCGCACGGTGCCTCCGGTGATGGCCCGGTGACGCTGCTGCATCTGGTCTCGTCGACCAGCACGCCGAATCAGACAGAATGGGCGGACATCACATTTGCTCGTCCCATCGAAACGAGCGTTGACTATCGCCTGACCGCCTATCAGACAATGCCCCAAGAGCTCGATCTGGACAGCGTGTACGCGCCGGAGGAGCTGGTTGCCCCGTACCAGACGTACAGCGTGCGCGTTGCCGATTTCGTGCCGTTCTCCGTGCAGATCGAAGACCTGACGACTGACGGCGATTTTCTGTGGACGGCGCATTTGCCCTCCCGCCTGCTCGATGTTGAGCGCTCCGCGGTGGCGCACCTGCCCGAGCTGATCGATTGGGCGAGCTTCGGGCTGGCGGACGCCAACCGCGTCGGCCTACAGCGTATGCTGCTCTATTATCTGGGGGCGGAGACGTACCGGATTCTCGTCCACACGACCAGCCCGTACCAACTGCACACGATCTACCTGTCGGGCGCGCCGCTGGCGGCGGGCGAAACCCGGGTCGCGACGCCTTCCTACCAGCAGCCGATCGTCCTCATTCCGCTGGCGCTGAACTCGGCCCAAGCCGCGCAGGTCGATTTTCGGCTGGTGACGGGCAGCGGAGCGGTCGCGACCGTGCAGCGCGCAAGTGATCCCATTGGTGAGACCGTGCTGCTGGGTAACGGGGGCCGGGACGTGATCTGGCCGTCCGAGCAAAGCCTCGAGGTGCTGTTCAGCGGGGATACCGCCGCCTATGTGTTCGTGCAGATCCCGCTGGAGTTCACCCGGAGCACCATTGAAGTGGAAGTTCGCTGGTCGGCACTCCAGAATTAGGGCGTGCGCGGCTTCAGACGGTGTCTAAAATTAGGCCGAGGCATGAGGGCGTTGAAAAAGGTCAGCTTCCGACCCCACCCCACCCCTCCCCGAATTCAGGGAGGGGAGACAACATTGCTCGCAATACCTCTCCTCTCCCCGCTTGCGTGGGAGAGGGGTTGGGGGTGAGGGGTTTATAAACACCCGCATGCCTCGTCCCTACAGGCGATTGGACACTCTCTTATTCGGAAGGTGGGATTGAAACGGATGATTGTTTACTGCGATTCACTCTTGGGCATCACCGCCGACCATCTCCGCGGTGGTTTCTACGCGGGCTGGCCGAACCCGCCCACGCCAGAGACTCATCTCAAGGTGCTGCATGGGAGCAGCCATGTGGTGCTGGCGCGCGACGGTGAAACTGGCCCGGTCGTTGGCTACATCACGGCGATCAGCGATGGCGTGCTCGCGGCCTATATTCCGCATCTGGAAGTGCTGCCCGCGTACCGCGGGCAGGGGATCGGCAGCGCGTTAGTCAAGCACCTGCTCGATCAACTGCGCCACCTGTACATGATTGACCTGATCTGCGACCCGGATGTCCAGCCGTTTTACGAGCGGCTCGGGCTGCGCCCCTACTCCGGCATGATCTATCGCAATTACGACCGTCAATCCGGTGAGGTATGAGGCGGGGTGGTGAACTGGTGGATCGTGTGCAGCAGCTCGTGCCGGATGATCGGCTTGATGAGGTAGGCGTCACAGCCCGCGGCGAGGCACTCTTCGCGATCACCCGGCATGGAATTCGCCGTCAGCGCGATGATCGGGATGTGCGCCATATCTGGCATGGCTTTGAGCCGCCGCGTCGCCTCCAGCCCATTGACCTCCGGCATGTTGATGTCCATGAGGATGAGATCGGGGCGTTCGCGCAGCGCCATGTCGATGGCCGCCTGACCATCGGCTGCTTCCAGCAACCGGACATCTTCGCTGCGCAGCGCCAGCCGCACGAAATCATGATTGCGCGGGTTGTCATCCGCATAGAGAATTGTCAACTTAGGCATGCCTAGCTCGCTTTATGTCGTCATCTGGCGCGGATACCACGTATAGAAGGTCGTGCCCGCGTCCTCCGAACTTTCAAACCACACTTTGCCTTGCAGATAGTTTTCGCTCAGCAGCTTGATGCTGTACGTCCCCAGACCGCGCCCCGCGCCTTTGGTCGAATACGAGCGTTGGAAGACCTGTAACTGCACCTTGCGCGGCATGGGCAGCGGATTGTGCACGGCAAAGGTGACGCCCGCTGTATCCGGCAGGACGCGCAGCGTGATCGCATCGCCACTGGTCGAAGCTTCGAGCGCATTCTTGACCATGTTGCCGATCACGCGATCGACCAGCGACCGATCCGTCGTGAAACGCACAGGCGTCGGCGTCGGCTCGACCACGATCTCAATGTGCTGATCGTGTCCATACTGGTGATATTCGGCCTGCGCGTCGCGCAGCACTTCCGCGGCGTCGGTCAGGATGGGGGCAAGCTGCAGGCGGTTCGCCTCCGCTGCCATGAGGATACGGTGCGTGTCGATGTCACGGATCATGTGGAAGGCAATCTGGTGGAGCTGCTGTTTCAACTGAGCTTGTTCGACCTGCGAGAAAGTCTCCAGATCCTGCATCAAGTCGGTGTAGGACATGACCAACGCGGCAGTATTGTGCATATCGTGCAGGAAGATGCGTTCCAGAATATCGCGGCGTTTCTCGTCGCTGATGTCGGCGATAGCGAACACGGTGCAGATTTCGCCGTTGACCTGCAGCGGCTTCGCCCACACGCGCAGATCGAGCGCCGAGCCGGAACGCGTGGTGATGCGGCATTCCTTGACCGCCGCCTTGCCGCTCAGGCCGATCAGGATCGCCTGCACTGCGCCGCACGTGCTGCACGCTTCCGCCGTGCCGCAGCCGCCCGGGTTTTCAAAGGCGTGACCGCATTGCAGCACTTCGCCGGGACGCAGCCCGTAGATCTGCGTCGGGTCGTCGATTTGCAGCAAATCCAGCAGCGCCTGATTCGAGTAGATCACCTGCCGAAAGCGATTGAGGACGAGCAGCACATTGGGCACCGCGTCCAGCAGCGGCTGGAGTTCGAGCGCGGCCTGCACGGCGGGCGCTTCGATGGCGATCTGTTCAGGCGCAATGCGTTCCGCTGGAGCAAACAGCGTGAATTCGTGGTCGGTCATTGCTCATATCCTCAGTCAGGGCACATATTTGGCAATAGTCATCATTTCTATGATAGGCGGAAGTCTGCAATAGAGAATTGGCGAGTCATATAGATATTTACGAATCGTCAATGGAGTGTCTTTTGACAGTAATGAGCCATGATCAATGTCACATATTAAAGGTCGGTATTGTTTGATTATTAACATCCGTTCCGGGGCCGATCCCTACGCGCGTCCTCTCAGGGATAGGGTTTTTACTCAAAGAGGGGATTGTCGGGGCGCACCTACGTGTGCGCCCCAAAACCGGGCAGACACAGCGATCTGCCCCTACCCCGAGATTTCCGCGAACTTACTTTAGCACCGATCCCCCTCACGGCCAGCCTGTTGGGAATGCGCCGCTCTTCGAGTATCATAGACCGCAATTATGGTTGCCAATCAGGACAAGACAGCATGTCATTGAACACGTTTGGGGCGATTCTCGCCTTTGCCATTGATTTGGAAGCCCGGCTGCGCGATTACTATCAAGCGGCGGGCAACGCGGGACGCGCCGCCGAAGCGGACAAGCGTCGCCAGAACTTCGAGCGCGTCCGCCGCGAAAACATCACCGAAATCAAGCTAGAGCCGATTGAAGGCTTACACGAAGCGGATTACGCCCTCAACCTGACCGATAATTCTGAAACGGGGCAAACCGCACTTGAGGAAATCGCAGCGCAGTTTTACACCGATGTCGCGCCCAAAATCAATGTCCGTGAAGCGCAGCGGGCTCTCGAGCGCGCAGCGAAGCAGCACCGAGAACTGGCTTAGTCCTGTGGCGTCCGCGAACGATACCAATCGCCGCCTCGCCATGCTGATCGATGGTGACAACGCCAGCGCCGCGATCATCGGGGAGATGCTGGCGGAAACAAGCAAGTACGGCCTCGTCACCATCCGCCGCATTTACGGCGATTGGACGGAGTCGAACATGAAGAGCTGGAAGGAGACGCTGCAAAGCCACGCCCTCCAGCCGATTCAGCAGTTTCGCAACACGGTCGGCAAGAACGCGACCGACAGCGCCATGATCATTGACGCGATGGATATCCTGTACACGTCCGGCGTTGATGGCTTCTGCCTTGTCTCCAGCGACAGCGATTACACGCGCTTGGCCATTCGCATTCGCGAGAAGAATCTGTTCGTCATGGGGATTGGCCGTCTGCTCACGCCGCGCTCGTTCGTCAACGCCTGCGATCTGTTTGTGTACACCGAAAACCTCGCCAAGAGTGAAGCGCCGCCCGAAATCGTCACCAAGCCGCCCACGCCGACTAAAGCTACGCCCGCTAAACCGGACGAAGAGGCCGCCGAACCGCCCGCCGATGTGCGCGTGTTGTTCCGCATGGCGTATGATCTCGCCGTACAGGAGGATGGCTGGGCGTTCTTGGGCGCGATGGGCAACAAGCTGCGTCAGCTTGACCCGGCGTTCGACCCGCGCACGTATGGTCACCGGCAGCTCCTGTCGCTGATTCAGGCATACCCGAATATGTTCGAGGTGCGCAAGTCCCGCCCAGCGAAGGGCGGCGCGAGCGCGATCTACGTGCGCTTGAAAGGCCGCGCCGCTCCACCCGCAAAGTCGGGCACCTCCGGCGATTGAATCGAAAACGCGAGACGACCTGTCTCGCGTTTTTACGCTTATGTGAATTTGAAGTAGGCGTAAGCGTGCCGCCGCAGCGCCGTGTTCTTGATGTTGGTGATGCGCTCCAGCAGTTCCAGCCTGGGTTCGGTGCTGGTCATCTTCATCTGATACAGTTCGGTGTATTCCTTGAGCGCGAACTCGAAGAATTCGTGAGCGTGTACGGGATCGTGCGTTTGCAGCACGTTGATCAGCACGTCGGCGTCGCTGGGCACGAAGACGTACCATTCACGCCGGAAGGTCTGTCGCCCCAGATGCGTGAGAAAGTTGTGGATGCTCGTTTCCAACTGCGTCGCTTCGCTGCGCCCCCGGCATTTGATTTTGACGAGGAGTTCGATCTCCTGCCCGGTCAGGTTGTCGCGTTCCGGTTTCATGCGCAGGGCATCCTCGCCGCGCACGATCTTGAGCTTGTCGCTCGTCTTGCCGACATAGACACACGTTTCGATCTGGTTCTGGTCGAAGAGAATGCGCGCGATGGTGCGGGCTGTCCCCGGCTGGACTTGCGCGCCCGTGCAGTCGAGCAGTTTGATGCGGCCGTCTTGAAAGTGGATCGTGTAGACGCCATCGCGGTCGTTGAAACTCATCGGGCTTCTCCTCGTGCAGCCGAGTCGTGATTGTCAGCTTCAGATATGGTAGCTTCACTTTGCATCTGCCGAAAGTATTTCGCCCGACATTACTATTTGACCGTTCAGCGCCGCTAAAACGGACTATACTGACAATCAACAGTCCGTGCTGTGTGAAAAGAGGGCAGGATGACCACCCCCAAGCGTCTGGAAAACTGGGATGCGGGCGGGATTTACGAGTCGTATGTTGGGCGCTGGAGCCGCCTCGCCGCCGCCGAATTTGTGCCGTGGCTCGGCGTGTCGCCACGTGGGCGTTGGCTGGATGTCGGCTGCGGAACGGGCGCGCTCAGTCAGTCGATTTTGCGCGTGGCTGAGCCTGCTGCCGTCACGGGTGTCGACAAATCGGCGGCGTTCGTCGCATATGCGCGGCAGCAGGTGAGCGATGACCGGGTTACCTTTCAGGTTGGTGACGCCGTGAGCCTGCCCGTCGAGCGCGATCACTATGACGCGGCAGTCTCCGGTTTGTGCCTGAATTTTGTGCCGGACCACCTGCGGATGGTGCAGGAAATGACGCAGGCGGTGCGTCCCGGTGGCACAGTTGCCGGGTATGTGTGGGATTACGCCGACCAGATGCAGTTGATGCGCTACTTCTGGGACGCGGTCGTGGCGCTCAATGCCGGGGCGCTGGAACTGGACGAAAGCCGCCGCTTTCCCATCTGTCAGCCGGAACCGCTCGCGGCGCTGTGGCGCAGCGCAGGACTCGAGCAGGTCAGCACGCGCAGCATCGACATACCAACCCAGTTCCGCGATTTCGACGATTATTGGACGCCCTTCCTCGGCGGGCAGGGCACCGCGCCGACCTATGTGCAGGCGCTGGACGCAAAGGCTCGCGATCAACTGCGCGACTATCTGCGCGAGCGGCTCCCAACCGCGGTGGATGGCTCCATCAATCTGATCGCGCGGGCGTGGGCCGTGCGCGGCGTCCGAATTGTCAGAAAACCTGAATAAGCCGCATCCCAACCGTACGCCGCTGCGTATAGCGCATAACGCAAACCTCGCCCGCCGGGTGAGACCTAGTCGTCGCACGAGGTAATGATGAGAAAATTGCTGCTCATATTGGTGGTACTGACCGGATTTATGTCCGTCCACGCGCAAACTACCGACCCACGCTCGTTTCTCATGGGTTTCACGCCGTTTCCCTATGATATTAGCGTCGAGGCTGTCACCTACACCTATGATCGCATTGCTGACGACGCGGATCTCATCGTGCAGCACTTCGATAACGGCGTGCCGTGGACGGAGGCGCTCGCCAACGAGCCGTACAACCAGCACGTGCTCGATGATATGTCATGGCGGCGGGCGCTCAATCCGCGCGATCATCAACTGCTGCTGACAACCACACCGATTGCCTTCACACGGGACGGCTTGGCGGAGTATCGCGGTACGGGCGATCAGATGCCGCTGCCCGCGCCGTTTGCCAGTTACCCCTTCGATCACCCGGACGTGATCGCCGCGTACATTCAGTACTGCGACACAATGATCGAGTATTTCCAACCGGACTACTTCATGTTCGGCATTGAGGTCAATCTGCTGATGAAGCTTGCTCCGGAGAAGTGGGAGGCGTACATGGTGCTGCATCGCGCCGTCTATGCGCACCTCAAGGAACGTTACCCCGACTTGCCCGCGTTCGTCTCACTGACCGGGATCGATGTGGCTGAGGGCTATACGGATGCGAACCACGCGAATCAGATGCGCGCGCTCAATGACCTGCTCGACTACACGGACATCATCGGTTGGTCGGTTTATCCCTATTTCACCGATTACATGACCATCGCGATCCCGACCGAACTTTTTGATGAACTGGCGGCGCTGACCGATAAGCCGCAGGCCGTGACCGAAACAGGGTATCCCGCACAGGATTTCGCTATTTACATCGGCGATCTGCGCGTTGAATTCAACTCCGATTCGACCAAGCAGCAGGCATGGATTGATTATCTGCTCAATTCCGCGCAGGAACACGACTTTGAATTCGTGGTCAACTTTGTGCTGCGCGATTATGACGCGGTGTGGCGTTGGTTAGGGTCAAACGAAACCTTGGAAATCGCGTGGCGCGACACGGGACTGTACGACGAGGACGGCGGCGAACGTCCCGCGCTCGCCGTGTGGCGGGAGTGGCTGGCGCGCCCGTTATCTGGTTGACGTGATGTGTGATTGTAGGGGCAGACCGCTGTGTCTGCCCAACTGAGGGCGCACTTGTGTGTGCGCCCTTACGGGAATACCATGCTCAATTGAGAGGACTTGCCAGAAGGCGCACTAAGTTAGCGTCCGTTAGGGATAAGCCTCATGCGTGCGTCCCCCTCACCCCCAACCCCGCTCCCACGCAAGCGGGGAGCGAGGAGACGAACCCTGTTTTGGCTGTCTCCCCTCCCTGAATTCGGTTGACGGAGGGACAGTTTTAACATTGGGAACCATTAAGCACGATCTGGCGGACGCCCCGTTGGGCGTCCCTACAATCCTCTCGATTGTCAAAAGTGTCCTGTCTTCAACTGAATTCGGGAAGGGGCTGGTGGTCTAACAGGGGTAGGTTTTCAATTGTAGGGACGAGGCATGCCTCGTCCTCCTTTGCCAAAACAACCGTCACCCTATTGGCTAAAACCCTCTTTTGCTTTCACGGATGGCAGGCTTTTCGTCCAATCCAGAGAAAAACAGGACGAGGCATGAGGGTGTTGAAAAAGGTCAGATTCCGACCCCACCCCCGGCCCCTCCCCGAATTCAGGAGGGGAGCCAACACCGCTCGCAACGTTTCCCCTCTCCCCACTTGCGTGGGAGAGGGGTTGGGGTGAGGGGTTTTTAAACACCCTCATGCCTCGTCCCTACAGGGGTTTTGGCGAAAGAAACGCGCATTCCATTGGGAAGCATCAAAAACCTACCCCTGACAGGGGCCGGGAGTGGGGTCAGCAAAGCGTTATCCATAACTCACGTTAAGTTAGCGTTTTAGAAACTAGACGAGGTTATTCTTGGCGGCCAGCACAATGGCTTCGGAACGGGTTTGCACGCCCATTTTGTCGAGCAGGTTGGCGATGTGAAACTTGACCGTTGACTGGCTGATGACGAAGCGCGCCGCGATCTCGCCGTTGTTCAGGCCTTCCGCCATCGCGCGCAAAATCTCCAGCTCGCGCTGCGTCAGCTTGAAGTCCTGCCCCGCGTCCGCTTGCAGACCCACGCCGCCGAGCAGTACGCGCGCGACTTCTGCCGAGAGCACGGTATTACCCGCGGAGATCGTCCGGATGGTATGCACGAGGTCGGTGACCAGTGAGGTTTTGAGGATGTAGCCGATCGCGCCGCCCGCCAGCATCGCATGGACGCTGTCGTCGTCCTGAAAGGCCGAGAGCACGAGAATTTTGATATGCGGGAAGGTCTGGTGCACGCGCTGGGTGGCTTCGATGCCATCCATGACGGGCATAATCACGTCCATGAGGATGATATCGGGTTGGTGTTCGGCACACAGCAGCAGCGCTTCCTGGCCATTGCTGCACTGCGCCACCAGCGTGATGTCGGTCGCTGCCTCCAGAATGGTAGAGACAATTTTGTGAATGTGCGCGTGGTCGTCGACGAGCATGACGCGTATCGGCATTGCAGCTTCCTTGCACCAACAGCCTTACTTCACCTAAGTACTATTGTAACACTAGCCAGGCTTTTCCGTGCAAGGTTGTTACGAAATAAGTACTGGCTCATGTATTTGAGAGCGCAAACTTCGCCATTCTTCCGTAAAATCAAGCTGGAACTACAAGGGAGAGACGATGATGCGCCGATGGCTATTGATCCTACTGATCCTGCTGGTGAGCGGCGGCAGCGTGTACGCGCAGGACAACCGCTCGGTCTACGGCGAACGCTGGAACGTGGCGATCACGGAGGTCGATGCCGTCGCGAACAGCTTCCATGTCACTGAACAGCAGGATTTGACGTTCACCGGGACGTTCCGCGCGGGGACGCGCACGCTCAGCTTGGCCAATTTAGAACGCTACACCAACCTCCGCGTGAGTGTGGACGGTCTGCGGCTCACCGAGGGCTGCGACGAGCAACCGGGGCATGTGTGTATCACGAACGGGGGCGACGAGGTGCGCGTGCGCTATCTGTTTCCAGCGCCCGTCACCGATGAAACCGTGCGCATCAAGCTCGAATATGACGTGATTGGCGCGATTCGCATCTACGATGGCGGCGATCAGATTCAGTGGCGAGCCATCCCCGAAGACCACGACTACCCGATCCGCCGCTCGTTGATCACGATTCAGCTCCCCGAAGGCTACGCGCCGCGCGCAGGCGTTGACCCGGTGACGGCCAGCACAGGCACGGTCGAGGTGGAAGACGGCGTGGTCAGCGTGACCATCCTCGACGGCATTGCGGCCAATACGTTTGTCAGCGTGCGTGTGCAGTTCCCGCACCACCCGGAGGCGCGCACCCCGGCCTGGCAGATCACGGCGCTGGAACAGGAAACCTTCCGCGCGGAGCAGCTCCCGCTCATCAATGTGCTGGCGCTGGCGCTGGCGGCTGTGCTCGGTTTGGGCGTGCCGCTGACCATCGTCACGCTGCTGCTGCGCCAACAGCAGGTGCGCGTCATCGTGCCCGAATATCTGACCGAACCACCGGATAATCTGCCGCCTGCGCTGGCCGCCGCGCTGCTAGACAGTCGCTCGGTGGGGGCGCGCCATGTGCTGGCGACCCTCTTCGATCTGGCGCATCGCGGCTATCTGCAAATGGAACAGCTCGCGGACGATCATCTCTTCCGCCAGTTGAAGCCCGCCGTGGGCGAGATGCTGCGCCCGTTCGAACACCAGATTTTGCGCAGAGTCTTCAGCAGTCTGGATGCGCGCACGGTCAGTTCGCTGGAGAACAGCTTCTATACCGTGCTCGGCACAATCTCCCAGTCGATTCGCGCTGATCTTGAAGGCGCGGGGCTGATTCGACCGCGGGGCGCGAGCCGCCGTGGGACAGTCTCGTTCATCAGCCTCGGGCTGATCATGATCGGCCTCGGCGTGATCGTGTACTGGCGCGACCGCATCGCGGCGCAGATCGGCGCGGTTTTCGGCGGGCTGCCGGGCAGCGATTTCACCGGGCTGGTCATCCTGATCGGTGTGGTCATGATCGTCGATGGCCTCAGCGCGTGGCTGCTGCTCCGACGTTTCACCAATCGCACGCGCCAAGGCGAAGAAGCTTTCGCCAAGTGGTCGGCTTTCCGGCGCTACCTTGAAAAAGCCGACGTGTTGCAGGATCAGCTCGGCGTGAGTGTGGCGAATTTCAGCCGCTATCTACCCTATACCATCGCCTTCGGGCTGGATCAGGCGTGGATCCGGCGCTTGAGCCGCGAACCGGATGTGATCGCGCCGCCGTGGTATATCCCGTTCCACCCCTTACCGTACAGCTTCGACCCGAGTGATACCTTCGACTTCGACCAGAACGATTCTGCCCCAGGCGCCGACGGTATCCCGCTGCCGAATGTCGGCGCGAGCCTCGATTCACTGTCGCAGGGGTTGAGCGCCTCGCTCGCCTCGATCAGCACTGGCTTGACGGACATGCTCAACTCGGCGGCGTCCGCCATGACCAGCCATCCCGCGCCCGTCTCCACCGGGAGCAGTACCAGCACGTGGAGCAGCGGCAGCGACAGCAGTTGGAGTTCCGGCGGCGATAGCTGGAGCGGCGGGGGCGACTCTGGTGGCGGGGGCGACTCGGGCGGTGGGGGTGACTCCGGTGGGGGCGGATCGAGCTTCGATTAATAGAGCCTCAAGTTATCGATTACCGGTCTGGCGCTATACTACAGGTGCATTCATGCAGCTTTACAATTATGTGGGAAGCACCATGTTCTCAATTCGTCGTTTCCTTCTGTTGATCGTGCTGATCGCGCTCTCGGCCTGTGCGGGCGCGGGCGCATCGGTCACCGTGACGCCGACTGTCGAGGATAGTCAGGCGCAAGCTGTCACCGCGGAAGCCCTGCCGCCGCCGCAGCTCCTCGCGTGGGTCGATATTCAGGGCGGGCGCGATGCTCACACCGGCGGGCAAATCGCGCTGATCGAGGCTGATGGTACGATCAGCCCGGTGCTGCCGCTGGCCGCCACCGATTCACTCGTTGTGCCGTGCGGCCAGTCCGGTGATACTGTCGCAGTCTACGCGGGGGGCGCGTCGGGCAGCCTGTATCTGCTCAACGGGACGCAGATCTCCGCCGCGCTGGCCACCACCTACAACCTCGCCTGCTTTGACGATGGCACGTTCCAGTTCGCGCCGGATGGATCACGCCTCGCCTATCTCGATTACAACCCGTCCGCCTTCACCAAAGAGTACGCCGATGGCGTGCTGCATGTGCTGGACACCGCGTCGCTCGGCGCGGTCGCCTCGTTTGACGATGTGACCACCTATGTGCTCGAAGACAACCGCGCCGTGTTCGTCCGCTTCTACCAGAACGCGCGCGGCGAAGCCGTCGAAGCGGCGATTCTGCTGTGGGACGGCACCGATAACCGCGAAATTCTCACGCTCACCCCAACCGGGGAAACGTGTCGCTTCACCAGCGCGGCGCTGGCGCTGCACGGCGATCAAGCCGCGGTGGTGCTGGGGCAGCGCTGCACGAATCAGGGCACGGACTGGCAGCTCTATACCGTCGACCTGAACGAGCGCATGGGGACGCTGGCGGCATCTGCGGACACAGGCGGCGTGTATTTACCCTATGCGCGTACCAATAACATTTGGTTGTCGCCGAATGGGACGTACGCCTATATCACCGTGCCGGATGGCGTGACCTCGCGCACGGCGTCGCTGGTGCTCGTCAACCTGACCGATTACTCGGTGCTGACGCTGATCGACCGCCAGGTGCTGCTGCCGCATCACGAAGACCCACGCCGCGTGCGCGTTCAGTCACCGGATGGCGCGTGGCTGGCGCTGCCGATCACCTCGCCGGGGAATAACCGCAACGGCTTGACCGTCATCGAATTGAACGATCCGTCGATGCCGGTGCGCCTCGACCTGGCTCTGGATACCATCGGCGGGATTGCGTTTGCACCGAACAACGTGGTCTACGCCGAGATCAACGCGAACGGCGACGGCTCGCTCAACGCGCTCGATCTCACTGCCGGGACGACGCGGCGTGTGCTGCGCGGTAACTTTCAGGATGGCCTGCTGATCACGCCGGACGGGAGCGGTGTCGTCGCGCAGTTGTATGCGGGCGACGCGCCCTATTACAGCGATCTGGTCGGTGTGATGCTCGGCGATGGCGTGCTGTCACCGCTGTACACGGGCAACCCGGCAAACCGCGCGCAGCCCCTCGCGTGGGTCACGCCGTGACCTTACCTCACCCCCCAGCCCCCTCTCCGTAGGGAGAGGGGGAGACAAGAACGGGCCGTCGCTCTGAGCGAGATGACACGTTTCTGGCCTAGGGCACCTGTATACCGAAGTGTTTCAAATCTTCTCGCCGTGGGGAGAGGGGGGGACAAGAACCAGCAGTCGCTTTGAGCGAGATGACACGTTTCTGGCCCAGGGCACCTGCATAGCGAAGTGTTTCAAATCTTCTCGCCGTGGGGAGAGGGGGGGGACAAGAACCAGCAGTCGCTTTGAGCCAGATGACACGTTTCTGGCCTAGGGCACCTGTATACCGAAGTGTTTCAAATCTTCTCGCCGTGGGGAGAGGGGGAGACAAGAGCGGGTCGTCGCTTTGAGCCAGATGGCAAATTTCTGGTCTACGGTGACTGCATATTGAAGCGATTTAAGCCCCTCTCCCCATGGAGAGGGGTTTGGGGTGAGGTTAGATCGTTACCAGAAAGATCAACGATGGCAGATGAGAAACCCATTCAATACACTTCATCAGCCGACCAGTGGGACAAGCTCAAGCCCCGGGCTCGCGAACTCCGTCACAAAGCAACGACCGCCGAAGACGTACTCTGGCAAGCCATCCGCAACCGTCGCTTGAATGGCGTCAAATTCCGGCGGCAGCATGCCGTCGACACCTTTATTGCCGACTTCGTGTGCATTGAGCGGCGGCTCATCATCGAAGTTGACGGGGCGATTCATGAGGAAAGCGCTCAATTGCTCCGTGATAACGACCGCCAATTGCGTTTGGAGGGTCTTGGGTATCGCGTGCTGCGCTTCACGAATGCCGAAGTGCTCAGTGCATTATCTGAGGTGCTTCAGGTTATCGGCGCGGCGTTAGACTCCGCTTCAAACTCTGTCCCCGAGTAAATTCGCTTTGGTAGCGCGGATTTCCCCCTCTCCCCATGGAGAGGGGGTTAGGGGGTGAGGTTGACTCTCACCCAAATCGGCGATTCAGCAGCACGCGGTCGTTGAAGAGGAAGCGCACGCTTTCGATGTCGTCCGTCAGCACGAGGTCGAACAGCACATTCGGGTAACGCTCGGCGATGGCGACGCGCAGCGCTTCGGCGGTGTCCGGCGGCGTGATCACCGTGACGGCGAGGCTCTGCGTGTTGGGAATATAGTCGATCAGCTCCGTGTGCGCGGTGACGATCGGGCGGAAGAGGTTCCAATACGACTGCGCCGTCTCGAAGAACCAGCGCGGTTCCAACCCCGGCCCAAGAATGATCATGTGATAATCTGGCGCGCCGTGAATCGGTCCCGGCCCGAAATCCTCCGGCTGGACTGGCCCGCCGAAATTTGGATTCATCACCTCGGTATCGGGCACCTCTTTGAAGATCGGCGGTGTCTCCGCCAGCCGACCAATCGCCGGGGCGGTGGTTGGCACGTAGTATTCATCTTCTTTCCACAGCGTCACCCCGAAGAACCACGGCGGCGCTTGCCGCGCGATCCATTCGAACATGGCGACAGTCGCCTCGGCCTGACTGTTCTCGTCGTAGGGCGGGTAGCGCCGATCCTGCTGGAAGGAGCCGCCGCGAAACGGCCAGATGCCGCCTTCCGTGCCGAGCACAGGGACCACCTGCGCGCCGAACATCTGCGCGGCGCGTTCGTTGAACATCATGCCCATCGCCAGCAAGCCGACCGGATCGCCGTAGGGCGTTTGCGGCGTGCCACCGTAGATCGTACGACCGGGGTCAGCGGCCTGCGAGATCGGATCATACGGATATTCGAAGTGCCAGCCACCTTCGCGCGCGTTCTGCGCTGCTGGCGGCCGTGCCCCACCGCCCGGCGCTTCCTGATAGAAGTGGTTGAGCGTGTACGGATGCGTCGCCACGTACAGACCGTTCGCCAGCACGTTGCGGAAGCGGTCAAAGTGGTTTTGCGCGAGGTAGTTGAGAAAAGCGTCCATCCACATGATGGCAGCGTAACGCGGCGTGTCGCTTTCCGCCAGTGGGATGAAACCGGGGTAGCACCCACGGCTGACCGTGTATTCCGCCCACAAGAGCCAGTTATCCATCAGCGGGCGGATCACGTTGTCGACATCCTGCCAATTCGGGTCAAAGCCCTCCGGCCATTCCACGCCGAGATTCGGCTCATTGTAGAATTCGAACCACTTCACGCCCACGGCGATGAACGCATCCATGATCGACCGCAGATTCTGGTCGAAGGGGCCTGCGCCGTAACGCCCCAGATACAAGCGCACCACCGGCGTAATGCCCATGCTCATGAGCACCTGCGCGTCGTCGACGTATTCGTAGCCCGCCGCCATCAGCTTCGCCCACCCGGCGTGAATCTGCCCGTAGCGCGAAACTTCCAGCGGGGTCTGGTAAATGCTGCTGACGTGCAAGCCGCGCGGGTTGCGCGACCACACATAATCGCTTAAGCGCATCGGTTCAGCCTCCGGTGATGGGACCCGGCGTCGGGTTGATCTGCTGGCGGGTGGATTCGGGTGTGAGCAGCGCGGGATCAGGCGTCTGCGTGATGAAGCCCGGCGGATGCGTCGCCGTGGGGATGACCACCGGCATATTCGGGTCGTAGGTCGGCGTCGGGATCGAGAGCGGCATGCCGAACGGCTGTCCCTGTTCGGCGCGGCGGTTGAGTTCCGCTTTGGCGTCGTCGAACGCCTCGAAAACGACGGGATCGTAGTAGGCGTTGGGCGCGGTGACGATCATCTGCCGCGCGATATCCGGCTCAATGTCGCGGCGCGCGACGACGGTCACCGTGACCGTTTTGTCGGGCGTTACGAGACCCATGAAGCGCGTGCTGCTGACCACGGTCGGGCGATAGCGTTCCCAGTATTGGCGCGCGGCGTCGAAGAGCCACTCCGAGCCGAGATTGGGGGCGATCAGCAAGAAATGGTGATCGGGGTAAATATCCGGTCCGATTTGCAAATGTTAGTCCTCTGCCGTTGGGGGCGCTGTAATTTCTTCGCTGATGATGCGTCGGATGTGCTCCAGCGGGATGTCGGTTTGTTCGGTTTTGGCGTAGATTTCGAGAAGATAGATCGTGCTTTCGGTGAGAATGTAATAGATGACGCGGTAGCCGCCGCTTTTCCCCGCCTGCGCATCACGGTTCGGCAGGCGTTCCTTGTAGACCGTGAAACCCGCGCCCGGAATCTGATCGCCGGGCGTTTCGCCGGAGCGCAGTTTCTGGATGAGCGGGTCAACATCGTAACCGATGCGGCGATATTTCTTGCTGAGACGCTTGAGTGAGCGTTCAAAATTGGGCGTTACGCGAACTTCGATGCTGGGATCAGTCATTGTTCGTCAGGTTGATCCAGAATATCCCACACGCTGGTAATTGGGGTTGTCTTCCCCCCGTTGACTTCTCGGACAGCCTGACGGAGGTTGGTCTCGATATCGATCACTGCATCATCATCGCTCGCTTGACGATGGAAGAGATCGAGCAGATAGTCTTCAGGTGTTTGCCGCGTAGCCCGCGCTAGTCGTTCAATCCGCGCTTTTTCTTCCGGCGTCAGCATCAGGATCAGTTGTTCGGTTCGGTCGCTCATCAGGACATCCCTCACAGTCCAATACCTACATCCTATCATAGATGGACTCATGGTGTCAGGATACACTAGTCAGACTTTGCTCATCAATGGAGTCCGCTCATGGAACAGGCGATCCCCCTGCTCATTCTGGGCTTGGCAGCCGGGGTACTTTCGGGAATGTTCGGTATCGGTGGGGGCGTGGTCATTGTCCCCGTTCTGGTCACCCTGTTTAGCTATGAACTCAAACCCGCGGTGGCGACGTCGCTCGGAGCGCTCTTGCTCCCGGTCGGCATCTTCGCTGTAATCGAATACTACCGCGCCGGGAAAATGAAAATCAGCGTGTCGGCGATCATCGCGCTCGGCTTGATCGTCGGCGGGTGGTTCGGGTCGCAGTTGGCGCTCAACCTCCCGGTTGACACGCTGCAGCGGCTGTACGGCGCGTTTTTGCTCTATGCGGCGTGGCGCTTTATGGAGCCGCGCAAATGGCTGGCGGATATTCGCGCAGGCACCAAGCCCGTCGAAGTCGTCGGGCATGAGACGGGGGCGTCGTTCATCAGCCTGTTGATCCTCGGGTTGGGCGCGGGCGTGGTCTCCGGCATGTTCGGCGTCGGCGGCGGCATCGTGATTGTGCCCGCGCTGGTCGCCTTCCTCAAGTTTGACCAAAAGCTGGCGGTCGGCACGTCATTGGGCGCGCTGCTGCTCCCGGTCGGCTTGGGCGGCGTGATCTCCTACTATCAGGCGAACATGTTCAATGTGCGAGACTCGGCGTTAATCGCGGCTGGTTTAGTGGTCGGCGCGTTGGGCGGGGCGCGGTTGGCGCTCGGTTTGCCGTCGACAACGGTCAAGCGGCTGTACGGCATCTTCCTGCTGTTCGTGGGGCTGCGCTTCCTGCTGCAAATCGGCTGACCTCAGGCCCGGCCTCTCTTCTACACCAGCGGGACGATGGACGTATAAGCTTCCGCCCTTCGACTCAGGCGAAAGGCTGCTATCAAGGATAGATTCTTCATTTGTAGGGACGAGATAATGCGGTTTAACTTATGAAGGCGGAGTACCGCCCCCACCCCCGGCCCCTCCCCGAATTCGGGGAGGGGAGCCAGCAAAAGCGTCTTTTCTCCCCTCTCCCGCTTGCGTGGGAGAGGGGTAATCCGTGTCGTTTTCTTAAACTGCATTATCTCGTCCTTTCGTTGGGTTGATAAGGATTGAGGACGAGGATGCCTCGTCCCTACAAGTTTTCCGTTTTGAATCAGGTCGTATTCAACCAAGCTGATAACAAATACAATGCGTGGAAAGGCGGAGACATATGCTGCGACGGTTACTCCTTTACTTATCGGCGGCGAAATGGGCGCGCGGAATCGTCATGCGCTGGGGCGTGGCGCGCACCGTGGCGCGGCGTTTCATCGCGGGTGAGACCATCGACGAGGCGCTGACCGTCAGCCGCCAGTTGAACGATCAGGGCTTGCTCGTCTCGCTTGACTACCTCGGCGAAAGCGTCGCGAGCGCCGCCGATACCGAAGACGTCGTCAGCACCTACCGCCGCCTGCTCGCGTCGATTCACGAACGTGGCCTGCAAGCGGGCGTCTCGCTCAAGCTAACGCACCTCGGCCTGGATATCGGCGAAGAACTCTGCCTGCTCAACCTGCGGGCTATTCTCACCGACGCCAAGGCGCATGCTATCCCCGTCACCATCGACATGGAGAGCAGCGCCTACACCGAGAAGACGCTGCAAATCTTCCGCACCATGCATCAGGATTACGACTTCGACAACCTCGGTACGGTGATCCAAGCCTATCTCTTCCGCACGGCGGACGATATGCGCGCGCTGGCGACTGAAGGCGCGACGATTCGCCTGTGCAAGGGCGCTTACCTTGAACCGCCCACGGTCGCCTTCCCCGAAAAAGCCGACGTGGATAAGAACTACGTCGAGGTGATGCGCGCCTACCTCGCCGCGCCGCCGCCCGCCTATTTGCAGTTGGCGACGCACGACGAGAACATCATCCAGACGGCGGAAGGACTGATCCGCGCGGGCAATCTGCAGAACCGCAGCGAATTCCAGATGTTGTATGGCATCCGCAGCGCCCGCCAGCTCGAACTGGCACAGGCGGGTTTCCCGGTGCGGGTGTACGTCCCGTTTGGCGAAGCGTGGTATCCATACTTTATGCGCCGCCTCGCGGAGCGTCCGGCGAATCTGTGGTTCTTCGCCAAGAGCTTCTTCAGGTCTTAGGCGTACATAGCGATCGCGGTCTGCCGCGCTACAATCAGCGGTGATCGGAACGCAAACGAAAGTGGACGGCGATGGCAACAGCCGAAATCAACGGGCAAGGCCTGTACTACGAGGACAGCGGCGGCGACCTCCCCGCGGTCGTGTTTATGCATGGCTTCCTGTTTGATCAGACCATGTTCGATCCGCAGGTGGAGTATTTGCGCGCCGATTACCGCTGCATCCGCTTTGACGCGCGCACGCTCGGGCAAACGCGCTGGGATGGCCGCCCATTCTCGCTTTACGACACCGCCGCCGATGCCATCGGTTTGCTCGATCAGCTGGGCATTCAACAGGCCGCTTTCGTCGGCATGTCGCAGGGTGGCTATACGTTAGTCCGCCTTGCGCTGCGCTACCCGGAACGCGTGTCCGCCGCCGTGTTCCTCAGCACCTACAACGGCATCGACACGGATGAGGTCAAAGCGATCTATCGCTCGATGCGTGATGGCTTCGCCGGGGACGGGAAGGCGGAAGTGATCAACGTGTTCGCCCAATTATTCCTCGGCACGCATCAGGCGCTGCGCGCTTACTGGATTCCGCGCTGGCAGGCGCTGCCAGCGGCCAATGTGTTTCATGGGATGAACACGCTGATCGACCGGGACGAGATCTCGAGCGCGAAAGCCGGACAGATAACCGCGCCTACGCTCGTCATGCACGGCGAAGGCGATCAGGGCATCCCGATGGCGCTGGCGGAACGCACGCTGGTGCGGGTGCTGCCCCACGTCAAGGGGCTGGTACGCATCCCCGGCGGCGCCCATGCGGCAAACCTGATGAACCCGGAGGCGACTAATCCGCCGCTCAAAGCCTTTCTGGATACGTATGCGCGCTAGTTTTCAACGTTATCGCGTGCCGCTGCTGTTGATCGGCGCGGCGATCATCCGCCTGATCGTGCTGCTGGCGTTCCCCGGCGTGTTCGCCTTCGAGCAGACGGGCGCGATTCACGGTTCGGGCGCGTTTGATACGTATGCGGTCAATTTGCTGCAAACGGGCGTCTACGGTCTGTCCCCCGGCGTGCCGGATGCGATTCTCCCGCCCGGCTACAGCTATTTCCTCGCGGGCGTGTATGCCCTGTTGGGGCGCTCCGCGTTGAGCGTGGGCGCGGTCCATATCGCGCTGGACGTACTGTCGATCGCTTTGCTGGTCGAAATTGGGCGGCGCTTGTTCCGGCAGATGTGGATCGGCTGGATTGCGGGCGGGCTGTACGCGGTCTATCCCTATCTGATCTTCCAGAACCTCACGCTGATCGATACGCCATTCTTCATGGCGCTGCTCTACGCCTTCCTGCTCACTCTAATCGCGCTGCGTGACCGCGACCACCTGGACCGCGCGGCGTGGCTGCTCGCGCTCGGTGGCGGTGGCCTGCTCGGCGTGCTGGCGCTGGCGCGTCCGAACGTTTTGCCGCTCACCGCCTTGATCGCGCTCTGGTTTCTATTCCGCCGCTCCTTGCTGAACAGCATACTCCGCTTAATTCCGGTGGCGCTCGTCAGCCTGCTGGTCGTGCTCCCGTGGTTCATCCGCAATGCTAACGTGTACGGCTCGTTCGGAACGTTTTCGGTGAATGGCGGGTCGAATTTCTATCAAGGCAACAATCCGCAGTCAATCCCGTTTTACCGCGCGGGCTACGATACGCAGTGGGTGACACCGCCTGCCGAGGTGATTCCCGAAACGCCCGCGGGGGATCGCCGTTGGTATGCGCTCACGTGGGACTACCTCAAGGCGAACCCCGCGGTGGTTCCCGAACTCCTGTGGGTGAAGTTCCTCACGCACTGGAGCATCGACATCTTCCCCCGGCTGAACCCGGTGGCCGGGATCGTGCCCAGCCTCGACGCTCAGGGCAATGTGATCCCCGATGCGAATGCCCAAATCACGGGCGATGACCCCGTGACCCAGTACCAGCAGCCGCTGTTCGACCAGATCGGGCGCGTGCTGCATCGGTTCTACTTCGGCGGGCTGCTGCTCCTGTCATTGATCGGCATCGTGCTCACGTTTAAGGAGTGGCGCGAGGTGTCGCTGCTGTGGTTCGTGCAGATCTGCATGACGCTCATCTACCTGATCTTCCACCCGTCCACGCGCTACCGCGTCCCGACCGATCCGCTGCTGTTCCTGTTTGCTGCGGCCACCCTGTATACGGCGATCACATGGGTAGGGCAGCGCCTCATACCACACCAACAGTTGTCAAGTAGGTTGCGTGTTCGGGGGTAGTGCCATCTACCATTTTCTCGTAGGATAGATTTTGCAGGGTCTAACCCAGTACGTAACTCCATGCCCTGCGTAAGCGGGAACCAGGGGCACACACGACAGGGTCTTATCTCTACCTGACGTTAGTTAAGAATCAAACAGGACGAGGGGCGGCCTCGTCCTGATCACAAGCAAATTCGGGGGCGGCGGGCTTACTCGGTCAGCACGCGGGCGTTTTCCGTCGCCCAGAAGACCATGACTTTATCACCGTTTTCGAAACGGGTGTCGTAGCGCGACCCGAAGTTCTGGATCCGCACGACGAGGTCGGTCTTTTCGCCGATGCGGACAGTGTAGCGCGTGTCCGTGCCGATGTAATTCGAGAAGGTGATCACGCCGGGGACAAACGTCTTGTCTTTCTCCGACTTGACCGCCTGCAGGACTTCGGCGGCTTCCACGCTGGTCGCTTCCATGCTGCCGTTGCCCGGGAGCAAGCTGATCTTCTCCGGGCGCACGGCGACCGTCACCTGCTGCCCTTCTTGCAGGTGATCGCCTTCGGGGAGCACGGCTTCGATCACGGTGTCCGCGCCGAGGTTCACGAGCGCGCACAGATCGCGGAAGGTGCTGTAGCGGCCTTCGACAAAGTTGGTCTCGCCGATGAAGTCCGCGACGAAGCGCGTGCGCGGCGTCTCGTAGATCTCTTCCGGCGAGCCGACTTGCAGCACCACGCCGTGATCCATGACGGCGATGCGGTCGCACATCGTCAGCGCTTCTTCCTGATCATGCGTAACGTACACAAAGGTGATGCCCAACTGGTGCTGCATGCTCATCAGCTCGTACTGCATGGCTTTACGCAGCTTGAGGTCGAGCGCGCCGAGCGGTTCGTCGAGCAGGAGCACGGCGGGGCGCTTGACGAGCGCGCGGGCGAGCGCCACACGCTGCTGCTGACCGCCGGAAAGCTGGCGCGGTTTGCGGTCGAACTGGGTGAGGCGCACGAGATCGAGCGCTTCTTTGGCGCGCTTTTCCGCTTCCGCGCGCGGCACGCCTTCCATTTCGAGGCCGAACATGACGTTTTGCAGCACGGTCATGTGTGGGAACAGCGCGTAATCTTGAAACACGGTGTTAACAGGACGGTGGAACGGGGGGACGCCCTGCACTGGCTTGCCGCGCAAGAGAATTTCGCCGCTGGAGGGTTCTTCGAAACCGGCAATCATGCGCAGAGTCGTGGTCTTGCCGCAGCCGCTCGGCCCCAGCATGGCGAAGAACTCGCCTTCGTAGATCTCCATCGAGACGTTATCGACGGCGCGCATGCCCGCTTCCCCACCGCGACCGGGAAACTCTTTGATGATGTTTTTTAGTTCAATGGCGACTTGTTGTTTCTGGCTCATTTCTCTCCACCGCCCCCTAAACAGATGTCAGGGGCGATCAGTCGTGATCACCCCCGAAAGTGTAAGGGCGCAAGTGCTGCGCCCTTACAAGATATCGACGAAATTAGCGACCGAGCAGGATCTTCACTTCATCCCACGCATCGCCGTAAGCCTGTTCCGCATCGGAGGAGACGGCCAGCGTCGTGAACGAACTGGCGATCGTTTCTTCGGTCGGGTAGACAATCGGGTTGTCGAGGTATTCCGGCAGAATCAGTTCGGCATCAATCGAGGCCTGATTCGGGCTGGCGTAGGCGGTGTAGTTGCTGATGTCCGCGCCGACCTGCGCATTATAGATGTAGTCCATGAAAACGTGCGCGAGTTCGGGGTTGGGCGCGCCGACCGGAATAGCGAGGTTGTCGACCCACACCTGACCACCGGGTTCCGGCAGCACATAGTGGAAGTCTTCGCATTCGCAGTCCACGCCGATCTGGAAGATGTCGCCGCTGTATTCGATGGCGATATCGACATCACCGCGCTGCAGGAGCGCCTGACCGTCGTCCGCCGCGATGGCGACCACGTTGCCGCCGTTTTCCACGAGGAAGTCACGCGCCGCGGCGATTTCGTCCGGGTTTTCGCTGTTCGCGTCAAAGCCGAGGATGGTCAGCGCCACGCCGAACATGAAGCGCGGGTCGTCGATCCACGCGACCGGGCCAGCATAGCCGAAGACCTGATCCCACGAGGTGATCTCTTCGCCCACGGTGTTGATGTTGTAGCCGACACCCAGCGTGCCCCACTGATACGGGAGGCTGTACATCTGTTCCGGGTCGTAGGCGCTGTTGCGCAGCACTTCGCGGAGGTTCGCCGAGTTCGGGATTTTTGACAGATCCAGCGGTTCAAGCAGATCGCGTCCGACCATCGTCGCGATCATGTAACCGGTCGGCACGACGATGTCGAAGCCGGGGTTCCCCTGGCTCAGACGCGCCAGCATTTCTTCGTTGCTGCCATAGACTGAGTATTCAACCGTGACGCCGCAAGCAGCTTCAAAGTTGGGGATCGTATCTTCCGCAACATACGTTGACCAGTTGTAAATGTTCAACGTTTGCCCCGCGAAGCCTTCCGGGCAAACCCAGGGTTCCGCGGTCGCTTCAGGCGTGGCATCTTGGGCCCACACCGGAGCGACGAGGACGAACAACGCAGCCAATACCAATAAAACGTGCTTGTGCATCATTCACTCTCCTTAGACCAATACGTAGCGGGAGTTATACACCCGTTTAGACCCTCACTCAACCGACAAGTTCCCCCGAATTTTCGGGTCTTGTTTTGTGAGCATTCACTGTGTCGTGACCGATTCGGGGAGGGGCGCGGCGTGCCGTACCCCTCCAAATAGGCGGCTATGCTTTCGCGGCGTCACGGCCCTGCAGGAGCATCGAAATCGAAATCAGCAAGGTCGAGACGACGAGCATGAGTGTCGAAATGGCGTTAATTTCCGGCGTGACCGTCAAGCGCAGCAAGCCGTACACGAACACCGGGAGCGCCGTCGTGCCGGGGCCGCTGACGAAGAATGTCACCACAAAGTCATCCAGCGAGAGCGTGAAGGCCAGCAGCGCGCCCGAGATGATCCCCGGTAGGATCAGCGGGAAGGTGACACGCCAGAAGGTGCGCCATTCGTTCGCGCCGAGGTCGCGGGCGGCTTCTTCGAGGCGGGGGTTCATATCGGCGAGGCGGGCGCGCACGACGATGGTCACATACGAGATATTGAAGACCACATGCCCGATGATGATCGTGCCGAAGCCGAACGACGGCTGCAGCGCGCCGCCGCTCACCCGGCTGATGAAGTTGAACACCAGGCTGAAGAACGTCAGCAGCGAAATTGCCTGCGTGATTTCCGGGATGACGACGGGCAGATACAGGATGCTGTCGATCAACCCTTTGCCGCGAAAATTGCCACGCACGAGACTGAGCGCGACCATCGTGCCGAGCACGGTCGCAATGGTCGTGGCGGCGAGGCCGATGAAGATGCTGTTACGCAGTGAAGTGAGCATCAGATCGGTCGAGAACGTCGCGTCACCGCCGACCGCGCCCGCGAAGATGTTCTGATACCAGCGCAGGGTGAAGCCCTGAAACACCGAGACCGAGCGCGAATCGTTGAACGAGAACAGTACGAGCAGCAAAATCGGCGCCCACAGGAAGAAGTAATTGAACACCGGGTTCGCCCACAGGCCAATCTTGCCGATGCGCCGCACCAGCATGTCCCGCTGGATTTGCCCTTGATCAAGGGTGATCGTGCGCGTGGTCGTGATCTGGCGGTAGGTGCGCGCCGCAACTGCTGGGGTCGCCGTGACCGCGGCGGGCACCGGACGCCGCGCCTTGATGAAGGCATTGATGCGCGCGAGCAGCTTGGACAGCCCGCCCGACTGCACGTACAGGCTGAACAACACTAAGCCCATCATCACCGCGGAGATGGCGGAGCCAAGCGGGAAGTTGCCGCTCGTCCCGCGGAACTGCCGCTGGATCAGGTTACCGATCATTAGCCCCTGCGTGCCGCCTAACAGGTCGGGGGTGACGAACGCGCCGATGGTCGGGATGAAGACGAGAATACAACCTGCCAGCACACCGGGAAGCGTCAGCGGCAGCACCACGCGCAGGAAGACTTTGAGGTCGTTCGCGCCGAGGTCGTGCCCGGCTTCAACCAAACGGAACTGGAACTGCTCGACCGAGCTGTAGATCGGCAGCACCATGAACGGCAGATACCCGTACACCAGCCCGAGGATGACCGCGCCATCGGTGTAGAGGAGCTGCAGTGGCTCCTGAATGAGGCGGAGGTTCATCAGCAGCGTGTTGATGGTACCTTCTTCGCCGAGGATGATCTGCCATGCGTAGGTGCGGACGAGGAAGTTCGTCCAGAACGGCAGGATGACGAGAAACAGGGCGATCTGCTGCGCGCGCTTATTGGTGCGCGTGGCGATGAAGAAGGCCAGCGGATAGCCGATGATGAGACACACGACGGTCGTCAGGAAAGCGATGAAAATCGAGTCGAGGATGACCGGGAAGTACACGCCGCCAAACGTACGCTGATAGTGCTCCAGCGTCAGCGGCAGTTCCACTGAAGCGCCTTCGCCACGCGTCATCACGCTGTAGGCTAGCACGATCAGAATGGGGAGAACGAAGAAAAATCCCAGCCAAAGGACAGCGGGCAGCGCAAGCGATGCGCCTTGGGTCCTCTCTCTGGGCGAATGGCTGGAAGAACGGCTGAAATCTAAACTGAACGCCATCACGCCCCCAATCGATTCTTAGGGTACGAACTAGGAAAACAGGGGCTATTATAGGGCAAATCTGGGGGGGGGCAAGTTTTGTTTTTTGCGGTGTTTCCTCCCCCTAAATTGCAGCAAATTCCAGCGATTTCCCTAAAGTGATACGAGGACTTAGAATAGAACGTTTGTACAATCCAGAACGTAACACTATAAGGAGATGTGGATGTGGACAGCTATCTGAAAATTGGTCTGTGGCAGGAATTCGGCGCGGTGATCGACTATCTCGAACGGGCGCTCACGGCCTACCCCGAGCATCTGTGGACGTACTCGATGTGGCCGACGGGCGACGCGCCGCCAGAACGGTCGCAGGTGTGGTATGTCGCTTATCATGCGCTGTTCTGGCTTGACCTGTACCTGACGGGGACGGAAGACGGCTTTCTGCCACCCGCGCCGTTCCTGCTGATCGAGCAGGATGAACACGGTCCGATCCCCGAACGCGCGTACACCCAAGCCGAACTGCTGGACTATCTGCGCGGCTGCCGCCAACGCTGCCGGGCGACGATTCAGGCGCTCACCGACGAGTCGGCGGCGCGGAAGTGCAGTTTCAGTTGGGGTGAATGCAGCTTCTACGAACTGCAAATCTACAGCCTGCGCCATGTGCAGGAGCATACCGCCCAGTTGAATCTGGTGCTCGGTCAGCAAGGCATCCCGACCGCCGACTATCCACTGCAAGCCCGAACGCCGCTGGCGTAATGTCAACATCAGCGGATGCGATAAATCGCGTCCCTACGAAAACCAATTCGCTTCGGCGAGCAGTGTTGGCTCCCCTCCCTGAATTCGGGGAGGGGCCGGGGGTGGGGTCGGAATCTAACCTTTTAAACACCCTCCTGCCTCGTCCCTACAATAGCCCGCCTCCGGTCAGCCTGTCGTCACACCCTGTCTAACTAGACAGGTGATCCGCGCCCCAAGCCTATCCCGTTTGCCAGTGATACCGGTTCCACTTTTCTTCTATAGTGATGGTAGTACTCATTGCAGAGGTAGCGTCATGAATCTTCAGCCGACAACGCGCATCGCCGATCTTTTTGTCGAACCCCACGCGACCATTACCAATGCCGACCAACGGCGCAAAGCCCGCGTCCTGGCCGCGCTCATGCTGACGCTGGCCGGAAGTGCCCTGTTCCTGATGGCAGTGCTGTCCATCCGCAATATCGAAATCGCTCAAGCTTCCGCCCCCGCTGTGCTGGTCGGCGTGAGTGTTGTTCTGCTGCTCTACATCAGCAACCGTTTTGGTTACTATCAGGTGAGTGCCTACGGTTTCATCGCCTTGAATTTCGTGATGCTCCACAGCATTCCGGTGTTCACCGGCAATGTGGGGTGGCTGCTATTTACGCCGATGATGATGATCTTCACCCTCATCCTACTGCCGCTGCAGGCCACGCTGGTGGTGTATCTGCTCAGCATCGCCGTGCAGACCATCCTGGGCAGCACGGGGATCATCAACTTGCCCGCGCCGGAGCTCACCACCTTCACGTCGGTCGTTGTGCTGCTGTTGACGGGGGCGATCATGGTCATCGCCGCTCACTTCCGTGACAACCTGGATCGCGACCTGCGCGCCGAAATCGAAGACCTGCAGCAGAAACTGTGTGCCGCCGAAACGGAAATCGACCGCCGCGTCGAGGAACGCACCCGCGACCTGCGCTCGGCGAAAGAACAGGCCGAGTTTGAACTCGCCCGCGTCCGGCAGCACGAACAGAAGAAGATGCAGGCGCTCAGCAGCCTGAGCCATCAACTGCGCACGCCGCTCAATTCCATGCTGAATTTCACCGAATTCGTGCATCTGGAAATGCTCGGCCCGATCAGCGAGCAGCAGAAAGACGCGCTCGGCAAGTCGCTGGACAGCAGTCGCGTACTGCTCGGGCTGATCAACAACGTGCTCGACATCATCAAGATCGAAGCGGGGACGATGCGTTTGTTCGCCGAACCGCAGGTCGACCTCAACGCGCTGCTGCCGGAAGTCGTCACGACCACCCAGGCGCTGCTGCATGACCGCCCGAATATAGAATTTGTTACCGATCTCGACGAGAATCTGCCGTTGGTCGCCGGGGATGCCCGCCGCCTGAGTCAAACGCTCAACATCCTGCTGGCGAATGCCTGCAAGTTCACGCTCAAAGGCACGATCACGCTGAGCGTCAAGCACCGCCGCGATCAACTGCTGGTGTGCGTCAGCGATACGGGCGTTGGCATTGCGCCCGAAGAACAGGCGCGCATCTTCAAGCCGTTCCAGAAACTGGATCAAAGCCGCGTGTACAACGCCGGAACTGGCCTGAGCCTCGCCATCGCCCACTGGATCGTGACGGCCCACGGCGGCACGCTGACCGTGGAAAGCGCGGTCGGTGAAGGCGCGGCCTTCTTTGCCACCCTGCCGATCCAATCGTCCGTTTTAGACGCTGTGAGCCCTGCGTAAATCATGATCGCGTTCGTCGACTCCATCGGTCCGGTCTTAGACCGGCTGACCCAACCTCACCTGAGCGTGGCGGATGAAACCGACCGCCAGCGGTCGCGCCTGTTAGCGCGCATGCTCCTGTTCTCCGTCATCGCGGCGCTGATCGTCACCCCTTTCCTTCTGGTGATCGACCCCAGCGTTGACGATAACCCGGAGCTGCTGGTGCTGCTCGTAGGCGTCCTGACCGGGTTGATCCTGTACGCGATCAACCGCCGGGGCCACGTCGATGTGGCGGTGGCGGGGCTCATCAGCCTGATCTTTGGAGTGTTCACGTTCGCGCCCTTCATGCCCACCGCCGCGACCCAAATCATGGGCTTGGCATTCGTTCCGGTGCTGCTCACGGCGATCTTCTTCCCCGGGCGCAGTGTCGTGCTCGTCGGGCTGCTCGTGCTGTTGAGCACGACGCTGCTCAATGTCACCACCATCGGCGTAATCTTCACGTCGTCCAGCTTTGCGATTGTGCTGGCCATCGGGCTGCTCATCACCTTTATGCACCACCAGCAGACGCTCGAAACGATGCGGCATCAGCAGCTGGAAGAAGCGAATCGCAAGCTGCGCCAATCCGAAGACCGCCTCCAACAGGTCAACGCCGCGCTCGAACAGCGCGTTGAAGAACGCACACGGGACCTCGCCGCGAAGAATGTGGAACTATCGCAGGCGTGGGAAGCGGCGAAGCAGGCCGATCTCGTGAAGTCGCAGTTTCTGGCCAGTATGAGCCACGAACTGCGCACCCCGCTCAATTCGGTGCTGAACTTCACCGAATTCGTCAACATGGGCATGCTCGGCCCGATCAACGAGCGCCAGCACGACGCGCTGACCAAAGCGCTCGACAGCGGACGCCACCTGCTCACGCTGATCAACGATGTGCTCGATATCACCAAGATCGAGGCCAAGATGATGACGCTGTTCATCGAGGAAGACATCGATTTCATGGACATCGTCGCCAGTGGGGTCGCGACGGCGCAGAGTCTGCTCAAAGACAAATCGTCGGTGCAGTTCATCAGCGAAGTCGAGGCCAACCTGCCGCGCATCACCGCGGACAAACGCCGCATTCGGCAGGTGCTGCTCAATTTGCTGGCGAATGCCTGCAAGTTCACCGAAGACGGCAGCGTCCGCCTGCGCGTCAAGCACGAAGGCAGCGCGATCCTGTTCAGCATCAGCGATACCGGCCCCGGCATCGCGCCGGAAGACCAGACCCTGATCTTCGAACCGTTCAAACAGACGGTGACCGGCATTCAACATGCGGGTGGGACGGGGCTCGGTCTGCCGATTTCGCTGCGGTTGGTTGAAGCGCATCACGGTCAACTGTGGGTGGAAAGTGTGCCTAATCAGGGCGCGACCTTCCACGTACGGCTGCCGGTCCGCGCGCCCGAATTGCTCCAAATGCTTAACCGGGCTGAGGTGGCCACATCATGACCGCCGCCAGCGTGCCCAAAAACGTGTACAAGCTCAGCCAAACCTGACCATCGCCAGCATGTCGGCGACCGCATCGACCCAACGCAGCTTATACCCGAGTGATCGCGCTTATACCGACGGGGCAACCCGGGGTGGTCACCGCGCCGTTACATTTTCCGACCGTTGTCTGACCGCTTGCAGCGGTCAAAGGTGAACGATAGATGGCCTACAGCCTAGGTGGACTTACGATGGAAGAGCAGATTTTGCGCTGGGTGGAAGATCTCGATAAAGCAGACATTAACGTTCGCCAGATTGCGCGTCGCAGTCTAATTAGCTATGACGGTGACATCACCGAACTGATGATCAGCATCATGTTTGAACAACAGGGGCGGCGCTCCTGGGAAGCCGCGATCATTTTGACGGAACGGCGCGACGACCGCGCGACTGGCGCGATGATCCAGATGCTCACCTCGCGGCATCCAGTATTGGGACAGGTGGCTGCGGAAGCGCTCACAGCCTACGGCCCGCAGTACCTCGACACGCTGATCGGCGCGCTGCCGAACTGCACCTACCTGACGCAGATCGCCATCATCGGCGCGCTAGAACGCATTGGCGACCGCCGCGCGGTGCCGCCGCTCCTCCGCTTCCTGCTCTCGGTTGACCAGCAGGTGCTGCTCTACACAACCATTCGGACGCTGGGCGTACTGGGCGACCCGCAGGCGATCAACACCATTCGGAATTACGTCAATCATGAAAACGGCCACGTCGCGAAACATGCGCGCATGGCCTTGCAGCAGCTCGAAGCACGGACGGACTAAGCAGCACGCAGCGGAGACACAACCATCATGCCGGCTTTAGAGGGAATACGGGTGTTCTATGTCGAAGATGACCTGCGGAATCGCACCGTCGTGCGCATGCTGACGGAGCGGAACGGCGGCGTCTTCGACTATGAACAATGGGGCTTCCCAGAAATCATCCTGCACAAACTCCACCGTTTTCACCCGCAGATCATCTTGCTGGATCTGAATTTTGCCCATCAACAGACCGGCTACGGTCTGCTGCAAGTGATTCGGCAGCAGGCGCTCTTCAAGCACATCCCGGTCGTCGCCGTTTCCGCCGCGGACGCCGCGCTGGAAATACCGAAGGCCAGAGCTTGCGGATTCAATGGGTTCATCGCGAAACCGCTGGATATCAACCTGTTTCCCAAGCAGCTCGAGGCAGTTCTCAGAGGGGGAACTGTCTGGTACGCTGGTTAAGCACAGGAGTGCCACCATGGGATCGCCGCACGCACTCATCATCGAAGACAACAGCAACAACAGCGAAGTCCTGGCTATCCTGCTGGAACTGCAGGGAGTCGCCAGCACCAACGTCCGTTCGACGCGGCAGGTCGCCAGCACCATCGAGCAACTGGAGCACGTCGACGTGATCTTTCTGGATCTCGAATTTCCGTATGGCGACGGCTTCAGCGTCTTCAAACTGCTGCGCTCCGACCCGCGCTATGCCGCGATCCCGATCATCGCGTATTCGGTGCACATCAGTCAGGTTGACAAAGTGCGGGCGGCGGGCTTTCAGGGCTTCCTCGGCAAACCCTTGAGTATCGAGCAGTTTCCCGATCAGCTCCGCCGCATCCTCAGCGGAATCGCGGTCTGGGAAGTCTAGGCGCTACCCGGTCATTCCCGCTGTGACGGGAAGACGCGTTCCCCTCCAGCGATCATTTCGGTCGCGCGCACCCAACTGTTCCCCTCCGGCCCCATCGGATCGCCATCCCAACGCGGATCGACTTTATAGCGAAACAGTTCCAGTTCGGCGATCAACGCCTTCCAGATCGCCGCTTGCCCCTCGATCAACACCGCGCGGACTTCATCGCGCTGCGACTCTTTGAGCAGCATGCGAAAATGCGGCAGGCAGAACCCCGCAGACGCGGTAAACGCCGTGCGCACATTTGGCTCATCCAGCGATTCGGAGAGCGTTTCCAAGTAGCGCTTTTCGCTGGCGTTGACCGCCACGCAGCACATGCAGTGTTCCGCGGGTTCGAGCCGTTCGGCCAGCAGCGCGCCTTCGGTCTGCTGCCCGAACAAGCGGTTGAGCGGGGAAGCCGTCTTCTTGCTGGCGGAACTGAGCAGCGTACTCACTTCGTCCAGCACCACCTGACACAGAATCGCCGTGCCGACGTTGCCGCCGCGCATTTCGGTCATGTGCCAGGCATGGACGTTGCACAAGCCGCGGCTCTTGCGGAACTCCGCCTGAATGGTGCGGTCGACGACGAATTCGTAGAGCAGCGTATCGAGAAAACGGTGCGCATCGCTCTTGAGCAAACGACAGATCGGACAACCGGACAGCTTGAATGCATCCAGCAGATCATAGTAGTTGAGGGTCTTCACTGGTGGGGTATCCTTTCCCAGCGGGATAGTCGCGTTAATTTACCATCAAAATCAGTCTAAAGTCGTAGACAAAATGCAAAAAAACTGATATAGTAATTGTCATGCCATATGGAATTTATAGACAGAGTGTGTCTAGTCCATACTGCTGAAACAGCATCCACTGATATTCACCGAGAAATCCACTATTCGCATGTCGACATTCTCGTGTGCGGTACGAAGTTTCTCATCTACTCCTAGAGCAACGTGTAGAAAACTGAAGCTGTGATGTATGTGGTAAAGCGGGGCAAAGTGTAACTCTTTAGGAGAGAGAAAAAATGTCGAATAATCGTACTCGTGGTGTCGTTAAGTGGTTTAACGGTGATAAGGGCTACGGCTTCATCACCCCCGAAAACGGCGCTGATGTTTTTGTGCACTATTCGGAAATTCAGAGCAAGGGCTTCCGCACCCTCAACGAAGGTGACAAGGTGGAATTCACCATCACCGACGGTAAGAAGGGCAAGCAGGCCAGCGCCGTCATCGTCATCAACAGCTAAGTCCACGTCTAACGCGTGACACCTAACGCCTCCGTTTTCACGGAGGCGTTTTTATTTGTATGCGTTGCGCTTTATCGATGTTATATTACAATTAAAATATAGTTAGGCTGGCAGGCGCTGGCAGACGCCGAGTCTCGCAGCCGCCACCACTAACCACGCAATTGGGATTTCACCTCAGGAGCACGAACGATGCCGATTGAAGATTACAGTTTCCAAAATCGCATTTTCTTCGCGCGCGAAGTGGGCGTGATCACCGAAGCGGATGCCGACGAATGGACGAATCAGCTTAAGGCCCACGCGCAGAGCAGCGATCTCCCCATCGTCGCATTGGTAGACGCCCTCAAAGCCGGGCTGATCACGATTGCGGTCAGCGACATTTTCAGTCAGGCGTCGTTCACGCCGAATCTGCTGGCAGTCGTAGTGGCGACCAGCCCGCGCGTCAACATTGTCGCGCGCACCATCGGCATGCTCGGCAAGCCGGGGCACACCAAGGTGTTCACCACACTGGCAGAGGCCCGTGAGTACGCCGAAAGCCTCGTCCACCCGGAGGCGCGGATCCCATAGAACTGATTTTCCGGTATTGCTTGAAATATCTTCTTCCATGAGCAACGACGGGCGGGCCATCGTCGCCTTGACGCGGCCTGCCGTTGGCCCATCCCCAGTTGATCAGGCATAAACTGAGGGTCGCGCCTGCTCGGTCACAGAACGAATGGCGACCGAGATCTGCTGGTGCTGCATTCTGTCAACCGCTAAAGTAGGTTCTCGAAACAAATCCACGAACGCATGTAGGGGCGCACCTGCGTGTGCGCCCGAAACCGGGCAGACACACAGGTCTGCCCCTACACAAAGACTTTCGAAAGACCACTTAAGCCAGTATCCGAAATACGACAAAACAGGCCAAGGCAGGCCAATCGCTACGTAGCATAGAATCTTTTTGGGGACAGCGGACGCAATGAATTGCGTCCCTACGAGAAAAGCGTGGTTGTGTAGGGACACGATAATGCAGTTTAAGAAAACGATACGGATTACCCCTCACCCCCAACCCCTCTCCCACGCAAGCGGGGAGAGGGGAGAAAAGACGCTTTTGCTGGCTCCCCTCCCCGAATTCGGGGAGGGGCCGGGGGTGGGGTCGGTACTCCGCCTTCATAAATTAAATTGCATAATCGCGTCCGCAAAAGCCCAAGACCGACAGATAACCCGGTTTCACGGCATGCTCCGCACTTACCGGCCTGCCTTGTCCTTTGGCTGACAAACGGTCATTGGCTTAGCTGGACAACCCCATACAATTGTTAAATAACACACGTCAGATCTATGATTTTTGTCATGGAATTATATATATATCCATGTAAATATAAATCAATAGTAATAACCTAAACATCATATATTGAAGCGAGAGGCTAATTACCACCCATGCACACGCTCAGCCAGAGTTTTCTCAGACGTTTCATTTGGCTTATTTTGCTGGTTGGGTTGTTCGGGGCTTACCCCATTGCTGCCCAGGATTCCCCGATTCTTGATCCCCTCACGATCCCTAAGTTTGTTGATCCGCTCGTGATTCCTCCGGCCATGCCGCCCATGAACCAAGCTGCGGACGGCTTCACCGAATATGCGATTGCCGTGCGTCAGTTCCAACAGCAGGTACTGCCGACCGGTCTGCCTCAGACAACAGTCTGGGGCTACGGGAATGCCAACGATCCCAGTCCCGCGCCGGGCGTTGTGTCTTCGTTCAACTACCCGGCCTTTACCATCGAAACGCGCAGCAATGCGCCGATCCGCGTCACGTGGATGAATCAACTCGTCGATAATCCGGGCAGCCCGGACGCACAGTATCTGCCGCATCTGTTCGCCATTGATCAAACACTGCACTGGGCCAACCCGGCCGCGCGGATGGATATGGAGAGCATGTCGCCCGAACCCTACATGGGGCCAGTCCCGATCGTGACCCATGTTCATGGGGCGCATGTGGCTGCGGAAAGCGATGGGTATCCCGAAGCGTGGTTTATGCCCGCCGCGAGCAACCTCCCCGAAGATTTACGCACGCAGGGCAACCTGTACGCCAGCGCCCAACCCGCCGAAGCGGGGAGCGCGGTGTTTGAGTACAGCAACAGCCAGCGCGCGACAACCCTGTGGTATCACGATCATGCGCTCGGCATCACGCGCTTGAACGTGTATGCGGGTATGGCGGGTTTCTGGTTACTGCGCGATGATGTGGAAGATGGCTTGAATCTCCCGGGGCCGGCTCCGCAGTTGGGTGATGAACCGGGGACCCGCTATTACGAAATCCCGCTGGCCATTCAAGATCGCACCTTCGCGGAAGACGGATCACTGTGGTATCCGGACGAGCGGTCGTATTTTGACGGCTATAGCGGCCCCTTCATTCCCGAAACCACCGTGCCGCCGATCTGGAATCCGGAATTCTTTGGCAATACCATGCTGGTCAACGGGCGCACGTGGCCGTACCTCGAATTCGAGCCGCGCCTGTACCGCTTCCGCCTGCTCAACGGCACGAATTCTCGCTTCCTGCTGCTTAAGTTCAACACCGAACTCGCGTTCCACCAAATCGGGACGGAAGGCGGGCTGCTGCCCGGCGCGCCGCTGGAACTCGATCAGATTTTGCTGGCACCGGCAGAACGCGCCGATGTGATCGTCGACTTTTCCCAGTTCCAACCCGGTGATGAGATTGTGCTGCTCAATCTGGGGCCAGATGAACCGTTTGGCGAACTGCCGATTGAACCTGAAGCGCTGGCGAATCCCGAAACCACCGGACAGGTCATGCAGTTCCGCGTCGTCGAATTGACTGACAACGGCAACCCCGGCGAAATTCCGGCCAGCTTACCGCCGATTGAACGCCTGACAACCGAATTACCCGCGCGCACCGTGACGCTCAACGAAGAGATGTTCATGCCCGCCGATGTGCCCGTCGAAGCGCTCCTTGGCACAAACACCGATCTGGGGCTGGATTGGAGTGACGAAATCACTGAACGCATTCAGGTCGGGGATACGGAAATCTGGAATATCGTCAATCTCACCGGGGATGCTCATCCGATCCATCTCCACCTCGTGAATTTTCAGGTGATCGAACGCATCCCGTTTGATGTTGATCGCTTCCATGATGCGGTCGTCGGTGGACGTGGTCCGCATGGGGGTGACAACAATGCCCCGCTCGAGCCTCCGAATCCGCTGGATTTTGCCATCGGTAGCGCCCATGATCCGCTGAGCTGGGAAATGGGTTGGAAAGACACGGTGATCGCTTACCCCGGCATGGTCACGCGGATCATCGCCAACTTCGACATGGCGGGATTGTATGTGTGGCACTGTCACATCCTGGAACATGAGGACAACGAGATGATGCGCCCCATGCTCGTCACGGAGTAAGGCGAGTTTCACATCCCTCTCCCACGCAAGCGGGGAGAGGGATTGGGGGTGAGCGCGGTTGTCTCCCCTCCCTAAATTCGGTTGAGGATAGGACAGTTCTAACCTAGGGAACCATCAAGACGCTCGTTCGCGAGCAACCGGGTTGTGTAGGGACGCGCAACGGCGCGTCCGGTTCGCTCCCAAGTCGACGGACGCCCCGTTGGGCGTCCCTACAATTCTCCCCTCGATAGTAAAAACTGCCCCTCTCTTGCTGAATTCGGGGAGGGGCCGGGGGGGTTGCAGTCTGCCCCGTTTCTGAGCGGAATACCCAGACAGCTCAATTGCTTGACACGGTTTTGAGTTCATGTTATACATCTAATACGCATTAGTAAAGCGTATTAGATGATGAGCCGCCCACGCAAAGTTACCAGCCGTCAAGTCGCATCCCTCGCCGGAGTCTCCCAGACGACCGTCTCGTTTGTATTGAACAACGTCGAGAGCGCGGGCATCAGTGAAGAGACGCGGCAGCGCGTCATAGCCGCGGCGCGAACGCTCAACTATGTGCCGGATACCGCGGCGCAGGCGCTGGTGCGCGGACGCAGCAGCACGATTGCGTTGGTTCTGGCGCGCCCCCATCGGCAGATCTTCATCGATGAGTTTCTCCCCAAAATCCTAACTGGCGTCAGCGAAGTGACGCAGCAGCAGGGCTTCCGCGTCATGGTGGAGCTGGTGCGCGCCGACCAGATGCACAGCGTCTACAGCAGTCTGCTGCGCAGCAAAGAGGCGGCGGGCATCATCACCACGATGGGCGAAACGAGCGCGGCGGAACTCCAGCCCATTCTCGACTGCACGGCGGCGGGGCTGCCGCTGGTGGCGCTCAACTACCTGCATCCCGACGTGTACTCTGTGGAAGTCGATCGGTTTGCGGGTGTGCGCGGCATTGTCCAGCATTTGATCGCGCTCGGACATCGCCGCATCGCGTGCATCCCCTACGCGGCTATCCACAGCAATCCGTATCTGGCGAAGCGGGTGCACATCTACCGCGAGACGCTGGCGGCGGCGGGATTGCCCGTCGACGAGCGGTTGATCGTGCCCGGTGAGTATGATCCCGAAACGGGCTACCGGGCGGCGCTCGCGCTGCTCGATCAGGCACCGCGCCCCACGGCGATCTTCGCCATGAACGATATGATGGCCTTTGGCGCGCTGCGGGCGATTCGCGCGCGCGGCTGGCGCGTGCCCGCCGATGTGGCCGTGGCCGGGTTTGACGATGTGCGCCTGGCGGCCTTTAGCGACCCGCCGCTCACCACCGTCAACGAACCGGATATTGAGCAAGGGCGGCGAGCAGCCGATCTGCTGCTCACGTTGATTAACGGCGGCGTGCCGGAAACGCGGCATGTCTCCCTCGCTACTCAGTTGATTGTGCGCCAGTCGTGTGGCGCAAGTTCTTAAGAGGACAGAACAATGGCTAAAATCACGTTTATCGGAGCAGGCAGCACGGTCTTTGCCAAAAACCTGCTCGGCGACATCCTGAGCTTCCCGGAACTCGCCAACTCAGAAATTGCCCTGTTTGATATTGATGCCGAACGTTTGAGCACGTCGGAAGTGGTCGCACATCGCGTGGCGGAAGCCCTCGGCGCGACCCCGAAGATCACCGCGACCACCGACCGCCGCCAGGCGCTCGAAGGCGCGGACTACTCCATCTGCATGATTCAGGTGGCGGGGTACAAGCCGGGCACGGTGGTCGACTTCGAAATCCCGAAGAAGTACGGTCTGCGCCAGACGATTGCCGACACGCTCGGCATCGGCGGCATCATGCGCGGCCTGCGCACCATCCCCGTGCTGCTGGATATGTGCCGCGACATGGAAGAACTGTGCCCGGATGTGACCTTCCTGCAGTACGTCAACCCGATGGCGATGAACTGCTGGGCGATCAGCCGCGCCTCGAAGATCAAGACGGTCGGCCTGTGCCACAGCGTGCAGCACACCGCGTGGGAACTGTCGAAGGACATCGGCATCCCGCTGGAAGAGATCAACTACGTGGTCGCGGGCATCAATCACATGGCGTTCTACCTCAAGTTTGAACGCAACGGCCAAGACCTGTACCCGCTCATCCGTCAGGTACTGGAAGAAGGCCGCCAGCCGGAGACCAACCGCGTCCGCTATGAAGCCTTCAAGCACCTCGGCTACTTTGTGACCGAAAGCAGCGAACACTTCAGCGAATACGTGCCGTGGTTCATCAAGCGTGACCGTCCGGAACTGATCGAAGAGTTCAACATTCCGCTGGATGAATACATCCGCCGCTGCGAAGTGCAGATCGCCGGGTGGGAAGCGCAGCGTGACGCGCTCGAACGCGGCGAAGGCATCGAGATCCGCCGCAGCGTGGAATACGGTTCGGGCATCGTTCACAGCCTCGAAACCGGCACGCCGCGCGTCGTGTACGGCAACGTGCCGAACAACGGTCTGATCGACAACCTGCCGCAGGGCTGCTGCGTGGAAGTCCCGGTGCTGGTCGACAAGAACGGCTTGCAGCCGACCAAGATCGGCTCGCTGCCGCCGCAGCTCGCCGCGATGGATATGACCAACGTCAACGTGCAGTCGCTGGTGGTGGAAGCGGCGCTCACGGGCAAGCGTGAACACATCTATCACGCGGCGATGCTTGACCCGCACACCGCCGCCGAACTCTCGCTCGATCAGATTCACGATCTGGTTGACGACCTGATCGCCGCGCACGGCAGTTGGCTGCCCGAATATCACTGAGATTGACGCTCGGTTAAACGCACTCCTGACTCCCCTCTCCGGGGAGACGGGATGGGGGTGCTAACAGGGGTAGGTATTTCATGCTTCCCCATCGAACACCGTTTTCTTCGCCGAGAACCAGTAGGGACGAGGCATGCCTCGTCCGGCTTTTCTTCTGGATTGGGCAACAGATCGGTTGTCTGTGCAAGCAAAAGAGGTGTTTAAACGGATGTGGTGGCCGTGTGAGTATGGGAGGACGAGGCATGCCTCGTCCCTACAATTAAAAACCTACCCCTGAGGGGTTGGGGGTGAGGTTACGCGCCGCCCGCATCCCTACGAACCACCGCTTCACGCACGCCACGCTTTGCCGCGCTGTCGGGTATACTCGGTGACGGATAAACTTAAACAGGAATGTTGTGCCATGAAATCAGTGAAAATTGCCAACTGTGACCTCGATGCGTCCGAGATTTCGCTCGGCTGCATGCGCATTTCGCAAATGACCAATCCCGACATCGTCACCTTGATCCACACCGCGCTCGACGCGGGGATCAATTTCTTCGACCATGCCGATATCTACGGCGGCGGTCAATCGGAAGCGAAATTCGCGGAAGCGCTCGGCATGACGCCGCAGCTCCGCGACCGGATGATTCTGCAAAGTAAAGCGGGTATTCGCAAAGGCATGTTCGACTTCTCCAAAGAGCACATCCTCGCCGCGGTTGATGGCAGCCTGAAGCGCCTGCAAACCGACTATCTCGACGTGCTGCTGCTGCACCGTCCGGACGCGCTGGTCGAACGGGAGAAGTCGCCGAAGCCTTCACCATCTTGCAGGACAGCGGCAAGGTGAAGTATTTCGGCGTGAGCAACCAGAACCCGATGCAGATCGAACTGCTGAAGAAATTCGTCCGGCAGCCGCTGATCATCAATCAGCTCCAGTTCAGCATCACCAACACGGGCATGATCGACGCGGGCATCAACGTCAACATGGAGATCGATCCCTCGATTGACCGCGACGGCAGCATTCTGGACTACTGCCGCCTGCACGACATCACGATTCAGCCGTGGTCGCCGTTCCAATATGGGTTCTTCGAGGGCGTGTTCCTCGATAACCCGAAATTCCCCGAACTCAACCAGAAGATCGACGAGCTGGCGGCGGCCTATGGCGTGACGAACACCGCCATTGCCATCGCGTGGATTTTGCGGCATCCCGCGCACATGCAGCCCATCATCGGCACGACCAACGTCCAGCGCGTACAGGATATTTGCCGCGCCTCCGACATCACCCTCAGCCGGCAGGAATGGTACGAGATCTACCGCGCGGCGGGCAATAAACTGCCGTAAGCACTGTAACCACGGCGGCATGCGCAGCCAGATTAGCCATGCCGCCTGACCCGTTCTCCCCAGATTTCCCGAAGCGGCACAAAATTTACGTATAACGTGATTCATAACTTGCGGTATGTCCTATGAGGACGTATGATCACAGTTAGCCTGCGTCAAGTACCGCCGCAGAACCTCGCAGGAATAGCACGTCGGAGGTTCACCACGCATGTCTATGCCCACTCATAATCGCATTGCGCTCCGCACCGCGCTCATTTACCTGATCGGCGCTGAACTCTGGATCCTCCTTTCGGATTGGCTTGTCTGGCGCGAGGCCGAGGTCGAACATCACTTCTTCGTGAACACCGAGGTGTTGAAAGGCTCGCTGTTCGTGCTGGTGACCTGGGTCGCGCTCTACCTGGTGCTCCGCTACCAGCTGCGCCTGCGCCACAAGACCGAAGCGCAAAGTGCCTATCAGGCGAACATTTTGCAGTACGTCTCCGATGCAATCTTCGCTGTGGATCTGGAGCGCCACATTCTGACGTGGAATCCCGGCGCGGAGCGGATCTACGGTTGGCGTGCCGACGAGGTGATTGGTAAGCCCATTCGCGAAATGCTTCGGCCTGTGTACCCGGATATGACGATCGAGGAGATCAGCGCGGTCTTTCAAGAGAAACAGACCTGGATCGGCGAATTGATTCAGCACCACAAAGACGGGCGCCCCCTGCACATCGTCGCCAATGTGAGTTATCTCCGCGATGACACCGGCAAACCGATCGGCATGGTGACGGTCAACCGCGATGTGAGCGATCAGAAGCGGTTGGAAAAAGAAATACTCGAGAAGGAAAAACTCACCGTCGCGCTGGAGACTGAACGCCGCGTGCAGGAGATTCGCACCCGCTTCATGCGCATGATCTCGCATGAATTCCGCACGCCGCTGACGATTATCAACAGCTCGTATGACCTGCTCAAATCGTATAACGAGCGCATGTCGCCCGAACAGCGCATGCAGAAGCTCGACAATATCGCTGAACAGGTAACGCATCTGCGTGATCTGATGGGCGAGGTGTCGCTGCTGCTGAGCACTGATCCGACTATGCCAAATTTCGCGCCGACTGAATTTGACCTGGTGCCGTACTGCGAAGATCAGATTACGGAGATTCGGCGCGCTTGCGATACGCACACGCTGAACCTCTTGCTAAACTGTGATTCCGCGCGGATCAATGGCGATAGCAAACTGCTGCGCCATGTGGTGAATAACCTGATCTATAACGCGATCAAGTATTCGCCGGAAGGCAGCCCGATCACCGTGACGCTGGAGGCGGATCGCACGGCAGTCTTGCGGGTCAAAGATCTCGGAATCGGCATACCCGATGTGGACTGCGCGCGCATCTTCGAGCCGTTTTACCGGGCCACCAACGTCAACGATACGCCGGGAAGCGGTTTGGGCTTGGCTATCGTCAAACAGATCGTCGATCTGCATCAGGGGAAAATCGACGTGCAGAGTCAGGTGGGCGTGGGCACAACCTTTACGGTAACGCTGCCGCTCACGACGGCCGCTTAGCCCGCTTTAGCGTCGGTCACCATGCGCTCGTTGAACCACAGGTGAGCGCGCGCCAGATTCAGCCGCAGCACGTTGTCCGGGATAGCGGGCAAGCCGCCCAACTGCTGATCCAGCCGCCACAGCCGATCCGCCAGAGCACGCTTTTTCGCCGGGTCCGTGACCATCAGCGCGGCGGCGCGCGTGCGTGTCCAATCGCCGTCCATCGAATTACGACACACGATCATCAGCCACAAATCGTTATAGGTCAGCACGGCCGTACCGCCCGCGGGCAGAGGGATTTCCTGATACGTCTCCGCGCCACTGGGCCGGAGAATAGTCTGGGTCTGCGCTTGATCGCTCATGGGTTATCTGGGATGCCGGGGACAAGAGGTCCATGTTCATCATAGCGCAGCCCGGAGCGAATGCCACCTCAGAAATTAGGCCTATTAGCCCAGATACGCCGAAATGATCGCGCTGTCCTGCCGCAGCGCGTGCGCTTCACCCTGATACGCGATCTGTCCACGTTCCAGCACGTACGCTTGATCGGCGATTTGCAGGGCTTTACGCGCGTTCTGCTCCACCAACAAAATCGGGATGTCCTGCTCACGAATACGCTTGATGATCTCAAACACCTGATTCACCAGCAGCGGCGCAAGCCCCATGCTCGGCTCGTCCAGCATGAGCAGGCGCGGACGCATCATCAACGCGCGTCCCACGGCGAGCATTTGCTGTTCGCCGCCGCTCAGCGACCCCGCGCGTTGATCGCGGCGCTCGTGCAGGCGCGGGAACTGCGCGAAGATGTTGTCGAGGTCGGCGCTCACCGCGGCGCGATCCTTGCGCAGGTGCGCGCCGATTTGCAGATTTTCGTACACGGTCATCGGCGCGATGATCTGCCGCCCTTCCGGCACCTGCACGAGGCCGAGCGCGGTCACGCGGTCCGCCCGCCACCCGGTGATGTCCTTGCCGTCAAACACGATGCGCCCCTGCGTCGGCTTGAGCATGCCGCTGATGGTGTTGAGCGTGGTCGATTTGCCCGCGCCATTCGCCCCGATCAGGCTGACGACCTGCCCATGCTCGACTTGCAGCGACACGCCGCGCAGCGCCTTGATCGCGCCGTAGCTGGTGTGAATCTCGTGGACTTCAAGCAGCGCCATCGTCATCTTCTCCCAGATACGCCTCGATCACCCGCTGATCGCCGCGCAGTTGATCGTACAGCCCATGCGCGATGATTTGCCCGAAATTCAGCACGTAGATGCCTTCGCACACCTGCCGGATGAGCGACATATCGTGCTCGATCACCAGCACGGTGATGCCATCGGCGTGCAGACGCAAAATCTGTTCGCCGAGTTCGTGCGTTTCCACCGGATTCATGCCCGCGGTCGGCTCGTCCAGCAGAATCAGCTTGGGGTCGGTGCCGAGCGCGCGCGCCATCTCCAAGCGCCGCTGATCGCCGTAGGGGAGCGCGCCCGCCCGCGTGTGCGCAACCTGCGTCAGGTTGAAGCGGTCGAGCAGGTGCATGGCGGTTTCGCGCAGGCGGCGTTCTTCGCGGCGGTAGCGCGGCGCGAAGATCATCGCTTCAAAAGCGGTCGCCGTGCCGCGCTTGTGCTGGCTGATGAGCAGATTTTCGAGCGCGGTCATCTCCCCGAACAGGCGAATGTTCTGGTAGGTGCGCGCGATGCCGAGCTGCGCAATGCGATGCGGCGGCGCTTTGCTGATATCCGCCCCCGCAAACTGAATCGTGCCGCTCGTCGGGTGGTCGAGGCCGCTGATGTTGTTGATCAGCGTGGTTTTGCCCGCACCGTTTGGCCCGATCAACCCGGTGATTTTGCCCTGCGGCACAGTCATGTTGACGTTGGTGAGGGCGGCCAGCCCCCCGAATTGGCGCGAAACGTTCGTTAGCGTGAGCATAGATGGGCCCATCCAGATCCGTTGCGACAGGTTGATCTGATGCGCGGCGATTGCGGCGGAGGAGACGCCGCCAGAGCGCCGGGTCGGCGAGGCCGCCGGGCAGGTAAACGATCACCAGCATGAGGATCAACCCGTTGACCACGCCGCGGAATTGTTCGGCGACGCGCATCAGTTCGGGGAGCGCGGTCAGCGCCAGCCCGCCGACGATGGGGCCGACAAACGTGGTCGTGCCGCCCAACACCGCGTAGGCGAGGATATCGACCGCCTGATTGAAGCCGTAGCCGCCCGGTTGAATGGTGCGGACGAGATGCGCGTTGAACACACCCGCCGAGGCCGCCAGCATCGCGCTCAGGATGAAGACGATATTCTTGGTCAGCACGACGTTGATGCCGAGGTTGGCCGCGGCCTGTTCATCCTGCCGGATAGCCGCCATCGACCGCCCGAAGCGCGAGCGTGACAGACGCACGATCACGTAGCTGACGACCACCAGAAACAACAGCAGATGCCACGTTTGGGTGAGCACGGGAATACCGCTGATGCCGAGCGCGCCGCGCGTCAACTGCACGCGCTCCCCGACGAACGCTTCGGCGATCTTGTCGAAGTTGAGGATAAATATTCGCACCACCTCGCCAAAACCAATCGTCGCAATGGCGAGGTAAATATCGCGCAGGCGCAGCACGGGCAAACCAATCGGAATGGCGATCAAGCCCGCGAGCAGCATCCCGGCGATCAAGGCGAGCCACAGCGGCTGATCGTAGTTCTGCGTCATGATCACGCCGGTATACGCGCCGATGCCCATGAAGCCGGCGTTCGCCAGCGAAAACATCCCGGTCGACAGCGTGAGATAAATGCTCAAGCCGAGGATGGCATTGACGAGCATGAACTGAAAGACAATCGGGGTGATGCCTATGCTGCGAAAAATGTCCATGGTTATGCCCTCGTCGCGGCTTTCTGACCGACCAAGCCCTGCGGTCGCACCAGCAAAATCACAAACAGCAGCGCGAACACGATGGCATCGCGGTAATTGCTGCCCCCCTGCGCGATGCTGAACACTTCCAGCCCCGCGACGACGAACCCGCCGATCACCGCGCCCTGAATGCTGCCCATACCGCCCAACACAATCACGGTCAGGCCTTTGAGCGCGACCTGTTCGCCGATGAACGGCGTCATCGAATTGTAGGCGAGGCCGTAGAGCACGCCCGCCGCGCCCGCCAACGCCCCCGCCAGCGCGAACGTCAGCATGAAGACGCGCCCGACGTGAATCCCCAACAAGCTGGCGGTTTTTTCATTGAAGGCGACCGCGCGCATGGCCTGCCCGGTCTTGGTGCGCGTGATCAGCAGATTGAGCGCGGCGACCAGGCCGAGCGCCACCAGCAGGATGATCACCTGAATGGGCGTGACGCGAAACGGCAAACCGGGGATGACATCAGTCGGAATGCTGCCGAGCGGGAAGCGCTGCGGCTGCGTGCCGAAGACCAACTGCGCGACGCTCACCAGCAGAATCGACGCGCCGATGCTGCTGATCAACTGGGAGATGCGCGGGGCGTTGCGCTGCCGCAGCGGGGCGAACGCGATCCGCTCGAGCGCCACGCTGATGAGCGCCGCGCCGATCATTGCCAGTGGGATGGACAGCCACACCGAGAGACCCAACTGCAGGACGAACCACAGCCCGATGAACGCGCCCCACATGAAGATCGCGCTGTGCGCCAGATTCAGCACGCCCAGCACGCTGAAGACCAGCGAGTAACCGAGCGAGAACAGGCTGTACACGCCGCCGAGCCACACTGCATTGACGATTTGCTGCAACCAGTTGATGTCGTTCATGAAGAGTCCATATCTTCCATGCCGCCTCACCCCTAAATCCCCTCTCCCATGGGAGAGGGGACTGGAAAACGCTTGTCTTTCGCCCCTCTCCGTTCGGAGAGGGGTTGGGGGTGAGGCTCGAGGGTGGAGAGTTACCTACCCGTTCGCGGCGATGACCGTGGAGAGCGGCACAAACGCGCCGTCCTGCACGATCTGCGCGATCGGGGCGTGGACGGGTTCGCCCGCCTCGTCAAAGCTGAACACGCCGAGCGGCGTCGGGAAGTCGGCAACCGTGCCCAGCGCATCGCGGATCGCCGCCGAGTCGGTCGAGCCGGAGCAGCGGATCGCCGTCGCCACCAGCCACGCGCCCGTATAGGCCTGCGCCGCGAATTGATCCGGCTGATAGCCGTACGCTGCGGTGAAGGCGTTCACGAAGGCGACGCTTTCCGGCGTCGGATTCGGGTTGAAGTAGTTCCACGCGCCGCCGACGATCAGGCCGTTGGAGTCCGCGCCCGTCTGGTTGAGCACGGCGGGCGAGTTGAAGCCGTTGCCGCCAATGATCGTGCCCGTGTAGCCGAGCGCGCGCGCCTGCAGGATGATCTGCGTGGCTTCCGCGGCCAGCGCCGACACGACAATCGCGTCCGGGCTCTGATTGATGAGGTTGGTCAACTGCGCGTTGAAGTCGACATCACCGGTCGCGAAGGTTTCTTCGCCGACCACGCTCACGCCGTTATCGACCAGCGCCTGCGCGAAGACTTCGTAGCCGCTGACGGTGAATTCATTGTCGTTGCCATACAGCAGGCCGACGTTCTGCAGGCCGAGCGCTTCGGTGGCCTGCGCAATTGTGCCGGGGATCACCGCGGCTTCGGGGAGGCTGGCGCGGAAGTAGAAATCGCCGATGACATCCTTGAGGCCAGTCGCCGTGTTGCTGACGCCGAGCACGAGCACGCCCGCTTCTTGCGCCACGGGACCCGCCGCCGTCATTTCCGACGAGAGCGTGGGGCCGATGACGGCGACGACGCCCTGATCGAGCAGGCGCGTCATGGCCGAAATCGCCTGCTCACGGTCGCCCGCCGAGTCTTCGAAGATCGGAGTGAGCGTCACGCCTTCACCCACGTAGCCCGCCGCGTTGATCTGGTCAATCGCCAACTGAACGGCGTCGCGCTGCGGCAAGCCGTAGACCGACACCGCGCCCGACAGCGCGAATTCCACGCCAATATTGATCGAGCCGGACAGCCCAGTCGGAGCGTCGCACAGCGGTTCCGCGCCCATTTCGACGGGTTGAACGGGTTCTGGGGTGGCATCCTGTGCCGCCACGGGCAGCACAAACGCGGCGATCACCGCCAGCACAAGGAAGAAACGCAAGGCTCTCTGCACCATCTCGTTAAACTCCTAACCTTATGAAAAATATTCCATAGATTCACTATAGCGGATTTGAGGGAGCAACACAACCTATTTGCGCCGATAAAACCGGCGGGGAGAGGCGTGGGGAAAGACAAGGCCTGAGGCTATTTCACGTTTGCTGGCCTCACCCCTAAATCCCCTCGGAGGAATCAAGGGATTGTAGGGACGCCCAACGGGGCGTCCGTTTCGCCTGCAATCTGGCGGACGCGCCGTTGCGCGTCCCTACGAAAACCATTCCGAACCGACGGATGCCGCTGTCTCCCCCCCGAATTCGGGGAGGGGCCGGGGGTGGGGTCGGACGCCACGGACGCGCAGAAGCGCGTCCCTACAACGACTCGACTGTTAAAAGTGTCCCGTCCTCAACTTGCGTAGGAGAGGGGTTGGGGGTGAGGGGTGTGAGGTTGCTTTTGCGGTTCCCTACTCCCACCGCTCGATGATCAACTGCATGGTGCCGCCCGTGCCGCCGTACCCGCCGATCTCGACGAAATAGGTGCCATCGGCGGGCAGCACATAATCGATGACCGGGTTCAGCCCGTCGACATCATCCGATCCCATGAGACTCGCACCATCGGGCGCGAGCAGCAGCACCAGCGGATCGAACCCATCGACGCCGAGCACGCGAATGCGCACGTGATCGCCCGCGCGCCCCTGAAACGGGTACAGCGGACTCGTGCGCGCCAGCACCGTATCCTCGACACGCATCACCGGGACGAGCCCCGCAACGGGGGTGGACGTTGCGCCCTGCTGCACATAACGCCAACTGAGCGTGTAGCTGCCATACGTCCGCGCGAAGGTGCCTTCGACGCGGATCTGATACAGGCCGCTGGCGGGAATGGGAATGTCGATGAGCGGCGCGCCGTCGGGCGTGGTGACGCTGGCGGCGACAAGCGTGCCATCCGGCGCAATGAGCTGATACGACGCCGCAAAGTTCGCGTTATCGACCAGCACTTCGACGGCAACGTGATCACCCTGTGCCCAGTACGCCGACCACACATCGCGCAGGCCGCGCCGCTCAATGTTGCCGCGCACGGGCGTATCGACGGGAATGCCGCCGCGCAGCGTATCGCTGTGCGAACTGCCGCGACCATAGCTGAGCGTGTACGCTCCGCCGATGCGCGCGTCATCGCGCAGGATGACGGTGTACGTGCCCGCTTCGAGCACGCCGAGCGCGGGAATGAGCACATCCCCGAAAGCGGCGGATTCGTTGGCGTTCAGGCTGATCATGATCTCGCCCGCCGGGTTGAAGACTTCAAGCCGAAAATTCGCCGAGGGTGAGATCGAGCGGGCGGCGATGGTGAGGAAATCGCCCACTTCCGCTTCAATGAAGTAGCGCGCCATACCCCGTGGTTCGAGCACAGCGGTCACCGGGACGTGATCCCGCAGCGTGTGACCGCTGGCGGGCGCGGGCGTGACCGTGCCGACTGGCGGCAGCGCGGTCGGGGAGAGCGGGATCGGCGTGACGACAGGCGCGCTGGCTGAACGAGTCAGGCGCAGCGTGTAGCGTCCGCTCACGCCGCCCGCCACCTGCACAATGTATTCGCCCGTGGTGGGGAGGCGCACTCCATTGAGCAGCGCCGCGCCATTGCCGCCGCTGTCGTCATCCAGCGCCAGCGGATTGCCGAGCGGATCGTAGACGGTGATCACCGGATCAACGGGTGAATTGTCGCCGTTCATGGCCACAGTGAGCCATTCGCCCGCGCTGCCCGCCACCGTATACACATGGCGCTCAAAGCTGGCGATGAATTCGCCGCTCACTTCTCCAGCGAGCGCGCCAATATACGCGCCTAACTGCGCGTAGACGGGTGTCGGTGTGAGCGTATCGGTGGGCGTGAGGCTGGGCGTCGGCGTGAGGCTGGGCGAAGGAGTGACCGACGGACTCGGCGTAGTGGAAGGGCTGGGCGTGGCGCTCGGCAGAGGCGTCGCCGAGGGCGTCGCGGTCGGTACATCGGTCAGGGTCGCCGTGAGCGAGGGAAGCACGGCCACGGTCGGCAGCAGACCTTGCGGCGTAGGCGTTCCGCAAGCGGCGGTGAACAACAAAACCAGAATCAGCAGTTTGCGGAGCATACGGCGCGCACCTCGTGGTCAGGGTCTTCGCCCTAGTATAGCGAGTGTGCGCATCCCACAGTACATATTATGAATATCAGGAGAAATCAACTCTGGGGAAAACCGTCGGGGCACGGCGTGCCGTGCCCCGACAGAATCTGGTGCGACTTACCCCGCTGCCGTGGGTTCCGGCGTCACGGCGGGCTGACTGCCCATGCTGCCATCGGTCGACGTGCCGCCAGCAGCGCTGCCGCTCGACTCGCCGAGCGCGCCGCCCATATCGCCCAGCATGCCGCCGACCATGCCGAGCAACTGCTGGTAGGGCAGCACGCTGGCATTTTCCGGTGCGGTGAGCGTCGGGACGTTCTCATAGTCGTAATTGATCATGGCGGTCACCGCAGCGCTGCCATTCTCACTCGGATCTTCAGCATCCGTCACCGCCACGTCGAATTCCACCGACAGGCTGGCCGTGCGACCGCTCGCCGTATCAACTTCCTGCCGGATGAGCAGGGTCGCATCTTGGAATGCGCTGCTCATCTGATCGAAGGCGTCTTGCTGGTCGGCTTCCGTCATGCCCTGACCGCTCGCGTCCATCTGCTGGCGCAGCGTGTCCTGGAAAGCGGGATCCGCCAACAGCCCGGCGAAGTCGACCGTGGTTTCGAAAGTCGCATTCGCGCCCGAACCTTCATCCGTGCGGGTGATCGTCAGGTACTGCTCGACCGTCTGCGTGTCCATGTTCGTGAACATCTCCGGGTTGACGCCCGAACCAGCGGCCATCGAGCCGAGTTCGTTGAAAATCTCGGGATTGTCTTCGAGGAGCGCGCCGATCAGCCCGGCGAGATCCAGACCGCCCCAGCCCGTGAACTGCGGGTCATTGATGAGCGGCTGCAGCGGATCGAAATTGAGGTAGCCGACACCGTCGACCAGACGCAGCTCCAGCGTGAGCGTGTTGGGCGACTCCGACTCTTCCACCAGCGACTGCGGGAGCGTGGCCGTGAGCATCAGCTCGGCGTTGAAGCCGCGCAGCGCCGTGAGCGCCGCCATGCCGTCCAGCGACAGATCGGCGTTCCGGTCGAGACCCGAATACGCGCCGCTGCCCACCAGACTGATCGGCATCTGCTCGCCTTCAGCTTCAATCTGCACGTCCACGAACAAATCAAACGATGCCGCCGTCAGATTTTGCATGGCTGTCTGCGACTGTTCGAGAATCGCGCAGTCGTCCGCGCTCAGATCACCACAGTACACCTCACCGGTCGTGGTCTGCGCCAGCGCCGCACCGCTCACCACCGTGAGCAGCAGCAAAACCAGAAGCAACCCTTTACGCATAGCCTTATACTCCATGAGCTTACAAGCGGGCTCATTGTACGCCGAATCAGTTATTACTGGCGTAATTAAAGGCTGAATCTACGGAGTTTCTCATGTATGAGGCAACAAAAAACCGACCTCAACAGTCTAGATTGAGGCCGGTTCTATAGGGAGTCGGGGAGGGGCAAGCTGATAGGGGTAGGTTTTTCATGGTTCCCAATGGAACCTGGGGTTCCTTCGCCAAAGAACCTGTAGGCACGAGGCATGCCTCGTCCTCAGTCGAAAATTGCACCAGAACCGCTCCGCGTAACGCCTTAATTTCCCTCACTTATGGAAATAGATGACGAGTGAGTTGCCCTCTCCAGACAAAAACAGGACGAGGCATGCCTCGTCCCTACGATTAGAAACCCACCCCTGTTAGAACGAGGCATGCCTCGTCCTAACAGTTCGGCGCTTTGGATCGAAATCCGTTACGACGACTGCTGATCCATGTTCATGCCGATCAGCATACCGATGAGCATTTCGTAGGGCAGAATGCTCGCATCTTCCGGCGCGACGATGGCCGGCAGATCATCATACGTATAGCTGACCGACGCATTCACGCTGATCACGGCGGGGCCGCTGTTGCTGTCGTCCATCTCCGCCAGATTGCTCAGGTCGAAGGTCATGCTCATGTTCGCCCCCGCCAGCAAGGCGCTCGACGTGTCAATTTCCTCGGTGAAGACAATGCTCGAATCTTCGAACACCATCCCCATCATCCCGAGCGCCATCTGCGCCTCAGAGTCGCTGACATCGTCGCCCTGCGCTTCGGCCTGCGCGGCCATCTGTTCGCGGATCAGGTCCTGCATGGCCGGGTCTTTCATCAAGCCCGCGAGATCAACGGTCGTTTCGAAGGTCGCGGTCGCGCCCGAACCATCATCCGTGCGGGTGATGCTGATGTACTGCTCGATGAACGCCGGGTCTTCAAACTGCGCCATGCTTTCAACGGGGACGGCAAACATCTCGCCAGACTGGCCGAAATCCGCCAGCATTTCCGGGGTGATCTGCTTGTAGACTTCTTCGATGAGGCTGGCAATGTCGAGACCGCCCCAACCATCCAGTTCCATGTCGCCATCCTGCGTGAACGGCTTCAGCGGCTCAAAGTTGATGTAGCCGATGCCATCCACCAGCAGCAGTTCCAGCGTGACGCTGTTCGTGGGCATGTCCTCGGCCAGATCTTCCGGCACGGTCAGCGTGAGCGCGAGGTCACCGCTGAAACCGCGCAGCGCTTCCAGCATCGGGGTGATGTCGGGCAGTTCCGTCATGTCGCCGAGATCGAGTTCATGATCCATGCGATCAAAACCGGAGAAGGCCCCGCTGCCGGCCAAGGTGATCGGGATCGACTGGCCGTCCCCTTCAATGAGCACGTCCACATTGAAATCCGCCGCTGCGGTCGTCAGCCCCATCATGGCCGTCTGCGACTGTTCCAACAGCGCGCAATCCGCTTCGCTCAAAGCACCACAAAACACGGGCGGGGTATCCTGTGCCAGCGCCGCGCCGCTCACGGTCAACAGCACCAACAGGATGAGTAACAACCCTTTACGCATGTGATTTTCTCCTTGAATTCAGGTACAAGTTGCAGGTTTTGTCACCACATTTACTGTATACGCAAACCCTTATGGATTCGTTGCAGCCGCGCGGATTTTCATGCTTTTCCGGTGTCATTTGTACCCGGCGTTATACTCTCGCATAAGTTCGTTTCAGAGAGGGCAGGAGGCTGCGATGGGATCATTTTCGGGCAAACACTGGATCATCACGGGCGGCGGCAGCGGAATGGGCTTGGCCTCCGCGCGGCTGCTGCACAGCTTGGGCGCGACCGTCGCCCTGTGGGATATGAACCCGTCCGTCGCTGACCGCGCCGCCGAACTAGAGGGCACCAGCAGCGTCGTCGATGTGACGCAGCCCGACGCAGTCGCCAGCGCGTTGAGCGCCACCTTAGCCGCCTTCGGCAAAGTCGATGGGGTGCTGCATGCTGCCGGGATCATGAAAACGGGGCTGGTCGAAACGCTGGACGCCGCGAGTCAGGCGCGCATCATCGCGATCAATCTCGGCGGTTCGGCAGTGGTCGCGCACACGGTCATCCCCGCGCTGAAGCCAACCCGCGGTTCGCTGGTGCTGTTTGGCTCGGTCGCAGCCTTCTACGGCACGCCGGAATTTGCCGCCTATGCAGCAAGCAAGGCGGGCGTGTTGAGCTTCGCGCAGGCGCTGCGCATCGAATTGGAGGACGCGGGTGTGCATGTGGGCGTATTCTGCCCGCACTTCGTCAAAACGCCGATGATCGGCGGGGACAACAAGGACGCCAGTTTCATCAACCAGAAGTCGATCTTTGTCACGCAGCATGAGCCGGAAGCGATGGCCAAAGCCATTGTCCACGGCATCGCTGCCCGCCAGTTCCTGATCGTGCCCTCATGGCGTGAACGGCTGATCTACGCGATGAGCCGCTACGCCGAATTCACCGGGCACCTGTTGATGAAGCAGAACTGGAAGGCGTAATCCACAACCTGTTGTAGTCGCGTCCGACCCCACCCGAATTCAGGGAGGGGAGCCAACACCGCTCGCCAAACCGAATGCATTTTCGTAGGGACGCGCTTCTGCGCGTCCGCTGCGTCCGACCCCACCCCCGGCCCCTCCCCGAATTCAGGGAGGGGAGCCAACACCGCTTGCCAAACCGAATACATTTTCGTAGGGACGCGCTTCTGCGCGTCCGCTGCGTCCGCCCCCCCCATCCCCTCCCCGAATTCAGGGAGGGGAGACAGAAAAGACCGTTTTGCCGGGGGTGAGGTGTCCTACCGCAGCTCAATCACTGCATTACTGAGCGCGACCGTGTCCCGCTCCGCGACCTTGGTCTGAAAGATCACGCGGTCGCCCTCGCGCCACATCGATGTGACCAGCGTTTCGCCGGGGAACACGTGCTTGGCGAAGCGCACCTTGATGCTCTTGAAGCGCGCCGGATCATTCTCGCCAAATGCCTTGAGCACCGCGCGCGCCGCGTACCCAAACGAGCACAGCCCGTGCAGAATCGGTTTCTCAAAATTGCCGAACGCCGCCATCATGGGATCGGCGTGCAGCGGGTTGACATCCCCACTCAGGCGGTAGATCAGCGCCTGCTTGATGCTCGTTTGCTCGCTGATCACGGCGTCCGGCTCACGCGTGGGTGGTTCATTGGCCGCGCCGCTTGCGCCGCGCTCACCGCCCCACCCGCCGAGTCCGCGAATGAACATCGAGTACTGCCCGAAGGCAACTTCCGCGCCCGCCGCGTCGTAACAGGGCACATCGGTGACGATCAGCGCGCCGCTGCCCTTGTCGTACACCCCGGCGATCTTCGGCTTGCAGGTGATCGTCCCGTGGATGGGCAGCGGCCCGCTCACGGACAGGTATTGTTCGCCGTGCAGGAGCATCATCGGGTTGTAGCTCACGCCCGCCAGCGATCCGGTCAGCATCACATCGATCATGCGTGAGGGGAACAACACGGCGAACGTCGGCAGCACCTTAAAGCCTTCGCCGCTCAATTCGTAGACGAACTGCAATTCTTTCTGGTCGAGCGGGTCGGCGGGTGCGCCCACGCCGAGCGCGTACAGTGCTACATCGCGCTCTGTATAGCTGTAGGTGATGGGCTCGAACTCGTAACCTAAAATGTCCGCGGGGGTGGTCATCAGGGGACTCTCCTCAATAAATGACCGCACCGTTCCCCTCTCCTAGAGGAGAGGGGGCAGGGGTGAGGTTGATCTTTATATACCTCTACTGTAATCGCGTTTGCCGCTGCCTTCGCCACATAAACGGGTAGAGATCAATTTAGGCTAATGGTTCAATCACCTTAAGCTTTGACCCGGTCAGCTTCACCCGCAGCGCGGCGGGTGCAGCCTTGCAGAACAGCCAGTTATACTGCGGATGCACATAGGTAAACTGTCCGTCGGGCGCATATTCCACTTGGTAGTCGTTGATGTAGTAGGCGTGGAAGCCGTACTCGCGGATCATGCGCTGCACGAAGCGTTTCTGCTGTGCGGGACCGAGCACTTCCATGATCAGGCTGTCGATGGCGTCCAGCGCGCCGCTGGCTCCTTCGACGAACTCGAATTCGGCGTTTTCGACATCCACTTTGACGCACATCTGCCGCAACTGGTGGGCGTGGACAAACGTGTCGAAGCGCACCGCTTCGACCGTGATCGGCGTGGTCTGGTACTGCTCGGCAAACACGGTCGTGATAGACCCCATGTCCGGATGCTCGGGGTTCTTGTAGAACGTGAGCGTGCCATCCACATGACCGACCGCCTGCCGCACGGCGATCACGTTGGGCAGCGCCGCATACATCACATTGTCCGTGATCAGTTTGAATAAGTCGGGGTCGGGTTCAAACAGGTAAACGGGGCAGCGGTCATCCAGATATTCGCGCACGTAAAAAGCGAAAAAACCGAGGTGCGCGCCAATATCGACAAAACCCTGACTATGCCGGGCCAGCGCTTTGGCCAGTTCGAGCGCGCCGCGTTCCCCCGCGTAAAGTTCGGGTTTGCCGAACACAGCGCGCGCTTGGTCACTGGTAAAGCGGTAGTGGCGCCGACTAAAACCGAGGTTCGTGCGCAGCGGCATAGTCTGCGGCAGCGTCGCCGCCAGATACGCCCAGACCCGTGTTAGGGCGGCAGAGCGCAGCACGGGCGGCAGTCCCGCCGCCAGCGCCAACAATGGATGTTTGGCCGGCAGCGCCTTGATGATCTGCTGGGCAAGTTGTTTCAGACGGACGGTTGTGGCCATGCGCTTTCCTCGCGGGTCTTAGCGTTTCATCAAAGCTTCGACTTCATCGGCTGCTCTCGTCACGCCGCCCGCCGCCCGCAGCGATTCACCGAGCTCTTGTGCCCGTTCGCGGTAGCTCGGCGTATTCAACACCTTGTCGACCGCCCGACGCAGCGTGACCGCATCATGCTGATCAATGCGCACGCCCACGCCGAGATCGGCGGCGCGGTTGGCGACGAACGTCTGCTCCTGCTGCTGCGGCGCGAGGATCAGCGGCACGTTGTAGTAGAGTCCCTCATGCACGCTGTTCATCCCGGCGTGCGTGATAAAGGCCGAGGCGCGCTGGAGCACATCGAGCTGCGGCACGGACGGGCGCACGATGAAGTTCGCCGGGAGCGCGCCCAGTTCACCGATCGGCGTGTGCTGCCCGATCGACATGACCACCTGATACGGCGCGTCGCTGAAGGAGTTCATGGCCGCGCGGTAAAACGCCACGTTGCGATTGATCACCGTGCCGAGCGAGAGATAGATCAGCGGTTGGCCGCTCAGTTGGTCAAATGGGAAGGCGGGCGCATCCGGGCGTGCCTCGAGCTGCGGGCCGACGTATTTGATGCCCGTCCCAAAGCTGGCCGCCGCGGGCTGAAACAGCGCTGAGGTGTAACTGAGCGTAATCGTGCCGCGCATGTTCAGGAACGTGGCGAAGTCAGGTACTTTCACGCCGTATTCCCGCGTGATCTGGTTGGCCGTCCGCTGATACTCCCGCGCCAAGCGCCAGCCCCGCGCCGCCACCAACAGGAGATCGGGCAGCATGCCGCTGCGAATGAGCATGGCGGGCGTGAACAACAGCAGCGACATCGATGAGACGTGCGGCAGATGCGCCGCCTCCGCGGCGATCCAGCCCCACGGGCACATCGAGTCGTAGAGGACGAGCGCGGGCTGTTCCTGTTCGAGTAGTGTCTTTAACCACGGCAGCAGCGCGTAGGTCGTGGTGACCAGACGGCGCGCGGTCTCCGGCGGATTGCTGCCGTCCAGCCCATCAAACAGGTGATCGTCCACAACGGCGGGATAGGGGCGAAATTCCGCCCCTGTCCCCTCGATCTTCTGGCGGTAGGCTTCCGTCAGATAGTAGATGACGGGCACGCCGCGCCGAACGAGTTCCCGCGTCAGGGGCAGCGTGGGATTCACATGCCCGGACGTGGGAACGTTGAAGAAGATGACCGGTTGACTCATGGGCAACTGCCGCGCTCAAGTCGATAGACGTGTTCGCGCCGGTTGTCCGTTTCGTTGTTTTCCGGGATTTCGTTGTTCGGGTCGATGATCAGAATCAGTCGATGATCCTCGTTGTACCACGTGCTCACGGTGAGCGCCATTGTGACGCGGAACGTCTGCCCCGGCTGGATCACCGGGAAGCCGCCGACCGTCGTGCCCTGCACCGAGCCGTCGGCCACGCGCACATCCTGCACCGAGACCGTGCTGCTCGCGCTGCTGGCCGTCGTGCCGAGGTTCGCCACGTCAAAGCCGATGTTGATGGTCTGCGCGCAGGTGGGCTGCGCCGGGCTCAGTTCGACGATGCCCGCCACAAGATTCGCCGTGCTCTGCGGCGCGGTGGTCGCGGTCGGCAGCGGAATCGCCGTCGGCGCGGAAGTCGGGACGGCGGGACCAGCTTCGCGGGGCAGACTGTTCAGGTCGCCCGTGGCCTGCACCAACTGAGCGAAGACCCAGCCTTCGCCGCCGCCGTAACGGACTTTGTACCAGTCGCCCGCCGGATTCACCGCGAGGATTTCCGCAGTCTGGCCGGGGGCAAACGCGCCAATCGGCGGGTCAAAGGCGAGACCGGGACCGCGGCGCACATTCACGCCCTGGGTGATGTTCACGGTCGGCACCGACGAGGTCGCGCTGCCACCGCCGCTCGTTTGGGTGGCGGGCGTCGACTGGTTGCCGGAAACGGTCGCGGCTTGGAGCGTGGTGCGCGGCGTCACGGTGGGCAGCGCCGCGGGATCATTCGTGTTCGTCGCTGTCGGCTGTGCGTTGCGGTTCACCACCGTGATGTTTACCGCGGCGGGTGCGCTGCTCGATCCATCGGCGCGGAAAGCGGTGACATCGATGCTATGCGCGCCCACCCCCGTCGCTGACCAACCATGCGTCACGCTGAACGACACGGCGCCGCTGTCATTCGGCTGCGCCAGCGTCGCCACAATTGACCCATCGACCAGCACTTCCACGCGGTCAATATCTGCGCCCGCGTTGCTCACATTCGCCACAATGTTGACGGGAACGCCTTCCAGATACGTCGCGTTGGGCAGCGGCGAGACGATCCGCACTTCGGGATTGCCGCTGACGGTGGTTGAGGTCACCTGCGACTGATTCAGGTTGCAGGCTGCCAGCCCAACCACCAGCAAAAGCAGACACGCAGCCAACCGCATCTGTCGCTTCATAGGCTAAAACTCCTTGATTCGAAACGCTGCAAGTTTACAGTGGACAGTTCACAGTTCACAGTCTCGATTACCTGTCCCCCTTGCCCAGAGCAAAGAAGGCGAGACATCAATTTCGGTATGAGTCTGTAGAAGCGAGGCTTGAGCGTATTGAAAAAGGTCAGCGTCCGACCCCACCCCCGGCCCCTCCCCGAATTCAGGGAGGGGAGCCAACAGCGCTCGCCACGTCTCCCCTCTCCTAGAGGAGAGGGGTTGGGGTGAGGTTTGCCTTTCCACCTTTTCGCCCAAAGCCGACCTCGGGTGTGGTTCATCAAAACGTGCTGAACGCGCCCGTCTCCTGCACATCGACGCGCACGCCGTCCAACTGCCGCGGCACGATCTCGCTCTCTGCAAGCTGCGCCACGGGCAGCTTCTCGTCCACCATGACGATCAGGCCGATCTCCGCTTCCCGCTGACCATGACGCGAGGTGTACCCGACCGCCACGCCAATCACGTGCGGCAGCCCCATCAAATAGTCGCTGTACTTCTGCTGCGCGTCGGCGGCGCGCTGCAGCTGCTGATTGACATCGTTCTGGGACATGTTTACGCTCCTTCGCTGATAGCTGATAGCTGTTAGCAATTAGCTGTTAGCAATTAGCCTTTAGCTCTTTGCTCCGTGACCTAGCCCCACCCCACCCCCGGCCCCTCCCCGAATTCAGGGAGGGGAGCCAGCAGTTACGCCGCGTTGCCCCTCTCCCCGCTTGCGTGGGAGAGGGGTTGGGGGTGAGGGGTCAAAAAGGATCTAAAATCGTGTCCGGCGCTAGATCACGATATTCAACTCGCTCAGCACCACCGTGATCGGCGTGAAGATCGTCGCCAGCGTCGAGCCGGCGAACAGCAGGCCGACCGCCTTGTTCTCGGTCGCATCGACGATCAGCGAGCCGGAATCGCCGCCCTGACTCATCGCCTCGGTGATCGTTTGCCCGACGAAGCGCGCGGTCTTTGCGCCCGCCGCGGTGTTATAGGCGATATTCACCGTCGCGTTGATCAGCGTGATGTTGCCTTCGGTGTACTCCGTAGTGCGCCCGAACTTGCGCACACGCATCCCGAGCACGGGTTCTTTCGTGCCGCTAACCACGCCAATCGTCTGGATATTCGATGAGAACATGCTCGCATCCAGCGGCCGCGCGAGCGCCGCATCCAGGCGATTCTCTGGCACGGCCAGCGCTGTCCCGGTGACAGGCGCAGGCACGGCGATCCCCCCAGCGGTCTGTGATCCGGCCGAGAGCGTCGTCGTGGTGACGCGCTGCGACGAGCCGAGCAGCGCCGCCAGCGCGTTCGCCACGGTGACGACCAGCGACACGATATCGCAGCCCGTGTTGGTCGTGGGCGGGTTCGTCGGCGGATTGGTGGGCGGCGGAGTCGGCGGGGGTGTCACGACCGGGGGCGGCGTGCTGGTCTCGTCGGTGTAGCGCAGTTTGACGAAGCGTTCCAGCTTGGCGACCACGTCGGCGGGGAGATGCCCGCCATCCATCGCCGCGGGCTGCAAAATATCATCGCCGATCAGCGCGTCGTTGCTGTTGGCCAGCACATGATTGTTGCTGAGAAGGAGGGTGGCGCCCGTCGTGCGGTCCTTGACGACTGCGCCGAGCGTCCCCGCCGTGACCTTGTAGTGCCCGATGGTCACGCCCGCCGGGATCACCGGGCGATAGCGGTCACGCGCGGTCTGCTGCGCGCGCAGATAGCCCACCTCAACCACATCCGTCTTCATCCCTTCCAGCTCTTTGGGAATCACATCCTGCGCGGTCAGAGCGGCGAGGGGTTTCTTCTGCTCGACCAGCACCACCACGGCCACATCGCCCGTGTTTTCGCCGGTCGCATTTTTGTAGCCGACGGCCACGCCGACGACGTTCTGCTTATCGAGCAGGGTATCCTGATGGAGGGCTTGTGCTTGAAATGCTTGTTCGGTGGACATTTCCCATCCTTCCGCGACTATTGATTGAACCGGATTCTAACATATCCACACTGCGCCTGCTCTACGCCTCCTCAGCGGTCTGCTGGTGCCATTTCCAACGCGTTTGTAGGGGCGCACGGCCGTGCGCCCCTACCCAGCAAAAATGGCGTAATTTTCAAATGGCTTCTGAATACCCCTCTCCCACGCAAGCGGGGAGAGGGGAGAAAAGCGGTTTTTGCTGGCTCCCCTCTCCGAATTCGGGGTCTGTCAGGGGTAGGTTTTTCATGATTCCCAATGGAACCTGGGGTTCCTGCGCCAAAGAACCTGTAGGGACGAGGCATGCCTCGTCCTGTTTTTCTCTGGAGAGCGCAACCCACCCGTCATCTATTTCCCTAACTGAGGGGGGTTAAGGCGTTACGCGGAGTGGTTCCTGGTGCAATTTTCTACTGAGGACGAGGCATGCCTCGTCCCTACAATTAAAAACCTACCCCTGTTAGGAATTCGGGGAGGGGTCGGAATCTAACCTAATTAAGCACCCGCTGGTCTCCCCTCTCCTCTTTTCGGAGAGAGGTTGGGGGTGAGGTCACGCGCCGAGGTTAGGACTTCAAGATAGAAAAACCGATCCCATTTCAATTGGCGATATAGTTGAAAGGCCGCAGCGTGACCGAGCGTTTGGCTGACCGCTAACCGCCAATCGCTGCTCTTCTGAACGCTTCGGCGGCAATTCGGGTAATGTGTTACAGTTATGCTGGATTCAGGGATAAAACGACAATGAAGAATGCTCTCGCTCTCTTGCTCATGCTGATGTTCGCTCTGGCCGCGTGCAGTGGCGCGCAGGCTGTCCGCAGCTTCACCAAAGGCGAAGAATACGCCGCCTACCCCTTCGCCGAATCCGGCACATTTGAAGAAGGCATCTACTCCGGCGCGGCGAATCTGCTGATCGAGGACGGCGCGTATCGCATCGAAGTGCTGCAAGGCGACAACACGCTGTGGTGGGGGCAATGGGGCGCGACTTACGCCGATGTCATTGTCGAGGCCGATGTGCAGCAGATGACCGAGCCAAATCAAAACGCCTTCGGCCTGATGTGCCGCGTGCGCGGAACGGTCGGCCAGCCCGCCGCCGCTGATCCGGAACTGGCAGCCATCCTTGCCGATCCAACCGCGGAAGCCACCGTGGAGGCGACGCTGGAAGCGACTGCCGAAGTCACCGCCGAAGCGACTGCCGTCGCGACTGCGGAAGCCACCATCGAACCTCAAGTCCTCCCCGCCGATCCGCGCAATGAAGGCGACGGCTACCTGTTCCTGATTCAGGGCGGCGGCCAGTTCGCGATCATGCGGGCGCGGGGGCGCAACCTCACGCCGCTGGTCAACTGGACGGGCAGCGACGCCATCAAGCAGGGCATGCAGACCAACACGCTGCGCGCCGTGTGCGTGGGCAATTATCTGGCGTTCTACGTCAACGGGACGTTCGTCGGCGAAGCGACCGATGACACCTACCGCGACGGGCAGGTCGGCTTGGCCGCCAGCGCCGCGGATCGTCTCGGCACGATCATTCAGTTTGATAATCTGACCGTCTCACAGCCGGTGGCCGGATGACCCAACCGCTCAACGCCGCGCCCCAAGCAGCGCCTATCCCACCCGATCCGGTGTTGGGCGCGGTGATCTCGAACCATCCGAGCAATCGCCTGCGCCCGCTGATCATCGGCGGGTTCATCGATGGCATCGCCTATCTCACGCTCAACGCGACGCTCGCCACGCTCGATACGTGGTGGGCGCCGCCGCTGACGATCATCCTGATCGCCATTATTGTGCTCACAGTCGGCTGGTCGATTCTACACATTTGGAATCGCGAAATTGTCGTGTTTGAGCGCGGCTTCAGCTATCGTGAGGGCTCGCAGACCATCTTCTTCCACTATGAGGAGATCGATGCGCTGCGCATGCGCGCGGAACGCCGCGCCTACTTCGGCGGGCTCCTGCGCCGCACGATCTACCGCTTCACCGTCCACACACTGGCGGGCGAGACCTTCACCATCTCCAACCTGTATGTCCGCGTCGCGCAGTTGGGCGAACAGCTCAACCAGCGCGTGGATCGCGTGCTCATCCCTCGCTTCGAGCGCAAACTCGCGGCGGGCGAAACCATCCCCTTCGGCGAGCAGATCCGCTTGAGCGCGACAGGTTTACGCGCCGACAGCCGCGATCTACCGTGGGATCAGTTCGGCGGGTGGGAGGTCAAAGCGCGCGCGCTCCACCTCAAGAAGCGCGATGGCGCGGTGTGGGCGTCTGTTCCGTTGGCCGAGATCGACAATATCACCGTGCTCGTGCACTTCCTGCGAGAACGAACAAAGTGATTCCTGCTGATCTGTTTCCCAGCATGGTCGTCTTGGGCGAAATCGGCACAGCTTTCGCGCTCTGTCTAAGAGAACACCCTGTCGGTCGGGCTGGCGTGGGCGGTGTTGATTTCCATCCTGAGAATGATCCTCAGACCATCTTCTCTTTTGATTTAGCAGTTGTCCTCGATAGGAACAAGCCCGTTACCCGCGTTGGGGCTGCGCCGTTTATGCCTGACATTGTTGCCGAAATTCAATCACCTGATCGAACACACAAAGCGATGGCAGATCGAGCCAGAACATATCTCGCCAACGGCGTGCGCGTCGTCGTGTTGATTTATCCAGCGACGCGCACGGTCGAAGTGGTTACACCTGATGACACCACACTGCTCACCGAAAATGACACGCTGATGCTCGATTTGCTCCCCGGATTCGCCGTACCCGTCAACGCGCTGTTTAGCGGCATTTAGCAGAACTATTCAAATTCCAAGGTGATGACAAACTCGCGGGGTTCTGGTGGCAGTGTCTGCCAGACATCGCCGCCAATAGTTCCGGTCTGATAGCCACTGGCATTCACCTCAATGGTGAAAAACGCGCACGCGAAAGCGTAACCCGAGACCTGAAAATCACCTTGAGCGTCCGAGTGCGTTTCTACAATGAGGTTCTCATCACCAAGACTCTTCATCAGAACCGTTAACCGGATTGCTGCTGCCTCAATCGGTTGCCCACTTGCATCAACGACGTGACCTGGCAAGTTAAACGCGACACCCGCGCAATCTTGATACACCATACGAAATGACATATTAGATAGCAGATACAAAACGATGACAGTCACTATAGCGAGGCAGATCACTGTAACGAGTGAGATGAGCAAGAACCAACGTTTGCGGCGCATTGCCCCCCCTTACCGCAGCTGCAATTCTGAGTATAAGTATGAAAAGGCGATACCGGTTGGGATCGCCTTCATTTTTACACAGCGCGCTTTACGCGACCTGCAAGTGGCATCGCTTACCGCGTGAGTGGATCCACGCTGACGAGAATGAGCGTCCCCGGTTCGAACAGTGACGCGCAGGTGAAGTTCGGAAACTCCGGCACGGTGTAGCTGCCGATGATCTCCGCGGTGCGCGGCGCATGGCTCGCCGCCAGCCAGATCAGCGTCCCTTCGCCGCGCAAACACATGACGATCCCATTCTGGAAATAGGTCAGATTGCTGGGCGGCGGGCTGAAGATATCGACCGCTTGCAGTACGCCCAGATCGAGCAGCCCCGGCACACCGAGATGCGCCGCACTATACAGCGGACTGCCCAACCAGGTGGTCGCGCTGCCGTTGTGATACAGCACGCGGCAGTTGATCGCGTTCGCCAGTCCATCCGGCACGCCCGTGCGCACGACCCCATCTACGCTGAAGTTCTCGCTGTCGCAGGTTGGGGAGGGTGGCGGCGGGGGCACGTCATCAATCGCCAGCGTGACGACCGCCTGCGTGCCGGGTGGGTACTCCGCCGCGCTGGAGCTGGTGATCGTATGCCGAATCGTGATCGCGCGGGGGGTATTGTTATCCGCATTCGCCAGCACCGTGAAGGTGATCGTCTGCGGCGTCGTATCGCTGAAGGTCAGCGTAAACGGCGTGTTGTTCCCGTTGACGCTCACCTGATCGGTCGGGAATTCGACCAGCAAGGTGATAGGCGCGACGGTCGGCGTGGACAACAGGCGGATCGTGTAGCTGTTCGTTACGCCCTCGGTGAGTTGGAACGCGAGCGGCGCGAGGCTGAGGCCGCCATTATCGTTGTCGGTGATGCTCACGCTCACGGCTGTGATGCTCAAACCCGTGTAACCGCCCCCCGCCGCGGCGAAGGTGACCGCTCCGCTGTGCGGCGTGCCCTCCGCCACACTGTCATCAACCGCCGTCACCGTGACCGTCTGCGCGCTGTTCCAATTCAGCGTTGTAAACGTGAGTGTCGGTTGATCAACACTCACCTGAGCATCCGGCGTGACGGTGATCGTCACATCCGCGCTCGGCTGACTGGTCAGCACGACGGTGAAGGTATCCGTCGCGTCGCCTTCGGTCACTGCCGTGCTGCCGCTGCTTTCGGTGATGGTGACTCCACTATTGTCATTGTCGGTGATGCTCACGCTGACCGGCGTGATGCTCAACCCCGTGTAACCGCCCCCTGCCGCGGCGAAGGTAATCGCGCCGCTGTGTGGGCTGCCCTCCGCCACATTGTCGTCGACCGCCGTCACCGTGACGGTTTGCGCGGTGTTCCAGTCCGTGGAGGTAAACGTGAGCGTCGGCTTGTCTACGCTCACCTGCGCATCCGGCGTGACCGTAATTGTCACATCCGCGCTGGGTTGGCTGGTCAACACGAAGGTGAACGTATCCGTCGCGCCGCCTTCGGTCACCGCCGTGCCCCCGCCCGACTGCGTCACGGTAACGCCCGGCGGATCGACAAGGTTCAGCGTGACCTGACTGGAGGTCGTGACCTCCTCCGTCGGCAAGCCCTCGTCGATGACGAGATCATACGTGAGGTTGACCGCCGTCCCGCTCACCGCGCCGACCGCCGGTATGAGGTCGTATTCGATGATGAGGTTCTCGGCGTCACCATCACCATCGTTGTTGATCGCGCTGCCGAAATCGAAGGAGAGGGTGCTGCCAATCACGGTCACGCGAGACGCCGGAAATGTGAAGCTCGGTTCCGTTTCGTTTTGGATGCCGGCAAAGTCCCCATTGAAGCTGGGCAGCGTGCCAGCCAGATACGACACCCGCGCCGAGTTGTTGACATAGGTGAAACTGGCCCCCAGCACCGTATCGGTCCTGATCGAAATGGTCGTGGACTCCGGGAGTACAAACTGGATGCGCAGCGTGACGGTTTCGTCGGTGGCAATGTCAGCGCTCGATCCATCCGGCTGCGTCGCTGTCACGGGATTGGTAGTGGCATCTACCGTGAACGCGGTAGTGCTGATCTGGCCCTGCACAGGCGCAATCACACTGACCAACAGCACCGCGGACAGCAGTGTGAAAATGCACAACGAACGTCTCATCGAAGGCCTCATTGGAGTTGTTAAGTTGGAGTTGTTAAAGTGTAAGTATACATGTATTAGAAATAACGTAAGGGTTTGCTCGTCTCAGTCATTGAGCGCAAACAAAAAGGCGATCCCATGTGGGATCGCCTTCTACAATTTTGGCGTTTTGGCCTCACCCCGCCGCGCTGCGCGCGACCCCTCTCCCAAGGGAGAGGGGTTGGGGGTGAGGCTGATATATTTACGCGACGTACACTTCGAACATGATCTGCTCCACATTCAGCGGAATGAATTCCGGAATGGGGAAACCATTGAACGCCGCCGCGTATTCGTTGGTGTACGCGCCTGCATCCACAAAGACCAGACGGTCGCCAATTTCGACTTCCGGCAGTTCGATGTGCCGCGCGACGACGTCGCAGCTGTCGCAGGACGGGCCAGCGAGCGTGTACTTACGCATCGGACGGCCTTCGCCGTTCAGCACGCCGACAACCGGGGGGAAGCCTTCGTAGGTTTCCATCAGGCCATTGAACACGCCTGCGTCGAGGTACAACCACGTATCCGTGCCGCGCTGGGCAATGCCGACGACTTCCGCCATCATCTTGCCGCTGTCGCCAACCAGACCGCGACCGGGTTCGAGGATCAGCATGAGGTTCGGGTGCGCCGGGATGTAATCCGCGACCGCCTGCATGACCGCCACGCCGATCTCTTCGACCGAGGGAATTTCCGCGTTGTGCCAGTGGCCCGCCGGGAAACCGCCGCCGATGTCGACGAAATACAGGTCATGACCGCGTTCCGCCGCCTGCCGCATGACGTCGCCGGACGCCTTGAGCGCATTCACCCAGTTGGCGACCTTGAGACACTGCGAACCGACATGGAACGACAAACCGATCGGCTGCAAACCGAGCTCCCGCGCCTGATCAAACAGGGCGAGCGCCGTTTGGCCGTCCACGCCGAATTTGCCCGCCAGCGGGAGGACGCTCCCGGTGTTATCCACGGCCAACCGGACGTAAACGCGGCTGCCAGGGGCAAACTTGGCGACTTTTTCCACCTCGTGCGTCGAGTCGACCACGCAGGCGTACACTCCCGCATTCTGCATCCGAGCGAGAAAAGTCGGGTTTTTAATCGGGTTGCTGCAAATAATCCGTTGACCCGTCGCGCCGACTTCGAGAGCTCGATTCAATTCAGCCAGTGACGCGATTTCCAAACCGCCGCCGAGCTCCACCACTTCACGCATGATCAGCGGGTGGGCGTTGGCTTTCACTGCATAGTCGATGTGTGCGCCGGGGAAGGCGTTCTCGAAACGGTGGTACGTATTGCGGATGATGTCGAAATCTACGACAAGAGCAGGGGTCACGGTATTGGTGTCGTTTAAAACGGCGTCCATACGGACAGTGTTCATCGGCGTCTGGTTTCTCCTTCGCGAAACTATTCACAAGCTGAATAAAAAACAACCTTGTGAAGTATACGACCGTTTTACTCAAAATAACGTTAGAATTTTTGTACATCTCGCCGAATTTTCTTCGCAAATCCCCCCTAAAATAGGGGTTCATCTGCTAAGATAGGCTTTAAGACACAATTCTATATAATCAATGGAATAACATGACGGTCTTCACCTTCAAGCAGTTGATTGGCGGCGGTTGGGTCGATGCACTCGATCAAGGCACCTGGCAGCTAATCAACCCGGCGACAGAAGAAACGCTCGGCTTACTCCCCTTCGGCAACGCTCGTGATGCGGAAGCGGCGGTGGATGCGGCTGCGGCGGCTTTCCCGGCCTGGGCGAGCAAAACCGTTTACGAACGCGCTGATATCCTCCACCGTGCCGCCCAATGGATCCGCGGGCGCATTGACGAACTCGCAGTCATCACCACGCAAGAATGCGGCAAGCCCTTACGCGAATCCTCCGCTGAATGGCAGACGGGCGCGAACCTGCTCGATTGGTTCGCGGAAGAAGCCAAGCATTCGTCGGGGCGCGTCGTCCCGGCGCGGCGCGCGGATCGCCGCCTCTTGGTCGTGCACCAGCCGATTGGCGTGGTCGCGACGATCACCGCGTGGAATTTCCCGGTTTACAACCTCGCCCGCGCGTGGGCAGCAGCACTGGCAGCGGGTTGCACCGTCGTCGGTCGGCCTTCCGAATACACGCCGCGCTCGGCGATGATGTACGCGCAAGCCCTCGTCGAAGCGGGTATTCCCGCGGGCGTGGTCAATGTGATCAACGGCGACCCGGCGGCGATGGGACAGGTCTTCCTGAAAGATGCCCGCGTGCGCAAGCTGCATTTCACAGGCAGCACGCGCGTCGGCAAGCTGCTCATGGACGGCGCATCGCAGACCGTCACGCGGTTGTCGCTGGAACTTGGCGGCAACGCCCCGGTGCTGATCTTCCCCGATGTCAACGTCGAAGTCGTGGCGCAGCAGGCGGTCACCGCCAAACTGCGCAATGCGGGGCAAGTGTGCATCGCGCCGCAGCGCTTCTTTGTGCACAGCCGCATCGCCGAAGAATTCATCGAACACACGGCGCGCTTCGCCAAAGAGGTCACGCTCGGCAACGGGCTGGAGATGTCGACCGACATGGGGCCGATGATCAACGCGACGCAGCGTGAACGTCTGAATACGATGGTTACCACCTCCGCGCAAAACGGCGCGGAAGTGCTCACAGGTGGCAAGCGCCCCGATCATCTGGCGCACGGCTACTTCTACCAGCCGACCGTGATCACGGGGCTGACCACCGCTATGCCGGTGTACCGGGACGAACTGTTTGGCCCGGTCATGCCGATCATCCCGTTTGGGGATGTAGATGAGGCAATTGCGCAGGCGAATAGTCTGGAATACGGACTCGCCGCGTATGTGCAAACGAACGATTTGAAGACAGCTACTCACCTATACGAGAGATTGGAGTTTGGGATGGTTGCGATTAACGACTGGCTTCCGAGCACACCGGAAATGCCCTTTGGCGGCGTCAAGATGAGCGGCATGGGACGGGAATGCGGTGAGGAAGGTTTGCTGGAGTATCAGGAAGTGAAGGCAGTGTATATGGGAGGCATTTGATACTATGAGTACCAATCTCGTACCCGCGCACCACGATCAACACACCGATCATCCGCCGGGTCACCATCACGGGCATACGCACGCGCACGCCCACACGAATCACCTTGCGCATCCGCAGCATCACACGCACCACGTCATCATCACGCAGACCCGACCGGAACACGTCCAAGCCTTAGCGGACGCTCAGCGGTTGGCCTTCCCCACGCTCGTGGATGACGAACTGATTTCGGTCCCGAAGTACCTCAAGCACCTCGATCTGTTCCCCGAAGGTCAAATCGTGGCGCTCGTCCGCGAAAACGGTCGCGAAATCGCGGTCGGTTCGACGAGCACGTTCCGCACGAATTTCGACTTCATCAACAATCATCACACCTTCATGGAAGCCATTGCCGACGGCTGGCTGACGAATCATGAGCCCCATGGACAGTGGTTGTACGGCGCCGATATGAGCGTCCACCCGAAATACCGCGGGTTGAAGCTGGGACGCAAGCTGTATGACGCGCGCCGTGAGTTGGTGCGCCGCCTGAATTTGCGCGGCGAAGTGGCCGGAGCGCTGTTCCCCGGTTATGAGCAGTACAAGGAACAAATGACTATCGCGCAGTATGTTCTGCAGGTGCATCAGGCCAAGCTCTTTGACCCGACGCTCTCCGTGCAGATTCGAAACGGTTTCCGGGTGCGCGGTATTATGTATGACCACATCAGCGACTCGCGTTCGGACAACGCAGCCGCTTTAATTGTGCGGGAGAACCCCTTCTACAGCCCCAGAGGCTAGGCGCAGGGGGGACGGCGGTCGTCCTTTCTGCGGTGTAGGAGCGGGATGCGACACGGGATGCTCAAGCGGAGCATCCCGTTTTGATTCACGGCTCTGGCGGCTCAACAAGCGTGGTTGTGTCCCAGATCCGGACAGTACCATCGATACTCGTACTGACTAAATGACTGCCGTCACCGCTCCAAAACAGTTGTCTTAGGTAATCGCTATGACCCGTTACGACGATCCTAGTGCTCGTTGGCACATGCAGGAGATAGAAATCTTTCGAGCCAAGGTCACTCCACGCCAGCCATGCACCGTTGGTATGCCAGGTTAGCCCAGACACATTATTGGCTGCAGCTTCAATAGCAACTGATCGCCCGCTGGCTAAATCGACGACCACCATATTCACCGGAATCAGCGCGTCACTCGTGGGGTCACCGACCATGCCATAAGCGATGTGTTCCCCCGTCGGACTCCATTGCGCTGTCAGGATATTAAACCAGAGCGAAGGGATTTGCTGCGTAAATTGAGCAGTGCGGATATCCCAAATCCGGTTCACCCCCCAAACCGGGATCAGGATTTGTGTTCCTTCCGGGTTCCAAGAGAGAGTCACGCCGATCATTCGCAGGGTCGGGGATGCTTGCAGACGTGAAAAGGTGGTCATATCCCAGAGTTCAAGCATGCCATCGGTGATCGGGTTCCCGGCAGAGTTATATACCGGAGCTCCAGAATCCCATGTTTGCACGGTATAGGAGGAGATCGCTAACTGCGAACCATCAGGACTCCAAGTTATAGCTATCGGCACGGCATAGTGCGGGGACAGCGTGGCCAACAAAGCACCGATGACGACATTCCACACTTTCACGGAACTATCGAGGCTGTTACTGGCAAGGCGGGTGCCATCAGGGGACCAATCCAGCGCGCCAATGGCGGCAGTATGGCCGGATAACGTGTCTAGGAGTTCAAAGGCGTTGCTATAGATGTGAATGTCGCCATTTTCTAGACCAACTGCGACTCGGCTTCCGGTGGCATCGACAGCCGCCCCAACCAAGTTCCAAGCGGAATTGTGCAGTTCAAAATAGGGCAAATGACTGCTTGGGTCAGTCCCGTTAGTCACGATAGAGGTTTGCGCAGCAACCGGGGTTATCTGGATTGCGCTCAATAAGCAGAGCAATCCAATGAAGATCCATCTGCGGCTCAGGTTGTGTCGATAGGAATTCCACTTCATGGCAAACTCCGTTGGTGGTGCAGGGAATAATGGCTTTGAAACTCTAGTTCAGCCCAACACAGAATAGATCAAGACTGATGCGTGCTATTCCGTATTTTCTTCCCGGAATTTTGCCCAAATCCGGGGGTATTTATCTCTGAAGCGGCGATCATAGTCTTCAGTTGAAGAAGCTATTTTCCAAAGACTTTCGCCTCTCGATAGGGGTTCAAATGGATAGGCTGGAAGTGAGGGCATGAGGTCTGTTCCGGTTTTCTCTCGATACGCGTTCTGCCCCACAAAGATCAACGGCTCGGCCACGATGTCACGTCGTGCGTTCAGAGGAACGATATCCGCTAGAGTTTCGGGGTTAGCCAGCACCTGTTCGTAGATGTCTCGCCCCTGTCCCACCAGCCAAGCCCGGAAATCCCACCAACCGCTGTCCCCTAAACCACCATAGATGAAATCAGCAATATCGCTGAGATGATCGAGGTCAGCCCGAGCCACCAAGCCCGAAAAAATTCGTTCAAATTCGAGAACTTCCTCTACTGGCCGTGACACCAATTCTTTGACCAGAAGTTCGGCTTGTTTGTCCCCAGCATTGTCGCTTGCGCTTTTTGTGGTTTCTACCAAGCACCAAAATAGAACAATGTCCAAGACGCCTCCAAAATCCAAAACTTCTTGTCTGAATTGGGTTCATTTCGGCAGGTCGACTGCTTATTGCAGCGCCCACCCGTCCTGCATGCGCGTGAACACATCCCACCCGAAGCGGCGATAGAACCGCCCCGCGCCTGCTGCCTCATCGTCGGCGGCCACGGTGAGCACCACGCGCGTACTCCCCGCCAGCCGCAGCCATTCGACGGCATGCCGCACCAACCATGCGCCAAGGCCGCGATTCCGCCATGGTTCCTCGACGTACAGTTCCGCCAGCTCGCCCCACCCGCGCAGAGCGGGCAGCGCGCCACCTTCGCTCAGATCGCCAACGCATTCGCACCAACCGAGCACCTCATCCCCGCGCCACGCCGTGAAGCGTGTCCCCCAGATATTGCCGACGCTGCGGCGGATGGTCAGACCGTCCACGGGAGCGTCGCCGGGCAGCGGAATCGCGTCCAGCCACCCGCCGAATAGCGCTTCGTTCCGCTCCGGGTTCGGAGAGAAACCGCCGCGCGTAAACACGTCCGCCAGATGCGCCCAGACATCAGGAATGCCCCCAATGGGCGCGCCGGGTAAACCGCTGTCCCAGGCAGAGACGCGCGGCGCGTTCCAGATCTGCATTTGGGCTTGCGCCGCAGCGAGCAGCGCGGACGCCGCAGCCTGATGGTCGGGGGTGGCGAACAGCCAAGCGATATCCCCCGATCCGCGATATTCTACCCCGACCTCGTCATCGTCGGCGTAACGCAGCAGATGCGCCACCGCCCGCGCTTGCCCGCGCTGCGTGACGACCAGCGTTTGGCGCTCGGCCACCCACGGATCGATGATGATCTGCTGTGGATGGCGCGCCAGATGCTGTTCGATGTAGGTGGCGGGGAGCGCCCAACCGGGCAGCACGGCGCTCACATGCTGGTTGATGAGCATTTGCAGTTCGGGGAGATGTTCGCTGCGGTACGGTTCAATCACCATGCAGGCGTAGCCTCACTCGATCTATCCGGATCTACATGCGCGGAAGGGCACCGTCTGATCCCGCGCCAAAGCAGTTAGATTACTCATATTTTCAGCTTCCATTGTCCACGACTTCAAACAATTCGCGCTATACTGTTTTTCTACTGTTCAGTCGCGGACTTCAGATTATGGCCGATATATTTATTTCCTACTCCCGGCGCGATGCCGCCTTTGCCAAACAGTTGACCAATGCACTGGAACAATCCGGTCGCGACGTGTGGATCGACTGGCAGGATATCCCCCGCGCCGCCGACTGGCTCAACGAAATTTTTGACGGCATCGAACGCGCGGAGACGGTGGTCAATGTTGTCAGCCGCAACTCGCTGATCAGCGAAGTGTGCAATCAGGAGATCGCCTATGCCCGCAAGCACGGCAAGCGCATCATCCCGCTGATTCATGAGAACATCACGCCGGACATCGAAGCCGAAATCAACGCCCATTGGGGCAACCAACTGTGGGGCAGCACAGGGATCGCCAACTGGGAGGCGGTACGCCACCTCAACTGGATCTTTTTCCCCAAGAGCGAAAACGGCGACGTTGCCCAGGACGTGTTCGACCGCGAATATGCCGCCCTGATCCAGGCGATTGAAACTGATCTCACGCATGTGCGCCTGCATACCCGCTATCTCGTCCAGTCGCTGGACTGGGACAATAACGCGCAGAACCCCAGCTACCTGCTGTATGGCGACGAACTGACCGCCGCGGAGCAGTGGCTCGTGGGGTGGGATCTCGACAAGCAGCGCCGCATCGACAGCGGCGAGCAGCAGCTCAAACAACCGGAGCCGACCGTCTTGCAGCGGCAGTTCGTCGCCGCCAGTCGTCAGGCTGAAAACGAGCGCGCCGCCCGGCTCATGCAGTTGGAAACCAGCCGCAAAATGTCGGAGGAAGCGGCGCAGCGCTCGGAAGAGAGCGCCAAACGCGCGCAGCGGGACGCGCGCAATGCCCGCATCACGTTGATCACACTCGGCGTGGTCGGCACGCTGATCATTATGGCAGTGTTCATCTTCACCAATCTGCAAATCGGCGAGGCGAACGCGCGCGAAGCCAGCGCCGCGACCAGCGTCTATGAAGCCGGGGTGGAAGTGCAGAGCGCAGGCGAACGCGTCGCCACCGCGCAAATGCGCCAGCAGGAAGCGGTCATTCAGGTGGCCAACGCCAATGCGACTCTCGCGCCGATCCCGGTCACGCTCACGCGCTCCGGCGTCGTGCTGGACGAGGCGCTGACCAACGTCGCCAACGCGAACACCGTGCTCACGGCCATTCCGCCGACGCTGACCTACGTCTCCGCTGAAATTCGCGCGGGGGAAGAACGCATCCGCGCGCTGCGGATGGCCAGCTACGCGCAGCAGTTCCTCGAAGGCTCAGAACCCAACGCCGAACTCGCGGCGCTGTTCGCCATTCGGTCGCTCAACAGCCTGTACACCGAAACCGCCGACGCGGTGCTCGTGCCCGCGTCCGAACGCCTGCATACCCTGCGCGTGTTCGACGTGGCAGAGTCCGACGACCTGAGCGCGGCGGTGATCGGCGCGGACGGCCAGCAGGCGATTACGGGCAGCTTCAGCGGCGCGCTCACCGTGTGGGATACTCAGACGGGCGCGCGCGTGCGCGACCTCGCGCCGCAGCCCGACAGCATCAATGCGCTGGCGCTCACCACCGATGGGAATAAGCTCGTCGTGGCGCTCAACGATCAGTCGCTGCTCGTGCTGGATGCCGCCACGGGTGAGGTCCTCGCCACCATGCCGCCGACCTTCAATGTCATCAGCGAACTGGCGATCAGCCCGGACGGTCAAAGCGTGATCTCCGGCGCGCGAAACGGCGTGCTCTACCTGTGGAACATCAACGACGGCAGCCTGATTCGGCGCTTCACCGGGCACACCAGCGAAATCTTCAGCCTGTCGTTCAGCGCCGATGGCGAGTTTGTGGTGTCCAGCGCGAATGAGCCGACCGCCCGCCTGTGGAACGTCGCAACGGGGGCGTTGGTGCGGGAAATCGAAACGACGAACGTCAACATTGTCGCGCTTAGTCCCGATGGCCGCAACGTGCTCTCCGGTTCAACGATTGATGGGCACATTCGCCTGTGGAATGCGAAATCGGGCAGCGTAGTCCAGGAATTCACCAATGATACCAGCGTCGCCGCGCCGATCATTTTCAGCGCGGACGGCCGCCGCGTGCTGATCGGCACGGGGGGCAGCGGCATTCGCCTGTGGGATGTGGACAGCGGGCAAATGGAGCGCATCCTCGAAGGGCATTCCGGCGCGCTGCTGGATGTAGCCTTTACCCCGAATGCGGAAACAGCCGTGTCGGTGTCCATTGATGGCACCATGCGGGTGTGGGATCTCGATCTCACGAATCACAGTAACCGCGTGTTTCTTGGTCATCTTGGCCCGGCGATCGCCGCCGCCTTCAGTCCCGACGGGCAAATGGCACTCTCGGGCGGCAGTGATACCATGCGCCTGTGGAATGTGGCAACCGGCGATCTGATCCGCCCATTTGAAGGGCACAGCGGGCCGATCTTCAAGGTGGCTTTCAGCGCGGACGGGCAAATGGCGCTCTCCGCCTCGTTTGATGGCACAGCACGTTTATGGAATGTGAACACCGGGGAGTCGCTGCGCGTGTTCAACACGGGCGAACCGCTGTTCACCGCGGCCTTTGCGCCAGATGGTCAAACGGTCATCACCGGGTCACAGGTGGGGACGGTGCGCCAATACAACCTGGAGACGGGCGCGCTCGTCCGCGAACTGCTCCCGCACAGCGACTCCGTGTGGGCGCTCACGTTCAGCAGCGACGGCCAGCGGCTGATTTCAGCGGCCAACGATGGCGAAATTCTCATCACCGACCTGAGCGCCGACGATATTTTCAGCAGCTTTGTCAGCTTCCAGAATCACACGCAGGTCTTCGACATCGCGCTCAGCCCGACCGAACCCGTGTTCGCGGTCGGCGCGCCGGATTACAGCGTGCAGATCGACAGTCTGGAAACGGGCGCGGCCCAACGCGTGCTGCGCGGGCATACCAACGTGATCTATGCGCTGGCTTACAGCCCCGATGGACGAACGCTGGTCACCGCGTCGGCGGATAACACGCTGCGCCTGTGGGATGTCGCGACGGGCGAGACGATCCGCGTGTTGAGCGGGCACACTGGCGTCGTGCGCGGCGTCGACTTCAGCCCGGACGGTCGGCGCGTGATCTCCGCGTCGTTTGACGGTACGGTGCGCCTCTGGGATTTCGACTATCACGATTTCGTCGCGGAAGTGTGCCGCCAGCTCGTGCGCGACTTCACGCCGGACGAACGACTGCGCTACAGCATCGACCCCGCGCCCACCTGCCCGCGGTGACAACCAACCTCACCCCGTTTCGCTCCGCTCAACCGTCCCTCTCCGTGTGGAGAGGGACGGCTGGCGCAGCCAGCAGGGTGAGGTTCCCCGCCGCAATCTCTATGGATCCGCCGTCGGCAGCGCGAAATTCGGTTTATACTAATTTCTAACCATTACTTCGCGGATAAAAGAGCTTATGGCTGATATCTTCATTTCCTATTCCCGGCGCGATTCCCTCTTTGCCAAGCAGTTGACCAACGCCTTCGAGAAAGACGGGCGGGATGTGTGGATCGACTGGGAAGACATCCCCCGCGCCGCCGACTGGCTCAACGAGATTTACGCGGGCATCGAACGCGCCGACACGGTCGTGCAGATCGTCAGCCGCCATTCGCTGTGCAGCGAAATCTGCAACCACGAGATCGCGTATGCGCGCAAGCTGGGCAAGCGCATCGTGCCGCTCATCCACGAGAACATCAGCGGCGAGACGGAAGTCTACGTGCGGGCGCAGTGGGCGGGTGTGACATGGAAAGAGATCGCCGAGGGCAACTGGCAGGCGATCAGCCATCTCAACTGGATTTTCTTCGTCAAAGAGGCCGATGGTTCGCTGGCCGCCGAGGTCTTCGAGCGCGAATATCAGGGGCTGGTGCAGGCTATCGAGACCGATTTGACGCACACCCGCGGCCACACCCGCTACCTCGTGCGCGCGCTCGACTGGAAGGCCAACGCGGAAAATCCGAGCTATCTGCTCGTCGGCGATGATCTGATCGGCGCGGAAAAGTGGCTGTCGGACTGGGACGGCGACCTGCAGTGCCGCATCGATATGGGCGACACCCGCGTCAAACAACCCGCGCCGACGGACGATCAGCGCGCCTACATCCAAGCCAGCCGGGAAGCCGAAGACGAACGCGCCGCCCGCCTGCTGGAACTGGAGACCAGCCGCCAGCGGTCGGAAGAAGCGGCGCAAGCGGCTAAGGCCAGCGCCGAACTCGCGCACCGCCGGGCAACCTTCGCGCGGCGCATCATCTATGCGCTGGCGATCCTCGGCACGCTGATCATCGTGGGCGTGGTCGCCTTCACGAGCACCCAGGTCAACGAAGCCGAGCGGGAAGTCGCCGGGGCACGCACGGCCTTGACGGCCATCCCGCCGACGCTGACCGCCGTGAGCGGGCAGATTCAGGCCGGGCAGCGGCGCATCAACTCGCTGCGCTTGGCAAATGCGGCGGGCGAAATGCTCAACGACCCGGCGGGCAACAGCGAAACCGCCGCGCTGCTGGCGATCTATGCGCTGAATTCGGCCTACACCGACTCCGCCGATGCCGCGCTCATCAAAGCCGTGGATGACCTGTACACGCTGCGCATCATGCGTGGGCATCAACGCGCCGTGACGTCGGTCACGTTCAGTCCGGACAGCCAAACGCTGATCTCCGGTTCGTATGATGGCTTTGTCTCGCTGTGGGATGTGGCGACCGGTCAGCGCCTGCGCACCTTCCCCGGTCACACCGGGCCGGTGCAAGCGGTCGCCTTCAGTCCGTCCGCGCCCGTGATCGTGTCGGCATCGGATGATTACACGCTGCGCCTGTGGGAAGTCGAGACCGGGCGCACCATCCATGTGCTGACCGGACACAGCGGCGGGGTCACCAGCGTCGCCTTCAGCCCAAATGGGCGCTGGGTGATCTCCGGCGGGCAGGATGGCACCGTGCGTCAGTGGAACACCAGCACGGGCGAACTCACGCGCACCTTCGATGCCGGGCATACGGGCGCAATCATGAGCGTCGCCTACAGCGCGGATGGCACACAGGTGATCTCCGGCGGGCAGGATGATCTCGTCATCGTGTGGGACGTGGAGACGAGCGCGGTGGTTCGCACGCTGAGCGGACACAACAACACCGTGCGCAGCGTCGCCTTCAACGCGGATGGCACGCAGGCGCTGTCGGGCTCGGACGATTACACCGTGCGCCTGTGGGATGTGGCGACGGGCGAACTGCTCAAGACGCTGGCGGGGCATACGGCGGGCGTGTCAAGCGTGAGCTTTGGCTTTGACGCGGGGACAGCGCTGACCGGCTCCTATGACGGCACGATCCAGTTGTGGAATCTGGAAACGGGCGCGGCGATCCGCGTGTTCGCGGGGCATACGGCGTGGGTGACGGGTGTGGCCTTCAGTCCCGATGGCCGCATCATCGCGTCGGGGTCGCGTGATTCGACCATCCGCCTGTGGGAAGGCGCGCTCGGCGGGTCGGCGCGCGTGTTTGCCGGACATACTGGGTGGGTGATGGGCGTCGCCTTCAGCGCGGATGGGCAAACTGCCGCCTCCGCTTCGACGGATGACACGCTGCGGATGTGGAATGTTGCCACCGGGCAGTCACTGCGCACGTTCTACGGGCACACGGGCGGCGTGACCAGCGTCGCCTTTACGCCGGATGGGCTATCGCTGCTCTCCGGCTCGTATGACACGACGCTGCGGTTGTGGGACATCGCGACTGGCGCGACGATCCGCACGTTCCGCGGGCATACCTCACGGGTGGTCAGCGTGGCGGTCAGCCCGGATGGCACGCAAGCGCTCTCCGGTTCAACCGACAAAACCATGATCCTGTGGGACATGGCGACCGGGGAAGCAATCCGCACGTTCACCGGGCACACCGAACCTGTGCTGCAAGTCGCCTTCAGCCCGGATGGGCGCACGGCGCTCTCCGCGTCGTGGGATGGCTCGCTGCGCCTATGGGATCTGGAAACGGGCGAAATGATCCGCGACTTCAAGGGGCATTCGGGCATGGTGACGAGCGTCGCCTTCAGTCCGGATGGGCAAACGGCGATCTCGGGCTCGTACGACACCACGCTCATCCTGTGGGACGTGAACACGGGTGACGCGCTGTATACCTTCAAGGGACATACGTCCGGTATCAACCGCGTCGCCTTCAGTCCCGATGGGCAGTTGGTGGCTTCGGGCACCACCTCGTCGACGATCCGCGTGTGGAATGTGGCCACTCACGAAACCGTCCGGTCGCTGGCGGGGCACACCGCGCCGATCTACGGGCTGACGTTCAGTCCGGATAGTCAAAGCGTGCTCTCTGGTTCCGCCGACGCCACGCTGCGCCTGTGGGACACGGATTTTCACAACCTGATCACCTACGCCTGCGCGCACATCTTCCGCGACCTGACGGCCAACGAGCGCACGATCTACGATATCGGGCGGGATCCCGCCTGCCCGGCGTATTGAGGCGTGACCGCACCTCTCTAGTTTGAGGACATGACACTTTTAGCAATCGAGGGAATTGTAGGGACGCCCAACGGGGCCGTCCGCCGAATTGGGGAGCGAAACGGGCGCGCCGTTGCGCGTCCCTACGAAATCTGTTTTCCCTCAAACCGGCGGCTTAATGATTCCCAATGTTAAAACTGTCCTGCCGTGAACTCATCTAAGCGAGGGGTTGGATATCTGAAATAGGAACAGCGGACGCAATGATGCAATTTAACTTATGAAGGCGGAGTACCGACCCCACCCCCGGCCCCTCCCCGAATTCGGGGAGGGGCGCCAGCAAAAGCGTCTTTTCTCCCCTCTCCCCGCTTGCGTGGGAGAGGGGTTGGGGGTGAGGGATAATCCGCATCGTTTTCTTAAACTGCATCATTGCGTCCCTACGAAGACGGATTCGACTTGGCGGGCGCTGTTGGCTCCCCTCCCTGAATTCGGGGTGGGGTTGGAACAGGGGATGTAATTCATGGAATCCCTACGTAAAAATGTCTCCGCCGAATTTTTGATCCCCTGTAACAAAAACATGCGCAAAATTGAATAGACTGTGTAGGGACAAGCACACGGAGAGCCGATGAAGCGCACAACTCGCTTGCGGGCGTTCATCGAAACGGAATCGAGCGCGTTGACGGCGGCGCTGCGCCTGTATGTGGCGCGCGCCGGCTTGAGCGATCTGCCGCTGGACGCGGCGGCGCAGGATTTGCTCAACGACGTGGTTGTGGAGGCGTTAGCCCATGAGGAGCGCTTTGTGACGTCGGGTGAGCCGCGCGCGTGGCTGCTCGGCATTGCTGCCAACCTCATCCGCCGCCGCCAGAGCGACCGCGCCAAACGCGAGCAGCGCGAACCGCTGATCCGCGACTTGGTGGCGGACGATGCCAGCGACGACGAACTGTTCGATCACCTGTGCGGGCTGGCTGACGACCCGTATGAGCATGACGACGAGATCGCGGAGTTGGTGCGCACGCTCACGCCGGACGATCAGCGCGTGATCCGGTTGGCGATTCTCGCGGACATGGACGGCGATTCGCTGGCGCGCGAACTCGGCATCACGCCGGGCGCGGCGCGGGTGCGGCTGCATCGGGCGCTCATCCGCCTGCGGTCGGTCTACGGAAAGGCGAAAGCAGATGCGTAAACACCAGCGCGAAAAACTCTTGTTCCGCTACAGCAGCGCACTGGCGCGCGGCGACTTCGCCACGGTCTCAGCTATTCTCGCGGAAGCCGAACGCGATCCGGCGCTCGCCCGTCAGCTCGCCGAACTCGACGCCGAATACGCGCTGGAACCCGTCCCTACCTTCAGTCTAAATGGTCATAGAAGGGAAACTACCGTGAGTGTGTACGTAAATTCCGCCCCCAAACCGCGGGCGCAGCGTTTCAACCTGGCGTTCGTGTCGGCCGCCGCCGTGCTGGTAGTAACTTTGCTGGGGACGTTCCTGTTCGCGAACCGCCCCACCGGGGATGACGATGTCAACGCGATTCTGCCCGCCGCGCAAAGCACGGAGACGCCGACCGCCGCGCCGACGCTCGTGCCAACCTCGACGCCGCTGCCCGCGACGGCACTGCCACCCACGCCCACACTGTTCCTGGCGACCGTCGTTCCACCCGCCAACTCTGACCTAAACGCGACGCTGGATCTGTTCCTGCCGCTGCCGGGGAGTGACACGCTGCCCCTGATCTGCACCGGACGCACGCCGGATGTGATTATCGATGTGCGCTCGCTGCCGGATCTTGGTTCGGGTGTGGTCGTGGGCTTCCTCGCCAATCAAACGTCGGTGGCCGTCGTGGACAGCTATCAAGGTGATACCGAAGGCTGGTACTATGTCATCTCGGATCTGGAAACCGGGGTGCGCGTGCAAGGCTGGCTGCCAGCCAATGCGATTACGCCGGAGACGGATTGCACGTATGCCTACAGTGAAGACGCGGGCGTCGCGCAGGTGACCTACATCATTCAGCCGGGCGATACGCTGCTCTCGATTGCCGTGCAGTTCGATCTGGATGTTGCCGACCTGCCGCGCCTGATTGAACTCAACAATCTGGGCGATGGCCGTGCGCTCCCCGCGCCGGGCGCGACCTTGATCATCGAAGTGCCGTCGAACCGCCCGCCGCAGATGCGCGCCGAACCGATCACCTCCACGCCGCTGCCGACGGTTCCGCCGCTTGATCCGATGGCGGCAACGGCCACGCAGGTCATCATCGACGCAACCAGCACGGCCGAAGGTCTGCTCCCGTTGATGGCGACCGCCACCCAGATCATTATCAACGCCACGCAAACTGCCGAAAGCGCGCTCTCGGTCACAGCGACCGCCACGCCGATTGGGCAGTAAGCCGCCTCACCCCAACCCCTCTCCCAAGGGAGAGGGGCAAAGCACCGAGAACATGTAGGGATCCGCGGAAGCGCGTCCGCCGCATCCGACCCCACCCCCAACCCCTCCCCGAATTCGGGGAGGCGAGCCAGCAAAAGCCTCTTTTCTCCCCTCTCCCCGCTTGCGTGGGAGAGGGGCAGGGGGTGAGGGGTTTTCAACCCCCGCATGCCTCGTCTTCAACCACAAACAGCCAATTTCATGAGAGATTGATGAGCCAGAAATCTGATCGCAAATCCCCAGCGTTATGAAAGATGTCTCAACTTCAACATTTGAATAACTGCTTGACCCAGGAGAGATCATGTCTAAAGTACGTTTGCTCGTCCTTCTGCTTTGTGTTGCTATTTTCGCCCTGCCCGTCATGGCGCAAGATGACGCCCCGCCGCCGCTCGTCAGCATTGGCGAGTCTGACCTCGGCCCCGTGCTGATCGGCCAGAACGGCTTCACCCTGTACCTGTTCACCCGTGATGGCGCGGATGTCTCCAACTGCTACGAACGCTGCGCGGAAGCATGGCCCCCCCTGCTCGTCGGCGCGGCGGATGCCGAACTGACCATGGGTGAAGGCGTCCCCGGCACGCTCGGCGTCACCGAACGCACGACCGGCACCTTCCAGGTGACCTACAACGGCATGCCCCTGTACTACTGGTGGCGTGACTGGGCTCCGGGCATGACCACCGGTCAGGGCGTCGGCGAAGTCTGGTACGTCATTCCTCCGTACGTCGTGGCGGGCAGCACCAGCGAAGAACACGGTTCGTTCCTCGTCGGCCCCAACGGCATGACCGTCTACAGCTTCGACAATGACACCGACGGCGTCAGCGCCTGCTACGATCAGTGCGCGACCAACTGGCCGCCGCTCCTCGTCGACAGCGCGGATCAGCTCATCGCTGGCCCCGGCGCGACGGGCGAACTCGGCACGACCGAACGCACCGACGGCACGCTGCAGGTGACCTACAACGGCATGCCGCTGTACTACTGGAAAGACGACGCGGCGCGCGGCGACACGACCGGTGACGGCGTCGGCGGCGTGTGGCACCTCGTTGCCCCGGCGATGTAATTCAGGCGTAACCAGCTAAGCTGCTGATTGAAAACGGGGGTTCCGCAAGGGGCTCCCGTTTTTGTTTGGAGCAAGTCATGCTGGGAGCCTGCTGGTATCACCTGTAGGGACGAGGCATGCCTCGTCCTAAGTTTTAGAGAAGGATAGAGCGGACAAGGCATGAAGTCATTTCAGAATCGGCACTTTGTCTAACCTCACCCCGTTTCGCTGCGCTCAACCGCCCCTCTCCAAAGGGCGAGGGGCAAGGCGGGTTGGTGGTGTCCCTCTCCCCACGGAGAGGGACGGCTTGCGGAGCAAGCAGGGTGAGGTTGAGCATTTTCACCAATTGTGAAATAGCCTCAAGCCTTGTCCCTACAAAAACCTCTCCCATCCAGATAACTGTACGCTTTTTAGACACCCTTTAAGCCGTCTGACACTACGCGCTGACTCATCCCTTGCGCGGCTAAAGTTTGGTATAATACAGTCCTTGTCATCAGCCAGAAATGAACGAGACTTGGACGTTCAAGAGCTTATTCAACAAGCGTGCGCGGCCACCAAAAACGCCTATATCCCGTATTCGAACTATCCGGTCGGCGCGGCCCTGCTCGCCGCCGATGGCACGGTATATACGGGCTGCAACGTCGAAAACGCCTCCTTCCCCGTGACGATCTGCGCGGAACGGGTCGCGCTGGTCAAAGCGGTGAGCGAAGGCGTGCGCGACTTCAGCGCGATTGCCGTGGTCACGCGCAACGCCGGGTCGCCGTGCGGCATGTGCCGCCAGATGCTGTTTGAATTTGCCCCACAAATGCGCGTCATCATCGCGGACATGGACGGCAATGTCGTGTTCGATGATGCGCTCGCGCAACTTCTGCCGCTCGGTTTTACTCCGAACCACCTGGATCATGCCGCGTCCTGAACGCTCGTATCGCACCCCGGCGATCATCCTCAAGCGCTTTGACTTGGGCGAAGCGGATCGTCTGCTGACGATTCTCACGCCGCAGTACGGCAAGCTGGAAGCCGTCGCCAAAGGCGCGCGCAAGCTCACCAGCCACAAGACCGGGCATGTCGAGCTGTTCACGCGCGCGGACATGCTGCTCAACCGCGGGCGCGAACTCGACGTGGTGAATCAGTGCGAGATGACCGCCGCCTACCTGCCCCTGCGCGAAGACCTGATGCGCGGCGCGTATGCCAATTACTGCGCCGAGATGCTGGATCGCTTCACGTCGTCGGGTGAAGACGATGGCGCGGCGCGGCTGTTCAAGCTGTTCGATGAGACGCTCGCCCGCCTGTGCGCCGAAACCGATCCGCGCTTGGTGGTGCGCTACTACGAACTGCATCTGCTGGATATCGTCGGCTACCGCCCGGAACTCGCGCGCTGCGTGATCGGCGGGGAGACGATTCAGGCGGAAGACCAGTACTTCAGCAACGCCGAGGGCGGCGTCGTGTGTCCCAAAGACGCGGTGCGCGGCACCGCTACCACGCAGATCTCGATGCGCGCGCTCAAGGTGCTGCGCCACCTCCAGCGCGGCGGATACCCGCAGGCGCTGATCGTGCCGCCCGAACTCCACGAGGAAGTCGAGCGCGTGCAGCAGGGCTATATCACCTATCTCCTGGAACGCCGGTTGAAGAGTGTCGATTTTATTCGAAGGGTGCGCTAGTGCAGTTACCGCTGGCCTTAGAGCGATTCGTCTACGCAAATGATGGTCTGATCACGAGCGCGAACATCACCCCCGGCGACGCCGAACTATGGCGCACGTCGGTGTCGATTCAGCCCACCGAGAATGGCGCGCGCGCCTATGGGCTGTTCGCCCTCCCGCACGAGCAGTTTCTGATGACGTGTGCCTACGGCGCAGATGGCAGCATCGTCTACGAATACGTCGACGTGCCGCGCGACATGCTGCTGGCGCTGGCGGGCAACCTCGCGCCGCTCATCAGCCTGTTTGAAGTGCCCATTCCGCGCGACCGCGACGTGCTGCCCCCCGTGCGCATGCCGCAGTTGAGCCAATGGTCGGTGCGGGATCGGCGGGTGTACCTTGACAAGCTGTTTCACGACGCGGCGCGCGAAGATTTCCGCCGTTTGATGGGCTGGCTCGGCGCGGCGCTGCACGACCGCGGCCTGATGATCGCCGATTACCCCGGCGATACCGCGGCGCGCCTCGCCTTCATCAAGGGGATGCTGGCGCTGCTCCCGACGAGCGTCCGCCCCGATCTCACGTTTTCGACGCACCGCCACGACAAAATCGCGACGCCCGCCCGGGTGGTCTTCGCCAAGCGCGGCATCGTCACCATGCGCTGGATCTCTGACTGGGCGGATCGCACGATCCCCAGCGATGAAGTCTTCAATCATCCGTATGTCAAACGCCTGCTCTCGCTGTGGACAGGCGACATCGGCGCGTTGATCACCGCCATCGACCAGATGGACGCCTTCGAACTGCAGGTCACCGACCGCAGCTTACAGGCGACGCTGGCCGCCGCCGCGCAGCGCCACGAACTCGACGCGCGCATCACGGCGGGCGATAAGCTGCCCGTCGAAGCGCTCAAGACCGTACTACGCGATGTGCCGCCGGACGGCGATCTGCGCCGCGCCTACGCCGACCAATTGCTGCGCTATGCCATTGAACAACGGGACGTTGAAGCGGCGCTGCTGGTCACGCGGCTGATGGATATCGACCCGGTGCTGGACGAACAGCTCGCGACGCGGCTCAACCGCGAACTCGCCTTACAACCGGACGGCGTGTATGCGTTTGTGCGCGCCCGCGTCGCCGCCGAACCGGAAGATCGCTGGCGGTTTCGCCTCAAAGCGGCGGCGCTGGCCTCGCTGCGCGTCGCCATCCTCGATGGGGACGCCGAAACGGTCGCCAACTGGCTCAAGCTGATCGCCCGCGAACCCGCGACCTATGGCCTCATGGAAGTACTGCACAACGGCATCCTCGCCGCGCAGGAGCGCGCGCATCGCGATCCTGATCTGGCAAAGGCGCTGATCACGCTCGCGATTCGCCGCGACGCCGCCGCGCTCGAGATGTTGCTCAAAGACGAAGCCCTGCTCAAGGCGCTGCCCGACACGTTGGGACGCACGCTCCGCGAGGCGGAAGGCGACCCACTGGCTGTCTTGCAGCAGTACGGCCCGGAGACCTTCGTCGTGGTGCTGGCGCGCGCCGCGCTTCACAAGCACGGCGAGATGTTCACGCCCTCGGTGATCGAGCAGATCTGGAAATACTTCGTCGGCAGTGTGGCCTGCAATGTCCCCGCCGCCTACCAACCCGACCGCGTGATCACCGCGCTGACCGATCAGCAGCCCGCGTGGCTGAACCAGACGGCGCTGGAGACGCTGCTCACGCTGGCGCTGCGCGATCAACGCGATGATGTGTTCTTCAAGCTCATCCGCCAGTCGATCAAAGTCAGCACGGATACGCTGTGGCGCTTGCTCGCCAGTGCTGCCGAAACCCGCGACGAAGCCATCACCCGCGCCACGCTGCGCCGCCTGATGCTCGAACTGGAAGCGATTGAAGACGAAAACGAACTGATCGACGCGATCAACGACGTGTTCAATCTGCTGACGTGGAGCGCCCCAGCGCGGCAGCAGGTGGTCGCCTGGTGGCGCGATTTCACGCGCGAACAGCCGCCCGCCCGCCTGGGTCGGCTCGATAAAGCGCTGGTGGAGCACTTAGGCGAAGGCGCGAAACGTCCGCTGGATGATCTGCGCGAAATTCTCGGCGCGGTGATCTCGTTCCGGCGCATGCTCGGCAAACGCTCACTGAGCGAATTTGCCGACGATGTGCGCACGGCCTACAGCGTCCTGCAAGCCCTGTCCGAATCGTTCGATCCGTCGCCCCGGCGACAGATCAGCTTTGACGCGCAAACCATCCGCGCCGAGATTGACGACCGCGCCGCCGATCTGCCGCTGGACGAACGCCAGCTCCTCGCCAATCACTTCAAAGAACTGGCGGCGGTCATCAGCGAGATGGCGGAATATCGCAGCAAAGCCGGTTTGATCCGGCGCGGCGAGGATGTGGATCGCCAGTTGATGACGGGCGAACAGGAACCGCACGGCGCGGTCGATGCGCTCAAGTGGATGTCCGGCTACCTGAGCGGCACGCAGCACGAACGCGACGACGACACCGACGAGTGACTACACGGCCAGTCGGCCTCCGCCAGTGAATGAGCAGCATGTTTTCATAATTGGTAAAGATCTTCAACCTCACCCTGCTTGCTGCGCAAGCCGTCCCTATCCGTGGGGACACGACTCGCCGTGCCCTTGACCCTCGCCCTCTGGTTCACGGCAGGACAGTATTAACATTTCGAGACTATCTTCCCTCAAACAACACCTTGTCGGGACGGCCAGAAAGGCTTGTCCGCAAAGCAAACAACCGACCCCACCCCCAGCCCCTCCCCGAATTCAGGGAGGGGAGCAAACATCGCTCGCACGTCTCCCTCTCCTCACTTGCGTGGGAGAGGGGTTGGGGGTGAGGTTTTTTTCAAATACCCTCATAGGTGCGCCCTCCAATCGTTCTTGGATTTCTTTCGAGAACCTCCGTGAGCAGCATCATGCCAAAGGCCGACGGCGGAATCCGCCGTAAGACGGAGGTATTTGCCCCGCGAACTTGCTGTAATGGTCACGAATCGCTCTCATCGGGGGACATCATGCAAGCAAGATCGGTCTTTTTAGCAGAACCCAGCAACGCCAAACTGCTCACCGGCGAAAAGAAGCGTATCGGCAACAGCTTCGTCATGTTTCTGATCGCCTTGATCTTCATCGTCGCCGCGGTGGTGGCGGGGTACTTCCTCTACACCCGCTATTCCCAACATCAAGCCCTGCTCACCGAAGGCAAGCAGACACGCGGCATCGTCACCGACGGTTTCGAGGAAACCTCGCGCAATTTCTATGTAATTGAGTCCAAGCGCTACCGCATCGAATATCGCTACACCATCGCCGGGCAAACGTACACCGGCGGGCAGGATATCGACGGGGCGCTGTACGAAGAGCTGTTCCTGCAATCGCCCGTGACGATTGTGTTCCTGCCCTCGAACCCGGGCGTTTCGGAGCTGGGCGGCGAATTTGCGGACGATACCGAATACCGCAACGCCCTGCTCATCCTCGGCTCGCTGACGCTCGTCGCGCTGCTGGCGGCGGCGGGCTTCTTGTTCCGGGATGTGCGCAACCGCCGCCTGTCGAGCCAAGGGCAGATTCTCAATGGCACGCTGCTGAGCGCCGCCGGGCAGTACTACCGCCGCACGCTCAACGTGACCTTCCGCTACGAGTTCCGGTCGCCGCTCGGCACCACGATCACAGGATCGCGCACGGTCAAGCGCAATGACCTGAAGAAAGCCCCCGTCCCGGTGTCCGGCACGCCCATCAAAGTGCTGTATGTCAACGACAAGCTGCACCGCATTCTGTAAAGCTGACCGCGTCCCCTCTTCGCATGCGAGGAGGGGACGAAGGTTGTAGCGATCGCGCATTTCGCGTATAGTGGCGGCGGTTGTTTACGCAGACTGGAGAAAAACCGATGCGCTACACCCGCATGCTCGTGCTGATGCTAATGCTGCTCATGGCGACGGTGATCGCCGCGCAGGAGAGTGATACCGACGGCGACGGCATCGCCGACAGTCAGGATTTTTGCCCGCAGCTCCCCGGCAGCGCCGACCTCGTCGGCTGCACGCCGGAGACGTTCCCCGACTTCGATCAAGATACCATCGCCGATCCGCTCGATTCGTGCCCGAGCGACGCGGGATCAGCGGCCAATAACGGCTGCCCCGACGGCGTGATCCCCGATTACGATGCGGACGGACTGCCCGATGCGCAGGATCAATGCCCGCGCGAATACAGCCCGGAGGTCAATGGCTGCCCGCCTGACGCGGACGCCGATGCCGTGGCCGATTTCGCGGACGCCTGCCCGACGCAGCCCGGCGTCGAGGAAAATCTCGGGTGTCCGGCGGGGAGCGCGCCGCCCGATGCCGACGCCGACACGGTGCCCGATCTGTTTGATCAGTGCCCCGCCGAAGCAGGCGCGGCGCTGACCGGGGGCTGCCCGGATAGTGATGCTGATGGCACCGTCGATACGTTTGACGTCTGCCCGGCGCAGGCGGGTGATCCGCTGCTGGCGGGCTGCGTGCTCAGCTTACAGGCGACTCTACCCGCGCTCACGCCGATCAATGCGGGCAATGCGGCGGCGATCCGCGATGTGGGCACGCTGCTCACCGGATCGGGACGCATGGCCCTCAGTGGCAATCGGCTGGCGGTGCGCGGAAACGATCAGGTGTACCTCTATGACCTGAGCGGGACAACGCTCACGCCAACGACGATCAGCGGGACGGGTCAGCCCGACTACCCGATCAGCCTGAGCGCGACCGGGGCCTCGGTCGCATTACTCACCTTCCCGGCAGATTTCAGCGCGCCGCCCTTCGTGCAGATCACCGACGCGGCAACGGGCGCGGACGGGAACACGCTCAACGTGCCCGCAGACAACAGCGGCGCGGCAGCGGGCGTGTCCAGCTTTGCCTTCAGCCCCACGGATCCCGCGCTGCTGGTGATCGCGCCGCTGGCAGGTAGTCCCGGCGCAGGCGTGAGCGCACCCGCCTACGATGTCGCGGCGAATCAACCCCGCGCGCAGTTGACCTTGCCGGGGAGCGCGGTGCAGGTCACCTTCAGCCGCAATGGGACGCGCTTCGCGCTGGATACGGTCGAGGCGGGGACAATGGTGATCACGCTGTTCGATGCGGGGGCGCTGACGCCGCTCGGGAGCATCAACACGGGCGCGGGCGAGCATTTCATCGGCACGCCGCTGGCGCTCAACGCCGACGGATCGCGGTTGGCGGCGGGCTATCCCGATGGCAGCGTGCATCTGTGGGAGATTACGGGTGCGCCGACCGAATTGACGAGCATCCCCGTGTTCAGCGGTGGTGAGATTGTGTCGGCGGTGGCCTACAGCCCGGACGGATCACTGATCGCGGTGGCGGGCGGCGTGCCCTTCAGCGGCGGCTTGACGGGCAGCGAACAGTTCACGCTGGTGCTGCTGGACGCGGCGACAGGCGCGGAAGTGGCACGCTGGTCAGCGCACGACACGCTGATCCGCGATCTCGCGTTCAACGAGGCGGGGACGCTGCTCAGCTCGCAGGGAGATGTCCGCGTGCGCTTGTGGGGCGTGGGGTAAAACCTCACCCCCGGCTCCTCTCCTAGAGGAGAGGGGAGACAGAAGGCGTTGAAGTCCCCTCTCCGGGTGGAGAGGGGACTTAGAGGTGAGGTTAAAAACGGCGGACGCGCCGAAGCGCGTCCCTACGAAAACAATTTGGGCATGACCAACGATGTTGTCTCCCCTCCCTGAATGCGAGGAGGGGATGGGGGTGGGGTCAGAATCAGCGGACGCGCATTGATTCGCGCTCAGTTATTCCATTCGCCCCAACGCCGCTGGTTCCCACGCTGACGCGGATCATTGCCGCCGCGATCCAGCGGATGCGGCTTGCCGCCCGTGAGCAAGCGCTTGGCCTTCTGCACATCACTCTCGTGCTTGAGCAGCACGGTCAGCGTGTTTTCGAGCGTCTGCTTGTCGAGGCTGTCGGCGTTGAGCATGACAAGCGCGCGCGCCCAGTCAATCGTCTCCGATACGCTCGGATTCTTCTTCAAATCCATCGAGCGCAGGCTCTGCACAACTTCGACGACCTGCGCCGCCAGTTTCGCTTTCAACTGCGGCACGCGCATCTGCACGATGTTCATTTCGGTTTCCTGATTCGGGTAGTCGATGAACAGGTACAGGCAGCGGCGTTTGAGCGCCTCGGACAGTTCACGCGTATTGTTGCTGGTCAGCAGCACGACGGGCTGGTGCTTGGCGCTGATCGTGCCGAGTTCCGGCACGGAAACCTGAAAATCGCTCAGGATTTCCAGTAAAAACGCTTCGAATTCAGCATCGGCGCGGTCGATTTCGTCGATCAGCAGCACGACCGGCTCATCAGACGTGAGCGCCTTGAGCAGCGGGCGCGCCAGCAAGAAACGTTCGGAGAAGAACACATCCTCTTCGTTGGCGAGGCGATCTGCCGCCGCCGAGAGCGTTTCCGCATCGGAGAGCAGTTGGCTCAGCTTGTCGCGCAGGAGCTGGGTGTAGAGCATCTGCTTGGCGTATTCCCACTCGTAGAGCGCTTTGCTTTCGTCCAACCCTTCATAGCATTGCAGACGAATCAGCGGGCGGCCGCTGATTTTGGCCCACGCCTTCGCCAGCTCGGTTTTGCCGACGCCGGCTGGACCTTCGGCCAACACTGGTTTCCCCAAACGTTCAGCGAGGAACATCACCGTAGCGATCTCATCCGTGGCGATGTACTGCTGAGTCCGCAGAGCATCCTTGACCCCGCCAATTTCGTTAGCCATCTTGTTTTGTCCCACATAGCTGAATAATCGGAGATAACATGCCGCGTTACTGATCTCATTGTAAGCCAAAGCGCAAGCGCGATACAAGCAGCCTGACCCGTTTTAATCGAACACCTATCCGAAAAGGCAGGTAAGGCCGGGCACGCGCTAGTGACATCCGTCACTAGATAGGTATAATTTTGGGGCGTAGAATAGATTCACTGGTTGACTTACGGGCAAAGCTGCAAATCATCGCAGCCATACTAAGCACAACCGACAGACTCGCAGCTTGTAACAGCGCTCCCGCAACGCCGGGCAGCGCTGTTTTATTTTCGCGGACTGGTTGTTCAAGAAAGGTAGAGTGTTCGATGCATCTCACCCGATCTCTGCTGCTGGCCGCTTGCTGTCTACTGCTGGCAGTGCCCTTTACGTCGGTGACCGCCCAAGAAGACGTTTTCTTCCCAACTACGGAATGGCGCGTCTCCAGCCCGGAAGCCCAAGGCATGGACTCCGCTGAACTCGCGAACTTTTTCGTCACTTTTTCGCAAGATGAATTTAATCTCGACAGTTTGCTGGTGCTGCGGAACGGCGTGATCGTCGCCGAAGCCTATGCTCCGCCGTTTGAACAAACTATGAAGCACGAAATGTGGTCGGCTAGCAAGAGCGTCATGAGCGCGCTCATCGGCATTTTACTGCGTGACGGGCTGCTGGAAAGTGTGGATACACCCGTGTTGAGTCTGTTCCCTAATATGACATTCCAGAACGTGGACGCCAATAAAGAAGCGATGACCGTCCGGCACTTGCTGACCATGACATCGGGCTTGAGCTGTGATATGTATTTCCCCGGCGGCGACCCTGGTGACGCCATGTTCACCAGCGAGAATTGGTTACAGTTCGCGCTTGACCTGCCGATGGGTTCTACTCCGGGCACGGAGTTCCATTACTGCAATGCCAATACTTACATCCTGTCCGCCATCGTGACGGAGTTAACAGGTAAATCCGCCGGGGATTTCGCGGCAGAGCAGTTGTTCATGCCGCTGGGCATCACGGATTCGTTCTGGGAAACCAGCCCACAGGGAATCGCCGTTGGCGCCGCTGGTCTGCATCTGACGACGCGCGACATGGCGAAAATCGGCTATCTGTATTTGAATGGCGGCCTGTGGGATGGCGTACAGATCATCCCGGCGGATTACGTTGCCGCTTCGCTCACTGCTCAGGTTGACCCCGGTTGGCCGGATACCGCTTACAGCTATCAGTGGTGGAATATGATCTCTCCCGGAACCTACGCAGCGCTGGGGCGGGGCGGCCAATATATTGTGCTTGTGCCGGCGAAAGACCTAGTGATCGTAGCTACGGGAACGATTCCTGAATCGCTGCGCGCGTATATTCACGGTTATCCCCTCAATTACGCGGCCTCAGGGCTGACCGCAGCCGAGGGCGCGCTCCCCGAAAATGCGGCAGCCTTAAGCCAACTTGAGAATCAGATTGCGCAGATTACAACTCCGGCAACCGTCGCCGCTGTTCCGCTGCCCGCCATCGCCGCGCAGATCAACGGACAGACCTTTGGTCTGCTGACGCCGCTCACCTTGCCCGCAGCCGGGGTAATGAATGCCCATCAAGCCGCCGCGACTCCGGCAGCGCTGCGTTTTGACTTTTTAGACGAAACGCAGGCGAACCTGACGTTCATTTCTAGTACTGGCGAGACTTGGACGCTGCCCATCGGCTTGAACGGGCGCGATCTCGTCATGGAAGATAGCCCGGTTGGACCGCTGGGCAGCCAGGGTAGGTGGCATACGGACACCGAATTTAGCATCTGGATGGATTATATCGGCGACGGGCAGGCTGTTCGGTGGGATATCACCTTCCTGCCCGGCGGCATCGAGACCTTCTCGACGAATCTTGTCGCCGATAGTGTCGGTGTTTCAGCGGGAGTCCTCATGCAGTAGCGAGGAAGGTACGCAGGGCGATTCACTGAAATAAGACGGCGGGGAGAGTCTCTCCCCGCCGTTATGCTTCATGCGCTAGCGCCGACGTTCGGCGGCCATTTCGACCGCGTCGAGGAGCTTGTGCAGCCCGCCGATCAGGTCGCCGTTGAGATGCAACCGGAGCGCGCGGCGCTTTTTACTTTGCAGCGCTTCGAGGTCACCCGCAGCCTGCGCTGACTTGAGCACACCGAAGCTGTACGGCGCATCCGGAATGGCGAGATCCGCCGGGTCATCGTAGGTGATCTGGAAGAACACGCCGTTGTCACCGCCGCCTTTGTGGAGCTGCCCGGTGCTGTGCAGGAAGCGCGGCCCGTAGCCGATGGTCACCGCGCGGCGGGTGGTGTGACGCAGCCGCCGCCGCACATTTTCCAGCGCCTCGTCGACATTCTCGAAGGCCGGGAGATAGGCCAGCAGCGCGAAGTAATCGCCCGCCTGCGAGGAGTTGATCAGCGAGGCCAGCATGCCGCCGAGCGTGTTGTGCGCGTACTGGTGCTGATAGCACAGTTCGCCGATGATGCGCGTCATGTGCTCGTCCGCGTACAGGCTCACGCCGCCCTCGACGAGCATCGGTTCGGTTTTGGGCAGCGATCCGTGCTGCTGGTAGTGTTCGAGCAGCCGCGCGGTGTTGTTCTTGCTCTCGGTGACGTTCGGCTCATCGAACGGGTTGATGTTCATGATCTTCCCGGCGACCGCGGTCGCAAATTCCCAGCGGAAGAACTCGCCCGCGATGCCGTAGGCGTCGTCGAGGTGGAAGGTCACGCACGGATGCCCGGCCTGCTGGAGTGTCTTGAAGCCGTTGTCGGTCGAGTCGTTGTCGTCACCCGCCACGCGGATGTAGACGAACAGGCGATCGGTCGAGTAGTCGTGCGGCATGCCGACCGTCGAATTGACGACCGGGACGAGGCCCTTGCCCTCTTTGCCTGTCGATTCGGCGACGAGTTGTTCGATCCAATTGCCGAGCGTGGTGATCGACGGGGAGCAGCGGATGGTGACTTTCGTCTGGCCGCTTTCCGCCAGCGTGCCGAGAATCGCGCCGAGCCACAGGCCGGGGTGATCCTTCGGGGTGATGTTTTCGCCGCACGCGGTCATCATGCGGTCGGCGTTCGCCCACAGCTTGTCGAGGTCGAGGCCGATCAGCGCGGCGGGGACGAGGCCGAAGTAGCTCAATGCGCTGTAACGCCCGCCAATATCTGCCGGATTCAGGAAGATGTCACGGAAGCCAAGCTGTTCGGCGGTCGCGGCGAGTTCGCTGCCGGGATCGGTGATGGCGATGAACTGCTGGGCATTGCCGCCCGCTTTGGCGAAGAAGTACTTATAGAAGCAGTGCGTTTCAATCGTGCTGCCCGACTTGCTGGCGACGATGAACAGCGTCTTGCTCACGTTGATCGAGTCTTCGATGTGCTTGATGTACGCGGGGTCCGTGCTGTCGAGCATGAGCAGTTTCGGGAAACCGACGCGTGACCCAAAGCTCTTGCTCAGCACTTCGGGCGCGAGGCTGCTGCCGCCCATGCCGAGCAGCACGACGTACTCGAATGCGCCATCCTGCGTGGCCGCTTGCAGCGCCTTGAGGCGGTTAAGGTCAATCGTGCGGCGCGTCTCCAACCAACCGAGGCGCTGGGCGATCTTGCCGACGACTTCCGGGTGGCTCTTCCAAACGGAACCATCCCGCGCCCAGATACGCTCGTTGATCTTCTCTTTGCCCAGCGTGGCAATCGCCTGCTGCACGCGGTCGGTGTGCACGCCAATGGCGACTTCCTGCCGCTTCATCACGCCTGTGCGCAGCACGTTGCGCTTGGCATCCACCTGATCGAGCAGATTGCGGAAGGATTCGACGAACGAGTCGACGCCATCGACCTGCAGTTGGCGCGTGATCTGGTCGAGATCGATGCCAACTTCCGCCAGCCAGTCGAGCGTTTGCTCGGCTTCATCGAGGTTCTGATCCAGCGTGCGTGACGCCGTGCCATGATCCTTGAACGCCTTGAGCGTCTCCGGTGGCACGGTGTTGACCGTGTCCGGTCCGATCAGCAGGTCGAGGTACATGGTATCGGGATAGGCGGCATTCTTCGTGCCCGTAGACGCCCACAGCAGGCGCTGCACCTGCGCCCCTTTAGCGCGCAGCGCTTCGAAGCGTTCGTTGTAGAACAATTCGAGGAAGCGCTTGTAAGCGAGCTTGGCGTTGGCAATCGCGGCTTTGCCCTTGAGACGGTTATTCAGGCTGACGCGCCCGATGTCGCCGCGCAGTTGGGCGGCGCGGATGTTGTTGTCGAGGATGCGGTCGACCATGGTGTCGATACGGCTGAGGAAGAAGCTGGCCACCGACGCGATCTGCGACACGTCTTCGCCCGCTGCCGCGCGCCGTTCCAGCCCGCGCACATAAGCTTCGATCACCGCGAGGTAGTTTTCGACGCTGAAGATCAGCGTGACGTTGACATTGATGCCGGACGCAATCGCTTCTTCGATGGCCGGGATGCCCGCGTCGGTCGCCGGAATCTTGATCATCAGGTTGGGACGATTGACCCGCGCGTGCAGGCGCTTGGCTTCATCAATCGTCGACTGCGTGTCGTTGGCGACGAGCGGCGAGACTTCTAAACTTACGTAGCCATCGCGCCCCTTGGTCGAGTCGTAGACCGGGCGGAACAGGTCGAGCGCCGCCTGAATGTCTTCGACGGCGAGGGATTCGAAAATGGTGTAGGGGTCAAGGTCGAGCAGGCTTTCGAGCGCGCTGTCGTAATCCGCCGAATCACCGATTGCCTTCTGGAAGATCGTGGGGTTAGAGGTGACGCCCAGCACGCCATCCTCGTCGATCATCCGTTTCAATTCACCGCGCTGGATCAAGCTGCGGCGGATGTTGTCGTACCAAATACTTTGTCCGTACTGCTGAACTTCCACAGGCGGATTAGCCATCGATCGCACTCCTAATCAGACCAGATTGCTTTCAATTGTACGAGAGGACAGGCATTTATGCTGTAAGTTCGTGACAATTGTCGACCTACAGCCTGTCGAGTCACCGTTTATCGCAAATAATAATTAATATATAGGGCGAAATCTCAAGTATTTCAACGCTATCTTTAGATAACATAGATTATATGTTGATAGCAGCAACCTTTTGGGGTGCAGGCATCTGAGGGATCAAAATGGCCTACGACATTGTGCTTGAAAATGAATCTGCCACCGTCCGCTATGAGCCAAAGCTCGGGTACGTCTACCACACCTTCCACAAAGCCCAGACGGGCGCGCCGTTCCGGAACATCATGAATGCCGCGCTCGATTACCTGATAGCGAAGAAGGGTACGAAGTGGCTATCCGATGACCGCTTGAACGCCGCTTTCCAACAAGAAGACGTGGTGTTCGCGGTGACCGATTGGGGTCCGCGCGCCGCGAAAGGCGGCTGGAAGTTCTGGGCGCTCGTCGTCCCGGCGGATATTGCCGGACGCGCCAGCATGCAGGATATCGTCGAAACGTTCTTCGATCTCGGCGTGCGGGTGAGCATCTTCAGCGATCTCGACAAAGCCCGCGAATGGATTGAAAGCGCCAAGTAAGGCGGCGGTTTGAGAAACGCTAAAACCGCCTCACCCCGTTGCGCTGCGCTTAACCGCCCCTCTCCCGTGGGAGAGGGGCAACGAACCGTCAGGTTCGTGGGGTGAGGCCTAAACTGCGGTTAGCTGCCGGTTGGGCGGTGCGCCGCCGACTCCAGCGCCAGCATTTTGTTAAAGCGGCGGGCATGGCGCTCTTCCCCGCTGAACTGCGCCTTGAGGAAGGTCGTCGCGATCTCCTCAGCGAGCGCCGTGCCGATGATGCGCGCCCCCACGCAGATCACATTCATCTGATCGTGTTCCACGCCCTGATGCGCGCTGTACACATCATGCACCAGCGCGGCGTAGATGCCTTGAATCTTGTTCGCGGCAATGCACGCCCCGACACCGCTGCCACAGGCGACGATTCCCCGCTCTGCCCGGCCATCCAGCACCGCCGCGCCGACCGCTTGGGCGGCATCGGGATAGTCGGCAGAAACATTCGGGTTATCCACGCCGAGATCCAGCACTTCATAGCCCTGCTTGGCCAGATACTCGACGAGATGCTGCTTGAGCGGGTAGCCCGCGTGATCGCTTGCCAGCGCAATTTTCATGCTAATGTGTTCCCTGACTCGCTAATTTCCGGTCTATGCCTGAGTGTAGCATACAGTAGGGGCGCAGCATGAGCGTGTTGAAAAAGGTCAGATTCCGACCCCACCCCCGGCCCCTCCCCGAATTCAGGGAGGGGAGCCAACAGCGCCTGCCAAGCCGAATATGTCTTCGTAGGGACGCAATTCATTGCGTCCGCTGACGAAGGAAAGGCTTTAAGGGATGCTTTTTAAACATCTTCATGCTGCGCCCCTACGTTTCGCACTACGCTTTGGTTACTTGCCGAGCAGCGACTTGGCCGCGTCGACGACCGTCTGCGGGACGAGGCCGTATTCCTCGTAGATCTTCTGGTAGGGAGCGGACGCGCCAAAGCGATCCACGCCGATGGTGATGCCGCTCGTGCCGACATACTTCTGCCAACCCGTCGTTACGCCCGCTTCGATGCTCACGCGCGCCGTGACCGCCTTCGGCAGCACGCTTTCCTTATAGTCTTCGGGCTGCTCATTGAACAGTTCCCAGCACGGCAGCGAGACGAGCCGCGCCTTGATGCCGCTCGCAGTCAGCGTCTTGTAAGCGTCGTGCGCAATGTGCACTTCGCTGCCGCTCGACAGCAGAATCACTTCCGGCGTGCCGTCGGAGTCGGCCAGCACGTAGCCGCCGCGACCGACACCCGCGAAGACCGCATCCACGCCGCCGATGCCGTCGCCCATGAGCACGGGCAAATCCTGCCGCGTGAAGATCAGCACGGCGGGCTTGTCCGACGCCACGGCATGCTGCCACGCCGCCGACGTTTCGTGCGCGTCCGCCGGGCGGTAGGTATAGAGGCCGGGGATCAGGCGCAGCGACATGACGTGCTCGACAGGTTCATGCGTCGGGCCGTCTTCGCCCACGCCAATGCTGTCATGCGTGAAGACGTAGAGCGTCGGGATCTTCATGAGCGCGCCGAGGCGGAGCGTCGGGCGCATGTAATCGCTGAAGGTGAGGAAGGTCGCGCTGTAGGGCTTGATGATGCCGCCGTGCAGCGCCAGCCCGTTGACGATCGCGCCCATCGCGTGTTCACGCACGCCAAAGCGCACGTTGCGCCCCGCTGTGCTGTTCGGGCCGGTGTTCGCCGCGCCCTTGATGAGCGTCTTGGTGCTGCCCGCGAGGTCGGCATCGCCGCCAATCATCGTGGGGATGTGCTTGGCAATCGCGTTGAGCGCCGCGCCGCTGGCGTTGCGCGTGGCGACCTTCTTGTCGGCGGTGTAGCGCGGAATATCAGCGTCCCAGCCCGCGGGGAGCTGACCGGCCAGCGCGCGTTCGAACGTCTCGGCGATTTCGGGGAAGGCCGCCCGGTAAGCGACCAACTGCTGCGTCCAGGCCTGTTCCTGCTGCGCGCCGCGTTCAACCGCTTCGCGCAGATGTTCCAGCGCCGCGCCGGGGATGTAGAAGTCTTCCTGCGGCCAACCGTAGAATTCCTTGACCAGCTTGATCTCATCCGGGCCTAACGGCGACCCATGCGCTTCGCTCGTACCGCCCTTGTTCGGGCTGCCATAGCCAATCGTCGTCTTGACGACGATGAGCGTGGGCTGGTCGGTGACGGCCTTGGCCGCGCTGAGCGCTTCGTCGAGGGCGGCAACATCGTTGCCGTCGGCCACGGTCAGCGTGTGCCAACCGTAGGCACGGTAGCGGGCGGCGACATCTTCGGTGAAGGTCATGCTCGCCTTGCCGTCCAGCGTGATATCGTTGCTGTCGTACAGCATGATCAGCTTGCCGAGACCCCACGTCCCCGCAATCGAGGCCGCTTCGCCGGACAGACCTTCCATCAGGTCACCATCGCCGACCAGCGCGTAGGTGTAGTGATCGACAATCTCATGGCCGGGGCGGTTGAAGGTCGAGGCGAGGAACGCTTCCGCCAGCGCGAAGCCGACCGCGTTCGCCGCGCCCTGACCGAGCGGGCCAGTCGTGGTTTCGACGCCGGGCGTCACATGATATTCGGGATGACCGGGCGTGATGCTCCCCCACTGGCGAAAGTTCTTGAGCTCATCCAGCGGCAGGTCATAGCCCGTCAGGTGCAGCAGCGCGTACAGGAGCATGGAACCGTGCCCGGCGCTGAGGATGAAGCGGTCGCGGTTTGCCCAGTGCGGATTACGCGGATTGTGGCGCAGGTGATTCTGCCACAGAGCATACGCCATCGGCGCAGCGCCCATGGGCAAACCGGGATGACCGCTGTTGGCTTTCTGAATGGCGTCAATGGCCAGCGTGCGGATGGTGTTGATTGCAAGCGTTTGTAAATCGGAGGGCACGGTTTCTTCTCCCGTCAAAAAATACACATTGCGGCAGGATTGTAACACACCGTTGCGCCGGATTTGACAACCTACCGTTACACTTTTACGTATTAGATTGAGATGCTAACACCCCCAGTGGACAGTGGGAGCGGAGGCTGCATTCGTATGCAGACCCTATGACTATAACCGTCACCCGGGCATTTGCCTAGGGTTATCACTTACCGTATGCAAGAGAGTCGAGGCCTTGTGTGAGCTTATTACTGCTGGTGGTCGGCGCGCTGTTCGCCGTGCTCTTCCTTCTCAACAACGTGTTCCAGACGCTGCGCCGCAGCCCGATCGGCTTTGGGGATCTTTTACTCGCCTTCCTCGCCACGCTGGTGAGCGCGGCGGGCGTGCTGCTCAACTACTGGGGGGATGCCCCTGACCCACAGCTCGACATCTGGGCACTGACGCTCGGCGGGGCGCTCGCTGCGCTCAGTCTAATCGTGGCGCTGATCGAAGTCTTCCGCCCGCAGCGGCTGAAAGGTTCGCGCGGGGTGCTCGGCCTGTTCAGCGGCCTGCTGATCGCGGCATCGGGCTTGCTCGTGCCGTTCGTCGCCGCCTATTTCGCGCTGCAAACCACCCAACCCACGCCGACGCAGGTCGCGCAAGGCGTGTCGACGGACGAGGCGACCGCCGAAGCGACAGCGGAAATCAGCCGCGGGGCGCAGTTGTTCTACGCCATCCGCGACGCCATCCGCCACGAAATTCAGGTCGAAGATCAGGTGATCACCGACGCGCTGGAAGCGGGCACGCCGCTGCGCCAGATCGTCGAGCAGTATGACGGCGATATCGAGGTCGTGATCGACGAGATCGCGGTGGCGATGGAGTCATGGGTGCGCGAAGGCATCGCCATCGGCGAAATCGGCACGCTGCAAGGCGCGCTGCTGCTCAGCCAGATGGAGAACATCGTGCGACTGGCGGTCAACAGCGACATCAACCGCTTCGCCGACCGCTTTGGGCGCGAAACACCCGCCCCCGGTGAAACCGCGGAGAGCATCTTCGGCATGGTGTCGCCGCACCCGACGACCGGGACGCCGCGCGCGGTCACGCTCACCGCGCCCGCGGCGACACAGCCCGCCACGGCGACGCTCACACCCACGCTGACCGAAACGCCGCGTCCGTCGCGCACGCCGACGCCCTCGCGGACGCGCTTCCAGTTCAGCACGCGCACGCTCGCGCCGACGCTCACGCCGACGGAAGTGGTGATCTGTCAGGCGACGGTCACCAATAATCTGCGCCTGCGCGCGGAAGCGAATCAGGACGCTGAAACGCTGCTCACCGTCCCCGCCGATACGATCATCTTTCTGAGCGGGCGCACCGAGGACAGCGTGTGGTGGCAAACCGAGTTTGAGGGTCAAGCGGGTTGGGTGGTGGGGGAATTCCTGCTGCTCAGCGCGGCCTGCGCCGACTTGCCGATCACGGAGGATTAACCTCACCCCCAGCCCCTCTCCGAACGGAGAGGGGAGTCAGGCGCGCTTTTCAAGTCCCCTCTCCCCCCGGAGAGGGGATTTAGGGGTGAGATTAGACAAACTGCTGAGTCGGCAATAACCGCTGGCCTCGACCGCTGGCGGGAGGGGGTAGATTTTTAATTGTAGGGACGAGGCATGCCTCGTCCTCCGTCGAAAATCGAACCAGATCCGCTCCGCTTAACGCTTTGATTTCCCCAGATAGGGGAACAGATGACGGGTGGGTTACCCGCTCCAGAGAAAAAAAGAGGACGAGGCATGCCTCGTCCCTACAGGTTCTTTGGCGAAGGAATCCTTGTCCCATTGGAAAACATGAAAAACCTACCCCTTTTAGGCAAGCCCCTCCCCTACTTTCCTCTCAACCTAGAGGCGCGGCGCGGTAAAGTCTACCGGATGGACGTGCTGAGCGCAGCGGCATCTGTGATGGTCAGCGAGGCGAGCAGCGCGTCATACCACCCGAGATTCGGCGTGAAGGCGCTGGCAGCTTGAGCGTCCACGACCTGCGTAAACTGCGCGAGATACGCCGTATAGTCGACTTCATTCGCAAACGGATCGATTTCCGGCGGCAGGATCGTCGCTGGCACCTGCACGGGGAAATGCGCCGCGATCAGGAACTGATCATCGCTGCTGAGGCCGCGATAGAAGTATTCGTAGGGCGTGTCGGCGCTGAAGACGACGAAGTTCTGCGCGAACACCGTCAGGTAGCGCAGACCGTTGCCATTGCCGAACGGCTGGTACTGTGGGAGCCCATAGAAGATCGCCCCCGCCGCCCGCACGGGCATGTTGGTTAAGCCGCCGGGCGACTGCGCCGCCTGCAGCAGATCGACTTTGTTGTCGAGCAGCGCTTCGAGATCAGCGGCATCATAGTCGAAGAAGGCGTAAGCCGCTTCCGAGTCGTGGTAGTGGTAGATGTCGATAGTGCCATTGAGCGCTGGATCAAGGCCAGAGACGAGCGTATAGCGCACCGAACTCGGCATCCCGCCCATCATATCCAGATCAAAGATGCCGACCTGTTCTTCCTGCATGACCGCCGTAATTCCTAAAGCGGTGGGGACGGTAAACGTCACGCCGCCGCTGTCGACGATGAGACTCCCTTGCGCCGGGGCGGTGGCGACGACGGCGGGCGCGGGTGACTCGTAGGGAAGGATGAAGTAGGTGGTGGCGTTGGCTTCCGCTGTCCAGCCATTGATCCCGAGCGCGGCGACATGCCGCCACAGGAACGACTCCGCGCAGACCGCGTCATCATAGACAAGGTTGAAGACCGTCCCCGGCGCGAGCTGACCGACGAGCGCGGCGTTCCGCGACGGGAACTCCCGCACATTGTTTGGATCACCGGGCGTGACGATGGCGTTTTCCATGCCATCACCACGAAACTGCGTGGGCAGACAGGCCGTTTGGGCCGGAGGAGCGGCCGCTACCGGAACCGTCCACAGGAGAACGAGCAGCAGTATCCATTTGAAGCGCATGACGAACTTCCTTTGGAGGAGAGCAAAACGAGCGCAATGTCCTTTTACTATAGTCCGCATTTGCCCAACGGGGCTTAAGCTTCAACTTCGAAGCGTGGATCTCCGACAAGCATTAGGAGTCAAGCGGTTCAAAGGCGGTCACGCGGATGTAGCCGTACCCGTCATCAACACCGGGAAGATACGACTCGATGCTTGTGGGATAACCCCAAATCGAGTCGTAGCCCACAGCGCAGAGGTAGCGAACCGGGGAGGAATCAAGCGGACAACTGGCAGCCAACGTCGCCTGTAAGGCCTGAAAACTGGAAAGCCCCGTGCTGAGAGCCACTTCCGGTAGACCGCACGTGCTCGACACTTGACGCATGGTTTCCGTGCAGCTGTCCGCCAATTCAAACAACTGCATGACCGTATAGCCACGCCCCGCGCGATAGTACGCTTCAGCCTGTTCACACCGGAGGGTCGAATACTGGTCGGGTGTCTCCTCACAAGCCGGAAAGCGCGCCGCAGCAATCACGTCAGCCCGAATGAGCAGTTCCATTTCAATGTTCGAGAGCGGTACGGCGGTCAGGTCGAGGCGCAGGCGATAGCTGTGCAGCGCATGGGCGTTCCACCGGGCAAGGGGGTCGGTTATCGGAGCATTCGAGGAGGTGGCAGAGTTTTGATGGGCAACCACGAAGATACTGCCCACCACACCGAACAACAGCAGAAACCAGATGCCCAACTGGCGAAGTGTGTTCCGCATCCTGCCCCCAATGGCGCCGCTATTTCACACCGTGATTATTGTCCCTCGGGTACCGCATAAGACAAGACCTCGGTCTGTGCCTGGGCGGCTTTGGCGGCGTAGTCCGCCATACCGAGCCGTGTGAAGATGATCATGGACTGCTGCAGCTTGCGCGAGGCGGCCATCGTGCGCCCGCGCTGCGCCAAACTGACGCCGTGCGTGTACATCGTGCGCGCGACTTCACCGTCCGCTTTGATCTCCTGAAAGGCTTCGGTCGCCAAGCGAAAATGCTCGTCCGGGTCGGCGGAGAGGTGCTGTGGAGCATCGTCCGGGAGCGCAGACAGCGTGGAAATCACCTGCCCGAGCGCGCGGTGCACAGTCGCGGTTTGCAGTGGTTGCTTGAGCTCCCATGCCAGGTGATACGCCATGACGCCCTGCTCCCACGCGGCGAACGGATCATTCAGGCTGAGATAGACTTCCACCAGCGCGGCTTGAATCTCGGTCGTGAGTTCAATGCGCTTGTCGAGCTGATCCGGCGGTAACTCATTGGCCAGCAGCAGCGCCTTGTCGAACTGCGCTTTGGCGCTTTCGACGTGCCCCAAGCTGAGCAGCATCAATGCCTCGTTATACGCGCTGATCACCCGTACATCCAGCAAGCCGAGTTCACAGGCGCCATCATAAGTCGCGCGAAACAACTGCCGCGCCCGTTTGAAATCGCCTTTCCAGCGGTAGGTCTCGCCCAGACTGAGGAGCGCACCGATGGCACGCGGGCGGTTGCCCGCCTGTTCAAACAGGGTGCGCGCGTGCTCGAAATGGGCAATGCTGGCATCAAGATTGGCGCGGTAGCCCTGCAGCGTGCCGAGCAGCAGTTCTACCCGCCCGTGATCGACCAGATGCCCGCGTTCGACCGCGGTTCGCCCTAATGCGTTCATCTGATCGACCGCATCCTTAAAGGGTAATTCGCCACTCTCCCAACGGTCGAGGATGTGCATGCAGCGGGCGTTGAATTCGGGAGTGGGTTCAATGTTGGGCTGCGTCATAGGTACTCCACGGCTGATTGTCGAACTAACATTTCAAGCAAACCATGAAATCCGCCGTTCACCAATGCGGGTTTCACCAAATATTTATGAAGGCACAGTATGATGAAGCAGCATCTGTGAAAGAATACGCAAACTGGCGGATCAGAAAGTAGTTGAGCATGTGGCGGCTGTTTATTGCGGGCGTGATCATTTTGGGCGTGGTGATCTTCGGCTTCAGTCTGATCGATTCCAGCGCAGGGGCGGAAATCGGCGCGAGCGCGCTCATCGTCGATACGGGCGGCGACACCAGCGGCTACGCGCGCGCCTTCGAGCCGCTCGACTGGCAGTTCCCGCGGGATTTCGGCGCGCACCCCGACTATCAAACGGAATGGTGGTACTACACGGGTAACCTGAGCGACGAGAGCGGACGGCGCTTCGGCTACCAGTTCACGATCTTCCGGCGGGCGATCACGCCGACCAGCGCTGAGGGCGGTTCTGAGTGGCGCTCGAACCAACTGTATATGGCACACTTCGCCGTGACCGATGTCGCAGGCGAACGCTTTTATCATGATGAACGCTTCAGCCGGGGCAGCGCGGGCTTAGCGGGCGCGGAAAGCGACCCGACTTATCGTGTGTGGCTGGAAGGCTGGCAGGTGATCGGCACGAACGCCGACGCCACGCAGACGCGCATCACGGCGGCGACCGAGCACGTCGTGCTCGATCTGGCGCTGGAACAGGTCAACCCACCCGCGCTGCAAGGTGACCGCGGCTTGAGCGCCAAAAGCGCCGAACCGGGCAACGCCAGCCACTACTACTCGCTGACCGACTTAATCAGCACGGGCACGCTGACGATTGACGGCGAAACCTTCACCGTGAGCGGCACAACGTGGAAGGATCATGAGTTCAGCACAAGCGCGCTCGGCGGGAATGCGCGCGGTTGGGATTGGTTCGGCTTGCAGTTTGCCGACAACCGCGAACTGATGATCGGGCAGATCCGCCTGACCGATGGCGGGCGCGATCCGTATTTCGGCGGGCTGCTGGTCAACGCGGATGGCTCGACGATCTATCTCCCGGCGGACGCCTTCAGCATCGAGGCGACGGCTACCTGGACGAGTCCGCATACGGGCGCGACGTATCCGGCGGGCTGGCGCATCACCGTGACGCCGCCGGAGGGTGAGCCGTTCACGTTCACGGCGACACCGCAGATCGCGGATCAGGAACTGCACGGCGGCGGGATCGCGTACTGGGAAGGCACCGTGCGTCTCGAAGGGGAGGTCACGGGGTACGGGTACGCCGAATTGACCGGGTATGCCGACTCGATGACGGGACGGTTTTAGAGCCACAATCTTCGCTAGTTCCCTCGTAGGGGCGCACGGCCGTGCGCCCCTACACACAACGAGATCAATGCCTCACCCCAAACCCCTCTTCCAAGGGCAAGGGGCTGCTTTGTGTGCATTTCCACCTCTCCGAGCTGAGGGGGGCGACAGGACACTTAGAACAATTGAGCCCTTGTAGGGACGCGCTTCTGCGCGTCCGTTGCGCCCCTATTCCGGCGGACGCCCCGTTGGGCGTCCCTACAATCCCCTCGATTGTTAAAACTGTCCCTCTGTCAATCCCAAGGGCGAGGGGCTGATTCGCGTGCATTTCTCCACTCTCCGCTCGGAGAGCAGCCGGGGGCGAGGCTGCAAAAACTCACCGCTTGACTCTCAGCTAACCTGAGACTGTAGAGTCAGCATATCTCTGCGCAGAGAGGACTAACGATGATCAGAATTGGCGACTTCGCCCGTCTCGGACAGGTATCGATTGTGACGCTGCGCCACTACGACGAAATCGGCTTGCTCAAGCCCGTCAAGGTGGACAACTTCACAGGGTACCGCTACTACTCGGTCGGTCAACTGCCCCGGCTCAATCGGATTCTGGCGCTCAAAGACCTCGGGTTTTCGCTGGAACAGATTGAGAAGGTGCTCAACGGCGGTCTCACACTCGATCAACTGCGCGGCATGCTGACCCTCAAGCACGCCGAGCTGGAACGCGAGATCACGGACGAGCAAGCGCGGTTGGCGCGGATAGCGGCACGTCTGCGGCAAATAGAATTGGAGGATAGCATGTCCACGTATGATGTCGTACTCAAGACCGTCCCGGCCACCACCATCGTCTCGCGGCGCGTCACCATCCCCACCAACGATGAAGTGCCGCAGTACCTCAACCCGGCGTTCGGCGAGGTGTGGGAGTTTGTCGGCGCGCACAACCTCAAGCCGACCGGCCCGAACCTCGCGATCTGGCACCAGCCCGCCGAGGTGCTCGCCAACGAAGTCGCCGAGGCCGCGCTCCCCATTGAACAAGCCGTGCCGGGCACGGATCGCGTGCAGGTCTACGAGCTACCGCCCACACAGGTCGCGGCGGCCGTGCATTACGGTGACTTTGAGGGGTTCACGCAGCTCCACACAGCGATTCTCCAGTGGATCGAGAGCAACGGCTATCAGATTGTCGGGCCGTACCGCGAGGTCTACATCAAGCACAACCCGGACGATTACAGCGAGTCCGCGACCGAAGTACAGTACCCCGTCGAGAAGGCGTAGATTAATCCAACCTCACCCCCGCCCCCTCTCCTAAAGGAGAGGGGAGCCAACATCGACTGCCAATCTAGCGGACGCCCCGTTGGGCGTCCCTACAATCTCTATTTAACCCCACCTCTGAGCGAAACTTACCAACGTCCGTCCCCGTAGATTGTGACATTCCTCTAGTGCGCCCCCCTGTAGGAGCGGTATAATCAGGCACCTTGTGAAAGCTGTCACTTCATTGAACCATTCAACGAAGATCGGCGTAATTACGTGGTATTCGTCGGATACCTTGACATCCCCATAGGGATCAGACAAACTTTGCATAACAACTTTCAGAAAAGTCTGTTATTCTCCAGACTCAAAAGCTTTTAGAGGAGGAATTACCGTTGGGTGTCTTAATGGAGGTCAAAAACCTCGTAACCCGATTCTACACGCAAGAAGGGGTGGTATACGCCGTCAATAACGTTTCGTATAAGCTGAATGAAGGCGAAACGTTGGGCGTCGTCGGGGAAAGCGGTTCCGGCAAGAGCGTGCATGCATTGTCGATTATGCGTCTGATCCCGTCCCCTCCCGGCAAAATCGAAAACGGCGAAGTCATCTTTCAAGGCCGCGATTTGCTGAAAATCCCGAACGACCAGATGCGACTGGTGCGTGGTGCCGAGATCGCCATGATCTTCCAAGACCCCATGACCTCGCTCAACCCCGTTCTGACCATTGGCACGCAAATCACCGAAGCGTTGAAGCTGCATATGGGTATGAACGACAAGCAGGCGAATGAACGCGCCGCCGAACTGCTGACGATGGTCGGCATTCCGGATGCGTCGCGCCGCTTGGGCGCCTACCCGCATCAGTTTTCGGGTGGTATGCGTCAGCGCGTAATGATCGCGATGGCGCTGTCGTGCAATCCCAAGCTGTTGATTGCCGACGAACCGACGACCGCGCTCGACGTGACCATTCAGGCTCAAATCATCGAACTGGTGAAGGGTCTGAAAGAAAAGTTGGGCATGGCGATGATCTGGATCAGCCACGACCTCGGCGTGGTGGCGGGTCTGTCGGACACGGTGCAGGTCATGTACGGCGGTCAAATCGTCGAACGCGGCCCGGTCACCGAAGTGTTCATGGACACGCGCCACCCGTACACGCTCGGTCTGCTCAAGTCGCTGCCGCGCCACGATGCGCGCGCGGGCGGCGAAAAGCTCACGCAGATCGAAGGCGCGCCGCCGGATATGCGTATTCCGCCGAAGGGCTGCCCGTTCTTCGCGCGCTGCACCTACCGCATTCCCGGGAAGTGCGACGAAGTCATGCCGCCGCTGATTCCGGGACCCGAAGCCAAAGCCGATCACTTGAAAGCCTGCTGGGTGGATGTCCGTAACGGTCAGCCGCTGCCCGATCAAGGAGTTGCTCAACATGTATAATCAGGCAGTTGCTCCCGCGCCTTCATCCGCGAAGGGCGGCAAAGAAGTTCTCTTGCAGGTGCGCAACCTAAAGAAGCATTTCCCGATCAGCGCTGGTTTGATCTTCCAGCGGCAGGTCGGCGCGGTGAAAGCCGTCGACGATGTCAGCTTTGACGTGTTCAAGGGCGAAACGCTCGGTCTCGTCGGCGAATCCGGCTGCGGCAAGTCGACCACCGGTCGTACCGTCCTCCAGCTCTACAAGCCGACCGAAGGCTCGGTCGTCTTCGAAGGCAAGGAACTGACGACGCTGCCTTCCAGCGAACTGCGCCAGATGCGCCGCCGTATGCAGATGATCTTCCAGGATCCGTTTGCCTCGCTGAACCCGCGTATGTCGGTCGGGAACATCGTCGGCGAACCGCTGCGCATCCACAACGTGATTCAGAACAAGGCCGAACTACAGGAATACGTCGAACAATTGTTGGTGCGCGTGGGTCTCAACCCCTACTTCATCAACCGCTACCCGCACGAATTCTCTGGCGGTCAGCGTCAGCGTATCGGCATCGCCCGCGCGCTCGCGCTGCGCCCGTCGTTCATCGTCGCCGACGAACCGATCTCCGCGCTCGACGTGTCGATTCAGGCGCAGGTCGTCAACCTGCTCGAAGAACTGCAGGACGAGCTCAAGCTGACGTATCTGTTCATCGCCCACGACCTGAGCATGGTGCGCCACATCTGCGACCGCGTCGCGGTGATGTACCTCGGCAAGATTGTGGAAATTGGCTCGACGGATGATGTCTACGACAATCCGCTGCACCCGTACACGCAGGCGCTGCTCTCCGCCGTGCCCGTGCCGGACCCGCTGAAGGAACGCAACCGCCAGCGCATTCTGCTGCCCGGCGACGTCCCCAGCCCGGCGCGCCCGCCGATTGGCTGCAACTTCAATACGCGCTGCCCCGTCTCGATTGCGGGCATCTGCTACGAAGAACCCGATCCGGTGCTGGAAGAAGTTACACCCGGTCACTGGGTGGCCTGCCACCGCGTCACCAGCTTCTAAGCCAGAAGACACTCAACGTAAACCGCCCCCATCATCTGACGGGGGCGGTTTTGATTCTGTCACTCACGACCTACCGCTTGCTGAACATGCCCAGGTAATTCTTCGCTTCTTCGAGCGAGGCGCCGGTCTTTTCGCGGTACAGCTTGATCGCCTCCAGGACCTTGCCCTGCAGCGCCAACTGCTTCACCTGCGCTTCAAACTCACCGCCCAGCGACACATACTGCACATTCAGATGCCGCATCAGGAACGCGACCTGATCTTCGAGTTCTTTCACCCGCATCCGCAATGCACCGTATTCTTCGAGATCAACTTCGCCCATGCGCGCCATGTGGTTCTCTCCCCAACAGTGACAGCTAAACTTCCATCACTGTACTGCACATCGGACGCGCGGATTGTCAGCCTCCGTTGACAATGCGGAAGACCGGGTACTCGGCGGCGGAACGTTCGAAATCGGCCAGCGGCGACTGCGGCGTGAGCGGCAGCATGTGCGGTCGCGCTCCCGGCGCGCGTTTGATGTAGGCCAGCAAAATCGAGGCGCGCTGCGCCACGGGCACATCTTCGAGATGCACCTCATGGCGGCGTCCGCTGCGCAGATACGCCTTGCAGTGCGCCGCCTGCACATTGAGCACCCACTGCGCCTGAGTGCCGAGCATCGATACGAGGTAGCGCTCGCCGTCAATCACGGTGATCACCACCGGGAAGGAGACGATCTTGCCGGATTTGCGCCCGATCACTTCGAGCGTTTCCATATAGTTCGGTGTGATGCCCAGCGAGCCCACCCACGCGTAGAGGCGATTCGCGATCCGGGCGAGACGGTGCGGACGGTTACCACGATACATCCATTGTTTGAAGCGAGCGAAGCTGACCATGAGCGGCGCTTTCGACTAATGCAGATCCAACTGATATTACGGGGAAACGCGGGCTGAAGTTGTAGTCAGTTTGACAAGCAGACGAATATCCCTATAGTATAGAACATCCGAGCTAAACAGACAGGGGGTGCACATGCCACAATCAGGGATGGGCCGCATTGTGTGGACGGATCTCACGATCCCCAACGCGCCGCAAGTTCGCGATTTCTACGCGCAGGTCTTCGGCTGGGGCGTGGAAAATGTCGAGGTGGACGATCATCACGATTTCACCATGACCGACCCCGCCAGCGGTGATGGCATCGTCGGTGTGTGCCATGCGCTGGGCGAGAACGCCACCCAGCCCCCGCAGTGGATCAATTACTTCAGCGTGGCCAACCTCGATGACAGCATCAAAGCGGTGGAGCAGAACGGCGGCAAGGTGATCACGCCCGTGCGCGGCGGCGGCGGCTTTCGCTTCTGCGTGATTCAGGATCCGGGCGGCGCGGTCTGCGGCTTGATGGAGATGGGGAGCGCGTAAAAGGCTTAAGCGAGGCTGATCCGTCAGCGTCCGCCTTGATCCTTCGTTTCCCAAGTCTATCCCAAGATCGAAGTTTTAAGCGCCGGTGAACTAAGTTAACCTGTTCACAACTTTGAACATTCTTGGACTCCTGTTCTAAAACTGTTCATAACTCGGCGGAGTTTTGAACAGATCTCCGCGTCAACCTGTTCAAAACCTGTTCAAAACTTTCGACAGCTTGGGATATAGAGATCGCAATATGCAGGCGATCGGGGTTTCAGCGGGTAGTTTTCGACAGATGCCTGTCGAAACTGTTCATAAGTCGCCGAGTTATGAACAGGCAGCCTGTTCAAAGTTTTTAGAACACAAGTGCGACTATATCGCAAGTTTTGGGTAACGCTGGTGATTAATTTGGGTGTTATGGGATATATCTTGCGATAAAGCGCGGGTGGGGAATCGGCCTAAAAGTTATGAACAGTTTGAACAGGCTCTACTACTACGACTAAAAATATATTTAGTGACTCCGTAGGGAAATTCTCAATGAGTAGAAGCCCCCGCGGAATGCTATGCTGCGCTATAATGCAACAAGACTCAATGATCACAATGGTTTGCCCCACTATGACTGAACAAGAAAAACAGGCTTACGAGAAAAAAATCGCCATCCTGGGCCGGCTGACCGAAATCAGCACGTCGCTCAACTCCAACCTCAAACTCAAACCGCTGTTGGGGCTGATCATGGAAGCGGCGGCGGAAATGGCCGACGCGGAAGCGGCGTCCGTCCTCCTTTGGGATACGAAGACCAATGAACTGCGCTTCGCATCCACCACCACCACCAATAACAATCAGTCGATTATCGGGTCATCGGTGCCGCTGGAAGGCAGCATCGCGGGCACGGTGCTGCGCGAAAACCGCGTGGTGATCGTCGAAGACGCGGAACATGACCCGCGCCACTACGCCAAGGTCGACAAAGACTTTGAGTTCCGGACGCGCTCCATTCTGGGTGTACCGATGCATTCCAAGAGCCGCATCATCGGCGTGCTGGAAGCCATCAACAAGCGCAATTTGCCATGGTCGCAGGACGACGTGACCTATTTGAGCACGCTGGCCTCGCAGGCGGCGGTGGCTATCGAAAGCGCGCAGCTCGTGGCGGCGCTGCGGCAGGCCAACGAAGAACTCAGCCATTTAGACAAGCTCAAAAGTGACTTCATTTCCATCGCGTCGCACGAACTGCGCACCCCATTGGGCGTCATTTTGGGATATGCCAGTTTTATCCAGGATGCGGAAGACCCGGAAGTACGGGCGCATGCCTCGAAAGTGGTTTCCAGCGCCATGCAGCTCCGGCGCATCATCGAAGATCTGACTAATCTGCGCTTCATCGACCAGAGCTCGGCGGAGATGAATTTTGAGGAGGTTCCACTCGCCAGCTTCCTCAAAGAGATCGCGCAGGAAGCGTTCGCGCTGGCTGAGGCAAAACGTCATCGCTTTTTATACAACGCTCCAGATGATAATGTGCATGTGCGGATCGATCGCATTCGCATGGGCATGGCGATCACGAATATCCTCAACAACGCGGTGCGCTTTACGCCGGATGCCGGACGCATCATTTTGAGCGTGGAGATTCGCGGTCCGGAGGTCTGGATCAGCGTCAACGACAACGGCGTCGGGCTGGAGCCCGCGCAGTTGGAGAAAATCTTCGAGCGTTTCTATCAGGTTGAAGATCACATGACGCGCCGCCAGGGCGGGATGGGGATCGGGCTGAGCATCGCCAAAGCCCTGGTCGAAGCCCACGGCGGGCGGATTTGGGCCACCAGTCCCGGCTTGAACCTGGGCACGACGTTTACCTTAGCACTACCTCTCGCACAGTAAGCTACGAAAGGGTGAAATCTGATGGCGATAAAGATCACTTGGCTGGCTCATTCAGCGTTCGCACTTGAAATTGATGGTCATTCAATTCTGATCGACCCCTTTGTCACCGGGAATCCGCTCGCGCCGTATCCCGTCGATGATTTGTACCCGGAATACATTCTGGTCTCGCACGGTCACGGCGACCATGTGGGCGATACGGTGGATATTGTGGCGCGCACGGGCGCGGCCACGATCAGCAACGTCGAGATCAGCGGGTGGCTGCGGCATCACGGCGTGAAGAACGCGCACGGTCAGAACACGGGCGGCTGTGCGGATTACGGCTTCATGACGGTGAAGTTCACGCAGGCTTTCCACAGCTCGTCGCTGCCGGATGGCTCGTATGGCGGCATGCCTAATGGTTTCATCATCACAGGCGGCGGCTATCGACTGTACTTTGCGGGCGATACGGCGCTGTTCGGCGATATGGCGCTGATCGGCGACGAAGGCATCGACCTCGCATTCCTGCCGATTGGCGACTACTTCACGATGGGCGTCGACGATGCGGTGCGCGCAGTGACGCTCATTCGTCCGCGGTTGGTGCTGCCCATGCATTACAACACATTCCCGCCGATTCAGCAGCAGGCGGGAATCTGGGCGAACCGCGTGAGCAGCGAAACCGACGCGCAGCCCATCGTGCTCGATCCGGGCCAGTCGTATTCGCTGCAGCCCGGAGCCTGAAGTCGACTAGGATCGACAAGGCGGGGCGCTCGTTCAGTAGAAGACTGTGATCCCAGGCAGTTACTGGCAGCCTTGTCCAATAGTCCTATGGGCGGGTTGTCCTAGCTGAGTCGAGATGTATACTTTTGAGAAATTGGTTTTCACAGGAAGGAACGCGATGAGTAAACGCACACTCTGGCTGATTCTGCTGACGCTCGCTCTCGGCATCTTGTCCGTCGCCGTCATCAGCGCTAGCGGGAATCAAGAATTCGGGACGAACTGGACAGCGCAGTATTACGCCAATGCTACGCTGCAAGGCTCGCCCGTGTACACCGAATCGCTTCCGACCGGCATCAACGTGAACTGGGGCGCGGGCAGCCCGAATGCAGCCGTCCCCGTTGACAATTTCACGGCGCGCTTCACCTCGACGCAGTTGTTCAATCAGGGCACCTACGAATTCGTCGTGTCGTCCGATGACGGCGTGCGCGTCTACATCGACGGCGCGCTGGTATGGGATCGCTTCATCGGGCGCGTGCTGACGACCGACCGCTTCCAGCTCAACCTGACGGCAGGCGCGCACCAGATCACCGTCGAATATGTGGAACTGGTGGATCAAGCCGCCGTGCAGTTCCAGTATTTTCAGGTGAACGCCGTGGGCACAACGCCGGGCGTCGGCGTGACTCCAGGAGTCGTCCAGCCGACCGCTGGCCCCACCGTGACCGCGTCGCGCATTCCGCCGACCGCGCTGCCGGCAATTCCGCCGGGCGCGCTGACGGGCACCGTCATCCGCGCGAACGTGCTGCTGGTGCGTGGTCAGCCGTTCCTCGGCGCGCCGGTGGTCAACCGCGTGCTGCGCGGCCAGACTTACGCCGTTGTGGGGCGTGACGAAACCGCGCGCTGGTTCCTCATTCAGTTGTATGGCATGCAGGGCTGGGTGTGGGGCTACTACCTGTTCGTCAATGGCAATGAATTCAATGCGCCGATTGTGGGCGGCTTTGCGACCGCGGGCGATCCGGCGAACCGCACGAACGTCGTCGGGCAGACGAACGCGACGCTGCGTCTGCGCGCCGCGCCGACCACGGACGCCACGCAGACCGGGCGCATCCCGTGGGGCGAAATCCTCCCGGTGATCGGACGCACGGCGGGCGGCGATTGGTATCAGGTCGTGTTCCGCGGCACGGTCGGGTGGGTATCGTCCGGGTTCGTGGAGATCATCGACGGGGACTTCGGAACCGTGCCAGTCATCCAGTGACGGGCGTGACACGCTAGCGAACATTCGTCGGGGCGCACAGTTGTGCGCCCCGACGTTTTTGTGGGTGAGCGAGAGTCTCACCCCTGACCCCCCCCGGGGAGGAGACAGATTGCCTCTGCACGCCGAATGTGGGGCAGGGACGAGGCATGCCTCGTCCTGATTTTTTAGAGAGAAGACGAGGACAAGGCCTGCCTTGTCCCTACACAAGCGCATTGTTCTCGTAGGGACGCGATAAATCGCGTCCGCAAAGTCCTATAGTCGACCTGTGATCCACCTTCACAGGAGTTGACGAGCCACTCAGCACCGTGCCAGCCGATTCACGTATTGGATGATATCCGGCATGGTGACGGGCTTAGAGAAGAAATACTCAATGTCCAGTTCCGCGGCATCCAACCGGTACTGCTCCTGCCCGGAGACGAGAAAGACCTTTGTGCCATGCTGCTTGAGGCGATCCCACGCGCAGCGCAGCAAACTGCTGGAACTCCCCGCTTCGACATGCAAATCACATACGAAGATGGCGTAATCGTTCTCGCTGATCAACCGCTGCGCGCCTTCCAGCGACTGCGCGATATCAACACAGTAACCCGCCCGGCTCAAAATCCGCGTGTAGAGGTGGGAGAGCTGCGGGTCGTCTTCGAGGACGAGCACATGATTGGTCATAAAAGCCTCCCGGCGTTGATAAGTACGTTAAAACACGCTCTGAACGTTAGGAACGATAAAACGACAGCGGGCAGCAAGCGCCCCTGCACAATCGCCGGGTGGCCAAGATAAATTATCAGATGACGATTGGAATAAATCTTAAACCATACTTAGTTGGGCATGCTTTGAGAATTTATGTATTTTTCGTGAAGTTCGTAAATTCGTGGAACTCATTGTGCAAAGGGATCGTAGGTGTACACAATTTCGTGCGCGCCCGCCGGGACGAACACCGCGCGGAACATGATATCGGCGCGATAGATGGTGGTCGGTGCGCCGTCGATGGTCGCGCGCCAACCGGGGTAGTAGGCGTCGGAGAGGAACAGGTAGCCTTCAAAATCCGTCTCTACGTCGATGACCACACGGTCGGCAGTGTACTCGGTGATGGTGACAGTATTCGGCACAGGGTCTAGATTCGGATCAGCGCCCAATCCTGCTAACGTGGTTGTCTGACTTGGATCGAAGTCTGGGGCGCGCATGAGGTCGAGTGCGGTTTCCGTCCCTTCATCGGTATCCGGCGTCCATTCTGCGTCATAAAGCATGTAGGCGCGGGGGTAAACAGCAGTGTTCTCGTAGATTTTTACGTCACTGGACAGTACACGCCGCCAGCCCTCCGGCGCAAGCTGTTGAAAATCGCCTGTCCGCGTATCAACGAGCGTTACTGCGTCGATAGCGAGGGAAATTCTTCGGTCAATTTCGACGAATCCAAAAGGTATCGTTTGTGCCGCTTCCAAGTTGAAGTAGACAATCTGGGTTTGCTCATCCAAGCGGACAATGGATGCTGGTTCTATGTATTGGTTTGGAATATTGATAATCGCATGGATGGGGGGAACTGGAGGGTGATCCAGACAACCATAGACTTGGCAACGCACGACAACGCGGATTTGATTCGCTTCAAAATCGCCTGTAGCGAATGTAGAAGGGGATGGGAATTGGTTGCCACCCTCAAACGGCACTCCTTGCCAAGGAATAGACAATCCCATATCGTAGAAGATCCCGTCGTGTACCAGATCGTAGACCTTATCCAGCACCAGCCAGCGCGTATTCGTCAGGTTGAGCCAGCGGTGATCCGTCATACACGCGCCGCGACACGCTTCGGACGCCAGCACTTCGCGCAGCCGCCCGTCGATGGTGCGCAGTTCGCCGTCGGGGATCATCAGCGAGGTGAAGGCCGTGTAGTAGCTGGTTGGCAGCAGCCCGCCGTCAAAGCCGTCAACGCTCGGAATGCCGTACAACAGCGGCAGATTCGGCGCGAGCAGTTCACGCTGCTTGACGGTCACGAAGGCCGTTTGCAGCGCTTCCGGCGACAGGTCGAACCAGCGGGTTTCGAGCGCGGCGCGGTCGCCGGGGTCGAACAGCCCGTCGCTGATGCTCAACACGCGCCCCGGCGGATTCTGCCCTTCGTTGAGCGCGAGCAGTTGGCTCACGGTGAAGCGCTGCTGCTCGAAGGTCTCCGGCGGCACGAGGTTCTGCGCGGGCAGTACGCGCCCGGCCAGGAAGAGTTCGAGGAGGAGGGCAAAGAGTAGAAGATAGGACTGAGGACTGAGGACTGAGGGGCTAGCCTCACCCCAAACCCCTCTCCCAGGGGAGAGGGGCTTATCAGCCGACTCTTGCCTCTCCCTCGCCGTTCGGAGAGGGGGCTGGGGGGTGAGGCTCAGGGCAACAAACGCCACTCCGGCGACGATCCAGCCGACGATGCTCATCAAGGTGGGGGGCGGCGCGGGCGTGCCATCGTCAAGGCGACCCGTGAGCGCGGTGCTGAGCGCCAGCCCGCCGATCAGAAGCAGCGTGGCGAGCAGCAGTCGGCGCGACGGGCGTTCACCGTCCAACAGGCGCTGGAGTCCGCGGGCAGCTAGCAGCGCCGATCCGAGCGCGAACAGCGCCAGCCAGCGCGCCGGCACGCGGAACAGATTGAAGCCGGGCAAACCCGCCAGCAGCCAGTAGAGCGGGTTGAACGCGCCCAATGCCAGAAACACCCCAACGACCGCCAGAACGAAGAACGGGTTAACCACAGAGAACACAGAGAGCACAGAGGATAGGAATTTAGATTTCTTCTCTGTGTTCTCCGTGTTCTCTGTGGTTGAATTCTTTTTTATCCCAAAGAGCGCGAGGGCGAAGCCGATCACGCCGATGTAGGCGATGTATTCGCTGAAAATGAGGCCGTCGTAGGAGGGCAGCAATCCGCGCCCGAAGATGAACGGGCTGAACGAGAAAGCGGTCGCCTGATTCAGGTTGAAGCCGCCGCGCCGATTCGACAGCTCCATGAGCTGGAGCGTCGGCAGGAGCTGTGGCAGGCTGAGGATCAGCGCGAGGATGCCGCTCACCGCCAGCACGATCAAGCCGCGGATGGGGCGCGTCAGGAGGGCATAGAGTCCGAGCGCCACCAGCGACATGAACACGGTCTGCGTGTGCCCGGTGAAGAACTGAAGCGCAATCGCCACGCCCAAGAGGAGCACGCCGGAGGCGCGAACTGGTTTTTCGTAGGGACGAGGCATGCCTCGTCCTTGATTTTCAGATGTTGAGGACGAGACATGTCTCGTCCCTACAACTGCTGGATTACGAATCGTCCAATCGAAGATGAGCAGCAGCCACGGCAGCCACGCGAGCCCTTGCAGCTGGTTGATCTGCTCGATGTGCGCGCCGAAGTAGCCGCCAAAGGCGAAGATCGCCGCGCCCGCCAGCGCCGCCGGGCGCGAGACGGTCAGGGTGCGGCGGGCGAGCGCATAGGTGCCGATAGCCGTCCAGGCGACATGCAGCAGCACGCTGACGCGCAGACCTTCGGGCGGGGAGAGCGGCGCGACCAGCCAGTTCGGCGGGTAGAACGTGCCGATCTGCGGGTTGGCAAGCAGCGGCACGCCCATGAACAGGTCAGGCGTCCAGAGCGGCAGATGTCCGTTCAGGATCGCGGCATTGCGCGCCGCCCAGTAGGGATAGTGATAAGCGTAGGTATCCCCGCGCGCCAGAATGTGATCAGTGAACGCCAGCGGGTAGAAAAAGATGAGCGTGAGCGCCAAGAGGAGAAAAAGAAAAACCGCCGAGGACGCAAAGACCGCAGAGGAATTCTGGTTGGACTCTCTGCGCTCTCGGCGTGCTCCGCGGTTGGTTGTTGGTGTCACGATCGATTACTGCGGGTTGTTCTGCTCCGAAGGCGGCGGCACGATGTAGTGTTCCTCATGGTCGTGCTTTTCCTGCAGAACGATGTACATCACGCCGACGACGCTGAAGATCGCCACCCCGATCACCAGCCCGCCGACGACACCGAACAGCGCCATCATCAGCCCTGTGAACGCGAGTAGGGCGATCAGAATCCACCAATAAGCCTTCATCTCTATCTTCTCCTCCCATGCGACGGAATCGGGGCTATTCTACCACGAACTTGCTTGCGATTCTAAAGAGAACCAGTTACAATAAGGGCGCAGTTTGTGTAAATTGGAACAAGTGGATCACGGTTTGGCGCTGACCTTGCGGTCAAATACGCCCGCATTCTTCAGATACGGATGTATGCTCTATGAATCCAAGTAATACGAATCGTAGTGGAACTTCAGTCAGTCTCGTCCAAATCGTCATTGGTGGGATTCTCATCATCGCTGGCGGTTTCTTCATCGGCACCCTGACGCCTAACATTGTGCCGGTCGAAGGGTCTGCCGAGGCCCAGCAGGTTGACGGATTGTTCCGGTTCATGCTGGTCATCGGCGCGGCGATCTTCCTGCTCGTGAACGGTGTGCTGGCTGTCTCGATCATCCGTTTCCGGGCGCGTGCCAACGATTACAGCGATGGCCCGCCTATTCAGGGCAATACCACACTGGAATTCGTGTGGACGCTGATCCCCGCGATCATCGTGACCGTGCTGACGCTGTACGCCTACTCGGTCTGGAACAATATCACCTCGGTCAAGCCGAACGAACAGGTGGTGGATGTCACCGGGCAGCGCTTCGCGTGGACGTTCACCTATGATGTCACCGAAGCCGACCTCGGCGATCTCGGGGTGGCGCGGGAGCAGTTGAGCGAAGACGTGAACGCGTCCTTCGTCGACGGCGGCGCCTTGACCTTCAACTATCCGCAGTTGGCGACGTGGGTCGGCAAGCCGGTGCACGTCCAACTGCATACGCAGGACGTGAACCATGCCTTCTGGATCCCCGGCATGCGCATCAAGCAGGACTTGCTGGCGGGGCGCGTGACCGACATCCGCTTCACGCCCATCGAAGCCGGTGTGTACCGCATTGTGTGCGCGGAACTGTGCGGCAGTGGTCACGGTGACATGGCCGGGACGGTTGACGCCAACGGCAATCTGCGCGGCGCGTGGTTGATCGTGTATGAAGATGAAGAAACCTACATGCGCGAATTCTACCGCCCCGAAGCGCAGAATGTGCTCTTCCCGCCCGAAGATCCGGTGGCGCTCGGTCGGCAGATTCTCGCCGCGGGCAGCTATCCATGCGCTTCGTGCCACGTGCTGAGCGATCTCGGTTGGCAGGGGAACGTCGGTCCGAACCTTGACGATATCGGCAACCGCGCGGCCACTCGGCGCGGCGGCTTCACGGCGGAAGAATATCTGGCCAACTCCATCCGTCATCCCGGTGAATATGTCGTGCCCGGTTATGGCAATCTGATGCCGCAGTTCAACCCGGACCCGGCACTGACGAACTACATGCCCGACGACCATCTCAACGCAATTGTCGCGTACTTATTGACCCAGCAAGCGGGCTAGCAGTAAAGGAACCAAGTAGGAGAATTATATGGCGACTATCACCCGTCCGTTACCCGGTGCCGTTCCTCTGAACGTGCCGCGTCCGCAGTTTAGCGAATACCTCCGCTGGAGCGTCGATCATAAGATCATCGGCGTTCAGTATATGGCGACCGCGTTGTTCTTCTTCATCGTCGGCGGCGCGCTGGCGATGCTCGTCCGGTGGGAACTGCTCACCCCGGCGCTCGACCTGATGCCCGATGGCACGGAATACAATCGACTGTTCACGATGCACGCCACCTTCATGATCTTCCTGTGGATCATCCCGATGATGGCGGGCTTCGGCAACTACCTCGTGCCGCTCATGCTCGGCGCGAAAGACATGGCGTTCCCGTGGCTGAATGCCTTCGCCTTCTGGCTGATTCCTCCGGCAGGCGTGCTGTTCTTCCTCGGTTACTTCGCTGGTCAGGCGGAAGCGGGCTGGACGAGCTATCCACCCCTCAGTACGTTGTTCAGCGGTGATGGGCAAACGCTCTGGGCGCTGGCGATTCACCTGCTCGGCATTTCGTCGATCCTCGGCGCGATCAACTTCATCGTGACCGCCAAGAACATGCGCCCCGAAGGGATGGGCTATTTCCAGATGCCGCTGTTCGTGTGGGCGATCCTCGCCACCTCGATCATCGTCGTCATGGCGACCCCCTTCCTCGCGGGCGGTCTGACGCTGCTCATCCTGGATCGCGTCGCCGGAACGCAGTTCTTCAACCCGGCGCAGGGCGGTGATGTCTTGCTCTGGCAGAACGTCTTCTGGTTCTACAGTCACCCTGCCGTGTATATCATGGTGCTGCCCGCGTTCGGCATGCTCTCGGAAATTCTGTCGGTGCATTCGCGCAAGCCGATCTTCGGCTACCGCGCCATTGCGCTGTCGAGCATGGCGATCGCGCTCGTCGGCTTCACGGTGTGGGCGCATCACATGTTCACCAGCCTGACGCCCGCGCTGCGTATCCCGTTCATGATCACGTCGATGATTATCGCCGTGCCAACGGGCATCAAGGTGTTTAGCTGGCTCGGTACGCTGTGGGGCGGCAAGATTCGCTTCACCAGCGCCATGCTGTTCGCGCTCGGCTTCCTGTCGATGTTCGTGATCGGCGGCATCGGCGGCGTGATGCTGGCGGCGGTGCCGTTCAACATTCACGTGCACGACACCTATTTCGTGGTCAGCCACCTGCACTTCGTGCTCTATGGCGGTTCGGTGTTCGGCATCTACGCGGGGCTGTACCACTGGTTCCCGAAGATGAGCGGGCGCATGCTGAATGAACGCCTCGGCAAGATTCACTTCTGGCTGACGTATGTCGGATTCTTCTTCACCTTCTTCCCGCAGAACATGCTCGGCATTCTTGGGATGCCGCGCCGTGTGGCGGTCTACGCGCCCGAATTCCAGACGCTGAACGTGATCGTCAGCCTCGCGGCCTTCGTGCTCGGCATCTCGACCTTCGTGCTGCTCATCAACATGTTCATCAGCATCCGCAACGGTCGCGTCGCTGGCGCGAACCCGTGGCGCGCGCTCACGCTGGAATGGGCGACGACTTCGCCGCCGCCCGCGCACAACTTCGTGGGTGACCCGGTGCCGTTCAAGAATCCGTATGGCTATGGGACGCAGGCGGCGCACGCCTATCTCCAAGCGGTCGAACAACGCTTTGGCCCGTCGGGCGTGCCCGACACCGATGTGACGACGCTCGCGCCGAAGGCCGAGCCGGAACAGAAATAAAGGATTGAGGACTGAGGACTGAGAAACCTGTGTTTGGCCAGGCGCTTTTCTCAGTCCTTTGACCTCAGTCCTCAGTCCTTAAGGGTTTGAGGTTTATTGTTATGGCGAATCAACGGGTTGCGGAACAGTCGCTTACACGGGCGGAACGGCAGGCGCTGGCGAACAAGCGCACCGCGGTCACCGTGTTTCAAGTGTCGTGGATCATGGTGTTCGTGTGCCTGATCGTGGTGAACCTGCAAATCCGCAGCAGCTACCCGACGTGGCCGCCGCCGGGCGTCGAACCCATGGATCGCATTCTGCCGACGGTGGCGACGATTGGCCTGCTGGCGAGCGCGTATTTCGCGGGGCACGGTCTGAACGCGCTGCGCAAAGACGACCGCGGGACGTTCCTCGCGAGCTGGCAGATGGCGCTGGTGTTGGGCGGGGCGTTCATCCTCGTGATGGCGTTCGAATGGTTCACGGTCAAGATCAGCGGGCAGTACAGCGATGTCTTCCGGGTCATGACCGCGTATCATGCGCTGCATGCGCTGGTCATCGGCTACATGATGTTCAATGCGCTGAAAAAAGGCCGGGCGGGCGCTTACACTTCGCTGGATAACTGGGATGTGGAAGGCGCAGCAAAATTGTGGTATTTTGTCGTCGTGGCGTGGATCTTGTTTTACGTTGTGCTCTATGTGATTTAAAGGACTGAGGGAAAAGGACTGAGGACTGAGGGAAATACGGATTCTCAGTCCTCAGTCCTCAGTCCTCGTTTTTAACGAAGGGAAGTCTTTCTATGCAACCTGGTCTGCACCGGGCGATCCCTATGGCGATCATCGGCTTTTTGCTGGCGTCGCTGGTGGTGATCATCATTCGCGGCTTGCAACAACTTGATCCATTGTGGGCGCCGGGACCGGGTTTCGTCCTTTCGGCGTTCACCAGCGCGGGCTTCTTCGTCTGGGGCATGGGCGCGTTCGACCCGAAGATGAGCATCCACGGCGAACACGCGGAAGAGCATCACGAAGAAGAAGCACCTAAGCCCGCGGCGCTCTTGAGCAGTTCGGTGTGGACGGTCTTCACCTACCTCTTGGTCGCGCTTGTGCCGATCATGTTCGTAGCGGTGTTTGGCGGTCTGAACCTGATCACCACGGCGGATCCGCTGGCGTCGACGGTCGCGGTCGGTTACTTCCCGGTCGAACTGTTCGGGCGGGATATCCTCGTCAGCGAACTGGTCGTCTTCGCGATCTTCATCCTCGTGATGATCCTGTCGCTGGGCTTGGTAGCAGGCGCCATCGGTTGGGTGTTCGTCTACCTCGCGCGCTCGATTGCCGAAGTCAAGGTTGCACCGAATGCGCCGCTCAATGCCGCGCTGGCGACGGGCGACGGTGGATCGGTCATCATCCCCGACGAACGCCGCATTCGTCCGGTGCATCTCGCGACGTTTCTCGTGCTCTTCGTGATCCTCTTCGGCCTGTTCTACGTGGTGCTGATCGGGTTGGCGCTGCCCGCGTTTGTGGCGCCCAATGCCGAGATCCTCGGTATGCCCGCGCTGAACGTGATCAACTTTGTGCTGTCGGCGGTGAATGCGGCGCTGTTTGCCTTCCTGCTGGTGCGGCCCACCCTTCTCCTGCAAACTGTCGGTCGCATCGCGGGCTGGTTAGCTCGTCTGCTGCGCCGTGTCCCGGTTCTGTTCCAGAGGTAACCCATGAGCGAAGCGAGAATCGATACCCCTCAAGTGCATACACACACGCAGGCCGAGGCCACACACATCGACAACATGAAGTTTGCGATGTGGCTGTTCCTCGCCTCGGAAGTCGTGCTGTTCGCGGTCATGATCGCCGGCTACGTCCTGTTCCGCGTGAATTTCCCGGAACGCGTGAAAGAAGTTCACGAGGCGGCGGGCATTCTGCTCGTCACGCTCAACACCTTCCTGCTGCTCTCCAGCAGTTGGACGATGGTGATGGGCTTGCGCGCCATTCAGGGTAATGATCAGCGCGGCTTAATCCGCTGGATCGGCCTGACGGCGCTGCTCGGCACGATCTTCGTCATCCTGCAGGGCGTCGAATACACTGCGCTCTCGCACGAAGGCATCACTATCTACAGTGACAACTTCGGCATGCGCTTCTACGCGCCGACCGCGCTGCACGGCGCGCACGTCATCATCGGCGTGCTCTGGGCGCTGTGGGTGCTGTGGCGTGGGTCGAAGGGCACGTATAACAGCGGCAAGTTCCTCGGCGTAGAAATTTTCGGCTTGTACTGGCACTTCGTGGACGTGGTCTGGATTTTCCTGTTCACGCTGATTTATCTGATCTAAGGGGAGAACGTAACCAATGGCAGACGAAATCAAGCAGGAACAGCCCACGCCGATTGATCCCAATAATCCGCCCGCGCCGATTGCGGAACAGGCGGATAAGTCGGTGCGCGAACTGCGCGAAACCCCGGTTGACGATCCCGCTCAGGCGCAGGTCGAAGCCGTGCTGAACAAGCCCGTCGAGGCGATTGAAGACGCGGCGAATCAACTGGATCGCGCGACCAAGCCGCAGACGCCCGCCGAGTCGCTGGCGCCGGCGCACAATCGCAGCGAAACGCACATCTTCGGGCGCGTCATCCCGTACCCGCTGTACACCGTGGTCTTCTTCACGCTCGGCGTGATCACGATTATCGAAGTGGTGATCGCTGAAGTCTTCCCGGAAGGGCTGTTCAAGACGATCCCGCTGGTCGTGCTCTCGCTGGCGAAGGCCGTGATGGTCGTGATGTTCTACATGCACCTCAAAGAGGACAGCCGCATTTTCGCGTTCACGCTCATTTTGCCGCTGCTGATCGCGCTGGTGTCGGCGCTCTTCCTGCTCTCCGTCCCGATCACGGGCTACTAACAAAGAAAATGCCTAACGCAAAGGCGCGAAGGCGCGAAGACGCAAAGGAAGTAGATCAATCTGCTTTGCGCCTTTGTGTCTTTGCGCCTTTGCGTTGAGTCTTTATTTTTCTCTTTCTCTGACCATGAATAATTTAGCGGGCAAGGTGGCGTTGGTGACGGGGTCGGCGCAGCGCGTGGGCAAAGCCATTGCGTTGGAGTTGGCGCGGCACGGCACGGACATCGCCCTGCACTACGGCAATTCCCCCGCGAAGGTGGTTGACCAAACCCGCCGCGAGATTGAAGCGCTCGGCGTCCAAGCCTTCCCTATTCAAGCCGACCTCAGCCACGCGGACAACTCCTCCCACCTGATCGAGGCGGTGCGCGCGCACTATGGACGACTGGATGTGCTGGTCAACAGCGCCTCGAATTTCCTGCGCCGCCGCCTGCTCGATGTGACGCTCGACGACTGGAACGCGACGCTGGCGACCAACCTGACCGCGCCGTTCCTGCTCACGCAGCACGCCGCCCGGCTCATGCTGCAAAATGACCCTCCCGGCGGCGTGATCATCAATATCTGCGATAAAGGTTCGCTCGAACCGTGGCCGGACTTTGCCGCGCACGGGATCAGCAAGGCGGGCTTGCTGGCGCTCACCCAGTTGAGCGCGGTCAGCCTCGCGCCGCCGATTCGCACCCATGCGATCATCCCCGGCCTCGTGCTCAAACCGGACGCCATGCCGGACGCGCGCTGGCAGGCATTGGCCGCCGACACCCCCCTGCAGCAGCCCGGTTCCGCCGAGGATGTCGCGCGGGCGGTGGCGTATCTGGCACGCGAACCGTACCTCAACGGCGTTGTGCTCAATGTCGATGGTGGTGAATACCTCACCTAGCCCGTAAAGGTCAACCGATGCGCGTGGTCGTTCTATCCGATACTCACTATTTGCCGCAGTACCGCACGCTCTTAGAGAAGACCGTCACCGAAATTGCCGCGCTGAACCCGGACTGCGTGATCGCCGCGGGGGACGTGGGTGAACGGCTGATGGGCTTCGACGCCATGCTGGCACTGCTCAGCCGCCTGCCGTGCCCACGGTTGATCCTCGCGGGCAATCACGACCTGTGGGCGCGCGATGGCCTGAGCAGTCAGGAGTTGTGGGAGCACGAACTGCCGCGTCTCACCCACAATCACGGTGCGATCTGGCTGGAAGGCGCAAACTGGGTGAGCGACGGGCTCGGCGTGTGCGGCACGCTGGCGTGGTATGACTACACCGGCAAAGACCCCGCGATCAACATGACCGACGCCGATTACGCCAGCAACAAAGCGCAGATCGTCATGGATGGCTCGCTGATCAACTGGCCGTGGACAGATCAGGCGTTTGCCGCGCAGATCGGGGCGGCGTTCAGCGCACGCTTGGCCGCGCTCGAGGCGGATCCGGCGGTACGCGAAATCCTCGTGGTGACGCACGCGCCGATCTTCATGGAGGCGGTCGTGCGCAAGCCGGGCAATTACGCTTGGAACGTCGGCAACGCCTACTTCTACAACCTGACGCTCGGCCCGACCGTGAGCGCCAGTCCCAAAGTCAGCGCGGTGATCAGCGCGCACACGCACGAAGGCGTCATAGCGACCGTTGCCGGGATCCACCGTCCCATTGAGCTGCGCGTCATCCCCGCAGACTATGGCAAGCCCGCGTATGTCGTGCTCGACTACACGCCGAGCCTCAGCGTGATTCAGATCCACCATGTGACGTGAGTGCTGGATCCGGTAAAGGGTCGAGTCAGGGATTGTAGGGGCGCACGGCCGTGCGCCCCTACGAAAAAGCATATCCTGATCTGCAATCGGTTGCCGGATGGAGCACTAAGCAGGAGGATCAATCGGCATGAGCGACGAACACTACGAGCACTTTGTCCAAGCGTCGGCTGGCGGGCGAGAAGCCAAGCTCACGATCCGCGCGGAGGGCACGGCAGCGTGTGAATTGGTCAAATGGCAAATGGCCGACCGCACGCAGTACAGTTTGCAGGGTCGGTATGAGGCGCGCACGGAAGCCTACGGTTGGCTGCGGATCGAACGTGTGACGCTGGCAGCACCGTCGGCGGCAATCACGGTGCCCATTGAGGCGCTCGGCTGCGAACTGATCTACGAGGTTGTTAAAGTGGCGCGTAGTCCGGTGGTCGAGCATCCCAACGACATGCTGGGGATGAGCGGGCGCTGGAACGAATGGTTCGATCTGCTCGTGTTTCCCATCGGTTTGGTCGTCGAATGTTATTACGGGCTGAAGTACCTGATCGAAGTTGACGATCTGGAGGCATACCCGCCCGACCTACGCCAGCACATCAACGCCGATTTCATGCGCCACCTCGAAGATTTAGTCCTGCTCATGGACAAAATGAAGTTCGCCCGCGTTGGCAGCGGGTCATAATCATGATATGAGTTTCTTTACGGGTCAAAATGCAGTAGAATGGTGCGTTTGTGCACCCGTTCGAGTGGTGCGTTTTGAGGTGACCCATGACTCAACGTGATGCCGACGCGATTTTCAATCGCTGTACCCGATTTGTCCCCGGCCATTATCGGACCACCCCACAGCAGGTGTTGGCGGCGCTGGCGGCGTACACCCCACGTGATGCCGCGTTCGATATGTACGGCGAAGGCAAGCTGATCGCCGACTTCGAGACGGAGATCGCCGGGCTGCTGGGCAAGCCCGCCGCCCTGTTCCTACCATCCGGCACGATGGCCCAGCAGATCGCGCTGCGCATCTGGGCGGATCGCAGCGGCAACCGGAACGTCGCCTTTCATCCGACCAACCACCTCGAAGACCACGAACATCAAGCCTTTCGCGAACTGCATCACCTGAGCGGGATTCGCGTTGGCAATCCGAACTATCTGCTGACGCTCGACGACCTGAAGAAGGTGCGCTCCCCGATCGGCACGCTGCTGCTGGAACTGCCGCAGCGCTTCATCGGCGGGATGCTGCCGACGTGGGACGAACTCACGGCGATTGCGGCATGGGCGCGCGAGCAGGGGATCACGCTGCACCTCGACGGCGCGCGCCTGTGGGAGTCGCAGCCGTTCTACGGACGCAGTTACGCGGAGATCTGCGCCCTGTTCGATTCGGTTTACGTGTCGTTCTACAAAATCCTCGGCGGGATCAGCGGGGCGACCCTGGTCGGCGACGAACGACTGATCAGCGAGGCGAAGGTGTGGCAGCGGCGGCATGGCGGCAACCTGCCGCGCATGTATCCGTTTGTGCTGGCGGCGAAAATGGGCATGGATCAGCGTTTATCCCAAATGGACGCTTATTATCGCAAGGCGTGTGCCATCGCGGGGGCGATATCCCAAATTGAGGGCATCGAGATCAAGCCGAACCCGCCGCACTGCAATATGATGCAGATCTACTTCAAGCGCGACAAGGAACGGCTGTTTGAGGCCGTGCTGGATCTCGCCGAAGAGACAGGCACCCTGCTCGCCTACTACCTCATGCCCAGCGCGATCCCGGCGTACTGCATGCAGGAACTGACCATCGGCGATGGCGCGCTGGACATCCCGACTGAGGACATCACGGTGCTGTTTTCCGAGGCGCTGCACCGGTCGGCGTAACCGCGTGCAGGTTAGGTCGACCCGCCCCCGAATCCGATCTCGTTGCCGTCGGCATCGCGGTAGGTGATCTTGCGCACACCCTGCGCATAGGTTTCCTGTTGCGCCGGGGCGAGTCCCCGCTCAGCGATTTGCGCGATGAGCGCGTCGAGGTTCTCGACGAACAGCGTATGCCGGGCGTGCCCGGCGTGCTCCGGCTGCTGCACGATGTACAGATACCGATGCTCCGCCAGCTCCCACACCGCCTCGGTGTCGTGCGGAAAGAAGTTGGGCGGCGAGCCGAGGAGTTGTTCATACCAGGTCCGCGCTGTCGCAAAGTCAACGACCGGAATTCCCGCAAACAGGTCGAGACTCTTCGTCGGAATCATACTGATTACGCCTCTCTCTTCACCATCCGATCAGCGCAGTCATGGACTAATGCCTTTCCAGACATGCGCTGATCCTCTTGCTAAATGTTCAGGACGGGTACGGCGTGAATTCGCTACGCCATGCGTTTCGCGAGCTCGTCCTCGAACCAGTGGCGCGACCGGATGTCAATCGGCGCGGCGAGGTAGCGGCGAATCACAGCCTCGTCCATGTCGTCATGCTCGTAGAAGAAGCGGAAGCTCTCGATGATCGTTATCCCGTCCGCGCTGAGCGGAAGATAGGTGACCGGATCGCCCACCGTGACCGTCCCTGTTTCGAGCACGCGGCAGTACAGGCCGGGACGTTCGGCGAAGCGGAATTTCTTGACGAACTGCGGGTCTTCCAGCCGTGCCGCCAGTGACGCGCACGGGATGCGCGGCGCGGTCACTTCGAGCAGCACTGCGCCGACCTGTAAGCGGTCGCCAATGCTGTAAGTGGCGCTTTCCAGCCCGGAGACCGTCAGATTTTCACCGAAGATGCCATTGGGCAGCGTCCGCCCGATGTGCCCTTCCCACCAGTCGTAATCCGGGCGACCGAACACGTACACGGCTTGATCTACCCCGCCGTGATTCTCGGTGTCGATGATCACATCACCCGCGAGACCGAGTGCGCCAATCGCCACGGGCTCAGTAGTCGGCTCTTTGAAGATGGCCGATGTTCCGGTGCGCTTGCCGTTCTTCAGGGGGCGCTCCTCCCCGATGTTCACACTGATTAACTGCATGGTGTTTCCTTTGAGCTTATTGAAACGGTCGAATTCCGATCCCACCCCCGGCCCTTCCCCGAATTCAGGGAGGGGAGACAGCAGTATCGGCCAGGCATAACCTGTTTTCGTAGGGACGCGATTTAGAGGGTGTCCAATAAGGTTATCACCTGTAGGGACGAGGCATGCCTCGTCCTAATTTCTAGAGAAAGACACAGAGGACAAGGCATGCCTTGTCCCTACAAAAACCTCTCTCATAAAGATAACAGTACGCTTTTTGGACACCCTCTTTATCGCGTCCGTTGATCGCTAACACTGACAACAACCCACAGACCGCTTTTTGAACACCGTCTTGGGTGACTGCGCATGACCCCACCTCCGAATTCAGGGAGGGTAGACAGATTGAACACCAGTAGAACGCCGAGGTAAGGTTTTGGCGGGCGCGGTCGTCCGGCTTGTAGGCGTTGCTGCCGACATTCGCGCGGTTGTGCGCTATACTCTCGTTCACTGCAATTGTAACATTCAATGGCTAGGTTGATGATGCGTTTACTTAAGCTGCTCTTACTCGTGCTGCTGCTTCTGCCCCTGTCCGTGTTAGCTCAAGAAGGTGACCCAGTGAACAATCCCTACGTTGGCCGGGTCGATTTGCCCGCGCCGGAGTTCCCCCTCGACCTCGACTGGATCAACGTGACCGCGCCGCTCAGCATTGAGAGCTTGCGCGGGAAAATCGTGCTGCTCGACTTCTGGACGTATGGCTGCATCAACTGCATCCACATGATCCCCACGCTGGAACGGCTGGAAGCGCAGTATGGCAATGCGCTGGTCGTGATCGGCGTGCATTCGGCCAAGTTCGAGAACGAGGGCGAGACCGAAAATCTGCGTCAGATCGTGCAGCGCTACGAGCTGCATCACCCGGTGATCAACGACAGCGGCTTCCGCGTGTGGCAGACCTACGGTGTGCGCGCGTGGCCGTCCTTCGTGCTGATCGACCCGCGCGGCAATGTGCTGGCGATGCAGGCGGGCGAAATCCCCTTCGAGGCGTTCGACCGCGTGATCGGCGGCATGGCCGAGTACTTCGACTCGGTTGGCGAACTCAATCGCGATCCACTGGAACTGGCGTTGGAAGGCGCGAACGCCATCGGCGGGCTGCTGTCGTACCCCGGCAAGGTGCTGGCGGATGAATCGTCGAATCGCCTGTTCATCGCCGATACCAACCACCACCGCATCATCGTCGCCGATTTGACGACCTACGAGGTGCAGGCGGTGATCGGCACTGGCGCGCGCGGTTTCACCGACGGCGCGTTTGACGCGGCGCAGTTCAACAAGCCGCAGGGCCTGGCGCTGAATGGCACGGATCTTTATGTGGCGGACACCGAGAATCACGCGGTGCGCCGCATCAATCTCGCCGATGAAACGGTGACGACGGTCGCCGGGACGGGCGCACAGGGTTACACCCGCTATACGGTCGGCGAGCCGCAGCCCGCCAGCAGCACGGCGATCAGCTCGCCGTGGGATGTGACGTTCGGCGCGGACAACACGCTGTACGTGGCGATGGCGGGCGTGCATCAGATCTGGACGCTCGACGTGGCGAACAACCTGATCACGCCGTCGATTGGCAGCGGGCGCGAGGCGCTCGTCAACAGCACGCTGCTCGAGTCGGATCTCGCGCAGCCGAGCGGCCTGTTCTTCCGGGACGGTGTGCTGTACTTCGCCGACAGCGAATCGAGCACGGTGCGCGCGGCGGATACCAATGCCAATCAACTGGCGACGCTGGCGGGCACGCTTGACAACAATCTGTTCGACTTTGGCGACATGGACGGCGCGGCGGGCGTATCGCGCTTGCAGCATCCGCTCGGCGTGACGGGCGGCGCAGTCGGCGATTTGTTCGTCGCGGATACCTACAACAGCACGATCAAGCGGCTTGACCCGGCCACATCGACGATCACCACACTGAGCGGATCGGGCAGCCCCGGCGGGTATGCGGATGGTCCGCTGGACGAAGCCGAATTTGACGAACCCGGCGGCCTGTCGCTGGCGGGCAACCGGCTGTTTGTGGCGGATACCAACAATCACGCCATCCGCGTGATCGATTTGGAGGCGGGCACGGTGGTCACACTGGCCTTCCCGAACCCGGAAGCCCTGCAAATCGCGGATCAGCCGACGGTCATTGGCGGCAATCACATGGACGATGTGGTGCTGACGCTCGACCCGCAGACGGTCGCGGCGGGAGACGGCGAAATTGTGCTGCGTATCACCTTGCCGGAAGGGTACAAGCGCAATGAACGTGCGATGTCGCGCGTGGATTGGAACAATGCCGACGAAGCGATTGAGATCGCCGAGGCCGACCGGGCACAGGTGATCGATGGGCTGGAAATACGGCTCCCGGTCACGCTGCACGAAGGCGAGGATGTGCTCTACGGCATGATGCGCCTGTACTACTGTGAGGCGGTCAACGAGTCGCTGTGCCTGATCGATCAGATCGAGATCGAAGTGCCGGTCACGGTCAGCGCGGACGGCGCGAGCGGTGAGATCGTCATCGACCGGGTGATCGTCCCGCCGGATGTGCAGGTGGGGAGTTTCTAGGCGAGAAAAGCAAGCAAGAAAAGTAAGGGATTCAACGCAAAGGCGCAAGGTCGCCAAGACGCCAAGTTAGGAGGGACGAGGCATTGCCTCGTCTTCTTATTTGTCCTTGGCGTCTTGGCGACCTTGCGCCTTTGCGTTGAATCTTTGCGCTTACGGCACGGTGTAGACCGCGCCCGTATCGACGCCATCTACGATGACGCGGAAGGTCTGCCCGCTAACCAATTCGGCTTGCGGGTACGGCGCGACGTAGAAGCGATAGCGCGCGCCGGGGTTGAAGGTGTCGATGCGCTCCACGCCGAGCGGCCAGTGATTCTCGTTGTCGCAGCGGTTGTCAAAGGCGAAGAACCACTGACTATCGCCGGGACCACTGAGCAACTGCACCACGTTTTCAATCGGTTCACCTGCGTATTCGAAGACCCAATTGGTAACGACGCCCGTCGTGTTATTCGGGTCGGCACAGTCCGTCCCGACATAGGGGATGTCTGGCGCTTCCCCCTGCGTAACCTCGGCGGTGCGCGCGTAAGCGAGCGTATTGGTCACCGGGTCAGTGCTGGAACCGAACAGCGATCCTGTGCAGCCCGCACCGATGAGCAGCAGCAGTCCTACAATCAGTCGAATCATGGGTGTACGCCTCATTTATCTGTAAAACGAAGAGGACGAGGCATGCCTCGTCCCTACTTACTTGGCGTCTTCGCGACCTTGGGCTTTTGCGTTGAGTTTTTTTAATCCTTCGGCACGGCGATGGCCAGCGCCTCACCGATGTTACGCACCTCGATCAGCTTGATGCCGTCGGGCAAATCCGCCATTTTGCGGCGCAGTTTGGGCAGCATCACCCGCTTAAAGCCGAGCTTGGCCGCTTCATGCAGGCGCGCCGGGAGCTGACTCACCGCGCGGATCTCGCCGCTCAAGCCGATCTCGCCAACGAACGCGAAATCGGGCGCAATCGCCTTCTCGTAGTAGCTGGAGGCCATGGCCATCGCCATGGCGAGGTCGGAGGCGGGCTCATCGACCTTCATGCCGCCGATCACGTTCATGAAGATGTCCTGCTCGTGCAGCTTCAAGCCGAGGCGTTTGCTCAGCACCGCGCTGATGAGCAGCAGACGGTTCATATCGACGCCGTTAGGCGTGCGCCGCGGGTTGCCGAAGGCGGTCGGGCTGGTCAGCGACTGGATTTCGACCAGCAGCGGGCGCGTGCCTTCCATCGTCACGGCGATGGCCGTCCCCGGCGCATTGAGCACGCGCTCGGCGAGGAAGACCTCGGACGGGTTCGGTACTTCGATCATGCCCAAGCCGGACATCTCGAACACGCCGATCTCGCTGGTCGCGCCGAAGCGGTTCTTCACGCTGCGCAGCAACCGATAGGCTTGAAACGGATCGCCTTCGAGGTAGAGCACAGTATCGACGATGTGTTCGAGCACACGCGGCCCGGCAATTGCGCCCTCTTTGGTCACATGGCCGATCATGAACACGCTCGTCCCGGTGGTTTTTGCCAGCATTTGCAGGCGCGACGCGCATTCGCGGACCTGACTCACGCTGCCCGGCGAGGATTCACTCTCTTCCGTGTAAACCGTCTGAATCGAGTCGATGATCAGGATGGTCGGGTCAACCTGATTGACCTGCTCGAAGATGTCCGCGAGGTTGGTCTCGGTCAGCAGATACAAGTCATCGGCCTGCAAGCCCATGCGGTCGGCGCGCATCTTGATCTGTTGCACGCTCTCTTCGCCGCTCACGTACAGCACCCGCCCCACACTTTGCGCTAACGCCGCTGACGATTGGATGATGAGCGTCGAGTTGTGACTCACGATCCCGTTAGCGACAAACGAATGCGTTTCTGGAACACACAAATCATAGCATTCGGTCAAACCACTGTCTTCGACTTTGACCACTGCATCCCAGTAGAATTCTGGTTCGAGCAACGCTTCAATTTCAGGGATGAAGTGTGCGATTGTGCGTGCCTTTTCATAACTGGCAGCCCGTGTGCCTTTGATATAGCGCCGATCCCAGCGGTGCGTGTGCGGAATGCGGAATGGATCGGTGTGTGGCATGTAGGGGATAACATCGAGATTGTTGTTCGCTTTGACCGGAAGCAGTGATTGCTTACATTGCTTGCGTTCCAAGCGAAAACCAATCCGGTTGTAAAATAGACGAGCGTTGTTCCCGTGCAATTCGATGATCCATGCGCCTGCATGTTTGTTTTCACGTCTACGTAGACGAGCGATAATCCCGAACTGCAGCAGCAGCAAGTGAACTTGTCGCGCTAGTTTTTCGGAAATGGTACAGAATTCTACGCCGAGTTTGTGTGCTGATCCATCCGTGTCGAACAACCCTTGCAGGAATGCGCGCACAGTCTCTTGGGGAGAACGCATGATCACCCACGGAACTTGTTTATCTTTTGCGCTAGCTTCAGTTAACCCCAATTTCGCCAACCAGCGCATCAGAATGCGATTGGCAATGCGGCACATGACGGCAGTCGTACCCCGTTTTGGCGTAATGCTCATATGCAAATTGAGCAATGTTGCCCAGCGTCGATATGCCTCGATAATCTCTGGGTCATTGGCAGTCAGTTGAGGGCTTTTACCATCCGTCAAACAACCATCCCCGATAAGTAGTCCAAACACATATGCTGTTTCGATGTCGAGGAGTGCAGGAAATTTCGGCAGAATAGCGTTTGCATGAATGGCAAACTCGAAACACGGTAATTCAGCGAGGTTTCCCCAGACTGCACCATGCCGCTGAATGGCGACGAAATCGCCTGCCTGAACCTCATTCATCGTTTTCCAGACTTTTTGGCCGTCTGGACATAGTGTCAGAATCGGATGTACGTAGGTTGCCTGAAGCTGATAACCCATGCGAGTTTCAATTCGCTTAGTTGGTTTGACTCCGCTGTCGTAGAAATGACTGGTTTGTCGTGAACCATCAATCGACTGAACACCGATTTCTAGGGGCACGAAGTCGTCAAGCACTGCCTCGTTAGGCTTTACATCTTTGATCGGTATGAAACCATCAGTTGTTGAAATGTATGTTTCACCAGCAACGCACTTCCCGATGCCCGGCTCACCGCCGATCAGGATGATGCTCCCCGGCACGATGCCGCCGCCCATGACGCGGTTCATCTCGCCGATGGGGATTTGCAGGCGCGGTCGGTCGTGTGTGCTGATGTCGTTCAGCTTCTGGGATTGGCTGTGCGGCAGCACGACCCGTTCGCGCGTCGTGGTTTTGCCGCCGACCTTCGTCACCTCGACGAATTCCTCGACCATCGTGTTGAATTCGCCGCACGCGGGGCAGCGACCCATGTAGCGCGGCGACTGCCGACCGCAGTTCTGGCAGACAAATTTGCTTTTCGTCCGGGTGGAGGCCATCGACACACCTGTGAATTAGAACGTTTGTTTGGGTTAATTATAGCGCGAATCGGGCTGGACGCCAGCGAAACCTACCTCACCCTGCTGGCTGCGCCAGCCGTCCCTCTCCATGAGGAGAGGGACACGACCCGCCGTGCCTTTGCCCCTCGCCCTATGGAGAGGGGCGGTTGAGCGAAGCGAAACGGGGTGAGGTAAGGCAAAGTACCAATTCTGAAATGGCTTCATGCCTCGTCCCAACACAAATGCTCTTATCGGTTTTTCCTCCCTGACTTCGGGGTGCGGTCGGCAGCGGCGGAAGCGCAGAGGCGCGTACCTACAATGGTTGTTGATGTCACAGATTCCCCGACGCCCGCAGATCCGCCAGCATGGAGCGCGCCCATGCGTTGACCAGCTCAATGTAGCGGTCAATCCCTCCGGCGACGACATCGGTGGTGGTCATCGTCCATGTGACCGGGTGTGCATACGCGTCGTGCGCGTCGGCGGTCGCCGTGATCTTGAACTGGCGCTTCCCCGAATCGACCTCGTCGCGCATTTGTACACGCAGCACGCGCGGATCAACGCCTTCATCGACGAATTTGATCAGCAGTCCGGTGGCGTGCTCCAACCCATCGGGCGCGTACAGGCTCGGATGCTGCAGGTGATAGCACAGCACAGTCAAATGATGGACTGCCCAGTTGGCGGAATCCTCGTTTTCCCAGAACAGCATCTGGTGAAAGTGGTCGGCACACGTGACGCCGTCGCGCCAGAGCGCGCCGCATTCCGGACAATGCTCGCTCATTCGTCGCCCTCCTGTTACCCGGTTTTACAAGAGTAGCAGACATCGGTATGCGCGGAAAAGCGCAATCCGTTATAATCCTTTATGGTAATGTGAGGAGATGTAATTTGCGGCACGTACTGAAAACCTTCGTCGCACTGACCGTGCTGCTGAGCGCGGCCTGTGGCGGCGCTACTAGTCCTAATGCCCAGCAAGCAGCACCGACGACCGCGCCGAGCGCTTCGGGCACGCTGCCGACCAATGCCGCGGGCGCTGCGCTGGTGGCTCGCGTCAATAATCAAGAGATTACGCTTGAGCAGTTGAACAGCATGGTCGCGCAGTTTGGCCAGTCAAGCGACTCCAACCGCGCGCTGGCGCTGCAAACGTTGATCGAGCAGACGCTCATCCGGCAGGCGGCCGCCGCGCAGAACGTGGCGATCACCGATGCGGAACTGGATACCGAACTGCAGGCCTATATCCAACGGGCCGGCGGCGCCGACGCGTGGGGCGCGTGGCTGACGAGCAACGGCTACACCGAAACCGCGTTCCGCGACCTGCTGCGGGACAACCTGATCACCGAGCGCATGCGCGACGCACTCACCGCTGACCTCAACGGCGATGTGCCGCAGGTGCACGCTCGGCATATTCTGCTGGCGACCGAGCAGGAAGCGCTCGATGTGCTGGCGCGGTTGCAAAACGGCGATGATTTCGCGGCACTGGCGGCGGTCTATTCCCGGGATGTGACCACGCGCACCAATGGCGGCGATCTCGGTTGGTTCGCCTATGACGAACTGCTCGAACCCGTGCTGGCGGATCAGGCGTTCGCGCTGCAGCCTGGCGAGATCGTCGGGCCGGTGCAAACGGGGTTGGGCTTCCATATTCTGCAATCGCTGGAACGCGGCGACCGTCCGCTCACCGAAGATAAACGGGCGTTTATCGCGCAGGCACGATTTGAAAACTGGCTTAATCGCTTGATCGCCGAAGCCGCAATCGAGCAATACATCTAGGAGCATAGAGGATGGGACGCGGAAGCAATCGCATCTACAACATCATTTCGCTAGTCTTTTTGGTGCTGGCACTGCTCGTCCTCGTGTTTGTTGGCGTGCGCATGGCACAGCCGCCGGTCGCCGTCGCGACTCCGGTCGCGGTGCTGCCGACGGCGGTGCTGCTCCCGTCGCTGACGCCGACGCCGACCGATACGCCGATTCCGCCGACGGCCACGTTCACCGTGACGCCCTCGCCGACTAACACTGAGACGTTCACGCCGAGTCCCACCTTCACCTGGACGCTGATCCCGACGCTGACCACGACCCCGTGCCGCCGACCCTGACGCCGCTGCCGTCGGCCACGTGGTTCCCGAGCGCGACGATCACGCCCTCGCTGACGATCACCTTCACGCTCGTGCCGAGCCAAACGCCGATCCCGTCGAATACCTCCGCGCCCACCGCGACGATCAACAGCTTCACGCCGCAGCCGACCGAACCGCCGCCGTCGCCGTTCCCCTTCCGCCTGCGCGACCCGCAGCCGGTGTACACGCTTAACTTCGCCAATTCGGCGGGCTGCTCGTGGCAGGGCATCGGCGGGCAGGTGAGCGATATGGCTGGGCTGGCGATTAACGGCATCCGCGTGCATGTATATGGCTCGGGAGTCGACACATTCAGCACGACGGGTTCAAACTCGCTGTACGGCTCGTCCGGGTGGGAAGTCCCGCTGGCGAACATCGTCAGCACGAATGTGTATTTTGTCGAACTGCAGTCGCAGGGCGGCACGATCATCTCGGAGACGGTGCGCGTGCAGTTCCCCGGCAACTGTCAGCAGATCTCGCGCTGGTCAATTTCCAGCAGACGCGCGAGTTCTAGTCCGAATGCAGACCCCACCCCCGGCCCCTCCCCGAATTCAGGGAGGGGAGCAAACAACGCTCGCAAGGTCTCCCCTCTCCCCCGCTTGCGGGGAGAGGGGTTGAGGTGAGGGAGTATCCGACCCGCTTTAAAGCGTGCCCGCCTGTTACGATTTGAGAACTGTTTGCCGATGTCCGACCACTACCCGCTGCCCGATGAAGATGACGACGCGCTGACCCTGCCGCCCGACGAGGGGGAGATGTCCGACGCGCCGTTGAAAGATCCGCCGCCGCGCCGCGTACGCACGGTGAAGCCGCGCCGCAATCCCCTGCCCTATAATCTGGTCACGCTGGTGATGCTGCTGCTCACGTGCAGTCTGGTCGTGTACATCGGCTTGATCTGGCAGAATCCCTATTCGACGCTCAACCTGCTCGCGCCGCCGACGCTGCTCCCGCGCATCGTCACGGCGACGCTGACCGTGACGCCCACGCTCACGCCAACGGAGACACGCACACCGTCACGCACACCCACGCCGAGCGAAACCTTTACGCCTGCCCCGACAGCCACGTTTACAGCTGTGTTCATTGAAGGCTTCAGCACACCGTTCGGTACGCCACCCGCTGAACCCGTTGACTACCCGTATGTGCTGCAAAATGATCGCCTGATCTACCTGACGAATCCAGACGGGCGCGGCGCGTGCCGCTGGTCGAGCATTGCCGGGTCGGTGGTTGATGCGAATGGCGTGGCGGTGGAAGGCTATGGAATTCGTATCGTCGGCGAGGGGGTCGATCAGACCATTGCGACGGGGAGTTCCCCCGGTTTTGGGCCGGGGGGCTTTGAGTTACCGCTGGGGACGACGGCGCAGGATGCGGTCTTTATCGCTCAACTTCTCGATGCGACGGGGTTTCCAGCATCCCCGGTGTATACGGTCGAGACGCGGGCCGACTGCACACAAAATATCGCCGCGATGCGTTTTGTGCCTCGATGAGTTCGCGGGGGACGGGCGTGAAGCGAATATACTTCGCGCAGCGATAGAGCGAGAACCAGAACGTCGCGCCGTCCCCAACTTTACTTTCCACGCCAATTTCGCCGCCGTGCGCCCGAATGATGCGCTGGGTGATGGCTAAGCCCAACCCGGTGGTTTTGTCATGCTTGTGGCGCGTGAGCCGCGCAAAATCGTCGAACAACATGGCTTGATCGGCGGTGCACAGGCCGGGGCCTTCATCCTGCACGTCGATATGCCACATCCCCTGCACGATCTTCGCGCGGACGTAAATCTTGGAATAGGCGGGCGCAAACTTGACGGCATTCAGCAACAGGTTGTCCATGACCTGGCGCAGGCGTTTCGGGTCGGCGACGGCCTTCCCCTGCGACGTGGTTTCGAGGATGACCGTGCAGCGTTTGCTTTCGGCGGCATGATTATGCCGCTGCACGATATCCGCCAGGAACGGGCTCATCTTGATCGATTCGGGGAAGATGGTGAACTGTCCCGTTTCGATCTGCGAGACGTCGAGCATATCGTTGACCAGTGTGAACATGTGGCTGGCCTGCTGGTCAATATCAGCGATGATTTCGTCGCGTTCGGCCTGCGTCAGCGTGACAGCGCGGTTTTTCAGCAGCGACGTGCTCATCAGCACACTGCTGAGCGGATTGCGCAAATCATGGATTGCCATGCCCATCACAGCGTTTTTGACCTCGTTGAGCTGCCGCAGTTCCTGATTCTTCTGTTCGAGCTCTTTCTTCTGGGCGCCGAGCGCGGCCAGCAGTCGACCTTTTTCGATCATCACGGCGAGCTGCCCGGCGATTTGCTGGAAGATGTCGGTGTGCACGTCCGCGTAGGTGTTCGGATGGCAGCTGGAGAAGAACATGAAGCCGATCGGGATGCCATTGGCGATCAGCGGGCAGGTGAGCGAGGAGCGAATGCCTTCGTCGAGGATCAACCGGGTCGAGACGGAGCTCGGTTTCTGGCTGTAGTACAACTCGAGATCGTTGATGATGCGCGGTCGACCGGAGCGGATGATCATCTCCAGTGTGCTGCCCTCCAACCGTCCCGCGAAATTGCGACTGAGGAAGACAGGCGAATAATCCGCCTGTGCCCAGCGCGCTCGCACCATCGTGCCGTTATCTTCGATGAGGGATAGGCCGATGCGGTTGTAGGGAATGAGGTTTTTGAAGTCGCGGTAGGTGCCTTGCAGCACGTCGTCCAGGAACATGCCCTCGTTGACCCGGGCGGTGAGGTGCATCAGGTTCTGCAGTTCGCGCTGGTGGCTTTCAAGGCGGTCCGCCATCTGCTGGATGGCGGTGCTAATGCGCCGGATTTCGTCTCCCGCAAACCCGATCATCTCCGGTGTTTGCGCGGTCAGCACATTGAGCTTGTCGTTGGCGATCATGGAACTATCCCTTGGAAACGGCGGCGCAGCGATTACCGATTCGCTACAATAAATTTAGTATAAGCGTGGATGTAGAATTGTTCCATGAAGCAATTCTAAATTAATCATAAAGAGCGAGTTGAGACGGAGGCGGGGGACGTACTGTTGAACTAACAGGGGTCGGGGGTGAGGCCAGAAGCGCCGGAAACGATTCATCGCGTCCTGACGAAAATGAATGTGCTTGGCGAGCGGTATTGTCTCCCCTCTCCGTTCGGAGAGGGGCCGGCTGTCAGGGGTAGGTTTTTAATTGTAGGGACGAGGCATGCCTCGTCCTCCTGTGCCAACACGGCGGTAACCTTACTTGCTAAAGCGCTCTTTTGCTTTCACGCATCACAAGTTTTTTGTCCAATCCAGAGAAAAAACAGGACGAGGCATGCCTCGTCCCTACACGTTCTCGGCGAAGAAAACCTGTACACGATAGGAAGCATGAAATACCTACTCCTGTTGGAGAGGGGCCGGGGGTGAGGCCAGAAGCGCCGGACACGATTCATTGCGTTCTGACGAAAATGAATGTGCTCGGCGAGCGGTATTGTCTCCCTTCTCCTTTAGGAGAGGGGCTGGCGGTGAGGTTGATCCTGTCCCGACCGCTCCCAACCTACCGAGAGCGGTCGCGCCGCGCATTCTTGACCGTGAACCAGAACGTCGCGCCGTGACCGAACTCGCTCTCGACGCCGATTGTGCCGCCCTGCGCCTCGACCACGCGCCGCGCAATCGCCAGCCCCAGCCCGGTGCTCTTCTCACCGTTGGTGGGCGTGGCGGAGAGGCGCACAAAGTCTTTGAACAGCAGCCCCTGATCTTCGATGGTCAGCCCCGGCCCTTGATCCTGCACCTCGACGCGCCACATGCGCTTTTCCGCCCGCGTCCGCACGGTGATGGTGCTGCCGGGCGGTGAGTATTTGACCGCGTTAGAGATCAGGTTATCGAGCACCTGCGCCAGCCGGATCGGGTCGGCGAACACGCGCCCCGGAACAAGGTTATCCAGTTGGACAGCGCTGTTTTTCGCCTCCGCCAAGCGGTGATGGCGGATGGCCACTTCGCGCAGAAAGCTCGGCAGGTCGATCTCGACGGGCAGGAGCGTGAAGCTGCCCGATTCGATGTGCGACACATCCAGCAAATCATTGAGCAGGTTCATCATGTACTGCGCCTGATTATCGATCTCGCGCAGCATGGTTCGCCGATCCTCTTCGGTCAGGTCGAAGTCCGGGCTGGTCATCAGCGAAGTCGCCATGAGGATGTTGCTCAGCGGGTTACGCAGATCATGCGCGGCGATGCCGAGAAACGAGTTTTTGAGCTTATTCAAGTCGCTAAGTTCGTCATTTTTGTGTTCCAGTTCCAGCTTTTGCGCTGATAGTTCCGCGACCAACTGACCTTTTTCCACCATCACGGACAACTGTCCGGCGATCTGCTGGAAGACCTCGACGTGCGCGTCGGCGTAGGTGTGGGGTGTGCGGCTGGAGAAGAACATGAAGCCGACCGCCTCGCCATTGGCGATCAGTGGGCAGGTGAGCGACGACCGGATGCCTTCGTCGAGGATCAGCCGGGTTGAGGCGGAGTTCGGCTTATGAGCGAAATACGCTTCCAGATCGTTGATAATGCGCGGCTGCCCGGTGAGCAGGATTTGTTCGAGCGTGCTGCCCTCGAGCTTGGCGGCATAGCCGCGATCCAGCAGCAGCGGCGTGTACTCCGCCTGCGCCCAACGCGCGCGCACGACCGTCCCCTTCTCCTCGATGAGCGAGAAGCCGATGCGCTCGTAGGGGATGAGCATTTTGAAATCCTGGTAAACGCCATCGAGAATGTCGTCGAGGAACAGCCCCTCGTTGACACGCGCGGTGATGTGCATGATCGTTTGCAGTTCGCGGTAGCGGGCTTCGAGATCGTGGGTGCGCTGCTGAATGGCGCCGCCTACCCGCGAAAGCTCTGAACTGGAATGCGCATACCGGCTGCTGCGGGGGGTGCCGATGTTGGGACTGTCATCCGCCGACATTATCAACTTTGCTTTCGAACTCAGGGGCGTTGTCGAGATATTTCGAAGTCATAACTTTATATGAAAAACGCAGCGGGATAAACGTGTCCTTACTCATATCAAACCCATGATACTTTACAGCTACGGTGCTGCGAACACGCGCTGCGCCTGCACGACAAATTCGCGGTGCTGCGCGATCATGCGCTGTTCGGTGACGGCATCCAGCCCCCACGCGCTCAATTTATGCGCCGCGCGCAGCGCCGCCGCCAGATCCCAGAAGGCGAGCACGACGGGAGCAAAGGGGACGTGCTGGCGGTAGGCTTCGGTGAAGGCCGTCATGTGCTCCACGCCGAACTTCCACAGCAGCTCCAGGCGCGCGTTGCCGACATCGGCCAACGGGTCGCCAAGGCAGGCGTCTTCCCAGTCGATGATCGCGGCTAAGCGTCCGTGCTGCCAGATGAGATTCCCCGACCAGAAATCCCCGTGCAGCAGGGCGAGCGGCCGCTCCTCCAGCAGCGCCAGATGTGCGTTGAGCAAAGCGCGTACGTGCCCTTCCTGCAGGGTTTCGTCGAGCTCTGCTGGCGGATGGGCGAGTTTGTGCCGCAGATGCTCGGCGGCGTGCGGCAGAAAGGCGAAAGCGGCGGGGTCAGCGGCGTGGACGCGGCGCAGCGCGGCGGCGACCGGCTGCGCGAAGTCGGGCACGGTCGCCGGGTATGCTTCCGGCGCACCTTCAACAAACTGCACGACGATGTAGGGTGTGGAGAGGATGCGGTTCGTTTCGTCCGCAAAGTAGGGGCGCGGGGCGGCGACTCCGTGCGCCTGCAACCGTGACAGCAGCCGGAACTCGTCCGCGGCGATATGCGGGTTCTGCGCCCGATCCGCCGCGCCATGCTGCCGCACGACTACTTTTTCGGCACGCCCATCCGGCAGCGCGAGTTCGAGGAGATGCACCTCCGCCGCCGATCCACCGAGCAGGGGCGCGGCGTGCCGGAGCTGCGCCTGCGGATCAACGCGGCGGGCGATGTGTTCAAATGGCGTGCGTACGTGCCCGTTCATGTCAACAGTATAGCGCGGAAATGTGAGCTGGATGCCGTTTCAATCGACCCTACCCCCGGCCCCCTGTCAGGGGTAGGTTTTTAATTGTAGGGACGAGGCATGCCTCGTCCTCCTGTGCTCACACCACCATCACATCCGTTAACCCACCTCTTTTGCTTGCACGGACAACCGATCTGTTACCTAATCCAGAAGAAAAACTGGACGAGGCATGCCTCGTCCCTACAGGTTCTTGCCGAAAAAATCATGTTCGATGAGGAAGCATGAAAAACCTACCCCTGATAGCCCCCAGCCCCTCCCCTCTGACTTCAGTTCACGGCAGGACAGTTTTAATGTTTCGACGCCGTCTTCTCGGAGACGACACCCGCTTAATCGCGTCCGCCGTTTTTAACCTCACCCCGTCACGGGGAGCGCGGCGCAGTTCCCGGTCGCGGTGACGAGGAACGCAGCCACCCACCCGCCTTCGACCTGATACCAGTTGTTTCCGCCGCTGCGCCCGATGGCGGGCGTCGCGTTGAACAACTGCCCGACCACGCCCGTATACGTGCCATCCGATTCCGGTTGGCTGCGCACATTGACGAATAGGTTGACGGGGTTGACCTGACATGCGCCGCTGGCAGCGGGCGGCGCGCCTTCGGGGATGGCATAGGCGCACCCCGGCGACAGGCTCACCTGATCGGCGCTGATCCACGCATTCGGCGTCAGACCGAACGTGCCCAGGCGCAGCCAGCGTCCGGAATTGGTCTGCACGGCTTCCAGCGCGGCGAAGCGATCACCACCACCCGCGAGGAATAATGGATCGGCGGTGCTTTCGGCGGCGGGATACGCGGCGATCCCATCGGTGATCACAGTGGCGATGCACTGCAGGCGTTCGCCGACCATCCCCGGCGCTTGCGCGAGGAAGATCGGGCAGCCCGCCGAGAGGGTTGTGCTGGTCGCATTGACCCAACCCAGTTCACCGCCATGCAGCAGGATGCGGTACCAGTCGCCACTGCTGCCGGTCGTGCGGGAGACGACCAGCAGACGATCACCGGTGATCGTCTGCGCCAGCACCTGATCCGGCGTGGACGGATTGCGGGCAATGACGGTCGGTGCGGTCACGCTGGCAATGCAGTACGGCGTGCGGAAACCCGCGTTGAGGCGCGGCGTGTTCGAGAAGCTGAGGACCGCCTCACAGCCCGGCGAATAGGGATTCTGGCGCTCAGCGATCCAGCCGTCGGGCGTCACGCCGAAGGTGGTGATCTGCAGCAAGCCCTCGCCGTCGATCTCGATGCGATTGCGGATCGCGTAGCGGTCGCCGACTTCCACGCCGAACACGCCCGTTTGCCCGTCCGGCTCATTAACGGCCTGCCCGTTCACGCCGATGCTGGCAGAGCAGGTGGTGTCGGTAGCCGTCGGCGCGGGCGCGAGGAAAGCCGCGCAGCCTTCAGTCAGCGCGCCGCTGCTGGTGGGAATCCAGCCGAGCGTCGTCGCATTGATCAGCACACGGGCGAGCGTCCCGAGTTCGCTGGCCGTCTGGGAGAGCACGAGATACGTTTGCCCCGGCAGATACTGCGCGCCGTAGGTGAAGTCCGGCACGAACGCGGTGATCAGGTTGCCCGGTGCGGTCGTGGTCAGCGTGCAGTAGGGGAAGCTGAGCGGGTTCTGATCGCCGCCGCCCGCTTCGTTGAGCGGCAGCGAGGCGCAATCGCCCGTCGTCTCGACCACCGACGCGGCGACCCAGCCATTGGCAATGCGGAACCAACTGCCGTCGCTGGTGCGCGCGACCGCCGGGGTCGGCAGTGTGATCTGCGCAACGACGGTCGCATCACCGCCGTCGGTTGAGGGTTCACTGCGCACGTTGCTCACCCCGCCGTTGGGCGTGAGGATGCAGCTCGGCGGCGTCGGCGTCGCCCCGGTGATCGGGGCGGCGGCTCCGAGCGGGGTGGCGGTAGCGAGCGGGGTCGCGGTCGGCATGGCGCGTGTGTCGCACGCGACGATCAGCGCGCCGTCCACGGAGACGCGCACGTTGAAATCGCCGCTCGTAAAGGTGATGATCACGTTGTAGAACACTACTTCCGTCCCCAAGTCCGAACCACTGATGACCGGGCAGCCGAGCGTTGAACTGCGGCTGCGCTCCAGTGTGTAGCGCCACGTGAGCGGATCTTCGGTTGTGTTGAGGTTGGCTTGCGCGGTGCGCAGAGCGGTCTGGAACAACGCGTCGGGGATATTTTGCGCGAGCGTAGATGAGAACGGCAGACAGAACAGCACGAAAAGTACGAACAGCAACGCGGATTTGGTTACGTGCACAGGCAGCTCCTTTTGGGTGGCCGATAGCGATACTCTGATAGTATGCCATAAGGGACATGCGCGTACAGCGGTAGAGAGTCTAGCGGGGTTGTGCCGGGCCAGCCCGTTCTTGTACAGGCTGGCTAGCGTATAAGTCGAGGATCAGCGGTCGGGACGCAATGGCGCGTCCCGACACGGAAAGAACTTGAGCGGAAGCGCTCTAGCCGCCGAGCGCCGTGAGTGGAATCCAGATCCGGTTGGCGTTGCAGTCGATCCAGACCTGCGCGAAGTCGCCGCTGGTGTCGGTCACGTACCAGTTGCCCGCCGGGAGGCTGAACGACAGGAGCGTGCCCAAATCCGGTTCATAGTAGGCGGGCGCGCCGAGCGGCACATTGCGAATGGGCGTTCCTGCTGGCAGCGGATCGATGCACGAGCCGGGAGCACCGCCCAAAATGATGTCGCCCACACCGTTCGCGCTGAAGTTGTAGCCGGGGGTAGTTTGGGCGAAGGTATCATCGAAGATGACAAGGTAGTATTGTGTCCCCGCGGTCAGATTGACGTTATTGAGCGTCGTCGGGATGCTTCCAGCCGCGTTACCGTTGTTCGAGGCGGCGATGCAGTTGCCGAGGGCGGCTGCCGGGTTGAAACCGCTGTTCATAATGTAAATACTCGCCAGTGTGCCTGAGCCGCCGGTGCTCGCCGCGCTGAAGCTGTACGCACCCGTCGCGCTGACGGTGAAGGGGAAGGCGTCATAGCGAACCTGCGATGCTCCCTGGGAAATGCAGTTGGTTGTCGAGATCGTGACGACCGCCATCGTCGGATCACCAGCAAAGGTGCCGCTAAAGGCTGCCGAGCCCGCGAACACCGCGCCCGCGGTGAGGGTGAGGATAATCAACAGCAAGGCCGAGCCGAAGAAGAAGCGTGTTCTCATCGATAAAACTCCCATATGCCGGCAAATAAAGTTTGGTGTGTTTAATATAAGGCTGAAAATCGAGGTTTAATCCAAATAATTTGTGAATGTATTAGTTTTCATACATCATTACATGGAGTATTGTCTGGTGGTGAACCGGACGTTGTGTCTGGGCAGCTGATTGTGGGGATCGCCTGTCTGCGCTCCGCTGAGCTAAGCCAATGACCGTTTGTCAGCCAAAGGACAAGGCAGGCCGGTGAGTACGGAGAAGGCCGTGAAAACGGGATGCCTGTCGGTCTTGGGAGTTTGCGGACGCGATCAATCGCGTCCCTACACAACCACGCTTTTCTCGTAGGGACGCAATTGATTGCGTCCGCTGTCCCCCAAAAGAAATTATCCTACGTCGCGATTGGCCTGCCTTGGCCTGTTTTGTCGTATTTCGGACACTGGCTTAATACCCGACCACACGCATAGATATAGCTACCCCTCTCCCACGCCGGCGGGGAGAGGGAAGAACAGCTAAATACCGCTGTGGTGAGGGACTAGCTTTCGGCGATGTGGGTCTGAAAGGCGGTGATGAATTCCGGGTTGACGCGCATCAGGCTGCCCGTCTGCACATTGACGAACACCCACAACGTCTGCGCCTGCGCGATCACGGCGCCATCCGTGGCGCGGGTGATGATGTAATGACGCGTGGCGCTCATGCGGCGCACATCGGAGAGGAACGTGCTGATCGACAGGTCTTCGCCCAGCACGGCCTGCTGGCGGTACTCAATGCGATGCCGCCGCGCGACCACGCCGAAACCCTGCGCGCGCATCTTCTCGACATCCCAGCCGAAGTGCCGCGCCGCGCGAATGCCGCATTCTTCCATGTAGTTGAGGTACGTCGCGTTGTTGACGTGTCCCGCGCCGTCGATATCACGCCATTCGACCATGCGGTTCATGGTGTAGAGTCCCGGCGGCGGCGGCGGCGCGGCGGGGAACTTGTCGCGCGGTTCGGCCTCGATGCCATCCGGTGCGAAGGCGGCGATCATCTCGTCGGGTACGCTGACCGGGCGGCCGTTCGTCCGATCCAGATACACCCAGTCCGTCGCCGCTTTGGCGATCAGCTCGCCGGAGTCGACGTGGCGGAACTCGTAGAATCGGCGGGAGCGCACGCGGCGGAAATCACCCACCCACGTCGTGATTTCGACCGCGTCGCCGTAGACCAGCGAGCGCAAATACTCAATATCCGTCTCGCGGATCAGCCAGAGCGTGCCCATCTGACGGTAGCGCGCTTCGTCGTAGCCCACGGCGGCGGAGGCGTCGAAGGCAGCTTGTTCCATGTAGCGTAAGTAGTTCGCGTGGTTGACGTGCCCGTAGGCGTCGCACTCGTAGTGACGGACGCGCAGGGTAGTTTTGAATTGGGCTGGCATAGTGACCTCAAATCGTTACAGGGCAAGTGTACCGCAATTTGAACAAAAGGCGGCAGGTCGCGTAGAATCTGTGAACAGTTTTCTTAGCAGACTGGGCGCTTACCTCACCCCGTTTCGCTGCGCTCAACCGCCCCTCTCCAGAGGGCGAGGGGCAAAAGCCGAACGCTACAGTCTCCACCCCCTGAATTCGGCGAGGGGATGGGAATGGGTTCGGAAAAGGGGTGGTTTGAAGGGGGATACATGCGGAAGTTTACGATTGTGTGGCTCGGGCAGGTCGTGTCGCTGCTCGGTTCGGCGATGACGCAGTTTGCGCTGACCATCTGGGCGTACGAGCTGACCGGGTCGGCGACGGCGCTGGCACTGGCGGCGTTCTTCGGCTTTGCGCCGGGCATCATCTTCAGCCCGTTCGCGGGCGCGCTGGTGGATCGGTGGGATCGCCGTCTGGTGCTGATGCTGAGTGATCTCGGCGGCGGGCTGGCGACGGTGATGCTGTTTTTGCTGTACAGCGCGGGCAACCTGCAGATCTGGCATGTGTATCTGGCTGTGGCGATTGCCGGGACATTCGCGTCGTTCCAGTGGCCCGCCTACTCCGCCGCCATCAGCCTGATGATCCCCAAGGAGCAGTATGGCCGCGCCAATGGCATGATCAGCCTCGCGGAGTCGCTCTCCGGCGTGGTCGCGCCCGCGCTGGCGGCGGTGCTGCTGGTGAGCATCGGCTTGCGCGGCGTGATGCTCATCGACATTGTGACCTTCATCGTAGCGATCAGCGCGGTGCTGGCTATCAGCATTCCCAAGCCGCCACCGAGCGCGGCCGGTGCCGAGGGCAAAGGCAGTCTGCTGCAAGAGGCGGCTTACGGCTTCCGCTATATCGCGTCACGGCGCAGCCTGCTCGGCTTGCAGATGACCTTCTTCTTCATCAACCTGACGTCGACGTTTTCGGCGGTGATCACCGCGCCGATGCTGCTGGCGCGTTCCGGCAGTGACGAAACCGTGCTGGCTTCGGTGCAGTCGCTCGGTTCGATTGGTGGCATCGTCGGGGGGCTGCTCCTCAGCACTTGGGGTGGCCCTAAACGGCGCGTTCATGGCGTGCTGTTGAGCATGGTCGGCATCAGTTTGTTGGGCGAAGTGGTCATGGGCTTGGGGCGGACGGTGCTGGTGTGGAGCGCCGGGGCGTTCATGATCAACGCGCTCCATCCCATGTTGAACGGCTCCAATCAGGCGATCTGGCAGGCGAAAGTTGCGCCGGATGTGCAGGGGCGCGTGTTCGCCGCGCGCCGCATGATCGCGCAGATCTCCGCGCCCATCGCCATGATTCTGGCGGGGCCGCTGGCCGACCGCGTCTTTGAACCCGCCATGCGTGATGGGGGCGCACTCGCGCCGATCTTCGGTGGGCTGGTGGGCACGGGGCCGGGCGCCGGTATGGGACTCATGTTCGTGATCTTCGGGACGCTCGGGGTGCTGGTCGGCTCATCGGGCTATCTGTTCCGCGCTATTCGTGACGCCGAGACGCTGCTGCCCGATCACGACGCGCTGCCGACGGTCAAGCCCGTGTAATGTACCATAATCACAAAGATAATAAATTGATGAGCGGCGCAATCAAGAGTCATCTGGTCGCAGGCCAGCCGACGAAAGTTTGACAACATCACATGGGGTGATGGTCAACTAATTGGAGGCTTCTTATGGCTCATCTATCACGCCGCGCGTTCCTCAAGGGGAGCGCTGTTACAGCCGGGGCATCGGTTCTGACGCTCAACGGCTTATTCGGTTTTGGTACAGTCTTCGCCCAAGATGGTGGTGACGATCCGCAGTTGATGCTCAATATCGCCTGTACCGCCGAAACGTTTGCCTGCACACACTATTACAATGCGCTGCAAAATGCAGAGGCATTGGCATTGACAGCGCAAGAACAGAACTGGCTACGTTCCTTCCTCGATTCGGAACTGAAACACAAGCAGTTTTTGGAAGCCAACGGCGCAACATCGCTGGCGACTGAATTTTACGTTCCGGATGGTCTGTTCACAGATCGCGCCCTGTTCACCGCCACCAGCAATACCGCGGAAAATTGGTTTGTCGCGGCGTACTTAGCGGCAACCCGTCGCCTGGCTGAACTCGGCAACTCGCTGTTTGCAGCGACCACCGCTCAAGTGGCGGCTGTCGAAGCAGAACATCAGGCATTGATCCGTTTGATGGGCGGACTGCAGCCCTCTTTCCAGACGGCGAAAGAACCGCTGTTCTTCAATCCGTCGGAAGTTGTGCCTTACTTCACCCCCTTCCTTGAAGGCGGCGATGGCTTTGTCGGCCCCGCTCCCTTCCCCGGCGAAGATGCAATCAGTGAAGAAGTTGGCGATGCTGGCGTGATCAACGTGCCTGTATTCCTCAACTTGACGATGGGTACGGCGGCAATGGCTGAAGCGACCCCCGAAATGTCGGCAACGGACGGCGCGTGCATGGTAATGGGGCGCAATACGCGCATCCGTTCGGGCGCTGGCACCGACTTTGAGCAGGTCGGATCACTGGCAACAGGCGATACGGCCGAAGTCACGGGTCAAACGACCGATGCCAACGGTTTCACATGGTATCAAATTTCGCAGGGCTTTGTGCGCGGTGATGTTGTAACGCTCACTGGCAACTGCACGGCTATCCCGATGGTAAGCATGTAGTGTGACAACTTGCTTCTTCTCTCCCGGGCTCCTCTCCTGAGAGGTTGAAGGCTAGACTTGAAGCTGGTCATGGTGGAAACAAACGGGCGACCGCTGGGTCGCCCGTTCGTTTGGATCGAGTTGAGGGATTGAGCATCAAGCTGTGCCCCTCAACCCCGATCCCTCAGCCCACGCACACGGGGAACGGGGGTGTTGGCGCCCCTCCCCTGAATTCGGTGGGGGGCGGTGCCGGGGGGGGGGGCGCGGGCGGGGGGGGGGGGGGTGTGGGGTCGGGTTGGGGGGGGGCGGGGGGTCGGTTTACGCGCCCCGGTGCCAAGGGCCGGGGCTTCACCGCGCGCGCGGGGGGCCTCCCGCGCTCCTCCCCTCTCCTCCCCTCTGCCTCCGGGCGGTCCCTCTTTCGCCTGGCGCGTTTGTTTGCCTTGGTCCGCGTTACGCCACGGGCTCGTCCCTCCTCTTGGCTCAGGCAGCGCCGCCTGGCCTGTGTCGGAGTCTAAACTGAATTCGGGGAGGGGCTGGGGGTGAGGTTGCTTTACTCCGGCGTGACCTCATAGGCGACACCGTCGAGCACCACGACCACCGCATCGCCGAGCGCGAAGTACTCGGTGAGTTCCGGATGCGCCGTGAGCAGATCAAAGTAGGCATCGCTCAGGAAGGCGACCTTTTCGGTCGTCATCGTGTCCGGCTCGAAAGTGGTATCCGTCCAGACCGTGCCTTGCAGGATGAACGTCTTGCCGCCGACGGTCTGGATCGGGTTGACAGGTGCGGCATTGCTGCCGGGATCGGCCGCATACAATTCCGGCGCGACCTGCGTGCCCAACGGGGTGGGCGTCCCCAGCATTTGCAGCACCGGAGCCGGGGCTTCTGCCGCCGCCAGACCGCCCGCGAGATCCGCCGCGTCGACCGCTTCACCGCCGGACGCTTGCCGCAGTGCGCCCGCTTCGAATTCGCCCGCTGCTTCTTCCTGCGCCTGCCGCGAGAGGATGTCGTCTTCGGTGATCAGGAAGCTGGTGTAGGGCGTGATGATGCCGTAGCGCACGCTCAGGCGGATAATGCTGTCGACTAATTCCTGATTTTCGCCGTTCAAGCGGATGTTGTTCAGCAGTTCGCCGATGCGGCGGGTCGCCCACAGCCGCGCGATGAACGGTTCACCACCCGCGAGATCGGGGAAGTCCATACCGTCATAGACGAAGGTCTGCACTTCAGCGCCGACCATGCCGGAGAGTGTCACCGCGAGGTCGTCCGCCGAGCCGCGGTAGCGCCCAACGATGGTCATCTGCGTGCCCGCGAACAGATCCGGCAGCGGCAGTTGCGGGTAGACCGTATCCACCGTCAGCCCGTCAATGTTGAGCGTGATGTCGGTCAGCACGGGCGCGCTGATCTTGTTGAACAGACTTTGCACTTCCTCGTCGATGCGTTCGCTCGGACGCACATAAGATGACGTGCCGCGGTTCTCATGCACGATGGTGTCGAGGAGCTGCGTGTCGACGTCATCGCCGACGCCAAAGGCGAAGATGCGCGCATTGCTCGGGGCGGCGTTTTCCACGTTGTCGAGGATGCTCTGGATGTTGGTTTCGCCTTCGGTCGGCAGACCGTCGGTCATGAACAGGATGGTTGCCGGACGTTCGCCGACCATGTCGAGCGCGGTGGTCAGCGCGCCGTTGATGTCCGTGCCGCCTTCCGCCCACTGGGTGTTGATCCAGTCGATGGCTTGCTGCGCCACATCGGGCGATTGTAAATCGTTGGCGAAGATGCGCCAGCCCGTGCTGAACAGGATCACGTTGAAGCGGTCCTGCTCGTTGAGGTTATCCAGCACGTAAGCGGCCGCTTCGCGCGCCTGATTCCACTTGTCGCCGTCCATGCTGCCTGACTGATCGAGCACGACGATGATGTCCCGCGGCACGATGCGATCCTGCGGCAGTTCCAGCGGCGGCTGCACCATGAGCATGAAGAAGCCGTCTTCGTTGGCGCTCTCGCGATAGGTCAGCAGGTTGACGCTGATCGTCTCGGAGGCCACGCCCCAGTACACGCTGAAGTCGCCTTCGGGCACATAGTTTGACGCCTCAAAACCGGCGCGGAAGCCGTTCCCGTCGCGGCTGAGCGCGATGTTGTGGCTCGGCGAATAGATCGAGCCGATGGGATCGTCGCTCTCGACCTGCAGGCTGATGCTCACGCTGTCGATGGCGCGGCGGCTCATGATGTGCGTGACATCCAACGGATAGACGTAGTGCAGCAAGCCGTTGTCAATTGCCAGCGGCTGGGTATAGGAGAGCTGAATGCGGCGCTTTTCGCCCGGCGGAATCGGGAAGACGTTGGCCTGCACGGCCTGCGTGCCGACATATTCGAGCAGCGCGGGGTCACGATATTGGCGCACAATCGCGTCGTAAATGCCGCGCGCTTCGGTCGCATCGAGGATGCGCGCTTCAATCGGCGTCTCGTTGATGTACATGATGAGTTGATCGACGGCGGCGTCGGCGGGCAGCGGGAACAGGAACGTCCCTTCAGCGAGACCGTTGCCCTCATTGACGAATTCGAGCTCAATCGATGTGCGCGCGATCTGATCGGCGATGGTTACGGCGACGCGGTGAAAGTCAACTTTCAGCCATTCGGGATTGGTCGATACGCCGCCCACCCACGGAACCGGGGTGATGACGCACGGCATGATCTCGCAAATCGCGTCTGGCGGGCAAGGAGGGGGTGGCGGGCAATCCACCTGAGCGGCGGCGCTTCCGACGAGACCAAACAGGGTGAGTAGAGCCAAACTGAGGAGCAATATGCGCTTCATGATCAAACCTCCGTGTATTCTGAAGATTAGACGTCAACCGGATAAGTTTGGTTCCACACATGTTCTCGGTATAATGAATCGTACACAAATAGATTGGGGGCGGAGATGAATAACGACTTTTACGAGCGGGAACGGCGTATCGAACAGGGACGCGAGCGGGCACAGAATCAAAAGCACCAGACGCTCGAAACCTATAACCTTGAGCAGCAGGAAGCGCATCACGGGAATGTTCCCGATCCGAAGTTGTATGACGTGGATCCGCCCGCGCCGGGGCTCTTCGCCCGCCTACTGAAACTGCTTGGGCTGCGCAAGTAGCCAATAAAAAAGCCGCACTCGACCGAGTGCGGCTTTTGATTTAGGCTGAACAAACTTAGGGGATTTGCACCACGACGAATACCGTGTTGCCGATTTGCAGGCGGGTGCCGTGCTTGAGCAGCTTCGGCTTGTTCTCTTGCAGCAGCACATTGTCGATGAACGTGCCGTTACGGCTGCCGAGATCTTCCACGTACAGCTTGGCCTGGCCGCCTTCCTGCCGGACATCGAAGCGGCAGTGGCGCGTGCTGACGTAGTCGTCATGCCGCAGGCAGATGTCCGCGCCGCGCGACCGACCGAGCACATCGCCGTGCAGCAGCGGGATCGGCAGCGAATCTTTCGGCATTTCAAACGCCAGCATGAAGCGCAGCACCGTGCTGGCGCGGTGGGCGGGCGGGTTCTCCATCAGCGCGCCGGAGAGGCGCAGCGGATGATGGTAGATCGACGGGATGGAGGCCGACGGCCCCGACAGCGTCCGGTGCGGCGTGTCGTAATCATCATCAGCGGGGAGCGGACCTGTGCCCGCGGTGAACATCGACTTACGATCGATTGGTGTGGCAAACGCATCATGCCGACCGGCCATCTGGACTGTTCCCCCTTCCATGTGTCCCACATTGTTGATGATTTGGGTGCTGAATTCAGTTGAGAGCGTCCGGGCCGCGCGCTTCCCCGTATGTGTGAGCAAAAACTCGCCATCGTTGTTGGTGATCAAGCCATTGACGTGGAGTTCGCGCAGGGCAGTGTCGAGTGAACCGTCGGTCAACTGGCAAGCTTCACGGAGCGCATGCTTCGTGCGTTCAATTTGGCGCTCAGTCTTCAGCAAGCAGACCAAGATGTCTTCGGAGTCTGGGGAAAGCACGGACTTGCTCATCAGCATAAATCCATTTCGTCTCTAAGTCTCTAACAAGACTAAAACAGAATTTCACGAAAGATCCATAAGGCTTATGGGAACAACAGCCATGACTCGATTATGATGAGGGAAGAATGCACCTGGAGTCGACACATGGCCGCAGAGAATTACGAAAAAATTCAGAAATTCCGTCAGGAAGTCCAAGAAAAAATCGATAACTTGCTCGGCGAATTCGCTGATGGCAAGGTGAGTCGCGAGCAGTTCCACGCTCTGTACGCTCATCAGACGCTGAAGCTGCAGTTTGCGCTGGAAGCCCTGCGCAGCGGCAGCACCACCTTGATCGATGGCTCGTCCGGGGAAACCATTGGCATCCGGCAGTCGCATATGGGCAAGGCGATTGGGCTGATGATCTATCACAACAAGACCGGGCGGTTCGTCGACACGCTGGGCTCGTTTGACGTGCCGCCGCCGCGCATCGCGCCGATCCTCAACGATTTTTCGCAGCTGATGGACGCTAACCGTCTGATTGATCGGCGGGTGCTGAAGGTCGGGGAAAAACAGTGGCTGCTGTTCGCGGCGGGGCGCTACACGACGGTCGTCACGCTGTTCCACAATGAACCGTCGCCCGAACAAAGCCGCGAAATCGAGCGCTTGCATCACGATTTCGAAGTGGCGAATGCTAACCTGCTGGCGTCGACGCAGTTCGACAACACGCGGCTCGCGTATCCATTTAATGTATTTATTCAGCAGAAGATCAAGCGTGGCTAGGTCGTCATCATCCATCGGTCAGCTCCCTGATTGACCGCGGCGCGCTCCGCCAGCTTCATGGATTGGGGCGCGCTTTTTGTCCGGGCATAACGTGTTAATCGGAATGAGCCACAGGGCGAACCTGTTCGTTAATCATTGCAGCCCGGTCAGCGGCTGTGGAGCGACAGAGATCAGGTTCTATTAGTGATATTCGTCATGGTACACTGACAAATCTACAACAGATATTCCGAAATATCAACTTCATTTCATATTACAATCGAAAATTTCGCTGCACTGAACTAAAGTAAGTTCGCGGAAATCTCGGTGTAGGGGCAGACCGATGTGTCTGCCCGATTTTTGGGCGCACACGCAGGTGCGCCCCTACACCATGTTTCCGATAAGCTGCTTGAGCCATTTGCGCATCGTGTCAGCGGCAGCTAGATGCCCCACCAGCGTTGATAGAACCGCGCGGCCTGCTCCAACTCGCTGATAGCGACCCATTCCACGTCGCGATGGGCCTGATCGATGGAACCGGGGCCAAAGAGCACAACGTCCTGCGCCAAGTCGCCATACGCCCACGCATTCGACGCATACGGCGCGACCGTCGGCGCGCGCCCCGACCACGCGGTGATCTGCTCGACCAATGGCGAATCCGGCGGTTGGTAGAACGGGTGGAGCTGATGCAGCCACTGTGCGGTCACAGGCAGCGGGCAGTGGCGTTGCGCAATCTCGATGATCCGCTCGCCTTCCACGGGGGGATCTTCACCCGCCGTCAGACGGCGATCCACATTGATGGTGCAGCGATCCGGGATGATGTTGTGCGCCTGCCCGCCGCGGATCATCGTGACGCTGAGCGTGCCTGGGCCGAGCTTCGACGTGGGCGGCGTGGCGATCAGCCGCTGATGCTCGTTCATCAAGGCGCTGATCACCGGAACCGCCGCCGTGATCGCGTTTTGTCCGAGTTCCGGGCGCGCGGAATGCGCCGCCGTGCCGCTGATTTCCAGCACCAGCCCAACCGAGCCTTTGTGCCCGTGCACCGCGCCGCACAGCGTCGGCTCGGCAACGATCAGTTGATCCAGCTTCAGCCCCTGCCGCCGCACCCAGTCTCGGCAGACCGCCGCGCCATGGGCTCCGGTCTCTTCATCAGAGGTAGCGCACACCACTAGATTGAAGGGCAGCGGGATCCCCTGCTCGCGCACGCTCTCCAGCAGCGTCAGCACGATGGCGAGCGAGGCTTTGGTATCGACGGAGCCGCGGCCATACACGCGCCCATCCGCGACGCGCCCGTCAAAGGGATCGCCGATCATCGTCTCCACGCCGACGGTGTCGAGATGCACATCAACCGCCAGCCAGCGATCAGATGTTCCGCTCCACACGCCGTAAATGTTGGGGCGACCGGGATACACATCTTCCGCCTCGACCGCTGCGCCGAGCTGCGCAAACCACCCGGCGACCTGTTCGGCGTAACGGGCTTCACTGCATGTGCCGGAACGCGGCCCGGCGTTCGCTGGCCCGACGCTGGGAATCTGCACCAAGCGCGTCAGCCATTCGACGATGCGGTGGGTTGCGATCATGATCTTGTCCTTGTATTGCAGCATGCTCGTAAACATGCAACAATTTGTGCACGTGCTTGAGCGAACAGGAGAACTGAATAATGGCTGAACGGAATCTGCCTGAATGGATGGGTAAGCATCGCGGCCTCACCCCGGAAGAACTTGCCGAATTTCTCGCCGGACCCGTCGTCGCGCGCATTGCCACCGTCGATGAGTTTGGGTTCCCCTATATCACCCCGGTCTGGCAGGAATGGCGCGAGGGGGCCATGTATATAATTCCCCGTGAGAAAACTACTTTTGTCAAACATCTCAAAAATAATCCGAAAGTTGCCGTTTCCTGCGCGCTCGATTCGGGCACGTACACCCGCATGTTGATGCGCGGCACGGCAGAAATTCTCGCTGGCCCCGTAATTATGGAAGGGCTGATGCTCGAAATCGCGCAGCGCATGTCGATTCGCTATCTGGGCCCAAACGGCCCAGAATACCTGACGGGCAGTCAGGATCGACCGCGCTACCTGATCCGCGTCGCGCCCACCGCCGAGCACAAGCTGATCACGTGGGACGGCGTCGAATGGGCGGAAAAGTACCTCAACGAACCGAAGTAGCGCGGTGAATTAACTCGTTCTGGTAAACGCTCCACAATGAACTCGGATGCTTCTGTAGGGGCGCACTGCGTGCGCCCCTACGCTGCCAATTGCAGGTCGGATTGCTCGCTCAGCCCCAATTACCCATTAACCGCCTGCTCCGCCATGAATGCGCGCAAGGCGGTGATCAAGTCGTCGATATGTTCGCTGTTGACCGCGCCGCCCATGTGCCCGATGCGAATCACCTGCTCTTTGAACGGGCCAAAGCCAGTCGTGATCTGCAAGTTTTGCTCGCGCAGCACGTAATCGCGGATGGTGGTGGAGCGCACGCCCGGTGGACAGTAGGCCGCGGTGATGGTCGCCGCCATTTGCTCGGCGGGGACGAACAGCGGCAAGCCCATCTCCGTCAACGCACCGCGCAGGTGATCCGCCAGCCCCTGCAAGCGCGCCCGCCGTGCGACGACGCCTTCGCGCAGCAGCGACCGGAGCGCCACGCGCAGCGCCAGCACCAGCGAGGTCGGCATGGTCACAGGGAAGGGATGCCAGTCCGCCCAGTTTTCGACGAACCACTGCCAGCGCTTGAGATCGAGATACCAGCTGCGCGCGGTGTCGTCCGGGCGCGCGCTGATCTTCACCCACGCGCGGTCGCTGACCGCCACCATGCCGAGTCCGGGCGGCGCGCCGAGCGCCTTCTGCGACGCGGTCACGCACAGGTCGATACCCCACGCATCGACCGGGAGATCGGCGGCGGCCAAACCCGTCACCGCGTCGACCAGCACGAGCGCGTCGGAGTGCGCGTGCACGGCTTTGACGATGGTCTCAATCGGGTTGAGCACGCCCGTCGAGGTTTCCAGATGGATGACCGCCACGCCGACGGCTTCGGGATGCTGCTTGAGCGCCCCGAGAATCGCTTCCGGGTCGAGCGGCTGGCGCGGGTCGCCGACCACTTCGATCACCTTGACGCCGTTGGACTTCAGGATGTCGCGGCAGCGTTCGCCGAACCACCCGTTGTTGCCGACGATGACCGTCTCGCCGGGGAGGAAGGTTGAATGCGCGGCGGCGTCGACGGCCAGGCTCCCCGAACCGGGCAGCATATACACCCGCCCGGTCGTTTCGTAGACCGCTTGCAGCAAACTGATCGTTTCATTATGGACTTCCACCCAGGCATCACCGTAGTGCGCTTGCACAGGTTGCGCGAGGATGGCCAACACTTCCGGTTCAAGCTCGACCGGGCCGGGAATCAGCAGACGAGGGGGCATTGGAATAAATACTCCTTCCATTGGACTGCCGTGCAATAATTGTTGCAGTAGTATGCCGCCTATGTTACACTCATGTCCAGAATCCACGCTAAACCAATGTCAAATGCTAAGTGAGCGCGCCCAATGGTCGCAACCTCGACTTTAAGCTCAGCCTTCTCTCTGCGCCGATTTGTCATCCGCTACGGCGTATATGTGTCGCTGGTCGTGCTGCTGATCGCCGCGCTTTTGCTCACACCGAATCTCTACAGCGAACAAACACTCACCGTGCTGCTCAAACAGTCGGCGCAGCTCGGACTGATCGCCATCGGGCAGACGCTGGTGCTGCTGGTCGCCGGGCTGGATCTCTCGGTCGGCGGCGTCATCTTCCTGACGTCGGTGGTGATCGCGCGCGTCAGCAATGGCGACGATGCGCAGCTCCCGGTCGCCATTGGCCTCTCGTTCCTCCTGAGCGCGGTCATCGGCGTGGCCAATGGTCTGCTCATCACCAAACGCAAAATTCCGCCGTTTGTCGCCACGTTGGCGATCTTCATCCTCGTGCAGGGCGCGGTGCAAGCCTATACGCGCGGTGTACCGGGCGGCTTCGTGCCGGAAGGTCTGAGCGTTGTCAATCAGTCGGCGGGCTTCATCTCGATCCCGGTCGTGCTGTGGCTTGCGCTGACCGCTGTGTTCGCGTTTGTGCTGCGGCGCACGGCCTTCGGTCGGCGTTTGTACGCGGTCGGCAGCAACCCGGTGACGGCCAATCTCTCCGGCCTCGCGGTGGATCGCTTCAAAGTGGCCGCATATGTGCTGTGCAGCTTGCTGGCGTGTGTGGCGGGCGTCGTGCTGACGGGCTACGTCGGCTATGTGGATCGCTTCATCGCCAGCGGACTCGATCTCGATGCGATTGCGGCGGCGGTGGTCGGTGGGACGCTGTTCACGGGTGGCCGCGGCAGTGTGCTCGGGACGCTGGCGGGGGTGCTGCTCATTCAGGTGTTGAGCACGATGGCGCTCCTGCTCGGCCTGTCGATCCAGACGCAGTTCATCATCAAAGGTGTGGTCATTCTGGCGGCGGTGGCGCTGTACAGCCTCGCCCGCGCAGATTAAGCCTAAAGCAGAATTAGTGTTCACTGGAGGAGATTTACGATGAAGAAGTTGGTGTTGTTAGCCTTGGTCGGCGTGATGCTGCTGGGCGCGAGCGTGTTCGCGCAGGAAGCCACGCCTGAACCGTTCACGGAGGAGCAGATCGCGGCGTCACCGTATCTGCAAAGCGTACTCACCCGTCAGGAAACCATGTACGATACCAGCGCCTACGCGAAGGAAGGCCCGTACCGCATCGCCCTCGCGGCGCAGGGGACGAGCAACTCGTGGTCGGCGCTGTTCGATGAACATGCGCGCTGGTATGCCGAAGAACTCGGCCCGGATGTGATCGGCGAACTGCTGTACGCGGACGCGCAGGCGAGCGCCGACATTCAGGTGCCGCAGGTCGAAGATCTGCTCGCGCAGGAACCCGACGCGCTGATCCTCGTGCCGATGGGCGCGGCGGCGCTCTCCGCCCCGGTCGAACGCGCGATGGCCCAGGGCGTGCCGGTCATTCTGTGCGCCAGCACCGTCGATACCGATAACTTCGTGACCGAAGTCGGCACGAACCTGTATGCCAGCGGCGCGTATCTGGCGCAGTATCTCGTCGATCAACTGGGCGGCGAAGGCAGCGTCGTGCTGATGGCGGGCATCCCCGGCGTCACCACCTCGGACGTGATGCAGCAGGGTGCGGAAGCGGTGTTTGCGGCCAACCCAGGCATCACCGTCCTCGATGTGCAGCCCGGCAACTGGTCGACGGCGGAAGCCAAGACCATCATGGAAACGTGGATCGCGCAGTACGGCGATGAGATTGACGGCGTGTGGTCGGGCGGCGCGCAGATGTCGCAGGGCATCGTCAGCGCGTACCTCGACGCGGGCGCGGCCATCCCCCCGATTGGCGGCGGTGAATTCGGCAACGGCTTCCTGCGTCTGGCGCTCGAAAACGACATCAGCTACGCGGCGTGGCAGTACCCGAACGCCATGGTGACGCTGTGCATGGACACCGCGCTGGCCATCCTGCGCGGCGAACCCGTCCCGCGCTTCATCGACTTCCAGGACTCGATCCCCAACACGCAGAACTTCACCGACGCTGAAGGCGAAACCTACTTCAACCCGAACTGGAGCGATGACGTGTTTGGCCCGATCCTGTTCCCGGAAGAACGCCTCGAAGCCCTCGGTTTCGTGGTCGCAGGCAGCTAAAAGCATCACGGTGTAGGGGCAAGGGATGAAGTCATTTCAGAATCGGCCATCTGTTTAGCCTCACCCCTAAATCCCCTCTCCCTTGGGAGAGGGGACTTGAAGAATACGGCTCCCCCTCTCCGTTCGGAGAGGGGGTTGGGGGGTGAGGCTGTGAAATCGCCCCATGCCTTGTCCCGACGAGAGCCAATCCACTTATCCGAACCCAGACGAAACTACCGCCCATGACTGACAGCATTCTGGATATGAAGCACATTTCCAAAGCGTATGCGGGTGTGCCCGCTTTACGTGATGTGTCGTTCACCTGCGTGCGCGGGCAAGTCCATGCGCTCGTCGGGGAAAATGGCGCGGGCAAATCCACGCTGATCAAGATTCTGGGCGGGGCGGTGCAGGCGGACAGCGGCGAGATCGTATTCAAAGGGCGGACGTTCGCGCATTTGACGCCGCGCCTCTCACTCGACATGGGCATCAGCATCATCTATCAGGAATTGGCGCTCAGCCCGTACCTCACGGTGGCCGAGAATATATTTCTCGGACGCGAACCCAACCGCGGCGGCGTGATTCAAGTGCGCCAACTGCGGGCACAGGCGGCAGAACTGCTGGAACGGCTGCATGTGCACATCGATCTGGAGACTCCGGTCAGCGAGTTGACCGTTGCCAAGCAGCAAATGGTCGAGATCGCCAAGGCGCTCTCGCGCAATGCCGACCTGATCGTGATGGATGAACCCTCGGCGATTCTCGTCGGCGAAGAACTGGAACAGCTTTTCCGCACGATCAAATCGCTGCAAGCGCAGGGCGTGACCATCGTCTACATTTCGCACCGTCTGGACGAGGTGTTTCAGGTCGCGGACACGATCACCGTGCTCAAGGATGGCGCGGTCGTCGGCAGCCAACCGCGCGCGGTGCTGTCACACCGCGAACTCGTGCAGATGATGGTCGGGCGACCGCTCGAAGAAGTCTACCCGCCCGCCATCGGTCAGCGCGGCGCACCCGTGCTCACCGTCGAAAACGTGTCGAACGCGCGCCTCAAAGACGTGAGCCTGACGCTGCACGCCGGGGAAACGCTCGGCATCGCCGGGATGGTCGGCTCGGGGCGCACCGAACTGGCGCGCGCGATTTTCGGCGCTGACCCGGTGACGCGCGGGCGCATCCTGATCAACGGGCAGACTGCCGCGCACTTCAACCCCGCGCAGGCGATCAAGAATGGCGTGGCGCTCGTGCCGGAAGACCGCAAAGCGCAGGGCTTATTCACCGCGCTGCCCATCCGCCAGAACATCACGCTGCCGATCCTCAAACGCCTGTCGCGCGGTGGAATCGTGCAGATGAAGCAGGAAGCGCAGGTCGTCAATGCGGCGCAGCAGACGTTGAGCATCAGCATGGCGAGCGGCGATCAAGAGGCGCAGTTTTTGAGCGGCGGCAACCAGCAGAAAGTCGTGCTGGCGAAATGGTTGGAAACACGCCCGAGCGTCATCATCATGGATGAGCCGACGCGCGGCATTGACATCGGCGCGAAATTCGAGATTTACCAACTCATGCGGCGCTTGAATGAGCAGGGTGTCGCCATCCTCATGATCTCGTCGGAACTGCCGGAAATCTTAGGTATGAGCGACCGCATCCTCGTCATGCGCGACGGGCAGATCGTCGGCGAACTCGCCCGCGCCGACGCGACCGAACAGGCAATCATCGAACGAGCCACCACCGGAGCAAGCGTAGCATGATCACACGACGATTCTTGCGCCAGAACGGGCGCATTTTTGCGGTCTACGGCTTGGTGATCGTCATGGTGCTGGTGGGCGTGTTCTTCACCGAGCGCTTCGTCTCGGAGCGCAACCAGTTCAATCTGCTGCGGCAGATGGCGTTTCTCGGCGTGGTGGCGCTCGGGCAAATGCTGGTGGTGCTGACGGGCGGCATCGATCTCTCGGTCGGGTCGCTGGTGCGTGTGTCCGTGCTGGTGTCGGCTATCCTCATGAACGGCGAAACGGCGAACACCCTCCCGGCCATCCTCATCACGCTGCTGATCGGCGCGGGCATTGGACTGGTACATGCCCTGCTCATCAACCGCCTGAATATCAGCCCCTTCATCGTGACGCTGGCATCGTACGTCATTTTGCGCGGCGTCGCGCTCACCATCTCGACGTCGCCCATCGGCAAGGCCAGCCGCGAAGCGCTCACCTTCTACGACCAAAAGATCGGCCCGTTTTCCGTGCTGTTTGTGCTATTCGTGATCCTCGTCATCGCGCTGATTTTTGTGCTGCGCCGCACGATTTTCGGGCGCTATGTGTACGCCGTTGGCGGCAATCAGGAAGTCGCGCGTTTGTCCGGCATTCCGGTGCAGCGCGTGCGCTACGGGGTCTACATGCTGTGCAGTCTGCTGGCGTCCGTGTGCGGCTTGATGTGGCTCAGCCGCATGGGCGTGGGCGACCCGGTGATCGCCGATGGGCTGGAACTCACCACCATTACGGCGGTGATCATCGGCGGCACGAGTCTGTTTGGCGGACGCGGGAGCGTACTCGGCACGGTCGGCGGCGTGCTCGTGCTGGCGATCCTCGCCAACCTGATGGTGCTGCTCAACGTGCAGCAGCAGTATCAAGGCTTGATCGAAGGCGTGGTGATCGTCGCCTCGATTGCGCTCTACAATCAGGAAAACAAGAACTAAACCTCCCCTCACCGCCAACCCCTCTCCCTGACAGGAATAGGTTTTGAATTGTAGGGACGAGGCATGAAGGTGTTTAAAAAGCATCCCTTAAAGCCTTTCCCATCGTCAGCGGACGCAATGAATTGCGTCCCTACGAAGACATTTTCGGCTGGGCAGGCGCTGTTGGCTCCCCTCCCTGAATTCGGGGAGGGGCCGGGGGTGGGGTCGGAATCAGACCTTTTTAAACACCCTCATGCCTCGTCCTCGGTTGAAAATCGAACCAGAATAGCACCGAGTAGAGGTTCGATTTCGAAATTTGTGGGAACGATTCAAGGGTGAATGAGCCAATTCTAGAGAAGAAACAGGACGAGGCATGCCTCGTCCCTACAGGTTTATTTGGCGCAGGAAACTCGTGTTCCCTTGGGAAGAATGAAAAACCTACCCCGGTTAGAACCCCTCTCCCACGCAAGCGGGGAGCGGGTCAATACTTCAGTTTCAGAGCGCGTCCCTACGACGACAAATTTGGTTGCGCGAACAATGTTGGCTCCCCTCCCTGAATTCGGGGAGGGGTTGGGGTTGGGGTCGAATGCTGGGGACGTCACATCACAGCAGATTCGGCGGGACGCCCAACTGCCGGAAGCTGTTCGCCGCCTGCTTGACGTGATCGTGCCCGCCGCTCAGCGAGATTTGCAAGTGACCGGGCAGCAGCGCGTCAAAGGCTAGCTTCTCCACCTTGAACACGCTGGTCGCGTAGGCGTCGATGCGACAGTCGTGAATCGTTTGCAGCAGAATTTTCCCGCCCCAGAACACGAGATCCGCGCCAAGCAAATAGGTGCGATCTGACCCCGCGAAGTGAAAGCTCAGGTGACCGTCGCTGTGACCGGGCGTCTCGTAGGCGGTCAGCGCGAGATCGCCCACCGTCACGACTTCCCCTTCGACGAGTTCGCGGTCGACGCGGCAGGGTGGCAGGGTGAAATCGGCGGGATAGAACCCGGCTTGCTTGGCGACATCCAGCGAGACGGCGTGTTCGTCGCCCGTGCGGATGACCGGGGCGGAGAACGCCGACGTGATCACCTCGACATCCAGCCGCGCGGCGGCTTCGGCAGCCGCACCGACATGATCGCAGTGATAGTGCGTGAGAATCAGCTTGCGAATGCGCCGCGGATCAAGACCGTCGGCGCGGATGTTGTCCAGAATCGTGTCAAAGTCGCGCCCTAAGCCGAGGCCGGGATCGACGAGCGCCAGCTCGCTCCCGCCGTCTAGCAGGTAGACATGGCAATCGAGCGCCCCCGAGATGCCAAAACCAAAGCGACCGCCGCCGACCACATAAACGTGGGGAGTGAGTTTCATAGGTAAGTGCTCCGTGGAATGCCCGCGCCAAGCCCCTATTATGGAAAATTCTCGGCGGTCGTCAAACCGCGGATCAGCGCGTGGCCGGCAGCACGATGACGAAGCGCGAGCCAACGCCGAACTCGCTGGTCGCGTGAATGATCCCGTCGTGCTGTTCGATGATGCGTTTGGCGATGGGCAGACCCAGTCCGAAGCCCGGCGTGGTGTGCGCTTCGTCCAGCCGCCAGAAGGTGTCAAAGATGTGCGGCAGGTCGGCGGCGGCCAGACCGATGCCCGTGTCGGCGATTTCCAGGTGCGCTTCGGTCGCGGTGAGGGTCAGCGTCACCGAAATGTGACCCTCCGGTGGCGTGAAGCGGTAGGCATTGTGCAGCACTTCGTGGACGGCGCTGCGCAGGTATTCCGCATCGCCGAAGACGAAGACCGGGACTGTGGGGAGTGCAGTATGGAGTGCGGGTTGACCGCGAAATGTCATTTCCAACGCCAGACATTCGGTGCGCACGACATCGCTGAAATCCAGCGGGACGCGCGCAAACGTGTCGGCGCTCTCCGCTTTCATGAGGAGCACGAGTGACCGAATCAGGCGGTTGATGCGGTCAATCTCCATCTCCATCTGCTGCGCTTTGCGGGCGCGGCGTTCGCGGTCTTCCATGTGCGTCAGCAGGTAGAGGCCGGTGTTGAGGCTGGAGAGCGGCGTGCTGAACTCATGCGCGGCATCCTGAAAAAAGTTGGTGAGCAGCCGCGTCCGCTCTTTTTCCAACCGCAGGCTGAATTCGGCTTCTTCGCCGCGTTTGCGTTCGGTGATGTCGCGCGCGACGACGTAGGTGCTCAGGTAGTCACCGTCGGGCGAATAGTTGAAACGCGCGTGATCTTCCTGCCAGAAGTAGCTCCCGTTGCTGTGCCGGACGCGGTAGGTCAGCGTGAGGTTCGCCGCCTGCTGCGCAATCGCCGCGCCGATGCGCATGAGCATAGGAGCCCGGTCATCCGGATGCAGCGCTTCGACGAATTCATCCAGCGATAGGCCGAGGGTGGCGCCGGGGATGCGTCCAGACTGGCGGTCAAAGTTGGGCGAGGCATAGGCTACCCGGCTGTCCGCGTTAAAGATCACGATGCCATCCGAGACGTTTTCAGCGATCATGCGGAACATAGCCTCGCTGGCGCGCAGCGCCTCTTCCGTGTTGTTGCGCTCCGTCATATCGCGCAGAATGCTGCCGATCCGGTAGCCGTTGGCGGTGCGAATCGGGAACAGCACCCCTTGCACCGAGCGGGTGCTGCCATCCGGGCGCTGCACCACCGAATCGCGGGGTTCCGCAAACCAACTGGCGTTTCCGGTCTGCAAGGTGTGGATCGTATTCAGTTTCAGGCTGGTATACACCTCGGGTGACTTGAGGTGATCCTGTCCCAGTTCAAACTGAACATCCCAGATCGGGCGACCGAGTGCGTGGGCCGCGTCGACGCCGGAGATGACCGCCATGCCCGCATTCCATTCGATGATGCTGCCCCACTCATCGGTGAGGACAATGCCATCGATGGATTGTTCAACGACGGTGCGGAATTTCTGTTCGCCCTCGCGCAGCGCCTGCTCAAACAGCTTACGCTGCGTGATATCGCGCACCACACTCTGAAAATGGCGCGGTAGGCCGCGGTTATCCCGTACCAGTTCGATGTTGACTTCGGTGAAGATCGGCGTGCCGTCTTTGTGGCGGAAGGTGCGCTCATAGGGCGCGAGGTGGTCGCCGTGGAGCAGGCGCGCAAAGGCGTTCTGCTCAGCGGTTTGCTCGTCCGGCATGATCAGCGTCCGGTAGGAAAGTTGTTCGAGTTCGGCGACGGAGTAGCCGAATAGTTCCGCCGCGCGTTGATTGACGCGCTGGTGCTGCCCGTCGAGATCGAGGATGAACACGGCATCATTGGACTGTTCAAACAGCGCGGCATACTGGCTGGCCGCCTGGCGCTTGCCCGTCACATCCACGATGATCGAATACAGCGCGCGTCCGTCCGGCATGTCGACTGGACTGGTATATACGTCAACATCACGGATTTCACCCGAGGCCAGCCGGTGCTCGAATTCAAAGAAGGTGGTTTTGCGCGTGCTGGCACGATCCAGGTTCTCCCGGATTTCGGCTTCCGGCAGCGTATTCAGCTCGCCGATGCGCATCGACTTCAACTGCGCGCAGGAGTAGCCATAAAAGTCCGCCGCCGCCGTATTCGCATCTTTGATCTGCCCGCTGGCCACGTCAATCAGCAGCTTGATGGCGGTGTGGCTGTCGAACATCTGATAGTAGCGGCGTTCGCTGCGTTCGAGCGCCAGCTTCGCCTCTTCGCGGACGGTGACATCCTTCTGCGTGCCGACGAAGTGAATGATTTCGCCCGCGGGATTGCGCAGCGGGGAAACATGCAGCTCGTTCCAGAACATCGTCCCGTCTTTGCGGTAGTTGCGCAAAATGATCGGGAACTCGTTTGGCTGCGCTAATGACCACTGCGCGAGCTCACCCGCCAAGGCCTGCTGATCGCTGCCGAGCAGGAAATCCGGATTGCGCCCCAGCACTTCAGCGGCGGTGTAGCCGGTGATCGTTTCAAAGGCCGGGTTGATGTAGACGATGGGGAGCTGCGGGTCGCGCGCGTCGACGAGCATCACGCCGAACGGCGCATGCTCAATGATTTGCTGGTAAGGCCAAAGATTTTGGGCGAGTTCGGTGTCGGCCATCACGGACTTTTCAGGCTCACAGACGGTTGGGCGCAGACCGCCTCGTCTAACGGCATTAACTTTATTATAGCGCGAGTCACAGGTTGTAATAACTGAGCTAGGTCTTGAATGTGCTAAAACGGAAATTATTCACGGAAAATCCATAACAGCAGTGCGGTGGACGCCTCATTTCAGAATCGGCACTTTGTCTAACCTCACCCCGTTTCGCTGCGCTCAACCGCCCCTCTCCAAAGGGCTTGGGGACAGGACACTTTTAACAATTGAGCCATTGTAGGGACGCGCTTCTGCGCGTCCGTGGTCAGCGGACGGCCAGAAGGCCGTCCCTACAAAGTTTCGTTTAAGGGAAGACGGTCTCGAAACATTAAAACTGTCCTGCCGTGAACCAAAGGGCGAGGGGCAAGGGCGAGGCGGGTTGGTTATGTCCCTCTCCCCACGGAGAGGGACGGCTTGCGGAGCAAGCAGGGTGAGGTTGAGCATTTTCACCAATTGTGAAATAGCCTCATGCCTCGTCCCTACAATTAAAGACCTACCCCTGACAGGAGGGGCCGTGTCCCCTCCCGTTCATGGGCGACCACAGAGGGTCGCCCCTACAGTCAATATCCGCGATCATTAGTTAAATGGCATCATTGCGTCCCTGCAGACAGACGGTGTTTCTCGTAGGGACGCGATAATTCGCGTCCGCAACATCCCAATGCCGACTTTCAGCCTCACACCTCAATCCCCTCTTCGCTCGGGGAGAAGCCGGGGATTGAGGAACTTATTGGACACTGTTTTCAATTGCGACCTTCTGAAAATGCAGTCGTTGGGCGCGCGGCGTATCTGTTTCCCTGCCAACGAGCGGCTTAAGGGTTTCCCACGTTAGATGTGTCCTGCCCTCAACTGAATTGGGGGTCGCGTCCGGTTTCTGCTCTGCTGAGTAGCAGACAAACCTGATATACTTTTCTTAATCTGAGTTTGGAAGCCCGTGTATGGTACGAGTAGCGAAGGCGCAGCAGTGGTTGAGCTTGCTGCAAACGCTCACGGCGCATTTTTCGCGCGCGCTCACTCCGCGCGAAATCGCGCAGGTGATCGTCGACCATGCGAAGCCCGCAGTCGGCGCGCATCTGATCGTGTGCGTGCTGGTGGCCGAGGACGGCCAGTCGCTGCAAGCGTTGGACGCGGGCGGCGTTCCCGGCGCTTTGATGCAGGTCTACGGTCGGCTGCCGTTCGACAGCCCCACGCCGCTGGCGGAAATGGCGCGCACCGGCGAACCGATCTGGATCGAGACACAGGCGGAATACATCCGCCAGTATCCCACCATGGAAACGATTCTGCGCGATGTGACCAAATCGCACGCGATGGCCGCGCTGCCGCTGGTCGCCAACAACCGCTTACTCGGTGGGTTGGGCGTGAGCTTTCCCGAATCACGGACCTTCACCCGGGTGGAGCGAGGCTTCTTCATCGCGCTGGCGCAGCAGTGCGCGCAGGCGCTGGATCGAGCGCGGGTGTATGAAGAGGAGCATAAGGCGCGGGAGGCGGCGGAAGCGGCGCGGGCGCGCGTCGAACTGCTGCAAGGCATCGTGAGCGAATTGGTCAAGGCGCAGAGCATCGCGGAGATCGCCGAAGTCTTTCTCGCCGAGGTGCTGCCCATCGTCGGCGCGCAGCACGGCTCAATTTCGCTGCTGTCGCCCGACCGCACCTATCTGGAGTTCGTCGGCAACCCGCGCCTCTCGGGGCCCATGCTCAAGGCGAATGCATTTGTGCCGATGAACGTGGTCGCGCCCGGCACGGATGCGGTACGCACGCAGACGCCCATCTGGATTGAGAGTCAGCAGCAGTACGCGGAACTGTACCCGCACCGGATCGCGTGGCTGCAGGCGAACATGAATTTTCAGGCGGCGGCTTACCTGCCGCTGCTCACCGAAAAGGGCGTCATCGGCGGGATCGCGCTCGCGTTTGAACAGCCCCGCGTGTTCACCCTCGCCGATCGTAAGTTCCTGCTGACGGTTGTCGGACAATGCGCGCAGGCGCTGGATCGGGCACGCGTGTATGAGGCGGAACGACAGGCACGGCAGGCCGCTGAACTCACCAACACGCGCCTCGAACTGCTGCACGGCATCGCGGGCGAGCTGGTCAAAGCGCAGAGTGCCACCGAGATCGCCGCGATCTTCCTGAATCAGGCGCTGCCGGTGATCGGCGCGTTTCAAGGCTCGATCTCCCTGCTCAACGCGGACAAAACTTATCTGGAATGGGTTGGCCAGCCTAAGCTGCCACCCGATACGCTCACCCGCTTTCCGCGCTTATACCTGACGATGGTCAATCCGGGCACGGACGCCGTGCGCCGCCAGCAGCCCATCTGGGTGCAGAATTTGCAGGAATTTGCCGAACAGTATCCCGGATTCATCGACGCGCAGCGCGCCGCCTCGGGCATGCAGGCGGGCGCTTACCTGCCCTTGAAAACGGAGAGCGGCACGATGGGCATGATGGGGCTCGGCTTTGACCATCCGCATCCGTTTGCGCCGGAGGAACGCCGTCTGCTGCTGACGATTGCCGGGCAGTGCGCGCAGGCGCTGGATCGTGCGCGCGCCTATGAGGCGGAACGCGCCGCCCGCCTTAAAGCGGAAGAATCTGATCGGCTGAAAACTCAGTTTCTGGCGATGGTCTCGCACGAACTGCGCACGCCGCTCACGTCGATTCTCGGCTTTTCCAGTACGCTGCTGGCGCATGAGACGCTGGAGGTCGAACTACAGCAGCGCTTCATGGGCATCATCGACGAGGAGGCGCAGCGCATGAAAGTGCTCGTCGATCAGTTGATCGACCTGTCGCGGCTGCAGGGCGGCGTGCTGGAACTGACGTTGGAAGCGGTGCAGCTCGCCGAACTGGTGGCCGGCATCGAAGCGCAGCTCCGCATGATCGCGCTGACGCACGATTTGCGGCTCAGCGTGTCGCAGGATTTGCCCGCGGTGCGCGCGGATCGGCTGCAGGTCGAACAGGTGCTGTTCAATCTGGTGAGCAACGCCGCGATCCACGCGCCGGACAGCACGCCAATCAGCATTGATGTGCGTGCCGCCGCGCGGGAAGATGGGGTGCAGGTTGAAGTGTGCGACGAGGGTACGGGCATCCCCGAAGCGATGTGGGACGAGGTGTTTCTGCCGTTCAAACAACTGCCGCAGAAGCGGCACACCGCGCGTAAAGGGCTGGGGTTGGGCTTGACGATTTGCCGGGCGTTAGTGGAAGCACATGGTGGGAAAATCTGGATTGAGAGCAATCAGCCGCAGGGAACGCGCATTGTGTTTACCCTGCGCCACGCCTAAACGTCAAAGCCGAGCTCGGCAATCGCCGCGCGTAACTGCTCCTGTCGGAAGGGTTTGGCCAGCTTCGGGGTGGCTTGCACGAGGGGATCCTGCTTGTCGAGCACGCCAACATGCGCGCTGACGATCAACACTTTGACGTCTGACGCCTGCGCTTGCAGGTATTTGAGCAGTTCGACCCCCGACAGGCTCGGCAGCAAAATGTCGAGGATGACCAACTGCAGGTCGGGGAGCCGCTCCAGCGTCGCAATTGCGTCGACCACGTTGTCCGTCACCACCGTCTCAAAGCCCAATTTTTCCAGCAGAAAACGGAGCAGTTCTATCGTGTGGACATCATCTTCCACAATCAAGGTACGCACAAGCTATGAACCTCATCGAAACAAGTCTGACAGAGAACCACATGCGAGGCGGAGGACGGGTATCAATGAACTGGCATTATAGCGCAGGACCAGGGCCGCAACACGAATACATGTTACTAAATCTTAACGTAGAATTGCGAAAAATGTCACTCAGATCGACGGAATCGATGGGCCTCATTCCCCGGTGATAGCGAGCGACATGAGCGGCACGCGCTGACCACCGACACTGATCTGCCCCGAGTCGGCATCCCGATACGAATAGAAGCTGCGCACGACGTCCTGAAAGCTGTGATCGATGGTGTCCGCGATCAGCTCGCCCGTGCCGGAGTGCGTGAGAATGACGAAGCGGTCGCCCTCAATGCCGACGAAATCGTCCGGCGTGCCCTGCTGACTCACTACTTCGCAGATCGCCTGCGCGGTGAACGCCAGCACATTATCCGCTGCCATAAAGCCATAGACTTCGCCGTAGGATTTGAAACCTTCCACTTCGATATACAGCCGCTGATAGGGGATCTCCGCGTAGTCGCGCCGCTGCAATTCTTCGTGGATTAAGACGCCGGTGGGCAGGCCAGTGCGCGCCTCGTGCAGGCTTTCGCGGGTCGCGCGCGCAATCGACGTTTGCACGCGCAGGCGCAGTTCGTCAATGTCGAAGGGCTTGGTAATGTAGTCATCCGCGCCGAGCGAGAGCCCTTTGACCTTGTTGGCGCGTTCGTCACGCTGCGTCAAAAAGATGATCGGCATGTAGCGTGTGAACGAGGTCGCGCGCAGGCGCTGGCAGACATCATAGCCGTCGAAGTCGGGCAGCATTACGTCGAGCAGAATCAGGTTAGGGAAGCGGGAGCGCGCCAGTGCGACGCCTTGCTCCCCGGAATCAGCATGGAGAACTTCGTACTGGTGCACGCCGAAATACATGATGAGCATATCGGCAACGTCATGGTCATCCTCGATGAGCAGCAGTCGTTTGCGTGCGGGCATGGTCTATTCGTCACCAAACACGGCATTCACGCGGAACTGGTTGTCATCGGCGTCCGGCGCATTGGCGACCACCTGCTCCGGCGGGAGCGCGGGCTGCGCGTGATCGGGTCGCAGCACATTTTTGAGCGGGAGCACCGAGGCGGTCGGCGGGATGTGCGAGGTGTCGAGTTCTTGCAGGCGCTTGAAGTAGCCGAGGACCGCCGAGAGCTGCCCGGCGTACAGCTTGACTTCGTCTTCGGTCAGATCCAGCTTGGCCAGTTCGGCGATCTTGCGCACTTCGTCGTAGGAGAGTTCCACTGCTTTGTTCCTCCATGTGGGATCGCCACGATTATAACACCGTCTTTCGCCGGGAACGCAAAGGAGATCGCGGTGCGCCGCGCTCCGCTGCCAACTCGATCTTATGCGTTCATGACATGCGTTACGACTTTTTGGGGGCTTGCCAACAATCCATTTTTCGCATGAAATAGTAGGTGTTGCGCATACAGGATCTGGCGAACGGATTATGAACACAGCCTTGCCGCAAGTCCAAGACATTCTCTCACTGAAGCGTGAACGGCTCGAATCGCGCAAGGCACAGACGCCTTTGAATGCGCTCCGGGCGCTGGCCGGAATGCAGCGCCGACCGGAATCGATCCTGAGTACGATCAGCGACAATGTTCTGATTTTCGGACAAATCACCTATTCGCCGCGCGCTTATGATCCGGTGCAGCAAGCGCTCTCCTACTGGAAAGCGGGCGTCGATGCGGTGTGTATGTTTACCGACGACACGATCTACGAAGGCAGCGTCAACGACTTAACGCTGATCGCGCGGGCTGTCCCCGTTCCCACCATCAACCTGAACTATGTGTTCGACGAATACCAGATCGTCGAAACGCGCGCAGCAGGCGCTTCTGCGCTGACGCTCTACACCCGCCTGCTCGACCGCAGCACGCTGTGGTCGCTGGCCTCCGCGACCGTGCGCAATCGCATGACATCGATTATCAGCGTGAATCAGGCCGAAGACGTCAAAACCCTGCTCGAATTTTGCCCGCCCGCGGTCGCGCTCGGCAAGCGCACCGACGACGGCGAACTCGATCTCCGCTGGATGCACTATGTGCGCTCGTTTATGCCCTTCTGCTCGCGCGTGGTCATCTCCACCCCGCTCAAATCTGTTGACGAAGCGCGGTCACTGGTCGCGCTGCGCCCGCATGCCGTCACCATTGAGCCGGATCTGCTGCCGGAAATCCAGACACTGCGCGCCATTTTCGCCCCTAACTAAACTATACTCGCTGCTCTACGCAGTCCACTAACGGGATATGCCCATGCCTACCCCTGAATTTGATCATCTCTGGAACTATGGCGATCCGGCGGGGACGGAGGCGCGCCTGCGCGACCTGCTCCCCACACTGGTCGATCTCGATTTACGCTTACAACTCCACACGCAGATCGCCCGCGCGCAGGGCTTGCAGCGCCAATTCGACGCGGCGCACGCCACGCTCGATCAGGTCGAGCGCGAACTGACGCCAGACACCCGCGTCGCACGAATTCGCTATCTGCTGGAACGGGGGCGCCTGTTCAATTCGTCGGGCAGTCCAGCGACCGCCTGTCCGCTGTTTGAACAAGCGTTTGAGCAGGCGGCACAGGACGACTTTTACGCGGTCGATGCCGCGCATATGCTGGGGATCGCCGCGACGAAGGGTGACGAACGGCTGAAGTGGAATTTACGGGCGTTGGCTTTAGCCGAAGCCTCCACGCACCCGCGCACGCAGCAGTGGGCAGGTTCACTGTACAACAACCTCGGTTGGACGTATCATGACGATCAACGGTTTGTTGAGGCGCTCGACGTGTTCCAGCGCGCGCTCCGCTTCCGCGAGGCGCAGGGACAGGCGGAGTCGATCCGCATCGCGCAGTGGTGTGTCGCGCGGGCGCTGCGTTCGCTCGGACGGATCGACGAGGCGCTGCCGCTGCTGTATCCGCTGCTGCCCTTTGCCGATGGTTACGCCTATGAGGAAGTCGGCGAATGTCTGCTGCTGCAGCAGCAAGCCGAAGAAGCCAAACCGTATTTCGCTAAAGCCCATGCGCTGCTCAGCGCGGACGAGTGGTTGGTCGCCAACGAACCCGCCCGATTGGAGCGGCTGCAGTCGTTGAGCCAGTAAGAGTGGAGAAAATGGGATGCGCGTGCGACGTGCTTTGTTGTTCATGCCCGGCGACAGCCGCGCCAAAATTGCCAAAGGCGCAGGTTTAGGCGTCGATTCGGTCATCATGGATCTGGAAGATGGCGTCGCGTATTCCCAGAAGCCTGCCGCCCGCGAGACCAGCGCCGCCGCGCTGCGCGAAATCGACTTTGGCCGCACTGAACGGCTTATCCGCATCAACCCAGTGGGCAGCGACTTCTACACCGACGACCTTATGCTCACCATCAGCGACCGCCCCGATGGGTACGTGCTTCCCAAAGTCGAATCCTCGACGCAGGTGCAGATCGTCTCCGAATGGCTGTATCAGGCGGAAAGCGAGAACGGCTTCCCGCAAGGCAGCATTCCACTGCTCGCGATCATTGAAACGGCGCGCGGGGTCATCAACCTGCGCGACATCGCCCGCTCGGATCAGCGTTTGCAGGGGTTGATCTTCGGCGCGGAAGACTTCGCCGGAGACATCGGCGCAATGCGCACGCCCGAAGGCGCGGAAGTGCTGTATGCGCGCAGCGCGGTCGTGACCTATGCGAAAGCCTACGGCTTGCAGGCGATTGATACGGTCTACCTGATGTTGGATGATGCGCCCGGTCTGCAAACCGAGACGCGGCGCATTCTGGAAATGGGCTACACGGGCAAGCTGGCGATCCACCCCAAGCAGGTCGCGCCGATTCAAGCCGTGTTCACGCCGACCGCCAACGACATCGCCGCCGCGCGCCGCTTGATCGAGGCGCATGACGCGCATCAGAAGGCGGGCAAAGGCGCGTTCCAGCTCGACGGCAAGATGGTCGATATGCCGATCATCCGCGCCGCACAGACGGTCATGGCAAGGGCACAGGCCGCGGGGTTGGCGTAGGAACCCCACCCCCGACCCCTCCCCGAATTCAGGGAGGGGAGACTGATAGAATCGTTTGTGTAGGGACGCGACACACCTCGTCCTGATTTCTGGAAACAAAAAGGACAAGGCAGGCCTTGTCCCTACTCCACCACAGCAATGACGCTACGCTCGCTTCGAGCGCATGCCTTTCAAATGCTTGAGCGTATCGGTGCTGGCGAACTGCTCGTAGGCCGCTGATCCGCGCGGGTAGAGCGCGACCCGCCCCTCCTCATCATGATGAAAACCCCACCCATAGCGTTTGCATAACGGCGACGTGCGCAGGCACGGCTGACCCTTCGCGAAGAATTTTTCGCGTTCCGCCGCGCGCTGATCGTCGGGGATGTCGTGGGTGCGCGCGTATGTCTCGAACAGGATGTCTTCCTGCGTGAATTCGTAGGGATGCTCGGAGATCAGCTCAAAGTGAATGACGGCGATGGTCGGCTTATCGCCTTTGCGGGCGGGCACTTCCGCCGCCGGGACGGGACAATCCTCCGCCACTTCGATAAACGTGTTGTAGTAATTGTGCTCCATCGCGTTTCCTCACCTCTGCCGAACGAGTTTGAATGCGAACTTATGTGCTAAATTATACTCGAAAAAGCGTCGGTGAGCAACTCTAACCTCACCCCTAAATCCCCTCTCCCAAGGGCGAGGGGACTTAAAAACTCTGCCTGCCGCCCCTCTCCTTTAGGAGAGGGGGCGGGGGTGAGGTTGGAAGCGGTAGACGCAATATATCGCGTTCCTGCAAGAAAAACGGTGCTTGTGTAGGGACGCAATTCATTGCGTCCGCTGTGTCTAAACCCACTTCACGTTGAGGACAAGGCATGCCTTGTCCCTACAAAAGTATCGCGCATTGTGGTGTTTCTGCGCTTGTTAGGCACCTTCTTCATCGCATCCATGCCATTAGGTCGGACTTGTCTCAAACCCGAATCAAAAAGGGCGCACAGCCGTGCGCCCCTACAAGACATTCGCTGGATGCGATTATTCCCACTCGATCGTGCCGGGCGGCTTGCTCGTCACGTCGTAGACCACGCGGTTGACGCCGCGCACCTCGTTGACGATGCGACTGCTCACGCGGGCGAGCAGATCGTAGGGCAGGCGCGCCCAATCCGCCGTCATGAAATCATCGGTGGTGACCGAGCGCAGCGCGATCACTTCTTCGTAGGTGCGGTTGTCGCCCATCACACCGACGCTCTTGACCGGCAGCAGCACAGCAAACGACTGCGCTGTGCCCGTGCGCAGCAGGCCGAGCCGTTCCAGTTCTTCGCGGAAGATCGAGTCCGCGTGGCGCAGCGTTTCGAGGCGATCCCACGTCAGTTCGCCGAGGCAGCGCACCGCGAGGCCGGGGCCGGGGAACGGCTGCCGCCACACGACGCTGTCGGGCAGGCCGAGCGTCGTCCCGACCGCGCGCACCTCATCCTTGAACAGATCACGCAGCGGTTCGACCAGTTCGAACTGCAAATCTTCGGGTAAGCCGCCGACGTTGTGGTGACTCTTGATCACGCGCGACTTCTTGCTGCTGGCCGCCGATTCGATCACGTCCGGGTAAATCGTCCCCTGCGCCAGATACTTCAGGTCGCCGTACTGCGCTTGCAGGCGCTTGGCCTGATCGCTGAAGGTATCGATGAACTGCTTGCCGATGATCTTGCGCTTGGCTTCGGGTTCGGTGACACCGCGCAGCGCGTCGAGGAATTCCTCGGTCGCGTCGACGGCGATCAGGTTGATGTGCTGTTCGTCGTGGAAGACCTGCACGACCTGTTCGGCCTCGTTGAGGCGCAGCATCCCCGTGTTGACGAACACCGCGATCAGCCGTGCGCCGATGGCCTTGTTGAGCAGCGCCCCGGCCACCGCCGAATCGACGCCGCCGCTCAAAGCGAGCAGCACATGCGCGTCGCCGACTTTGGCGCGGATGGCGCTCACCGCATCGTCGATGAAGGCGGCGGGGGACCATTTCGCCTCACATGCGCAGACATCGAAGATGAAGTTGCGCAAAATCTGCGTGCCCTGCGCCGTGTGCCGGACTTCCGGGTGAAACTGCACGCCGAAATAGCCGCGTGTCGGGTCGCCCATCGCCGCATACGGCGAATTCTCGGAGGTCGCCAGCGGGATGAAGCCCTGCGGCGGGCGTTCGATGCGATCACCGTGGGACATCCACACATTCGTTTCCGGCGAGATGCCGTTGAACAGCGGGTTATCGCCGCCCGTGTGCATGATCAGCACCGCGCCGTATTCGCGCGACTGCGCCGGGGCTACCACGCCGCCGAGCGCGTGCGTCAGTGCCTGCATGCCGTAGCACACGCCGAGAATCGGCTTGCCTGTTTGCAGCAAGAACGGCGGTAACTGTGGCGCGTCTGGTTCGTAGATGCTCGCTGGGCCACCGGACAGAATGTAGCCGCCCGGCTGATGCGCATTGATCTTGGCGGCGTCCGCGTCGCACGGGAAGACTTCGGCGTACACGCCCTGCTCGCGCACGCGCCGCGCGATCAACTGGGTGTACTGCGACCCGAAATCGAGGATCGCGATGCCGCCCTGCCGTAAATCGGTCATACGTCTTCCTCGGAGAACTGGATCGAGCCGTTGTCCATGCTGACGATGGTGCACAGCGCTTCGATGGGCATGGTGTAACCCTTGGAGCGCATGAAATTACGCCCGCCTTCAAACGTCTTTTCGACGACCACGCCCACGCCCGCCACACGCGACCGCGCGCCATCGACCATGCGGACGAGCGCGCGCAGCGTCTGCCCGGAGGCGAGGAAGTCGTCGATGATCAGCACGTCCTGATCCGGCAGCAGGAACTCCGCCGAAACGAGCAGGTTGACCTCGCCGCCTTTGGTGTGGCTGGGCGCGGTCTCCAGAAAGACCGGGCCAAACATGGTGATCGGTTTGGTCTTGCGGGCGTAGACGACCGGGACTTTGAGCACGTACCCTGTCATCAGCGCCGGGGCAATGCCCGAAATTTCTGCCGTGAGGATGCGGTCGACTTTGACATCGGCGAAGCGCCGCGCCATTTCTTCGCCCATCTCGTACATCAACTGCGGGTAGATCTGATGGTTGAGCAAGCTGTCAATTTTGAGGATGCCGCTGCCAAGATTCCGCCCTTCGGCGGCAATGCGATCTCTGAGCGCTTTCATGTTCGTGGCCATAGGTGTTCACTCCGTGGGTGTAGAGCCGCCGACTTCTTCGTAGACTTCGGCAAAAAGCATATCGACTGTCCCTTTCGGGAACTGATTGAGGATGCCGCCCGCCGCCTGTCCTTCCGGAGAGCGCAGCGCCGCTGTCAGCGTATCGTAGTCGCTGAAGTAAACTTCGAGAATCCGGTAGGTGGTGGGCGTTCCCTGCGGACTGCCGAGGATGCTGATAACCTGCCGCCGGGTGATGTTCGGAATCCGTTCAATCTGCGCGAGGAAAGCGTTGTACGAGTCCTCAAACCGTGCGAGATCGCTCGGCTTGTGGAACATGAGCATGAATTTGACCATCGAGCCGCCTGTAGAATCGAAAAACCGGGCTGTGTCGCCCGGTTGCCCATTGTAACTTAAGTGGAGTTAAAAGTTAAAACGCCAACCTCACCCTGCTGGCTGCGCCAGCCGTCCCTCGCCCTTGGGAGAGGGGCGGTTGAGCGCAGCGAAACGGGGTGAGGTGAGTGGTTATGGCCGGCGGTAGTTGTCGGTGGCGTGCGTGGAGTAGCTCGGCTTATCGTCGCCGCGCAGAATCAGGCCGACGATCAAGCCGATGACGAAAATGATGGCCAGCGTGCGCCACGGATTCGCCTTGACCCCTTCCGTCACATCCTCGCCGATATCCTCATACGAATGCTTGTTGAGATAGCGTGCCGCCCGCTCGAAACCTTTGGCGACGTTATCGGCGTGGTCGCGCACGTCGCTGCTCACATTCGCGTCACGGGCTTCCTTGCGGATGGTGTGCGCGGCACCGTGCAGGGTTTTGACCATGTCTTTCTTCGCGCCTTCGGCCTTGTGGCGGGCTTCGCGCCCGAATTCGCTGATGCTCTTGCCTGCATCATCCAGAATGTCTTCCGCCTTGTCCTGAATCGTGTCGTTCCGCTTGCTTCCAAACATGTCGAACACTCCTGCCTGTATTCACAGATTACCTTTATTATACTTGAAATAAATGTGGGATCAAATTACAGGTGGGTGAGAGCGGCTCAACGTTCATCTGCTTTCCGCTGCTGGGCTGCCTAGGCTATACTGGGCAGATAACCGGAAAAGAGAATTTTCATGACACCAATCTATCTGATTGTTGGTCCCCCGGCGGTGGGCAAAAGTACGACGAGCCGCGCCCTCGCCGCGCACTTCCCCAAAAGCCTGTACATCCCGGTCGATGATCTGCGTACCATGGTGATCTCGGGGCTGGTGCTCCCCGCTGCGGTGTGGACGGATGAGCTCGCGCAGCAAATCACGCTGGCACGGCAGACCGCCGTTCACATGGCGCTGACGTACAGCCGCGCCGGGTTCGCGGTGGTCATTGATGATTTCTGGGATGCCAATTACGCCGTCGATTATGCGGGGCTGCTCGATCCAACGCTGTCCCCGCTCGGGAAGGTTGTGCTGTATCCCAGTCAGGCTGAAGCGCATCAACGCAATCTGAAACGCTCCGGTGATACGCCCGCGCGCGGTTATATCGATGAGGGGATCCGCATTGTGTATCAGCAGCTAAAGCCTGTGATTCCGCAGCTTGAACACGAGGGTTGGCAAATAATCGACACAACGGCACTGTCGATCGATGCAGTTGTGAGCGCGATTCTCTCGCTGATTCCACCGCCCTAATCTGCCCGCTCCGACTCGGGTTGCCGACACTGCACATCGATGTTATTCGGCGATCACGTTACAGAAGGGTGAAAGAGCCCATAAATGCCATCGATTACAGCGAAGTGATGAATTCGTCCACCGTCAACCCCGCTTGGGTGATAATGCTGCGGATTGGGCCGATCTTAATCGGGTTGTGATTGGGAACGACAACGCGTCGCCCTTCTTTCGCTAAGATAATATGACTGCCGTTTTGACGCTTCACCATAAAACCAAGGCGCTGGAGTGCGTTCACACTCACGCGCTGAAACGGACGCCAAACGACTCATATGAGCGCCACTTGGATCGGTGCCATATCTTCCGGCACGGGGTCGCCATCAGCAATCAAGTCTTCGATGTACAGCGCAATCGCATCGCGGATGTTTGTCATAGCCTCTTCGTAGGTATCGCCTTCCGAGAGGCAGCCGGGCAGACTCGGCACGGTCACGGTGAATCCCCCCGACTCACTATCCGGGATCAAGATGACTTGGCGCATTCGGCATCCTTTCACATATTGCGGCTGTGACACAAAAACGGATATGCCTTATTGTACACTGCTTGTTCAGCGTAGTCCCCTGTACGCGCTCAGCGGGTGATTCACCTACGCCGTTGAGGAGACTGTGACTCCCGCGCTATACTACGCCGCCATGACACGACGACGATTGAGTTACCTCATCACGGCGGCGATCCTCGTGATCGTGTTCGCCGCCCTGCTCGCCCTCGATCTCTCCCAGCGCGGCCTCGCGTGGCGCATCTTCTACGATCTGACGGGCGAAGAAGCCCCGCTTGCGCAGGTGCGCGGCATGGTCGAATGGGCGGGCAACTTGACCCGACCACAGCCCAATACCGACGCCAATATCCCGATCAGCCACGCAGGCGTGAATCCGCTCGGCATCAATACGTTTTTGCAGCAGGAAGTCGAACCCGCGCGCCGCGAACAGCAGTTACAGATGATCGCCGACGCGGGCTTCGTGTGGATTCGCCAGCAGTTCCCGTGGGAAGACATCGAGATCCACGGGCGCGGCGACTTCACCGATCGGCGCAACGACCTCAATGGGGACGGCACGCCCGACCCGGTCGACGCTTGGCTCAAATACGACAACATCGTCGATTTAGCGGAACAGTACGGCGTGCAAATCATCGCCCGTCTCGATGCCGCGCCGAACTGGTCACACGCCGATCCGCAGGAAGGCACGTTCCCGCCGCCGGACGACTTTCAAGACTATGTCAATTACGCGGTCGCGGTCGCCACGCGGTATCAGGGACGCATCCTCTACTATCAGATCTGGAATGAACCGAACATCTACCCGGAATGGGGCACGCAGCCCGTCAACCCGGAAGCGTACACCGAGATGCTGTGCCGCACCTACACCGCACTCAAAGCGGTCGATCCCGAAATCGTGGTGATTGCCGGGGCGCTCTCGCCGACGGTCGCGCTCAATGCCTATAACCTGAGCGAGTTCGTCTACCTGCAGCGCATGTACGACGCGGGCGCGGCGGACTGCTTTGACATCATGTCGGTGCAGGGTTACGGCTTCTACAGCGGCCCCACCGATCAGCGGCTGCGCACGACCACGCTCAACTTCGGGCGGCACACCTATGTGCGCGACATCATGGTCGCCAACGGCGACGCCGACAAGGCGATCTGGGTGAGCGAGGCGGCGTGGAATCCGGTCAACTCACCGGATGTGTCGCCGGATGTGGTCGGGCGCGAGAACTACGGCGCGGTGACGCAGGAGCAGGCCGCCGACTACATGCCGCAAGCCTACGAGCGCGCGGAAAGCGATTGGCCGTGGCTCGGCGTGGTCAATTACTGGTTCTTCAAGCGGGCGACCGATACCGAACGCAACCTGCCGTTCTACTATTTCCGCATGGTCGAGCCGGATTTCACGCCGCTGCCTGTCTACGAGGCCATGCGCAATTTCGACCTGCCGCGCGTGTTGTATCACGGCGTACATCAAGCCGATCACTGGGCGATTACGGGAGAGGAAGCGGTGCCCATTCAAACCGCCGCCGGGGCGCAGTTCGGGGAAGCCAGTCTGGTGGAGAGCGCCCCCGTCAACGCGTATGGGACGCACGTCACGATTCGCTGGAAAGGTGAGCGCCTCCAGGTCTTTGAAATCGTGGATGCCATTCCCATTGCCGACTATGTGAGTCCAAATCCTGATGAGTGGACGGAGACCGAGATCCACGCCTCGTTGTGGGCGACGACGGTCCGCTATGGTATCTCATCGGATGCGCCATTCCTTCTGGATAGTATCACCGTCTCGGATCGCACGATCCCGCAGCTTACGCCCATCATCGGGACAGTGGTCGCCTTGCTGATCACCGGGATCGGCGCTATGGTTGGGTATCTGTGGCGGAAAAGCTAACCTCACCCCCTAGCCCCCTCTCCGGGAGGAGAGGGGGAAGTCGTAGGGACGCCCAAGGGGGCGTCCGCAGTCATCTATCGGAAACGGACGCGCCGTTGCGCGTCCCTACCAAGGACAGCGCGCATGTATAAGATTGAATCGTTTTTGTCCGCACGTTTATTTCTCGCTCCGCAGCGCGTCGGCGATCACATCTACTTCGTCAGCAACCTGAGCGGGCGCTTGAGCCTGTACGTCATGCGTTTTGGCGGCAGCGTGCCGCAGCCCCTGCTCCCGCCCACCATCGCGCTGCAAAACCCGGAGCTGATCGGCGGGTATCCGTTCTACGTGTTCCCGAAGATCGGGCAGATCATGGTGATGATCGACCGGGACGGCGATGAGAACTACCAGCCGATGCTGATCCCCATCGGCGGCGGTTTCCCCGAACCCGCGCTGCCCGAGCTCGGCAATGCCCGCGCCCACTGCACCGAATGCGACATCGAGCGCAACCTCGCCTATTTCAATGTCGAACTCAACGACCAGCCGCTGCAAAAAGCGTATCAGGCGGACATGGCGACGGGCGCGATGACCTACCTCGGCGAAAGCACCTACGGCATTGTGCCGATTGGCGTCAACGCGACGCACGACAAGGTCGCACTGGTGGAAAGCTACACGATGGGCGACGACTGCCTGTTCCTGTGGGAGCAAGGCAAAGAAGACCTGCTGCTGCTGTGCGGCATCCCGATCGGCACGCGGGCGGCGGACCAAGATGTGCCGCTCAACGCCATCAATGCGACGCACTTCACCGAGCGCGGCTTGGTGTTCATCACCGCGCTGTTTGAAGACACGTTCGGCCTCGGCTACCTTGATTTGAAGGCGGGCGGCGGCATGAAGCGCGTGACGGTCACGGGCGCGGTGCATACCGGCGTCGGCGAACTGGTCAATCTGGATGATGTGGTCGACAACCGCTATTCGCTGATCTACAACATCGACGGCGCGTCGTGGGTCTATGAGGGCGAATTCGACGAGGCCGCTCTGACCATGCGCCTGACGCACGTGATTGCGGGGCAAGGCGAACTCGCGGGCGGTGTTCTGCATGGCGTCGATTACGAGCCGATCAGCGACAGCTTCAGCTTTTCGTTTTCGACCGCCACCTCGCCGACTCAGCTTTACACGGTCAGCGGCGCGGATCGGCAGACGGTCACACGGCACACCGACGAAGCGGTGCTCGGCATTCCCGCCGAGGTGCTCGCCCCCGGCGAAGACGCCTCGTTCATCTCGCACGACGGGCTGCGTATCTCCGCGCGGCTCTACCTGCCCGCGCCGTCGCTCGGCTTTGCGGGCAAACGTCCGCTCGTCTACTACATTCACGGTGGCCCGCAGAGTCAGGAACGCCCCGATTTCTCGTGGTTCTCCATGCCGCTCATCCAGTATCTGACGCTGAACGGTTTCGCGGTGTTCGTGCCCAACGTGCGCGGCAGCACCGGCTACGGCCTCGACTACACCAAGCGCATCGACAAAGATTGGGGCGGGCAGGATCGACTGGATCACGTGCATGCGCTCAAGCTGCTGGCGGATCATCCGCGCGTCGATCCGTCGCGGGCGGGCGTGGTGGGGCGCTCGTATGGCGGCTACATGACGCTGATTCAGGCGTTCCAGCACCCCGATCTCTGGAAAGCCGCGGTCGACATGTTCGGCCCGTATGATCTGTTCACGTTCTCGGAGCGCATCCCCGAGACATGGAAGCCCTACTTTTATATGGCGCTCGGCCACCCGGAGAAAGATCGCGATCTGCTCACCGAACGGTCGCCGCGCACCTACGTCGATCAACTGGCGTGCCCGATGCTCGTAATTCAGGGCAAGAATGATCCGCGCGTGGTCGAACGCGAGTCGCACGACGTGGTCGAGTATTTGCGCTCGCAGGGCAAAGAGGTCGATTACCTGATGTTCGAGAACGAGGGTCACGACGTGCTCAAGCTGGAAAACCGCGTGACCTGCTACAACGCGATCACCGAGCATTTTAAGAAGCATCTGTAACGACAGCGACAAGACAAATGATGAACCGCAGAGAACGCAAAGAGCGCAGAGGGTATATGTTTTCTCTCTGCGTTCTCCGCGCTCTCTGCGGTTAGGATGATTTGATGACCCGACGACACCTCTGGCTGATTGCCCTGCTGATTCTGCTGCTGGCGGCGGCGCTGCGCTTCTACAACCTCGGCGCGCAGTCGTTCTGGAATGATGAGGGCAACAGCTACGTGCAGGCGACGCGCTCGTTCGCCGAGATTGCCGCCAATGCCGCGCGGGACATTCACCCGCCCGGCTACTACTGGCTGCTGGCGATCTGGCGCGTACTCGTCGGCGAGACCGAGTTCGCGCTGCGGGCGCTTTCGGCCTTCGCCAGCGTGATCAGCGTGGCGCTCGCCTACGTGGTCGGGCGGCGCTTGTCGGGCCAACTCGCCGGGCTGACGGCGGCACTGCTCACGGCGATTAACACGTTCGGCCTGTACTACGCGCAGGAGACGCGCATGTACGCGCTGCTCGCGTTGTGGGGTGCGGCGGGCTTCTGGGCGCTAATTTGCTTCTGCGAGCGTCCGACCTGGCGGCGCGCGCTCATCCTCGGCGTGATCAACGCGGCGGGCTTGTGGACGCAGTACGCCTATCCCTTCCTCATGCTGGCGCAGGGCGTGGTTACGCTCCTCTGGCTTGTGCAATTGATGAGGACTGAGGTGAAAGGACTGAGGACTGAGAATACATTGCTGTCCTCAGACAACGCAATTCCTGATATTAAAACAACTCTCACTCAGCAGCGCTTTTCACTCAGTCCTCAGTCCTCAGTCCTCAGTCCTTATCACTTCATCCTCAGTCCTTTTTTGCTTTACGTCGCCGCCAATCTGCTGACCATTGCGCTGTACGCGCCGTGGCTGCCGACCGCGATTCAGCAGATCACGACATGGCCGAACACGGGCGACCAGACGCCGATTCTGGAAGCCTTGGGCATCAGCCTGCGCTGGCTGACCTTCGGGCTGACGGCGGGCGATCTGCCGCTGGCGATCCCGCTCATCCTCGTGCTATTCGGCTTGACCGTGCGGCGGCGCGAATCGATCTGGCGGTTGGCGCTCCCGGCAGCGTGGGCGCTGATTCCGCTGGCGATCTTTCTGGTGGCAGGCTTGTACCGCCCCGACAACGTCAAGGTGATCATCGCCTCGCAAATCGGGCTGGCGCTGATGATCGGGCGCGGGGTGCAGGTGCTGTGGTCGTTTGAAGTGCCGCGCCGCCGGGTGATCACGCGGATTGCTGCCGGAGCGGCGCTCATGTGGATTGTCGGCACGGGGATCAATGTGCTGCCGCCGCTGTACAGCGATCCGGCCTACCAGCGACCGGATTATCGCGGCATCACGCGCCTCATCAGCGAACAGGCGCGCGCGGGCGACGCGATCATCCTTGACGCGCCGAACCAGGCCGAAGTGTTCCGCTATTATTTCCGGGGCGATTTGCCCGTGTACCCGCTGCCGCCGGGCTTGGGCGGTGACGATGCCGAAACGCGCGCCGCCGTCGAGGCGGTGCTGGCGGACGCCGAACGGGTGTACGTGGTCTTCTGGGGCGAAACCGAGCGCGACCCGCAGCGGGTGGTCGAGACGACCCTCGATGCCAACGCCTTCGAGCTCGGTGACACATGGTACGGTGATGTGCGCCTCGCGCGCTACGTCACCGCTGCGCCGCTGCCCATCGAACGCGAGTCGGGCGCGCAGTTCGGCGACCAGATCACCCTAGAGAGCTATGCCCTGAATGCCGAGACGTTCCAGCGCGGCGACGCCTTGCAGATCCAGTTCACCTGGCAAACCGCTGCGCCGCTGACGACGCGCTATAAAGTCTTTGTGCAAATTCTGGATCAGACCGGCGTACTCGTCGCGCAGCGCGACAGTGAACCGGGCGGCGGGCTGGCGATTACATCAACATGGACGCCCGATCAGCCGGTGACGGACAACCACGCGCTGCTGATCGATCTGCCGCCGGGCGCGTACACGCTGATCGCCGGGCTGTACAGCACCGAAGCGCCGTATGCGCGGCTGCCCGTCGCGGACGGCGATCACGTTATCCTGACAACAATTACGGTCGAATAAACTTCGGTTAATGACCGCCTCATACCAACGAGCTACAGTCAGACTAGAGCGAGAGGGTAGTTAAAGGTTAAAAGGGTAAAGTTAAAAGTGAAAAACACTGCTCGCGTCTTTGACTTTTAACTTTCTACTTTTAACTCTCATCCTGAAAGGATAGAGCGATGCGCGTAATTGTTACCGGCGGCACGGGCTTAATCGGGCAGGCGTTGGTTCACAACCTGCACCATGATGGACACGAAGTGATTGTGTTGGGGCGCAACCCCAACAAAACGAGCGGCCTCCCCCGGGGCGTGAAGATCACGGTGTGGGATGGCAAAACGGCGAACGGGTGGGGACAGCTGGCCGACGGCGCGGGCGCGATTGTCAACCTGGCGGGCGCGAGCATCGCCGGTGAGGGCTTCCTGCCGGAACGCTGGTCGTCGGAAAAGCGCGCCGCCATCAAAGACAGCCGCCTCAACGCGGGCATGGCCGTCAATGCGGCGGTAGCGGGCGCCAAGACCAAGCCCGGCGTGCTGATTCAGTCGTCGGCGGTCGGCTACTATGGCGTGCACGGCGACGAAAATCTGACCGAAGCCTCACCCGCGGGCGATGATTTCCTCGCGGAAGTGACGAAGGCGTGGGAAGATTCGACCAAGGGCGTTGAAGATCACGGCGTGCGCCGCGCCATCATCCGCACGGGGGTGGTGCTCAGCCGTGACGGCGGCGCGCTCCCGCGCATGGCGCTCCCGTTCAAGCTGTTCGCGGGCGGCTACTTCGGCGATGGTAAGCAGCAGATGTCGTGGATTCACATCGACGACGAGATCGGCGCGATTCGCTTCCTGATCGACCACGCCGACGCGCGCGGCCCGTTCAATCTGACCGCGCCCAACCCCGTGACCAATAAGCAGTTGGCTAAGGCGCTCGGCGAGTCGATGAAGCGCCCCATGATCGCGCCCGTGCCCGGTTTCGCCATGAAAGCGGCGTTCGGCGATGTGACGACGGTCGTGCTCGACGGTCAGCGCGTCATCCCGCAGCGCTTGCTCGAACTCGGCTACCAGTTCAAGTACACGACCATTCAGCAGGCGCTCACGGCGATCTACGGGCGCACGATGGTCAAGCAGGAAAGTCACGCCGCGCATCACTAAACTGCCTCACCCCTCAATCCCCTCTCCGCTCGGAGAGGGGACGTCACCTGCAAAATATCCCCATCTGCGCCATAATAGCCACACTTGTCCACCCCCAATGAGGCAACCCCATGACCCGCGTTCTCACCCGGCTAGCGCCACTTGCTCAGATACCTCCACTTACCACTCACCGCCGCGATCTCTTTATTCTGCTCATCGCCTTCGCCGTTACCCGCCTCTTCGTCGTCGTGATCGGCGTGCTGTCCATGACCTATCTCCCATCTACGCAAGGCGAGGAATACACACATCTACTGGATGGCGGCCCGGCGCTCGACATGTGGTACCGCTGGGATGCAGGTTTCTATGCGACTATCGCCATTGAAGGTTACGACTGGGTCAATGAACAGCAGCCCACAGGCGATATGGCGTTTTTTCCGCTCTACCCGGGGCTGATTCACCTCGTCAGCGGCCTCACGCCGACCGGTTGCGCGCTGTCGCCGTATCTCAGCACGTGCGCGACACTCGGCGGCTTACTTGTCTCGAATGTGGCCTTGTTCGCCGCGACGGTCGTCCTGTTCGATCTGGTGCGCCGCCGCTTTGACCGCGCGACGGCCTGGCGGGCGGCGCTGCTGCTGCTCGTGTCGCCGATCAGCATCTTCCTATCCGGCGTGTACACCGAATCCCTGTTTTTGCTGCTGAGTCTGCTCACCTTCTGGTTGATCGTGCGGCGCTGGTTTCTCGTGGCCATTGCCGTGGCAATGCTGGCCTGCCTGACCCGTTCCGTCGGCGTGGCGCTCTATCCCGCGCTGCTATATATCGCGTGGCAGTCCCCACCGCAGCAGCGCATCCTGCGGATCCTGCTGGCACAAATCCCACTGCTGATCTTCGTGGGATATATCCTCGGCGCGGGGCTGTATGTGGGCGACCCTTTCGCCTATTTTGGGGCGTACGAGCAGGTGTGGGGGCGCACGGCGGGCAACCCGATCGAGGCCTTCACGATCTATTTCAGCGGCGCGGAGGTGGCGCTGTTCGGCTGGCATCCCGCGTGGCTGGATCTCATCCTCACGCTGATCTACCTCGCGCTGGCGGCCTTGGTGTGGCGCAAAGATCGCGCGTGGGGGCTGTTTACCGTGTTCGCCCTGCTGATCCCCATCGCCAGCGGCACGCTCAGCGCGATGCCCCGCTACGGCGCGGTGATCTTCCCGCTGTATATCGTGCTCGCACTGTACGCCCGGCAGATCTGGAGCGCGCTGGTGATTTATGGCGCGTCGCTTGGACTCATGCTCCTCACGATCAGCCGCTTCGTGACATGGAAGTGGATTGCCTAGATGGATGAGGCCACCGTCCGCCGCCTGAACGCGATCAACCGCCAGTTTTACGTCACCGTCGCCGATGATTTCGATGCGACGCGGGGGCAGGCGTGGATTGGGTGGGAGAAGTTGATTGAGCATCTGCAACCTCACCCCCCAACCCCCTCTCCGGGTGGAGAGGGGGAGATTTCCGTCCTCGACGTGGGCTGCGGCAACGGGCGCTTCGGCGTGTTCCTGCGCGACAAGCTCGGCGCGATCCGCTATCACGGTATGGACAACAGCGCGGCGCTGCTCGACAAGGCACGCGCCAGCCTGCCGGACGCGATCCTCGAAGAGCGCGACATTGTCGAGCACCCGCCGGATGCGGGCGCATATGACCTCGTGGTCTTGTTTGGTGTGCTGCACCACCTCCCCGGCGCAGATCGACGGCTGGCGTTTATGCGCACGCTGGCGGAGCGCGTTGCGCCGGGCGGTTGGCTGGTGTTCACCGCGTGGCGCTTCTACGAATATCCGCGCTTTCGGGATCGAGTTGTGCCGTGGGAGGCCGATCTACAGGTGGAAGTTCACGACTATCTGCTCGACTGGCGGCGGGGCGAACGGGCGCTGCGCTACTGCCATTACGTCGATGATGCGGAAGCCGAGCGGTTGATGGCCGTGACGGGCTTGGAGCGCGTCGCGCAGTATCGCGCCGATGGTTTCACGGGCGACGTCAATTTGTATGTCGTGCTGAAGAAACCGAACTCAAAGCCAACCTAAAAACTGCGGACGCGATTTAGAGGGTGTCTAAAAAAGCACACAGTCATCTTGATTAGAGAGGTTTTTTGGAGGGACAAGGCCTGCCTTGTCCTGTTTTCCCTCTGGTTTAGTTCAAAAGCCTGTCATCCGTGCCAGCAAACAGAATGTTTTAGCCAAGAGGGTGACGACTGGTTTGGCACAGGAGGACGAGGCATGAAGGTGTTTAAAAAGCATCCCTTAAAGCCTTTCCTTCGTCAGCGGACGCAATGAATTGCGTCCCTACGAAGACATATTCGGCTTGGCAGGCGCTGTTGGCTCCCCTCCCTGAATTCGGGGAGGGGCCGGGGGTGGGGTCGGAATCTGACCTTTTTCAACACGCTCATGCCTCGTCCCTACAATTGAAAACCTACCCCTGTTAGGGGATGGGGGTGGGGTATGCTCTACCCCGCATTTTGCGGGGATGTGCGCGCGTCACCGCAACATTTCACAAATGTTGACGTATATACGCATATCAAAACAAACTCAAGGGGAGAGAAACGCATGCCTATTCTGGTACTGATCGCAATTCTGATCATCGGCTATATTGTAATTTCGCTGCTGGTGAATGCCACCATCGGCATCATCGGCCTGCTGATTCCGCTGCTGATCTGGGCATTGATCGGCTGGCTGGCGGGCAAAGTCATGAGCGGGCGCGGCTACGGGGCGTTCGGCAACATCCTGCTCGGTCTGGCGGGTGGCGTCGTGGGCAGCTTCCTGTTCAACGTGATCGGCGCGAACTGGGGCGACGATGGCCTCATCGCGCGCATCGTCGTCGGCGTGGTCGGTTCCATCGCCTTGATCGTCGTTGGACGCTTGGTTGGTTTCGGCAAGACGGCGTAACGGAGTCGTTAACTGGTCTGCAAACAGCCAAGCCTCACCCTAAGACCCTGACGGGACTTTGCCCCTCTCCCCCGGGAGAGGGGCGGTTGAGCGCAGCGAAACGGGGTGAGGTTGAATTGAAATCGCACAGAAATCAAAAAGAGGACAGGCATTGCATGCGCTGTCCTCTTTTGCTTTTAGCTAACGGCTAACCGCTTCGATCAACCGAATTCGCCGCGGATGTAGCGTTCGGTTTCTTCGTGGTCGGGCTGCGCGAACAGCTTCTCGGTCGGGTTGTACTCGATCAGCACGCCCCAACGCTTTTCCTTGCCGCCCGTCTCTTCTTCCTTGCGGATGCTGAAAAAGGCCGTGTAGTCGCTGACGCGCTGCGCCTGCTGCATGTTGTGCGTCACGATGACGATGGTGTAGTGCTTGACCAGCTCTTTCATCAGCTCTTCGATGGCCTGCGTGGCAATCGGGTCGAGCGCGGAGCATGGCTCATCCATGAGGATGACTTCCGGTTCGACGGCGATGGTGCGGGCGATGCACAAGCGCTGCTGTTGCCCACCGGAGAGCGCAAACCCGGATTTCTTCAGGTCGCCTTTGACCTCATCCCACAGGTAAGCGCGTTTGAGGCTGCCTTCGACGATGTCGTCGAGCGCGGCGCGGTTGCGCACCCCGAGCAGACGCGGGCCGTACGCCACGTTATCGTAAATGCTCTTGGGGAACGGATTCGGCTTCTGAAAGACCATGCCGATGCGGCGGCGCACTTCGACAGCGTCGATGTTCGGCGCGTACAGGTCTTGATGGTTGAAGAAGACGCCCCCCGCCACCCGCGCGCCGGGGATCAGGTCGTTCATGCGGTTGAGCGAGCGCAGCACCGTGCTTTTACCGCAGCCCGAAGGCCCGATAAACGCGGTGATCTTCTGGCGCTGGATGCTCATGTTCACGTCATTCACGGCAAGTTTGTCCCCGTAAAAGACGTTCAGGTTTTTCAGTTCAAAGGCGTGCGCGGTCAGGACTTGCGTCATGCCGAAAGTCTCCTTCTAAAGCGCTGGCGCAGGATGATCGCCGACGCGTTGAGTGTCAGCAGCACCACGAGCAGCACGAGAATGGCCGCCGCGGCAATGGTCTTGAATTCGCCCTGGGGACGCGCCGTCCACTGGTAGATTTGCAGCGGGATGGCGGTGAATGAACTGAATGGGCTGTTCGGGTCGGGCGGCGTGTTCGACATGATGGCCGTCGATGCGCCGACGATGATCAGTGGGGCAGTTTCGCCGATGGCGCGGCTCACGCCGAGAATTGTCCCGGTCAGGATGCCGGGGAGCGCGGCGGGCAGCACCGTCCGCCAGATTGTCTGCCACTTCGTCCCGCCGAGGCCGTAGCTCGCCTCACGCAGGGAGAACGGCACGGCGCGCAGCGCTTCCTGCGAGTTGATGATGATCACGGGCAGAATGAGCAAGCCCATCGTCAAGCCAGCGGACAAAATCGTGCGACCGTTGCTGTCGGTGATGCCGAACCATTGGCCGCTCGTCAAGCCGCTGAGCGTGCGCACGAAGATCGCCAACCCGAGCAGACCGTAGATGATCGACGGGACGCCCGCCAGATTGCGGATGTTCGTCTCGATCAGGCGGTTGAGCCCGGTGTCGGCAGCATATTCTTCGAGGTAGATGGCCGCGCCCACGCCAATCGGGAAGGCGAACAGGAAGGTGATCCCCATCAGCCACAGTGAACCGAGCAGCGCCGTGCGGATGCCCGCCTGTGTGGGATCGCTCGAACCGGGGCTGGTGATGAAGCTCCAGTCGACCCACGTGCGGAAATAGAGCGTCGCGTTCGGGTATTCTTGGGCGGCGACCGTCTGGATGCGCGCCGCGTCGAACAGCGAGTCGGTCAGCGTGTAGGTTTCGTGGATTGTCTCTTCGACGATGTCGTCGAGGATGATCGTGACGAGCTGATCATGGCCGATGTTGGTGGCGATGATCTGCGTCCAATCGGGCGCGGTGAGATCGTTGATCGTCAGGTCATTCCACTCGGCGGGGAACGAGCGTCCCGCCAGCGCCACACTCAGCGGTGAGGTGGTGAACTGATCGTTGGCGACCACGCTCAGATTGTTGCGGATGATCACGCGCAGGCGGTTTTCCGCGTAGGTGGCGATCAACTGGGCGAGCTCTTCGGTGCTCAGCGTGCGAATGTCGCCCGTTTCAATCGTCGTCGTGATATCCGGGTCATATTCCGCGATGACATAACCGAAGGCGCGGTTCGCTACGTTGAAGAACAGCGCGATCAAGGCGGCGATGGCGATCAGTGTGGAGAGCGCGAAAAAGCGTTTCCACAGACTACCGCGGAACTGGCGCGCCGCCAGTCCACGTTTGAACTGCGCATCGTCGCGCAGCGGGTTGGTGTCCATTATTGATAGACCTCACGGAAGCGCTGCGAGACCCAGCGGCTGAACAGGTTCAGCGCGAGCGTCATGAAGAACAACGTCAGGCCGATGGCGAACAGGCTGTTGTACTGAATGCTGTCATACGAGAGGTCGCCGCCGCTGATACGGGCGATGTGCCCGGTCATGGTTTCGGCACTCTGGAAGATGTTGAACGTGAAGTTGGGGCCAGCACCCGCCGCCAGCGCGACGATCATCGTCTCGCCGACCGCGCGCGAAATGCCGATGATCGAGGCGGCCAGAATGCCAGACAGCGCCGCCGGGAGCACCACTTTGATCACCGTCTCAAACTTGGTCGCACCAAGGCCGTACGAGGCTTCGCGCAGCGACCGCGGCACAGCGCTCAAGGCGTCTTCGCTCATTGAGCTGATGGTCGGCAAAATCATGATGCCCATGACCAGCCCGGCTGACGCCATGTTGTAGATGTTGACGGTATTGTCGCCGAACAGGCTGCGCAGCATCGGGGTCATAAACGTGAGCGCGAAGTATCCGTACACCACGGTGGGGATACCCGCGAGGATTTCCAGAATAGGTTTGAGCGTGGCCCGCACGTTGGGCGACGCATATTCGCTCAGGTAAATGGCCGAGCCGAGGCCGAGCGGCAGCGCCACCAGCATAGCGACGAAGCTCGTCAGCAGCGTGGAGGTGAGCAGCGGCAAAATGCCAATGCTGCCTGTTTCCGGCGCCCACGACGTCTGCGTGAAGAAATCGACGAAGCTGAAGCCTTCGCTGGCGAAAAAGAGCAGCGCTTCTTTGCCAATTTCGTAGACAATGCCAATGGTAGTGAAAATGGAGAGGAGGCCGCAGAAGAGCAGGAATAACCGAATCAGGTCTTCGGCAGGCTTGGGACGTTTGAACAACGTCGACTTTTCTTTGGCTGCGGTAATAACCTTGATGCTGGATTGTTGGCGCCCTAGTTCGAGCTCTTGCAGCATGAGAGTTCCTGATCTGTGCTTCGGTACAATCCCATCATAGCAGTCGATTGTTAAGAAATTTGGGGGAAAGCAGGTGCCTTCCCCCAAATTTAAACCAGACTTAATCGCTGCTTAACGGAGCTTACTCGCCGACCGCATCCAGCCAGGCCTGCTTCGCGGTGTTGAGCGCTTCCACGCTCGCCGGGAAGTAGCCGACATCGAGGATGTTGTCGTTGACGTTGGTCAGGAAGTAGCTGATGAACGCGGCCACCTGCGGCTTTTCCGCGAGGATGGTGGCATCGCTGTAGATGAACAGCGGGCGCGCCAGCGGGTAGGTACCCGCTTCCGCCGATTCTTCGTTCGGGACGACCGGGCCGTCACCCGCGTCAATCGCCACGGCCTTCAGCAGGTCGGCGTTTTCGATGTAGTAGGCGAAACCGAAGTAACCAATCGCGTACGGGCTGCCTTCGACGCCCTGCACGAGCACGTTGTCATCTTCGCTGAACTGGATGCCGGGTACGGCCTGAATGGCGGCTTCCGCGGCTTCGGCTTCGAGGTCGCCACCCGCTTCGGTTTCGAGCGTGGCTTCGAGGAAGTAGTCATAGGTGCCGCTGTCGGAACCGGGGCTGAAGACCTGAATGGTTTCCGCCGGGAACGACGGGTCGATCTGATCCCAGGTGGTCGCCGCGCCGCTGTAGATGGCCGACAGTTGTTCAATCGTCAGGCTTTCGAGGAAGTCGTTGGCGGTGCTCACGACGACGGCGAGCGCATCCGTGCCGACGCGGAATTCAATCGGAGTGCGGCCAATCGCGGCGCACGATTCGATTTCGCTGTCGCGGATGGCGCGGCTGGCATTGGCGATGTCGGTTTCGCCGGCGACGCAGAAGCGTTCGAAGCCCGCGCCCGAACCGATGCTGTCGACGGTGATGTTGCCGCTGAAGCCTTCTTCAGCGAAGACTTCGGCCATGCGTTCGGCGAGCGGGAAAACGGTCGAGCTGCCGGCGGCAATGATGTCACCGTCCACCGCAAGGACATCGACCGCGGGAAGTTCAATCGGATCAACCATGGGTTCGGGGGTGGCTTCTTGCGCCATGACCGCGAGCGGGAGGGCAAACACGAGCAGAGCAATCAAAACGAGAATACGCTTGTTCATATGGTTCCTGTTCTCCTGAACATGGGGAGCGATTCGCAATCGTAAAGTTATTTATCGCTGCTGTGCATCTTAACTGCTGGACTTTAAGCCACATTTACTGGCGCTTTAACACCGTTAACAAACGGCGTCAAATAAATGTTAAGAACCGAGGCGGTGTGGGTTAAAGTAAAACTGCCCCGCACCGCGCAGTCTGCCCTTCCGCTGCGCGAGCGGCTCCCGTGCGCCCGGTGGACGGGCAAGATTTAACAAAAGGCCTGTGCGCAGCGCCCCACGGCGTGGACGCCGTCAGCACGCACCGGCACACTGCAGCAGATCGCCGTCGAAAACCGCGCCTATGAACAGATGTGCTATAATCAGCTATAGCGCGGGGTGCCTAGAATAAGTACACTTAAGCTGTGTTTGGAAACAGTCAAGGCTAATCCGTGACGATTAAACGAATGGGCGTGCTGGCCCACCCGCTGCGACCCCACAGCGCCCCGATTGCCGACCAGATCGCGGCGGCGCTGCGCGCGCGTGGGGTGGTCGTGTGGGCGCATCACCAGTGGGACGAGACGACGGTGAGCGAACAGATCGCCGCGACGGATATGGTCGTCGCCATTGGCGGGGATGGCGCGATGCTGCGCGCCGCCCGCGTGTGCGCGCCGCATAACGTCCCGGTGCTCGGCGTGAATCTGGGTCACCTCGGCTTCCTCACCGAGATTAAGAACGCCGAAGAATGGGACGCGCAGCTCGACGCGCTGTTCGCGGGCAATTACTGGATCGAACGGCGCATGATGATCCGGGTGTACGCGCGGCGCAATGGGCAGCTCTTATGCGAAGCCGAAGCGCTCAACGATGCGGTGATCAGCCGTGGCTCGGTGACGCGCATGATCCGCCTGGACACGTATATCGACGGCTACTGGACGACGACCTACAACGCCGACGCGCTGATCATCGCCACGCCGACCGGATCGACGGCCTACGCGCTGGCAAGCGGCGGGCCGATTCTGCCGCCGGAACTGCGCGGCATTCTGCTCGTTCCGGTTGCGCCGCACCTGAGCCTCGACCGCCCGATTGTGCTGCCGGAAGGCGCGCAGATCGAAGTGATTGTCTCACCGGATATTCAGACGGATACGGTACTCTCAGTCGATGGCGCGCTGCTGTGCGAACTGCAATCGAATGACCGCGTGCTGGTGCAGGCGGGCGAGAACATCAGCCAGTTTGTGCGCATGCGTGACCGCAACTACTTTTATCGCTCGCTCTTAGATCGCTTAGAACCGCGCGCGCCGGAACCGCCCGCACCACCGCGGCGGCATTTGTAAACAAGTGGCCTCACCCCCGTCACAGAAAACGTGACTCCCCCTCTCCCACGGGAGAGGGGGCTGGCGGGTGAGGCTAGGAATTGCACTATAATGGAACGTGAGGATCACGTGTATGACGACGACGCCTGACATCGCCGAAGAAACTCTGTACTGTACAGTTCACCCCGACCGTGAAGCGACGCTCCGCTGTAATAAGTGCGGGCGTCCGATGTGCGTGCAGTGCGCGGTGCAAACCCCGGTCGGCTACCGCTGCAAGGAATGCGTGCGCGGCATCCAGTCCAAGTACTTCAATGCCAACCCCTATGACGACCTGATCGCGCTCGGCGTGGCCGGGGTGGTGACGGGCGTCGCGGGGTACTTGATCAGCGCGATCAATTTGCCGATCTTCATCACCATCATCGCCGGTTTTCCGGTGGGCGGCTTCATCGGCGAACTGGTGGTGCGGGCGGTGCAGCGGCGGCGCAGTCGCAACATGGCGAAGTTCGCCGTAGCGGGCGCGGTGATCGGCGGTGTGCTGGGCGCAGTGCTGCAGGTCTATGCGCGGTACAGCAGCTTGTGGGCGACGGCCGCTGCCGAAGCGGGCGTGCCGCTCTCCGAACTGCCGCCGCTGGACTTGGGCGAAGTATTTCAGGTGGCGCTCTCCGACATTGGGTTAATCTTGGCAGTCGGCATCATTGCAGTGGCTCTTTATTCACGGTTGAGAATGCGGGGATAGTCCATGTTAGAGGAAATCCGCATCAGGAATTTCGCCATCATCGATGAACTGGAACTGGCGTTCGGCAAAGGGCTGAACGTCATCACCGGCGAGACGGGCGCGGGCAAGTCGATCATCATCGACGCGGTCGAAATGCTGCTCGGCGGGAAAGCGGAAACATCATGGGTGCGCGCAGGCGCGGAAAAAGCGCTGATCGAGGGCGTGTTCGGGCTCGACATGATCACGCAGGGCTTTGTGCAGCCGATTTTGGAGCGCGAAGAACTGGTCGATGAAGGCGACGCGATCACCATCACCCGCGAAATTCGCTCGAACGGCCGCTCGTCGGCGCGCGTCAACGGCGTGACGGTCAATCTGGAAATTCTCAGCGAGATCGGCACGTATCTGGTCGATGTGCACGGCCAGAGCGCGCACCTCTCGCTGCTCAAACCCCAGTATCACATCGATCTGCTGGATCGCTACACCGATCTGATGGATGCGCGGGCGGCGCTGGGCAACGTCGTGCAGCGCCTCGGCGAAGTGCGCCGCGAGATCAAGCATTTGCTCGACGATGAGGCCGCTTTGCAGCGCCGCGCGGATCGCCTGCGCGGCGAGCTGGAAGATATCGAAGCGGCGGCGCTCGTCCCCGGCGAAGACGAAGAACTCAAAGCGGAACGCGTCCGCCTCGCCAACAGCGAAGGCTTGGCCAAGTGGACGGCGGAATCGCTGGCGCTGATCAATGGCGATGACACCGCTGACGGGCAAATCGGCGCGCTCGACCAGTTGATGCAGGCCTCTCTGCTCCTGAACAAGCTCGCTCATATCGACGCCTCGCTCAAAGAGGATTACGACCTCGCCGAAGAAGCGAGCGCGCTGGTCGACGAGCTGGCGAAATCGCTGCGGCGCTATGCCGATACCGTCGAATACAACCCGGCGCGCCTTGACGAAGTCGAGGAACGCCTCGAACTGATCAATAAGCTGGCGCGGCGCTATGGCGGCACGGTCGAAGCGGTGCTGGCTTACGCTGAACGCGCCGCCGCCGAACTGGATGGCATCGAAAACAGCGAGGAACGCATCGAAGAACTGCGCAAGCAGGAAACGTCGATGCTCAAGCACATCGGCGAACTGGGCGAACGCATCAGCCGCGCCCGCACCGCTGCCTCCAAGCGCCTGAGCGCGGGCATCGTGACCGAACTGGCCGATCTGCGGATGGCGAAGGCGCAGTTTGAAGTGCTGATCGAACAGGTGGACGATCCCGAAGGCTGCTACGTCAAGGATCGGCGCCTCGCCTTCGACGAAACGGGCATCGACCGCGTCGAGTTTATGATGTCGGCTAACCCCGGCGAACCGCTGCGCCCGCTGGCGAAAGTCGCGTCGGGCGGTGAAGCGGCGCGCATCATGCTGGCGCTCAAGCGCGTGCTGACCGCCGCCGATCAAACGCCCACGCTGATCTTTGACGAAATCGATCAGGGGATTGGTGGGCGCGTGGGCAGCGTGGTCGGCGAAAAGCTGTGGGGGCTGACGGGCGGGCATCAGGTGCTCGTCGTGACGCACCTCGCGCAGTTGGCGGGCTACGCTGACCGCCATTACCGCGTGCTCAAGCAGGTGGAGGAGGGGCGCACACATACTGTCATCGTGCCGCTGAGCGACGAGTCGCAGCGCGTCGAAGAACTGGCGGCCATGCTCGGTACGGTCAATGAGAGCGGCTTCCAGAGCGCACGCGAACTGCTTATCGAAGCGATCACCTTCAAGCGCGGCGCAGCGCACGAACCACCCAGACAGGGGAGTCTGACATAGAGGAGTGAGTAGCCATGTCCGCACTCGAACAGGAAGTGATTGAGAAGTTCCGTCTGCTGGACAAAGAGGCGCAGCAGCGCGTCCGCACACTGATCGATCAGGAAACTGAGGCTGCCGCGTTTGATTTTGAGGCGTGGATGCGTGGTCTGGAAGAGATTTGGGCTGATATGCGCCGCCATCAAAGCGGTCAACCGCCCAAAGAGAGCGCCCTCAATGACAGATTATCCTGTACATTGCCTGAGTGATGGCTCGGCGTACATAATGTGCAATCGATACAATGTGAAGTAGTTTGCCCACTCCACTGGATCTCGTCCCTCATTATAGGGAAATGCTATCAGTTGTAGCCGTGTATTTTGGCTTGAAAAGCTGGCAGCGTCTACATCCGTTTTGACCTCCTGCCACCCGTTGGGAACAGAAAATTCATAGGTATAGAGCTCCAGCACTTCATTGAAGTCGTGCTGCGTACCATACACCCTCTCTCTGTAGCCACGAATGCAACCCATATACACCTCTGGAGAGACGTTGCCCAGCTCTGAAACAACAAGGTCTTCTAGGAGTGTGCCTTGAGTCATATTCCCAATTTCGCCTAATACATCTTCATACTTCGCCTCAATTGTGGACATTGGGGGTAAACGACTTAACGCGAGTTCTTGTGCTTGTTGCTGTAATTCTTCATCGAGTCGGAATAAACCGGTTAACGTCGCTGTCGCACAAACAGATAAACTTATGCATCCGAGGGTTGAAACAATGAGCAGGCTTAGAACTCGTTTTTTGGGTTTAGAGATATTCATCAGCTTCTTCCAAAAACACTTATCTCTGAAACGAGTCTATTTCATATTTTCCTTTCACACTTGGCATGTCTGTAACCTCATACCAAAGCGGCTGGCCTTATACATCCGCGCGGTGGACGTTTCGCCTCCCAATCTTTTTGTTATAGTTAGCGCCATTGAGCCGATGTCAACCACTGTGGACGCGGTTGGGCTGCTTCTCGAACGAAACCAGAATGCTCCGTAGGGGCAAGGCGCGCCTTGCCCCTACACTGTTGGGAAGTGCTTGCCGTGTATCCACCTAAAGGAAGCAAGATGGTCTATAACTTTGACGAACACATTGAACGCCGCGACCCGGTCAGCGTGAAATGGGCGATGTACCCCGACGATGTGCTGCCCCTGTGGGTAGCCGATATGGATTTCCGCTCGCCGCCAGAAGTCATCGCGGCGCTTCAGCAGCGCGCCGCGCACGGCGTTTTCGGCTATCACTTTGACGCGCCCGGTCTGCGCGAGGTGCTGGTCGAACGCTACCGCACGCGCCACGGCCTGAACGTCACGGGGGATCAGTTTGTGTTCACGCCCGGCATCGTCGCCACGCTGAACCTGATCACGCGCACGTTTCATCACCCCGGCGAGGGCGTGCTCGTGCAAACGCCGATCTACCCGCCCTTCCTGACCGCGCCCAAGAACGGCGGCAAGCAGCTCCAAACCGCCGAGATGGCGGTGACGGTCGAGGGGCAGCGCCTGCGCTACGAGATCGACTTCGACCGCTTCGAAGCCGCCATCACGCCGGAAACGCGCATGTTCATCCTATGCAACCCGTATAACCCGGTGGGCCGCGTTTACACCCGCGCCGAACTGGAAAAGCTGGCGGAAATCTGCCTGCGCCACAACCTGCTCGTTATCGCCGACGAAATCCACTGTGATCTGCTGCACCCCGGCGCACAGCACATCTCGTACGCGTCACTTTCGCCGGAGGTGGCCGCGCACACGATCACGCTGTCCGCGCCGAGCAAGACGTTCAATATCCCCGGCTTGGCGTGCAGTTTCGCCGTGATCGAGAATCCCGCGGTGCTGCGCACCTTCCGCGATACGGCGGGTGCGGTCGGCCTGCACCCGAATACCTTCGGCTATATCGGTGCGGAAGCCGCCTATCGCTACGGTCAGCCGTGGCTCGACGAACTGCACGCCTACCTGACGATCAACCGCGACACATTGGTGCAGTTTGTCGAGGAACGCCTGCCGCAGATCAAGGTGACCGTGCCCGAAGGAACGTATCTGGCGTGGCTCGACTGCCGCGATCTCAATCTGCCCGAGTCGCCGTACAAATACTTCCTCGAACATGCCAAAGTCGCGTTTAGCGGCGGTGAGGCGTTCGGGAAGGCCGGCGAGGGCTTCGTCCGCCTGAACTATGGCTGCACGCGGGCAACCCTGCTCGACGCGCTGAACCGCGTCCATGAGTCGCTGAACCAGTAAAATTTACGTTTTTAGGAAAATTCAAGGTGTGGCTGTGTACCCTCTGCGGAGAAGTAGTTCCGTAGAGGTGTACCATGTTTCGCGTGCTTTGCTTGTGTTTGGGCCTGCTGCTCTTACCCCAAGCCGCCCCTTTGAATAATCCGATTTTTTCTGCTCCCCAAGCCGTTACTGCCGAAAGTGCCGCCCCCACCACCCTCTCCCCAACCGGCGTGATCACCCCGCTGCGCATGGTCACCTTTGAGTGGCGCGCGCAGCCCGAGACCGTCTGGTATTACCTGTGGGTGAGCACCCCCACGGGCGGCGGGATCAATCAATGGTATGAGGCGGCGAATATCTGCCAGATGGAGATTTGCACGGTGACGCCCGGCCTGCCGCTGCAAGCTGGTCTGTACCGCTGGTGGGTCAAAGCGTGGAGTCCGCTGACGGGTTACAGTGCATGGAGCAGCGAGACGCAGTATATCGTCACGACGCCTGCACCTGTGCTCATGCACCCGAGCGGTGTCGTGCAGACGGCGCAGCCGAATTTTCAGTGGTATGCGTCACCGAATGCCTCGTGGTACTACCTCTGGCTGTCCGGCCCCAATGGCGTCGTTGTCAGCCAGTGGTTCCCGGCGACCAACTGTTTTGCCGGGGTGTGCGTGCTGTCGACGCTGCTGCTGCCGCCCGGCGAGTATCGCTGGTGGGTGCAGGCGTGGCAGGAACACGGCGGCTACAGCCCGTGGAGCGCACCGCTCGCGTTCACGGTGGCTGATGATGTGATCCTCCCACCGCCGCCCGATGGTATCGAGCTGACCCCGGATGTGACCAGCGAACCGACCGCGGAAGTTACCGCGACGCTCGAACCGACGGAAGAGATCACTGCGACGGTCGCGCCGACCGAAGAAGTGACCGCTGAACCGACCGTCGCGCCCACGGAGGAAGTCACGGCGACGGCAGCGCCGACCGAAGAAGTGACCGCCGAGCCGACGGCCGTGACTGAAACGCCCGCCGCGACGGTCGAGGCCGCCACGCCGACGGTCGCGCCGACCGCAGAAGTCACACCAGAGGCGACTGATCCAGCCACTGGGTGAGGGACGAAAGCTGCTATAGGGGAGGGGCTTGCCCCTCCCGTTGGCGGACTAATTGGTTTATGGGTGGATAACCTGTTCGATCGCATCCAACCCGGCGCGACCGAGCAGTTCCGGCACCAGAATCACCTGCTCCGCGCCCGCGTCCAGCAGCCGCTGAATGCTCGCCGCGCACTCGGCAGGCGTGCCGACGATGCTCATCTCACGCACCCATGCTTCCGGCAGTTCCTGCTTCAAATCAGCCCCACGCGCACGCAGCGCATCGAGTTCAGCATCAATGCCGAGCGCGGCCGTATAGGCGTTGTTGCCATACGACAACCAGTCGCCGAGCAGCGGACGGACCCGCGCAACCGCCGCCGCTCCGTCAGTGTCCACGGCGAAGTACATGTAGACTTTGAGCACATGGGGCGCGCCCGCGCGTCCGGCGGCGGCCTGCCCCTGCGCGATCTGCGCCTGGGCCCAGCGTACGTAAGCGAGCGAGGCCTGCTCCGCCAGCAGCGTGCCATCGGCGCTGCGCCCGGAGGCCATCAGCGATTTTACACTGCGCACGCCGAGCAGCACGGGGGGCACATGCGCGGGCGGGAATTCCAGTTTGACGTTGTCGAGGTGGACATGCTCGCCGTGGAAGGTCACGTTTTCGCCCGCCAGCAGCCGCCGCACGACCTCCGCCGTCTCGCTGATGGCGGCGAGCTGCGACTTGGGGAACGCGCCGATCTGCTGCATCCACTCGGTGACGCCATGACCGATCCCCGGAATGAAGCGCTTCGGATAGATGCGCGCCAGCGTCGCGAACTCCATCGCCGTGAAAGCGGGGTTGCGTGCCACCGCGGGCACAATCCCCAAGCCGACGTGAATCCGGTCAGTGCACGCCAGCGCCACTGCCGCCGACGCGATCCCGCTGGCGTAGAAGCAGTCCTCGACCACCCAGAGCTCGTTCAAGCGGAGGAATTCGGCGTGGCGCGCGAACTGCGGCAGCAGTTCCGGCGGGTTTTCGCGCCGAAACATGACCCCGACGTGGGATTTTAAGGTATTGGGCATGCAGATAATCCTTTGGGATGAATGTATAAATTGGCCTCAGTATAGCGCATGGGGGTTTACGAAATCGATGCTGATCCCGCGAGAGTATTGAGACGGGGGCAACACTATGGGTAGGGACGCGCAATTTATGGTGTGTGGCTGTAAGAGCTAACGTTTGTGAAATTTAGTACTTGCCAAATTTTGTGAATCCTCATATGCTCTATTTGTTCAACAATTCACAAGAGCATAAGGATACCTGCCATGACCGCGCAGCCACGCAGCCCACAAGGTCACTTCTTGCTGGGCAATCTGAGTGACTTCACCCGTGACACGCTCGCTTTCCTGCTCGACGTGCGCCAGTACGGCGATCTCGTCAAATGGAAGTTCGGCCCGTTCCCGGCGTACGCCGTCAATTCGCCCGCGCTGATGCATCAGATGCTGGTCGCGGATGCCGAACACTACGACAAAGACCGCACCAGCCGCGTGATCCTCAACCCGGTGTTGGGCGAAGGCGTTTTCACCTCCAACGGTGACTTCTGGAAGAAGCAGCGCAAGCTGGTCGCGCCATCCTTCCACACGAAGCGCATCGGCGCATATGGCGAGGTGATGGTCGATTATGCCAATCGCCTGGTCGCCAAGTGGGAAGATGGCGACACGCTCATCATCGATCACGAGATGACCGCGCTGACGATGGAAGTCATCAGCAAGACATTGTTTGATGCGCAAGTGGGCGCGGAAACTGAAGAAATCAGCGAACAGATCACGATTCTGCTGGAAGTCCTCAATCACCGCTTCAACAGCCTGTTCCCGACGCCGCTGTGGGTGCCGACGCCGGAGAACCGCGCCTTCAAGCGGGCGATTGCCAAGCTGGATGAGATTGTGGCGCGCTTCGTGGCGCAGTGGCGCGCGGCGGGCGTCGACAAGGGCGATCTGCTCTCGATGCTGCTGCAAGCGCGGGATGATGACGGCAATCCGATGAGCGACAAGCAGGTGCGCGATGAAGCGGTCACGCTGTTTGGCGCGGGGCACGAGACGACCTCCAACGCGCTGACGTGGGTCTGGTATCTGCTGTCACAGAACCCGGATGCGGAAGCCAGGCTGCACGACGAACTGGCGCGCGTGCTCGGCGGGCGCAATCCGCGCATGGAGGACCTGCCGAACTTGCCCTATACCGAAATGGTCGTCAAAGAGGCCATGCGCCTGTATCCGCCCGCGTTCGCGGTGGTGCGCGAGGCGAACACTGACGTAGAACTCGGCGGGTATACGCTGCCCAAGGGGAGCATCATCATGGGTAACATTTACGGCATCCAGCGGGATGAGCGCTACTTCCCGAACCCTGACCGCTTCGATCCCGACCGCTTCAGCGCGGACAACGAGAAGCTCATCCCCAAATACGCCTATCTGCCGTTTGGCGGCGGGCCGCGCGTGTGCCTCGGCAACGCCTTCGCGATGATGGAAGCGCGGCTCGTGCTGGCGACTATCGCGCAGAAATACAGCTTTGCGCTCGCGCCCGGTCACCCGGTGATCCCCCAGCGCGTGTTCACACTGCGCGCCAAGCACGGCGTGAAGATGGTCGCGCACCAGCGCGAAGCGATCCCCGTGCTGGCGTAGCAGTTATCAGTCAACAGTTCACAGTGAACAGCCAAAACAGGTTGTCACTGTGAACTGACAACTGTGAACTGATAACTGTTTACCACACCCCCGGCAGCAGGCGATAGCGCGTGTGCTGCGCGTAGTCGGCGTAGCCGGGCAGTTCCGCTTGCAGGGTGCGATCTTCGAGGGATGTGCGCACCACGAACAGCACCGCCGCAATGATCGACGGGACGAACGCCCACAGCGATCCGAGCATCAGCGGCGTGACGATCTGAAAGAGGATCGCGCCGACGTAACCGGGATGCCGCACATAGGCATAGGGGCCGCCCGTCGCGACCTGATGCCCGCGTTCCGTCTGAATGCGCACCGTCGCGGAGAAGAAATTGTTCGCGAGCATGGCCCACGTCGTGATCAGGTAGCCGACGATGAACAGCCCCGTGCCGACGATCATCCAACCGAGCGACAACGGCGTCGACCACCCATTGCGGTAGTCCAGCCCGGCGATTACCCACGTCAGAATCGGCATGAGCAGCGCGGCCAGCATCACCAGCCACACGTCCCACTTCTTTGAGCCGGCCTGCAGCTTGGAGCGTTCCGCGATCAGTTCGGGAACACGCCGGGTGAGCACGCTGATATTAAAGATGGTGATGACGCTGTAGGCGATCAACTGCAGCCAACCGCCCAACCATCCCAGCGTACCCGCCGGGACGAAGAGGAAGAAAGCCAGCATGAACAAAAAGGAGATTTGCTTGCGCGTCCAGGTGTGGACGGCCGTTTGCACTTCAGTTTGCGAAAGGGTGTTTGTCGCCACGTTATTTCCCCCTTGTGAACGACTTAACAAACACATCTTTCGATCTTACGCCTGCTCTATAACGTGTCATCCCCCCAGTAATAGGGGTGCGGCTCAAGCATGAGCGCCCGGATACTCCGGACTTCTCCGACCTTCCCCTGCCCAAAATGGCGCTACCCGGATCACGCAATTGATATAGATGAATAAAATTAGCACTGTGCATTCTAACTGAATCACTGCGCTGAATATTTATGCGGGTCGAATTCTGTGCTACTCTTCGTGACGCATACAACACACTTGTTGTTTACTTTTGAGGAGTAGTGTCAATGTCTAAGCGTTTTATCAGCCTTCTGCTTCTCGCCAGTCTGGTGATCGGCTTCGGCGCCTCCGTTGTGAGTGCGCAGGATACCACGCTGACGTGGCGTACCCGCCCGGACAATCAGGCGGAAATTGATGTCTATACCGCCCTCAGCCAGTCGATTGACGAAGCCTGGGACGGTGTGAATCTCGAATATCAGGCCGGCGGTACGGAAACGTCGGGTTATCAGGACACCCTGTTGGCGGAACTGGCGGCGGGCACGGCGCCAGATGTCTTCTGGATCCCCGGCGCGGATTTGGCGAGCTTCGCCAGCCGCGGCGTGCTGCTCAACCTGAATGATCTGGCGGCGGCGGACAGCGCGTTCGATGCCAGCATCTTCTATCCGCAGCAGGTGGCGGAACTGACCTACAACGCGGAAACCGACAGCAACGAAGGCGCGCTGTGGGGTCTCCCGCGTGATGCGTCCGCGATGGCGCTCTACTACAATCAGGATCTGTTTGACGAAGCTGGCATCCCCAACCCGCAGGAACGTCTGGAAGCGGGCGAATGGACGTGGGAACAGTTCAAGGAAGATGCCGCGGCGATCACCGAACTGGGTGATGGCATTTACGGCTACGGCATGAACGCGTGGTGGGGCAACTGGGAACTGTTCATCAATGCGGCAGGCGGCAGCTACTTCACCGAAGGCCGTGATGCCTGCAACCTGAACAGCCCGGAAGTCGAAAACGCGCTGACCTTCATGCGCTCGCTGTATGAAGACGGCGTGGCTGTCCCCTACGGCACCGACAGCGAACCGCCGTTCGTGGCGGGTCAGGTCGGTATGTTCCTGAATGGCCGTTGGGCGACCCCCGGCACCATTGCGCAAGCTGAATTTAACTGGAATGTGGCGGAAGTCCCGGCGGGTCCCGCGGGTCAGAGCAACTTCCTGTTCTGGGGCGCCTATGTCGTCAATGCGAACACCGCGCACCCGGAAGAAGCGTGGCAGCTCCTGCAGCAGTTGACCAGCCTCGACGCGCAGCAGCAGGTGTCGGCGCTCGGCGCGAACTTCCCGAGCCGTCAGGGTGAAGAAGCCCTCGCCGCCGTCATGGCCAACTTCCCGGACCTGAACAACGCGGCGTTCACCAACGCTATCGCCAATTACGCGGTCGCGGAAGCCCCGCTGTGGAAGGGCGACTTCGGCCAGATCAACTGGAACACGGTTGAACCGGCGATCACGCAGGTGCTGTCGGGCGAACTCGCCCCCGCTGATTTCACCGCGAACATCTGCGGTCAGATCGAACAGTACTTCACCAGCGGCAGCTAACGAGACGTTTTAGCTCCACCGGTGTCATAGACAAGCATGGACAAGGCATGCCTTGTCCCTACGCAAGCAGGATTGGTAGGGACGAGGCATGCCTCGTCCTTTAATACCCGAAAAACCATTCGCTTGCGCCTGTGTCGGGGCGAGGAACAGCGGGAGCTGGGTTGGACAGCGTGATCGTATCAGCCTCACCTCCCTCTCTTCCTCGTTGGGTTGATGGCGGGACACTTTTAACAATTGAGGGATTCGTAGGGACACGCAACAGGGCGTCCGCCGGATTGAGGCACAACGGACGCGCAACGGCGCGTCCCTACGAATAGCGTTTTCCCTCGAACCAGCGCCGTAATGGTGCATCATGTTAGACCTGTCCTGCGGTGAACCGTTCGGAGATGGAGAATTTCCCCGGGAAAGCCCCTCGCCCTTGGGAGAGGGGTTTGGGGTGAGGCGAACTAAAAAGGACTCCTTAATGGCAGCAACAACCAATATCACTTTAAATAAGCAGGCGTCCGGCGAACGCGTCACCCCCGGCCTGATCTTCGTGCTGATCTGGCACGGGGTCGTCGGGCTGGGGCTGCTGTTCGGCGCGGCGCAGTTGTGGCAGGTCGAAGCGTTCTTCAACCTCGGCACATTCGTGCCGCGCTTCCTCGGCGTGGCGTTGATCGCGCTGGCGGCGGTCATGTTCGGCACGATTCCGCTGCTGTATCGCCTGCACAACGGCGCGCGCTTGATCGGCATTATCTTCAATTTCTTCGGCTTTGCGCTGGCGCTGCTCCTGTTCGGCCACTTGATCGGCCTGTACCTCGGCATCGACGATCTCGCCCGCGGGCTGTTCCAGAATGCGCCGCTGCTGCTCGGTTTCCCGGTCGGCTATGGTCTGGTGTGGCTGGCGCGCCGTTTTGCGGAAGATTCGACGCCGCGTGTGCGGCTGGAACAGATCGGCCTGGGCGTGATGATGCTCGCGCTGATCGTCATCCTGTGGCAGTCGGGCTTGGCGAACTCCATTGGCACGCTGATCAGCTCGTTTACGCGGGTGGATGTGCTGGCCGCGTTTGCCGCGCTCTTCGTCTTCCTCGCGGCGGGCACGGTGCTGCTGCGTCAGGGCGACCGCTTCGGCGAGACGATCCTGCAGCGTGAGGCGTGGCAGGGCTGGCTGTTCCTGCTGCCGAACTTCGTCAACTTCATGCTGTTCTTCGCGCTGCCGCTGCTGCTCTCGTTCTATCTGAGCTTCACCGACTATGCGGGCGTGGGCAACACGCCGCCCAACTTCATCGTCTTCGACAATTACGCGCGCATGCTCAGCCTCGACGCGGCCATCATCACGCCGGAGCAGAACCTGCAGGACTTCGTGCGCCCGAACCACTTCGAGATCGCGCGGATCACGCTCGGCGATCAGGCGTTGGTGCTGGCAGCGCGCGATCCGCTGTTCTGGCTAAGCCTGATGACGACCTTCCGTTACTGCGTGCTGCTGCTGATCCTGAGCATTCCGACGGCGCTCGGGCTGGCGCTGCTGCTCAATGCGAAAATCCCCGGCATGCAGTTCTTCCGCGCCGTGTACTTCCTGCCGTCGATTGCGGCGGTCGTCGGCGTGGCATTGATCTGGCAGTGGCTCTACAACCCGATCATCGGCTACATCAATTATGCGATCACAGGGCTGGTCACGGGGCTGAACAGCACGTTTGGCACGAACATCACCGATCCGGCAATCGCATGGATGACCGACGAAAACATCATGCTGCTGTCGGCGGTGATTATGGCGGCGTGGCAGATCATCGGCTTCAACGCGGTGATTTTGCTGGCGGGTCTGCAAGGTGTCCCCAAAGAGGTCATGGAGGCGGCGACCGTCGATGGGGCGAACGGGTGGACGCGCTTCCGCAAGATTCTGCTGCCGCTCATCGCGCCGACGACGTTTTTCGTCACGGTGACGACGCTCATCAGCGGCTTGCAGGCGTTCACCGAGATGTTCGTGTTGTTCGGCAACAGTACCAGCAATGCGCGCCTGACGACCGTCTTCTACCTGTATCAGCAGGGCTTCCAGCGCTTCCAGATGGGCTATGCCTCAGCGACGGCGTGGGTGTTGTTCGCGGTGATCTTCGTGATCACGCTGATTCAGTTCCGGCTGTCGTCCAGCAACCGCGCGTATTCAGATTAAAAGCCCGACCCCACCCCCGACCCCTCCCCGAATTCAGGGAAGGGAGCAGACTGACTCGCCGCGCTCAACTCGTGTGCGCACAATGTTATGGGGTGAGGGTGGATAAAGGATGAACTTATGGCTGCTTTTGCAAGTGACTCCGGGTTTTCCCGTGACCGTGCGTATACCATCCGCGTGTGGGCGACACGCATCGTGATCTATTCGCTGCTGATCGTCGTGGCGTTCTTCATGCTGTTCCCGTTCATCTACATGGTGACGACCTCGCTCAAGACTGCCAATGATGTGTTCCACAGCCCGCCGCGCCTGTTCCCGTACTCGCCGGTGACCACGGTGTACAACAATGAAGTTGTGCCCCTGTACAACATCGGCGGCAAGGCGCTCGTGCTGGCGGAAGAAGGCATCCGCTTCGATTTCTTCACCACCGCCGACCGCATCAACACCGAAGCGGCGCGCCAGAGCGAAATCCTCGTGCAGCTTCCCGCCGACACGGCGACGGCAACGGGCGCAACGGTCACGGTGGGCGACGACGATTACGAGGTCTACATGGTTACGCTGCCCGACGGCTCGACACAGGAACTGCTGCGCGCCTACAGCGGCGGTTTGGGGCGCTTCGTCGATCCGAACGACGCGAGTGTCGAAGCGTTCGCCAATGTGCGCACCGCCGAGCAAGCTGAGGTCGTGCAGTTCAACTGGGAGAACTACAACGCGGTGCTCACGCTCAACAACCTCAACCGCTCGCTGATCAACACGGCGGTCGTCACGCTGCTGGTGACCATCGGGCAAGTGATCACGTCGCTGCTGGGCGGGTACGCCTTTTCGCGCATGAACTTCCGCGGTAAAGATGCGGTCTTCCTCGTCTACCTCGGCACGATCATGATCCCGTTCGTCGTGCTCATCATCCCGCTCTATCAGTTGATGGTGATGATCGGCTGGCAGGATCGCTTGGCGTCGCTCATCCTCCCGTGGATTTTCACAGCGTACGGCACGTTCCTCATGCGCCAGTTCTTCATCACGATCCCCAAGGATCTCGAAGAAGCCGCGCTGCTCGATGGCTTGAGCCGCCTCGGCATTCTGCTGCGCGTGTTCGTGCCGCTCAGCGGCGCGGCGATTGCCACGCAGGCGATCATCACGTTTCTGTATGCGTGGAACAGCTTCATCTGGCCGCTGATCATCATCGGCGACAGCCCGATTGAGAATCATGTGGTCACGCTGTCGCTCAATACGCTCAAGAATGCCGCCGCCAGCGAGCCGAATCTCGTGCTGACGGGCGCGGCCGTCGTGATTCTGCCGCCGCTGATCCTGTTCATCTTGGCGCAGCGCTACTTCGTAGAGGGCATCGCCAACACGGGCATGAAGTAGGGTGTTGTGGCTCCTAAAATAGGGCTTCGAAAGAAATCCACGACTAGATGTAGGGGCGCACCTGCGTGTGCGCCCGAATACGGGGCAGACACATAGGTCTGCCCCCTACACATGAACTTTCGGAAAGCTATTTTAGGAGTGCGGACAAGCTGGTGTGCGTTCGCTTGTTACGGTGAATCAAAAAACGGGATCATTCGATCCCGTTTTAAGGTCTGAATTCGCTGTGGTATTACGTCAAACGCGTGTAGTATTCGACGATCAGCTGTTCGCGCACGGGCACGGGAATGTCGGTGCGTTCCGGCAGGTTGAGCAGGGTCGCGCTGAACGCGGCCTTGTTGACCGTCAGATACGGCAGGTTGTTGGCGACGCTTTCCATCGCTTCGAGCACATGCACGTTGGTGCGCATGTTTTCCTTGACGCTGATGACCATGCCCGGGTTCATCTGGAACGACGGGAGGTCGACGCGCTTGCCATCGACGAGGATGTGACCGTGCTTGACGATCTGCCGCGCCGCCCAAATGGTCGCCGCGAAACCCGCGCGATAGACGAGGTTGTCCAGGCGGCGTTCGAGCAGGCGGAGCAGGTTTTCACCGGTGTTGCCCGACTGACGACGCGCGCGCAGGAAGTAGCGACGCATCTGCGCTTCGCGCACATTGAAAATGAAGGCCAGCTTCTGCTTTTCGTTGAGCTGCATGCCAAAGTCGCTGCGGCGACCGGAACGGAACTGCTTTTCCTTGCCATGATCGCCCGGCGGGAAACCGCGCTTCTCAACGATTTTCTGATACTTCGTGCGGGGCACCAGGACTTCCCCGAAACGACGTTGAACTCGTGCTTTTGGTCCGTGATAAGACGCCATTAAAGTCCTCGTAAAAAATAGGCGTGCAGACACGCCCACAGACGGAATTGCTTCGTATTGTAACGATTTTGGGTAAGAAAACTAGGGTCAGTTGTCCAGCCCGAGCGCGTAAACGGATCGCCTGTCCCAGCCAGACTCCGCTGCGACCGCCTTCGCGGCCACTTTAAGTGGTTCCCCTGCGGCGCGGCGGACTTCTAACGCCGCGCGCACGCGGTCTTCGTCCCACGTTTCGATCACCCTGGGCGGCGCGCCCCCGACGATGATGACGATCTCGCCGCGCGGCGGCTGCGCCCGGTAATGCGCCGCGATCACGCTGAGAAGGCCGCGCTGAAACTCCTCGTGCAGCTTGGTGATCTCGCGCGCGACGCACGCCGGGCGGTCGCCGAGCGCTTGTGCCAGCGCTTCGAGCGCCTCGACCAAACGATTCGGGCTTTCGTAGAGGATGAGCGTGCGCGGTTCGTCCACGAACGGGGCGAGGAAATCCGCCCGCGCTTTGTCTTTCTTGGGCAGAAAGCCGAGATAGATGAAGCCATCGGTCGGCAGACCCGAGGCCACCAGCGCCGTGATCGCCGCGCTCGCCCCCGGCAGCGGCTCGATCTTCACGCCGCGCGCCACCGCCTCCCGGATCAGCTCATAGCCGGGGTCATTGATGCCCGGCGTTCCCGCATCGGAGACGAGCGCGACATCCCCTTCCGTCAGTGCGGCGAAGATGGCATCCAGCTTGGTCAGCTTGTTGTGCTCGTGATAGCTGGTCAGCGGCGTGTCGATCTCGAAGTGCTTGAGCAGAAAGCGCGTGGTGCGCGTATCTTCGGCGGCGATCAGCTTGACGGACTTGAGCACGCGCAGCGCCCGCAGGGTGATGTCTTCGAGATTGCCTATCGGCGTCGGGACAATATAGAGAGTCATCAGTTCACAGTGGCCAGTTGACAGTCACCGAATTGTAGCGGAAATAAAAACAGTTCACAGCCATTTTTAACTGTGAACTGTTCACTGTTGACTGTCAGCGATGAATTACAGCGCGTCGTAGCCGGGGCCGCTCGCGAAGAAGTCGTAGTTGGGCTGAATATCGCCGGTCAGGTCGAAGACTTCGCCGCCCGCGTATTCAACTTCGGCCTTGGTGTCGAACGGAATACGCTTCTGGCCCGCGGCCATCGTGTAAGCGGTCGGCACTTCTTCCTGAATGAAGATCGCTTCGTACGGGCATTCCGGAATGCACGCGCCGCAGTCGATGCAGGTGTCGGGGTCAATGAAGTACCAGGGCCATTCGGCTTCGGGCTGGCCAGCGACGATGCATTCCACCGGGCAAACGAGCTGACAAGCGCCATCGCGCAGGCACAGGCTGGTGATAATATGGGTCATGGAAAAACTTCCTCACTATGTCGAATTTAACGATGTAGCCGACACTATACTCCGCTTTAACCGCCGAATCTGTAACTTTTGTTGGATTTGAAAATGAGATTTAACGAAGTGTATTCGTGAAATTACGCACCGATAGAATTAGTTTAACGTCGGTTAAATTTCGACGATGCCGATGCCGGGGATTTCGTTGGTTTCGGCGAGATGCGCCAGCCCCGCGCGATCCACAATGTAGACCGTGCGCCCCACTTTTTTGAGCAGGCCCGCGTTCACCAGACTACGCAGTGCCCGCCCGACGACTTCGCGCGTGGTGCCGAGGATCGAGGCGAGGTCTTCCTGTGTGAGTGAGGATGGCGTCTCGGCGATCTGATCGCCGTACATGGTTTCGTGCAGGTAGAGTTTGGCGAGGCGAGAAGGAATGGTGCGGAACGTCATGTCTTCGAGGCGTTCCAGATACTCGCGGTTGAGATGCGCCAGCGCCGCGACGGCCTTGTTCAGCAACACCGGGTCAGACGCCATCCATGTACGCAGCGCGGCGTGCGGAACCACGCGCACCTCGACATCGGTGACCGCCGCCGCATTGAACGGGTTCGCGCCGCCGTCGACCGCCGCCACCTCGTTGAACATTGATGGGGGGCGCAGCAGGCTCAGCGTGTGCAGGCGGCCTTCGGCGTTCAGGCGGTAGATGCGCACCAACCCGTTGAGCACGACGTGCAAACCGGAACACGTTTCCCCTTCCGCCAGGATGACCGCGCCTTTCTGGTAGAGGTGGCGATGCGCGCACGCGTCGATCCGCGCGAGGGAATCGGCGTCCATTTCCGCGAACAGCGGGATCATCGTCCAACTGAACGCCGGATTGGTCGTGAGGGGGGATTTGCGAGTAGACATGAATCAATTGGAACACAAAACGCACAGGGGATCAATTGTGATTTAGGAGACTTTCAGACAGGGGGTATGGTTGAGTTAGCAAATGACGCCTGGGCAGACCTTAACCACAAAGCGGGGTGGGTGACGTTGCAAACGGTGCGAAAAGAATCAGTGAAACCCTTTGAAACGTGAACGAGCTTAAGCAGCGAGTTGTCTTTCTCCACAGTAAGGACAGCAGTACTCCAATCGTTTCCCTTGCCGGTCATACTTGGCCTTTTTGCGATCTTTCTTGAAAGCAGCGGAGTTTTTATAGACCGTAATGACGCATTCACCACAGGGACAGAGTACGACCGTCACGTCGCTCAAGCGCCAATAGCTGCGCGCGAGCGACTCGTCCGACGGAAAATGATCCCGCCGCATCTGGCAAAAAATCACTCCAGCGTTATGTAAACGATAGCCATACCGGCAGATGAAGGTAATCTCATCTGCCGAAAAATGTCGACTAGCGGCACGGTCAGTGGCATGCAGACTCATGATCAAGGTCTGTAGCTCCCTTTCGTTACCCGTCGCCCACCCCGGTTTGTTGTTAAAGAGCACTAAGTCGCCCGCATAACAGGCGCTTATGATGGCTAATTCTATGAGATTCCAGCGCCAAAATTGCACCGCGGATCCGAATTTCTTGTGAAAATTTCTGGTTCTGTCCATGTGTGCCCGGGACTACCCATCCCGCGCGCGCCTCGTTACAATGGGCATATGCTCTGGAAAGGTAGCCATTTGATCGCTCGTGCCCGTGCCCTGCTCGCCCGTCGGTTCATTCAAGATACGCTGATCCTGCAGGCGGGTAAAATTGGCAGCGTGATCCTCAGCCTGATCTCGTCGCTGCTGGTGTGGCGGCTGATGGGCGCGCACGATTTCGGCATCTACGGGTGGGCGCAGACCTTCCTCGGCCTGTGGCTGGCGCTCGACCTGACCGGGATTGGCCCGAGCACCGGGACGCGCCTCGCCATGGCGATTGGCGCGCGCGACGACCGCGAAATCCTCAATTTGATGGCTTTCTACATGCAGGTGACGCTGACGTTCACGCTCGGCCTCGTCACGCTGATTCTGCTGCTCAGCCCGATGATCACCGACGCGTGGTATGGCGACCGGCACATTGGCGAACTGGCGGGGCTGCTCTCGCTCGGCTTGATCGCCGACGATTTCTATATGCTGGTGACGACTTCCCTGCAAGCGCGCCGCTCCATGAAAACGCTCGCCCTCATGCAGAATGCTAACCAGTTCGTGCTGACCACGTGCTTGATCGCCGCCGTGCTCATCAGCCCGACGCCCGAAGCGCTGGTGATCGGGCGGCTCGTCTACTCGTATTCGACGCTGCTCATGGCGCTGATCGTGTATCACCGCACGCGCACGCGGGGCGATCTGCCGTTTCCGCCGCTCGTCACCGTGATGAAGCGGACGCGCACGCTGTCCCCGCGCCCGTACTGGAAGTTCGGCGTGGCGAATGCGCTGGACAAGAATGTCACGGCGCTGTTCTCGCAAATCCCCATGCAGATCGTCGGCGTGGTCGGCGGGGCGTCGGCGGTCGGCTATTTGACGCTGGCAAGCGCGGGCATCGCGCAGGCGAGCGTGCTGTCGTCGGCGGTCTTCGACAACATGCAGGCGGTCGTGCCGCAAATGGTCGGGCGCGGCGATTATGTCGGCCTACGCCGCAACTTCCTGCGCGTGCTGATCGCGCTGATCGTGCTGGCGGTCGTGTTTTACGGCGTGGTCGCCGTCACCGCGCCGATCTTCATCCCGCCGCTGCTCGGCGCGGAATGGATTCCGGCGATTGCGCCGCTCCTCGTGCTGTGCGTGTACGGCGTGATCACGGGCTTCGGCGGCGTGTTCGGCTCGCTGTACCGCTCGTTCAATCTCGTGTGGAAAATTGTCGCTGCCAAAGTCGTCACGCTGGCGATCATGCTGCCGCTCGGGGCGGTGCTGCTGCTCACGGGCACACAGACCGCGCTGCGCCCCTACGGTGAGATCGCCGCGCAGGTCATCCCGGCGCAGTATCTGGTCAGCGATGCGGCGGCGACGGGCGGCGCGCTGACCATCGTCGGCATCTACGCGCTGTCTGTCACCCTGACCGCCATCATCACTTTGCCTGTGTTAGAGAAGAAAGCCCATGAGAACGCTTAAAGACGCGCTGCTGCGCTCCCCCCTCCGCCTGATCTACGTGTGGTTTGCCAACCGCTACCGCGAAATCCGCCGCCTGTTCCTCTACCCGGATACCGCTCATGTCGGCATGACCGACTACGACGCCTACTGGGATTCCAAGTTTGAGGACAAGGCGGGGCACATGGGCGTCTGGCGGCTCAAGCGGGCGCAGGTCTTCGCGCAGATTGTCACCAAAGGTGACTCGGTGCTCGACCTCGGCGTGGGCGATGGGGCGCTGCTTAAGTACCTGATCGACGAGCGCGGCATCGACGGCTATGGGCTGGATGTTGCGCCGAAAGCGGTCGAGTTCTGCCAATCGCAGGGCTTGAAGGTCGAATTGGCCGACGTAAACCGCCCGATTGGCGATGCGGTCGCCGCCTACTTCCCCGGCGTGACGCAGTTCGACTATATCATCCTCTCGGAGATCATTGAACATTTGCCTGACCCCGAAAGCCTGCTCAACGCGCTGCGCCCGGTCGCCCGCAAGGGGATCATCGTGTCGATTCCGAACACGGGCTACGTATATCACCGCCTCCGGCTGCTGTTGGGACGTTTCCCGCTTCAGTGGATCGTCACGCCCGGCGAACACCTGCGTTTCTGGACGCGCACGGACTTTCACTGGTGGGCGCGGCAGATGAAATTTCGGATTGCCCGGGAGTTTCCCTATGTTGGCGCGCCGGGGCTGAAAGAGGTGTGGCCGTCGCTGTTCGCCGCGGCTTTCGTCTACTGGTTGGTCGAATAAACGAAGATTTAACACGATCGGAACTGTTTCGCATATAAAAGCGTATATATAATTGAAAGATATACGCCACCAGATTGTGATCCCCTCGGTATGTGCGGAATTTTTGGACAATTGCATCCCACGATCGCCGACCCCGCTCTCATCCACCGCATGGCCCGTCGTTTAGCGCACCGTGGCCCGGATGGTTACGGCATCCATCATGATGGGGTTTTGGCGTTTGGCGCTGGCCGACTCGCAATCATCGACCTCGGCGCGCCCGCCGGGGCCATCTTCAATGAAGACCGCTGTGTGAGCGTCGTCTTCAACGGAGAGATCTACAATTACAAGGCGCTCCGCGCCGAACTTGAACAGCTTGGGCATGTATTTGCCACTAAAACCGATACCGAAGTGATCGTCCACGGCTACGAGGCGTGGGGCGTGGATATGCTCACGCGGCTGCGCGGCATGTTTGCCCTCGGCGTGTGGGATCAAGCGAAGGCGCGGCTGCTGCTGGCACGCGATCGGCTGGGCGAAAAACCCCTGTACTATACGCGTCTCGACAGCGGCGAACTGTTGTTTGCGTCCGAAGCGAAAGCGCTGTTCGAGCATCCGGGTGTTATCCGCGGGGTGAATCACGCGGCGCTGCCCGCTTATCTGACGCTCGGCTATGTGCCGCCGCCGTTGACGCTGTTTGCCGGGATCGAGAAGCTGTGCCCCGGCCAGTATCTGATCAGCGAACATGGGGCGCTGCGCAAAGGGTTGTACTGGCAGCCCACGGTCGATACCAGCCACGCGCCGGAGTATCCCGAAGCGGTCAAACTAGTGCGCGCCAAGCTGATCGAAACGGTCGAAGCGCAGATGATGAGCGATGTGCCCATCGGCGCATTCCTGAGCGGCGGCGTCGATTCGTCGGCGGTCGTGGCGATCATGGCGCAGGCAACTGGCCAGCCCGTGCAAACCTTCACTGTTGGCTATGAGGCGGACGCGGGCACGCAGTATGACAAGAAATTCAATCAGGATGTGGAGTACGCGGCGGAAGTATCGCGGGCGCTCAAAACCAAGCACCACCTGATCAAGCTGAAGGCCAACGATGGCGGCGTACTGGCCAGCCTCGTCACCCGGCTGATCTACATGCTCGACGAGCCGATCACCGATGCGACGGCTATCCTCAACGCGTATGTCTCAGCATTGGCGCGCATCAATCGCATCCCGGTGCTGCTGAGCGGCGATGGCGGCGACGAATTGTTCGCCGGGTACAACCACTATGCAATGGATCAGGTGCTGGATCGCTACCTGAGTATCCCGCGGGTGCTGCGCGCCAGTGTGCTCACGCCGCTGCTGGAACGCCTGAACGGTCCGCACTTTGAGAATGCGCGCAAGCTGGCGAAGAAATCGCACAGCACCGACCCGGCACGGCGCTACCTCGAATGGCTGCGCTGGCTGGAACCGGAGCGCGGCGCGGAACTGCTGGCGCAGCCCGAAGGCGGCTTTGAAGCGGTGGCCGCGCTGCTGCGTCCGGTGCTCGCCGAACCGCGCCGCGCCACCTTCACCGACCGGATCGCTTACGCGGATCTGCGTCTGCGCCTGCCTGAATACTGGAACTGCCGCGTCGACAAGATGTGCATGGCCATGAGCATCGAGTCGCGTGCGCCGCTGCAGGATTATCAACTGGCGGAACTGGCGCTCACGCTGCCGCTCAACTACAAGCTGCGCGACGGGCGCACGAAAGCCGTGTTCAAAGATGCGCTGCGCGGCTTGGTGCCGGAAAGTGTGCTCAAGCGTTCGAAGTGGGGCTTCAATCCGCCGACCTCGCGCTGGATGCGCACGCTGCTGCGTCCGCTGGTCGAGCAGACGCTCACGCGCGAGCGGGTCGAGGCGGCAGGCGTGTTCCGCTATGACGTGGTGCAGCGCCTGATCCGTGAGCACATCCACGAGGAAAAGTACGAGATGCATGCGCTGTGGACGGTGCTGATCTTCCACCTGTGGCACGCGCAGTACATCGATGGGAGTATTGCGCCGCAGCCAATCACGGCGGACGAGGTGTACGCAGGGTAAAGGCCCAACCCACCACCAGCCCCTCCCCAAACCGAGTTTGTTTTCGTAGGGACGCGCAACGGCGCGTCCGTTACACGTCCCTACGATACTAGAATTCCAGCTTACAGCACAGGCGCATACGGCGCGCGCGGGACGTATTTGCCGCTGCCGTTGACGCCGTGCCAGCCGTTCTCGTCGAGCAGGCACACGCCGCGCTGGTACACGATCACCGGCACGCCTTCCACTTCCGTCCCTTCGAACAGGTTGTAGTCGCAGCGCATGTGATGCGTCTTGGCGCTGAGGACGTGCTTCTTGTGCGGGTCCCACACGCAAATATCCGCATCCGAACCGACCGCAATCGTGCCCTTCTTCGGGTACATGCCGAAGATGCGCGCGGGGTTGGTGCAGTTGAGTTCGACGAAGCGCTGCGGCGTCAGCTTGCCGCCGTTCACGCCCGCGTGCCACAGCATGACCATGCGGTCTTCGATGGCGGGGAGGCCATTCGGGATCTTGGCGAAGTTGCCCTTGCCGAGTTCCTTGCCGGGACGGCGGTAGGTCGGATCCTGCGCTTCATAGGCCGCCCATTCGCCGCCGTTGTGCGCCGCCGCCCATTCCTGCCACGGACCGACGCCGCCTTCAAACCAGAAATCGCAGTGATCCGTGCTCACGACCTGCAGCGTACCATCTTTGACCGCCTGCCACAGCACCTTCTGATCGTGCTTGGTGCGGATGGGCGGCGAGCACACATACTTCGAGCCGTGGAAGTTGGGCTGCGCCATGTGTTCATCGACGGTCATGAAGAAGTACTGCACGCACGTTTCGCCCATCACCGGGTAGCCGAGCGCGCGCCCCCGCCGCAGCGCTTCGACGGCGCCTTCGTTGGTCATGTGCACGACGTACAGCGCGCAGCCGCTCTGTCCGGACATCATCACCGCGCGGTTGGTCGCTTCCGCTTCGACTTCCGCCGGGCGGGACGCCGCATGGTAGACCGGGTCGGTCTTGCCCTCTTCGAGCAGCTTCTTGGTGAGTTCGACCACGACATCGCCGTTTTCGGCGTGCACCATGACGATCATGCCGTTCTTTTCCGCCTGCTGCATGGCGCGGAACAGCGTCGCATCGTCCACCTGATACACGTTCTTGTAAGCCATGAACAGCTTGAGGCTGGTGATGCCTTCTTCGACCATCGTCGGGATTTCGGCCATCACGTCTTCGCGCAGGTCGGTGATCGCCATGTGGAAGGCATAGTCGATTTGCGCCAGCTTGGCCTTCTGCTGCCATTCCTTGAGGCCATCGTGCAGCGAACCGCCCTTGGGCTGGATCACAAAGTCGATGTGCATGGTCGTGCCGCCGTAGGCCGCCGCTTTGTGCCCGGTGTCGAAGTCGTCGTTGCTGTACGTGCCGCCGAACGACAGATCGAGGTGGGTGTGGACGTCAATACCGCCGGGCAGCAGGTACTTGCCCGTACAGTCGACGACGGTGTGGCCGTCGGTGGGGATGTCCCGCCCGAGCAGCGTGACGATTTCGCCTTCGACCAGCACATCGGCGCGGGTCATTTCGCCCGCGGTGATGACTGTCCCGTATTTAAAGACTGTTCCCATGTTTGTCTCCTTTGTTGAAAAGTAACGAGTAATGAGTGATGAGTAATGAGGCGAAACGCTGCCTACTCACCTGTTATGCTACCCATTACCCGATTTCCTTTGTCTCTCGACTGAGGCACGTAAACCGCCAATAACGCGGCCTACTTCCTCTGCCTGCTTCATAAGTAGATCGAATTGAGCTTTCGTCAGATAACCGATGTCAAAAGCAACATACAACTGTGAACGTACCTCAGCACAAGATGCTTTCGCAATGCACAAGAATCGGTAGAAATCACCCGGATTACCGCGTTCGTAACCCTCGGCAACGTTGGACATGATCGAAACAGCCGCCCGCTGTATCTGTCCAGCCAAACCGAAATCCCGTGCGAACCGTTCCTCACGAGTCATCTCGTAGATAGCTTTCGTCAATTGTCGCGCTTTTTGCCACGCAATCAAATCTTCGAAGCGCTCAATCTGACTCATCACTCATTACTCATCACTTACTTGAAGCGCGGCAGCACGTGCTGCGCGTATTCTTCGACGATGCGTTCTTCGTCGCCGCACATCAGGTAAATGTTGAACTGCGTCACGCCGACGCTTTCCAGTTCGCGCATCTTGGCGACCTGCGCGTCGACATCGCCGAGTACGCCGAAGCTGTCGATGATCTCATTGCTGATGAAACCGAGGTGATCGGCGTTCTTGTCGGCGTGGTGGCGATAGTCGTAGCCCTTGCGCCCTTCGATGTAGTCGGTGAGGCGCTTGGGGACGGATCCGCCTTCCTTGCCGTAGCGTTCGACCAGATCGGCGACGTGGTTGCCGACCATCGCCGGGAACCAGCGGGTGTTGGCGCGCGCCGTCGCCATGTCGCCGACCCACACGGGCGCGGCGGACATCACGTTGAAGGTGGACATATCGCGGCCAGCGGCCTTGCCCGCTTCCAGCGCCTGATCGGTGAACCACTTGACGAGGAACGGATCGGCGAGCTGGATGATCAGGCCGTCGGCGTGCTGTCCGGTCGCGGTGAGGGCTTTCGGGCCATAGGCGGCATACCACACGGGCAGATCAAGGCCGGGCGCCCACGGAATTTGCACGGGGGCGAGATCCTGCTCGTACTGCACGCTCTCGCCCTTCACCATCTTCTTGACCGCATCGCCGAATTCGACCAGCGTTTCGATGGTCAGCGGCTTCTGCCCGAGCACACGCCGCGAACTGTCGCCGCGCCCCGCGCCCATCACGACGCGCCCGCCGCTCTGAATCGCCAGCGTCGACCACAGGCTGGCCTGCACCGACCAGTCGCGCACGCCGGGGTTGGTCACGCACGTGCCAAACTTAATCTTTTCGGTGTGTTCGGCGCACATCGCCATCGTGACGAAGCATTCGCGCCACAACACATGGGAATCAAAAAACCAGGCATGCGTGAAACCGGCTTGCTCCGCCATCTGGACGAGCTTCACGGTGCGCTTGGGATCAATATCACCTTTAAATGTAATTGCGAATTCCATGTTTAACCCTTTCTCTGTGATAAGCCGCTTTGTGTTTAAGGACTGAGGGCCAAGGACTGAGGACTGAGTGACAAACAAAACTATTGCAGTTACTCAGTCCTAAAAGGCTCAGTCCTCAGTCCTGTTTTATGAATTCGTCGGGATGACCATCTCGCCGGGGGCGAACACGTCGAGCACGCCGTTGCCGACGACCATGTACCCGTTATCGCCTTCGGAGAGCGCCGCGCCGCCAAAATCCAGCACGATCAGCCCATTGGTGCTGCGGGCATCGACCAGCGCGCCCATCGACGGCTCAATCGTCACAATCACATTGTCATTGAGCGCCACTACGGGCAGTTCGGGATGCGCGTAGGCCAGCGAGAACAGCCGACCATAGCGATTATCATCCAGCACGCTCGGTTCGACGTTCGCATAGAACAGACCCAGACCGGGGCGAATCTCCGTATTGCCGAGGATGAACGAGCCCTGCGTCGCCGCTTCGATCAGCACGTCGTCGTCGCTGTCGTAGGGGGTCGGCGCATGGGCGGAATAGAACATGCCCGCTGCCGCCGAAGCCGCGTCATCCATCATCAGCATCGAGCCGCCTTCCCAGGCCGCGCGCAGCGGTTCGAGCTGCTCCACGTCGATTAGCGACTGGTCGCCCGCGTGCACGATGATCATGCCGTAGCCCGTCAGATCGGGCAGCGCGTCGCCCGCCGCCAACTGGATCACTTCCACCGCTGACCCCTCGTACAGTTCGGCCACGTCCGCCGCGTCGTCGTCATCCGCATAGGCGGTGATGATAGCAACCGCGTTCGCAAAACTTCCGGCTTCTTCTGCCACAATCTCGGTCAAATTGCTGTGCAGCATCAACATACCCGCGCCCTGCGGCACATCAAACGCCGTCGTCCAGTCCCGGTTGATTGTGCCCGTCGCGTTGACCCACGAGGGCTGGAGCTCATCTAGGCTGTAGCCGAATTCGCCGGGAGCGAGCACATGCACGAGCACATTACGCACGCTGAGCACGCCGCCCACGTAGCTGGCACTCTCCGCCGCGCCGAGCGTCTCCGCATCAAAGACGGCCGCGCCATACACGCCGAACACGCTCCCGAAGGTCGCGTTATTGAGCACCAGCCCGCCCGTGAAGCTGTCCACGCCGACGCCGAGATGCGGCACATCCGGCTGCACAATCGTGTTGAGCAGGCGGGCGAGGCGCGCGCGTTCCCAGAAGTGCTGTTCGAGGACGACGTTCGTCGGGCCGAAGTCGAGGCCGCGGCGCGGCACAGTTTCGCCATTGAAGTCGGCATCTTCGCCGTTCCAAATGTCGACCGCGCCTTCGTTCAAGCCGGTTTCGGGGCCAAAGTCGCCGAGGTAGCCGCCGATCATCGTCCATGACAGAATCGCGAGACCGGCGCTGTTGCCGCCCATTGGCACGCCGTCCACGAACGCCGCGCGCATCGCTTCTTCGATCGGCGTGCCTGCGACGATCTGCATCGCCCACGTCTGATCGCCACCGAGGAAGTAGATGCCCGCGAGATCGTCGTCAAAATAGTCGAGCGCGATTTCCACCTGCACGGATTCGCGGGTGTAGAATGGCGGCACGACCACGTGACAGCTCAGTTCTTCCGGCGCGAGTTCACTGCACGCGTCTTCAAGCTGACGGCGGCGGTTCTCCGCGGCCAGTTCGTTATCGACCAGTTCCTCTTCCGTCTGCGCCACCGGGTTGTAGGTGTAGGCATACGGCATCATCAGGATGTAGACGCGGTCGGTGTCCAGCGTCAGCGCATGGTCAATCGCCTGCTGCGCGAAACCGGGGAACGTTTCGACATAAAAGCCGCCGATGGGGATCAGCGTCGTGCCTGCCCCCTCTTGCGCGCTTACGCCGAAGGCTGTCAGGAGAATCAATAGAAGCGAGAACAAAAGGATCTTGCGCATGGGGTGAACCTTTAAGTGATATTCGATGCGATTTGAGTGTAACCTTGCGCACATTATATTGCCAAACGAGAGGCGGTGGGACGATGGATGTGGGACAGATTCGCGCCTTGTATGACCAGCAGCAGCGCATCGATATTCGCTACCCCGGTACGCGCCGGGAAGCGACCGAGCACGTCGTCCGCGTGATCGAGCCGGAGCGCGGCGCGGTGATCTATTCGCAGTTGGACGCGGCCAACGCCGACGCGGTGATTGCGCAGGAGATCGCGCATTTTACAACGCTCGGCCTGGCTGACGAGTTCGAGTGGAAGCTGTTCGGGCACGATCAACCCGCCGATCTGCGCGAACGGTTGATCCGCCACGGCTTCGAGGTCAATGAGCCCGCCGACGCCGTCATGGCGCTCGACCTCAGCGAACTGCCGCCGAAGCTGGCGCAGCCTGTGACGCACGATGTGCGCCGCGTCACCGACGAACGCGGTCTGGCTGATATCTATGCGGTGATCGAAGCGGTCTGGCCGGAAGAGGATCACAGCGTGGCGCAGCGGAACAAAATCACGCTGCTGCGTGAGCACCCCGAGTCGATCAGCATGTACGCCGCTTATGTGGAGGGTCAGCCGGTCTGCGAGGGGTGGATTGATTTTCCGGAGACGGACTTCGCCGGGTTGTGGGGCGGCGCGACGCTGCCGGAGTATCGCAATCGCGGTCTGTACACGGCGCTGGTCGCGGTGCGGGCGCAGGAGGCGCAGCGGCGCGGCTATCGCTTCCTGACGATTGATGCCAGCCCGATGAGCCGCGCCGTGCTGGAAAAGCAGGGCTTCGTCGTGATCGCGTCCGCGTGGGAGTGCAATTATCGAGGCGCAGCGGCGGCGCGCTGAATGAATTCGAGCGGGTGGCCATCGAGGTCGCACCCGCCGAGCAGACGGCGGTCTATTTCTTGAACGGCGAGCGGGAGATGCTCTCTTCAGTGGCCGCGTAGTCGAGGTTACGCAGCGTTTCGTCCACCGACTTCAGAAAGTCGATGCCTTCGGTGACGGTGGGGAACGAGCGGTAGCGCGCCCCGACGATCTGATGGCCGATGTTGGCGAAGAACTGATCGATGGCGTTCTTCGGGATATAGATTGACCAGCCCACCCGCTGATGGCGGAGCTGCTGCGCAATGGTCTGCGCGTCCTTGAACGTCATTTCATTTTTGGACATGCGCCGCGCGTCGGTGATGGTGTGTACCAGCGGGCCGCCTTCGCCCAGGATTTCGTTGGCTTTGTCACGCATGGTCATTGACTCATCCAGATAGCCGACCAGATCGGCGCGTGAGATCACGCCGTCATAAGCGATAAGCAGCAGCCGATTCTCGATAATCCAGGATACACGGTACGGCATGGTTGAGTCCTTTCCCCTATCGTCTGATCATATACCGGACTCTTCTGGCAAAAGCTTTAGACTAAGTCGGAAACTGCTATACATGACAAGCAAAAATTCATGCTTCGGGTACGGGTTGGTCCGTTTGATGGAACGCCCTGTCAGGCATTCGCCGCTGACTACCTTACCCCAAATCTGACAGGGTAGGTTTTTAAGTATAGGTATGAGGCTATTTCACACGTCAGTTAGGGCTAAGCAATGGCGTCCGTTTGGCAGGTGTCAAGGTGAAGCGAAGGTTTCTTGGGCTGATGGCAATAAGCGATCAACCCACGGAGCAGATTGACACAGAAATTGAGCGGACTGCGATGACGCGTGTGCTCCGGACTCAACCGAGACCTCACCGCGCAACGTCCCAACCAGAAATGGGTGGCGGATTTCACCTCCATCCCGACCGCTGCCCGGCGGTTTTTGAGCAACGCTTCGCCCGTGACAATGCTATTGTCCACTAAACGCGGGGCAGTCCAGTTTCCCGCAGATCCTACGGCGAACTGTCCATGGGGTTATAACGTATCACCCACCTTACACCAGCCAACCTCAACCAAGCAGTACCGCGCTGACACAGCGGCGACAATTCCGCCCCTGTGTCAGCGCGGTACTGCTTGACTGTGAACTGAGGGTCGCCCTGACTCCGGCGATTATGTCAATCGGTGTGAAAGACTTCTTCCAGCGTGATCATGTTCTGGTCAGGGCGTCCGGAGATGGCTTCAAAGTACGGCCCCATAAACTCCTGCCATTTGAGGTTGATTTCCTCGCGTGCCATACCGTCGAGGGAGGCCTGAAAGCTCTCTTCGGCTTCGAAGTAACCAAACAATAAGCCATCATCGCGCAGAAACAGGCTGTAATTGCGCCATCCCGTACGCCGCAGCGCGGCCAGCATTTCCGGCCACACGGCTTCATGATGCTGCTTGTACTCGTCCAGCTTATCTTTCTTCACCTGCAACAAGAACCCAACGCGCTGCATCTAATTTCTCCCTGTCACTGTATAACTGCCAATTCGAAGTTGAGCAGGCGCGCCAGCTTGCGAATGCGCGACAGTTGATGACCAACGCCCAGCGCGACATGATGGGTCGGGCCGTGTTCGCACCACACATTCATGAAGGTGGCCGGGTCGAGGCCGAACTTGAGGCGCGAGTTCGTATTCCCGATCTGCATGGTATCACCGGGGATTGAGACTCCTTCGGCGGCCAGCATCTTCAACTTCCCTTCGGCGGTCTGGGTCAGCCCGAGAATGGTGATCGGCCCCATTTTCACTTTCATTTCGACCGACAGGCCATAGCCGCGCTTGCCGTGATACAAGCCCAGGCCGCGCAGAACGGGTTTCCCATCGGCAATCGCCACATGGCCGGGGCCATCGTGCCCCATGAGGATAAAATCCTCGTTGAAGTCGAGCGCATAGAATTCAGTATATGACCCGCCCGCCTTCAAACGATCCATGATCAGCATGGCGATGCAGGTTTTGAGATCGCCTTCGCCCGACGCCGGGATGCCCCGCCCGGTGAGGAGGGAATTGCCGATGATGACACTCGCGCCGAGTTCTTCATTCGAGTTGCCATCCAGCCCACGATAGTAGTAGGTCAGCCCGTTGAGGTTGAAATCACGGGTCAGCTTATCGAGGCCGACGGCCACTTGTGCCGCCCAGTGCAGCGCCTCCGGGGTGACATCCTGCGAAATCTTGTCACGTCCGCGCCCAACGATATTGAAGACGCCGCGAATCTCATCGATCTTAGCACTGATTTCGCCTTCAGTGGCAGCGCTCACCCGCTGGTGCAGGTCGTCCATTTCCAGCACTTCGATATGCGCGCCGAGCTGGCCGTGATGCATGGTGAAATCGGAGTACATATCGAGCATACCGGGGTACGTGTGCCCGAGGAAACCAATGCGGCTGTAGGAGAGTTCTCGCATCACGCTGGCGGCGTCGATCCATTCGGCGATCTCGCGCCACGCCCGTTCGTGATACTGCGCGGCGTAGCCTTCAACGGGATGCAGCAGCCCGGTCACCACATTGAACTGAATTCGACTGCGCGCGAAGGCGTTGGAGATTTCGGGCACACAGCAGGCGCAGCAGTTCGCCAGCCATTCCGCGGTATCCGTATCGAGGTAGTTGAGGGCGGGAATCGGCTGCAAGTTCAGGATCAAGACCGGGGCTTTGCGCCGCTGCACAGCCGGCAGCACCTGCGACGAGGTGGCATAGGTGCCCACGTAGCACACGATCAGATCCACATTGTGGCTGGCAAACAAATCACCGGCCTGTTGGGCACCGGGCGCGTTGTCGACCAACCCGGCGGAAATCACTTCAGCGCCCATGGCGGCGATGTTCGCTTCTACATCCCGCTGATACCCTTCGAGCCGTTCCTTCAGACCGTCAAACTGCGGCCAGTACGCCGCCAATCCGATCCCGAAAACGCCGATTTTCGCTTTGATCGCCATAAGCTATCCTTGTTGTAAATAGTCGGAAATACGTTCAAGCACGTGGGCCAGCAGGCGCGTCTGACCAGCGGCATTGGGGTGCAGTCCATCGGCGCAGTACAGCGCGGCGTCGGGGAGTGGTCCAAACACAGGCCAGAGATCGATGCCGAGCACGCCCGCTTGCAGCGCGGCAGTGAGCGCTGCATCCGCAAACTGGTGCAGCACGTCATTGCTCCATACGAGCCGCATCGCTTGAATATCCGGGTTCGCGTTGACCACCCCTTCGACCACGGGCGTCGGCGTCAGCACCACAATCCGCGCCTGCGTGTGTTGTCGAAACGCGGCGATGATGCGCGTGAGGTTGCGCTCATACTCGGCGCGGCTGACCAGCGTCTGCTCGCCGCCGAACTGCTTACAGTCGTTGACGCCGTATTTGATGAACACCAGATCCGGTTGCAGACTTAGGAACTGGGTGTAGGTCAGTTCGAGCCCATGCGTTGACGTGTAGCCGGAAAAGCCGCGATTCACCACCTCGATGCCGTGGGGCGCGAGCAGGTGTTCGAGCAGACGCGCATAACTGCGGCGGTAGGTGGTGATGGAGTCGCCGATGCACAGCACGCGCTTACCCGCCGGGAGCAGCTTGCTGAGCGCCGTGATGCCACGGTGCGCGTGAAACGCCTGCGCCGTTTGTGCGAGCTCGGCATCGATTTCCGCTTGATACGCCGCGAGGTCGGTGGCCGCCACGCCGTACAGCAATGCCTCGGCTTCTGCCGGGATCGGCACACCGAGCGCCGCCGCCACGGCATGCACGTTGAAATCGATCAGAAAACGCGTCACATCGGGGAGTGGGGCAGTCACGGTTTGACCGCTTTCGTCTGCGAAGTCGCCACCGATTCCGGCACAAGCCGGTTGGAGCGCACAAAGCGCAGCAGGTTGACGTTGCGCTGGCGCAGTTGATCCAGCCCGACCGCCAGCAGCAGCACGAGTCCCAACGCGATGTTTTGCGCATCAGTCGACGTGCTCAACAGCTTCATGCCGTTCAGCAGCGCGGAGAGGATGAGCACCCCGAGTGTCGTGCCGATCAGCGTCCCTTTGCCACCCGCCAGACTAATGCCGCCCAGCACGGCGGCGGTGATCACGGTGAGCTCCATGCCCGTGGCCGCGCGCGGGTCGGCAGCATACAACCGCGAGGTCAGCAGGACGGAGGCGACGCCGGCGCTCAGACCGGAGAGCGTATAGGCGATCATCCGGTAGCGGCGCACCGCCAGCCCGGCCAGTTTACTCGCCTGATAGTTGCCGCCGATGGCGTACATCGCGCGCCCGTAGGGCGTGAACTGCATCACCAGCAGCGCGCCGACGAACAGCACCAGCATCACAAAGACGGGCGTGGTTATCCCCAACACCTGACCTTCCCCAAGCTGCGTGAAGGCGGTGTAGGCGTCCAGTTGGGTGCCCTGCAGATCGAAAACGGGGATGGTGAGGCCGTTCGCGAGCACAAAGGCGACACCGCGCGCAATCGACAGCATGCCGAGCGTCGTGATGAGTGGATTGATGCCGACATACGTCACGAGAAAGCCGTTGATCAGCCCGACGAAGCCGCACACGAGCACCGCGGCACCCGCCGCGGGCAGAATGCCCCACGTTTCCTGATACACGCCGATGATCACGCCGCCCAACGCCAGCGTCGACCCGATGGACAGATCCAGCCCGCCGCCGATCATGAGCATGGTGGTGAAAATGGCGAGAATTCCCACCGTCGTGATGTCCAGCAGCGTGTTTTCGAGGTTGCGCGCCGTGAAAAACACGGGTGACGACGCGCTCATGACGACCACGATCACCACGAGCATCACGACGAGGCTGGCGAGCTCTTGCAGGCTGCGCATCCGAACTGAATTCATACTATGCCTCCTGCGGCAGCGTGGAGCAGCTTCTCTTGCGTCGCCTCGGCCTGCGAGAATTCGCCCGTCAGCCGACCTTTATAGATCGTGAGAATGCGGTGACTGACCGAGAGCACTTCCTCGATGTCAGACGACACCATGAGAATCGCCAGCCCTTGCGCGGCCAGCGCTTCCAGTTGATCGTAGATGTCGGAACGCGCGCCCACGTCGACGCCCCACGTCGGCTCATTGAGCAGCAGCACCTTGACATTCGCTTCCAGCCAGCGGGCCAGCACCACTTTTTGCTGATTGCCGCCGCTCAGGTAGCGCGTGTGCGTTTCAATGCCACCCGCCATGCGAATACCCAGTTGATCGACCCAGCCGCGGCTATGGTTCATTTCCTGAGCGCGTTGAAACACACCGAATTTGGCGAGCACATGCCAGTTGGACAGTGTGATGTTCTTGCGGACGCTCATATCCAGCACGAGACCGTTGACTTTGCGATCCAGCGGGACGAAACCGATCCCCGCGTGTTTGCCCCCTTGCGGCGAGGTGATGTGCGCGGCTTGACCATGCACGCTGATCGCCCCGCTGTCGGCTTTGACCGCGCCGAAGATCGCCTGGGTCAGAATCGTGTGCCCCGCGCCGAGTAAGCCGAACAAGCCAACAATTTCACCCGCGCGCACCTGCAAATCGATGTTCGCGAATGCGCCCGCTTTGGTGAGTCCGCGCACGTCCAGCGCGACCGCGTCCTGCACGACCGCCGCGGTCTTGGTCCGCGCTTCTGAGCGGTTTTCCAGACTGCGTCCGACCATCATCTGCACCAATGCCTGATGCGTCACCTCGGATCGCGGGTGCGTGCCGACATGTTTACCGTCGCGCAGCACGGTGATGCGGTTGGCAATTTCAAAGACTTCATCAAGGCGATGGGAGATGTAAATGATGCCTACGCCGCGTTCCTGCAAGCCGCGAATGATGCCGAACAGGCGCTGCACTTCCGGCGGCGTGAGCGCGGCAGTAGGTTCGTCCATGACGATGATCCGCGCCTGACGGCTAAGCGCCTTCACAATTTCGATGATTTCGCGCTCGACGACGCTCAGCTCGCGCATCTTCGTCGACGGGGAGATATCGACATTCAGGAGTTGAAGCGCTTGTCGGGCGCGCTCATTCATCTGCTGCCAGTCGACCAGCCACTTCAACGCGCCGCTGCGCCGGGGGAGATCGCCGAGCAGAAGATTTTCCGCGACCGACAATTCGGGCGCGTAATGGAGTTCCTGATAAATCATGCGGATGCCGAGGTTTTCGGCGTCGCGCGGCTCGTTGATAGCGACGGGCTGCCCATCGATCAGGATGGTGCCGTCGTCACGGCGGTAATCGCCATTGAGGATCTTGATCAGGGTCGATTTGCCCGCGCCGTTTTCGCCGAGGAGCGCCAAGGTTTCGCCGCTCCGCAGGTCAATCGACACATCGTCGAGCACCTTGACGCCATAAAAACTCTTCGTGATGTGCTGCATCGTCAGCAGAGGCGTCGTCATGAGCGATCCTTCACCGTGGTGACCAGCTTCTGGCGAATCTGGTCGAAGCCTACTGCCAGCAGCAGCACCGAGCCGCTGACCACATCCTGATAAAACGAGGAGACCCGCGTCTGCACCAGACCGTTATCGAGGACGCGTAGGATAAACACGCCGACCAGCGTGCCGATCAAGGTGCCTTTGCCGCCGCTCAAACTCGTGCCGCCGAGCACGACCGCGGCAATCACCGTGAATTCCAGCCCGACAGCGGCGCGTGGGGCGCTGGAGGCGAGCTGCGACGCGATCACAATGCCCGCCAGACCGGACAGTAAGCCGGACAGCGTGTAAACGATCAGCAGGTGGCGGCGCACGGCGATCCCGGCGAGGCGGCTGGCTTCCGCGCTCCCGCCAATCGCATACAGGTTGCGCCCGAACTGCGTGAAGTGCATGACGATGAAGGCGGCGACGAACAGCAGCACCATCAGCAGGAGTGACGCCGGAATGCCCGCGACTTCGCCGCGACCGAGAAATTGAAACGCCGGGTTCGCCAACTGATTCGTTTGACCGTTGCTGAGGACGAATGCCAGACCGCGCACAATCGAGAAAGAGGCGAGCGTCGTGATCAACGGGTTAATGCGCACCACCGCGACCAGATAACCGTTGATGAAGCCGACCAGCACACACGCCGCCAGCCCGATCACGGTCGCAATCCCGAGCGGGATGCCCGCTTGCAGCCAGAGAATGCTCGTCACCACGCCAGAGAGAGCGGCCACCGACCCGACCGACAGATCAACGCCGCCGCTGATCAAGACCATGGTCATGCCAATGGACACAATCCCCACCACGCCCAGCGTCCGCCCGACGTTGAGGAAATTGTCGAGCGTGAGGAAATATTGCGATTGTGAGGCAAAAATGATGCAGATGATAAGAAAAGTGGCGAACAGGTTGAGCGTGGTCAGGCGCTCGCCTTTCAGCAAGCTGCTAAGCGCAGTCGCTGGGATCGTGACCGCTCGCCGGTCACTGTGCCATCCATGAATAGTTCGTCTTTCTGAAACAAATGTTTCTAATTGCCCTAATTTGGGGGTGCGGGTCGGTTTGCCGACCCGCACCCCAAAGTTCTAGCTAGTCGCCGCGCGGACTACGAGGAGGGCGTGGCCGCCGGGCACGTATCCGGCCAGTTCTCGCCGTAGTATTCGCACAGGTTGTCCTTGGTGATGAACACGTGGTTCACGTAGATCGCCGGGGCAACCGGGCGGCATTCCAGCAGGTCGAGCATCGCCGGAATCAGGTAGGAACCATATTCTTCGGCGAAGTAGCCCGTCGCGCCGAGATAACGGCTGTTTTCCGCCAGCATGGCTTCCTGACCGGAGGGATCCGCGCCCTGACCGACGACCATAATCTGATCAGCGCGGCCAGCCGCTTCCGCCGCCGCAATCACGCCGAGCGCCGTACCATCGTTGATCGTCACGGCGACAATATGATCGGCATCGGGGATGGTCGGCAGAATGTCGCTGACGACCTGGAACGATTCTTCCTGCGTATTCTTGCTGTCGAGGCGGAAGATCATGTCGTCAGGGACGGCGTTCGCCAAATTATCTTGCAGACCTTCCAACTGACCCTGCATACGGGCAGCAGGGATCGGGCCGGACTGCGGCAGTTCGAGCACGAGTACGGCGTCGACCTCACCCGCCCAGTTTTCGTTCACCCACGCGGCGAGGGCTTCACCCGCCAGACGACCGGCGTTGTAGTTGTCCGCGCCGAAGAAGGTCGCGCCCGGCATGGGGATGTCGATGGCGATGACCGGGATGTTTTCGCGGCGGAAGCGGCTCATGATGACGTTGCCGAAGGCTTCGTCGGTCTGGAATTCGATCACGCCATCGACGCCCTGCGCAATGAAGTTGTCGGCATTGGCGAGCGCGGTCGCGCCGTCAAGGCGGTTGTCCGCCAGCACGACTTCGACGTTCCCCGCCGCTTCCGCCGCCGACAGAATGCCATCACGGACGAGCTGCGTGAAGACGATATCTTCCGTCAGGTTGGCGAAACCAATGGTATAGGAGTCTTGGGCAGTGGGGCAAGCGCCGTTATCTTGAGCTTGGAGCGACAGCGGGAACGCCATGCCACCAATCAGGGTGACAACCAGGACTATCGAAAACAACTTACGGGAAAGGTTCATTCTCAATTTCTCCTAGAAAAGTAACAAGTAGCAAGTAGACGGAAACGCAAGGTCGTCTGTGCCGCAGGCTCCTTTGTGCAAAATTGTTGAAACTTGTCGATATTTGTTCAATTTCATAAATTAACGTAGCATGATCATCAGAAAAAGTCAAATTTCCCAATTGAGTATTGCAAGCAGCGGCTAAAGTTTGACAATAGAGTTGACTGCGCACGCCTCGTCGGCTGGGCGGCGCGAAAGGACGCCAACACTTGAAAAACCTGACTACCTATGAACGCCGCCAGATGATTGTCCGCATTCTCGAGGAGCAGTCCGGAATCAAGGTGACCGAACTGGCGGAACAACTCAACGTCTCTGAAGGAACCATTCGCAATGATCTCAGCGCGCTGGAAGAAGAAAACCAGATCATGCGCGTGCGCGGTGGAGCCGTGCCCCGTTCACAGCGGGCCGCGGGCGGGCAGCAGTACGAAGAACGAGCGCGCATCAACGCCGACGCCAAAGAACTGATTGCGCGCTGGGCGACCAACATGGTGGAAGATGGCGACACCATCATTCTGGATGCCAGCACGACGGTGCTGTCGATGGTGGATTCCCTGCAAAACCGGCGCGAACTGACGATCATCACCAACGGTCTGGAAACTGCGCGCCGCCTGAGCAGTCTGCGGGATTGCACCGTGATTGTGCTCGGTGGCATTCTGCGGCGGGATGGCAGCACATTGGCGAGTCTGCTCGGCGCGCCGATGCTGGAAAATCTGCATGTCCGGACGGCGTTCATGTCGTGCGCCGGGTTTTCGGTGACCAGCGGTCTCACCGAAAGTGATGTGGCGCAATCCGAACTGAAAGCCCTCATGGTCAAGACGGCGCAGCGGGTCGTGGCGCTGGTCGACAGCAGCAAATTCGAGCGGGTCGCGCTGAGCTCGTTTGCCAAGCTGTCCGATATCCATCACCTGTTTACCGATGGTACGGCCCCGCAGGACCTGGTCGATCAGGTGCGCTCAGCGGGCATTCCGGTCACCGTATGCGGCGACCAAACCACCACCACCTACACGCCCGACCAGCAAACCCGCTATCGCATCGGGTTTGCGAACCTCACCGAAGATATTCCGTTTGGTCGGGATGTGCGGCGCGGGCTGGAACTCGCGGCGCGGCGGCATCAAGAACTGGAGCTGCTTGTCGCCGACAACCGGCTGAGCGGTGAATTGGCGCTGACACTGGCCGACCATTTCATCGCGCAGAATGTCGATCTGATGATCGAATTCCAGATTGACGAGATGGTGGGCAGCCAGCTCAACTACAAGTTCTCGCAGAAGCGCATTCCGCTGATCGCGGTCGATATCCCCATCGTGGGCGCGACGTTCTTTGGCGTGGATAACTATAAGACGGGTTACATCGCGGGCGTTGAACTGGGCAAAGCCGTCCAGCAGGAATGGGGCGGGCTCATCGATGCCCTGATTGTGATGGAGCATCCCCGCGCTGGGGCGCTGACCGCGAATCGCATTCAGGGTCAACTGGATGGGCTCGAATCCATGATTGGGCCGGTAGGAGAGGACCGGGTTTTCCACCTGGATTGTGGCAACACCAGCGAGGTGAGCGAGCATCAGATGGCACGCATCCTCGACGAGATTCCCCGTGGCAGCCGCATTGCCGTGATCTGCTTCAATGATGATGCCGCCATTGGCACGCTTGAAGCGACCAGTAAAGCCTTCCGTCTCGCCGATGTGCTCATCGTCGGGCAAGGGGCTGATCGGCGGCTGCGCGATGAGCTGCGGCGCGGCAATTCCCGCATCATCGGCTCAACCGCCTTTCACCCGGAACGCTATGGTGAACGCCTGATCGAGATTGCGCTCAAAATTCTGCACGGCGAGCCCGTGCCGCCCGCGGCCTACATCGATCACACGTTCATCTCCGCGAAAAATGTCGATCTGTACTATCCCGATGACAACGGGCGCTACTGATCAGAACTTGATCGCGAATTTGTGCACGGCGTCTTCCATGACCTCAACGCCGAGGCCGTAACCGGGCGGCGCGTAGATCCAGCCGTCGACATGCGCGACCGGATTGGTCACAAGTTCGTGATGCATGGCGTTGACGACCGGCTTCAGTTCGAACATGGTGCGGAAGGGCGCGCACAGTGACAGGTGAATGCTCGCCGCCGTGTTGATCGCGCTGCTGAAGCTGTGCGCATCAATGGCGATATTCTGCCGCGCCGCCATCTGAATCACCTTCCACATGCCCGTCACGCCTTCGGCACGCCCCGCGTCAATCAGGATGACGTCGGTCACGTCGGCTTCGAGCAGGCGTTTGTAGTCGTACACGTTGAAGAAGCGTTCTCCAAGCGCGATTCGCATTTGCGGAACCGCGGCGCGTAAATGCCGGAAGGCGTTGAAGTTATCCGGGTGAAACGGATCTTCCAGCCACGTGAGATGATACTCGCTCATCTTCTGCGCGGTGTACACCGCGCGGGGAATATCCCAGCGACAGCGCGCCCCCACATCGACGATGAACCCGGCTGTGGGGCCAATCGCCGCGCGCACGGTCTTGACAAAGTAGATGTCGCGTTCCGGGTCGACGCCGAGATTCGACTCGCCCTTCTTGCCGAAGCCCACCTTCACAAACTGGTAACCCGCTTTGATGTGCCCGGCCAGTTCTTCCGCCATGTCTTCGATCTTGGAGGCTTTGGGGTGCGAACTGGCGCAGACGGGCAAACGGTCGGTGAGCGCGCCGCCGAGCATCTGCGACAGGTTCAGCTTGACCAATTTGCCTTTCAGATCCCAGAGCGCCATATCAATGGCGCTGATGGCAAACGCGGCGATCCCGCCCACGTCGCCGTACCACCACACCCGGTCACGCATGGCCTGCCAGTGCGTTTCGACATCATAGGCGTCTTTGCCGACCACGAGATCGGCGAGGCCATTGCGGATGAGGGCTTCGGTGGCGGCGGTCGCTTCGCGGAACAGGGTGAAACATTCCCCCCAGCCGACCGTACCATCCGCGGCTTCGACCCGCACAATCACGATATAGCGGGTCGAAAAGTTATCGACCGCTTCCAGAAACTCGATGGGAAAAACCTCTAGCTTCTTGATGATCATGGCGTCTAGCTCACCTTGTAGCGCTGGACATAGGCGCGGTCGATCTCAATGCCGAAGCCGGGTTGATCCGAGATGGTGTAATAGCCGTCTTTAAGCGGGCGCGGACTGGTCTGGATGTCCCAGAAGATCGGATCACGATCTCGGTGGAAACACTCGACATAGGTGCCATGCGCCACGCTGCCGAGCAGGTGCGCGGAAATCTGCGCCTCTTCATGATGCGCCATTTTCACGCCGTACATGCCGCACATGGCCGCCACCCGCCGCCAGATGGTCGGGCCGCCGCCCCACGACGAATCGAAATTGCAGAAGTCGATGGAACCCCCTTCGATCAGGTCGCGCACGCCGTCAATGCGATACTCGCTCTGTCCCGCCGTCACGGGAATACCTGCCATGGAGCGCACATCGCGCAGCCAGCGCTTGTCGTTGTACCAGCGCACCGGCTCCTCAAACCATTCCAGATCGATCCCGGCATCACGGGCCAAGCGTACAAACTGGATGGTCTGCTGCAAGTCATAGCCCTGATTCGCATCCACCATCAAGCGAAAATTGGGGCCGCCCACTTCCACCGCAACCTTGAGCCGTTCCAGATCTTCTTCCGGAGTCACGCCGCCGACCTTGAACTTCATGCCGATCACCCCGTAATCGACGTAAGCTTGCACTTCGCGCGCCAATTCGTCGCGGGTTTGCCCGTAGTACCCGCCGATGGCCGTCATGGGCAGGCGGTTGGTGTAGCCACCCCACAGACGGTACAGGGGAATATCCAGCGCCTTGCCGACCGTATCCCAGATCGCGCTGTCCACCGCCGAGATCGCCTGCATGACCACGCCGCGATCCCGCAGAATGTCATACGTTGCGGGCTTCATGGCTTCCCAGCAGCCCTCGGTATTGAAAACGTCCAGGCCGATCAACGCCGGAGCGAGTTCGTCGTGGATGATTTTGAGGATGACGGGCTGCTCGTCGTCGGTGTCCCCGGTGTAGACTTCCCCGATCACCCCTTGCTGCGTGAGGATGCGTGTGATGATGGTGCAGCGATTCTGCATGGAATACTTGCTGCCCCGGTACACCCGGTTGAGCGGAACCCGAAGCGCTTCAGTTTCAATCGCCTGAATGGTCAGCGAACCCGGCGCGTGCCATGACATAGAGCTTTGCCTTTTGCCTGATGAGGAAATAAACAGCCATTTTGACAAAATTGTGGAATGGCGCTACGATTTCGACAAGTATAAACAATTTTCGACAGAAATCAACAAAATGGAACAGATTTTATTACAGCATTTTAGTGCAATGGAATGGCTGCCGCACCCGACGCTCCCCGCGATTGCCACCCGTTTTAGCCCCATCACCTTAGTTGGACATCCCGCCGTCGATACGCTGATCGCGCGCCTTGAGCCCGGCGGCGTCATCCCCCGGCACACCCACCCGGAGACGTGCGAAATCGCCTACGTTCTCAGCGCGTTCGGCCTACTGGTCGAAGGGGAGGAGGGCGCGGAAACGGTGCGCCCGCTCACCGAAGGCTGTGCCCTGTTCATCCCGGCGGGTGTTCCCCATCGAATCGAAAATACCAGTTCCCAGATGATGCATATTTTTGCAGTCCATACCCGAAAGGTTGAAGCGAACCATGCCTGAAAAAGCCTCAATTGCCGTCGTCGGGACGGGATGGTGGGCCACAACTGCGCATCTACCCGCGATGAAAGCCCATCCGCGCATTGGGAAAATTGTTCTCGTGGATCGCAAACGGGAAGCTGCCGAAGCCGCCGCCCGCACCTACGGTATCCCGCTGGACAACTGCTACACATCGGTGGCCGAGGCGAAAGCGGCGCATCCCGATCTGCAAGGGGCGATTGTGGCGACGACGCATCACGCGCACTACGCCGCCGCCAAAGATTGTCTCGATCAAGACTTGCACCTGCTGCTTGAAAAGCCGATGACCGTCTACGCGCGCGATGCCAAAGCGCTGGTCGAGCAAGCGGCGGCGGCCAACCTCAAGATTCTGATGGGCTATACCTTCCCCTACTTGCCCCCGGTCGCGCAGGCCAAGCGCTATATCGACGACGGTCTCATCGGGGATATCGAGTATGTCGCGTGCAGTATGTCGTCGGTCACCTACGATCTGCTGCTCGGTCATCCGGAACGCTTCGAACCAGCGGGCGGCTTTGCCGTCACTGGACCGACACCCCAAACCTACAGTGAACCGACCGTAGCGGGTGGCGGGCAAGGCGTTTTGCAGATCACCCATCTTGCGGCGATGATGTTCCACTTGTCCCCGGGCATGCGCGCCGAAGTCGTCACCGCCTTCATGAACAACCTGCGAGCCAAAGTTGATGTGATCGACGCGATGGCCGTGCGCATGAACACCGGGGCGCTGGCGACGGTCGGCAGCAGCGGCAACCTGCGCCCCGGCGATCCCGGTTCCGTCGAAGTCCACCTGCACGGGAGCAAAGGGCGCATTCTCGTCGACGGATTTACGGGTGAGTTCTTCATGCACCTGCATGATGGTCGGCAGGAGCACATCCCGCGCCATAATCCCGGCTATCCCGGTGACGTTCCCCTCGCCAAGTTCGTCGAAATTCTGCTCGATGGAGCCGATCCGCTCTTCCCCGGTCGCATTGACGGGCTGTACACCGTCGAACTGCTGGAAGCGGCGGCCCGTTCGGCGGCACGGGATGGTCACCCGATCTTCGTCCGTGATCTCTATGCCTAAGGGGCTGATGATATGCGTCTGAGCGTTGCCAACTACTCATTCGAAGTCCTGCCGCTCGAAGCCACGCTGATGGTCTGCCGTTCGCTGGGCTTCAGCGCGGTCGATATCGCGGGCTTTTATCAGCGCGGCAAATGCAGTTTTGAACCGCAGGATGTGGCCGCTGACCCGCAGAAACAGGCGGACAGCCTCAAGCCGCTGCTGGAGAAGTATCAACTCGCGGTCACTGACTTCTTCCCGCAGTTTGGGGCGGCTCCCTCTCTGCACTCGCTCAACGACCCCGACGAGGCCGTGCGTGCAGAAAATCTGCGCTTTGTGCGTGGTGCGGCGCAGTTTTGCCAGTTGATCGGCGCGCCGGGTATGACGATTCTCCCCGGCGTCGATCACGTGTCGCGGACGCTCGCTGAGAATCTCGCCGTGTCCGTGGAGTATTTAGGGCAGGCAGTCGCCATCGCCGCCGAGTATGGCGTCGAAGTGCGCTTTGAGCCGCATATGGGCTCCGTGGCGGATACGCCAGAGCTAGCGCTGCATCTGGTCAACCACGTGCCGGGGTTGAAGGTCACGCTCGATATCGCCCATTTCATGCTGCAATACATCTCGATAGAGCGGATCTACGCGCTGGTCCCGCATACCGGGCATGTGCATGTGCGTCAGGCGAAACCGGGCAAATTACAGGTCGCCCATGCTGATGGCGTCATCGACTTTCCCGATCTCATTGCCCGCCTGAAGGCTGTGAACTATCGGGGGGCGTTCACAGTTGAATATGTCTGCGCGGACTGGTTTGAAGTGAACCGTAACGACACGCTCTACGAAAGCGCTGTCGCGCTCGAACAGCTTGCGCCCTACTTCTGAGGTGAATTTATGCAGCTTCTGAACCGAGTAGCCATTGTCACGGGCGCGGCGCGCGGCATCGGCGCGGCGACCGCAGCTTTACTGGCCGAAAACGGCGCGCACGTCGCCGTCTCGGATATCGATGCCGAGGTGGCCGAGGCGGTTGTCCAGCAGATCACCGCGGCGGGCGGCAGTGCCGCCAATTTTCCCTGTGATGTTTCGAAACCAGCGCAGGTTGAAGCGCTGGTGGCACAGGTTGTCGCCCAGTGGGGCAAGCTCGACATTCTGGTCAATAACGCGGGGATTTGCCCGCGCATCCCGGTTGAGGAGATGACCGAAGAGTGGTTCGACCGGATCACCAACGTCAACATGAAGTCGGTGTTTTTCCTCACGCGCGCCGCCGCCGAAGCGATGAAGACCAATGGTTTCGGGCGGGTCGTCAACGTGAGTTCCACCGGGGGGCGGGTCGGTGGAGTGCATAACGCGACCGTGTACAGCGCGACCAAGGCCGGGGTCTTGTCGATGACGAAATCGCTGGCGCGCCATTACGCCCCTTTCAACATTCTGATCAACGCGGTTGCCCCCGGAGCGGTCGATACGCGCATGTTTGAGTCGATTCCGGCGGAGGGCGTCGCCAATTATGTGGCGACCGTACCGCTTAAGCGGTTGGCGCAGCCTGTCGAAATCGCACACAGCATTTTGCCACTGTGTCTGCCCACCATGACGTGGGTCACGGGCGCCACGCTGGACGTCAACGGCGGCGTCGTGATGATGTAGACGCTAACGGGTAGATTTCAGGGATAAGCAAGCGCCTCAAACTAGCCCTCATCGAGGTGCGTTTGCCCTGAACGGGGGGAGAAGTTCTGGAAAGCGGGTTGCTAAATCTGTTCCCGTACTGCACGCCGAAGCATAAAACGTGCGCGGGTGAGATCGCGCCAGCTTTCCTTATAGGGGGCAGATCATGGGTATTTCGAATATTCGGTCTGGAATCCCAAAAGATGAAAATCAACAATGCCCTCTTAATGAGAGGGCATTACATTTTTATACTATAGGAGTTGACAGGTGCGGTGTTGGCTAACGTGCTACTCGCTGATCACCTTGCACGGATTGCTGATTTCGCCGATGCTGTCGATGGTCACCTTGACCACATCCCCATCCTTCAGGAACACCTGCGGATTGCGTCCTAAGCCGACGCCGGACGGTGTGCCCGTCAGGATCAAATCGCCCGGTTCGAGCGTAAAATTCTTCGAGCAATAGCTGATCAGCGCGCGGATGTTGAACATCATGTTGGCGGTCGTATCCTGCTGCATGACTTCGCCGTTGACGGTCGTCGTGATCGTCAGCGCCTGCGGGTCGGCGATTTCGTCGCGCGTGACGATCACCGGGCCGAGCGGGCAGAACGTGTCGAGGCTCTTGCCGCGCGTCCACTGCGCATCTTTCTTCAACTGCAAATCACGAGCGCTCACGTCGTTGGCGATAGTGTAGCCGTAGACGTAATTGAGCGCGTCGTCCTCGCTCACATTGCGCGCTTCCTTGCCGATCACCACGCCGAGCTCGCCTTCCCAGTCGACTTCATTGCAGATCTCGCTGTTCCACGTGATCGCTTCGCCGGTCGCGATGATGGCGCTCGGGAACTTCGCGAAGATCAGCGGGGCGGAGGGCGGGGCGCTGCCTGTCTCTTTGGCGTGTTCGAGGTAGTTCTTGCCGATGGCGACGATCTTGCCGGGGACGAGCGGCGCTTCGACGTTGACATCGGCCAGCGCAAACCGTTCGTACGAGCGGCTGGGCGTCACGCCGCGCCGAATCATCTGCCGCACGTTGCTATCTACCCAGGCCAGCACATGAATTGTTTCGCCAACCAGTTCCCCGATCCGCGTCCGTCCGTTGTGAGTAAAGGTGATGAGTCGCATGGTGAGTGCTTTCTAAATAGCGTGAATGAATAACAGAGAGTTTGCCAAGCTTTGGGACTATAATCAAGTTGAAAGGTATAGCACCATGAGCGATTCGTATGAGTCCACTCGACTAGCCATGGTCGAGCAGCAAATTCGCGAACGCGGAGTCCACGATGAGCGCGTGCTCGAAGTCATGCGCCGTCTCCCGCGCCACGAATTCATACCCGAAGCCCAGCGCGAGCAAGCCTACGCCGATAGCCCGCTGCCGATTGGGGAAGACCAGACCATTTCGCAGCCGTATATCGTCGCCGTAATGACCGCCGCGCTGCATTTGACGGGCAAAGAGCGCGTGTTGGAGATCGGCACGGGATCGGGCTATCAAACGGCGATTCTGGCGCAGCTCGCCGCACAGGTGTACTCGCTGGAACGGCACGCGCCCCTCGCCGAAAGCGCCGCCGCCGTGCTCGAACGCCTAGAGATCGAAAATGTCGAGCTGCACGTGGGCGACGGCAGTCAGGGCTTGCCGGATATGGCTCCATTTGATGCCATCCTCGTGACCGCCGCCGCGCCGAGTATCCCCGGCACGCTGCGCTCGCAGATGAGTCCGGACGGCGGACGCTTGATCATCCCTGTGGGCGATGCGAAAAACCAGTACCTCGAACGCGTCATTCGGCGCGGCGGTAAGTGGGATTTGCAGCGGATTGGCGCGGTGCGCTTCGTTCCGCTGATCGGCGCGTATGGCTTCAAAGCCGCCGACGTATAATCCCTTGAAATCGGCACCTCTGAGCGTGTCAAAACCCCTTTACTTCCTAGAAGTAGGTTCTCGAAAGAAATCCACGAACGGATGTAGGGGCGCACCTGCGTGTGCGCCCGAAACCGGGCAGACACAGAGGTCTGCCCCTACATTAAAACTTTCGAAAGACCACTTAAGCCAGTGTCCGAAATACGACAAAACAGGCCAAGGTAGGCCAATCGCTACGTAGAAAAATGTCTTTTTAGGGACAGCGGACGCAATAAATTGCGTCCCTACGAGAAAAGCATGGTTGTGTAGGGACGCGATTATGCAGTTTAAGAAAACGATACGGATTACCCCTCACCCCCAACCCCTCTCCCAAGCAAGCGGGGAGAGGGGAGAAAAGACGCTTTTGCTGGCTCCCTCCCCGAATTCGGTTGAGGGGCCGGGGGTGGGGTCGGTACTCCGCCTTCATAAGTTAAACTGCATTATCGCGTCCGCAAACTCCCAAGACCGACAGGTAACCCGTTTTCACGGCATTCGACGCCCTTACCCGCCCGCCTTGGCCTTTGGCTGACAAACGGTCATTGGCTTAGCCTAACAGGGGACATGCTTCTCAATGAGACGAGGGTTTCCTTCGGCAAAACTTCTGTAGGGACCAAGCATGAGGCTATTTCAGAATAGGCAGTTTGCTCACCGCACCGCGTTTCGCTGCGCTCAACCGCCCCTCTCCCCCGGAGAGGGACGGTTTGTGCAGCAAGCAGGGTGAGGTTAAGACTTCTGCGCCGCGATGTGCGCCGCGTAGGTCTTGCCACTGTCTTTGATGGTGCGTTTCTGCGTCGCGTAGTCCACGTGGATGAGGCCGAAGCGCTTGCTGTAGCCGAACGCCCACTCGAAGTTGTCCAGCAGACTCCACGCGAAGTAGCCTTTGAGCGGCACGCCATCCGCAATCGCATGGCTGCACGCTTCGAGATAGGCGTTCAGGTAGGCGACGCGGCGCTCGTCGTGGATTTGCCCGGACTCGGTGACGATATCCTCCCACGACGAGCCATTCTCCGTGATGAGAATTTCGCGCGGCGCGTACTCGCGATGGATGCGCATCAGCAGTTGGAACAGGCTGTTGGGCGCGACTTCCCAATCCATCGTCGTGTATTCACCATCCGGGTGCACAAACTTGATGCCCAAGGGGTTGCCGGGGTCATCCGCGACGACCATCCGCGTGTAATTGTTGATCCCCAGAAAGTCGAGCGGGGCGCGCGTTCGTTCGAGGTCGCCGGGGCGCACTTCTGGCATATACGGCGCGTACAGTTCGGCCATGTCAGCCGGGTAATGCCCGCGAAACACCGGGTCAAGATACCAGCGGTTGAAGCCATCGTAGCGCGTTGCCGCTTCCATGTCGGCGGATTTCGCAGTCGCCGGGTCGGCGGGCGTCAGGTTGAGCGTGATGCCAACTTTTGCGCCGGGCACATTCTGCCGAATGATCGGCACAGCGTTGGCATGCGCGAGGTTCAGGTGATGAGAAGCGAGCAGCGCGTTGGTCGGCACATCGCTTTTCAGGCCGGGCGCGTGTTCGCCGAACATGTAGCCCAACCACGCGACCACGGCGGGTTCGTTGAGCGTGATCCAGTGCTTGACGCGGTCGCCATACGCGCGGCTGACGATGTCGGTATAGGCGGCGAAATCGTCGGCGATGCCGCGCCGCAGCCAACCGTCCTCATCTTGGAGCGCCTGGGGTAAATCCCAGTGATAGAGCGTGATGTAAGGGGTGATGTTAGCCGCCAGCAGCCCATCGATCAGGCGGCTGTACCAGTCGAGCCCCGCCTGATTGACCTTGCCGCGTCCGGTCGGCAGGATGCGCGGCCACGCGATGGAGAAGCGATAGGCGGCGAGGTTGAGCGCCTGCATCAGCGCGATGTCTTCGCGCCAGCGGTGATAATGATCGGCGGCCACATCGCCCGTGTCCCCGTTGAGGACTTTGCCGGGGGTGTGCGTGAAGGTATCCCAAATGCTCGGACCGCGCCCGTCAGCAGTCGTGCCGCCTTCAATCTGATAGGCGGCGGTCGCCGCGCCCCACACGAAATCGCTCGGAAAGTGCATGGTCACCACCTCCTATGTCTCAGGTTGTTTACGCTGATTGTAACGCGCTGTGTGCCGAATCCGAAACGGGGTTAGGGTGTGAGGTCGCAACCGACGCCAACACTTGCCGACAAACAGGCAACAAAAAACCCCGACGGTTAATCGGGGTTCTTGACTGTGCCGCAAGCCGGACTTGAACCGGCGACCCATGCATTTTCAGTGCATTGCTCTACCAACTGAGCTACCGCGGCGCATTAGAAGAGAGTATAGCGGACGGTCGCGTGAGGGTCAAGGCTTGGTTTCATGCGAAACCTCACCCCCACTACCTCGTCCTTGGACGAGATGGTGCAAACCCCCTCTCCTCCAGGAGAGGGGGTGGTGTAAGGCTCGGTTTGAGCGTAAGGCTACCGCGCACCGATCAAAATGGCGATGATGCCGCTGGTCGGCTGCGTGGTGAACTGCTGCACGATATTGCTTGTGCCGTCGCGGATCGTGTTGCTCGTCCCGTCAATGACGTTCGTGCCACTGATGGTTGCGGAGAGGCGCGTGCTGTCGTTCACGCCATAAGCGACTTCCAGCCCGTTCGTCACCTGAACGCCAGCGGCAATCGTGTGCCGACCATCGGGCGAGACGAACATCGTCGCCCCTTCCATCACCTGCCACTCGCCCTCAGGCAGGCGGAAGAAACCGCCGCTGGCGAGACCGGGCGTCACCGCGCGGCGCGTGGGAATGGCCAGCACGATGGATTGGTTGAGGGCGGCATCCGGTTCCAGCGTGATGCGGACGACCGAACACCACCACGTACCTTCAGCTTCCGGCGGAAAGAAAGCCGCCGCTTCCTCGCCCGTCGGGACCGGCAGGCGTTCAAAGTTGATCGTCGTCTCCGCACTGACTGCACCCTCCGGGATGTACACCAGCAAGCCTGTATCACCGACGGTCACAACGGCAGGCGCGCCCGTTTCATCGACCGTGCCCGCCGCATCGACGGTGATCGCACCAGTGGTCGTGAACGGCGTGATCGTGTCTTCCGCCTGCGCGAGCTCCGCTGTGCCGTCCGTCCATTCAGCTTGAACGGCCAGTCCCGCAGGAATTTCACTGTCGGCGGCATCCACGGTCACATGGAAAGTCAGCGGGCCGAGGAGCGTATCGGCGGGCAGTTCGGTGATGGCCCACGAAATCGTATTGCCCTCAGTGGTGACCGTCGCCGTTTCCGGGGCGAGCACCGACGCGTCGAACGTGAGTCCGGCGGGAACCGTCGCACTGGCGGTGATATTGGTGAGCGCCGCAGCACCGCTGGCGAGGAACACGCTGTAATACACGCTGCCATCCAGATCAACTACGCCAACGCTGCGGATGAGCAGGGGCACAGCCTCGTCCTGGGCGGCGAGCGGCAGTGCGCCGAGCAGCGCGATCACAAGCACGAGAAGCAGCAATCGTCGGTTCATAAGAGCTCCTGTGAAAGTAGGTTGTGAGAATATCGGTGTTACACATTAAGTCTAAGATGCTTCTTAGAAATACTGATTGAACTTAAGGCGTGTTTTTCGGGATCGCCAAAGGCGGAGATCAGTCTCCGGCTTAAGTACAGGTGGGGGAAACAAAAACCCCCGCGTCGAGTGGCGCGGGGGTTGAGTGAGCTTCAGGACAGGTAATCGCGCAGTTGGCGGCTGCGGCGCGGATGCCGCAGGCGGCGCAGCGCGCGCCCTTCGATCTGGCGGATGCGTTCGCGCGTCAGACCGAACTTCTGCCCGACTTCTTCGAGCGTGTGGCTGCGACCATTGAGCAGGCCGAAGCGGAGGCGCAGGATGCGCGCTTCCCGCGGAGTCAGCGTATTGAGCAGCGACTCGATCTTCTCGCGCAGCATCTTGTCATACGCGCTCTGCGCGGGCGACGGCGCACTCTCATTCTCGATGAAGTGCCCGAATTCGCTGTCATCATCCTCGCCGACCGGGCGTTCGAGGCTGAGCGGCTGCCATGACACGCGCAGCATCCAGCGGACTTTGCGCGGGTCGATCTTGAGTTCGGCGGCGATCTCTTCCGGCGACGGCTTGCGGCCGTTCTCCTGTTCCAGCTTGCGCGCGGTGCGGTACAAGCGGCGGATGCGGTCGCTCATGTGGACGGGCACGCGGATCGTGCGCCCCTGATCGGCAATCGCGCGGGTGATCGTCTGGCGAATCCACCACGTCGCGTAGGTGCTAAAGCGGAAGCCGCGGCGGTAGTCGAATTTTTCGACGGCCTTCATCAAGCCGAGGTTGCCTTCCTGAATCAGATCGAGGAAGGGGACGCCGCGCTGCATGTACTTCTTGGCAATCGACACGACGAGGCGCGTGTTGGCCTTCACCAGATGATCGCGCGCGGCGATACCATCGGCGATGGCAATGTGCCATTCGTGCGCGCGCTTGTGGTTCGGGTCTTTTTTGAGTTTACGATCCGCTTCGGCGCCCGCTTCGAGGCGCATGGCGAGGTTAATTTCTTCGTCGGTGGATAATAATGGGACGCGCGCCATCTCTTTGAGGTACAACCCGACTGTGTCACTGTGGATCGAGTCGTCAAAAATGATGTCCTCATCGCCGTAGAGGTCTTCGTCGTCTAAATCTAGTTCGTCGCTAAAGTCTTCGTCCGCCCACAGCTCATCACTGGGGTCGTCATCAAATTCGTCGACTTCAAGCTCATCATCAAGAAATTCGCCACCATCACCCGCAAAATGGGAATCATAACTACTATCGTAGTCGCTCAAGGTAAATCCCCCCTCTAGACTAAGATGAAGCTGAACAGATGATTTCGGTTGACTAGAATTAACGGTCGAGCAGCTGTTTCAATTTTGCCAGGCGCGGATCGATGTCGTCCTCGTGAGCGTGGTTCGGCTCGCGATTGAGATTCACACCGCATTCAGGACACAAGCCCTTGCAGTCGGACTTGCACAGTCCTCCCCGCGAATCGGCGATGAGCGTTTCAGCCCGGAGCAGCGGCGCGAGGTCGAGAATCGCGTCGTCGCCAATGCTGAATTCCGCGGCCTTAGACGACGGGTAGGTGTACAACTCTTCGATGTCAATCACGACATCCTGGTTGATCGGATCAAGGCAGCGGTAGCATTCGCCTTCCACACCCACCTGGAGCGATCCTTGAACCAGCACACCCTCTTTGGTCCGGCTGAGGCGGAGATCGCCGCGAATGTACGTGAGATCAACATCGTCAGCGACCCGGACTGATGGCACGTCGAATGAAGTCTCGTGCGCGTAACCTGGCCCAGCACTGAGGACAAAACCGACATTGAGCTTGAGCACCCGGTTACTCACGTAACCGTTCGCATGTTGTTTCACGGCATCCACCGGTGAGAAGGAGCGTATTACACTTACCTAACATAACTACAAAGTAAAGGAGATTCAGGTTTGTGTCAATATGTGAGACAAAATCTCATACTAAATTCCAACTTATGGCTAGTAGTCCTTTAGTCATCCTGCCTAGTCTAAGGGAGAGGTTGAGCAAAATTCAGCTCAGTTTGCAGTATGATAAGATATGTCTTCAGTCCCATTTATTGATGTAAAAAAGAGCAGCATGTAATAGTGAAACGTCAGATGACGATAAACAAATGGACGTGACTTCTAACTTCACTCCCGCCGAATTCAGGGAGAGAAGCCAGCCCACCGCTTCGCAGACGGCGTAATCCTCATGCCTCGTTCTGAGTGGTTTGGCTGGCAATCACGCTATTCGGGGTAGGGGCTAAGGCCTCCAAACAAAACGGACGCCCGCAGGCGTCCGTTTCACTGTTGATTGTGAACTGTCAACCCGTCACGGGGATGCTGTTGACGTTGGTACCTGCGGGCAGCACGAAGTACTGCGCGCTCACCCACCCGACTATCCCGTTGAAGTTAACCTGATACCACTGCGAGGCGGCATTGCGACCAATGACGGTCGCCTGAGCGCCCGCCACAATCCGACCAATCCGCCCGAACTGCGTGCCCGCCCCCGAGCGAATATTGACCGTATACGGCGTTGCCGTGCCGATGATGCCGGAAGTCTGCGCCGGGACGGGGGTCACGGTCGGCGAAACGGTCGTGCCGGGGGTGGTCACCGGGATGTTGAAGCCGTTGGTGATGGTGATGAAGCGGCCTGACACCCAGCCTGTCGCACCGTTCGCCAACTGGATCTGATACCACACGCTGTCGTTCGTGCGCCCGACGATCTGGTACTGCTCGAAGCGGTTGATGCGCGTAATCACGTTGCTGCCCGTCGCGCTCGGGAAGTCGCGCACGTTGAGGCGGAAGGCCGATACGGTCGCAATCGCGCCCGTCAGCACCGGCGCCTGAGTCGGCTGCGCGCCGCCCGGGTTATTGGTGAAGTACACGCTGAATTCGAGATACGCGTCCAGCGTCAGTTCACCGTATTCGACCTGGAAGGTATTGCCGCCCGCCGGAAGCTGCAGCGTCGCCGTGTTGGTTTGCCCGGTCGCGCCGCCCTGATTGATCACGAGCACGCCGTTCACATACACGCGGACGCTGTCGTCAGCGCGCGCGGCGATGGTGTAGTTGCCGCCCGTCAGGTTTTGCACACTCGTCCAGCGCGCCGAGAAGTTATCGGCGGGGACGTTGGGCAGCGGCGCGCCCGAACCCCAGTTATGCGTGGGGCTGGTTTCCGTCAGAATCGCCGCCGGGTCACCGAGCAGGCTGCCATTGGCATAGTACTGCCCCGTCCACGGCGCAGTCGCCACGGTCGGCGGGAGCGACCCCGTGCCGCCACCCGTCGCGCCCGGCACCGGGAAGCCCGGCCCCTGCGGGTTGGTGGCGAGGTTGGCATACGACACATACGCGAAGGCGTTGTCGGTCAGTTCACGGTAGTCGACCTGAATGTGATAGACACCGTTGGCCGGCACATTCACATCCGCCGAGACGACCTGCCCAACCGGGCCGGACGCGAAGGTGTCGATGACCGGGGTCAGCCCAAAGTTGAAGATGACGCGGATGTTGTCATCCGCCAGCGCGTAGAAGCGATACGTGCCTGCGTTCAGCGCGACATCGGTCGCCCAGCGTACCGAGAAGTTATCGGCATTCATGCCCGAAATCGGCGGATTGACACCCCAGTTGAACGCGACATTGGGATCTTGACGCGTCAGGAACGGCGTTCCTTCCAGGGTTCCATTATTGAAATAGTACGCAATCCACGTTGGCGTTTGCGCCAGCGCGGGTTGTACCAGTAGTACCGATGTGATCGATAGGAGCACAGCGACGAGCAGAGCTTTCCGCAACATATCCAAGTCCCTTCCAAAACACCCCAATCTCAACTATGTAAATTTTAGCAGGATTTAGCTGCACAAATTGAGGCGTAGGCTAATCGTCATATAATCGTCTCATTTTCTAGGGGGTTGTGGCGATTTCCGCGCTCAGGGGGCGTCTGATCTGCGGATTTTGACGGCACCCTGGGGTTGTGCTGTCTCCAGGGTGCCGAGCAGGAATGCTTTACTCTAACGTCAGTTAGGGATAAGACTCGTTCGCGCCTCCCCCTCACCCCAACCCCTCTCCCACGCAAGCGGGGAGAGGGGCGACGAACAGCGTTTGTTTTTAACTGTAGGGACGAGGCATGCCTCGTCCTCGGTCGAAAATCGAATCAGAACCGCTTCGCGTAAGGCTTCGACTTCCTCAAGTTATAGGAACACATGACGGGTGGATTCCTCTCTCCTGAGAAAAATAGGACGAGGCATGCCTCGTCCCTACCGGTTCTTTGGCGAAGGAACCCATGTTCCATTGGGAAGCATGAAAAACCTACCCCTGTTAGGGCCGGGGTGGGGTCAGAGAAGCGTTATCCCTAACTCACGTTACTCCACTTTTTCCAGCGTGTAGGCTTCGGTGCCGCCGACGTTGATTACGAGACTGGTCGGCTCGTTGATCGTATTGAAGTCGACGGTAGCACCCAACGCGCCATTATTGACCACGAGGTACTGGCCGAGCACCGGGAAGTAGACGAGGCGGAACGCCCACACGCCGTTCGTCAGCCAGAGTGTGCTGTCGTCACGATATTCGACGCTCCAGCCCGCCTGATACGCGCCGACCAGCGGCGCGGCGGTGTCGGCATCGATCGTGCTCTCGGCGAGCTCCCGCACCTGATCGAGTTGCGCGATGAGCGGCGCGAACTCGGCGCGGCGCTGCGCGGCGGCTTGCAGATCAAGTCCGTTCCACAGTTCGGCAAAGGTGAAGGCCAGCGTGTCATTGAGCTGGCCGCCCAGACTCGAGTTGCTGAACACGAGGATCGCGGTGTGGTTGTCCGGGAAGATGGTCATCTGCGTCGTATACCCCGACCAACCGCCGTTATGCTGGCGCATGGGGATGCCGCGATACGTGTTTAGCACCCAGCCCATCGCATAGCGCGCATCCTCGTAACCGGGTACGTCCTCCAAGCCGAGCGATGCGCCGGGCGCCCACGTGACCGCGAGATTCTCCGCGCTGACGATGCGCGCGCCGTCCGGCGTGACGCCGCCGTTCATCTGCGTGATGACGTACTTGGCCATGTCTTCGATGTTCACCCACACGCCGCCCGCCGGGGCGACCAACGCAATCGGCGCGTCGATCATGCGGCTGACCGCGCCCGCCTCGCTCAGCACATCCGGCTCGTAGGGTTCGGCGTAGTTGTCTCCGAGTTGGCTGTGGTCGTCGGCGATGATAGCGCTCTCCATGCCAATCGGATCGAACAGGCGGGTCTGCATCAGCGACTGGTAGCTCGCCAGCGTTGGTTCAAGCCCGCTCGCCACCGCGCCGACATACCCCGCCAGCGCATAAACTTCGTTGTTGTAATTGTGCGACGCGCGGAACTCCCCGTTGATGGTCTGCGTGGCGACGGCGTCGAGCAGGCTGTCGATCTCCCACTCCCACCAGTCGAAGGCGTCAAAGGTATTCGACACCAACCCGGTCGCCATGCCCATTAAGTCCGCGACCGTGATCTGCGCGGTTAGCTCGGAGTCGCTGAGGGCGAAATCGGGCAGGATGTCGGTGACAGGTGTGTCCCACGCCAGCAAACCGTCGTCGACCAACTGCGCGATCAGCAGCGAGGTCATCGACTTGGTGGTCGAGCCGACGCGGAAGCGGGTTTCGGTCGTGAACGGGAGCTGGTCTTCGACATTGCGATAGCCGAAGCCCTGCGCGTAGATCACTTCATCGCCTTCGATGATGGCGACCGCCGTACCGGGAATGTTGTAATAGGCCATCTCGTCCTGAATGATCTGTTCAAACTGCGCCAACCGTTCATCGGTCGCCTGTGCGTGGGCGCTGGCAAAGCCCATGAGGATCAGCGGAATGCAGAAGAGGAAGAATGCGCGTCGGATAAACATAGGTCTCCTTGGGACTAAGTTGCATATCTGTGTATACGCAGTCGTCCCGGCAAAGTCGCGGAGAACGGCATTCAACGTGAGTTATGGATAATGCTTCTCTGACCCTCCCCCAGCCCATCTTAGGGGTAGGTCTTTCATGCTTCCCAACGGAACGTGGGTTTCCTTCGCCAAAATCTCTGTAGGGACGAGGCATGCCTCGTCCGGTTTTTCTTGTGGATTAGGTAACAGATCGGTTGTCCGTGCAAGCAAAAGAGGTGGGTTAACGGATATGATGGTTGGGTGAGCACAGGAGGACGAGGCATGAAGTCATTTCAGAATCGGCACTTTGTCTAACCTCACCCCGTTTCGCTGCGCTCAACCGCCCCTCTCCAGAGGGCGAGGGGCAAGGGCGAGGCGGGTTGGTTGTGTCCCTCTCCCCACGGAGAGGGACGGCTTGCGGAGCAAGCAGGGTGAGGTTGAGCATTTTCACCAATTGTGAAATAGCCTCATGCCTCGTCCCTACAATTAAAAACCTACCCCTGAGAGCCCTCGGCCCCTCCCCGAATACAGTTGACGGAGGGACACTTTTAACAATCGAGAGGATTGTAGGGACGCCCAACGGGGCGTCCGCCGGAATAGGGGCGCAACGGACGCGCCGTTGCGCGTCCCTACAAACCGCGTTTTCCCTCAAACGAGCTCCTTAAGGGTTCCCCATGTTAAAAGTGTCCTGTCCTCAACCGAATTCAGGGAGGGGGAGCCGCAAATGCGGCTTATCCCTAACTGACAGTATTCAGTTTCAGCATGCTTCTTGATACGTTTGCCCTTGTCCGCTTATAATCGAAGTCAATTCGGAATTGCACAGGGCAGTAAAAACTCATGGTTTTAGCGAATCAGGCGAACAAGGGCGTTCTCATCACCAACACCGCTGGCGTTCCCCGCGGCGTCGTCTTGGAAGTCACGCGGAAACTCGTCGCGCGCGGCTATCGCGTCACCGTTATGACGGATGGCAGCGCGGGCGCGCATGTCGCGCGGGCGGCGGGCGCGATTCCGGCGTATTCCGGCGTCCTGCGGGCGGGCGAAGTCCGCAGCATGATCAAGGCGGCGAACGCCACTATCGTCGTCAATCTCGCGCCGCAGACGTTCAACACGCTGCCGACGCTCAAGGTCGATTGGGATGACCGCGTCATCAGCGACGGCACGAAGGCGATCATCGAAGCGGCCAAAGAGACGGGCGTCGAATACCTCGTCCACACCAGCTACGCCTATGTCGGCGCGGGCGTCAACGAAGACGCGGTCGATTTCACGCGCGCGGCCGCCTCGGCGGAAAAGAACGTGCTCCGCAGCGGTTTGTCGGCGGTGGTGCTGCGCTTCGGTTTCCTGTACGGCAACACCGCGAATGCCGCCGCCGTGCGCGACACGCTCAAGCTCGGGCGCCCCGTGGAAACGGGCGCAAACGTCCCGGTGAACTTCACCTATGCGGCGGATGCAGCGGATGCCATCGTCGCGGCGATCACCAACCGTCCGAGCGGCGTCACGCTCAATGTGGTCGATGACAACCCGGCGACGACGGCGGAATTCATGCAGTATTTCGCGGATGCGCAGGGCTTCGGCCTGTCGGCGCGCCCGGCGTTCCTCGCGGCGCTCATGGGCGGCAGCGATAAGCGTCTGCCCGCGCTTATGCACCTGCCCGCGCACGCCAATAACGCGGAAGCCAAAGCCGCGCTCGGTTGGTCGCCGCGCTTCCCGAACTTCCGGGCGGGCATCGACGATCTGCTGTTGAGCTGGCGCGCGGAAGAAGCTGTCTAATGGCCGACCTCAAAGCAGTCCTGTTTGATCTTGATGACACGCTGATCGACTGGAGCGGCTTCAACTCAGACTGGGCAGCCATGGAACAAAATCATCTGCGCGGCGTGTTCGACTACGTGTGCGCGGATATTTACGGCTTAGGCGATTTTGACGCCTATGTCGCGGAATTCCGCGCGCGCGTCAACGCGGCGTGGACAGCGGCGCGCACCAATCTGCGCGCGCCCCACCTCGGCGCGCTGCTGGTCGAATCGGCGGTGGCGCTCGGCGCGCCCGCGGATGCGCTCGACGCGCGCCGCTGCCTCGAAGCCTATGATTGGGTGGCAGCGACGGGCACGATCGGCTTTCCGGACGCGATTCCGGCGCTGAGCCTGCTGGCGGAACACGGCATTAAAGTGGGCATTGTCACCAACGCGCACCAGCCCATGTGGCTTCGTGACATCGAACTGCGCACGCATAACCTGATCGATCACTTCCCGACCTGCCGTATTTCGGCGGCGGACGTGGGCTATCTCAAGCCGCATCCGGCGATCTTCCAGACGGCGCTCAACTGCCTCGGCACGAAGCCCTCGGAGACCGTCTTCGTCGGCGATGATCCCGAAGCGGATGTGGTCGGCGCACAGGCGGCGGGCTTGCTGGCCGTGCTGCGCCGCGGACGGCGGGCAAGCCTGGGCTTGTCACGTATTGTGCCCGATGAAGTGATCAACTCGCTGGAAGAACTGCCGGCCATTCTGGATGGCTGGTATCCCGGTTGGCGGAACAGCGCGTAAACGGCGTATGCAAACGACGATTGACCGCAATCTCATCCTGACCGGGTACATGGGACCGACCCAGCTCGTCATCGCGCGGCGCACCGCCGAACTACTGCGGCTGCGCTTCGTCGACTTCGATCAACTGTTTGAGACGCGTTCCGGCGAAGCGCGCGAGGATCTGCGGGCGCTGTACGGCGAAGCGCGCCTGAAAGCGCTCGAAACCGAACTGGTCGACGAGATCATGCTGTATCGCGGGACGGTGATTCACATCGGCGGGCAGACCCTGCTGCATGGCAATCATCTGGCGCGGCTGAGCGAAACGGGCGACATCATCGTGCTGGTCGCCGCGCTGGATGTCGTGTTACAGCGCCTGCATCTGGCGCTGGGCGCGCGCTATCACAACCCGCGCGAACGCGAACTGGCCGTCGGGGTGTTGAAGCGCGAGTGGGCGATCCGCAAACTGCCGGGCGTCACCGAAGTCGATACGTCCGAACTGAGCGAAGAGGCGATGATTGACGAGATAGCGGCGAGGTGGCGCGCGCTGTCCGGGGTCATCGACTGGCGCGCGTAACCCCATCGAAATCCATAGAGCCACCCCATCGAGGAGACGTAATGGCAAAACTCACAATTAGCCTGGGACAGATGAACGTTGCGCAGGGTGATGTGCGCAAAAACACGCAGACTGCCGAGGAACTGATCACCGACGCGGCCAAGCGCGGCTCGCATCTGGTGATGCTGCCAGAACTGTGGTCGACGGGCTACGCGCTGAATCAGGCGAAAGACCTGGCTTCGCCGCTCAATGTCGGCATCTTCGCGCAGTTGGCGACGTGGTCGACGCAGAACAAGATCAGCATCGTCGGCTCGGTGATGGAAAAGCGCGGCCTCGAAGTCGCCAATAGTTCGGCCTTCTACGCGCCCAATGGCAAGATGATCGGCGTGTATCGCAAGATTCACCTGTTCCGCCTGATGGAAGAAGATCGCTATCTGCAGCCCGGTTCTGCCCCGCTGATGATGGACTTGCCGTGGGGGCCGACGGGTATGGCGATCTGCTACGATCTGCGCTTCCCGGAACTGTTCCGCAAGTACGCGGTGCAGGGTGCCAAGCTGATTCTGCTCGTCTCCGCGTGGCCGATTGAGCGCATCGAACACTGGCGCGCGCTGCTCATCGCCCGTGCCATCGAGAATCAGTGCTACATGGCGGCGGTCAACGCCGTGGGGCAGACCGGGAACGCGGTGTTCGGTGGGCACTCGATGATTGTGGATCCGTGGGGCAAGGTGGTGATCGAAGTGGGGGAGTCGCCGACGCTGGCCACCGCCGACATCGATCTCGATCAGGTCGACCGCATCCGCGCGAAAATCCCCGTGTTCGAAGATCGCCGCCCGGAGACGTATTAAGGCGAGCGGTTAGCTTTTAGCCATTAGCACTTAGCAAAAGAAAAGGACGAGCATGCTCGTCCTTTTGATTCTAGTTGTTTTGCGCCTCACTCCAAAAACCTGACGGTTCTTTGCCCCTCTCCCACGGGAGAGGGGCGGTTAAGCGGAGCGCAACGGGGTGAGGCGCAAACGCCTACAACCTGTGACTTACGGCGCGGCGGTCGCTTCCGCCGTCACTTCGAGCGTGACTTCCGGCGTCGACAGGCTGCCCTGCGGCACGTCGGTCGATGGGATGCTGAGCAGACCGAGATCCGTGGTCGGCGTGGGCGTCGGCACGAAGATCGGCGGCGTCGTGATCAAGTTGATGAAGCGGTCGAGCGTCGACTTCTGCACGACGTAGATCTGGAATGTGCCTTCGAGCGCGACGAGCGGTTCGGCCAGCGGCGCGAGCGTCGGTTCGATGGTCGGCAAGGCTTCCGGCGTGGCCTCCACCGTGGCTTCAACGGTCGCTTCAGCCGTTGCATCGGCGGGTAGAATTTCCTGCGTGCCAGTGGCCTGCGGTTCGGCGGAGGCTTCAGCGGTCGCGTCGGCCTGTGCCACCTGTGTCCCGACCGCGGCATTCGTCGCTTCGATCTCCGCGCCCACACTGGCCGCTTCGGTCAGATCCGTAATCACGGTTGCTTCAGCGGTCGCGTCAGCCGCCCCAATTTCCTGCGTGCCGATGGCCTGCGGCTCTTCGGTGCCGCCGACATTGGCGTTCCCCGCCTGTTCGACGATCACGTAGTAACGCGGGTTGACGCGGCTCTGGCCGCCGATGTGCACGAGGAAGACGGCGCCATCGTAGGTCGTCGCCAGCACCGTGTACAGCGGACTTGTCAGCCCAAAGTTCGCCAGATTCGCATCTTCGAAGCTGTCGGCGGAATTCAGGTTGGTGAGCAGCGGAATCAGCGCCGACAACACCGTCGGGTCGGCCTGCTGCGTGCCGCTGACCTCGGTTTCGACGCCCGGTTCGGCGCGCGTCGTGTTGTCATACAGCCACGCGCTGTCCGCCGTGGCCTTGGTCAGGACGATGCGTTCACCCGTCGTGTTGTCGCGTACTTCCAAACGCGCCAGCGTCGTGTTGTCGACGCCCGGCAGCAGCGCGACGGGCGCGCTCGTCGGCGTGACGGTCGTATCGCCCGGCGCGGCGGCTTGATTCTGGTTGAGGAGCAGCACCACCACGATGAACGCGAGCAGTGCGACGATAAAAATGATAGTGCTTCGGTTCAGACGCATAGGCTTATCTCTCCTTTAGCGTGCTTTCTCGCGGTTGTTCCACCACACCCACACGCCTAGCAGCAGGATACCAAACGGCACGACGAAAACCGTCAAAATGCGCAGGTTATTAAGCGTTCCCACATCTGCCGAAATGGGCTGATCTTGCGGGCGCGCCTGCTGGACAATGTTGATCTGGTTGAAGAATTCATCAAAGTGCGTAGTCCACACTGCGCCATTGATCGCAACGGTGAAGTTTGTCGCAAAATTGCGCAGTTGATAGCCGATATCCGAGCCGATCCACGTGCTGCTGAACAGCACGACGCGCGAACCGGTCTGCACATTTTCCGCGCTGGCCGCGACCACGAACGGCCCCGCCTGATCGCCTTCCGCCTGCGCGATGTCTTCCGGCGTCAGCCCGTTGTTCTGCGTCGCCGCGGTATACAGTGCGACGAGATTGGTCTTGGCGTACGAGGTCGTGGCCGTGCGCACGAGCGGCAGCACGGTGACGTTGGCGGGCGCGGTGTCGGCCACGAGGATGCTGACGGGCGCGTTCATGGCCAGCAAACCGCGACCTGCCGGGATCCCGTTGGTCGTGAGGTAGCTGGTTGCGTCGAAGTCAGCAGCGTAAGGCGTGAGCGGCGATTCCACCTGATTGGTCTGGTCGAGCACGATGTCATTGGCGAAGCTCAGACCGAAGTTGTCACGCAGGTACGTATTGAGATTTTCCGAGGTGGCCAGCGAAATCCCGTCTTCATTGATCGCCGGGTCAGCAAACACGATCAGGCTGCCGCCATTGGTGAGGAAGTTCCCCAGAATCGTCAGTTCCTGATCGGTGAGGGGGGCCATCCCGCCGGGGATGATGACGACTTCGGCGTCGGCGTTCGGGTCATTCAGCGGCGTGGTCGTCGAGGTCGAAAGCTGCACGAGCGTCTGATCGGTCGTCACCGTCCAGTCCCACTGCTCGGTGAAGATCTGCTGGATGATGGTCATCTGGTCGGCGACGCCGCCTTCAACCGGGAGGATGTAGGCGCGGAAATCGCCCTGCGCCGCCGCCTTGAGGATGGCGTTGGTCAGGTCGCTCTGATTCACGCTGGCCACGACCTCGGCGTTGTCGATATCCGGGCTGCCCGCTTCATCGAGCACAGTCACGACGACCTGTCCCGACCGCGTGACGCCGTAGGCATCAGCGGTGGTGGGGTTGCGTTCCGGGTCGACGAATTCATATGTGATCTTGCCATTGCTGGTCGTCTGGTAGTCGTCGAACAGCGGCGCGTAGCGATCTTGCAGCGCGGCCTGGGCCGCCGTCACGAACGCATTGATGCGAATATTGGGGATGGTCGGGTCGTTGCCGATGTTGGCGATGGCGTCGCTCGACTCTTCCGTGAGCGAGAACTGATCGCTTTCCGTCAGGTCAACGCGCCATTCCTGGCCGCGGACCAAGGCGTAAACGCCGACCATCAGCACGATGACGAGCAGCGTCACGATGATGCTCACGCCGCCAAAGCGCGCGGTGCGCCCGGTGAACAGCCCCGTCACCTGCTGGGGCGCGGTCAATACCCACGCGACGAACGCGAGGATGGCGAACCCAACGCCGGCGTAACCGACGACCGTCATGCCGCCGGGCTGCGACGCGTTGAACGCCGCCAGAATCAGCCCCGCCACAATGATCAGCGGGAAGATCCACGAGGGGATGATCGGCTGTTCGTTTTCAGGGGTCACATTCGGTGTTTGCTGAGTCATGCTTACGATCTCCAGCGTCGAATTTCGACAATACGCACGGTGATGAACAGCGCCACAATGATCATCCCGACGAAATAGAAAATATCTTCACCGCGCAGAATGCCACTGGCCAGCGTCGCGCCATAGTGCGCCTGCAAGCCGAGTTCACGGACAAAACCGGCCAACCACGCCGTCCCATCGCTGCCCGCCAGCGCGACCGCCGCGATATCCGCGAGGTACAGCACGAGGATCGTCGCCGCGCCGAGGAAGGCCGCCACGATCTGATCTTCGGTGACCGCCGACCAGATCATCGACACGGCGATCACCGTGCCGCCGTACAGCCACGCGCCTAAATACGCGCCGAACGCCACACCCTGATCCGGAATGCCGACCATCTGCCACCCAAAGTGATAGATCAGGGTGACGAGGACGAGCACCGTCCAGTAGGCCCACGCGGCGAGGAACTTGCCGAGGACGAAATGGCCTTCGTTCATGGGGAGCGTCATCAGCAGTTCGAGCGTGCCTTCGCGCTGTTCTTCCGCCAGCAGACGCATCGTCAGCAGCGGCGCGATCAGGAAGGTGAGGAACGTCAGCAGACCGGGGATATAGCCCGCATCTGCCGGGGCTTGTTGATTCGCCTGGCTGATGTAGCCGTTGAACAGAATGCTCAGGAAAAACAGCACCGCGAAGGCAATGGCATAGGCGACGGGCGACCGGAAATACAGCGCCAATTCGCGCTTGAATACCGCCCAGAACGGCACCGCGCCGCCGATTTGAACTTCAGTTTGGGTCATATCGGTCATGATTGATCCTCAGTTGTTTCCGTGACAGGGGCTTCCACCACCTCAGCCGCCTGACGCCGGCGCGTCAGTTCGAGGAAGATTTCTTCGAGGTTGACGGCGAGCGGACGCAGTTCCTGCAAATTCAAGTTGTTCTGAATCAGCGCGCGGGCGATGTGCGGACGCGGGTCGACATCGGGCTGCGCGGGCGTGACGACAATGCCCTCGCTGCCGCTTTCGGCATGGCCGACGCTCGCCACCTGCTGGATGATCGGGAGCGCCGCCGCCGCGGGGCCATCCACGCGCACGAGCACGCGGCTGCCGCGTTCCAGCAGCGACGAACGCAGTTCGGTCGGCGAGCCCTGCGCGATGATCTCACCCTGGTTGATGATGACCACGCTGTCGCAGACCTGCTCGGCTTCGCTCAGGATGTGCGTGCTGAACAGCACCGTGTGATCTTTACCCAGTTCCGCGACCAGATCGCGCAGTTCGAGCACCTGAATCGGATCGAGGCCGATGGTCGGCTCGTCGAGGATGAGCACGGGCGGGTTGTGCAGCAGCGCCTGCGCCAAACCGACGCGCTGCCGCATGCCTTTGGAGAGGGCGCGAATGTGGCTGTTGGCGCGAGAACCCAGCCCGACGCGCTCCAGCACTTCCTGCGCGCGCGCTTTGACCTTGCGCACGCCGCGAATTTCGCCGATATAGGTCAGGTAGCCCAACGCGGTCATGTCGCGGTAGAGCGGCACGTTTTCCGGCAGGTAGCCGACGCGCTTGCGGACATCCAGACTCTGGTTGAACACGTCAAATCCGGCGACCATTGCTTTGCCCGAGGTCGGCGGCATGAAGCCGGTGAGGATGCGCATGGTGGTGGTTTTCCCTGCGCCATTCGGCCCCAGAAAGCCCGTCACCTGACCCGGACGCGCTGTGAACGAAATGCCTTTTACGGCGGCAACTTCTCCGTATGACTTCGTTAAATTCTCGACTTCGATCATGTCTTTTCAGCCCTTCCGGTAAAAAACTTGCAAATTATAGCGTGTTTACTCGGAACGACGAGGGTAGGCAATGGACAGGTCACAGATTTTTTACAGGCGCTCACACACTTTTTACAATTTCCGCGGCGAAGATTTACGGGTAGAGGGTAACGGTGCGGCCTAGGCGTCCAGGTGTTTCTTAAAGACACTCAGTGATCTGTCAGATAAACCGTGTATCATAGAAGGAGACAGATCACTGTGGAATGTCGGGTCTGTTTGGAACGGGTTAGGCCAGCACGTCACCGCCTCACAGCCGCACGTAGACTCTTCGCTGCGGGAGCAAAATGGACATTGAATCACGTATTCAGGCATGGGCGCAGTCGCACCCCGCACTCCGCGCGGTGATCGTCGTTGGATCGCGCGCGCGCACCGAGCATCCGGCGGACGAATGGTCCGACCTCGATCTCTGCCTGTTCGCGACCGATGTTCAGCAGTTTGCTAACTCCGAGTTCTACCGCGCTTTTGGCGAGGTGTGGCTGTCTGCCTTCGAAACTATCAGTCAGGACACTGAGCCGGAGTGGATCGTCATGTACGCGGGCGGGTTGAAGGTCGATTTCACCTTCATTCCCACCGATGCGGCAACCCTGTCGCTTGCGGAAGCGCTGGCGCGCGCGCCGCACACGGATACTTTTGCGCGCGGGCTGCGCGTGCTCGTGGACAAGTATCCGCGTACCGACCACACGCCACCCCTCATCCCGAGCGCCCCCCTGCCCGACGAAGCCGAATTCCTGAACACCATCAACCATTTTCTGATGGCGGCGACCCGCGCAGTCAAATTCATCCGGCGCGGCGATCATTGGCGCGCGACGACGATCACCATGTTCCATATGCGTAAGCCCCTGCTGCGTCTGCTCGAATGGCACGCGCGCGCGCTGCACGGCGCTGATTACGATACGTGGTACGACGGCCGTTTCGTCGAAGACTGGGGCGATCCCCGCGCGGTGGTGGTGCTCAAAGACCTGTATGCAGACGACGACCCGGCGCACCGCGCGAAGGCGACGCTCACGCAGGTCCGCTTATTCATGTGGCTGGCGCGGGAAATCGCCGATCTGCTCGGCTATGGACTGCCGCCGTACACTGAGGTGCTCCAGTGGATCGAAACGCAGGGCAAGCACGTGACCCTGCTGCCGACCGATACGCAGGTTTCAGCGGGCGGCGTGGTGTATCGACCGGGTGTGAACGGCATCGAAATTGCGATGGTGCGGGCGGGCAGCCGCTGGCAGCTCCCGAAAGGCACCATCGAAGACGGCGAAGACACCGAAACCACTGCGCGGCGCGAAGTCCGCGAAGAAGCGGGGCTGACAACGGAAGTCCTCGGCTTGATCGACCGCATCGAGTACTGGTATTACACGAGCGCGGGACGCGGCAAGAAACGCATCCACAAGTTCGTCTACTTCTACCTGATGCGCTACGTTTCCGGCGACACCGCCGACCACGATCACGAGGTCGATGAGGCGCGCTGGTTCCCGCTGGAGCAGGTGGAGGCGCTGGTGCCGTTCCGCGGCGAGGCAGCGATTCTCGCCAAAGCGCGCGCGCTGATCGCCGCCGATCATTCCACCACCTAGCGTTGGCTGTGTGCAGAGAGGAATGACGCCCGCAGCGCTGTACAAAGCTCGACTCAGAAGCCATTTGAAAAATGTTTGTTTTCGCTGGGGTAGGGGCAAGGCGCGCCTTGCCCCTACGAGAGAAATTGCGAATATTCAGATGGTCTCTCAGAATCACTCCGGGGCTGTGTCCCGCTCTGTATACCGAATGACTACTGGCTGCTAAAGGATAAGCACATGACCCAAGTTCCGTTGTACCCGCTGCTGATGAACCCCGCGCTGCACGTCAAAGTCTGGGGCGGGCGGCGGCTCGCCACACTGATGGGCAAGCCGCTGCCCACGGCGGAACCCTACGGCGAATCATGGGAAGTTCACGACACGGCGACCGTCGCCAATGGCCCGCTGGCGGGCAAATCGCTCGCCGAACTGCTCAAGCTGTATGGGCACGATCTGGTCGGCGCGAAGAATGACCCGGCGGTCGGCTTCCCACTGCTGGTCAAATTCCTCGACGCGACCGACTGGCTCTCGGTGCAGGTGCATCCCAATGACGCGCAGGCGCAGCAGTACGACGGCGAACCGCGCGGCAAGACGGAGGCGTGGTATGTGCTGGCAGGCGAACCGGGATCGAAGCTGGTCTACGGGATGCAGGCGGGCACCAGCAAAGAGGAAATGGCCGCGGCGATCCGCGAAAATCGGCTCGAACCGCTGCTCAATTACGTCGAAGTGCAGCCGGGCGACGCGCTGTTCGTCTCGCCGGGAACAGTGCACGCGCTCGGGCCGGGGCTGGTGATCTACGAGATCCAGCAGTCGTCCGATCTAACCTATCGCCTCTATGACTGGGGTCGGCTCGGGCTGGATGGTAAGCCGCGCGCCATGCACATCGATAAAGGGACAGCGGTCTCGATCACCGAGTACGCGCCGACCGTGCTGCGCGGCGCGGGCAACCGCGTGCTGGTCGAATGCGAGTATTTCCGGACGACGACGCGCGCCTTCACGGGCGATGCGGTCGAATTCCCAACGAACGGCGCGTTCCACCTGCTCACGGTGATCGAAGGCGCGCTGACCGTCGAGGCGGCGGGCGTAAGTATCACCGTGCAGCACGGGCAGTCGGCGGTGATCCCGGCGGCGCTGATCACGTATACGGTCAGCGGGACGGGCAAGCTGCTCACGTCGTGGCAGCCGTAGCCCCTGAGCCAAAGCGTTCATCTTCAACTAACCTTACGATCAGCTTGTTCGCATTGTAATCTGGTCATATCAGCGCAGGGCAATGAGCTGGTCTAAAGTAGGTTCTCGAAATAAATCCACGAACGATGGTAGGGGCGCACCTACGTGTGCGCCCAAAACCGGGCAGACACATCGGTCTGCCCCGACACCGAGATTTCCGCGAACTTACTTAAATGCTGTATCCGGTAAATGGTCGAATATGGGTTTGTAGGGGCGCACGGCCGTGCGCCCCTACGAAAAAGCGCTTCCTTTTCTGCAATCAATTGCCGGACAGAGCACTTAAGCATTTGTCTGAAAGATAGAAAAACAGGACGAGATAATGCAGTTTAACTAATGATCGCGGATATTGGCTGTAGGGGCGATCCTATGTGGTCGCCCATGAACGGGAGGGGACACTGCCCCTCCCCTACGTCCGGGATCTCCGCCTTCATAAGTTAAATTGCATTATCTCGTCCCTACGAATCCGGCATTTGTAGGGACGAGGCATGCCTCGTCCTTTGGCCGACATTCGATTTTTGGCTTAGGGTTAGGGGGGCGGTATGAAGGACAAGATCGTACTGGTAACGGGCGGAACGGGCGGCATCGGCCAACAGACCGCCTTAGGCTTAGCGCGGCTCGGCGCGCATGTGATTATCACGGGGCGGGATGCTGCCCGGGGAGCGGCGGCGGTTGAGGCGATTCGGCAGGGGAGCGGGCAAGCGCGGGTTGATCTGCTGCTAGCGGATCTGGCGGAACAGCAGGATGTGCGGGCGCTGGCGGAGCAGGTGCAGCAGCGCTACCCGCGCCTCGACGGGCTGATCAACAACGCGGGTGTGTTCAAAATGCAGCGCCAACTGACCAGCGACGGCATCGAAGCGACGTTCGCGGTCAATGTCCTCGCGCCGTTTCTGCTCACGCATCTGCTGCTGCCGATGCTGCAAGCCGCGCCCAGCGCCCGTGTGATCAATGTGACCGGGGGCAGCCCCGGCAAACTGGAACTGGATAACCTGCAGGGTGAACGCAAATACACGGGCTTTGGCCAGTACTCGCAGAGTAAAACGGCGATGATGGCGCTGGCGTACGAATTCGCGCAGCGGCTGCCGGGCTCGACCGTCAGCGTGAATGTGTGTTACCCCGGCCGGGCGACCACACCGATGACACGAGGCTTCCTGCCCAACAGCTCATCGCCCCTCCTGCGCGGGGTCTTCAGCCTTTTGCAGAACACCTTTTTCCGCGATGATGGTGGTAAATCCGCGGCCAAAGCCGCGCGCTCGTCGATCTATCTGGCGTCGGCGCCGGAGGTCTCCGGGGTGACTGGCGTGTACTTCGGCACGAAGAGTGAGCGGCTGGATTGGAAGCCGTCGATGATCGATTCCGTTAACCGGAAAGCCGTGTGGGCGCTGAGTGAGCAGCTGACGCAGCTTGTCTCGCCGCTGCCCAGCATCTAAGTCGCAGTCTGATGAGGGCGCGCCCGCGCCCCTACTCGTACACCGTGACAGGCAGCGCGACCTTGCCCAACCAGCGCTCAATCATCTGCTTGATCTCCTCTAAATCGCTGCGCGGCAGCACAATCGCCGCGCTCGTCACCCCATCCCGCTGATAATCCCGCGCCAGACTCAACAGCACACTCTCCATGTAGCGCAGGCGGGTTGCCCCGAAGGGCGATTCGCGCAGCACCATGAAGCCAAGCGCGGGCCGCGCGTCGTGCCAGTACCAGATCTGCCCTGCGCGGATCTTGTCGGCGCGGCACTGACGACTGAAGGCCGCGAACGCCGCCGGATAACGCGTGAACAAGGCGGTTTCTAAATTTCCGGTTTCAATGCGTCCCTGAGCATTCATGCCGAAGTATAATACATGTGCGGTCGTTTGAAGTGGATCACCAGAAGCATAGTCAATTGCCACTGCGCTGCGCCTTTCTATGAGACTGAGAGCTGGCGTGCTTATCGAGCGGATGCTCGGGAAATTAAATCTACCATGTCTACGCTTATTCCCGCATTTGATCCTGCCTGCATCAACATCCATGTGTCCATGAACCGGGTCGTCGTCGCGGATTTACCCGGCATGCCGGAAAAACTGCGCGGCAAAACGGGCTACCAACTGCTGTCGGCGGAGGCGCTCGCCGCGCTCATCAAGCCGCACCGGGAGTCCCTGGGCATCCCCGCCGATGTCCCCGATTCTGATCTGCCGCGCCAGCTCGATCAAGTGCTGCTGCGGGGCTGGGGCGATCAAGTGCTGACGGTCACCTCGATTGCTTCGGCGTTTGCGTCGCGCCTCGCGTATCTGCTGGCTACGCTCAAACGCGGCGACGCGGTCAACCGGGCGGCGCGGCCCGAATGGGATGAGTCCTACTGGGCGCACTGGGCGAACATCAAAACGGTGATTCTGGGCGGCGGTCTCGCCAGCGGGATTCTCGGTGGGGTGGCCGCGCAGTTGACCGAAGAGACGATTTTGCCGAGTCTGGATGTGCACGATCTCCGCATCCAAACGTCGACCTTCGGCGCGCGCCTGCCGCTCTATGGCGTGGCGCGCCATGCCCCGGCGACCTGTCGCCGCGCGTACGTGCTCGATTTTGGCAATACATCAGCCAAACGAGGACGCGCGCTCTACACTGAAAGCGAACTGACCAGCATTGAAGAGCTTTCCTCGCTGCCGACCAAACCGCGTCAACCTGCCGACCTCTTCGAGTTCATGGTCGAGACGCTGGCCGATCCGCAGGTTGAGCATGATGGCGTGATTCGCGCGTGCATCGCCGCATACATGGACGACGATGGGCATGTGCAGCCCGGACAATTGGGGCTCTACGGTCCGCTCGCCACTGTGACCACGAATCTATCCGCCGATTTGAGCGCCGCGGTGAGCGCCAGGCTCGGGCGGACGGTCAATGTGCGCGTGTTCCACGATGGGACATCGGCAGGGGTCGTGTATGCGGGGGTGCCGCACTGCGCTGTGCTGATGATGGGGACGGCGCTCGGCATCGGCTACCCGCCCGCTACTAATGACGGGCTCTGGCGCCTGAAGGCGTAATTGGTTGGGATAGAGGATAGAGACGGGCAGAGCGCGCTGTCTGCCCGAAGTTTAGGTTTGCGGGTACTGCGGGAAGGCCAGCGGATCGGGCAGCACGTTGAGCCCGGCGCTGTTCAACTCGACGCCGTTGATGGTGAGCTCGTGCAGCACGCGCGGCAGCATTTGCCGCATGTGATCCGATTGCGTCGCGGGCATGGTCACATTGATGACGACGAGGCGTTCGTGATCATTGGGCAGGCTGATGCCGATGACCATCGATTTAAAGCCCTGCGCACTGGTGATCAGATAGTAGGCGGCGGCGTGATCGCCCCACTGGAAGGCGGTCGGCGCGCTGACGGCCACATCACGCCCGGTATGTTCCGGGTTCGTGGCGACCTGTTCCAACACGCTCATCGCAAAATTGCCCTCGTTGCTGGGCGCGATCTCCAGATGATCGACCTCCGGCACGAAGATATAGATCATCGCGCCCCCGAGCGGTTCACCCGTGCCAATCGACATGGCATGTTCCGCGAGGAGTAAGCCGTCATTGTTATCCATCGTCCACCCGCTCGGCTGCCACACACCGACGGAGACCCGGTTCACATCAGCTTCAATCCACTGAGGGGCGGTATCTGGGGTGGGGGTGACCAATTGCGAAGCCACGCCTGTGTTTTGCAGGTCAGAGGCCGTTGGGGTGGGCGGAGTTGACATCATTTCGCAAGCTGCCAAGAGCAGGCAAGCCACAAGTAACACACATTTCAACATCGTCTGTCCGGCATCTATCTCGATGTGCCGAGCTATATCTCGTACCTTATGAGATTAACATATTACCGGGCTGCCGCGGGGAATTGCTATGCAATTTCTCATGCGCTTGCTGAGGGAAGAGCTCGCCTAGGCCCGGCGGGTAGACGGGTCGCTGCGCGGAACGCCCCATGCGCTTGCTCATGGGACGTAAAAGCAAAACGCCCCTTGCGGGGCGGTCTGACGTTGGGCTGAGTGCCGCGGAATGAGCGATGAGCGGAAGCTGCCCCGCTTCCCCCACCCCTTCTCCGAAACCACAATTTTGGAGAAGGGGGCGTGCTGGGAGAGGGTAAAACCTAACCATGAAACTGTCCGCCTAGAGCGATAAGTCGCCTTCTGTGACTCCTCGCCCATTCCCCGGCACTCAGCGGATGGGGTTTACGCGCTGATGGCGGCGAGCAGCGCCTGATATTCGGGCGCGGTCATGAGGATGGCGGCGCAGGGGTGCGTGCCGTAGTGTTCGCCATTGTTATCGGCGTAGGGCGTCGGGTTGGCGAAGGGGAGCGCGTAGTACGCATCGGGGGTCTGTTCCGACCAGAACACATCAAACCAGCGTTCGCTGCCATCTGCCATCGTGAAGGTGAGCGTGAGTTCCGGCATCACATCGTTCGTCCACGCAAAGCCGCCGTTTTCGTAGCCGACCCAGAAGGAATGATCCGAATTGATGTTCAGCACGGCTTGAATGGCCTGCGCGTCGAGATTGTAGTCGGTCCAGGTGGTCGTGTCGTAGCCCATGCCGGCGACCGGAACGCCGAACTGCGGGCAAATGTTGATCATTGGGGTGTTGGTCGGCGCCAGAAAGACAAAGCCGAAGAGCAGCGGCTGCGTCAGCAGCAGGAAGCGGCTGATCCACCCCTGCAGGTGGCGCTTCAACTGATGAAGCGTGGATGTCAGTTCGGGCTTCTCAATCGAGAGCGCGTTGAGAGTCGCCGTGCTGACGGGGGTGGCAGCCAGATGAATGGCAGAGATTTCGAGTTCGTTGAGGGCGGTGGTGAGGGCGGCACCCATCTGGTTGTTCACGGTGGTCTCTTTCAATTGATAAAGCATTAATTTATTGTGTGCCTAAAGTACTATATCAATTGTTTGGAGGTTTCAGGAAGTTGGTGAAATCTTGAACGGACTAGCATTAAGTAAAGTTTAAAATATTCACAAAACTCCTGATATTTACGCTCAATGCTCTATTATCAAATGAAGAACTATAAAAGTCAGTAAGTGCCACGAGACTGTAATTTCAGCATAATGCTCTCCGACTAAATGCTTAAAACATTGATAATTAGTTGATATATGCTTGACTTTAAGTCGCAATTAAACTCAATGAAGACATAAGGCTTAAGTTGTTTTGCTGCACTGGGACTTGAGAACTAGTTGCATTGTTTAAGAGTATTTAGATTGATTGAAAATCTAAACTCTATGGACGTGCAGCACGCGAGAAGTATATTGAGGCGTTTATGCTGTCTAAATGTGAATAACGTAAATCATGGGGCGTAGAGGTGACCTAACAGCGGGAGGGTCAATTGTCGGGACGAGGCATGAGGGCGTTTAGAAGGTCAGCTTTCGACTCCACGCCCTAACAGGGTAGATTTTTCATGTTTCCCCATCGAATACGGTTTTTTTCGCTGAGAATCTGTCGGGACGAGGCATGCGCCTATTTCACAATTGGACAGAATATTCAACCTCACCCTGCTTGCTGCGCAAGCCGTCCCTCTCCCCTCGGAGAGGGACACAACCCGCCGTGCCCTTGCCCCTCGCCCTCTGGAGAGGGGCGGTTGAGCGAAGCGAAACGGGGTGAGGTTAGCCAAAATACCGATTCTTAAATGACTTAATGCCTCGTCCCTCCGACTAAAAACCAGGCCCTGACAGCGGTTAGCTCGCCCTCCCCCGGATCTCGTCCGCGCAGTGACTCAGGCGGTACGGCGCAGCCAATCGGACTGCAAATAGATGGTGCCGCCGTTTTGCTGCGTGAAGACGGCCAACCCGATCTGGTTGGCGTTGGCGAGAAACGCCGCCCGCGCGAAGCTTGTCAGCGGCGTCCAGTAAACGCCATCCAGACTCCATTTGTAGGTGAGGTTGGTGCCATCGTCGACCAACTGGAGATACAGGCTGGCGAACGTCACGCGCCCGATCTGCGCGGAGGCCACCGTCGAGCTGAAAACGGTCGCGCTCGTCCAGCGGTCGCACAGCAGCAGCAGCGCGTTGCTCGCCGACTGCCACGCGATGCTGTACATCTCAATTCTGCCCGTCGCGCTGTCACGGCGCGCGAGGCCGACACTGTAGTTGTTCGCGCCGCTCCAGAGCGGCAGGCTCGACCACCCGCGAATCGCTGCCTCCCACGTACACGGCGCGCCGGGATACGTCCGAAATACGCCGCGCACATTGCTGGACGAGGTCGACGGCACGTTGAGCAGCAGGCGCGACTTGCTCACGGTCGCCGCCGCGCTCCCCTGATTGACCCACGCCCATGCTCCGTCTAAGGTGCTGCCCGCGAATTCGTCGTCGGCGGCATTCGGCGCGACCGGCACCGCGTCGGGATGCGTCGCATAGCGCGGAATAGTCACGGCTCCGGCGCCGGTCAGCACAGCGTCCGCCCCGCTCACGCTGACCGGTTGCCACGTCGCGTCGCCCCGGAGAAAGCGCGTTTCATCGCCCGCGTCCGGCACAGGGACGAGTCCCGCCTGCCCGGCAGCACTCGCCGTCGCTCCGGTCATTGTGGAGAGCGACCACAGCCGCAGATCGATTATTCTGGCCGGATCGATGCTCGTCGCACCGTGCGCCAACTCGACCGCGCCGACCCAATACACCGCTGGATACGCTGCTGTCACGGCGTGAAGATCCGCCGCGCCCGCTGTCGTCGGTAACCCGTCGCCGATCAGCGCGACCGCCAGCCCGCGTTCCGTTGTGAGCGCGGTTGTCACCGCCCGCGTCAAGGGGTGGATGCCGATCACCGCCAGAGCTTTGCGATTGACCGTGCTGGTCGGCGTGAGCGTGATCAGCGTTGAGCCGTCCCACCAGCCGCCGCCGGGCAGCCACATCGGCAGGACGCGCACGGTCAGGCCGCCGCCCGCATCGGCGAACACGCCGCCCGGCAGCAGATCCCGCGCTGTCGTCGGCGTGGGCACGCTGGCGGGCAGCGCGGGCGTGTTGAGCGCCGCCGAAACCGCCCCGCCGAACGTCTGCGGGGCGAGCAGGCTGTGCACTTCGCGCACTTCATCCTCACGCGTCAGTTCGTTGAACTCTACCCATACAGGTGTGCCCCATTCCGCCCGTACGCGCAGATTTTTGACGCGCGTCGCCCCGCGTTCGCCGTCGAAGCGCACCCAGACGGTGTCGGCGGGCAGGTCGGCGCGTGGATCGGGATCGATGCTGCCGTCTGTGTTGTAGCGCCCCAGGTAGCCAATGCGCTTGCGCGTATAGGTCGGCTTGAGGGTCTTGAAGATGTTCAGGTTGCGGTCAAAGAGACTCATTTGCTTGCCTTTCGCTCACCTCACCCCGCGAGGGGCAACTGGCGTCAACCAGCAGAGTAAGGTTGATTGTGTTTCGTAGGGACGCAATGAATTGCGTCCGCTGCCAAATAAACCTCACCCCCGGCCCCTCTCCTAGAGGAGAGGGGAGACAGACAAGGGATTTTATGTAGGGACAAGGCCTGAAGTCATTTCAGAATCGGCACTTTGTCTAACCTCACCCCGTTTCGCTGCGCTCAACCGCCCCTCTCCAAAGGGCGAGGGGCAAGGGCAAGGCGGGTGGGTTGTGTCCCTCTCCCCGCGGAGAGGGACGGCTGGCGTCAGCCAGCAGGGTGAGGTCTATCCCCCGCAAATGCCGACAATCGTCCCGCACCCGCTGATCGTCACGGCGTTGATTGTCCACGCGCCGTTGGCGTATTGGCACACGGCCAGCGCCCCGCCGTCGCCGTACAGGTAGATCGTCGCCCGGTTGACATAGTACGCCCCGCGGTAGAGCACGCCCGTCCCCGGTGCAACCAGCGTTGTCCAGATCGGCGCGGCGCTCAGGCCGTTGAATGACTGGAACACGCCCCACCGCTGACTCTGCGCGTGATAGCCAACCACGACCAGCGCATTGGGATCGTCGTCGGCGACCGCGATAGCGCGCTGGGCGTGCCCGCCGCCGTAACCGATGCCGTAGCGGAGACCGCCCACCGTCGGCGTGATATCCGTGTGCGCCGCGCCGAGGCTGCGCCGAATGCCCGCGATCACGTTGCTGCCGATCAGCTCGATGTAACCGTGGAACACCACATCTGTCCTCCCCAACGGCTTGACGATCCCCGCGATCGGCCACTGTCCCGCCGCCGTGCTCATCGTCCACGTTGCGCCGTAATCGTTCGTCAGCCACAGGTGCGCGCCCGGCGGATTGCTCACCGCGTCCGCCGCGCTCACCAGCGCCGATCCGCCGCCGTCGGGGTGCAGCCACAGACCCGTTTCCCACGTCGCCGCATTGTTTGGCAGGTTGCTGTCGTAGGCGGGCGGCAGACTCGCCTTGGCGTTCCACGTCGCGCCGCCGTTGACCGTGCGGTAGACGTTCACGCCGCCCGTGTCGTAGTAAGCCGCCACCAGCGCCCAATCCGGATGGCCGCGCTCGGTCTGGAGCTGCACCTGCCGCGCCGCAACCGCCGCGCCGTCAGGATAGGCATACGCCGTGCCCAGCGTCCGCGCCCCGAACACATCGTCGAGGCTGCGCGCCCCGCTCGTCGTCGCGAGGTAGCCATTGACCGCGCCGCTCCCGTTGATATAGCGCGGGCTGTCAGCCCGCACGGCAAACGCGGCGAGCGTCCCACTCAAGCTCAGGCTGTGTGTGCTGAAGGTCGGCGGCACGCCGTAGGGCAGGCGCTCGAAATCGGTGGTGATGTGCACTGCGCCATGCGTGCCGTCGAAGACCGCGAGTGTGCCGCTCCCGAAGCCGTTCGCGCCTTGTGGCTGCGTGAAACTCAGCAGCGACGGATACAGCACCGGCAGATCGCTTACCGCGCTGACGGTGCTGGCGGGCGTGTCGTCGACCGCGCCGCTCGCTGCTGTCTCCGCCCGCAGATCGAGCGTGGTGGTCGCCGTGCCGTCCGCGTAATCGACGCGCACACGCTGCGGGATCCAGCGGAACGCCGCCAGATCGACGCCGCGCAGGTTGCCGATTCCCTCGATGCACACCCATTCGCGGTAAAACTGGAACAGATGCGCGTATCCGCCGAACAGCGTCAAGCGGACTTCGGGCGCGTGGTGCTGCTCGCCCGCCACGTTGACGCACACACGATTCTCCCATGCGCCGCGCAAGGCACAGCGCGTCAGCAAATCCGCCGCGTCATCGACGATCAGCCGTTCGCTGATCGGGCTGGCGCTCCCCGTCCCCGGCGACGCGGGATAGCGCGCGAACGCGGGCTGTTGATCGCTGACCGTGAAGCCGCGCGCGCGGAAGGTCTCCAGCATCCGCCCGTGTTCCCGCCTGATTTCGTAGTCGAGCACATCGTCCGCCGACAGCGTGAGCGTCGTAGTGACGCCAACGCGCGCGCTCAGCGGCGTGAACTCCAGCCGCCGCGCCACTTCCAGCCGCCCCATTCGATCACACGTCAGCCGCGCATCCCGCGCATCGGCCAGCTCCATGACCTGCTCGTAGGGCGTCGACTTTTGCAGGTAGAAGGCGGGATAGGCCGCGTCCGCGAAGCCGTCGAACACCAGATCGAACAGATGCAAGGCGTTGGTGTAGTCGCGCAGCAGCTGGATGATCGCCCGCTTGACCGTCAGCCCGCGCACCTCGTTCCAGTTCGTCGGCGCGTCCACACTGACCAGCGCCTTGCTGAAACCGGGCAGTTCTGCCAACCGGGTCAGCGGCGACACCACCTCGAATTCGATCTGATCGCCGTCCGCATCCCCGCGCGATCGATCCCGGCGCAGGTAGCCCGCACAGATGAGGTGTGATCGTCCCGCCGCCGCGCTCCCATACGCCTCAGCATCTGTCCACACGATCACCGGCGCGCCATCGGGGATCGCCGCGAGATCCGCATTCTCGAACAGGCCGAAGGTCGCGCGGAAGCCATCACGCGGGTCGCCCTCCACACTCGACAGCGTGCAGTCGTACGGCGCATCGCCCCAGTCATGCACGCGTACCCGCAGATGCTGGGTCTCGCTGCGACCATTACTTGCATCAGTGACCGTGTGCGTCACGCGATAGCGTCCTGCCGCCGCGTAGCGCAGCACGGGATCGGCGCTGGTGCTCGTGCCGCTCACGAACGTTGCGCCCGGCGCAGTCCAGACGTGCGTCAGCGCCCCGCTCGAATCGAGATCGACCGCATACGATCCACTCCCTGTGAACGGGATATCGGTACCTATCCAGCCCGCCCACCAGCCGCCGCTCACTGCCACCGGGGCAGGATCGCTCGTCTGGTCGACATAGGCTGCACCATCGGGCGCGAAGGCCGCGTCGCCGCTCACCAGCTTGTCGGTCAGGGCGAAGTCGTCGTAGACGGTGAGGGTATCGCCCGCCGCCGCGTTCACATCCGCGAACTCGCGCACAGGCAGGCTGGTCGATGTGCTGCTCCCCGCGTAGCGCACCGAGAGCGTCCCTTTCGGCGCGCCGCCCGGCGACGTTATCACCACGCGCATCCCCGGCTGCACATCGGCGTGAGCGCCGCTCGTCAGCGTGTAGCTCAAGGTCAACGCGGGGAGCGTGGGCGTGGCGCTGAGCGTCCCGGTCAGCACGGGTGACCCGGTCATGACGGAGACGTAGACGCGCCCGCTGTGCCGCCCGCGCAGCGCGGAAAAGTGGGCTGTTTGCTCTGGCATGGTGTGTCCTCGCTGGAATCAAAAACGCGCCTGTGTCGGGCGCGTTCAGGGGCATACAAATCAACCGGAAGACGAAGCATATCTCGTCCCTACCCAAACGCTGCCTCTGTCTCCCCTCTCCGAATTCGGGGAGGGGCCGGGGGTGGGGTCAGACTTCTAATACGTCGCGTAACCAAGCGCGTTCAGCAGTTCGCTGATCGCTGTCTCGTATTCGCGCGCGCTTTCGCCCGTCACCGTGATCGCATGGCGTTCGCGCAGCGCGGCGGGACACGTCTCGTCCATTTCGCACCCGTGCCAGATCGAGATCAGCGTGCAGCTCGCTTCTGCCGCCCACTCGATCTCCTTCTGGACCCACTCTGATTGGAGCGTGTCTTTGCCGACGAGGCATACAAAATACTTGCTCTGCTCAATCGTGCCCTTGAGCCGCTCCCGCCAGCCTTCCCCGGCGACGATCAGCTTGTCCACAAACGGATTTGGATTACCTGCCAGCCGCAGCCGCGCCTCGACCAGCAGCGCGAGCGGACTGCTCTGGTCACGCTTGTAGGAGATGAAGACGCTCGGTGGCGCGCTCGGCTTTTCCAGCAGCCGCAGCGCCTTTTCGGTCAGTAAATACCCGATACCCGTTGCGGTCTTCGTGATCGTTGACAATTCTATGTAGCCAAAAGTTTGCAGCAGAGCCGCGGGCGGATACCGATGATTCCATTTCTTTGTGATGCCCCGGGTTGCCGCTTCCAGCATTGTCAGCTTGTCAAAGTGCCATGTTTCCTGATTAAGGTCGATACTCACATCGAACTGAGTTGTCCACCAGCCTCTAGTCACTCCGAAAGCCAGATCACGCGCGAAAGCATGGACTCGTTCAATTTGGTCTCTGGGTGTGGGCAGTTCGTGCGGGTTTTCCATGAGCTTCACCACTGGATGATTTACGGAAACATCCTCATTCTAAGTCAGTGTCCGCAACACGGCAAAACCGGACGAGGCATGCCTCGTCCCTACACAAACGCCCCTTCTGTCTCACCTCCCTGAATTCGGGGAGGGGCCGGGGGTGGGGTCGGCGTTACACCCGCCGCCACGCGCCGACTCCATCGCTGACCAGATCGACGCGCTCCCCGTCCGCCGTCAGCGCGAGACTCGTTCCGCCGTTGAGCGTGTCCGCGCCCGCCCGTTCGACCGTGAGCGTCCCCGTCGATCCCAGCTTGCCCACGCTGAGCACTGTGCGCGGCTGGATGGCGCTGGCGGCGGGCAGCGTCAGCGTGAACGAGCCGCCGCTCGTGTCGCCGTACACCAGCCGATCCGCCGCCGTCAGCGTGTACGCGCTCGTTTTGGTGACGCTGTGCAGCGTCAGGTTCGCCAGCGGGAATACGATGTCGCGCAGCATGCCGCCCGGCGCGATCTGAAAGCTCGCCTTTTCGATATATCCCAGAAACGGGCTGTAATATCCCAACTCGTCGATCAGCGTTAGGGATATGTGCTGGCTTGGCGTCGTGAACCCGCCGAACACCGCATTCACAAACGCGTTGAAATCCGCCCGTGCCAGCAGGTCGAAGGTCAGCGCGCCATCGATGTGCCCATCGTGCCGCGCCGCTCCGGAGAGCCCCCGTCGGCGGACCTTGCCCGTCAGCGGGATCGTCCGGTCGGGCAGCACATGCGGCGGCAGCTTCGTCCACGTCTCCACGTTGATCAAATTGGCCGGGTTCGCGTCCGGCGCAAGCGCAAAATAGGGCATGTGTGCTCCTCTCGGCCTCACCCCCAACCCCTCTCCCGTGGGAGAGGGGAGCTAAGCGCAGCGCAGCGGGGTGAGGCTAATACTCCGTATACCCCGCGCGGCGGAAATACTCATTGAGGCGGCTGTCCACCTGCTGGCGGATCGCCGCCGGAGCGGTCGCGTTGACCGTGAGGTTGACGTTCCCGTTTGTGCTGAGCGTCCCGCCGGGAATCGCCCGCAAAATCGCTGCAATGAACTGCTGCCAGCGGCTTTCCGCGATGCTCAAGCCAAAGTTGAGGATGCTGCTCAGGTTGCTCTGATGCGCCGCTTCCTGCTGTTCGCGCCATGCCCCGCCGATCTGCGTCACGGCGAGCCGCGCCCGTTCCGCTCGACTGGCCGCGGCGGTGAGTTCGGCTTCCTCGCGGCGCGTCGACAGCATCAGCGCGGCGATCCGCTCGGCGTAGTGGCTGTCGAGTGCCCGACTTTGCCGATCCAGCATTGTGTGCAGGCGGGCGAGATCCACCTGGGCCGCTGCCTCCGATGCCGCCAGTTGATCCGCTGCTGCATTCCGCGCCCGATGCGCTGCTAAGGCGTCGCGCTCGGCGATGGCGTCCGTCGTCAGCCGCCCGAAGCGCCGCTGAATCGCCGCGACTTCTGCCGCGCGTTCGCGCTCCAGCGCCGCCCGATCTTCCCCCGCCCGCCGGATGATCTCCGCGCGTTCGGCCTCGCGCCGCGCCTCGACGCGCACCACCTCCGCCGCGATCTTGGCGCGCTTCTGCTGCAACCGCCCCTCGGCGGCGAACGCATCCTCATGCGCCGCCACCTCCCGCGTGATCGCCGCGAACAGGTTGTCTGTCCGATTAGCCATAGCTTTGCGCCTTTGCGTCTTCGCGTCTTTGCGTTGAATCTTGTCTTTAGTCTTTCATCTCTTTCGGCCTGCGCTCCACATCCTCGAAGAAGCGTACGCCCTGCGCGAACCGCAGCAATTCGTCGACATACCCGGCGGGCAGCGCCAGCACCTCCAGCGGATTCGGCACCGTCCGAAAGCCGCTCAACGCGAACAGCAGATAGCACTGTTCGAGCAGCGCCGCGTCCAGGCGAAACTCACCGTCCGGCAGCGCCAGCACGAGATCGCCCGCCGTCCCTCGTGACCCGATCTGCCGCCAGCGTGCTACGAGGTCGGCGCGCTGACGGCCTCCGCTTCCGGGTCGATCAACGGCTCCCGCGTGGCGAAATACGCCTCCCAGAACGCATCGACCAGCGCGTCGCTCACCAGCAGCGTGAACGCGCTCCAGCGCCCCGGCAGATCGACTGGGCGCTCCTGCCAATACTGGCGAAAGCGGATCGCGTCCTGATCATCCGCCTCGGCCACCTCGACATCGACCGTCGAGCCTTCCAGCATGACGAACGTGTGCTGCACCGTGTCCCAGCGGTCGCGCGGGATGATGTGCGTGAACTCCGCCGCCACCGACTGATTGCGCAGCGTGGCATACGGCATCAGCCACCACGTCACGCCGCCCGCCGTGTATTTGCGAGCAATCGCCTTGAGATTCATGTGGGTTCTCCGTGATACCTCTCACCACCAAGCCCTCTCCCACGCAAGCGGGGAGAGGGGTGCTTCGGCGTGCAATGTTTGCTCCCCTCCCTGAATTCGGGGAGGGGCCGGGGGTGGGGTCGCTTTAAACGCTCTGGAATTCCGTCTCGAACACGCTGACGAACACATCGCCCGCGTTCGCCGCGTTGATCGTGACCGCGCCCGTCGTCGTGTTCACGCCCGTGACCTCGCTGTGCGCGCTGACGCCGTTCTTCGTCCACACGTTGCGCGCTCCGGCATGCTCGCCCGACACCGGACGACAGCCGAGCGTGAAGGCCGTCGCGCCCGCCGCTGCTTTGAACGTCGTCACGCTGATCGGCTTGGCGGTCACATAGCGCACGAACAGGTCGCTCGCCGCGCCGAGATCGGTTGCACTGTAGGGCAGGCCGAAAAATGTGCGTTCCGCCCCGCTCACCGTCACCGTGTAGCGCGTGGGCAGCGGATTTTCGCCGCCATCCTGACTCGCCTTACCCGCCGCCGCCTCGCTGATCTGCACGTTGGGGTACGCATAGGTGATGTACTTGTTCACGCCCGCCGTCGTCTGGAAGCCGAGCGTGAGCAGCAGCATCCCCTGCGGCGGATCGGCGTGCAGCGCGTTCGGCGTGGTGACGCTGTTTGCGCTGGCGATGCTCGTATCGACCGCCGACCCCGTGATCAGCGCGTGGAACGCCTCGTCAAACGCCGACAGTGTGATCTCGAACGCGCCGATCTCGCTGATGCCCAACTGCCGCCGCCCTAAAATCTGCTGTCCGCCGCGAAACGTGGCGCTCTCGCGCTCAAAGGTCAGCGCGGACGCCTCCACCGGCGCGATCAGCTTGTGTGCGTGCGTTGTCGCGCCGTTCGCCAATTCGCGCGCCGTCCCGGTCGGATACCCGTCGGCGTCGCGCAGACAAAACAGCGCATGGTAAAACCCCGCGATATGTCCCGCCGTCATCGAACCCCCTTTGAGAAAGGCAAAGACTTAACGCAAAGGCGCGAAGACGCGAAGGCGCAAAGAAAGTTAGAAAGATCCTCCTTTGCGTCTTGGCGACCTTGCGTCTTTGCGTTGAGTCTTTATCTTTTCCTTGCTTTTACGTCGGTGTTATATAAGTGATCGCCAGCGGGAATTCGACGGCGGCGCGTTCCCCGAAGGCGACGATCCCGCTGTCCTCGCCGAGTGTGACCCGCGTCACACCGTCCAGCGGATCGCCCTCCAGTTCCAGCCGCGGACGCGCCAGATAGGCCGCCGTCACCGCATCGATCAGGCTTTCCGCCTTGCGCTGAGCGCTCTCGGTTGGGATGCCCGCCATCCATGCCTCGACCACCAGCAGCAGCCGAAACACGCGCGTTTGCTCGTCGTGCCCCGCGCCGATCCGTGCCGTGCTGCGCGTGGATCGTCCCGGCAGACACACCAACAGCGGCAGACTCGCCGCGTCGATCTGCTGCGGGAACGTGCGCCGCGCTTTCACGCCGCTGATCGTCCCGTTGATGGCGTGGAGGCGATCCATGATGGCCGTCACGCTCATCGAATCACCACCAACGTCTTGCGGCGGTGATCCTCGAGCGCACGCCGCACCAGCGGATCGAGATCGTCCACCAGCACAGTCGTCCCCGGATACACCATCACCCGCCCGCCCACGCGATCCAGCGAGGCGTAGGCGACCATCTCCGTGACCGCGTTCTGAATATCCGGCAGCACGTCGAAGATGTGAATTGCCGCGCCCGCGCTGTGGCTCGCCGCCGTCGTGCCCAACTGCCCGCGCGCCAGCGTGATCGACGTGGCGTCCCGTCCCGTCACGCGCAGCACTTCGTCGTCAATGCGCAGGTAGTGCCCGATCTCGAACACCCCGGTCACCCCCAGCGTCACCTGGATGGTGCCGCTCGTCAGGCTATCGACGGGAACGGTGAACCCGCTTGCGCGCCACGCCGTATCGTAGTGCGGTGTGTAGCCCCACCAGCCCGCCACACTGATCGTGCCCTGCGGATCGTCAGCATACGTGAACGTGATCCCCGCACTCGACCGCAGCGTGATCCGCCACTTGGGATAGGCATTGAACGGGCGCAGCGCCACCGCCTCCACAGGGATCGCCGTGCCGTCGCCATTCGTCAGCGCGGCCAATTCGAGCAAATCCTCGTCGAGATCCAGTGCGTAGGGGCTGCGGAGCGGCATGTCGTAGTGCCGCACGGTGTAGTAGGGTACACACACGCGCCCCGTCTCCCGCGCGAACTCCGCCGAGGCCGCCGCGATCAGCGTTTTGAGCAGCTCGTCATCCCCGGTCGCGTCTGCGCCCAGCCGACGCTGCGCCCGCACCCGCTCCAAGGTCGTCAAGAGTGGTACATGCTGCATGTTCACCCCCAAGCGCTAAAGACTCAACGCAAAGACGCGAAGACGCAGAGGCGCAAAGCAAGTTTAAAAATACTCCTTGGCGTCTTGGCGACCTTGCGCCTTTGCGTTGAGTCTTTTCTCTTTCTCTGTCTTTTCTTGTTCTTCCGCTTTACACCGTGATGTTGTAGGTGACCGCCGCGCCGCCCGTCGCCGCGCGGGACGCCAGGCCGAAGCGCATGGTCGTGACCACGACCGTCGCCTGCGCGTCGATGTCGCGCGCCACTTCCGTACGCATGTCGCGCTTCTTGCCAATCGCCCACTGATCCGGGCGCACGAGCAGCAAACGGCCCTTCGTGCCCGCCGCGTTGTAGGTGATCTTCCCGTCCACGTCCGCCAGCGCCATTTGCCCGGAGCGGAACAGCTTGACGCCGTACATGCGCGTCAGCCGCCCGTTCTCGACCGTCGCCGGATGGAACGTGTCCCGCTGCTTGACCACATCGATATCCATGGCCGCGAGGTGCGTCGCCGGGTCGGCGATGAACGCCATGCGTTCCAGCGCCACCTGCTGCGCCGCGGGCAGCAGCTTGATCGTCGCGAGGAAGTCCGTCTCGTCGAACGTTCCACCGTCGCGGGCGAGCGTCGGCGTGGTGACGAGCGCCAGCTTGAGGAAGCCGTCCAGCGCCGTGTAGACCGGGCCGCGTCCCTTGGCGTCGACCAACCCGGAGACCGCCGAGCCGTCATAGTTGATGTTGGTCGATCCCGTCTCCGTATCGCCGTTGAGCATCAGGTATTCGATGATCTCGTTGGCGCGGCTTTCCATCTTGGCGCGCAGGAAGGGCAGCACCGGGATCAGGCTGTCTTCCTCCATGATGTCGCTGAAGGACACGCGCGCCCCGATGAACCCCGGCGTGAGCTGGCGGCGCGTCGCCGTCAGGTTGGACGACTTGCCCGTGATCGGGAGCTGTTCGTCGCTCGTCAGGTCGTTCTGCTCCGACAGGCTGTAGAACGTCGGATCGGTGCCTTCGGTGGGGATGTAGATGCTGTTGAAGCCGCGCGGAATCTCGACTTCCATCACGCCCATGTCGATCAGCGCCCGGTAGATCGGCGCTTCGCGCACCGCCTCCCAGAGCTGCGTTTCATAGGCCACGCCCACCCAGTTCTGGCCGTTGTTGCTGAGGTTCGCCGAGAACACCTCATCCGCCTTGATCGCCGACTTGACGGCGTAACCGTCGCCGTAGCCGCCGTAGTCCGCCGCGCGCAGCGTTTTGTCCGCCGCCGCCCGCAGAAACCCATCCGACGCGCCCCCGAGGCTCATGCCCGCGCGCTGCGCCGCGTTGAGGATGTGCGCGCCGAACACCAGGTCCTGCGCTTTGAGGTGGTGATAGCGCAGATCCTTCATCTCGGTGATGCCGCCCGTGAACGGCAGCACACGGCTGAACGGGATGACCGACTTGTTCGCGCCCGCGCCGCCGTTCGTCTGTCCGACCGCCTGCGGCAGCGGCGTGCTCAACTGCTCGGCGATGGCCGCGCGCTGCTCCGGCGTCAGCGTGATCCCCAACGTGGATTCAATCACCTTCAACACCGCTTCCATGCTGCTTTCTCCTGTATCCTCGTTCGAACGTGGGGAGGGGCGCACGGCCGTGCGCCCCTACGAATGCGCCTCCATCGGTCTCCCCTCCCTGAATTCGGAGGCGTGGGGCCGGGGGTGGGGTGATCTGTGCCTTCAAACTCACCACCTGCGTCCGCGGATCAGCGGGCGTGTGCGTCAGGCTGCCCTCGACAATCGGGAAGCGGCGGATCGTCCCATCCGCGTCCACGCTGACCAGATGCGGCAGGCTCCCCGACGACAGGCCGAGCGCCCCCATGTCGATCAGGCGGCGCACGTACTCGATGTACTCGTTGCGCTCGTCGAGGATCGCCTCCATCCACAAGCCCTTGTCATCGCGGCTTAAGCGGCGGATCGTGCCGATCTTCGCCGCGCCGATCCCGCCGTCCAGCCCGTGATGAAACAGCAGCGGCCGTTCGCCGTACCAGTCGAGCGCAAAATCTGTCGCGCTGACGAAGCGTTCGCGCTGCAAATCGCGCGTGCCCGCCTCGCCCCACTCGACCAGATACCCGCCGATCCGGCTGCCGTCCGCCGTCAGCGCCTTGACCGCGCCGCCATAGGCGACGATTCGTTGCCCGCCTAACCCCACCTCTGGTGAACGGCGGTGCCTCCCTACAACCCTGCGCCTTCCGCTCGCAAGGGCTAGGTGAGGTTGACTTCTTCTTGCCTTGCGTCCTTGGCCTTTGGTTGAGCGCTCTGCTTTCTCTTGCCCTCCCGTGTCGCTTCTCTGCGGTTAGCTTTTCCACCACCGTCACGCGATCCGGTACGTAGCGCACGTCCCCATCCGTGATCGGTTTCCAGCCGAGCAGCTCCCGATACTCGTTCAGCGTGATCGCGCCCGCCGCCAACTGCCCGTTGGCGATCTCCGTGCGCGCCCGCGGATCGGTTAGCGCTGTGCGAATCTCATCCAGTGGTAGCCGGAACTCGACCTCGCGCCCCGGGTCGAAGAACGGCAGCACCTGCGCGTTGATCACCCGAGCGATCTTCTCCGCTTCGGGGATCAGCGTCAGTTCGTAGAACGTGCGCGTTTGCTCCGGCGACAGTTGATAGGGCATGTCCGCGTAATCGATCAACGCCGCGGGCACGCCGACCGCCGCGCAGATGCGCCGCTTCTGTGTCTCGCTCAATCCGTCGATATCCGTCAGATCCGGCGGCGTAGCGACCGTCACATCGAAGGCGGTCGGCATCAGCAGCGGATTGCCCGCATTGCGCGTGCCCCGCGCATCTTCCGCCAGCGTCGTCTGGATGAGATCGATATCGGCCTGCGACAGCCGCCCCGCTTTCGGCGTGAAGATCAAGCCGGGGCGCGCGTTGTTTTGCAGATGTGCCCGCGTCAGCATGACGACGTTCCGGTCGATGTTGACGGCGTCCATCGCCGCCGCCAGCAGCGAGTAGCCGCGCGTGTCGTCCAGCGGATTGCGCAGGCGATCAAACGCCACATCTTCCGGCGCGAACAGCTTGACCGCGTTGCCGTCGCGGTAGCGATACGCCGCGATCCGCCCGCCGTCGATCACCGGCTCGACCGCCAGCGCATTGAGCACGCGCACCGCCGCCGGGATCAAGCCGCTCGGTGTGAATCCGCGCACCAGTTCGAGATACGTCTCGCCATACACCGATTTGCTGAACGCCCAATCCTCGAACACATCCTGCCCGAAGTGGCGATACGCCTGTTCCAGCGCGTCGAACAAGGGGTGATCGTCCTGCTGGCGGCCGCTCACGCGGTGGATCACACGTCCGCGCCGCAGCACTTCCGCGACTTTCTGCACGCGCACATTGATCGCGCGGAACGCCCACACGCTCGTCATGTAGGCGCGCGCATAGCTCTCGGCGTTCGTGCCGCTCAAGCCATACCACCCGCCGAAACTGCTGTGCGTCTCGCCATCGCGGTACTTGAGCGCCGTCAGGCGTTCGCCATCGAACAGCCATGCCAGCGGCGCATCACGTGCGGGCAGTGCCCCACGCTGCTTGCTTTTCCCCAAACCCAGCCACCCCATCCCCACCTCCTAAAAGATCAGGACTCAACGCAAAGACGCCAGGTCGCCAAGTAGGGACGAGGCATGCCTCGTCCTCTGAATAAATCCCTTTGCGCCTTTCCGTCTTGGCGTTTCTTTTTGCTTTCCTTTCTTTTTTTTCCTCTTTACCACCCACGCTTCAGCCGCACTGGCTTGCTGATCGGCGGGTTGGCGATCAGCAGATCGTGCAGCGCCCACACCAGCGCGTCGACGCGATCCGGCGATTTGCCCGCGTCCGCCGTCCAGCGGCACATCTGATCTTCGAGCGCATCGAAGCGCCCCACGTGATGCACCTTGCCCTGCTCGTACAGCGCGGCGATCGGTTCGGCGCGCAGCACCTTGCCGCGACTCGCCCGCACCGCCGTGATCGGCACGCTCGCATCCACCGTGCGGATCGTGTGCTCGACCAGTTCGCCGCCGTTGTTGACCTCCACGACGATCTGTTCTGCCGCGTGCTGCTGAGATGCCGCGACTGCCGCCCGCGCCCACCGTTCCGGCGACGCCTTGAGCGAATGATCGCCGAGCACGTAGCCATGCACTTCCCCGTCGATCAGCGCCGCGCCCGCCGCCACGATCCCCGTCTCATCCGACCCTTTGCCCGCCGTCACCGCCGGATCGACCGCCACGACCACGCGCAGCAGTTTGGGCGCAGATTGCACCCGCGCCGCATCGATCCAAGCGGCCTGCCACAGCGCGCCCGGTACATCGTCGAGCACCTCGCCCTCGATCTCCTGCCGTCCGAGCCGCGTCCCCGCGTAGCGGCTGAGGATTGCCTCTAAAAACGCCGGGGCGAGATGCGCCGCATTCTCATACGTCGATCCGCGTGTGATCACGCATGTCGGATCGGCCAGCAGCTTCTGGATCAGCGGCACGGGGCGCGGCGTCGTTGCAATGACGATGCGCGGATCCACGCCCAGACGCACACCCAGCAGCAGATTGTCGAACGCCGCCGCGAAGCGCCACGCCGCCAGCTCATCGCAGATCGCCCAATGGAACTGCGGCCCGCGCAGGCGATTCGGTTCATCCGCGCTGAAGTGCGTCGCGATGCTGCCGTTCGGGAACTCCAGCCGCCGCCGCGAGGGGCTGTACTTCGGCTGGAAGTCGGGCGGCGCGCTGTTCAGAATGCCGCTCTCGCCTTCGATCAGCACGTCACGCGCATCTGCCGCCGTCGCCGCGACCAGTGCCCCGCGCGATTTGGGATAGCGCCGTGCCTGTTCCAGCGCCCACTCGGTGATAGCCCGCGTTTTCCCGAAGCCGCGCCCCGCGAGGATCAGCCAGATGCGCCAATCCCCGTCCGGTGGCAGTTGATCGCGCCGCGCGACGCTCCGCCAATCCTTTCCCGCCGACCGCACCGCGAGTTCGCGCGCCTTCTGCAAGCGGTACAGATACCCACGCTCGTTCAGATACTCGGGCAGTTCGTGTTTCTTGGTCATCCATCTGCGACCCCTCGACTTACCCTTGCTGTTGTTTCAACCTCACACCTAGCCTCTCTCCACCGGAAGAGGGGGAATCTTTCTCCCCTCCCTGAATTCGGCGGCGGGTTTTGGCGAGTCTGCTTTTCACCCCCTCGCCTTTAGGAGAGGGGGACGGGGGGTGAGGTTAGTCATCCGTCCTCTGCGCTGCGTCTTTCCCAATCTCCTGATACCCCGCCTGCTCGAACAACTCCGCCGCCAGCGACTCGTCGAACGCGCTGACCAGCGCCTCATACGTCACGCGCCCCGCCTTGATGTCCTCGACCGCCTTTGCCCGCCAGTCTTCCGTCTGCACGCGATCCACGAACAGGCGGTAATGCCGCCCCAACTGGATCAGCGCGGACTGCGCGTCGTACAAATCCACCTCGACGCTCTTTTCCCCGATTCGCACCCGCCGCAGCAGATGCAGGCGGTTCGACCGTTCCGCCTTCTGCAAATCAATCCGCGCCGCGCCGTCGTCTTCGATGCTCAGGAAGTCACTCATGCTCCCCCGGGCGTGATCGCTCAACCGGGCGATCACTTCGCCGGGGCTCATCCGCCGCCGTTCGATCTGCCGCTCTGTGAGTTTGCGCACCCTCGACCTCCTCTAAACACAACGGGCGACTCCCACCACGTCGCCCGTTCGCATCATTTTGCCTATCGAGACTGCCCCCTCGTCGATTCTGCCGTCTCCCCTCCCTGAATTCGGGGAGGGGCTGGGGGTGGGGTCAGAATTAGAACTTCCGTTCGCATTACCATCATACCACCACCGTGGATCTGTCAAGCATTTTCGTCCATGCGGACGAAATCACTCGCGCAGTGGACGTTGGCGCACGCGTGGACGCAGACAGCGTCGCTGCCCACGCACTCGCCGCACGTAGATCTGCTCCCGCGCGTCGTAGAACACGCGCCATAGCGCCTCTTCTTCCACTTCGCTGCGATACGGCGGCGCGAAGTGCCACAGCGCGTCGTCTTCTGCCCACCAGCATGAGCGCGGCTCGGCGTTCTGCTGCTGAGCCCGCGCATTGACCACCTGATACGCGGTCGCCCCTTCGACCGGATCAACCCCTGCTTGTGCACACCGTTCGCGCCACGCGCGCTTAAATGCCTTGAGATCGAATGCCATCATTGGCCCCCATGTAACAACATTCCAACATTGACAGGTTTAACAGTATACCGGAAATTACGAACATGTGAGCTAATTTTGAGTTAGAAATCCGAAATGTAAAGTTTTTTGGACTCTTTGATTGAATTTGTGATAACCGTGTGGGAATCGCGGTTTTATCCCAAAATAATCCCAATATCGCAACTTATTGGGATATCACGCTCGGAATCCTGCGAAATGATCGCCCAGGAGGTATTTGTGCTCTCGCCCCCTCTCCTCTTTTCTTCACGGCAGGACAGTTCTAATATTTCGAGACTGTCTTACCTTAAGCGACACCGTGTAGGGACGGCCTTCTGGCCGTCCGCTGACCACGGACGCGCATAAGCGCGTCCCAATTCTTAAAAGTGTCCTGTCCTCAACCTCTTTTCGGAGAGGGGGTTGGGGGGTGAGGTCGTTTGTGCGGTGCGTGTGGTTAAGTTGGCTACATTTGGTCTATTGGTGTGGCGCGCACCCGGGCATAGAATGAAACCGTTTTCTGCACGCACATCTCATCTTGGGGATTAATGACTACCACCTCTGCGCCCAACCGTTGGCTGATTCTCGCGTCCTTCGCGTTGGTTTATCTCATCTGGGGTTCCAGCTATATCGGCATCCGCTTCGCCATCGAAACCATTCCGCCGTTCCTCATGACCGGTGTCCGCTTTCTCATCGCCGGTGGCATCCTACTGGCGATTGGCCTCGCGCGCGGCGGATCGCTCCGCGGTTTCGTTTATTGGCGGTCGGCGACGATCGCCAGCGCGCTGATGTTCCTGTTCAACAACAGCATGATCGTGTGGGCGCAGGCGCACGGCCTGCCGAGCGGCGTCAATGCCGTGCTGCTGGCGACCATGCCCATGTGGATGGCCGCGTTTAGCTGGGTACGTGGCACGCGCCCCACGCTGGTCACCGTGTTCGGCCTGCTGATCGGGTTTGTCGGCGTGCTGCTGCTGGTCAACCCGGGGAATATTGCCGTGGCGAACCTCAACCCCCTCGCGCCGATCATGTCGGTGCTGGCGGCGGGCGCGTGGGCCGCGGGCGCGCTCTACGCGCGGACGGCGACGCTGCCCGAAAACGGCTTCATCTCGACCGGCATGCAGCTGCTCACCGGCGGCGTGATGATCATGGGCCTGAGCATCTTCACGGGTGACGCGGCCACGCTCAACCTCGCGCAGATTTCGCTGACGTCGGTCGTGGCGATGGCGCACCTGACGATCATGTCGTCAGTCGTCACCTTCACGGCGTTCGGCTACCTGATGAAGCATGTCGCCCCGGCCAAAGTCACCACCTACGCCTATGTCAACCCGATCATCGCCATGTTCCTCGGTTGGGCGCTGGCCAACGAGCCGATCACGGCGATCAAGATCATCGCCGCCGCGATCATCCTGTCCGGCGTCGTGCTAATCACCGCCTACGGGTCGCGCAAGCTCGCCTTCCGTCGCGAACAGCCCGAAGCCGCCGTCGAACCCATCTAACGCCGTTCAAATCCCCTCTCCTTTATGAGAGGGATTTAAGGCTTGTCCGGTATTGATTGAAGGTTTTCTATACTTCAACAAGAGTGACGGCGGTTCACCCCTCACCCCAACCCCTCTCCCACGCAAGCGGGGAGAGGGGCGAAAACGGTCTTGTCTGTCTCCCCTCCCTGAATTCGGGGAGGGGTCGGGGGTGGGGTAAGATCCTCTGAGTACCGCACAACGCTATTGAGGGGTGAGGTTCGCTTTTAGGCGGAGGCGAAATGTGCGTTATACTAATAGTCACCTTAGCGCACAGAGGATCGCCGGATGTCCGCCAAAACGACCGCCACCATCAAGCAGTTTTACGAGAAGCGCAAGCAGTTGGAAGCGCAGGGCGTCAAGAATGAGCTGTCCGTGCGCGAGGCCTTCAAAGAACTGCTGGCGACCGCCGCCGAGTCGAAGAAGTGGACGCTCGTCGTGGAACAGCGCGTCGCGGGCACGCGCAACATCCCCGACGGCACCCTGCGCGACGGCATGACCATCCCGCGCGGCTACTGGGAGGCGAAAGACTCCGCTGACGACCTCGAAGCCGAGATCGCCCGCAAGTTGGGCAAGGGCTACCCCGCCAGCAACATCATCTTTGAGAACAGCCAGCGCGCCGTGCTGATCCAGAGCGGGCAGCGCGCCGGGGAATTTGACCTCGAACGCCCCGACGACGTGCACACGCTGCTCGACCGCTTTCTGGGCTACACCGAGCCGAACATCGTCGGCTTTGAGGCGGCGGTCGAGAAGTTCCGGCAGGATACGCCCCGGCTGGCCGAGGGGCTGCGCGAGTTGATCCGCACCGCGCACAAGACCAACCGCGCCTTCATCACCGCCTATGCGACGTTTTACGCGCTGTGCCAGACGGCGCTCAACCCCAACCTGAGCAAAGACGCGGTCGACGAAATGTTGATTCAGCATTTGCTGACCGAACGGCTGATGCGCACCGTCTTTGACAACCCCGACTTCGCCTACAACAACGCCATCGCCCGCGAGATCGAAACGGTGATCCGCGCGCTGGCGAGCAAATCCTTCTCGCGCGAACAGTTCATCGGCCAGTTGACGTATTTCTACGAGGCGATTGAAGCCGCCGCGCACACTTTACGCGGCTTTTCCGAAAAACAAGCGTTCATTAATACGGTTTACGAACGATTTTTCCAGGGCTTTGCCGTGAAAGTGGCCGACACGCACGGCATTGTTTACACCCCGCAGCCGATTGTCGATTTTATGTGCGCGGCGGTGGAAGAAGTGCTGCGCGACGAGTTCAACCTGTCGCTGGCGGATGACGGCGTGTGCATCATCGACCCGTGCACGGGGACGGGCAATTTCATCGTCAACCTGCTGCGCCGCATCCACCGCGCCGACCCCGCGCGGCTGGAGACCGTCTACCGGGAGCGCTTGTTCGCCAATGAAGTCATGCTCATGCCCTACTACATCGCCGCGCTGAACATTGAGCACGAATACCTGGCGCTGACCGGGAACTACGCGCCGTTTGAGGGCTTGTGCTTTGTGGACACGCTTGACTTGGCCGAGGGCGCGCAGCTGCGGCTGGACTTTATGACCGAGAAGAACACCGAGCGCGTGCAGCGCCAGAAGGCCGCGCCGATCACGGTCATCATCGGCAACCCGCCGTACAACGTGGGGCAGTTGAACGAGAACGACAACAACAAGAACCGCAAATACGAGGTGATTGATAAACGACTGCGCGACACGTACAGCCGTGACTCGAAAGCCTCTAGCAAAAGCAAACTCAATGACCCCTATGTGAAGTTTTTCCGGTGGGCGGCGGATCGCTTACAGGGGCGTGATGGCGTGGTGTGCTATGTGAGCAATAACGGCTTTGTCGATGGTGTTGCTTTTGATGGTTTTCGCAAACATCTCTTACAAGATTTCTCGTGCGTTTACCACCTTGATCTGAAAGGGGATGCCCATTCTAATGGAGAAACCCGTCGAAGAGAGGGTGGCAATGTATTCCACAACATGATTCGCGTCGGCGTTGGTATTACTGTAGCTGTTCGGTCCTCAAAACATAAGAAACATGTTTTACGTTTTTACTCTGTTCCCGATTATTGGCGGGCTGAGCAAAAACTGGCTTATTTACGAGAACATGTTGAATATGATGGTACGCATAATGCGCTGAACAATGTCAGTTGGGAAACGCCTACACCCGGCAAAAATGAGACATGGCGTGTTGCTGAAAACAGCGACACCTTTAATCTCTATATACCTCTGGGCGACAAGGAAACGAAAAGAGCTAGAGGGCGTGAACCACAAACACTATTCAAAACCTATTCTTTAGGTTTAAACACAAATCGTGATCAGTGGGCATATGATTTTGATCGCGACAACTTGATACAAAAAATCCAATCAATGATCGAAACCTACAACGCGGAACTAGATCGTTGGCGTCGTGCAAAGAAGCCTACGAATATTGACGCTTTTGTTACTGTCGATGAGCGCAGAATCAAATGGAGTAGCAGGCTCAAAGAAACGTTGAAGCGTGAGCAATATGCTGATTTCGAAACAGCAAAATTGCGATCTGCTCTGTATCGTCCGTACACAGCACAACATGTTTTCTTTGACACGATCTTGAATCATCGGCGGGGAGTTTTACCGAGTATATTTCCTCTATCAACAAGTGAAAACGTGGTAATTATCGTTGGCGGGTATGGGCGCAAGGATTTCTCAGTTCTGATTTCGTCCTCAATTCCTGACCTAAATTTCTATGCTGATCCAGCGCAGTGTTTCCCGTTCTACGTGTACGACGAGGATGGGACGAACCGCCGCGAGAACATCACCGATTGGGCGCTGGCGCAGTTCCACGCGCACTACGCCGACGACACGATCACCAAGTGGGACATCTTCTACTACGTCTACGGGCTGCTGCATCACCCCGGCTACCGTCAGCGCTACGCCGACAACCTCAAGCGGGAACTGCCGCGCCTCCCCTTCGCGCCCAATCAAGCGCGAACCTCACCCCCGGCCCCTCTCCTAGAGGCGAGGGGAGCAGAGTCGGCAAGTCCCTCTCCTTTAGGAGAGGGATTTAGGGTGAGGTTGGATCAAACTGAATCCGGCTTCTGGACGTTCGCGCAGGCGGGGCGCGTCCTAGCGGATCTGCATTTGCATTACGAAACGGTCGCACCCTACGCGCTGGAGTACCAGTGGGCGAAGAACAAGCCGATCAGCTACCGCGTTGAGAAGATGCGCCTCACCAAAGACAAAACCGCGCTGGTGGTCAACCCGGCGCTCACGCTGGCGGGCATCCCGGCGGCGGCCTTCGACTACAAGCTCGGCAATCGTTCCGCGCTCGATTGGGTGATCGACCAGTATCAGGTCAAAACGGACGTGCGCAGCGGCATCACGTCCGATCCGAATCGCTACAGCGACGATGAGAAGTACATTGTGGAGTTGGTGGGGCGGGTGGTGGCGGTCAGCGTGGCGACCGCGCATCTGGTGGCGGAACTCAGCGCGTATTCGTTTAGCTAAAAACAAACCTCACCCCCCGCCCCTCTCCTAAAGGCGAGGGGAGTCAAGTCCCTCTCCTTTAGGAGAGGGATTTAGGGTGAGGTTGATCTTTAGGGTGAGGTTGGTTTTCAGCGCTATACTGAGATTGACGTAGAGGATAATTCTCATGCCTGACGATCTGCCGAGCAATGCCACCACCTCCCGCGATCACTGGGACAAGCTCAAGCCGCTGGCACGCGAGATGCGCCATGTCCCCACGCCCGCCGAAGATCAGCTCTGGCAAGCCATTCGCAACCGCCGCTTGAACGGCGCGAAATTTCGCCGTCAGCACGCGATTGACGCCTTCATTGTCGATTTTGTGTGCATCGAACAGCAGTTGATCATCGAAGTGGACGGAACGATCCACGAGGAGGCGGATCAGCAGTTGTACGACGCCGAACGGCAAGCGCGGCTCGAAGGGTTAGGTTTTCGCATGCTGCGCTTCACGAACGGGGATGTCGTGCGGTCGCTGCCCGGTGTGCTCGAAGTGATTGGCGCGGCACTGGCCTCACCCTAAATCCCTCGCCTTTAGGAGAGGGATTTAAGGGTTGTCCGGTACTCAGATGGTCTGACCCCACCCCCATCCCCTCCCCGAATTCAGGGAGGGGAGACAGAAAAGAGCGCTTTCTCCCCTCTCCCCGCTTGCGTGGGAGAGGGGCTGGGGGTGAGGGGTGAACCACCAGCACTCTTTTTGAAGTATAGAAAACCTTCAACCAGTACCGGACAAGCCTATTTAGGGTGAGGTTGATCTTTAGGGTGAGGTTGATCTTTTGTCATTTCCGCGCATATTCCCTCCCGTGCATTTGTGCAACCTATCTAAGTTCGATTAGGGGATTTCCCCCGCTTCGATTGATCCCGATTCAGCAGAGTGCTAGACTCATGAGTGAAATAGGATTTGTGTGAGGAGAAACAACTGTGAAGTTTACGAAGCTTTTCGCTCTTTTACTGCTGGCGGCGCTGGCCTTTGGGGCGGTCGCGGTCATGGCGCAGGACGAAGCGCCCACTGGCGAACTTGAAATCTTCTCGTGGTGGACGGGTGGTGGTGAAGCCGCCGGTCTCGATGCGCTGATCGCTCAGTTCAGCGAAATGTATCCGGATGTCACCGTGGTCAACGCGGCGGTCGCCGGTGGTTCGGGCGTCAATGCGCGCGCCGTCCTCCAGACCCGCATGCTCGGTGGCGATCCGCCGGACACCTTCCAGGTGCACGCGGGTCAGGAATTGAACGCCGTGTGGGTGGCCGAAGGCAAGATGCAGGCGCTGAATGACCTGTACGAAGCCAATGGCTGGATGGATCAGTACCCGCAGGGTCTGCTCGACCTCATCAGCGACGCAGAAGGCAACATCTACAGCGTGCCGGTGAACATTCACCGCTCGAACGTGATGTGGTATGTGCCCGCCAACCTCGAAGCGTGGGGCGTCACTGTCCCCGCGACGTGGGATGAATTCATCAGCACGACGTGCCCCGCGCTGCAGGCCGCCGATGTCACCCCGCTGACCGTCGGTGAAAACTGGACGCAGGCGCACCTCTGGGAAAGCGTCGCGCTCGGTGAACTGGGCGTCGATGGCTACAATGGTCTGTGGAATGGCGCGACGGCGTGGGACAGCGACGAAGTGGTCGCCGTCTTCGAAAAGTTCGGCCAGATCCTCGACTGCACGAACGCTGACCGCAACGGTCTGGCGTGGCAGGATGCTTCGCAGATGGTCGCCGAAGGCGCCGCCGCGTTCAACATCATGGGCGACTGGGCCGCGGGCTACTTCCTCGTCGACCTGGCGCTGGAACCCGGCACGGGCTTCGCGTGGGCCGCGTCCCCCGGCACCGATGGCACGTTCATCATGCTGTCCGACACCTTCGGTCTGCCCGTGGGCGCGCCGAACCCGGGTGCTGTCAACGCGTGGCTGAGCTTCCTCGGTTCCGCTGAAGGCCAGGACATCTTCAACCCGCTCAAGGGCTCGCTGCCGGCCAACACCACCGCCGACATCGGCAACAGCGAACTGTACAACGCTTACTTCCAGGATGCCTACGAAGACTGGACGACCAATGCGATCGTCGGTTCGCAGGCGCACGGCGCGGTCGCCCCGCCCAACTTCAGCAACGGTTTCTCGACCGTGATCGCTTCCTTCGAAAGCGACCGTGACGCGGCGACGGCAGCGGCCTCGTCGGCGGAACTGGCGGCTGAAAACGGCATGATGGGCGACATGTAGTTCCCCGTTGTGGGTCAAATGTGAAGGTTGTAGGGGCGCAGCATGCTGCGCCCCTACGTTTAATAACGTCAGTTATGGCGCAGATGCTTGTTCGCAGCAGCGCCGCTGACCGACCCCGCCCCAGAATTCACGGCGGAGAGTGAAGTCCCTCTCCCATGGGAGAGGGATTTAGGGGCCACTCCTTCTCCCCCTCTCCTCTTTTCGGAGAGGGGGCCGGGGGGTGAGGTCAGCTGCGACAACACTCAACTTGCAAGCCATAACTCACGCTCAATAGGGGGATCCTCTTATGCCACGCATCAACCGTGATCGCCTCACCGCGGTCCTCATGCTGACACCCTCGATCATCCTTGTCGCCGTGTTCGTGTACGGGTTCATCGCGTGGACGGGATGGACCTCTCTCACCGATACCACCTCGAACACCTTGATCAGTGGTCAGTCTGCCAATTACATCGGCGGCGAAAATTACGCCGAACTCTTCTCCCGCGCGCTCGACAAACGCTTTCGCGCCGATCTCGTCAACACCGTCTTTTTCACGATCATGTTCATCATCGCCTGCCTCGGCGTCGGCATGGGACTCGCCATCCTGCTCGACCAGAAGGTGAAAGGCGAAAACACGTTCCGCACTATCTTCCTCTTCCCGATGGCGCTCTCGTTCGTCGTCACGGGGGTCGTGTGGAGGTGGTTATTCAACCCGGAGAACGGCATCAACTCGCTGCCCACGCTGATCGGCTTGCCCGCGGGGACGTTCTTCTGGCACATCAGCGACGCCAAAGCCTTCACCTTCTTGTGGCAGGATGTCCCGGCGATCATCGGCATCATCGTGTTAGGGATCGTCGTGTTCTTCGCGCTGCGCAGTTGGGCAAAGCAGAAGTCGATGCTGGCGGCGCTCCTTGGGGCGCTGGCGCTGCTCACGATGGCGTGGCTGTCGTTCGGCAATCCCAGCAGTTTGATCGCCATTGCCCGCCCGGAAGAACACAGCTTCCGCCCGGCGCTGCTGGCGCTCGTGCTGGCCGCGGGCTGGCAGATGTCCGGCTATACGATGGCCATGTATCTCGCGGGTCTGCGCGGCGTCTCGGATGAGCTGCGCGAAGCCGCGCGCGTCGACGGCGCGACCGAACTCGGCGTCTACCGCCATGTGATCCTGCCGCTGCTGGCGCCCATCACTCTGAGCGCGATGATCATCCTCGGTCACATCTCGCTCAAAATCTTCGACCTCGTCTACACGATGGGCGGGGGCGATAACCTCTACATCGATATGCCCGGCATGTACATGTACATGCTGTCCTTCCGTGGGACCGATGTTGCCAAGGGCGCAGGCATTGCCACGATCATGCTGGTGATGGTTGCCGTCGTCATCGTCCCCTATCTGATCACGCAGTTGCGTTCGGAGAAGTCGCTATGAGCGCCATTACGCAGCCCTCACCCCTGAGCGCGGCAAGCTCTGCCGCGCCGCGCAAGCTGACCATCGGGCGCGTCATCATCTACGGACTGCTCATCCTGTGCTCGATCCTGTTCCTCGTCCCGGTCTACATGGTGCTGGTGACGAGCTTCAAGAGCATCGATCAGGTCAGCCTGTCGACCATGTGGCAGTTCCCGTCGGCCTTCACGCTCGAAAGCTTCCAGCGCGCCTTTGAACGCCTGTCGCCCAACCTGCTCAACAGCATCTTCCTCGTCGTCCCGGCGACCATCGGCTCGGCGATCATCGGGTCGCTCAACGGCTACGTGCTGTCCAAGTGGCAGTTCCGCGGCGCGAATATTCTGTTTCCGCTCATGCTGTTCGGCATGTTCATCCCGTACCAGTCGATTTTGATCCCGCTGGTGCAGTTCCTGAACTCGGTTCACTTGTTCGGCAACCTGTGGGGCTTGATCCTCGTGCACATCGTGTACGGCATCCCGATCACCACACTGATCTTCCGCAACTACTACGCGGAAGTCCCCACCGAAATGCTCGAAGCGGGGTCGATTGACGGCGCGGGCTTCTTCGGCCTGTACCGCCACATCGTGCTGCCGATCTCCGCGCCCGGTTTCGTCGTGGTGATCATCTGGCAGTTCACGCAAATCTGGAACGAGTTCCTGTTCGGCGTGACCATCGCGCAGAACTCTCCGGTGATCACCGTGGCGCTGCAAAATCTCGCGGGCAGCCAGATCGTCGAGTGGAATGTGCAAATGGCGGGGGCTTTCCTCGCCGCCATCCCGACGCTGATCGTCTACGTGCTGCTCGGTCGCTACTTCATTCGTGGTCTGCTGGCAGGCAGCATCAAGGGATAAAGACTCACCGCCAAGACGCTCGGTCGCAAAGTTGCCCAGAGATAATGCTCAACGGCACTTTGCGTCCTTGCGTCTTCGCGCCTTTGCGTTGAATCTTTTCTTTCTTTCTTTTTCTTCTTATTCCGCGTTCGTTGCGTTCTCTGCGCTTAACTTTCTTTTGGCTCTCTTACTCTGTGTTCTCTGTGTTCTCTGTGGTTAAAAATTCTTTTATTCTCTCTTCGTACTCCGCCGCGCCTGCCGCTGCGATATACCCGCCGTGCGTCGCGCCGGGCACTTCCCACAAGCGGATATTCTCCCCGCCGACGCGCTGCATCTCCCGCGCACCTGCCAGGCTCGGTTCGCGCGTCCCGTAGATCAGCAGCACGGGCGCGTCGATCGCGTCAATCGCGTCGATTGGGCTGAGCACGCTCATATCCACGCCGACGGTCACTCGGTAGCCGAACAGCGCCCCGAAGCGAAACAGCGGGCCTAGCCCCAGCGGCAGATGCGTCAGCGAATTCTCGTCAATCTCCGCATTGAAATTGTGATAGCCACCTTCGCTCACCACCCACGCGATCTGATCGTTGAAGCGCGCTGCTGCCATGAGCGCCGCCGCGCCGCCTGCCGAGAAGCCGTGCAGACCGATCTGATTCGGAGCGACGTCGCCACGTGTGTTGAGGTAGGCCAGCGCATCTCCGACCGCGTTCGCTTCCAGATAGCCGAGCGAATTCGTGACCGGCGCGAGACAAGTGCGCCCCGCATAGGACAGCACGTTGACGCCGGCTGCGCGATACGCTGCCACCTCGTCAAGCCGTTCGCCCCGTCCGCCGCTCGTGGGGACGACGATCACGGTGAGTTCCGAGGGCTCGTCTGCCGCAATCCAGTAGGCTGGGATCATTTGGCCGGGAAATTCACTCGATGGGAAGCTCACATCTTCGTAGTTCCAGCCCATGCCCGCCGGGTCTTGACCACCGCCGCAGCCCGGCGCGGTCAGCACGCTGATGAAACCGAAGCCGAGAACGAAGGGGAGGGCCAGCCCCAGCGGAATCACGATGGCGAGGGTCACGGTAGCGATGAAGCGGATGCGCTGCTGCGGAGTACGGTGCGGCGTCGTCATTGGGATATCCTTGCCGACTATTTGGGATATGCTGCGGGGAAATAAAAACAGACCGCCGGACATTGCTGCCCGGCGGTCTTCCCTTGCGGTCTCTGGGAGCCGACCCCTTTTCAGGAGACGCCCACTAGAGAAGGTGAGCGTCTAGGGGGTAGCCCCCTTATGACTGCGAATATCCACGCGATCACCTCCCTTTAGCTAACCCGTCGATAATTCACAGTATATGCAGTTTTTTGCACAGGTCAAGAGGGTTCATATAAGACAAAGATTAGAAATTCCCCTCTCAGCCTGTCTAGTGTTGATCCAGCAGAATGCCATTCCCATCCGGATCGATCAGCGTAGCGTGCGCCGGGCCGCTCGTCGACTCATCGGCCTCCAGTGTCAGCGCGATCCCCTGCGCCTTGAGCGCCTTCTGCACGCCGCGCACATCCAGTGGATTGAACGTCAGGATATTGTCGGGGAACATCCCCTGAAACAGCCCGATCTTAGCGTCGCCGTTGCGCAAAATGAGCCAGTTCTGGCTTTCGTCGCCAGCGATCTCGGTGAACCCCAGTTTTTCGTAGAATGCCCGCGACGCCTTGATGTCCTTCACCGCCAAACTGACTGAAAATGTGCCCAGATCCATCTTCTCGCTCCTACAAGGTCACCACCGGAATGGCGCATTCCAAGTCGTAGGTCTCCCAGCCGATCTCCTGCGGCGTGCGGTGATAGATCTCCATGGCGGGCAGGTTGTCCGGCTGAAAGCGGCTGCGCGGCAGCCAGTACCGGAACAGGTAGTGCCACGCCTTGTCCACGTCGAAAATATCACCGCGCACATGGATCGCCGCCACATGGCAGGCCGGGAAGTCCCGCGCGCTGATGTCGCCTTCGCCCATAAAACTCTCCGGCGCGATCAGACAGAAATCGTAGCGGCACAGCTCCAGCGGCGTGATATCCGGATCATCCTGCGACATGCCGATCAGCGTGGTCGGTGGGTTGCCGCGCCCCGTGTGCCATGCCATCAGCCGCGCATACCCGTCGAGGACGCGCTCCGGCACATACGAATTCGCGATCCGCAGGTAGGCCAGCCGCGCCGCCGGAAATTCCCGCACGCGCACGTCAAATTGGAATGCTGCCAACTGCTCATCAGTGTATGCGGGAAAACCGGGCAGCGTTTGCCGATTCTTGCTCTCTTTGAGCGGCGTCACGCGATCCCATCGACTGGGACTCAGCCCGTAGCGTTTCTTGAAGGCGCGCGAAAAATGCGCTAGCGAGATGAACCCGCTCTCGACCGCCGCATCGCCCACGCGCATCCTTGGGGACGAGCGCAGCAGCACGGCGGCGCGTTCCAGCCGCAGGCGCAGCGTGAGATCGGCAATCGTTTCGCCCGTCAGCGTTTTGAAGATGCGGTGAAAGTGAAATGGGAAAAACACGCAACGTCCGCCAGCACCGCCAGCGACAAATCTTCGCTCAGGTGCAGGCGGATGTGATCGATGACGGCGTTGATCCGCTGCGTGTAGACGGGCGTCAGTTCCATCAATCAGTCGCCGTAGACGATCTCTCCGGTGACGACCGCTTCAAAGGCGTCGCCGGGCACAGTCTTCAATTGGTTCAAGTCTTCGTCATCCCAGCGCGGGTCGGTCGCGCCGCTGATGAACCAGCTCGTGCCGTTGTCCGCGACGATCATGCCGTAGGTTTGCAGCGCTTCGAGGATAATGCGCGCCATGCCCGTGTACTCGCTCATGTCGAAGTCAGCGCGCAGGCGCAGGCGCAAGCCCATCGGCGGCAAATCGGGATCGCTGCTGCTGGAGGCATAGTGCGTCGCCGGGTGGATATACGCGCGCTGCGACTCGCTCACGGTGAAGCGCAGCGCATGGTTGATCGCGCCCGCTTCGATCTCGTCATAGCGCACTAGGCCGGGGAAAATCGGCAGGCCCGCCGCATCCGCTGACGTCCAGCCTTCCGGGCGCAGTTCGTTCAACAGCAGGTTCCACACCGCGCCGCTCGACGCATCCCACCCGTCGCCGTTCCATTCGGCGTTGTACAGCTCATAGAGCATGCAGTTGGCGTCATCCACGGCGATCACATGGCGGTCGCCGCCCGCCTCGACGGGCGCATCCTCGGGAATCGGGTAGGGGCCGGGGTCGCTCTCGTCGCCATAATCAACAAAATTGATCTCGACCGGCGGTTGATCGCCATCCACGACGATGTAGGGGATGCCGTAGGTCGGGTCTTCGCCGAAATCGGCGTGTAGATACTCATCGCCCTCCGCGCTGATGCTGGCGATATAGGCGTCAGAATTGGGATCGACGGGGAAATCGGAGATATCGGTGTTCCACGGATTATCCGGTGGGAAGACCGGGCAAGCGCCCACCGTCGGGCTTTCAGCTTGCGCGGCAGCCACCAGCACCGCGCCCAATACATTTTTTCCTCTCTCGTTGGTGTATTCTTTATACAGGCAGGCGCGAATGCGGGCAACTAGACTGAAGGTGACGATGAGCACTCCCCACGACGATCCGGTCGATCAGCGCGGCAAGCTGGACGAGCAGCCGTTCGACTACCAGATCACCAAAGACAACCGCGTGCTGCTGTTCTGGCAGGAAAAACACATCAAGACGCTGGCAGGAACCGAGGCGCGCAAATTCATCGATAAGATTGAGACACTAGACGAGGCTGAAGCGCAGCTTCTGTTGGCCAAGGTCACGGGGAATTTCAAGCGCGGCAACGAACGTCGGGACTAGAGTGAATCTCTGAAACGGACGAGATATGAGGATGCCTAAAAAGCGCACAAACACCTCAATAAGCGATGATTTTGTAGGGACAAGGCATGCCTTGTCCTCTTTTCCCTCTGAAAGAATTAGGACGAGGCATGAGGGTGTTTAAAAAGCATCCCTTAAAGCCTTTTCATTCGTCAGCGGACGCGATAAATCGCGTCCCTACGAAAACTGTTTCGGCCTGCGGGATACTTCTGTCTCCCCTCCCTGAATTCGGGGAGGGGCCGGGGGTGGGGTCTGCTCCCCCTCTCCAGCGGAGAGGGGGTCTGGGGTTAGCTAACTCGCCGTCTCTTTGCCATTGCGTGCCTCGAAGATCGCGTCGGCGGCCTGCATCAATTCGACGCGCCGCTCCTCGCTGATCCCCTTGGCCATCAGGAAGCGATCCAGTAGTTCGGGATCGGTCAGCCCTTCCGGCGACCCGCCGAGCCGCGCGCGCGTCGGCTGTTCGACCTCTTTGCGAATGGCGGCGATGCTGTTGACGTGCGCCTGACGCAGCGCGTCGCGCACCAAGCCTTCGTTGAACCGCGCCTCAGTGATTGGCGTCAGGTCGACGATCACGCGCACCACCGCATCATCCAGATCGATGCGCTCCTCGATTTCCATAATCAGATCGCCGGTCGGGTCGTCCGCTTGGCGCAGATCGGCGCGGATGGTGACGAACGGGCGCGCCTTGACGCGCTGGAACTCCCACACCGCCTTGCCGCGTTCCAGTTCCACCCAACAGAAGCCCTTCGGGTCGTGCTCCTCGCCGAAGTCGATACGTTCCAGCGACCCGCTGTACACGACGGGCGGCAGACCTTCGCGCCCCTCGGTGATATTCTGGTGCTTGTGAATGTGTCCCATCGCCACGTAATCCCAGCGTGGGTCGGCGATGTCCGACGGCAGCACTTCGATGTCGCGCCCGAGCATGATGCCGCGTTCACTGCCGAAGCGCGCCCCGTTCACCGTGAAGTGCCCGGTGAGCACACGCGGAAACTCATATTGATCGGCGTCGGCGGCGAGATTGTTGAGGATCGCGCTCATTTCGCGTTGCAGCATGTGATCGGTCTCGGCGATGGTCAGGCCGCCCGTCTCGACTTCTTCGAGCAAGCGCGACCGGATCGGATACGGCGCCGCGCCGACGACCACCGATCCGCGCTTGGTCTCGATGACTTTGTTCTCGTAGGTGTCCGCCAGCCACACATTGGGCACGGCCAGCGTATCGTAGATTTCAATGCTCGACGCTTTGAGCGTGGTCGGTGGCAGGTCGTGGTTGCCCACCAGCATCACCAGCGGCGCGAGGGCGGTCAGGTCGCGCACGCACCACGCGAACTCGCGCTGATACGTCGGGTTGGGGTTGCGCGTCTTGAACGCATCCCCGGCGAAGATTGCCAGATCGACATCATTCTCGCGCGCAAAGTCGATCATCTCGTTCATGCGGCGGATGAAGTCGCGCACGCGGCTGCTCAAGCCGGTTTCGGGGTCGGTGCGACCATAATTTTCCATGCCGATATGCACATCGGCAAAATGCAACACGCGGATTGGAGCCATAACCTACGCCATCATCTGATTGGGTAATGCCTGCGAGGTATTATAGCACTGCTCTCCACGCTGGCGTGGACTGAGGCCAAACACGGACGCGATAAAGAGGGTGTTTAAAAAGCTTCCTTAAAGCTTTTCCACTCGCCAGCGGACGCAATCATGCAGTTTAACTAATGATCGCGGATATTGGCTGTAGAAGCGACCCTATGTGGTCGCCCATGAACGGGAGGGGACACTGCCCCTCCCCTACGTGCGGGATCGCCGTATTCATAAGTTAAATTGCATCATTGCGTCCCTACGAAAACCCATTTGGCTTGGCGGGGATGTTCGCTCCCTCCCCGAATTCGGGGAGGGGCCGGGGGTGGGGTCGGAAACGGCCCCTTTTTAGATACTCTCTAAATCGCATCCGTACGAAGATTGGCTCGGCGAGGAAGGTTGCCTCCCCTCCGGAGAGGGGATGGGGGTGAGGTGGCGGTTTAGAAGAACCCGCCGCGGCGGCTGAACCGCTGTTCCTGGAACGGTTCGCCTTCGTTGTGATACCCGTTGACCTCCCAGAAGCCCGGCTGATCATTCGCGCTGAATTCGAGCGCGCGCAGCCATTTGGCGCTCTTCCATAAGTAGCGCTTGGGTACGAGCGTGCGCAGCGGATAGCCATGCTCGGTATCGAGATACTGGCCGTCGAACTTGTACGCCAGCATGACATCGTCGTCCATCATCACGTCGAGCGGCACATTGGTCGTATAGCCGCCGTCACAGTGGGCGATGACGTGGCGCGCTGTCGGGCGCACCCCAAACAGCTTAACGAAGTCGCTGAAGCGCACGCCTTCCCACACCGTGTCAAACTTGCTCCAGCGCGTCACGCAGTGCAGATCACAGGTCTGCGTGACCGTGGGGAGCGCCTGAAAATCTTTCCAGTTCCAGCGCATTTCTTTGTCGACTTCACCGAAGACGCGCAAATCCCAGGTCGCCTCGTTGAAGCGCGGGACGCCGCCATAATGGAGCACGGGAAAATCGAGCGTGAGCGACTGTCCGGGGGGCAAACGCCCTTCTTTGCGCATCTGTTCTTCCAGCTTGCGCCGCTTGAGTACGTTCTCCAGCATTGTTGAGACCCTATCCACTCATTGATAGGGTGATTATAACGTAGTCTGCGCGCAGAAGGATTCTTACACACGGGGCTTTAAGGCAAGCGCGGCAGTACGCTTGGCGTTCCCGGTATAATAGGGGTATCACGAAAGCAAAAGGATCAAGCCGATGGATGTGCAGACCCGCATCGGGATGCCGCTGGACGAGTTCATCCGCGAATATGACAAACCCCCCTTTGAGCTGGTCAACGGCGAAAGGATTCCCGTAGTGCCGACCGTAGCGATTCACGGAGAGATTATTCGCGTTTTGGTCATGCTTTTGGCCAAGCTGAATGGAATCGTTTTTTATACGGATACACCCTTCGTACGGGATGAGAAATCGGATCGGGTACGCGGTTCGCGTGTACCGGATCTCATGGCCTACCGGGTTACCCGTTGGACGGACTACAAAAACGCCACACCGGACTGGCGCGAACGTCCGTTTGCTCTGATTCCTGATTTATGTGTGGAAGTGGTTTCGAAGATCGATAACTACGAGGATGTTGACGACAAGGTCGCCGAATATTTACAGCTTGGCGTGAGTATGGTCTGGGTGATCAAACCGCGCAGCGAAGTGATCACCGTGCATGTAGCAGAACGTGTGCAGCGCCTGACCGCGACCGATCTCCTGACTGGCGGCGACGTGCTGCCCGGTTTCAGCGTGCCCGTCGCCGACGTTTTCCCCAAAGCCTGACTCACACGCTCTGCCGGAGCTCCCACAGGTTACCTTCCGGGTCGTTGAAGTACGCTACCCGGTAGCCCCACGGCTGCGTCAGCGGGGGGCGCGTGAACGGCACGCCCTTCGCGCTGAGCGTCGCATAGATCGCATCCACATCGTCGACATCGGCGCACAGGATCGACCGGACCAGTTTCCCGCTCAGCGGTTCGAAGGCGCTCACGTCCACGCCGACCATCTCCGCCGATTGCCCCAGCTCCTGCAGCGCAAAATCCTGATCCTGCATCTTAAAGGCGACGAACTTGGCTTCCAACTGCGCGACCGGCAAACCCAAGGTATCCCGATAGAATGTCAAGCAAGCGGGGAAATCCTGCACAAAGAGCACGATAGCGCTGACCCGGTTGAACATGCTGTATTGCTCCTGACTTGGCAGATATGCCCGAACTGGATCGCTATGGAGCCACTGGTTCAGGTATAATTAAGATTAGGTTTAATCTAGAACAAAAGTTCAAATTAGTCAACCGATCGATTAGGTCAAGCAAGGGGTGAGCTGCACAATGTCCGCCTGGGACTTGGCTCAGCCCGTTCGTTATTCTCAACCGGACGACAGGCGTTGTCCCAATACCCATCCCCGAGCTTCAGGTTTTGAACGGGGAAAAGGATAAGAATGCATGACCCCTCCCCCAATGCGCACCGATGGCAGCACCGGGTTGGCCGCCAACACGATGCGCGTGCGCGTGCCCAACATCATTCGCGAGACACAGCGCCTCAACAACTTCCCCATGCCCATCCACACCGCGTTGGAACGCCTGCGCATCTCGATTGAGAACGACGCGCCGATCCACCCGCTGCCCGATTCCGCCCCCGACTACGACCTGTGGTTGGAGGCGTTCGCCGCGCACGACGGCGAGTCGTGGCTGAATACCGAGTGGTTCTTCGCAGAGGTGTATCTCTATCGGCTGATCGTCGGCGCAGTTGATTGGCACACCACGGGCGTGGATCCGTTCGTCGCCAAGAAGGAAGAAGAGGTCACGGGTGGTGGGATTCAGGCGGCGATTCGCCATGCGCTGACGGCGCCGCCCGACACACGACTCGCAAACCTGCTGCAGCATGCGTTGTGGGGCAACCGCGTCGACTTGAGCTATGCCATCGGCACGACGCACGGCGCGGCGACCAGCGACGATCTGCTGGCGGATGACAGCGCGGCGGTCATCGATTACTTGCAGGCGAGCGAACCGGGGCACGTCCATATCGTGCTCGATAACGCCGGGACCGAGCTGGCGATGGATATTCTGTTCGTTGATGCGCTGCTCGATATCGTGGATCGCGTCACGCTGCACGTCAAAGATCATCCAACCTTTGTCAGCGACGCCACGCGCAGCGATGTGCTCGACTTCCTGAGTGAAATGGCGCTGCGTGGTTCACTCACGCGCGGTTTCGGTCAAGAGGCGCGTGAGATCAGCGAACGGGTGCAGTTGGCGCTCATGGATGATCGGCTGCGCATCACGCCGGATCGCTGGTGGAACAGCCCGTACTTCGGCCCGCAGATGCCGCCGCGCCTGCTGTGGCAGTTCGAGGACGCCGAACTCGTGATCTTCAAGGGGGATGCCAACTATCGCCGCATCGTCAGCGATGCCTTGTGGCCTGCCGACACGCCGTTCGCCGAAGCGGTCAACTATTTCCCCGCGCCGCTGCTGGCGCTGCGCACCTGCAAAAGCGATACCATCGTCGGCTTGCCGACGGGCTTGGCGGACAAGCTCGATGTGGCGCACAACGATTGGCGCTTCAACGGCAAGCACGGCCTGATTCAGTTCTACAAGCCGTAGCGGCCTCACCCCGTTTCGCTGCGCTCAACCGCCCCTCTCCCTTGGGAGAGGGGCAAAGAACCGTCAGGTTCTTGGGGTGAGGCCTACGCATTGGCAGACTAAACTGAAATCCCACACGCCGTCTAGTTACCGATTTTACCCCCGCAGATACCGCCCAGTGATCGACTGCTCGGCGTGCACGATGTCGCGCGGCGTGCCTTCGAACAGCACACGCCCGCCTTTGTTACCGCCTTCTGGCCCCATGTCGATGATCCAGTCCGCGTTTTTGATCACGTCGAGATTGTGCTCGATCACGATCACCGTATTGCCCGCATCCACCAGCCGATTCATGATCGCCAGCAGGTGCGTGATATCCGACATGTGCAGCCCGGTAGTCGGCTCATCCATCACATAGATGCTGCCCTGCTTGTGCAGTTCGCTGGCCAGCTTGATGCGCTGGCACTCGCCGCCGGAGAGCGAACTGAGCGGCTGCCCCAACGTCAGATAGTCGAGGCCGACATCGCTCATCGCCTGCAGCCGAGCGGTGATCTTCTTGATGGTGAAGAACTCGAGCGCCTGCTGCACCGTCATCCCCAACACATCGTTGATCGACTTGCCGTTCAGCTTGTATTCGAGCACCTCGTCCTTGAAGCGCTTGCCTTCGCAGATTTCGCACGGCGATTTGACCTCGCCGAGCGCCGCCAGTTCCGTGTAGATCACGCCTAAGCCCTGACAGTTCTCGCACGCACCCTCCGAATTGAAGCTGAACAGGGACGGGCTGACGTTGTTGGCGCTGGCAAACGCTTTGCGCACATCGTCCATGATGCCGGTGTAGGTGGCCGGGTTAGAGCGCGTATTTGCGCCGACGGGCGACTGATCGATCACAATCGCGTCGGTATGCTGGTGCAGAAACACCTGATGAATCAGTGAGCTTTTGCCCGAACCCGCGACGCCTGTCACAGTAGTCAGCACGCCTTGTGGGATGTTCACGCTGACGTTTTGCAAATTGTTGACGCACGCGTTCATGATGCGCAGCTGGCCTTTAGCGGCGCGGAAACTGGTCTTGATCGGCATTTGGCGCAGCATGTGCTTGCCCGTGAGCGTCTCCGACTGCAGGAGCCCGTCGAAACTGCCTTCGTAGACGATCCGTCCGCCGTTGCTGCCCGCGCGCGGCCCCACATCCACCACGTGATCCGCCGCCCTGATCACATCCGGGTCGTGTTCGACTACCAGCACGGTGTTGCCCCGGTCGCGGAGCTGCTGCAAGAGTTCATTCATGCGGTGAACATCGCGCGGGTGCAGGCCGACGCTCGGCTCGTCGAACACGTACATCACATCGCTCAGGCTGCTGGTCAGGTGTTTGACGATCTTGACGCGCTGCGATTCCCCGCCGGACAGCGTATCCGTCTCGCGATTCAGCGTCAGGTATTCCAGCCCAATGTCGATCAGATATTGCAGCCGCTGGACGAGCGTCGCGACGATGGGCGCGCCTTTTGGATCGGTGACTGCGCGGATCACGTTGATCAGATCGCCCACTTCCATGGCCGACATCTCGGCGATATTCAGCCCATTGATTTTGCAGCTCAGCGCCGCTGGACTCAAGCGCGCGCCGTGGCACAGCGGGCAGAGCTGCATCGTCAGATATGGCTCAACGGATTTCTGGGTGCGCTCCGAGAGGGTTTTCAGGTCGCGGGTGATGTACTTCTGCGTGAACTTCTCGACAATGCCGTCGAAGGTCATGTTCATCGACTTGTTGCCGATCATCATTTTGACCTTGACGGGCTGGCTGTAGAGCAGGCGGTTCATTTCCTCGTCGGAATAATCGGCCAACCGCTTATCGGTGTCGAATAAGCCCGATTGCGTGAGGAGATTCCAGCCCCAACTGTCAATGGCATACTCCGGGAACAGGATGGCGCCCTCGTTGATCGACTTGGACGGATCGAGAAAGCGGTCGAGATCCACACCCAGCTTGCGGCCTAAACCGTTGCATTCCGGGCACATCCCCTGCGGATCGTTGAATGAGAACAGGTTGACGTGCCCCACATGCGGCTGACCAATATACGAGAACAGCCGCCGCAGCACCGCGTAAATGTCGGTGATGGTGCCCATCGTCGAATGCGAACCGCCGCCGAGGCGCTTTTGATCGACCACAATTGGCATGTTCAGGTTCTCAATGGCGTCGGCGTCCGGCTGGGAGTAGCGCGGCAGGAACGCGCGAATGAACATGCTGAAGTTCTCGTTCAACTGGCGTTGAGCTTCGGTGGCAATCGTGTCGAAGACGATGGAGGACTTGCCCGAACCCGACACGCCAGTGAAAATGGTGATTTTGCGCTTGGGAATGCGCAGCGAAACGTTCTTGAGGTTGTTCTCACGCGCACCGCGAATCTCGATATATTCCTGGGGCATGGGTTCTCCTTCTCAGATCGCAAACTGAAGCCTTAAGCCGTGCGTAGCTATATGGTTGCGGTCGTCGGGTGTGTGATGCACATGCCCAAGGCAGACTAGCTTTCAACCTATGCCAGTGATAGCATGAACGCAAATCGTAACTGAGTCCGGAGTTTCACTGTGCGTAACCCCTTAATCGTGATCCCGGTGCCTGCTCCGGTGCAGCAGGCGGCCTTTGACCTGTACGCCACGCTGACCGATGCTATCGCCGCGGCGGGCGCAGCCCTTGAACCGGGTGATGTGCTGGCCGTGTCCAGCAAGTACGCGGCGATCAGCGAGGGCCAGATCGTCAAGCTGGACGAGATCGAGATCACGCCGCAAGCCGCCATGCTCGCCGAGCGCTACAGCATGAATCCCGGGATCGCCGCGCTGGTCGCGCAGCAGGCGGATCACATCTTCGGCGGTATTCCCGGCTTTTTGCTCACCTTCAAAGACGGCATTCTCTCGCCCAATGCGGGCATCGACCGCTCGAACATCCCTAATGGCTACGCGGTCGTCTTCCCGGAGCATCCCTATCGCACGGCGGCGCGCATTCGCGCGGCGATGCGGGCGCGCCTCGGCGTCGATATCGGCGTTATCCTCACCGACAGTTGGCTGATGCCGGGGCGCATCGGCACGACGGGCGTCGCGCTGGCGACGGCGGGCTTCCGGCCCGTGCAGGATGAGCGCGGCAAGCCGGATCTCTTCGGCAACCCAATGATGGTCACGCGGCGCGGCATCGCCGACACGATTTGCGCGGCGGCGCAGTTGGTCATGGGCGAGCGTGACGAGGCGACCCCGTTCGCCATTGCCCGCAACACCGGTGTCACGCTCACCGACGACGAGATCACCGTTGCGGATGTCGCCATCGAGTGGCCGATGTGCATCTACGTGCAGTCGCTCACCGAAGGCGCGCTCGTGCAGGTTGAACGCAGTCCCCGCTAAACCCTCATCCTGCTTTCACCATCCGATCCGATAATTCAATTGGGGCGCGGCGTGCTGCGCCCCGATCATCTCCGCACTCATCAGCACTTCCCATTCTGAGGTCTGAGACGAAAGGCTACAGCATATGCAGCTTCACGGGCTTCACCATGTCACTGCCGTCACCGGCAATCCTGGCTTGAATCACGATTTCTATACGCGCGTGCTGGGTCTGCGCTTGGTCAAAAAGACGGTCAATCAGGACGATACCTCGGCGTATCACCTGTTTTACGCGGATAAGCTCGGCTCCCCCGGCACGGATATGACCTTCTTCGACTGGTCGATGCTGGGCGCTAATCGGCGTGGCACGGACAGCATCGCGACCACGCAGTTCCGCGTGAATGGCGCGGCGGCGCTCAATTACTGGGTGGAACGGTTGATGGCGGAAAACGTGCAGCACGAGGGGATCAGCACCTGGGCGGGGCGCGCCGCGCTGCGCTTCGACGATCCCGAAGGGCAGCGCTTGATGCTGGTCGACGATGGCGGCGCGCCGTATGAGGGCGAAGTGTGGGATGGGGCCGATGTGCCGCTCGACCATGCCATTCGGGGATTCTACGGCGTCGTGCTGCACGTCCCTAATCTCGACCGTATGGCGATTCTGCTCACGCAGGTGCTCAACTTTGCCGAACTCCGTCGGGAGACGCTGCCCACGGGCGAAGCGCTGATTGTGTTCGGCATGGATGGCGGCGGGCCGGGACGCGAAGTGCATGTGGTCGAAGTGCGCAGCGGCGGACGCGCCAATCTCGGACGCGGCGGCGTGCATCACGTCGCCTTCCGCGTGACGGATGACGCCGAGCAAGCGGCATGGGAACAGCGCCTCGCCCGCGTCGGCCTGCCCACCTCCGGCCAGATCGACCGCTTCTACTTCAAGTCGCTCTACTTCCGCGTGTCCGAGGGCATCCTGTTCGAACTGGCGACCGACGGCCCCGGTTTTGCCGCCGACGAAAGCCTCGAAACGCTCGGCGAACGGCTGGCGCTGCCGCCCTTCCTCGAACCGCACCGCGCGCAGATCGAAGCCGGTCTCAAGCCGATTGAATGAAGTATTCACAGACCCTCAGCCCTACTAGCACGCAAGCGGGGAGAGCGCGATAGTTTAATCTGAGGCAACAGACAGAATGGCTTGCCCCTCCCGTTAGCGGTCGAGGCAAGAGGGTGTTGAATAAGGGCAGCTTCCGACCTCACCCCCGGCCCCTCCCCGAATTCAGGGCGGGGAGACAGCCAAAGCGCTGTTCATCGCCCCTCTCCCCGCTTGCGTAGGAGCGGGGTTGGGGGTGAGGTGACATAGATAGGTTTTCATGGTTCCCAATGGAACCTGGGGTTCCTTCGCCAAAGAATCTGTAGGGACGAGGCATGCCTCGTCCTGTCTTTCTCTGGAGAGGGCAACCCACCCGTCATCTATTTCCATAACTGAGGAAAACCAAAGCGTTACGCGGAGCGGTTCTGGTGCGATTTTCTACCGAGGACGAGGCATGCCTCGTCCCTACAATTAAAAACCTACCCCTGACAGGTGGGGTGAGGGGAACGCGCGCATGAGGTTTATTCCTAACTGACGTTAAAACACAACGGACGCCCCGCGAGGCGTCCGTTGTGATTCTAAAGCGAAGGGCTGCTTACGGGTGGTTGCCGGTGCTTTCGGTGACGGACAGCGTGCCGCTGATGAACGAACCGGAGGCAAAGCTGCCGATCCAGATGTCATAGCGCCCGCTTACCGGCGAATTGAAATCGATCGTCGGGTTGAGCGTGCCGAAGCTGTCGTCGTTGCAGGCGAACTGACCATTGGCGCCGTTGATAATCATCGTTGAGTCGCCGCTGCCCACGAAGTAGAAGCGCAGCGTCGGGAACGCGCCAGCGGTGTAGTTCACGCTGAAATCGGGCGCGGAGGTCGCGAAGCCGGTGCAGCCGCCGCCCAGATAGCTGACGTCAACGCTGCCGCCGGAGGTCATGCCTGCTTGGAACGGATCCGGCACGAAGCCCGAAGTCAACGCGGTCGACCCGTAGTTCGGCGGCAGGTTGAAGTTCAACGTCGCCGCCGGAGCCGCGGTCGTGGCCGTCGGCGTGGCGGTGGCCACTGCCGGGTTCGTGCTGGTCGGCGTCAGCGTGAACAGCGTCGTGCTGGTCGGCGTCAGCGTCGGCGGGGTGATGATCGAGATCGCCGCGCAGTTGCCGCCAACGCGCACCACCGTGCCGGAGACCCAACCGGTCACGCCATTGACCGTCACCTGATACCACGAGGCATCCGGGACACGACCGAGGACGAGCGCGGTTCCCAACGGCGAAAGCTGCGTCACAATGCCAAAAGTTGTGCCGGGGCCGCTGCGCACGTTGACGGCGGTGCCGCCATTCGTCGCCACGGTACACGGCCCGAGGGGGTTAATCGTCGGGAAGGCGATCTGCGTGGGCACGAACAGCGTGGCGTCGCCACAATCACCACCGAGGTCGGGAGCGCTGGGCTGTACGTTTTGCGCTGTGCCACCCGTCGCCGGGCAGCGGATCGGGCCGTTTTCGACTTCCAGACACACGAAGAAATCGGAATTTGCGCCGCTGAAGAGTACTTCAAGCAGGAAGGAGACATTGCCCGGCGGCAAACGGAAGCGCGCGCCGCCGATCAGCGCGCCCGCTGAACCGAGCAGTTCGCCCGTTTCCGAGTCGCGCAGGACGAAGACCGGGCTCGCGCCCGCCGAACGTGACTCCGCCGTCAGCAGTTGGAACGCAGTCGGGTTGCCCGCGACGGTGAAGGCCGCGCGCGTCGCTTGATCGCTCACATTGCTGGTGATGGCTTCGCCGGGTTGGAGCGGTTCTGGCGCTTCGAGCGGTTCACCCGCCTGAATGCTCAGCAGGAACGCGCCCGCCGTGCCAAATGTGCCGCTGATCTCGATGCGGTACTGGCCGGGCGTGGAAATCGGCACCGTGCCCGCTACCGTCGAACGGCCCGCGCTGTTATCAACGCTTTGCAGTACGACGCCCGACGGATCGAACACGCGGAACGCCGGTGCTAACCCGGAGCCAATCGTCAACACCTGAATTTGCAGCGTCTGCGGCGTCGGCACATTGACGCTAAACGCCGAGACCGGGATTGCCGCGCTCACTTCCCCCGTCACATTCTCGCCAATCCCGACTGGAACGACGTCGGCCTGGGCCGTGACGCTCACCGCGGTTAAAACAATTAACATGAAAACTACTATGAGCTTACGAATTGTCATCGTTTATGTCTCCACTCCACCAAGTGCTGCTCTCCCTTAACTGTACGACAAATACGATACATTGCAATCAGGCTAAGGGCGGAGAGACAATAAGAATAAGGACTACACCGCGTGGGCAGAAAGGCAGCGGATCATGGGACGACTACAGGGCAAAAGCGCGTTGATCACCGGAGGTAATTCAGGCATCGGGCAGGCGACCGCGCGCCTCTTCGCGCAGGAAGGCGCGCAGGTGCTGATCGCCGCGCGCAATCAGGAGAAGGCCGCGCACACCGTCGCGCTGATCACGGACGAGGGCGGCACAGCGTGGGCGCTGCCGTGCGATGTGCGCCAGGCCGACGACTGCGAACGCGTGGTCGCCGAAACGATCCGCGCCTTTGGCGGGCTGGATATCGTCTTCAACAACGCGGGGATTGTGCCCTACACGGGCATCCTCGACACCAGCGACGAGACGTGGCTCGACACCTTCGCGACCAACGTCCACGGCACGTTTTACATCACCCGCGCTGCTGTGCGCCATATGCTCGCGCATGGCGGCGGCGTGATTGTCAATAACGCGTCGGATTGGGGCATCGTCGGCGGGCAGGACGCGACCTGCTACGCGGCGACCAAGGGCGCGGTTGTGCAGATGACGCGCTCGATGGCGCTCGATTTCGCGCGGCAGGGCATCCGCGTGAATGCGGTGTGCCCCGGCGACACGTTCGTCGAACGCTGGCGCGCCAACGGTCACGCGGCGGATGAGGAAGCCTTGCGTAAGATGGGCGCGGCGCTGCCGCTGGGGCGCGTCGGGCAAGTGGAGGAGATCGCGCGGGCGGTGCTGTTCCTCGCCAGTGACGAATCGAGCTACATGACCGGGCAAATGCTCATCGTGGATGGTGGGAACACGGCCGGTGGTGTCAGCACGCGGTATTGACGACAGGAGAAGCTCATGGACACCGATCCGCTCCGAGCACTTACAGCAACCGCACCTAAACGACATCAACGTAGCGCGGCGCTGCCCATCGTCATCCTCGTACTCGCCGGGGTGGGGTTCGCCGTCTTCTGGCTGCGCCCCGCTGAACAATCACTCGAATTTGAAGATTTCCGCCTCGTCTACGATGCTCCATGGTATCTTTCCAGCACGCAACTCTGGGCCACCTGTGAGGTTATCGAATTCTGGGAGTGCGACGCGGCCTTGGCCAGCCCCTACACCGAGATGTTAATTGCGCGCTTCAAAACCGAGATTCCCCCAGAAGTGGACGCAGCGACCATCGAAGCCATTAACCGCGCCTCGTGGCTCGAACAGAACCCAAGCGTGAGCTTCGTTCGCGTTGAAGATCTGATGATTGATGGTCAACCAGCCGTTGCCCGCGTGCTGTCAGGCATCACCTTGAACGGGAGCGCGGGAGGTAACAGCGGGTATAGGATGAGCATTTTTGTGAAGAATGGGGTGTGGTTATACACGTTTGATATCGACAGCACTTCAGCGAAGAACGGTTTGAACAGGATCGCGCGTCAGTGATGGCGCTGCTCGGTGGCTTCGAGTTTCGCCAGCGTATTGTGGACGGGAACAGGCAGACCTGAGGGTGTTTAAGAGGCCATTTGAAAAATCAATCGTCTTGAATTCCGTAGGGGCAGACCGATGTGTCTGCCCTGTATTGGGCGCACACGTAGGTGCGCCCCTACGAGAACATTTCCGAATATTCAGATGTCTTCTAAAAAGCGCTTAAAGCCTTTCCCTTCGTCAGCGGACGCAGTGAATTGCGTCCCTACGAAAACAAATTCGGCTTCTCTGCGCTCTTGGCGTTCTCTGCGGTTAAGTCTCTTTTACTTTTTCGTACTCAGCCGATCCGCGATGAGCTGCAAGTCGCCTGCCGTGCCGGAGAGCGACAGCGTGCCGAACACCATCACGACGATGGCCAGAATCGACTGAGGATACGTCTGCGCGTTGGCAATCGCGTACATGCCCATCAGCGCCAGCATGACGAACACCAGCGCAGGCAGTCCGGCGACGAACACATATTGGTTATCGGTCAGGTCATCGGGGATATCGACATGCGTGCGCGTCCAACTGACGGCGCGGCGACCAATCACGCGCAGGGCGAGCAGGTGCAGCAGTTCATGCGGAACGCCAAGGATGCGGGTTAACTGGTTCATTTGACTCGTGGATATCCTAAGCGTTCAATCGCCACCGCAGCCTCAAAGTCTTTCGCCGTGAGCTGATTGCCCGCGCTGTGCGTGGTGAAGCTCACGCGGACTTTCTTGTACCCGATATACAGATCTGGGTGGTGGTCCAGCCCTTCGCACACGGTGCCGATGGCGCTCGCCAGCGCGAGCCCGGCCATATAACTGTCGAGCGCATACGTTTTGCTGATCACGCCGTTCTCCGCCGCCCAACCGGGCAGCGCGGCGAGCCGGGCGGTGATGTCGGCTTCCGTCAAAGCAGCAGCCATAGCCAAATCTCCTGTTACAGTAAAATCGCTGCCCCAAGCTTACCCATGAAACCTGAAACGCGCATGAACGAACTGTGCCTTCAGGGAACGCGCCGGCGCAAATGCAAAATCGGGTACGGTTTGCCCAACCCATCCCGTTCCGACCGGGCAAACACCTCAAAGCCGAGATGCAGATAGAAGCCGACCGCCTGCGGGTTCTGTTCGTTCACGTCGACTTCCGTCGCGCCGAAGACCTCAACGGCGTGCGTCATCAAGCGCCGTCCGGCACCCTGCCCGCGATAATCCGGATGGATGAACAGCATTTCGACCTTGTGCACGTCGATGGCGACGAAACCGCCGATGATCTGCGCGTCATCACGGACGCTGGCGAGCGTCAAATGCGGGAGCACCTGCCGCACGAGCGGTCGGAAGATTTCAATATCGGCGGGGGCGACAAAATCATGGGTCGCGCGGACGGACGCTTCCCAGACTTCGACGACCCGCGCATAATCGGCGGGGTGCACAGTAAAAACACCCGGTTGCAACGGCATGAGCGTCCTCCGTTGACTGCGCTGAGCATAACGGATTTGTTATACGTTACTTACTATACTCTCCTTCTATCGACTGTGCATCAGTTGCTTTCAGCCGCGGTTTTCAGTACCATTGGAGGAAAGTTGAATGCTGAAAGAGGATAGAATGGCGGATGTAGTACTGGAACAGAAGACTGGCGCGGAAAACGTCATCTGGGATCTGTCGATCTTTTATCAGAAGCTGGATGATCCCGCCATTGATCGGGACATGGAACGCGTGCAGGGCATGGCGAACGACTTCGCCGCCAAGTATCGCGGGCGCGTGGCACAGCTCGACCCCGAGGAAATGGTCGACGCGATGGTCGAAATGGAAGCCATCTACGATGTCTCCGGGCGCATCGGCTCGTATGCCTCGCTGAACTTCAGCACGGACACGACGAACCCGCAGGTCGGGCGGCTGCTCCAGCGCGTGCGCGAACAGGGCGCCAAGCTCGCCCAGACCCTGCTGTTCTTCGATCTCGAATGGAAAGCCGTCGACGACGCGGTCGCCGCGCAGCTGCTGGCGCATCCCACGCTCGGCAAGTACCGTCACCCGCTGGAAGCTGATCTCCGCTACAAGCCGTACACCCTGAGCGAGATCGAAGAGCAGTTGATCGTCGAGAAGGATGTGACCGGGGCGGGCGCGTGGGTGCGCTTCTTCACCCAGTTGACCAGCGCCATGCGCTTTGACTGGGAAGGCGAAAAGGTCAACCAGTCGAAGATTCTCGACAAGCTGCACAGCGAAGATCGCGCGGTGCGCGAGAAGGCCGCCGAATCGGTCACGGCCGGGCTGCGCGAAAAGCAGATGGAACTGACGTATATCTTCAACACGTTGATGCTCGATAAGGCGAACGAAGACCAGCGGCGCGGCTACCCGACGTGGATTTCGGCGCGCAACCTGTCCAACAAAGCGCCAGATGCGGTGGTCGAGGCGCTCATTCAGGCGGTGACGTCGAATTACGACATCGTCGCGCGGCACTACCAGCTCAAGCGGGCATTGCTCGGCCTCGACGAGCTGCGTGACTATGATCGCTACGCCCCGCTCAAGATCGACGCGCCGGAAGCCAACTACTCATGGGAAGAAGCGCGCCAGGTCGTCCACAGCGCGTATACGGCTTTTAGCCCGCGCCTCGGCGAGATCGTCAACCGCTTCTTCGATGAAAACTGGATTCACGCGCCCGTGCTGCCCAACAAGCGCGGCGGCGCGTTCGCCGCGCCGACGGTTGCTTCGGCGCACCCGTTTGTGTTCGTCAACTATCTCGGCAAAGACCGCGACATTATGACGCTGGCGCACGAACTCGGGCACGGCGTGCATATGTATCTCTCCGGCGAAGCGCAGGGTCAGACTGGCCTGTATACGCCGCTGACGACGGCTGAAATGGCGTCCGTATTCGGCGAAATGCTCACGTTTGAAGACCTGATGCGCCGCCAGCCCGATCCCGCCGTGCGGCTGAAGGCGCTCGCGCATCGCGTCGAAGACAGCTTCGCGACTGTCTTCCGGCAGGTGACCATGAATCGCTTTGAAGACGGGATGCACACCGCCCGCCGCAGCGAAGGCGAACTGCCGACCGAACGCATCAACCAGATCTGGCTGGAGACGCAGCGCAAGATGTTCGGCGACAGCGTCACGCTCACGGACAACTACGGTTGGTGGTGGAGCTATATTGGCCACTTCATCCACACACCCGGCTACGTGTACGCCTATGCCTTCGGCGAACTGCTCGTGCTGGCGCTGTTCAATGTGTACCGCAAGCGCGGCGCGGACTTTGTGCCGCAGTACCTCGACGTGCTGGCGGCGGGCGACTCGGATTACCCGGATCGCATTCTGGCGAAGGTCGGCGTGGATTTGACCGACCCGAACTTCTGGAACGAAGGCCTGGCTTTCCTGCGCGGCATGGTCGAAGAAGAAGAACGCCTCGCCCGCGAATTGTTCCCGGAGAAGTTCTAGACGAGTTCACAGTTTACAGTGGACAGCTCACAGTCAGGCTGTCCAGTGTGAGTACGGACGCCCCTCCTGCTGACGGGCGCGGTAAGCCGGTAGCTCGGTAGTGTTACGGGATCCTTTCAGCCTCACCCCTAAATCCCCTCTCCCTTGGGAGAGGGGACTTCACGAACGCACGTTTCTCCCCTCTCCGTTCGGAGAGGGGCGGGGGTGAGGCTAAAAGCAACGGTTTCATGCTGCTCTACGGCGCTGCGCGCCTGTCTTGCCCTCATCTCTGAATCCACGGGCATTTTGCCGCGAGGAGTTGACCGATGTCCCAGGACTACATCATCCGTGAGGCGATGCCCAACGATGCCGAAGCCTTGATCGCCTTCATGAAACGCATCGCCGACGAGCCGAACAACGGCACGCCCTTCACTTCGGCTGACGAATTTACGCGGACCGTCGATGAAGAACGCGATTTGATCCGGCAGCGGCATGATGCTGACAATGCCTGCTGGTTAGTCGCCGTGACGCCTGACGGCCAGTTGATCGGCCAGGCGAACATCAGCGGCGGGCCGCGCGCGGGCAAGCGCACGGTCGGCCTCGCGATTGCACTCGCGCCGGAGTGGCGGAATCGCGGTATTGGCACGGCCATGATCCGCCAGTTGATCGACTACTGCCGCCAGAGTCCTGCCATTCACCGCCTTGAGCTCGGCGTGTACACCAACAACCCGCGCGCGATTCACGTATACGAAAAGCTCGGCTTTGAGCATGAAGGCGTCGACCGCGAAGCCTTCTGGAAAGCCAACGAGGGCGGCTACCTCGACTCGTATCGCATGGCGATCCTGTTCGACGACGCGCGCTAAACGTCGGCGGAGGCACCGCTCCCGCCCCAATGGACTCACCTCGTGGCAATTGTCACAAAGGGTGAGGATGGGTTATAATTTTTAACGTTGATTCCCATTCACAAGGCAAGTTGAACCCTTATGGCCAAGCGACCCCCTGTTTATCCATTTACCGCCATCGTCGGTCAGGAGAAGATGAAAATCGCGCTCATCCTGAACGCGATTGATATGCGTATCGGCGGCGTGCTGATTCGCGGCGAACGCGGTACCGGTAAATCGACGGCGGCGCGTGCACTGGCGGCGCTGCTTCCCGAAATCGATGTCTTCACGGATTCTCCGTTTAATGACGATCCCGCGCGCCCCGACACGTGGTCGGACTGGGCCCGCGATAACCAGAACGGGCATCAGAACGTTTCGCGTCGCAATGTCCCCTTCATCGACCTGCCCGTGAGCGCGACCGAAGATCGCGTCGTGGGGACGCTCGATATTGAAAAAGCCATTCAGCAGGGTGTGAAGAAGTTTGACCCCGGTGTGCTGGCCAACGCCAACCGCGGCATCCTGTACATTGACGAAGTCAACCTGCTCGACGATCACGTCGTCGACCTGCTATTGGATTCGGCGGCGATGGGCGTCAACGTGGTCGAACGCGAAGGCATCAGCTTCGCGCACCCGGCGCGCTTCATCCTCGTCGGCACGATGAACCCGGAAGAAGGCGATCTGCGCCCGCAGCTCCTCGACCGCTTCGCGCTGTCGGTGGAAGTCGAAGGCATCCGCGATGCGGGCAAGCGTATGGAAATCGTCGAGCGCCACATCGCCTACGAATCCGACGCCGAAGCCTTCCGCGAAGAGTGGCAGCCCAGCGAACAGCAGCTCGCCGAACGCATCATTGCCGCGCGCGCGCTGGTCGATGACGTGACCTACACGCGCCGTGATCTGTCAGCATCGCCACGCTGACGAGCGGTCTCCACATCGACGGTCACCGCGCCGATATGGTGATCCTCAAGACGGCGCGCGCTTACGCCGCCTTCGCGGACGAACGTCAATCAGGCGATATTCTGCTGGCGCTTGAATTGGCGATTCCGCACCGCCTGAAGCGCGGCCCGTTCAGCGACGCCCAGATGAACATGGCGGAACTCGAAAAGAAGATGGATCAGATCGAGTCCGAATGGGGCGAAGGCGATGAATCGCAGGAAAGCACTGATGAGGGCGCGGAACAGACAGTCAAAAAAAAAGCCAATCCGTAGCAACGGATAGCGATCAGGATACGCCGGATTACGGTCAAACCGACCCGCAGCCCCAGAACGTCTTCGACAACCGCGATGCGTACTGGTGGGAGGGCGGCAAGAAAGTTCAATCCGGCGCGGAATTCACCACGCGTAAACTCCAAACCAACCTCGACCAGATGACCCGCCGCCAGTCGGGTCGTCGGTCGCGCACCAAAACCGACCGCAAGCGCGGTCGCTACGTGCAAGCCCGCCCCGCCAACGGTCGCACCGACGATATCGCCTTCGACGCCACGCTGCGCGCCGCCGCCCCCTTCCAGAAGGGCCGCGCCGATCAGAAGGCCGCGACCGGCATGGCCTACGCGCTGCGCAAAGGCGACCTCCAGCGCAAAGTCCGCGTGAAGAAGACCGCTAACCTGATTCTGTTCGTTGTGGATGCCTCGTGGAGCATGGCCGTCAGCGAACGCATGACCGCCACCAAAGGCGCGATCATGTCCTTGCTGACGGATGCCTATCAGCGGCGCGACCGCGTCGGCCTGATCGTCTTTCAGAAGGATCGCGCGAACATGATTCTGCCGCCGACCAACTCGGTCGTGCTGGCCAAAGAGGCGCTGACCACCATCCCGGTCGGCGGCAAGACGCCGCTCTCCGCCGGGCTGTTCATGGCGCATGAGTGCGTGCGCAAAGAGAAGAACCTGCACCCGGACATCATCCCGTTGATCATCCTGCTCACCGACGGCGCGGGCAATGTCTCCATCGGCAAGGATTCGCCGCAGGAAGAAGCGCACCGCATCGCCGACTCGATCAAGCTGGACGATATCAAGACGGTGACGATCAACATGGAGCATGTCGCGTTCGATCAAGGGCTGGCGAATCGTCTCGCGGAACGTCTCGGCGGGCCGTGTTACACGCTCGCCCAGATGCGCGCCGATACGCTGCTCGAAACCGTGCGCAAAGAAATGGAATACAACCTCAAGTAAGATAACGTCAGTTAGGGATAAAACAGCCAAGTGGCGATGATTTTGTATCCGACCCCACCCCCGGCCCCTCCCCGAATTCGGGGAGGGGCGACAGATAAGTGCGTCTGCGTAGGGACGAGGCATGCCTCGTCCTGAGCGGTTTGGCGGGTGATCACAATATGGGCGCAGATGCGGATGGATCGACAAGCAGCTTATCCCTAACTGACGTTAAGATAACCACCGCACCGGGTCGGCCCAGCTAATCGGGTGCGGTGGATCGTCAAATCAGCCGGCATGCGTCTGGCCGGGTGACAGCACATACGCCAGCGCGCGTGACACCGCTGTTTCCACAGTCACCGCGCTCGTATCGATGACGTATTTGGGCAGATCAATGGGATCGGCCTCCGCCTTAAGCTGCTGATAGAGATCGAGGTTGCGATTGGCGGCGAGATGCGTGTGCTGCGATCGGGCTAAGCGCGCGGCGACCTGCGCGTCATCCGACACGCATTCGATGATGCGTAAGGGCACGTCGATGCGCTGCGCGAAACTCACCAGACTGTCAACCTGATAGCGCTTCGAGAACGTCCGCCCATCCAGAATTACGTGCCTCTCCGCGTGGTTGCGGATGTGATACTCTGCCACTTGAAACATAACCTCGACGCACAGGTCGTTCTGCGCGGAGGCGTACTCGACATGCTCCGGCGCGAACAAGGCAGCGCGGATCACATCTTTGTCGAGCAGGACGGCGGGCAGACGCTGCGCCAGCGGGCGGGCGATGGTGCTTTTGCCAGTGGCGGGCAGCCCCGCCATCGCGATCAACATGGCGTCGGTTACCCTTCCTGCCGCGGGAGCCCGTGCAGCCACAGAGTCGTTTCGAAGAGATTCGGACTTTTGAATGCCAGTGAGCCGGGCGTGATCATGTCGGCCCCGGCGGCGCGCAGCCTGGGCACGGTCTGCTCGCGAATGCCGCCATCCGCCGAGATTTTGATCTTGTCCCGCAGACCGCGCGCGGTGAGCAAACGGCTCAGGGCGGTGATGCGCGGGCACGCCTCATCAGCCAGCCCCACACCCTTGATGCCGAGCTTCGTCCCCATCATGACGATCACTTCGATCTGGTCGAGATACGGCAGAACCGCTTCGACGGGCGTTTCCAGTTGGATGGCGATCCCCGCGCTCAGATCACGCGCGCGGATCTGCTCCAGCGCGGCGGGGAGTTCCGGGTTTTCAAGGTGCACGGTGATGACATCCGCGCCCGCCTCGGCAAAGTCGTCGATCAGCCGCGCGGGATTGAGCGTCATCAGGTGCACGTGAAACGGCTTGGGTGTGAGCGGTCGCAGCGCGCTCACGAGATCGGGGAAAAACAGCAGACTGGGCACAAACTGCCCATCGGCAACATCCAGATGATAGACATCGGCGAACGGTTCGGTGCGCCGCACATCGTTCGCCAGATTTGCTAGATCGGCTGACCAGAGCGAATAGTCCGCCAGCAAGCGCCCGGTGGGTAAAGCCTGTAATCTCGACACGGGTATCGTCCTTAACCCAAATCAAAATTGCAAGTTTAGCGCGCGCGGGTGCAATGGCGTAATGCAAAAGGCGCACAACAGTGCGCCCTAGTTTGTGCGCTTCTGGTCAGGGGGCTCGTGTGGCCGATGGTTGAGGTGACCGGCGTCACATGGAGTTCAGCCAATTGAGTGCATCGGCGGGATCGTCAAACACCTCAATCGTCAAGCCATACTGCGTGAAGTTTTCGATGATGCGCATCATCGCGGCTTTGCCGACGGCTTTGTCCGGGAGCACGACCGCCCAGTATTTCCAGCCAGACTGGATCATAGGTATGACCCAAAATTCAACCGCCCATTCGAGATCGACCTGCGGGACGGCGGAGTTCTTGCGATCATCAGACAGCCATTTCGAGGCGCCGTACTGCTGGAAGGCGGTCAAGCCAACTTCCAGAATTTCGCGCAGCGCGTCTCCATAGATGAATTTGCGAAATTCATGGTGCACGATTCCGCTTTCCGGGTGATAAACGAGCGTCGCGTAATCGTTTTCAAGCAGTGTGTGTGTCGTCATTGTTCTCTCGAGGTTGTAGGTTCGACGGGTGTAGTTTGATCGACGGTTTCCAGCCAGTGGAGGGCTTCGTCGGGATCTTCAAAAGCCAGCGCGATCAGCCCCTGTTGGTGACCACCGCGCATGAGCCAGTTAATGTTGACCTGCCCGACTTTTTTGTCGGGCAGCACCGCCGCCCAATATTTCCACCCGGCGGCGATGACGCGCGGATTCCAGTCGGTGATCAGCCAGGCGGTATCTTCCTTGGGGATGGCAGAGTTCAGGCGGTCATCGGTTAACCACTTGCTCGCCCCGCGCGCTTTGAAGACCTCATAGCCGGTGTTCAAGACCTCGCGGAACTTCTCCCCGTAAATGAACTTATGGAACTTATGGTGCACGATGCCCGAGTCCGGGTGATACCATAAGGTGGCGTACTCGTTATCGAGGATAACTTCCGCGGTCATGGCTTTGCTCCGTCTAACTGTGTGTGGCGATAGAATGACGGTGGTCAGCGGTCGACCAACCACCGGGGCGATTAATTCACGGAGCGCAGCCAGTTGAGGGCTTCGTCCACATCGTCGAAAACTTCGGCGGTAACCCCTTGCTGGCTGAGCTCCCGGATGAAGTAGCTGAGATTGATTTGACCGATTTTCTTGTCCGGGTAGAGCACTGCCCAATACTTCCACCCAATCGTCTGAATTCGGGGCATCCAGGTACTGAGCGCCCAGGCGGTATCTTCTTTCGGCACGGCCGAGTTCAGGCGGTCGTCCGACAGCCACTTGACCGCCCCCTGCTCGCCCATAATGTCGGCTCCGCGTGTCAGTACCTCGCGGAACTTATCGCCGTGGATGAACTTGTGAAACTGGTGATGGATGACCTTATCTTCTGGATAAAACCAGACCGTGGCATATTCGTTATCGAGGATGACTTCAGGTGGCATGTGTGTTTCTCCCGGCAACTGCTAGTTGGGTACGCTTGTCGGGTGACCGTGGGGAGCGACGCCGGGGCTGCCCATCAGCTACCCGCCAAGGATGTTCAGACGTGACCTGGAAATCGGAGGGGCCGCGCCTGTGCCGGGGCGCACACTTGTGCGCCCCAAAGGTGAAAAGTCTACAACTATTCAGGTCGCTTTTCGGCTTCATCCACCGAGCGGAGCCAGTTCAACGCTTCGTCAAGATCATCAAACGCTTGGGCAGTGATGCCTTGAACGTTGCTTTCGCGCATAAAGTAATTCAGGTTGGTCTGCCCGACTTTCTTATCCGGGAAGAGCACCGCCCAGTACTTCCAGCCAGCGGCGCGTACCCGCGGATTCCACACGCCGAGCGCCCAGATGCCATCGTCTTTGGGCAGCGCGGAGTTCAGGCGGTCATCGGACAGCCATTTGGTCGCGCCGCGCTGTTCGAAAATTTCTGCTCCACGCGTCAGCACATCGCGGAAGTGATCGCCGTAAATGTATTTTTTGAACTTGTGATGCACAATCCCCGCATCCGGATAGTACCAGAGGCTGGCGTAATCATTGTCGATGATGACTTCAACGGACATCTGTTTTCTCCTAGGATTAGCTTATCCCACTCGTCATACGTTCATCTCGGGAGTGCCCGAACTGCCCGTCCGTGCTCACCACCACTACTTGACGGATTTGAGCCAGTTTAGGGCGTCTGGGCTCTCTTCGAACACCTGCACGGTTATCCCATAGCCGTTACCCTCGCGCAGGAAATAGTTTAGGTTCGCCTGTCCCGCTTTGGTATCGGAGAAGATGACCGCCCAGTACTTCCACCCGGCGGCGCGCACGCGCGGATTCCACACCGTGAGCCCCCAGATGCCATCGTCCTGCGGTACGGCGGCATTCAGTCGATCATCTGACAGCCACTTGTTCGCACCGCGCTGTTCGAAGATCTCCGCGCCACGGTTCAGTACTTCGCGGAAATGCTCACCCGAGATGGGCTGTTTGAATTGGTGATGCACGATGCCCGCGTCCGGGTAATACCAGAGTGTGGCATAGTCGTTGTCGATAATGATTTCAACTGACATGGTACCCTCGGCAATCCACCGATTCTAACCAGCGCCGCGCCTCGTCGGGGTCTTCAAAAACGCGGACTTCCAGGCCGCGCGCGATGTATTCACGCATAAACATGTTCAGATTGATTTGCCCGATTTTGCGATCCGGCAGCACTACCGCCCAATACTTCCACCCGGCGTCGAAGACACGGGGACTCCAATTGACGAGGCCCCATTCGCCGTCTTCTTTGGTCAACGTAGAATTGTTCCGATCATCGGACAACCACTTCTGCGCTCCGTACGTCGTGAAGGCTTCCAGCCCGCAGTTGAGCACTTCACGAAGAGCATCTCCATGAATGAACTTGTGAAACTGATGGTGGACGATTTTACCCTGCGGGCGATACCAGAGTGTGGCATATTCGTTATCGATGATGACCTGAGTTTCCATAGACCCCTCTTGAGCGTTAGTTGCATACGTTATCTGCATAATACCGACAAATCGCCGTTCTCAAGCAGAAAGAATTTCTAACTAACGCTTGATCTCGCTCAGGTCAGGGCACTCAGTTATTCATTTCGCCCTCGCCAGCTTCGAGCATCCGTCCTACCGATCCACGGACTCCAACCAGGCCAGCGCTTCGGTTGGATCCTCGAAAATCGCAACCTGTAAACCGTACTTGGTAAAGTCTTCGATTGCCCGGAGAATCGGCTGGCGAGCGACTAGTTTTTCGGGCAGCACAATGCCCCAATACTTCCACCCGGAATTTATCATAGGTACAAACCAGTGTTCCTTCGCCCAGTCGAGATCGGCCTGTGGCAGCGTGGACGTTTTGCGATCATCTGACAGCCACTTGTTCAGTCGATTCTGCTGAAACACGGTGAGACCCGCGGTGATGAAATTGCGAAACTGCAGGCCATAAACGTATTTGTGGAATTCACTATGGACGATCCCGCTGTCTGGATAGTAGCGGAGCGTCGCGTAGTCCGTTTCAATGAGCGTCTGCGTCGTCATAAAGTTCCTCATTATGGTAAGCACGGGAGGCTGGTCGTTACTCCACCGATTCCAGCCACTTCAGGGCTTCATCAGCATCTTCGAACACCTGCACCACCAACCCCCGCCCAATGTTTTCCCGCATCAACCAGTTGATGTTGGTCTGGCCGATCTTCTTGTCGGGCATCACGACGGCCCAGTATTTCCAGCCATTGGCGAAGACGCGCGGGTTCCAGTCATTCAGCCCCCATTCCGAGTCTTCTTTCGGTAGGGCAGAATTCGCGCGGTCATCGGAGAGCCACTTGTGCGCGCCATACTGCTTGAAGACGTCCAGCCCCTGGTCGAGCACGGCGCGAAAGCGCTCACCATGAATGAACTTATGAAACTGATGATGGACGATCTTGGCTTCGGGGTGATACCACAGCGTAACATATTCATTGTCAATGATTGTTTGAGTAGACATTTTTTATGGCCTCATGTCATCGAACTCTCTATAACAAGCATAGAGGTGAAGCGGAGATATACATTATAGATTTTAACCCCAAAGCGTAAATTTCATGAGAAAAAGCTCGTTTACCAATTGTCTTTATGCAAACACCTTCTCACCCTGAGATATAGTTCTAAACAATTGTCGTACTCGTTAATTTGTATGCATGAGGGTATATATTTCAACTCATGGACTCAACCACACTTCCCACGGTTGCAACACCTATGTCAGTGAGTGATGCCGACAAAGCCGCTGCTTATGAAGCGACGATTGCGGAATTGAAGAAGAAAATTGCGCAGCTTGAACAGCAGCACGACGACGATATGGTCGAACTGCAAGCGATCAACGATGAATTCGAGCGCGCCTACGACGAAGCCGAACAGGCGCGTAAAGACGTCGAACGCGCCAACAACGTGAAATCGGCCTTCCTCGCGAGCATGTCGCACGAGCTGCGGACGCCGCTCAATGCGATCATCAACTTCTCCAAGTTCCTGAAAAAAGGCATTCCCGGCCCGCTGACCGAAGAACAGGATCAGCTCATCGGCAATATCGCCGACAGCGGCCAGCACCTGCTCAATCTGATCAACGACGTGCTCGACATGTCGAAGATCGAGTCCGGTTCGCTCAAGCTGTACATTGAACCGGAGGTGGATATGCGCGACATCATCGAGACCGCGCTGCGCTACACCGGCTCCATGATCGGCGATAAAACGGTGGAACTGCAAAAGGAACTACCGGAAACCCTGCCCAAACTGAACGGCGACCGCAAGCGTCTGCTGCAAATTCTGCTCAACATTCTGTCGAACGCGTATAAGTTCACCGAGCAAGGCCACGTCAAAATCAGCGCGCGCAGCGAGAACGAGAAGATTGTTATCGCCGTCAGCGACACCGGGCCGGGTATTGCGACGGAAGACTACAAAGACGTCTTCACCGCGTTCAAGCAAACTACCAGCGGGTTACGCCAGGGCGGCAGCGGCACCGGCTTAGGGATGCCCATTTCGCAGAAACTGGTCGAAGCCCATCAGGGTCGAATCTGGTTTGAGAGCGTGGTCGGAAGTGGCACGACCTTCTTCGTCGAGCTTCCGGTGCAGTCGGGGTTAAAACCTGAACGGAGTACCTGATAATGACGCATGTTTTGTACGTGGAAGATGATCCTCTCAGTCGAGAAGTCGTGCGGATGGCTCAGCGCATGAGCCCGGAAATCTGCAGCCTGACCGTGTTTGAAAACAGCCGGGATTTTGAGGAAAAGCTGCTCGGGCTCCCGCAACAGCCAGACTTGATTCTGCTGGATATTCACATGAAGCCCTACACGGGCTTCGACATGCTGAAGATGATTCGCAGCCATGCCGAGTACGACCGCACGTACGTCGTCGCGCTGACGGCGAGCGTCATGAACGAAGAAGTGCGCATGCTTCAGGATGCCGGTTTTCAGGGCGGCATTTCCAAACCGCTGCATCTCGAACTTTTTGGGGAGCTGATCCAGCGCATTATGACTGGTGAACGAGTCTGGCACGTCTGGTAACTGACGCTTCAAGCCTAGATCACCACGGTGACTTAAACAGTAGACGAACCCAAAGTAGAAAGAATCCAAGATGAGTCAGCTCAACGCGCTAATCATTGACGATAACGCGAATAACATTCTGGTTTTGCAGCAGCTTCTGACGATCGAAGGCGTCGACTCGGCCAAGCTGCCGACAGCCAACAATCTGCTCGTCCAGCTCGATCTGCTCCCCCGGATCGATATTGTCTTCCTTGATCTGGAACTGCCCGGCGTCAACGGCTACGAGGCCATCGAAATTCTCCACGCGCACGCGGCTACGGCCTCCGCGAAGATCGTCGCCTATTCGGTGCACATCAGCGAGCTCCACAACGTGATGGAACTCGGCTTTGATGGCTTCATCGGCAAACCGCTCAACTCGGAATCGTTCTCGGATCAGTTGTGGCGTATTCTCAACGGCGAAAAAGTGTGGTATTCATCGTAAGCTTGGAAGCACGCGCGCGCAAGCAACGCGTTTAGGACAGAGGTAAGCTGGTATGTCGCTTCGTGGTAAACACATCCTCATCATCGAAGATAATGTGCTCAACCGGGTGGTTTATCAAATCACGTTGGGCGTTGAGGGCGCGAATCTCGTATTCGACCGGAAGGGACGCGATGCGATTGTGCAATTGCAGATGTCCCTCGACTGGGATCTGATCATCCTCGATCTCATGCTGTATGGCGGCATTTCGGGGTTTGACCTGTTCAAAGACATTCGCGCGCTGCCCGCTTACAATCATGTGCCGATCGTCGCCGTGTCCGCGTCGGATCCGTCGACCGCCATTCCCAAAGCGCGGGAACTGGGCTTTTCCGGCTTCATCAGCAAGCCGATCAATGAGGCACTGATCTGCTCACAGCTCGAAGCGATCATCGCGGGCGAACACATCTGGCACGACGGCACGCTCGTCGACACGTAAACGGCACGCTTCAACCGTTCTATGCCGAGAGCCAGCCGTCGCGCTGGCTTTTTTTGATTCGCGCCCGGCCGCTGCCTCCCCTCTTTGAATTAGGTTCATGGCAGGACAGATTAAACAATTCGAGGCCGTCTTCCCTCGGGTGACACCCTGTAGGGAAGGTCTTCTGACCGTCCGCTAACTACGGATGCGCAGAAGCGCTTTCGTGAACAGGCCGCTGACGGGAAGACCGTCTCGAAATAGCCAGAGTGTCTTCCCGTGAAAAGCATGAGGTGAGGTTTGGCTAGTCGCTGCTCAGGGTGAGCACGGCGCGCATCTGCACGCCCGTTTCGCCCAAGCGCCCATAGCTGATCGAGCTGTTGTCGACCAGCCCGGTCACGAGGCCGAGCACCTGACTGATGTCACGCGTGTCACTGGACCCGGTACGCGCGAAAATGCCCACCAACGGCGCGAGGTTGGCGCTCGACTGGTAGAGCAGGCTGTAGCTGTCCGCGACGAAATACTGAGCGGCGGCCTGCCACTGCGGGTCTTGATCCAGCCCAACGCCGGGGTTGAGCGCGGCTTCGACATAGCGGCGCGTGCCGACTGTGAAAACTTCGTCGGTCACGGCGAGCACGAATTCGATCTGATCGCCGCTGAACGGATCGGTCTCTATGCTGAGGACGATCACGGGCGTGCCGTTGACCTCGTCGAACGCGATGTCGAGGTTGTCGATGCGTTCGGTGGGCAAATCGCCGAGGATGGTGTTGAGATTGTCGCGGAGCTGCGCCGCGGTCGCCGCGTCGGTCACGTTGAACGTCAGCGCGAAGTCGAGCAGCAGCTCGGGTGACACAAGATCAAAAGCCGTGTCCGCGCCTTCCGCCGCCGGGTTGACACCCGCGTAGATCGCGTACGTCCCGTTGAGCGCGGGCAACAGCTCCCGCTGCAAGTCCAGCCCGGTCAGGCCGCGCACGAACAGTTCAATCAGCCACAGCCCGGTCTCGAACTGCGCCATGTCGGCGTCGGTACCTTGCATCGCCAGCAGTGGTTCGATTTGTGCCAACGCGGCGGTGTAGGAATCGGCGAAATTCGTGCCGAGGATGACCAGCGGCGTCCCCGCCGGGAGACGGCTGACGATACCGAGATCGAGCGGCGTGGTCATGCCGCCCGTGACATTCAACGCTTCGCCCGTGGCTGCGGTCACGGCGTCAATCGTCAGCGAGCTGCCGTCGACGATGGTGAAGCCGAACACCTGCGGCGAGACGTCGTCGAGCGCTTGCAGGATCGCGATCTCGGAAGGGCCGACATTCTCGAGCTGCGACTGCGTGAATTCGAGGATGGTGGGCGAGTCGATGTAGATCACAGCGTTGTAGTCGGCGCCGGGCAGTTGACTGATGGCGGTGGTGAACGGTTCGGCGGCGCTCAAGGCTGCGGTGACCGCTCCGCCCGCCGCAATCGCGTCGAAGCTGCTGGCGATCAGCAGCACATCGTCACGGAAGGCGAGGTGCGTGTTATCGCGCGTGCTCTCGTAGGTGGTGAAGCCGTCGCCCTGCGTCTGTTCGTAGTCGCGCGGACGGGTGACACTCTGGAAGAACGCTTCGGCGGCTTCGCGGTCGGTGAGGCTGATCGCGATCAGCGCGACCGGGTTGCGGAACTCATCCATCGTCGTCAGCGGGAGCAGACCGAACGCGGCGGTATCCCCCAGCCACGGGCGGAACAAATCCTGAAAGGTCGCCCCGGACTTGATCCCGCTCGCGACCGTATCGAGCGAACTGGTGAGTGAGAGCCCCCCGATTTCCGGCACGCGCTGGAGCAGACCATCCAGCGTACCGACAAAATCGTCGTCGGTGCGGACGCTGGCATAAATGACGCTGCCTTCGGGGAAATACCCCGCCAATGTGGTCAGGTCAGCGACCGGAACGGCGGCGGCGGGGAGGGCAAATGCGCCGACCAACAGCAGAACCATGGTCAAAAAGAACAATTTCTTCATCAGCTTGATCCTCTTTCACAAAGGTGTGAAACGTCGATTGCCGCAGTGACTCCATCATAATACGACACTCGCGCTTGCACAGTTCCAATGAATCGTGTGAATTTGCTGACAAAACCCTTCAGCGCAACCAACCAAAGATCGTTTACACCAGGGAACGGACTCGGATGACGCAGGATCTGTCGTGGCATGGCGGAAATTCACGGCGAACACCCCGAACAACTCACGCATACCCGAACTGAGAACGAACGGACGGCGTGGCAGTCCCGCCGGGCGCGCCTTGGCCTGTTTGCTGGCCTCGTCGCGCTGATCGCGGCGCTGCTCATCCTCATCCCGCCGCCGCTCTCCGGTTACGGTTTCGTGCTCGTCCTCTTCGCCTCGGCAGCGGTCGTCTTACAACCACGGATCAACCTAGGAAAGCTCTTGAAAGCAATTTCTCTTCCACACTGGCTGCTCGCCCGCCGCAACGTCTTGGCTTCCGTTCTCGGCCTCACCGCGTTCGCGTTGATGATCGCCGCGACACTCGATTTTTACTTTGAGAACCGCTTAGCTTATCTCGACCACGGCACGCTCAAAATGATCGTCGGGGCGCTGCTGTTGGGCGCGGCGGTCAAGCTGTCGACGCTCCAACCGGCGTTGCCCGCGCTCACCACCGAACCGCTCTCGAAGGCGAACCGCTTCTGGTGGATTCCCGCGCTGCTCGGCGTGGTACTGCTCGGCGCGACCGCCGAAATCAACATGCGGCGCTTCGGCATCCCCTTCCTGCAATCGGTCAATGTGAACGTGCAGATCGCGCTGTTCATCGCCGCGCTCGGCTTGTGGGGCTGGGGGATGGGCGGCATGCCCCTTCCGCGGCTGCCGCGCTGGAGCCGCCGCGCCGTGCTGCCGCTGCTGGCCATTCTGATCTTCGCGTTTCTCGTGCGCGCCTTTGGGCTGAACGACACCATCCGCAGCATCATCGACGAGCTGCACTTCACCGACGGCGTGCAGCGCATCTTCTGGGTGCCGGATCTGCCGATGCTCACCTCGATGAGCGGGCAAGCACCGTTCACGTGGCTGTACGCCTACACCGAATATCTGGCGATTCCGTTCACCGGGTGGACGCTCGCCGGGGTGCGCGCTCCCAGCGTGGTCTGGGGTTTGCTCGTGATCGTGCTGACGTATGGCTTGGCGCGCGCGCTGCTCGATGACCGCAAGACGGCGCTGTTGTGCGCGCTGATGCTGGCGGGCTTCGCGCCGTTCATCCATTACAGCCGCGCCGCGCTGCTGCACATCGCCGATCCGGCGGCGGGCATGATGGCGCTGCTGTTCGCGGCGCGCGCGCTGCGCTATAACCGCCGCATCGATTGGGCGCTGGCGGGCATCGGGCTGGGCTTAACGCAGTACTTCTACGAAGGGGGGCGCTTGCTCTTCTTCCCGCTGATGATCGCGTGGCTGTTTGGTTTGTTCATCCTGCAGCGGGGCAAAATGCGCCCGTTCGTGCGCGGCATCATCGTCATGTTCATCACCAGCGCGCTCGTTACCGGGCTGTACTACGCCATCATTCTCAACAACAACGAGGGGTTGAGCGAGCGCATGAATGACTCCGGGTTGTCGCCTGAATACTGGGATAACCTATTCAACGACGGCTTCGACTGGGAAGACTTCCATACGCTGTCGATCCAGTTCACGCGCCCGTTCGCCTCGTGGGTGGCGCACCGTGACCTGAGCGCGTACTATGGCGGCTCGCAGGCGCTGATCGTCGACTACCTGATCCCGTTCTTCCTGTTCGGCGCGTTCTACCTGTTCTGGCGTATGCCGTCGCCCATCTTCCTGATTCCGCTGTGGCTGGTCGCCACCGGGTTAGGCAATGGTCTGCTGCGCGATAACATGGTTTCGGTGCGTTATGTGCTCGTCATGCCCGCTATGGCGATCGCGATCGTCGCCGGGATTCGCTATCTGATTCCGTTCATCTGGCCGCGCCGCGCCGAGGCGCTGCCGGAAGCGGAGCGCCCGCCCGAAAACCGCCTCCGCTACGCCATTCCGGTGGTGCTGGTCGGGTTCTTCGCGGTCGCGCAGGTCGATTACTACTATGGGCCGCATCTGGCCGAATTCAACGTACAGATTCGCGATTTCAAGCCCTACCGCGACGGCGTCGACGTGGCGCTGCGCGCGGTCGAGTGCCATCCAACACGCAGACGATCATCGTCGGGCGTCCCGTGCATGATACGGGCGTGCCGCGCGCCTTGCTCGGTTATTTCCGCCATGACGCCGACAAAGTCGAGACCCATCCGCCGCTGCTCAGCTTCCGCCCCGATCAGATCAACCCACGCTATCTCATGTCACTGCAGCCGGGGTTGAATTATGCCTTTTTCGTCGAAGCTGATGATCAGGACACGATGCGTCTGCTGATGCGCTATCTGCCGGGGATCTCCGCGCCGCAGTTCAGCCTGACCGCCGCCATGCCCGCGCATCGGGAGTACGTGCTGCTCTTCTATCCCGCGACCGCGCCCCGCCCGGCGCCGCCTTCGGAGGGGACAAGACGCCCCCCCCCCCCGGGCCCGGGGGGGAGGGGGAGGGGCGGGGGGGAGGGGGGGGGGGGGGGGGGGGGGGGGGGGGGGGGGGGGGGAGGGGGGGAGGGGGGGGGGGGGGGGGGGGGAGGGAGGGGGGGGGGGGGGAGGGGGGGAAGGGGGGGGGTTGCGTGAGAGAGGTTGTCCCCGAGGCCAGAGGAACATTAAAGGCGGCCGCTCATGAGGATCAAAAACGGGGCAGGATCGTGCCGATCTGCCCCCGTTCTGTTGGGAAATCTTACGCGTTCGCGCCGACGGTCAGGTCGAGGCGCACGCCGGGGCTCATGGTCGAAGTGAGAACGGCGCGGCGGATATAGATACCCTTCACCGCGGAGGGCTTGACGCGGTTGACCGCATCCAGCACGGCGTTCACGTTAAGCAGAATCTTGTCCAGATCGAAGCTCGCCTTGCCGACGGGGATGTGCAGGTTACCGAACTTGTCGTTGCGGAATTCCACACGACCAGCCTTGAGTTCCTGCACGGCGGTGGCCAGGTCCGCGGGCTGGACGACCGTCCCCGCCTTGGGGTTCGGCATCAAACCGCGCGTACCGAGGATACGACCGAGACGACCGACTTTCGGCATGATGCTCGGAATCGCGAGCGTCGCGTCGAAGTCGAGGAAGTTTTCTTTCTGAATGCGGTTCATCACTTCTTCGTTGCCGATGATGTCCGCACCCGCTTCTTGGGCAATCCGGGCTTCTTCTTCGGTTTCCACGAAGACGAGCACGCGGACGGTCTTACCGAGACCCGCGGGCAGCAGCACGGTGCTGCGGACCTGCTGGTCACTGTGACGCGGGTCAATCCCGAGGCGGAAGTGCATTTCCAGCGTTTCGTCAAACTTGGCATTCGCCATCGTTTTGACCATGCTGACCGCTTCTTTGACGGGGTAGTAGTGCTGGCGATCGAAGCTCTTCAGGGACGCTTCGTACCGCTTTCCATGTTCAGCCATTGTTCAGTCTCCCGGTGGTGCGACGGGCACGCGCCCTCCCACCTAAGTTAAAGTTGAGTCAGTTGAAGTTGAGTCGCGCGCACCGCCTGGCGCGGCACCTTTTAACTTTACCCTTTACCCTTTAAACTAGTCGACAATCTCCACGCCCATCTGCCGCGCCGATCCTTCGATCTGCTTCATTGCGGACTCGATGTCGCGCGTGTTCATGTCGTTCAGCTTGATTTCGGCAATGTCACGCACCTGCTTCTTGGTCAGCTTGCCGACCTTGACGGTGTGCGCGGTGGCCGAACCCTTGTCGATGCCAGCAGCCTTCTTGATGAGGAAGGTGGTCGGCGGGCTCTTGAGATCGAACTTAAACGAGCCATCGGTGAAAATGGTGATTTCCGCCGGAATGACTTCGCCCATACGCGCGGACGTGCGCGCATTGTATTCCTTGCAGAACGCCATCAGGTTGATGCCGTGCTGCGCCAGCGCCGGACCGATTGGCGGCGCGGGGGTCGCTTTCCCTGCTGTGATCTGCAGGGTCACGATTGCTTTGACCTTTTTTGCCATGAGTGATTTCCCTTACTTCGACCTTGCGGGGTCTTATTTTACAACAGGCAATAGGCAGAATAAAGCCACGGTTTAGACGCCGAACAAATAAAAAGGACGAGGCATGCCTCGTCCCTACGAAAGCGCATTGCTGGTGGTTCGCTTTACATCTTCTCGACTTCGATGAAGTCGAGTTCGACGGGGGTTTCACGCCCGAAGAAGTTCACCATCACGCGGACTTTGGACTTGTCCATGTCGATGGCGGCCACCGTGCCGGGGAAGTCGTTGAACGGCCCGCTGATGATGCGCACCTTCTGCCCGACCTTGAAGTTCACCTTGATCACCGGGCTGTCTTCCGACATGCGCTGCATGATCTGCTTGACTTCTTCCGGTCGCAGGGGCGTGGGGTCATTGCCCATGCCGACGAAACCGGTCACGCCGGGGGTGTTGCGCACTACATACCACGAATCTTCGTCCATTTTCATTTCGACGAGAATGTAGCCGGGGAAGACGCGCTTTTCGACCGTACGCCGCTTTCCGTCCTTGATTTCAATTTCTTCCGCCGTCGGCACAATCACATCGAAGATTTTGTCGCGCATGCCCATGGTGTTAATGCGCTGTTCGATGGCTTGGCAGACCTTCTTTTCGTAGCCGGAATAGCAGTGAACGACATACCACAGCTTCTCTTGCGAAACTTTGGGCGGCGCCAGCTCATCGAGCAGCATGGGCGCGTCGCTGTCGTCCGACGCTTGATCGTCGAGGTAAATCGGCTCCGGATCGTAATCCGTACCGGGATCCTCGAAGGGGTTCTTCTTCTTCTCGTCTTTCTTGGCCATTACGTCCTCTAGCGTCTATATCCTGTCGGACGGTTCTGGGAGCGGTTGATCACCACGCCGACCACCGCCGCGATCAGCATGAAAGCAATCAAAACCACGGGGCTGTCCAACCCAATGCGGAACAGCTCGGTATACAGCAGTACGACCGCGCCCAACACCAGCGCCGTCACGATAAGCGCCACAATCACGATGATCGTCAGGCGGATGGCTTCTTCGCGGGTCGGCCAGGTTACCTTGCGCAGTTCCGAGCGCACGCCTTCGATGTATTCACGGAGGTCACCGGGCAGCCGCGTCAGAAAATTCCCTTCACGGGGCTTCTGTTCAGGTTCTTCGACTTCAGTTTTAACAGGTTTTTTCGTGGGGGCGTTCGAAATGACACGCGCCTTACCCGTTGAAGCGGAGGCGTCAGCTTTTCTTTGGAGCCCAAGACTCAGACGGCGGGGCTGGCGTCCTTCTTTTTGATCCCCTACAGTTTTATCGGCAGACATGAAATACTTTCTCCTCGGCAGTTCGCCGTCCTGTTATAAAAACACCGCTCAGCAAAGGCGGTGTTTGGGGTGTTCGAGCAGGAGCACAAGGATTCGAACCCTGAATAACGCTTTTGGAGAGCGTTGTGTTACCGTTACACCATGCTCCTAATTTGCGCCATAGTTATTTTACTACGGCGTAGAGACGCGGGTCAAGTCCGCTACTTGGTTTCCTTGTAGAGGACATGCTTCCGCACAATCGGGTCGTACTTCTTCATTTCGAGACGGCCCTGGTCATTGCGGCGGTTCTTCTGCGTGTAATACATGTGGCCGCTTTCGGTGCTTTTCAGCTTGACCAGAACGCGATTACCCTTCTTCGCCATCGTTCCCTACCTGTGTTTACTGTTATTGACCGTATGGAGGTGTATATAAGCTCCGAACGAGATTTGAACTCGTGACCTTACCCTTACCAAGGGTACGCTCTACCGACTGAGCTATCGGAGCAAATGCCCGCTGGTGAGCGGGTATTTCTAGTGGGCCGGGCAGGACTCGAACCTGCGAAGCGCGTCGCGCAGAAAATTTACAGTCTTCCCCCTTTGCCGCTCGGGACACCGACCCATAATCTATGTGGTTGTGTAGGTTCAACTTACCCTAAATCACACGTGCTTCTCGCAAAGCACTTGAGGTGATTATCCGTGACCATAAACAGAAAGTCAACACCAAATTCGCTGAGGGACGTGACTTTTCTTGTTTGTCGAGACCGAGGATATGAGTGTGCGCACCCTATCACGTTGTTATAGAATAATAATAGCCACTAAAGAGACTCGAACTCTTAACCTACCGCTTACAAGGCGGTTGCTCTGCCATTGAGCTATAGTGGCGCATAATATTAGCTACCAAGTCTTGCCATCAGCATACCGCTTGCGCCGCATTAACTGACGCTTGCCACTCTTCAAGATATTGCGCCGTCGATGCGTATGCGTTAAGGCATGACAATTCGGGCAAATCAACCTCAGGTTTTCTTCCGTATTGTTGTCGGTGTCGCCATCAGCGTGATGGAGTTCAAGCGGAATAGGCTGCCCCTGCCACTGAGTCAATCCGCAGTGTTCACACTTGTGCTCACGCCGTTCTAACAACCATTTGCGCCTCGTGCTATCCGTCTTGAGTTCTGCAAGCGCCATGTTTGCAGAACTTTTGGGATCATAAACACGGCGCGCAATACAGTCATCACAATACTTGTTATGCCGCTCGCCCACTAAAGCACCGCAATGCTTACAGTGTTTTGGGCTGCGATTTAAACCCTTCGGAACACGTCCGTTCGCCTTGGCGGCACACGCCTTACCGCAAAACGTGTTCATTCGTTTTTCGAATGGTAGCGGCTCATTACATGATACACAGTGTTTAGGGTTTGCTGCATATTCAGCGCGATCCATAGAAGACCCTGTGTGACAATGCCCTATAGTAGCCATTTTAAAGGTGCAACCAGCGACGAAGGCGCGCTAGCAAGTTCATTGTAAAACGCGCGCGGACTGCTTGTCAACGCCCCGATCGTTGCGTATGATCATGATCAAGCGAACCGGAGAGACATCATGGATCTATATACGCAGCGCCATTGGACGCAGGATGAACTGCGCGCTGAAGGGTTTAACTTCTATCACCGCAAGAAAAACGTGATCCTCGCGCGCGAACTGCCCCCACACGAAGCGCCGAAGATCATCCATGTTGAATATGATACGCTCATCGCGCCCGCCGGGTATATCATCTGCTACGACCCCGACGATGAGAACGTCCGCCCGACGATTGATCATTACCCGCAGCGCCCGGTCGAACCGGAAGTCTTTCACAGTACACATCGCCCGTGGGACGAACAGTGGACGCCCACCGCCGCGGAAGAAGACTTACTCGCCAACGGCTGCCTCCCCTACTACAAAGTCGCGGGGGTTTGGGCGAAGCGAGTCACCGCGCCGACGCTGGTCAAATCGAATGAGAGCCTCGATGCGATTACGGTGCCAGCGGGCGGGTGGGTGCTGGTGGGCGGGAACGGCGAACCGTATTCCACCACCGACAGCGAATTCTGGGAACGCTACGAAGTGATATAGCGGGCGATCTGCTGCGCGGCGGCGCGACCGTCGCCGATCTGCTGGTCGAGGCGCTTGGCGCGGTAATCGCTGCCCGCTAAGGCCACGCCTGCGGGCAGGCGGCTTTCAATCATGTCCATGACCGCGCCGTGCTCCGGCAAATAACGCGTGAGCGGATCGCCCTCCGGCCAGTACGCCGCCCATTCGACCACGGGCGGCGCGGGGATCGCCGCCTTCACTCGGTCGAGCGCGGCTTCCGGCGTCTTGATCGCTTCGTCCAGGCGCACACCGACGCGCACCAGCACGTGATCGGCGGGGACGCGTTCCGGCAGTGTATAACTCTCTACGAATTTGAAACCATTCAACGGCGGCAGCGTCGGTAAATCCGCTTGACGATAGCCCAGGGAGACGCGCACCACCGGATCGTAGCGGTAATCCAGCAGCGCCAGCGCAATTTCGGGATCGAGCGAGTACAGCATGTGTTCGGTAAAGCGGGCGGGCGCGGTGACGATCACGGCGCGGGCGTCGAGCATCAGCCCGTTTTCGAGACACACGCCGAAACGGTCGGCGTCCAGCGGACCAAGGCTGCTCACGGCCATGCGCCGCATGATCGGCGCGGTGAGTTTCGCGGCGAGCGCGTCGACCAGCGTTTGCGTGCCAGCGCGGAAGTAGACGAGTTCGCCGTCGCGGTAGCGGCCATACGCGATGAGTGCGTCCTCAAGTCCGAGTTCCGACAGGAAATCCCAATCGCCGTATTTCTCAAGCAGGAACGCGCTGCCATCCAGCGTGAAACCGTCGCGCCGCTCGGTGACGATACTCCCGCCGAAGCGTTTCTTGACTTCGATCAGCGTGTAGGGGATGCGCTGGCGTTCCAACTCCCACGCCGCCGCCAACCCGGTCAACCCGCCGCCGATGATTACCACATTTGCCATGCCGAGACCTCAAGGACTGAGGACTAAGGACTGAGGACTGAGAAATACAAGCACCATTGGCACTCAGTCCTCAGTCCTCGCACCTCAATCCTATCTTTTTAAGCGCCAAACTTCTGGAAGCGGCTGGCGTGACCCAACGCCAACTGCATCAAATCGACCGCGGGGAACTGCCCCAGCGTGCCGTTGACGCAGTCGCGTTCGCCGAAGCCCTGCACGCGACCGGGCATGGCCGTGCGCGCCCACAGGATCGTCGGGACGGGGTGCCAGCTGTGCGCCTTGTAGGCGGCAGGCGTGGAGTGATCGCCCGTGATGATGATCACGTCCGGGTTGAGCGCCAGCAGCTTGGGCAGTTGGCGGTCGACTTCTTCGATGATCTGCACCTTGGCATCAAAGTTGCCATCTTCGCCGCGGCTGTCGGTGTACTTGACGTGGCAGAACACAAAGTCGTGCTGATTCCACACTTCCGCGACCTTGTTGAATTCGTCTTCGATGGTGTCGTGCGCATCGGTCTCGATGATGTTCATGCCGACGAGACGGCTGACGCCCTTATACATTGGGTACACGGCGACGCAGGCCGCATTCAGCTTGTAGACTTCGCTGTACTTGGGCAGGTTCGGGTCGGTGGCGACGCCGCGCAGCGTGCACATGTTGGCCGGTTCCTGACCACGCAGCACTTCTTTGGCCGCTGCCAGCCACTGATTGAGCAGGGCCGCGGTCTTTTCGCCTTCCGGAGCGCTGGCGCGCGCGGGCAGCGGCGCGAGGCCGGTCGCCTGCGGGTCGGTATCTTCGACCGCATCGCTCAAGCCGGCACCACGCAGCACGAGCGCGAAACGATAGCCCTCGCCCGCTTTGACCTGACATTCGACGCCGGGGATCTGGATCGTCTTCAGCAGTTCGACGCGCTTTTCGCCTTCTTCGGTCGAAATACGTCCCGCGCGGCGGTCGGTGATGATGCCGTTCGCGTCGACGGTGCAGAAGTTGCCGCGCACGGCGACATCGCCCGCGCCGACTTCCAGGCCGATGCCGATGGCTTCCAGCACGCCGCGCCCGATGTCATACACAATCGGGTCGTAGCCGAACAGCGCGAGATGCGCCGGGCCGCTGCCGGGCGCGACGCCGCGCGCGACCGGGATGCTCAAACCGGTGCTGCCTTCGCGCGCCAGCTTATCCATATTCGGGGTGTGGGCTGTTTCCAGTTCAGTCAATCCGTCTACCGTGCGCGGCAGACCGCCGAGACCATCCATCACGAGGAGGAGGATTTTGCCGCCCTCGTCCAAGGCGAGTTTACGGGTCAAGTCAAAATTGGCCATGTTGATGTCCTTCGTCAATACGTACAACGTCGTGCGATGATACCGCTTTCGACCCATAACCGCATATACTGAAGGAAAGACGTTAGGGGGAAAATCATGACTCAGAAGATCGCAGTGGTGATCATTCACGGCATCGGCAAACCACCCGCCGACTTCGCTGACTCCTTGATCGACGAGATTACCCGGCTGTGCAGCCCCAAAACGGGCGCGGATGTGATCATTCGCCCGATTCACTGGTCGCCGGTGCTGCAAGGCGAGGAAACGCGCCTGATTTCGCGGGTCGTCGAAGGGGGGACGCTGCGCTTTCCGCGGCTGCGCGGTTTCATGATCGACTTCATCGCGGACGCCATCGCTTACCAGATCACGCCGTTTGACCGCACCGTCTATGATTCGATCCATGGGGTCTTCGCCCGCACGCTGCGCGAACTGGCGGTCGAAGCCGGGCCGGAAGTTCCGCTGTGCATCATCGCGCACAGCCTCGGCACCATCATCACCAGCAACTACCTCTACGACCTGCAGCACCAGCATCTGATTTCGGACGAAGTGCGCGCGCAAATGGCGGTTTCACCGTTGGAACGCGGCGAAACGCTCACCCTGATGTACACGATGGGCAGCCCGATTGCGCTGTGGAGCATGCGCTACCCGGAATTCGGCAAACCGATCATGTTTCCGCCGCCCGAACTGAGCATCCATTACCCCGATATCCCCTACGAGTGGGTAAATCTGTATGACCCCGACGATGTGGTCGGCTATCCGCTCAAGACGCTGAACGAGCAGTACGGTCAGGTTGTGACCGAAGACCGTGAGGTGAACGTCGGCAATCTACTGGAACAGTGGACGCCGATCTCACACTTGCGCTACTGGGGCGACATGGACGTGATTCGCCCCATTGCCGATCAAATCGTCAAGGTGTGGGAATATCTGAATCCGGAGCATGCGGAGAAGCGATAGGCGATCAGCCCGCCTGATAGATCGCGGCGGCAATGTCGCTGAGCAGGGTCGCCATGAAGCCCATCGCGGGGCAAGCCAGCGCCGGGTCGTAGGCATAGACCACGCCGTCGCGCAGGCGCACCTGCAAGCCAAAGCGTCCGTAGATGTGCGTGAGGAGGTTGATTTCCCAAACCTCGCGTTCAGCATAGGGATATAAATGCACGGTTTGGGATAATTTGATGGAACTGTGCAGCCAATTCGCGTAGATCGCCTCGAACGGCTGCGGCGTTTGCCGGGACGCCCGCGCGCGGATGAGATCGTAGATCAGCGCTTGCAGCATATCGTGCATGCCCGCCGTCGCGAAGTCGATCTCGATCTCTTTGAGATGCACGACCGGATTGATCTGGAGCAGCTTACTGCGAAAGAGTGTGGCGAGGTCGGTGACCTCGGTCATCCACGCGCTGAGCGGACGGGGTGCGCGGATCGCTTCCAGCAGGGCGGCGCGCAAAATATTCAGCTCCGCGCCTGCGTTTTCGATGCTGCCCAACCCGGTGAAGTCTTTTGGCTCGAACTGATTGACGCCGAAGGTCTCCGGCAGTTCATAGGTCTGCCGAAACTGCTTGATCGGCGTAAAATCGCGTACTGCGCCCTCGATGACGAACTGCATGCTCATCTCCGTCCCTGTGCCGCGCAAACTATAATCCATAATGCACGATTGGGATATAGATCTTTTGGAACAACTCGCGCCGCTATCGTTTGGCCGACTGCCCGTCAGCGCGTTGGACCGATCGTCTGACGGCAGGCGGGCACGGCGCGTGCAAATTTCCCGTAATTTCGCTATAATTCATACAAATTTTCAACTCAACAGACCGGAGCAGAGCGCACATGCGCGTTTCGATTTTACAAGATCAGCTTGCCAGAGGGTTAAGTATTGTTAGCAAGGCGGTCGATTCGCGCCCGACACTGCCCGTTCTGGCGAACGTCCTGCTCATGACGGAGGACGCCCGCTTGAAGCTCGTCGCGACCAATCTGGAGATGAGCATCACCACCTATATTGGCGCCAAAGTGGATCGCCCCGGCGCGATCACGCTGCCCGCCAAGACCTTCGCCGAACTGGTCAACAACCTGTCGCCGGAACGCGTCGATCTCATTCTCGACACCGCGACGCAAACGGTCAATGTGCGCTGCGGCACAACCAATTCCAACATCAAGGGCATCGCCGCGACCGAATTCCCGCCCGTGCCGGAAAGCCAGGACCCGGATGTGGTGCTGCCTGCCAAGACCTTCAAATCGATGATCATGCAGACGGTGTACGCAGCGGCGCGCGAAGAAGCGCGTCCGATCCTCACCGGGCTGTATACCGAATTCTCCGGCGACGTGATCACGATGGCATCCGCGGATGGCTATCGCCTTGCGGTGCGCACGGCGCGCCTCGACGAGCGTGTGCCGAAAAATCGCGTGATGGTCATCCCCGCCAAGACGATGGCGGAAGTGGCCCGCGTGATTACCGACGAGGACAAAGAGATCGGCATCACCCTGCCGGAAGGCCGCGACGGCGTGATGTTCTACTACGAGAGCACCGTAATTACATCGCAGCTCCTCGAAGGCAAGTTCCCCGACTTCGGCGCGATCATCCCCAAGACCTAGGAGATTTTCGCGCGGGATAGCAACTTCAGCGCGCGTATCTACATCAAGCCTGCCAACAGCCCCAGCGAACCCGGCGAGGTGATGATCGTGGGGCGCAGCGCGGAACGCGGCGACAACGAAGGCATGATCGATGCGGCGGTCGAAGGCGAGTCGATGGAAGTGGCGTTCAACATCCGCTACCTGATCGACGTGCTCAATGTGGTTGACAGCGAGCGTGTAATTCTGGAGAGCAACGGCGCGGCGCATCCCGGCGTCATTCGCCCCGAAGGGCGCGACGACTTTGTGAGCGTCATCATGCCGATGAGCTTGAATCGGTAGGCGTGGGTTTCTTGTTGAGCTTTTTCTTTGCCTGAGTTCCTTTCGAAAACGTGCGATGACTGCTTTGTCGTTGGTGTAAGCGTCAATTTGCCATCAAACGTAGGAAAGGAAAACAGCAATGCAAGAAGGATTCACAGTGCTTCAAGGAAAATCAGGAAAGTGGTATGGATTTCTGGTTTATCCAATGGGTACAAGCTTCAAAGAAGTAGGTGCTGTGTATGTATTCACCCGAGCCGCTCGCAACAGTCAGGGCGGATACATACACAACATCGTCTACGTCGGACAAACAGGCGAGCTAGGAACTCGTCTGTCTAGTCACCATAAGAAAACGTGCATCGAACGTCACGGGGCAAACAGAATCTGCGTTCGAGTCACAAACACTGTGGAGGAGCGGGTGAAGATCGAAGCCGATTTGTGCGCCGCTTATCAGCCTCCATGCAATGAGTTGCTTCGTTAGTTAGACAATCGGTCACAACGAAACCCGTTAGGGTAAAATCTTTGTGAGCTAACCTGCTTACACCAACGACAAAGCAGTCATCGTACTTTGCATTATAACATTGGTATGCAAATGCACCACTTGTTACCTATATAGCAAGTGGTGCATTTGTATTGAATTGAGTGAAGAATACGATAAATCGCGTCCCTACGAGAATTGCTTGAGGAAGGTTTCGACCTGTTCGCGGGTGACCGCAGGGAAATCATCGAGGAAAGCATCAATCGTCTCGCCCGTGGTCAAATAGTCAACCAGATTTTGGACGGGGACGCGCGTACCGTAAAACACCGGCAGTCCGCCAAGAATATCCCGATCTTCGCTGATTAAGGGGTGCTCGTTCATAGCCCAAACCTCACACTCTCTCCATCTCATCATAGCATAATTCACTGTCTCTTCAGGGAGGACACCACAAGCGCGCTGCGGATTCGGCAGTACGTCATAAGCAACGTGAACAAGTGAGACGGTGGCAAGCATACACCTTCCAAGCGATTCATGTGGGGCGCGGCGAGGCATGACATTCATCCACCGCCGATGTGACCGCTGCTACTCATCCCCCACGCCGAAGCGTGCCAAAATCAATAGAAAATAGGTTCTTCCGGGAGTGATGGCGATGACCACCCAACGTTCACGGCGACCGTTCTTATTACTCGTGCTGCTCTCCGCAGTGCTCCTCTTCACCGCTTTTGGCGGCATTTTCGGCGGTATCCAGCTCATCAATGACCCCACAGGCAGCAGCATGAACATGCCGCTCAGCGCGTTGGAACGCACCCCGTTCCGCGACTACACGCTCCCCGGCTATATCCTGATGTTCGTGTACGGCTTCGGCGGTGTGCTCAGCGTGTACGGGCTGTGGACGCGGGCGCGCCTGCCCTATGACATACTCCTCAGCCACTGGACGCATGAATTCTGGGCGTGGGATACGTCGCTGCTGCTCGGCTTCGTGCTCATGATCTGGCTGACGTATCAGGTGATCTTCTACCCGGCCTTCGCGCCGATCCAGTTCGTGATGTACGGCGCGGCCATCCTGCTGATCGGCCTGCCGCTGCTCGACCCGCTGCGCGAGTATTTCCGCGAAGAGGCATAATCACCTATTGCCGACCCCACCCCCGGCCCCTCCCCGAATTCAGGGAGGGGAGCAAACAACAGCGCTCGCAATGTCTCCCCTCTCCCCGCTTGCGTGGGAGAGGGGTTGGGGGTGAGGGTGAACGCCACCTTATCCCTACAACGGCGTTTTGGTTCGGCTTAACGACAGTTCCGCACGTAGGCGGTCACGTCATACTGCGGGCGGAAGTCGCCGTTATCCGGTCGCTGATACAATGCCAGCGCCGGATCGTTCTGCTTGTAGCTGTGGATGCTCGCGCGGGTCGCGCCGTGCATCTGAAAGCGCCGCAGCATGTCGAGCAGCACCGCGCGCCCCAACCCCAAGCGCTGAAAATCGGGATGCACGCCGAGCGGTTCGACCTGACCCTCGTCCCCCTGCAGCCAGCCGATGCAAAACGCCACCGGGCGCCCGGTCGGATCGACGATGAACACATCGAGCTCGGGGCGATAGGCTGACATGGTCAGCGTGCGCGCCCGCCAGCTCTCCCGCATATTCTTTGAGCCGAACGCCGTCTGATGCAGATCGACATACGCCTCAACCTGTCCATTCATGGGACGCACGGCGAAACCATCCGGCAGCGGAACGGGCGCGATCGGTTCGTCGAGTGGGCGCTCGAGATGCACGATATCCCAATCGGCGTCATGCTGGAAACCGTGCGCTTCGACCAGCGGGAGGTGCGCGGCGCGTTCCGGCGTCAGGTAGACGACCAGCGGCAGTTCGTCATTCCGTTCGCGGGCGATGGCCGTCATGCGCTCCGTCGCCCACGCGAGGATCTCCGGCAGCAGGTGATCGACTCCCGGCACAGTGGTATAGTCGAGCGTGAACCAGGGCAGTTGCAGCATGGCGACGGCTTGCAGTTCGCCGTCACTTTCCCACAGGCGCACGTTCGCCGGGTCTTCGAGCGACCATGACGCCAGACGGTAGGGCAAATCGACGCGGTTGGCAAAACCCTGCGGATGCGCGGCGAAAAACGCGGCGATCTGCGTCAAATCAGCTGCCATGAGCGGCCTCACTTTCGAGTTGGTGGTGCTGGCAGAAAAATTACGGACGCTTGCAGGGGCGCACGTATAAGCGAGATGAAAAAGGTCAGATTCTGACCCCACCCCCGGCCCCTCCCCGAATTCAGGGAGGGGAGACAGCCGACTCGCCATGTCTCCCCTCTCCCCGCTTGCGTGGGAGAGGGGTTGGGGGTGAGGGGTTTTTAAGCACCCACCTGTGCATGCGCCCGAAACTAGGCGGACCCATCGGTCTGCCCCTACCCGAGAACATTTCTTAACCTAGTACTTTAAAATTTGTCCCCGGTGGTGATTATCGATCTTTGCAAAGGTTTTGCCATAGGCGTACGGATTGCCGTAGTTGAAGCCATACGGGAAGCCCATGTCAATCGCGCTGACCTTTTCCAGCCGATCCAACTGCTCTGGCGTTAGCGACCAGTCGAGCACGGCCAGATTGTCCTGCAATTGCGTCACGCTGCGCGCGCCGATGATCGGGATGATCTGCGCTTTGTGCGTCTGCTGGCGCACCCAGTTGATCGCCACCTGCGACATGGGACGTTCGCATTCCTGCGCGATGGCCTGCACCTCTTTGACGATGCTCATCGCCTGTTCGCTCAGCTTGAGGTGTTCCGGGTTGACGCGCGTCGGCTCGCTGACTTCGGTCAGGAACTTGCCCGTCAGCACGCCGCCGTTGAGCAAACCCCACGGCATGACCGCCATATCCCAGTAGCGCGACATGGGCAGCAGTTCGCGCTCAATCGAGCGGCTGAGCAGCGAGTACGGCACCTGCAGGCCGACGAAGCGCGCCCACCCGCGCAGTTCCGCCAGCATGTTGGCCGCCGATACGATATATGCGGGCGAGTCGCTGATCGCTACATACTGAATTTTGCCCTGTGCCACGAGATCATCCAGCCCGCGCATGACTTCTTCGACGGGCGTCATGTAGTCCCACATGTGCAGGTAGTACACATCGATGCTTTCGGTTTGCAGGTGCTTGAGGCTGCGCTCGACCGACTTCATCATGTTTTTGCGGCTGTTGCCACCGGAATTGGGATCGGTCGAATCGGGTTTGGTGAGCGTGTACTTGGTCGTGACCACAAACTGATCGCGCCGCCCCTGCAAGAACTCGCCGAGCAGCGTTTCCGCCGTGCCATCGGTGTAGTTGACCGAACTGTCGATGTAGTTGCCACCCGCCTCTGCGAACAGGTCGAACATCTGGCGGCTGACCTCTTTCGACGCGCCCCAGCCCCACGTATCGCCAAACGTCATCGTGCCGAGGCACAGTTCAGAGACGCGAAGTCCGCTTTTGCCCAGCAGTTGATAGCGCATACCCTCTCCTCATCGTAGCTAGTCGTGCATAGTGTACAGCAAGTCCCATGCCGATAACCTCCGTCCAATGGTATAGTTAGGGCAAATTTTGACGATTGGTGAAAGGAAACGGCGCGCCTACGCGCCATCACCCTCTATGAATATTCTCGTGATTGGCGGCACCCGCAACCTCGGCCATTTACTCGTGCATCAGTTGATCGCGCTGGGACATCGCGTCTCGGTGTTCAACCGCGGGCTGACGCGCGACGAACTGCCTGATCAGGTGGAACGGCTGCGCGGTGATCGAACGAAGAAGCATCAGTTGGCGCGCGCGCTGGAGGGCAAGTCCTTCGATGTTGTGATCGACAACGCGCTGTACAAGCAGGAAGAAGCCGAAGAGATCGCCGCGCTGCTCAAAGGACGCGTGGGGCATTACCTCTTTTTGAGCAGCGGGCAGGTGTATCTCGTGCGCGAAGCGGCGACGCGGCCGTTCACTGAGGACCAGTACGAAGGTCGGCTGATGCCCGCGCCCAAGCCGAACACCTACGGCTACGAAGAATGGCTGTACGGCGTGGATAAGCGCCGCGTTGAAGATGCGCTGCACAAGGCGTGGGAGACCAACAAATTCCCGTATACATCGCTGCGCCTGCCGATGGTCAACAGCGAGCGCGACCACTTCAACCGCCTGTACAACTACGTGCTGCGCCTCAACGACGGTGACCCGATCCTCGCGCCCTCCACGCCGAATTTCCCGCTGCGCCACATCTACGGCGGCGACGTGATCCGCGCCCTGCTGCTGCTGATCGAGACGGGCAAGGGCAAGGGACAGGTCTACAATATCTCACAGGATGAAACGCTCACGCTCGAAGAGTTCCTCGGCATCGTCGGCGACCTGATGGGCGTGCAGCCGCAGGTCGTGCGCCTCAAGCGCGATCTGCTGGAAGCGAACGGCTTTTTGCCGGATTGCTCGCCGTTCAGCGAGCGCTGGATGAGCGAACTCGACAACACACGCAGCAAAACCGAGCTCGGCATGACGTACACGCCCGTGCGTGAGTATCTGGAACGCATTTTGCGCTACTACGCGGAGAATCCGCCGCCCACGCCGCGCAGCTATCTGCGCCGCCGCAGCGAACTGCTGCTGCTGGAACACAGCAAACCGATGGCGTGAGGGAGCGGTTAGCTGTTAGCGCTTAGCCATGAGCAAAAGACGGGCGATCCACCTTCGGATCGCCCGTTATTTCATGCGGCTATGACTGTCTCAATTCCAACAGGCGCTGATACTGCCAGTCCCGTTCGCGCCTGACCGCCGCCTCGGCGTCGACAGCGGTTGCTCGGTAGATCGCCTGCAAAGCATAGATCGCCGCGCCAATCGCGTGCACGGGAACATGGGCGGTCGCCACGGCTTGACCAGCCGCACGGGCAGCCGATCGCGCCGGGTTATCCTCACCGACCTCGCGGGCAGCGGCATGTGACCCGAGTGACGCGCTGCGGATCACCGCCATCCTGAAGACGCCCGTATCGACCCACGTTTGCAGCGTTTCCAGCGCGATCTGCGGACGGCGATCTTGCGGATCATGCTGTTCAAAGTACGGCAGCACCCGTTCAGCGCATTCAATCGCCCACGCCGCCAAAAGCTTCTGATCGGTGCGTTCGACCAGCTCCAAAAAGTAGGCTTTGTGCGGAACGAGCGAAAACTTGGATTTCTTCATACGAGCCTCTGCTTCAGCCTGACTCATCTGCTGATTTTAGGGCAAGCGGACGCGAAGAATCGCGTCCCTACGCGAAAGAAGTAAGTTTAGCGAGGCGCTGTTGTCTCCCCTCCCTGAATTCGGAGGCGTGGGGCCGGGGATGGGGTCGGAAACAGCGGCCTAAGCCAGCAAGTACTGCGTCTCCATGACTGTCTCGCGGATGCTGCCGTCCTCCGCCCGTTCGACCTTGTAACCCTTCGCATTCGGGCGCGAGCTGACCACGCGCACGAGTTCGCCATCGATGTAGTGCCCCGCCGCGCCGTCATCGTAGGCGACGCCCGTCCCCATGTCGCCAGCCGCGATCAGCGCGTGATATGACGGCCGTCGATTCGCTTCGCCGTCGTAGTGCGGTGAGCACGCGCCCTTGAGATAGCCTAAGCCCGGCAAATGCGTCAGCTTACCGGGGATCGAGTCGGTGGTCGCCTCTTCAAACCAGCAGATGCACCCCGCGCTGATCCCCGCCAGCACAATCCCTGCGTCGCCCGCCTGCCGCAGAATGCGATCCAGCCCCCACTCGCGCCACAGCGCCAACATCGACTTGGTGTTGCCACCGCCCACGTAGATCACGTGCTGGCTCATGAGAAAGCCTTCGAGGTCAGCGGTGTGCGGCTGGAACAGCGACAAATGCGAGGGGATCGCGTTCAGTTCGGTGAATGCCTTGTAGAAGTTGATGATGTAGTCGCGCGCCTCGCCGCTGGCTTGACCCAGAAAGCACACTTTCGGACGCTCGAGGGTCGTCTGCTGGAGGACATAGCGATCTAAGGCGAGGTTGTCCGGTTCCATCGAAAACCCGCCGCCGCCCATCGTGATAATCTGCTGCATTTAGTCCAACCGATCCTATTCTTCCGGCTCAATATGTGGAATTTTAGCCATTATCTCTTCAAACTTTTCGCGGAGCTTTGCGCGTTCTTCAGGCGTTTTAGCAAGTAGCATTGCTCGATATGCTGCAATTTCAGCTTTGCGCTTGTTCACAAAAGCATCTGCCTCTTCACGAGACACAAAACGGTAATCGTTAGCCCCTCCAACAAACCGACTTTCTGACTTCTTTTTCTTATTTGCCATCGCAATCGATCTCCTGTCGGTGACACTCATATCATAGCATTTTCTCGGCGTTCTCTGTGTTCTCTGTGGTTAACCTCTGTTCTGAATCAAAAAGGGCGACCCCATCTGGGATCGCCCTTTTGATATCCGTTCAAACCGGGTCGGTTTAGTATTCCGGCATCTGCGGAGCAGGCGCAGAGGATTCCTTAACCGGCACGTCGGTGATCAGAACTTCGGTGGTGAGGATCATCGAGGCGATGGACGCCGCGTTTTCGACCGCGCCACGGGTGACCTTCGCCGGGTCGGGGATGCCCGCCTTGATCATGTCACCATATTCATTGGTCATGACGTTGTAGCCGATGTTGTGGTTGCCCTGTTCCTTCTGCTGGCGGCGCACTTCCTGAATAACCACCGCGCCGTCGATCCCGGCGTTCGCAGCGATCTTCTTCATGGGCACTTCCAGCGAACGGCGGACAATCTGCACGCCGGTGTTTTCATCTTCGGTGTCGAAGCGGACGGCATCCAGCGCGGGGATCGCGTTCACGAGCGCGACACCACCACCGGGGACGATGCCTTCTTCAACCGCGGCACGGGTGGCGCTCAGGGCGTCTTCCACGCGGTGCTTCTTTTCCTTCAGTTCGGTTTCAGTCGCCGCGCCAACGCGGATCACTGCGACGCCGCCCGACAGCTTGGCCAGACGTTCCTGCAGCTTTTCCTTGTCGTAGTCGCTGGTGCTGAGTTCGATTTCCTTACGGATTTCTTCGATACGGCCCTTGATGGCCTTCTCATCGCCCGCGCCGTCGACGACGGTCGTGTCGTCCTTGGTCGCCTGCACCTTCGCCGCGCGACCGAGGTCCTGCAGCGTGACGGTTTCCAGCTTGCGGCCGGTTTCTTCGCTGATGACCGTGCCGCCCGTCAGGATGGCGATGTCACGCAGCATGGCCTTGCGGCGATCGCCGAAGCCGGGGGCCTTGATCGCGAGCACGTTGAGCATGCCGCGCAGCTTGTTCAGCACGAGGGTCGCCAGCGCTTCGCCGTCGACATCTTCCGCGATGATGACCACATCCCGCTTGCCGATCTGCACCAGCTTTTCGAGCAGGGGAACGATGTCCTGAGCCGCGCTGATCTTCTTGTCGTAGATCAGGATGTACGGTTCTTCGATAATCGCTTCCATCGAGTCGGTGTTGGTGACGAAGTACGCGCTGATGTAGCCGCGGTCGAACTGCATACCTTCGACGTATTCGGTTTCGAATTCGAGACCGCGCGATTCTTCAACGGTGACGACGCCGTCCTTACCAACCTTGTCCATGACTTCCGCAATCAGGTTACCGATTTCGAAGTCCTGCGCCGAAACGCTGGCGACGTTGGCAATTTCTTCCTTGGTGCTGATCTGGGTAGCCTGCGTCTTCAGGTTCGCCGCGATGGCTTCCGCCGCCGCCATGATGCCGCGCTTGAGCAGCATCGGGTTCGCGCCCGCGGCCACGTTCTTCAGACCTTCGTTGACGATGGCCTGCGCCAGAACGGTCGCGGTCGTCGTGCCGTCACCGGCGATGTCGTTGGTCTTGGTCGCGGCTTCCTTCAGAAGCTGCGCGCCCATGTTTTCATACGGATCTTCGAGTTCAATTTCCTTGGCCACGGTCACACCGTCGTGCGTGACGGTCGGCGCGCCGAACTTCTTATCGAGCGCCACATTGCGACCCTTGGGGCCGAGCGTCGTCGAGACGGCTTCGGCAACTTTATCGACACCACGCTGAAGACCGCGACGCGCTTCTTCGCGGAAAAGCAACTGCTTAGCAGGCATTGGTTTATATCTCCTGATTGTTGACGTTAACTAGATGCTTGATTATTTAGTGGCAAACAAAAACGACAGTTACTCGACGATGCCGAGAATGTCGCTTTCCTTCATGATCAACAGCTTCTTGCCGTCCATCTTGATTTCGGTGCCAGCATATTTCGCGAACAGCACCCGGTCGCCGACCTTCACATCCATGTCGATGCGTTCGCCGTCTTCATCGCGGCGGCCAGCGCCCGCGGCAAGGACGAGACCCTGCTGCGGCTTTTCCTTCGCCGTTTCGGGCAGGACGAGCATACCGCCTGCAATCGTTTCTTCCTGTTCGACGGGTTCCACAATGATACGATCCGCCAATGGACGAATGTTGAGAGCCATAAATGAAATCTCCTCTTTCAACACGCTTCTGGAAAGGGTTTTAGCACTAAGTCAGTGAGAGTGCTAAACCATCGATCAGAAATATAGCAAAACACCCTCAAAGCGTCAAGCATTTCTAGCACATTTCTTATACGAGTGCTAACGGAAAGCTTTTGTGGTTAGGATTTGGTGTGGGGATGAGTCGCTTTCAGATGGTGCCTAAAGTAGGTTCTCGAAATAAGTCCAATCAGAAATCGCCGTTGTAGGGGCACGGCGCGCCTTGCCCTGGTTTGACGTATTTCGGACACTGGCCTAGAAGCATCTTTTCGGAGAGGGACCGGGAGTGAGGTTGGGTATTTTCGCCAACTTACGCCAAGCCGCGAATATACGTTTCGACGGCATGCGCGAAGGCCGCATCGAGATCCCCGCCGCGCCGAAACTGCCCGCTGAGTTCGAGCATCACAAAGCCATGCACCAATGCCCATCCACCGCGCAGCGCCGGAAGCGCCACCTCTGTGCCCACCAGTTCAGCGACCGTTGCTTGCAGGGGCAGCGCCAGTGCTTCGGCGAAGGTGGGATCGAGCTGCAGACCGGGGATCGTATTGGTGAAGGCAAGGCCATAGGTCGATGGATTGGCCAGCGCAAACACGCGGTAGGCGTGCAGCATGACGCTGATGCGTTCGCGCGGGTCGTTCGTCTGCGCGATGGACGTCTGCACATGCTCGACGAGCAGCGCGCCCGTGCGCTCGTTGACCGCGACGAGCAGCGCCGTCTTGTTCTTGAAATGGTGATACAGCGATGGCGCGGCGATCCCGAAGGCCGCCGCCAGGGACGCCAGCGTGAGCCGGTCGAGCCCTTCAGACTCGATCAGCTCACGGGCTTTCTCGGTGAGTTCGATGGCTTGTACCTGGGCGGGATAGGGCATGGTCTTAGACTCGCTGCAAATGTGTCGCTTTGAAGGCCGACGCGTATTTTAGCCCGTAGCCCACGGTGCGATCCATGCCAATGTGCGCAAACCAGATCGCCGCGAGCTGGATCAGCACCGGGTTGCTCACCGCCACACCGACGAGCAGGAGCAACGCGGGCAGCAGATACATGTGCACGGCGTTGTAGATCAGCGCGCCAAGTCGTGGGTTAGCGAGATAGCCGACCATCGACAGATCCGGCGTGAACAGCAGCGCGACGAAGATCAGCCCGTTCCCTCCCTGCTGCCAGAACAACAGGATTGCGCCGATGAAGACGATCAAGCCTTCTAGCCGCAGCGCCAGATTTGGGCCGCTGAGCGGAGCGCGGACGGCGGATTGTGGTGATTTCACTGGTTGAAACATAATTGCCCTCGTCAAGACTAACGTGATTAGACTTCATAAGACTAATGATATTAGTCTTCATTGATGGCGTCAAGTAACAGAAAACAAACCAACCCGAATGGCGGTATTCGATGCTATAGTGAACAAAAATATAAAGGTGTGAACATGAATCCGTTAGATGTACTGCGCTATGGTGAGGCGACTTGGCAGGCGGCGCTCGAACGCATTCCGCCCGCTGAGCGGGAACGTGAGGGGGTGTGCGGTTGGTGGTCGGTCAAGCAGATTGTGGCGCATCTGGCCTCGTACGAAGTGCTGCTCGAAGAGATTTTGAGCGGCTTCACCGATACCCCGATCCCCGTGCCGCTGACAACCGAACTGGGCACGGGCGGTCCCTATGCGTTCAACGACTCCCAGGTGGGTCTGCGGCAAACGTGGAGCCTCGACGCTGTGGAGCAAGAGTATCTGGCCGCCCATCAGCGGGTGCTGGCGGTCGCGCAGGGCGTGGATCCGGCGATCTGGTCACAGGTGGGGACGCTGCCGTGGTACGGGGCCGACTACGCGCTCGACGACTTCATCGTGTACTCGTTCTACGGGCACAAACGCGAACACAGCGCGCATCTCGACGTTTTCGCCGATCGCTTGAAAGAGGAAAATCAAAGTTAACCACAGAGAACAAGGTTTAAAGCAAGAAGCCAAGATTCAACGCAAAGACGCAATGACGCGAAGACGCAAAGTCAGAATGGGTAGGGACGCGCTTCTGCGCGTCCGCGGATCGCATACACTTAGATTTGTGTCCAGCCGCAATAAAAAGGACGAGCGATCGCTCGTCCTTTTTATTTTATCCCTTGGCGTCTTGGCGACTTCGCGCCTTTGCGTTGAGTCGTTTGCCCTTAATCCACGCCGCGCATCCGGGGGTCGAGCGCGTCGCGCAGACCGTCGCCGAGGAAGTTGAACGCGAACATGATCAGGAACAGCGCGACCGCCGGGAAGATCGCCTGCGACGGGTACGACGTGATGTTGCGCGCACCCTCTGCGATCATGCCGCCCCAGCTCGCCGTCGGCGCTTGCACGCCCAAGCCGATGAACGACAGGAACGCCTCATACGAGATGTAGGTCGGGATCGTCAGCGTCTCCGCGACGATGATCGGGCCGAGGATATTGGGCAGCATGTGCCGGAACATGATGCCCCGGGTTCCCACGCCCATTGACCGCGCCGCTTCGATGTATTCTTTTTCGCGCACAGAGAGGATTTGCCCGCGCACGAGGCGCGCCAAGCCCATCCACGAGGTAAAACCGACGCCGACCGCGATGAACAGCATGCCGCCCATTGCCGCATCGAGGCGCCCGAGCTCATAGGCGAATGTGCCCGGCGCATTCTGCGCGGTACTCGACCGGAAGAACGCCATGAGCAAGATGATCAGCAGCAGTGTGGGGAAGGCGTACATGATGTCGACGAAGCGCATCATGATGTTGTCCGCGCGCCCGCCGAGGTAGCCAGCCACCAAGCCGAAGGGAATGCCGACGAGCATGGCCGAGAGCGGGCCAATGAACGCGACCGCCAGCGAGACGCGCGTGCCAAAGATGATGCGGCTCAGCAGATCGCGCCCTAGACCATCCGCGCCAATCGGGTAGGCGTCGTTGATCGGCACGTAGCCGCCTTCATCACGCGGGCGCATGCTGGGGAACAACTGCGTCACCCAGCGGGGCGCGGAGTTGTTATCCGCCAGCACCTGCTTGTCCGGTGCTTTCGGGGCCAGGACGGGCGCGAGCGCCGCGACCAGCAGGGCCGCGATGATGATGAAGAGACCCAGCACCGCCATGCGATTGCGCCGCAAGCGGCGCCACGCATCCACCCACAAGCTTTCACCCTGCGGGCGGCTGTCCAGTTTGGCCACACCCTGATTCTTGCTCTGTTGTACGACAGCCATCGGATGCCTCTCGACTTAATAACGGATGCGCGGGTCAAGCCACGCATACGTAATGTCAACAACCATATTGGCGAGCACCAGAAAACCCGCGTACAGCAAAATCGTGCCCATGATCACCGGATAGTCGCGGTTGGTCACGCTGGTGACGAAAAAGCGCCCCATGCCGGGGATGCCGAAGATCGTTTCGGTGACGAATGTCCCGGTCAGCAGCGCGGCGAACAGCGGGCCGAGCACGGTCACGACCGGGATCAGCGAGTTTTTTAACGCATGGAACAGCACGACTATCCGTTCGCTCAAGCCTTTGGCGCGGGCGGTGCGGATATAGTCTTCGTTCATGACTTGCAGCAGGCTGGCGCGGGTCAGGCGGGCTAACAGCGCCGACTGCGCGAAACCGAGCGCGAACGCGGGCAAAATCACGTTCTCCGGTTTGCCCCACCCGGAGACGGGCAGCACGTGCCACTGGACGCCAAATAAGTATTGCAGCAGCGGCCCCATGATGATCACCGGGATCGACACGCCAATGATCGCGACGCCCATGCCCGTGTAATCGTAGATGGTGTTGCGATTCAGCGCGGCGATGATGCCCGCCGGGATGCCAATCGCCATCGCCACCATGAGCGCCGCCGTGCCGAGCTGGAGCGAAATCGGCAGGTTTTCCTCAAAAATATTATTGACCGTGCGGCTGCGGATGCGCAGCGACGGGCCAAAATTCATCCAGCGAAAATCAGTATCAGGTCGGATAAAGTCGAGGCGGATATTGATCAAATAATCGTTGACGGCGGACGGGCGAAAGGTCTCGTCGGTGACGCGTGGGAGGACGATGTCGCCAATCCATTTGAGATACTGCTCCGGCAGCGTCCCCGTCAGATTGTATTTTTCTTCCAAGGCACGGAGGATTGTGTCCGGGACGCCGCGTTCGGTGGCGAACGGCCCCCCCGGCACCAAGCGCATCAGCCCAAACGTGATCGCCGAGACGACGAACAGCACCAACAACAACCACAAAAACCGCTGCGCTACAAAGCGTGCCATAGTGCTACCCTTTACTGAGCATGAGGGACATGCACAGCCGTCATGTCCCCCCTGAAAAAGCTCCCGGTACGTCTAATGCGTAGGGGCAAGGCATGCCTTGCCCCTACAACATAGATGCGAGCTGATGGACGAGCTTAGTCCGTCAGATCCCACTTTTCGTAGTATTCGCGGGTGATGTTTGAGTACGTGCGGACGACGTTCGAAGCGGTCAGATCGTTCGTCACATAGTAGTAGATCGGGGCAATCGCCGCGTCCGTGTTGACGAGGATGTTGTCCGCCTGCGCGTACAGGGCAGCACGTTCTGTGTTGTCGGTCAGCAGGAAGGCCTGATCGATGAGGCTGTCGAATTCTTCATTCGCCCAGTGCGTGTCGTTTTCTTCGATCAGATCGCTGTGGAACGGCACGTCATAGTAGAAGTTGTGCGCATCCGGATAGTCGAAGCACCACGCGGCACGGTAGACCGGGTAGTTGCCACGCTGATCGAGATACGTCGCGAAGTCGGCGGTGGTGATCTGCGCGTTCACGCCGAGGTTTTCCGCCCACATCTGCTGGACGGCCTGCGCGACCGACGCATGGAGAGCGCTGTCATTGTGATAGATGCTGATCTGGAACGAGTCGGCGGTTGCGCCAACGTCGGCCAGATATTCATCCCACAGCGCGCGGGCAGCTTCGACATCGGTCTTGATGCCGAGATCCGGGAATGCTTCGCTGGTCGGGGCGGCCACGAGGCTCGGCAGCGCGAACAGCGAGGCGGGGATCTGACCTTCACGGGTCACGTTATCGACAATCGCCTGACGATCGATCGCCATCGAGAAAGCGCGGCGAGCGCGGGCATCATCGAACGGCGCGACGAGCGTGTTGAAGCCGTAGTAGTAGGTGCAGGTGCCGGGCGCAACGTGCAGCGCGGCGCTCAGGGCCGGGTCGCTGTTGATGCGATCAATCGAGGCGGCGGGGGCTTCCGAAACCTGCAGGTTGCCCGCTTCGAACTCGGTGAGCTGAACGGTTTCGTCGAGGAAGCGGAACTGCACTTCGTCGAGCGCGGGGGCAGGAATTTCCGGCGTGCCTTCCCAGAACGGATTCTTGATCATGGTCAGGCTGCCGCCGTCACCACGCACCCATTCCTTGAGGGCGAACGGACCATAAGTCACGATGTTTTCGGGGTCAATCCAGAAATCGCCGAATTCTTCGACGACGGCCTGCGGCTGCGCAATCGCGAACCACTGCGCGTAGATCAGCGGGGTCGGGGCGGCGACCTGCGGGACGGTCACTTCGAGCGTCCAATCGTCAACGACGACGATGCCAACGGCATCACGCAGCGCCTGCTGGTCTTCGGCGCTGGCTTCACCGGAACCGGCGAATTCCACGCCACCGGCCACCCACGGCGCCCAGACGAGCTGGTACGGCGCGGCGGTCACGGGATCGAGGGTGCGGAGCATGCCATAGGCGAAGTCCTGCGCGGTGACGTACAGCGGCGCGCCGCTGTCATCGGTCACCTGTTCGACCGCGCCCGAGTCGGCGTTGTAACGAACCCAAGAGATGTTCGGCAGAATGTTGAAGGTGTAGGTCAGACCATCTTCCGACACGCTGTAGCTTGCCAGACCATTCTGAACTTCAACGGTTTCTTCGTGCAAGCGCAGCAGGCTTGGGAAGAGTTCAGTGATTACCTGAACCGACGGAACGTCTTCGGCCAGCGCGGGATCGAGCGTCGGAATATCGCTGCAACCCATCTGGCGACCGGTCACGAGAATCTTGGGGCCATCTTGCGCCGCCGCACCACCGACGACCGCGAACAGCATCGCGACCAACAGCAGCAGAGCAGTCAAACGAGTGAACTTCTGCATACATCCTCCTAGAAAATTTTGTGGGAGCGGATCAGCACATCCGCCAATTCCTAACGCGGCATTAAAATTGCTGCCTAGAACTTAACACGAGACGGGGTACGTCGCAAGATCGCTCAGGCATGCTTGGATGTTCTACACACATTTACCCCCGACCCAGTCCAGTGGTTCAAAGTTGTGTCTTTGATTTCTAGCGTCAACGTACATTAGAATGGAGCAGCTTCTGGACGCTCCACCGAGCGTCTCTTTTGAGGACGGTTAAGCGATGCTGAAAAAAATCGGTTTGCTCTTGATATTCACCGCCCTGTTGGCCAGCGGTCTGAGCGCGCAGCAGGCTGCGTCTCCCGCCTATTTGTGGGTGCGCGGCGACCTGTACCGCCTCGATCCCGACGCCCTGACGACCGAGCCGCTGACCGCGACGGGTACTGTCTCAAATCCGGTCATCGCGCCCGACGGCGCGCGCATTGCCTACCGTCAGGCATCGCCGCTGGGCCTTGAAGCGCTGGATCGCGTGCAGGCGGAGGGCGAAATCGCCGAGATCGACCTCCCTTCTGATATCGTCATCCTCGACTTAGTGAGCGGCGAAATGAGCACGATCGCGGCCCAACCTGCCGATGCCTCGCTGTTTGTAGCCGGCATCGCCGACAAGGCGATTGTCCGCTCGGCGCCCGCGTGGTCGCCGGATGGCACGCGCCTCGCGTGGACGGCGTGCGACTTCGGCGTCGAGGTGCCGCGCCTGATGATCTACGACCTGGCCGCTGCGACCACGACCGTGCTGCTCCCGGCGATCAACACGCCGATCACACAGGGGCGCTCGCCGGAAATCCGCTGGGGTGAAGACGTGTTCATCATCAACCTGTCCGCGGATGCGGCGGGCGAACAGAGCTACCTGATGGTGAGCGAAGCGGGCACGATGACCGCCGCGCCGCGCATCGGAGCGGTCACCGACGACTATGTGCTCGACTTTTACGCGGTACAGGGCGCGAATCAGACTTACGCGGGGCTGTTCTACGCCTCCGGCCGCTGGACGATCCTCGATACGCAGACGGGCGTCGGCGTGCCCTTCCCCGATGTGCCGCATCTGGTCAGCCGCGCGGCAGGCGAGTCATCGCTGCGCGTGCGCTTCGACATCACGCCGGATATGGGCATGTTCTGGGAAGTGCTGAATACGACGATGGCCTTCACGGGCGCGCCCGCCCGCGTGACGCTGTCACCCGACGGTCAGGCGCTGGCCTTCATCGGCTACCCGACCTTCAACGGCGCGGCGATCTGGCGGAATGAGGCGATCACCGAAATCCCGAACACGGGCGAAACCGACGACGTATTCGAGGTCGGCGCGGTGTTGTGGGGCGCGACCGAATGGACGATAGACCTGCCGTAAAAATGACCCCTCCCCGAATTCAGGGCGGGGAGCCAACCGCAGTCGCCAAACCAATTTCGTTCTCGTAGGGACGCGCAACGGCGCGTCCGCGGTTTTGACCTCACCCCCGGCCCCTCTCCTGTCAGGGGTAGGTTTATAATGTTTCCCACTTGAACGCGGAGTTCTTTCGCCAAAACCCCTGTAGGGACGAGGCATGAGCTCATTTCAGAATCGGCATTTTGTCTAACCTCACCCCGTTTCGCTGCGCTCAACCGCCCCTCTCCAAAGGGCGAGGGGCAAGGGCAAGGCGGGTTGGTGGTGTCCCTCTCCCCACGGAGAGGGACGGCTTGCGGAGCAAGCAGGGTGAGGTTGGGTATTTTCACCAATTGTGAAATAGGCTCATGCCTCGTCCTGTTTTCCTCCGGATTGGACAAAAAGCCTGTGTTCCGTGAACGCAAAAGTTCGCTTTAGCAAATCGGGTTACGGCCGTGTTGGCACACGAGGACGAGGCATGCCTCGTCCCTACAATTGAAAACCTACCCCTGTCAGCGGCGCCTCTCCGGGTGGAGAGGGGAGACAGATCGGAGCATTTGGTGCCCGCTGTAGTTACGAGCGCAGACGCCGCCGCACCGACGCCCACAGCCATGACAGTTCTTCGATCCGCAGCACGAAGGCCGCCCCGAGGAACACCGCGCCGCTGACCCCGCCCGCCGCAATCACGAGCACGGCCTCGCGGATGGCGCCGGATGTCCCGATCATCCGTTCCCCGAACGGTTCGATGACGAGAGCGACCGCGCTCATGAGCAGGGCCGCGGCCCCGGTTTTGAGCAGCGTGCGGAACAACCGCTGATCGCCGAAACCTTTCAAGCGCCGCCACAGGATGAACGCGGATACCAGCGCGTGCATGATGTGCTTGGCGCTGTCAGCGATCATCAGGCTGAACAGGCCAAAGGTAGGCAGCAGCAGCACGGCGACCAGCATGTACCACACCAGACTCCCAAAGCCGATCACCGCGGGCGTAAGCGTGTCCTGCTGCGCGTAGAAAGCGTACACCAGCAGTAGATCAATGGCGGCAAACGGCAGACCGATCAGGTACAGGCGCAGCGCATGCACGGTGATCTGTGTATCGGCGGCGGTGAACGCGCCGTGTTCGAACAGCAGACGCACAATCGGCGTGCCTAGCACAAACAGGCCGAGCGTCGCGGGCAGAATCAGCGTGATTGCCAGCCGCAAGCCAAGGCCGAGCGTATTCTTGAAGCCCAAATCCTCGGTCAGCACTGATTGGCGGGCGAGTGTCGGCAGAATCGCGATGCTGATAGCGGTCGCGACCAAGCCCTGCGGAAACTGGATCAGCGTGGTCGCCCAGTTCATATAACTGACGCTGCCCACCCCCGTTTGACTGGCGAGGTTGTAGCTGAAGGTGCGCACGAACGTATCCAGCACCAGCGAAAACATCACCGGGGCGTAGAGCAGCGCGATCTGCTTGACGGCGGGATGCCGCCAGTTGAAATTGATGCGGAACTGCACGCCGCGCATCCCCGGCAGTTGGCGCAGGAACTGCACCAACGCGCCGATCAGCCAACCGTAGGCCGCAGCGCGAATGCCTTCCGCGGGGCGCGTCATTAGCCAACCGATGCCCGAGGAACGCAGCACAGCTTGCAGCGGCGGCGCGAAAATCAGCGTGCCGAAGACAATCGAGGCGTTGAACAGGATGCCCGCCAGCGCGGGCAGCGTGAATTCGCGCAGCGCGTAGAGCGTGCCGCTCAACACGGCGAATAAACTCAGGAAGATAAGCGCGGGCGAGACGGAGCGCAGCACATCGGCGGCGAGCGCCTGCGTGGCGGGATCCGAACCGCCGCTCACGACGATGATCACCTGCGGAGCGAACACTTCCAGCAGCAGCACCAGCGCGGCGATGATCAGCGCGACGAGGCTGACGAGGATGCTCACTAACTGCCACAGGGCCTTTTGGCCGTCACGGGTGACGACTTCGCTCAAGACGGGGATGATCGCACTGTTGACGTGACCCGCGATCAAGAGATCGTACAGGGTTTTGGGGACGATAATCGCGTAATTGAACGCGTCCATCGCCCGGGAGGCACCGAATAAGTTGGTGAGGACAATCTCGCGCGCCAGCCCTAAAACGCGGCTGCCCACGTTGCCGAGCGCCAGAATGCCCGTCGCCTTGGCCACCCCTGCGCGCGTTTCCGTTTCGGTTTGGGTCACGGCGTCGGCGGCTTCGCTCAGGCGGTCGATCGATGTTTCTGCCATGCGCTTCCAGTTGCTAGTTAAACAACTCCCTAAGCATAACATAAGCCCGCCACTACAAAAATCCCATGCTCGGCGCGGGGCGGTTGCCACTACAATGAGGTCAGAGATAGAGGATTGTTACGGGTGTAGTGATTTATTATGTATCCGCTCCGACCCACATGCTGTATCCTCTATGTCAAGATGGGCGGTCTGGGCACCGTAGACGCAGCCCCAACCTAGACGTGACTTGATTTCAGCCTAAAGGACCCCGTATGCGTTTGCGGCTGATCGTTGTGCTGCTGGCACTGGCTTTGGCGGCGTGTGGTGCGCCGACCACGCCCAATCTCCCTCCCACCGTCGATCCCTCCATCATCACCTGGGATCGCAGCCCGAACGCGGTCGTCTTTCGCGCCGATGTGCTCGGCGGCGAAGATGCGTTCGGCGCGCTCGACGATATCCCCCAGTGCACGATCTTCGGGGATAACCGCGTGGTGTGGCTCAATGAGTTGGGCGGTTTTCACTTTGAAGTCCTCTATGATGCGGTGACGGACGCCGAACTGCGCGAGTTCATCCGCTATCTGACGGTCGACGAAGGGATTTACACCTTCAACTGGAGCATCGACTCCGTGTTCGGCTCGCCGACCGCTGCGCCCGTCTTCCAGAGCGTCGATCTCACCGTGAACGGCCTCACCCACCGGACGGATTCGTTCAGCGGGTGGGATTCGCAGTTGTTCATCCGCGTGCTGACCATGTGCAAGCGGCTCGGCGACGCGCCGATCCTCTATCAACCAGCGGGCGGTTGGGTCTCGGTGCAACCACGACCGTATAACCCGCAAGCGCCGATCAGCCAGTGGGACGGAGCGCGGATGGGCTTTGGCCTGGCCGCGGCGAACGGCGCGCCCGCGCGCTGGGTCAACGGGGAGGCAATTCTGTCGCTGTGGACGGCGCGGCGCACCCTGCCGACCAGTCTGCTCTACACCGAAGACAACAGCAACTACTATGCGGTCGCGCTGCAATTGCCGGGCATCACCCGTGACGCCCTCGCCGCCCCGTAAAACTATTAACCACAGAGAGCACAGAGAACACAGAGGGTAGAGACAAAAACATTGTTAACCGCAGAGGACGCAGAGAACGCGAAGAATGAAATCTTTCTCTCTGCGCTCTTTGCGCTCTCTGCGGTTAGGGATCTTTTGGTCTTCTCCCTCTGTGCTCTCTGTGTTCTCTGTGGTTCAATTCTTTCTTTTCTTCTTCTTCGGCATCAGCGTTTGCACATAGCGGATGCTGTCCTCAATCCAGTAGGTGACCTTCTCGTCCGCGCTGACGATGCTCGGCGGCAGCTTGACATAGTTCTTGCTGACGGGGGTGTCGGGGTTATAGCCGGGGTCGTTAGCCGCCGCCTCTTTGAGAATTTCCGCGCGCTGTTCATCAGGCAGCTTGAGCGCGACGTAATCGTCAATGAACACGGCGAACGGTTTGCCTGCCGTATAGATGAGCACGCCGCCGAACATGTCTTTGTAGATGAGATCCGGCTGGATGTCAGGGATCTGCCCGACCCACGCTTCAAATTGTGCTTGGATTTGACGGTATTTTGATGCAACCATGGTCTGCTCCTAACGTATCATCTATAGATGATCATTGTAGGAGGGATCATGCCAGACGACATCAAACTCAAGAAGTACGAAGAGGTGTTGATGGCGGCCTTTGACTTTGACACCGCCGATCTCGCGGCCAACGAACGCGGGAAGTACAGCGAACACCAGATCGCCGCGCTGCACCACCAGCGACGGCGGTACGTCGTTACCGGCGCGATCATGGCTGGCCTGATGCTGTTGTTCCTCGCCTTCGTTGTGCTGACTTCCAGCCAGCTCGCCGCGCTCTTCAACGGAGTCGCCGTGCTCGGCCTGCTGCTGGCCGCATTCAGTACCGGGCAGCATGTCTATCGCCTCAACCGCGATCTGCAGACGCCAGTGAGCGCGGTTGAAGGGCGCATCGAATTGGATGCGCGCTCGGTCGAAAATGGGGGCGATTACGTGGTGCAGGTAGAGAAACAAAAATTCAAGGTGCGGCGTGAAGCCTTTTTCGCCTTCAAAAACGGTGATCCGTATCGCCTGTACTACGCGCCGCACAGCCAGACGATCCTCTCTGTCGACTGGCTGCGCGACGATCAGCCGTTCGTAGACCATGATCGACTTCATCTGGAGGAAGAACCGCGGCCACAGGTCACCCGCATGGCCGCCGGGACTCAGGTTTCGCGCGCGGGTGCAGCAAGGCGTTAAGGGATGACCGTGACCAACGACCACAAGCTCAAGAAATACGAAGATGTATTGATGCGAGCGCTCAACTTCACTGAGGACGATCTCACCCTCAACGCCGCGGGCCAGTTGAGCGCCGCGCAGATGAACCGGCTGAAAACCCAGCGGACGACAACGGCAAGTCTGGCGGTGGCGTTGAGCGTCATCGTCGGTGGGCTGCTGCTATTCGCCAACGGGTATGCCCGGTCGCTCGCGCCACTGGTCATGATGGTGCTGATCTTCGTCCTGTTCACGGTCGTGACCGGCATCATTCCGGCGGTGCAGATGACCCGCGACTTGCAGGCGGGTGTCCAAGTCGCTGAGGGGCGCGTCGAACTGGATACCATCCCCCGGCGGAAGCGCACCGTTTACTTGGTGAAGCTGGACGGCCAGAAATTCAAGGTACAGAAGCAGACGTTTCTCGCCTTCAAAAACGGCGATCCGTATCGCATCTACTATGCGCCGCACAGCCGGACGATCCTCGCCGCTGAATGGCTGCGCGACGACGATCCGTTTGTAGCGCGCGGCGACGACGCGGCGCAGGCGATCAGCGCGCTCGATGACCAGCCATTGTCTAGACAGACGAGGTGAGCATGCCTAAAGAGGTCAAACTCAAGAAGTACGAAGAGGTGTTAGCCGCGGCGCTCAAGTTCACTGACGATGATCTCGCCATGAACGCTGCTGGCCGCCTGAGCAAGACACAGGTGGCTGCGCTGCACCGCCGCCGCACCATTGGCGCAGTCATGATCGGCGGGCTGTGCGTGACGGTGGCGTTTTTCCTGTTGATTGGCACCGTTGGCGCGACGGCGAGTCTGGGACCGATCCTGCTGGCAATGCTGGTCTTCATGGCTTTCGCGCTGGCCGTCGGCGCACTCCCGGCGGTGCGCATCACCCGTGACCTGAAGATGGGAGTGCAGGTCGCCGAAGGCCGTGTCGAACTGGATACGACTCCCGCGCAGAACAGCGCCAGCTACCGGGTGAAGGTGGACGGTCGGAAATTCAATGTGCAGAAGCGCGCGTTCCTCGCCTTCAAAAACGGCGATCCGTATCGCATCTACTACGCGCCGAATACGAAGATGATCCTCTCGGCGGAATGGCTGCGCGATGACAACCCGTTCATCGAAACGGATGAGGAAGTGGATACCGATGCTGTGGAGGAGCGGCCGTATGCCGGGGAAGTGCTCAAACGTCGGCGGAGCGACGACGGCACGTGACGCGACCGGCAGGCGAATCAAAGAGGACGCCTGAGTGACGTCCTCTGCTAGCTTGCGTTTGATCGGTTTTACGCGACGCCGCTGCCGATATTCATCGCCAAGGGCAGGACGACATATTCGTCCTGACGGTAGAACGCGAAGATCTTCTGCATTTCGTCGTACAGCGGTGCGACCAAAGCCGCGCGCTTTTCCGGCGCTAACACCTTAAACGCCTGCACCGCGCTCGGCGACGCCATCATCGTGGCGGTGATGAAGGCGCGCTCATCGGGGAAGCGCACGTTGACCGTCACTTTTTTCACGTCGACATTGTGGAAGCCCGCCTGTGTGAACAGCAGCTTGAGCGCCTGCGGGTCACCAAAGCTGAAGGTCGAGGCCAGCGCCGGGATACCCATCAGCTTTTGCAGCACGGCGTTGAACTGCTCATACACGCGGTTGTGGGCAAAGCCCTGATTCACGCTGACGACCGCGCGGCCACCGGGTACGAGCATGCGGTGCATCTCACGCATGGCGCGCAGCTTATCCCCCATGAACTGCAAACCCTGCTGGCAGGTGACGAGGTCGAATGACTCGTTCACAAACGTCATGCCCTGGGCGTTGCCTTCAGCAAACGTGATCTCCGCGCCGTTGGGCTTGGGAATCGAGCGCGCCACCGCCAGCATCGGCGGCGACACATCAAGGCCGGTCACTTCACCAGAGCGGCCCACGATGGGGGCAAACGTGCGCGGAATCACCCCAGTGCCACAGGCGACATCCAGCACGCGATCCCCGCATTCCGGTTGGGCGACACGCTTTAATTCCTGCGCCGCCGGGCCGTACAGCGCCGGGACGAGGTACCGCTCGTACAAATCAGCAGGCGTTGCGGTTTTGGTCATGGGCTGTGACCCTCTTGACAGAATTTACTTTCTTTAGGATACCGTACTCTGAATAGATGTGCGATAGCCACATCGTTTGTTAGTACTAAGGTGGTAGATCAGATAAAACGCTGCCATTCGCATCCGACCCCACCCCCGGCCCCTCCCCGAATTCGGAGAGGGGAGACAGATTTCTCCTCGCGCTGCTTGCGTGGGAGAGGAGGCTGGGGGTGAAAAAGTTAATTTGAGACAAAGCGCTTGACGCTAACTTTATCCATAACTCAGATTAGGTTAGGGGAATCGCTGCCATTCGAGGTCGGCATGGGTGAGGCGCACGTTGCCCTCCGCGTCGATGAAGCGGGCGGCGCTGTCGGCGTTGAAGCGGATGAGGTCAAACGGGGCGGCGCGGGGACGACCAGCCAGTGCCTCGGCGATGATCGCCGCGACGGGCTTGAGATTCGTCTCCCATTTGGCGATGGCGAAATGCGTGTCGGGGAAGCGCCGCACCAGCGACTCGATCTTCTTGACGCTCACCTGCCCCGATTCGCCCCAGAACACTGGGCGGCCGTCCGCGGCAAGCTGCACGACATCCGGCTTGTACTTGTCACCGATCTTGGTTTCAACGTACAGATCAGGGTACTGGGGCAGATAGAGCGCCCACAGATAGGCTTTCATGAGCACATGCTGCGGGCTTTCCAGCGGGTTTTTGACGAACACGACGCTTTGGCCGTGCGCGCGCAGCAGGCGCTTGCGCGGAAACGTCACCGTCATACGACTGCCTCACCCCAAGAACCTGACGGTTCTTTGCCCCTCTCCCATGGGAGAGGGGCAGTTGAGCGCAGCGAAACGGGGTGAGGCCGGAGGTTAAAATGACAGACACGAATCGGCTGACACATTCTAGATCGGCTCCGCGGAGAGCAGCATTTTGGAACGCCGCGCATAGTAGGCGCGATACTCTGCGCTGCTCTGAAAGGCCGTCGCGACCGTTTCATCAGCGACCGTGAAGCGGCTGTGACCGATGCGCAGCCTGTGACAATGCAGCCGGGTCTGCGCCGTGGCGCATCCGCTGACCGCTTCGACGCGGCGGGCGGACAGATCGCGGGTGAAGTTGACCCATAATTGGATGATATAGGCGAGCACGAACGCGATCGGAATCACGAACAGCAGTTCGACGTGGAGTTTGGATATGTCCTGCGCCAGTCCCACGCAGACCGCCGCTACTACAATCAAGCCGCCGACACCCGTGCTCAGGAGGGCGCTGGAGGCGTCGCGCCGGAGCTGCAAGTGGGCGCGCTGGCGTTCGGTGAGCCGACCGCTCCGGTTAGCGTTCAGGTCGTGCTGCGTGAAATCGAGTAGTTGAGCGAGTTGTTGGGTCATGATGGAGGCTGGTCACTCTAAGAAGACTATAGCCTCCATTATACGAGCGCTTGCCGTTCAGGAGCATATAATTGAGCTGAGAGTATAAAATGCACTTTTCCGCTTAGTTCAGGGCATCGTATGAATTACTTACATTTGCTTTCGCTTGACAACATAGCTTTATTGAAGGATTGGCTGGAGGAAACGGGCGAGCTTTACGTCGATATTGATCTACCCCACAGCGGCTCAAGCGGGAGCGCGTACCTTGTTCGGTCCATGAATGAGTTAAAACTCCTTATTTCCCGTCAAACTCACCCCGAAATCGTGATTGCTATCTTTCATTCTCTGCAATATCCCATTCGTGGCATTGCAGATGAAATCCTTTTGAAACAGGTGTTTGGAGCAGATTTCAGATGGTGCGTGGTACACCATCATCTCATTGGAAAGTGTTTATCCAGCTTCGGTCGTTTGGCGCGGAAATGGCAGGAGTCATGAAGAACTTCGACATGATTTCGCAGACATACTGGGGGAAAGAGTCGGAATAGGTACCAACCCCGCTGACGTTTGTTCCGACTGGCGTCAATTATCTTCTGAAGAAGTTTTGACGTTATCCGTCTTGAGAAATCAAAATTAATATGAGCCTTATGTCAAAAACCCTGATAGGTACAAGTCGGTTTTCGATTTATGGCAAGAGTAGAAAGACGCTAAGGCGTGACAAAACGCCGCTGCCGGGGAGCCAGCTGGCCGGAGCGGTTGGCCAACAAATCGTCAGCGTCAAAGCCAAGTTTGAGCGAGAAGGCGAATTCGCCCATCGTCTCCGAATCCCAAACGGTCGTCATAGTCGGGTTACTCCATCAGGTGTTTGAGGTAGTTTTCGGGGTGATTCAGGAATCCCCGCGTGATCGTGTAATGCTCGGTGTCCTCGTAGCGGATCTTTTGCAAGCCGCCCGCGTCGAAGCTCCAAATAGTAGCGTTCGGGTAGGCCATGAGGATCGGCGAATGCGTGGCGATGATGAACTGCCCGCCCTGATCGACCATCTGCTTGAGCAGCGCCAGCAGCGTGAGCTGGCGGCTGGGCGAGAGCGGCGCTTCCGGTTCGTCGAGCAGGTAGAGACCGTTCGGCACAAAGCGCGACCGGAAGAGCGTGAAGAAGCTTTCGCCGTGGGAATAGGTGTCTAAGCCTGCACCGTAGCGCTGCTGCATGTCGCTGAGTTCGCGCGCGTAGGGCATCGAGGCTAATCCCTTCGCCGTCGCCGAGCGCCCCTTGTATTCCTTCTCGATTTCCTGCAAATCCGCCAGCATCTCCGCTTTGACAGCGTTCATGTGCTTGACGTAGCCGAAGAAGTCTTCGGAACGCATGAAGAAGCCCTTCTTCGTGCGCTGATTCCACACCAACTTGAGGCTACGCGCGTAGCGGCGCACCTCGGTGAGCGTCTGATCGCTGGTGACGCTCTCGCTGCCCACCGTGATCGACCCGGCGGCGATGGCGAGCGCTTCGAGCAGCGTCGACTTGCCAGAGCCGTTTTCGCCGACGAAGAACGTAATCTCCGAATCGAAGGTCATCTCGCTCAACGCGCGCAAGCTCGGCACGCTGAACGGGAACCCCGTCTCGTTGAGGGTGCTGCCAATATTCAGGGATCGCAGGTGGATCATGTTCGCCTCGTATACCTTGCTCTAGTGTACATGCGAATTGTCCCGCTCAACGTGCCAAGCTGTCCGCTGGACCGGGGCGGCTGGTTGACAGGCTTTTCAATCTCGGTTATCGTTTTAAAAATTTCAAATGCCACATGGGAAGAGACACACATGAGCACCGTACCTCTCCGCAGCGCAATTTCACCGGACGACCGTTACAACCGGGAAAGTCTGTTCACGACGCCCGATGAGTGGCGCGCCGCGTTTGACCGCGTCATCAGCCGCCTCGCCGAAGCCGACCGCTTCAAGGGGCATCTCGGCGATACCCCGTCCACGCTGGTGAGCTGGCTGAGCTATTCGGAAGATGTGGCGCTGGCGGTGGGTCAGGTCTTCGTCTACGCGCTGATGGAGAACGCCGTCGACAAGACGGATCAAGCGGCTAACGAGATGGCCGATATGGCCTACGGCATGATGGGACGCTGGCAGGCCGCGTTCGCCTTCGCCAACCCGGAACTGCTGACCATCGGTCAGGTCAAGCTCAACGAATGGCTGCAAACCGAGCCGCGCTTGCAGGCCTACCAGCAGATGATCGACGACCTGTTCCGCCAGCAGGAACATGTGCGCTCGGGGGAAGTCGAAGAACTGCTCGGCCTGATCAGCGACCCGTTCAACGCGTTCGCCAACTCGCCGGATGCGCTCATCAATGCCGACCTTAAGTTCGCACCGGCGCGCAGCAGCAGCGGCGAGGAACTGCCGCTCACCCACGGCACCGAGGGCAGTCTGCTCTACAGTACCGACCGCGAAGTGCGGCGCACAGCGTGGGAAAACTACGCGGATGGCTTCATCGGCGTGAAGAACGCGCTGGCGGCGGGCTTATCCGGTGCGATGAAGCGCGATGTGTTCTACATGCGCGCTCGCCGCTTCGACAGTGTGCTCGAAGCGCAGTTGTTCCAGTACAACCTGCCGACGAACGTGTTCCACAACCTGGTGGAGACATACAAGAAGCACATCCCGACGTGGCATCGCTACTGGCGCGCCCGTAAGAAGGCGCTCGGCGTTGATCAACTGCACCCGTATGACATCTGGGCACCGCTCACGCAGCACAGCCCGAAGATCGACTTTCAGCAGGCCGTCGACATGATTTGCGCGGGCATGGCGCCGCTCGGCGAGGATTACGTGAGCACGCTGCGGCGCGGTTGCCTTGAACAGCGCTGGGTGGACTTCCAGCCGAATCAGGGCAAGACGGAAGGCGCGTTCTCGTTTGGCTGGCAGGGGACGCATCCGTTCATCAACATGAGTTTCAATGGCGATCTGCGCGCGATGAGCACGCTGGCGCACGAGCTCGGTCATTCCATGCACTCGTACTACACGTGGCAGAATCAGCCGTTCGCCTACACCGATTATTCGATGTTCGTGGCGGAAACCGCGTCGAACTTCAATCAGGCGATGGTGCGCGCGCATCTGCTGCAAACCAACACCGACCGCGACTTCCAACTCGCGCTCATCGACGAGACGATGAACAACATTCACCGCTACTTCTTCATCATGCCGACGCTCTCGCGCTTTGAACTGGAAGTGCATGAGCGCGTCGAACGCGGCGAAGGTCTGACCGCCGAAGCATCTGAGCGCGCTCATGGCCGATCTGTTCGCGGAAGGCTACGGCGACGAAGTCCACGTCGACCGCGAGCGCGTGGGCATCACCTGGGCGCAGTTCGGTCACCTGTATGTGCCGTACTACACCTTCCAGTACGCGACCGGGATTTCGGCGGCGCACGCGCTGGCGGCGCGCATCCTCAATGGAGACGCGGGCGCGGCGGAGAAGTACCTCGAATTCCTCGCGACGGGCAACGCGCTGTATCCACTCGACGCGCTCAAGGTGGCGGGCGTCGATATGACCACGCCGCAGGCCGTCGAAGAGACGTTCGGCGTGCTCGAACAGGTCATCGAACGGCTGGAATCGCTGTTCTAAAGATCAACCTCACCCCCAACCCCTCTCCGAAAAGAGGAGAGGGGAGTCAGCATTGTTTGCCAAGCCAAATTTGCTTTCGTAGGGACGCGATAAGGTGTCTAAAAGGCTTTGATCAACCCTCGCAACCGTCCTCTCCCACGTCAACGGTGAGAGGGACAAACGTGCTTTTCACCCCTTCTCCCCACTTGCGTGGGAGAAGGGGTGAGGGGCAGCAGCACGAAAAGTGGAATCTTTTAAACAAAACTTGTACCTTTACCTTGGGAGCACCGCCACCTCCTACGTCTGTCTCTACGCTTGGATCAAACTTCACGCAGCGCGGCTTGATACAAGGTGCGAATCGTCAGGATTTCCCCGCGATGCTCCGCCTCGTGCTGTGCCAGATGATGCATAATCCACTCTGGCGACACGTCATAGCGTGGCAGTTGGCGCAACCGCCGATAATCAGCCTCCGTCACCGCTTGCAGGCTTTTCAGAAAATACGCGCGGGTGTGCTCCAAATGTTCCAGATGCGCGCTTAACGGAATCTGGAGCACCGGATGTAATTGTCCGTCGGCGTCGCGCACCGGGTACGGAAACAACGCCTCGATTTCCGCCGTCCACGGCTGCTGCAAGATCTCTTCGTGCAGCCAATCAATTTCAATCGCCGCAATGTGATACAGCAGCGTGCCGATCCGGTTTTGCAGGCCGGGAGCCAACCAGTCAACCTCCGCCTCGCTTATCGTTTGCAGCGCCTTGAGCGTCCGTGCGCGGGCATCTTGCAAGCGCCAAAGCGCGGTAGCCAACGGTGCGGCGTAACCCGCTAACGGTTGTGCGGCGAGCTGATCTTTTGTTTCAGGCATTCTCATCCTCGTACTAGTTAGGGCACGCGCTGTGACCCGGGCATTTATGTTAGTATCATGGATATCTCAAAAAATGGTGAGGCAATTCCCCGATTCAAGGCGTGTGGGAGTCCCGCTGGTTTCAGCGTTTTTGGGGCATCGTTGGCGCGGCGAGTGTGCGCGTCAAGGTGCTGGGCATTGTGTTAGGCGTCATTGTGCTGCTCGGGCTGTTCGTCATGGTGCAGATGCGGCAGGCGCTGTATGGCACGCTCGAAGCGGCGCTGCAGGCGCAGGGCATCGACCTCGCGCAGTTCGTCGGCGGGCGCGTCGATGACGCGCGGTTGTGCTGCGACGCGGACATGGTCACCGATGTGCTGGAGGGTCTGCAGGAACATTATTCCGGCAACGGGCACAATACGCTCGTCGATTACATGTTCGTCACCGATGAGAATGGCGATCTGATCGCCGCCAGTGATGCCGACGCGCTCACCCCGGAGGTGATCCGCCCGACAGTACCGTTTTCTGAGCCGCAGGTGCGCCATCTCAAAACCGCGCAGGGCGACGTGATCGATATTACGATGCCGCTCCCGCAAAGCGGCGGCGAGTTCCGCATCGGGCTCGCCGAAGACAACATCGAACAGATTGTGCTGGTCGTGACGACGCAGATCATCTCGCTCACGCTGGTGATGGTGGCGGTCGGGTTTGTGGCGGCCTTCTTCCTCACATGGATTTTGACGCGCCCGCTGCTCAGCTTGCTCGATGCGACGCGCACTGTCGCCAAAGGGGATTTCAGTGTGCAGGTGCCGCGCTGGGCGAACGACGAGATCGGCGACCTGTCCGAAGCGTTCAACGCCATGACGCGCTCGCTCGCGCAGGCTGAACGCGAACGCGCCGAGCGTGAAAATCTGCGCGCCAGCTATATCCGCCGAGTGATCACCGCGCAGGAGGATGAGCGCAAACGCATCGCTCGTGAACTGCACGACAGCACCAGTCAGTCGCTGACCTCGCTGCTCGTCGGACTGCGGCATCTGGAAGAAGCGAGCGATCCGGCGACGGCGAAAGCCCGCCTCGCGGAGATTCGCAAGACGGTCAACGGCACGCTCGACGAAGTGCACGCGCTGGCATGGCAGCTCCGACCGAGCGTGCTCGACGATCTCGGGCTGGCGGCGGCGCTCCAGCGCTACATCGGCGACTACCAGACGCGCTACGCCATTCAGGTCGATTTCGTCTTTCGCAACCTCGCGGAACGCCTGCCCATTGAGATTGAGACCACGCTCTACCGCGTGATACAGGAAGGGTTGACCAACATCGCGCGGCACGCCCAAGCGCAGAACGCCAGCATTCTGCTGGAACAGCGTGCCGCGTCCGTGCGTGTCATCCTCGAAGATAACGGCGTCGGCTTTGACGCGGAAACCGTCACCTACAGTCAGAAGAGCCTCGGGTTGCAGGGTATGCGCGAGCGCGTCGCGCTGCTGAACGGTAAACTCGTGATCGAATCCCAACCGGGGCAAGGCACGAGTTTGTTCATCGAGATTCCGCTCACGGAAGCGAAAGAGACGAGCGCATGAGCGACAGCACGACAATTCTGCTGGCGGATGATCACGCCATTTTACGGTCCGGCCTACGGCTGCTGGTCGAAAGCCAGCCGGATTTCAAGGTCGTGGGTGAAGCGGGCACGGGCAAAGAGGCCATCGCCAAAGCGCGTGAACTACAGCCCAACCTCATTCTGCTCGACCTGAACATGCCGGAGCTCGACGGGTTGGACGCCCTGCCCGCGATCCGCAAGGAGGCGCCGGACAGCCGCATCCTGATTCTCACCATGCACGACGATGTGAGCTACCTGCAGGAGGCGCTGCGCACGGGCGCGTCCGGCTACATCCTCAAGAAAGCCGTGGACAGCGACCTGATCACGGCGCTGCGCACGGTGCTCCGCGGGGAAACTTACGTGCATTCCGCCATGACGCAGAAACTGCTGCAAAAGATCGATCAGCAGGCGGCGAAACCCGCGCCGGAAGCCGACCCGTGGGCGACGCTCTCCGATCGCGAGCGCGATGTGCTGCGCTTGGTCGCGTTAGGCTACACCAACGCGGAGATTGCCAGCGAGTTGTTTTTAAGCGTGAAAACGGTGGAGACCTACCGCACGCGCGGCATGGAGAAGCTCAATTTTCAAACGCGCGCGCAGTTGGTCAAGGCGGCGTTGGAGAAGGGCTTGTTGGAGTAAACCGGCGAAACCCCAGCCCCTTTCCCACGCAAGCGCTGAAGGGGCGAGCGTTCAATATAGACTGTAGGGGAGGGGCTTGCCCCTCCCGTTGGTGGGCGAGGCAAACCGGTAAGTGCGTAGAATGCCATGAAAACGGGTTATAGGTCGGTTTTGAGATGTTGCGGACGCGATTTATCGCGTCCCTACGAGAAGCTTGTCTTTGTGTAGGGACGCAATTATGCAATTTAACTTATGAGTACGGAGATCCCGAATGTAGGGGAGGGGTAGTGTCCCCACCCGTACATGGGCGACCACATAGGGTCGCCCCTACAGCCAATATCCGCGATCATTAGTTAAACTGCATCATTGCGTCCGCTGCCCCCAAAGAGACTTCACGTTATTCTGCGGAGCCGCCGGCATGCCTCGTCCCTACAAATAAAACCTACCTCTGTCAGGTGGAGTGGAAAAATCGCGGACGCGCAGAAGCGCGTCCCTACAATTGATCGCATGGGGCATGTTCTACTCCCCTCTCCGTTCGGAGAGGGGTCGGGGGTGAGGCTCGGGTTGATTTACCGCGCCGACAGCGATTTCTGCGTCTGCCGCGCCCACCACGCTTGCCACGCGCCTGTCGACCAGAGCGCCCAGATCACCAGCACGGGCTGGAAGAACAGCCGCGTCAGGCGCGCTTCGTCGGTGTTGAGACCGAAGCCATCGATCCCGTTGACGTACTGCGAGATGTTCCCCGGAAACACCGCCACGAAGAAGGCCGCCGCGATCCAGCCGACCCACACGCGATACTTGCCCGGATAAATCAGGGCGAGGCCGAGCACGATTTCCACGATGCCGGACGCAACCACGACGAAGTCGCCGTCGAGCGGCAGCCACGGCGGTACCTGCGCCAGAAATTCGGCGCGCGCAAAGGTCAGGTGGCTGATGCCCGCGAACAGCAGCGCGGCGCCCAGCAGCAGGCGTAACAGCGTTTGCATGAGACTCGGTTTACTCACGGTGAGAACGGGGTTTTTGCTTGCCATCGACCAGTTTTTCCCTTGCAGCTTGACGAATAGACGACCACGTGCCTGAGCCTAGCGCCGCTCGCTGAGGGCGAGGTGAGCGCATTGTGAAAATACACACTATAACGTGCAGATCGCCTCAAACTGTCAGGTTTTCCCTGACAGCAAAATGCGCACTTTCCCCGACACAAGATGCGGGCTTTACCTGCTACACCGAAAATGCGACCCGGCCTATCATAAGGACATCAAACGAAAACAAATACACACACAACGAGGTGTTCAAATGACAAACCTACTCAGCATTCGCAAGTCCGGTCGCATCATCGAAGACCCGCCGTTCGCCAAGTTCCTGTTCGGCGATACCCGGCTCGCTCCGGTCTTCACCATCATCCGCGTGCTCATCGGTCTGAGCTGGCTGCAGTCGGGACTGGGCAAGTTCAGCAACCCGGCGTGGATGGAAACGGGCGCGGCGCTGCAAGGCTACTGGACGAACGCGGTCGCCATTCCGGAAACGGGCAAGCCTGCTATCGCGTTTGGCTGGTATCGTGACTTCCTGCAGGGCATGCTGGACACGGGCGCCTATACCTGGTTCGCGAAGTTGATCGTGTTCGGTGAAATGCTGGTGGGTATCGGTCTGATCGTCGGCGCGTTCGTCGGCATCGCCGCCCTGTTCGCCGCCCTCATGAACTGGAACTTCATCATGGCCGGGTCGGCCAGCACGAATGGTCTGATGCTCATCGGCGCCATTACGCTGGTCCTGGCGTGGAAGACCGCGGGTTACCTCGGTGCCGACTACTTCCTGCTCCCGCTGTTGGGCACGCCGTGGAGCCGCCGGAAGAAGCCTGTTGAAACGACTGAATTTTCTCCCGCCCCCGGTCTAGGTGACTAGGCGACAACCGGAGGGGAAGGCAGCAAAACGGGCGCTCACATGAGCGCCCGTTTTCATTTGCGTTACCCGACCCTATCCCGAATACGTTCTTGTAGGGACGCGCAACGGCGAGTCCGCCGACCCCACCCCGAATTCAGGGTGGGGAGCCACCAGCGCTTGCCCAGCCGAATACGTCTTCGTAGGGACGCAATTCATTGCGTCCGCTGACGATGGAAAAGGCTTTAAGGGATGCTTTTTTAAACCCCCTCAAGTCTCACCCTACAGATTCAGCCTGAAAATCCAGTATCGCCCGCTTAGATTTGGAGAAGGGACTTGTACACTGTGTTTGACTCCCCTCTCCTCTTTTCGGAGAGGGGTCGGGGGTGAGGTCTAGAGTTACTTTGCTTCCCATTCGCGCTGAGCGTCCAGCGCGGGGAGCAGAATCGCTTCGAGGTCAGCCATGGTGTTGATGTGCACGAGCTTTTCACGCAGGGCCGCCGCACCGGGGACGCCAAAGTGGTACTTGGTGAGCTGACCGCGCAGTTCACGCACGGCGACCGCTTCGCGGAAGCGCGTATGTTCCAGCGTCAGGCGCGCATGCATGAGCGTCATTTCCATACGTTCGATGGGCGTGGGTTCGGGCAGCATTTCCCCAGTGCGCAGATAGTGCGCCACCTGCTTGAAGACCCACGGGCGACCGAGCGCGCCGCGTCCGATCATCACACCATCGCAGCCCGTCTCGGTGAACATGCGCGCGGCATCCTGCGGCGTGACCACGTCGCCGTTGCCGATCACCGGGACGCTGACCGCCTCTTTCACCTGCCGAATCACGTTCCAATCCGGTTCACCCGTGAAACCCTGCACGGCGAGGCGCGCATGCACCGCAATCGCCTTGACGCCGACGCTTTCCGCCGCGCGCAAACTCGACCGCGGTGCGCGTGTTTTCGTCCCAACCAGCGCGAATCTTCACCGTGACCGGGACTTTGACCGCCTTCACCACCGCATCAACCACGCGTGTCGCCGTGACCACATCGCGTAAGAGCGCCGCGCCCGCGCCACCCTTGGCGATCTTAGGTACCCAGCAGCCCATGTTGATATCGACCATCGCCGCGCCATCCTGTTCGACCATTTGCGCCGCGTCCGCCATGACGCCCGTATCGGCGCCGAATAACTGCACGGCGAACGGGTTTTCGTCCGGCTTCCAATCGAACATGGCATAGGAGCGCGGCACGCGGCGGCTGATCGCTTCGCTGCTGAGCAGTTCGGTGCACACCAGGCCGCAGTCGCCAAAATGGCGCACCATGCGGCGTAAACCCGCGTTGGTTTGCCCGGCCATCGGCGCGAGCGTGAGCGGCGTGTCGATCACCACGCCGCCGATCTGCATCGGTCGCAATTGGATTTGAGGGGTCGCTAACATTCGTCTCGTTACATGTACTCTACGGAAATCCCATTATTGTGGATTCGCCGGGGGGTGTCAATCGCGGATCAACCCACCGGAGTTGATCGGCATAGCTGCTCAAATCCTACAGAGATTCCGCGGAGAGGAGCGCCTTCGACGCGGCGGCGCGATAGAGCGTGTAGCGCTGGCCTTCCTCGAAGGCGTTGAACACGACCTTGCTCACGTTGACGTCACCGCCGTCACCTACGCGGATCACATAGCTGGTGGCGCGCCCGGAGGCGACCCGCACCACGCGCTTGACCGCACCGCTCGTCGCGATCACGCTGCCCACGCGCAGATCACCGCTCAGGCGCAGGTAGCTTTGCGCGCCCACCCCGACGATCACCGCGTTGATGACCGTGATCGCCATGCCGACGAACGTCAGCGCGCCGGAGTCATTGCGCTGACCGAGGAACAGCAGCGTCGTCGCCACGAACATGAGCACAATCACGAGGATGATGCTCACGGTCAACTGCCGCCGCCAGTTCTTCCGCAAACGGGCGGCCTGCCCCGTGCTGAGCGAACCCGCGCGGTTCGCCGCCAAATCGTCGGCGTTGAAGCCGAGCGCCGTCATTAAGTCAGGTGCTTGCAGACTCACAGTTACCCCTGTTCAAACCGCCATGCTGCGCCGTCCGTTTGCTGGACAGCGCCAATACCAACCAGATATTCGAGGTGTGCCAGCGTTTCGACCAGCGCGAAACGCATCTCATGCGCGGACAGCCGCTCAAAGTTGAACAGCGCGCGCGCCACATCAAACGCGACCGCACCGCCTTTGACCGCGTCCAGCGTCTTGGCGAGACGTTCGTCGTGGTGGTGCAGTAATTCGCCGATGCGCCCGCCCCAATCCGTGATGAGCGCTTTGTGTCCCGGCAGCGCCAGCTTGACATCGAGATGCTGAAGCGCGCGCAGCGACCCCATAAAGCGCCCGAGCGGCTGTGGCTCGGTATCCACCCATAAGCCGATGTTCGGCGTGATTTTCATGAGCACGTGATCGCCGGAGAGCATGAGCTTGTCGGCTTCATCATAGAACATGATCAGGCCGTCGCTGTGTCCCGGCGCGTGGATCGCTTTGAAGTCGCGCCCACCCATGCGCACCGTCGAACCATAGGCGATGTGTTCAATGTGCTTGGGGTGCGGGAAGGTCATCTGGCGCGTGGACTCGATGCCTTCGTTCACGAGATTGATGATCTCCTGCGGGACGCCGCCTTTATGCATTTGCGCATCGATCAAGGCATAGCGCGGGTCGGCGTACACCCACGTCACGAGCGCGCTTTCGGCTTCGCGGGCGCTCATGCGGACGGGCGCGCCGGTCAGCGCCTGAAACCAGCCCGCCATGCCGTAGTGATCCGGGTGCATGTGCGTCAGCACGATCTGCGTGATGTCCCCCGGCTCGATGTGCAGCGCGTCGAACGCCGCCCGCCAGATCGCTTCGGCGTCGGGGCGATGCAACCCGGTATCGACGACCGTCCAGCGACCCGCGTCTTCCAACAGGTAGCAGTTGACGATGCGCAGCGCAAACGGCAGCGGAATTTGCACCTGATAAATGCCTGCGGCAACCTGCGTCACCGCCTCGGGCAGTTGCATAGACCACCTCTTTGAACCTACCCCAAGAAAGTGGGGGGAAGTGCGCCAATTCTAATTGAGTTTTGAACAAAATGCGCCCTTTTACGCATATAGGGATAGAGCAAGTTGATGGAGACAGAAAAGATGCTGCAAACCGAGCGAGACATGCTCCTGCTGGAACAGCGCAAGCAAGAACTGCTGCGTAAGGCGCGGATACAACAGCTTTTCAAGGAGATCGAACGCGAAACGATGGGCGATCGCCTGCTGAACTTACTCGCGGATTTGATGATTAACGGCGGACAGCGGTTGAAGGCACGCGCCAAGGGCGGTCAGCTCACGGTGCGCCGCGCGTATAAACCTTAGCTAACGAGCGGGCGCGATCACCCGTGCCCGATATGCGTCACTTGTCGTAGTTCGTCCACCGTCGAGGCGGCCATCTGGTCGCCTCGACGCTTGTTCGCTAATCGGCGTGTCCCTCACCACCTACCCTAACAGCAGTCGGTTTTCAATTGTAGGGACGAGGCATGCCTCGTCCTCCTTTACCAAAACTGCCGTCGCCCTATTTGCTAAATGCATTCCTTTTGTGCTCACGAAAGACAGGCTTTTTGTCCAATTCAGAGAAAAGATAGGACGAGGCATACCTCGTCCCTACTTATCCCTGATACGGGGCGGGGTGGGGTGGAAAAAGGCTGACCTCGGTGGCTGAGCTGCCCCATGTGAAGCTAACCGAGCCTTCTGCACTTACTCGACGGCCTGCACTTCGCCATAGTGTTCCAGTTGCCGCACTGTCGACCGGGAGACCCACACGGCGATCCCCAGAATGCCGAACCCCGCCAGCCACAATACGGGCTGCGCGCCGACGCTCGCCGCTACCGTCCCCGCGACCAGCGCGCCGACTGGAGCGATCCCCTGCGCCAGAAAGCCGAACGTCGCGTTCGTGCGCCCGAGCAGGCGATCCGGCACGATGATCTGCCGCAGCGACGTGTCGTTGATGAAGAAGATCAAGATCGCGCCATCGCCGATGATTTGCGCAACGATCATGACGACTGGCGCCAACGTCCCGGCATACACCGCCAGCGGAATCAGCAGATTGTTGAGGCCGCTGATGAGCAGCATCACCGTGATAGTGCGCCCCAAGCCGAGTCGTTTCTGCACACGGTCGGCCAGCAGCGAGCCGATCAATGCGCCGATGCCGCCCGCGCTCACCACGAGGCCGAGCACGGCAGGCGTCATACCCAGATCGCGAATGGCGTAGATGTCATACAACGCGCCGTAGAAGTTGCCGAAGAATGTCCGCACGCCCACGCTGATGATCAGCACGCGCAAAATGGGATTTCCCGCGATCACCGCCAAGCCTTCGCGGATCTCGGTCAGCGCGGAGCTGCCCGCCGGACGTTCCGCACGCGGCGGTTCGGGCTGGCGGATGAGCAGAAAGCTGATGCTCGAAAACAGGTAGGAGATCGCGTCGAAGACTACCGAGAGCGGCGCGCTGATCCACTGGATGAGCAGCCCCGCGACCGATGGCCCGCCGATTTCGGCCAGCGACTCGGTCGTCGCTAATTTGCTGTTGCCTTCAACCAGATCGGCGCGGTTGATGAGCGAGGGCAGATAGGCGTGATAGGCCGTGTAGAAGATGAGGCTCATGATGCCTTGCAGCGGCACGACGATGTACAGCAGCGCCATACTGAGCGTCCCGGTCAGCGCCGTGATCGGGATGCTTAACAGCAGCAGCAAACGTCCGAGATCCATGGCGATCATCACCGGGCGGCGCGGCAGGCGATCTACCCACACGCCCGCGAACAAGCCGAACAGGAGCACGGGCGCGGAGCCGAGCGCGGTCAGCACACCCATTTGCGCGGGCGATGCGCCGAGCAGAATGACGGCGATCAAGGGGATGGCAGTGCGCGAGATGCGCGTGCCGAATTCGGAGATCGATTGACCGACCCACAACTTGAGGAAATCCGGGTGACGCCACAACCCGGTCAACAGACGATTCATGTGGAAAACACTCCATGAGCAGTACAACTGTAAGCAGGAAACGCGAAACAAGCCTCAACGGACAGTCCGTGACGCTTCTCCGGTCGAGAACATCCCTATCTGCTTACAAGCTGACGATCGCGCTCATGGCAAACCCCATTTCCCAGATGCTTGATGAATCGAACCTCACCCCTAAATCCCCTCTCCCAAGGGCGAGGGGACTTGTTCCCCCTCTCCGCTCGGAGAGGGGGCTAGGGGGTGAGGTTGTCCTTACCATCTGTCTGCGCAGCAGTATAGGCGTGACTCGCGAAAAAGGTCAATGGGGTGCTATAGTCTGCACGATTCAGGAGAGGTCTATGTCGATTCCTCAATGGTTAGATTGGGCGCAGCGCCTACAATCGATTGCGCAGACCGGGCTGCACTACGATGCGCAACCGTTCGACCGCTTGCGCTACGAAGATGTGATGCAGATCGCGGCGGAGATGCTGGCGGCGGGCAGCGACACCGCCGTGGATGAAATCAAGCCTTTGCTGCGGATCGATAAGGGGCATACCACCCCGAAGATCGATGTGCGCGGCGTCGTGTTCCAAGACGATAAAATCCTGCTGGTGCAGGAAAAGCTGGATAACTACCGCTGGACACTGCCCGGCGGTTGGGCGGATATTGGCGAGAGCGCGGGCGTCTCCGTCGCGCGCGAAATCTACGAAGAGACGGGCTATCACGCGCGCGCCGTCAAGCTGCTGGCGCTGTATGATCGCAACCTACACGCACACTCGCCCTACCAGTTCCATGCTTACAAAGCGTTTTTCCGGTGCGAACTCCTCAGCGACCTGCGCGAGCCGGATCCGCGCAATGTGGAGACGGGCGAGGTCGGCTTCTTTGGCGAAGACGAACTGCCGGAACTTTCGACGGCGCGCGTCACCGCCGACCAGATCAGCCGGTTTTTCGCGCACTTACGCCAACCCGAGTTACCCACGGATTTTGATTGAGATGATCACGATTACGGATGCAGCTCTTGATCAGGCGTCCATCGTTCACCGCATCATGCTCGACGCCTTTGAGGAATATCGGGGCGTGCTCGAACCGCCCTCCGGCGCGCACATCGAAACTGTCGAAGATGTCATCAACGAAATGCAGTACGGCGGCGCGGTGATCGCGTGGCTGGATGGTGAAGCGATTGGCTCCGGGCGCTGGCGCATCGAACCGGAAGGCTACCTGTACATCGGGCGCGTGTCGGTGCTGCCCGCCTTTCGCGGACGCGGCGCGGCGCGCGCTATGCTCGAGCATATGGAGCAGATCGCCCGCCAGCGCGGGATCACGCGGCTGCGGCTCGTCGTGCGCATGCTGCTCCCGCAAAACATCGAGATGTACCGTAAGCAGGGCTACGAAGTCGCGGAGATCGTCAAACATCCGCGCGGCAACACCGAAGTCGTGTATATGGAAAAGCAGCTAACGAACAGCGATTAGCCGTTAGCTTTTAGCTTATAGCTAACGGCTAAGAGCTAACGGCCAATGGCTCATACGTACGTAGAAAGATTACTATGAGATTTGCCCTTCAAGAGACGGCGCTCTCCGGTGGGAGCGTGGCGGAGAGGTTCCAACAGGCGAAGGCGCTTGGCTTTGACGGCGTCGAGGTGTGGTCACGCGGCCTCAGCACGCGTATGGACGAACTCGTCGAGGCGATGATCGCGGCGGAGCTGCCGATCTCCGCGGTCTACTTGCAAGGGGAACACGCGATCCTCGCGCCGGACGAAGCCGAGCGCGAACGCGGTTTACAGGAAATCCGCGAGGCGATCTGCTGCGCGGCGGATGTGGGCGCGTCCGGCGTGATCTGCATGCCGGGGGATGGCACGACCGCCATCCCGGATCTGTCGCCGTACATGACCGCTTACGAGCTGGCGACCGGGTTGTTCTACACGCATATGCGCACGCTCGAAGATTATTCGATGGCGATGGGCGTCAAGTTCTACATTCAACCCGTCAGCCGCCACGCGACGCGCTTGATCCGGCGGCTCGACCAGGCAGCGGATATCCTGCACCGTCTGCACGATCACCCGAACGTGTACCTTGCAGCGGATACCGCGCACATGGCACTCGAAGAGAGCCATTTGACAGAAGCACTCACAGTGCACGCCGGGATGCTCGGCTACCTGCACGCGGCGGACTCCGAGCGGCGGCTGCCGGGGCAGGGCTCGCTCGACTTCGCGGCGGTCGGCGCGGCACTTCAAGCAATCCACTATGACGGCTGGGTCACGCTGGGCGGCGGCGAACCGTACATGTCCACCACGCCCGCGGCGTATCCCCTGGATGATCTCGCTCACAGTCTCGCTTATTTACGTCAACGAGGATGGTGAACCATGCATTACACGGCTGAAAACCTGCTGATTCGCTCCGATGATGACGGCGACACGGGCGTGTTCGCACACGTCACGCCGCAGCGCGCCGAATGGCAGTATCTGCACATGACGGCGCGCCGCCTGAACAAGGGCATGACCTACAAGGGCAGCACCAGCGAGTACGAATTCGTGCATGTCATCCTCGGCGGCGTGTGCAGCATCAAAACGAGTGCGGGCACTTTCGAGCGTGTAGGGCGGCGGCCTAACGTGTTTTCGGGCATGCCCTACGCGCTGTATCTCTCGCGCAACACCGACTTTGAAATCACCGCGCTGACGGACGGCTTCGAAGTGGCGTCGTGCTGGGTGGAAACCGACGAGGATCACCCGGCGCGGCTGATCACGCCCGCCGACAGCGCCATCGAACTGCGCGGCGGCGACAACGCCTCCCGCCAGATCAACAGCATCATCCCACCGGGCTTCGACTGCCAGCGCTTGGTGTGCGTCGAGGTGTATACGCCCGGTGGCAACTGGTCGAGCTACCCACCGCACAAACACGATGTGCACCGCGTCGATGCAGCGGGCAAGGTGCTGGAAGCCGATCTCGAAGAGATTTACTTCTACAAGCTGGATAAGCCGGAAGGTTACGCGTATCAGCGCGTATACACGGACAACCGCAGCATCGACGCGGTGATGATGGCGCAGAATCATGACGCGGTGCTCGTGCCCGAAGGCTATCACCCGGTGGTCAGCGCGCACGGTTACACGACCTACTATCTGAACTTCCTCGCGGGGTCGGCGCAGTCGCTGGCCAACAGCGATGATCCAGCGTATGCCTGGGTCAAAGCGCAGTGGCAGGGGATCGATCCGCGCCTGCCCATTGTGTCGCCGGAGATGGAAAAAGAAGCGTAGCCGCAGCGAACACAGAGGAAACACACAGGCCGAGCGATTGCTCGGCCTGTTTTATGTCAGGGGGATGATGGTGATCAAACTATCGTAGCGTTTCAGATCCGCGACGTTATTGGTCAGCAGCACGCCAATGTCGTTGACCAGCATCGTCGCCACAATGTTAGCATCATGTACCTGTTTGCCGCCTGTTGGGAACTGCTTGAGCAGAGCGATCCATTGTTGGGTCACGGCGGCGGTTTCGTCGGCGATGTGAAAGGTCGCCGTGAGCGTTCGTAGCTCTTTCTCGACATCGTCAATCGGCATGGGCTGCATATAGCCTTGCGGGCGCGTGAGCTGCATCACATATTCGCGAATCACCTGTCGACTAATCCACAGCTCAGCGTCAAGCGTTTGCTGCTGCTCCATAAGTTGAACCGCATGAATGTGCAATGGCGCAGCGGTTATCCGATAGCGCAAGAGCACATTAGTGTCAACAAAGACTCTAGCGCCCCTCGTCATCATACCAATCCTCACGGCGATCAGAGAAGTCTTCAGCGAGTGAGATGTTATCGATCATGCTAACGTCCAGCAGCAAATAGCGCTCGGCATTCGTCAAAGCGCGCATTTCGGCTAACTCCCGTAAGTACGCCGCCGCCGTTTGACGTTCTTCAACTGACAGGGCGCGCTGTGTCTTCAACTGGGCGTAATAGCCGATCAGCGCCTGTTTATCGTCCGCTGTGAGCTCTTCGCCTAAATCACGTTTGAGGAACGCGGTGACAACTTTGCGTTGTTCGGACGTCAACTGCTGCGCGCGTTCCAGAACCTGATCTACCTCGGTGGTTACCACGTTGCCGACTCCTCATCCTCACTCCCTCTATTATACGGGTTGTTTGGCGGGGCGGAATGAGAGCGTCGGGATGCGTGAGAGCATGACGGCGGGCACCATGAGCAGCCACAAAATGAAACCTGCAACGATGAACGGCAGCGGGTGAGCCGCGCCGAACAACTGCCCGCCGAGCGCCGTCCCGACGATGATGCCGAGACTGGTCGAGGAACCGTAGATGCCGAGCACCGCCCCGCTGTCGCCTTCCGCCGCGCACGACGTCGCGAGGGCTTGCAGCGAGGGCATCATCAAGCCGGAGGAGAGCGCGATCATCGTCAGCGCCATCGAGCCGACCAGCAGCGGCGACCCCAGCAGCACGATCAGGAACATGCCCAAGCCGCGGAAGAACGCGCCGACGATTACCAACCGCTGTTCCCCGAAGCGTTCCACAGCAGGACGCAGGAGCGCCAACTGTGTGATGAACTGTCCGAAGCCGATCCCCATCAGCATCAAGCCGACGCCGAGACTGACCGTCTGCTCAGACGCGCCTTTGAACAATTCGGCCTGGCTGAACAGCGCAATCGATGATTGGAGTAAGGCGATGCTCAACTGCGCGCCGAAGCCGATGAGCAGAATCCAGCGCAGCGGCACATTGGCCCACGCGTCGCGCAGGTTGAACGGGCGGCGACCCGCGCGGTCGGCGGTGATGCGGGCGCGGCGTTCGGGCGTGAGCGATTCGTCCAGCACAACCCACGTGAGGATCGTCGTGAACAGCGAAATCGCCGCGCCGACGAAGAAAGTCGCGTGATCGCTGAAGAAAGCCGAGACCAACCCGCCGAGCGCCGGGCCGAGAATGTAGCCGAGGCCAAACGCCGCGAAGATCACGCCGAGGCCGCGCGTGCGTTCCTCACGCGTGGTGATGTCGGTGACGTACGCCTGCGCGACGATCACGTTGCCGCCCGTCACGCCGTCAAGGATACGCGCCGCAAACAGCATGGGAATGCTGGTCGCTGCGCCGAGCATCACGAAGCTGAGGAACGTCCCAAACTGGCTGATGACCAGCACCGGCAGACGACCATAGCGGTCCGACAGCCGACCGATGAACGGCGCGGCGAGGAACTGGGCGATGAAATACGAGGCCAGCATCAAGGAGATGGCTTCGGGGGAGGCGGTGAAGTGCCGCTGAGCGTAGAGCGGCAGCGAGGGCAAGACGATCGTCCCCCCCAGAAAATTGGCGAACACGATCGCAAACAGCGTCCAGAGACGCTTATCCCATTTGAACATGCGAAACACCGGGGTTGATTAGTTGAACAACATTCTCATTAATGATAGTCTGGCTGGCCTACACAGGGGTAGTGCTTGGACTGCATTGGTCATAGAACCCCTCAAGCATGAAGGTTTTCCGAAGAATAGATGTGTAAGGCAAATGTTTTTGGACTTGCAGGCAAACCGGGCTTAACCTAGACTCATCAGGCTTTCATTCAGGGTGCAGTCACGAGCACAGGAACGATATTTATGCCGAAAGTCATGGTGGTCATCCCCACCTACAACGAAAAAGAGAATATCACCGCCATCACTGAGGCGCTGATGCACCTCCCCGCGTACCTCAACGTGTTAATCGTCGACGACAATTCGCCGGACGGCACGGGGCAAATCGCGGATCAGCTTGCCGAGCAGTATCGTGGGCGGGTGAATGTGCTGCATCGCTACGAAAAAGGCGGCCTCGGCCCGGCGTATATCGCCGGTTTCAAACAAGCGCTCCAGCTCGGCGCAGACTACATCATCCAGATGGACGCCGATTTCTCGCATCAGCCCAAGTACATCGCGCAACTGATCGCCAAGCTGGAAAGCGGCTACGACTTTGTGATCGCGTCGCGCTTCGCCCCCGGCGGCGGCGTCGACGAAAACTGGAGCTTCTACCGCAAGCTATTGAGCTGGTTCGCCAACCGCGTGTATACGCGCCTGCTGCTCAATATTCCGGTCTACGATGCGACGGCGGGCTACCGCATCTGGCAGCGCGCCACGCTGATCGGGCTGGATCTGGAACGGGTGCGCTCCAACGGCTATGTGTTTCAGGTCGAAATGGCCTATGTCGCCTGCCGTTTGGGCTTCAAAGTCGCCGAAATCCCGATCTACTTCCCGGATCGCCAGCACGGAGAGTCCAAAATGGATATCCGCATTCAGCTCGAAGCGGCACTGCGTGTGTGGCAGGTGATGATGCGCCATCGCGCGCTCAAGCCCGCTGATCGGCGGACACAGGTCTATTCCTAAAGCTCGACAACCCGAGTTGGGGCGGAACAGTGATGGGAATAGCACTCCACGCCGCCCATAGAGAGCCAGCATGCAGTCCCGGTTTGAACAGTCACGCATTAACCAGCTCACCAGCGCCTACGCCCCGAACGATCCGCCGCGCCAGCGGTTGGACTTTGGCGATCTGCTCTCGCTCATCTGGCGATTAGATCGCTGCGCCGGGCAGGGTGGACGCGAACGCTACTATCGCCAAGCCGTGCGCGCCACACTGAGCGGCTTAGGGCTGCTGACGCATCCGTTCGGCAAACTGGTCGAAGGTGCAAAACCGGGCGAAATCTACCAGCAGATACCTAATCTGCCCTATCGCACGGGCGGGCGCCTGGTAGACGCGCAAGATCAGCGCGCGGCGATTGGTCAGTTGATGACACTGCGCGAGGACACGCTGCGGATCGGTGCATATCAGGAGAGCTGGTTAGGCGGGTTTCCCGGCAGCGGCATCGTCGACGATGAGCTGCGCGAGCGCGTCTTCGCCGTGCTGATCAGCGCGCTGCCCGGACAGTTCAGCAACTTTGGGCGGCTGCTGCTCGTGCTCGATATCGTGCTGGCGAACCTCGTCGTCGGCCTCGACAACATGCCCGAAGTCGACCTCAAAACGCTGGTCAGCGATCACGGCTACCCCGACCCTGCCGACGCGCGCGTGCACCGGGAATACGCCACCACCAGCGAGAAATAAAAACAGGACGGGTGCACCGTCCTGCTGCCTCCAGCTCATTTGCGACCGCGATGGTTCCTAAAACGCTAAAATTTGGTGACGACTTTTTCGACGCCGGGAATGGACGTCAACTGCGCGAACAGGTCTTCGGTCATATCGGGCGGCAGAGTCCCGGTGAGAATCACGCTGCCGTAGCGCACATTGACCTGCACGCCCGTCGGCGTCACCTTGCCGATTTCACGGCGCAGCGCGTCTTCATCGTACAGCGCCGTCCCATTCACGGTTTTGACGCCCGCCAGCTTCGGAATGGCGTCGAGCAGATAGCGCCGGCTCGGCTGTGACTTGACATGCCCCGCCACGGTCACGACGCCGTCGGTGACGAGCACGTGAATCTGGTGCTGATCGGCGGCCAGCGGCGGATAATGCTGGATGAGGTTATACACATCTTGGCGAATGTCGATATCGGGACGAGGGGTGGAAACTACTTGCGGTTCAGACATCGCGGTTTGATCCTTCCATTGCAGGGCATTTAGACGGGTAATTTTGCCCCAACGCCTGCGAAAAACCAAATCCGCGTACGAACACACTCTCGAAAACCGCAGAGACCGCGGAGAAGAAAAGGGTGGGGACGCAGCATGAGGGTGTTTAAAAAGCATCCCTTAATGCCTTTCCTTTCGTGACCGGATGCAATGCATTGCGTCCCTACGAAGATGTATTCGGCTTGGCAGGCGCTGTTGGCTCTCCTCCCTGAATTCGGGGAGGAGCTGGGATGGGGTAAAAAATCTGATTTGCGGACAAGACTAATGGGGTGTCCCAACTTCCCTTCAAACCAGCACCTTAATGGTCCCCAAGGTTAGACCTGTTCGGTCTGGAACCCCTTGGAGTGGGAAACTAACAGGAGTAGGCTTTTCATGCTTCCTATCGTGTACAGGTTTTCTTCGCCGAGAACGTGTAGGGACGAGGCATGCCTCGTCCTGTTTTTTCTCTGGATTGGACAAAAAGCTTGTGATGCGTGAAAGCAAAAGAGTGCTTTAGCAAGTAAAGTTACAGCCGTGTTGGCGCAGGAGGACGAGGCATGCCTCGTCCCTACAATTAAAAATCTACCCCTGTTAGGGAGTGGGAAAGGGTATGCAATTACCCCAGTCTCGGCCTGCCATGCGCCGGAATGCTCATCAGTGAGAGTTGATTTTGGATGCAGAAATTACTTTTTGGTAACCAAAAGACAACGAATATGCTTTCAAGGTTGCGATACTATTAAAGGAAACACGATTTTTGTCACTGCGGAATGTTCGTCATGATCTCAGAAATCGATCTGCAAATGCTGCGCGACCTGAGTCGCGATGCCGCCGCGTTTGAGCAGCTCCGAGCGCTGGTAGAACGGCTTATGACGGCACCGGGTACGAGGGCCTCCCAACCCTCCATTCAACAGACCGATGCGGCGTTCCTCGCCGCTCTTGTGCAGTCGTCACAGGACGCCATTTTCACTAAAACTGTAGATGGGATCATCACGAGTTGGAATCCAGCCGCGGAGAAGCTGCTCGGGTACAGTGCCGCTGAGATCATGGGGCAATCGATTAAGCAGATCCTGCCTCCGGACGAGTATGCCGCCGTCGCCCGCATGGATCAGCGGGTGGCAGCCGGAGAACGTATCGCGAGCTTTGAAACGGTGCGTCGACATAAAGATGGCCATGCCGTCGATGTGTCGCTCACCTTTTCGCCGATCCGCGCGGCGGATGGCAAGATTCTCGGCATCTCGGTGATCGCGCACGATATTACGGAAAAGAAGCAGATGCGCGCCGCACTCGAAGCCAGCGCCCAGCAACTGCACAGCGTTTTCAACACGGTGCAGGATGCGATCTTCTCCGTCGAACTGCCGAGCAGCCGCTTGACGTACATTAACCCGGCTGGTGAGCGGCTGATGGGGCGGACGTTACAGGAGTTTCAGGCCGATTTCGAACAGCGTCTGGCGCTGGTGCATCCCGACGATCTCGAAAGCGCGCGCGCCCTGCACACGCGGCTGCTGGCCGAGGGTACCGCCGAATCCGAATATCGGATCCTGCAGTCGAACGGCGCCATTCGGTGGGTCAACTTCCGGGCGTGGCTGAACCGCGATGCGGACGGTCGCCCGACGCGCTACGATGTCATCGGTCGCGATGTCACCGAAATCCGGGAAGTTCGCGCCGCACTGGAAACGAGCGAATGGCGACTGCGCAGCCTGTTCGACACCCTTGAGGATGCGATCTTTTCCGTCGAACTGCCGAGTGGGCGCATGACGTACGTCAACCCGGCGGGCGAGCGGCAAATGGGGCGGACGTTACAGGAGTTTCAGGAGAATTTCGAACTACGGCTGACAATGGCCTATCCTGACGATCTGCCGATTATCCGTGCCGGGCAGGCGCGCATGCTCTCTGAAGGCACCGTGGAGATGGAATACCGTCTCGTGCGACCGGATGGCACGATCCGCTGGATCAACACGCGCGCCTGGCTCATCCGTGATGCCGCACAGCAGCCGATCCGCTATGAAGCGATCAGCCGCGATATCACCACACTGAAGGAGGCGGAAGCCGTGCGCCAACAGATGTTGGATCAGGAAAAGGAACTGATCAATCTCAAAGCGCGCTTCATCTCGCTCGCATCGCACGAATTTCGCACCCCGTTGGCGGCCATTCTCGCGACCACCGAATCGCTCCTCTTGTACCGCCAGCGGATGACGGACGAGAAGATCACCGAACGCCTCGAACGGATTCGCCAGCAGGTCGGCTTTTTGCACGCAATTATGGAAGACGTGCTGCTGCTGTCGCGCTTTCAGGCCGGCGGCGTGGAGTTTCGCCCGGTCAGTGGCGATCTCGTTGCCCTGTGCCACGAATTGATCGACGAGCTTGAGAGTCAGACCGCGTATACGGGGCGCATCCGCTGTGACTGCTCGGTGCAGACCATGAGCACCCAGTTCGACCCGCGGCTGCTGCGGCAGGCGATCAGCAACCTGCTGACCAATGCGCTCAAATATTCCGCCGCGCCGCAGCCCGTCGAGCTGCGCCTGCGCTACGATGAGGACGCCATTACGCTGGTGGTTGAGGATCAGGGGATCGGCATTCCGCCCGACGACCTCAAACGCCTGTTTGAGCCGTTCCACCGCGCGGGCAACGTCGGCAGCATCGGCGGCACGGGGCTGGGCATGAGCATCGCCAAGCAGGCGGTCGAAGCGCACGGCGGCACCATCGCTGTAACGAGCGCGGTTGGCTGTGGGACGACCTTTACAGTGAGTCTTCCCCGCCAGCGCTGATCCTCGCTGTGGGCTGACGCTAGCGAACTGAGCTGCCCAAAAGGCTCAATGTGTGCGCAGCAAAGACCGCATACAATAGAAGCTAGTCGAAGTCACATCGAAGTGGAACTAATGGCGGTAAGAGAACGGCCGGAGTCGGTGCTGGATCACCGGTATCGGGTGCTCAATCAGCTCGGTGCGGGGGGCATGGGGACGGTCTACCGTGCCTACGACCGCATGACCGGGCAGCAGGTGGCGATCAAGCGCGTGAATCTCGGGGCCAATGCCGGCAATGTGACGGTGTGCGTCGCCCTCGCGCGCGAATTCCATTTGCTGGCCTCGCTGCGGCATCCCAACATCATCCGCGTCTCGGACTACGGCTTCGACGAGCAGGGACAGCCCTACTACGTCATGACGCTGATTGAGGACGCGTGCACCGTCTACGAGGCGGGCAAAAGCCGCGACCTGATCGGCAAGGTCTCGCTCATACTCGACATGCTGCAAGCGCTCGTCTACCTGCACCGCCGCAATATTCTGCACCGCGATCTCAAGCCGGATAACGCGCTCGTCGACGCCGCTGGTCAGCTCCGCTTGGTCGATTTCGGGCTGTCGCAGGAAGGCGCGACCGGCGAAGAAGTCTCCGGCACGCTGGCCTACATGCCGCCGGAAGCGCTCACCTCCGACCCGGTCTCCCCCGCGTCCGACCTGTACAGCGTCGGCGTGATCGCCTATGAGTTGCTGACGGGCAAACTGCCCTTTGATGTGCGCCGCGCGACCGCCTTTCTCCGGCAGGTGATCGCCATGCCGCCGGATCTGTCGCCGCTCGTCCAGCACGGCGCGCTCGCCACGGTGATCGGTCGGATGTTGGCGAAAGACCCGGCGGATCGCTACGGCAGCGCCGCCGAAGCAATGCTGGCCTTGTGCGCCGCCGTCGATATCCCGCTGCCGGAAGAGACGCGCGGCATTCGTGAGAGCTTTTTGGGCGCGGCCAAGTTCGTCGGGCGCACCGCCGAACTCGCGACGCTCAACGCCGCGCTCAATGCCGCGACCGGATCGGCGTGGCTGGTGGGCGGCGAGGCGGGCGTCGGCAAATCCCGCCTGATTGAGGAAGTGCGCATCCAGGCGCTGGTCAAAGGCCTCACCGTGCTGCGCGGCCAAGCCGTCGAAGGCGGCGGCCTGCCGTGTCAGGTGCTGCGCGACGTGCTGCCGAGTCTCGTGCTCGGCTGTGAAGTGTCGCCGCTGGAAGCGAGCGTGCTCCTGCCGATTCTGCCCAACATCGGGCGGTTGCTCGACCGTGAGGTGCCGCCCGCGCCGGAACTCGACCCCGTGCTGATGGAAACGCGCCTCAAGCACACGCTCGTCGATCTTGTGCGGCGGCAGGAGACGCCGCTGCTCATCATCCTCGAAGATTTGCACTGGGCGGATGACACCTACGACCTGATCGAACCGCTGATCGGGCTGGAGGCACAATATCCAATCGTGGTGATCGGCACGTATCGCAGCGATGAAGCGCCGCGCCTGCCCGAACGGTTCCCCGGCATGCAGACGGTGCATCTGGCGCGCCTCGCCGCCGACGAGGTGCAAACGCTCGCCGAATATATGCTGGCAGACACCACCCCGACGCTGATCCAGTTTTTGCTCAACCAGACAGAAGGCAATGCGTTCTTCATCGTCGATTTGCTGCGCACGCTGGCGGAAGATGCCGGGCGCTTAGACAACATCGGCCAGTTGGAACTCTCCGACGAACTGCTTTCGCAGGGCGTGCTGTCGGTCGCGGAACGGCGTTTGGCGCGTGTCCCGGTCGAATATCACCGGGCGCTGCGCTTGGCAGCGGTCATCGGACGCGAAATCCACCCGGAACTGCTCACCCCGGCGGACTTCCGCTGGATCGATTACGGGCTGGAATCGGCGATCCTCGAAATCGCCGACGGCCGCTTGCAGTTCGCCCATGACCGCATCCGCGAAGGCATCCTGCATCTGACCGATCCCGACGAGCTGAGTCAGCTCCATGCAGAAGCTGCCCGCGCGTTGGAACAGGCCTTCGCGCACGATCAGTTATACGATGCGATCCTCGCGCGGCACTGGGCGGCGGCGCACGACGAAACACAGGAACTGCATTACACGCTGGCGGCGGGTCAGCAGGCCATCCGCCTGAATCAGTTCACCGCGGCGCGCACCTACTACGAACGGGCGCTGTTTCTGCTGCCCGACGATGATCCGCGCACGGTCGGCGCGGTCGAGCAGTTGGGCAAGCTCTACCACACCATCGGCCAGTTTGAGGACGTGCTGACGCTGTACACGCATTTGCTCGCGCTCCCGCAAATTCCCGTTGAACGGCGGATTGAGGCGATGGTTACGCTGGCAGATGCCATGCGGCGCTGCGGCAACCCGGAAAACGCCGAGGCGCTGCTGGTGCAGGCGCTGGAATTAGCGCAGGTCAACGACTACCCGACCGGGCAAGCGCGCGCCTTGACCGCCCGCGCCCTGATGAAACTGCAGCAGGAAGCGTTCAGCGAAGCGCTCACGCTGCTGGAGCAGGCGGTCAAGCTGCAGCAAGGCGGCGACGCCATCAGCGAGTATGAAGCGCTCCGCGCGCAGCTCACCGCGCATTTCGCGCAGGGGAACATCCTGAAAGTCATCGAACTCTCGGAGATTTGCCTCGCCAAGAGTTTGGCGCTGGGCAGCGCCAACCGGATCGCGCTGGATTACAACAATCTCGGCGTGGTCAACATGCTGATTCAGAACCTTGAGCAGTCGCGCGCGTACTTCGCGCAGGCCGAGGCGTTGGCGCGCGAGATCGGCAATACGTGGGTGGTGGCGCTGGCGCAGTCCAACCGGACGTTCAACTATATTCAGGCGGGCGACCTCGAAAACGCGCTGATCCACTTTGCGCGCACGGTGAAGATCGCGCAGGATTATCACATTCTGCACATTCAGACCGGGGCGATTTTCCTCGCGGCGATGCTCAAGCGCCTGCTTGACGAGCGCGTGACCGCCGTCGCGTGGATGGCCGTCGCGCTGACACAGCCCGCGCTGGAACCCGACGTGCGTCGTATGACCCGGCTGATGCTCGACGCGGTGCAGAGTGAACTCAGCGCGGAGGATTACGCGGTTGGGCTGACGCTCGGCGCTGCGCTCACGGTCGATGATGTGTACGCCGCCATCCGCGCCGAGCTCCTGCCCGCATAATGGGGCTAAGGTTGGGTAAGTCATCATGTATCAAGTCGAGAATGATAGTGATCTCAGTCGTATCATCGGATTCAATCAGAACGACCTATTGTTGAATCGGCGTGGGCAAATGTCCGAAAGACAGATATTAGCGGCACAGCAATCTATCGCTAGTGAAAGCCAGTTGATAATCATCTTAGTCATCGCCCTTGAAACCGCGATAGGGGTTTGGATGTTATCGTTTGGCGACTCGATCTTGAATTGGTTGCTGAAACTGATCGTAGTACAAGCAATAGTATTGCCCCCAGTTTTCTACATCTCGCGGCTTCCTCGAAATATCAGAGTCGATATTGAGATAAATAAGGTGATGTCCATAGACGGTAGCATTCGCCTTACCAGCTATCACTACCGAGGAGGTCATAGTTATACATTGCTGATCGGCAATCAATGGTTTTCAATAGAACGTCCTTTGTTCGAAACACTTCAGTCGATTACGTATCGAGAACCAGAAATTGTTGTCTATTACCTGCCGAAAAGTAAAGTAATTCTATCCATCGAACCAGTTATGTCGGGAGTGGATCGTGGTCACGCTGGCACAGTCGGCACTTGAACCGGATGTGCGCCGCATGACGCGCCTGATGCTCGACTCGGTGCGCGGTGAAGTCAGCACGGAGGATTACGTCAGCGGGCTTGACGCTCGGCGCGGCGCTCACGGTCGACGATGTGTACGCCGGCATCCGCGCCGAGCTCCTGCCCGTCTCATAGAATCAGAAAAGTTGGTTCTATTGGCAGGAATGAGCATGAAGCACGCAAGTCCCTACGTCTTCGGAATTAAAAGAGGTTGACTTGCTTGGCTAGCTTTCATTAAGCAAGTTTTGTGTCACACCCGCCCAACCGCTACATAGAGTTGAATGTCCGTGCGGAAGATGGCTTCTTCGCTGCGGGACTCCGCTTCTTCGATCGCTCGCGTGATACGGTCGATGCCCGCCTGATACTGCGCGTCGGTCAGCAGGAAGAGCTGCGAGGTACCACCGCGCTGCATGAAGTGATCGCTGAGGACAGTGCGCCCGCGATATTCCTTATGAATCTGTTCCGCGACGCCCAACGGCTGAACGCTGTACCCCGCCGCCGTCATCCACGCCTGCACATCTGACCACAGGGGATAGCGCGCCCGGTCGAGGTCAATGGTCTCGGGGAAATACTCGTAGATTGTCCAATGCCCGAGCGCCGACGGCACATCATGCCCGATGAGCGCCAGCGCGCCGCCCGGTCGCAGCAGCCGTTTGACCGCCGCCGGAAAGCCCGGTTTATCGTTGAAGTGGTGCAGCGCGTTGACCACATACACCAAGTCGAAGCTGCCGTCCGCGAACGGGAGCGCATCGTCGCGCCCGTTCACCAAGGCGATAGCTCCCGGTCGTGCTTGTGCCTGCGTCAGCATGCCCGTGGACGGATCAAGGCCGACGATCAGATCGAGATCCGGCGCGAGCGTTTCCAGCCAATGTCCCGTCCCACAGCCAACTTCGAGCACGCGCCGCGCGCCGGTCTGCGCCACGAGATCGCCCAGAGTCGCGGCCACGCCGGGGAGCGGATTCTGCTCGTAGCGCCCGTTGTAGCCGCCGCTCACGCGGTTGTAACTGCTGGTGATGTGGTTCGCGTCGCTCATCGCGGGTACTCGACAAAGCGGGCGCGCAGCCGCGCGATCTGCTCATCGGTGATGCCCACCGAGCGCAGATATCCACTTGCGCCGCCGTAGGTCTGCCCCACATGGCGCATGAGTTCGAGCATCGCCTCGGCTTTCGTGACGACACCGCGCTCAAACGCTTCCATGTCCTCGCCGCTCTTCAACGCGTTTTTGCGCCACACGGGCACAACCTGCGCCAGCCCGGCGTCCGTGAGCGCGAAATCTTCGGCGATTAGCTCGTCCGCCACGCCGACCGCGCCCAACAGCAGCGCTGCCGTCATGCCCGTGCGGTCTTTGCCCGCGAAGCAGTGAAACACGGTGGCTTCCGGGCTGTCGATCAACGCGCTGATGATGGTGCGAAACGAGTCGGGGCAGTATTCCAGATGCTGCGCGTAAAAGTGCTGGACGGTTGGGTAAAACGCGATCACGTTGGTTTTCCAGTGCTCGCTGTGGAACTGTGCCCGGTTGACCAGCGGCAGGCTGTGAAACTGCACACGGTTCGAGGTGGCGAAGCTGTTGGGCGCCATCAGAAGTTCGTCTTCGCTGCGCAGGTCAATGATGGCGCGCACGCCGTAGTCGATGAACTGCTGCTGCCCGGACTCCGGCACATTCGACACTAGTCCCGACCGCACAAATACACCGCGCCGCGTCACGCCGCCATCCACGGTCGGATAGCCGCCGAGATCGCGCACGTTATAGACCCCGTCAATGTTGAGCTGATACGCCATAACTGCCTGTTCTCCCCTTGAAGTCACCTACAAGATTGTACCCGGCTTCGGAGCTGATTGACGCAGCGCCAGCCACGTCCAGACCGCGCCCAGCAGATCGCCGGCGGCGATCACCAACAGCGCGTTGTAGCCCGGGTGCGTGAGGATGGCAATCCCGAACAGCGCGAAGAACAGCGTGCGCACCCACACGCTCGTGCGGAACAATTCGACATTGTGATCGCGCGCGGCTTTGACGTAGTACAAACCGAGCGCGATTGCCAGCGCGCCGAGCGCGTTCGCCCAGATTTCCACAGTAGCGGGAAAACCAAGCAGCGCCGCGGCCACGTTGGGCGTGAAGAAGAGCGAGAGCCCAAGGCCGATCACATAGAAGCCAAAAATGAGGATGCTGCGCGCCGGATTCAACATGGATCGTTCTCCCCTTGACTCGCTAGGTCGATTATACCTATACTGAATCACATGAACACGAGCCGCGTTTACCCCACGATGCGAATGCCGCGCCTTTCCTCACCGGACGGACGTTGGCGTTTTTGTCGTGCCTAGCGCGCGGCGACTCTAAGAGGGTGTGCAAACCGTCTGTCCGTTCGGGCAGGCGGTTTTTTATTTGGAGCGGATAGCCGTTAGCGGTTAGCCGTTGGCTCATCTACAATAGGGAGCAATTTCGTCATGGTTATTTGTTTTGCTTTGGCTCATCGCTAAAAGCTAATCGCTAAAAGCTGAGGTTTTCATGCCCAAAACCATCCATGTCTCCGTCGCTTGGCCGTATGCCAACGGCGATCTCCACGTCGGTCACCTGGCGGGCGCGTATCTCCCCGCCGATATTTTCGCGCGCTATCACCGCCTGAAGGGCAACCGCGTGCTGATGGTCTCCGGTTCGGACAGCCACGGCACGCCGATCAGCGTGGAAGCGGATAAGCGCGGCGTCACCGCCCGCTCGATCTTCGAGCATTATCACGAGCGTTTCCTGCTCACGCAGCAGAAAATCGGCATCAGCTACGATCTGTTCACGCACACCGACACGGAAAATCATCATCAGGTGTCGCAGGACATTTTCACGATCCTGCTGGAACGCGGCTACCTCTACAAAGAGACGCAGAAGCTGCTCTACAGTGAAATCGAAAAGCGCTTCCTGCCCGACCGCTATGTCGAAGGCGAGTGTTATATCTGCCACTATGCCGACGCGCGCGGCGATCAATGCGACAACTGCGGCAACCTGCTCGACGCCACGCAGTTGATCAACCCGCGCAGCAAGAATCACCCCGAAGAACGCCTGACGATCCGCGAAACCGAGCACTATTTCCTCGATCTGAGCAAATTCAGCGATCAACTGCTGGAATATCTCGACAAGCACGAACCGCATTGGCGCGCCAACGTCGTCAGCTTCAGCCGCAACTTCATCGCGGAAGGCTTGCGCGGTCGCCCGATCACGCGCGACATCGACTGGGGCGTCAAAGTGCCGCTGGAAGGGTGGGATAACAAGCGCCTGTATGTGTGGTTCGAAGCGGTGATCGGCTACTTCAGCGCCAGCATCGAATGGGCGAAGAACACGGGGCAGCCGGACGCGTGGAAAGACTGGTGGTACAACCCGGAAGCCGAAATCTACAACTTCATCGGCAAAGACAACATCCCCTTCCACACGGTGATCTGGCCGGCGGAATTGCTCGGCATTGACGGCATCTACAACGCGGGGAGTGCGACACCGCTCAGCCTGCCGTATGACGTGCCCGCCAACGAGTTCATGAACATCGAAGGCAAGCAGTTCTCCAAGAGCCGCAACTGGGCAATCTGGCTGCCGGACATCCTCGACCGCTATCAGGCGGATGCCGTGCGTTACTACATCGCGGCGATGTTCCCCGAAACCAAAGACAGCGATTATGCGTGGGATGGCTTCTTCAGCCGCGTGAACGCGGAACTGCTGGCGGCGTGGGGCAACCTCGTCAACCGCATGTTGAGCTTCGCCTACAAGCGCTTTGCCGGCCAAGTGCCGACCTACGACGAACTCACGTTTGAGGACAAGCAGATCATCGCCAAAGTTGAGGCCGGCTTCGACGAAGTCGGCGGGCTGATCGAGGCGGTCAAGCTCAAAGAAGCGCTCAGCACGGCGATGGGGCTGGTGCGCGACGCCAACGGCTATCTCGACACGCGCAAGCCGTGGATGACGATTAAGGAAGATGCGGCAGACGCGGCGCGCTCGGTCTACACGATTCTCAACGTGATCAACAACCTGAACACGCTGCTCGCGCCCTTCCTGCCGTTCAGCGCGCAGACCGTGCGTGAGTATCTCGGCTTTGACGGGCAAATTTTCGGCGACCTTAACATCGTCGAATACGCGGAAGCGACGCGCAATCACAAGGGGCTGGTCTACGACGGCACCAACGCTATCGGCACGTGGGCGAAGCAGACGCTCGCCCCCGGTCAGGCACTGCGCGAACCCAAGGCGCTGTACGTTAAGCTGGAACCGGAGATCATCGAACAGGAACGCGGCTACCTCGGCGCGCCGCGCGAAGAGAGCGAGATCGTCGTCTAGACGAAGTTATCAGTTGACAGTTCACAGTAAACAGTCACAACGACCAGCGCTGTGAACTGTCTTCCCGCTCACATTGTCACGGCGGTCATCGTGACATAAACTAAGAGGCGAGATTTTCATCATGTTAGGAAACTCGTCTATGCTGCTGTTCTACAATGGCACCATCCACACCATGGATGGCAAATCCGCCGATGTCGTCGTCGTGGATGATCGTGGGCTGATCGTGTATGCGGGCGACTTCGCCCACATGCCGACTTACACGCAAATCCGCCGCGTGGATCTCGACGGACGCACGCTCATCCCGGGTTTCAACGACGCCCATGTGCACATCTGGAAGCTCGGCCTGCTGCTGACGATTCAAGTGGACGCGCGCGGCGCGGCCGCGCCGAATATCCCCGCCATCATCGTGGGGTTTGCCGAACGCGCCGCCAAACTGCCCCCCGACACGTGGATCACGGGGCGCGGTTATAACGAAGCCCAGCTCCCCGAGCGCCGCCACCTCACCCGCTACGATCTGGATCAGGCCAGCCCTAACCACCCAATGGCGCTCACGCGCACCTGCGGGCATATGATCGTCGCCAATTCGCTGGCGCTCAAGCTGGCGGGCATCGACCGCGCTACGCCCAATCCGCCCGGCGGCGTGATCGTCCGCGACGAGCAGGGCGAACCGACCGGGTTGGTGCAGGAAACGGCGATGGGGTTGATCACCCGCGCCATGCCCGACATCGAAGACGAAATCATGGGGCGCGGCATCCGTGAAGCCATGTATCACCAACTGCGGCTCGGCATCACCAGCGCGACCGATCCGCTGCTCACGCCCGCGCATGTGCGCGTGTATCGCCAGCTCGAAGCCGCGGGCGATCTGCCGGTACGCGTCAATGGTCTGCCCATCCGCCGACCGGATGGCGTGGAGAAAATCACCTACCCGCTGCCGGAAAAATACGTGAGCGATACGCTCCGCATCGACTGCGTGAAGTTTTTCGCCGATGGCGGCTTGAGCGGCGCGACCGCCGCGATCAGCACGCCATACAAAGAGACGGGCAATCAAGGTGTGCTGCGCTTTGAAGATGAGGAACTGCTCGACTTGGCGTGGGAAGCGCACGCGGCAGGCTTCCGCATCGCGACCCATGCCATCGGCGATGTGGCGCTGGAACAGGTGATCAGCGTGTACGAAGAACTGCACCGCCGCAAACCGGGGCTGCGGCATCGCATTGAACATGTCGCGCTGCCCGCGCCGGGACATTTGCAGCGTATGCAGGCGATTGGCACGATGGCCGTGCCGCAGAGCGTGTTCCTGTACGCGCTCGGCGCGAACTACCGCCGCTATATCCCCGACGCGCTGCTGCCGGGAGTGTTCCCCATCCGCGACATGATCGACACCGGACTGCCCGTGGCGCTGAGTTCGGACGCGCCCGTCGTGCCGGATGATAATCCGCTGCTCGGCATGAAGGCCGCGCTGGATCGCTGCGACGCGTCCGGTCAGCCGTTCACGCGCGAGCAGGGAATCAGCGCATATGAGGCGCTGTACGCCTATACGATGGGGGGAGCGATCGCCAGCGGCGACGAGGCCAACCGCGGCAGCGTGACCCGCGGCAAATGGGCGGATATGGTGATCTTGAGTGGTGATCCGCTGATCACGCCGCCCGCCGACCTACCCAACCTCGTGGTCGAACAGACCTATGTTGGCGGGCGGCTGGTGTACGAACGGTAAATCGACCTCACCCCGCACGCCCCGTGCCTAAAGCCGCGTAACTTGATCGTAGGGGAGGGGCAGTGTCCCCTCCCTCCGTTCACGGGCGACCACATAGGGTCGCCCCTACAGCCGATATCCCCGATTATTGCGTAAATTGCATGCGGTTAACTCGCCAATGGGGCAAGCCCCTCCCCTACATTGACTGCCTTGGATCGAATTATCGTTTCTCAGCTCAACTATGGCAGCGCGGCGGCGAGCGCGTCCGGGTTGGTGATCGTAATCGAGCTGAACAGCGCATCGTACAGCGCGAGATCCGGCGTGAACGCACTGGTGGGCAGCGCCGAAAGATTGCCTTCGAGCATGCGCAAATAAATGGCGTAGGCATCCTCTTTTCCCCGGATCGGGTCGGCTGGGAGCGCGCTGGCTGGTATCTGCACGGGGAATCGGATGCGAACTCGGTAAGCGCTGTCGCTGGTGACCCCCTCGTAGACGACGTTAAAGGGACCATCCGGCGTAAAAATCACATCATCTTGCGTAAACGCTGTGACGAAGCGCAGCCCATTTCCGCTGCCAAACGGAACATAAGCGGGTGCACCTCTGAACGTGTGTGGCGACGGCGGAAAACCGCCATATTCACGAATCGCTTCGGCTACCGGGGGCTGATCGATGAGCGTCGTTTCCAGCCAATCGGCATTGGGGCTGTAATCACGGCTGGCACCGAGGTTATAAACGTCGATGCGTGCGACGATGGGCTGTGGTTCATCAGCCGAGCGGTAGAGGATAAATTCGAGCGCACTCGGATATTCGGTTTGGCGGTACAAGCTAAACGGGACAACCTCCGAAGTGACTTGAATGAACGGCAGAGTCGCCGGGATCGTGAATGTCACGCCGTGGGTTTCGACCAAAGTATCGCTGTCGGTGGCTGGCTCCACGAGGACAACTGGATCACTGCTAACGTACGGTACGATAAAATAGCCGTCGGCGTTGGCTTCAACTGTCCAGCCACTGATATAAGGAGTGGTTACCCGCCGCCAAAGATAACCATTTGCGCAAACCGGATCATCTTCTTCAATAAGCATCCCTGCACCCGCTGCGATCTGACCGAGCAGTTCGCCGGAGGGAGAGGGTTCGGCGCGGACATTATTCGAATCGCCGGGTGTGACAATCGCCATTGGATAGTAGTCGTCCGCGCTGAACTGGGTGGGCAGGCAGTCGCCGCTCTGCGCGGCAGCCGGAATAATCGAGAGGACGCTCAGGAGAAGCACAAAGAACAGCAGCCGATGGTGTGATTTGAAGTGCATCGAAGGTCTCCTTAGGTGAAGATCGCGCTGTTCTTAGTTTAGCTGATATTTGCATAACGTCGGGTCAGCGCAGTGGAAGCGTCGCCCAATCAAACCCTTGCGCAGATCCGATTGCCCGCGCGCGCCCGGTCGGCTCCCCCTTTCCCGTAGATCCATAAATATCTCAACAGGACAATTCGCTCGGACGGCGTAAACTGTAAATGCGGATATACTACGATCTAAGGTGAACGAGGCAGAAGTAGGTTATGGCTGCTACGGTGAACTATCCTGATATTCTCGGCGCGATCACCAAGGGCGCGCGGGCGAACATCGGCCCCGCCCAGGTCGCGCTGGCCACCCGTCCCGCTGCGCCGCGTGCTGGTCGCCCGTTTGAACTGATTATCGCCGTACAGAATGCGACTGATACTGACCTTGACGTCACCGTTACCCTCACGCTGCCCGACCTCGACGCGCGCAAACAGAAGGCGCGCTTCACGGCGAAGGCGGGGCGCGTAGTCGCTGCCGTCAAACCCGCCGAAGTCGGCTATATTGCTGTGCCGATCATGACCGAAGCGAACACCGCGCCCGCCCAAGGCTACAAACTCAGCGCCGACGTTGAAGTGAAACCGCTCGGTAAGCCGCAGCGCCTGCGTGCCGAACAGGGCGGCGGCGCGGTCGAAACGCAGTTCGTCCCCGGCGCGCTCAAAGAGCGCATCATGGGACTGCGCGCGCTCAACTTCAGCGCCCACAAGCGCCTGAGCCACACGTTTGACCTCACGTTTGATCTCGCGCCCGGCAAGCTCGGCGAAGCGGTCGACGACACGAAATCCGGCTGGGTGAGCGTGTGCAAAGTCTCTGATTACACGGATGATCGCTACCTGCTGCACCGCTATGGCAGCCTCTTGCAGATCAAGACGCTGCCGCAGTTGAAGCGCACCACGTTCTATGAACCGCTCCTGCAGGCGACGACCGCCCGCTTTCAGGCGACCGGGTACGCGGCCAAGCCCGCCGAAGTCGGGTTGATCGCCAAGCTGCTCACGCTGATTCTCGAATACGCTTCACCGCGTCACACCGGGCACGGGCACATCGCCGCCGGGGTGTACAACGTGGACGCGCTGATCGCCCGCGACCCCTTTACATGGGAGACGAAGCCCTATATCCCCAATTGGACGCGCGCCTACATTAGTTACATTGAGAAAGATGCGCGCGCTGCCGAAGCAGCCGTGCCGATCATCACCAAGTACATCTTCGACGACCTGCTGCGCGATGCTATTGACCATGCCTTTGAGCTGATCGAGAAAGACACTGGCGAAGATGTCGGCGCGCCCGACGAACGCGCCAACTACCGCGAAAAGCTGCTGGAAAAACTGAAGTCCAAGCAGAGTATCGACTTCAGCCTGCTGTATTTGCCGCTGGTCATGGGTGGGATGATCGTCTCCGATGTGGTGATGATGCCGAACGAAGATCCGTCGGAGCTGTTTAAGGCGCTGAGCCACGCGCTGGAAATTCGCATGGGCGAGTGCGCGGAAGATGATCCGATCTTCATCATGAGCGTGGATATTTTGTCGCGCACCGGTCAGAAATACGGGATAAAGTTGAGCTGATTATGGACAAACGACTGCACTTTGAACCTCCCTATCCGGATGTGCTGGGCGCGATTGCGGGGCACACCCGCATTACGCTGGACCCGGTGCAAGCGGCGGTGGGCATTTTCCCCAAGCGCGCCTATATCAACCAACCGATCGAAGTCGTGGCCATCGTCCAGAACATGATCGATCAGGGCGCGGAAGTGCGCATTACGCTGGACTTACCCACCCGTGACCCGAACGGCAAACCCGTCGCGTTTTCGATCCCCAAGAAGAGCGTCACGCTGCACATGACCCCCGGCGAAACGGGCGTCGTGCGCATGCCGCTCGCGCCGATCATGCCGTCGCAGCCCGCCGAGGAGGTCGAGATCAAAGTCTCACTGAAGGCGAAAGCGGCTAAAAATGGCCAGCTCGTCCGCCCGCCGACGCGCGGCGCGCCGCCCTCCGTGCTGGCTGTGTCGCCGTTCAAGCTGCAAGTGCTGCGCGATATTCAGTTCCCCGAGCATGTGCTCGACGACGGCAAACTCACGGTCTCGTTCAGCATCGACTCAAAGCGCCTGCCCAATGTGACGCAAGCGCTCAAACCGACCTACGAACCGCTGTGGACGCGCCAGCAGTTGAACGAAGAACGCCAGCATCTGCTCGAAAAGATCGACGCCGCCCGCGTGATCGCGCAGACGTTTGTGCCGCGCGATGTGTATATCTCGCTCTTTCACGCCGTTGATGAGCTGTACGCCGCGCATGGTTTGCCACTGCATCCCGGCGAATCGCGCGCGATTGCCAAAATGCTGGTGTATACCTTCGAGGATCAGTCAGACACCGACCCGAACTATCGCATTGAGGATCAACGCTGGTTTCAGACACTGTGCCAGACGCTGGCCGTCGACGAAACCGTCGCGCGCAAAGACCCGGGCGAAGTGGCCGTCGAGTACCTGTTTGATGCGCTGATTTACGATGCCATTCTGTTCGGCTTTACGATCATCCGGTCACGGGTGCGTGTCAACCTCGGCGACCGTACCGAACGCATCCATTATGCGGAGCGCTTCCTCAAATGGCTGGCTGGGCAAGGTGACAGCGATCTCGTGTACATTTATTTGCCGCTGGTGTTGGGCGGCCTGTCGGTCAATCATCTGGTGCGCGCGCCCAAAGACGACCCGTGGGTGATGCTGGACGAACTGCGCGAGGCTATGCGCGGGCGTATTCGCCTCGCGTCCCGCGACACCGCCGAAATTTTCGACATGTTGGAAAAGCTGCTGGAACGCAGCGAAGAGGATTTGCGCCGCGCACGCATTATGCGGGAATAATACCAACCGGAGGTTTTAAACCTCCGGTTAGGCAGTCGCACAAGTTACTGGCAGGACGGATCGATCACTTCGCTGCCGGACTGACCATAGTCCTCCGCTACATCACGCGTGTTGATGGCCGGAATCCAACCGCCCATCACATAGAGACGATACCACTCACCATCTTCGCTAGTTTCGACCACGAAAGCGGTCTGGCAGCGATGGACGGACGCTCCCGTCGGAAGACCATTCGGTTCCGAATACACATCAGAATCACTCGTCATGAGAACAAGGTTCCGATTGATCGGCAGCGGCGGCCCTGAAAAAGCAGGCGTGCCGACAGGAAGCGGCCTGATTGTCTCTGTAGTCTCCGGCTCGACTGGCTCTGTGGCGCCCGGTTCCTCAGTAGCCTCAGGTCCAAACGTATTTCTGATCGCGATATGTGGAGAAGAAGGATCGCCCAGGCATGTTGCCGTCACTTCTGAATAACCGAGTAAGGTTCCTTCCAGAGTTAAACTGATGAGCAGGTTCCAACTCACCGGAAGCGGGCCGCTGTTTGAAGCGGCATTTTCGATCAAAGTGCTGCGTGCTCCAGCTCCTGGAGCACCCTGAGCTGAGAGTATGGAAGAGACAACCGTATTCGACGTATCATTGGAAAAAACACCAACCATGACGACGCCCGTCGGCACATAGACATCGACCAAAACCCACTCGACCTCGATATGGACGTTTCCCGGATCGTCCGGTACGCATTGTGCGCTTATACCACTTATCAAATAAAAGTAATCATTCGGGACCGTGCCGGCTGATACTTGAAGTGTCAGAACAAGCAGCAGGAAAAGTAAAGCACTGGCAAAAAGAGTTGTTGAGTGAGCTTTGATCGACCTCGAAATCTGCGTTTTCAATTTATCCTCCGCTCTGTATGCCATACGCTCTTATAAATCTTACCAGAATTTATAATTAGCGCTGATGCACTCTCCCGCCAGCTTTCGGATCATTTCCCACTTGTTATAGACCACCGCCTGCAACTTCTAACGGTGTGCCAACGTGATTTTTACGCGGCATGGCTATACTGTACGCTCAACATGCCATGTCAAAAGACGGCAAATGATCGTGAATCCTCGTACAATGAGGATAGACAGTTGTAGAAACAGGGTAAACCCGCCATGATGCGTTTTGAACGATTCACCGAACGCGCGCAAGACGCCGCCGCCCGCGCTTACGAAATTTTGCAGCGTTACGGACACAATCAGGTCGATACCGAGCATATTCTGCTGGCGCTGCTCGAACAGGCCGACGGCGTGATCCCGCAGCTCTTAGAACGGCTGTCGGTCGATGTGGACGCCATGCGTCGCCGCCTTGATGAGATTCTGTTGGCCAGCCCCAAAGCCGCGATCTACGGCGGCGGTACGGGTCAGGTGTTCATCACTCCGCGTGTCAAGCGAATTATCGACACAGCCAACGAAGAAGCCAATCGCCTGAAAGATGAGTACATTTCGACGGAACACATCTTCCTCGCCATCCTGAGCGAACGCAACACGGCGGTCGCCAAGATTCTGGCGGATGTGGGCGTCACCAAAGAACGCGTGTATGAAGCGATCAAGGATGTGCGCGGCGGTCAGCGCGTGACCGACCCGCAGGCGGAAAGCCGCTATCGCACGCTCGAAAAATACAGCCGTGACCTCACCCGCATGGCGATTGAAGGCAAACTCGACCCGGTGATCGGGCGTGATGCCGAAATCCTGCGCGTGATTCAAATTCTGTGCCGCCGCACCAAGAACAACCCGGTCTTGATCGGTGAGGCGGGCGTCGGTAAGACGGCCATCGTCGAAGGCCTGGCGCAGAAGATCGCCGAAGCGGATGTGCCGGAACTGCTGCAAGGCAAGAAGGTCATCAGCCTTGACCTTGGCGCGATGCTGGCGGGCAGCCGCTTCCGCGGTGAGTTCGAGGAACGCCTCAAGGCGACTATCGAAGAAGTACAGCGCGCGGAAGGCGAGATCATCCTCTTCATCGACGAACTGCATCAGGTCGTCGGCGCAGGCGCGGCGCAAGGCGCGCTCGACGCGGGCAACATGATGAAACCGGCGCTGGCGCGCGGTGAACTCCGCTGCGTGGGCGCGACCACGCTGGACGAATACCGTCAGCACATCGAAAAAGATTCGGCGCTGGATCGGCGTTTCGCGCCCGTCTACGTCGAAGAACCGAACGTGGAAGATACCATCGACATGCTCTTTGGTCTGCGCGACCGCTACGAAGCGCACCACAAGGTCACCATCAGCGATGACGCGGTGATCGCGGCGGCGCGGTTGGCGGATCGCTATGTGGCGGATCGGCGTTTGCCCGACAAGGCCATCGATCTACTGGATGAAGCGGCGGCGAAACTGCGCGTCGCGCTCTACTCCATGCCGCCCCGCCTCAAGGAAATGCAGGCCGCCATTCAGCGGCTGACGGCGGACGAAGAAGCGGCGGGCATGGCGCGCGAATACGAACGCGCCGCCGAATACAAGATGCGCCGTTTGCAGCTTCAGGATGAATTTGACCGCGAAAAGATGATGTGGCAGCGCGAAAACACGATTGACGAAGTCGTGAGCGCCGACGATATCGCCTCGGTCGTCGCCCAGTGGACGGGCATCCCCGTCAATCAGGTGCTGGAGACGGAAGGCGAGAAGCTGCTGCGAATGGAAGAAGCCATGCACAAGCGGATCATCGGGCAAGAAGGCGCGGTCAGCGCAATTGCCCATGCGATCCGGCGCTCGCGCAGCGGCCTGAAAGATCCGCGCCGCCCGATCGGCTCGTTCATCTTCCTCGGCTCGTCCGGCGTCGGTAAAACCGAGCTGGCGAAGACGCTGGCGGAATTCCTGTTTGACGACGAAGACGCGCTCGTGCGCATTGACATGAGCGAATACCGCGAACAGCACACGGTGAGCCGCCTGTTCGGCGCGCCGCCGGGATACGTCGGCTACGAAGAAGGCGGTCAGCTCACCGAAGCCGTGCGCCGTCGCCCGTATCGCGTCATCCTGTTCGACGAAATCGAAAAGGCGCACCCGGAAGTGTGGAACGCGCTGCTGCAAATCCTCGAAGATGGCCGCTTGACCGATGGTCAGGGGCGCACGGTCGATTTCAGCAACACGGTGATCATCATGACCAGCAACCTCGGCACGGAATTTGCCAAGCGGGGCGGCGCGCTCGGCTTTGTGCAGGCGACCGACGAACAGGCGATTGCCGATCACCAGAAGATCGAAAAGGCGATGCGCGATACGTTCCGTCCGGAGTTCCTCAACCGTATCGACGAAGTGATCATCTTTGAGCCGCTGAGTCTGGAACAGGTCGAACACATCGTCGACCTGCAGATGCGCGAAATCGCGGAACGGCTGAGCGAACGCGGTCTCGCCGTGCACCTCACCGAACCGGCGCGCATGTGGCTGGCGCGGAAGGGCTACGATCCGCAGTTCGGGGCGCGCCCGCTGCGCCGTGCCTTGCAGCGCTATCTGGAAAACGAGCTCAGCGCGCAGCTCCTGCGCGGCGAAGCCCGCAGCGGTGACCTGATCGTGATCGATGAGGTGGGGGGGCAGTTGGTGTTCGAACGGCACGAAAACGCCAGCACCGACTATCTCCAGCAGATCCGCCAGAACACGGTGATTGACTAAACTTCATCCCCATACCCGCTCCCACACAAGCGCGGAGCGGGACGAAAGTCCAATCTGAGGCAGTAGGGGAGGGGCTTGCCCCTTCCGTTAGTGGACGAAGCAAGAGGGTGTTGAAAAAGGTCGGATTCCGACCCCACCCCCGGCCCCTCCCCGAATTCGGGGAGGGGAGCCAGCAAAAGCGTTTTTTCTCCCCTCTCCCCGCTTGCGTGGGAGAGGGGTTGGGGGAGAGGGGTAATTCGTATCGTTTTCTTAAACTGCATCATTGCGTCCGCTGGCGAGTGGAAAGGCTGTACGAAAGCTTCTTGAACACCCTCGAGCCCCTTCCCTACGCATGATAGTTCCCTTTGGGCGCAACCAAAATAGCTCTAACCAACGCAAAGGACAGGACATTGACCCTGTCCTTCTTGCTGACCCGCTGATCCCGTCAATAGACAAACCGTATCTCCGCCTTTGGTAGGTTGCCTGAATATTTTATTTGCCCTATATTTCAAGCAATCCGTGCATGCAATTGATCGACTGGCGCCGCCTCAACTGTTCCCAAACGGTCGAGCACTGCGTCGTTGGTCGCCTGTGCGGGCAATTCTGTTCCGCAGTTCTATGACGAGAGGATACCCCCATGTCCCAACCGACTGCGAGTAACTCTGCTCGGGATGAGCAGGCCGATCAGATGTGGCGCACAGCTCACGCCGATATGCCCAAGCTCTCGGACGAGGAGATTCGCGAGCGCAACCGTAACACGATCCTCCAACTGCAAAACCTCATCAATCAGGAACTATTTGAAGACGCCAAGAAACTGTTTAGCCACGATTTTGTGTTTCACGACGGCGGGATGACGTTTCCCGGCACGAATGCGCTGGTGGAGTACTTTGAAACGTTGACCGCGGCGATGGCCGATCTCGTTCTGGATTTTCAGTCGGTGATCGCGCAGTTTGACCGGGTCGCCGTGCGCATGGTCAACCGGGGGACGCATCTCGGCAACTACCGCGGGATGGCGCCGCCAACGGGCGCGCCCGTGACGTACACGGCCGTGTGCATTTTCGTTTTCAACGCAGATGGCCGTATCAAGGAAGCGTGGCAGGACTGCGATACGCTCGCCCTGCTCATGCAATTCGGCGTGATCAAGATGCCCGGCAGTTAGGCAGACAAGGACAGACAATGGCTACCGAACTCGAACAACGCAACAAAGCGCTGGTTCTGCAAACGCAGGATGAAGTATGGAACAAGGGCAATCTCGACTTCATCAATCAGGCGGTCGCGCCCGATTTCATCGATCACCCGACGCGGCGCGCGTGGGATGTCCCCGCGCAGGGACGCGACGCAATGGTGCAGGCGGCTAAGGCGCTGCGCTCCGCCATGCCAAATTATCACAGCGAACCAATTCAGATCGTCGCCGAAGATGACCGCGTGACCATTCTCGCGCGCATCACGGGTACGCAGAGCGGTACGCTGTTCAACCTGCCCGCGACGGGCAAATCGTTCAGCGTGACCGAAATCAGCGAATTCCGCCTCGCCAACGGCAAGATCGTGGAGCGCTGGGGTTTGGTCGATATGGTCGGCATGATGATGCAGTTGGGGCATGTCCCCGGCGGACACTAGGCGAGAAAGAGGACGAAAATGGCTGAATCGATGAAAAAACAGGTGTACCGCCGCTTTGTCGAAGAGGTGATCAACAAGGGGAACCTTGAGATCATCCCCGAACTGTATCACCCGGATTACGTGGATCACTCCGCGCCTCCCGGCATCCCGCACACGGGTACGATCTTCGAACAGGTCGCGCAGATTCCGAAGATGTTCCGCGGTGCGTTCCCCGATGTGCATTTCGTGATCGAATCGATGGTCGATGAGGGCGACTGGGTCGCCACCCGCGTCACCGGGACGGCGCAGCACCTCGGACGACCGTTCATGGGTGTGCCGCCGACCGGGCGCAAGGTCGTGTGGACGTCCTTCGGGTTCTTCCGCGTGCAGGATAACAAGATCATCGAACACTGGGGCGCGCCGGATCTCGGCGGTCTGCGCGAGCAGATCACCAAGCCCGCCGAACCCGGTTCACTCGATGAAATGCGCGCGGTCGTCGCCCGCTACGTCTACGAAGTGAACATGCAGAATTACGACGCCTTCGACGAATTCGTCGATCCCGGCTTCATCGATCACAATCCGATCCCCGGTCAGAAGCCCGGCATTCCCGGCTTGAAGGACGCTTACCGCATCTTCTCCGACGCGTTCCCAGATGTGTGGTTCACGTTCTCCGATCTGGTGGCGGAAGGCGACACGGTCGTCGGGCGTGGCGTGATCGAAGGGACACACTCGGGCAACTTCATGGGCATTCCGGCGACGAACAAGAAGATTTACTGGACGGGCACGCGCGTCTTCAAAGCAAAGAACGGCAAAGTCACCGAAGGCTGGATCAACTTCGACATGATGGCGTTGATGCAGCAAATGGGCGTCGGCGGCTGATCGCGGCGCAGGGTAACGGTTGTAGGGACGAGGCTTGCCTCGTCCTTTTTGACTCCGCACAGAACCGCGATGCTCAGCTCGATTTTTTGCGCGCATGCCGGTAGATGCCCGTGCGCAGTTCCTGATTGTACGCTTCGAAGTCTGGCTGCTGCGTCTGGCTCGACTGCGCAACTGCCGCGTCGATGTCGTAAGGCAGGCGCACGAAATCGATGCACAGCGGAGCGGGCGCGGCGCTGTCGAGGATGCCGGTGAGGATGACATAGGTCGCCAGCGTACAGTCGAGCGGATTGCCGACACTGCCGACATTGAACAGCGTTTTGGTCGTGTTGCCAATCTCGACCGGGAGCAGGTAAGCGCCGTGAATGTCGCCGTAACCTGCCACATCGGGCAGCGGCTGATCCAAGCCCGTAAACGGCGTATTGTCGAACATGGCTTGCAGCTCCGCGTCACCAGAATTTGGATGGACGCGATGGTGTTCGCTCTGCGCGGAGGCGTGATACAGACGAACGTGTTTGCCGCTCAGGCGAAAATCGTAGCTGTTGGGCAGATTCCGCAGATACGTCAGCCGCTCTGCGCCCAACTGCGCCCGATACCACGCCGCGGCGGGCGACTCTTCGTTTTTGACGATCGCATCGTCCCAGTTGCCGCGCACGATCACCTGACAGACTTCGCGGCAGAGGTCGAGCGTTGCCGGCGAGGAGGGGCCTTTGCCCACCAGATCGCCGAGGTTGTAGATCAAGTCAATGCCACGCCGCTTAATATCCGCGAGGACAATGTCGAGCGCGGGCATATTCCCGTGGACATCGGAAATCAACGCGATTTTGTCGATTTGAAACCTCATTTCGTGTTACGAACGTACGCAATTTCAGGGAGTAAGCTGGTTAACGCACCTTCTCGAAAATCATCGTGTAGGGGTAGACCTATGTGTCTGCCCGGTTTTGGGCGCACACACAGGTGCGCCCCTACATTCGTTCGTGGATTTCTTTCGAGAACCTACTTTTAGCACTTCATTTAATGATCCACACCCGCCGATTTCCTGCGCGGCGCACGTGACCGAGGCCGGGAAACTCGAAATGATAGCCGAGCGTGAGCAGATTTTCCTGCTCCGCGCGCTCCATCAGCGCGCGGCGCGACGCAATTGCCTGTTCCGGCACGGCGTCGAACTTGATGCGCGCTTCCGGCAGGTTCAACTGCGCGGGGATGTGCCAGCTATCCGCGATGTGCAGCAGGCGTTCCCCCTGCGACTCGATCAGCACGGCGCACTGTCCCGGCGAATGTCCGTAAGCGGGGATCAACTTTATACCCGGTAACACTTCGGCGGGCGGCGTGACCAATTCCACGCGCTCATAGGCGGCAAACGTGCTGCGGATGAAGGCGGCGCGGTCGGCGGGCAGCGCGGCGAGCGTCGCCTCGCTCAACCAGTGATCGTATTCGGGGCGGGCAGCAATCAAGCGGGCGTTGGGGAAAGTCGGCGTGCCCTCTTCGGTCAACAGCCCGCCAATGTGATCCATATGGAAGTGCGTGAGGATCACGGTGGTGATCGAGCCAAGATCGACACCGTGGTCGCGCAGCGCCGGGATGAGCAGACCATCCGCCACCGCGTTGAATTTGCCTTCGCCCGTGTCGATCAGGATGCGTTCTTCACCTGCGTCGAGCAGCAGCACATTACGACTGCCGTGCACGGGCGCCTCGCCGATCTCCGCGCGCATTTGCTCCACATGATCGGGATAGCGCGCGGCACTCACTTCCGGCGCGCTCACACCCACACCATCGGTAAAAATCTGGCCGCGAACTGCGCCAAGCTGAAAAATAAATGGAGAACTGGTCATGGCGTATCCTTATGCTTAAGGCCGGCGCGTTAATTGTAGCGAAAGTTTCGCCACGGCTGTCACCGTGTAGATGTGCCGATGCTCACTTATCGGAGGAGAACAATTAGGGACTTGTTGATTTCCTTTCGCAATATTGTATAATCCCTAGCGTACCCACTTACCTGCGGAGAGCAAGACGTCATGTCTTTGAATCAGTCAGGGCTGGAGAATACCGAAGAAGTGCAGTCGGGGGCTTCGGTAGAGCAGCCATCAGAGTCGAATAACGAAGAAACAACGACTCCAGTTGAGGGACTCGCGGTTCCTGCCGCGTCAGAAGCGCCTGCTAGCGAAATCGATGCGCCTGCCGCATCCGACGACGCGGTCAGCGCCTCCGACGTACCAGCGACTGAGACTCCTGTGGAGACGACTTCTTCTACCCCTGCTGTGGGATCAAGCCAACTGAAACGAGGCGATCTCGTCGAAGGGGTGATTAAATCGACTTCTCCGACACAGATTCTTGTGGACGTGGGTACCCCGAACGACGGTGTCATTCTCGCGGATGAGCTTGAACGTTTGAACAAGCGGACGCTGGAATCGCTGCGCGTTGGTGAAAAGTTGAATGTCTACGTGGTCAACCCGCAGGGACGTGATGGTCACGTCATCCTCTCGTTGAACCGCGCCGCGGAAGAGATGGATTGGCAGCGCGCCGAAGAATTCCGCCAGAATCAGGAAGTCTACGAGACGCGCATTGCTGGGTACAACAAGGGTGGGTTGATCGTTCGCTTTGGTCGTCTGCGCGGCTTCGTGCCCCAGAGCCAGATGAGCGCCGACCGCCGCCGTGTGCTCGGCGACCAGACGCCCGAAGAACAATGGAGCGGCATGGTCAACGAGCCGATCCTTGTCAAGGTGATGGAAGTGGACCGCGCGCGCAACCGCCTGATTCTCTCCGAACGCTCGGCCTCGCGCGAAAGCCGCGAACGGCGTAAGGAAAACCTCATCTCGCAGCTCACCGTCGGCGAAGTGCGCGACGGCAAGGTCGTCAGCCTGGAAGATTTCGGCGCGTTCGTCGACATCGGCGGGGCGGAAGGCCTGGTGCACCTGACCGAGCTGTCGTGGCAGCATGTGACGCACCCGCGCGAAGTTTTGCAGGTGGGGCAGGATGTGAAGGTCGAAGTCATCAGCATCGACACCGACCACAAGCGCATCGGCCTGAGCATGAAGCGGCAGGCGTCTGACCCATGGGATACGGTCGCGACCCGCTACGAAGTCGGGCAGCTCGTGCAGGGCATGGTCACCAAGCTGACCAAGTTCGGCGCGTTCGCTCAGCTCGTCGACGTGCCGGAGATCGAAGGCCTCATCCACATCAGCGAACTGTCGGACAAGCGCGTGAATCACCCGCGTGAAGTGGTCAACGAGAACGACAAGCTGACCCTGCGCGTGGTCAAAATCGACGTGAAGAACCGCCGCTTAGGCCTCAGCCTCAAGCGCGTGAACTCGGCTGAGTATCTCGATCAAGACTGGGCGACATCGTTCGGTGGCGACGAGAGCTAACCGCTCCACATTACAACACTATAACCGATGCTGTAAGACAGCGTCTCTTCTACGCCGCGTATTTTAAGGGAACATTCATTACGCGGCGTTTTGGCGTTTATGTTTCTCCAATGGACTATGGTATACTATGAGGAAATCAGCGGTAGAGGGGCTGGCAATTTTGCCGTTCTAAGGGTTAGACAGCGCCGGAGAGATTAAGGCTCTACTGGCAACGGAGGTAGAAGAACCGTGCCGAACAAAATGGAACGCTTTACCCAGCGAGCGCGGCGCGTACTCAGCTTGGCTCAAGAAGAAGCCGAACGGCTCCAGCACAATTACATCGGCACCGAGCACCTGCTGCTCGGGCTGATCCGCGAAGAAGGCGGGGTGGCTGGTCGCGTTCTGCGTGAGCTAGGTTTAGAGCAGCGGCGAGTCGAAGAGTTGGTTGAACGCATGACTCGCGCCACAACGCGCACTGGCACTGTCCAGCCGGAATTATCGCCGGGAACGAAGCGCGTCCTTGAGCTCGCGGTCGATGAAGCCCGCCGGATGGGGCATCACTACATTGGGACTGAACACTTACTCCTCGGGCTGGTTCGTTTGACCGAAGGCGTAGCGATTGATATTTTGAAGCGTCTGGGCGTTAGTCCAGAAGAGGTGCGTCGCCAAACGCGCCGCGTATTACAGGAGAGTCCTGTGCAATCCAATCAGCCCAACCCAGAAGAACCCCGACAGCCGCGGCGTCCTGAGCGGCAGAGCGGCAAAACGCCGCTGGTCGACCAGCTTGCCACCGACCTGACTGCTTTGGCGCAGGAAGGCAAGCTCGACCCGGTGGTGGGGCGTGAGACCGAAATCGAACGTGTGATTCAGGTGCTCAGCCGTCGTCGTAAGAACAATCCGGCGCTCATTGGTGAACCGGGTGTCGGTAAGACGGCGATTGTTGAAGGCTTAGCGCAGCGCATCGTCAACGGCGAAACGCCGAAGCCGCTGCTGAACAAGCGCGTGCTGCAATTGGATGTCGGGTCGCTCGTCGCGGGCACCATGTATCGCGGTCAGTTTGAGGAACGCCTCAAGCGCGTGATCGAAGAGTTGAAATCTTCCGACAGCATTCTGTTTATTGACGAAGTGCACATGCTGGTGGGCGCGGGTTCCGCGGGCAGCAGCGTGGATGCGGCGAACATCCTCAAGCCGGCGTTGGCGCGCGGTGAACTGCAATGCATCGGCGCGACCACGCTCGACGAATACCGCAAGCACATCGAAAGCGATGCCGCGCTGGAACGCCGTTTCCAGCCGATTATCGTGAACGAACCCACGATTGAAGAAACGATTGAAATTCTGCAGGGCATCAAGGGCGCGTATCAGGATCATCACAACGTCGAAATCACCGACGAAGCGATTGAGATTGCCGCGAACCTGTCTGCCCGCTATATCCCGGATCGCTTCCTCCCCGATAAGGCGATTGACCTGATCGACGAAGCGTCCGCCCGTCTGCGCATGTACAAGAGTCCGGAAGCCGCGCAGGTGCGCCGCGCGGAACAGGAACTCAGCCATGTCGAAGATGACCTGAAGCTGATCGAAGAAGAAGGCGCGTTCAACGACGAAATCGAACGGCTGCGCGCGCAGCGGGAAACGCTGCAGGACACGCTGTCGGCCTTCAAGTCCAACTGGAACGAAGAGACGCAGCAGCCGCGCCTCGGCGGTGAAGATATCGCAGAAGTGGTGTCGATGTGGACGGGCATCCCCACCATGCGCATCGCGGGCGAAGAAAGCGAACGCCTGATGCAGATGGAAGCGGCGCTGCACAACCGCATCGTCGGGCAGGAAGAAGCGATCATCGCCATCAGCAAGGCCGTGCGCCGCGCCCGCGCTGGTCTCAAAGACCCGCGCCGCCCCATCGGCTCGTTCATGTTCCTCGGGCCGACGGGTGTCGGTAAGACGGAACTGACCAAGACGCTGGCGGAATTCCTGTTCGGCAGCGAAGACGCGCTCATCCAGCTCGACATGAGCGAATTCATGGAACGCCACTCGGTCGCGCGGCTCGTCGGTGCGCCTCCGGGATACGTCGGCTACGAAGACGCCGGTCAACTGACCGAAGCCATCCGCCGCCGCCCGTACAGCATCGTCGTGTTTGACGAAATCGAAAAGGCGCACCCGGAAACGTTCAACATGCTGCTGCAGATCATGGAAGAAGGCACCCTGACGGATGCGCGCGGTCGCCGCGTGGACTTCCGCAACGCCATCATCGTCATGACCAGCAACGTGGGCGCGGACCTGATCAAGAAGGGCACGACGCTCGGCTTCAACACGCCGCGCAATGAGACGGTGGACGACAAGCAGAGCTACGACGACATGCGCAAGAATGTCACCGAACAACTGCGCCGCATGTTCCGTCCGGAATTCCTGAACCGCGTCGACGCGACGGTCGTGTTCCGCGCGCTGAGCCGCGCCGAAATCAAGCAGATCGTCGATCTCGAACTGGCGAAGGTCAAGGAACGGCTGGTCGAACACGCCATCACGCTCGACATCACCGAAGAAGGGCGCGAATGGCTGGCGGAAAAGGGTTACGACCCCGAATTTGGGGCACGCCCGCTGCGCCGCTTGATCCAGAACGCAGTCGAAGACGAACTCTCCGATGGCATTCTCGGCGGCAAATTCAAGGTCGCGAGCATGATCCGCGTGACGGCGAAGGACGGCGAACTGGTGCTGGAAGCCGCCGAAGAAGAAGGCGAAGGCGAAACGACGGAGCTCGAAGCGCCGAGCGTGTAACGCCAAGCAGGAATGAGATGAAAGGACTGAGGACTGAGCTGGTTGGCTCACCCTCAGTCCTTTTTGATTCTTAGCCTACAGCCCCGACCCCTCTCCGAGCGGAGCGGGGACATAGAACAACCGGGCGGAGATCATATCTCCGCCCGGTTTGATTTTTAAAGACTAACCTCACCCTAAATCCCTCTCCTAGAGGAGAGGGGTTGGGGGTGAGGTTTGTTTCTCGAGAGGGAGTTTGAGGTTAACTTACGGGTTGCTGCTCGGGCGCGCGCCCAGCGTGACCGGGAGCGTCAGCTCTTCGCTGCCATTGCGGACAATCGTCATCTGCACGGTTTGACCGGGCTGCGTGTAGGCGGCGAGGTACGACACCAGCGAGCTCATGCCCGTGATCGGCGTGCCGTCCATTGCCGTGATGATGTCGACGTTCGTCGGCTGGATCACGCCGTTTTCGTCAATCGTCGCGTTGCGCGGCGGGTTCTGCAGGCCCGCCTGCCCCGCCGGGCCAGCCGGATCGGCGCTGGTCACGACGACGCCGCGCGCGTTGTTCGGCAGGTTGAGCGCCTCAATGTAGCCGAGGTTGATGTCCTGCCCGCCGATGCCGAGGTAGCTGTACTGCACCGAGCCACTGCTGATCAGCGTCTGCGCGACGCGCTGCGTCAGGTTGGACGGGATAGCGAAGCCGACGCCGGAATTGCTGCGCGACTGGCTCAGAATCTGCGCGTTCACGCCGATCACCTGCCCGTCGAGGTTGAGCAGCGGGCCGCCGCTGTTGCCGGGGTTGATCGCGGCGTCCGTCTGGATCACCGAGCCGATCTGATACTGGTTGAGGCCTTCAATGCGCCGCCCCAACGCGCTGATGATGCCCGTCGTCATCGTCCACGGCTGGTTGAAGGGGCTGCCGATGGCGACCACTTCCTGACCGATGAACAGCGCGTCCGAATTGGCGAACGAGAGCGGGCGGAGCTGTTCCGCCGGGAGGTTGATTTGGACGACGGCGAGGTCGGAATCGAGGTCGATGCCGACGACTTCACCGCGCACAATCGTGCCGTCGATGAAGTTGACTTCTACCCGCGTCGCGCCTTCGACAACGTGCGCGTTGGTGACGATGTGCCCTTCGGTGTCGATCACAAAGCCGGTGCCCGTGCCTTCGATGATCTCATCGCCGAGGCCGGAATTGCCCTGCACGCTGGGGTGCCGCGCCGTCACATTGATCGACACCACTGACGGCGTCACCGACTGGTACAACTGCGAGAGGACGACTTCTTCTTGCGTGACGCTTTCCGGAAACAGAACCGGCTGTGGCGTCACGACCGGGAAACTAACAAAGGTGGTCTGCGCGGAGGTCGTGGTGACCGCCGTACCGACGTAAAACGCGGCGACGACCAGCGTCGCAATGACGAGAAATGTGCCAATTCGCTTGGACATAGCTAAAGCGCCCCTTCAATTCATCTCAGCGTGTCTGAATCTTACGCTGCAATCTGTATTTTAGAACGCACGAATGAGGGGATTCTAAGACAACAATTAGCTGGATGTCAGATGAGTGTAAACTCGAATTTTACATTTCCTCTCGGTATACTCACAACCAGTTAAAAGTCGAAAGTCGAAAGTCGAAAGTAAAATACAAGCCGATCCTACTTTCCACTTTTAACTTTTAACTTTTAACTCCGGAGCTTTTCCTCTATGCCTCTGTTTGTCATCTTCATTTTCGGCGCGGTGATCATTGGTACGGGGGCGATGCTGTCGCCCGCGCTGCCCACCTCGCAGCCGCGTATCGGTCTGGCCGCCGCGCTCGGCCTTGGTCTGGTCATGGGCGGCTCGGTCGTCTGGTCGATGCTGTTCGGGTGGGACACCCTCGTCATCAACTACATTCTGTTCGCCCTCGTCACAAGTATCTTCCTGTTTGGCACGCTCTCCTACGGGCAAAAGCGCGCCGAACAGCGCGGCGAAGAACTGCTGGACGCCGATCAAGGTTGGACGAGTGGACGCGATTTGCTGCTATTCGCGCTGGCCGCCTTGATCTTCGTCATCCCCGCGCTGATTTTGCCCGTCCCGCTCGACACCGACGCGCAGGGCTTCGGCTATCTGGCGCTCATAGCCCGGCTCGGCGGCAGCTTCCAGACGCTTGCGCCGTTCCACCCGGAAGTGAGTTATCTGTATTCGCCGGGGCTATCGCTGCTCTCGGCGTATCTCTCCGGTCAGCTCTTGCAGACGATGAATAACGTGCAGTTCGGCATCGCCGCCGTGCTGGCCTTCATCCTGATCTGGCTGGCGTATGACTTCGGCTCGGAACTGCAAGACAAGCGGCTCGGGCGCGCGATGGCGCTCGCCATGCTGATCGGCGTGGGCACGCTGACCGCCTACATGGATTCGCATTTCACGACGCTGCTCGGATTGGTGTTCGCCTTCGCCTTCCTGATCTTCATGCTGCGCTATCTCAAACACCACTACACAGTCGATGCGATCTTCGGCGGGTTGATGCTGGGCGCGGTCGTGCTCAGCCACCCGGACACGACCATCATCCTCGGCCTCGGCTTCGCGCCGTGGCTGGCGACTATGTGGCTCGGTAAACCGCGCCCCACCCTTCGCGCGTGGCTGGTGATCGCGCTCGGCGTGCCGTTCATCGCGCTGATCGCCGTGCTGCCGTGGCTGAGCACGGTGCTGCCGCTGCTCGGCACGGAGATCGTCTCGCCGTTCCACCGCGATCCGTCGTACTGGACGGTGATGATCGTCTATCACGGCGTGATCATCGTGCCGATTGCGCTGCTGGGCGCGGTGATCGGTTTGCGCCAGCGCAACACGGCGGCGCTGCTCTCCGTCGGTTGGCTCGTCCTCGCCCTCGACTTTTCGACCACGGGGATTCTGCCGTCGCTGCTCGGCGGGCTGCTCGCGCCCGTGCTGCGCTACGACTACCCCTTCAGCATCGCGTGGCATGCGCCGATCATCCCGTACACAATCCTTGGCGGCATTGCGCTGCTGTGGGTGTGGGATCGGTTCTTTGAGCAGCGCTTCGGCGTGACGCTGCATCGCGTCGCGCCTATAGCACTGGCCGCCGCCTGCGTCGTGCTGCTGATCGGCGGCGTGCTCACCCCGCAGTTAGTCGAAATCAGCAAGGATCAGATCAACTTTTTCGGCGCGTTCTCGTCGCACGCCGATGTCGCCGCGATGAACTGGCTGCGCACCAATACGCCGGAAGACGCCATCGTGCTCAATCACCCCGCGCCGCACGAAGCCGACTGGGTGCCCGTGATCGCGGAACGCAACAGCATTTACTTCCGCCCACAGCCGTTCTTTCAGGGCATGGAGGCGATCATCGCGGAGCAGGAACGGCTGCGCGCCTTCTGGGACAACCCCGCCGACCCGGCCAACGCCGATCTGCTACGGGAGTCCGGCGTCGACTATGTGATCGTGCCGCAGATTCTCACTGATCCGAACAGCATCGAAACGATGTACCGCTGGCGCGCACCCTTCACCGCCGAGTTCCCGATGCAGTCGGCGGTCGCTGACGCGCCGTACCTCGAACTGGTGTTTGATCAGGACGGGGCGCAGGTGTACCAAGTCGTAGAGAGCAGCCCGTAGCTAAAGTAGGTTCTCGAAAGAACGCCAAGCATGGATGTAGGGGCGCACCTATGTGTGCGCCCGAAAATGGGCAGACACATAGGTCTGCCCCTACACGAAGACTTTCGAAAACCTACTTCTAGTTCAAAACATGGCTGGCATTTGTAGGGATGGACTTGCCCCTCCCACTGGTTGGCGACGCTCTCTCATGTCTGCGACCGATCAAGCATCAAAAAATGAAGCTTCAGCGAGAAAAACCACCATCCCCCTGAACTGGCGTTACACTGCATGTATGTCAACGCTATGGTTTCGGGAGAGCGGGCACATGAGCACGGTACAGACGAAATCCCAACTTTTCCTATCGCTGTCAGGTCTGCTGCGCCACCCGTCGATGCGTCCGCTGGTCCGTTTCGGCTCCCGGATGCATGTGTTCCTCTACCGCGTCACGGGTGGGAAAGCCCAGATGGCCCAATATCCCACCATGCTGCTCACCGTCCGCGGACGCAAGACCGGCAAGCTCTTCACCACCCCGCTGATTTACGTTCAGGATCAAGACCGCTATGTGATCGCCGCCGCCTATTCGGGCAGTGACCGCGATCCGATCTGGTGGTTGAACTTACAAGCCCATCCGGAAGCTGAGCTGCAAGTGCTGAATCAGCGGTTGAAGGTGCGGGCTGCCTTAGCCTTACCCGCCGAACGTCAGCGGCTGTGGCAAAGTCTCTCCGCCATGTACCCGTACTTTACCGATTATGAAGCCCGCACCACCCGTGAAATCCCGATCATCGTGCTCACTCCTATCATCGAGGCGTAAAAGCGGATTTCAAGAACCCGAGAAATGCGCGATCTGCGCGGCGCTCAAGTCAATTCTCGGAAATCGACCTTACGGCTGAAAGCAGTGCAACCCCATAGCACCAGAACCCCGTGTTCTACGGTACACTGTAGGCAGTAAACGCTAGCTTCTGGATACACATGTCAGATTACCGCGACGACGACGCGCAGTTCAAAGACTGGCTGAACAAGCGTCCACCCGAAAACGAAGATGAAAATGTCCCCGCTTCGGTGACATTCATGGAAATGATGCGCCGCACCGCGGCCAAGGCGAATGCGCCCGTGCCGCGCGTCGAACCGACGCCCGACCCGAATGATCTGCCGCCCGCGCCCCCGGTCGACGCTGCGCCGCCGGCAGGGGTGGAAGCGGCCCCGACTGCGCCCACCCAGACGGGGGGTGGAGCACCACCGCCGCCCAACAAGGGCAGCGGCAAGGGGGACGGCAACGGATCGCCGCGCCGCTCACAGCGTGGTCAGAAGCGCGTGCGCCGCCGCTTGAGTATGGTGGGCGGCTTTCTGCGCTCGATCATCGTGGTGGTGGTCGCCGCCGGGTTAATGGCGACGATCTTCACGTGGTGGACGCCGAATGGCTTCATCGCCGATGGTGTGCGCGCCGAACTGAGCATCGTCATGGCGACGCAGGCCGTGCCGACCATCGTCCCGACGTCCCAACCCACGCCCAACTGGGCGATGCGCATCGGCATCGTGTCCGGTCATCGCGGGCCGGAGGACGACCCCGGCGCGGTGTGTCCCGATGGCCTGACCGAAGCGGAGATCAACTTCGCGGTAGCACAGCGCGTGGTCGATTCGCTGCGTGGCCTCGGCTACACCGTCGATCTGCTCGACGAGTTCGACCCGCGCCTGCAAAATTATCAGGCGGCGGCGCTCGTCTCGATTCACGCCAACACCTGCCAATCGTGGGGCATTGAAACGGTCTCCGGCTATCTGATCGCGGCGGCGGCGGCGCGGATTTCGGCGCGCGGCAATGACGACGCGCTGGTCGAATGTATCGCCGGGACGTATGCCGCCTCGACGCAGCTCCAGCGGCGCACGGGCGTCACCATCGACATGACCGATTACCATTCGTTCCGCGAAATTCACCCGCTTACACCCGCGGCGATCATCGAACTCGGTTTCATGCTGGCGGATCGGGATCTGTTGGTGAATCGTCAGGAAGATATGGCGCGCGGCATCACCGACGGCGTGCTGTGCTACCTCAGCCCGCCCGTATGAGGCCAGATCAGATGCGGTTTACTAGATGCCTGCTTTTCGCCTGAGTAGGGGCAAAGTGCGTAGAACACTGTGAAAATAGGTTACAGGTCGGTTTTGGGATTTTGCGGACGCGATAAATCGCGTCCCTACGAGAAGATTGTCTTTGTGTAGGGACGTAATTCATTGCGTCCGCTGCCCCCAAACAGACTTCAGGCTATTCTGCGGAGCTACCAGACACTCGGAATCTTGCTTCAGTGCTGTGTCCGGTAAATCGTCGAATATAGGATGTAGGGCCGCACAACTCGTGCTCCCCGACGAACAAGCCCCGCATGTGCAAACACTTGTTGGGCAGAGCAATGCGTTTCATGTATCGTTAGCGGTCTGGACACTGGAGTTCGTTCTGATGGCCAAAGAAATCGTGATGTATCTGCGCACCTCGCCGTGCCCGTTCGTGACCACGGCCAAGCGCGTCCTCAACGAGCATGCGCTCGACTACCGCGAAGTGTTCATCGACAAGGACGCCGATGCCCGCCAGCGCGTGCTCGACTGGACAGGCTTCCTCTCCGTCCCGACGATAATCGTCGCGGAACCGGGCGACATTCTGCCGCCGGAGACGCCCGCGCCGCTCGCCAAAGGCGCGAGTCCGCGTGGCATTGACCGCGGCATCATGATCACCGAGCCGAGTTTTCAGGAACTGGAAACGTGGCTGCATAAGCACGGCTTCATCCCTGCCGACGCGCTCACCAGCGCGTGATGCGAGGGTAAAATCCGCTATACTCAAGGGCGGGACGCTCTGTTATAATCGCGCCAATCGCTTGGAGAGGTCGCATAGTGGTTTAGTGCGCACGCTTGGAAAGCGTGTAAGGGTAACACCTTCGCGGGTTCGAATCCCGCCCTCTCCGCTTCACACGCCGCGCACAGGCGTGTTTTTATTTTTGCGTGTGCGGGAAAAATCTTATTATCGGCTTAGCCCTCGGGCTCGTGCTCACGTCCGCCATCATGCACGCTACGTGGAACTTCCTCGCCAAGCGTATCGGCGGCGGCATGTCTTCGATCTGGCTGTTCAGCACGCTCGCTTCCGTCATCTACCTGCCCATCGTCATCGTGATCATGGTCGTACAGCAGCCGATTTTTGCGCCGGATGCGCTGTTAGCGTTCGTCGGCTCGGTGCTGCTGCACATTGCCTACTATTTCCTGCTGCAGCGTGGCTACAGCACGGGCGGGTTGTCGCTGGTCTACCCGCTGGCACGCGGATCTGGCCCGGCCTTATCAGTGATCGGCGCGATTGTACTGCTGGGCGAAACGCCGAGCGGGGCGCAGTTGGTGGGCGCGCTGCTGGTCAGCATCGGCGTGCTGATTTTGACGGGCAACCCGCTGACTTTATTCCGGCGTGATAATCGCGCCGCCATCGCCTACGCGCTGCTGTGCGGCCTGTCGATTGCCGCCTATACGCTGTGGGACAAAATCGCCGTCAGTTCGATCATGCTGTCGCCGATTCTGCTCACATGGGGCGGCAACGTCGCGCAGATGATCCTGCTCGCGCCCGCCGCCGTGAAAAGCTGGAGCACGGTTAAGGCATCATGGCGTGAACACCGCGGCGCGGTGCTCAGCATCTCCATCCTCGATTCGCTCTCCTACATCCTGTTCCTGATCGCCTTGACCTTCAGCGCGGTGAGCGTGCTCGCGCCGCTGCGCCAAACCAGCATTCTGATGGGCGCGCTGCTCGGCATCAGCTTCCTCGGCGAAGAGGTCTCGCGGCGCCGCTTCGGCGGCATTGGCATCATGCTGGCGGGCGTCATGGCGCTGGCGCTCGGATAACGTCACTTGATCTCATGCGCGGAGACTGATTTAATACTCAGCTCGACTTGCTCAGCGAAAGGGACAGAAGCCCATGCGGATTCCCGTGGAAGCGCCCTCGACGGCGCATCTCTTTCCCCTCATGCGCGCGGAACTGCTGCGCGTACTGAACAGCCTCAGCGCTGACCAATGGAGCGCGCCGACGGCGTGCGCGGGGTGGTCCGTGCGCGATGTCGCGCTGCACATCCTCGGCGACGATGTGGGTTTGCTCTCCGGCTTGCGGGATGCAGATAATCCGCGCCGCCAGTTTAACACCTTTGCCGATTTAATCAGTTTCATCAATGAGCGGAATGGCGTGTGGGTCGAGGCGACCCGGCGCATGAGCCGCCCGGTGCTGCTGTCGCTGCTCGATTTTCTCGGCGCGCAGTGGGCAGAGTATGCCGCCTCGGTTGATCCGGCAGCGCCCGCTGGCCCCATCGGCTGGACGGGCAATGATCAGGATCCCATGGGCTTACACATTGCGCGCGAACTCACCGAGTACTGGATGCACCACCAGCACATTTGCGAGGCGGTCGGCGTGACCAGCCTCAAAGACGAACGCTTTTTCCACGCCGTATTGAGCACCTTCATTCACTGCCTGCCGCGCACCTATGCGGCGACCGCCGCGCCAAACGGGACGCTCGTCCAGGTGGTGATTACCGGGACAGGCGGCGGCACCTGGCAGCTCGTGCGCGAAGCGGATCGCTGGCGCTTGTATACGCAGACCGATTTGGTACCGACCAGCGTCGTCACGCTCGATGCCGACACCGCCTGGAAGCTGTTCACCAAAGGACTCGATCCCGCGGCCATCAGCGCGGGGCTGCACGTCGAGGGCGATCAGCGTTTGGGACGCGTCATGGAGACGGCTATCGCTATCATCGCGTGATCACGGTTTGCGCGACTCGCCCAACGCCACTTCACCTGTCTGCCCGTTGACCACTGCCGCGCGGATCTCGCCGTCGCGCTCGTACAGCGTCGCGATCCACACCGGGGCGAGGATCAGCGTGAAGGTCATTTGCAGCACATTGGCGTACACCTTCACCTCGACTGATTGGCCGCTGCCGCGTTCGTAGCGGTCGCGCATGGTCTGCGTGATGTGACTGCGCGCCGTCAGCGAGGCGGCATCGAAGTCGATGTCGTAGAGCGCCGCCGGGGTGCGCGCCAGCAGCTTGGGGTCGTAGGCTTGCGCTGAACTCAGCTCGTATTCGCTGATGTGCTTGAGGATTGGCGGTTGCTTCATGCCGAACACGGGCACGCCGACCATGCCATCCTGAAACTGGATATTCTCGTAGGGCTTGAACGTGCGCACCTGATCGCGGCTGTTGGGCATGCGCTGATCCGTGGTGGTCTGCGAGACATTGACCAGCGCGTCGAAGACCCACAGCGGCACGAACAGCCCTTCGATCACGGCGTGAGCGACGCGGTTGTCATCGAGCAGCCCCGCCATACGCTGATCCAGCTTGTTGAGGCGTTCGCGGATCGCCAGCTTCGCCTGATCCTCGGTCACGACGAACGGCAGCAGCGTATCCGGCTTTTCCACCGTCTTGAGCGCGTCGCTTTCGATCACGGCGTTCGCCCCGCAGAAGGGGCACACTTGCGACAACCGCCCCGCCGGGATCGTGCGTTCGGTGCCGCACTGTTTGCAGCGCAGCAGCCGTTCGCCGATCACCCACTGCACAGCCTGTGCCCGCCGCTTGAGCAGCGCCACACCGAGCGTGCCACCTTCGCGGTCGCTGCGCTTTTCCAGCGGCGCAAGATAGCCGCAGAATTTGCACACCACGCGCCCGCTCGTCTCATCGACCGTCAGGCCGCCGCCGCACACCGGGCAGATCAGCGTTTGCGTGGTCGCCTTAACCGCGCCCTCGGCTTGCTGGCGGCGCGGATCCGCCGCCTGAATGGAGCGCTCGGCCTCTTCGGGCGTCATTTCCCCATTGAGCACCATGAGCAGCCGCAGCGCTTCAATGTGACCGGGATCGCGCGCCAGCACATCGTCGAGATAGTGCCGTTTCTGCGTGGGATCATCCGTGAGCTTGGCCAGCCACAGGTAGGCATCGACGAAATCGGGCTGCAAATCCACCGCCTGCTTGAAGATTTGCACCGCGCGCGTCGGGTCACCCTGCCACAGATAGTCGTGCGCGGTCTCAAACACCGACTTGGTGCGCGCTTCCAGCTTGCCGCGGTAGGTGAGCGTGACGCTGGGGCGTTCGCCTTTGGCCTTCATGCGCGCCTGCGCTTCGTCGAGCGTTTCGGGGACACGGTGCTTATTCGGGCACACCCAGAACCCGGACTGCGTGTCGAGGCGCATGGGCTGCTGGCAGCGGGGACAGGCTTTTTCAGGCATAGCGGCATCCTTGAGGCGAATGAGCCAATCATGGTTTCAACGTCAGTTAGGGATAGTACCTATTCGCGTACTCTCTCACCCCCTAGCCCCCGCTCCCACGCCAGTGGGGAGCGGGCAATCGGTCTCCCCTCCCTGAATTCGGGGAGGGGCCGAGGGTGGGGTCGAATGCGAACGATAGCTGCGCAATCTTGCGTTTAGGTAACTGCTGGATCGCTAGCTGACCTTGTTTTCAGTATAGGTGGGGTACGCACAAATTCGCCCTCAAGATACTGGGGGGAAATCCATTGTCAAACGTGCATTTATCCCGCATACTGATGCCATACTTACAATAAAGGGTTTAATTAATTGATGACCACCACTGACCTGTTCGATTTCTCGGCGTTCCCCAGGCTGACCACACCGCGCCTTGTGCTGCGCGAGGTCGAGCCGACCGACGTCGAGGCGGTCTTCGCGCTGCGCAGCGATCCCGAAGTGCAGCGCTACAACGGCGAGCCGATGCAAAGCACCGACGAAGCGGAAAAGCTGGTTGACGACCTGCGCACGATCATCTTTCCCAACAAATACGGCATACAGTGGGCGGTCACCGAACACGGTCAGGACAAGCTGATCGGCCTGTTCGGGCTGAACTACTGGGATCAGCACAACCGCCGCCTCGACCTCGGCTACGATCTCGCCCACGCGCACTGGGGCAAGGGCTATGCTTACGAAGGCCTCAAGGCGATCCTCGGTTGGGGCTTTGCTAACTTGAATCTGAACCGCATCGAAGCGCATGTCGTCGATGGAAACGCGCGGTCAGTGCGCGTACTGGAACGCCTCGGCTTCCGCTTGGATGGTCGGCGGCGCGCCTTCTCGCTGGAACCCGACGGCCAATTCCACGACAGCCTGATCTACGGACTGCTGGGCGCCGATTATGTGAAGTAAACGGCGTTCGCCGGCTCGTCTTCAACGAAATTCACACAGGGGCGGCTTCGCAAAAATTGGGGATAAATTTACAGGATTGACGAAGTGTTATTCAAAGCGAGGACCGAGTGTCAGGTATGCTGATAATTGTCCTTATCAGCAGCAGGAGGCATTATGCCTGGCAGCTCCTCGAAAAATTTCCGCACGGTGATTTTGCAGCAGCGCGCCGACCAACTGCGCCTGCGCATTCTCAATCAGGCCGACATCGATTTTGAGATGGACGCTCTGGTGATTCAGCAGTACCGCGCTCAGGCGCGTGAACTCGGCAACCGCGACCTCGAACTGCACATTCTCGGCATCGAAGCGCAACTGCATCTGGTCACCGGGCGCACGGAGGACGGCCTCGCCATCCTCGAAGAAGGGGTCGAACACGCCTTGGCGTGGGACAACCGCACCCGCTGGGTCGATTTCAAAGGCGCGATTGCGCGTGTCTACTCCGCGAACGGCGATTATGCCGCCGCGCAGTCTATCGACGCCGAGCTGCGCGCCGCGCTCACGCCATCGGTCGCCATGTCATAATCCGGTCATCCTCGGAAAAGACGCGCTTGTAGGGACAAGGCATGCCTTGTCCTTTTTGTTTCCCTCGCAAAATGAGTCCAGCCTCACCCCCAGCCCCTCTCCTAAAGGAGAGGGGAGACAGGCAGCGTTTTCAAGTCCCCTCGCCCTTGGGAGAGGGGATTTAGGGGTGAGGCTAGAGATTCTGGCTGGGGTGCGGTACGTTCATGTTTTGGATTTCCGAATCAAAAAGGGCGCACATCTGCGCCCTTTTGCATTCTTCAAGCAGTGTCTACTGCGCGGCGAGGAACGCCTCGACCTGCGCGCGCGTGGGCAGTGACGGAATCGCGCCTTTGCCCGTCGTCGTGATCGCGCCGACCGCATTGGCGAAGCGCGCGATGCGTGCCAGCGAATCGGCATCCATCGGGAAGCCCTGTTCCAGCAGACCGACGAGTAAGCCCGCGACGAAACCGTCGCCCGCGCCCGTCGTATCGACCGCGTTGACCTTGAAGCCCGCCACGTCGATGCTCACGCCGTCGCGCGTGTACAGGCTGACGCCCGCCGCGCCGCGCGTGACCGCGATCAAGCGCATGCCGTCGCGCCACAGCGGGTCGACCACGTGGCCGCCCGTCAGGAATTCGAGTTCTTCTTCGCTCACTTTGACCAGATGCGCGCCATCCAGCCCACCGATCAAGCCCGCGCGGGCGCTGTCGGCATCCGGCCACAGCGACATACGCAAATTGGGATCGTAGGAGATGAACGCGCCGTTCTTCTGCGCGTGGTGGATCGCCGCCAGCGTCGCCGAGCGGCTCGGCTCGCCAATCATGGTGATCGAGCCATAGTGAAACACCTTGACCGTGTCAATTACACGGTAGGCGACATCCGCGGGCGTCATGAGCATGTCCGCGCTCGGGTTGCGGTAAAACATGAACGAGCGTTCCCCGTCCGCGCGCAGCGAGACAAACGCCAGCGCCGTGCGTGCCGCCGCCGAGAAGGTCATGCCGCTGGTGTTGACGCCTTCCGCGCGCAGCACGCCTTCGAGGAAGTGCCCGAATGGATCATCGCCCACCTGCCCGAGAAAGGCGCTCGGTTGGCCGAGCTTGGCCACGCCAACCGCGACATTTGCAGGGGCGCCGCCGGGGGCTTTGACAAATCCGGAGGCTTCGCCCACGGTCACGCCGCTTTCCAGAGCGACAAAGTCAATTAACAGTTCTCCAAAGGAGGCGACGCTCATGGCAGACTGTCCTATTTGGGGAGTACCACGGATAAGGCGACGAGGACGACGACCAACGCGCCAGCCAGCACGAACATGCTGCGCACATCGCGCATCACATGCTGGTACTGTTCGCGGAGTTGGGCTTCTGTGACGACGATGGTCGGGTTGCGCAGCGCCGCTTCCACCACCGACTGGGGCATTTCGCCCGCGTTCTTCTGGCGCCGTTCGGCATTGCGCCGTTCGCGCCATTCGCCACCTTCGGCGCGCTCCTGCTGCACTTCCTGCTGAATGCGCCGCTGAGCGGACGACACGGTCTTATACGGATTGGTGTAGGCGGAACGCATCTTGGCCGCCTGTTCACGGCTGGAACGCGATTTATTCGATTTGTTGGTCACTGGCGGACTCCTAGCCTGATAGCGCGGTCTATTCTAGCTGATTCGATCGGCAAAAACGACAATGCGCTGCGTGTTGACCTGATAGGGGTAGCAGGAGATCAGCGTGGCGGTCGCGCCCTGCCGGTTCTCCAGCACGCTCACATCGTTCGGGTCGACGATGCGCGTTTCGGTGACGCGGTAGGTGTGGATGCGCGTCTCCGTCTGCACCGTAAATTCATCGCCGATTTGCAGTTCGTCCAGACGGCGGAACAACTGCCCGTAGATGTCATTGTGCGCGGCAAACACCACGTTGCCGGTATCGTCGCCGGGGTTGATGGCGTTGGGGAGCTGCCCGACACCCTGCTTGAGCGCGTCGAGGTCGACGCCCTGCACGACGCTGCCGTTGATGTCGATACGCGGGATGACGATGCTCAGCGCGGTTTCGCTGGTGCGCGGCGGGCGGCTGATCGGTGGCTGCACCCACTGGCTTTCGACCAGCGGTACAAGGTGCGACGGGACTTCACTGTAATTGAACTGCGGCACGCCGTTCACAAAGATGTGCCCGCCGGGCAGCACCACATTTTCGAGGCGCACGGTCGGCGTCGGCGCGATGGTCGGGATCGTCAGGCGGCGCTGTTCATCGGCGAGCGCTTGCGCTGCCGAGGTCTCGCGTTCTAATGTCTGAATCGCTCCGAACAGGTTGACGGCGATCACGACGATGCCGAGCACCGCCGCGATTTCGACCACCATGAGCAGAACATCGAGCACGCGGCGCTGTTTACGTTTATTCCGCGGTTTGGGCGGTGGAGGGGTGTCGCCATCGTCGAAGGCGGGAGCGGCGGGGCGTTCGACCACGCGCGGCGTATGCGCTTCGGGCGGCACGATCTGGATCGGTGCGGGACGCGCTTCGGGCGCGGCGATCAAGGGCGCGTCTTCGATATAACCGCCCTGCGTGAGCTGGGCGAGCGCGGCTTCGACCGGATCAAGCGGCTGGGGTGCGGGCTGCTGCTGCGGGACGGGTGCGGCTTCGACGGCGTCCGCCTCGACCATGCGGCCTTCGCGCTGCATCCGCGACAGGCGTTTCTGGCGTTCCTCGCGCTTTTTGATCGCGAGGATGCGCTCTAATTCTTCGATACTCAGCTCATCAACGGGACGTTTATCGCGCATGTTTCGAGACGACCGCGAACACTTCGCGTTCAAAGAACCAGCGGAACGGCGGGGTTTTGAAGAGCGCCCCGCGCAGCGAATCGATCACCGGGCTTTCGCCGCCATGCTGTGGCGGGCTTTCCAGCCATACCTTGCCGCGGAAGCCGTTGCGGCGCAGCGTGCGCCCCAAACTCACCATCGACTGCTCGTTGACGTGTACGTGTTCATTGACCGACACGAGGAAGTTACGCGGATTTTTGGGGTAGTTTGCCCCCTGCCCCATCAGTGTGCGCACAAAACGCACGACCGGGTAGGCGTAGCGGTCATACCAGATGTTGGGCGCGGTATGCACGATGAACAGGCCATCCGGCTTGAGCACACGATGCACTTCGGCGAGCGCGGCGTCCAGTTCCCACGGGTGCAGGTGTTCGACCACATCGAACATGAGCACGCGGTCAAAGCTGGCGGTGGCAAATGGGAGATTCTTCGCATCAGCCAGATAGACGGCTGTTTTGCCGGGGGTCACGCCGTTGAGCGGTTCGATCACCTGCTTGGACATGTTGACGGCGACTTCGGCATAGTCGATGCCGTACGCGTCCGCGCCGAGCTGCGCGGCGTGGCGCAGAATTTCGCCGCGCCCACAGCCCACATCGAGGATTTGCATCCCCGGTCGGACTTCCGCCAGTGAGAAGGCCGAGGCGAGGCGGCGCGAGAGCTGTTCGCCTTCGCTGGTGTTGAATTCGTCGTAGCCTTCGCAGGCGGTCCGGAAATATTCTTCAGTATAGAGGGTGGATGAAACGGGCGCTTTTTGCTTGTCCAACGTGCGTGATCGATTCCTAATCGCATGACTTTAAGTGCGATTATAGCCGACACCTCACCCCACGCCAATTGTCTAATCCACCCACCCGCTCAACGCTGGCGGAGTACGAAAATCCCCCAGTTGAGGTAGCGCCGTCCATAGGCGAGATGGCTGCGCCGCTGCTGTTCGAGGAATTTGCGCCCCTCGGCGTATTCCGGATCGTCCGGGTTCGTCCGCAGCCATGCGTCGAGATTCCACCACTGCGGCGCGTAGTAGCGATCCCAGCCTTCGAGGGTAGCCAGCACCATCTCGACGAGTTCGAAGCCTGCCCCTTCAAACCGATCCAGCGTGCCGATCAGAGTGGCGAAATCGTCCGGACCAACGCCGAGCGCGGCGCAGGCTTCCGGCGGCGGCGTTTCGTTCCAGTACGGCTCACCGACCAGCAGCAGTGCATCTGGTTTGGCAGCCTGGCGCATCAGATTCAGCGTGCCGATCAAGCCGCCGCCGATCCATGTCGCGCCAATGCAGCTCACAACGTCAAAGGCGTGCGCTTCTGCCGCATACGCGCCCGCGTCACCCTGCACGATGGTCACGCGGTCGGCCACGCCCAGCTCGCTGATGCGGTCGCGCGCCGCGGCGGTGAATACGTGACTGAGATCCACGCCAACCGCCGAGATCCCCCAGCGCTGTGCCCAGCGGGCGATCATTTCGCCTTTGCCACAGGCGAGGTCAAGCTGGCGCTGCGCGGGCGTCAACTGGCAGATCTCCCCGAGGAGCATGAGCTGTTCATCGTTGATGGGGTTGAGGATGCGATGGCTACCTTCGCCAATTTCATGAAAACGTAAGGACATGAGCGTTCCTTTGTGACCTGTAATGAACCCGAATTATACCAAGTTAGCGTTGGAGAGTCGGTCTGACCCGTCACGAGAAATGGGTGATACTTGGCACATTCAGGCGGTCAGCAGCCAAAACAAAAAACCTCACCCGGGGGAGAGGTGAGGTTTTTGTGAGCTGGCAATTGATTGCTGCGGAGGCATAAGGGTAAGTGCGTAGAAGACCGTGAAGTCTCTGTTTTTGGCCTCACCCCTGCCCCTCTCCGAACGGAGAGGGGAAACCGCACACTCGTGAAGTCCCCTCTCCCTTGGGAGAGGGGATTGAGGGGTGAGGCTGATAGGATAACGCCCTTCTACGTAGCTACCGGCATATATCGTCCTGATTCAGGTCAGGTTGTGGTACAGCTTACGCCTGAGCGGTTTCCGGCACGAGGATCGCTTCCACGTCGAGGTTCAGCTTGATGTCCTTGCCGACGAGCACGCCACCCGCTTCGATGGCCATATTCCACGTCAGGCCCCAGTCTTCGCGGTTGATCTTGGCTTCGGCGCTGAAGCCCGCGCGCTTGCCGCCCCACGGGTCATTGGTCAGGCCGAGGAATTCCACGTCGAGCACGACCGGGCGGGTGACGTTGCGGATCGTCAGGTCGCCGTGCAGCTTGGCGGTGCTGTCGCTGGTCACATCAACGCGGGTGCTCTTGAAGACGATGTTCGGGTAGTTGGCGACATCGAGGAAGTCCGGGCTCTTCAGGTGACCGTCACGGTCGGCGAGGCCGGTGTGCACGCTGGAGGCGTCGATGGTCGCTTCCACGACGGTCGCAGCGGGGTTGGCCGGGTCGAACACGAGCGTGCCCGTGGGGGCGGCGTCAAAACGACCACGAACGGTCGTGACCATCATGTGACGGGCGGAAAAGCTGGCATAGGTGTGCGTCGGGTCGAAATTCCATGTAGCCACAGGTTCATCTCCTGATGAGTATGCTTAAATTCGAAACGGACTGTAGTCCGGATATGTCGAGAACTATAGCACAGGAGTTGGCGAATGTACATAAGAGGATGATTAGAAAACGGACTACAGTCCGTTTTCTAATCGCTGAAGTGCAGATTGCGGGCTGAGCCGCTACAATCGGGCGGTAAGTTCGTCTATGCAGCGAGTGAGGCTGACTCTATGACCTGTCGGGATGACATTTTAGAGGCCGTGCGCGCGCTCATCCGCCAGAAGGGTGTGAATGAGTTCACCGCGCATGAAGTTGTGGAATACATGCGCGCCCACGGGACAACCTACAAGGAAAACACGATCCGCACGCACATCACGACCGGTCTGATGACCATCAACGCCGCCAAGCATCACAGCAAGACGCACGATGACTTTGAGCGGACGGCCGACGGCGTGTACCGCTTGATCGGCGGCTAGTCGACCAGCTTGTAGACTACTTCGATCAGCGCGGTGATCATGCGTTCGAGGCTGTAACCGCGCGTCTCGCGCTGGAACTGCACAGTGCGCGGGTCGAGCATGACGTAGAGCGCGTCCGCCGCGTAATCGAGGTCAAGCTGCGGGTTAATCTGACCGAGCAGGCCGCGAATCGTCTGCATCCACCACCAGTGCGCGGGGTGCGCAAGGCCGGGGACGCCTTCCATGGTGACCAGCATGGGGCGGCGTTCATCGACGAAGCGCAGGGCTTCTTCCATGAACCACACCAGGTGATCGACCGGGTCACCGCCCGCGCGAAAGCGGCGGAGCGCCCGATCCTGCAAATGGCGCTGACATTCGTCGAGCAGCGCCTGACATACTTCGCTCATGCCATTGGGAAAATGGCGGTAGAGCGTGCCTTTACCGACCCCGGCTCGCGCCGCGACCATCGCCGTCGTGACCGCTTCCACGCCTCTTTCGGCGATCAGGTCACGTGCTGCCAAAATGAGCAGCTCACGGTTTTTGACGGCATCCGCGCGCGTGGGGCGCGGCTCAGCGAGGATCTGAATCTCGTCCATAGACCTCACCAAAGGGTAAACTCAGTGCTATATCATCAGTATACGGGGAATTGTCAAGGATGTAACATGCCAACCAAGGCAGCCGGGCGTCAAAGATCATCCAGAAGGAGGATACAAATCCTCCTTTTGACCGTCTCACTCCTGTTAGCCGCTTGCACCATGGAACTGGAGTCCGGCGGTAGTGGGAACAGCGGTGGCAGCACGGTGATCGGCGGTGGCGAGACCGCGCGCGTCACCGACATCATCGATGGCGATACCATCGATGTGGACATCAACGGCGTCGGCTACCGCGTGCGTTATATCGGCGTGAATACGCCGGAGAGCGACGAGTCGTGCTATGACGACGCGACCGACGCCAACGCCAATCTCGTTGCCGGGCAGACGGTCACCCTAGTGCGCGACAGCAGCAACACCGATCGCTTTGGGCGCTTGCTGCGTTATGTGTACGTGGGGAATGTATTCGTCAACGCGCAGTTAGTGCAGGATGGCTGGGCAGAAGCTGTCGAATACCCGCCGGATACGGCGAACGCCGATCAATTCCATCAGCTCGAAACGCAGGCGGCGCGCAGTAACATCGGCTGCCATCCCACCGGGATTTTCGACGATGGCAGCGACGTGCGGTAAAAACCCGACCCCACCCCCAGCCCGAATTCGGGGAGGGGAGACAGCAAACTCGTTAAACCGAAGGTGTTTTCGTAGGGACGTGATTTGGTGGGTGCATAATAAGGTTATCACCCGTAGGGACGAGGCATGCCTCGTCCTAATTTCTAGAGAAGGATAGTGAGGACAAGGCATGCCTTGTCCCTACAAAAACCTCTCCGCGGGAGAGGGGCAAAAGCAGGTAGTTGGCTTCCCCTCTCCCGCGGGAGAGGGGATTGAGGGGTGAGGCGTACCTACGCCCGCCCGTAGACCTCTAGGCTCGTGCCGTAGAAGGCATTGCCGCGCTCCGACGCGAGGAAGAGAATCGCCTGTGCCGCCTCTTCCGGCGTGACCCACTTGCTGAAATCGGCGTTGGGCATCGACGCCCGGTTGGGCGGCGTGTCGATGGTGCTCGGCATAATCGCGTTGACGTGGATGCCTTTGTCGCGCACCTCCGCCGCCAGGCTTTCGACCACGCGCTGCGCGGCGGCCTTGCTCGCCGTGTACGCTGACCCGCCCGCGAAGCCTTTCAAGCCGCCGCGCGCCAGCACCACGACGATGCGCCCGGCGATGCCTTTGTCAATCATATGCTGCGCCACCTTGCCACACGTGATGTAGACCGGGCGCAGGTTGAGGTTGAGCATGCGCTCCATCGCGTCGTAGTCGGAGCCATGCACGGTCGCGCCCGATTCAAAGCCGCCGACGGTGTGCGCCAGCACATCGATTTGCCCGAAGCGCGCCGCCACCGTTTCGATCAGTTGATCGACGGACGCGGCCACGCCAAGATCGGCGAGCACGGTCAGCGTTTCGCCGCCGATCTCCGCCGCGAGCTTCTCGGCTTTGTCCGGTGACCGCTCTACCAGCACCACGCGCGCGCCTTCAGCCGCCGCCGCGCGCACGACCGCGCTGCCCAAGTTACCCGCCGCGCCAGTGACGACGACGACTTTGCCTGCGAATTCGCCTGTCATGGGACTCCTCATTTGTGTGTGATTGGTCATGCTACTGTATAACGAGGCCGCGAATGCCGCCAGATGTTACGGCTTGATCTCCACGAACAGGCCGTCGCTCCAGTGGTATCTGGCATCGAATAGGCGCGCCAGCACGACCGAGAGGTCGGTCTCTTCGACGATGCGCCCGGTCGCCGGAGAGTGCGGGGCATCCCACCCGCCAAAACCGTAAGTCACCGCCGGGTTGTGGCGGATGTTCTTGACGAAATCGGCGTTACTGCGCCCTTCCGAGCAGAGGTAGTACGCGCCGTTGTGCTCCACGTACCAGATTTCGATAGTATGCGGGTTGCCTGTGCGGCGGCCAATCGTCGTCACGTAGATAAAGTCGTTTTTCTGCGTGGGTTGGTCACTCATTAAGGCTCATCTTTCCGGAAATAATTACTGATGCAAATCATAGCATAGTCAACCGGGATCGGCTTTTACGTTGCGCGCGGTACACTGTGAGCTATCTACTGCCTAGGGAGAAAAATCATGCAGGTTCGCCTTGACGACTTGAAAGCGGTCACACTCACCGTCCTCACCAACAGCGGCTATCCGGCGGATGAGGCGCACATCATTCTCGACGTGCTGCTCTACGCGCAGCTCCGCGGCAACAATCAGGGCATCGTCAAGCTGATCGGCGCGGGCATGCCGCGCAGCGCCAACGCGCGCCCGATCCAGATCACGCGCGAGACCAAACTCTCCGCGCTGCTCGACGGCGGCTGGAACGCAGGCATGGTCGCGCTGACGCGGGCAGTGGACATCGCCATCGGCAAGGCGCGCGAACATGGAATCGGGATCGTCGGCACGAACCAGACCAACACCTCGACGGGGGCGATTGGCTATTACGCCAGCCGCGCCGCGCAAGCGGGTTTCATCGCGTTCGTGTTCTCCGGTTCCGGCGAATATGTCGCTATGCATGGTTCGCATGAGCCGCTGTTCGGCACGAATCCGCTGGCGATTGCTATCCCGACGACCGGACAGCCCATCGTGTTCGACATGGCGACCTCGGCGATTGCCCGCTTTGGCATTGTGGAGGCGAAAACCGCCGGGAGATCGATCCCCGAGGGCGTGGCCTATGATGCGAACGGTCAGCCGACCACGGACGCGGCGGCGGCGCTGCTCGGCGCGATCCGCACATTTGGCGGCTACAAAGGCGCGGCGCTCTCGCTGATGGTCGAGGTGCTCACCGGGGCGCTGGTCAGCACGACCAAAGATGCCAACGGCAAGAAGACCGACTGGGGCAACCTCGTACTCGTCATCGATCCCGAACTGCTGGTCGATGGTGACACGTTCGAGGAGCGCGTCAGCCAGTTGATCGAGCGGGTGAAGGCGGCGAAGCGTCTGCCCGGCGTCGAGGACATCCTCATCCCCGGCGAACGCGGCAACCGCATTCTCGCGCAGGTCGAGCAGACGGGCATGGTCGAGATCGATGACGCGCTGTGGTCGGCCCTGGTGGCGGTCGCGGGGTAGACCGGCGCGACCGCTATTCATGACCCCACCCCCGCCCCCTCCCCGAATTCAGGGAGGGGAGACAACAGCGCTCGCCAATCTGAAGTGGTTTTCGTAGGGACGCGATTCAGAGAGTGTCCAATAACGTAATCACCTGTAGGGACGAGGCATGCCTCGTCCTGATTTTTTTGCAGAAGAATGCAGAGGACAAGGCATGCCTTGTCCCGACAAAAACCTCTCTCATCAAGATAATTGTGCGCCCTTTTTAGCACCCTCTTCATCGCATTCGCTGTTTTAACTTCACCTTATCACCTCGAAGTGTGATTTAGGGGTGAGGTTGCTCTTGACAATACTGTGCGCTATACAGTATGCTATTTACTGTGTGACACACAGTACTGTAAGGTATACACCTCATGTCCGAAACCGAAGAGCAGATCGATAAGCTGCGGCAAGAGCTCCGGCGCGGGATCATCGTTCTCGCGGTGCTGGCGCAGCTCGACACCGCCCGTTATGGCTACAGCCTCATTCAGCGTCTCGCCGAACAGGGGCTGGAGATCGAAGAAGGCACGCTGTACCCGCTGCTGCGCCGCTTGGAACAGCAAGGCCTGCTGCACAGCGATTGGGAAGTCGAAGACCCGCGCCCACGCAAGTACTACCGGATCAGTGACGCGGGGCGGGGCGTGCTCAGTACGCTGACAGCCGAGTGGTTCGCCACCGTGAGCGTGATGCAGCGCATGTTAGGAGGGGAAGCTCATGACTGAACTCATTGACCGCTATCTGCATCAGGTGGGGCGTTACCTGCCCGCTCAGACGCGCGCCGACATCACCGCAGAACTGCGCTCGCAGATTCAGGATCAACTCGACGACCGCTATCCGGCAGAACCGACGGCTGAGCAAGTCGCCGCTGTGCTGCGTGAACTCGGCAGCCCGCGGCAGATGGCCGCGTCCTATCGTGAACCGCAGTACCTAATCGGCCCGGATCTCTATCCCATGCTGATCGAAGTGCTGCGCTATGGGTGGTTGATCATCCCGCTAATTCTCGTGTTTCTCGGCCTCTTCGGGCGCATGATTGCGCCGACCGACACGCCGCTGATCAACTGGTTGCTGGAAACGCTGTGGGCCACCGTACAGGCCGCGCTGATCTTCTCGGGCGCGGTGGTGCTGTTGTTCGCACTCGTGCAGCGCTCAGGGCTGGATCTGTCGGGCGGCGCGGCCTTTGACCCGTTGACGCTGCCCGCGGTCAACGATCCGCGCACGGTCGAGCGGCGCGATACCGCGTTCAGCCTCGCCGCGGGCGTGGTCGTGATGCTGGTGTGGCTGTACTTCCTGCGTGTCGGCGGGCTGACGCTGCGCTTCGATCTGACGAATCCCGGCGACGTGATCCCGGTGCCGTCGGTGTGGATGGTGCTGTTCATCGTGGTCGGCGTCGCGCTGATCGGCCTGCACCTGCTGGTGCTGTGGCGCAACCAGTGGAGCGCGTGGCTGTGGCTGATCGAAACGCTGATCGAAGCGTTCGGCTCGATCTGCCTGTACTTTGTCTTCTACCAACCACTGCTCGGGGGACGCACGCCGCTGCCCCTGCCCGAAATTCTCGCCGCGGGCTATGCCATCGGCATTCTCGTCAATCACAGTGGGCGGTTGATCGCGCTGTGGAAAACGCGTGACGACCGACCGCTGACTTTCGTCAACGACAGACGTTGAAAGGTTTGTTAACCATGAAAGCAATTCAAATTCCGGCCTACGGAGCGCCGGATGTGATCCAGCTCCGCGATGTGGCCGCCCCGACGCCCAAAGCTAACGAAGTACTCGTCAAGGTGGTAGCGACCTCGGTCAACTTTAGCACCGGTTTACTCGTGACCGGTCAGCCCTTCCTCGGTCGGCTGATGGTCGGCGGGCCGACCACGCCCAAAATCAAGACGCCCGGCAACGACCTCGCTGGAACGGTGATCGCGCTGGGCAGCGCGGTGACGCGCTTTCGCCTTGGCGACGCAGTCTTCGGCGACTTAGCGGGGCATGGTTACGGCACGTATGCCGAACTAGTCGCCGTCCCGGAAAGCGCGCTGACGCTCAAGCCGGCCAAGCTGAGTTTTGAAGATGCCGCCGCCGCGCCGGAAGCGGGTCTGGTCGCCTTGCAGGGTCTGCGTGACCTCGGTGGGCTGCAAGCCGGGGAACACGTGCTGATCGTCGGCGCGTCCGGCGGGATTGGCACGTTCGCGGTACAGCTCGCCAAGTACTTCGGCGCGGAGGTTACTGCCGTGGTCAGCCCGCGCAACATCGACCTCGTGCGGACGCTTGGCGCCGACCACGTGATCGACTACACCCGCGAGGATTTCGCGCGGAATGGTCAGCAGTACGACCTGATCCTCTCGACGGCGGGCTATCGCTCGCTCGCGGATTACAAGCGCGCGCTGAAACCGGGCGGGCGCTACGTGACGACGGGCGGATCGCTCAAGCAGGTGTTCGCGGCGCTGTTGTTCGGCGCGCTAGTCGGGGGTGGGCACAAGATGGCCGCGCTCAACGTCAAGCCGAACAAGGATCTCGACTATCTAGGGAGTCTGATGGAGTCGGGTGCGGTCAAAGTCGTCATCGACCGCTGCTACCCGCTGAGCCAGTCGGCAGAGGCCATCCGTTACTACCTCACGGGTAAAACGCGGGGCAAAATCATCATTCAAGTAGCGCCAGAGGGCGCATGACACTGCGAAAGGGGAAGCTCATGGTCGATATACGAGTGCTGCTGGGTGGGTTGTGGATCGCGCTCATGCTCACGTATTTGCTCGGCGACGTGCTGCGCATCTTCGCGGGCGACTTCAAGGCGGGCGAGATCGAGGGGGTGCAGGTCACGCAGGTCATGTGGCTGGGGATCGCCATTTTCATGCTCGTGCCGATTGTCATGCTGGTGCTCACGCTGCTTCTGCCGCAGCCCGGGCTGCGCCCGCTGACTATCGGCGCGGCAGTGGTGCTGTTCCTGTTCAATCTCGTCGCCCTGCCGACGTATCCGTCGCTTTATGACAAGTTCCTGATCGCCGTCGGGCTGATTTTCAACGTCATGACCGTGATCTACGCGTGGAATTGGGCGGAGTGACCGAGCCGCGGCAAGCTGCGCCCCATCAGCCCAAACAGAAACGTCGGGGCGCAGCTTGCCGCGCCCCGACGTTATCCGCTAGAGGGTTTGTTGGAGAGCTTATTCCATCGGCGGCAGGATGACCGCGTCGATGACGTGGATGACGCCGTTCGTCGCGTAGACATCGGTCGCCACCACGGTCGCATCGTTGACCATGACGGATTCGCCATCCAGCGAGACGTTCACGGTCGTGCCGGGGAGCAGGGTCGCCACGTTGACGCCTTCTTCACTCGCACCAGCCGCGGCCACGACGGTCGCCGCCGAGAATTCACCGGGGATAACATGGTAGGCGAGGACGGTGTTCAGCAGTTCGGTGTTGGCCAGCAGTTCTTCCGCGGTCGTGCCCAGCGCTTCGAGCAGAGCGGCGAACGCTTCGTCGGTCGGGGCGAACACGGTGTACGGGCCACCATTGGTCAGCATTTCGAGGATGCTCGGGTCAGCCGCAGCGACAGCCGCCAGCAGCACGGTGAACTGCGGGGCATCAGCTTCGGTCGAAGCGACCACGGTTTCGGCGATGCTCAGCGTGGGTTCTTCCATCATTTCCATCGGTTCTTCCATGCCATCGAGCGCCGGAACGAGCACCGCGTCGATCACGTGGACGATACCATTCGAAGCCATCACATCGGCGGCAACCACCGTCGAGTCATTGACCATGACCGATTCACCGTCGACGCTGATCGCCAGCGGCATTTCGGGCAGCAGCGTGCCGATCACCGCGCCATCGAGCGCCACGACCGAGGCGGCATCAAACGCGCCGGGGACGACATGGTACGCCAGCACGGCGTTCAACAGGTCGGTGTTCGCCAGCAGTTCTTCAGCGGTCAGGCCCAGTTCTTCGAGCAGGGCGGTGAAAGCGGCATCGGTCGGCGCGAAGACCGTCCAGGAGCCTTCGGAGGAGAGGGCTTCAAGGAACATCGGGTCAGCGGCGGCGACGGCGGCCAGCAGCACGGTGAATTCAGGCGTTTCAGCTTCGGTGCTGGCGACCACAATGTCAGCAATCGTGCCGGGTTCATCTTGAGCAAAAGCAGGGATAACACTAAGGGCCAATACAGCGAACAACGCGAAAACGGTGAACAACTTCTTCATACGAACTCTGCTCCAAATTCCACTAAGCCAACTGTCAATGCAGCGTGTGGTTCAACGCTACGGGACTAAACTTACGGGGAGCACATGAGCTGTAAGTGAGCGAACACGTAGTTACGAATAAATCAAAGATTGTAGTTTCATGAAATTCATAAAGGTTAGGATTACAGCGTTACAGTCGGGGTGGAGTATTGTTAGGGAAATCGACTACCCGCCGCTCCTCTGAATTCAGGGAGCGGCCAGAGGTGGGGTCGGAATTTGACATTTTTCAACATGCTCAGGCCTTATCCTCGATTCCTTCTCTAAAAGCGCAGGACGAGGCATGCCTCGTCCCGACAGATGATCCCGTTGTTGGATACTCTCATTATCGCGTCCGTTGTGTCCGATCCCTCGCTCAAATATCCTTCATGATAGGCCAGTTCTAGCATCGAGAAGATTGCAGGGACACCCACGCGGCACGCCGCCAATGTCCGTATTCCGCACCTCAACTCGTCTCGCGCAGCAGCGTGAGCAGCGCCGCCTCTGCCGGGCGCAGACCGGGCGGCACCTCCCCGGCGAACGGCGCGAGCTTACCCTCACCGTACGCTTCCAGCACCCGTGGATGGATGTAGTATTTGCGGCACACGGTCGTCGTGTTGCCAAGCTGACTGGACACCTCTTTGACCATTGCACTGAGATTTTTGCGGAGTGCGCCTTTGTTTTCGGCGGGATCAATCCCCGTGAGCGCCAGCAGCGCCAGCGTCGTGCCGCCCCACGTGCGGAAATCTTTCGCCGTGAAGTCCTGCCCGGTGATCTCGCGCAGGTAGGCATTCACATCGCTCGATGTGATAGCGCGCACGGTGCCGTCCGCATCCTTGTACTGGAAGAGATGTTCACCCGGCAAATCCTGCGACTTCTTGATGATTGTGGCTAACCGCCGATCTTTCAGGTCGATCACATGCTCTTTGCCGCTCTTGCCGCGAAACTCGAAATGGACTTTTGAGCCTTCGACTTCGACATGCTCATCCTGCATGGTCGTCAGGCCGAACGACTCGTTGTGGCGCGCGTATTCCTCGTTGCCGATGCGGATGAAGGTCGTGCCGAGCAGTTCCACCACCGTTGCGAGAATCTTCTCACGCGGCATCCCGGGCAGCGCGAGATCCTGCTGCACGCGCTCGCGGATCGTCGGCAGCGCCTCGCCAAACGCGATCATGCGGTCGAACTTGGTCTGGTCGCGGAGTTCGTTCCAGCGCGGATGATAGCGGTACTGCTTGCGGCCTTTCTCGTCGCGTCCGGTTGCCTGGATGTGACCGTCCGGTGTCAGGCAGATCCACACCTCGCGATAGGCGGGGGGAACGCCGAGGCTCTTGATCCGGTTGAGGACGTCAGGATCGCTGATGCGGCTGCCGTCCGGGGCGAGATACGTGAACCCTTTGCCCGCCCGCTTACGGCGGATGCCGGGTTCGTCGGCGTTCACATAACGCAACTCGTGAGGAATTTCCGTTTTTGTCACCATAACTGTAAGGTAAAACGGAATGTTTAGCGGCACATGAACAGATGGCGAATTCCCTAGCGGAAGATCAGCAGGAGCGCGGCGTAACTCAACGCGACTATGACCGTGGCGCGGAACAGCCATTCCGAGCGCGGCTGATCAGGACGGCGCACGAAGCGGTGCAGCAGCAGCGGCACGCACACCAGCCCGAATGGCGCGAGGTAGGCGGGAATCACGCCATTGAGCACATGCAGGCTGACCACGACGAGCAGCACTAGGGTGAGCAACCGCATGAGAAACGCCGAGCGTTCGCGTCCGATCCAGATCGTGAAGTTGCGTTCGCTCAGGCGGTCGGTGTCGTAGTCGCGCACCTGCTGCTCCAACTGTGCTGAGGTCGACGCCAGTAGAAAGCCCGCGATCATGACGATATCGAGCGGCGTCCACGGCAGGCCGAGCAGCACCATGATCAGCACATAGGGGAAAGTCTGCACGAACAGCGCGTGCGTGAGCACGTCGAAACCCGGCACGCTCTTGAGGCGCAGCGGCGGTGCGGAATACGCCCACACGATCAACAGCGCGACCGCGAACACGACGATGCCGCGCGTGCCATAGCTCACAAAGACGGGCAAGGCGAGCGCTGCGATCAAGATTGCGGCGGCCAGCGCGAGGATCGGCGGCACATGCACGATGGTGAAGTAGCCGCGCGCCGCTTTGTCGGGATCAAGGCGATCCACCGGGGCATCGAAGTAATCATTGACGGCGAAGCCAAACCAGTAACCGACTGTCACCGTGAGCACCAGCCCCCACGCCGACGCGCCGTGCAGCAGCAGGCACATCAAGCCGATGATGAAGGTTGTCCCCCACGCATCCATATGAGCGGTGAGGAGATTGGGCAGCTTGCGAATCATGTTCCGGAGACGATATCGCCTTTGCGCGCCGCGAGTTCGGCCAATTCGGCGGCATGACCGCTTTCGTGACGCTGCCACACGCGGATCAGATTGACAGGGGGCGCGTACCCACCCCACGGCAGAAGCATATTCGCTTCCCAGCGTTCCGTGTCCACCTGAGCGAGCAGTGCCTTGAGACGGTCGCGTTCCAGTTCGAACTCGCGCAGTACCAGTTCATAGGGTAGCTCGCGCGCGTGCGTACCGATTCTTCGTTGTATTCGTTGATGCCGCGATACGCGGGGATCATGGCTTCGTCATGGCGCAAATGCGCTTCCAGCGACGTGCGCGCCGCTTCGTCCCAGCCGGTGATGTGGGCCAGCATGTGCTTGATCGTCCAACCGGGGTAAATCTGGCGTTCCCGATCAAACTGGGGGATGACCGCGCGCATCGCGGCGCGCCCTTCGTCAAGTTCCTTGATGATCGCTTCGACTGCTTCGAGCATGACGGGTTCCTTTGTGCCCGATTCTAACAAAAAGCCGCAAGGAGTGAATCATCCTTACGGCTGAACAGCGACAACCTCACCCTGTGGCTGGTAGGGTGTCTTACTCGTTGACGCGACCGATGTACGAACCGTCGCGGGTGTCGACCTTGATGATTTCGCCCACCTTGATGAAGATCGGCACTTGCAGCGACAGACCGGTGTCCGTCTTGACCTTCTTCTGCACCGCGCCCGCCGTATCGCCGACGACCGCCGCTTCCGCATCCACGACTTCGTAAGTCAGCGTGGTGGGCAGCACGTAGTCGATGGGATGGCCTTCGTAGACGCGCAGTTCCAGCTTCATGCCGTCGCGCAGGAAGTAAACATCATCGCCGAACAGGCTGAGGTTGACTTCGTACTGTTCGTACGTGCCCGTGTTCATGAAGTGCAGGAAATCGCCGTCGCGATAGAGGAGTTCAGCTTCTTCCGACTCAACATAGATATCGTCGAGCTTGTCATCAATCGGGAAAATGCGCTGGCGGGTGGCGCCCGATGCAATATCGACCAGCGTGGTCTGCATTGACGCGGTGCCACGCCCCGGCTTGTTGTAAACGAGATTGGTCACGCGGTACAGCGTGCCTTCGATACGCAGGGTTGTCCCCTTCTTGAGATCACCAGCAACGATCATACGTTTCCTTAGAACCTACCCATGTAAGCAAGATGCCGCCATTGTAGCAGACCCTTTCCAAGATTTCCTCAGTGAAATTTTCAGATCAATTCCCCTATTTTCATCGGCAGTGGTCACTCGTACGCATTGCGCGAATTCTCCCAGACTTCGACGTGCGGATCATACGGACGGGCAACGTAGCGGTAGTCGCCCCAATCCACCCACGACGCGCCATACTGCGCGACCCGCTGCATCATCTTGGCGTATTCCTCGTCGATGATCCGCTCCGCTCGCGCGGCGGCCACCCCCAAGCGCGGGTTGACGATCCGCCAGTAGCGCGCCATATCGGTGAGCGGCTGCGTGAGCGCACTGCCGCCCGTGCGCAGGGAATAATGCAGGTGGCGGGCAATGATGTGGCGCACACCCGCTTCATCGACCACGAACAGCGCCTGTCGATACTGCGCCGGATCGTCGATCCACAGCGTGCGCGACGCATAGCCGAGCGCGGTGATCGCCCGGTCGAGTTCGAGATCATCCTCCCAGATGCCCGTGTCGACCGTTTGGAGCAGTTCGCCGCACATCTCAAACGGAATCAAGCCCATTTTGCCCCAATAACCCTGCGCTGCGCCGCGTTCGAGCTGCAACCGAAAGGCGGGATCGCGGTTGAAGGCCGCGTTCACCAGATCGATGATGTCGGTAGGAATGTCTGCGTCCGCGAGGGGCGAATGCTTGTAGAAGGTGAACGGGCTGACGGCGGCGGGCAAACCATTCTGGACGTGCTCCTGGCTGAATGCCACCAGCCGCAGCAGCAGGTCGCGGGTGTAGACGGCGTCATGCGCGGGCATGATGAGGTAGCCGCCCGTCCCCGCATCCCGTCCCAGTTCCAGTGCCGCGAGGATGCGCGACCAGCGGTCGCTCATGCTCAGGCGCAGCCAGTGACCGTCCCAGTCAAAGACTTTGATGTATCCGGTCTGCGCGCCCCGGCTGTGGGCATGATGAAAATCCCAGGTCACACCACGGGGGGAGTCAAGCAGCCCCCAAAGGCCTCTTGGTGCCAGTTTCGTGTATTTGTCCTCAATGTAGTAAGTGAAATCACTGTCGGCGAGTGCTTGCCGACGCTGGCGAAAATCATCACCCGTCAGCTTCACGGGGCGGGGATCGCGCGCTTGTGTTCCGAACCGCAGCAGTGGCATGAATTCGGCCACGATAAACCGAACCTTCGCTGTGTGATTAGTCATGCTGTCCTCGCCCTGGCATCCCCATGTTGAGCCCAAGATTAACCTCAACCTCTGCCTGCGCAGCACCCGTCCCTGCGGGGGAGAGGAAGACAGCCCCGTTGAGCAACAGCGAAATGGGGTGAGGTTGGACAATTTGAGCGTGAGGGTGCCCCACTTACTTTCCGGGGGGGCGGGGGGGGGGGGCGCCTCTGTTCCCTGGCGGGGAGGGGGGGGGGGGGGAGGAAAGGGGGGGGGGGGGGGGGGGGGTGACCTCGACGACTTCCGCCTCGGCGATTAACGCGCCGCGTTTCTCGCGTTCGCGCACCCAGTTGAGGATGAGCAGCGCCGGGGACAGCACCGCGCCGCTGGCGATGAATGCCAGACGCACGCTCTGCTGCCCGATCAAGCCGAGCGGCGGACCGCCGACGATCTGCCCGATGGCGTCCGTCTGGCTGCGCATGGAGAGCACCGTCGCGCGCACGTTCGAGTCGATGTGCTGATTGGTCCACGTGTCGAGCGGCGCGCCGATCAGGTCACGGGCGATCATGAAGCCCAGCCACGCGATCAGCGCGACGCCGAGCACGGGCGACAACCCGTAGGCGATGATGCCAACGACCATGACTGCGGTCAGCCAGAAGACTGCGCGCGTCAGCTTGACCGGGTTGTTCGTGTCCAGCCGCCGCCGCATGATCTCCAAGCCAGTGAAACCGATCACCATGAGGATCGCGTCCATGATGCCGAAAATCCAGATCGTCGGCAGGCCAAACACCCCGGCGATGTTGAAATTGCGGATAAGATGCGCCTGCCATAGGCGATCCCACGCCTCGCTGAACAGACCGAAGAACAGCCCGACCGCGAGGATGCTCATCAGCTTGGGACGGCCACGAATGACCTTGAGCCCCGCGCTGAAGGTGTCGCCCATCTTCTGAAAGGTGTTGCGATCCGGCGCGGGTGTGGGCGTGAAGCCCGTCTCCGGCATGAACAGCAGCAGATAGACCGCCGCGACGATATGGATCAAGCCGCCGACGATCACCGGCAGGCCGAGATAGATCGTGCCGAGCGCGACCGCTGTCGGAATGCCGAGCAGACCAGCGATGCGCCCCACCTGCCCGCCGCGGATGAAGGCCGCGCCCGCCCGCTCCTGCCCGACTTCGTCCACGAGCCACGCCTGATACGCGCCGCTGGTGAACGTGTAGCCGATGCTCCAGATGATGTTGCCGATGATGAGCGCCGCGAACGTGGGCACCGAGACTTCGACCAGATAGGCCACGCCGATCAAAAACACGCCGATGATGGTGGACAGGCGGCGGCTGTACACATCCGCCACAATCCCCGTAGGAATTTCAAATAGGAACGCAGTCACTTCCATCGTCGTGCCGACGAGGACGAGCTGGAGCGGCGTCAGGCCGACGATCTGCACCTGATAGACCATCATGGCCGTCCACACGAGCGTGCCGCCGAAGCTGCCCAAGCCGGAATACCACAGATGCACCCGAAAGGCATCCAATTTCTTCATGGAGTCAACACCCCTGATTTAGGTTGTGAATGGATTGAGTGTTACAAAAACGCGGGGGTGTGGAGGCGCGTCAAAACTGAGTCGACCGCTCGTCAGAGGCTTTCAGTTGGCGACGAAAGCTCGGCGCGGCTCAAACACCCGTGAACATCAGGCGTGAGGTGGCGGCAGCAGTTGTCATAGGGGCAAATCTCACTTTGAGAATATATGTCCGACATGATGCATTCTAGGGTAATCGGGCAGCCGCGTCAACACGGCACATGACGGAGGCGTGTGGGGCATTTGCCGGAGGTGGCATGGCTAACCCTCACCCCTCTCCGGGCCAACCGCCCTCTCCAAAGGGCGAGGGGCAAGGGCAAGGCGGGTTGGTGGTGTCCCTCTCCCCACGGAGAGGGACGGCTGACGAAGTCAGCAGGGTGAGGTTACTTTCTACTGTATAACGACGACCTGCACTTTGCCGGGGCCATGCACACCGAGGATCAATTCCATTTCGATGTCGCCCGTGCGGCTGGGGCCGGTGATGAAGCAGAAATTAGCGCTCTGGTAAAACCGGGTAGACCGCTCTCGCGCTGCGCGGCGATCCAGCTTTCGATGCGCGGCACGATCTGATCGAGCGCGATCACGGCGATATGCACCGGCGCGAGCACCGTCGGGATGCGTCCGCGTCCCGGCGCGGTCGTGAAGATGAGCGTCCCGGTCGTCGCGGCGGCGGCATCCGCCCCGGTCAAACCAACCTGCGCGTTGACACACTGCGCCAGCAGTTCATCACGGTCAGCGCCGTGTGCGTTCGGCTGGATAATCTCGATGCCCGCATCGCGAATCGCGGCTTCGAGGCCAGCGACCGGAATGTGCGCGAAGTCCCACGCCAGCAAGCGCGTCGTCGACTGCGCCTGCAGCAGCTTCATGACCTGATCGCACGCGGCGGCCTCCCCGGTGACCGGGAACAAGTCACCTTTGAGGTTGGTCAGCTCACGCGTGAAGCGTTCCAGCAGCGCGGCAGGGGAGGTGTCGTCTTGCAGCGTGACGGGTAGATAAGTCTTGGGGCGCGGCGGCGCATCCTCAAAGGGACGGCGGACGGCACGGAGTTTGCCGAGAATCTGGTCGCGGGAGCTGGACATGAGATCAGCCTTTAAGCGATTAGCCATTAGCTTTTAGCGAAAGACGCAACCTTGAGAGCAAACAGGTCAACGTCTGAGCATAGTATAGCGTGAGTGACCGGGCGCTGGCTAATGGCTAATCGCTAAATGCTATGGGCTTGGGCTTCACTTCAGCCGCTGCCACGCGCCGCGAATGAGCAGCCACACCACGAACAAGACCAGCCCGGTTTCCAGCAGCGAACCGATATTCCAGCCTGCCGCGAGGCTGCCCACCAGCGCGATCACATACGCGCCGATCAGCCCGTACCAGCCGAGCTTATAGCCGAAGGCCAGCAGCAGGGAAAACAGGATGATCGCCCCGCGCCCGATCACACCGATCACAATCCCCGCGTTCGAGGTGGGTAGATCGGGCGTCACATAGCCGAGGTTGGGGTCGCCGCCGCGCCCGAGCAGGCTGATGATCACAAACAGGTTGTAGAGCACCACGAGTGCCAGCCAGCCCCACAAAAACAGATTGCGTTGATCGCGCGGGGTGTCCGCTGTCAACCGTTCGTGAATCTCTTCTGGCATGATCTCGCTCCTGACTTTTCCCCCATTTTAATGTCATTTGAAATGTTATAGAAGCCGTCTCTCATACGTTTCCTATGTGACCAATTTGCATCCTTTTGCGCTCCTCAGCCGTCTATATCTATGCACGTTCGATGAACAAGGACATTTACCATGCAGATTGACCTGTATACGGCCAACATTCGTCAGGCGGAACTGCTGCGCGAAGCGGAACACCAGCGGCTGGCGCGCAGCGTCCAAACCACCCGCCGACTGGCGCTACACTTCAGACTGCCGTTCCGTCTACAATGGGAAAAGCCGCGCACTCCCACCGCGCCGATGCTGCGCGACTGCCCGACGCCATGTTAGTTTGAGGGTAGCTGGATGGATCAAGTCGCCGAAACCGTGTGGAATACGCTCAACCCGACGCTGCAGCAGTTCATTCGCCGCCGCGTGCCGGATGTGCCGACCGCGGATGATCTGCTGCAAGAGGTGTATCTGAAAGTGCATACGCAAGTCGCTGCACTGCGCGACCCCGCCCGCATGGAATCGTGGGTCTATCAGATTGCGCGCAACGTCATCAACGACTACTACCGCGCGGAAAAGCCGCAGACGGAGATCAGCGACCTGATCCCGATTCCCGAGGCCGACGACGATGCCGACCGCGAGGAGATCGTCGCGCGGCTGAGTCAGAGCGTCATGCACATGATCGAACTGCTGCCGGAGGACTACCGTGAAGCGATCCTGCTCACCGAGTACCACGGCCTGACGCAGCAGCACATGGCGGAGCGGCTGGGTATTTCGCTGCCCGCCGCCAAATCCCGCGTGCAGCGCGGCAAGAAGATGCTGCGTGAACTGCTGTTGGCCTGCTGTCACTTCCAGTTTGATCGGCAGGGCAAGGTGATCGACTACTATCCGCGCTGTCAGTGCTGTGCTGACGCAGCCTGCTGAAGCAGTTTGCATCCTTTTGGACGGTCACTCCGTCTATCAGGATGTACGGTGAATTTTCCGCCCGGACGATGCTGGTTTACCAATTCTGCGGAATTCCGACCCCACCCCCAGCCCCTCCCCGAATTCAGGGAGGGGAGACAGCAGACACGCCGTCCCAACCGGGTAGAGTCAGAGGGAAGCGGGGTTCAACCTTGAACCTGCATTATCTGGACAATCAGAGAGGATCAAGCACAATGACTACCCCCATTCACGACGTCGTCAAGGAACGGTACGGCGCGATTGCCAGCGGCACGCAGACCTCGTGCTGCGGCGACTCCAACTGCTGCGAGCCGCGCCTGTATAACGTCGAACTGCTGGAAGGCCTGCCCGCCGATGCGGTCAATTTGTCGCTCGGCTGCGGTGATCCGGTGACGATTGCCGGGCTGCAAGCGGGCGAAACCGTGCTCGATCTCGGCAGCGGCGCGGGGATCGACTGCTTTCTGTCGTCACGGCAGGTCGGCCCAACCGGGCACGTGATCGGCGTGGACATGACGCCCGCCATGCTCGCCAAAGCCAATGCGAATAAGGCGAAGATGGGCGCGACCAACGTCGAATTCCGGCAGGGGCAGATCGAAGCGCTGCCCGTGGAGAGCAATACGGTCGACGTGATCATGTCCAACTGCGTGATCAACCTGTCGCCGGACAAAGCCGCCGTCTTCCGCGAAGCGGTGCGCGTGCTCAAGCCGGGCGGGCGCATCTCGATCAGCGACATTGTCACCGAAGGCGATTTTAGTGCCGAGCTGCGCGCGGATGCGGCGCAGTGGGCGGAATGCGTGACGGGGGCGATTGATGCGAAACAGTACACGGGCATGATGGCCGAAGCGGGTTTCACGGATATCACGCTCGTCGATAAGTCCGATGCGGAAGGCATCATTCAAATTCAGCCGGGCATGCCGCGCATCTACAGCGCGCGCATCACCGCGAAGAAGCCGAGCGCTTAGTCGATGACCAAGACGCGTCTTGATTCTCTGCACCGCTAATTCCGCGCGTTCCCAGATGGCGGAGGGTCTCCTCCGCCATCTCGCCGGTGAGCGCATGGAGGTTTTCAGCGCCGGATCCAAACCCTCAGTCGTCAACCCGTACGCGATCCGTGCGATGCAGGCGCGGGGAATCGACATCCGCGGCCAGCGCTCCAAACACCTCAATGAGTACCTGAGTGAGCCGTTCGACTATGTGATCACGGTCTGTGATAACGCCGCGGAAACCTGCCCGGTGTTCCCCGGTAAAGCCGAGCGGATTCACTGGAGCTTCCCTGATCCGGCGGCGGTCGAGGGTGACGACGCTAAGATTCTGGCGTCATTCATCCGCGTGCGTGACGATCTAGAGGCTGCTTTCAAGCGCTGGTTGGACTAGCTTCAGAATTTCCCCTGCTCATCCTGCACCCAAGACATCTTCACAGAAACATACAAATCTCAACGATCTAGCTTGACAATTGGCGTAAAAATAAGATGAATACTGATATAACCTGATAGCTCAATGCTATCCCAATGCGAGAGGTTAGAACTATGCGTCCGCCGATTGATCCCGAAACGCAAGTAGTCGGTGCAGCGATGAGCTCCATTGTTGAAAACATCCAGCGCGAGGATATTCAGCCGTATCTGGACAAGTACAACCTCAACACCATTGTGCCGGACCAGTGGTATTCCGCCCACGATTTCATCAGCATCCTGCGTGAAATTGGCAGCGGTGACGGCGGTATGGGGAATCTCGTCGCCATTGGCATGGCGGTTACGCATCAAATGTTGGTGCCGCCGGAACTGGAAAAGGTTCCGCTGTCCGTCATTTTGATGGGCTGGAATGATCTGTATCACCTCCAGCACCGCCATGGGAATATCGGCGGCGTGGTCACTGAGAAGATCAGCGACACGCACTATCGCACGATTCACACGCACCTGTATCCTGATGATATGACGTGGGGTCTCGCCTACGGGATGGCGAAGCGCTGGCTACCCGCCGGCACGCATTTCAAAGTGTTCTACAATCCGCAGTCCCCGCGTCTTGATGACGGCGGTGGCGATCAAACCGTCATCGACATTACGTGGAACTAGTTTCACCTTGTTGTCCGGGCGGACGCGACCTCTCTCCCGCGCCCGCCCTTCTCCAAACGCTCAAACCAATTGACATGTTTTCACATGTAACCAACTCCAATTTAGCTTTTGTTCTGACGATGCTCCCGCCACCAATCGTGGAACGACTGCTCGGCAAAGGGCGGGAACTCGCGGTTTTGCGTCCACCCGCTGAGCGGATACGGCAGCGGCGCGCTGTTCGGATCGACGAAGCGGCTGCCGAAGTTCGCGATCTTGCCGCCTAACTCAAAAAGGCTCGGCTTGCTGAAGCCGAAGCCATACGCTTTCATGGCGATCTTCCACAGCGGATCCTGCACGTGTTCGAGGTCACGGCGGAGCATGAGCAGCATGTCGGGGATGTTGATATCGACCGGGCACGCCTGCTTGCACGCGCCGCACAAACTGCTGGCAAAGGGCAGCGGTGACGCGTTCTCGATGCCCTTGAGCAGCGGCGTGACGATTGCGCCAATGGGTCCCGGGTATACCCACCCGTAGCTGTGACCACCCACGTTCTGATACACCGGGCAGGCGTTGAGGCACGCGCCGCAGCGAATGCACGCGAGCGCTTCGGTGTATTCGCTGGCGTAAATATTGCTGCGCCCGTTATCGAGCAGAATCAGGTAGAAGTGTTCTGGCCCGTCGTTCTCCGCTTCGGGCGCTGGCCCGTTGAAGCCGTTGACGTACACGCTCAGCCGCTGCCCGGTCGCGCTGCGCGGCAAAAGCTGGATCAGTGTACCGAAATCTTCCCATGTCGGCAGCACTTTCTCAATGCCCACGACCGCGATATGCACTTTGGGGACGCCCGTCGAGAGGCGACCGTTGCCTTCATTCGTGACGATCACGACCGTGCCCGTCTCCGCGATCATGAAGTTGCCGCCGCTCATGCCAAAATCCGCTTCGATGTACTTGTGGCGCAGGTGCTGGCGGATGAAGGCGGTCATCGCCGCGGCTTCGTCAGTATGCGGCATATCGAGCTTTTCCATGAACAGGTCGCGGATTTGCTCTTTGGTCTTGTGCATCACGGGCATGATGATGTGGCTCGGGTGATCTTCCGCGATCTGCACGATGTATTCGCCGAGGTCGGTCTCGATCATCTCGATGTTGTGTTCAGTGAGGAACGGCAGCAGGTTGATCTCTTCGGTTGCCATGCTCTTGCTCTTCACACCGCGCTTGAGGTTGTGCCGCTGGCAGATCTCCAGAATATGCTGGTTCGCTTCCGGCCCATCGGCTGCCCAGAGCACATGCCCGCCTTTCGCCGTCACGTTCTGTTCGAGCTGTTCCAGCAGTTCAGGCAAATCATGCAGCGCGCGCAACCGCGACCCGCGCCCCTGCTGGCGCAGCAATTGGGCGTGGTCTAGTTCGCTCATCACGGCGCGGCGGCGGCCGTCGGCGTTGCCCGTCCCGCGGTCGAGCGCGGTTTGCAGGGTGATATCTTCCAGCGCAATGACGGCCTGCTCGTTGAACTTATTCGCGGTGAGTTCCATACCTGTTCATCTCTCGGCAACCTGTGTTTCGCTTAATTGTACCGCGTTCTACCGCGCCGCAACGATTTATGAGAATTTGCATAGGACTTCTACCTTTCTAGACAAAGATAGGTAGAATGCCTAATTATTAGACAGGCAAAGGATTTGACGTGCTAGAGCAGCTTTTCGCCCCCATCTCCCCGGTTATCGTCGTCTTGTTCCTGCTCGCGCTGGCGATTTCGAGCATCGGCTTTCGCAAAACCGTCTGGTTTATCAGCATTGGCTATGTCTTTTCGATCACCGCGATGATCGGGGCTGTCGTCCTCATTTTCCGCGAACAGCTCACGCTGGTCACGCTGCTGCAAAATGCGGTGCTGCTGGTGTGGAGTTTGCGCCTCGGCTTCTTCGTCATCCGGCGCGAAGGGCAGACCGCGTATCAGGCACAGGTCGCCGAACAAAATGCGCGCATCAACAAGCTGCCGATCTTCGTGAAGGCGGCTATTTGGATCAGCTCGTCGCTGCTCTACGTGGCGATGTTCTCGCCGTCGCTCTTCACGCTGACTGCGCCCGCGCAGCCCACGGGCTTCGCCCTCGTCGTCGCGTGGATCGGCATCGCCATTCAGGTGGGCGGTCTGCTCATGGAATGGGTCGCCGACGAGCAGAAATCGGCTTTCAAGCTGAAATCGCCGGGGCAATTCTGTAATGTGGGGCTCTATCGCTTCGTGCGCTGCCCCAACTATCTCGGCGAAATCATGGTGTGGATCGGTCTGTGGGTGGTCGGCGCATCGATCTATTCGGGGATCATCCAGTGGGCGCTGAGCACGGTCGGCTTGGTGCTGCTCGTCATGATCATGATGGGGTCGACCAAGCGGTTGGAAAAAGGTCAGAACGCCCGTTACGGTCACCTAGCCGAATACCAGGCTTACACCCGCCGTGTCCCGGTGCTGTTCCCGTTCATCCCGGTCTATTCGCTGGAAAAAGTGCGCGTCGCCATCGACTAAGATGCGCGGTGAGTGACAGCGGCGGCGACCTTACGTTTACGCAATCCAGCCGCCGTTGTCACTATACTAAACGGTAGCCTTCATCGTCGTCACTATAAAGGACTTTGTGTTTTGGAACAGCTCTTCTCGCCGATCTCCCCCCTCATTCTCGCGCTCATTGTGCTTTCACTGGTGATTGCCAGTGTTGGTTTCCGCAAAACCGTGTGGTTCATCAGCGTCGGTTACGCCTTCGCCATCACCGGCATGGTGATCGTTACCGTGCTCGTGTATCGCAACCAACTCACGCTGATCGCCGGACTGCAAAATATCGCGCTGCTCCTGTGGAGCCTGCGCCTCGGCATTTATCTTGTGCGCCGCGAAGCGACCGCCAAGATGCCGACCAGCGTCAACGATCAGGTCGCCAGAGCGCAGTCACTGCCGCTCATGGTGAAGTGCTTCATCTGGATCAGCGTCTCGGTGCTGTATGTGGCGATGTTCTCGCCGTCATTATTCATGCTGACCGCTCCGGCGCAGCCGACCGGGCTGAGCGCGGTGATCGCGTGGCTCGGCGTGATCGTGTTGTACGGCGGGCTGGTCATCGAATCGGTTGCGGATCAGCAGAAATCGGCGTTCAAGCTCCAGTCACCGGGGAAGTTTTGCAATGTCGGGTTGTATCGCCTCGTGCGCTGCCCCAACTACCTCGGCGAGATCATGGTGTGGCTCGGCAGTTGGGTGATCGGCTTAGCGATCTATAACGGTATTTTGCAGTGGGTCATCAGCCTGATCGGCCTCGCGTGCATCACCTTGATCATGATGGGCTCGACCAAGCGGCTGGAAAAAGGTCAGGCGCAGCGCTACGGACACCTGCCGGAGTACCAGCAGTACATTACGAGCGTGCCCGTGCTGTTCCCGTTCATCCCGGTGTACACGCTGGAAAACGTTCGCGTCTATATCGAGTAAGCTCGCCTCAAAAAGAGGCAACCGAAGGGCGATAGGAACGCGCTTCTGCGCGTTCGCTGCTGCCTACCCCACCCCCGACCCCCCGCCTCCGAATTCAGGGAGGTGAGACAGAAGACTCGCCGTTTCTCCCTTCTCCCCGCTTGCGTGGGAGAGGGGTTGGGGGTGGGGCTGTTTTACTTCTTCAACTGCGCCATGAACTGCTTGCGGAACTTCGCCACCTTCGGCGCGACCACGATGCGGCAGTAGCCCTGATACGGGTTACGCGCGAAAAACTCCTGATGATACGCCTCGGCGGGGAAGAACTCCTTGAATTCGGTGACTTCGGTCACAATCGGACTCGGCCACAGCCGCTCTGCGTTGACCTCGGCGATCACCTGCGCGGCGGTCGCCTGCTGCTCCGGCGAATGGTAAAAGATCGCCGAACGGTACTGCGGGCCGACATCATTGCCCTGACGATTTAGGGTCGTGGGATCATGCACCGTGAAGAACACCTTGAGGATGTCCTTGAAGCTGATCACGCTGTTGTCGAAGGTCAACTGCACGACTTCGGCATGCCCGGTCGTCTTATCGCACACCTGCTCATACGATGGGTTCTTGACCCAACCGCCCGAATAGCCGGAGACCACATCGGTCACGCCGTTCAAGTCGTCGTAGACCGCTTCCGTGCACCAAAAACACCCGCCGCCCAGCGTCGCGATTTCCTTGGCCATGTTTTCACCTCTTGGTTGTCTAAGGGGTTACACAGTATAGACGGAATCAGATGCAGAAACCTAACCACCTAGAGCGCCGAGAATCCGGAGAAAGTGCGATTTTCTAAGCGTGCGATCATCTTTCGCCATCGCAGAGCAAGCGCCGAAAGGCGGTGTGTAGGGGCAGACGTGTGTCTGCCCAATTTCGAGCGCACAGGTAGGTGCGCTCCTACCAGCCTCGACTGGATGGTGTACCTCGTCGCTTCCTCTGCGCTCTTCGCGCTCTCTGCGGTTCACGCTCTTTTTGCGCTGCTCCTCTGTGTTCTCTGTGGTTCAAGTCTTTTCTCGTTACGTCTCTTGCAGTTTCTGCCCGTAGGGAAAGCGTCATTCAAGCCGCGCTGATCGTCGGCTATAATGGCGACGCACAAGCAGTTGTCATAGGTGTTCGCTATGCGTATTCCCAGTTGGTTATTCATCGTCGGCGTGATCGTGTTCGTCATTGGCACGGCGCTCTGCTCCGGCGTTTCTTATTTAGCGGCGCGGCAGGCCGCCATCGATCTTGGCGAGAGTGGCATCGAACTGGTGTCATTCACCGATTTCCTGCGCGCGCAGCCGACCCCACTGCCGCCCACGGCAACGCCCTACTCGCTGCCAACCGTCACCCCGCGCCCCGGCGCGACTCTGGCGCCCACAACCAGCGCGCCCACAGCCACCGTCGATGTGCTGGCCGAGTATGAATGGAATGATCCCCGGCGTTTCAACATTCTGTTGATGGGCATCGACCAGCGGCGCGGCGAAACCGGCACGTTCCGCACCGATACAATGATGATCGTGAGCGTTGATCCGGTGCGCAAAACGGTCGGCATGTTGTCGATCCCACGCGACCTGTGGGTACAGATCCCCGGCTACCAGCCGAGCCGCATCAACACCGCCAATGACATCGGCGACCGTGACGGCTACCCCGGCGGTGGTCCAGCGCTGGCGGCGCGCACCGTCACCGAAAACCTCGGCATCGACGTGGACAAGTACATCCGCGTCAATTTTGATGTGTTCACGACCGTGGTTGATCTCGTCGCGCCGAGCGGTGTCGAAGTGTGCCCGACGCAGGCCATCGATGACCCGACATATCCCGACGCGGGCTATGGTTTCATTCACGTGACCTTCCCGGCGGGCTGCCAGACGCTCGACGCGACGCGCTTGCTCCAGTATGCGCGTACGCGCCACACGCAGAACTCCGACTTTGACCGCGCCGCGCGCCAGCAGGAAGTGATCAAATCGCTGCGCGACACGGTGATGAGCGCGGGCGGCATCGCCAACCTGATCGTGCATGTGCCGGAACTGTGGACGGAACTCTCTGACAGCTACGTCACCAACCTGTCGCAGGAAGAACTGTTCGCGCTGGCGTCGCTGGCGCAGGACATCCCGCGGGAGAATATTCGCTCCGCGGTGATCAACCAGTTCTACACCACCCCGCAGACCAACCCCAACGGCGATCAGGTGCTCATCCTCAACTACTCGGCGTTCCGCGGGCTGCTGCAGGAAGTGTTCGGCGAAAACCAGACGCTCAATACGTCCGATTTGCGCGACCGGGCGAACGCCGAAGCCGCCAACATCGTCGTGTACAACAATACGACGACGCAGGGGCTGGCCACGCAAACGCGCGATTGGCTGACCAGCCGCAGCGTGACGATCAGCGCGGTGGGCAACATGCCAGAACCGGATGACAGCGCTGTGACCGTCATTCGCGATTACACGGGCAACCCGTACACCGCGCGCTATCTGGCGCAGCTCCTCGGCCTGCCGGAAGATCGCATTCAGGTGGCGTCCGATGGACTGACCTCGGCGGATGTGATGGTGGTGGTCGGCTCGGATATTCAGCCGCTGCTGAGCGGACAGTAACGTCGCTTCAGCTTGCGCGATACAGCAAAACGGGGCGCTCCAATGACTGGAGCGCCCCGTTTTTGTTTGTGGCACCACAGCGCCGCCGATTAGCGCAGCCGACGCGGCGCAATCAGCGCGATCAATCCGCCTTCCGGGGTGAGCGCGCACACGTACCCCGCGGGGCTGTCGGGCAGCGTCGTCAGCAGACGCGGCCAGCGCGGGTGGTCACCGTGCTCAACTGCACCAGAATGCCCGTCCCGCGCAGGCACACGCGCACGGGTTCGTCGAGCTGAGTCGTCTGAGTGCCATCGCGCAGCGTGGCAGACAGCCAAACCGCACTCTGGATAAAGCGGATCAAGCGCGCCAGCGAACCGAGCTGCACCGTGGGATCGGTCAGCATGCCATTCACAATGAGCACATCGAACTGCGCGTTTTCAGCCTCCGCGCTGCACAGAAGCGCTCCACCCGTGGCGAGGTCGAGGTCGGCGCACCCCACGTTGTTCACCGGAAGCGCCGTGCTCGTCGGGAGCGCGGTCGGCTGCGGCGGGATGGACGTAGGAGCAGGCGAGGCTGTGAACGTCGCTGTTGCGCTCGGCGTGTTGGATGGCGTGTTGCTTGGGGTATTCGACGGCGTGTTGGAAGGGGTATTGCTCGGCGTATTGCTCGGCGTATTCGAAGGTGTGTTACTGGGTGTATTCGACGGCGTGTTGGAAGGGGTATTGCTCGGCGTATTCGATGGCGTATTCGAAGGTGTGTTGCTTGGGGTATTGGAAGGCGTATTGCTCGGCGTGTTCGACGGCGTCGGTGAATATTCAGGTGTATCGGTCGCCGTAAACGTGAAAGTGGGCGTCGGCGTATCAGTGGACAACTGCAGCGCTGGAACGACGCTCGACGGAATCAACAGGGCAGCAAACAGCAGCGCTACCGCCACTAAGGGCAGGAACCAGTTCTTCATACGGTAAGCCTTAGACGTGAGATAGGTCAGGAATGCAAGCAGCAGTGATCGACGCGCAGAAACTAAGGCTCGGTTGCCCCTAGATCCCAACAGAATGTAAGGTTTGATTGGTTAAGAAGTAGGCTGAAGATAGAAGAAGTCGAGGGAAAAGTCAATTACCGAGACGGTGGCGGCGGCAAATCTGGATGAATTTCAGGTTTGCCGCCGCATTCAAAGTTACACCACCGGTTTTGGACGGCGGAACAGCAGCATCGGCATGGTGATGCCGAGCGCGAGCGCCGCGAGGATCAAGCCCGTGTTGACGAAGTTGACAGCCGTTTCCATGAGGATCGGTTCGGTGCTCGCGGGCGCGGTCGTCGCCAGACGGATCACGCCGAGCATGGCGCGGTAGGCGAACGACCCCGGCACCATCGGCACCGCGCCGCAAATGCCAAAGACCAGCGACGGCGTTTCCAGCCGCCGCGCGAACAGATCGCTCATCAGCCCGACAGTCGCCGCGCCCGCGAGCGTCGCCGGGGCAATCGATACGCCGAGCTGCATCAACAGGGTGCGCAGCGCATGGCCACACGCGCCGCAGACGAAGCACGCGATCAAGGTTTTGCGCGGCACGTTGAACAGCACGGCAAAGCCGACCGCGACCACGCCTGACCAGAAGAAGTCTTGCAGCACAGTCCACAGGTTCATAGTCCGCTGACCCCCATCAACTGCATCGCCAGCAGCAGCCCAAGCGCGATACACATCGAGATCACCGCGCCCGTAAACCCGCGCACCAGCCCGGTGACCATGTGCCCGTTGATCATGTCGCGCAGCGAATTGATCAGGTGGACGCCGGGGACGAGCAGCAGCACCGAGGCCGCCAGCGCGATCTGCGGGCTGGGGCTGAGATGGAAGATCGTGGCGGTGCTGGCGCCTAACCCGGCGACGAAGGCGGTCACGACGACGATCATGAACGAATTGAAATGCTGGCGGCTCATTTCCTGCCGCACGTACATCGCCGCCCCAGCCGACAGAAAGGTCACGGCAAACACGGCCAAATCGGAGCCGAACAAGCGGCTGAGTCCGGCACAGGCTAACCCCACCATGCCGACCACCACCCACCGATTGTAGTTTGAGCGCATGGCGCTGATGCGCAGCAGTTCCGCGCGCGCTCCAACACGGTCGACCTCGCCCCAACTAATGCGATAGGCAAGGTCATTTATCGCACAAACGATACTCAGGTTGACGCCCAGCGTCACCACGCGCCGCACCTTGGTGCGGAATTCTTCCCCGCTGATCGTCGTTACGATCAGGGCATTTGGGGAAACGAGAATGTCGAGCCACGTCGCCCCGAGCGACGTGCCGATCAGGTGTACAACGCTTTCGACGCGAGATGTATCCGCGCCGTGCTGTAAGAGCATCTGTCCCGCCCACAACGAGAGGTCGATCACATCCCGGAGCGTCTCGTGATCTAAGGGCGGCTTTTCGATTACAGCCTCTTGGTCCATTCGTTCCTATCCCCACATAAAACACGTCCCCAGTGTACCGTGAGAGGTCTGGATCTGAATAGGGGTTTAGCCGAAGAATGAGAAATCGTTTACTGCGAATCCGGTACATTTGTCAGTGAATCGCCGTGATTCCGGCTCGGTAGGCCGATGAATTA
>JADKGC010000003.1 GCA_016717205.1 Candidatus Flexifilum breve
TTGCATGATGCGCATGAGGAGCGCATTGCCCGAATAGTCCGCGATTCTCACGTGGAATTCGATATCCAGCTGCGGGAAGTCTTCTGGATTGGTTTTGTGGCATTGCCATGAGCGGCCAATCAGATCGTCAAGCATGGCGATCCCCTCATCGGTGATCCGCTTGGCGGCGAACGCTGTTGCCCCCGGTTCGATTACCTCGCGCGCTTCAATCAACTCCAAGAACGAGCTGTCATTAAGCGAAAAAACCAGGTCGAAGTTCTCGACCAATAACTGCGGCTCCAGCGATGTGATGTAGGTGCCAGAACCGTGCCGTAGTTCGACCACATTCATCATCGACAATGAACGGAGCGCCTCGCGTAAAGTCGCGCGACTCACGCCCATCAGCGTCGCAAGCTCGCGTTCCGGCGGCAGGCGATCACCAGGGCGTAACTGCTGTTCCCGGATCAGTGACAGCACACGGTCTGTGATCTGGTGCGAGATGGCTTCACGATGCACAGTCCCACGAAATTGCTCATTCATTGTCGCTTGTCGAGCTGCCATGAGTTTAGTGTCCAAGTGATCTAACCAATTATGACTTCCATCATAAGCGATTCGTCGCACAATTGGCAACATCGGTCGGCAAGGCGCAGAAGAAGTGTTCTCCTGCGCCCAGTTTTTCTTTCAATCCGTATCAGACTCGGAGAGGTTCGTTAGGCCGACTTCCAGGCGTCGATCTGGCGCTGCATCTCGTCGCGCACGCGCTCGATGCCCGCGTCCAGCAAGGCCTGATTGAGCCGCGACAGGCCTTCGTCGACATCGACGACGCCGCTGCCTAGCGGATTGCCGAATTCCTGATTGACTGCCGATACCGACGCGATTTCTGTCTCTACGGCGGAACGGTCAAACGTGAAACCGAGAACAGGTGACGGACGCGCATTGCGGTTGAGTTCTGCCGTATCAGGCCACGCGCCGACCTGCGTCGGATCGGTATAGTACGAGTTAAAGACGTTGCCGTACATCCAGTCAGTATTGGGGTTATAGCCCGTGTCACCGAAGCTCGCCGCACCATTGGCGGGACGGATCAACAGGCTATCTTGATCGGCCCATTCCCAATGGATACCTTCCAGACCCTTACCCAACGTATTGAAGAACACCGGATCAGTGTTGATCAGTTCGAGGTAGCGCACAGCGAGTTCAGGATTGGCGGAAGTCGAACTCACGCCCGTCAACGTCGAGGTGACACTGCCGGTCGTCAGCAGCGGTTCGGCAATCGCTTTGCTTGTGACTGCCCAACCCCACCGGGCTTCGACTTCCGCATTGCCGCCGGGCTTCACAATATCAGAGACACGCACGGCATATTGGCCGGCTGTCCACGCAGCATCCATCTCGCTCCACTGCGCGACATCGGACGGGGCATAGCCTGCGAGATACCAGCGGCGGATCAGTTCGGATGCCTGACGGAATTCATCAGTCTGCGAGTAGATTTGCACCTGTGCGTTCTCGTCGGTGCTGCGAACGACCAGCATAAAGTCTTGCGGATCGTAGCCATAGTTTTCGGGAACATTGAGCGGCGACAAATTGTAGGTGACATGCGTCAGCGTATCATCCTGATCCGCGTATTCTTTGATGGCCGCCATAATCGGTTCGAGTTCTTCATAGCTCGTCAGATTATTGAAGGCGTCGCCCAAACCAATCGCTTCCAGCACGTCAGTACGGATGTACGGGCCAAAGGGCTTGACGAAAATCTGCTGGTTGATGCCACCATAGATGCCGCCACCCACGCGCGCCGCTTCCCAGGTTGCGGGAGTCAGGCTGTTCCAGTAGCCGGGAGCGAGTTCAGGCAGCAGGTCTTCCAAGCGAATCAGATATTCCTGCGTGATGTTGTTGTAATAGTTGTTGATCCACGGCGCAGTAAAGGTCAGGTCGTAATTTTCTGCGGAAGCGTTAATCAAACCGATCTGATCATTGAAGGCGCCCCAATCGACGGCACGCAGCTCAATGGTCGCACCGATACGTTCGGCCATATACGCGCTCAAAGCGTCCTGCACCCGTTGCACATCCGGCTGCGGGGAACCGGGATAGAGGTAGACCAAACGCGGCAAATCCTGGAACCGGGATGATGATGCTTTGGCCATGCGCGTCAAACCCGATAAGCTCACTCCACCTGCAGCGGCGGCTATGCTCAGCCCCTTAAGAAAATCTCGTCTCGAAAATCCTTTTGACATGAGGGAACTCCTTGAGAATTGATTGATGTCTTCGATTCGTGCATCATCAAGCGGTGTAGCCGCTGTCGTGCCTATTTGAAGGCTCCCAGTGTTACCCCGCGCACGAGGTAACGCTGGAAGAACAGAAAGAACAGGGCGGCAGGTCCTGTTGCCAAAACAGCCATCGCCATACGCGCCGTTTGCGTAGGAACTTCGCCCATGTTGACCCCAACCGCACTTTGTAACTGCATTGCCTGAGCATTGCTCTGAATGATGTAGAGCAAATACTGAAGCGGATAAAGCTGAGGATCGCGAATGAAATACAGCGCCGTTGTCCAGTCATTCCAGTAATTGAGCGCGGTAAACAACGCGATCGTCGCCAAGGCAGGTTTTGCTAGTGGCAGGGCAATCGATACGAAGATGCGGAACTCCCCTGCTCCATCGACGCGCGCCGCATCGATCAGTTCGGAGGGCAAAGCGGCAAAGTATGTCCGCAAGATCAGCACGTAGTACACAACGACGAAGTATGGAAGCATCAGCGCGAGAATCGTGTCTTGCACACGCAGATACTGCGTCATGAGAATGTAGTAGGGCACCAACCCACCGTTGAACAGCATGGTGAAAAACACGAATAGCGACAATGGCTTGCGTAAGACGAACGTCGGACGTGAGAGCGCATAGCCAAGCATCGACATGAGCAAGACGGCAATGATCGTGCCCACGAGCGTCGTAAAAATCGTGACTCCATATGCTCGCAAAATTGCCTGAGGGTTTCGAAAAATCAGCTCGTAGGCCGCTGTGCTGAAGTGCGACGGGATCAGGCTGTAACCTTCACGGGTAAGTGCCATTTCGTCCGTAAATGAAGAGGACAGGATCAGCAGCAGTGGCAGCAGGCAGCACAACCCTAAAATCAGGACGACCATATGAATGCTGAAGCGCCCCAACCAATTCATCAACCGGTCGGTGTCCATCTGTTTCTGTTGACGAAGTTTTTGAGCCTGAGTCGCCATGCGTCAGTCCTCGCTTTCTAAAACAGGGAGAGCGGTTCGTCCGCTCGCTCAATGCGCCGCACGATCCAGTTGAAGACGATCACCAGCACAAAGCCGACAATGGATTGATAGAATTGAGCCGCCGCCGCCATGCTGACGTTTTGCGTCACGATCAGCGAACGATAGATGTAGGTGTCCAGCACATCCGTCGTCGGGTACAGCAGGGGTTGGTTGCGCGTAACCTGAAAGAACAACCCGAAATCGGCGTTCAGGATATAGGCCATCGACAACAGGAGATTGATGACCACCAGTGGTAGGATCATCGGGAAATTTACATGGATGAACTGCTGCCATTTGTTCGCGCCGTCAATACGCGCAGACTCAAACAACTGCGTATCAATCGCCAGCATTCCCGACAGGTAAATCAGACTGCTGATGCCCATCCCGCTCCACAGACTGATTAGCAGCAGGATACCAGGCCAGTATTGCGGCGAGTTGTACCAGGAAACCGGTGCCAACCCGAGGTTACGCAGTAGGATGTTGATGAGCCCGTTGTCGGTCGCTAGCAGCGCATACACGAAGTAACCAACGACTACCCACGAAATAAAGCGCGGCAGCAGCAGGAGCGTCTGATAGTACTTGGTCAGCTTGCTGCTGTAGATTTCGTAGAGCAGCCACGCCAGCAATAGCGCCGCCACCGTACTGCCACTGATGAACAGCAGATTGAGAAACACGGTGTTGATCGTGGCGCGGACAGCCGTCTCCGTTGCAAATAGAAACCGGAAGTTATCCAGCCCGACGAACTCGCTCCCAAAGACACCCCGCCGTACTTTGTAATCGGTGAAGGCTACCCACACACCAAACAGGGTCAGATACTTGAAAACGAGAATCCAGATGAGCGCGGGCAGCGACATAAGGAACCAGGTCAGGTTGCGCCGGAAATGATCGCGTTTCAGGAACGCAAAGCGTTGAGGCTGAACAGAAGTCGGTGCCATTGATCCCAAAGGTTGGTTAAAAGAAACGTCCATAAAGCACTTTGCAAAATACTTAGTCGTTGAGTTTTGAATTGACCTATTGACCTAGTGGTCAGACCACTTTATAATTCATTGTAGATAGATTTGTTTGGCTTGTCAATGCACTGTGAAAAAATGGATGAAGTGAAGAAACCCTTAAACAATATCTACGCGACCCTACCCTGTGCCGCACCGCCCGCTTGGGCTGTGTGGCAGCGTCGTTTGATCGAAGTGATGAGCGAAGCGGTGTATCCGTTCGCACAGAAGTACACGCGCGCCGATGGTTCATTGATCTGGCGTGACGGTCAAGACGATTCGTTCCAAACCCGTGACGGCGCGGACGACTTTTACGAGAGTTTTTACAATTGGGCGCTGTTGTACCTGTTGGGCGGCGGCGATCATCTGCTACCGATGTCGCACCACCACTGGGATGGCGTAACGCAGCAGTTAACCCGGCTGGGCCTTGTCCGCAAGGAATACGAACGCGGCTACGACCAGTTTCATCAGGGCGAAAGCTACATTTATTTCTACTTCTTATGTCTTGCAGACCCTACCCACCCCAAACTGATCGAACGGGCGCGGCGCTTCGCCGGGTTCTACCTCAATGAAGACCCGGACGCGATCAACTATGATCCGGAGCACAAGATCATCCGCGCACCGCACAACGGCAGTGAGGGCGCGCGCTGGGGCTACTTCGATGATGAGCCCGTTTACGAGAACTTCCCCTATATGGAGCCGTACGGGTTGCCCTACGAAGATGTTGCGGCCATCACCACCTATGCTGATCTCGCGGATCCGGAGCTGGCGCGGCGCATGGGCGCGGTCATGCAGGAGCGCATGGGCAAAGGTGACGCCGCCACGAATTTGATCGTCACCAGTTTGATCGCAAACGCCTACCTGATGACAGGCGACGACAAATACCGCGGCTGGATCGCGGACTATGTTGGTGCGTGGATGGAACGTGCCCGTCAGAACGGCGGCTTGATGCCGGATAATGTTGGTTTGTCCGGTCGGGTGGGCGAATACATCGACGGGAAGTGGTATGGCGGATTATATGGTTGGAGCTGGCCGCATGGCTATTACAACGTGTGCATGGCGGCGATCATCGGGGCGGCGAACGCCTTTCTGCTCACCGGCGACCAACGCTATCTTGAGCTCCCGCGCTGGCAGATCGACGCGATCCACGCGCTCGGCATGACCCGCACGCTCGGCCAAATGGCGGCGCAGTTCGGCAGCTTTTGGACGATCATGGCGCGAGAACAATCCCCGGAAACCGAAATCTTTGTCGTCCCCTACCGCTACCGCGATTCCGGATGGTTCGACTATCAATCTCCGTCACCGATTTATCCGGTCGCGTTGTGGGTGCTGTCGCACGCTGCGGCGGATTGGGAGCGGATAGAGCTCATTCGGCACAACAGCCGGGAGGACTGGCGCGAGGTCAAGCCGTTCCGCTCGAAAGAGGACGCGGGCCATGAACAGCCTTGGCTGTGCTATCTCCAAGGCGACAACCCATCTTACCCGGAAGCCATTCTAAGCGAAGCCTACGCGAAAGTTGGACGGCGCATGGCGTTAATCCGCGGTGATCAGAGCGATCTCGCACAGGTGAGCATCCATCACTGGCAGGAACTCAACCCGGTCACAACAGAAGCCCTCGTGCAGTTGACGCTCGGCGCGCCGCAGATTATCTACAACGGCGGTTTGCTCCATGCACAAGTCCGCTATTTTGATGTTGATCGCCGCCGTCCCGGTTTACCGCTCGACGTAGCAACGCTGGTCGAAAAGATCGCTCCGGATCACATCATCGTGCATCTGGTTAACCTCAGCGTGTTCGGAGTGCGAACGCTGCTCATTCAAGCGGGCGCCTTCGGAGAGCACCAGTTTATCAGTGCGACTTACGAACAGCGGATCAGCGACTATCCCGGTGGCTATGCCGCGCCGCCGCTCCAAACCGAAACGCACACCATCCCGATTGATGATTCACTGCTGCGCGTAGAGCTGCCACCAACCAGCGAAATCACGCTCACGCTCAAGGTAGCGCGCCATGTCAACCCACCTTCGTACCGTCTCCCGTGGGATCGGCTGTAGCCATGCCCGACCTGCACAGCCGCACCCGTGTTGGCAAATCAGCGCTTGAAGTGCCGCTGCTGGCCTGCGGGACAGCCCCACTGGCCACTGCGCCTGCCTGGAATCCCGGCGATCCGATCTCCGAAGCGCAAAGCCGCGCAGCGCTCACTTATGCCTATGAGCAGGGAATCCGCTGGTTTGACACTGCGCCGAATTACGTACATGGGCTAGCGGAAACCCGCTTAGGGCAGGTTGTTACCGCCCTGCCCCGCAATCAGATTGTCATCGCCACCAAAATCGGCTTTGACATCAGCGGCGCGGAGAGTATGCGCGATTACACCCGCGACGGCGTGCGGCGCAGTCTGGACAGCAGTCTCAGACGACTCGGCGTCGATGCGGTTGATCTGCTGTATGTCCATGACCCTGACGACTACACGCAGCAAGTCTTGGACGTAACCTTCCCCGCGTTGGCCGAGTTGCGCGCGCAAGGTGTCATCAAGGCGATTGGCGCGGGCATGAATCAATGGCGGGTACCCATGGAATTCGCCCGCCACGCCGATTTCGACTGCTTCATGATCGCAGGACGCTGGACGCTGCTCGAACAAGAGGCTTTGCCCCTGCTCGACCTGTGCCAGCAGCGCGGAATCGCCGTCTTCGCCGCCAGCATCTATAACAGCGGCATTCTGGCGACCGGCGCCGATCATCCGAACGCGCGCTACAACCACGCCCCGCCGAACCCGGCTGTACTCGCCCGCGTCCGTGCCCTTGAAGCAGTGTGTCGCCATTTTGAGGTTCCGCTGCATACTGTCGCTACCCAGTATCCGCTGGCACACCCGGCAGTGAAGGCCCTTGTCGTCGGTTTTCAATCAGTGCGGGAAATTCAGGCTTGCCTCCAGGCGCTCGACCAGCCCATTCCGGCGGCGCTGTGGGAACAATTACGCGACGACAGGCTAATCGTATCCGAAGCACCCTTACCAAAGGTTGTCACTTCATGACCGCAAATATCCTCCCCCGCCCGGACAATATCACGCTGCCCATCAACGGCGGCGTCTTCTCACGCCCGGATCCGCTGTTGATCGAGCAATTGCGCGGGGTCAGCAGCGCGACCGCCAGCGCCATGCTGCATCGCATGGGCATCCGGCAAACCTTCATCGAAGGCCCCAAGTCTGCCGCGCCGGGGACAAAGATCGTCGGCAGCATCATCACGCTGCAATTCATGCCGCAGCGCGAAGATGTGGCCTCCGGCATCGCGCAGGAATATAGTGAGAAGTACAGCGCGCTGTGGGCGGTCCTGGGTCACATTCACGTAGGCGATGTGCTGGCGATTCAAGCCTTTGGCGACCCCTATACCGGCTGCTTGGGCGAAATGTTGATCACGTATTTCAAGGCGCAAGGCGGCGCAGGCATCGTAGTTGATGGCTTCATCCGCGATGCGCCGCGTGTGCAAAAAATCGGCGTCCCGTTGTGGGTGCGCGGTTTCACGCCGAATTACGCCTCACAGGCGACGTTATTCCCGTGGGCGTTCAACGTCCCTATTGCGTGCAGCCGGGTGCTGGTCTTGCCGGGCGACATCATGATCGCCGATGACGACGGCGCGGTGGTCATCCCCTGCAAAGTGGCGCCAGAAATCGCACGGCTGACGCTCGAACACGAGGACTGGGAAGCCTTCAGTCGCATGAAGATCACGAACGGAGGCGCGCTGCTCAAATACTATCCCTTGAGCGAGGAAGGGCGGCAGGAGTACGAAGCATGGCGGCAGCAGCAGAAACCGGAGTGATCGACGCGCATGTGCATATCTGGGATCGGTCACGGTTTCACTACCACTGGCTGGCTCCCGGTTCACCGCTGGATCACGATGTCAGCCTCGAGGATATCCGCGCCGAAATGTTGGCTCTGAAAGTACAGGGCGGAATCCTGATGGAAGCGACGAACACAGCAGCTGAAATCGCATGGTTGTTGGACACCGCCGACGCTGACTCACTGAATTGGGGTGTGATCGGCTGGCTAAATTTGGAGCATCCTCATTCAATCCTTCAGATAGACCAATTTTCACAGCATCCGCGCTTCAAAGGGGTGCGCCTCAACTGCCTGACGCCGCGCCCTGACCCCGAAAGTCTCGATCCCACGCTAAGGGCACTGGCGGCGCGCGGGTTGGTCGTGGAGGTGCTGGCCGAGCCGGATCAATTGGGAACAGTTGCGGAACTGGCGCGGCGCTTTCCCAACCTGACCTTTGTGCTGAATCACTTCGGCGGTTGGGCGCTGAACCAAACCAGCATCAGCGCGTGGTGTGCTGCCTTACAACCGTTGGCGGTATTCCCCAATGTGACGCTCAAACTTAGCGGCTATGCAGCAACTGATCTGGCCACGCTGCGCGCCTACACTTATGCTGCCGCTGCCCTATTCGGTGGGCAGCGCTTGATCTTCGGCAGCAACACCCCTTTTTGCCCGCACGGTTACAGCGCGGCGATTCACCTGCTGATGGCCGCCTGCGCCGATCAATCGAAGCGTGGCGCGGCGCAGTCTTGCGCGACAACGCCCGCGCCCTGTATCGCCTGTTCCCCAACGGAGTTTCAGTATGAGCGATTACCAGTGGCAGCAATCCACCCTGAATGGCGGCGGTTTCATCGCTGGCCTTCTGCAAGACCCGATCAACCCTGACATTTTGTACGCCCGCGCCGATGTAGCAGGCGTATTCAAAAGTGTGGACGGCGGTCAGTCGTGGACGGCGAAAAATAACGGTATGATGGAGTGTCATCAGCACGATGTGCGCAGTTTCGCTCTCAGCCCCCACGATCATCACCTGTTGTTTCGCGGATCGGGGTCGGTGCGCGGCGGCAGCTGCTTCGGGACAATCCACAAAAGCATCGACGCCGGCGAGTCGTGGTTTCCGGTTTGCCGTGAAGTCAATTTTTACGGCAACGGTGAAACCCGCCAGTATGGTGAAGTCCTCCAGGTTGATCCGCACCGCGCGAACGTGGTGCTTGCAGGCGGCTATTCGGCAGGATTATGGATCAGTCGGGATACAGGCCACCACTGGAGTTATCTCGGACTCAAAGATGAGCGCATTGCCTGCGTCTACTTTCATCCCACCCGTGAGCAAGTAATTTACGTCGGGACAATTGGCAAATTCGACACCGATCCCGTGTTCGTCGCGCAGCAGTACGACTTTGTCCGCCCGAATCCACCCCGCCTCTATCGCTCAAACGATGATGGCGCGACTTGGGAAGTACTGCACGAAGGGACCGACATTGGCGAGCTCGTGTTTGTACCCGGCGTATCGGACACACTCTACGTGGCTGGTCTGCATGACGGTGTGCTGAAATCGAAGGACGGTGGGCGCACATGGACAGCCACGACGCTCTCCAAGTATCCGATTGGCACACTCACCGTCGACCCGCACGATCCGACGCACCTGCTCGCCGCCGCCGAAACCTTCCCCAATTTTGACCCGGAAGTCCCGCCGATTGGCATTTATGAATCGCTCGACAGCGGTGACTCGTGGCGGCTCATCCGCTGGCACACCGACGCGGATATTCGCAACTATCCCAGCTATATGACGCTCCCGTATGCGGGCTGGGCGATTTCTAAGATCCGCGTGGATGTCCGCCACCGTCACCGCCTCTACCTCAGCAATTGGTACGGTGTCAGTATTAGCGAGGACGGCGGATACACATGGGATGCGCATCAGTTCTCCGGCATGGAGAACATCTGCATCGAAAACATGGTGGCGCATCCAGCACAAGCTAACACCGTGTTCATGGTCATGGCCGACCACGCACCGAAAATCAGTACCGACGGCGGACGCACCTTCACTGCCCTGCCCCGTCCCCGCGTTGAAAAAATCCAACCGGACAGCACCGCATTGGTCGCGTCCCGGTTTGACCCGAACTTCATTCTGTACGGGATCAAAGGCTCCGGCGGCTGTTCGATTGCGCGCGCGCTCGGTAATGACAGTAATCCCCAGATCGTTTTTCAGAACTTCACCCGGCCTGATACCGACGAGGGGCGGCTCGCGTTCCAATCACGCGCGGCGGGTGTCTCGGTGCAGGCACTCGCGGAAGACCCGTTTCACCCTGGCAAGTTCTACGCTTATCTGGATGGCATTCTCGCGGCCGGTGCCGGCGTCTATCACACGCTTGATTGGGGCGATCACTGGGAACGACTGGCGAACCCATTTCCACCGCCGATTCAGCGCGTCCCCCATCAACGCGAATGGATTGAAAACGAGCTGCTGTCGGTGGTCATCGCGCAGACCAAAAACGTCTGCGGGACTAATCAACTGTTGTGCGTTGACCCGCACCACCAAGATACGCTCTACGTTGGCGAATGGACGGAAGGTTTGTTCCGCACAACTGACGGCGGTCAGACGTGGCAGGACATCGGTCAGGCGCTGCCCTTCAAACGCGATCGTGCCTCCGTCCTCAATGTGATCCGCGCGGACGAACAACAAGCGGGCGTGATCTATGCCGGCTTTATCCGCGAAGGACTGTGGCGCAGTCACGATTACGGCGATTCATGGGAGAAGCTGTACCCGACGGAAGATCGGATTTTCAACGCAACCTCAATAACCGCGAATGGTCATTTGATCGCTGCCGTCTGTGAGCCGCTGTACTGGTCGAACTGCCCGTCGGCGGTGATGATCAGCCGGGACGCAGGCGCGACATGGGCAGACGCTTATGATCCGCATTTGGGCGCGATCCGCTGGAAAACGGTCACGCTTGACCCGCAGCAGCAGCGGCTTTACGCCGGATCATGCGGCAACTCTGCCTTTACGCTGTCACTGGATCCATCATGACAACCCTCGGCGAGTACAGCGCGCTCATCCGCCAGAACCTGCTGGCGAACTACAACGGCATGTTTCGTGAGGCGGGCGGCAACCTGCCCTACCCATTCATCACACCGGGGAGTCAGCAGTACGCCGATGTGCTCTGGGACTGGGACTCGTGGCTGTCAAACGTTGCTCTGCGACAAATTCTGCTCGAAGCGGGCGATCCAGCGGCGTCAGAAGAGGCGCGGCGTTTTGAACAGGGCTGCATTCTCAACTTTTTGCATTGGGGCGGGATGCATGGCTGGACGCCGATTGTCATCTACCGGAACGGTGAGGTCTACCGTGCAGAGAATCCCTACGGCGAGAACATGCACAAGCCGGTGCTGGCGCAGCATGCGGCCTTCATCACGTACTTAAACGGTGGTGATGCAGAATGGCTGCGCGATAAATTTTACTATTTGCTCACCTTCCTGAATAACTATCGTCAGCATCATCGTCATGCCTGCGGCGTCTATTTCTGGCAAAGCGACCTGATGATCGGCGGGGACAATGACCCTTGCACGTTCTCGCGCCCGCCGCGCAGTTCCGGCGCAATCTTCCTCAACTGCCTGATGTTCAAGGAGTTCGAGGCGGCGGCGTATCTGGCCGATCGCCTCAATCTGGACGAGATCGCCGCGGATCTGCGCGGGGCAGCAGAAAATCTCCGCGCTGCCGTCCTCGAACACTGCTGGGACGAGCGCGACGGTTTCTTCTATAGTGTCGACCTCAACCTGCTGCCACCGCCGAGCACCGGCCTCCACGCGGGCGATCCCCGGCACTGGCACTGCCTCATCCAGCGCATTGGCGTATGGTCTGGTTTTCTGGCGCTGTGGGCGGGCATCGCCACACCGGAACAAGCCGACCGCGTCGTCAAAGAGCATTACCGCAATGCGCGCACTTTCAACGCGGACTACGGGGTGCGCACGCTCTCCAAACTGGAAAAGATGTACACCATTCGCGCTTCGGGGAATCCGTCATGCTGGCTAGGTCCTGTGTGGGGTATCTCCAATTACCTTACATTTCGGGGATTAGTGCGCTACGGCTACCTTGACGATGCGCGTGAGTTGGCCGAAAAAACGATCCGGCTGTTTGGGCGCGATGTTGAACGCTTTGGCGCGCTGCACGAGTACTACCAACCGGAAAACGGCGAACCGATCTTGAATCGGGGGTTTCAGAACTGGAATTATCTCGTTCTCAACATGATCGCATGGATCGAAAACAAGCCCGCTATCACTGAGTTTTGCTAAGGATACTTTTCATGAGCACATTTGAAGAACGCGCCCGCGCGCTCGTCAGCCAAATGACGCTGGACGAGAAGATCAGCCAGATGATGAACGATGCCCCCGCGATTGAGCGTTTAGGGATCGCCGCACACAACTGGTGGAACGAATGCTTGCATGGTGTGGCGCGGGCTGGCGTCGCGACCGTTTTCCCGCAGGCGATTGGCCTCGCAGCGACATGGAATGTCCCGCTGCTGCATCAAATTGCTTCCGTTATCAGCGACGAAGCGCGCGCCAAGCATCACGAAGCGGCACGAAATGGCATCTTCTCCATCTATACTGGGCTGACCTTCTGGACGCCGAACATCAACATTTTCCGCGACCCTCGGTGGGGACGCGGGCAGGAAACCTACGGCGAAGACCCGCTCCTCACGGCGCAGTTGGGCATCGCCTTCGTCAAAGGCTTGCAAGGCGATGATCCGAACTATTTGAAGGTCGTTGCGACGCCAAAACACTTCGCCGTTCACAGCGGACCGGAAAGTATCCGGGCGGAGTTCGACGCCTATCCCAGCGAGCGCGATTTGTGGGAAACGTATCTTCCCGCCTTTGAAGCCACTGTCCGCGAAGGTGGAGCGGCATCCGTCATGCCCGCCTACAACCGCTTACGCGGCGAACCCTGCTGCGCCAGCCCTACCCTGCTGCAATCCATCCTGCGTGACCGCTGGGGTTTCGACGGTTATGTCGTCTCTGACTGCGGCGCGGTCTACAACGTGTGGAAGTTTCACAAAGTTGCCGCGGATGCGGCGGATGCGGCGGCGCTGTCGGTTAATGCGGGCTGCGATCTGGAATGCGGCAGCGAATATCGAGCGCTCGGTGAAGCCCATGCGCGTGGACTGATCGACGAAGCCACACTCGACCGTTCGCTCGTGCGCCTGTTCACAGCGCGTTTCCGCCTCGGCATGTTCGACCCACCGGAACAAGTCGGCTATGCGCAAATCCCGTACAGCGTCAACGACTCGGCGGAGCATCGCGCCCTAGCCCTCCGCGCGGCACAGGAGTCGATGGTTCTGCTGAAAAACACCAACCACACCCTCCCGCTCGCAAAAACCCTTGCGCGCATCGCCGTGATTGGGCCGAACGCCGATAACCCCACTGTACTGCTCGGCAACTACAACGGTACACCATCAAGCAGCGTGACGCCGCTAGCAGGTATTCGTGCCAAAGTTTCCCCAAATACCGAAGTCGTCTATACGTCGGGCTGTGGTGTTTTCTCAGCGATCCGGCAGCGCTTGACGAAGCAGTCGCCTTGGCAAGAGACGCTGATGCGGTTATTTTCGTCGGTGGTCTGTCTCAGGCGCTGGAAGGCGAAGAAGGTCAGAAAGAAGGACTGCCCGAAGGACTGATCTCGAAGGGGGATCGGCTGACCCTCGATCTCTCCGACGCTCAAGAGCAGCTGCTGCGCGCGCTCCATGCAACCGGCACGCCGATCATTTTAGTGCTGCTCAACGGCAGTGCGGTGGCGATCAACTGGGCGCACGAACATCTGCCCGCTATCGTCGAAGCCTGGTATCCCGGCGAAGAAGGCGGCACCGCGCTGGCCGATGTTCTGTTCGGTGACTACAACCCGGCGGGCAGACTCCCGGTGACGTTCTACAAATCGGCAAGCGACTTGCCCCCGTTCGAAGACTATCACATGCAGGGGCGCACCTACCGTTACTTCACAGGCGAACCGCTGTATCCTTTTGGTCACGGCTTAAGTTATACGCGCTTCGTCTACAGTCAGCTTGAATTAAGTTCCCTCGAGTTGTCTGCAGCAGATTCGCTTGGAGTCTCTGTGACAGTGACCAACACCGGAGAACGCGCCGGAGATGAGGTCGTGCAGATCTACTTAAGCGCAGGGCGCGAAGGTTATCCGCTGTGCCAACTTGCCGCTTTCCAGCGTATTCACCTTGCGCCCGGACAAACGCAAACCGTCAACTTTGTGCTGACACCGGCCCAGTTTACGCGGGTCCGAGACGACGGTCAGCGCGTGCATGAGGCAGGCACGTTCACGGTTTGGGGAGGCGGGGGACAGCGTGATTGGGCAGACGGGCAAGCAGCAACCGTAAATATAATCGAAAACGTCTGTTGAGAATGCTCGTTGTTGATGGAAGATCCATTAGGCAGTTGCCGTTCGCTGCGCTGCAATTTCAAAATCAATCGCTTCGGCAGAGTTCTATTCTGACGCCAAGGGGATAGTGGCTATCCAAGTACGCGTTGCATCAGAGAAACCGCGTGTGCCATCGCCGGCCGCTACAAATAGACACTTGGGCATCCCGTCTTCAAGAAAGAGGAAGGGACGTTCCATGCTGCCCAGTTGTCGAGCTTCGCCATCATCCCATAATAACCGTCGCGAGTAGGCTTTGGCGGGTTCGCAGAGACTCCACTCCAATCCGTGGACTGAATAGGCATGAATCGCCGCATTCTTCTCACCCGTAACCGATCCTGTCATATCTTTGGCGATCAATTCATAATGACCGTCTTGCCACCACAGATGTGGATCTTCAATTTCAAATCCACCGCCAATCTTTAGGGGTACTTGCGTGAGACGAAGAAATGATTTGGAGAAATGATCCGCATAAGCGACTCCAAGCTGCTGTGGCCCCCAACGCTGCCCAAGTACCGGGCGGGACTTGTATACGAGCAAAACCGATCCATCGGCATGGACCCAAGGAGCCGGATTGGACACCAGAGCACTGTCGAAATAATCCGGTCGGATGTTGAGGATTGGCGTCTCTGAGCGTGTCCATGGACCTGCAGGAGATGATGCGACTGCCAATCCGATTCGCTTGTTCAACTGCGCAGTGACGTACCGCTCGTCTTCCCCGCGGAGGTTGTCTGGGGTGATTTCAGCATAGGGATAAGTTGTGCCGGTGTAGAACATAAGATAGATGTCCCCGACCCGGCGGACACAAGCATTGAAGGTCGCTTTTCCGTCCCAATACGTCGATCCCCGTTCGGTGAAAACCACGTCCGCGAAGGTATACGGTCCGTTGAGGGTTGCCGAAGTTGCGCGCACGATTTCCGATTTAAAGACCCACCCCGGATGCATCGGAAACGCCTTCGACCAACGGGAGGCGAACAGGTGGTAAATACCGTGATCGTCCCGGACGACCGAGCCATCCCATACCCAATGATCAGGCAGACTGAATCCACCCCTCGTGACGAGAGGCAGCAGTCGTTTGGAAATGTCATGACAGTGAAGCACGACCTAAATTCCTAGTGGATTCAGCTTGTGGCGTGGTGTCAAGCGCACGGCTTCCGACCACTGCAGTTGGAAACCGAGTTGGCTCACCAGCAGCGACTGAAAGCTCGCCAAATGCGAGGACGAGTGCAAGACCTGTCGGGGTTGAGTGTTTTGGAGCAGGCAGTAAGCTGCCAACGCCCCCGCTGCCTCGCCGATGTTCCATTCGACGGGGTGCAACCGATAACAGCCATTGGTAATGTGAGTCGTGCCGATGTTCTTGCAGGCAGGCAGTAGGTTTTCAACCCGTATAGGAATGAGCGACCCCAAAGGGATTTGGAACGGCCAGGTCGAAATATCGACATAGTTCCGGCGGTACGTCGGGTGGAGATCGATGCGATAGCTGCCAACACCGACGCTGTCTGGGAAATTTTCTGCTCCAAGCAGACCGCTGCGCGCCTCGTAACCGACATGCTGTTCTAGGATGGTAAACTCCGCTTGAATCCGCCGACTCTCGCGAATATACGGCGCCTGCGCCAAGCCATGTGGTGTGTTTCCGAACACATCGCCGCGCAACCGCAAGCCCGGATAGCCATAACCGCCTGCGGGCCGTGGCGCTTCAGTCTGCATCCAATACAGGAACGACAGACTCAGTTGTTGCGCTTCATATAAGGCCACTGAACGTTCAGACTCGGTGACGCCGACCAGCGGTTTGAGCCAATACTCCATCTGTACCCAGTTCACAAGCGTGATATCGCTGTCCAGATAGTCCTTGGCGAAGTGACCGGCGTACAACAAGCGGCGAAAGTGCCATAGGTCATCACCGTCGGCACTCGTCGTCGGCGCCGTGAAAATCGGTCGAACCACGGGCTCAAGTGTGGTCGGTTCGGCATACACCCAACTGAGATGTTGTGCTGGCCAGAACGCCGCACGATATCCACGCCAGAATTCGTACATGGCAGGTTTATCAATGCGATGATTTGCTTGAGGATGAAAGCTGAGGGCATAACACCAGCTAAACCCTTGTTGACTACGTGGATCGGGCGCATCCGCCAGCGCGTGTAGTTCGCCCGTCTGCGGCTGACTCTCTGCACCAATCACATGCTCGACACCGCCGAGCTCCAGCAAATCGCCCAGTTCGGTCGCGTCCAGCACGTATGATGCCTGGATACTCACCGTTCGCTCGCCGGATCGCAGCGTGACCGCTCGAACTCGATCTCCATCGGTTTCGACGGTGACGGGGAAGTACGCTTGCAGCAAAATCAACTGCTGGTTCGACAGATATGGCTGCAGCATGTTACGCAGCACGGCATCGCCGACGATCGGTTCGTGACAGAGTCCACTCACCTGCCCTTGACCAGGGTTCAAAGCGCGATCCGCGCGCGCCGCGGGTGTCAGTGGATAATGCTCACGATAGTAGGCCCGCACTCGCTCACGCATGGATCGGTAGCTGTTTGTACATCCTTCGCTTTCAATCCACATATGTTCATCAGGTGGCACGCCTTGGGCGGTCATCTGCCCACCAAGCCAGCGATTTTCGTCGGTCAAAACGACCCGCTGTCCCAGTCGCAGCGCGGCCAGCGCGGCCGCGACTCCCCCTAATCCGCCGCCAACAATGAGGATATCCGTCCTGAGTTCTGTCATGCCAACTTACCCTTTGAGCCCGGAGTTGATAAAGCTGTTAATCACGTAGCGCTGTGCAAAGAAGTAGACAATCAACACCGGCAGTACTGAGACGGTCGTGGCTGCTAATTGCAAATGCCAGAGCGGCGTGCCGTAATGATCGACAAAGTTGCCGAGCGCGAGCGGGATGGTAAATAATTCGCGGTCGGAGAGGAAAACGAGTGGTTCAATAAACCCGTTCCAACTGGAAAGGAACGTCAGGATTCCCACGGTCGCGAGCGTTGGCCCTGCCAGAGGGAGCGCAATACGCCAATAGATCCCAAACCGCCCCAATCCATCAAGCATCGCTGCATCTTCGAGGTCTTGGGGAAAGCTCAGGAAAGACTGGCGCATAAGAAATGTGCCGACAATCGCATTCGCGCCGAATAAGGGGATAACGATCAACGGCACATGGGAGTTCAGCAGATTGAGCGACCCCATAAGTAAGTAATTGGGGATGATCGTCACTTCGGCGGGCATCATTAAGCCCAGCAGCAGCAGCAAAAACAGCAGCGAGCGCAGGGGAAAGCGTACACGCGCAAAAGCATACCCTGCCAGTGAAGCGATGATCAGCGTACCAACGGTGACAATCACGGCAATGTAAACGCTGTTGAAGAACTGCCGCCCTAATGGCTGAAATTGAAAGGCTTCGACGAAGTTGTTCCACTGGGGATCGGCGGGAATGAGTGCCGGTGGGTAGGTAAAAATGTCCAGCGGTGTCTTGAGCGAACTAGAAAACATCCATAGAAATGGGAAGACAAAGGGAATCGCTAGCAGACTCATAATCACATAGAGCGGCAGCTGACGCGCATTCCGCAAAACCAGACTCGACTTCATCGCGGTCATCGGCCAGGTGAGGTTCGCCAATCTACTGTTCATTGTAGACAAACACCTTTCGCGATAGCCACTGCACTAAAGTGAGAACGAGGCTGATCAGGAAGAGGATGACGGCGAGCGCGCTGGCATAGCCCGTTTCAAAAAACTGAAACCCCTGATAGTAGATGTAGTAGATCAAGACCATCGTCGCATTGGCGGGGCCGCCGCGTGTCATCAGGACGATGTGGTCGAAGACTTTCATCGATCCAATCATCGTGAGGATCACGACAACCAGAATAGTCGGCATGAGGAGCGGCAGCGTTATGCGGGTGAACACCTGGCGATTGTTCGCGCCGTCAACGTGCGCCGCCTCGGCGTAATCGTGCGGGATCATCGCGAGGGCTGCGGTAAAAATCACGATGTTCAGTCCAGCGTTTTTGATGACGCGGGTGATAATGACCGACAGCATAGCCCAATTGGCATCGTACAGCCAGTTAGGCCCATCTATCCCAATGGTCGCCAGAAATTGATTGAGCGTCCCCTGCTCGCCTTGCAGTATGAAGCGCCAGACAATCGCCCAGGCCGCGCCCGAAGTCACCACCGGCGCGAAGAACAGGACGCGGTACAGAGTGCGCGCCCGCCCCAACTGCATCAGCATGACCGCCAGCACCAGCGACAGGATCACATTGAATACGACTGTTCCCAGCATGAAAACCAGGCTGTTCACAATCACTTTGCCGAACAGCGCGTCGCGCTCGAACATATAGACGTAGTTATCAAACCCCGCGAAGTCGCTTGTCCCCGTCAAAAGACTCTGATTACGAAAACCGTAGTAGAAGACGGCAATCAAGGGGACGAGAACCAAGATGAGAAAGCCGATGACCTGCGGGGAGATGAACAGGTATCCGAACAGCGCATCACGCATGCGATTTGATATGCGCGGCTGGGCTGCGGCCGAGGGGCGCGCCGCCTCGATTGACCCCGACTGGCGTGGCTGTAATCGAAGTCTTTGCATGGCACTCTAAACCTTTACTTTCACAACCGGGACAGGAGCGGCGGAAGGCAGGTGCCTTCCGCCGTGGATACTGGAAGTGTGTTACGGATTCAGGAATGGATCAATGGCGTCGCACATGCTGCTCATCACAGCCGCGACATCGGCATCGGGGGCTAAGAAGGTGTCGAAAACTGCTTGCGCTGCGAGATTAATCTTGGGGAATTCCGGATGCGCTGGTAGCACACGCCCCGCATTCGAGCTGGCGATGACCACCGAACGCATTTGCTCGGCGTCAAGGACTGGATGAGTGGTCACAAACGCTTCCGAATCCAGCACCGAGAGGCGCGCCGGGGGAAGAACTGCGACATGGTGGCGACGCCCGCCGCGTTGGTCATGAAAGCGATGAAGTCCTTAGCCTCTTCCGGGTGGCGGCTCTGGTTGAAAGCTGCGATGGCAGCCTGCCCAATCACCGGAAGGAAACCAGCTGGACCTGCTGGCAGCGGCACGACACCCCATTCAAAACCAACATCTCGTAATTGCAGCGTCTGACCGAGGTTGCCGCCCGTCATGGCTGCTTGACCGCTCAGGAAATCGACCTGTTCACCGGGCGGCGGAATCACGTGCGATTCGAAAATCAAATCGTGCAGCAGTTGCAGACCCGCGACCGAACCTTCAGAATCCAGCAAGCATTCGCCGTCACTGGTCCACGCATCACCGCCGTAGGCCCAGATATATGGCATGACCGCACCCCAGAATTCGCCCACATAGAGATTTTGCTGGAGCGGATAAAATCCCGCAGGAGCATCTTGAGTAAGCTCTGCCCCAATTTCGGCTACGCTCTCCCACGTCCATTCACCCTGGCTCAGGAGCTCATCCGGCGCAGTCACGCCGGCAGCGGTGAAGATGTCCCGGTTGAAGATGATAAAGCCGGGCGAGGTCGAGAACGGAACACCGTAGACAGCGCCATCTGCAGACCATAACTCAAGGGCGCTGTGCGAGAAATCGGCGAAGTCATACCCTTCCGTCGCTTCCAGAGTCGGCAGCAGATCCGACAGCACGCCCGCATTGATGAAAGTCAACGCGGTCCGCTCGGCCTAACCAGCCCGCGTCCGGAGGATTAGTTCCAGCGAGGCGCAGCGTCAGCGTCGAAGCGTAATCGGCAAATGGGATCGTTTCAAACACGACCGTAACGTTAGGATGAGTTTCCTGAAAAGCAGTGGCAAATCCGTTGAGCATCGCCAGATGCGCTTCGTTACCCGTCCACACAGTGAAGTGAAGTTCGACGGGCGCTTGATCTTGCGCGAAACCAATCGACAGATTGAGCAGCAGGCAGGACAAAACGATGATGAAAAGCAGTGCTTTTTTCATGAGAGTGAAAAGCTCCTTTGTAAAAAACTGATGTGGATGTGAGGTATTGAGCTAATTGTCTCTGGCCTGCTTCGCCTCCTTCATACGCTGCGCGTCCATATGCCTAATCACTTTCCGTGAGGTTGCGCACGGTCGAGCCGGGAATAACCCCGCAGTCCACCAGCTCGTGGATCGGTTCAAGCGTGGGGTCCTCAAGCAGTTGGAGGAGGACACGCACCGCCAGTTCGCCTAACTCGCGGAGCGGAATTCGCAGGGATGTGCATCCAGGGATCGCATCTTTGATATCGAGTGGTTCGCCCGCGATCACCAACGAGAAGTCTTCCGGAATGTGGAGATTGAGTTTCTGGCTGATGACATAGATTTGCTTCCCAAGCTCAGCCTCAGCGATGAGCGCAGTCACACCTGTCTCCAGCATCTGTTCCAGATCCACATCTGTCAGGGCATCACGGGTGGAAAAATGGAAAGTCGGCACAGGTGCTGGCGCAGCGAATTCTGCCTGCGCCTGGAGATAGCCGGTCAAGCGGTCTTCGGCGGGTTCATTACGCTGAACGCCATGCACATAGCCGATATGTGTATGTCCCTGCTGCTTGAGATACTGCACGAGGTTGCCCATGCCCGAAATATAGTCCGGCGCGACATACGAGGAATCTCCAGCACTGAACTGACGGCGTCCGATGTAGACGAACGGGTAGCCATCTTCGATCAGTTGATTGACATCCTCTTTGTCTTCGTTCAACCCGAGCAGGATGGCACCATCCGCCACCATCAGGCGATTGGTGCCGTTCCGGAAGATTTTGCGGCGTCCCTTGGTATCACCGGCACTCGTGATCAGGAGTAAGTCGTTGTCCCCTAGGCGCGCGGCTTCTTCCTCAATGCCGAGAAAGATCGGGTAATAGAAGTTGCTGTGTTCCGCCGGGAACAGGAGTTCGTACGTGAAGACGGCTAGAATGTTATTGCGGCCACGCTGCAAAGACCGTGCCAGCGGGTTCGGCACATAGCCTAACGCTTTGACAGCGTTCCAGACGCGTTCTTGCGTTTCCGGCCCCACCCGCGTGTTATCCCCGATCCGCCCATTGAGTACAACGGACGCTGTGGTTGTCGAAACCCCAGCCAGTTGGGCTACATCCTTAAGCCGTGCTTTCTTCTTCGACATACTGTCTTCCCAGAAATTTGATTAACTGTTTAATCAGGCTTCTCAACAAAAAAGGGCTTTTGATTAATCCTTTAATCAGCATACAAAACAAGTTTGCGGTTTGTCAAGTAGTCAAAATTTACTCAATTCCTAACCCGGTCAACCACGTTAACTTATTATGACTATCTAAATTTACTTTGGTGACAAGGCTGTGATCGATGTACTGCAGTTCTGGCTCTGGTTTAGTCCCGGTTTCCAGATAGCGAGCCAAAGCCAGAACGGTGGCGAACCCCTGCAGCATGGGATTTTGACTAATCTCTAGCGTCAAGAGGTTACGGGTCAAATAGGTTCCAATTTCCGGTGACAGATCGGGAGCGATAAGCTTGATCGTGTTGGTCAACCCTTTCGCCTCAATGACCGAGCACAATTCTGCGTGGATCGGTGGTATACAGTAGATCGCTGACAATTCGCCCTGATAGCGCTCCAGCAAGTCATCGATTTGCCGTGTAATTTCCGTCGACGCTGCCGCAAACGGAATTGCCACCACAAAGTGTTCAAACTGCGGATACTCAGCGGCCAAATGCGTGGCGAATCCGCCCAGGCGCAGTTCCGAAATCGGCGTCGCATGAGGGTAAGACTGCCCTGTCATATCGTAAACCAGCACGGCAACCTTTTGCCCGGCTGAAAGAAACTTCCCGAACAGCTCCGCAACTAAGCGACCTTCGGCGCGATAGTCAGCTCCCACGAAACATAAGCGCCGCGAGTGCGGGGCATCGATGTTGAAGGTCACGTAGGGAATCTCACGGGTATCTAGCAGTTGAAACACACGCTCCATGTCAAAATGCTCGTGGTTAACGACGCCCACCGCCTGAACACCATCATCGATTTCGACTTGCAGCGCCTGTAGGTAATCCTCCGTGCGCGCCGACTCAAGTCGATGATACCTGACCTGATAGCCGAACATCGAAATCCGTTCGGCGGCGCGCGTGATGCCCTCACTTACGCTGTCCCAGAAGAAGGCGGGGCGATTCGCCGAGAACAAACTGATCGTCCGCGTCTCATTGCGGACGAGAATCTGCGCCGCGCGATCAGGTTTGTAGTTCACCTGCTGCATATACGCGAGAATCCGTTCCCGCATCTCCGGCGAGACGTACCCGCTGTTGTTGAGCGCACGTTGGACCGTGATGATCGAAACGCCCAACGCATCCGCAATTTCGCGCTGATTCATCCGTTTAGGTTTTGGCATCGCCATCCTTTCGCCGCTGTCGTTGACAACAAGCATAACCTGATATACGATTATCATATCGATATGATACACGTTTATCATATCAAAGATATTGCGCCATTAGGTAACTTACGGAGCGATTTCGTGGACGTGTCCCGGCAGAGCAGCGGCGTCACCTGGCAGCACAAGGGTCAGACCCTCAAGATTGAGGCATGGGGGCGTGGTATTCTCCGCATCCGGGCGACTCTGAATTCGACGTTTGCGCCCATGTCCGATGCGCTGGTCAGGTCTGAGCCGAGCGCCGCCGACTCAAAGTTGGACGGCCAAGGTGTCTGGATTATCAATGGTGACATCCGCGCCTGTCTCAGTGCCCAAGGCCATCTCCGCTTCTATCGCCGGGACGAACCTGAACCTTTTCTCTCAGAAACCTGGTTCGATACCGATCACGATGAATTGTACGTCCCCAGTCGCGTTTTCTACCCCATAGGCGATCAGGTCTATGAAATCAACGCGACCTTCGAAGCCTTCGATGATGAACGTTTCTATGGACTGGGTCAGCACAAAAGCGGACGCCTAGATCAAAAAGGCATGGTTCTTGACCTATATCAGCGCAACGGGGAAATCACCATCCCACTGCTCATTTCGTCACGCCTGTACGGTTTCCTCTGGAACAACCCGGCGGTTGGCCGAGTCGAACTGGCCGTTAATCAAACGCGTTGGTACGCGAAACGCGCCCGCCAACTCGATTACTTTGTCTTTACCGGGGACAGCTATGCCGCTCTTATGTCTCGCTACGCCGAACTCACGGGCTTCGCGCCGCAGCTTCCTCACTGGGCTTCCGGTTTCTGGCAGAGCAAACTGCGCTACTCAAGTCAGGAAGAGCTGCTGAGTGTTGCCCGTGAATATCGCCAGCGCGGGTTGCCCCTCGACGCCATCGTGGTCGACTTCTTCCACTGGAACCACTTTGGCGACTGGGATTGGGATCAGCAGCATTGGCCCGATCCCAAAGCGATGGTCGATGAACTGGAAGCGCAAGGCGTCAAGGTCGTCGTTTCCGTTTGGCCCAATGTGAGTCCCAAGAGCGCCAACTTCGAAGCCATGAATAACGCGGGCTATCTCGTGCGCACGGTCCGTGGCAGCAGCGCCCTTTTCAGATTCGTCGACACGTACGACGACCAGGGAATAGATCTCCACCTCTATGATGCGACGAATCCGGAAGCACAACGCTTCGTCTGGCAGGCGATCAAGCGCCAGCACCTTGATATTGGTATCGAAAACTTCTGGCTAGACGCCTGTGAACCTTCATTGACGCGGCGTGAGTACGATAATCTCCAGTTTCATCGGGGCAATGGTGAGGAGATCGCCAATCTCTATCCTCTGGTGCACACTAAAGCGTTTTATGACGGGTTGACGAGTGAAGGCAGCACCGAGATTCTCAGCTTAAGTCGCTCGGCGTGGGCGGGCAGTCAACGCTACGGCACAGCCGTTTGGTCAGGCGATATTCCGTCCACCTGGGAAAGTTTACGTTTGCAGGTGGTCACAGGATTGAACATGATGTTCAGCGGTATTCCCTGGTGGACTACCGATATTGGCGGTTTCCTGTATGGTGATATTCACAGTGAGGATTTCCGCGAATTGATCGTGCGCTGGTTCCAGTACGGAGTATTTTGTCCCCTATTCCGTTTACATGGAAATCGCAACCCGCACTACAGTCAGGCTAATCTCAGTGCTAGTGGCGACCCAAATGAAGTATGGTCGTTTGGCGAAGAAGCCTATAAGGTGATCAGTGGGCTGTTGTATTTCCGTGAGCGGCTGCGCCCCTACATCGAACAACAGATGCACGCTGCCAGCGTAAGCGGTCTACCCCCAATGCGCCCATTGTTCTTTGACTATCCGCACGACGAAAATGCTTATCCCATTACGGACCAATTCCTGTTTGGAAGCGATATTCTGGTGGCACCAGTTTTGCATATGAGACAACATAAACGCCGCGTCTATCTACCGGTGGGCGAACAATGGCACGATATTTGGTCAACAGATGTCCATGTCGGTGGGCAGTGGGTCGAAGTTAATGCGCCGCTTGACGTGATCCCGTTTTTCGTGCGAGAAAACTCTCAACTCCGAATCACGCCAGACTGGTTTACGCCATTTGACAGCGAGATCATATAGGATGAAATACCTGCGGTAGATGAAAGCTTTATCCACGTGAGAAATCGGGCAGAAGTGCGATCGTAGTGCTGAAATCATTCCGATAGGAACAGCAAAATATCTCTAGAGTTAGTAGAGCGCTGAATATCTTCCGACCCTAAAACCGTGTAAGGTGGAAAAACCTCATCCGAGGGGAAATTCAAGCAGCATCGCGATAGTAATCGTGCAGAATGCCGCCAAGCACATCGCGGCATCGGATGACTCCTTGCGGACAACGTGATCTGGGAAAGGGCGCTTGCTGATCAAGTCCTTGATGAGGACGAGACACGTTGTAATAGTCGATGTATTCCTTGAGGACACGGGTGAGATGCCCCTGATTCAAAATCAGCAGGTGGTCAAGACACACTTGGCGAACTGAACGAACCCAACGCTCAGCAACTGCATTAGCTCTCGGCGCTCGAAACGGCGTCTGCACAATGTCGATGCCTTCTGAGACGAAGACCTGATCGAAGCTGGTCGTGAATTTGCTATCCCGGTCATGAATGAGGAGACACATCGGTATTCTCGACTCGTCCAACTGCCAGACGAGCTGCCGTGCCTGCTGAGTGGCCCAAGCATTATCGGGGTGGGTGGCGCAACCCGCGAGATGGACGCGCCGTGGGCCCAGTTCGATAAAGAAGAGGACATACAGCGTTTGCAGTTGCAGCGTTTCGACGGTGAAGAAATCGCACGCGATCATCTGCTGTCGATAATGTTTCAGAAATGTCCGCCATGAACTCCGACCGCGTTGTGGCGCGGGCATGAGACGATGAGGGCGCAATACGTTCTTGACGGTCGTTGGATCGACGACGAAGCCAAGCTTCATCAGCTCGCCTTGGATCTTGTCGTACCCCATGCGCGGGTTCTCACGCGCGATCTGCAGAATCAGCGCCTCGATCTCACGCCAAGCTTTGGACGTCCTCCGTGATCTGGTCGCCGAAAAGTCCATTTTCGACGCACCAGTTCTCGATGCCATTTCAGCACCGTTTCGGGTTGAACCAGCAACACGACTTCGCGCAAACGCTCCCGCCACCACTGCGTTTGGCGTTGCACAAGGGTCGTGAGAGCAACAAGCATCAGCTTCTCAGGACACGAGAGACGCGGTTTCTTCTTGACTTTGCGCTCCAGTACGCGGAGTTGCTGCTGGAGGAGCGCAATCTGCAAGTCTTTCTCATCAGGCGCAAGGCGGATGGACGCAAATAGGTCGACGATGAGCGTGGTAAGGCACAGTAGGAAGTGATAGACCATCGGTAAGGGGATCACGTCTCGGATAGCCAACAATACGAGAGAAGCATAGCACGGTCTTCCCTTCTCGTTGAGCCATAGTCGGTGTCAGACGGGATTTTTCTACCCCACAGGGATATTTGCTGCGGCGGATATTCTGGCAGTTGTCGGAACTCAATTTGGGCAAATGTCTGGGAACAATGTTATTCACTCGGCGTATTGCCCCTGTAGAGCAACGGTTACCCTAAGCTGAAAGATGATGCTAACGCCGCTGCCAGATCGTGAGCAGCACGAGATTGATCAGCACCAATATGCCGAATACAACGGCGGCTCGATGCTGTCCTACAAACCACAACGCACACACGCCAAGCAAAAACAGGATGACTTCAACCATCAAGAGCAGCGGATCAGCCAGTCGATGATTCGCTTTGGGGGCGATCCACAGTCCCCAGATGACTGCCGCAGCCAGCGGCGCGCCAATACCCACTGCCCAACGGAGAACGCCGCCGTTCCCCTGAAAACCCCAGTACTCCAACGTTGCCAGCAGCTTCAGTTCCAGCAGAAATCGTAAACCTAAATTCAACGCCGTCATGTTGACTTCTCCGCTTGAGCTTTGAGCAACGCGAGCGAAGACGCGATTGATTTCGTCAGGAATGCCCGGTCGAACCAAGCCAGCAAGCGCGTGAACCAGCCCGACAACGATTCCTCGACCGTGACCCGCGTGCCTTCGGGAGTCGCCTCAAAGTGCCACAGATGAATCGCCTTCATGCCTAGCGAACCCCCCGTCCAGCCGATCTGGCGGCACGGGTCAACCACTTGCAGCGTCGACGTAATCGCCAAGCCCTGCGCTTTCCAGCGAAACACGCTGCCTGCTTTCAGTTCACCTTCTAGCACTGCACGGCTGATATTCGGCTGCCACTGCGTCCACTGCTCGATATTCGCTTGCAACGACCAGACTTGTTCAAGCGGCGCATGGATGAGGATGGAGTCACGGGCGGTCACCGGTGCATTCGTATCAATCTGCATGACGTTATCCCTCACAAGACGAGTATGAACTCAGCATAATGGACGTGTACGCCCGAATCTCTACCCGAACGGGTAGAAAACATGTCAGGCGATCAGATGGAGTTCACGCGCCCGCTCAATCGCTTGAGTCCGGTTGCCCACGCCGAGCTTGCTGTAGATTTCTTTGAGATACCACTTGACCGTATTCACCGAGACGAAGAACTGCTCCGCCATCTCAAGATTGGAAAGCCCCTCTGGCAGCAGCCGCAGCACTTCCAGTTCCCGTTCGCTGAGCGGATCGAGCAAGTCGGGATGCCGCTCTTTCGCCGGATTCAGATCGCGCTCTACCTGAAGGATGCGTGCTGCAAACGGATGGCTGACCGCTTTTAGGATCGGCTGAAGGGCGGCAAGCTCGTCAAGAAAAACGCGCACATAGCCTTCTGGGGCGGCGAGTTCCAATGCATTAGAAACGATGGTTTGAGCGCGATACGGTCTTCCCTGCTTAAAATCGAGAACGGCGAGCAAGACATACAGCCGGGCGAGAATCGTAAACTGTCGCTGCTGCTCTGCGGCGGCGATCAACTGGGTTAAGCGAGCGTACGCCGCCTCGAAATCCGTCAGAGCGAGGTAAGCGCGGACGAGTACGACCTGCTCGATCTGGAACCACCAGTGAAACACAATCGGTTCGCGCTCGATCCGTTCGGCGTGACGTGCCACCCATGACTCTACGAGATGCAATCGTTCGGTTAGGAGATGCTGCCACGCCTGACAGGCGGAGGCAGTCTGGACGAGCCAGGGCACGCCGACGGCAGCCGCTTGTTCAGCCAGTTGATCGAGGTACTGCTGCGCGCGGTCGAACTGCCCGCTCGTCTGTCGAAGGCGCGCTGACCAGATCAAGCCATCAATGATGATGTCTGCTACTTCGCCTTCCTGTCCGCGTTCCAGCCCGGCGTCAAAGTGTCGCCGTGCCGATTCCAATTCGTCGCGCTCATAGGCGATGCGTCCAGCAGCAATATGGGCGAAACCGCGCAGAGGCGACCATTGGGCATGATACTGTTCAAGGATCGTTTCGATCCGCGCGAGGAAACTGGCGGCAGATTGCATGGATCCCCGATCCAGTTCCACTTGAGCACGAAAAGCGCAGGATGTGACCAGCGTGTGAAGATCGTTCGCCTGCCGGGCCAGCGCTATTGTCTGGTCGTTGTAGTCCAGCAGCGCAGGCAGATCACCGCGCATCATCGCGGACGAGGTGAGATTCATGGTGGTGAATGCCTGCCACACCACATCATCCGGCGCAAGCGCGGCTTTTGCCTGTATGGTCAACTGATAACCAGAATCGCCGCCGTCAAGGATGCGCCTCATGAACGCGCGCAAACTCAAAATGCGTCCGCGCCACTGCCCCGGATCATCTGCTTGCGACAGGGCATTTTCAGCATGGCTAAGGTACGTCTCCATCTGCCGCAGTGCGCCAGCGGGCAGCATCGTCCATGCTTTGAGCACACACAACCCCGCCGACGCTTCGACGACTTCCGGCGGGAGCTGATCCGACCAGCGCAGCAGCCGCTTGAGTTCGCCCCGTACCCAGAAATAATCGCTGTAGCGTTCGATCAGCCGCGCCGCTTGATCCCAGTGTTCGCCCGCCAAGGCGTAGTGAATTGCCTCGGAGGATAACCCCTGTTCGTCACACCACCCGCTCGCCAATTGATAGAGCTCGCTGATCGCTTCAGGATACTCTTTTCTGAGCCGAAAGCGCAGCAGCTCGGCAAACAGATGATGATAGCGATACCATGTGCCGTCATCGTCGAGCGGGATCAAGAAGAGATTCATCTCCCACAGCGTATCGAGAATCGGCGCGGAGTCTTCAATTCCGGTCAGCCGGGAACATAAGGGCGCACAAAAACGCTCAACGACCGCCGTTTTCAGGAGAAACGACTGCAATGCTTCGGTGAGTTGATTGAAGACCTCCTCAACCAAATACTCGGCGATATAGCGATTGCTCCCCGTGAACGCCTGAATGAATGCCTTCACATCGTTGCGTCCGCGCAGCGACAGCGCGGCGAGCTGCACCCCGGCAATCCAGCCTTCGGTGCGCTGTTCGATGGCAGCAATGTCATCGTGTACGAGCTTCAAACCCCTTCCCTGATTGAGGAACTGGTCCGTCTCGTCTAAGCTAAAGCGCAGATCGGCGGCACGGATTTCGGTCATCTGCCGTCGAGCGCGCAGGCGTGCCAGCGGGAACGGCGGATCGCTGCGCGTGGTCAGGATCATATGCAGGTTCAATGGCAGGTAGTCGAGCAGGAAAATCATTCCCCGGTGGAGGTCTGGGTTTTCGATGACATGGTAATCGTCCAATGCCAGCACCACCCGCTGACCGGATTGTCCGATCTGATTGAGCAGTTCCGTCAATAGACTCTTGATCTCCGGCAGCGCAGTGCCGCTTAACCCGTCGAGCCGAAGATTCAGCGTAGGGCAAACCTGCTCGAATGCAGCGATCAGATAACGCAGAAAGCGCGCCGGATCGTTATCCTCGGCATCGAGCGCGAGCCACGCCAGCGCCACATTTCCCGTTTCGCTGGCAAACCAGTCCGCGATCACCGTCGTTTTCCCCGATCCGGCGGGTGCAGCGATCAACGTGAGTTTGCCCGCCAGTCCGGCATGGAGCTGATTTGTCAGGCGTGGACGGCGGATGTGATCGGGAGACGCTTCAGGCATGTACAGTTTCGTCGAAACCAGAAAGTTGTCCACAGTCAAACCCTATAGAGTATCAAAATAGTTAATTACTATGTTCATTATAAACATTTGGGAGATTTTGAACATTACCCCGATTTCTACCCGATGGGGTAGTGAACGCCGACGGTCATTTCCATAGTATGAAGTCATCGTAAAGGCAGCAAATGACCTCTGAAAGGGAAAATCATGGGTCTCAAACACTGGATTCCGCTTCTGATCCTGATTGTTGCGGTGGGAATCGGCGCGGTCGCGATGAACAGTAGCTCAACAGCATCGTTCCATGATACAGCGCCAAATGTCTACCAAATTAGCGCGGGCGGTTTCAGTCTCATCCTCCCTGACGATTGGATGATCAGCAGTGCGTCTGCCAATCCGTGGGGCTTGGAATACTATGTTGGCCCCGCCCCATTGACCGATGGCATGAACAGCTATGTGTTGGTAGCCGATGTGTCCCTACATGATACCCCGGCGGAAATTGAGCGTCTGCGTCAGCAGTGGGCAAGCGCATCTGTGAGTGTATCCGCTGCACAGATCGACGAACGCCCCGCGACGCACGTGCAGATCACCCTTGAGGATGGGAGCATCCTTGATCATTACCTCGTCGAAAACAGCGGCAGTCTGTATTCGCTCTGGTTTCATGAAGCCGACAGTCTGAGCACGCGCCACGACATCCTCAATAACTTCCGCTTCATTGAGTCGTGAACCGCTGACCCTATGCCGTGCTATCGCGTTGAGGTGGCAGCGCTGCTGGACGAAGACTGGCGGCTGTGGTTTGAGGGCTGGGAAGTCATGCAGATCGCAGACGGAAACTCGGTTTTGACCGGAAACGTCCGCGACCAGACCGAACTGCATGGGCTTCTCGCCCGCCTCCGTGACCTGAATTTGAAACTCATTTCTGTAACTCTGGAAGCCAATGATTAATGAGGAGAGGAAAGATAATGAAACGTCTACTGTTCGTCGTCACCCTGATCACGCTGTTGACTCTCCCCAGAGTTGTGAGCGCTCAACCCACTGCGCCACGCTATGAGCTGACCGCCTGCCCCATGCCCGTTCCCACAGGGGTAGTAGTCGAGTGCGGTTACTACGAAGTGCCGGAGAATCGCACTCGTCCGGACAGCCGCCTCATCCGGCTGCCGTTCGCCATCCTCAAGAGCCAGAGCGCGAGCCCGCTGCCCGATCCCGTCGTCTTTCCGTCAAGCGGCGGACCCGGCGGCAGTTCGCTTGATTCGCTGGCGGCGTACACGGGATCGCTGTATCTCCGTGAACGCGACTTCATCTTCGTCGAACAACGCGGCAACAAGTACGCGCAGCCCGCACTCGACTGCCTCGATGTACAGATGGCGATGTTCGCCAATTTCACGACGAATGATGCACGGGAAATCGAAATTGAGCGCGAAGTCGCCGCCGCAGAAGTGTGCCGGGATCAGCTCGTCGCACAAGGCATCGATTTGACGACCTACAACATCGTCGAGAGCGCCGCTGATCTGGAGGCTCTGCGGCAACTTCTCGGCTACGAACAGTGGAATCTGGTCGGCACCTCCTACGCGGCGCGTCTGGTGCTGGCGACGATGCGCCTGTATCCCGACGGAATTCGAAGCGTCGTGCTCGATTCAGTCGATAACCCCGCTGTCAACATGTATGAGCAGAATGTCCCAACGCTGGCACAGGCACTAAATACGTTGTTCGCTAACTGTGCAGCCGATGCGGAATGCGGTGCCGCTTATCCCGAACTGGAAGTTCATTTCCAGACAGTCATCGACCGCGCCAACGCCGAGCCACTCGCTATCCGCGTCACCCATCCAGTGACCGAAGAGCCAGTCATGCTCAACCTGATGGGAGATGATCTCATCATCGGCATCTTCAACGCGCTCTACCAGCGCAATACGATCCGGTTCCTGCCGTTCATCATTGAAGAACTCTATGCGGGCAATGCCAGCGTGATCGAGCCGGTGGCACAGGTAGGTTTCAGCAATATCTTCTCGCGAGCACAGGGGATGCACTATTCCGCCGAATGCCACGAAGAAATTCCGTTCAACGATTTTGAGCAGCAGCGCGCGCTTGCCAGCCAATATCCAAAACTGGCGAACTTCCTCCCGTCGATCTCTGTCCCGGCTATCTGCGCGATCTGGGGCGCGGGCACCGCCGATGCCGTCGAAACCGAAGCAGTTACCAGCGACATTCCCGCGCTTGTCCTCGCCGGAGAATATGATCCGATCACCTCTCCCACTTTCACACAGGCAGCGGCCAATCAACTGAGCAGCAGCTATTTCTACCTACTGCCGTATTTCGGACACGGGATACAGGATCAAAGCAGTTGCGCCAACCAACTGGCGGCGGCATTTATCAGTGATCCGTCACGCGCACCCGCACTCGACTGTCTGCAAAACCTATCACCGCTGAATTTCGTCACTACGGGTGCAGACATTCTCCCCACGCCATTGATCTACCGACTCAATCGGGAAATCAGCGCCAGTCGGAACATCGCGCCGATTGCCGCCGCTGCACTCGCCGTGATAGTGCTGATCGTGCAACTAGGCGCTTTCGCGGTCAGGCTGGCGACCCGGCGGCTTGCCCGATGGCTGATCGCTCCCTGGTTACTCGCCACCGGGATTGCCGTGTTGAATCTGCTGTCCCTCGTCTGGCTGTATTTCATCGTCGCGGACACCGATGTCACGCTCCTCGGCTTTGGCTTGCCGTCATCCGCCTCGCTGTGGCTGCTGCTGTGGCGCGTGAACCTCGCCCTCACGCTGATCGCAGTGCTGATACTGGTATGGCTGTGGCTGAAGCGGAGTACGATGGTCGTAATGACGCTGGCGAGCGCGCTCAGTGGCCTGGCGCTGCTGCTGATCTGGAGTCTGTATCACGGCAGTTTGCCTCTGATTTAGACTGCAACCTCACCAACCTACTCTCCAGCGAGTGATAGTATGGAGAGTAGGTTATCAAGCCGAATTACACACCCGGCCAGATCGCTCCGGCATGACTTGAGCCTGCGTGATCAAGCCAGCGACCGCCTGCTCAAATCGGCGCTGCCAGTTTCCTGCGATCAGGGGTTTGATCAGCCCCATCAGCGTACCGTGAAACACTTCGACATTGATGATTCGTGTTCGGTTCTCACCCAGCGACTCAAACTTCCAGAGGTGGCAGGGCTTCATTCCTTTTTCGTCTTTCCACCACATGACCTGTTCCTGCGGGATCACCGTGCCGACGGTTTCGGCGGAGATCACTTTTCCGAGAGGAAATCCGAGATCGAGTGTTTGCTCGAAACGCCGCCCAACCCTGTAGTAGCAAAAAACCTTATCCACACTGTATCTTCCCTAGTTGAGTATGACAGTCGTCAACGAGCACACGCCCATCAGCTTGCGCCGGTTGCCGTCACTGTGCTGATTATTTTTCGCACCTGATGGAGAGCAAAGAATCGACCGTTCGACGGCGGCTTAGAAGTCTGGCATAGAAGAAATCGGGCCGTGTCGCGGTAGTCGTGATGATGCGGGTCGGACAAGATCGGCAGGATGCGCAGCTCTGTGAACCGAGGATTGGAATACGTCCAACCTCCGAAAACCGTTCACACCGTACACAGATCCTGAGGGAAGAAGTGAAGAGTGTGTAGGGTGTGAACGGTTTTTCGCTTCCTTATATAGCACTACACTGGTAAAACATCGTACCGACGCATCATATCGAGAACTTCCTCCGGCTGGATCGCGTAGGTGACCCCATCATTTGCTCGGTTGCGCCGCCCTTCGTCCGCCAGATGCAAGCGCTTAATGATGTGGCCGATCCATTGCCCATCGCCCATCCGATCGGAGGTCTGACCAAGCAACCGGGCCACCCGCTCCCGCAGGTCATTCGCTTTGATCCACGTCAGTTGATTGCGTCCTCGAGTAAGCAATTCGAGCGCTTGCAGAACAGCCTCCTCCCGATCGCTGAGCGCCTTGCCTTCGCTAATCTGCTCATCCATCTCGGCGGTCGTCGCAATGGCTTCAAGTAGGCCCAAAACACCGCCCTGCTCCTCGAAGAACGCCGCTAGCGCGACGAGCGGCGACCAGAGTTCACCGGAACGGTTGTGCAGCGTATGTAACGTCGGACGCTCTGAGTAGTTGCTGTAGACCGTTTTGAAGTGGGTCAATGCGAGAGTATAAAGCTGATGTCGGAGCCCTGCCCCATCAAAGTCCGGCGGAAACGAGGGCATTTTCTTGTCGGTGCGGCGCATCGGAATGGCGATGCAGCGCGACGCGAGAATGTCTTCAAGACCCGCGATGGCTGCTAGGATTTTGGGTGAATAGACATCGAACGCCTGGGGCTTCATATCCTCGCCGATCAGGCGAATCGCCGGCATGCCCTGCTTATACCCGCTGTTGAGCAGCTGGCGGATCTGCTGCATGCCCGGGTCTTTGGGATTATGGTAGCGTTCGGCTTCGTCGATCCCGACCGTGCAGCTCGTGTAGTGGATGAGCCGAAACATCGACGGTCCAGTCGGGTCGGAAGTCGTCACCATGTTGAAGGCCAGTGGTTGCAGCACGCGCATCACCGTTGACTTCCCGCTGTTCTTCGGCCCGTTCAGCGCGAGATAGGGATATGCCGGGAACATGGTGTAGAAGTACGTCCCCATCGTCCACAGCGTCAGGATCGCACTTTCGACCGGCGAGCGAGAATCGACATAGCGCGTGAACAGGTCGTGCACAGCACGAAAGACCTGACCAGCATCGACCGTCTCGCCGTTGAGAAACTTCTGGATATCGCTAAAGCGCCAGCGCATGAGGAATTCGGAGCCTTCCGGCATCACCCGCAAAGCCACTTCATGCCCGTCCAGCTTGATGATCTGCGCATCACTCAAGCGCACCAGTTCACGAGATGAGGTCACCAGATACGGCTGCGTGTTGAGTCTCTTGTCCTTGGTACGTTCGACGACCGACACGGTGACGATGGCCACGTCGCGCTGAAAACCCAGTGCGGGCGAGAGCAGCGGAATGTCATCGCCGAGAATCTGCGGCAGATCATCATCTTCCGTCTGTTCCTCTTGTTTACGAGCCGCGCGCAGCAGGTCGTTGAAGGCGCGACCTTTCATACCCTGTTTTGCCAGCGCTGAACGGAACTCACTCATTTCCATTTCATCCAGATCGATGGCGTGGGTGAACAACGCCCGGATCGCATCCTTCTTTTCCAGACCATCGAGAAACGCGACCCGCTCGATCTCGGTCTGGAGCCACGTTTTCGCCTTATTGAGCACCGCCTGCACCTCCTCAGTACTACCTCCCTGCAACAGCCAGTCGTTGGCATCCTTTACACCAGTGGGCAACCGGGGAAGCAGCGCGGAATTGCCGAGCTGCCGCGCCAGCGCCTGATTCTTCTGCAGGGCATCCGGCGTGTTATCGAGCGCGACGAAGACCCGCCGATGCTTTCGCAAGCTGGTGAGTAGATCATCCGAAACATGCATTCCCGCCACGGCCAGCGCAGGAAAACCCCACTCGCCAAAGGTGATCGCGTCCGCTTGCCCTTCAACCAGCACCAACTGATCTGCCTCTGGAGTGTAAAGGTGATTGCCATACGGACGGCGTTCCCCGATCAACTCCCGCGGGGGGTTGTAGTGTTGTTTCCCGCTGATTGAGCGTCCGCTCAGATACCCTAAACGCCCCCGTTCCAGATGGACGTAGACCAGCATCCCAGCGGGAAACTTCGCGATCACATTCCGCCACTTGTCGGCGAGGTTCAAGTCGGCAACCAGCTTCCGTTTGTCTGACGGCATGAAACCGAGCCGCGCACTCCGCACGGTCGCGAGCTGCCAACCACGCGTCTTCGTCACATAGTCGAGCGCAGTCGGCGTACTCAGCAGCGCCTCGTGCAAGCGCTGGATGAGTTGGCGTTCCGCCCAACTCGGCGACTGGCGAAAGTCGCCCCCTCCTCAATGCGGATGCCAGCCCGCTGGGCAAGATGGAGCACCACTTCCATAAACATGGCCGCGTCGCGGTTATTCCAGCTTGAACCATAATTAAGGAAGTGACGGCCGACAAAGTCGAACACATCTCCGTGTTCGCTGCGGGAATTCCAAAAATACAATCCGGTCTGTGGTGTCACCACCAAGCTGTCGTGTTCCACACTGGCCAACCGGGTGCCCTGCCGCTTGAGCGCGAACTTCTCACCAATCAGCTGTTCAATGGGGTTAGCGGAGCGAACCTGCTCCAGATCAATACTCATGGTTCTCTGTCTCCAGGCAACGTTGAAATGAACTCGTGTCAAAAAACACAGTTGAAAACGTCTCTTCAGTTGCATGCAGGGACAGGCTGTGATACATTGTGAGTGTCTAGGTCACATGTATATCACCGTCTGTCGCCCACATGCTGTCTTGCAGTGGGCCTTTTCTTTTCTAGGGCGGTGCACGACTCAGAATATTCATCATCAATCCTCCAATTTGTTCACCCGGGTGAACGATTTCAATCAGTCGTCAAGTAACGTTCAGCTTCACTGATAAATTTCCGCATCGCCTGAAGCCTGGCTTGTGCAATCGCAGAGTCTTTCTCCTGCTGCATCAAGGCGCGTGCTAATTCTTGTGGCGTGGTCGTGCTGATCGCGTGTGTCACCTTTGCCAACTTCAGAGCCGCAGGTGAGAACTTCTCAAATTCATCTTCCTGACTTGCGTCTGGCGCTTCACCTTCACAAAGTTCTTTCACCTGCTTGCTGGTTAGGTTGAAATCGATAATCTGACGGACAATTTCGGCTTGGTACTCGCTGGCGACAGGAATTACGTAGCGAAGTTTCTTCTCTTCGATGTTGTGCCTATCTGCCAGTTCAAGCGCCTCATCAGAAAGCCGCAGCAAGCCTTTGATATAACTGAATTGTCCGCGCTTGATCCCACCCATCGCGCTCAAGATCATGTCGGTGTACTCACGTTTCGACCGCAGATCGAGATCGAGCGCTTGACGGTAGAAGTCGTTCCCAATTGCATAAGCTGGGATTTCGTACCCATGCACGGTTAGGAGCAGCAGGGCAGCTTGTCGAGCTAAGGCAACTGCGGTTAACCCGGAGCGAGCTGTGTTTTCTTTCGCCTGCCGGAAAACGGATGACTGCCGTTCGGGGATGATGATGCAGGGGATCATGCCATCGCCAGTATAGTTGGGGATGAAATCGCGGAGTAACCATGTCGCCCAATAGCGGCGCTCGCCCGTCTCAATCCGAAACAGCCTCGTTATACCTTGGGAGACATCCACAACGGTGAGCGGATTCACTTGACCATCATCGCGGATGGTTACAGCGAGATTGACCAGATCGTGCAGTAGTTGTTCTTCGGGCGACAGATTAACCGCGGTTTCCTCTTCGTGCTCGTCGTCCGCCTTCGGCAGCAGTTCGAGCACGCTGTTGAACGGGCGCCCCCGCTGACGTGCCGCAATCTGCACGATCTGCACCAGCTCGCGGAGTGCCTGCGTTGGCGTGACGTGGTTGTTGTGAAAGCGCAGGTGGATGCTCTCCGGCAGCACACGGCGGGGCTGCACCGGGTCGGGGCGCACCATTTCCAATAGCAAGCGTTCGACACGAATGCTGTTGTCCTGTAGCGCGCCTTGACCATCGCCTATCAAGTCAGTCGTCACCGATGCCAATAACTCATCAATCCGATTGGTTGATCCCTTCGCCATCACGCACCCACCTTCGTCATGTAGCGCACCAACGAGCCGACCACCTGAATATATGCATGACTGGCGGACGAGCGCAGATTGTAGGTGAAGAGGCTCTGGTGGTTATGATGGGCGTAGGACACGGCTTCGTTGACCGGGATCACACCGAGCACCAACTTGCCCAGTACTGGATGGGCGTTGATCTCGGACAACAGATGATTGTGACCGCGTACGCGGGTATCCATCTTGGTGACGAGCAGACCGCTCACGCGCAAGTTGGGATGCCGCCAGCCATCGCGGATGTCGTTGATCTTCTGTGATAACACTGGTCAAACCAACCGTCTCCAGATAGCGGGGTTCAACGGGCACAATCGCGTCCGTCGCAGCGAGCAATCCCATTTCTGTCATCAGTGAGAAGGAGGGACGGGAGTCAATCACGATCGCCGCATACTGACTCGCGATCTTGCTCAACGGATCGGCGAGGCGGTACGGCGCACCGGCCACGCCCATCCGTTCCCGCTCCGCACCTTCGAGCATGGGAGAGGCGGGGAGGACATGCAGATCTTCGTCCCATTGGCTCTGCACGATACAGTTCATAAGCGTCTGCGGCGCATTCTGCCGATCCGCCATCAACACCGTGTAGAGGCTGTCGTCCGCGCCGTAGCCCTTGCGGCCCGTGGTGACCAGCGACGCATGTCCCTGTGAGTCCGTATCGATCAGCAGCACGCGGCAGTTGGACGCATTGGCGCGCTTCAGCACCTGCGTGATACCCAGCGCGATGTTGGTGGCGGACGTCGACTTCCCGACGCCCCCTTTGTGATTGGTGAAAACGAAACTGCGAGTCATGACCATGTCCTTCCGAAACCCAACACATTGTCGATTTCGCTGTGGCTGGCAAGGACTACACATAGGTGTGGTAAAGTCACCTCTGGAAGTCTTGCTGGTACGGGCAGCGAGCTTCAAGGTGACGGGGGGAGGCGGCACCTCTCCCTCGCACCGCTAAAGCCGATTCATTTGGGAGTCGTTATGAATGGTGCGAGTGATTCGCGTTGCGGAAATGGTAAACTATCGAGGAATTGAGCGGTTTCACGGGGAGATTGATGTTCGAATCTGATCCAATCCTCCCCGCACCACAGGAAGTTATCCGAACATTTTCCTGAGCCGAGACCGCTCGCAATGCGAGCGGTCTTTGCTTTTTTCCCCTTGCTTGCTACCTGCTCTTCGTGGCGTACTTGCTTCGTGATATCCTGCAAGTAGGCGAAGGGCGCACGCAGCTCCAAACGTATCTTTCCCATGGGGTCAACAATGACCCTCTCAACCAAATACCGCAGCAGTTCTTTCTGATCGCTACGGTCAAGCCGATTATACACTATCCCCTGTGCTGGCTACTTGGCCCATCTGAGGGAGAAAACAGGGATCAAGCACTTCGTCGATAGTCATGATGGAGCCCATTTAGAACCGGGAATGCCGTGATCTTGTTCCCGTTTGCTGAGGAACCGGTCGAGTTCGGACGCTGCCCATCCAGACCTTGATGGGGACGAGCCAGATTGAAATAACGCACATACCCCTTGAGTAGTCGCTGGAGTTGTCGCTCGTTTAGAATCAGCACGTGATCGAGGCATTCACGCCGTACACTGCCAAGAAACCGCTCACACACGGCATTGGCTTTGGGAGCGTAAATGGGGGTGCGCAAGACCTCAATACCAGTCGCTGCCCGAGCGAACTCCGTACCATATTTGCGGTCATTATCGCGGATCAAGAAGCGCGGATGCGCGGATCGGTGATCTTCTGCATCGTTGAATGTTCCTGTCATCTCGTCGGTTCAGAGTACTTCCAGAAAACGCTGAAGATTCTGCCTGTCCGCGGGCAGTCCATAGTGTTCAAGCAGATTGGTCGGCACCTTCCAGAATGGCTCCGTCTGAAGCAGTAAATGGAGTATGTGACGCTGCTCACCCATCAGGTCGGATTCTTCGACCTTGTGGGCAGCCGATTCATAATAGCGACCGACTCGTAGCACAGTATCCCGCATCGGCATCAAGATATCTTCCGTCGTGATCTCGGCGCGCGAGCGGGCAAGATGCGGCATCGGGAGGGGATTCCAGCGCCGCACGGGTATCACGTCTTTAAACAGCCCGTCTAGCAGCAAGCGCCCGATCACATGCGCGTCGTAGGGGATGTTGACCGACGGCAGCACACGCACACAAAACGGGATAAATTCCTGACGTGGTAGTACTGCCAGAAGATCACAAATTTCTTCAATCTCCTGAGCATCTAGGTTATAGGGGATCGAGTCCCGCATCACGTTCTCGAGGAAGCGTTGGGTGTCCTCCGTCAAGCGCATTTGCGACAGGTAAATCACCACAAATGCCGCTTCAACCTGCAGCATAGAAGGATGATCCGCTGAGAGATAGGTGCGGCACTGTTCTAAGAGCGAAGGAACGACTGCCAGATTGGGAAGCATCCCGACCCTCGCATAAAAAGCGATTTCCCCAAACAGGTCTGTCAGAAACCCATTGTTCTTTTGCTTCTTCAAGAACGCGATCAATGCCGGGGCGACCTCAGAGTGGTCCGTCGGCAGGAGCGCCAGCATCATGAACCCCATTCGCTGAATGCTACGCGTGCGGTCTGCCAACAGCCGAAGAAGATCTGGAATAGCCTTCTGCAAAGCTTGCAGCATATGCTGGTGAGTTGCGGCCCTGTCTTCAGCCGGATAGGAACTTCGGACAATACGCGTCCAACTATAAAGCATCTCAACCAGTGCGATGCGATCCATCCGAACCTTAGAAACGAGGAGCTCCACGAAAAATGGCACCACATAACCTGATACTTCATAAACAGAGGCTTGATGGTTCACTTCCTCTCTCAGTGCATTCATCGCCGCTTGCTGCACCTGCAAATCGCCGGACAGTAGATCGGTCAGAAGTTGCGGAACCTCTTCGGCTGTGCCAAAAGCGGTTTGGATGTGTGCCCATGGAACATCATTCAAGCCAGATAACATGTGCCTCCTTCGGCCGCGAGCTGTGTTTCGTCCTCCAGCGTTAAAATAGTCGATTTCGCACTAATGTGCAACGGATACAGGCGCTTCGCGGGTTTCCTCAAATCCCATGCGTTCGCCTGAAGATGCCTTCCTGAGCCACGCACCAAGCAGACTTCCGAGATCTCAGTCATCTACTCAGCAGCGCACTGGTCTGCTTAGGCAAAGGGCACCTGGGTTCGAGGGCAAAACGAAGATAAGTACGCAGCATATGAAACTCAGCCTCAGCTTTGCGAAGATAGTAAGAAATCTCCTTTGTCTTCGCTGTATAAAGCAGGTTCTCGCGGAATGTGAACAAGACAAGTTCAAATCGTGCCGTCAGGCGAAAGCGTTCTTCACGTGGAAATTGCCTGACATGGTGCAGCATCCACAGCCTAAACGCTTCAGTTTAGCCCCGTTTCTGTCTCGCTGGTTTTGACGATTTACATCGATGGCGAAGTATAATGAGGAAAGGCTTGGCAAAGTACAGTTGGGAGCGCAAGATGTTTAGTGATGTTGGAGCATTGCGGGCGCAAATTCGCGCCTACAATCTGCACCGTCTGGAAGACCAACTGGTCAGTTTAGCCAAACCGTGCATCCGCATCCTGCCTGTTCGGACAGATGATGATGCAGTCCCTATGGGTGCTTCCAAGTTTGGGGGTCACCCTGATGTTCCACAAGGTTTTGAATGGCCCCATTGGGGGGAGAAACCGCTGACATTTATTGGACAATTCAACCTTTCCGAGGTTGCGCTGCATGACGAGGCGAACCTGCTACCCAAGTCAGGGAGGCTGTATTTCTTTTTTGAAGCCGCACAGGTTCCCTATGGGAAGTACGACGACCGAGGCAGATGGAGGGTGTTGTTCGTCGAGGATGAAACAAGTCCTTTGATCCGGATGCCCCATCCGACTATGCGCTTTGCGGATTCTATCATCCCCGATCTCACACTCACGATAAAACTACTTCCAGCCCACAGGCTCACATTCTCAAGTGAAGTATCGCTACCGCCAATCTACGGTGATGAGACAGCCGACTATGGGATTACATTCGAAGCCCTTCCTCAAGTCGCGCCGGCTACAAAGAACGACTCGGAGAACCCAACGCGGACTGAACACGACCTGTATTGGGAGTTCTACACGCAATCGACGCCAGAACCACGCCACTTCTGGTTGGGTCATCCAGACCGAATTCAGTATTACGTCGAATGGGATGCAGTGGTGTTGAGTCAACGCATTATGCCTGAAGGGACTGACGCATGGGGAAACCGTGTGTATTCCCCCGAACAAATTTCTGGCCGAATCCGGCCAGAAATGGCGCAATGGCAGTTCCTGTTTCAGATTGACAGCGATGATGGTCTGGATGTGATATGGGGCGACGTGGGTACGTTGTACGTATGCATTCCAAAGGTGAGCCTTGCCATGCGGTATTTCGATGCCTGTTGGACAGTCATGCAGTGCAGTTGAGTGCTAAGTCCCGAACTCCCCAAGGCTGATCGACAGAAGGAGAACAGGCGTGAGGTTTACTAGGCTGCGCGCTGCCACCGCCCGGTGTAGGCGACGATTTCCGTCACCGCTTCGATCAACTGCGGATGCGGGATGCACGCCGTGCCGGAGATCAGTTAAGGCTACTCACGCAGCAGCCCCATCCCTTTCAAGTCGAGCGGTGGACCCTCCGCGATAGACCTACATAAGTTATCCAAATGTATTAGTCTGGAGTTCAAGCGCGTTTACCTTTCTTTGGAGGTTGAATGGTGCAATACGCTGTGGAGCAACTCACGCAATTAGGTCCATTTCCTGAGACGGAAATTACCATTGAGCTGGTCAAAGCCTATGAAGATGCAATTGTGGCAATCCAAAAGCCTGTCACAAACGAGGAAGCAATCGCACTTTGTCATATCTTCCAAGATCACGCCGGATTCTATGAATTGGAGTGGAGTCTCGTGACAGCTATCGAATCGGCACCGGACTGGCCAATCAAGACTTGCTTGACCGGCGCAAGCAACATGTGGATTGAATTGCTCCGAATTCGGGCGAGAAATGCAGGTTTCGACGTGTGAACGCTCAACCTTCGCACCGACTGCGGGAGCAATTCAACCACGTGCAGTCCGTTTTCGTCGCGCTCGCGCAGCGTCGCGTTGGCGATTTCCGGGTAGCTGGTGTTGAGCAGGTCGCGCACCTCATTGCTCAAGTCGGACATGGCGCTCCTCATTGGGCAGATCATTTTCGACTCAGCGCGTGCCATTCTATGTTCCTCTCAGGAATCAAGCAGACGTCGACCTCCCGAGTCGACAGCTGTATTGCAGTTCATGAATTGAGCTAAGGCCTTTATTCGGCTGAAAGCTGGGCGGATCGTTCGTAACTCAAGAAAATCGAAAGCCCTCATTGCAGAGAGGGCTTAAAATGAAGGTTTGTCGCAGGCGTCAGTTAGTCAGGTCTACGTTCAACACTCGTAACACGCTGCAGAATTACCTGATCAAACTCTGCTTCTGTCGTGTACCAGTGACTCCAGAAATACCAGTCCGCCATAGAATAGGGGTAACGAAGGTGTTTGGAGCCGGCTTCTAGCCGTATGTCACCGTGGAAACTGAACTTATTCCACACATTCAGCCCGAACTGCCGGAGCTTCTCTGCACAGTGCTCCGTAAACATGTCCAACCGTGCCGTGAGTTGGGTGAGTGTCGGCTGTGCATGGCTTGCCGGGAGTGCCTGGAGACGCTCGACGAGGAAATCCATCCTGACATAGCGTGACAGGGCGGCTATTTCTTCCGCGTCATTCAGAAGCCATAACGCTAGGTACATTTCATAACGATGAGTGCGGTTGTCGGGTCGGAAGGTCTCGTGAACTGACGTAATTAGGCGGCGTGCAGCGGCAAGATCGTGTGGGGTACGCTCGGGCTGCAAAAATTGTGACGGGACACCGTGAATATTCAATCGGTCGAAATGGGCATCGAGTTGATCTACTGCTTCCGGGTCATTTGTGTCGTACAAACCCTCCTGCGGGTAGGTAAAGCCATCGTGGTAGTATTTCTGAAGTGCCTTCATAAATGTGTCGACATCGCGAAACTTGATTGTGGGTAAGTCCTCATGATCCACATAAACGACATAGCCCATCAACGCCTCATCACAGCGCACACAGTAATGATTCGAGTCGTCGTTTGCCGTCAGAGGGAGATAGCGTTTATCCCACTCAGAAACGCGCAGGAACTCCGTTACTGCTTCTACAGTCATAAGTCTGGGTTGCGGATAGCCTTCTCGAGCATTGAGTGTCAGACCATTGGTGGTGATGTAAAGGGCACGCACTTGTTCAGGCAAAGGATAACCCAGCACAAGCTCTAAGGCTTTCAGTTCGACCGCGTTCGCAGGCGAGTGCAACGATGTCTTCAAATGAGCCGCCAATTGGATTACACTCTGCATCATACAATCTGCCCTTATTGAATATGAACCTGACAATGATTATAGAGCTTTCGTTTATGGGAATGTGATGACACTGTCAACTATGCTGTGATTCCACAACGAAACAGCGATGATGAGTTTTATTTTCCCAATGTGACCTTGAAAAAGCGGTGAGTTCTCACATAAGCCCACAATCGGCTTGGATTCAGCGCGTGCTATTACAACACGTTTCCTGGAATCAAAAAACCGTCCTTGCAGACGGCCTTTGTGGTTCGATGAGAGAACATGGTGCCTGTGGAGCGTGAGCTATGCCTCTGGTCGTCAGACAATTCGGCATTGGCCATTGGGGCGGCACAATAGCCGAGTTCAATCCTCCACCACAGGTCGGACTAACCGATGAACCTCATCGTGCTAGGGTTGTATCAGGGACCCATCCACCCATCCCCACCACCATTCGCGCAGTGTTCTGAGGTTTTCGGCTCGAATGTCTAAGCCATCCGCGCAGAAAATGGGCAGCTCTGGTTTGCCGAAATCGACTACAGTCACGATATTGCAGCCCCAGTTGCAATACCAAATGAGTGTCTCAAGGCCCAGTGCGTTCCAATGCTGAAGGTGTCGCTTGTCCTGCTCAAGTAACCGCGCATCACCAGCGCCCGCCCGTTCGGACATTGCAATCGATTCACTTAGATGAGCTTTGATGTCTTGAGCGGTGTGCAGCACATGGTCAACAAACGAGCGATCCTCAGTTAGATAGCTGCTTGTGAGTCCTGTAATGCCGTGAGCAGGGCCAAACCCACCATCGCCGACCTGAAAGAAGATTTCGCGGATCAAAGGTGGTAAGGGGCTCCCAATCTGGGTTTCTACCCTGTGAATGTCCGCCAGCGATGCCGGAGACGCTGGCTGTTGATGGCAGTTATCAAGCGTGGCCTGAATTGAATTCAGGAGAACCTTGGACTTGATCTGGTAGATAAGCTCTTGGTCTTCAGCCGTCAGAGGCTGGAACACATAATTCATCAGCTACTCCATAAAAGCCGCTCTCTGAAATTAGTTTATTACAATTCGAAAACAAGCCGGTATCCGAGTTCATCGCGAGCTTCGGATGGCAAGGCGATCGTCAGCGGTACCAACTCGCTTGTGATTAATTAACCGGGTTCAAGAGCTGATATCGAGGTCAAAGTCAGTCGACAATAAATACACTCTCATCGCACGTCTTTCGCCCCAGGATTGCTCACAGAGGCTTATTACGGCTTATTGTTAAACACGTTGAATCTTCCTTTGACCGACCCTGCCTGTAAGATACAATCTTGATCGGAATGAGCAGTAGATGATGAACTGAGAGAATAATGACATTCGAAAATGAATCGCTCACAACGCTCTTCGATCACTGGAATGATCTACTGAAGACAACGCCCTCGGAACAAGAGCGCGAACAGCTGAAGCTAATTCCATTGTACACGCTCAACGATAAGGATTACCCACAGAAACAAAATGAGCCAGACTATTTCAGTCACTGGATTGAGCGTTTACCTGCTTATTACCAGCGTAAAGCTCAATTGGTGATGGCAATTTACGATCGGTTAAGGGCGGAGATACCCTTGACACGGGTTGTCTCAGAGGTGCTTGACGATAGACCGCAACTCAGCTACTTTCTGTTCGTCCGACATCTGCAACGATTTGTACTCAATGACCCAATGAGCTTATCAAGCAGCGCAAGCGCTGGATCAAATCAGTGGCAACCAGAATGGGTCAACAAACTGATACAGAATGGCGTATCGTTGGAGGAAATCCGTGCATTGACCCAAGAGGTTGCGCTGAAAGTAGTGGGCGACATTCTTGCCGTAACTGACGGCTATGGTGCATATGGGGATTTGCCAGATAATGCGCCACGCCCTCGCATTGTTGCGACTGCCATCGCGTCCGGTCAATCACCTCGTTACCTAGATGGGTTACACGAACATCTCGAGCTATGATCTGTTTTTTGAGAACATCGATGGGTGCTGGTCGTTTGAACACGAACGCATGCCGCATGGATCGACGATGCCCCGCATCAAGATCGTGACTGGCTCAATTGAGGATTCAATTCTGCGTCCACCAGGAACCGAGTAAACAGCAAAAGGCCTAGACAGGTAAGATAATCACGCGATTAGCCAACCCACCCGTAATCAGCCGGGGTCACGCCAGCTCATCGAGGGAGACGGTCAGCAGATCGATGCCCCCGCTGACTGGTCTCCCCCCGATAAACTGGGGGTAGACCAGTGGGGTCACTCACCGGAGATCAGAGACGCTACAGGGACGGACACCACCAACCGCACGCCAAAGGCGTCGGCACTAGTGCTCGGAGAGTCGTAGCCACAATACGCCGGCCGAGCGTAGCGTTGATCATCGGTGAACGCACCGCCCCGCACCACCTTCACCGCGTATATATTATAATACTCTACTAAAAGAGCCCCAAGGTAATCGTTGAGACACCACTCCCAGATCGTCCCCGCCATATCCCTCACGCCAAATGGAGACTCTCCTTGCGGGTAATTCCCGACCGCAGTCGTTCGACACAGAAAATACGGTCCCACGCCCTGTTCCTGCTCATTGAGGTTGGCATGTCCCACCCGGTAGCCATCTCCCCACGGATATTCGCGCCCGTCACTGCCCCGCGCCGCGTATTCCCATTCCCATTCCAACGGGAGGCGAATCTCAACATCTTTCCCGATCAAGCCCGCCGCCCGATACTTGGCGTCCAACCAGCGACTGAACGCCACCGCTTGATACCACGACACGCTATCACGCGGGTGATTGCGATATGGGTTGTACTGTTCCGCCATCGGCTGCCGTTGATACGCATCCGGCATACCCGCCCACCAACGCGGATCGTCGTACTCACCAGAGTCGATGAAAGCTTGAAACTGCACGAACGTCACCGGATATTTGGCGATCTTGAAGTTGTACGTGATTTCGCGTTCCTGCGTGTCTTGTCCATACAGGAACTTACCTGCTGGCACATCACACCACGCCAGATCGGGCAGCCCATCAGGACGCAAACCAACGCCGGGGCGGTGATCATGCTCGTGGTTCAGCCGTCCCCATTCCGCTACAGCGTAAGGTGATCGTCGCGCTCCCGGTGCGGGTTCGTATAGCGGCTTCAACGCCGAATTCGCGCACGCTGCGCCGCTCTCGGTTGCCACACGATAGGCGAGATCCGGTTGCACCGGTGTGAGCCATTCAACGACTTGCGTTGCTTCGCCGCGCATCCCCGCCAGCAGCAGAGCCGGTTCTTCCCACCCGGTTGCCGTCCACCACTCGTCGGACGGGAAATACTTGCTCGCCGGTACGCCGCGCCGCAGGTCTTCGTCCATTTCATACGCCACAAAATACTCTTGCAGCAGTTGGTGATTGAACCGTACCGTGTCAGTCTGTTCGAGGATCCTGGCGCTCACCGCAAAATACAACAGCAGCGTGGCGTCCGCTTCAGGTACTGCTTGCCGGAAGGCTGCTAGCACAAAATCAGCGTTCACGCTCGTGCCAGTCTGATCGCTCTGCATCCGGTAGGCCAGCGCCGCCAGCGCCCGCTTCTGCGTTGCTTCGTTGATCCATACCCGGTCTGGGCGCACCGCCGTCTTGCCGCGTTCTCCCATGAGCAGCGCGACGAAGCGCCCGAATAGATCGCCCTTGCTGCTCGGCGGTTCACCGCTCAGCGCGAAGATTTCGATCACGATTTGCAGCAAGAATGGGTTGGTCACTACGCCGAGCATATCGGGTAATGTGTGTTGTTCACGCAGCGACTGGCGCAGTTTGTCCAACAGTATAAGCTCAGGTATCCAGTTAGGCCCCGGTTTATCTTCCCCAGTGAAGAACTCGCGGTAGGTGGCATCCTTTGCTACCTGCTGATACCACGTCCACGCCCGCCGCGCATCATAGCCCGCCAGCGCCCAGAACAGCGTATCCCGATCCTCATCTTCCAGATAGTTGCTCATGAACAACCGGATGCGTTCCAGATCCAGCGGTTGCAAATCGACGCGCTGTAAGGGCAGCTTGCGCTCGACGTAATCCAGTTTGCGGCAAGACACGATCACCGCCACATCGCGATGACTGCGCAGCCACGCCTCTAATTTGGTGTGGTGGGCAGGTGGCATTTCGTTCAAGCCGTCGAGCAGCAATACCACGCGCTTTGGCAGATACTCACGCAGATGCAGCCCGCCGAAGCCCGCTTCGAGAAATTGCGTGAAGTCCTCACCGGTGTACGCACTTAAGCGCACGAACAGCGGCAGCGGCCGGTGATACGGCTCAGCGGTTTCTTCGGCGGCAGCACTCGCATATTCGTATGCCAACCGCTCCAGCGTAGTCGTTTTGCCCGCACCCGGATCACCGATCAACGCGACGCGGCGATAATTCCGCAGCCCTTCCCACAGTTCGTCGAGGTTCTCCGTCTTGACCGTCACGCCTTTTTCAGCATCCAAGCTGTGGTTGATATGTTGGTGAAACGCGTGGCGCATTTCAATCATCCGTGCGGTCGCCAGTTTCAGCTTAACCTTCTGTTCCACAAGACGCGCCGCCGTCGCCATATTGGTATACAGATCGCGCCAGTGATCGTACTTCTGTCCGATGGTTTGGAGGTAAGCGATCTCATGGTCACGCTGGGATTGCGGGTCAATTTCTTCGGCGTTGGGATTGTTCAAACGGCGTGCCAGCAGCGCCAAGCCCGCGTCCCAATCGGCAAAGTTGATATAGGTGTGGTTGATGATCACAATCGGGCGGTGTCCGCCGGGGAATACCAGCGGGATGATCGGTTTCTTTTGCATCAGCGCATAGCCGATTTCCAACCGCACAAAACTATCCGCGCGTTTGAGATCGGATGTCACCACGACGATCACATGTGTCGCCTCATTGATCGCATTTTCAATTTCGCCCGTAAAATCAGCAGTGGGATCAATGCGCTGATCGCGCCACGCCCTGATGCCGCGTGCGCGGATATCGGTATACAAGCGCAAACTTTCATCAGCGCTATCTTTACGGGCATAGGAAATGAAGACGTTTACCATATTCCCTCTAAGTCGTCGCATGTCCTGTGGGTTAATCGTCGAGTGAATGCCGCTGCAAATACTCGGGCACATTAACGCCGTACTGCGCGAGGTTCGCCTTGGCCCAGCGCTGTCCGTCAAGATAAGCTTTCCAGCGAGACATCGTAGTACGCCGCCATCTGCTCCAGCGTGGCTTTGTTTACATCAATCCCGTAGCGAGTGAACGCCCAGTTGAGATCGCCGACGAGGCAGTAGCGCCCATCATAGAGTTTGCCATCGGTCATCACCGTACGCCGCAAATCGTTCATGACCACCAACTGCCCCACATCGATTTTCGCATTCGTCAGTTTACACCGATATACCTGTGGGGGTTACTTCGCGTATGTGAGGGAAAAGCTAAGGTTCATACCACCCGCCGATAGTCGTGATGCGAACCTCCAAATATGGGAAACGCGGTGACTTGTCCACTCATCGCTGGGTCAGAACTCAAACTCGTTGATGGAATAGGTATCTGCCCAGAAATGCCTTGATGAGGTCGAGCCGTATTGAAATAGGCAGCATACTCCTTTATCAACGTCAGTTAGGAATAAGCGGATCGTAGATCAGTCCACGTCGGAATTGACACTCCACACCCTCTAGTCCCCTCTCCCCGATTGCGTGGGAGAGAGATGAGGGTGTGGGGGAACCAGCATTAGCCTTTCTGAAGCATAGAAGACCTTCAATCAGTACCGGGCAAGCCTTAGAGGCATAGAGCCTGGCGGTTCGCGCTTCTTCTTCAACTAGCTTCAAAGCGAGCTGGAACTGAGCGCTACGGGGGCGCATTCGGGACAATCGAGTGTATGAGCTGGAATTCGCCATTTACGTTAATCATTCACGTGAAATCGATTAGCAATCGTTGACGTCCACATAAAGCGACCTGAATATGACGCGGTTTAGGATTTAATGAAAGAGAAGAATAATCGTCCGTGATCGATCTACACAGGAGACCCTAGATGCGCAAACACGTACTCGCTCTGTTCGTCGCTGCACTGTTCCTGGTCACGGCCGCCGTTTCTGCCCAGGATGGCCTGCCTCCGCTGGGCGCGGACCAGGACGTCACTATCACCTTCTACAGCTACAATCTGGCTTCGGCGGGCATTGGCGCTGCCGGTACTGAACAGCTCATTTCCGAATTTGAGGAACTTCACCCGAACATTCACGTCGAAGGCGTCGGCGTTCCTGCGACCGAAGTTGTCTCGCGCACGCAGGCGGACCTCGCGGCGGGTAATCCTCCGGATGTCGCGCAGTTGATCTTCAACGATCTCGATTTTGTCATCAATAACTTCGGCGCTACCCCGCTGGAACAGATTGTGCCCGTGGACGAATGGGCGGCGCACGTCGAAGGCTTCCACCCGCGGGGTTTGCCCCTCGGCCAACAAAACGGCCTGACCTACGGCATGGCGTTCACCTTCAGCACGCCCGTGCTGTACATCAACACGACCATCCTCGAAGAAGCCGGGATTGATCCCACCACCGTTCCGACCACGTGGGACGAAGTTGAAGAACTGGCACTGCAGGTTGTCGCCAACACCGACAAGCAGGGCGTGTCGATCTACCAGCAGAGCTGGATCGCGCAGGCGCTGGTGATGAGCAATGGTGGCCGTATGCTCAGCGAAGACCGCACGACGCTCATGTTCGGCGAAGAAGCGGGTCAGGGCGCGATGGCGCGTTTGCAGGCGATGGTCAACAGCGGCGCGCACGTGCCCGCCGGCGTCGAAGCCTTCCAGGCGTTTGCGGGTGGCCAAGTGGCGATGATGCTGAACACCACCGCCGCGCTGCGTTTCGTCCAGGATTCGTTTGCCCAGACCGGCCAGGTTCTGAATATGGGTATGATGCCCTCCTACGGTGATCTGCCGACCGTGCCGGTGAACAGCGGCAGCGCTCTGTTCATCCTGTCCCAAGATCCGCTCAAGCAGCGCGCGGCCTGGGACTTCATCAAGTTTGTGACCAGCGAACGTGGCTATACCATCATCACCAGCCAGATCGGCTACCTGCCGCTACGCCCGGCCATCGTCAACGACCCGGAATATCTGGGCACGTGGATTGCGGAAAATCCGCTGTATCTGCCGAACCTCGAACAGCTCGACTCACTCACGCCCTGGGTGTCGTTCCCCGGCCCCAACTACCGCCAGATCGAGCAGATCATCACCGAAGCCCAGACCAACGTCATCTTCAACAACGCCGACCCGGCCACGCTGATGGATGCGCAGGTGCGCGCTCAGGCGCTCATGCCGCAGTAAGCAGCATGTCGTCAACCTGACTGCCTATACAGCCCACCCCGCCTGCACGTAACGTAGACAGGGCGGGCTGTTCACCCAAAGAGACGCAAACCCGTTCGCGAGGCAGTGCGCCGACGGGCTTGCTAGCTGGGAGTGTTCCGATGGAACAAGGACTTTCGCTGGATACCGGCGCGCGGTCGAGCGCCGAGGCGACGGGCGCCCGTCGTGCCGTCGTGGGCAAGCCGCTTTTTGAGCGAGCGCAGCCGTATCTGTACCTCCTGCCGGCGCTGGTGCTGCTGTTTATCTGGGTATACCGCCCGCTGATTGAGATCGTCATGCTCAGCTTCAACCAGTGGAACCTACTGCCGACGTCGCCGAAGACGCCGGTGGGCTGGGCGAACTATCAGCAGGTACTGTCTCTGCCAGAAATACGCCAGGCGCTAATTAACACGGTCGCGTACACGGTTGGGCTGCTGCCGTTTTCGCTAGTGGGGCCGATCGTCATCGCCATTTTCACGTATGGTATGCGCGGGCGGGCGAGCGGCCTGTACCGGGCGATTATCTTCACGCCGGTGATCATCGCGCCGGTGGTAGTTACGGTGCTGTGGCGGTGGATTCTGCACCCGTATACCGGCATCGTGAATTACATCCTGAAAGACCTGTTCCACGCTGACCCGATCAATTTCATGGGCGACCCTGCACTGATGATCCCGTCGATCACGTTCATCACTGGCTGGGGGCTGATCGGCTTCTGCACCCTGATCTTCGCGGCGGCGCTGACCAACATCAACCGGGAGTACCTGGAGGCGGCGGCCATCGACGGCGCGGGTTACTGGCAGATGATCCGCTTCGTGATGCTGCCGCTGTTGTCGCCGTCGATCCTGTTCGTGGCGCTGCTGACGGTGCTCTTCTCGTCACAGTGGACGTTCGTGCACATCAATGTGGCTTCGATCAACACGTTCCGCAGCCTGACGAGCAATATCTACACCGTGTTATACGACTACGGCTTCCGGTCGTTCAACATCGGCGTGAGCTCGGCAGCGGCGGTGCTGATGTTCGTCGGCTTCAGCGTGATCGCGGTGATCTTTCTGTGGCTGCAAAACCGCTACTCGTTCTACGATCACTGAGGGAGAGATGATGGTTGGCGTCCACAACAAACCCACGGCCGTCCGCTGGATCGGCCATATTCTAATCGGCACACTGTGTCTGCTGGTGCTGTTTCCGCTTTACTGGATGGTGGTGACCTCGATTCGGCCGCAGGGTGATTTTTTCGCGTCGTCGCTGCTGCCAAGCTCGGTCACGCTGGAGCACTACGCCTACGTGCTCAATCATCTGCCGCTCGGCAGGTTGTTCGTCAACACGGCGGTGATGGCCGTGGTGCGCACGGTGGCGCAGGTGCTGATCGGCCTGCTGGCCGGGTACGCCTTCGCTCGCTGGGACTTTTTCGGCAAACGGGCGCTATTCACGCTGTTCACGTTTACCTGGCTGGTGCCGCAGCAGGTGACGATGATCCCCAATTATGTGCTGATGTCGCAGTTGGGCTGGCTGAACTCATTGGCCGGCATGATTGTGCCGTCGATGGTCTCGACCTTCGCCATGATTCTGTTGTTCCAGCAGATCAAGGGCTTCCCGCATGACCTGATCGATGCGGCGCGCGTGGATGGCGGCACAAGCTGGATGATTTTGTGGCGGGTGATCGTGCCGAACCTGCGGGCGATGCTGGCGTCGCTCGTCATCCTCCAGTTCATCGGCGCGTGGAACGACTATTTCTGGCCGCTGCTGGTCAGCAACCGCATGGAGACGGGCGTGCTTCAGCTTGGCCTACAAGGTTTTTTCACCCAGGAAGGCGACCTGTGGGGACCGATGATGGCGGCCGCCACGCTGACGGCGCTGCCGATCTTCATCATTTATGTGCTGCTTCAGCGCCAGGTTGTCGACTCTTTCGTCAAGTCAGGATTACGCTAAATGCTCCCTACCACTGAGTCTCGCTGGATCGCCCTGGACGGCGCCTTCAACGTGCGCGACCTGGGCGGCTACCCGCTTCCGGACGGCGTCACCCGTTGGGGGGAACTGCTACGCGGCGACAGTTTGCACCGGTTGACGACCGACGATCAGCGCCGACTGATCGATTACGGGGTGCGCACGGTCATCGACCTGCGACACCTCGGCGAACTGGAGACCGCGCCGGACGTGTTCAGCACGTCGGCGGAGGTCGCCTACCACCACGCCTCTGTGTATCGGGTGAACATGTCGGCGGGCACGGTCAGCCTGCCGCCGGACCTAGCCGTCATTTACCGCCATATCGTGGACGAGTGCCAGGCTGGGCTGCGCGAAACGCTGGACATTATCGCCGACGCGCCGGCGGGCGCGGTGCTATTTCACTGCACGGCCGGTAAAGACCGCACCGGCATCGTCGCGGCGCTGCTGCTGAGTCTAGCAGGCGTGGCGCAGGACGTGATACTTGAAGATTTCGCGCTGACGAGCGTGGCCATGGAGCGCATGCGCGCGTTCCTGCCGCAGCACGACAGCCCAGAGCGTCAGGCCACCTTCGAGAAGCTGCTGGCCAGCGACCCGGCGGACTTGCGCAGCCTGATCGACCACCTGAACGCGCGTTATGGCGGGGTCGAGGCCTACGTGAAACAACTGGGTCTGTCGCCTAACCAGATTTACCGCATTCGTGAACGCCTCATTCAGCCCTATGCACCCCAAGGAGACGCAAGATGACCAAGGTTCTTCTGACTTTCGTTCAGATCAGCGACACGCACATCACGGTTGGCGACAAAACCGAGTTCCGCCCCCACCACTACTCGGAACGGCTGACCGCCTACATGGCCAACCTAGCCAAGAAGGGCATCAACGTCGGGCACATTCATGACATTCCGGCCTCGGTAGCCAACCGCGCCCTGGTTCAGGAAATCAACGCGCTGCCGTTCCCGATCGACTTCGTGCTGCACACCGGCGATACGATGACCGACCCGGACACCGTCGAGGAGTACGAGGCGGTGACGGAGATCTTCCGCGACCTGAACGTGCCAATCTATTATATGGCGGGCAACCACGACAACGTACCGGCGCTGCGCAGCCTGATGCCGACCGTCACGACAGCCGGCGACACGTTCGACTACGTGATCAGCCAGAACGGCGCGCGGGTGATCTGCATGGACAGCGCCAGCAACGGCGTGGACCACGCCGGCGGCCTGAGCGATGCGCAGATCGAATGGCTGCGCGACCTGCTGGCGGCTGACAAGGCGATGCCGACGGTGATCGCCATCCACCACCCGCCGGTCAGCCTGGGCAACGACATGCTCGACTTCTTCGGGTTCGCCAAGGCCGAAACGCTGCGCGACACCATCCGTCAGTCCGGCGCCAACGTGAGTGTGGTGCTGTCTGGCCACATTCATCAGGCTGTCGATACCATTCAGCATGGGCTGCTGTACACCTGCGTGCAAAGCCCATTCGGCCAACTGCCGATCTTCCCGGCACTGTCGCCTGCGACGCACCCGTATCGCGGCAACCCCGGCTTCAACATCGTGATCGTAACGGAAGAGCAGACGTACATCCGCCGGTATGCGTACACCAACCCGGTGGTCGAGGCGTCCAAGAACTAAAATACGGCCAAAGTCCGTAAACCGTTCACACCGTTCACGAATCCTGAGGGAAGAAGTGAAGGGTGTGTAGGGTGTGAACGGTTTTTCGCTTCCTTATATAGCACTACACTGGCAACACATCGTAACGCCGCATCATGTCCAGTACTTCGTCCGGCTGGATGGCGTAAGTAATCCCATCGTTCGCGCGTTTGCGCCGCCCCTCGTTAGCCAAATGCAACCGCTTGATGATATGGCCGATCCATTGGCCATCCCCCATCCGATCGGAGGCCTGCCCAAGTAGCCGCGCCACCCGTTCCCGCAAATCATTCGCTTTGATCCAGGTCAGTTGACTGCGACCGCGTGTCAGCAATTCGAGCGCTTGCAGCACTGCTTCCTCCCGATCACTGAGCGCCTTACCTTCACTGATCTGTTCATCCAGCTCGGCGGTCGTCGCAATCGCTTCAAGTAGAGCCGATACCCCACCCTGCTCCTCAAAGAAGGCGGCCAACGCCACGAGTGGCGACCAGAGTTCACCAGAACGGTTATGCAGCGTATGCAGTGCCGGACGCTCGGAGTAGTTCGTATACACCGTTCTGAAGTGCGTCAGCGCCAGCGTGTAGAGTTGGTGGCGCAGCCCTGCCCCATCAAAGTCGGGTGGAAAGGATGGCATCTTCTTGTCCGTCCGGCGCATCGGGATCGCAATGCAGCGGGAAGCGAGAATATCTTCCAGACCAGCAATCGCTGCTAGGATCTTGGGTGAATACACATCGAACGCTTGTGGCTTCATATCTTCGCCGATCAGGCGAATTGCCGGCATCCCCTGCTTGTAGCCGCTATTAAGCAGCTGCCGGATCTGCTGCATACCGGGGTCTTTCGGGTTATGGTAACGCTGAAGTAGCAAAGAACCATATCCGCGCGTCATTATCCTTATGTTAACCAGCTCGATAGTAGTTGTGGTGCAGTTCGCTGAGCCGATCGCGCCATTCGATTCTTCCTGCAGTGGATCTGTTGTGACGAAATCCGTCCATTGACCAGCCCATTCCCCGAATTTAACGCTGCTGTAACGGGGCTGTAACGCTCGCCCGTTATGCTGCGCACATCATTTTGTTTCGCCCGCCACTGATCAGATTACTGCCAACAAGGAGTGTGATGAAACGCATCGATCTCATCTATTTTGATGTCACATCCGGCCACCGCTCGTCGGCGCTGGCGTTGAAAGCGGCGCTGGATCGGCAGGGCGAACCGGTGCAGGTGCGAACCGTCAATTTCACTGACATTGTGGCGTATCAGCCTGCGCTCTACCAACTCGCGCGAATCGGCATTGGTGTATTCAACTGGGGTGTACGCCATGAGCGCGCATACTTTGCCCGCCAACAGGTGGGGTTATTTCAAGTGATTCAAGCCCGCATCCCACCCTCGATGATCCAGCGGATTGCCTGCTTTTGGCAGGATGATCAGCCGGATGCGGTCGTGTCGGTGATGCCCATCTGCAATCTCTTGCTGGAACGCGCACTGCATCTCATCCATCCACACTGCCCGTATGTGGTCATGCCCGTCGACTACGAAGAGACGATGCACAACTACTGGTTTGACCTGCGCATGGACGCCTACTACATCAATCCAACGCCCAAACTCGACCAGAAGGCCGCGGCGCTCGGCATTCCCTTGGAACGGCGGCTTGAGGCCAGTGGGATGCCCATTGACCCCTTGTTCTACGCTCCAGCCCCCCCCGACAAAGCCGCGGCGCTGCGCGAATTGGGGCTCGACCCGACAGTGCCAACCGTGCTGGTTGGCTTTGGGGGACAGGGGTCAGTTCTCGTGAAACGCTGCGCGGACGAACTCAGTAAGGTCACGACGCCGCTCAATGTGATCTTTCTCTGTGGGCGGCACAAGGCACTGTATGCGTACCTAGCCGCGCTGACGACGCCCTATCGCAAGCTGGTTCTGAGCTTTCTCCCGGAAGCGCCCGCTCATTACTACCACCTCGCCGACGTCATCGTCGGCAAACCGGGATCGATGACGATTACCGAAGCGCTGGTAACCCGGTCGGCTCTGCTGGCCGTTGAGTCGCAGTCTCTGGCGCTGGTGCAGCGCGGCAATGAAGCGTGGCTGCGACACTCAGGCGTCGGCGCGGTGATCCGCGTGCCCGAACTGGCCAGCGCGGTCGAAAAGATTCTCCACTCGCCGACGGTTAACGACAGACTGGAACGCGAGTGGCATCGCGCCGTGTTTGAAATCGCCGACACGATTGTTGATGTCGCCTACGGACGCGGTTTACATGCAGCGGAGGTCAGCTATGAGAACGCAGCGGACTAAACTGCCCAACGGCATGGAGATCACCGCCGCGCGCAGCGAAGAAGCCACCTTGATGTACGGCGAAGTCAGCGCGTATATTAAGCATGGGCTCACGCTCCAGCCCGGCGCGGTCGTCGTGGATGTGGGGGCGAATATCGGCATTTTTTCGCTGTGGGCGTATGACCAGTGTGACGGACAGATCGCGGTCTACGCCTTCGAGCCGATTCCGGCGATTTACCACCATCTGGCAGCGAACTTTCAGAACATCGACCCGAAGTGTCTGAAAGCGATCAACGTCGGTTTGTCCGGAGCTCCCGGGATGGCTCGGTTTGCTTACTACCCGAACGCGACGTTTGCCTCGACCGTGTATCCCGATTCGGGCCAAGCGGATCGCCAGCTCACGGAAACGCTGCTAGCGCGCAGCCTGCATCAGCTGCCACCCTACCTCGCGTGGGTTCGGATGTTCCCGCCGCTGGTGCGCCAGCCGATCATCAAACTGCTGGCGCGCTACATCAACCAGCGCCAATTTGTGACGTGTGAACTGCAAACCCTATCGCAGGTGATTCACCGCCACCAGCTTGAGCGAATTGACTTTCTCAAGATTGACGCTGAGAAAAGCGAACTCGATGTGCTCCGAGGGCTTGAGGCGGGCGACTGGGGCAAGGTGCAGCAGATCTTTGCGGAAGTTCATGATCGCGATGGTCGCTTGCAGGCAGTCCGCGATCTGCTCCAGCAGCAGGGCTTTCAGACCATCGTGTGCGAGCAAGATCCGTACTTCGCCGACACCGAGATTTACGCAGTCTACGCGCGGCGTTAGCGCAGGAGAACCGGAATGGATAGCACTCTCTCGATGCGGCTCACCACCGCAGCCATTGACCAGCTGATCGCCGATCTGCGTCAGTTCGCACCGATGCTGGCCGATCGTGCCGCGACGTGGATGAATGGCCTGAGCCGTGCCGGGCGCGCCGCCGACTATTTCCAGCATCCGCTGGCGTTCCCGATGCTGCTACTGCCGCTGTGGGTCGAAGAGGCGGTCAGCGGTCAGATCAATGCGGACTTTCAGGCCGCTCTCGTGTATTCGTCGGTGAGCGGCTACTACTTCATCCGCATGATTGACAACGTGATGGACGAGGCAAGTCCTGTAGAACGCTCCCTGCTGCCCATGACCGGAGTCTTTCATGCTCAGGCGACCACCACCTATCATCAGTATTTTGAGCACACGCATGCGTTCTGGACGCATTTTGCGCGCTGGAATACACAGTCAGCCGCGTTTGCCATTGAAGATAGCAGCAGCGATGACATCGATCTCACCAGCTTTCAGCAGATTGCCGGGAAGAAGGTCGTCGCCGGCAAAATCCCGATTGCAGCCGTGCTGGCGCGTCATGATCAGCTCGACCGACTGCCAGCGTGGGAAGCGTTCTATGATGACCTCGGCTGCTGGCATCAATTCTTGAATGATGTCCTGAGCTGGAAGAAAGATCTCCAGCATCAGACGGCCTCGTACTTTCTGTGCGAAGGCGAGCGGCGCAAGCGAGCTGACGAGTCGTTGTTTGGGTGGCTGCTGCGCGAAGGGTTCGCGTGGGGGCTGGCGACGCTCGAACACTGGCTCGACAACCTGCATGCTCAAGCCGCGCTGCTCGAAAGCCCACCGTTGTCCGAATACTTGCGTAGCCGCGGAGACCTGCTCGCTGCTCAGCGCACAGAAATGTTCGCCTCGCTGGCCGCATTGTCACCGCTGATCCGCGCACAGAACACCCCATTAGCTGAAGGAGACCCGACGTGAACAACATCGAAGATGTGATCATGAAAGTGATGACGGAACCTGACTTTGCCGAAGCCCTGCTTGCGTCGCCGGGGGCGGTCCTGCAGGCCGAAGGCATTGAAGCAACTCCGGAAATCCTGCAGGTACTGGCCGATCTCAAGGTCGAAGAACTGCGGGTCATGGCCGAAAAATTCAGCAATCAAGGCATTGCAATGTAGGTCCGGCAGGAAAAGCGAGGTTCGATGACCGTGAAACCGCACAGCGATCTCTTCAGTTTGGGTGAACACTACTTTCGCACGGCCTTGGCTCAGCTGCAGCAGCACGGGATTGAGTTCAGCCACAAACTGCACCTCAGCGCCGCCGATGATCTGCTCTGCTATTACGACCTGGAGCAGCAGGCAATCTCACTCGCACTGCCAGACCGGGAGACAGCCCAGGGACGACTGCAGTTGGTACTGCTGCGCTCCCTGTTCGGCTGTGACCACAATGATGAGGTGATCGAACTGCTGCGGCTGACGTTGGACTGGCTGATTGCCCATGAGCTCGCCCATCACCTGCGCCAACATCACGGCGTCTTGACCGCCAATGTGTGGCAGGAAGAACAGATCGCCAACGAACTGGCGCTGGCCTTGAGTAAGCCGCGTGTTTCGGTGGCAGATCGTGCTCGGGCGCACCACCTATTACAGCGTGTGACGGCGAATCTCGCCCAGCGGTTGGAGGCTGATAACAGCGCCGTCAATTCGTATCATCGGCTGCCTCACAGTCTGAATACCGTCGGCTTGATCCCACCTGAGACGCTTCTGGAGATCGAACAACATGCGCAGCACAACCCCTGTACGACCGTGCTGCGCAGCGTGCTGACCGGTCTCGTGCCCGACATTGACGAACGACTGCGCAACCGTGAGCAGTTGATTCAACGGGTGAATCGCACTTCACGCCACGACATTATCCGCTCGCTCTATTACTATTTTGGCTGGTTGAATATCGGTTTGATGAGCAGCGAAACCTGCACGATCCGGGAGTTTGCCCACCGCTTTCTGACTTCTCCACTAGATCACCGCTACGAAGGAGCATGCGCATGATATACGATGTGATTGTCGTCGGGGCTGGCCCGGCAGGCAGCACGGCCGCCGCTTTACTGGCGCAAGCGGGTCTCTCCACCCTGCTGCTCGACCGTGCCGCTTTCCCGCGCCCCAAACCTTGCGGTGATGCGGTGCCCATGGCGGCGTATCGCATCTTCGAAGCGCTGGGCATCGCCGACAGGATCCGTGCGGCCAACTTCAACCGCATTCAGCGCGTCGTCCATCGCAATATGACCGACGAAACCTCGGTCTTCGAACTCACCAACGCCGATTTCAGTACCTCGGAAGCGTTTATTGCGCCGCGCTACCGTTTCGATGACCTGTTGTTTCAACATGTGCTCGCCTCTGGCGCGGTCTTCGAGCAGGTCAGCGTGACCGCGCCGCTCATGGCGGATGGACGCGTGGTCGGCGTGGAGGGCAAGCGCGGCTCGGCGGACGTTCGCTATTCCGCGCAGACCGTGATCGCCGCCGATGGCGCGACTTCGGCGCTGGCGCGCGCGCTGCATGGGGAACGTCGGGAGAGCAAGTACGTCGCGGTCGCGGTGCGCGCGTATGTGGAAACCACGGCGGATCTCGACCCGGCCATCGAGATTGACTTTATGCCAGAAACTCTTCCCGGATATGCCTGGTTCTTCCCAGTGGACCAGCGCCGCGCCAATATCGGCATGGGCATTCGGTCCGACTTCTACAAGACGCAACCGTATTCGCTGACGGACATTCTCGAACACTTCTGCCAGAAACCGCGTATCGCCGCGCTGATCGGCGACAACCCCCTGCAAGACGTGAAATCGTGGCAGATACCGCTGTTCTCATTTGATACCCGCCGGGTGTTTCCGGGCGCGCTGCTCGTCGGTGATGCGGGCTGCTTTGTCAACCAGATCACAGGTGATGGCATCTACGAAGCGTTGTTCACGGGGCAATGCGCTGCTGAGACTATCATCGAGGCGCAGCGGAACGGCGATTATTCGGACCGAACGCTCAGTCGCTTCGACGAACGGTGGCGCGCGCAGCTAGGCGGTCGCTTCAAGGAAGCCGAAATTCTGAATAACCTGGCGACGATCGCCCCGAATATCATCTCGCGAGCCATCTTTCACACCAGTTAAGCGCTGCGACGATGCCGGTTAGAAATTTCGACCCAAGAAATTCAAACATGAAGAAGTTTTCATCTATAATGAAAGGCATTCCCACGTGACAAAAGCATAGTTACGCTTCATCGGAGCAACATCGGCATGGCTGAACTCAAACTCGAGTTGTTTGGTGCCCCTCGTCTGGTATATCAGGAGCAGCCTGTTGTTGGCGTGCGGCGTAAGGCGCTCGCGCTGGCAGCTTATCTCTCGCTGACTGAACGCCCGCTCATGCGCGAAGCGCTGGCTGCCCTGTTCTGGCCGGATCAAGATGATGAACACAGTCGAATCTCACTGCGGGGCGTTCTCCATAATCTATCCAGCGCATCTCCCATCGAATGGGTGGATGCAGATCGCTCCGCCGTGAGTCTCAAGTTCGAGGCACTAGAGGTTGACGTGCGTGGATTTACCGGAGCTTTGGCGCGCACGCGGGGGCATCTGCACACTGACGGTGTGTTGTGCGCAGCGTGTTTTGCCGCGCTCAACGAAGCTGTCAATCTGTACCATGATGATTTCATGGCAGGCTTTAGTCTGTCCGACAGCAGTGAGTTTGATCACTGGCAGACCAGTCAGCGTGAGTGGCTGAGTCGGGAATGCACGACAGCACTGCGACGGTTAGCGGAGCATTCCGGCATTGTGTCGGCTACCTCACTCCACGAGGCGCTGAGCTACGGTCGACGCTGGCTGAAGATTAATCCGCTGGACGAAAGTGCCCACCGTCTGTTGATGCGCTTGTTCGCGGCAAGCGGTCAGCGCAGCGAAGCACTCAAGCAGTATCATGACTGCGTTCGTCTGCTCGATGAAGAATTGGCGACGCTGCCCGAGCCGGAAACAGTCGCGCTCTTTGAAGCGATCCGGGAGGGTGAAAGCGCGCCGCTCAAATCCCGCCCACGCACTTTTGACAAAAACACAGCGGTCAGCGTCCTACCACCACTGCCACCGCTGCTTGTTGGTCGTGATGAGGCCATCACGGAACTCAAAGCACGGGTAGGACTGCCGAAATCAACTTTCCAGCGTTCGGTCACGGTCATTGAAGGCTGGCCCGGCGTCGGCAAGAGCACTACGATGGGAGCATTCGCCCATGATCCCACAGTCAAAGCACGGTTCTCCGAAGGCATCCTCTGGACCTCGCTCGGCGAAAACCCGAATCTCCTGCGTAAACTGATGGTGTGGGGAGAAGCGCTCCATCTGATTCCGCCGGGAAAGACGCCCACAGTGGACGAATTGACCAGCCAGCTCCTTTCTGCGTTGAGCGACCGCCATGTTCTGCTAATCGTCGATGACGTGTGGCAGGTGGAACATGCCGCGCCCTTCCGCGTGGGTGGGCCGGGTAGTGTCCTGCTATTGACTACGCGGCTAAACAGTGTAGCGCGGGCACTCGCGCCCACATCGAGCGACGTTTACCGCCTGCCGGTGCTGACGGATGAGTTCGCGCTGTCGCTGCTGCGGCGGCTTGCCCCGCAGGTTGTGGACGAACATCCGGCTGAAGCTTTGCAGTTGGTGCGCGATCTCGAAGGACTGCCGCTCGCTGTGCAAGTGGCCGGGCGGCTGCTCCATGAGGAAATGCATCTTGGTTGGGGGATCGCCGAATTGCTGGCTGAACTGCATGCCGGAGCAGGGCTGCTGGTCGCGCCTGCACCCAATGATACCTTGCCGGCCCACGATGGCTATACTGCGCCGACCGTCATGGCGCTGCTGAAACGCAGCACCGTTGTGCTCGATGAGGAGACACTGTTTCGGTTCGCGCTGTTAGGTCTGTTTTCGGCCAAGCCCGCGACCTTCGATCTAGCCGCGTTGGCGGCTGCCTGGTCCGTGACTGATCCCAAACCGACCGTGCGCACACTGGTCAATCGCGGCCTGCTCGAACCGATCAGCGGTGGCCGGTTTCAGATGCACGCACTGCTCGTCCTCCATGCCCGCGTCTTGCTCGAAAGCTTTGATACCTGATGGAACGTCAACAATCGCGGGTTTACGAAGCCCAACTTCGCTTGGCCGCGCATTATGTGATGGTCGTGTGCAAGGCCTGTCAAGACTACCTGCGCGGGTTTGAAGGCAGCGTCGCCGCGGTCCTGGCCTTCAATGCGGAACGGGTACAAATCGAAAAGTCAGCGGCGTGGCTGCTCGACCATATTGACCACCCGGAGGCTGCGCGGTTATTTGTGCAGATGGTGCGCGACGGCTATCAACTGCTGTATACCTCGGTTCCTGATGAAGATCTCCAGCGGTGGTTGCAGCAGTCGCTGCAAGCCGCTGAGCAGTTAGGTGACGTCAGCGCCCAAGCGAAACATCTATACGCCCTCGGTTGGTCACTGAACCGAAAAGGTGATGTGCAGAGGAGCTATCGCCTTATTGAAGATGCTTACGCGCGTGCGGAAGCAGTTGGTGATGCTCCACTGATGTCGGCAATCTTGGTTGTCCGCGCTGATCTGGCGCGGCGGCGTGGGGAGCTGGCAGCGGCCGCGGAGTATCGGGAACGCGCCCACGCTATCCGCCGTGACTTGGGCGATGCACTGGGCATCCACCATTATTTGTACGAAAAAGGCGACCGCGCCGCTGCCGACGGTCGCTTGGATGAAGCCCTCCAGTATTATGAGCAAGCGTATAATCGGGCCGTCAAAGCAGGCGGTTACCGCGAAATCGCCCGCGTCCTCACCAGTATCGGCCTCATTTACAATCGACAGGGTCGGCATACCGACGCTCTCGCGGTCTACGAGCAAGCGCTGGAGTTTTCGCAGCGCATCCAGTTCCCGCCCGTGATTGTGTATACGCTGCATGCGCTCGCCAATACCAGCATTGCTATGAACAATCTTGACGCGGGGCAATCTTATTTGGAGCAGGCACTCGACTTGGCGGAACAGGCAAAACTAGAGGTCGTTCCCGACATTCTTGCCGAACTAGGTCACCTGGCCTACCGTTACGGCGCGCTCGAGGAAGCCCAGCAGTACCTCGACAGGGCGTTGGAAACGCATCGTGCACGAGAGAATAACTATAACATCAGCGGGGATTTAGCCTATCTTGCACTCGTGTACGCCGCGCAACAGAATTTTGCTGGTGCCCAAGAAGCGACACTGGAATGCTTGCGGTTGACGATGGCACAAACTTCCGAGGTTGAGTTACTTACGCCGATCTTCACGGCCGTGCATCTGCGTATCTTGCGCGCCTTTAGCCCCTCCGTCAGCACAAATGAACAGACTGCGCTCTTACACACAGCGCTGCATTGGGCGGGGACTGTGTTGGCGCATCCGGGTGTCGATCAGGTTAAGCGCGACACCTTTGCCAGTTTCCGTCCGGCGTTGGAAACCGCCCTCGGCGCGCAGCGTATCGCCAGACTGCTTGCTGAAGGAGCACAACTCGACTTGATGACCGTGGTGACCGACGTTGAAGCTGCTTTGCAGCCATGAACCAAAGTGAGATTGAACACTTTTGGTGAGTAAGGCGGTAAACCACTGCTGAGTTAATGATTTCCAGTGTAAGGTGGAAAACCGTATCTGATGAAAAGCTTGAAGCGACGCCGCAGTATTAAGTCGTGCAAAATGCCTGTGGGGGTTACTTCGCACATCTGAGGGAGAATCTAGGTTTCACGCTACCCTGTAATAGCAAGAAACCCTATCCACGCGGTGTTTCCCGTGAGTCAAGCAGATCGGTAGTCGTCATGGAAAATGGCTTCGAGCAGACCGCGCCGTTTGCCTCATCCCCAAGAGAAACTTCCAAGGGCAACAGGCAAGTGATCTGCCCCCTATGACTAGTCCACAGGGAGTGAGAGTCGAGCCTGTTCCGCAAAGACAGCCGGTGGTAGGTAGCCAAGACTGCGCCGGTCACGGTGGCAGCTTGAGCCACTGTTACTCCATTAAACTGGCTGACGGACCGCCATGGGGGTGTCCGGAGGGGCGGCGGAGGTGCGGCAGAGAGGGGGGGGGGCGGGGGGTCGGAACGACTCCGCGCGTGAGTCGAGCAGCGGGGGCGCCCGGGCCAGGGGGCGCGGGCCGGGGAGCGCGCGGCCCGGCGCGACACCGTTCCCTTCTGCGGCCCGGCCTCTCCGCTACGCGCTGCGGGAAGCCTCTCTGATGCGGCTGACGGATGGACGGTTGCGTCTGGTGCGGGCGCGAACCATAGCAGGACAACCGAGGGCGGCCGCTATGCGTAGGCGACGCGTCTCGCTTCATCCTCCCTGACTCACCATTGCAGAGCCAAAACTGGGGTAGTCCACAGCGCAGTTATTCCCACCAGAGATCAGGCTAGGCTGACCAATACTTCCTCGACCGTCATACCTGCACCCATTTTGTAGGCTGCAGCATAAGTTGACGCATCCAATGCGGCGCGTGCTAGCGCCAGTTCCGGCATAAAGTGCAACTCATCTACGGGGAGCACCCGCAGACCACTGCGTTCCCAAGCGCTGAAGGCGGCTCCTGCTAAACGTGCGGCCGTTTCCGGACTCCCCTGTACGGCGTAGGTCGCCGCGAGACAGGCCAAGGCCGATGCGGTTGCAGGTAGATCATCCAGATCCTGATACAAACTTAGCGCCTCGCGCAGATAGGCGCGCGCGCTCCGGACATCCTGCAGCTTCAAGGCCACTGCCCCCAGATGCCTGACAATCAAACCAATTTTCGAAGTGTCGTTGAACTGCCGCATAAGCGTTAGCGCTTCTTGCAAGCGAGCGAGCGCTGTGCCGTAATCGTACTGATAAAAGGCGATGCGCCCGAGATCGCCGATGGCGCTGGCCACACCCCACTGGTAGTCCACATCGCGCTGAAGCGATAGGGTTCGTTCAAAGTACGCTTTAGCCTGCGCGAAGTCACCCTGGTTCAGGGCGACTTCTCCCATGTTGGCCAGAACCGCCCCTGCGTTGCGCTTGTTGCCCAGCTCCTCCTGCAAAGCGAGGCTTTCCACATAATAGAGCATCGCCTGCGCGAAATTTTGGTGGCGCAGGGCAATCCCACCGAGGTTCGAGAGCGTATTGGCAATGCTCTGTTGGTTACCGAAGCTGCGCCAGATGTCAAGCGCTCGCACAAGATACGCTTCTGCGAGTGCGAACTCATTCAGCGACTGGAGCAGCGTGCCCAGATTATTCAGAACACTCGCCACCAACTTCGTGTTCTGGATTGATTCGGCGATGCGCACCGCTTCTTCAAAGTACTGCCGCGCACTGAGCAAATCACTCCGATTCCACGCCAAATTGCCGAGGTTGTTGTAAGTCGAAGCGATGCCTTCGGAGTCTTCAAGTTGCAGCCGCAGCCGCAGCGCTCGCTGCAAGTAGGTTTCAGCGCGGGCATAATTGCCAGTCGCGAAGGCTAGTGCTCCACCGCTGTTGTAGGCTTTGGCGTAGCTCGCCTGCGCGGTTTCGTCCACGAGCGTGATTTCAGCGTCGCCGAGGAGCAATTCTGCCCAGCGCAGCCCTTCCAGCGCCAGTCCGCGCATATTCCAGAACTGGGATAAACATGCGACCAGACCAACCCCAAGCTGTGGGTGAGCATGCGCTGACCAAGACAGGACAGCGCGCAAATTGTCATGTTCGTGCTCGATCGATGTGGCAGCCTGAAGCTGCGCTGCGCCGGACAACAACGGAGTGGTTGTCTCTAACCAGCGCTGAAAATAGTCTGCCTGCTGTTCGCGCACGGCATCCCATTCCCGTGAATCGAGCAGCAGTTCACGTCCGAATTCGCGCAGCGTTTCCAACATAGTGATGCGGAGAGCGCCATCTGGCAGCTCGCACTGGTCGACCAGACTCTTGTCGAGCAAGGACGTGAGCAGATCGACGACGGAGCGACTGCTTCCCGGAGGCTGGACAAAGATGCCTTCCAGTGCTTCAATGCTGCAGCCGCCGGGAAATGCGCTGATAACACGAAACAGGCGTTGTTCCGCCGGGTCAAGCAGTTCATAACTCCAGGCGATGGTGGCACGCAGCGTCCGCTGGCGCGCGGTGGCGTTCACCGCACCCCCATCCAGCAAACTCAGCGGTTGATCAAGGCGCTGTAGCAGAGCGCTGGGAGAGAATAGGCGACCACGAGCGGCAGCGAGTTCCAGTGCCAACGGCAGCCCGTCCAAGCGGATACAGATTTCTGCCACAGCGCGAGCATTCGCGTCTGTCAGAGCGAAATCGCGGCGAACGGTCTGGGACCGGGCGACAAACAAAGCGACCGCCGCGTGACGTACCAAGTCCTCAGGGGTCTCAAACTGCTGCAGATTGGGAAGTTCGAGCGGCGGCACGCGCACCTGATGTTCGCCATAGAGATTGAGCACGGCGCGGCTTGTGACGATCACCTTCAGTCGTTCCGCTCCTTGCAGCAGCGCGGCGATCACCGGAGCGGCCTCCAGCACCTGCTCGAAGTTATCGAGGATGAGCAAGGTAGCACGCGCCGCCAGCACGGCGATGAGGCGATCAACCAGTGCGGTGCCGGAGGTATTCGCCTTGACCTGAAGCTGCTGCGCGATCTCCGTGTCGACCAGCGCCGCATCGGCGATCCCGGCCAGCGACACCCACACGACACTATCTAAGAACTGATTGCGACTGAGACGTGCCAACTCCTGCGCGAGCCGCGTCTTGCCCACCCCACCGGGTCCGGTCAGCGTGATCAGGCGCACATGCGGATCCTGGATTTGTGCAAGCAGCGCGGCGAGCAGCGCCTCCCGCCCGATCAACGGGGTCAGCGTCGTGGGCAGTGCAGCACGTGGTGCGACCGGAGGTGGTACCGGGAGAACAGGCGCAGCAACGGTCTCGACTTCGAGTTGGCGCAGCGGCGATGCTGCCCACTCGGCGTCTGTAAACACCCCCGCTTTCAGCCCCATCAGGTCGAGCAGTTCGACGGCGTCAGCGCGCGTGGAGATCGCCTGCCAGCGCGCCAGCAGTTTGATGATAGCTTTCACTTCTATCTGTGTGAGGCGCAGGCCGTCAGTTGCGTGGAGTTTGTGGCTGAGGACGGAGGGGCTCATACCCAGTTCATGTGCCAACTGCTTCTGTGTGAAGCCCAAAGCCCGGCGATAGCTCTGTACTTGCGCACGGAACTCATCCAGCCCCATAGACCACCCTCAACTCAACTGTGTCGTTCTCATTTTCCGCCCGTTCCGGGTTTACCGCAACAATACCGCAACAGTTTCATTGCGGTACTGGTTCCAAACGACGTACTGTGAACACATCTGCATTCCACAGATCAGCAACCGTATAGACAGACGATTTCACCTCAAGGAGGAGATCATGTCCGAGATTCTCGCCATTCGCGTGATGGAAACATTGGCTCAACGCGACCCGAATGTCTTTCCGCTCGCCCAACCGACTGCGACGGCCAGTGGGGGAGTACTTCCCGGTGTGATTCCACTAAGCGAAGCCATGCGGGTGATGGATGCCCTCTGGTCTGCTCTCTCCGACTTCAATATCGAGATCAATCGTGTGCACGATTCCGATGGGGAGATCCGGGTCGAGTTCACCTGGTGCGGCACGCAGACTGCCACCCTTGATCTGCCGGTACCCGGTGTAAACCCCATCGCGCCGACAAACAAAGTGGTAAAAGTTCCCGATGTCTTCGTGTTCCGCTTTGTGGACGACAAAATCGCTTCTGTGCGGGTTGAGTCACCAGCCAAAGGCGGTGTCTTGGGCATGCTGCAGCAGTTGGGTGTGCTGCCTGCCTGAATCGACCTCAGCGCACGTGACAAATGTGAGGGGAAGGAAAGAAATCATGTCATCGAACGAATATCACTTCATCACCCATTGGCAGGTCCAGGCGGCGCTTGGCGAAGTCGTTGACATCATTGGTGATGCGGAAAGCCTACCGCGCTGGTGGCCATCCGTTTATCTGCAAGTGCGCGTACTGGAACCCGGCGACAGCAATGGGGTGGGGAGACGTGTGGCGTTGTACACCAAGGGCTGGCTGCCCTACACGCTCCGCTGGAGCTTTCGCGTGACTGAAGCCAACGCCCCCCACGGCTTTACGTTGGTCGCGGAAGGCGATTTCGTTGGACGTGGCATCTGGGCGTTCAAGCAGAATGGCGAATGCGTGGATATCACTTACGATTGGAAAATCGAGGCGGAGAAACCGCTGCTCAAGCGGCTGTCCTTCGTGATGAAACCGCTGTTTGCGCTGAATCACCGCTGGGCGATGGCGCGGGGCGAAGAGAGCCTGCGTCTGGAGCTGGAACGTCGGCACACGCCCGCCGCCGTGCGCCGATCGATTTCTGCCCCGCCGCCAGCCACGCCCAGTCATCCATTCCGTTGGTTCGTGTATGTGCTCGGTTTTCACGGGAAAGGCGGCTGATATGGACTTGGAAGCATTTCTCGACAGTTATGGGCTGATCGCCATCTCTGGGATCATGCTGCTCAAATCGATTGGCGTGCCGATTCCCATCCCGGCAGATGTGGTCATGCTGGCGGCAGCCGCGCGCGCGGCGAGCGGCAAGCTAAACGTACTCGGAGCGTTCGTCGCGCTGCTTGTGGCGCTGTCCGTCGGCGGTGTGATCCAGTTCGCACTCATCCGGGGCGTTGGTCGTGGTCTGCTACTGCGCTACGGTCGGTTTCTCGGCGTCACCGAAGCGCGGTTGGACACAGTGGCCCGGCGCATGGAAAAGAGCGGCGTCATCGGCATTGGTCTCGCGATTCTCACGCCGGGCATCCGTTCCGTCACAATTCCGGCCTGTGGCATCGCCGGCATCGCCCTCACCCGCTTCGTGGTCGGTCTCGTGCTGGGGAGCAGCGCATTTCTCGCCTTGCACTTCACCCTCGGACTGCTCGGCGGTTCGCTGCTCGGGCAGGCAGCGCTGGCCTTGTCTCCCGCCGTAGTGCTTGGCGTGATTATCGGGCTGCTCGCTGTCGGTTTCGCCGTATGGTATATCATTCGCCGCCGTCAGCACCCGGACGACTCGGCGCGTGCAGTTTTGGCCGCCGCAGCCGGTGCATGGCACGAAGCAACCTGCCCGGTGTGTTTGGCGCTCGGCGCGGTTAACCGTCTGCAGATCGATGTGGCGCATACTCACGACAAACACCTTCATCATGGAGGGACGCATGTCCACTCGACCCTTTGACCCAGTCGCAGTCGCCTACTATGAAGTCGAGGGTTGGAAAGCCTATTACGACCGGAACTGGCTGCGTCTGCTCTGGTTGGTCGTGGCGCTCGTGCAGGCGCAGTTCCGTATCCCGTTCCCCCAGTCGATCCGGGCAGCCTACCATGTCACTCGCGCTTCGGTCGCCTGGGTTCCCAAAGAGCATAAACCGGCAGAGATTCAGGACCACCTGCGCGAATTCTACCGTCTGGCGCGGCGGTACTCCGGACTGGACTTTGACGTTGAGCGCGCGGCGGAGCTGGAGCTCGACTACTGGGACGTGCACCGCCAGTTAGTCCGACAGGCGGACAAAACCCGGTTCATCAACACCATGACCAAGCTGCATGCAGTCGTGTTCAGCCTGCCGGAAAGCGTCGCCCAGGAATCGGCGATGCTGCGGGTCGAAGCCAACAATGTGCTCGACACCATCACGGGCAAGACATCGCCTAACCCCGAACACGATTGGAAACGCTGCGAGTTGCTGCTGGTGGCTTGTTACCAATCGATCAGGCAGCACGCCGACGCCGTCCAACGTCAAGCAAATCTTGGGCTTTGACCAACTTCATGTGAGGAAAGCGAATCCACGATGTCACGTTATGCGATTTTGCAGCAGATTCAACAGCTTGACCCGGAGCAGGATCACGAGCAGATTGTGTTCCTGACAGGCACTTACGAGGAACCGTACCTTATTCAGCGGGCGCTGGAATTCGCCCTGTTTCGCACGTTTGCGCTGCCGCGCACCGCCAAACTGCTCGTGGACACGGGCGAATTCGAACGGCGCGGGCAAAAGCGCTACGACGATACCACGCTGCTGATCTCCGAATTTGTCGAGCATGGGTATGACAGCGAACGGGGACGCGCGGCAATCAAGCGGATGAACCGGATGCATCATCGGTTCGCCATCGACAACGAAGACTACCTATATACGCTGTCGACCTTCATCTTCGAGCCGATCCGCTGGAATCAGCGGTTTGGCTGGCGGCCTTTCGATCCGAAGGAATGCCAGTCGGAATTCATCTTTTGGCGCGAGGTCGGCAAGCGCATGGGCATCAAGGATATCCCCGAAACGTACGACGCGTTTGAGCGCTTCAACCGGGACTATGAGCAGCGCTATTTCCAATCCAACCAGTACAGCCATCGGATCGGCATAGCCACTATCAACGTATTTCTGAACTGGTTCCCAGCGTTCACGCGACCGCTCGTCCGTCAATGCCTCTATGCGCTGATGGACGAGCCCATGCAGCGCGCCTTCGGTTTTCCGCAAGCGCCACGCTGGGCACGAGCGTTAACGTTCGGTGCGCTGAAGCTGCGGGCGCGCGTCCTCCGCCGGCTGCCGCCGCGGCGCAAACCCCGACTCTATACGCAGGAGCGCAGCCGCACGTACCCGAATGGTTACGAGATCGAGCGCTTGGGGCCGAATGGCGTTTAGTTATCACTTGTTCGTTGTCGAGATACGCTAGATGAGGGATGAAAAATCACATGTACACTGCAATCCGAGCCAATCTGTTGCGCAAGCTGCTTCTCAGTGCGGCGTTGACATTGTTCGCCGTACCTGCGCTCGTTCTGGCGCAGGGCATCACCTTCGAACCCGTGTCCACAGCTACGCTGCCGTGGGATGCCGTGCCGAGTCCCGATGGCAGTACCCTGTATTTCACGGCAATCGCTGACGATGGCTGCCCGGCAATCTTCCGAGCGGATTCCGAGAATGGCGCGGTGACCACGCTGGCAGCGTGCGATCCGTTCGTTATGCCGATGGGCATCGCCGTCAGCCTCGACGGACGGACGCTGTATGTCTCCGACTCGTTCACAGCCGGTGCGGCGGGGAATGCTATCTTCGCCGTTTCCACCGACTCACCTGACATGGTGAACACCATCGCTGGGACACAGGGCACTGCGCCGCAAGGCGTCGAAGTCGGTCTGCGGAATGGCGTTGAAACTCTCTACTTCACAGGCATCCACACCCTCACTGGACAACCGACGGTCTATGCGCTGCCCACCGCGAGTGGGACCCCAGAGGTGCTTGCACACGGTGCACCGCTAGTCGCACCATCGGGGGTCGCGGTCTCGCAGGATGGCAGCACCGTATTCGTGCTCGATCGTTTCGCTTCAGGTAACGGGTTGGGCAGTGTGATTCGCATCCGGGACGGTCAAGCCACCGTGCTTCAGTCAAATGTACAGACCGGAGGGCAGCTGGCCGGGCTGACTTTGACGCTGGACGGTTCGCTTCTGCTCGTGTCTTCGCTTGACGAGACTGCCGGGACGGCCCAGGTACTGGTGCTTGACCTCGCTACCCAGCAGAGCAGCGTGATCAACGACGTAATTAGTGCCAACACAGGAGCCGGGGGATTGCATCGCGCGCATGAACTTGATGTATTTGCGTGGGCGGATCTGACATCGGGGAGTCTCGGCGGCACGATCTATCGTGTGCTGATCAATCGTTAGCCATCAATTAGTACACAAAGCTGAATGAGATGCGGACGCCCATGCTTTCAAGGTGTAATAGCAAGAAACCCTATCCACGCGGTGTATCCCGTGAGTCAAGCAGCTCGATAGTAGTCGTGGAGTACACCGCCGAGCAAATCGCGCCGTTTGACCATTCCGCTGCTTGAACTTTCTGAGGGTGGATCGGGGATCGTCTGCCCAATGCCCTGATGCGGTCGTGCCGTGTTGAAGAAGCCTTCATACGCGTGCAGCATATACTTCAAATGCGCCGCGTTTAGGATAATCAACTGGTCGAGACATTCCTCGCGCACTGAGCGCACCCACCGCTCGGCGACAGCATTCGCCCTCGGCGCTCGAAACGGCGTCCGCGCCTGTGCGGTAAACTGGCGGCGTTTTTGTGCCAGCGTTTCTGGGATCCTTGACCCGATGATATGCTCTCAGTGGGTCTTCCCGTTTTTCCACCGCACTACACTATAATGAAGATATGCTGACACCGATTCTCTCCACCAAGCTGTATATACCGCCGCCACGCCCCAACGCCGTCCCGCGCCCACGCCTGATTGGACGGCTTAACGCGGGGCTGCACCGCAAGCTGACGCTCGTTTCTGCGCCTGCGGGTTTTGGCAAAACGACACTCGTCAGCGTGTGGATCGGCGCGTGCGGGCGACAAGCGGCGTGGCTGTCGCTGGATGACGCGGATAACGACACTATGCGTCTGCTCGTGCATGTGATTGCCGCACTGCGTACCATCGACGCTTCCATTGGAGAGCGCATGTTGAACATGCTGCCATCCATTCAGCCAACCGCCGACTCCACCCTGACCGTACTCATCAACGATCTAGCGGCGACTCCGCACAACCTTGTCCTCGTGCTCGATGACTACCACACGCTCAATTCGCGCTCAATCGACGCGGCGATTGCGTTTCTGATCGATCATATGCCGCCGAATATGCACCTCGTGATCGCCACGCGCACAGACCCGCACTTACCGCTGGCACGTTTGCGCACCCGTGATCAACTGACTGAACTACGGGCCGCCGATCTACGCTTCAACGCTGCCGAATCCGCCGAATTCCTCCAGCAGGCGGCGGGGCTGCAACTGGCGGCGGAGGCTGTGAACACGCTGGAAAAACGCACCGAAGGCTGGATCGCCGGGCTGCAATTGGCGGCGCTCGCGATGCAGGGACAGCCGGACGCCCACCGTTTTATCGACGCCTTCGCGGGAGATCATCCGTTTGTGCTCGATTATCTCGTCGAAGAAGTGCTGCAAAATCAGCCCGCACATGTGCAAGCATTTATGCTGAGAACGAGCATTCTGGAACGACTATGCGCTCCCCTGTGTGACACTCTCATCAACGATCTGGCGATATCTGGACAAGAGGCGCTCGACTATCTCGAACGGGCTAACCTGTTCCTCATCCCGCTGGATGATCGGCATGAATGGGTTCGCTATCACCATCTGTTCGCGGAAGCCTTGCACGCCCGTTTGCTCAAGCAGCAACCTGATCTTGTGCGGAGTCTGCATCTCTCCGCGTCGTTATGGTACGGGCAGCACAACGCGCCGGAAGACGCGATCCAGCACGCGCTTGCGGGTCATGACTACCCCCGCGCCGCAGATCTGCTTGAACAGCATTGGTCATACCTCAACCTGACCTATTTCCAGAGTCCGCGCTGGCTCGGGTGGGTCAAAGCGCTGCCCGATGAACTGGTGCGGGGACGCTTCGCGCTCAACGTAGGCTATGCGTGGGAATTGCTCAACATCGGGGATTTGGATGCCGCCGAAACGCGCCTACAAGACGCGGAACGCTGGTTGCAAACGCATCCGATCCACGACAGCCCTGAATTTCTCTCGCTGCGGGCGCAATTGTCCTCAGCCCGTGCCTACCACGCTCAAGCACGCGGTGACTTCCCCGCAGCAGTTCATCACGCACGGCATGTGCTGGAGATCGTCGCCGACACCGATGATTTCACGCGGGCGGGTGCAGCGTCGGTGTTGGGTCTGTCATACTGGGCAAACGGCGATCTTGAGGGTGCGTATCAGTTTATCGCGGAAGGCATGGCGAATTTTCACCGGGCAGGCAACCCCTCCTTTGGTATTAGCCCGACGTTCGCGCTGGCGGATATTCGCCACACGCAAGGGCGGCTGCACGACGCTCTGGGCGCATATGAGCGGTCGCTGCAAATCGTACGGGATCACGGCGAACCCGTGCTGCAAGGGGCAACCGATCTGTATCTCGGCATGAGCCTGCTTTACGACGAGATGGGCGATGGAGAGAACGCACGCTTATACAGACAGCGCGGCGAAACGCTCGGCGAACAAGCCGCGTTCCCGGGCTGGAAGATTCGGCATGCGCTGGCACAGGCCCAACTTCAAGCGGGCGCAGGTCATTTCGACGCCGCGTTGAGCCTGCTTGATACAGCAGAACGGTTGCATTACAGCTCACCTCTTCCTGACATGCGCCCAATTCCAGCGCAAAGGGCGCGGTTGTGGATCAAGCAGGGCAAGCTGCAGCATGCGCTGACATGGGCGGACGAACGCGGACTCACCAGCGACGGCGTATTGAGTTATCTCAGCGAGTACGAGTACATTACGCTCGTGCGGCTCTTGATCGCGCTGGAGCAGCACGAAGATGCGCTCCGCCTGAGTGATCGCTTGCTGGCGGCGGCGCATGACCGAATCGCCAGCATAATCGAACTGCTCAATTTGCAAGCGTTGGTTCATCATGCGCGGGGCGATACAGCGGCAGCGCTCGTGCCACTCGAACGCGCTCTGTCGCTGGCCGCGGACGGCGGTTTCTACCGCATCTTCCTCGACGAAGGCGCGACCATGCGCAATTTGCTGGTGACGGCACGTGGGATCATGCCGGAATACGTGGATCGACTGCTGGCGACTCCGTCCGTTCAGCCGTTAATCGACCCGTTAAGTCCGCGCGAACTCGACGTGCTGCGCCTGATCGCGGACGGACTCTCCAATCAGGCAATCGGGGACCGGCTGTTTCTCGCGCTCAGTACTGTCAAAGGCTATGTCGCCAACATCTTCGGCAAGCTGCACGTGGAGCGACGCACGGAAGCGGTCGCCCGCGCCCGCGAACTCGGTCTGCTGTAACGCAAAACCCTACTTCCTAACCCTACTTTAGTAGCTGCACAACCCTACTCGCCAGAGGCTATGCTGCTGTGCATTGACTCAAATGAAAGGGTTCACATAATGTCGCGTAAACTGTTGGTTCTGTTTCTGATAATGATGATGCTGGCGAGCAGCATCATGGCGCAAGACGCGGTGACGCGGAGCGGTGCGCGTCCCGATACACCGACTTACGGGGTGCGCGGCGCGTATGCCGTAGGAGCGCGCGATCTGGTGATTGAAGGGGAGACATCGCTGGACATCACGGTGTGGTATCCGGCGCTGAATCCCAATCATCTAGCCGAAGCGATCACGTATCCCTTTGTCATCAAGTGGGAAGGCTTTCCTGAAGGCGCGACGTCCACTGTGAGCGGACACGCGCTTGCCGACGCAGCTTTCGATCTCAGCGCCGCTCCTTACCCGCTCGTGATCCTCTCGCCCGGTTTCTCGTCGGGAGGGACGGCATATGCGTGGTTAGCCGAACATCTCGCGTCTTACGGCTTCGTGGTGATCGCACCGGAACATCACGAGATGTACACACAAGCGCTGGATTGGTTCTGGCGGGCGATGATTGCTCGTCCGCAAGATATTCTGACGGTCTTCGAGTACGTGGACGCGCAGACCACGGCGGGCGGCGTGTTGGAAGGCGTGATCGATCCGCAAACCGTTGCAGTGATCGGGCATTCATACGGCGGATATACGACGTTAGCGGCAGCAGGTGCGCCCATCAATATGGAGAGCATGGCAGCACTGTGCGAGTCGGCGCGAGCGGCGGCTGATCCGGCGGCGTGGTTGTGCGATCCGGTACTGCCTCACGTCGCGGAAATGGCGGCGCTGGCGGGTCTGAATGCCGCGCCAGCGGGCGATTGGCCTGTGTGGGCTGACCCGCGTGTCGATGCGATTGTGCCGATGGCGGGTGACGCCTATCAGTTCGATCCGGCAGGGTTGGCAGAAATCGACATCCCGGTACTGGCAATGGGGGGTACGCTGGACACGGGAACACCCTATCACTGGGGGACTCAGCGTACTTACGAGCATGTGTCGAGTGATAGGAAAGCACAAGTCGGTTTTGAGAACGCCGAACACATGATCTTCGGGAGTACATGCGATGTGCTGCCCTTCTACACGGAAGTCGGTTTCGGCAGCGGATGTATCGATCAGGTGTGGGATATGGCACGCGCCCATGACTTGATCAACCATTTCACAACCGCCTTCTTGCTGGCTGAACTGAAAGGCGATACGGACGCCGCAGCCGCACTCTCTCCCGACTCGGCAGCGTTTCCCGGCGTGAGCTACACGGCGCAAGGGTACTAGGGGCGAAGAGTAAGTCTCTCACGCCGCTGATTTGAACTAGCGTCAAATCGTGGGTTTTGGGTAGAGCCGTTCCTCGTTTTGAGGGCGGCTCTTTCTCACCACACCTTGTCACAGAAAGTGAAAACCCGCTTTTCCAGTGAGGAGCAAGCAGATCTATAAGCCTCAACCATTACCACAACCAAAGACATAACAGGGACGCTCTCAACGTTATGGGTCATCGTAATGCTGAACCTGATCTTCGCGGATATTCTCTCGTTCATGAATAGCGGTTTTCTTCAGGAGCTTGTGACGACGGGAACTGCGGGAGGCATGGAGATCACTCCCGCCTTTCTATTGATCGCCGCAATAGTGACGGAGATCCCGATCATGATGATACTCCTGGCGCATGTGTTGAAGCATCAAATCAACCGTTGGGTAAACATCATCGGATATGCCGGAACACCGGATGTGTTTCAACTCAGAGACATTCAAGAGCCAGTTCCCAAAGCAGGTGAAGTGCTGAGAGCGCGCCTAAATCTGGCCTAGATCAGCAACTCTTCCACATAAACTGCGTAGTGATGGCTTACAAACCAATTTACACGAGAGGATCAATATGAGCGACAATCTCCAAACGACACTGAACAATCTGATTCATTCAGGGGTATGGTCTAACCCGGCCATGAGCACACTTATCAATGATTATACCCAATACCACCTTGTGTTGGTTGCGGCTGGTGGGCTTTTGGTGATTATGTTTCTACTGCTGAGCATCTTTTGGGGGGTTCGATTGAAGCGAGCACCCAAAGCTGACACACGGAAATGGACATTTGAAAAAAAGGTCTACTTCTCTTTTGGGGCATTAAGCCTTATGGTTGGGGCGTTGTTTGCCTTGATTGTTTTGGCAAATGCAACCAATGTCGTAGATCCCCACCACGGGTTTACGCTACTGGTCGATTCGCTGGGGACGCCGAATGCCGGTACGCAAAAGTATCAACTCTATCAGGCGTTTAACACATGGATCCAGTCTGGCATCCCTAACATTCCAGCGGTTGCTCAAAACAGGTTCCTTGAACGCATTTCATTTCATTCGACCAAAGCACTTGTTAGTGGTGTTTTAATGGTTGTATTCATAGTGGTCAGCATACGCATTTGGAACCTGTTAATCAAGCAATCGAAGGCAAACGAGGCTAAGTGGCGGCTTAAAGAAAATGCGCTCCTTATCTCCGGTGTTGCTACTGTAAGCTTTTCCTTACTGCTACTAGTGATCGTGGTGGCAAACATGCAAGCAGCGGTTGCGCCGATAGCTTTGACTCTGCTTTACGGTTGAGACGCGGCAAAGCGGGAACTGATGACCATGCGCATGAGATCAACAACGAAGATACACCCTGTAGTAGCGAGAAATCCTTTCCAGACGGTGTTTTCCGTGAGTCAAGCAGATCGGTAGTCGTCATGGAAAATAGCTTCGAGCAGACCGCGCCGCTTGCCTCATCCCTGTAATAGCAAGAAAACCTATCCACGCGGTGTTTCCCGTGAGTCAAACAGCTCGATAGTAGTCGTGGAGTACACCGCCGAGCAAATCGCGCCATTGGATCGTTCCGCTGATTGAACCTTCTGGGGATGGATCGGGAATCTTCTGCCCAATTCCCTGATGCGGTCGTGCCCTGTTGAAGTAGCCTTCATACATGTGCAGCACATACGTCAGCGTTTGCAAGTTCCAGACGATCTGGCGCGCCTGCTGCGACACCCAAGCCTGGGTCGGATGCGCCGTAAGGCCGACCAGATGAACCCGGCGTGTCCCGACCTCGATAAAAAGAAGACACAGAGAGTTTGGAGGCGAACCGTTTCAACCGTGAAGAAATCGCACGCGAACAAAGTATCCTTGTAGTGGTTGAGGTAGGTTCGCCAGGTTGTTGCAGACTGCTTCTGGGGAATGGGCGGTATGCCGTGGCGGCTCAAGATCTGATGGACGGTTTCATGGCTGATCCGATAACCGAGCTTCTTCAGTTCTCCGGTGATGCGGTCGTCACCCCAACGATTCTCACGGACGAGTTGGAGCACCAACTGGACAACCTGCGGTTCGATGGGTGGTCGCCCGCCACGCTTCGCTTGATGTTTGAAGGTCCACTTACGTTTGACCAGCTCGCGGTGCTACCAGAGTAGCGTATCGGGTTTAAACACCAGAATCAATCGCTCCAGTTAGGCCCCGGCAGCTCGACGATCGGTCGGAGCTGCTCCACCAAGGTCAACAGCAGCAACTTCTCCATGCGGGTGATAGTCGGTCCGCGTTTCTGATGACGCCGCACTATCAGCAGCTGCTGGCGCAGCAGCAGGAGTTCAATGGTTTTATCATCCGGTGCCAGCCGACTGAAGCGCAGACTATCCCCAAGTTGATGCGCAACAAGATAGATGAAACGCCAGATCATCGATGATTGGTTTGCTCGAAACGGTCAGATTGTCGGATTATACCGGTTCCAAGTTGGATTTATTGCTACTACAGGTCAAGAAGCTAATTAGAAGTGTGCGGCTAAAAACTTGACGCACTACCAAATCTGCATTATAGTTAAATCGGTTTACTAAACCGATTTTATGCATGAAAGATGAGGGTTTTTTCAATGTCACGTATGCTTCGTCTCACTCTTTTGCTCGTCAGTCTCATGCTGCTCAGCGCCGTATCGGTTTCTGCTCAGGAGCCGGTTCACCTAAAGTTCTGGAACTACTGGGATGGTAACAACGGCGAAGCCATTCAAGGCTTAGTTGATCAGTTCAACGCCGATCACCCTGATATTCAAGTTGAAAATGTCTTTTATGGTTGGGGTGAACTCCTGCCCCGGTTGCAAACGGCGATCGCGGGTGGCGAAGCACCGAGTCTGGCCGCCGTCGACATGGCGTGGATGCCGCTGCTCGCTAATTCGAGCAAGGTCGCCGCGCTGGACACCTACATTGAAGCGGCGGGCATCGACCTGACCGACTTCTACCCGGCGCTGCTCAACGTCAACCGCTACAACGATCAGTTGTTCGGTCTCCCGGTCAGCACCAACAACCTCGAACTGCTCATCAACAATGATCTGTTCACCGCCGCGGGCCTCGACCCGGCTGCACCGCCGACGACGTGGGATGAACTCACCGCCGCTGCCCAAGCGTGCGCGAACCCAGATCAGGGTGTCGTTGGGATGGAACTCTATACGCAGCCCGGCGAAGGCCTGACCTGGCAGTTCCAAGTCTATCTGTGGCAGTCGGGCGGCGAATTCCTCACCGCCGACAACACCGCCGCCGCGTTCAATACGCCCGCGGGTCTGCAGGCGTTGAACTACTGGAAGTCGCTGATCGACAGCGGCGCGAGCAGCCTGGCGCCGTGGGGTTTGTTCGATCAGGGTAAGGCTTGCATGCGCATGGACGGTTCGTGGATGGTGAGCGGTCTTGCCTCGCAATCCGCCTTCACGTTCAGCGTCGCGCAGATGCCGATCCCCGCGGACGGCCAGCCCGCGACCAATATGGGCGGCGAACACATCGTCATCTTCAACAGCGATGAGGCGACCCAACAGGCCGCGTTCACGTTTGTCGAATGGCTGACCAGCACCGAAACGCAGATCGCGTGGGATCAGCAGACCGCTTTCATGCCCATTCGCGCGTCGGTTGCGGCTGATGCCGGTTTCCAAGCATGGCTGAACGACACGGAACCGCGGTTGATCCCGTATGTCGAAAGCCAGCAGTACGCCATTAACCGCCCGTCCGTGCAGGTCTATCCGGAACTGTCGGATGTGTTCAGCGGCTTTATGGAACAGGCACTGTACGGGCAGATTTCACCCGAAGATGCGTTAGCTAGCGCAGAAACCGCCGTCAACGCGCTGCTGCGTTAAACTTAACGGAAAGCAGCTTGAGCTCGCCGATCTGTGCGCGCAGATCGGCGGGCTCAAGCGCTCGTCGTGTGGATCAAGCAACCGGATCTGGAGTACGCCCCATGGCTATAAAAGCGGGATCGGCGCTCCGCCGACAAGCGCGCAGTCACTGGTTGACCGCGTTGATCGCTTTGCTGCCCGCCCTGTTGGTGCTGGGAATCTTCAGCATCTACCCCATTCTCTACTCCGGCTACCTCAGCCTAAATGATTGGGACGGTTTCTCGCCCGAGCGCAATTTTGTCGGGCTGCAAAATTACTTTGATTTGTTTAACTCGGCACAGTTCTGGCATTCCCTGCAAATCACGCTGATCTACGTGGTCAGCATCACCGTGTTGAGTTCGGTCGGCGGGTTGTTCATTGCCTTGCTGCTCAATTCCGGCATTCGCGGCGTGACCTTCTATCGCATTATTTACTTCATCCCCGTGGTGACAGCGACCGTCGCGGCGGCAACCGTGTGGCGCTACCTGCTCGATCCTGGTTCCGGCTTGGTCAATACGCTGCTGCGGCAGATCGGCGTTCAAGGGCCAGCATGGTTGACTGATCCGCGCTTTGCCCTGCTGGCCGTGATTCTCGTCGGCGTGTGGAAACGCGTCGGCTTCAATATGGTGATCTTTCTCGCGGGGCTGCAAACCGTGCCCCGCGCTTATTATGAAGCGGCGATGGTCGATGGCGCGAATACGCGCGCGCAGTTCCGCTACATCACGCTGCCCATGCTGGCGCCGACAACACTGCTCGTCGCGATCATGTCGCTGATTGACGCTTTTCTGGTATTCGACACCGTGTTTGTGATGTCCAACGGCACGGGCGGCCCGGTCGGCTCCACCGAAGTGCTCGGTTTCATCCTATGGCGCGAAGCTTTCCGCTATTTTAATCTCGGCGATGCGTCAGCAGTGGGTTGGATTCTGTTCTTGATCGTGCTCATCGTCACCGCGTTGCAGTGGCGCGTGTTCGGCACCGGGGCACGGAGCGGCGTATGACCAGCGAACGCCTCCCTGCCCTCTCAAGACAGACAAAGCGATCCTTGAACTGGAAACGTTGGATTCCCCGCCGCTGGTACATTCACCTGCTCTTGATCGTCGGCGCCATTGTGATGATCGCGCCGCTTCTGTGGATGATTACGCTCTCGTTGAAACCTGCCCGCCTGACGTATTCGCCGCCGTACTTGTTTCCCAATACGTTCGAATGGCAGAACTACGTCGATGCGTGGAATGCCGCGCCCTTCGCGCGCTACTACTTGAATACAGCGATCATGGCGGCAGGGATCACACTCGGCCAACTGTTGTTTTCATCACTGGCGGCCTATGCCTTCGCGCGGATCAAATTTCCCGGTCGCGAAGTGCTGTTCCTGCTCATCCTCGGCACAATGATGCTACCGATTCAAGTGCTCATCATCCCGTCGTATTTGACCGTGCTCAGTCTGGGTTGGAAGAACTCGTTTTTCGCGCTGATTGTGCCGCGCATGGTGAGCGCGTTTGGCATCTTCTTACTGCGGCAGTTCTATCTGAGCATCCCGCGCGACCTTGACGAGGCGGCTTTCATCGACGGTGCATCGCATTTCGGCGTGTGGTGGCGTATCATTCTGCCGCTTTCGCGTCCCGCGCTGGCGACGCTGGCGATTTTCGCCTTTCTCTTCGCGTGGAACGACTTTTTGTGGCCACTGATCGTGACCGATGACCCCAACATGCGCACGATTCAGTTGGGACTGGTGATGTTTCAGGGGCGGTATTCGACGAATTGGACGCTGCTGATGGCGGGTACGGTGACGGCTACGATCCCCACCGTAATCGCATTCTTGCTCGGCCAGCGCCAGTTCATTGAAAGCATTGCCCTGTCTGGAGTCAAAGAATGACTGAACCTTTGTGGGTACGCGATGCGGTGTTTTATCAGATTTTCCCGGAGCGGTTCGCGAATGGCGATCCGTCTAATGATCCATCGGGGGTGGCGAATTGGGAGCACGATCTGCCCACGCGTGCCAATTTCTTCGGTGGCGATCTCGCGGGTATCAGCGCACACAGCGATCACCTGACGCGGGTCGGCGCGACGGCGCTCTACACTACACCGATCTTCGCCGCACTGAGCAATCACAAATACGATACAACCGACTATCTACGCATTGACCCCGCCTTCGGAACGCTCGATACGTTTCATGAACTGGTGCAGACGCTGCATGGGCGGGGAATTCGCCTCGTGCTGGATGCGGTCTTCAACCACTGCGGTGACAGCTTCTGGGCGTTTCAGAATGTCATCGCCAACGGGCGGCAGTCGCCGTATTGGGACTGGTTCTATATTGGCGGACATCCTATTCAAAGCGATCCACCGAACTATCAGACCTGTGGTGGGGCGCCGTTCCTGCCCAAGCTGAATACATCGAATCCAGAGGTGCAAAAGTATCTGCTAGACGTCGCGGCCTACTGGATCGAACAAGGCGCGGACGGCTGGCGGCTGGATGTGCCGTGGAAAGCCGATATGGCACTGTGGCCGAAAGTCCGCGAACGCGTGCTCGGAATCAAACCAGATGCGTATCTGGTGAGTGAAGTCTGGCGCGGTGTCTCTGATTGGCTAGACGGCCAGCGTGTCCACGGTGTAATGAACTATCGCCTGCGGGCAAATATCCTCGATTATGCTATATTCGATCACATGGATGCTGAAGATTTTGCCTACGAAGTAGATTATCTGCTGCGCGAGTATGGCGACCGTGCCTATTATCACCTCAACCTGCTCGGCAGTCATGACACGCCACGATTGCTCACGCTGAGTCGGCGGAATGTGCAACGTGCGGTGATCGCTATCACCTTGCAGTTGACGCTGCCCGGGACGCCCATGATCTACTATGGTGATGAGATCGGCATGGAGGGCGACAATGACCCGGACTGCCGTCGTCCTATGGTCTGGGATGAGCGCCGCTGGAATCCAGCAATTTGGCAGACGACCACCCGACTCACGGCTGCGCGGCATGAGCACCCGGCGCTGCGCTCCCTGCATGTAGAGCCGCTCAAGTTGTGGAACGGCGTGTTCGCCTATGCTCGCCGTGCCGCCGACGATGTGGTCTTGGTGGTCACAAATCCACGCAGCGTCCAACCGTGCTTGGACATCTCGGTGCCCGAAGGCGTCGCTGCGCCGCGTTGGCGCGATATACTTTCGGATACTGTGTTCCCGGTGACCAACGGGCACCTACGCTTTGAACCGCTCCCCGCGCAGTCGGCTTTTGTGCTCATCCCGGAATTCGGCAACGCCGATGGCTAGAGTAACTATCAGCGACATTGCGAAAGGGGCGGGCGTCAGCAAGACGACCGTCTCGTTCGCCTTCAACACCCCGGAACGCCTACCTGCCGACACCGTGCAGCGTATTCTGAAGGTGGCGGAAGAACTCGGCTATGTGCCGAATCCCATCGCGCGCAGCATGACGAGCAATCGCACCGGGAACATTGGTCTGTTGTTCCCGCAGCCCGTTCAGACGATTCTCAACAACCCCTACACGTTGGAACTCCTGCAAGGCATCGGTCAGGTGTGCGATGCCCACGGCCTAAACATTGTCCTAGTATCGCCCCGTCTCGGGAACATGCGTCAAGCCGTTTCTGCTGCCGTTGTCGACGGCTTTCTCACCATTGGGCTGGAGCACTACAAATCGACAATCCGCCTGCTGGAACAGCGCGAAATCCCCTATGTGATGGTCGACAGCGATCCGCATCCCGGTGCGATCTGCGTCAACATTGACGATGAAACCGGGGCGTATGCGGCAATGCGGCATGTACTTGAACAGGGCCACCGCGACATCGTGATTCTCGGGATTGAATCGGGCAAACACGGGCGCTTTGACGAATATGTCGGCACCATCCGTTACCGTATGCGCGGCTATCAACGTGCGCTGGCGGAGTTTGGCCTCACGTTGAATGGTGAACGGGTACGCTTGGTCGAGTGCCCGTGTACAGCGGCCGGCGGAGCAAACGCTTTCGACCACCTGCTGCGGGAGCAGCGTCTGCCCACGGCATTTGTCGCCATGGCCGATATCCTCGCCGTGGGTTTGTTAGAAACGTCCATCCGGCATGGGTTGTCCGTTCCCAAGCACTTCTCGATTGTGGGCTTCGACGATTTGCCGATTGCGCGCTGGCTCCACCCGCCCCTCACAACCGTCACCCAGCCTGTCCACGAAAAAGGCGTCCTAGCCGCCGAACTACTGCGTCGGCATATGGCTGGAGAAGCGCCAATTCAAGATCATGTGCTGCCAACACGCCTGATTGAGCGGCGCAGTGTTGCTTCTTTGTCGTAAGATCCCTTATGTGCGAGGATGTAACAGGGGTCTCTCGAAGCGCAAGAGAGGCGGTGGAGATTTCGACGGCGAACGACGAGGATTGGAATTCATCCAAGCTCTAGAAACCCACTATATTTGAGAAACCTCATCTGAGGGAAGATTCATGCAGCATCGCGATAGTAGTCATGTAGGATTCCTCCAAGAACATGGCGGCATCGGATGACTCCTTGTCGAGAACGTAGTCTGGGAATAGGCACCTGGTGATCGAGTCCCTGATGAGGACGAGACGCATTGTAATAATCGATGTATTCCTTGAGAACACGGCTGAAATCCACTGATTCAAAATCAACAGGTGGCCAGGACATTCTTGACGAACTGAACGTACCCACCGTTCAGCGATAGCATTCGCTCTTGGCGCTCGAAATGGCGTCCGCACAATGTCTATGCCGTCTGAGACGAAGACTGATCAAACCTGGTTGTGAATTGCTATCCCGGTCATGAATGAGGAAATGCATCGGTATACTCGACTCGCCCAACTGCCAGACGAACTGCCGCACAATGCGTACGGTATCGAGGAGGAAGACAAGGAGTTGGAACGGATAGGGTTTTCGCACCCTACAGGGGTTTTTCCACCCTACACCTACGGCAATTCCAGATAGTCCGTATAAGTTCGTTTCGCAATCCGCTGCACTCCTGTCCAAGAGGCAAATTCGACAAGTTCGCCCGTGACATTGCCAATGCCTACCGCATAGTGATGCGGATGGCCGCCGCTCGTCAGCGTATGCACCAAATCGTGTAGGCTGGTTGGCTCATGATTCAACGTGAAGTTGGTGAACCAACCGCGGGTACCCGCATATCCCGGGTCTTCTCGTTCGACAATGTCTGCGCCGACGACGAGAAGCTGATCACCGCTGCGGCTGATATAGCTGATCGTCGCGGGGTTCGCGGCAAAGACCTGATCACCAGCGACGCCATAGACATTCGGTGACTTGCGCCCCAACGTCACATGGTCGACCCATTGAATCCCATCTTTATTCGCGAAATGACGCGGAGATACTCCACAGTGCCACATCAACGCTGCCGGGTTGATCGTATCAATCACGGCCATGTCGAGGAGCGTGGACGAACCATGAGCCCCAGTGAGCAGGTTCAGCAAGTACATGCTGATCGCGCCGTAGACGTCGCCTTCGCACGAGACGGCGATGCCATCTTCACTACCCATCCAACTGTAAGCCATACAGGGGGCGATGCGGTACGCTTCCTGAAATTCTGACCAGCACGACACGGCCAGCGCGTCATACCCTTGTTCTCGGGCAGTGTCACGCAGCGCCAGATACAGACGGGTTACCCGATCAAATGCGGCGGACTCGGAGACGCGCACGGCACGAGCGGCGCTGGAGATCTCCCGGGCGGTTTGGGCGACCGGAGCTGAATCGTAACCTTTGGCACGCTCGATCAACTCACTGAGTTCGTGGGCAACAACCTCCACGCCGAGTTTGGCGCGCAGGCGTTCGGTATCGAAACGCAGATTGATGAAACCGGGTGCTAAACCTCCGAACCAGCCGATCCGCGCCTGCGCCATGTTCTTAGCCGCCGCCAGAGCCCGGACGGTGACACCGAACGGACGCTGAAACTCCTCTGTTTCCACATGCCCGTAAAACCACTTGAACGGGATGTGCTCGGAGGCGAGCGTTTGCACCAGAATGCTCGCGAAGTGGCTCATCGAGACGAACGAGTGCAGCTTGATGTCGCCATCGCGGTGTGGCTCAGGCGTAGCCCACAAGCCGATGCGGGGTACGACTCGCGCCAAGGGCAGAATTTGCTCACCGATGCTGCAACCAGCGGTCTGCACGAGCAGAAAGTCGATGTGCGCAGCCCGGAGCCGCTCGGCGGCTTGCTCGGCAGCCTCAACCGACATGATTTCGTCCGCGATGGCGACGAGCTCAAAGCCCCAAGCCTCGGCGAGGGCTTCTAAGCCTGTAATTGCTCGTTCACGCTGGTGATATTCGGTCGCGAAATAACTGGCAATCGACGTGCCGACGTAGCCTACCCGCAGTTTAACCTTCGCCATGCTGTCCCTCCCAAAACTCGTCGAGGACACGAAAGAGGATGGCGATAGATCGGGCCCCAGCGTCCACATGTCCGATAGCCCGGCTCACCAGCGAACTTCGCCCGCCCGAACTTCGCCACCATCCCAGTAGTCGCTTCCGCGCCCGCCTGCGCCGCCGCAGCCGCTGCTGCGAGGCCTTCGGTCAGCGTTTGCGCCGAACCAAGTGCGGCGACGGCGGGTGCGAGCGCATCGACCATGGTTTTATCACCGGGCGCTGCGCCACCTCGCGCTTGTACGCCAGCAAGTCCAACGCTTAGGGCTTCGCGCCAATCCGCCAGCGCAATGTCACCATGCGCCTTGAGCGCGGCACTCATCCGCAGAAATAACGTGCCATACAGTGCGCCGGACGCCCCACCCATCCGATTGAACAGCGATTGGGCAGTCGCCTGCAGCACCGTGCTGGGTGTTGGATCGACAATGGCGACTGCTTTTTGTGCGGCATCTGCAAAAGCGGCGGACAAGGCCTCGCCGTGGTCACCATCACCCAATGCCGAATCCAGCGCGTTAAGTTCAGCTTTTGCCGCCTCCATCGCTGCGCCGACCTGCTCAAGCCAATGAACGAAATCGCGTCCGTTCCATGCGTCTGTCATATGCTAAACGCCTTTCAGGAAAGCACCGTTAGCTGGAGCGTCCCACAACTGCTTCAACTGATCATCGACCCGGCACAGAGAGAGCGCAAAACCCGCCATTTCCTGAGTCGTCGCATACGGGCCAATCCACGACTTGTAGTGCCGAATGCCCGCCTCTTTCAGAAGGGCCGCGACCCGACCATGCAGGATGTAAAGTTCCATCAAGGTCATGCTGCCGCTGTTATTGAGCAGCACCAGCACTTCATCGCCCGCGCGAAAAGGCAAATCGTCGAGGATGCGCGGGAGCATCAAATCAATGGTCGTATCCGCGCTGGCGATCTTATGTCGGCCCGTCCCGACTTCGCCATGCACTCCCATGCCGATCTCCATTTCACCTTCTGGCAGATCGAACATGACTTCACCCGTAATCGGGCTGGCACACGAGCTGAGCGCGACTGCCAGCGTACGCGTGTTATCGCGAATCCGTTCGGACAGCGCCTTGCATTCCGCCAGTGATGCGCCCATTTCGGCGAATGCACCTAACATCTTCCACGTGAAGAATAAGCCTGCGGTGCCCCGGCGTTCCGGCTCGCTGCCCTTTGGCGCGCTGGAGATGTCATCGTACAGCACAACCATCTCGACCTTGTCGATGCCCTCCATCTGGCACAGTTCCAGCGCGATTTCAGCATTCATCAGGTCACCCGCGTGATGCGAAACGCACAGCAACACCCCTGCCCCACGATCCGCCGCTTTGATGCCCGCGACGATCCGTTCTGGACCAGGGGCGGCGAACAGCGCGCCCGGAATGTTGACATCGAACAAGCCGTCGCCGACAAACCCGATCATCGCTGGCTCGTGACCGCTGCCATTGCCGATCACCAAGCCGACCTTGCCTGCGGCTTTGGGCTGCGCACGCACAATGAGACCATCGTCTGTCAAGCGCACGATCTCAGAATATGCGGACACGAAACCGGCCAGCATATCCTGCAGAATGGTGTCGCGTTGATTGATCAATTTGGCTTTTCGAACCGACATCATGTTACTCCATGGGGACAAAGCACATCAGGTGAATAGGATGTTCAACGGGCTGATCGGTGAACTCAACCCGCACGCGCATCCCCAGTTCGACGTGTTCCGGCGCGCAGCGCAAAAGATGAGGAAACAAGGTCGATGCGCCATCCAGAAGAATGTAGGCGAACACATAGGGCGGCTTAAGGGCGGCCACATCCGCATTGCTGCCCGGAGAGAAATGCAGGACAGAGAACGTCTTGACGACGCCGGTTCCCGCGAGTTCGATCCATGCAGTCGCTTGTAGACAGTGCGGACACAGTGGACGCGGCGGCATATACACGCGGGCACAACCTGCGCAGCGCGTGCCGAGCAGACGACGATTTTCCAGTTCAATAAAAAATCGGGAGTATTTCCCGAGCGTATGCGTATAAGTTTGTGTCAGCGACAGGTTAAGCCGCTCGATCTCCCGGAATTCCGCCCAGATATCTCCGGTGGCGGCGGGCAGCGTTTGCACATCCTTCTTGCTGGTCACGATTGGCATAGTTAATCCCGTCGCTCGAAGATGTTCACTACGGAGATCGTCGCGATGCCCGCGTGCGTATCCGTCAAGCCGCGCCGGGCATTCGCCACCTGTCGGCGGGAATCAACTTCTCCCCACAACTGCTGGGCGATCTCAATCGCTTGAGCAATGCCTGTTGCGCCGACGGGCGCGCCGCGTCCAAGGAGTCCGCCGCTGGTGTTCACTGGCAGTTGGCCGCTCAGGTCGAACATCCCGCTCGCCACACTGCGACCCCCGGCACCATACGACACAAAACCGAGATCTTCAACAGCTTGAATTTCGACGCCGCTGTAGCTGTCGTAGAGTTCCGCCACATCAATGTCGTCAAGCGGATTGGTGATACTTGCCATAGCATACGCTTGCTGCGCCGCCGCCTGTTTCGCGCGAAAATTCGTAATGTCCGGGTAACGGTCGCCGAGCCGCATGGTATCTGTACCGCAGCCAGTCGCCGCAAAATGCACCGCCGGACGCTGCGCAAACCGTGGGCAGTGTTCACGCGCCCAGGCTTCCGTAGACAGCAACATGACCGCCGCGCCATCACTGAGGAGGCTGCAATCGAGCAGGCGATAGGGTTCAGCTACCGGGCGTGAATTCAGCACATCGGCAATCGAAATATCCATCGGTTTCTGTGCGAGCGGGTTGTACTGCGCATTGTGCCGATTGCGTACCGCGACGTGTGCGAACTGCTCGGGCGTCGTGCCGTATTTGTCCATGTGCGCGCGCATCATCGCCGCGTAGAAGCCGGTGTACGTCCCGCCGATCATCATTTCCCAGTCGAAATCCGCCGACAGCGCGAACAATTGATTCGCCGTCTGGGATGAGACGCCGCGCCCGTTCGTTTCACACCCATAGACGAGAATCGAGTCACACAGGCCGCTCTGGATGTAAGCCCACGCGGTGCGCAGCGCGAGCGCGCCGGTCGCGCCGCCGCCTTCGACCCGAACCGTCGGCGTCGGCAGCAGTCCAATCTGGTCGTGCAGAATTGCCGCCAGCGTCATTTGTTTGTTGAAATGGTCGCTTTCGTAGCTGCACAAGCCATGCTGTACTGCACGTAAATGCGACATGCCTGTATCGACGAGCAGCGCCAGAACTGCCTCAGCGAGTAAATCTCGCGGATTACAGTCTGGCCGATCCGACGCAAAGCGCGTCATGCCGACACCAGCGACGACAGGTACCGTTTTGATCATGGGCACAGCTCCCCGTACTGCTGATACCACGCGGTGGAAACGGGAGCTGGCTTGAGCCGCTCGATCCACGGTGCGCCCGTTTGCGCCAACGCCGCGAGGCGGCGCATGCGGTCACGCCCGGTAGTCTGCAACCATGTTTCCCGTGCGGACACATCCCGGATCTGCGCCGCCTCGCCCCAGATCGCGCGCCCACCGATTACCCCGGATGCGCCACTCGCACACGCCAGCGCCAGTTGATCGCAGAAGACCTCAAATTCGACGCCGGCGCTCAAGAGCACCCAGGGGACGGTTGTCGCGTCCGTGAGCGCGGCACAAGCAGCGCGTGCGGCAGTTGCATCCCCCCATTGGGTGGTATGAAGCGGAAATTCCATTTTGAGGATGTCCGCGCCAAATCCCTCTACGCGCTGCGCTGCGGTGATAACTCGCTCGGTGAAGCGGGCTTGCTGTAACTCGCTTGCTTCGTCTTCGAGTGGGTAGAGAATCGGTTCAGCATAGAGTGGCAAATCAAGCGCCGCACAATCGACGGCCACCCGGTGCAGCAGTGCGTCCTGCTGCAGCGCACGCAGCGCATCGTCGCTGTTGTAGTAGTAGAACAGCTTGACGCCATCCGCTCCCATCCGCTTGATCTTGGATACACTCCAAGTCGGCAGAATTTCGCTCAGGAGCGGCAAAGGCTGGAGCGCATAATCCGCCTTTTCCAGTTCCAGCAGCAAGCCCGCGCGCCCCAGACAATCCCCGGCTATCGCCTGCGCCGCACCGTAGATCGGGTCAAGCAGCACGCCGCTGGCCTCTGGTGCGAGCGCGCGTACGACCTGCGTCTTGAAGGCGACCATCTCGGCGTTTGTCACCGCTTCCGGCGCGACCGGATTCAGCGCGCGCCGCAGCGCATCATGATGATCGAGCGCCAGAATGACGAAATACCCGTTCGTCGTGCTGACCCGCTGCAACCCCCGAAGTTTGCCGATACTCAGTTCACGCATCGTTAGTCCGCCCGCAGCCACACGCTCTTGACCTCGCTGTAGAGATCAATGGCTTCTTTGCCCATCTCCCGACCGTGACCGCTCTGCTTGTAGCCCCCAAACGGCGAGGCCGCATCGGTATCCCCCCATGTATTGATCCAGATCGTGCCCGCGCGCAGTTTCGCGGCAAAGCGATGCGCGGTTGCGAGGTCGCGCGTCCACAAGCCCGCCGCCAAACCAAAGGGCGTTTCGTTGGCGCGCCGCAGGACTTCATCCGCATCATCAAAGGGCATCGCACACACGACCGGGCCGAAGATTTCCTCACGGGCGATCTTCAGGCTGTCCTGCACGTTGACGAAGACTGTCGGTTCGATGAAATAACCGTCTGCCAGCGCGCCGCCAAGGCGCTTCCCACCGATGACGCTGTGCGCGCCGCTGGCATAACCGTCCTGAATGTAACCCATGACCGTGTTCAACTGATCGCCACTCACCACTGGACCGAGATCGGGCTGTTCGGCCTGCATTCCCATCCCGACGCGGATTTTCGCCACTTCGTCAGCGATACCTTCCACGACCCGATCAAACACGCGCCGTTCGATGTACAGGCGTGACCCGGCGGTGCAAGACTGGCCATTGTTGCCGAAGCTCGCCCAGGTCGCGCCGACGACTGCCTGCTCCAGATCAGCGTCCGCAAAGATGATGTTCGGGCTTTTGCCGCCCAGTTCAAGCGACACGCGCTTGAGAGTGCTCGCAGAATTGCGAATGATCGTCCGCGCGACGCTGGCGCTGCCGGTAAAGCCGATCTTGTCCACCCCCGGATGTTCGACCAGCGCCGCGCCCGCCGTTTCGCCATATCCGGTCAGCACATTGAACACACCCGGTGGGAAACCCGCCTCTTCAAACAAGCGGGCCAGATAGAGCGCGCTCAACGGGGTTTGCTCGGCCGGTTTGAGAATGATACAGTTGCCCGCCGCCAGCGCCGGGGCGATCTTCCACGCCGCCATCAGCAGCGGATAATTCCACGGCACGATCAACCCGCACACGCCGATCGGTTCGCGTACCGTGTAATTGAACATGCCCGGTGTGCTGACCGGGATGGTCGCGCCTTCAATCTTGGTCGTCCAACCCGCGTAATAACGAAAGTGGTCGGCGGACAGCGGCACATCGACGGTTTGCGCTTTCTTGACCGGTTTGCCGTTGTCGAGTGCATCAAGTTGGGCGAGGATCGGAGCGTGGGCTTCCATGAGATCAGCGAGCCGCCAGATCAAGCGCCCACGCTCGGACGCCGTCAGTTTGAGATGCCACGCACCGCTGTCGAACGTCTGGCGCGCGGCGCGAACGGCCGCATCAACATCCTCAGCCTGCGCGGACGGCACGCGTGCCAACACACGTCCGGTTGAAGGATCGACCGTCTCAAAGGTTGCCCCGCTTAAAGCAGGAACCCACCGTCCGCCGATATACAGTTTCAGTTCCTCACCGAGAAAGGCACGCACTTCGGGCAGGAGGTCGATATAGGTTTCTGGGAACACAGGGAGTGTCATGGTAAATATCCTCAAACGCTACAGGTGTTCCGCGAGGGCTAACGCGACTTCGAAAATCGACTCGTTGCCCCGGTTGAGAGCTTCTAGGCCGCCCGGAGGCAGCGGATCGAGAAATCGGCGACCCCGCGTCAAGTCATCCCACACGACGACCATCGAGACCGCCGCCATGTTAAAGAAACGTGCCACCGCGAACGTGGTCGCCGTCTCCATTTCGACCGAGAGAATACCTGCGTGATGCCACGCTTCCATCATTTGCGGCGTCTCGGTGAACAGCGATGACCACGTGACATGCGTCCCGCGATAGGTACTGTGCCCACGCTCACGGAGCTTCTTCTCCGCTCGTTCGATCCATTCACCCGAACCGCGAACGGCATCATGCGCGCCGTACATCGGCGCAATCCCATCACGGCACAGCACGACATCGGGCAATATGATGTCGCCGGGCGCGAGATAAGGTTGCAGCCCACCACACGTTCCGATCTGCACGGCTAGCTTCGTCCCCAACACGCCAAACAGGTGAATGATCTCGACGGTGCGCGCCGCGCCATAAGCGCAGCAAAAAGCGATTTTCTTGTCCTGCCAGCGTCCCCAGAAGATGTCGGGGAATTCCAGTTCGCGGACTTCGGACAGGCGGCTCAACCGCCAGTCAGTGCGCTGCTGACGCCACCAGCTTCCCTCGACGATGACCACATCGGGCACGTCTTCGGGCGCGAGCTTCATAGCCGCGAGCCATTCCGGCGCGTCGATGTCGAAAATCGACCGAAACATGGGCGTGAACGAGGTCACGGCGCTTGTTCCAGTTTGCGGAAGAAGTCGCGGAAAATCGCATCGCGGTCAAGGCCATATGCTTCCCGCATCAGATGCGGGTGGCGTTCAGCCGCCCAGTAGAGATCATCGGTGAGGCGCGGCGCGCGGACGAGCTGCGACGGCACCCAGTCCGGTTCCAGCAGCCACGCGATGTTGATCACATCCCAGATCACCCACGTGCGCGCGTAATGATCGCCGATGCCGAACAGCGTGTGGACGGGGTTGTGCGTATATAAGTGATAGAGATAATCGCCTATTTTGCCTTTGCCGCGCACATAGGTGTCCATGTCCGCCAGCGAAAGTTTGAGCTGCTCGCCCACATAGTAGCCGGGGAGGAAGACCAGCGGCACGCCGCTGTCGTAGATCAACTGCGAGGCGACAATGTCCTGGACGAGATTGAGCGAAGGCTCATGGCTGAGATTGACGAATGACGGGTAGGTCGATGTCCACAATACGACGATGCGTGACGCGATCTCCGGGGCCATAATGAGCGCCGAAGCGATGTTCGTCAGGCAGGCGATCGCGGCGATGTACAGGGGCCGATCATCCTGGGCCAACGCGCGTTCGATGATGAACTCCGCCGAGTCGCTGCGGATCGGGGCATCGAGCGAAGTCAGATAACCGGGTGAACCGCGAAAGACTTTGCCAGTCGGATCGACATTGAGCTTCTCGTAAACGGTCAGAATTTCCTGATAGCTGAGTTCTGCCCCTTCTTCGGGGGTGTCGTAGTGTAGCTGATGTGGATCGCTGCCGAGCGCCAGATGGTTCAGCGCCACGCGGCGAAAAGCGGCGAGTTCTGGAGGCAGAACCGCACTCCGATTCACCTTGAGGAGATCGTAGGCGGCGTTTGTACGGTCGCGCAAATGTTGGAACGAATAGGGTTCAGCGCATACCCCTTCCACATCAAAGCGATCCTGCGACAGCAGTGCCCAGGCAATCGCGAACTGGTCATCGATTTCGTTGTGTGTGTCCGTATCGATCAATAAGCGGATGCGTCCAGTCGGCGCTTCCAGCTTCCGGCGCATCGCTTCATCGGTTAACTGTGGGAATTTCAGCATGGTCATCAATAATCCTTTTTGTAGGCAGCGCGACCGCTTGACTCCGGTCGTGTTTAGGCACTCGGCAGCAGCCAGATCCGCGCCTGCGGCAGTTGGATCGGGATCGTCTCCCCGACCTGCACTTGTAAGTCGGCCGGGCCGTGCACCAACCATGTATGGCCCGCAACATCAAGCTGAATCTGGGTGTGGGTTCCCATATACACCTGAAGCAGCACCTTAGCTTCGATACAGTTGCTGTCGGCTAAATTTGGTTTCAACTGGACATCCTCCGGGCGGACGGTCACCAACACGTCACCCTCACCTTGAGCGACATGCAGCGGGTCAACCGACAACCTGCCCAGCGGAGTCTCGATGTAGTTACCGCGGCGTGTTCCCTTCAGCAAGTTGTCGTTGCGGAAGAAATGAGCGACCCGCGTACTTTTCGGGCGTTGATAGAACGAATGAGGGACATCGTATTGCTGCAGCACGCCGTCAAACATCAACGCGATGCGGTCGGCCAACATGACGGCTTCTTCCTGATCATGCGTCACAAATACGGTAGTGATGCCCAGTTCGCGCTGAATGCTGCGAATGAGCTCGCGCATCTCCAGCCGCAGATTCGCATCAAGGTTGGCGAGCGGTTCGTCAAGCAGCAGGACTTTCGGACGCACGACCAGCGCGCGCGCCAGCGCCACCCGCTGCTGCTGCCCGCCAGAGAGCTCGTGGGCGCGGCGTTTGGCAAAACCGGGCAGTTTGACCAGTTCGAGCATTTCGTCAACCCGCCGCTCGATCTCTTGCTTCGCGACACCCTGCATCTTCAACCCGAAGCCTACATTTTGGCCAACCGACATCGTCGGAAAGAGCAGATGCTTCTGGAACACCATCACCGCACCACGCTTTTCTGTCGGGATCGTGATGATGGATTTATTGTCAAAGAGAATATCTCCAGAGGTGGGCAGCAGCAGCCCGGTGATCATCCGGAGGGTGGTCGTTTTCCCGCAGCCTGATGGGCCAAGAAAGGCGACCAATTCGCCAGACTCAATTTCCAGATTGAGCCGATCAACGGCCGTCACATTCCCAAATCGTCGCGTCAAATCCCGCAGAACTACGGTGCTCATAACCTGCCAAAGCCTCCCATGACGGACGATTCACGCCCAAGCTGGCGCGAGGTGAGGATCAGAACCAGAATTGCGGGCGCAACGAAGATGAGGCTGACAGCCGCAGCGGTGGAGTAGTTTGTGCCACTGATGAAGGGGAACAACACCATCGGCAAAGTAATAATGACGCCGCCACCGATCAAGACAGTGGTGATGTACTGTCCCCATGAAATCAAAAAGGTGAACATGGTCGCCACGACCAGACCCGGCAAAATGCCCGGCAGCGTTACATAGCGCACCACATTGAAGTTTCCCGCGCCCAGCGTGCGAGCAGTGTCTTCTAATTCCGTACCATAGTTGGCAAAAACACTTGACATCACCAGCACCATGTAGGGGATACAGGGAATGAGGTGGACGAGACACACGCCGATGAAGGTATCGGTGAGGTTGAGGCGGATGAACACCTGATGGATGCCCATCGTCGCCACGATCCCCGGCACAATGATCGGTACCATCAGCAGCCATTCCACAGCCGACTTACCTCGAAAATCGTGCAGCGCCAAGGCACGGGCGGCGGGCAGTCCCACCAGAATCGAGAAGATCGAGACCACCACGGCAATGGCGAGACTGTTCGCAAACCCCTCTCCCACGCGCGACGTGGGCGTCATCACATATTCCCACGGTTCGGTGCTCCACGTCGTGGGGAGCAAGGCCGGAAACAGCCAGCGATGGGAGAATGACCACACGAACTGCGGCAGAATCGGCGCGAGGCTGACCACCACAATGCCGATGAGAACAAACCAACGCAGAGCTTTCTTCATAATGAAAGGCAGCGCTCCTTTAGCGATTGACCGTATATTTCGCCAGTCGCTTGTAAGCGATTAGCAGCACGATAGCGATCACGGTCAAAATGATACTCATCGCCATTGCCTGAGGCCGCAGCGCGAGATCCGGGTCTTGATAATTCTGAAACGCTAACACCGGGAGCGTTGTCGGGAACCGCGCGCCAAGGAGCAGCGGAATTTCGTAGCTTGAGAAAACATAGGCAAAAACAATAATCGAGGTTGACAACACGCCCGGCATAATCAGCGGCAGCAGCACATACCGAAAGCGCTGCCACGCATTTGCGCCGAGGGTGCGCGCAATCTCCTCATACTGCGGGCCGATACCCTGCAGGACCGCGAGGACGACGACACCGATGAAGGGGACTTCTTTCCATAAGTAGGTCAGTTGGATGGCGATGCCCGCCCGGTCGAAAACCATGACAGGAAAGTCCCGTGGCGCAGCGATTAATCCTAAGGCATAGGCACCACGAGCCAGTAAACCGCTCTGCGTGACGAGTAAAACAATCCCGGCTGCGGCAACCAGATGTGGTATCGGGATCGAGAGCTGAAACATAAAGGTAAAGAAGCGGCTGCCCTTAAACGTATCGCGCAGCACGAGCGCCAGCGCAATGGCCAGCACTGAAGACATGACTGTGCTGAGCAGCGCTAGTCGGAAAGTCTGCCACAGTGATTCAAAAAAGATCGGGTCGGAGAGGACATCCTGATAGTAGCCAAGTGTCACATCATACGAGCCAATCGCCGGAAAGTAACCGAGGCTCTGCTGCAAACCCACAATCAAGCCGCCAAAAAACAGGATGAGAATCGTGCCCACCGCGGGCAAAACCATCAGCGGCGAGCGTAGTTTCTCCATCAAAGTAAGCCAGCGCATACACGCTCCTGAATCGATTTACGGTCACGCGTCCGGGCAAGAGCCACGCTCTTACCCGGACAATAGCACGTTGTGGAAACTACTTTTGCAGAACGTTCTCGATCCAGCCCTGTTCCATGGCAGTCACCCAAGTGGCCGGGGGTTCGGGCAGCGTGTGCGCAGCCAGTTCTTCGGCGGGCAGTGTCGCCGGGTGCCGTTCGTAACCCGCCACCGTATCCTGGAATTCCTGTGAGTACACGGCGGGCGAAATCGGCGACAACCAGCCCCACTGTGCCGGGTCAGTCAGCTTGAGCTGGTATTCTTCACTCAGCATGAAGTTGGCCACGACCATCGCACCTGCCGGGTTCGGCGCGTTGAACGGAATGGTCACAAAGTTATTATTGGAGATCGTACCCGTATCAAAGACGAAGGTGCGAATGGTTTCGGGATAGATACCCTCGTTGATATTGCTCGCAGCACGACCGGGGTTGTAGTCCATGTTGAAGGCGACTTCCTGATTCGCCAGGAGATCCGTGAGCACCGAGGCTTCGGGGTACGTCTCACCCGCGCGCCACAGGTTCGGTTCCAGCGCATTCAGGTATTCCCACACGATCGGCGCATACTGATCGAACACCGCCTGATCGAAGTCGCCGAGGAACGGTTCAGGCCCACCAGCTGCCCAGTAGAACAGATGGCGAACGAAGACGCTGCCGACGAAGTCCGGAATCGCCGGATAGGTGAACAGCCCGGGATTGGCGGCCGCCCATTCGGCAAGCGCTTCAAATGTCCGCGGGGGTTCTTCGCCCACCAGCGCCGTGTTGTATTCAATCACGAACTGTGCGTGACCCCACGGCGATTCAAAGCCGTTGACCGGATAGCCAAAGTCGAAGGCGAGCGCCGGATCTTCCCAGTTCACATAGCGGGCATTGGGGATCGCTTCCGACCACGGGCCGTAGAGCAGTTCCGCCTGAGCCAGCGTGCGGAAGTTCTCACCGTTGATCCAGATGAGGTCAACCGTACCCGTCGTATCACCGGCTGCCGATTCATCCAGAATCTTGTTGACCACGTCGGCGGTATCCACGAGCGGAACACGATTCAGGGTGATGCCATACAGTTCAAGGACGCGGGCACCGATGTCATTATCAACATCCGTATTGATCTTGTCCGAACCGCCCCACATATGCCAGTTCACCGTTGTTCCCTGCGCGGCGGCGAGGACATCCGCCCACGTTTCGTAACCCGGTACCGGGCCAAGCAGTTCGTCTTCACTGCTGTCTTGCGCGGTCACCGCCCCGAGCGCGGTCAGCAGGACCAGCAGCAAAATGAAAAAGGTTCGTTTCACACTAAACACAATAGTTCTCCTTGAGCATCTATACAGGACATGTATCGAAGGAAAATGGCAGAGTCTGGATCGCTGTTAACTCATCGACACCTCCATCTACAGACAACCCACAACTGCGCCCGTACAACGCCGTCTTCGGCGACTGCACCTCGTTATGTCACGCCACTTCCCGCCGCAGGAGTGCCAGAGCACGCGCGAGATCGGCATCAGGATCTTTGACAAGTGGACGCCATGTGTTGACCGTCCGCCCGGTTTCAGCATTCGGATTTGGGAAACACTCAATCACAAGCGGGCCGCGGTAAGCGGTCGCATCCAGCGCCTGTTTGACCACCCCCCAGCGCACTTGACCGCCGCCGGGCAGTTTACGATTGCTCTCCGCACAGTGGAAATGCCCGAGCTTGGGACCAGCGGCGAGAATGGCCGCGGCGAGATCATCTTCTTCCATACTCATGTGATAGGTATCAAGTTGGAGTTTCACCGCTGGATGATCGACGAGGGCGAGGTATTCCAGCCCTTGCTCGACGGTATTGCAGATGTACGTCTCGAAGCGGTTGATCAGTTCGATGCAGAGGGTAATGCCCTGATCACTGGCCACCTGTGCCACTTCGCGCATGGCGACAGCACTGCGCTCCCGAAAGGGACGCAAGTCACGCTCAGCTGGGAAATGTAACCACGGAACGTGCGGTAAACCGCCTAAAATCGGGCTGCCGAGCCGGGAAGCCGCTTCGACGCAGCGTTTCAGATATTCAATCCCACTTTGGCGCACACTCGCATCCGGACTAGTAATATCCTTTTCGAGAGGAAGGCCAAGACTGGCATACACGCTCAAACCAAGATGATCGAGTTCGGAGCGCATTTGGGCGATTGGAGTATCGGGGCCGGAAGTTAGAGAAATTTCGACAGCATCAAAACCAAGATCTTTTGCTTTCGCGAAGCACGAGGTTTGATCGTCGGACCAGTTTTGCAGCCAATAAAAAATCTCAATGCCTGTTTGCCGCATATCAAAACAATCCAATTTGCATTATCTGAAATCTAAAATCTTTGTTGCTGGCAAGAATAGCACCGTTTGACGTTTTGTCAACACGTCTATTGCGGACCGATCTACCCCTAGAAATACAAGTTTGAAGTGACTCCTTGACAGGATGACTGATTATGCCTACCATAACACGGTATTGGCGGTAGAGAACTGAAATTTCACATTTCAGACTACCTCTTAGATCTAGGTGAAATCCTGTTGACTACCCCAGATGGTTTATCACCGGTCGCGGTTCCTAACCTGAACGATGTTGTTTATCACTTGCTGCGAGAGCGGATTTTGACGCGCGGGTTCGTACCGGGTGAACGGCTCGATCTCGATGATTTAGCGATGCGTCTCCAAATTAGCCGCACTCCGCTAAAGGACGCGCTCAATCGTCTCACGGTTGAAGGGTTGATTGAGATCCAGCCGCGTCGCGGCACCTTCGTCACCAAGCCAGACGCCCAGAAGCTGGATGAAGCCTATAAGATTCGCAGTGCTTACGAGCTGTATGTCGCGCTGTGCATTTTCAAATACCTCACGGCCGAAGATTACCGCTTCTTCGAAGACATCCACCAACAAATGGATGAACTGGCGCGCAGCGGTGACTGGCAGAAGGTCGCGCCAGAGTACTTGAGTCTCGACCAGCAGCTCCACGAACGTTTTGTCTTGCGCGGTGGTCCGCCCCGGATGCTGCATCTTTTTCAGCAGACGAATGTGCACACCTACGTCCGGCTGATCGTACCCTGCCTCAGCGAACGTGACTTCGAGATGACGCACTTTGAACATGAGCAGATTTTCGCAGCGCTTGCAAGCCAAGCGCCCGATCGACTGAACGCTGCTCTGCTCAATCATCTGGAAGGCGCACGCTTGCGTGTTGGGAAAGCGTTTAACTGCTCGACGTAGCATCGTTTATCGGCGCGCCTACAGAAGGACTCATTCCACCCCCAATGGACGCTTTTTCGAGCCTGCAAAAACGGGTTGTGTTGGTCGGATGGGTCACCTATGCGGCGTACTATCTCGGTCGGGTTAACCTAGCGTCAGCGCTGCCAGCGATGGAACGCACCTTTCGTTGGTCACCCGAGCAAACGAGTGTACTCGCCGGGGCCATGCTGTGGACGTATGCCGCCGGGCAGCTATTCAATGGCTGGTTGGGCGACCGGGTGGCCGCCAGACGCGTTGTGTTTCTCGGTATACTCGGCTCAACTGTCGTGAATCTGCTGATGTCCGTCAGTACAGCGCATGAAGTGCTCGTCATCCTCGCGCTGATCAATGGTTTCCTGCAAGCGATGGGTTGGGGACCGATTTTGCGGACACTCAGCGATACCCTCGAAGGGTCGCAGCGGCGGCGCATTGCGGGCTGGTTTGGTGCCTCCTACATCGTCGGCAATACTCTCACTTGGATGCTGTGTGGACTTCTGCTCGCACAGGGACAGTGGCAAAGTTTATTCGTCATCCCCCCACTGATCATGCTGCTGATCGGCCTCGTTTGGTACCGCCTCAGTGGGGATAGCCGTTTCCACCAGAACCAGCAACCGACTCGACCTGAACAACTCAGAGGCATTCGCCTGCGAGATTTCGGCGTCTTCCTGTTCACGGCCATTATCGCGGGCGCACTGCTCAACGGGATGCTGCTCTACGCCCCCGCGTACATTGCCCAAACCTCACCGCTCGATCAAGCCGCAATTGGCGCGGTTGTCTTTCCGATTTTTGGCTTGCTGGGCACGATTTGGCTCAGCAGCTTTGTGCTGCGCCGCAATCAGGGACACGAAACGCGCGGCATGATGATCCTGCTTGGCTTAGCGGCTGCCGCCCGGGGACTCGCACTGCTTTTGCCGCCGTCAACTGTCACATCCGTGTTGCTGCTCAGCGTCATGGGCATCACCTCCTACGCGCTCACCAATCTGCTGCTGACCGCGGTGCCACTGCTCTATGCTCATTTGGGAACCTCACAGGTTGCGGGAGTGATGGACGCCGTCCACAGCATTGGTGGGGCTATTGGCAGCACGCTGGTCGGTGTGCTCCTTGGTCAAGGCGGCTGGCCCTTTGTGTTTAGCGCATGGGTGCTCCTGCCATTGGTTGCGATTGGGCTCATCGCGGTGGGATCGCGCCGCGTCAAATTGCCGCAGACTTAGTGTTTTTGAGAAAGTGAAGGTTTTATGACTGCACCACTTGAAGGCATTCGGGTGATTGATCAGACTCAGGCGCTGGCCGGACCGTACTGCGCGATGATGCTCGGCGATATGGGCGCCGAGGTCGTCAAAATTGAGCGTCCCGGTAGTGGCGACCAATCGCGCACATGGGGACCGCCGTTCATTGACAGCGAAAGTACCTATTATCTGGCCGTCAACCGCAACAAACGGAGTATGACGCTCAATGTGACGCATCCGCAAGGGAAAGAACTGCTCTACAAACTCATCGACGGTGCCGATGTCTTCATGACCAATATCGCGACCAATGCCTCGCTAAAAAAGTATGGGCTGGATTATCCGACACTGGAGTCGCTCAACCCGCGTTTGATTTATGCGTCCATCAGCGGTTATGGGCGGGTGGGCAGTCGAGCGGATCAGTTCGGGTATGATCTGGTGGCGCAGGCGGAGTCGGGCGTCATGTCGATCACCGGACACCCGGGCGCGGGTCCCATGCGCTTCCCCACCCCCATCGCCGATATGACGTGTGGTATGTTCACGGCGATTGGGATTCTCGGGGCGCTACAAGCGCGGCACACCAGCGGACGCGGGCAGATGCTCGATATGTCCCTGCAGGAAGGTCACATGACGTGGCTGGAGAACTATGCGGGTGCCTATTTTGCGACCGGTGAGAATCCAATGCAATACGGGAATCGTCACCCTCAAATCGCCCCCTATGAGCCTCTGCAAGCGGGTGATGGACGGTGGTTCATCCTCGGGGTCGGCTCGGATAACACCTGGCAGAAATTTTGTGCAGTCGCTGGACTCGATGGTTTAGCCCGTGATCCGCGGTTCACGACCAATTCGGATCGCGTGCGCAACTATGATGCCCTCATGCCCCATGTTCGGGAGGCATTGCTTCAACATTCAGCCGATGAGTGGATGCAGATTCTGCGTGAAGCCGATGTTCCGGTCGGGAAAATCAACAGCGTCGCCGAAGCGTTGGCCGATCCACATCTACTGGAGCGCCACTTCATTGTGGAACTGGAGCATCCCACGCTCGGCACGGTCAAATCGCTCGCTACTCCCGTCCATATGTCGGCGACGCCGCTACGCTATGATCGCCATCCACCACTGCTTGGCGAGCAGACCGAAGAGATTTTGCGCGAACTAGGTTATGGCGCTGATCAGGTGTCCGATCTGCGCCAAGCTGGCGTTGTCTAGAACAGATACCCCCTTCAACTCGAATGAAGCTGAAGGGGTTGTTTTGTACCTAGTGGATCCAGCCTATGATCCGCTTTCAATTGGCAGACTAGAATCGGCTGCCCATTCCTGCATCGACCCATCGTAGACGCTGATGTTCGGTACGCCGAGCAGCGTGAGGATCAAGGCGTCGCTGGTAGCCGAAATCCCCGCACCACAGTAGGCCACAACTCGCTCTTTTTCCAATACGCCACTTTGCGCAAAGGCAGCGCGCAGCGCGTCTGCTGGTAGATACGCGCCTGTCGCCGGGTCAACAAGACTTCCCCACGGCACATTGCGGCTCGTTGGAATGCGTTGGCTGTGGAAGTCCGACTCACCAAGCGTATTGAGTAAACACGCTGAAGCTGATCCGGCCTGAAGTTCACGCAGCACCTCATCTTTGCCGATGAGGAAGCTCGGTCGGTGATGCGGCGTAAAGACAACTGGCGGACGGACTGTAGCGTTCGTCGAAGTCGGTCGCCCCTCGAGTGCCCACTTCTTCCAGCCGCCATTGAGCACAGCGGCGTTGTCGAAGCCAAACGTCCGCAGTAACCACCAAACCCGCGTCGACCACATGATGTTATTCGCGTCATACACAACAACCCGTGTGCCTTCACCAACTCCATGGCGCCCCAACGCCGCGGCAAACTGTTCTGCCGATGGAGCGCTGAAACGGAGGGTCGGATGCGGTGACGAAATCTCCTCGATCAAGTCGATAAAGGTGCTGTTGGGGATATGTCCAGCTTCCCAATTCTCACGTCCACTGACAATTGAAAGCGCGCTAGTTTCCGGATCGGTGCGGTAGTAGACGGTCGCATCCAGAATGCGCAGATCAGGGTCGTTCAAGTGCTCTTGCAACCAATCAGTCTCAACCAAGTATTCGGGATGGGCAAAACTACTCGTCATAAGTCTCTCTCAATCTCCTATACATAGTTACTTTTCGCAAGACGAAATCACCCCCCAGCTTGTTGTGTTAGGGCATTTAAATCTGATCACCAGAATAAAAACGCCCCGATTGCACGAACCGGGGCGCTCAATGTCTTTGCAATATTTGTCATCACGACGTGATCAGCTCTCCCGGCAAGAAGGTATGCGACAACTACAACAACAGCGACTGAAAAACCACACGAAGTTAGACCTTATGTTGGGCGAACTGAGCACAGTGTAGCGGTGCGACTTTGGGCTGTCAAGAATCTTGCCAGAGCTGAATCGCTATAGGTCGCCAAGGGGCTGAAGCCTGTAAGGTGGCACTGGCACTATCACAAGAGTTGGTCTCTTTGGTTTGCCCCACACGAGAAAGCCGATCCGTTTTAGGTCGCGTTTTTATTTCCAGCAGAGAAGTCCTCTTGTCTTTTGTTTCAGTCTGAGCCAATCGTTCAAAACATCGCGCTCAATCCAGTTGTCGGCTATGCTCAACACATAGACGGTGGTCTTCCGGCTCAAGTAAAGGCAGCTTTTTGGAAAAGTAGCTGGTGATAGATGTCTGCAAACAGGGATACACTTCAAAGGATTAACTTCTATGAGCGGCTGCGCGATGCGCTTTACGCCCTCTACGATCCGATAGTTATTACGGATAGCCCGCTCAATGCATGGCTGCAGCTTGACCAAAAAAACGCACCACTCGGCTTGCGTCAAGCACTTATGGATGCCATTAGCGCCCTTAAACCGCCCGAAAGCGATCCACGCAGCTCGAAGAGTTGGCGCATTTACAGTGTGCTGCACCAACGATTCATCGGGCAGTGGTCACAGCGAAAGGTTGCGCTCAATCTGGCCTTGAGCGAACGTCAGCTTCAACGCGAAGAAAAGGCTGCGATCAAGGCACTGATGATCTACTTGTGGACAACCTATCGGGTTGACCAAGGCTGGCAAACAGAGACTGCGTCGTTGGACGATCTGGGTGACGTCGAGGAGCGCTCTCACAAGCTTAGCGAGGTGGAAGCGCAAGAACTGAGAGCGCTTGCCAGCTTGGTCGAGACGGACATTGCCGTCGTGCTAGATGGGGTATTGGCGACTTTGAAACCCGCATTAGAACGTTCGCGGATACAAGTTGAGAACCATGTTGACCTTGGAATGTATCTTGTGCTCACCTATGGTGAATTGCTGCGTCAAGCTGTCCTAAACGTTTTGTTTCAACTGCTGAGACATGACGAAGGCGGAACCATCACACTGGATGCGGAGCGATTACCCGGTGAGGTGCTGCTGCATATTCAGCATAGTTCGCTAGCGGAGCCCGCGGTACTCACCCGCGAGCGTTTTGCTTCAGCCCGGGCATTGCTACAGGTGCTGAATGGTGAATTGATGATTGAATCAGCTGCGGCCAATACTGCCGTCTTGGAGCGTGTGACGATCCGGTTATCGGACGTTGCGAAAACCCCTATTCTCTTTGTTGATGATAACGTGGATACGCTCAGACTTTACCAGCATTATCTGGCACACACTGGCTATCAATATGTTGGTTGCAACGCGCCGCTGCAAAGCTTACACATGGCGAGGGACAAAGCGGTTCGCTGCATCGTCCTTGATGTTTTAATGCCGGAGCTCGATGGCTGGCGCGCCCTAGAAATCCTGCGCCACGATCCGATCACCGAGGCGATCCCCATCATCGTCACCTCTATTCTGCCACAAGCAGAACTGGCGCTCGCGCTCGGCGCAGTTGAATTCATGCGTAAGCCTATCACTCAAGCAGATCTCCTCGCTGCATTGGGTCGTTGGTATCGGCCGTTGTCGAAAGAATCGGCATAACGGCCCGCAGACACTTCATGAGTCGACTCACTGAAATATCGTTTTTCGTGGTCATGGTGATGCAGCGACTGACTAGCGGCTGAGAATCAACCTCATTGGCAGACATTAGGATAACTGGAATCCTTTGGAGATCGGGTCGACTGGCGCGCACGGCGAGGAACTCAACCCCATTCATCTTCGGCATGAGGAGGTCAAGCAGGATGACGCGCGGTTGCAGCGCTTCCAGGATGCGCAGTGCCTCAGCCCCATCATTGGCGGTCATGACGCTGAAGTTCTGATCGTCCGCGCTCAACATGCGCGCGAACAGCTGACAAGCGTCCGGCTCATCATCGACGATCAGCACACTGCCGTCCGTAATCCCTCGACTCTCGAGCGTTTGCAGAAGCCGATCACGGGAAACTGGCTTAACGAGGATGTCGTTGACACCGAGAGACTGTGCGCGCTCATCTGTATCCGGGATCGAACAGGCAATCACCAGCATGCCGGTATCCTGCGCTAGCTGGCGCAATGCCGCCGGATCGAGCATGTCCAGCTTTTGATTCACGAGAAGAAGGTCAATCGATAATTCAGCGCGGCGCTGTTCGAAATCCATGGGTAAGACTTCAACATCACTCATATAGCGTGTGATCAGCCTCCCGAGCACGTCACCCTGTTCCATGACAAATGCTTTTTGGTTCGCTACTTGTTCAGCGCCGCGCTTGGACGATAGACGGGGTTCATAGTGCAAATGTGGACTGAACAAGCGCATATGATCATTGGCCGCCTGGCTGTGCTGTAACAACGGCAGTGAGATGAAGAAGGTGGTTCCCAAGGCGATCCGGCTTTCCACCCAAATACGACCATCATGCATTTCGACGAATTTCTTGCTGATCGCCAGCCCGAGTCCGCTGCCACCATATTCACGCCGAATCCGCGCATCAAGCTGCTCAAATGGCTTAAAGAGCCGGTCCAAATCGGGTTTGGCGATACCGGGCCCTGTGTCGGTCACCGAAACGATCAGGTTTTCGTCATTGATCGAGGCCCGAATGATCACACCGCCCTGCTCCGTGAAACGGCCTGCATTGCTCAGGATGTTGAGCAAAACTTCCTGAATGCGCGTTCGATCACAGAAAACATAGTGGATGTCATCGTGAATCTCGTGACGCAAATACAGGTTTTTCCGCTTGAACAGCGGGGTGACCGCTGCAATCACGAATTCAATCATCTCGCGGAAATCGACCGACTCGCGCGTGAGTGCCATTTGATCCGACTCGATCTGGCTCATATCCAGAACATCGTTGACCAATCGGGAAAGCTGCTCGGCATTCCGCTGCACGACGGCGAGATCGGCGAGCAGCGCACCGGGTAAGGGTGCGTTATACATACGGGGGGACTGGGTGATCATCTCGGTGTAGCCCATGATCATATTGAGCGGCGTTCGCAGTTCGTGGCTGACATTCGCTACAAACTGCGCCTTCGCCGAACGCTCGGTTTCGGCAATCTGGCGGAGATTCTGCGTCAGTTTGTTCAAGCTGTTGAGCTGGGCATTTGCTCCTTTAAGCTCGGCGACGGTTTGTTCATATTCCGCGCGTTTATCTCGAAGCTGTTCCAACGTTTCGTTGGCAGCGGCATAGACTTCTTCCGCCCATTCCACCACATCGCCGATGGGTTTGTAAGCGGCGCTTAAAATGCCGTAAATTGCCCAGCAGCTTAGAAGCGCCCCGATTAACCAGATCGATGCGTCTGGCTCACCTTTGAGCAAGGTGAAGGCGATCAGCAACCCGGACTGAATCATCGCCATTACTGCCGAAGCGTCCAAACCGATTAGCACAGCGGCGAGGGCGGGAATCAGAAAGGCCCCAGCATAAACCGGGACTGTGCCCAACCAGTTGGTTGACAGCATGAGCATGGAATCCAGCAGAAACAACACTGCCCACTTCGCCGCGGTTGACGATCTGGAACTCAGGTGTCCGATTCCTGAAGATGCGGCAAAAATATAGACCGCGAACAGACTGAGCGTGAGTTTCGTCGGCATGTCGTTTGCGGCGGTGCCTGCCGTGAAAACAGCGAGGGCGCAAACATAAAACACAAGGATGATGGGCTGCACAGAGATGCGCGTGTCGCTCTGGAAGTTAATCGCGGAGTTCCGCATAAGCCTCCTCGATGTCGCCTTTATGTCGTGCTCTTGGCGTGTCATACGTTGAAATGAGAGTTAACATATGAAATGCAAGTGTAATTATAGCAACCCGGTGCAAAAGGAGATTTGCCAGTCCGTCACTTCGAGACACATCAGTCCAAGAAATTGCCAAGTTATGTAAGTAAAAGGAAAAACATCGTGTCCAAGAGCAACTTTTCCCGCTTTGTCGTGCTTGTCATGCTGATCGTTCTTTTGTTAGGGGCGGTTCTGCCCAGCGCCGCTCAAGCTGTCCCCGAATCCGATCCGACCGCGCCGATCCGGGTCTGGGTCGACGCTGAACGCGCGCGTCAGGTGCAAGCCTTCATCGACGCGAATCCCGACAAAGCCTCACTCATCGAGATCATCAATGAGCCGCTGGGCGCGAACGTGCAGCAGCGCATGCTGCTCTACAACAACATCGGCGGCAATTGGCCCGATGTCATCTTTGAAGACCCGTCAACGTGGCGCACGCTCAATACCCCGCAGTTCGACTTCTTCCCTGCCGATCTGCGCCCGTATATTCCGCAGGATGTGCTCGATCAATTCTATCCGACCGCGAATGACCCGTGTATTGCGCCCGATGGCAGCCTGATCTGCGTTCGTAACGACATTGCGCCTGAGGTGATGTTCTACAACGTACCGGCGTTCGCGGAATTTGGCTACGAACTGCCGACAACGTGGGAAGAATATGTCGCGCTGGCGCAGCAAGTCGCGGAAGAACACCCCGGCTACACAATGGGGCAGCTGGACGGATGGGAACCACAGCTTCTGTGGTACCGCCACTCGGAATGTCCGTTGATGCAACCGCTCAGCGCTTCTAGTTTCCTTGTCAACTTCCTGCATCCGAACTGCCAGCGCATGAGCGAAATGCTGGATACGGTCAACGCGCTCGGTGTCCTCGACAATCAAGGGACGTTCAGCGCGGGCTATGGGCAAATCTGGGAGTCCGGCAACTGGCTGATCCATTTCGGACCCTCGTGGCTGCCGGACTTCGTCATCAAGGGGCTGTACCTGAACGCGGATGATCCCGAAAATCAGGGGACAGTTGGCGTAGCCCTTCTCCCTAACTGGGCTGATCAGGCGACCCGCACCACCAGCAATGTGGGCGGCGGTTCCTACGCGATGAGCCGGCACACCCTCAACGCGGACTTGGCAGCCGAACTGATCATCTTCGTCAGCACAAACCCGGATGTCGGCGCGGCTCAGGCGGCGACCCCGGCTTATATGCCCAGTGCTGCAGCGTGGGGCGCGAGCCTGCTCACCCGCGTCCCCCTGCTCGCCAGCGATCCCGATCCGTGGACGGTCATCAGTGAAGCTGCGTCCGGTGTCATGGCGGACAGTGGTTTTGAAGGTCCGCCACACTCTTCGCCGGTCTTCAGTCCATTCTTCACCGATGTGGCAGCGGGTAACCGCACGGTCGTCAGCCTGAATGATGATTTGCAGGCGGCGCTGGTGGAAGCTGTCACCACGGCAGGCTTTGAAGCGGTGACAGACGGACCGTAAGCCGGGTCTATCTGCGGCCTAACGAACCGGAAATGGGACAGCGTTGGCAGCGTGGCGCTGTCCTGTTTTCCTGTTTTACCGTTGTCTTAGCTTGAGGAGATCGCCATGTCTGCTGTAAATCGCGTCGCCGCCAACGATTCTTACCGGCGTGCCGCGCGCAAAAAGCGTAGACCCATCGGAGATTGGAGTCTGCTGCTGATCGTCCCGTATCTGGTCGCGGTATTCATCTTCCATCTCGGCCCGGCATTGGTTGCCCTCATATTCAGCTTTTCGAAGTTCACCTTTGGTCGACCCGAGCTGTTCGCGGCGGGTCTCGAAAACTTTGTCAAAGTCTTCTCCGATCCGGTCTTCTTTCGCTCCTACAGCAATGTCATCCAATTCTCAATTCTGGCGACCGCGGTCGGGTTTGTCGGTTCGCTGGGGATTGCGCTGCTGCTCGCGCTCACCCGCGACCAGTTTGGAAGCGTGGCGCGGTCGCTGCTGTTTTTGCCCGGTGCGATCAACCCAACGGTCGTTGGCTTGATTTTCATTTTCATGCTCGACCCCGCAGTCAGTCCGTTTGGGTTTCTCTTTCGGGCGGTCGGGTGGAACGCGACCACCGATTTTGTCAGCGCGTCAAACGCGGTTGTGATCATGACGGCGCTGCGCTTCTTCATGTCGTCAGGCGCGTGGATCGCGATCTTTTATTCGGCGCTGGAAGGCGTCTCCCAAGAGCTGATCGATTCTGCAAAAATTGACGGCTGTTCCCCGTGGCAGTTGGCGTGGCTGGTGCGTCGCCCCATGATCATGGGTTTCGTCTGGTTCATGATCATTCAACTGGTGGCCTACAACCTGCAAATCTTCGCTGAACCGTATGTGATCTCGACAGCGTTGGGTGGGGCGAGTTTCATTGACCGCTACTGGTCACCGAACATGCTTGGTTCGTTCTATACCTTGCAGCGGGGCGATCTCGGTATGTCGGCGGTCGTTTCGCTGTCACAGACCGTTATCAGTATTACGGCGTCGATCTTCGTCGTCACTAGAACCGGTGCATTTGTCACTTCGACAGATTGAATTTCATTTCGGAAGCACATTTGATGGCAAAAGACTTTTCATACCCGAAGCGCCCAACAGAACCCGGTCGCACTTCCAATCTCTGGTTACAACGCTGGTTGTTTCGAACCGGCATTGGACCGGGAACTTACCTCGTCCGCGTCATTATCATCTGCCTGCTGATCTTCACTTTCCTGACACCAATGCTGTGGTTGGTCACCGCGATGACGAAAACCAATGCGCAGCTCATCAATCTGCCGCCCTTCGCGGTTGGTTCGCTGGACTGGATCGGTCACGCGTGGAATAACCTCCTCCTGTATTTGAACGGCGTGATTGTGCGCTGGATCTTGAATTCCGTGCAGTACACGACCCTAGGACTGATCCTCAGCTTGCTCACGGCGATCCCGGCGGGGTTCGTCCTCGCGGTCATTCGTTTTCGCGGGCGGAGTGTGGTGTTATGGATCACGCTGATCATGATGCTCGTCCCCGGTGACGCACTGGTGCTGCCGCTGTACATGGAGATGTTCTATCTGCGCATCATCAATACCCCATGGGCATTGGTGCTTCCGGCAGCCTCGTTCCCGATGGGGGTGTATCTGACTTTTCAGTACTTCAAAGCCAGCCTACCGCCCGACATCATTGCTGCGGCGCGCGTGGATGGCTGTTCCAATTTCCAACTCTTTCGTTATATCGGTTTGCCGCTGTCAAAAAACATCGTCGGCGTGTTGGCGTTTACCAACTTCGCTGCCTTGTGGAGCAACTTCTTCGCTGCCACTCTACTGGTGGACTCGACACAGCTCAAAACGTTACCCGCCGGGATTTCGATTATCGTGGGGAGCTGCGGTGCCGTCCTGCCCGCGGCGACGCGCTGCGTCATGCCCCCCGACGGAACGACGATTGCCCGCGCTGAGGTCGCGCTGCTCGGCGTGATTTCGACGCTCCCCGTCCTGATCATCTACATCCTTGCGCAGCGATTGGTGATTCGCGGCGCGACCGCCGGAGCAATCAAAGAATGAACGGCACACCACTAGACTTACTCGATCAATACAATGTGACTTGGACCGAATTTGCCCAAACCGACCGCAGTTCGATGCCGATTGGCAATGGCGAGGTCGGTGTCAATGTCTGGATGCAGCCGGGCGGAGAACTGCACTTCTATTTTGCTCGCACGGATGCCCGCACCGAAACCGATCGCAGCGTCAAGCTCGGCAAGGTGCGGCTGAAGTTTCTCGCCAGTGCCGGGCTCTTCGACCAACCGTTCCGGCAAACGCTCGTCTTGCGGGACGGGCGAATTGAATTCAATTTCGGCACGGATACCGCGCAGTCCGCGCGTTTGGAAGTGTTCGTCGACTCCGACCAGCCTGTGATTTATGTGACCGGACAGTTCTCGGTTCCCGTCACCGTGCAGGCCGATTACAGCAACTGGCGGACGGAGCCCTACCGGGGTGACCTGCAGTTCAGCGGGGTGGCGGAGACGGCGGACATCGTACAGCCGCGTGACGGGGGAATCCTGTTTTATCATCGCAATGGCGCAACCCAGATCCCGTTCATCGCTCAGCTTGAAGCGGTCACCGCGCTGGCCGATGCCATCCCCGACTGCCTGACCAACCGCACCTTCGGCGGGCTGCTATCGATGGAGGGCGCAGCGCTCAACGGGAACGCGGGCTTAATCTCGTCTACGCCGATTCGGGAGTTTACGCTCCGAGTGATCACGCACAGCGATCAAGTGACGGATGTCGACGATTGGATCACCGCAGTCACGGCGCTGCGTACCGCAGTCCCCACCCCCGGCGAAGCCTGTCAGCGCACGATGGCATGGTGGCAGGATTATTGGCAGCAAAGCTGGCTGTTTGTCGAAGGGGACGCCCCCGTCACCGCGGGAGTCACGCCCGAACTGCTGTCCCTCCCGCTCGAAGCGCAGCCTGCGCCCGAACCGTGTCCGTCACAGGTGACGCAAGCGTATATCCTGACGCGCTGGATGTTCGCCTGCATGGAACGAGGCGCTTTTCCCATTCTCTACAGCGGCGGCTTGTTCAACGTGATGCCGGGGATGAATGAACATCTGGGTGATATTTTTACGTTCAGTCGCTCGTTCAGCGCGCGTCCCTTTGGTGAACCGACGCCAGAATTTAACCCGGATGAACGCGGCTGGGGACATTTTTACCTGTGGCAAAACACCCGCCTGCCCTACGCCTCTATGCTGGCGCGCGGCGAACACGGGCCCGTGCGGGCGCTGTTTCGTTTCTACCGGCGCTTCTGGGAACTTGATCGCGGACGCGCACAGGTGTATTACGGGGCGCAAGGGCAGTACAACACGGAAATCGTTCACGGTCACGGGTTGATGCCTTCGGCGGTGTATGGTCTCGATCGTGCGGGTTTAGCGGATGGCTATGCCGCGAATCGCTGGGGCGGCGCGGTCGATCTTTCGCCCGGTCTGGAACTGCTGCAGTTGATGCTCGACTATTACGATTACGAACGTGACGATACCTTCCTCAGCGCTGAACTGCTGCCCTACGCCCGTGATCTGTTGGTGTTCATCGAGACGCGCTTTCCTGAGCGCGACCAGGGCAAGATCGTCATCGCTCCAATTCAGTCGGTCGAAACGTACTGGGACACGACCAACAGCTTACCCGTGGTCGCCGGGATGCACGCCGTAGTCGCCCGAATTCTGGCGCTCGATCCCGAAAAAGTGCCGGGACGCAATTACTTCTTGCATGTGCAGCAGATTATGCCCGACCTGCCCATGGAGACCGTTGCGGGCACCCGGCTGATCGCGCCCGCTGCGGTCTATGATCCTGAGCGGCATAATGTCGAAGCCCCGCAGCTCTACGCGATCTTCCCGTTCCGGTTGTATGGACTCGGCAAACCGGATCTGCCCATGGCGCGGGAGAGTTTTCGGCATGGTACGCAGGTGGTCGGAAACTATCAACCGTTTATCGTTGGCAAGCCCCCCACCTATCCCAGCTATTCGGGTTGGCAGTATCACGGTTTGGTGACGGCGCTGCTCGGTCTGACGGATGAAGCGCAAACTATTCTCCAAAATAACTGCGCGTTGAGTAATCCGGGGCATCGTTTTCCGGCCATGTGGGGGCCAATCTACGATGCTGTACCCGACATTGACCATGCATCCAATATCCTAACGACGCTGCAACTCATGGCGTTTCAGGCCGAGGGGGATGAGATTCGACTGCTCCCCACGTGGCCCAAGGCCTGGGATGTGTCATTCAAGCTGCATGCGCCGCGCGGCACGACGGTCGAATGTGTGTATCAACAGGGCAAGATCACGCGCCTGATCGTTACGCCGGAGGAACGGCGGAAAGACGTGGTGTGCGATGTCGAACTCCCTCAATAGGCCGTTTTCCGTAGCTGCTGTGGTGGAACACAATCGATTCTCTTTGGGTTCCATAAACGCCGTGATCTGCCACATCGTCGTTAGCCACCCAAGCATGGGACAGTACTCGCAAATGCCTAAGGTTGGATAGTCTTATGCCGCTTCTGTTTGATATGTCATTTGATCAATTGAAAACCTACGCAGGCACGAATCCTCGGCCCGGCGATTTCGATGCCTTCTGGGATGCGGCGCTAACCGAAATGCAACACACTGACTCTCAGGTCGAATGCGTCTCGGCCGATTTCGAGTGTGCCTTCGCCGAGTGTTTTCATTTGTATTTCACCGGCGTGCGCGGGGCGCGCATTCATGCCCGGTTCGTGAGACCCTTGCAGCGTTCCGGGAGTCAACCCGCCATACTGATGTTTCATGGGTATCAGGGCGCTTCACCCCAGTGGGTTGAATTACTGCCCTACGCCGCACAAGGGTTTGTGGTGGCAGCGATGGACTGTCGTGGGCAGGCTGGGCTGTCCGAAGATATCGGCGGTCACAAAGGAACTACACAGTCTGGCCACATCATTCGCGGACTGGATGGCCCGCCTGAAAACCTGTTGTTTCGGCATATTTTCCTAGATACCGCCCAGCTTGCACGGATTGTTATGGATATGCCCGAAGTCGACGCAGGTCGCGTTGGCGTAACCGGCATCAGTCAGGGCGGCGGTCTCACGCTCGCGTGTGCGGCGCTCGAACCGCGTATCCGCCGAGCCGCCCCGATCTTTCCCTTCCTGTGCGATTACCAACGGGTGTGGCAGATGGATCTGGCTCAAGATGCCTATGCGGAGCTGCGCACCTACTTCCGCAATCACGATCCGCTGCACCAGCGCGAAGCCGCCATCTTTACTCAACTGGGCTACATCGATGTGCAGCATTTGGCACCGAGAATTCGGGCCGAGGTTCTCGCGAGTATCGGACTGATGGACACCGTGTGTCCGCCCTCCACGCAATTTGCTGCTTACAACAAGATCTCCGCGCCCAAGTCGTTCGCCGTGTATCCCGATTTTGGGCACGAGGGGCTGCCAGGCATGTATGATGCGATTTTCCAGTTCATGCAATCGATGTAATTGGCCAGATCGCAGCCGTCACTCAACAAAGTATGCCCGTTTGCCAAGTAGGGTAAATGCAATAACTTGCCCACTCGGTGCTGGCTCAGAACTCGACATCTTCAATCGAAACGGAATGCATCGACTGAGTGCGCTTTTGTCCAAGTACTTCGACGTAGGAATCCTATTTTGGGATTCCGCATCACCCTATACTACAGACAAAATGTGACTTTTGTCGCATTTGATATTGATTCCATGATAGTTGCATTGGAGCAAATTATGTGGGGAATTAGGAAAATTCTTGCGTTTCTCGTGCTGCTTATGAGCATTGGTTCCGTTTCGTTGGGTGTCGTGACGGCTCAAGACGATACCGTCTTTCGGGTCATCGAGCCGGTGGCTTACCGTGCGGCGGGGATGCTGGCGACCCCCAGTGAACGCGCTGGGCATGTCGTCGATCTGCTGTGGCTGCCGCTCGTCGGCGGCGACACGAATGCTCAACCCGTCCCCACGGGTTTAGCCGAATCGTGGGAAGTAGCCGCGGACAATATGTCGGTTGTCTTCACGCTGCGTCAGGATGCCAAGTTCTCCGATGGTTCGCCGATCACAGCCGCTGATGCCGCGTGGAGCATCAACTATCAGATTATGAGCGGTCATCCCGACATCTACGGTCAACACGACTTCTTCCCTGCCCGCCGTGAATACGCGAACATTGTCGGCGCGCAAGAAGTCTTCGACGGCGGTATTCCAGCGGATGAGTTCGGCGCGGCGGATGTCGCAGGCATCATCGCGGTGGATGATTACACGCTGCGCATCGAATTCACACAGCCGACCCTGTTTATGCTCAATAACCTCCAGTTTGCGCGTATAGCCAAAGCCGAATCGGTGCTGGCCAGTGCCGGCAAAACCTATGCCGAAGATGCCTACTGGACGACCGAACCCGGTGCCGTGTTTTCTGGTCCGTTCATGCTGGAGTCCTTTACATCCGGCAGCGGCATGACACTCGTGCCTAATCCCTACTGGTTTGGCGCTGCACCAACTATTAGCCGCGTGGAGTCCATTTTTGTCCAAGACCTGTCTTCGGGCATTGCCGCCTTCGAAAATGGTGAAGCCGATTTTGTCGACTTCTCGATGACTCCGATTGACGTGGCGAACCTGGCATCGTCGGAATATCTGCAGTCCAGCCTCGTGAGCTATCCCGGTTTAGGTGTCTTTCAGTTTTTCGTGACGCCCTTCCGCCCGATGGACGACGTGCATGTGCGCCGCGCGATCTCGATGGCGATTGACCGGCAGGCGCTGACCAATGTATTGGGCGGCGGCGAGGGACAAACAACCTATCAGGTGATTTCCGGTCACTTTGCGCCCGCCAACGTCAACTGCGCGGATCAATTCGCCAGCGTTGTTGGTATGCCCTACGATCCAGCCGCGGCTCAGGCCGAACTCGCCTTGTCACCCTATGCCGCGGATATCGCCACGATGCCGCTCAACATGCAGTTGGGCATGTTCGGGATGCCGCTCTCGCAGGACTTGATCATCGCTCAGGTTGTCCAAGCGATGCTTCAGCAGAATCTCGGCATCACGGTGAACATTCAGTCGTCACCCATCGCTGACTTCAACGCGCCGCCCTACCCGACGCACCTGTGGCCGAACGAACAGGGCGATCACTTCATCGATCAGATGGCGTTTATGAACAACCTCGCCTCTCTGAATTCCGCCGACCCGCTGCCCGATGAAGCGCAGATGGGGATGGTGACAACACCGCGTGTCCCCGAACTCCTTGACCTGATGGCGCAGGCCGCTGCCGCGACCGACATCACCAGCCGGTGCGAGCTTCTGGCGCAAGCCCAGCAGGTGTGGGTCGATCAGGTGTATACCATTGACCTGTTCACACTTGATAGTTCGATGCTGATCGCTCCGTACGTCGAAGGGGAAGTGATCAACAACTTTGGTGGTTCACTCAGTTTCCGTGAAACCCTCGAAGGCCTCAGTTACAACCGCTAGGCAGCGGTTGTAGTCCGTCGATTCCGCAAGGCTCAGCACCCGTGAAGGGACTGGTCTGAGCCTTGCGGTCGGCATCCGCGGTGGGCAGTCGAAAATGATCTGAAAAATGTTCATTATGGTGAACCAGCATGTTTAGCTTTCTAGTGCGCCGCCTCGCCGGTTTGATCCCCTTGCTGTTGGTGGTGAGCGCGTTTGTATTTGTTTTGGGGCAGTATGGCGCGGGCGATCTCGCCGCCTATTTGACCTTTCAACGCAGCGGTGGACGTTTCGATCAGGAGTTGTATGATCGCTACCGCGCTGAACTCGGTCTGGATGATCCCGTCTTGCTTCGCTATACCACGTGGCTTGGAAAAGCGCTCCAAGGCGATCTCGGTCGCTCTTATGTGGCGATTGGTGAGCCAGAGATCGCCGACCTGCTCGCGCGATCGCTGCCGATTACCCTGCAATTGGCATTCGCTGCGTTGGTCTTCGTCACCTGTACCGCTGTCCCTATCGGTTTTATCACCGCGCTCTATCGCAACTCCCTGCTCGACCGCTTGCTGGTCTCGGCGGCCTCCGTGCTCTCGACTATTCCCGCGTTCGTCCTCGCGCCGCTCAGCATGATTGTGATTGTCAATCAACTGCATCTGCTGCCCTCGGTCGGGTTGGGCTGGCGCGGTTTGTTCAGTCAGGAGACGATTCTGCCGGCGGCTTGTCTGGCCGCTGGCCCGTTCCTGAATCTTGTCCGCTTCACCCGCGCCTCGGTGCTGGAAGTTCTATCTCAGGACTATATTCGCGCGGCGCGAGCGCGCGGTCTCTCGACTCTTCAGGTGCTCCTCTATCACGTGGTGCGCAACAGCCTCACCCCGGTGATCACAGTGTTGGGGCTGACGGCCGGGCAGTTGGTCGGCAGCACCTTGTTCGTTGAGGCGATTTTCAATTTGCAGGGTTTCGGGCAGGTCGTCGCCCGCGCGTTGACGCTGGGTGATATTCAGACCGCGACGGCGGGGGCGCTGGTGGGCACTGTGATTGTGTTGTTGTCCAACCTGATGGTCGATGTGTTTTATGTCATGGTCGATCCCCGTGTCAAACTTTCCTGAAGGTGAGCCGATGAGCGCCGAGATCGATAATCAGTCCACAGACGCTGCCGCGCTGTGGCGCACCAGCAAGCCGCGCACCTTTTGGAGTGATGCTGTCCACAGCTTCGCGCATAACTTCACCGGAATGCTCGGTTTGCTGATCTTCGTCCTGCTGCTGCTGGCCGCCATCTTTGCCAATCAGATCGCGCCGTATGACTACCTGACGCAGGACTGGAACAACCTGCTTAAGCCGCCGAATGGCGCGCACCTGATGGGGACAGACGAACTCGGACGCGATGTCTTTAGCCGCGTGCTCATGGGCGCGCGCACGGCGTTTCTCGTCGCGTTGTGCATCTCGACCGTGTCGACTACGATCGGGTTGTTCGCCGGAGCGTTGAGCGCTTTCCTCGGCGGTTGGGTGGATCGGGTCGTGGTGTGGATTATGGACGCGCTGCTCAGCTTTCCCTCGATTTGGCTGGCGGCCTTTGTGAGCGTGGTTACCCGCCCAACCATTGATTCCCTGACCAGCAGCTTGTATGCGAGTACCGGTTGGGCGCTGTTTCAGGATCGCGTCATCTTCAGCTATTTAGTCGTCATCTTTGCGATTGGCTTCGTGGCGTGGCCCTATATGGGGCGCTTAGTGCGGAGTCAGGTGCTGTCGCTGCGCGAGAAAGAGTTCATCGAAGCGGCGCGCGCGCACTCGGCGCGGGGACGCGCTGGGTCACGATGCGCCATTTGATTCCGAATGTGCTGGGTTCCGTCATCGTGACTTTCACCTTGAGCTTCGGGAATGCCATGCTCTACGAATCCAGCCTGAGTTTCTTGGGGATCGGTATTCAGCCGCCGGGCGCAAGCTGGGGGCGCATGATCTTTGAGGCCCTGAGCCGCCTACGCGCCCAGCCCTACCTGATCATCATGCCGGGTCTGACGCTGACACTGGTGGTGCTGTCGCTGCAGTTTGTGGGGGATGCGCTCAACGATGCTCTAAACCCACGTTCACACTCACGCTAGCTGACCAAAGATAACGGTTTTTGACAGGAATAGTTCGGATGAGTCTGGAACAACGGCAAAGTGATGTGTTGCAGGTCAAGCGGCTGCAAGTTCAGTTTAAAACGCGTGACGGTCTCGTCTACGCCGTGCAAGACCTGTCTTTTGAGGCCGCTCCCGGAGAGATTGTCGGTTTGGTGGGCGAATCCGGGTGTGGCAAATCGACAGCGGCGCTGGCGTTGATGCGCCTCGTCCCTAAACCGGGACGGATCGTCGGTGGCAGCATAGTGCTCAACAACCGCGACATTCTGACGTTAAGCGAGGCGGAGATGCGGTCGCTGCGTGGTCGCGAAGTCGCGATGGTCTTTCAGGACGCGCTCACCGCGCTCGATCCGCGCATGACGGTGGGACGCCAGATCATGGAACCGCTGCGGATTCACTTGAAACTCACGCCGAAAGCCGCGCGTGCCCGAGCCGCCGATCTGCTGGCTCAAGTGGGGATTCCCTCGCCCGCGAGTCGCCTCAACCAGTTTCCCCACGAGTTTTCTGGGGGAATGCGCCAGCGCGTCATGATTGCGCTGGCACTGTCGTGCAGCCCGTCGCTGCTCATTGCGGATGAACCGACCACCGCGCTGGACGTGACCACGCAAAATCAGATTCTCAACCTGCTGGTCAAGCTCAAGGATGAGACGGGCGCGGCCATTGTGCTGATCACGCATGACGTGGGCGTCGTCTCGAATGTCTGTGATCGGGTGGTCGTCATGTACGCGGGGCGGGAAGTCGAAGTCGGCGGCACACACGCTATTTTCACGGGGGCGCGCCACCCGTATTCCCGCGGGCTGCTTGAATCGACGTTGATGCTGGATGGTGATCGCACGCGACCGCTCGAAGCCATCCCCGGCCTCCCCCCGGAACTGATCGACTTGCCGCCGGGCTGCGTCTTCTACCCGCGCTGCAAATACCGATCCGATCAGTGCAAAACCGCAGCTCCCCGGCTGGAACCCGTAGCGCATGCGCACGAAGCCGCCTGCTGGAATTGGAGATCGATCGACGCATGACGACTCAACCTGAAGTGCTCGGTGTACATAATCTGCGCACGCATTTTCCGGGTCCCGCGCTCGGTTTGCCGTGGCAGGGACGCGCGACAGTGCGCGCGGTCGATGATGTCAGCTTTTCGATTGCTCACGGTCGCACGCTGGGCTTGGTGGGCGAATCGGGCTGTGGCAAATCGACTGTGGCGCGTTCGGTACTCCAACTGGTGCGCCCGACGAGCGGTCAGGTGCTCTTCAATGGCGTTGACCTCTGCGGATTGAAACCCAAAGCGCTCGTACCGCTGCGCAAGCAGATGCAAATCATCTTTCAAGATCCGTATGCATCGCTCGACCCGCGCGCCACCATCGGCTTTACCATTGGTGAAGGGCTGTTGATTCACAAATTGGTCAATGAACGCGATCTGCGGCAGCGCGTCGCCGATCTCATGGTGATGGTCGGCTTGAACCCGGCTTTTGAGAATCGCTACCCGCATGAGTTCAGCGGTGGGCAGCGGCAGCGCGTGGGGATCGCGCGGGCACTGGCGACGAATCCCGAGTTCATCATTGGTGATGAGCCGATCTCGGCCTTGGATGTGTCGATTCAGGCGCAGATCATCAACTTACTGCGCGATCTGCGCGCCCGTTTGAACCTCACCATGCTGTTCATTTCGCATGATCTCCGCGCGGTTCGTTACCTGAGTGATGAAGTCGCTGTGATGTACCTCGGCAAGATCGTCGAAAGCGCGCCTACCGATCTGCTCTTCAAGCAACCGGCCCATCCCTACACCCAAGCCTTGCTGAGTTCAGTGCCCCAGCCGCGCTGGTCAAACAGCGGACGGGCTGCCGAGATCAAGGGCGAGGTTCCCAGCCCCCTCAACCCACCAGCGGGATGCTATTTCTCGACGCGCTGCCCCCACGTCATGGCGCGCTGCAAGCAAGAACAGCCCGCGCTGGTCGAAGTGCAACCCGGACACAAAGCCGCCTGTTTTCTCCTAAGTGATGCGAGTCGTTCTGAATGACCTTCTCACTGATTGACGCTATGCGCACGTACAACCTGATCTGGGAGCAGCAGAGTGCTCATTCCGGCGAATCGATGCCGGTTGGGGGACACAGCATCGGCTGTAACGTCTGGGTCGAAAATGACGACCTGCTGCTGTACTTCGCGCAATCCGGCGCATTTGACGAAAACGGCTCCATGCTCAAAGGCGGGCGCTTGCGCGTACGCAGCACGCCGACTCCGTTTGCGCTGAAGTTCCGGCAGACACTGGAACTGTACGACGGGTACATCCATATCGAAGGCGTGTCTGAGCAGGGGACGGTGCACATCCGCGTCTGGGTGGAGGTGGGGCGTCCCGTCATTCATGTGGATTGGAGCGCGAGTTTTGCGGCGGATCTCACAGTCACTTACGAAAGCTGGCGCACCGAAGACCGCCGCGTCGAGAGCCAATCGTACGAGTTGTTCCAGTGCAAGGAAGTGTGGGGGGATCCAACCACCCCGATTGTGTTTCACAAGGATCAGATTGAAGTCACGCGCGCCGATGAGCTGTTGTTCTATCACCGCAACCGCAACGACGATCTCTCGTTTGACCGCGAAATGGATACGCAAGGGATGCAGTCGGTCAAGGCCGGACTGTACAACCCGCAGCACAACCGCACGATGGGCGGGCTGCTGACGGCTCCCGGGTTGGAGTATACGGGAACGCAGCGCGGGCGGTATGTCGATACCGATTTTGTTGGCTATCAGTTCCAGCCGCCCCAGCCAACCTCCGCGCAAAAACTGCAAATCACCCTGTACACCGCGCAGACCAATACGCTGGAAGCGTGGATAAGCGCCCTGCGCGCCCTTGATCACGAGGCGACTGAAGATGACCATGCACTGGAAGCCGCCCTAGCCTGGTGGCAGGCGTACTGGGCGCGCAGCTATATCGTCATCAACGGCGCGACGCCCGACGAACAGGATGTTATGTGGCAAATCGGGCGCAATTATCAACTGTTCCGCTACCTGCTCGGGTGCAACTATTACGGGGAATACCCGACCAAGTTCAACGGTGGGCTCTTCACGTTTGATCCGATTTTCGCCGGGAAAAGCCCCTGGTCTGAGCAAAAACTGCACTACACGCCGGACTACCGCTTATGGGGCGGCGGATCGCATACCAGTCAAAACCAGCGCCTCGTGTATTGGCCCATGCTCAAGTCCGGTGATTTTGGCATGCTGCCGCAGATCTTCAATTTCTTCAATCGTCTGCTCGAAACAGCGACCCTCCGCGCCCAGTTCTACTTTGATGTAGATGGCGCGGTCTACCCGGAACAGATCGGCATTTACGGCTTGTGCCCAACGTGCGATCACGGGTGGGGAAACACCACCGGCTTGCCCGTGCCACAAATCAAGTATCATTTTTCCACGGCACTAGAAATCGGTGTGATGCTGATCGAATATGCCGCTTATACCCACAAGGATATTGGGGAATATATCGGTTTTCTGGATGGAATCGTCAAATTCTATGATGGTTTCTATCCACAGAATGATGCGCGCGGCAAGATGATCATCGAACCCGGCAATGCGCTGGAAACCTATCATCCGGTTCGCAATCCAATTGATGCGGTGTCCGGTCTCCACGCCTTGCTGGGACGCATGCTGGCGCTGCCGGAGCGCTACAGTTTGCCGGAACAGCGGGCGAACTGGCGGGGCATTCTGGAGCGTGTGCCGCCGATCACCACCCGCACGAAAGCCGGTCAGACGATCATCGCGTATGCCGGAAGCACGTCAGAGCGCCATAACGTCGAAATCCCCGAACTGTATCCGGTGTTTCCCTTTGGCCAGTATGGCATCGGCCAGCCCGATTTACAGTTGGCCATCGATACGGCGCGGCTAGCGGCGGAAGGCGATGAGCAGTTGTCCCACATTAGCTGGCATCAACAGGGGATTCAGTACGCAAAACTGGGGATGTTGTCCGAAGCCAGCGACTTCCTGATTCGGAAACTCGGCAATGCCGATCAGCGCGTGCCGGTGTACTGGGGGCCGGGTCATGATTGGACGCCGGATCACAATTGGGGTGGCTCGGGCATGATTCAGCTTCAAGAAATGCTGCTGCAAACTAACGGTGACACCGTCTACCTTTTGCCGTGCTGGGATAAAAGCGTCGATGTGACGTTTCGCCTGCATGCGCCGGGGAACACGATCATCGAATGTGAACACATTGACGGGCAGCTGCGTCGTCTGACCATGACCAGCGACCTCCCGCGCCTTCAAGTCGAAGTGCGGCCCACGCCTGAGAGCGCGGGGGCCGAATCCGGTGATTGACAGAACACGTCGTGCCGCTTTCTCTAGGGCACGAATCAAATGGGCTATTTCATACTTCGGGTTGACCTGATGAACGATTCACCACATGGGTATCCTCGGCGCGAGGCCGATTTTGATGTCTTGCCCGGTTTTCAGAATCCGCCAGCGGGCTATGGCGAGGTCGCATTTTACTGGTGGTTGGGTGAACCGCTCACCCGCGAACGCCTGACATGGCAGCTTGATCAGCTCACCCGGCGGGGCATCAGCGGGTTGCAAATCAACTATGCGCACAGCGATCTCGGCGGCGTGACGTGGGGTCTCAGCTATCCGAGTGAACCCGCGTTATTCAGCAGCGAATGGTGGGCGCTGTTCGATTGGTTCGTGCAGGAAGCGAATCAACGGGGCATTGCCGTCAGTGTGAGCGATTATACGCTCGGCGTGGGGCAGGGTTGGTATCTCGACGAGATCAGCGCGATCTACCCGGAAATGCGCGGGAAAACCCTACGCATGACCCTACACACGATCAAACCCGGCGAAGTGCTGGACATCGGACTGCCGGAAGGCTGCATCAGCGTGATGGCGTACCAATCCGAAGGCGCGCGGGTGGAAAACGGCATCGATCTGCGTCCGCTGGTCAGCGAAGGACAACTGCGCTGGACGCCGCCAGCGGTTGGCTGGCAGGTGGCGGTGGTCGCGGCGGAAACGGTGACGCGCTCGCTCGACCCGATGCACCCGGCCAGCGGCCGAGAGACGATCAGCCGCTTCTTTGAGCGCTTTGCCGATCACCATCCCGATCAGCCGGGACGAGGGCTCAACTTCTTCTTCTCCGATGAGCTCAACTTTGGCGTGTCGGGCAAGCTGTGGACGACGCGCTTTGCCGAGGAATTCTGGCGGCGCAAAGGCTATGACCTGATCCCGGAACTACCCGCTCTCTGGCTCGATTTGGGCGCGCGAACTGCCAAAGTCCGCCTCGACTACAACGATGTGCTGGTGACGCTCTCGGAAGAAGGCTACTTCAAGCCGCTGTATGAGTGGCATCAGCGGCGCGGCATGATGTTTGGCTGTGATCACGGCGGGCGCGGCTTGACCGTCGATGAGTTCGGCGATTATTTTCGCACGCAGCGCTGGAATCAAGCGCCGGGCTGCGATCAGCCATTCCTGCAAACAGATTTGATCAAGAACAAGGTCGCCGCATCGATTGCTCATCTGTATGAGCGCCAGCGGGTGTGGTTGGAAGGCTTTCATTCCAGCGGATGGGGCACATCAACCGTTGACCTCACCCGCGCCAGCCTGATCAACTATGTGCATGGGCAAAACCTGCTCAGTCTGCATGGGCTCTATTACTCAACCCGCGGCGGGTGGTGGGAATAGGCCCCGCCGTGCAATCATTTTCGCATGCCGTATTGGGCGCATTTTGGGAATTATCTGACGAGCATGGAACGCCTGAGCTACCTGCTGAGTCAGGGTGTGCATCGCTGCGATGTGGCGCTTCTGTACCCGGTCGCCGCCGTCGAAGCGGGTTTGGACGGGCAGACGGCGGTCGAAACGAGCTTTGAACTGGGACGCGCTTTGTACGCCGAGGGAATCGACTTCGATTTCATTGACTTTGAGTCGCTGGATCGCGCGGTGATCGACGGGAACGAACTCACAGTCGCGGGTGAACATTTCCGCGTTTTGATTCTCCCTTCGATGCGCGCTGTGCGGTATTCGACTCTTGAGAAAGCCGCGGCGTTTCAACGCGCTGGCGGCCTTGTGCTGCTCGTGGGGGCGCTCCCGGAAGCCAGTGATCGCCTCGGCGCAAACGATCCTGACCTCGATCAACTCGTGCGAGAAATAACCAGCCATCAGCCCGCCGTGGTCAGTTCCGCCGACGTGATCACGCACCTCCGCGGCGCGTTCCCGCCGGATTTTGCGGTCGAAACGGCAGCGGGATCGTCGAGTGAACCGCTCGGGGTCATGCATCGCCGCATCGGTGCGCGCGACCTGTACGCTGTGTATGGTGTGACCCAAGGGTCACTGGGCTATTTCCGGACGCATGGGCAGATTGAACTGTGGGATATGTGGACGGGGAGTACCCAACCACTGTACGCTGTGAACACGGATCAACAGGGAACCTACGTGCGCCTGCCCTTGACCGAACACGAGCTGCAATTGATCGTGTTCGCGCCGGACGACAACCCACTGCTGATCGACGTGCCGGGGGTCGAGCAACTCGCGGTCAGCGAACAGGGCGACATGAGCGGGGTGGTCGCGACCGGTGGCACGTATCACGGAACAATTCAGCGGAACGGCATGTCACGAACGGTCAGCGGGACGGCTGACCAGCCGCCGGATGAGCTGGTGTTTGACCGAACATGGCGCTTTGAACTTGTGCCGACGCTCGACAACCAGTGGGGGGATTTTCGCCTGCCCGCGACGGATAGACGCATCGGTGCGGAGATACGGCGCTGCCGTTACCAGTTCGATCCTCAGCGCAGCGGCGAAGCTTCCGGTTGGGTACAGGCTGATTTCGATGATGCGGCGTGGGCCCAAACCACGATGGGCTTTGGGCGGCAGTTCTGGAAACTCGGTCCGCTGCCTGACGACAATTTGACGGCTCTCGAAACAGCGCTGCGCGGCCTGACCGTCATTGATCCCCAGGTGCCCGTCGAATGGAATGGAGAGTGCTATGCATGGCAACCCTACGAATTCTCGTGGCGTGACGGGATCGAAAATGACCCCGGACATCAAGGTTATCACGGACTGAAGGGTGAGGTTCACGATGACATCATCGCGTTAGGGCGCATCGAACAAACGCATACGGCATTGACGCGCGTGCCGGAAGCGAGCGGTACCCATTACTATCTCTGGACAACCGTCCACGTCGCGCAGCCTTGCACCGCGAAAGTGGTCTGCGGCGGGTTACTACCAAGCAGGCTGTGGATCGACGGTGTGCCGCTGGCGCTCGATGCTGAGAACATCGTCTTGTCCAGCGGCAAGCATCCATTTCTGCTCCGGTATGACGATGTGGGACGCGGGTACTGCTTTCTCACGGAACAATCGTTCCGGCGCCCGCCGCTCGCTAAGCACAACGCTACCCTGCGTTGGCACAAAGCGACTCAAATTCTGCCCTTTGATGCCCAACCGGCACCGACGACTCCGCTTGGCTGGTATCGCTTTACCAGCGCCCCCGGTTTGCGCTCGCTGGCGTTTCGCGCTTACGGCAAGGCGCGGCTGTGGGTGGCTGGGCAGGAATGCACGCTCGAAGCTGAACCGAGCGACGGGGACGCTATCGTTTACCACGCGACGCTTCCCCATGCAATTCGGGACGTGACCAACATAACGCTTTGTCTGGAGCACTCGGGCGGGCGCTATGACGGCGCGGCGATCCCCGATCCGATTGAGCTGGAGTGCGAGGAAGGATTGCTGGCGTGTGGCGATTGGTCACAAGTGGATGGTCTGCACACCTACTCCGGCGGGGCGTGGTATCGACAGGAATTCGCCTTAACTGAAGTACAGGCGGCGTGTCATCCCGTCCTCGATCTGGGAAACGTGAGCTCCACAGCGCTAGTACGGATTAACGATGTGACCATCGGTACCCGCATTGCGCCACCGTGGACCTTTGATCTCGCTGGTGTGCTGCGGGCGGGAAGCAACCGCGTTGAAATCTGTGTTTATAACACGCTGGCCAACCACTATCAGACGATCCCGACCCGGTTTCGCGGCTCGCCCGTCAGCGGATTGCTGGGCGATGTGCGGCTGAAGTTCTACAGCCGAATCCGGCTCGACGCGTCGAATGCGGGACCGCAAGATGCTGACCAACTTGTTTGAATCGGTTCTGATTACCTACAATGCAGGATGAGTAAGCGCCGTAAAAGCGGGTTGTGTGAATATCGAGCATAAAATGCACGCTGCGACATCAGCAGAACGTCCGACAATCGCCTTTTTAACCCGGTCGCTGTCAGAAGGCACGCCGACTACAGCGTGGAGTGAGATGGTGAACTTCGCGCAGAGTCACGATTTCAATCTTCTGATCGTCGTCGGTCGCATGCTGCAAGCCACAGCGGCTGTTCCCTCTCCCAACAGTCTCTATCAGTTGGTGACTCCCAATTCGGCGGATGGCGTGATCATCTCCGGCGGTTTGGGGCATTATGTTGGGATGCGCAGTTTGCAGGATTTTTACGAGCTGTTTGCGCCGCTGCCGGTCGTCGGTACGGATATCCTCCTCGATCAGTATCCCGGGGTGACCATGCAGTTCTATGGGGGCATGCGCACGCTGATGCAGCACCTCATCCACGATCACGGCTATCGTCGGATCGCCTTCATCCGCGGATCAGTCAGCTCGGTCACCGGTGAAGATCGGTACCGGGCTTATACCGACAGTCTGGCCGAAGCTGGCTTGCCCTTCGATCCCCTCTTAGTGACTGCTGGTGACTTCTTTGCCCCGTCGGGAGAGAACGCCGTCCGTTTGCTGGTAGACGAGCGTCGTGTTCACTTTGATGCGTTGGTCGCCGCGAACGATGATATGGCGATTGATGCGCTGCAGGCCCTGCAAGCGCGTGCTATTCGCGTGCCAGAGGACATTGCCATTGCGGGTTTTGATGATCTCGTGAGCGCCCGATCGATGATCCCCCCATTGACAACTGTGCATCTCTCGGCGGGCGCTGAGACACGTAGTGCGGCGGAACTGCTGGTCGCAATCCTAAATGGTGAATCCGTTCAGCACCGGGTGGATATTCCTGCCCAACTGATCATTCGCCAATCGTGTGGCTGCAAATCAGCCGCGCTGGCTGAGTTTGAAGTACCTGGTCACAGCACCGTCACTGATGACCAATCAACACTGCCGGAACGACGTACGGCCATCGTAAGTCACATGATTAGCGCGTGCAACGATGCGCTGTCAGCGGCGGAAAGCGCCATGCTTTACCGGTGGCATGATACGTTCGTGAGCGATTTGCAGAGCACAACCGGTGAATTTAAGCGGTTTCTGACCGAATTCGTCGCCCTGTTTGGGGCTTCACGCATCAACCATACGACATGGCAGTCGCTTCTTTCCGTACATCGTCGACACGTTCACCCCCTGCTCATCGATCCGAATGAGCGGCAGCGTGCCGAGAATCTCTGGCAATATGGGCGGGTATTTCTGGCGGAGATCGCCCTGAACATCGAGGCACAGCGGGAATATCGACAAGCTCAACTGGATGCGGCGCTGCGGTCGGTGGGTGAGGACCTGATCACGACCTTTGATCTCCAGGGGTTGAGCGAAACCATCGTGCGCGACTTTTCGAAACTGGGAATTCCGGCCTGTTATGTCGTGCTGTATGCCGAGAGTTCGACCACGCCTAACCGCATTCCGGATCACGCACGCTTGGTCCTCGCCTATAACGAAAGTGGAATTGTCCCTCTGGCGCCCGAGGGGTGTTCGTTTGCCATTCGTGACATTGTGCCGCCGGATTATCTGCCAGCCCGACGCGCCCGTTCGACCTTGGCGGTACTGCCGCTCCAATTCCGTAACGAGCATTTTGGTTATGTCGTCTTTGAGATCGGACCGCTCAATGGCTTCATTTATGAGACCTTGAGTCTGCATCTGAGCAGCGCGCTCAAAGGGGCTCTGCTCGTCGAACAGATGAAAGATTTGTACAAAGAAGCGCTGCACGCTAAAAACCTCGCGGAAAAAGCCAATCAACTCAAAACGCAGCTGCTCGCCAACGTGAGCCATGAACTGAGAACACCCCTCAACATCATTCTGAGCTACAGTCGGCTGGCACTGGATGAGCGGCGCGACAGTGAAGTCCCACAGGAGTTACGCGCCGACCTGGGACATATTCATGACTCCGGTCAGCACTTGATCCGCCTGATCAACGATTTGCTGGATCTGTCGCGCGCGGATATCGGCGAGCTTGACTTGTACCCGGAAACAATTGCCCCGCGTCCGTTTCTTGAGCAAACGTTTCGAACGATGCTGGATAGCAGCAGTCCGGTTGCCGGCGTCCTGTGGAAGCTGGAACTCCCACCGCGCTTACCCGTCATTCAAGCGGATCCAACGCGCTTGCGGCAGATTATCTTCAATCTTCTGAGTAATGCGAGTAAGTTCACCGATGCTGGAGAAGTTGTGCTCGGCGCTGACGTCATTCCCCGCACTTTCATATCTGGGTGCGCGACACGGGCTACGGTATTCCCATTGACCAACAGGAACGCATCTTTGAGCCATTCGTCTCCGAAAGTCAAGTCAATCACCGTCCGGAGGGGATCGGACTAGGTCTGACGATTACGCGCCGTTTGATCGCCTTGCATGGTGGCTCGCTGCTGCTAGAAAGCCAACCGGGCACAGGCAGTACTTTCCACATTTACCTGCCGCTGCCTAACTTAAGTGGGCGCATCATTGATGTCAGCCCACAGCCGAATGATCGGAAAAGACGCTCGGTTCTGCTCATTTCCGCCTTGGACTTGCCGCCGCTCGAATTCGTCAACCTTGCGCGGAAATCTAACGCAGACACCATTCTGGTCTCATCAATTGAAGCTCTGAACCAGGCTATCGGCGCTGTGTTGCCAATTATATTGGCATGGGATATGGATCATGCCCGTCCCGGCGACTGGCTTATCATTCAACACGTACGCAATCATCCACGGCTGTGCCAGATTCCGTTCATGTTGTACCGTGATAAACGCGCAGAGGGTGATGCAGCGAGCGCTGAGCTGACCAACGTGCTGCTCAAACCGCTGAGCATGCAAAATTTATCTGATTTGATTCAGTCGCTCGCCCCTTTACCGGCTGGCGCACCCATCCTCGTCGTCGATGATGATGCCCAAGCCCGCGAAGTGTATCTGCGCTTGTTGTCGGAAAGATTTGCCGGATACCCGGTGATGTCAGCTGAAAACGGTGAAGTCGCCTTGGATGTGCTGAAAACTGTGACCCCGAGCCTGATACTTCTCGATCTATCGATGCCGAAGGTTGATGGCTTTCGTGTCCTCGAAGTTGTTCGCAGCAGTCCCCGGATGAGCTCAACGCCGATCGTGGTGTTAACGGGCAGACTGTTATCGTTTGAAGACATCAAGCGTCTGGATTACGGTAATGTGATGCTCCAGTTCAAAAACATCCATTCCGACGAGGAGTTGGTCGCGAATATTCAGCACATCTTCGACGGAGAGGCAGCTTTACCCCAACACTCCAGTCAATTAGTCAAGCAGGCGTTAGCCTATATGCAGCAGAACTTCGCGTATACCTTGTCGCGTGCGGAGATCGCCGCCGCCGTGGGGGTAAGCGAGGATTACCTCAGTCGGATTTTTGGCAAAGAAATGGGTATCCCACCCTGGGAATATCTGAATCGCTACCGAATTTTGCGGGCCAAACACCTGCTCGTCCAGTCCGATATAAGCATCACCCGGATCGCCAGTGAAGTCGGTTTTGATGACCCGGCGTACTTCAGCCGTGTGTTCCAAAAGATCGCCGCCTGTTCGCCTCGGGATTATCGACTGCTGCACCGTTCATTGAGAGGATCGCCATTCCCCACCCTCCCTGAAAACTGACAAGAGTAGGTTCTCGAAACAAATCTACGAATGGATGTAGGGGCGCACCTGAGTGTACGCCCGAAACCGGGTAGACAAATAGGTTTACCCCTACATTGGAACTTTCGAGAGTCTGCTTAAGCCTGCCCTGAAGTCTGCCTTTTCAAGTGCTGCGACCCATATACAGCTGAGCAGAATTGATTGGGCTTGTCGTTTCCAATGCGCCTCCTCATGTGCCGACCACTATCCTGCTCACAATCAACCAACGTGTCTTCGGATCGAACGAAGATAACGCTAATGTCCAAGTACCACGGCAGAAATATCCTTTAATCAAAGTACACACTTGCGTAAAGTCAGAAGCAAGAAGTCTGTTCTTCCCTACCTGAACACAGGCCGTAGGTGAATTATGGTTTTTGACACAAATACCCGGTGGATCTGGGACGCAGGCGACACCAAGCCCCGCAATATCTTTTTGAACTTCCGACGTACATTTGACCTGAGCACGATCCCGGCTGCTGCGCCCCTGCATATCAGCGCCGATGCGCGCTACTATCTTTACGTCAACGGTGTTCGCTTAGGCTATGGTCCAGCGCGCGGCTACCCTTACCGCTATCACTATGATAACTATGATATCGCGGAGCACCTGCGGATCGGCAAAAATGTGGTCGCGGTGATGGTCAACCAATGGGGCGAAGGGACATTTCACCAGTTAGTGGTGCGCGGCGGTCTGCTGCTCCAAATCGACATGGACGACATCATAGTTTCAGATGCACGCTGGCGCGTCAGACGCAACACCGCTTACCGGCAGAACACACCGCGCATTTCGATTCAACTTCCCTGGGAGGAGCAGTTCGATGCGCGGCTCGCCGACGGTTGGACTGATAGCGATTATGACGATGCGGAATGGGACAGCGCGGTAGAAATCCCGCCCGCTGACGTCCCGTGGTCAGGCTTGACGGCGCGGCGCGTTCCCCTCCTCGGCAATGAGCCGATCCAACCCACGAGCATCACGGATACCGGAATTGTCCGGTTACCGGCACTCATACTGGCCGGCCATTTACATCCCTACATCCTTGGCGCAGACAACACTGCTGTCGGTATAGGGACGGTTGACGCACTCCTGGTAACGCGCCTGCAGGCCTCCGTCAGCGGTACTATCGTATTGAAAAAGCGCGCCAACTACGGCGGTCTGCCAACGGTCTATCTGGACGGGCAAAAACTGACTTGGGAATCCGGTCAGATCGAACCACAGGCCTTGATCAGTCTGACGGCAGGGGAACATCTCCTGTTGTTGGACTGGAAGGGTATGATCTTCGAGACGGACTTCGCCATCAGCCTCGCTGGAAGTTCGGATCTTCAACTCCGCGCGGGGCTAGACAGCGAAGATCGTGGCTGGCAAGTGAGTGTCAATCCATCCGACGACGAGCGGCAGGCGGCGCTTGCTACCACTCACAGCGAGCTGCTTCCACCCACCCTACACTGGACGGTGATGCAACCGCTCGATGTTCCGGAAATCGATGTGCAGCGCTTCGTAATGTCGAGTGAACCGCTTGAACATATAAGCGCTGCGGTCAGTCTTCCACTCGCGGTGTCAGTGAAAGCACCGCAGTACGGTCAGCAGTTCATCTTCGATTTCGGCCGCGAAGTCTTGGGCTGGATCGAATTTGACGTTGATGCCCCGACAGGTGCGATTCTCGATTTTGTAGGATTTGAAATCATGCAGTCGCAGGCTCCGGGGTACAGTCTGGGAGTCGACAATTCGTTTCGCTATACGTGTCGTGCGGGACGGCAAACCTATCGGTCGATTTTCCGCCGTGGATTTCGCTATCTGCTACTGTCGATCCATGACGCTGATCAACCGGTGACCGTTCACCGGGTAACGCTGCACCAAGCGACCTATGATCAACCCGTGATCGGGCGCTTCCAGTGTTCTGATCCCCGATTGAATCAGATTTGGGACATGTGTGCCTATGCGGAACGATTGTGCTCCGACGATGTGTTCAGCGCGGATGGCGCGTATGAGCAGGCATTATGGGTCGGGGATGCGTACGCTCAGCAACTCATTCATCAGGTCATTTATAGTGACCCATCACTTCCCGAAAATACGCTGAGAGTCGTGGCGGATTCACTGCGCCGCACCCCGATCGTGAACTCACAGGTTCCCAGCGCGTGGGAAAATCGCTTGATGCCAAATTGGAGTTGGCTGTGGGCGATTGGCTGCTATATGCACTATTTTTTCAATGCGGACAGCAAGTTTGCACAGGAAATATATCCGGCACTGGCACAACAAGCAGAATTCGCGCTTGCACGCTGCAAGGCACATCGCCTCGGCCTATTCAGTCTGGAAGGCTGCTGGCACTTCCTCGATTGGTCAGACATTGACGGCGTCGATTTCAATGACCAGCGCAAATTAGCGTTCACGCATGAAAACTGTTTGCTCGTGGCGGCACTGCGCGCGACCGCAAAAATGGCGCTCGTAGTGGGCAAATCCGCTGATGCACAACGTTGGAATCTGTTTGCGGCCCATCTCAGTGTTGCCATCAACCAGCATTTGTGGTCAGAGGAACTGGAGGCCTACGTTGACAGCATTGACGAAGATGGACAGCTAAGCGCGAAAATTTCCCAAGCGGTCAATGTAGCAGCCCTCTTCTCTGGTGTGCCGACGAACGAACGCGCAGCACAACTGCTGCCCGCTGTGATAGTACCACCACAGCACTGGATCCATATTGGCAGTCCGTTTATGCTGTCATTCAGCCTAGAACTGCTCGTGCGCGAGGGACGGTTTGATGAACTGCTGCAAGTAATCCGCACCCGCTGGGGTATCATGCTGGATCGCGGCGCAACAGCGACATGGGAAACATTCTCGAATCCACGTTCATGGTGTCATGCTTGGTCGGCAACACCGGCTTACTTCTTGTCAGCGCATATCCTCGGAGTAAGCCCGATTGAAGTCGGCTATAAGCGAATCCGCATCGCACCGCAACCGGGCGACCTGACGTGGGCGCGAGGTACAGTTCCCACACCATTCGGCAAGTTGGATGTCGAATGGCGAGTTGTGGGACAGTACCTATATCTGGAGTACAAAGCCCCGGAGGGATGCGAAATTGAGGTTATATGTCCGCTTGGTTTCGAGTTCAAGCGCATCACTGACGCTATATAGTGGAAGAAACTAGTGGAAGGAAGATTCAGGTAGTGTGAATGTAGAAGATGGCGTTCCACGAAGTCGAACACATCCCCTTTTTCGCTGCGGGAATTCCAAAAGTACAAGCCAGTCTGCGGGGTGACCACTGTCTTCCCCGCTCACGGGAACAAAGCTGTCTGAGAGTGTCAGACGGTTTTTTCTCTCAACTGAGATTCGAATCCTGTCTTCCTCTAGTGTCCAGAAGTGACAGTTCTTGGCTCTATGACTAACCCTGCAGAAGGCCGCCAGCAACACTCGCGAACTTCACAACGGCATCGGCACAGGTGATCTGCCCCCTATGACTAGTCCACTGGGAGTGAGAGTCGAGCCTGTTCCGCAAAGACAGCCGGGTCGCCACCAGTCTGTTTGAGATTCCGGTGCCATTCAGCCGGGACTGGGGCTTGACCAGCGTCGGGTCAGTCGTTATGGTCATTCCGCATATTGTGCTTTTCTTGCTCCTGCAACGCCGCTTCAGCGCAGGGCTGACACAGGGGAGCTCAGGGATAGAGTCATGCTGCCAACCGACTATCTAGAACGGGTTTACGCAGGCGTACTGGGAAAAATCATCGGGGTATATCTCGGTCGCCCCTTCGAGGGCTGGTCCTACGAGGCCATCATGGAAAACCTCGGCGAGATCAACTACTACCTGCACGAGAAGCTCAACGTGCCGTTGATCGTCACCGACGACGATATTTCTGGCACGTTCACTTTCATCCGCGCGCTGGAGGATTATGGCATCACGCGGGATATCACCCCCGCGCAAATCGGGCACACGTGGCTGAACTACATCATCGAGGGCAAGACGATCCTCTGGTGGGGCGGCATGGGCAACTCCACCGAGCACACCGCCTATCTGCGCCTGAAAGCGGGCATCGAAGCGCCGCGCAGTGGTTCGATTGCGCTTAACGGCAAGGTCGTCGCGGAACAAATCGGCGCGCAGATTTTCATCGACGGCTGGGGCTTGGTCGCCCCCGGCGACCCTGAACTGGCGGCGGACTTCGCCCGCAAGGCCGGGAGCGTCAGCCACGATGGCGAGGCGATCTATGGTGCGCAGGTGATCGCGGCGATGGAAGCGCAGGCCTTCGTCGAACGCGACCTCAATAAGCTGATCGATACAGCGGTCACACTCATCCCCAAAGACTCGGTCATCGCCTATATGATCAACGATATCCGCGAATGGCACGCCAAAGAACCCGACTGGCGCGCGGCGCGCCAGCAGTTGGCCGAACGCTACGGTTACGACAAGTACGGCGGCAACTGCCACATGGTGCCGAATCACGGGCTAATTCTGTTCTCGCTGCTCTACGGCGACGACGACTTCCAGAAATCGCTGATGATCGTCAACACCTCTGGTTGGGACACCGATTGCAATTCAGGCAATGTCGGCTGTCTGCTCGGCATCAAGAACGGCTTGGCGACCATCGACCAGGGTCCCGACTGGCGCTCGCCCGTCGCGGATCGGCTGTACCTGCCGACCGCCGACGGTGGACGCTCGATCAGCGATGCGGTCGCCGAAACCTACCACCTCGTGAACATGGGCCGCGCCTTGCAGGGACAAGCCCCGCTCCAGCCGAAAGGCGGCGCGCGCTTCCACTTCGACCTGCCCGGTTCGGTGCAGGGCTTTGTCAGCGAAGACTCGGCAGCGGTGCGCGGCGTCGTGACTCTGGAAAACGTCGCCGATTTCAGCGAAAGCGGCTCACGGTCGTTGGCCATTCACTGTCAGGGACTCGCGGCGGGACGCGTGGCGCGCATCGAGACGCCGACCTTCATCCCCTCACGGGAAGTCGCCCGCTACTTTGAAAAGCGCAGCTACCGTTTGCTGGCCTCGCCGACGCTCTACTCGGGGCAGACTGTCCGCGCTCGTGTGGTCGCGGCGGACGCAAACAGCGGCACGCTCACGGTCAGCCTGTACGCCAAGCACTTCAACGGCACGGATGACCTTTCAAGCTTGCAGAGTGATCCGCGTGAATTGACGCCCGGCCAGTCAGCGGTGCTGACATGGCGGGTGCCGGACACTCACTGCTACCCCATCGCGCAGATCGGTGTGCAGGTAACGGGGAACGGCGGTCAAGCGGGCACAGTCCTCCTCGACTATCTGACATGGGATGGTGCCCCCGATGTCGTGCTGGATCGCCCAGCGGAACGTGAACGCAACCGCACCACAGGGACTCCCGGCCCGATGCTGTGGAAAGCAGCGTGGATCGATGGCTTTGACAGCCGCGAACGCCTCGTCGACCTCGACTACTGGCCGGAATCATACCGCCTCATCCAAAACCGCGGACGCGGCTTGCTTATGCAGGGCACGCGCGAATGGACAGATTATCAAGTCACAGCGCGTTTGACGCCGCATATGTGTCAGACGGGTGGCATCGGCGTGCGCGCGCAGGGCATGACGCGCTACTACGCGCTGCTGCTCGATCAGGAGAAGACGCGCCTTGTCCGCGCGCTTGAAGGCCAAGATATCGTCCTTGCCGAAATCCCGGGCGGCTGGAAATTCGGGCACAGCTACGAGTTGAATCTCAAAGTGCAGGGCAATCGCCTCACCGCATCGATCAATGGTCAGGTGGTGCTGACAGCCGCCGACCCGGACGCGGCTTACAGCGGCGGCGGCATCGCGCTCATCTCCGAAGTTGGGCGCATCGGCTGTGAACATGTCGAGGTCCGCCCATTGTCGTGATCCAGGGCATTGGAGGGGTGCGGCAGGCGGCGCCCCTCTGATTTCATGTCGTCATCGACTACCCCGCAAGAACCCCTAGTCTGAGATAGCGCACAACCGGACAGAAGCATACCGCGATCTTCCCGTCTGGTTGCGGTCATTGTCGGTGTCAGACGGGATTTTTCCACCAAACAGGATATCTGGCGGTATGTCCTCAAAGCACTCGCCGCTTGTTTTCAGGAGAATGTAACGATTGAGATGAGTAAAGTGTGTGTTGATCCGCGCTTGCAGTGGTCGCAGCTTGGGAATGTGCGCCATAATGCGCAGATGTACACACTCATCTATACCGTAACAACACCCTTCCGTAAGCTGCTCAGGCGGCAAGTGAAATGAAGTGAGTTGATGGCCGAATACGATGCAGTGGTCGTCGGTTCCGGTCCCAACGGGCTGGCGGCGGCAATCACACTGGCACAAGCGGGTTGCAAAGTTCTGGTGCTGGAAGCCAAGACCACCATTGGCGGTGGCATGCGGACACAAGAACTGACGCTGCCCGGCTTCCAGCATGATGTCTGTTCGAGCGTTCATCCACTCGCCTTAGCTTCTCCCTTTTTTAGGGGTTTGCCACTCCACAAATACGGTTTGGAGTGGGTCTTTCCGCCAGCGGAGCTCGCTCATCCACTGGCTGACGGTAGTGCCGTGCTCATCGAACGGTCGGTTGCGGCGACCGCCGCCCACCTCGGGCGAGACGCGCAGGTCTATCAGCGACTAATGGATGCGCTCGTGCAGCAGCATGATGCCATCATTCAGGAATTTCTCGCGCCGCTGCACCTGCCCCAGCATCCGCTGGTCATGGCGGGTTTTGGCCTGCTGGCGCTCGCCCCGGCTGCCGCCTTTGCCAAATTCGCCTTTCGCACCGAAGCGGTGCGCGGACTGTTCGCCGGTCTGGCGGCACACGCGATCATGCCGCTGGAACAACCGGGCACAGCCGCCTTTGGGTTGATACTTGGGATGCTGGCACACAGGGTTGGCTGGCCGCTGGCCCGCGGCGGATCAGGGCGCATTGCAGACGCATTGACGGCATATCTCCGCGACTTGGGCGGAGCGATTGTCACAGACAGCGAAGTGAAATCGGTTGAGGATCTCCCTCCAGCCAAAATCCGCCTGTTCGACGTAACGCCCCGCCAATTCGTGCGGATCATGGGAGAGCGACTGCCCTCCGGCTATCGTCGCCAGCTTGAAGACTACCGTTACGGACCCGGCGTATTCAAAATTGATTATGCTTTGAGCGAACCGATTCCGTGGCGGGCATCCGCGTGTAAGCGCGCCGGGACGGTCCACCTCGGTGCGAGTTTGGCCGAAATCCGGCAGAGTGAGCGCGACGCCTTCACGGGGCGGGAGACGGATGAGCCATATACGCTGGTCACACAGCCCACGCTGTTTGATCCGACACGCGCCCCTGCCGGACAGCATATCGGCTGGGCGTATTGCCATGTCCCCCACAATTCGACGGCGGACATGACCGAGCGGATTGAGAAGCAGATCGAACGGTTTGCGCCGGGATTCCGGGACTGCGTGGTCGCACGGCACACCTATCACGCGGCGGCGCTGGAAGCCTATAATCCAAATTACGTGGGTGGGGATATCAACGGCGGCGTACAAGATCTACAGCAGTTGTTCACTCGCCCGACCGTGCGCCTCGATCCATACTCCACTCCGCTCCCAGGCCTCTATCTGTGTTCCTCCTCAACACCCCCAGGTGGTGGAGTTCATGGACTCTGCGGATGGTACGCTGCCAAAAGCGCATTGCGTCACAGCAGGTAATTGGAGAATGCCCTCTCCCTGTCGTATTGGCGTATGTCTACGTCATACCGTCATTCGCGCGTTTGCGCTACTCCTCGTCCGACCGAGCAACGGGGTTAGCCGTTCACGCCAGCCTGATCCGCAATTCATCCTTGACTACTTAGTGCAGCTCCCCCTTCTGATCCCTCCACAGATCCGACTGCGAAGTATTTCGGAGGCGATGCCGTATCACACTCCTCAGCCAAGCCATACAAGTTTTTCTACCTTTTAGGTTTTCATGCGGAAATCGTAGGCGTTAGGTAACGGATGTTCCCGGTGCACACGCTGCATGAGCGCATCATCTATCGCTGCGTGTTCGTCCCGGCTGATCCGCTGAAGATGATAGCGATCCCAGAGTTCGGTCAGGATTTCATCGCCTTCACGGTAGTCCACAATCTCAAATCCGTCCGTGAAGCGTTGACCTGCGCGTTCTATGTCGCCAGTCACAAGTGCCGCTTCGATTTCGAGCAGTTGGATGCGTCCATGTTTCTGCATGGCTTCCGGAAGGTTATCAAGCAGAGCCAAAAACGATTCAGCGCGACCCGCATCGATCAGAGTGCGCGCAGTCTCGACAAGCAGCGGCAGCAGATCTGGGCGCAACCGCTGCGCTTCGAGATAGTATTCCGAGGCTTGATCCCACTGCTGATCTTGCCGCGCCAGCACGGCGAGATTACGTAACGTCCACAGGGTACGCCGCTGCTCGAGCGAAGCCTCCCACGCGGACCGCGCGCCCGCGCGGTCGCCGATGTGCAGGCGCATGATTCCGAGGTGCAGCCATGCCTCCCAGCCAACTTGGGATGAGCGGGCAATCGCCGCCTCGAGCAGTTCACGCCATTCAGCCTGAACCAACAGCCCCGCCGTGAGCTCGTCAGTGGCAGGGAACTGCCCGGTCTTGAGCAGTGTCAGCCACGGCAAGGTACGCGAGCTCATGGCTGCTCCGAAATCGAGCGCTGCGCTGGCGAAGGGCGGTTCACCCGCTGCTTGTCTCCGCTCTAGTTCCAAAGCGCCCCATTCGGAGCCGCGCTGGAGGAGTTCGGTTGGCGGTTGGTCTTTCCACACTTCGCCGCGGGCGTACTCCGCTTCAAAAGCAGTGTGGGGGGCAATTTGCTCCAGATGACGTTCGACTTCCTGCCGCGCTTGTCCCCAATCCGCGCTATGCACCTGACGCTCATCGGCGTTGATGAGACCATAGCCTTCCAGCCATGACCACTCAGCGCGGGGTGGCATGATGGCGTACTCGAGCTGTGTCGGCGCGAGCCCGGCCTGTATCTCCAGGTAATTGTGGTCAGGACCGTTCAGCCATTCCTGCCAGCGTTTTCCGCCCTGACCCGTGCCCCAGAGGAATAGTTTGCGTCCGTATAAGCGGGCCGTCGAGACCTGCAGCAGCCCCGTGCCCCGGCCATTGAGTGCCGTGATCCACGGACGCTGGCCTTGAGGAATGTGGAAAAAGTAATCGGCGGCGCGCTTAAACCGGGTGGTATAGGTCACATCTTCGTTGTCGACCAGCGGAATCGGCACAGTCTGCATATCGGCGACAGACAACGCATAGCGATAGGCACTGTCCGCTGGGACGAGCACCCGCACATCTTCCACTTCGGGCACGGCGATGTTCGACCACCAGTAGATAGGCAGCGGATGATCAAACGGATTGACCAGACGCACCCGAACATACAGAACGGGCGAGCCATCGGGCAGATACGCGTCAATCTGGTAGGCCGCCTGCCGAATACGCTCCCATTCGTACAAACGCAGGACCGGCGTTCCGTCAGGTGTATTGAGACGAGCAGCAAACAGCGGCGAACAGGTGAACGGCGTATGCGCGATCACCCCCATGTTCCATTCAACGCCCCCGCTGAACCACGCATTGCGCATCGCCAGATTAGCGGGCTGGAGCATGGGGTTGACGTACAGGAGTTCGCGGCCGCTCGGCTTATGCACCAGTGACCAGAGGCGGGCGCCCCAGTTGAGCAGGAACGTGGCGCGCAGCGTCTCATTTTCCAGAACGGCGACAGGCTGCGGCGTCGGCTGACGCTGGCGCGTGTAGCCATCCTGCATGGTGTAGGGCAGATAATCGGGAACGTAGCCAGCGGCGCGATCCTGCTCAGGATCGCCCGTCAGAAACGGCTGATGATGCGGACGTTCAAAACTGGGGAGCGGATTGTCGGCTCCGAGCGGGGCGGTCGGGATCGTCCAGTGTTCGAGGCGAAGTTCGCTCACAGTTATTTGACCGATCCTAACGTCATGCCGCTGATCATGCGTTCCGAAAGGATGACGAACAGGATGATGGTCGGCACGACCACGATCACCACGCCTGCGAACAATCCCGCCCAGTCGCCCGAATACGTCATCGAGTTCTTGAGCGTGTATAGGCTGAGAGAGAGCGGACGCAAATCTGGCTCCTGAATGAAGATCAGCGCCAGTTGGAATTCATTCCATAAGCCGATGAAGTTGAAAATGGTCGCGGTGAGCAATCCCGGCGCTGCCAGCGGCAGCATCACGCGGGAAAACACTTGAAAGTCCGTCGCGCCGTCAATCACCGCCGCGTCTTCCAATTCCTGCGGGAGTGTGCTGAAGAATCCGGTCAGGATATAGACCGTGAAGGGAATCGACAGACTGACGTAGATCAGCACCAAGCCCGGTATTGAGTTGTTCATTCTCAAACCGGCCAGCAGAGCGAAGAGCGGAATGAACAGCAGCGGGTAAGGTATCCCGATTCCGGCGATATAGACCATCGTCAGCAGTCCGCGGCCTTTGAACTCCGCGCGGCTGAGGATATATGCGGCGGGCGCCGACACGACCAGAATCAGAATGACGGACGTTCCGACCGTGATCAGGCTGTTGGCAAAGGCCAGTCCCACCTGTGAGTTTGACCACACCCGATCATAATTCACGAACTGCGGCTCGGCGGGAATCGCGAAGGGTTCGCGAAAAACCTCCCGGTTGGTTTTTACGGAGGCGAGCACCACCCATGACAGCGCGCAGATCGTGAAGATTGACCACGCCGCAAGGAATAAATAGGAGGGAATCTGCCGCCATTGGATCAACGGCTTGCGGACAGTCCGGCTGGCGGCAGCCGCAGGCTCTAGGCTGAACGAACGCTCCGTCATCGCGCTTCCTCCTAATATTGATACGTTTCGCGGCGAGTCACCCGGCGCACGACCAGCACCACGAGGATGACGACCAGCAGCAGCATCACGCCGACCGCCGTCGCATACCCCAACCGATAGATCGGCTGGCGCTGCCCGAAACCGAGAATATACAGGTACACCGCGACGGTGTACGAACCGGGATTCGGTTCGAGTCCGGTGAATGAAAATGGGAATTCAAAAACTTTGAGCGCGTGGATACTCCACAGAACCATGCCAATCGAGATCACATCGGAGAGGAGCGGCACGGTGATAAAGCGGAACTGTTGGAAATCGCTCGCGCCATCGAGTTTGGCCGATTCATAGAAATCCGGTGGAATCTTATCGACGCCCGCCAACAGCAGCACGACGTAGAAACCGACCTCGATCCACACGATGGCGATCATCATGGCGATGAAAATCGTATCTGGCCCCAACCATGGGAAGCGCGCCAGATCCGTCAGCCCGACCGCGTCGAAGACCGCGGCGAACAAGCCCGTGCGTGGGGTGTACATGTAACCCCACAGCGTCGTCAGGGCGATCACCGCGATGATATTGGGCAAGAAGATGACGCCACGAAAGAACTTCTTGCCGCGGATGCCCGACGAGAGCATCATGGTCATCACGAACGCGAGGCCAAAAATCACGATCCCGCCGACGATCAGAATGCCGACCGTGTTCCCCATACTGCGCCAGAACACGCGGTCGTTCAGCAGTTCCTGAAAATTGGCCAGTCCGATGAACTGGGGGGCCGCGCCGAAGCCGCTCCAGTCATACAGGCTGTAGAGGAGCGCCTGAAACGTCGGGATCAGGAAGAAGACCAGATACATCACCGACGCCGGAAGCAGTAACAAAATAATGAAGCGATTCGAGATTTTCATAAATTCAGCCGCTTCGAGTCTAAATATGCCAAACGGTTATTCAAATCGGTCGTAGGGGCGACCAAACACATCGCCCCTACGACTCACACGTTCATCCTGCCGTTGGAGAGTGACCAACAGCCGAATGCTTATTTATGACTGCGGATGATCCGCCCAGTACTGCGCCGACTGGGTGGCCATGGTCTCGACGAAGTCTTCGGGCGTGATCGCGGCCTGCCACAGACTGACATAGTTCGGATACAGGATCGTGTTCAGGTATTCGCTGTACAGCGACGCAACACCGTCCACGTCGCCATAGGTAGACGTAGCCGCCGACGCTGCCGCCAGCGCATCGGCAATGATGGGATTCCACTGAATGTATTTGTTGGTCACGCCAACCAGCGATTCGTCGGTGAACTGCTGCTGAACTGCATCCGTCATGAGGTGACGCAGGAAGGCGAACGCCTCATCCGGATGCGCCGTATCCTTGTTGATCATGAACGCCAGCAGCAGCGCGTACACGTCGGTGGTTGAACCAACGCCACCTTCAATCGCCGGGAAGCTGAAGCCGCCCCACTGGAATTCGGGATCGGTCGCGTTCTGGAGTTCGACGGGCAGCCACGAACCGACCAGTTCCATCGCGGCGGTGCCGAAGGCCAGCGTATTCTGTCCCTGGGGCCAGACGTAGCCGAGCGTTTCCGGCGGGATGCAGCCGTTATCCCACAGGGCGCGGGTGCGCTGCGCTGCGTCCAACACTGCCGGATCGCGCCACATTTCGCCTGTCGGATCGGCGGCGGCCTGCTGGAGCCAACCGGGGCCCTTCGTACGGGCGAGGAGTTCGGTCAGGTAGAAGGCGGCATAACCGGGTTCATTGCCTTCGGCGGCGATGGGCGCGTAGCCCGCATCGTTCAGCGTCGTGCAGGCGGCGAGGAGTTCGTCCCAGGTCTGCGGCACGGCGAGACCGACTTCTTCAAAAACGCGCTTGTCATACCAGAACTGCACGGTGTTGTAGATATAGGGCAGTTGGTAGATTTGATCGTCGAGCGAGAACATTTGCAGTGTGCCGGGGAGGAAGACATCCATCAGCGGTTCTTCGTGGTCTTCGGCGGGCTGCGCCAGATAATCATTGAGCGGCAGCGCGAAACCTTCCCGCATCAAGCCGCCGGCGATCTGGTCGGCGTCCTGATCCATCAGGTCGATCACCTGATTACCGCCGCTGATGGCCGTGCGCACCAGCGTTTGATTCTGGCGGCCATTCCACACGGCGTCGATGGTGACGTTCGGATTAGCGGCTTCAAAACTGGCGATGGCCGCCTGCAGAACGCGGGCTTGCCCTTCGGTCTCGTTCCACATGGACCAGTAGACGAGCGTCACGGGTTCCTGCGCACTCGCCATACCGAAACCGAGCGCCATCACGAGCACGCTCGCCAACACTGTGATGAGTAATGCCTTCTTCATGCGATTTCTCTCCTCAATAAATCAAAACTAATTCTTCCGCGCCGCCACGCCCACGACGTGCACGGGTGGGCGACGATCACAACATTGATTGATCCAGCGAAATGACAAACGACAAATTCGCTGGTTGATCCGGGTCTTGTCCATTCGAGAGCGCGCGGTAGTACGCCAACAGTTGTAGCACGGGTAAGTAGGTGACGGGGCGCGCGCTGCGTGGCAGCGTCGCACTGAGCCGGACAACCCGCACAGCGCGATCCAACCCTGTCGGCTCATCACGTACGCCGAGCGCCAGCACCTGAGCGCCGCGTCCGGCCATTTCGTTGAGGACGGCGACTTCTTGCGCATACGCTTCTTCGGACAGCAGCCCGACGACTAAACTGTGGTCATTGACCATCGACATCGGCCCATGCCGGAATTCCAGCACATGGAAAGCTTCGCTGTATGAGAGAGACATTTCCTTCATTTTGAGCATCGCTTCACTGGCGATGCCGCGCAGCGCGCCCGAACCGAGGAAAAAGAAGCGTTCGATACGGCGATCCATGCCTAGCGTGCGCGCGAGGTCGCCGTAGTTGGCGATCAGGGTCTGCGCACTGTCGCCCAAGTGGGCGAGGTCGGCCAGATCCTCGCGGCCACTCAACAGAGCGGCCATGGCCTGTACGACGATCAGCATGCTGGCGAACGAGCGCGTCTGAGCCACACTCTGTTCCTGCGCTTCGGGTATCAGCACGGCGAAGTCAGCGGCGGCAGCCAAGCGGCTCTCCGGGTAGCAGGTCACCGCGGCAACGGCGCTGTGGGTCCGTTCACGAAACACACGGACGGCCGACAGCGTTTCAGTCGTTTCACCGGAGCGTGAAACCGCAATGAGCAGCGGATGACCACCGGGAGCGAAGACATAATCGGGCAGCAGCGCGATTTCTGACGCGGGATAGGCACAGGCATTGATGCCGATGAGCTGCTGAAACAACGCGGCGCCGACTTGCGCCAGATAATAAGTTGAACCGCAGCCGGTGAAGATCACGCGGTCAAAGGGTTGGGAAGCATAAAACGACTGGAAAGCCGTGGCGCGCTGCTGGAAGGTCGCCACCGTCTGATTCCAGACAATCGGCTGACTGCTGATTTCGGCAAAACTATAGGCTCCAGCTTCCTTACTCATAAACGACCTTTTCCATAAAATGAGGGCAACATTTCTTTGATCGTACGGAGATTTGAGTGTAACGTCAACCAATAAAATATCATTTTTGCACAAATGCGCAAGTTTCGCGGTACAAACCGGCGATTTTGTGATTGAATGTGATTATGTGTGATTGATTCAAACGTCTGCCGCGCCCTCGTGCCCGAGGGAAGTCTGAGTTGAGGACACAAGACACTGTATGACGAAGCACAGCTTTTCGGGACTCGAACGCCGCGAACAACTGATCCGTTTCACCCGGATCCGCGAACGTGTCACCATCGACGAGGTGTGTGAACAGTTCAACATCAGCGCCGCGACTGCCCGCCGCGATCTTCAGTTGTTGGAAGAAGCAGGCAAACTTCGGCGTTTCCACGGCGGCGCGGTAGTCGCCAAAAGCGCGCCCCCCGAACCCCCCTTCTCCGAGCGAGCAACCGTTCAAGCCGCAGAGAAGCGCCGCATCGGGCAAGCAGCGGCAGCGCTGGTCGATGATGGCGATACCATTCTCCTGAGCAGCGGCACTACCGTGTTAGAAGTGGCGCGCAGCCTGCGTGGACACCGCGGCCTGACGGTGGTCACAAACTCCCTGTTGGTGATTAACACGCTGGCAGATGTTCCCGATATCAATCTGATCGCGCTCGGCGGGATTCTGCGCCCGACCGAACAGTCTTTCATCGGACACCTAGCAGAACAATCCCTCCATGATCTACGCGTCAGTAAGGCGATCATCGGGATTCGCGCCATCGATCTGGAAACCGGGCTGACCAACGACTATCTGCCTGAAACCCAAACCGATCGCAAGATCGTGAGCATTGCCCGTGAAGTGATTGTGGTGGCCGACCATACCAAGTGCGGACGGATTTCCAGCGTGTTCGTTGCACCGCTGACGGCGGTCAAGACGTTTGTTACTGATAGCCTCGCGCCGCCCGAATTCTTGTCGGCGCTGCGCGAACGCAGCATCGAGGTCTTTGCAGTCTAGTCAGGTAACCAAAGGATAGTCAAAATGGCCGTTATCAAGCGCGATGAGACGCTTTCGCCCCTCTCGCTGTCCGACTTCAAACCCCAGCCGAAACTGGTCACCCGCGAAACGCAGGTCGCCCGCCCGCGCTTCCCCGTGATCGACGCGCACAACCATTTATCCCTGCCGGGCTTCGGCGGTTGGGATACCCGCCCGGTCGCCGAACTGCTCGATCACCTCGATCAGGCGGATGTGCGGGTGTACGTCGATCTCGACGGTGGTTGGGGCGAAGACATTTTGCACACCCATCTGGATCATTTCAAAGCCGCGGCGCCGGAGCGCTTCCGCATCTTTGGCGGCGTCGACTGGACGAAATGGGCGGAACTCGGCGACCGCTTCCCCGATTGGGCGGCAGGACGACTGCGCCAGCAGGCGGCGCGCGGCGCCCAAGGGCTGAAGATCTGGAAAATGCTCGGCTTGACTGTACGCGATCATCAGAACCAACTGGTCGCCGTAGATGATCCGCGCTTGGATGTAATCTGGGCGACGGCGGGGGAACTCAAGCTGCCGATCACGATTCACATTGCGGATCCGGTCGCGTTCTTTGACCCGGTAGATAACACCAATGAGCGATGGGAAGAACTACACGATAACGTCGATTGGCAGTTTCCCAGTCCGCCCTTTCCGACCTTCCTGACCATCGTGAATGGCCTTGCCGCCGCGGTTGCCCGACACCCGAAGACAATCTGGGTCGGCGCGCATGTGGGCTGCTATGCCGAAAATCTGACGTGGGTGGGCGCGCTGCTGGATCGCTGCCCGAACTTCTACGTGGACATCAGCGAACGCATCGGCGAATTGGGTCGCCAACCCTATTCTGCACGACGCTTCTTCCTGAAGTACGCCGACCGGATTCTGTTCGGCACGGATCGTCCGGTAGACGAAAACATATACCCGACGTATTATCGCTTTCTGGAAACCGATGACGAGTACTTCGATTACGGGAATGCGGACATCCCCCGGCAAGGACGCTGGCGCATCTATGGGCTGTACCTGCCCGATGACGTCCTGCATAAAGTGTATTACAAGAACGCCGAACGGATCATGCTCGGCATCGAGTAAAACGACGCACTGTAGGAACATATCGAGAAAAGGAGCAAGATACACCCTGCTCCTTTTCTCGCCTTACGTGAGCAGACCAAACTGCTGAAACAGTTCGACTGCCGCACCTAATGCCCCCGTGTCGGCGCCACCTTCGCCCAGCACAATCTCGACATCGCGAAAGTTCCCGCCGGTATTTGCGGCCAGATCTCGGAAAAAGTCACCAACCAGACGATCAAATTCCGCGCGACACGCGTCCAGCAGAACCGCCCCAGCTGAGGCGGTGCCGCCCGTCAGCGCAATGCGGTGCGGGTAGAAGATCACGCTCAGGCTGGCGAGAGTCTGTCCTGTCCACGTGCCCACCTGCGTCATGATGGCGACGGCGGTGGAGTCACGCTGCTCGCGCGCCGCCGCGATCACCTCATGTGCTGGGACCGGATGACCATAACGTTCCTGGGCGAGGCGTTCGATCCCCGGTACACCGATCAACCCTTCGGCTGATCCGCGGATGCCATTGGAGTCGCGCGGCGCTGCCGGGTCAAGGATGATCAAGCCCGTGTTACCGGAATTGCCGCCATCGATGATCAGCGGTTTGCCCTCGACGATCAGCGCTGCGCCGAGTCCTGTCCCCATAGCGAGACACATGAAGCGCTCGATGCCATTGCCACACCCGAAGTAGTATTCTCCGAGCGCATGCGCGGTGAGGTCATTGTTCATCACGACGGGCAACCCGTAACGAGCTTCCAGCGCACCGCGCACATCGACATTGCGCAGTGCAGGGGTATTCCCGGCGATGATCGGTCGGCGCCGCTCACGGTCAACCTCCCCATGCGCCGAAATCCCGATTCCGACCAGCGACTCACGGTATGGTTCGACCAGCCCATCGGCGGCGGCGAACAAGCGCGTGAAGAAAGGCGCTGGATCTATACCGCGCGCCTCTGTCGGGATTTTGTCTCGTTGGATAATTGTTCCGTCCGGCTGTAACACCGCCAGTTTTGTCGCCGTCCCGCCAATATCGATTCCCAAAGCTGTTTTCATCGGGTTCACGCTTGGGGACGATAGGCGAGGTTGTCGGGATCAAAGCCGCGTTCCACCGCTTGCAGCCAACAGATGCGCTGGAGCGGGGGCAAATACAGCAGTCCGCGCCCCCACTCCGGAAGATCGGAGTCAAGGGTGATCACAGTGCCCCCTACCGGGAGCAGCCTGTTCGCATCGCACAGGGTAAACAACGCGAGGCCGCGACCGTGCAGGATATTGAAGACGCGGAGTTCCTCAGCCCGCGCACCGTCGGAGAGCAGGCCAATCAACTGCGTAGTGGCATTCGCGGTATAGTGTGGGCCATGCAGATATTCGAGCGGATGGTAAGCGGCACTGAAGAGCTTCGCCATCTCCGTCATCTTGAGCATGGCTTCGCAGGCTAGACCATAGAGCGCGCCCGACCCCAGAAAGACGAACTGGGTGATCGACAGGTCGCGTCCCAGCCGTTCCACCGTCTCGGCGGACGCCAGAGTCAAGCGTTCCAGACGCTCGGGCATACTGGCCAGTATGCGCCAGTCGCGCCCCGTGAACAGGGCGGCCAACGCCGTGACCGCGAGCAGCATGCTGCTAAAGGAACGCGTCTGCACGCGGCTTTCTTCCTGCGCCGCGTCGATAGCGACCAGCACATCAGCGGTCTGCGCTAACGGACTTTCGCTGCTGCAAGTCACCACGACGATGCTGTGCCCGCCATGATTCCGAAACATTTCCGCCGCGGCCACCGTTTCCCGCGTCGTTCCCGACCGCGAGACGCAGATCAGTAAGGTGGTGCGGTGCGCGCTGACGTTCATTTCCGGGAACAGCATGAGTTCGGTGGCAGAGACTGCGCGAGCGGTAATGCCGGTCCCAGCTTGTAGGAGCGCTGCTCCGACCATCCCGGCATAGTAGGTCGAGCCGCAGCCGGTAAGTATGATTTCATCAAATGATGTAGTTGACCACAGCCTCTGAAGCTCGTCCGCCCTCTGCTCGAACTGCCGTAATGCTTCGGTCCACAGTTGCGGCTGGCTTTCCATTTCAGCAAGGGTTTTTGATCCTAATCCCACAACTGAAGCTCCTGTTCTTATGGAATGATTTGCGAGATTGTAGCATGCAAACCTGCTCTTGGGCTCAAGGTACAGGTTATTGCGAACCAATAGATTTGCGACCGGCTGTCGAAGAAAAATTCTTACCTAAAGGAAGCGATCAGGCCGTCTGCCTATCTCATGAGCGCGTGGAGGACGGCAGCGTTAAGTGAGCGCCGCTAAAGCAGCGCACCAACGGCTCCCACGGTTAACAAGCTATATAGCAACCTCAGCAGCGAGCTGTTGATCCTGCGCGGATTGGTTCGCGGCAGTCCGGCGTTTTTTGGAGTTAAGGCATCAAGCATGGAATGACAAATGTCATCCACTGGGCATGCAAGTAATTACTTGCTTGCAGGCTACGATTGAGCATAGACTCGCCATGTAAGCAAGTACTTGCACACTATGTGAAGGAGCCACCATGACCGATAGTCCGATAGGAGATACCAGACAGCGAATCATTGAGGCCTCACTCAGTCTCTTTGGTCAGGTAGGCTACACGCGCGCTAGCACCCGGACCATCGCTGAGCAGGCCGGGGTCAACGAAGTGACCCTGTTTCGGCACTTCGGCAGCAAGAAGAACCTACTGATAGCCTGTGTTCATTCGTTCAATCAAATTGGTTTCTCAAAGAATTTCCAAGATCATCTGACCGGGAACTATCCAGCAGACATTCTGACAATGGCCCGGTTGCAGATTGAGGATACTCAGGCACGGTATGAAATCCTGCGGTTGGTGCTGTGCGAAGCGCAGACCGTCCCCGAACTGCGCGAAGCCATTCTCACCGGGGCGGGCGAGAACCGCAGTCATGTCAGCGCATATTTCCAGCACCAGCTCGACGCTGGTGTGATCCGAGCGGACCTCGACCTTGAAGCGCTGACCTACGCCTTCGACAGCCTGTTTTCGTCGTACATTCTTTTCTCCCGACTGCTCGGATCTGCCGAGCAACCGTCCGATGTACACCTCAGAACCCTCGTCAGCCTCTTCGTCCAGGGAACATTGGCCAACCAGGGAGCGTAGATGATGTTAAAGCTTTTGCCAGTTGTTCTCGTGATTGGTCTCGGTATTCATGGACTGATCCATCTGATGGGCTTTGTAGCCTACTGGCCGCTCAAAGACGTGCCTGAACTAGCTTACAAGACGGCCTTTTTAGGTGGGCGGCTGGAGTTCGGCGCGAACGGCACGCGCTTGTTCAGCCTACTGTGGTTACTAGCAGCAATCGGTTTTATCGTCGCTGGTATAGCACTGGTGAGTGAATGGTCGTGGGGTGTGCCAGTGCTGGTGCTCGTTACCCTGCTCTCCCTGGTCATCACAGCGCTGGATTGGGAACCCGCGTTTCGCGGCACGCTCATTAATGGGGTAATTCTCGCCGCTGCTGCTGGCGCCACATTTTGCCAGACTCTACCCCAGACCAACTGATAGAACATTGAGAGTATCCCACAATGTGGAAGGTGGAACATGCGTATGTTGATCCGTATCCTGATGATCATTATCTCTGTCATTGTTGTGCTCCTTGTCGGTGGTTGGCTCGGCTTACAGATCAAAGCCTCGGCTTTTCCCACTGTTGCGGTTGGCGCTGCCCCCAGCATGATCCCAATTCCGGAAGGTTTGCCAGCCCCGGTTGACCGCTTCGCCCGCGCTGTATTCGGTGACAGTCTGCCCGATGTGCAGTCGGCGCTGGTATTAGGGCGGGCGCAGCTGGCGCCAACCGGTCTACCGATGCCGACCCGCTTCCGTTTCTACTATGATGCGGCGCGGAGCAGCCACTACCACGATATCCAGGTCACCTGGTTCAATCTGACCTTTATGCGGATTCATGAGCGCAATCTGGAAGGCCATACCCAACTTGATCTGGCGGTGATCGGTCAGGTGAACGATCAGCCCAAGACCAACCGTGCGGCTATTCAGGGCTATTGGAGCGAAGTGCTGGCCTGGGTGCCTTCGATTGCGCTCACTGATCCACGCGTGCGCTGGGAAGCAGTGGATGACACGATCGTTCGCCTGTATTTGCCGGGTCTGGACGATGCCGAAGCGTTCACCGTGCGTTTTGCTGCGGATACCGGGTTGATCAGCCAGATCGAGACGATGCGTTACCAAAACGAAGACAATGCCGAGCGCTGGCACTGGTTCAATCGCATCCTCGAATGGGGCACAGTGGATGGGCTGCGCGTGCCGGTACGCGCGCAAACGCAGTGGCGCGCTGACTCGCCTTGGGCAACCTGGGAGATCGAGCAGATAGCTCTGAACGTAGATGTCGCACCGCGCTTGGCACAGTTTGGTGGGGATGTGCCCGGATGAAAGCTCTTCCGACAAATCACACGCTGTTCAGGAAATCCCGAAGTGCCGCGGCTGCTCGTGTAATTGTTTCAGAGCCAGATAAGAGGGGTTTTTGGGCACGCACTAGACAACTGCTGCGCTTCGGCTGCGCACCTGCAATACTGCGCAGCGCAGTGGAGAAAATCCTCATTTAGTCTACTTCGAGACTAGACCCACGTTGGTTTCGTCGCGTGGTTGGGAATTGTAGGGTTGCATCGTGCACCCTTTAGGATTGGCTGGAGATGGGTAGATGAGCAACACTCAGCGCCGCTGGTTTACTCTATTCGCTGCAACGGCGGCCATTCTGATGGTTTTTATCATTCGCACCATTATGGCGCGAGCTGGCACGCCACCGCGACTATTCGACATTTTTGACACAGCGATTTCGCTGGCTTCACTCGGAGTGGTCGTTGTTGGTTGGCGCACATTATCTCGTACCGATTGGTTGATCAGTGTTGGGGCGGGTTTGCTCATGGCCATCCTGCTGCCTTTGGCCACTTTGTATAGCCCTTATCCATTTCTTGAGATCGTGACAGATGTACGCGTGCGCGCCGTGATTAATGGCGTCATGATTGTCGTGACGACACTGGGCGGCCTGGTCATCATGCATTGGGGTGGCCCCATTACCCTACAGTTTGCGTCAATGGGCTGGCGCAGAGCAGTGCGCAGTTTACTGTTTGGAGTGGCCGTTGGTCTTCCATTTGCTATCCTGAACGGTTTCGCCAATGCCTGGACGCAGAACCGCCCGATCACATGGCAGAACCCACTGGCGGCAGCGATCGACGCGCTGCATCCGGCTGTGCTTGAAGAAGTTATCTATCGCTTTGCCTTTCTCGGCCTGCTCTGGCTGCTGTTTCGTCGCGATTGGCCCAACCGTCACGCAGTAGTGTTGTCCGGGCTGCTCGCTTTGCTCACACACACCTATAGTCATTACAGCGAGCTATTCGTCACACAACCTCTGACGGCCTTGGCCATGGGAGCCGTGATGGGATTGATATGGGGCATACCTCCCACCCTGCTCGCAGTTCGGCGCGATCTGGAATCGGCTTTGAGTTTCCATTGGCTACAGGACGCAATACGATTCTGGTTGGGGTTCTAAAGTGGTCTTTCGAAAGTTTTGATGTAGGGGCAGACCTATGTGTCTGCCCGGTTTTAGGCGCACACACAGGTGCGCCCCTACACCCGTTCGTGGATTTGTTTCGAGAACCTATTTAAGCCAATGACTGTTTGTCAGCCAAAGGACAAGGCAGGCCAGTAAGTGCGGAGAATGCCGTGAAACCGGGTTACCTGTCGGTCTTGGGCTTTTGCGGACGCGAAAAATCGCGTCCCTACACAACCACCTCTCGGAGGACGCATCATTGCGTCCGCCCGCCCCAAAAAGACTCTATGCTACGGAGCGATTGGCCTGCCTTGGCCTGTTTTGTCGTATTTCGCACCCTGGCTTAGGCTGGTAACTAAAATGACAACGCAGCGGATACACTTCTGAAATGTCGCGCTCCGGTCGTGAGATTCCTTGCTCGAATGCGTCAGCCGATAGGGGTTTGCCGCCAAACGATCTCCACGATCAAGTAATCACATGCTCTGGCCCGCAGCAGACGAAGAGAATACGCCTATGAGCATGAGAATGGATAGTTTTCGCACCATATCAGGCGAACGGCGCTGAGATCGGCTGAAAACACACAGGCGCGGGGTAAATTCTCCCCGCGCCTCGCGAACTAACTTGGCTTGGTTGAACCTTACTTGACCGCCAACCGTTCGATCAGCGCCTGAAGTTCCTCCGCGCCCTGTTCGACGCTGAGCTGCCCAAACGCGACCTGCTGACCGAGCAGTTCCAGCTCGTTCACAAATTCCTGATCGTTCGGCAGATTCGGCCCTTGCGGGATCATCCGATCCGCAATCGCGCCGTAGATGCGATAGACCGCCGCATCCGTCACGGTCGCTTGCTCGGCAATGGCTTCGCGCACGACGGGCGACGACGGGACGCCGCGGTTCGTCTGGAGAATCGCGCCCGCTTCGGGGCTGGTGACGAAGAAGTTGATGAACAGCGCCGCCGCTTCCTTGCTCGCGCTGGCATTGTTAATGCCGAGGTACTGGCTCATCTGGATGACGTAGGAATCTTCCGCCGCCCACTGGGAGTGTCGTCACGCCAAGTTCCTCGGTCGTCGCCGCCTGATACGCGGCCACCTGATTGCTCCAAATCAAGCCGATAGCCGCTTCACCCGCCACCAACGCCGAGCTATCCGGCCCGTCTTCGGTGTAGGTGTAGGTGGTTTCCGCATCGGCGATCAAGCCTTCGGCGCGCATATCCGCCCACATCTGGAGCCACGCCTGCGCCGATTCGACGGTCGCGTAGGATTTCCCACCGTCGTCCAGTGTCCAGAGCTGCGTCCCCTGCTGGGTGTAGAAGTAGCTGAGGTAGTTCACCTGATTCATGCTGTTGTCGACGAACGGCGCGACACCTTCGGGCAGCGCGGCCTTGAGCGTGCGGCCGTACTCGACCAGTTCTTCCCAGGTCAGGTTGTCCGCGGGCAGATCCACGCCCGCCGCTTCGATCAGGGTCTTGTTATAGACGAGCACGAGCGTGTTCGTGCCGAGACTGACCGCGTACAGGTTACCATCCAGCCCCGTCGCCGGGACAAGCGCGGTCTGGTCAAACTGTTCCGGCGTGTTGATCATGAGCTGTTCGCCGAGGTAGCTGTTGAGCGGCTCCAAGTACTGCTGGTAGTCTGGCCAGTTACCGCCAAACTGGATGATATCCGGCGCATTGTTGCCCGCCAACTGCGTGTCGATGATCTGGAAATGATCCGCCGTGCCGCCGTTCGGTTCGCCCACAACGGAGATGTCCGGGTACGCCGCTTCGAACAGGTCGATGACCGCTAACGTGCGTGCGGCGCGGTCGTCATTGCCCCACCAGCCCATACGAATCTCAGCCGGGCCGCCCGTATATTCAGGGAGTTCAACGGAACTGGTCTGCGCCCCAGCGGGGACGAGGGAGGCTGTGAGCAGCACCACGAGCAGCATTAGCAGAGAGATTGAGTAACGCTTATTCATTCTTAAAGCTCCAGTCTGTAGATTCTATAATTTGCTCGATAAAAACGACTGTCACCGCTGCGGGTCACTTCATAGGCATGTCTCCCTGAGCTACCCCTTGATCCCGGTCGTAGCGATCCCCTGTACGAAATATTTCTGCAGCGCAAAAAACAGGATAAACGCGGGAATGACGGAGAGCGTGGACATCGCCAGTGCCCCACCCCAGTTGGAGACCGCCCCGGCGTCGCCGACAAAGGTGCGCAGTGCGCGTGAGACGGTGAACGAGGCAGGTGTCGTGAGGTACAACAGTTGGTTGAAGAAATCGTCCCACGTCCACAGGAACGTGAAGAGCGCCGTCGTCACCAGCGCAGGCGTGGCGAGCGGCAGAATGATGCGCAGGTATACGCCGATCTTGCTGCACCCGTCGATGATGGCGGCCTCTTCGATCTCTTTGGGCAGCCCGCGCATAAACTGAACGAGCAAAAAGACGAAGAAAGCGTCCACGGCGAGGAACTTCGGCACGAGGATCGGCAGGTACGAGCCGACCCAACCGAACGAATTGAACATGATGTAGCGCGGCACGAGCGTGACGTGCGCCGGGAGCATCAGCGTGATCAACATGATGGCGAACCAGAAGCTGCGCCCCGAGAATTTCAGCCGGGCGAAAGCGTAAGCGGCCATCGAGCACGAGATGACATTGCCGACCACGGCGACGGCGCACATCATGAGCGAATTGGCGAAGAAGGTCCCGAAGGTCGTCCCGGCGTAGCCGCGCCACCCGCTGATGTAATTCTCGAGGGTCAGAGCGACCGGAAACAGACTCGGATTGCTGAAGATCTGGTTGTTCGGCTTGAACGAGCTCATAATCATCCAGACAATCGGGTAAATCATCAGAATTCCGAGACTGATGATGAAGATATGGGTCAGACCGTGGCGAAACAAGCTTCCGGTTTTCATGCTAATCCCCGACGCCATAGTCGACCCAGAGACGCGATGACCGGAAGACGATCCCCGTCAACACGCCGATGATGAGCAGCAGTACCCAGGCCATCGCCGAGGCATAGCCCATCTCGTGATACGCCCAACCCTGAATGTACATATGCAGCGTGTAGAACAGTGTCGAATTCAGCACGCCGCCCCGCCCGCCGCCGATGACATACGCTTGAGTGAACGCTTGGAATGCGCCGATCATCTGAATGACCAGATTGAAGAGGATGACGGGCGACAGCAGCGGAATCGTCACACGGAAGAACTGCTGCACGCTGTTTGCGCCATCCACGCTCGCCGCGTCGTAATATTCGGACGGGATTTGCTTGAGCCCGGCGAGGAAAATGATCATCGAGGAGCCGAACTGCCACACCGAGAGCAAAATCAGCGTGCCCAGCGCATAGTCGGGGCTGGTGATCCAACCGGGCAGATCGGTGAAGCCGAGCGCCGCCAGTGCGCCATTGATCAGACCATCACGTTCGAACAGCTTACGCCATAACACCGCCACCGCCAGTGACCCGCCGAGCAGCGTCGGAATGTAGTAGGCAGCGCGGTAAAACGGCACCCAGCGCAGTTTCTGATTCAGCAAGACCGCCACGCCCAGCGCGAAGATCAGCTTGAGCGGCACCGACACGAACACATAGTTGAATGTCACCGAGAGCGACTTCATGTAATACGGGTCGACGCGCATCACCTCACCCGAAGCCGTGGTGAATTCGGTGAGGCCGAAGAGCGACCCGAACATCTTCATATAGTTGCCGAGCCCAATAAATTGAGTTGCCGCGGGCTGCGTGAAGTCGTAATCAGTGAAACTGAGTACTAAAGAATAAGCCATCGGGTACACGGTCAGCAGAAAGAAGCCGATGAGCCACGGCGTGAGAAACAGATAGGCGACAGCATTGCGCCGTACATGTTCAGTTAGCCACGTCGTACTGCGCGCGAAGAAGCTGACGTTCGTCGCATCGCGCGGATCGGTTAGAGCGGGTGCGGCACTCGTACGGTTAGTCTCGCGCCCCATGCGCCCTAGCCTTTCCCCGGTGGGCGCACCGGGCCAGTGGACTCGCGGATGATCAACTCCACTTCGGCGGCGGTCACCTGCCGCGGGAGATCCGGTTCGGCGAAACGCTGGAGCAGCAAATGCACGGCATCCCGCCCACTCTGCGCCGCCATACCCGACACCGTCGTCAAACGCGGCATGGTATAGGTGGCAAAGGGAATGTCGTCGAAGCCCGCCACCGACAGGTCGCCGGGGATGGACAGGCCGAGATCACCCGCGGCGCGCATCACCGGGATGGCCAGCATGTCGTTGATCGTCAGCAGCGCTGTGGGGCGATCATCTTGCTGCAGCAGGGTATACGCCGCGGTATACGCATCGTGCATCTGATCGCTGCAATGCACTTCAAAGCGGCGGCTGTCCGACAAACCAGCTTCATCCAGCGTCTGCCGGTAAGCGGTCAAACGATCCACGCCCTGCCCTTCGCTGGTCACCCCGTAGATGAAGCCGATCTTCCGGTGCCCGAGGTCGAACAGGTGCTGCATGAGCGCCCGCGTTCCGCTCGAATAACCATGCATGACGACATCGAACTCGGCGGCGCTGGCGGTGATCTCGACAATCGGCTGCCCGGATTTGCGCAGATAGTCACTGAGCATCGGCAGCATGTACTTCACCGCCGCCAGCAAAATGAACCCTTCAACGCGCTGGCGCGTGAGTTCGCGCACCGTGTAGAGTCCCTGACGCTCATCCAGCGGGTTGTGGTACAGGTGGAGGCTGTAACCCGCTTCGCGCAGCGCTTCGGTGATGCCCGTCAGCGTCTGCCAGAAGAACGGATTCTCGATGACCGGGATGATCACGCCGACGATATTGGTGTTCCCTCGGCGCAGGGCCTGCGCCCGCGCATCCGGTTCATAGCCCAAATCGGCGATGGCCTGCATCACGCGCTGGCGAGTCTCATCCGAGATCGCGATCTTCAGGTCATCCTGATCGTTCAATACATAGGAAACCGTTGAACGGGAAACCCCGGCTTTTTCGGCAACATCTTTTTGGGTTGGTCGTCTCATAAAATTCAGTGTATTATCTATTGAATCGTGTCGATTGGCACGTGTGAATTCAGTCTAGCGTCACTTTGGAATGCTGTCAAGTCAGTCACCGCCGTGCGACTGGGACGCAGTCTCCTGCCCGATCTGGCAAAGCTGGCGCTGAGAAGTGACAATCCCTGTCCATGGACAAGGATGAAGACGACCGACGAGGTATGTGTGAAGATCAGCCACTTAAAAACCAACCACAGCGCCAATCCTCTGGGGTTCGCGCTCGATCAGCCAACTTTCTCGTGGATCGTCGAGGATACAACCGATCAAATTCAGACCGCCGCTCAGGTGCTGATCAGTCTCGATCCCAACTTTCAGCACGTGATCTTCGACAGCGGTAAGGTGGAGGGGGGCAGCATCGACAGCTTAGCGTTCCGCCCGCCGCTCACGCTCCAACCGCGGACGCGCTATTTCTGGCAAGTCTACGTGTGGGGCGAGACCGAATCCGCTGAGAGCCCGACCGCGTGGTTCGAAACAGCCAAGCTCGATGAGCCGTGGCGCGCGCAGTGGATCACCCCGGATTGGGACGACACTAATCTGCATCCCCTGCTCTACCGCCAGTTTGATCTGCCTGCTCCGGTCGTCGCTGCGCGCGCCTACATCTGCGGGTTGGGCTTGTACCACTGTGAGCTGAACAGGCAGAAGGTCGGCAGCGAGTATCTCACTCCCTACTGCAACGCCTACGACCAGTGGCTTCAGTACCAAACCTTTGACATCACCGATCAACTGCACGTTGGCGCAAACCTGATTTCGGTGATGCTGGGCAACGGCTGGTACAAGGGGCGCTATGGCGCGAATGGCGGCGTCGCCGCCTTCTACGGCGATCGCTTTGCCCTGATCTGCGAATTACGCATCACGCTCGCGAACGGCGAAGAAGTGATCGTCAGCAGCGATTCAACGTGGCAAGCCCAACCCTCCCCCGTCATCGCTAGCGATATCTTTGATGGTGAAATGTTCGACGCGCGCATCTCGAAAGCGATCAGCCCCAACCAGAGTGTCGGAGTGCAGCCCATCGCGCTCGATATGAGCCGCCTGCAGGCGCGGCGCTCGCTGCCTGTGCGCATCAACGAAGAGCTGAAGCCGCTGGAGTTACTCCACACCCCAGCGGGTGAAACGGTGCTCGACATGGGCCAGAATCTGACGGGCTGGATGCGCTTTCGCACCTGTGCGCCCGCCGGAACGCGGATTCATCTGCAATTCGGCGAACTGCTGCAGGATGGCAGCTTCTTCCGCGACAATTTACGGACGGCAAAAGCCGAATATGTCTACATCGCCGATGGCACAGAGGCCACAGTCGAACCCTATTTCACCTTCTTCGGCTTCCGCTACGTGAAAATCACGGGCTGGGGGGGCGAAATCAACCTCGACGACTTCACAGTTTGCGTGGTGTATTCGCAGATGGACTTGATTGGCGAGATCGAAACATCCAACCCGAAGGTCAACCAGCTCATTCGCAATGCGCTGTGGAGTCAAAAGGGGAACTTCCTCGACATTCCCACCGACTGCCCACAGCGCGATGAGCGGCTCGGGTGGACGGGCGATCTGCAGGTGTTTGCCGGGACGGCCTGCTTCAACATGGATGCAACCGCATTTCTGAGCAAGTTCGCCAATGACCTCGGCAAAGAGCAGGCCAAGCTCGGCGGCATGGTCCCGCACATTGTGCCGATGGTCAACCTGAACAAAGGCGGTTCGACCGCCTGGGGCGATGTCGCGACGATTCTGCCGTGGACGCTCTACCAGTTTTACGGCGACGTTGCCCTACTGGAGGCGCAGTTTGCGAGCATGCGCGCGTGGGTCGATCACATCCAGCGGATTGACAATGCAACGGGTGGGCGGCGCTTGTGGACAGAGGGCGAACACTTCGGCGACTGGCTGGCGCTCGACGCCTCCGATCCGGCATCGCGCAAAGGCGGTACGCCGCACGACTTCATCGCCTCCGCCTTCTACTGCTATTCGGCACGCTTGGTGGCACAAGCCGCAGCCGTGCTCGGCCTGCTCGAAACGGCAGAAACCTACTCTTGGCTCTCCATCGAAATCAAAACCGCCATTCAGCGCGAGTTCTTCACGCCGACCGGACGCCTCGCCGTCCCCACCCAGACGGGCTATCTGCTCGCGCTGTACATGGATCTCGTCCCGGACGAGCACCGCGACCGGGTGGAGCGTGATTTCATCGACCGGATGCGGCAGGACAACGTGCACCTGCGCACCGGGTTCGTCGGCACGCCGTACCTATGCCGGGTGCTGTCGAACATTGGCGCAAATGACCTCGCCTACCGCCTGCTGCTCAATGAAGATTCGCCCTCGTGGCTGTACGCGGTCAACCTCGGCGCGACGACCATCTGGGAACGCTGGAACTCGCTCAACCCCGACGGTTCGATTCGCTCACCCAAGCCGAATTCGCTTGACCCCGACGGTTCGAGCCGTTCCGCCAAGATGAATTCGCTCAATCACTACGCCTACGGCTCGATTGTCGAATGGATGTACCGCGACATGTGCGGTCTCAATCCGGCGGCGGCGGGCTTCCGTTCCGCGACGATTGCTCCAAAACCGGATCCAGCGCTGCGCTGGGCGAAAGCCCGCTATCGGTCCGCCGCTGGCCTCTATGCGAGCGGCTGGCACCTTGACGAGTCGGGGCTGATCACCATCAACATCACCATTCCGTTCAATGCCACGGCGCACGTCGTTCTGCCCAAGGCCGAAGGCGGCACGATCCTGCTCAACGATCACCCGCTCACAGCGGGTGACCAGATCGGGCAGAACTGGGAAGTCACGCTCGGCGCGGGGCACTTCACGATCATTTACCCCTTTTTGCCAGCAGACGTGCGCACCAAGACAGTCATATCATCCAGCGGCTCAACATAACGAGTCGCTGGATAGACCAACATCATTTTCTTGTCTAAAGGGGGCTTTCATGGCGGAGAAGAAGCGGTATGCGCTGGTGGGAACGGGTTCACGGGCAGCGATGTATATTGATGCCCTGACGACGACCTTTGCGGAGGTCGGCGAGCTAGTCGCCCTGTGCGATATCAGTCAGGTGCGCATGGCGTGGTACAACACCCAGCTAGAGACTCAGGGTTTGCCACCGCTGCCCACCTACCCCGCCGAACAGTTCGAGCAGATGCTCCGCGACACGCACCCGGATACGGTGATCGTGTGCACCATTGACGCCACACATCACCATTACATCACCCGAGCGCTGGACTTGGGCTGTGATGTGATCACCGAGAAGCCCATGACCACCAACCTCGATGCGCTTAGGGCGATCTACGCAGCCATTGAGCGCACCGGCAAAAGCCTGCGCGTAACGTTCAACTATCGCTATGCCCCGGCGTACACGCGCCTGCGCGAAGTCATCGCCAAAGGCACGGTCGGGCGACCGCTCGCCGTCGATTTCTCGTGGCTGCTCGACACGAGTCATGGCGCGGATTACTTCCGCCGCTGGCATCGCGAAAAGGCAAACAGCGGCGGGTTGCTCGTGCACAAGGCCACGCACCACTTTGATCTCGTGAACTGGTGGATCGATTCGTATCCACAGGACGTGTTCGCGATGGGTGATCTGCTGTTTTATGGGCGTGCCAATGCCGAAGCGCGCGGGGAACACTACCCTTATCACCGCTATACCGGGGTCGAGGCCGCGAAAACCGATCCGTTTGCGCTCTCACTGGACGATACCGCCGTCTTTCGTGGCTTGTACCTCGCCGCCGAAGCCGAAACCGGCTACCTCCGGGATCGCAACGTATTCGGCGAACCCATCACCATTGAAGATACGATGAACGTGACCGTGCGCTATCAGAACGGTGTACTCCTATCCTACTGCCTAATCGCCTACAACCCATGGGAAGGACTGCGGGTTGCTATCACCGGGACACGCGGACGCGTTGAACTGGACATTGTCGAGAATATCAATCACTTGCAGGGTGATGGAGCCGCCAAAGCCAGTAAAAGCGCGTTCAAGTCGGCCACCATGCGCGTGCATCCCATGTTCGGCGAGAGTTTCGAAGTTGAGGTGGATGCGGGCGAAGGTGGGCACGGCGGCGCTGACCCGGTTATGCTGAAGCATCTGCTGTCCCCCAACCCACCGCCAGACCCGTTTCAGCGCGCCGCCTCGCACCTTGATGGCGCGGCGTCGATCCTCGTGGGCATCAGCGCCAACATCGCTATGCAGCAGGGCAAAATGATCCACATTCCGGATCTATTTCCACTCACGAGGTAACCCGTGTACGACTTTTCGGGAGAAGTGGTAGGGCGCGAAAAGCTTGTAGTGGTAAAGTGCTCAGTTGCAGAGACGGGTTGAGACCGTAATATCAACGTCAGTTAGGGATAAAGCAGCCGAGTGGCGACGAATTTGCGTGACTGCCGTGTGTATCCGACCCCACCCCCGGCCCTTCCCCGAATTCGGGGAGGGGAGACAGATAAGTGCGTCTGTGTAGGGACGAGGCATGCCTCGTCCTGAGCGGTTTGGTGGGTGATCGCAATATGGGCGCAGGTGCGGCTGGATCGACAAGCAGCTTATCCCTAATTGACGTGATTATCAGGGGCATGAGGCCATGGACTGATCCTGAAATGGTGACACAAGAATTGTCCGCTAGACTGAATGAAAGAGGGGACAGGAAGATGAAGAGACGACAGCAATACACGTAAGCGTTTCGACGTGAAGTGCTGCGATTGGCAGAAGACACGGAAAAGTAGGCATAGGGTGAATCCTTCGCTTGGAATAGCAAAACACCCTATCCAGCAGCGCTGTTCTTGAGTCAGGCTACCCTCGACCGAGAAAGGGCATGCCGCTCGCCATGAGCGTCATAAAGGGCACATTGACATGGAGGGGCAAACTCGCCATATACACGACCGCTTGCGCGGCATACTCAACATCCATGGTCGGCTCAACGGCTGTTGTCCCATCGGCTTGCAGCACACCCCGTTTCATTTGCTCGGTCATGTCAGTAGCGGCATTGCCAATATCAATCTGTCCACAGTGGATATTGAAGGCTCGGCCATCCAGGGCGGTCGACTTGGTAAGCCCTGTGATCGCGTGTTTCGCCGCCGTATAGGGCGCAGAATGTGGTCGCGGAGTGTGCGCAGAGAGGGAACCGTTGTTGATGATACGCCCGCCGCCCGGGGTTTGGTTCTTCATGATTCTGAAAGCGTGCTGGGTACACAAAAACGCCCCCGTCACACACGTATCCAATACCAAGCGCCACTGGTCATAGCTAAGGTCTTCGAGCGGCACAGCAGGCGCGCCGACACCCGCATTGTTGAACAGAACGTCCAGTCGTCCGAATCTGTCCATCGTAGCTGTGAACAGTTCCGCGACCGCCGTTGGATCGCTCACATCCGTGGGAACTATCAAGCCGCGAGCCGCTGGTACGTCGGCCTCTTTCAGCGTTTGTTCCAAGGTTTCCAGCCGACGGCCTGCCAGCACAACCGAATATCCAGCTTCCCAGAGCAACAACGCGACGCGCTTGCCAATGCCAGTGCCTGCTCCGGTCACAAGGGCAACCCGGTTTGTTGCGTCCATCAGTCTATACTCCTTGTTGATCAAGCGATTCCTTGACGATCACGGTCAACTTGGCTCTGTCCGTGTCTGCGTCGCAGTTTGATCTATCTCGGCAGCCGAGACAAGTCCGAATATTCTTATCCCCAACACAAATCAAAGTTCAGCCGATTGCATCTGCGCCGGATGCTCCAGCGCAACCTGCACCACGCGCTCATGAACCACGGGCGGGATCTGGTTCCAGAACTGCTGGCGCTGAAGAGGATGGGTTTCGAGCCCCTCCGTCCCACTTGGCGGTAGCGGTAGAACGTGCTGCGCGGAATACCCAACTCTACCAAGGTACGCGGTTTTGGAATGAAGTTTCGGTCACCCCGCTGCGTGATCCACACGGGGTAATTACTTACTGCTTCGGAACACAAAAAGATGTCACCGTCCGTGAAGAAGCAAACCGCGCGTTCCCATTGAATGAGCAGCGTTTTCGCCAAATGTTTGAGAGCAATACTACAATCAAGCTGGTGATCGATCAGGTAACGGGCAACCTCACTGCTGCACGGTATTATGGTCACACTCGCGACGCTCGACGCCCTGTGGGGCAGCCCGATCAGCGGTGCCTCGATGAACCCGGCGCGCTCGCTGGGTCCAACGCTGATTGCGGGTTGCGGACAGATCATTGGATTTACTAGACTATACCCATCCGCGGCACCATCCTCGGGACATTGACGTACCATGTGATCCGCGAGTCTCAGAGCGCAATACAGACCAGAAGCAGCAGAAAACACTAATCGCGCGCTGTCTCCCATGAGTCAGGCAGCTCAGTAATTGTCATGGAAGACGCCCGCGAGCCGATCGCGTCGTCTGACTCCTCCGCCGGGTGAAACTTCCAGTTGACCCGGGGAAGTCGAAGCCGTGTTGACAATCGTGCTCCCTGCAGACCTCACTCCGCGCTCGTGTCGGATGCGTAGTCACATCGGTGATCTGGACGCGCCGTGTCTCAAGTTCCTTGCATGCCCGGTTTGAAGACTCACTGACGAGCAATCAACCTGCTTCCGAATTCGAGTACTTCGAAAGATGGCGTGATGGAATCGCTCCGCTGGCACAAGTAGATCGAGTGCAAAAACGAAGCCGCCATCACGCTGCGGGGCCGCTCCTCAAACTGCGGCATGACCTCAGATTTCGCCCATCCGCCACATAAACTGAACTTCCCCTAGCAATTACTTGACAACTGCTGATAGCCACTTAAAATATGCGGTCGATGGTCGATGGTCGATGGTCGATGGTCGATTATCTATAATATCTCTGCGAGATGATGAGTATGAGTTCGGAACCCAAAGACCCATCCAACATTTCGTCTCTGGCCCAAATCCAGAATAAGCCGCTGCGCGACCACGTGCTCGCTATCCTGCACGCTGCCATCGTCAACGGTGAGTTGAAACCCGGGCAGATCCTGATCGAAGCAGACTTGGCCGGCCAGCTAGGCGTTAGCCGAGCACCCCTGCGCGAAGCGATCAATATCCTCAACACCCAGGGCTTAGTCGAAATCGTCCCCTACCATGGAACTACGGTCAAGAAGCTCGCGCGCAAAGACATCGAAGAACTCTACAGTGTGCGCAGCCTGATGGAAGGCTTCGCAATCAAACGGATCATCCTGGGCGAAAACACACACGCCGTGATCGACCAACTGCGCGCGATTTGCGACGCCATGCTCACCGCGGCGGAAGCGGGCGATTTACGGGAAGTCAACCAGATTGACCGCCATTTCCACGACACACTCGTCGCATCGAGCGGCAATGACTTGCTCGTGAACCTGTGGAGTATGGTCGCGCTGCGCGTACGGCAGGTGATGTCGCTGCGTAATCGTAAGAAGGGTGACCTCCTCGCCATCGCCCGGAATCACTACGGCATTGTCGATGTCATCGCGCGCAAAGACGTTGAGGAAGCCGTGAGTCTTATCCACTATCACATCGGGTTGAGCGGCGGCGCGATTGCCGAGGACTGGCAAGAAGACAACAGCTCGTCGCCGACTAACCCCAGCACAAAATAGGAGACAGCACCCGCATGGTTCAATCGACTAAAGCCCTGATCCTTGAACAGCACCATCAGAATACGTTACTCAAGGCGTCTGCCCCACCCTTGATGGCACAGACAGCACATGACCTGAGCGCGGATGAGCTGTTTGCCCCACTAGACGAGCGTATGATCGCAAGCGCGGTCGAAGCGCTGGAAGCCGGGCAAACGCATTATGTCGATGTGCCCGGTATCGCCCCGCTGCGGGTGGCCCTCGCCGATTACCTGCACACCGCGTTCAGTGCCAACTATGCCCAGAGCAATGTGATCGTTACCGCGGGCATGCAGGAGTCGCGCTTCTTGACCATTCAAATGATCGGCGATGCCTTCGGGCGCGTTGCCGTGCCCACCGTCGCACATCCCGGCATGCGCAAAGCGCTCGGCGTGCGCGCGCTCAATGTCGATTTGATTGCGGTCGATGAACGCGCTCTGCCTACGCTTGACGGTCTTCGTGCGACCTTCACTGCGGGTGCGCGCCTCGCCTACCTCGAATCCCCTGCCCGCCTGACCGGAGCCGCGTATAGCGCCGCTGAAGTAGCGGCCATTGCGGAGCTGGCGCGCGCATATGACGCCACCATCATCTGGGATCAGGGCCTCGCGCCATGGACCGCCGCTTACACGTCACTGGCGTCGGTGCAGGAAAACGCGGATCGCACGGTTGTGATCGGCGAGACGTTTCCCGGTATGGGGCTGTCGAGCTGGTTCATCGGCTACATCGCCGCACCCGAGGCGTTGATCGCGCCGATGCAGTCGCAGAAGCAAATCATGGCGATCTGCACGAGCACGGCGGCCCAGTATGCCGCGCTTGAGGCCAGCAAACTCTACGCGGAAGCGCTGCCCGTCCAGCGTGATCGACTGACCAAACTGCGCGCGACGGTGATCACCGAGATCAGCGCCGCGCACGCCGTCATCCCCGGTGAGGCGGTGAATGTGCTCGCGCTGCGCTTGTCGCCAACCACAAAAGCATCCGCCCTCGCTCGCTTCGCCGCCGTGGGCTACAGCGCGGCTGATGGCGCTGACTTCGGCGCGCCCGATGTGGTGCGCCTCACCGTTTCGCCTGAGACCAGTGCCGCGCTGGCGCACAGCCTCCAAGGAGCTTAAGGCATTATGACGACCGCACCAAAACAGGGAACCAATCTGCTCTATGCGCTGATCGCGCAGGCGCGCGGCTACAGCGACACGATCATCATGGGACGTGGCGACCCAGACTTTGACACGCCGCCGCACATTATCGAAGCGGCCAAGCGGGCGATGGTCGAACATCACGCCGATTACGTGCCGCCGGAAGGCTTGCCCGCGCTGCGGCAGGCCATCGCCGACCGGGTGAAGCGCGTCAACAACATCGACGTTGATCCCGCCACCGAAGTCGTGGTCACCAATGGCGGGCAGGAAGCGCTTGTGCTCATGGTCCTGACCGCGCTCGGCCCCGGCGACGCGATCATCGTGCCGGAGCCTAACTACAACACCTACGCGGATGCGCTCAAGTTTGCCCGCGCGGAAAAGATCAGCATTCCCAGCACCGCTGATACGAACTTTCGGACGGATCCGGAAGCGGTACGCCGCGCCATCACCGACAAAACACGCGCGCTCCTGCTGGTGTCGCCGAATAACCCCACCGCGACGGTGATTGGGCGCGCGGACTTGGAAGCACTCATCGGCATCGCCCATGAGCGGGATCTGATCATCATCGCGGATGACATTTACGACCTGTTCATCTACGACGATTACCAGCACATCAGCCCGGCCTCGCTGCCCGGCGGTAAAGAACGCACGCTCACGCTCAATGCGCTCTCCAAATCCTTCGCCATGACGGGCTGGCGGCTCGGCTGGATCGTCGGTCCGGCGGATCTCATGGCGCGGGTGCGCGAACTCAAGGCGGCAATGACCGGCGGCACCTCGGTCATTTCCCAGTATGCCGGGCTGGCCGCGCTGACCGGGCCGCAGGAACCCGTCAAAATGATGGCGGACACCTATACGCGCCGTCGCCAGATCGTCATGGACGCGCTCGACGACATGGGCATCAAGTACGGCATGCCGCAGGGTGGACAGTTCGTCTTCGCCGATATCAGCTTCACGGGCATGGACAGCGCGGAACTCGCGCAGAAGATCCTCACCGATCAGCATGTGCTCGTGTATCCCGGTTCGGCTTTCGACAAAGAGCGCGGGCAGTACATCCGCATGACCTTCCTGCAGCCGGAGGACAAGCTGCGTGAAGGGCTGGAACGGATGCGCGTAGCCATGAAGAACATCACGGGCTAAGGGCTTGTCGTCAAAGAAGCCGTACTGAATCGGATTTTGCCGCCTCTCTAGGGACGGGTAGTCTACGAGTGTTTGAGGGATAGATGTGGCTTACGACATTGGCAAAACAGAACTGATTAATCTGTATTCGCTGGAAACGCTCAAGCAGTTTTCGACCGATTTTCTGCTCGCGCTCGGCGCGACTGACGAAGAGGCGGCCATCGTCACCGACGGTCTGATGACCGCGTCGCTGTGGTGGCATCCCGGTCAGGGGCAAGGGCTGGAGAAATTCTTCCGCTTCTACCGCCAGATCAAGAATGGCGGCATCGTCCCGAACGCCCCGATGCAGTGGGTGCGCGAAGGCCCGAGCTATGCCCTGCTCGACGCGGCCAAGGGGTTCGGCTATGTGTCGGCGCACCGGGCGATGGCGCGCGCTATCGAGAAAGCCAAGGTGACGGGCATCGCAATGGTCGGCGTCCGGCACAGCAATCACTTCGGCATCGCCGGGTACCATGCGCTGCACGCGGCTAAACATGGTCTGATCGGCTGGTCGTTCACCAATGCGAAAGCCGAAATGGCTCCGTGGGGATCGGCGCAGGTAGTCCTCGGGACGAACCCGTGGGGGATCGCCATTCCACGCAAAGACACGCACGCCATTGTGCTCGATATGGCGCTGACGATGTCCGGCAAAGGCATGATGCGCTGGTACATGAACGAAGGCAAGCCGATGCCCGACAGTTGGGCGCTCACGCCGGACGGCGCGAAGACCACCGACCCCGCGGCGGCGATGGAGGGTCCCCTGCTGCCCATCGGCGAATACAAAGGCTACGGCTTGAGCCTCATCACCGATGTGCTGGCGGGCGTCATGACCGGATCACTGTTTGGGCTGAAGGTGTTTCAGGATGAGAGCCATCACGATGTCGGTCACGTTATGCTGGCCATCGACCCCGGTGCGTTCATGCCGCGCGAAGAAGTCGATGCGCGGTTGGAACAGCTCATCGCGGAAGTCAAAGGCGCGCCGCCGATTGACCCGGCACGCCCGGTGATCTTGCCCGGCGAAGTGGAATTCAAGCGCATGGCGCAGCGTGAACAGGACGGCGTGCCGCTCTCCCGCGAGACGGTCGAGGGGCTGCGGGGACTGGCCGAAGAACTGAAGGTCGCTTTTCCGTTGTGATCAGCGGGGCGCAGTCGGCTGCGCTCGAAAACTTTATTGTGCTTCACACTGAGGAGTTTGAGAGATGGCAGCGCCATTGACGATTGGAACAGTATCCGTTATGCCCGGCGAGATGAAGCGCGGCGGCATCCCCATCGGCAAAGATATGTACGCCCGGGAGCGCGAAGTGCCCATCATCGTGTATCGCGGTGTGGAAGATGGCCCGATTCTGTGGCTGAACGGCGCGACGCACGGCGACGAGCCGGAAGGCCCATTTTCGATTTTCAAGGCTCTCGCGCAGATCGACCCGCAGAAGCTGCGCGGCACGGTTGTCGCTGTTCCGGTTATGAACGTACAAGCGTTCACAGCGGGCACGCGCGGCGACCCGCTCGACACGTTTTCCTATGACATGAATCGCCTCTACCCCGGTAAGGCGGAAGGCTACACGACCGAACGCATCGCATGGGCGCACTGGCAGGCGATGAAAGATCACTGCGACTTGCAGATCGCGACCCATTCGGGCGGCGAGCATTCGTATCTCGCGCACATGATCTTCGCCTCGGATAACCCGGCCAGCCTCGAACTGGCGGCGGCGATGGGGCCGAATTGGACGCTGGTGTTCCGCAGCGGAACCGGCGGCGGCAACCCGAGTTCGCAGATCGGCGCGCTGGGCAAAGGCGGCGTGACCGTCGAACTGGGCGGCAACTGCCGCACGCTGACCAGCGATTTCCACGCCATTGCCGATGATCTGGCAGCGGGCTACCTGAATGTGATGCGGCACTACAAGATGATCGACGGCCCAGCGCAGTACGCCCCGGCGTGGCGGATGGGGCTTCCAGATCGCGCTGCTCGCGCCCGCGACAGGGATGTTCGTCGGCAACCCAGAACTACCGTTTGAGACGAACATCCCCGCCGGGACCATCATCGGACAGATCTACGACTTGTACGGCGATGTGATCGGCGAAGTGAAAGCGCCGCGTGACGGCGTGATCTTCGGACTGCGCTCGCGCCCCTCCGTGCTGGAAGGCCAGTGGTGCTGCTTCTTCGGCGTCATCGAACAGACCGTCGACGACCTGATTTCCAAAAAGTCGTGACTGGGAGGTGACATTGAAACCAGCATCGAATGACGCTCGGATTGGCCGGCGGCGCGGCCTGATTTCTGAAGACCTGATGCAGTTTCGCTGGTTGGACGACATCGCGCTCGCGCCCGATGGATCGCGCATCGCTTACACCGTGCGCCACCCGCAGGCGGAGACGAACGGGTACACGACCCATGTGTACCTGCGCGATCTCGCCACGGGGTCGGTGCAGCGCCTGAGCTCCGGCGCGAGCACGGCGTTTGCGCTGGCGTGGAGCCGCGACAGCCAGCAGCTCGCCTACAGCTACAGCGAAGGCGGCGCGAACTCGGTGCGCGTGTGGTCGGAAAGCGGCACGCGCAGCTATCCCATCGACGGGGAGGCGTTCACCGGCACGGACTGGTCGCCAGATGGTCGGCGCCTGGTCGGCGTGCGCTGGACGGCGATCCGCAGTGTGGATGATCGATCCTCCGCTCCCGGCATTCCCCCGCCCACGATCAAGGTGGTGCGCCGTCTGCGCTACAAACAGGATGGCAGCGGTTGGGTGCACGACCGCTTCACGCAGATCTGGACGCTCGAACTCGACACGGGCGACCTCGTCCAGCTCACCCACAGCGAATGCGACTATGCCACGCCCAAATGGAGTCAGGCGGGCGACAAGCTCGCGTTCGTCGGCACCTCGCGCGAACAAAATATCCCGCTCGGCTACGGGCAAATCTTCATTCTCGACTACCCCGGCGGCACGCCGCGCCTGCTCCTGCCTGACTGGCAGGGATCGGCGCTCAGCCCGGTGTGGGGGGAAGACGACCGCTCCATCGCGTTTGCCGGGCACAACCTGCCGCCGCCCGTCAACCGCCGCAATTTCTGGCAGCCGCACATCGCCGATGTGGCGGCGGGGACAGCGCGCAAGCTCGGCGCTGACCTTGATGAGGAAGTCGGCAATTACGCGGTCGCCGATCAGCGCAAGGGGTTGGCCAACATCACCATGAAGTGGGCTCCCGGCGATGCGTACATCTATTTCCTGCTCACCGAACAGGGCGCGACCAACCTCTTTCGCATCACACCCGCTGGTGAGTACGAGCGGATCGTCGGCGGAAACAGCGTCACGTTTGAATACAGTCCGGCGGTCGGCGGCACGGTTGCGTATGGGCAGGCGAATCCCGCCAATCCCGGCGAACTCTATCTCTGGCACAACGGCGCGACGCAGCAGCTCTCCGACTTCAACCCGTGGCTGCGCGACCACTACCTCTCGCCGCCGGAAGAGTACTGGTACAACGGACTCGACAGCGCGAAAGTTCACGCGTGGCTGGTCAAACCCGTCGACTTTATCGAGGGTGTTCGCTACCCGACGATTGTCTACGTGCACTGCTCCATGTTCTCATGGGACTTCAACCACGAAGTGCAGGTGTACGCCAACGCCGGGTTCGTGGTCGCGTATTTCAATCAACGCGGCACAACAGCGGGCTACGGCCAAGCGTGGACCCATGCCAGCGAAGGCGATCAAGGCGGGGCGGACTACGAAGAGATCATGCTCGGCGTGGATGAGCTGGTCAGCCGACCGTACGTGGACGCCAAGCGGCTCGGCGTGACGGGCGGGAGCTGCGGCGGCTTCATGACCAACTGGATCGTCGGGCACACTAACCGCTTCGCCGCCGCGGTGACGCAGCGCTCGATCACCAACCAGATCAGCTTCTTCGGCACCTCGGACATCGGGCCGGAAGGCACGGAAGGCGAAACCGGGACGAACGCGTGGAAAGACCTCGACGCGAGCTGGCGGCAGTCGCCGATTGCGTATGCGGCCAATATCAACACGCCGCTGCTCATTCTCCATGCGGACGAGGACTACCGCTGTTCGCTCGATCAGGCGGAGCAGTTGTTCGCCGTGCTGCGCTGGATGGGCAAGACAGTCGAAATGGTGGTGTTTGAAGGCGAAAACCACGGTCTGACGCGCGGCGGTCGCCCTGGTAACCGCATCGAACATCAGCGGCGCATCCTCGGCTGGTTTCAGAAGTATCTCGGCGCACATGCTGGAGGGGACACCCCATGACCTTGAAAGTGGGACAGCTAGAAGCCCAACCCGGTGAGCACGTCTTCGGCTATTTGAAGACCGCCGCGTCGCGTTCCGGTCTCAGCCCGGACTTTCCGATTCACCTCTTCGCCGGAGCCGAACCCGGCCCGACAATGCTGGTGCAGGGCGCGATTCACGGTGGGGAGATCATCGGTTCGATTGCCATTCTCAACTTCATCGGCAAGCTCGACCCCAAAACTTTGCGCGGCAATGTGATCGCCGTGCCCGTGGTCAACCGCGTCGGCTTTGAACTCGGCGAACGCGGGTCACGGTTGGACGGCAAAGACATGAGCCGCCTGTTCCCCGGCAAGAAGAACGGCAGCGTGACCGATCAGGCGGCCTATGTGTACTTCGAGGAAGTCATCCGGCAGGCAAACGTGATGGTCGACTTCCACGCGGGGGCGCGGACGGCCTATGAGCGTTACGTGCTGTTCAGCGCGGAAGCCGACCCAAACAATCTGACCGAACTGGAAAAGATGCGGCGCAAGCTGGTGGTCGCCTTCGGGCTGGATCAGGCGGCGTTCTTCCCGCCGGGGACGTTCGGCAATAACTCCGCCAAAGAAGCGATTGATGGCGCGGGGGTCGCGCAGATCACGCTGGAGTTCGGCGGCGGCACAGGCTGGTTCAAGAATGGCGCGGACAATGTGCGCGACGCGGAACGGGGCATCTGGAACATTCTGAAGTCAATGCGCATTATCGATGGCGCATTCGAGGCCGACGGCGACCTGTGCACCGTCTATAACGCGGGCGTGGTCATCTGGAAGCCCGACGTTGACGGGCTGTTCGTGCGGCTGAAGGCGTTCCGCGACGAGCTCAAAGCGGGTGATGTGTATGGTCAGCTCCTTGACCCCTACACGGGTGACGTGTTAGCGGACATGAAAACACCGAAGGACGGTATCGTCATCCCGAGCGGGCAGGAATGGCCGACGGTCGGCGCGACCTCGATTGGCATTCTCGGCACGATTGACCGTGTGGAAGACCGCCGCACCGCCGATCTATATGTGTACTAGGAGCGCTGATGATGAAGATCGGAACGATTGAAGCTCAACCCGGGTCGAAGGCCTACGGCGCATTCAAGTTCGGCGAAACGCACGGGCGCTTTGACGTGCACATCCCCCTGCACCTCGTAGTCGGCGCGCAACCCGGTCCCATGCTGGTCGTACAGGCAGGCGCGAGCGGTCTGGAGATCGAACCGTCGCTGATTCTGCCGCAGATCGTCAAAGCCATTGATCCCGCGCAATTAGCGGGGACGCTGGTCGTCGTCCCGCTGATGAACACGTCCGGCTTTGAATTTGAGCAGGAAACGAGCGTCTGGGATGAGAAGCATCTCAACCGGGTCGGGCGCGGTAACCCGGCGGGCACAGTCAGCGAGCAGTTGATCGACGCGTACTACCGCGCGGTGATCGCGAAGGCAGACGCGCTCATCGACATCCGCACCGGATCGCAGTGGGGCTACTACCGCTACGCGGGCGTGTATACGACGAGCACAAGCGACACTTCTAAAGCGCTGGCGCTGGCGCTCGGACTGCCGCAGGTCGTGCTTGGACAGCCCGCCGACTCTTCGATGGCGTACGAGGCGGCACAGGACGGCAAAGCGGTCGTCGCCGCGTACATCGGCGGTGGCCCCGGTTTGCGCGACTACCGCGAAGAGGATCTCGGACGCATCGAAAACGCGGTGCTCAATGCCCTGCGTCACCTGAAGATGCTCGGCGGGGCGCTCGCTTATGAATCGACCTCCGTGCAGGTGATCGCAGCGCACACCTTCATCAAGCCGGACGGCGAACGCGGCTTCACCTTCATGCATACCGCCAAGCGCGGGACACAGGTACAGGCGGGCGAAGAACTCGGCTATGTGCGGCATCCGTTCACGGGCACAGTCGCACAGCGCATCACCGCCCCACGTGCCGGGGTAGTCGTGCACGCGGGCGCGTCGTGGCCGCTGCCGCTGGAAGATCACATTCTTGCCATTCTCGGGGATCTGCAAGCTGAAGTTGCTGTGCCTTAATGAGATTGACTACCTAACTCACGAACAGGAGCACACCACCTCTATGTTGACCCATGACTCACTCAAGCGCGACGTCGCCCGCCGCGTCGAACGCATTCAGGCGATGATGAAAGAGAAAGACCTCGGCGCGCTGATCATCGTCGGTCAGGCGCAGCCGGGCGGCATCGGCGCGATTCGCTATATCACGCACGCGCACATCTGGGGCGGCGCAGCCTACGCCGTGCTCGGCGCGGATGATCCGCATCCGTGGCTGCAGGTGTGGAGCTCGTATCAGTCGATGTGGAGCCGCAACGAAACGACCACCCTGCCCGACCGCGTCGAATCGCCAGACAACATCGTCGCGCGCACCACAAACCTCGCGAAAGACTACGCGGGCGCGAATAAGCGCATCGGCATGGTGAACATGAACAAGCTGATGCCCGTTGGGGAGCACGCGAAATTCGTCAAGGCGCTGGAAGGCTACGAACTCGTTGAAGTCTCCGCCGCGTATGACGCCATTCGCCAGATCAAAACGCCGTTCGAACTGGAAGCCATCCAGCAGAACGGAGCGATCCTCGATGCGGCGATGGATGTGTATCGTGAGTATGCGCGGGTCGGCGCGCGCTACTGGGATGTGTGCGCGGCAGTCGAAGGCTATATCAAGGCGTTTGGCGGCTTCTGGGGACGCACCAAAGTGTCGACCGACCTGTCACCGTACACCGTGCCGACGCACAAGGATCGGCGCATGGCCGAAGACGACATCATGAACTTCGAGATCGTCTATGAGTCGCCGTGGGGCTACTGGCTGGAAATGACGACCGTCTTCTCGTTCAAGCCCCTGCCCAAAGATGTGCAGGCGATGTACGACGGCTATCTGCTGGCGGTCGAAAATTCGGCGGCAGCGGCCAAGACGGGCAACACCTTCCGCATGATCTCTGATGCCAACGACAAAACACTGCGCGATCTCGGTTTCCCCGGTCGTCGGCAAGCACACGCCCGATTGTCACAGCACCGGGCTGGACGGCAGCGATGGTCCCAGTACAGCCAGCAACCCCGATTTTGTGTTGAAATCGAACATGGTGTTGTCGTTCCATCCGGGGACAATTCTGGAGAATGATCGCGGTTTTCTGATTTCAGATAATTTTCTGGTGACGCCGGAAGGTGCGGTGCGGTTGTCGCCGCACAGCGCCAGCCGCTACTACATGCGGTTGGAAGCCTAGTGGGCGTTTGAGTTCGGTAGGTCGGCAGGGGAACACCCAACAGTAAACTTGGCGGTTTCGTAGGTGTTTCCCCGCCTGTTAAGACGTGCAGCCCAGCCCGTATAGAGGAGGTGATGCCTATCTCGGGAGCCTAGGATAGCAGAGACGCGGATTTAAGTCAGTATTGTCTTTTAGCCTTGGAGCCAGAAACATGAACGTACAGCCCCGTACACGAATCGTCGCTGTAATCCTCCTACTGGTCATGTCCGTCGTTCTGACTGTGCAGCCTTTGATTGCGCAGGACGACGTCACTGAGTTTGTGTTCGCGCATTCCGGTCCGATCCGCACGATGGATGCGCCCGTTACTTGGTTTGGCTCAACCCATTGGCTGACCAACGGCTTGTACGACTGTCTCATCTGGCGTGCCGCCGATGGGAACGGCTATGTCGGACAGGCCGCGGAGAGCTGGGAAAATATCGATGACCTCACCTGGCGTTTCCACCTGCGCGAAGGGTTGACCTTCCAGAATGGTGAACCGCTGGATGCCGAAGCCGTCAAGTGGAACCTGGACCGCGTGCGCACGCGCGAAGATTTCCTGGTCTATCCGCAGTGGCAGTTCATCGCCGAAGTGGTCGTGGTGGATCCGGTGACGGTCGATGTCATCACGGTGAGCCCGCATCCCTACTTTGAATACGACGTGAGCTACAACGGCTGCGAACTGCTGCCGCCCGGCTACATGGAAGAAGTCGGCGAAGAAGAATTCGCGCGCACGCCCGTGGGTTCCGGCCCGTATAAGCTCGTGGAATTCACCGAAAGCGACCGCTACGTCTTTGAAGCGTGGGATGGCTATTGGGCTGGCCCGCCCGCCGTCGACCGCGTGATCTATCAGGTCATCCCGGAAGCCTCGGCACAGGTCGCTGCCCTGCTGGCGGGTCAGGTAGACATGATCCCCGCCGTGCCGGTCTCGGATGTGGGTCTGCTGGAAGGCACGGAGGGAGTTTCGGTCGTCCGCGAAACGTCCAACCGCATTACGAGCTTCTATCTCCGTGTCGAAACGGAAACGGGCGCGGTCGCCACGACCTACCCGGATTTCGTCCCGGCCACCGTTGATAACAACATCCGCCTCGCCATCAGCCATGCGCTCGACCGCGATCTGCTGGCCGAAGTTCAGGGTTCGGCGCACGCCCGGCTGGGCCGCGTGTGCGATTACTATCCGGAAGGCTCCGTAGGCAATATCGACGATCCGGAATTCATCAGCGCGTGGTACAACCCGGATACAGCGCGGCAGCTCTTAGCGGATGCCGGTTTCGCCGCGGGTGAAGGCCCCACGATCTATATTGACGCGCCGACCTTCCAGTTCGGCAACGAAAAGGAAGTCGCGGAAGTCGCCGCGGCCATGCTCGAAGAAGTCGGCTTCACGGTCGAACTGAACGTGCTGGATACGTCTGCTTATTCGGAACAGATCACGTCGGGCGGCAACAACCGCGACATGATGCTGACGACGCTCGGCTGCACGCCGTCGTTGGTACCCTCGTTCTATCGCTGTGACTGGGTGCAGGCGAACTACAATGTCTGCGTGGAAGAATGGGATCAGCTCGGTGGCGAAATCCTGACGACGGTCGACCCGGATGCGCGGTTGGCGCTGTGGGAACAGTGGTGGGACACCTACCTGAACTACGCTCAGACGATCTCACTCTATGAAATAGATAGTGTCATCGCCTACAACTCCGCGGAGTTCGAATTCACGCCGCGCAAGGATGGCTGGTTCACGTTCCGTGACCTCCGTCCGGCTGGCAGCTAGATCGGCATGAGAGCGGGGCAGCGCCGGAACGTGCGTGCGCTGCCCTGCTCTGCTTTCACCTAGAGGAGATGCGATGCGCGCTCTTGTCATGCGGCGACTGCTGGAAATGGCGCTGACGCTGTTTATTGTCTCGCTGCTCGTGTTCTTCATGGTGCGTCTGAAAGGCGATCCCATTTCGGTGATGGCGCCCCCGACGTTCAATCAGGAGCAGATCGCGGGGCTGCGGGCGGCGTGGGGTTTCGACAAACCGCTGGTTGAGCAGTACGTACTCTTTTTGAGTAAGGCGGTGACGGGCGACTTCGGGCAGTCGATTCAGGCACGCCGTCCGGCGATGGAGCTGGTTTTCGAGCGCCTCGGCTACACCTATTTGCTGGCGGCGGCGTCCGCGCTGCTCGGGTTAGTGATCGCCCTGCCCCTCGGCATCTTGTCCGCCGTCCGACGCAACGGCGCCATCGATGTGGTCAGTTCGGCATTAGCCTCGCTCGGCAATGCCATGCCCAATTTCTGGTTGGGTTTGATGTTGATCATCATTTTTTCGGTCAACCTGCGGATTTTGCCTGCCTTTGGCGCGCTGGAGCCAGCGGCGATCATTATGCCCGCGGTGACACTGGCAGTGGGCACGGCGGCGCGCCTGTCGCGGATCACACGTTCGGCCATGCTGGAAGTCCTCAGTCAGGACTACATTCGGACAGCGCAGAGCAAAGGTCTCAGCCAGCAGTTGGTACTGTATCGCCATGCGCTGCGCAATGCGCTCATCCCGATTGTAACGGTGTTCGGGCTGCAGCTCGGTTGGTTACTCGGCGGTTCGGTCGTGGTCGAGAGCGTCTTTTCATGGCCGGGACTTGGGCGCCTGATGATCGAATCGATTAACGTGCGCGACATCACCGTCGTGCAGGCGGGCTTGTTCTGGTTCGCCCTATCCTTTCTTGTGATTAATCTCGTGATCGATGTGTTGTATGTCTACCTCGATCCGCGTATTCACTATAACTAGAGAGCAGAAACTGTGGAAGCCAAGGATGAGCGGGTGATTGTCCCCAAAATCGCTGTGGGTTTCGGCGGCAGACAACGCCGCAGCAGTTTGGGATCGTTCTGGCGATCACTGCGGCGCAACCCGGTCGGGCTGATCGGCTTCATCATCGTGACGATCGTCGTCCTGCTCGCGCTGTTCGGAACGCTGATCGTCCCGCACGATCCCACCGAGAATAATCTGCGCGCGCGCTTCAAAGAACCGGGCTATACCGATACGAACGGCAGCTACTGGCTCGGCACCGATCAGCTTGGACGCGACATTTACAGCCGCATGATCGTCGGCAGCACCGTCTCCGTGCTGGTCGGCGTGGTGTCGGTCGCCATCGCTGGAACCATCGGCGTACTGGTCGGGCTGGTCGCGGGCTTCTTCGGTGGGTGGATCGACAACGTGCTCATGCGCCTCGCGGATGGTTTTCTGAGCATCCCCTTCATCATCCTCGTCGTAGCGATTTCCGGCGTGCTCAGTCCCGGCCTCGGCACACTGATGTTGATCCTCGGCCTGACCGGGTGGGTTACCTATGCCCGCGTCATCCGCGCCGAGGTGTTGAAGGCGCGCGAGATGGAATACGTCGTCGCCGCCTATGCGATTGGTCAGCGCCGCGTATGGGTGATGTTGAACCACATTCTGCCCAACGTCGTTTCGACGGCGATCGTGCTCGCAGCCTCGCAGGTCGGCGTGACCATTCTGGCGGAGTCTTCGCTCAGTTTTCTTGGGCTCGGCGTCAAGTCGCCGACCGTGACGTGGGGGTTGATGCTCGCGGATGGTCGCCAGTACATCAACAGCGCGTGGTGGATGACCACTTTTCCGGGGATCGCGATCACGATCACGGTGTTGGGCGTGGTTTTCCTCGGCGACTGGCTGCGGGATGTGCTCGATCCACGCATGCGTGGGCGGTGAATCGTTCGGTGGTGAAACAGCCTTTTAGGTCAAAAATCCGATTGGCGCTATCAGCATGACGAGCTGCACAACCAGCGAGATCAAAGATCATGTAGTTCGAGGAACTCAAGCGCTCCCGGTCGCTACAGCGTTGGCAGCGTGCCGAGCGCAATGGGCGCGCTGGTAGGAGCCGAACTGCCGCCCAGCGGTTCGACCGAAATCGCCACCGCCTGATAATTCTGCAGCGGTTGATCGACCGAAAACCGCAAAGCGCCATCTCCCAGCGCGTCGACCGCGAACACGCCCGCGCTGACCGGCTGACCATCGGCGATCAACCAGAGTTGGAAGGTCTGCTCGGTATTCAGGGACGGTAGAGCCAGCCCGGTCAGCACCGCTGATTGCGACCCAGCATTCCACAACAAGGTCGCCAGTGCCTGATCGGAGTTGGCCTCCGTGCTGATGAGCGCGGTGCGCTGCAGGTCCGTGGCGCTCGCCAGCGCAATCGCCTGATCACGCTGCTCCCGCAGGGCCGTCAACTGATTTTGCAGGCCGCTCCATTGACTCAGCCAATACACGTTGCTGATGATGAGCAGCAGAGCGGCAGCCGCTAACGCCCACCCCAGTAACCGCCGCGGGAACACGCGCGCTGCTGGCGCAGGCGTTGGTCTACGCGCTGTGGCGGCGCTGACCGGGGCAGCAGTCTGCGCCCGCACCTGCGCCATTAAACGGGCATGCAGTTCCGGGGGCGGCATGACTGGTTCGATGCGCTCGTAAAAACCCGCGGTGGCCGCGGCATACTCTGCTATCTCGGCGCGTGCTTCGGGGCATTGATCGAGCAGCAAGCGCACGCGCGCCACCTCATCCGCGTCGGCGGCTCCCGTCACGTAAGCGGGCAGCAGCGCGCGCAGTTCTTCACAGGCGGAGGAACTCGGCTCAGGCTTGGGTTGTCTCTCGTTCATGCTCACACACGACTGCCTTTTGCTTCGGTGAACCACGAAACTGCCATGTTCTTGCGTTAACGCATCTCCCGCAGCCATATTCCACGCAGCATTTGTAATCCACCGCGAATGCGACTTTTGATCGTCCCAAGGGGCTGACGTAAATGCGCGGCAATCTCCTGATGGGTCATGCCTTTGAAAAAAGCCAGTTCAATCGCTTCAATTTGTTCCGGTGGCAGCCGTGCGATCAACGATTTCATCAGTTCGGCATCCAGCGCGTCGTGGTTGTGACCCGGCTGCCCGGCCAATTGAATCATCTCATCCAGTTCGACAGCTGAGGCTGCGACCTGATGCACTTCGCGGCGCAGAATGTCGATGGCCGTGTAGCGCGCGATGGTGAATATCCACGTGCTGAGCTTGCCGCGTTCCGCATCCCACTTGTGCGCGCTGTTCCAGATTTTGAGAAACGTATCCTGCGTCGCTTCTTCTGCCAGGGTTCGATCTTGCAGCACGTGGAGGGTGATCCCAAACACCTGACTGCCGTGCTGCGTGTAAAGCTCCGAGAGCGCCGTTTCGTCCCGACGGAGGATACGGTTGATGAGTCGAAGATCGGCAATGGCTGTTTCCGTCATGACCCCTTTTCCAACCGCAAGCGGAGCATCCCCATGGTACACAGGCGCTGGTTTCCGCGACGTTTCAGCGCTGTAGGTGAAGTCTAGCACAACCTGTGGTCGGCGCAAACGTGGGGTCTGCGAAGCTTTGGAAGCGCTCATCAACGACCTTTCTTCTCGACTCGCCGAGGGCGCGCTCGCGTCACACGCGCCCTTATCAACCAGGGGATGTGGTTTGGGGTATTCAGGCGACGGGCGGGGGCGCGACCGAAGCGGCGCGGTGGTCATGGATGCGCGCGGCGATAGCCGTCAAGCCAATACTCAGGAGGAACAGCGAGAGCAGCGGCGCGACCACGAGAAACATATTGACCGGGTCAACGGTCGGCGTGATGATCGCCGCCGCGACCATCGCCCCCACCACGGCGATGCGCCAGTTCCGCAGCAGTGTCCGCGGGCGCACAAATCCCAACAGCGCGACGATGAAGAACACCAGCGGCGTTTCGAAGGCGGCGCCCATCCAGAACAACAACGTCGTCACGAAACCCAGGTACAGATCCGCTGTCCATTCGGGTTGAAACAGCCGCGGCTGAAAACCGGAGAGAAAACCGATGGCGGGCGGGATGAGGACAAACCATGTGAACAGCATACCGACCAGAAATAGCAGCGTAATCGGCGGAATTGAGACCAGGACCAGACGCTTTTCACGGTTCGTCAAACCGGGCAGCACAAACATCAGCAGATGGTAGGTGATCATCGGGATCGACAGGATACCACCGAGCATGAGCGCGACCCGGAAATAGGCGGTGATGCCGCTGGTCGGCCCCAGCACAATGAATTCCCGACCATAGGGCTGCTGCAGGTAGAGCATCACCGTTTCCGCTGCCAGAAAGCCGATCACGGTGCCGATGACCAGCGAAATCAGCACGGCGAACATGCGATTACGCAGTTCCACCAGATGTTCCATAATGCTCATTTCAACCGGTGCTGGAGCGCTGCGGCGCATGGGAATGTTCATGATGCGGCTCTCTCCTCCACTTCAGGCACGTCCACCACCTCGGCGGCTGGAGCGGCGTCCCGGCGCGCGGGCGGCGTCGCGTACAGGTTACGCAGCGCGCGATCCATATCGCGAGTCAGGGTTTGCCGGGTTGGGATCTCCTTGGGCACCGTAATGCCCGTGCCGGACGCATCCAGTTCGTGCTGGAGCGTCTTGGCGGTCTCGCGCCACAACTGCTGTAACTTCCCCGCATATTGCCCGAGCGTGAATGCCCAGCGAATCATCCGCTCCGGCCCGACGATCACGAGCATCACGAGGATGATCGCCATCAGTTCGCCTAGCCCAATCCCGAAAATCTCCATCGTTGGCCGCTCCGGCTACACTGCGCGGTCGTCAGAGCGGGTTTCCGCCTGGGGCGACTGCACCGCTTCCAAACCCTTGCGGAAATTGGCGACAGCGTGTCCCAGCTCGCCGCCAATCCGCGAAACGCGCCCAACACCAAACAGCAGCAGCACAATGACGAGGATGATCAGAAGTTCTGTTGGCCCTAAGGACATGAGGTTGCCTTTCTATGCATCACACTTCGGAAGTTGAGCGGACTCTCGCTGGGGTTCAGCCGAGAGTCCGCATGTAATCGGCTTGTTGTTCCGCCTTACATACCCGGCAGGTTCGCTGCGCCCTCACCGACGGTGACGGTATCGGCGCGCACCCAACCGCCGCTGCTCAGATGCCACCACTGCATGCCGGCGTCATCCATCCGCTGACCGTCGATGGCGGCGCTCGTGTTTGCGCTCAGCACACCGTCAATCGCCGCCGAAGTATTCGGCTCACGGCGAATATTGACGTTGCCCGCGCCCGCGGTCACCATGACGGCACTGCCCATCATCTCCGGCGTTGCGGCGGGCGTCATTTCCATCGCCGCGTACGGCGTCGTTGACATGTAACCGAGGCTGGCGGCTTCCGCGCGGATCGCGGCGACATCCGCCTCGGTGGGCGGCGCGACCGGGCCGATAAAGCCATCGCCCGAGCCATCGAGGAATGGCTGGAGCACTGGCACCGCATCCGACACGTTGTTGAAATCGAATTTCTCATACGAGAGGTTGTTCGGCAGACGGCGACCGATCTGGCGGACCAGTGCGCGATGTTCGGCCTCCACTGCCGCAATCTGCGCGGCGGTCACGGCGAACGCGGGCTGTCCCAGATTGGTGAAGATGCGCGCGGCGGCGAGGTACGCCGCCGTGAACGCCGTTTCCGCCACTTCGGTGATCTGTGAAAACAGGTCGACATCACTGAACAGCGTTTCCGGCACATAGAATTCCTGCACTACGGGCTGCGCGCCGAGCGACAGCAGCAGATCGTAGTGTTCCCGTTCCGCTAGAAACGCCGTTTTGAGATAGTTGACCTGCACCTCGGCGAGATCAAGATCGCCGTTGTTCGCCGCATTGATCGCCGCCAGATAGTGCGTCGACGCGAAGAGCTCGGCAGTCGCCGCCAGATTGATCACCGTTTGCAGGTCGTCATCTGTGCCCGTCATATCTTGGGCAAACGCGCGGCTGAACCCGAACAGCGCATTGAAACTAACAGCTGAAGCGCCCGCGATCAGGGTTGTGTTCTTGAGAAAGCCGCGTCGCGAAATACCTTGTCCCATCGTCATTACTCCTCTTGATTGTGGCTGCCGTTCACCGGAACGGCAGGTGCATTCAGCAGAAAAATACCTGTTGGAACGGCGTTACATCGCGGCGTACGGCATCGTCGCTTCGTAACCCAGTGCCTCGGCCTCAGCGCGAATCGCAGCCACTTCGTCGTCGCTGGGCGGAGCCACCGGGCCGATGAAGCCATCGCCTGAGCCATCGAGGAACGGTTGGAGCACCGGCACCGCGTCGGAGACGTTGCGGAACTGGAACTGGGCATACGAGATGTTATTCGGCAGCATCTGCCCGATCTGACGGATCAGCGCGCGGTGTTCGGCTTCTACCCCGGCGATCTGCGCGGTGGTGACGGCAAACGCCGTCTCGCCCGCTTCCGCGAAAATCCGCGTCGCGGCCAGGTACGCGGAGACGAACGTGGTCTCGGCGACTTCCGTGATCTGCGCGAACAGCGCCTTGTCGCTGAACAGCATTTCCGGCACGTAGAATTCCTGCACGACCGGCTGCGCGCCGAGCGACAGCAGCAGATCAAGGTGATCGCGTTCGGCGATGAAGGCCGCTTTCATATAATTGAGCTGGACTTCGTCGAGATTCAGGTCGCCGTTGATCGCGGCCAGATAATGCGTCGACGCGAACAATTCGGCGGTGGCGGCGAGATTGATGATCGTCTGTACATCGTCATTCTGCCCCGTCATGTCTTGAGCGAACGCGCGGCTGATGCCGAACAATCCGCTGATTCCCAGAGCGGAAGCGCCCGTGAGTACCGTTGCCCCTTGCAGGAACGAACGTCGAGTCCATGAAGCCATGTGCTTTTGCCCTCTCTTGTTGTCGATACCCGTTTCATCGGCTGGACTGCCTGAACCGTTTGCGCGCGCCGGTTCAGACACTTCCCGGGAAAGCTGACTTGCTCAAACACTGTGCTGCTGTTCAGCCGTGTGACAGATAGTTCGTGGGGTGGTTGGAGTCTGGATGAAAACTGGTTCGACAAATCGGCGGAACCACCGATTCTCTTATGTTTAGCTCATCTGGCGCTGGTCTGGGGCGGAAAATTCAGCCCAGCAAAGACGGTTAGCTGCGTAGTCTTCTCAGCCGAGGTAAGCCAATGAAGCGCAGCCTGTCCCGGAGTAGTTGCCCAACCAGAAAAGCTTTACCGGTTCCGGTTTAGATTTACCGCAACTTCAGGGCGTCGCAAGCACGTTTAGCGCCTCCGAAACGCTTGTCACAGCAATAAGCTTGACTAGGTGTTCTGGCTCGCGTCCAGTCTGACTATCATCGAGCAGCCCACATCCACCAGCTACATCAGAATGGTCGATTGTGAAATAATATACAAAGTTGACAGTATGATTGTAGATTGTATACAATCTGCTGTATATAGATTTGGGCGATAAAATGCTGTGCATCGTCCTCTTTTTTCTGAGCCAAAGATTGCAGCTATGACGGTTTTCTCCCAAATCCGTGCGGTCAGCCTGCGAGAACAAGTGGCAGAACAAATTCGCACTGCCATCATCGAAGGTCGACTCCGCGCCAATGACCACATCATCGAAGCGTCACTGACCGAACAGCTCGGAGTGAGCCGTACCCCGGTTCGCGAAGCGCTTATTCTTCTGGAACGGGAAGCGCTCGTCGTTTCACTGCCTAACCGTGGTTGTTTCGTCCGTGCCTTTACCGTCGACGACGTGCGCGCGCTGTTTTCTATGCGCGTCACGCTCGAAAACTTTGCCGGCGAGCTGATCATCGACCGCTTGAACAGTGCCGACTACGAGCGGCTGCACATGCTCATGGAACAGCAGCAGTTCTACATTCAGCAGGCCGACTTCAAGCAGGTGCGCAGCACCGATATGGCCTTTCACCAGTACCTGATTAATCGCAGTGAACACCCCCTGCTCATGCGCAACTGGCAGGAAATCGTCGCGCAGGTCGCCGCGGTGCTGTATGTCCGCGCCGAGGGGCACCCCAATTACGACGAAATGCAGGCTATCAACGACCACCGCCGCATTCTCGAAGCGTACCAAGCGCACGATCTGGAACGGCTCAAGGCCGAAAATCGGCGCATCAACCTGCGCGTGCAGGAAGAATGCGCCCGCGCGATTGAAAACATCCCGGCAGCGGAGGGCAAAATCAAGCGTTAGCGATCCTTCCGCAAAAAATACCTGTGGCTTCAACGTCCCTCACGGGAGCAGGCTCGCGTGGGGGATGTTTGGAAGTAACGAATCTTTTTTGGTTTAAGGAGTCTTTCCATGCTCAAGAAGCTTTTGAAGGGTAGTTTGGTTCTCGTCGTAGTCGCCATGATCGGCGCGCTGGCTGTGACCGGCGTCGTCGCGCAGGACACTACCACCATTTGCTTTGGGTTTCAGGACCTCGAAACTGAATTCTGGGTTGCGGGTCACCGCGCCATCACCGATACACTCCGCAATGAAGGCGTGGAAGTCCTCGAATACAACGCCAACGAAGACCCCAACCGCCAGCTTGAACAAATCCGCGACTGCATCTCGCAGGGCGTCGATGGCATCATCATCATCCCGCAGGATGGCGACAGCGCCGTGACCATCGTCAATGAAGCGCAGGCCGCCGACATTCCGATTGCGGTCTTCAACCGCCCGCCGAACGACCAGTCGCGTGGGATCGTCGTGGTCGCCGACAATGTCAGCGCCACCGAACAGGCTGTCGAATTCATCGCCCAGAAGGCGCTGCGTCAGTTCGAAGTGACCGGCGAACCGATCACCCCGCTGATCCTCGTCGGCGCGCTGCAGGACACGAACGCCATTGGCCGTCGTGACGGTTTCTTCAATGTGATCACCCGCTACAACGAAGCCTACCCCGGCATGTTCAACACCCCCATCGAAGTCGCGACGGAATGGGATGCGGCCACGGCGCTGGCGAACCTTGAAGCCGCCATCACCGCGAACCCCGGCGTAGACTTCATCTTCACGTCGTCGGACTTCCTCTTCCCGACGATCCGCTCCGTTCTGGAGCCGCGCGGCATGTGGCAGCCCGCCGGCACGACCGGTCACGTTCTGCTCGCTGGCCTCGACGGTGATGCGACGGCGTGCAGCCTGATCGACTCCGGCTACGTTGATGCGACCGGCGTTCAGGATCTGTTCCTCGAAGCCGAATTGACCCTCGATGCCATCCGTGGAGCCATTGCTGACGGCGTCAGCCAGCCGAACGCGGTTCTGCTCGACCCCGGCTTCGCGCTCACGGCGGGCAACATCCGCTGGCAGCGCAGCGATATGTGGGGCTGCGTCCTCTATGACGAAGGCTTCCTGAACCAGTAATTCGACCTACAATCGGGGTGGGCGGTATTCCACCGCCTGCCCCAACTGGCGAATTATCGGGAACACTAGGGATGAAGGACTGAGCAAGTGGCTACACTCCGTGAACCGAGCACACCTGCACCGGGGCTCACTCGCCCCGAAATAAGAAAAACCGCGCACCAATGCTTCTATCAGTGGATGGATACGCCGCTTTCTTCTTTCGAACAATTTTGTCTTATACTTGACGCTGATCTTCTTTGTCGTCGCTGCGATCTTTCTTCCATCGCTCCGCACGCCGGGGAACATCTCAGAACCAGCTGCAAAATATGCTTTCCGCTGCTGGCCGTCGCCATCGGTCAGACCTTCGTGCTGATCCTCGGCGGCATTGATCTCTCGGTCGGCGCGACGATGGGTTTGACCAGCGTGATCGGCGCGGTGCTCATGGCGCAGACGCTCGATCCGGCATTCTTCGACAAAAGTCCGCTGTGGGGCACGCTCATGCGCCCCGAAGGCGGCATCTTGGCGGGCAGTGATCTCGCTGTCCCCATCGGTGTGCTCGTCATGCTGGTGGCCGGTACGTGCATCGGTTGGCTCAACGGTTTTGCCATCACCCGGTTTAATCTCGCGCCCTTCATGGTCACGCTCGTAACCTCCACGTTTTTCAGCGCGTTCGCCCTCTGGCTGACCCAGTCGCGCAACATCTCAGGTCTGCCGGACGCCTTCGTCAATCTCGGCAAAGGCGACCTCATCTCCATTTACTTCGGCGCGAAGCTCACTTCGGATATTGCACGGCGAGACATATATGCCGTTTATCACCTACCCATTCGTGATCGCGGTCGGTCTGGCGATCTTTGCGCAGTTCATCCTTTCGCGCACGGTCTTCGGTCGGCGCATGTTCTCAATTGGCACGAATCGCCGCGCATCGGAAATCTCCGGCGTGCCCAATCGCGGCGTCATCACCCGCGTGTACATGTTCAGCGGATTCTGCGCGGCCGTCGCGTCGATTTTGTACTCCGCGCGGTTGGCGATTGGTCAGCCATCGCTTGGGGGTGGCAACCTCTTGCTTGATATCATCGGCGCGGCCGTCATCGGCGGCACCAGCCTGTTCGGCGGCAAAGGCTCGGTGCGCGGCACGTTCTTCGGCGTCGCTTTCTTCGTGCTGCTGCTCAATATTCTGAATGCCATGCAGTTATCCCCCTTCGTCATCGATGCGGTGAAAGGCCTGTTCATCTTGGTCGCCGCGCTGCTCGATATTACACCGCACCCGCCTGCTCAACCGGGAGGTGCGCATGACTCCCCTGCTCGAAATTCACGAACTCTCCAAAGCCTTCTTTGGCATCGCCGCTGTCAAAGAGCGTCAGTCTCAGCCTGAATGCGGGCGAAACGCTCGGCTTGATCGGACAGAACGGCGCGGGCAAATCCACGCTCATGAATCTCATCGGCGGTGTGGTGCATCCGGACAGCGGCACAATGCAGTTCAAAGGTACGCCCTACGCGCCCCATCGTCCCAGTGACGCGCAGGCCGCGGGCATCGCTTTCATTCATCAGGAACTAAATCTTTTCACCAACCTGTCCATCGCGGAGAACATCTTCATCAGCCAGTTCCCGCGGACGGGTTTCCTCCGCTCGATTGATCGCGGTGCGATCCGCCGGAAGACGACCGAACTGCTGACGGCGGTTGGTTTAGATCTCGACCCCGATATTCAGGTTGATCGGATTTCCCCGGGAGCGCCAGCTGGTTGAAATCGCCAAGGCGCTCTATCAGGACGCCGCCCTCATCATCCTCGATGAGCCCACCACCTCGCTCACGGCCCGTGAAACCGAGCGTCTGTTCAGCATCATGGACCAACTGCGTGCAAGTGGCAAAGCGCTGATCTACATCTCGCACATTCTGCACGACGTGCGCCGCCTGTCTGATCACATCGCCGTCATGCGCGATGGCGCGCTCGTCGCCCACGACCCCGCGGAGAGCTTCACGGTCAACCGCATGATCGCGCTCATGGTGGGGCGCAGCATCGAACAGTTGTATCCGCCACGCACCAGCACCCCAACTGCCGAAGTCGCGCTAAGCGTCAAGAAGGTGACAACGGCGGGTATTGTCGAAAACATCTCCTTCGACCTGCACAAAGGCGAGGTACTCGGTCTCTTCGGCCTGATGGGTTCGGGCCGCACCGAACTCGCCCGCATGATCTTCGGCGTCGACGCCTACGACTCCGGCGAAATTCGCGTCGAAGGCGAACTGCTCAAAAAGCCATCGCCGCGGGCCAGCATCCGCAGCAAAATCGCCTTCGTGACCGAGAATCGCCGCGAAGAAGGTCTGCTGATGGGGATCGACATCGCCAACAATATCAGCCTCGTCTCGCTGCAAGACTACGCGCGCACCCTGCTTGATGTCGTCAATCAGGGTGCCATGCTTGACTCCGCGCGGCACATGGCGAGCGTGTTACAGCTCAAGAGCGGTGATATCGCCGACCAGCCCGCGAAAGCACTCAGCGGCGGCAACCAGCAGAAGGTCGTCATCGCTAAATGGCTGCTCTCGCGGCCTTCGATCTTCATCATGGATGAGCCGACGCGCGGCATTGATGTCGGCGCGAAATACGAAATCTACAGCATCATCGACCGGCTCGCCGCCGAAGGCAGCAGCGTGCTCATCATTTCCTCCGAACTGGAAGAACTGATCGGCATGTGTGACCGTATTCTGGTCATGAGCCGCGGCGAACTCTACGGTGAATTCACCCGCGACCAGTTCCAGGAGGAACGCGTACTGCGTGCCGCTTTCCGTGAACAGGACTTGCCCATGCTGCATGTTCACGACCCCGCGCAGTCATCCGTCGCCGGAAACGAGGAAGCCTGATGGAACAGCGGCGCTTTAATCTCATTCAGTTTCTGCTCAACAATTCAACCGTGTTTCTCTTCATCATCATCTTCATCCTGTTCGGGCTGTCGTCGCCGCGCACCGAGGCCGGTTTCCCGCGCTTCTGGCTGCCGGAAAACATGCTCAACATCATCAAGCAGGCGGCGGTTTTCGCCGGGATCATCGGCGTCGGCATGACGTTCGTGCTCCTCACGGCGGGCATTGACCTCTCGGTCGGGTCGAACATGTACCTGTCGGTGGTCGTGGCTGGTCTGCTGATGCGCTCGATTGGACTGGAGATCGTCCCCGCGTTACTGGTGTCACTGGCGGTCGGCACGCTGTTCGGCGCGCTGAATGCGTTCGCCATCGTCCGCCTGAAGATCATCCCGTTCATGACCACACTGGCGACGCTCGTGATCGGGCGCGGCCTCGGCACGGCGTTCACCTCCTCTCAGCAAATCGACTTCCCAGAACGCATGAATGCCTTCGGTCAGACGATGGTGCTTGGCGTCATCCCCATGCCGATTGTCGTGTTCGTACTGGTCGTGATCGCCGCGTGGTTCATCCTCGCCCGCACGCAGTTCGGGCGGCAGGTCTACGCGGTCGGCAATGACATCGAAGCGGCCAAGAAAGCAGGCATCAACACCGACCGCACGTTGGCGATGGTCTACATCATCTCCGGTTTCTGCGCCGGACTGGCCGGGTTCATCCTCGCCTCACAGTTGGGCGGGCGCGTAGATCGCAGCTTTGGCGAAACGCGCGAATTCGACGCGATTGCCGCGGCGGTGCTCGGCGGGACGAGTTTGTTTGGCGGCGCGGGCAACGTGTTTGGTACGGTCTTGGGCGCGGTGCTGATCCAGATGGTCGGCACCGGGTTGCAGTTCAACCTTGTCAACCTCTACCTCCAGCCGATGGTGCGCGCCTTCATCATCTTCCTCGCAATCTTCTTCGACAGTCTGCGCGAAGCGAACCTGAAAAAGATGAAGCGGCGCTTCATCCGTCCGCTGGAAGCCCGGCGCGCCGACGCAGGAGACTGACCATGCGCCCGCGTATCTATGATGGCAGCGGCCAACCCGCGCCGGAACGCGTCACGCTGACCGCTGGTGCGCTGAGGGTCGAACATGAAGCGGGCACGCTGCGTTACCTCCGCTTGGGTAATCATGAAATCGTGCGCGGCATCTATGCCGCCGTGCGCGATCACAACTGGGGGACGATCCCGGCGGTGCTGCGCGACTTGAAGATCGACCAACACGCCGACTCATTTGTGATCACCTTCACCAGCGATCACCAGCAGGGCGATATTCACTTCGTCTGGCGCGGCACGATTGAGGGCACCGCCGCGAGCACGGTCACGTTCCGCTTTGACGGTGAAGCGCTGACCAGCTTCAAGCGCAACCGGATCGGCTTCTGCGTGCTGCACCCGATGATGATGGCCGGAGAACCCGTGTTGATCGAGCATGTGGACGGCGATATTACTGTAGCGGAGTTTCCGCTGACTATCAGCCCGCATCAGCCGATTTTCGAGATTCGCGCGCTGACTCATGAAGTCATCCCCGGCGTGCGGGCGGAAGTCCGCATGGAGGGCGAGATCTTCGAGATGGAAGATCAGCGCAACTGGACGGATGCCTCGTTCAAGACCTATTGTACGCCGCTGGGCCTCCCCCTTCCCCGCGCTGATCGAAGCAGGCACGCAGGTCAGCCAGACGATCACCGTGCGCCTGCTCGGGGATGTGGCGAACGTCGAAATCCGCGCCTCCGCGCCCACTCTGCGCCTTGATCCGACCGTTTCCAGTCCAGTGCCCGCTATCGGCTTATGTGCGGCGGCGGATCGTCTGGAACACGACGCTCGTGAGTTCCAGCGCCTGAGCAACTTGATTGTCCATGTACGCGTCGATCTCGTCGTCGATGATGGGCTGGAGCAGCGCCTCGCTCACGTTCTGAATGATGCGGCGGCCAGCCGTTGGTGGCTCGAACTGGCGGTTCATTTGACGGAGAACGTCACAGGCGAACTCTCGCAGTTGCGCGGCTTGCTGGAAAACTACCGCATTCGCGGTCGTCTGCTGCTGCTCGACGCGGGACGCTTGGTCACTTTTCCAGCGACTCTCAACGCGGCGCAGCGGATTTTTGCCGATTATCCGCACACTTTGGACATAGGGGTCGGCACGAACGGTTATTTCACGCAGTTGAACCGTAACCGTCCTGAACCTGACCTGAAACCCGCGTTCGTCGCCTATTCGGTCAATCCGCAAGTCCACGCCTTCGACAACGCCTCGCTGGTCGAAACGCTGCCCGTGCTCGGCGAAACCGTCCAATCGGCGCAGGCATTCGTGCCGGGGGCGAAGATCGCGGTCACACCCATCACGCTTAAGATTGGCTTCAACCCCGACGCCACCGCGCCCGACGCGCCCACGCCCCCCGGTCAACTGCCGCGGCGGGTAGATCCCCGGCAGATGTCGCTGTTTGGCGCGGGTTGGACGCTGGGTGCCATCGCCTCGCTGGCGCTGGCGGGCGCCGACAGCCTGACGTTCTACGAGACAACGGGCTGGCTTGGCGTGATGGAACGCGCCACAGGATCACCGCTACCCGACCTGTTCCCATCGATCCCCGGCGGCGTCTTCCCGATGTATCACGTCTTCGCGGACGTAATCGAATTCGTCGGCAGCAAGGTGTTGGGCTTTACCTCGTCACATCCGCTCCAGTTCAGCGGCTTGGCACTGGCGAGCGCCGCCGGACAGCGGCTGCTCGTCGCTAACCATACCGAACAAATGCAAACCTTGACGATTACCGGGATCAGCGGGGCGTGGCAACTCAAAGCGCTGGATGAACACAGCGCCGACTTCGCCATGCGCGACCCCGAAGGCTACCGCGCGGCTCCCGGCAACACAGTGACGGCAGGCTCAAACGGGCTGACGCTCGACCTGCTGCCGTATGCGGTCGTGCGGCTCGACCAGAAGGGCACAGCATGACCCGCATTCTTGCCCATTATCTGATCGAAACGGCGGGCGATCCGCGGCAGGCCGCCGAACTGATGGCGGGCGAGCAATCCGCCGGGACGTTCGTCAAAGTCCCCGGCGAGACGCCCGAACTGCTGGAAGCCCACGGCGCGCGGATTGAAGCGCTGACCCTGTTGGACACGGTCGACGCGCCTTCGCTGCCGGGCGCGAAACCACCTAAGTCGCCAGATGGTCAGTATCAGCGGGCGTACTTGACGCTCTCATGGCCGTTCGCCAACATCGGCGCATCGCTGACCACCCTCTGGTCCACGGTAGCGGGCAATCTCTTTGAACTCAATCCGTTCAGTGGGCTGAAACTGCTCGACGTGGAGATTCCCCCAGAAATCGCGGATGCCTATCCGCTCCCTGCCTTCGGCGTTGAGGGGACGCGTCGGCTCATTGGTGTGACCGAGCGCCCGCTGTTCGGGACGATTATCAAGCCCAGCGTCGGCCTGACGCCCGAGCAAACCGCCGACCTGGTACAAACCCTGTGCGAGGCGGGGCTGGATTTTGTCAAAGACGATGAATTGCAGACCAATTCGCCACATTCGCCACTGGCCGCGCGCGTCGCGGCGGTCATGCGCGCGGTCAATGCCCACGCCGACCGGACAGGCAAACAAGTGATGGTGGCCTTCAATGTCACCGGCGATCTGGATGAGATGCGGCGCGGTCATGACATAGTTCTCGCACACGGCGGAACCTGCATCATGGTCAATATGCTGGCCGTCGGCCTCGTCGGTGTGACCGAACTGCGCCGCCACAGCCAACTCCCAATTCACGGTCATCGAGCGGGATGGGGCATGTTCGCCCGGCATCCGCTGCTGGGCATCGAATACCCCGCCTATCAAAAGTTTATGCGCGTCGCGGGCGTGGATCATCTGCACGTCAACGGCCTGCAGAACAAATTCTGCGAGACGGACGCCAGCGTCATCGCCTCTGCCCGGGAATGCCTAACACCCATGCCGGGCGTCGGCGCGGTCGTGCTGCCCGTGTTCTCGTCCGGGCAAAGCGCGCGCCAAATCCCCGATACCTATCGCACGATGCATAGTACCGATTGGCTCTATCTGGCGGGCGGCGGCATCATGGCGCATCCGCAAGGACCGGCGGCGGGCGTGCGCGCACTGCAGCAGTCATGGGAGGCAGCGCGCGAGGGAATCGCGCTGGCAGATTACGCCCGCACGCACACTGAACTCGCGGGCGCGCTCGAAAGGTTCGGCGCATGATTGCCGCTGCACGCCTCGCGCTGACCTTCTATGGTGACGATTTCACGGGTTCCACGGATGTCATGGAAGTGCTGGAATGGGCAGGCGTTCCGACCCGCTTATTCCTTGAACCGCCGACGCCCGAACTGCTCGCGGAACGCTTTCCGCACATTCGCGCGGTTGGCGTGGCGGGGGTCAGCCGCAGCCTGAGTCCCCAGCAGATGGAGACGACTCTACCGCCGATCTTCGCGGCGCTCACCGCCTTAGGCGCGCAGGTCTTTCACTACAAAATCTGTTCGACGTTTGACTCGTCGCCGACCATCGGCAGCATTGGCCGCGCCACCGATATCGGGGTGCGCCTCTGTGGCGAGCAAACGGTCCCACTGCTGGTCGGCGCGCCGTTTTTGCGGCGCTATGTGGCGTTCAGCAATCTGTTCGCCCGCATCGACGACACCACTTATCGACTGGATCGGCACCCGGTGATGAGCAAGCACCCGATGACGCCCATGCATGAAGCCGATCTCCGCCTGCACCTCGGTGAGCAGACGCAGCGGCGCATCGCAGCTATGAATGTGCTGCACCTGAGCCAACCCGCGGACACAGTCAGCGCGTATTGGCAAGCGCTGGAGGCGGACGGCGCGGAAATCGTGGTCTTCGACACCATCGACGACGGGCATTTGCTCACGATTGGCGCTTTGCTACAGGATCTGATGGATGCTCACGACAGCGACCAACCGCTGTTCGTCGTCGGCTCGTCCGGGGTGCAGCGCGCGCTCACCCTGCACTGGCAGCATATCGGGCGCGTCGCGCAGCCACCGCCCCCACCGCCGCTCGGCGCAGTCAATCAGTTGATCATCGTCTCGGGCAGCGCCGCTCCGCCGACTGCTGCGCAGATCGACTGGGCGGAAAACAACGGTTTTGTACTTCTGCGTTTGGACTCGGCACGGTTGGTTGATCCTGAATGCGCGGACACCGAGCGGACAGCAGTCGTGCGCGTGGCTCTCGAACACCTTGGCAGCGGCAGGAGCGTACTGCTCTTCAGCGCGCGCGGTCCCGACGATCCGCATATCGCCAGCACCAAAGCCCATCTCGCCGAGCTCGCGCTTGATCCTAACACGGTAGGATCACGCCTCGGCACGCAGCAGGGTTTAATCCTGCGCGAGCTGCTCGAAAAGACCGGACTGCGGCGGGCGGTGGTTACGGGCGGTGACACCTGCGGCTATGCCGCGCGGCAGCTTGGCATCTATGCGCTCGGCGCGCTGACGCCGGTTGCACCGGGCGCGCCCATTTGTCGTGCGTATTCGGCTGATCCCCGGTTTGATGGGCTGGAAATCTCACTCAAGGCGGGACAGGTCGGCAAAGTGGATTATTTTGGCAGTATTCTGCGAGGTTCGCAGTAGGAGTAATCTCATGGCACTGAAAGTAGCACTGATGGGCGCGGGCGGCAAAATGGGTCAGCGCCTGACCGACAATTTGATGCATCACCCCGATAAATACGCAATGGCTTATGTGGAGGTGAGCGAAGCGGGCGTCGCCAATCTGGCTAAACGCGGCTTGCAGCCCACCCCACAGGCCGAGGCCCTCAAGGACGCGGACGCGGTCATTCTCGCCCTGCCTGATAAGCTCATTGGCCGCATCACCCGCGAAATCATCGAAGAACTGAAACCGGGCGCAATGGTGGTCAGCCTCGATCCCGCCGCCGCTTACGCGGAAGTGATTCCGCTCCGCGAAGATCTGACCTATTACGTGTCACACCCGTGCCACCCGCCGATGTTCAACGACGAAGTGACCGAAGAAGCGCGCACCGATTGGTTCGGCGGCGTCAAAGCCAAGCACCACATCGTCTCGGCGCTGCACCGCGGCCCCGAAGAAGATTGGGCTAAGGGTGACGAGTTGGCGCGCGACATGTACGCACCCGTCATGAACAACTACCGCATCACCGTCGAGCAGATGGCGATCCTCGAGCCCGCGCTCGTCGAAACCTTCGCGGCGACCTGCATCTCGGCCATCAAAGAAGCCTATGACGAAGCGGTCAAGATGGGCGTCCCGGCGGAAGCCGCCTGGGAATTCCTCTCCGGTCACGCGCGCATCGAATTCGCCATCATCTTCGGTTTCTCCGGCTTCCCGTTCAGCGACGGCGCGAAACTGGCCATCAAGAACGCCTACGAGAAGATCTTCCAGCCGGATTGGAAAGAACAGATCATGAACATGGATGCGCTCAAGCGCAGTGTCGCCGAGATCACGGACAGTCTGGATCGCTAAGGTCAGCCTGTGACCACGCTGGCGCACTACACAGCCTTACTCGAAACGGTGGGAGAAGCCTTTGCGGTTCTCCCACTGACCGGGGACGCCTCGCTGCTGATCACCCAACGCGGTGGGCGCGTGCTCGGGTTGTTCCCGACACCCGAGTCACCCAATCTCTTCTGGACGAGCAGCGCCTTCGACTCGCCGGACGCATTTAACGCTTTCATCAACCGCACCGACGGTTGGTACTGGAATCTCGGTGGCGACCGCGTATGGATCGCGCCGGAGATCACGTATAACGTTCGCGATCGGCGCGATTTCGGCGGGACGTGGGCCATTCCGCGTGCTATGGATCCCGGCAGCTATACTCTGACTGAAACTGATAGCAGCGTGCGGCTGATCGCCGATATGCAGCTCCAGGGTTACCAGCACGGCAACCCGATCGCCTCGGCCAATGTCCGGCTGACGCGCAGAATCCAGAGCACGCAACCCCCTTAGCTGACCTCGATCCGACGGTGCTGACGTTCGGCTACGATCAACTCGCCGTGCTGGAGCGTCTCGATGATCAGCCACAGCCCCTCAGCGAAGTGTGGAACCTCGTGCAGTTGAACGCCGGCGGCACGGTCATCATCCCGGTGATCGGGGAGGCGCGGGCGTCGGATTATGTGAAGCCTGTCCCCGCTTTTGCGCGGCAGGTCGTGAACGGCGCGCTGCATCTGCCCCTGAACGGCCAGCAGCAGTTCAAGATCGGCTATAAGGCGCTGTGCATGACCGGACGGATGGGCTATCTGCACGATCTCCCCGATGGGCGCGCTTACCTGCTGGTTCGGCAGTTCTTCAATGATCCCTCAAACCTCTATGCCGAAGAACCGGCGGAAGAACCGGGCAACACCGGCCATTCCGTCCACGTCTACAACGACGGCGGCGCGGTCGACCAAGGCCGTCCCTTCTGCGAAATGGAGTGCAGCGGACACACGCTCGGTTTCAACAACACGTTTGTCAAACGAGGAAGCGATCATCACACGTTCAGCCTGTGGGCATATGTGGGCGCACGGGAAGCTGTCCGGGAGATCGCGCGGCAGTTGTTAGGCAGTCTCCCATGACCACACTTGGCTTAGGCAGTTATGGCGTCGCGTGGAACATCGGCGTGCCCGGTTACGAACAGCCATCCGCCCCGATGGACGCTTTCGGGCTGCTGCGCTTGGCTGATGAGCTCGATTTGAGCTTGGTGCAGTACGCCGATAATCTCCCGCTTGATGCGCTCTCGTCCGCGGAGCAACAGCATCTGCGTGATGAGGCACACACACGAAAGATCAGCATCGAAGTGGGCACGCGCGGCATCCAAACGGATCACCTGTACCGCTGGATCGAGCTTGCGGTCTATTTCGGTTCGCCGATCCTGCGTGTGGTCGTCGATACCAAAACGCACCACCCAGAGCCAGAGGAAGTGGTCGCGCTCGTACGCGCCGCCCTGCCCGCTCTCCATCAAGCGGATATTCGGCTGGCGATTGAGAATCACGACCGCTTCAAAGCGCGGACGCTGGCGGCGATCATCGAAGCAGTGAACGATCCGCATGTCGGCATCTGCCTCGATACGGTCAACTCGTTCGGCGCGCTGGAAGGGCCGGACGTCGTCGTCGCCGCGCTCGGTCGCCACGTGGTGAATCTGCATGTCAAAGAATTCACGGTGCGGCGCGTGCCGCATAACATGGGCTTCGAAGTCACCGGCTGCCCGGCGGGACAGGGCATGCTCGACGTACCGTGGCTGCTGGCCGCACTGCGCGGAAAATCCTTCAACGCCATTATCGAGACGTGGCTCGCGCCAGACGCCTCCATGTCAGCCACGGCGGCCACTGAAATCGACTGGGTACGTCAGAGCGTCGCCTACTTACGCACATTGATCACGGATTAAATGACGATGACAAAACTCCGCTTTGGCATGTTTGGCACGGGCTTCTGGTCGACGTTTCAGCTCAATGGCTGGAACGAGACGGGGGAAGTCGAATGTGTTGCGCTGTACAACCGCACGAAGTCGAAGGCGCTGCGGCTCGCCGAGCAGTTCGGCATTGCCGCCGAGCATGTCTACGATGATCCGGCGGCGCTGCTCGCCAACGAGCAGCTCGACTTTGTCGATATTTGCACCGCTATCGAAACGCACTACCCGCTCACGCAGATGGCTGCCGACCGTGGACTCGCCGTCGTCTGTCAGAAGCCGATGGCCACTACGCTGGTCGAATGCGCGGCGCTGGTCGAGGTGTGTAAAGTGGCCAACGTTCCGCTCTACATCAATGAGAACTGGCGCTGGCAGTACCCGATGCGCCAGTTGAAAGCGGCGCTGGATACCGGGCGTATTGGTCAGGTGTTTCGCGCCCGTATCGACTACCGCACCAATTTCCCGGTATTCGACAACCAGCCATTTCTCAAAGATGTCGAGCAGTTCATCCTGTCCGATATCGGCAGCCATATATTAGACACCGCGCGCTTCTTGTTCGGTGACGCGACGCATCTCACCTGCCAGACATACCGCGTTCACAGCGATATCAAGGGCGAAGATGTGGCGACGGTCATGCTCCACATGCAGAGCGGCGCGACCGTCGTATGTGAGATGAGCTATGCCAGCCGCCGCGAACATGATCGCTTTCCAGAGACTTATGTGCAAATCGAAGGTGATCGCGGCTTCCTGGAGCTCGGCCCTGACTACTGGATTCGGGAAACGACCGACGCGGGCACATTGTCGACGCGCCACAAGCCGCCGCGCTACTCGTGGGCCGACCCGGCTTACGACATTGTGCATTCCAGCATCGTGCCCGCGCAGCGAAACATCGCGCGCGCGCTCAAGGGGTTGGAACATGGCGAAACCAATGGCGACGATAACCTCAAGACCATGCAGTTGGTCTACAAGGCCTACGAATCAGCAGGGGAACATCGCGTGATCGCGCTCTAGGCGCTTTTCAGCTTCTGCTACAGCACGCTCTGGAAGGCGATGGCTCTGCATCGGGGCAACAGAAAGCCCTCAAGGATGCCTGCGGCTGATCGAGTGAGTGGCGGCGAGTCCTACTGCCCGTAGCAGCAAGCACCGCATCCGCACCTCATCGCCATCGTGGAATACATCACCGAGCAGATCGCGCCGGGCGACCAAATCGCAGATCGACCCTTGTAAAGGTCAATCAGCGATTTTTTTACTACCTAACGTCAGTTAGGGATAAGCTGCTTGTTGATCCATCTGCATCTGCGCCCCTATTGTGATCACCCGCCAAACCGCTCAGGACGAGGCATGCCTCGTCCCTACACAGACGCACTTATCTGTCTCCCCTCCCCAGTCGGCTGAGGAGAGGACATATTGTCAAGTGAGCCGTGTGTCTGGGATAAACGTAAAGCCTAGACACACGGTGTGCCGTTGAACGACTTGCGCGAAGTAACGTAGGCCTTCCCGAAAGAGACTCCACAGGCGCCGGAAAGTACCGTTGGGACGGCGCACGAGGGGTTGAGCACAGCCCGCCGCCACCGCTTGACTGCCGAGCGCCACCATCCAAGTGTAAGCAATGGCCAAGAGAATGAGGAGGTTGGCGACGTGGTGCGGAGAACGCAGGCGACTGTCGCCCCAATGCCAACCGCCGCTTTTCAGGTCCCGGAAACTCTGTTCCTGCCAATTGCGCCGGGCATACTCGTGTCCGGTAAGCCGTTCATCATTGGTCATCAACGCCCACGGTTGGTCGTAACCGATGCCCCATAACGCGCGGGCGTGAGCCGGAATGCGTCCGCGCTGCTTGAAGACCTGTCCCGATTGCATCCACACCTCGCCCGGTTGGACTTGTTGAGCGATGGTATAGTCCCCGTCGGCGGTGACGATTTTGGTTTGACAGGTGACGCGGAACAAATAGCGCCAGTGCAGCGCCTCGCCCACCCGACACAAGGCCGGCGAACAGCCAATCCCTCGGTCGGCTAACACCAAGACCGACCTATCATCGCCGATTCCCGCTTGCACCTGTTCCAGCAACCTGCGGATCATCCCGACTTGCCCGTCTGCCGGATACTCAGCTGCGCTGTTGGCACGGTAAGTGCGCCACGCTAAGGGCAAACACCGGCCTTGCCACGCCAGTCCCACCAGCATCACCCCGATGCGGTCGTGGAGTTTGGTTTCATCCACCAGCAGCGTGATGTGTTTTTCGCCCACCCTGCTGATGACCCAACCACTCCAGGCCTTGAAAAATCCCGCCCAATCCAGTCCATCGTTGGCCAACCAGCGCCGAAACCGGCGCGCCGTGCTTTCCACTTGTTCTCCGCAACTCACCTTCCGGGCAATCGCCCCTTGCTGGCAGCTTTCGGCTTGCAGCACCCCGTAGCTAAACAAGGCGACATTGGCTTGCTGCCAGCTATTGAGGCACGGCAAGTGGGCTGACAACAGCTGCTCAAATTGGTACAGTAGTTCGTAGTTCATCGTTCTTCTCTGGTCTTCTTGGTCGATTTCCAGTGTGAACGATGAATGGCTTCCTTTTCAACCCCTTTTCCAAACCTGTCCTCTCCTCAGCCGAATTCGGGGAGGGGGCGGGGGTGGGGTCGGATACACAGGGCAGTCACGCAAAATCATCGCCACTCGGCTGTTTTATCCCTAACTGACGTTACCTAGATGTGAGCACCGCGTTCATGTTGGCCAATCGCGCGGTAGGATTTCGGCTCCGTTGGCCGGGCAAAGATTAGAATCAGCCTAGATTGTCGACAAGCGTTTGAGACCCCCTTGACCTAGAGCGCTCTAGGTATGCAATACTGCGTCTACATGGTGAAAATTGGAGAGAGCAATGCATTACTTTACGCTGCAGGAAGTGGTTAAGCGCAGTGGACTGAGTGAACATACGCTTCGCTATTATGAGCGCATCGGCTTACTCGACGAAGTCCAGCGTGACGACAGCAGCGGACATCGGAGATATACCGAGGAAGATCTCCGCATCATCGAGGCCTTGGCGTGCTTACGAGCCACTGGGATGTCGATTGATGATATGCGGAGGTACCGTGAACTCCATAAGGACGGCCTTGACGGGGCACGAGAGCAGGTCGAGCTGTTCGAAGCGCATCGGCAAAAGCTGGAGCTCGAACTGGCGAAGAAACAGGAACATCTGCGTTATCTTGAGTACAAAGTCGCCTTCTGGAAAGCGGTACTGGCGGGTGATTCCGCAAAAGTGAGTGAAATCGGCATGGTCACCGCGGGAATGGTAAAACAGCTCGTGAAGTAGCCCGCGGGCACAACTCAGTCAGGGACATCGCCGCATGACGACGGCTATCCCCTTCCCTCTCCGGTAAGTTCAGATATTTGCGGCTTTACTTGGGGTTGCAGCTTGCCTGCAGCCAGATTTTGCTTTGCAACTCGCGCTTGAGCGCACAACGATAAGGAGAACTATCATGGCGCAGTGGACTACACAGGACATCCCGAACCAACAGGGGCGACTGGTGGTTGTAACAGGCACCGGCGGCTTAGGCTATGAAGATGCGGTGGCGCTGACGCGCGCCGGAGCCGATGTGATCATCGCCGGGCGCAATCCAGCCAAAGGTGTCGAAGCTGTCGGTAAAATTCGCGCCGAAAATCCGCGTGCCAGCGTCCGCTTTGAGGTGCTGGACCTCGCGAATCTCGCGTCGGTGGCGGCGTTCGGTCAACGGATGCAGGTTGAACACCCGCGCTTAGACCTCCTGATCAACAATGCAGCCGTCATGGCACCGCCCCAGCGCCAAGTCACAGCTGACGGCTTTGAACTGCAGTTCGGTACGAATTATCTGGGGCACTTCGCCCTTACAGCCCACTTACTGCCGCTGCTGCGGCGCGGACACAATCCGCGGGTGGTCAACGTCGCCAGTATCGCGGCGAACAACGGCGTGATCCGCTTTGATGATGTGCAGGCGGAACACTCGTACAGCCCGATGGCCGTCTACGGGCAGTCGAAACTCGCTAACTTGCTGTTCTCCTTCGAACTTCAACGGCGCAGTGACGCGGCGGGCTGGACTCTTTTGAGCATCGCGGCTCATCCGGGTATCTCGCGCACAGAGTTGATTCCCAACGGGGCCGGGTCGAACAGCCGGAGCGGACTTCTGCGACGCTTTCTCGGTCCGCTTCTGTTTCAACCCGCCGCCCAGGGCGCTCTGCCGACGCTGTACGCGGCCACCGCTCCCGAGGCCAAGGGCGGCGGCTATTATGGGCCGAATAGTCTGGGCGAAACACGGGGATTTCCGAAAGCGGCAAACATTCCAGCGCCAGCTCTGGATGTCAATGTCGCTGCCCGCCTGTGGACGGTATCGGAAGAATTAACGGGAGTGACTTATCCGGAGGTCACGGTTAGAACGGAAATGCACAGCTAAGGGAGAATCTGCGCGAGAGCTTCGCCCGCAGTCGGGGGTGAAGCTCATCGCGCCCCAGACAAGGTTCGATGTTTTCAGAAGTTCGCCCTTCAGACGACCCCGTCTTCGCAAATCGAATAACAGGTGAGCGGTCGAGCAGGAGCTTCCCTCCCCTTTGCGGTCAGTGTCGATGCTAAGCGAGATCCTCGGAACGCAGGCGTTCTGACAACACGCGCATGACAGTCAGCGCAAAATTAGGCGTCTGCTGCACCATGTAGTTGAAGCGGTCCTCATTCACCTTCGCGAGTTTGCAGGCAGTCTTCGCTACCGCATCGCCCAAACGTGGTTGGTGTTCGATCAACCCCATTTCGCCGAAAATCTCGCCCGGTCCGCACGCGCGCACCAGCCGACCTTGAACAAAAATGTTCACCTCACCTTCGATCACGGCAAACATGCTGTCAGCCGGGTCGTCCTGATGAAAGATATGCTCACCTTCGGCGTAACTGATCGGGTCTTTGATGTGACGGAATATATTGGTGGTCGTAGGCATCGCCAACTCTGCTCTCTTAAACTGTATTCATTCTGGTGATCAGATAGGATGCCAAACGCATGTAAACATTCTGCGGAATCTTCTGTAAGGTTGTATTAAAGTTCCGTTTCAAACGAGCGCATAGATTCAGCCGAGCGCTTCAGCTCACCTTGGTCAACTGATCCCGTCAGACCTGTCACCATGTACTTGTCAATGCAATCCTGTTCAATTCTCAGTCCGCCCCGGTCGGCGGCGACCGGGAGTGATCGGCAGCACGCCCATAAAACTCCTCGCCTGTTCGGTTGATGGTTCGGTGCTGCGGTTCGCCGGTGGTACAATCAGCCTGTGTTACACGCGCTGCCCGCGTCGGCGCGCGTCTTCTTCTAAGCAGCAGATGGGAAGCGCCTCACATGACTGATGCACAGCCTCTGATCATCAACGGTCGGCTAACCCCCGATCAAACGCTGACATATGTGCATGTGCCGTTCACGGTGCCAGAGGACATTGAGCGTATTGAGGTAGCCTACAGCTACGACGCGGCGATCAGTTCCGATCCGCTGGTCTCAGGCGGCAACACCATCGACATAGGCATCTTCGATCCGCGGGGCGTCGACTTCCTCAAGGCAGGGTATCGCGGGTGGAGCGGCAGCGCCCGCCGCGAATTCAGCGTGGGGCGCACAACTGCCACCCCCGGTTACATGCCGGGGACGATCTTTGCCGGAACGTGGAATATCTGCCTTGGGGCGTACAAAGTCGCCCCGCAGGGCTGCAATTATCAGCTCGACATCCGCCTGATCCCCGCAATTGAGGGCGCCGATCCCGGTCTGCCCGCCCGGCTGCCGTTGGACGATAGCAAAACGCTCCCGATCAAGCCGGATGGCTGGTACTTTGGGGAGCTTCACTGCCACACGATCAACAGTGACGGGGATTCGACCTCGGCGGAGATCGTCGCACGAGCCGAAGCGCTCGGCCTCGATTTTCTCGCTATCATGGATCACAACAATCTGACGCATCAGGTCGACCTCAACGGCCTGCAGAGCCAAACGCGGCTGCTGCTCATTCCCGGCTACGAAGTGACGACTTACTACGGTCATTGGAACATCTGGGGCGACGGCGCATGGGTCGATTTCCGCGTCCAGCAGCCCGCGGATCTCGCCCGCGCCATCGCCTTTGCGCGTGAGCAGGGTTACCTTGTCTCGTGTAACCATCCGCGCCCATTTGGGCCAGATTGGGCGTTTCCCCAAGTCACCGGCTACGACTGTGTCGAAGTATGGAATGGTCCGTGGGAACTGCTCAACCCGCTCTGTCTCGCCTTCTGGGAGGCGCGTTTGCAGCGGGGTGAGCGACTGGTCGCCGTCGGCGGCAGCGATCATCATTTCTCGCACCAAGCGCACGAACATCAACTGGGCACCCCAACCGTCGCGGTGTATATCGCCCCTGATCAGCGGCCAACCGCACGCCGCCTCCGCGACGCCCTCCGCGCGGGTCACTGTTTCATCACCGAGCGCCCGACCGGGCCGCGGCTCACCCTGCGCTCCGGCGCCGCGATCATGGGCGACAGTTTGCCACTCATGGACCGGCTCATGCTGGAAATCGACGTGCAGCATGGCGCGGGGACGACCTTGCAGATCCTCGGCACACATGGCGAAATTCGCACCCTTGCAATTGAACAGGACAGCGTACAATTAGCGCTGGATATTGCTCTCGCGGGCAGCAGTTACATACGCGCCCAGTTGAGCGATCCGGCGAGCGGTCACCTCCGCGCGCTCACCAATCCGCTGTATTTTGACAGGCACGAACACAGGTAGATATAGATGCAGACATCGGATCACGGCGCGTCAGTGGAGAAGATCCATCTCGTCTTCAAGACTCATCTCGACTTAGGCTTCACGAATCTGGCGCGGGTCGTCTTCCGCCACTACATGGACGACTTCATCCCGGCGGCGCTGCGTCTTGCCCAGCTCACGCGCGAACGCGGCACCTCGGATCGCTTCGTGTGGACGACCGGATCATGGCTGATCTATCACTATCTGGAACAGGCAGCCAGCGCCGACCGCCGCCTGATGGAAGATGCTATCGCGGCAGGCGATATCGCCTGGCACGCCCTGCCCTTCACCACGCATACCGAACTCCTGGATGCGGATCTCTTCGGCTTCGGGTTGAGCATCGCGCAGACGCTGGATCGACGTTTTGGGCGGAGCACGATTGCCGCCAAAATGACCGATGTGCCGGGGCATACGCGCGGCATCGTCCCATTGATGGCGGAAGCGGGTATCAAGCTGATGCACATCGGCGTCAACGAAGCGTCGACCATGCCGCACGTTCCGCCCGTGTTCCGCTGGCGCGATGCAGCGTCCGGCCACGAACTAATCATGATCTACGAGCATCATTACGGCGGGCTGGTGCAGGTGCTCGGCCTGCGCGCTGCGCTGGTGCTGCAAATGACGGGCGACAACATCGGCCCGCCCAACCTCGCCGCGCTGGATGCTGTCTATCACGAACTGCATGCACGCTTTCCCAATGCCCAGATCACGCCGACTACGCTCGACACGTTTGCCAGCGCGCTTGAAAGCGTGCGCGATCAACTGCCCGTCATCACTGACGAGATCGGCGATTCGTGGATTCACGGCGTCGGCACCGATCCGCAGAAGGTCAAGGCGTGGCGTGAACTCGTGCGCCTGCGCCGTACCATTGCGCAAGCGGGCACAGCAGATCTCACGTCCGCGGCGTGGTTCGCCTTTCAGGATGCGCTGCTGTGCGCCGCCGAGCATACGTGGGGCATGGATACCAAGCTGCACCTGCCAAACTATACGGCCTACACTGCCGACGAACTCGCCGCCGTCCGCGCGACGCCCATGTTTCAGACGATGGCCTCGTCGTGGACAGAACAGCGCGCCTATCTCGATCAGGCAGTCAGCGCGCTGGAAGGGACACGCTGGCACGAACGCGCCCGCGCGGCCTTGGCTCCCGACGCAGCTCCGGCGCTGCCAAAGTTGACGCCGCCTGCACCCCTCCACATCGAAACGCCGCATTTGCTGGTCGACTTTGACGCCCAATCAGGCGCGATCAGCGGCTTGGTCACACGGGCTGATGGTCGCATCTGGGCAGCGCCCGATCACCGGCTGGCGCTGTTCCGCTATCAAACGTTCGACGCTGCGGACTATGATCGTTTCTGGGACGAGTATATCCAGAGCAAAGACCGGGAAACCGTCACCGCGTGGGCGCGCTACGATTATGGCAAGCCCGGGATCGCGGGGAAGGCGCGCTCTAGCGCACCGACGCCCGCCCAGGTGGTCGGCTTGTCAAGTACGCGCGCAGACGAGGGCACGACCGTCATCATGCAGCTCAAGCTGCCGGATGCCTGGTCAAGCTTGTACGGCGCGCCGCCCCTGATCCTCGTCAGTTACCACATTCACGAAAATCACCCACTGATAGATGTACGCCTAATGTGGGCGGACAAGCCCGCGTGCCGTCTACCGGAAGCGCTGTGGCTGTCGTTCCAACCGCTGGCGCCGGCTGCCCGGTGGCGCTTCGAGAAGCTCAATCAGTGGGTCGACCCGACGGGGGTCGTTTCTGGCGGCAGTCGGGGTCTACACGCCGTGTTTGACCGCGTCACCTGCGCGGCTGAAACAATGCAGCTCCAGATCACCACACGCGATGCGCCGCTGGTCGCGCCGGGTGCGCCCGCCTTGCTGCGCTTCCCGAATGTGCCGCCGGATATGTCTGGTGGAGTTCACATCAATCTCTTCAACAATGCGTGGGGGACAAACTTCCCGCAGTGGAACGAGGGAAACGCTGCGTTCGGTTTCCAACTGGAGTGGATGCCGCTTTCAGACATTCCGTAAGCCGCTAACCAGCCGGGAATCTGGATATAACAACAGAAGCTACGTAGCGATTGACCTGCCTTGGCCTGTTTTGTCGGATTGTGGACACTGGCTTAGTGCTGGCTATACCGTGGGCTACAATGGATGCAGCGCACTTCAATCGGAAGTAGAAGAACGTTTTTGACGTCCCACCGAAGTGCGCCATGGCGCACTTCAGCGAGATAAGCGAAGTTTCCTGTCTCTCCTAACCCTCGTTAGCAATTATGGCGAACACAAACCTTCTGATTAGGTGCCGTTCAGAATCAGCGCGTTCACACCGGCGTTGGTTAGTATTCAAACAGTACACATCGCTGATTGCAGTCCAGTGTATTTGACATTGGAGAGTCCTCTCGGAACTCTCCAAGCAATTTCCGTGTACTCAGTGCCTTATGGGCTTGTCGTTAGCACGACTTCCGGCGTTGTTTCCACTTGAACCTCAATAGGGTTTTGGGTGACAATACTTTCCGATGTAGGCGTGACAAGCTCCGGCACAGCGGGCGTTGACATCTGAACTTGTGTCGAATCAACTGGGCCAGGGGGCATAGTCGCGACAGAGATTACCGGATCGACTGCCAACAGCATCACTTCATCCAGAAGCGCCAAGCTTTCGGCTCGTTGTGCTAGCCAGACAAAACGCACTTGGACGATCTGTCCGTAGTATCCGCTGAGATCAATATCGACGAACTGCCAATCTGTTGCGGGCATGACCGAATAAACAGGTACCCATGGACTTCCGGTCGCGCTGACTTCCACGTTTAACGGCAGATCTTCCCCAAAAACTCTGGCACTGAAGAGCAAGTGAGCATTTGGAACATTCCGCAGATCAATCTGCTTCGCCCAATGCAGAATGTTCTCAGTACCTCCACTGGCCCACCAGCCAAGCCCAACCCCGTTATACGCACCAGCAGCGTTGAGCGTCCACAGCCCTGCGACTTGCCAATCCTGCGGCATCGTATCCATGCTGTCGTAGAGCGGCGGGGAAACGATGGGAAATTCCATCGTTGGGGTCGGAAGGACCTCATCGGGAGCAACTACCGTCGGCATACTGGGACCTAGAATAGGCAGAGTCGGGAATGGAGTGGAAGTCATCTGGTCCAAATACATCTCTGTAACTGTCGGCTGGGGAGTCACTGGCAGCGCTAGGTCGACAGTGGGAAAAGCTTGAGCGGTCGGCGTTCCGCTGAAGTTCTGTGACGTATCCGTCAGCAGCGGTGAGAGTTCGACAGTGGTAACTGCGGTCGGCACTTCGCTGGTGGCAGCAGTAGAAGTGCTGTCTACCAAAGTTGCGTTTTCAGGACCAATTATAGATGACGCCGCAAGCTCCATTGCCTGACTCTGCATCATAGTTGCCCCACCGACCTCAACAAGGAGTTGTGGCACATTCGCGCCTTCGCGACTGGAGAGACTAATCGCCGTATCATTCGACCCTGTCAGGCCTAAGCTAAGCATTCCATTCCCGCTGACCAGCGAGGTTACGTCGAGTGTAACCCACGTATTGGCGCTGAATGCACCTGACGACCGAACGATACTCTCCAGTGCCGGGGCATTGCTAAAGGTGATTGTACTTTCTGTCCACGGTGTTGCAACTACACTCCACACATCAAAGCCTGTCGTGGTACTGCTGTTGGCATAGATCCGCAGCACCGCGTTCGTCACTGGCCCCGACACCCCTTGGACATTGAAATTGAGGTAAGTATTGACCATGGGCGAACCATCGATTCTCAGTGCCAAACTTCTGCCATAATTCGTCGTCAATACAGCCTGATTCACATAGGCATCGGCCAATGCGTTGAATGAGAGTGTTTGGGCGGGAGCTTGCGTAGATGCAGTTGGGGTGATTGTTGGTGTGACTGTCGACATTAGAGTGGGCGTCGTGCGGGACGGAACCGTGGCAGATACGGATTCGTCGGCAACGCTCAATTCGAGCTGAGGTGAATTAGCACTTTCCCTGCTGGAATACGAAACAGCACGGTTATCGTTAGAGGTCAGCACCAAATCATAGGTACCGGGTACCGTAATATAAGCGGACAAATCCACCGATGTCCAAGTGTTAGCGATCACCGGAGCAGTTGAACCAATCACATTTCCGACGGCAGGCGCGTTGTTATAGTTAAGCGTCATCTCAGTCCAGTTTGAGCCAGTCGATTGCACGCTAGCCCATTCCGGCACTTGCGCTGCTCGTTGCGTAAATACGCAGCGTTGCGCGGGCAATACTTCCGTTGAGGCTTGGGACCACGAAACGGAGATAAGAACGAACAACAGGACTGCGATCAGTTCTTATACTCGTGTTTCTGCCGTAATTGCTCCCTGCATTGGAGCTGTTAACGTATGCATCCTCTGATGCATTGATCGTCACTGTGTTACCGACAACAACAGGAGTCGAGGTAACTTGCCCGGTGGGTGTTGAGGTGGCAGGTGCGGGTGTGGTAGTTGGAGAAACGGTCGGGAGCGGCGCCGTGGGAGACAGCGTGGGTGTTGACGGCGGAGGTGGATTGCCAAGGATCGAGAAACTATCACCATAAGTGCCGACAGCGTTCACGATCCGTGCATCAAGACGCCCAGCGGAAACCGTATATACAACGAAACCGGACGTATCAACGCCATCTGTACCAACAAGTCTTGCAAAGTAACCAGCTTCGCTGTCATTCATGTTGATCGAATAGCAGCACCGACCCACATTGCCGTTGATGACAATGATAGTGCCAGCGCCGCGCGTATAGCTGTTGTCGCTTCCATCGTCCACTACACACCCCGGGTTATAGGCGCCCGGTACGATTGCAGCACATGATGCTCCCAAAGCGAGCTGTCGACTGCGCTGGTAAGTGTGATCATGCCCCTGCAATACCAAATCAACGCGGCGCTGAATAAGCAGGTTCATCAGGTCGACACCGATTTCGCAGGATTTTGTTCCAGCCGTAATGCAGTTCTTATGCATCCCTACGACTACCCAGCGCCCTGACTGTTTCGCACTATCAATCGCGGCGGCCAAGGCATTGTAGTTTGTCTGTTCAGTTCGATTGAACTGGTAATCAACACCGGCATACAGTAGATCCGGGGAAATCATGATCACCCGCATAATGGGGTTGGACTGAGGGTAGTCGAAATAGTAGTTCGCGGCATAACCCGGGCGACCAGGAATGAGGGGTTGAACCCCCAGACGGTCGGGCAGACAAGCCGTCATATTCTCGATATAGCCGTCAGGTCCAGGGCTGGTTGATGAACCTTCCTCGTGATTTCCCGTGACAAGTTGGAATGGGAAATTCGCTCCAACTCGCGCTCGAACGTAATCGCACCACGCTTGGTCTGACGACGTTTCATCGTAGTCAGCATCCCCCAAGGCAAGAAAGAATTGTGCCCCACTGGTTGGGATTGCGCGCAAACTGGCATCCGAACGATAATTGGCACCAATGTCACCACCTGCGCCAAAAATGACGCTTCCAGTCACGGCTGTTTGTGACGCAGGCACAGAGGTTGTTGGAGACAGTGGAACAGTCGTCGATGATGGCATAGGAAGAACTGTTGTTCCCGCCCCTGTCCCCGCCTGAAGTGGTGGCAACCAACGCGATAACACGTCAACATACGCATTTTGGAATGGCGCGCCATTTACCGAAGTGACTGCCGTGCCACTCACTGTCTGCTGTACTTGTATACCAGGTTCGACTGAGGTTCCTTCTCCCCACTCATTCCAGGTTTCGATCAACTTCCATTGAGCATTGGCGGATACGAGCACAGCAGCGGCATTTTCAAAATCCGTCAGATTACGGGCTAGCCTTGGCGTTTCGCCGCTGTTCCAGAATCCTGGGCTGATGAAAGCGCTGTGGGGTGAGTGTGTACCAGAACGTACCGCAGGTGCGTACTGATGCCAACTATCGGGTTGTGAGGCACAGGTCAGATACCCGGAAAACAATTTGAGGACAAGGTAAAAATTAACCCCTGATTGTGCTCGGGCTTGTAGCCAGCGATTCACCATTGCGCAGCCATCTGTAGCGTCGGCATATACAAAGATAACCGGCCTCCCGTTCACCTGTAGATGCGCGGGCTGATTAACGTAGTTCGCATTAATGTACTGTAAATCCGATGTGATCTCCGCCACGGTCGGATTAGCGAACCCCTCCTTTTCGTAATAGAGCGCCCACCTTAGATTCGGGTAAGGGTTATCTGCACGGTTCATCCAATTCGTGATGATCTGCCGAAAAACATAGTCTGGACCACCGGATGTGGCAAACTGCCCCGCAGTCTGACTGGTAGGGGACGATGAACGACCCCACCATGAGCTAATGCTAACTTCAAGGTGCGCCTGCGCCATCTGACTAATTTGCCAGTAGAAGATGTTCTGATCAAGGGAGCTGTACAGACCTACCGCTGGATTGATCACACCAGTGGCAGCGTTGTAAGCACCGGGAGGCACCGGGAGGAAATTAGCATTCCAGTTGGACGGCGGTGAATGACTATTGCCCTCCCAAAACGCAAAACGGCCATCAACCGCCGGGTTACGGTACCAAGGATAATAGAACGTTCCATAAATCGAAGCTCGGGTCGGTTGGAAGGCAGAGACAGTTTGTTGCTGCTCAGGCATCGCTGAGATATTAGCAGTGAGTGTGAAGAGGATGATTGCGGCCATGACCGGTCTTGAAAGCCGCAGTAAAACGAAGAAATATCTGAGCAGAGAACGCCAACGCATTTGATCGGTGATGTACAACATACTATAACCATCCTTACCCATGTTGAAATAAGCAGCGACAGCTATCTTTCGATAGCTACGCATGTCGGCACACTGGTCACTAGATTGGCTGAAAGAAGGGAACGCTAGGCGTTTGCCCGTGAGAGAAATGACTAGAGGCTACCAGAGCAAAGGCGAGTAAGCAGAATGCTTCTCTCAATCTATGGATGTGGTCTTTCAGACCCAGCACACGAACTGGCGAGACACACTCCGTACTCAACTTCGCCCATCATAACGACTTGATTCAGAATTGAGAATAGAATTATAGTACTATAATCCAAATTTTTGCTCAATTCTCTGAGCGGCATTTCTACACTTCAACAAGCACATACTTGATTTAGAATAAACACTCTCTTCAACTGAACAAAATTACAATAATACAACTCCCATGAACAGCCAATCTAATAGAGCCCTCAGAGATCATTGAGAATTCAAAGCACCAGCATATATTAAAGCTAGAGGTTTTTGGTCAGCGCAGCACCAGGCTAAGCCAATGACCGTTTGTCAGCCAAAGGACAAGGCCGGCCAGTCAGTGCGGAGAATGCCGTGAAACCGGGTTACCTGTCGGTCTTGGGCTTTTGCGGACGCGATCAATCGCGTCCCTACACAACCACGCTTTTCTCGTAGGGACGCAATTATGCCATTTAACTAATGATCGCGGATATTGGCTGTAGGGGCGACCCTATGTGCTCGCCCATGAACGGGAGGGGACACTACCCCTGATAGGGATAACGCCTTGAGTGAAAGGCACCCCCTTATCCCTACCTCATGTTAAAATCAGGCTGATTTCACGCCCGTCGTAAACCACCGTTTGACTGGCGCTGGGTGCGTCGTTCAGGCCACCGCCCACGCTGACGCGAAACTCGCGCGTCGTAGGCATCCCCGGATAACTGCCCTGCCGAGCATGCAGCGTGAGCCGCCGCGCGGACTCATCCCAACTGACGCGAATGGTCGCGAACTGCCCCTGCTCATAGTTATAGTTGTCGCCTTCGTCCGCATACAACGTGAAGCTGCCGCTCTGTCCCGGATAAACGCGCAGATCCAGCGGGGCGTCGGGCGCTTCATCGGCATAGCTGACCACGGGTCCCAGGGGCACAATCGAACCCGCGCGCACAAACAACGGCAGCGTGTCCAGGCCTGCCTCTACGACCAACGTTTGGCCGCCCGTGTAGCACTGCCCCGTCCAGAAATCGTACCAGTCTGCACCCTGCGGCAGATAGACGGATCGCGTTTTGGCGACATCCGTGAGCGGACGCGACTCTGGCGCGTAATACATGGGCTGCGTCACGGGACAGACGAGTAAGGCGCGCCCAAACATATATTGATCGTCGACGTTATAGCACGCCGGGTCAGCGCGAAAGTCGAAGGGCAGCGCGCGCAGCAGCGTATCATCGTCGTGCGTGACCATGCCCGCGAGCGAGTAGATATACGGGAGCAAGCGATAGCGCAGGTGGAGAAATTTGACCAACGCATCGTAGAAGGGTTCACCCGGCTCGCCAAACCGCCACAGCTCGCGCGGGGTATCGGTGCCATGGGGGCGCAGCATCGGCAGAAAGACCGCGTACTGAAACCAACGCACGAACAGCTCACGATAGCCCAGATCGGCGACGCCGCGGTCATAGTCACCGTTCCAGAACCAGAGTTTCGGATCATTTTTGACGAAGAACGCGCCGACGTCAGTCGTCCAGTACGGCATGCCCGCGGCGCAGAAGTTCAGGCCGTCCGCGATCTGCTTCCGCAGCGTATCCCACGTCGCCGACACATCGCCGGACCAGGTGATCGTGCTGTAGCGCTGTTGCCCACCATACCCCGACCGCGTCAAGTTGACGACGCGTTTCGCCGATCCGGTCTGCCGCTGCCCCTCGTAGATGCCCTGCGAATGCAGCAGTGAGTAAGCGCTGATGAATTCCGGATCAAGGTAGGTTTTCGCCTCTTCGGTGTTGATGCGCAGACGTTCTTCCGGTTCCGGCTTAAACACGCCCATCCAATCCGCCTGAAACGGCTCAGTACAGTCACACCACCACGCATCAATCCCGTGGGCGAACAGGCCGTCATTTGCCTGCTGCCAGTAGAGTGCGCGCCCCCGTTCCTGAAATGCATCGTAGGTCGCCTGATTGCCGAGCAGACAGCCCGCCGCCCGCATTTCGCGCCAGTTGTCGCCGCCCGGGTTCATGATCGGCCAGATGGAAATCATCAGGCGGGCGTGCAGGCGATGGAGCTCCGTCATCATGCCGGATGGATCAGGAAAGCGTTCCGGGTCGAAGGTTTTCTGCCCCCACAGATCATTCGGCCACGTCTTCCAATCCTGCACGATACAGTCGAGCGGAAGGGCGCGCGCGCGGTATTCGCGGACGACATCCAACAGTTCGCTCTGTGACACGTAGCGTTCTTTCGACTGGATGTAACCGAAGGCCCAGCGCGGGAGCATCGGCGCGCGTCCGGTCAACTGCCGGAAGCTGCGCACGATCTGATCAAATTCCGGGCCGTAGATGAAATAGAAGTCCAGTTCGTCATCGACATCCGTCCACAGATACGAACCGAAGGCGTCGTCGCGAAAACTCATCCACGAATAGCTGTCGAGCAGGATGCCATAGCCGCGCGTTGACAGCAGCACGGGGATCACGACTTTCATGTTCTGCTGATACAGATACTGATGCTGTCCCCGCAGATTCAGCATGCCCTCTTCGTGGGAGCCCAGCCCATACAAGGCTTCGCCCTCCTGCCACTCAAATTCCAGTTTGGTGTGGAAGGCGTGCCGATCAACCACTTTCTGGGCGGATGACCGCACCGCCCGGACACCATCAACATCCTTGCGGACATAGGCCTCGGCATCTGAGTCGAACACGGCCTTGACCACGTCGACGGGAATGAGCGCTTTGCCACCGCGATCTGGTTCTTTGGTCAGCAGCATCCCAGTACTATCCAGATAGGTGAAAGCACAGGTCGCGCGCTGGATTTGGATGGTTAGCTTCGGCAGGGAGACGATCACCGTGTCCGGGGTGTCGTGCACGCTGAATTCCACCGACGGGTCTGGGGAGGCGATCACCATGAGACTCGGTTCGGTGGCGAAGGCGGCCGTCGGCGCATAGCGCACGCGCACCACACTGTCGGCATAGGGGATCAGCCCGAGATAGCCCGTCGTCGTTTCGATGATGACAGCATTACCCTGAAGGGTGTAGCGAATGAGTTGCAAGTTGGACTCCCTGTTGACGGATAAACGGCAAGCGCCAGAACACTTAGATGGCGCTGCGCACGAACCTAGCCCTTCACGGCTCCGCTCGTCAGGCCGGAGAGAATGAACCGCTGCCCCAGCAAATAGATCACCAGTACAGGCGCGACGGTGAGCACAATGTCCGCCGAGACCAGATTCCAGTCCTGCTGGTACTGCCCAAAGAAGTTATAGACCGCCAGCGTCATCGGCCAGAAGCTGCTGTTATTCAGGTAGTACAGCGGCAGCAAAAACTCGTTCCAGATCCCGACAAAGTTGAGCAGCCCCGCGGTCACAATGACCGGGGTCAGCAGCGGAAAGATCACGGAAAAGAACAGCCGAAACGGGCCGCAGCCATCGATGATGGCGGCTTCGTCCAGTTCGCGCGGAATCGCATCGATGAACCCGTAGATCAGAAAGACGTTGAACGGAATCTGCGTCGCGGCGTACAGAATGATAATCCCGAACTGTGTGTTGATCAGATGGGTGATCTGCATCACTTTCGTCAGCGTGAAGAAGTTCAACGGCATGGCGATGCCCATGACGATGAAGAAGTAGACGAAGCGGTTCAGGCGGGTGCGGTTGCGCGCCAACACATAGGCCGCCATGGCCGCCAGCAGCGTGCTGATGAGCGTGGCGCTGGTGGCGTAGAGCATGCTGTTGACGAAGCTCTGCGCGAGTTTGCCGCGATCAATCACCGTGAAGAAGTTCTCGAAGTGCATGGTCTCAGGCCAGGCAGCGCTCATGGTGCGCGCTCCGGCGGAGTCTTTGAGCGAATTAACCAGCACCACATAGACCGGAACGAGCACCAGCAGACACGCCAGCAGCGCAATGAAGTTGTTGCGCGTACCACTTAACAGTTTCGTCGATGACTGCATGATCGTTAGGCCTCAATGGGATCGCGGGTTAGCCGGCGCACGATAAAAATGCCGACCACCGTCATGATGACGAACAAGACCGTCGACAGCGCCGTCCCCAAGCCGTAGCGCCCTTTGGAAAACTCGTCGAAGACGGCGGTGAACACGACATCGGTCGCATACCCCGGGCCACCCCCGGTCAGCACATAGACGATGTCGAACACGCGCAGACCATAGAGCAGATTGAGAATGGAGACAACCGTGATCGCCGGGACGAGCAGCGGCAGCGTGATATGCCGGAAGCGGGCGAACGGAGTCGCGCCGTCGATCTCGGCGGCCTCGTAGTATTCCTGCGGGATGGTCTGGAGCCCGGCGAGCAGAATCACCATGATATAGCCGACACCTTTCCAGGTATCGACGCCGATCACCGAGAACAAGGCGATATCCGGGTTGACCAACCACGACTGCGCCAGCCCACCCAAACCCACCGCGCGCAAAAACTCGTTCAGAATACCGGATCGGGGATTGAGGATAGAGCGAAAAACCAGCCCGACAGCAATTGTCGGCAGTACCACGGGCAGGTAAATAATGACCCGATAGAGATGCGAAAACCGCCGCACTCCGTAGTTCAGGAGAACGGCGAGAAACAAGGCAATGATCGTTTTGAGCGTAATCGTCCACACGGTGAACAGCAGCGTATTCTGGATGTAACCGAGATAGTTCTCACTGGCAGAGAGGATCGTCCTGAAGTTCTCCAGTCCGATGAAATTCACCTCGGTGGTGTAGCTGTTCCAATCCGTGAAGGAATAAGCAATCCCCATGAAACCGGGCAGAACCACGAACACGACATATAAGAGGAGCGCGCCCAGTGTAAAGTAGAAAGGATAAACGCTATTTTTCATGATGAACTTTCAGGATCAACTGACGATGGTGGCAGGTGACAACCCGGGCAGACCAGCCCGCCCGGGTCATCGTTGCTATCGGTTGATGTGCGCCTTAACCGCCCCACGCGGGATCTTGCGCGGCCTGCGCCATCTGGGCGCGGCGTTCGTCAATGTGCGCCAGCACTTCCTGCGGTTCGATGGCGTCGGTGAACATCGCCGTCAGATCCTGCCCGATGTCCATCCACTGCGGGTTCACATAGTTAACCGCCGTCTGATAGACCGTGCCGCGCTGTTCCGGCGCGAACGAGTCGAGGAATTCCTGCTGGCTTGGCATGAGGTTGAAGGTCAGCCCTGCGAACGGGAGCGTACGCATCGCCGGATTATTGTCGATGAGATATTGCAGGCTCTCCGGGCGAGTGAGGAACTCAAAATACTGCAGCGCCGCGTCGATGTGTTCCGAGCCGGAATAGATGAACTTGGTCGGGCCAGCGGGGTTGATGTTCAGGTTCTGATTATCGGCGAGCGGCATGACGAAGAAGCCGAAATTGTCGGCGCTCACGTCTGGATAGTCCGCTTCAATCGACTGCGGGCCGGTCAGGTTGGTCAGGCCCATGGCATATTGCCCGGTTCCCAGGGCTTCCGTCGTAAATTCGGTGGTATCTGCCAGCGCATTGTCGCCAAAGCAGCCGAGGTCATACAGTTCTTTCAACTGCTCGACGACCGAGAGCATGGTCGGATCTTCCGCGAATGTGGTTTCGTTCGCATTGAGCGCCGCCGCCAGTCCCGGTGTGACTTCTTCATAGCGCGGCCCGAGTTCGGGGAACCACAACACATGATGCCAACCGGACGCCACCGGCTCAAAAATCGGGATGATGCCCACGCCGAGCAGCGTTTCGCACGTCGCCTTCAGTTCGGCGTAGGTGGTGGGAACGCTCAGGTTATTCTCTGCAAAGATGGCCTTGTTGTAGTTGACGACCCACGTCGTACCCATGACATCCCACAAGGTCAACCCGTAGACTTTGCCGTTGACCGAGGCCTGCTCCAGCACCAGCGGATCCATCTGGGCGACCCACGGCTGGTCGCTCAAATCGACGGCGTTGGCTTCGACGTTGTAGTTGATGATCAGATCCGTCACGCCGCTCTGCCCGCCGAAGATATCCGTGCCTTCCCCTGTGTTCAGACGTGTCTGCAGCAGGGTAAAATACTGATCCGCCGGGACGATCTGGTAATCGACGTGAATCCCGGTCTCGGCCTCAAACTGCGCGCCTAACTCGATTTCGGCATCCGGCACCCACCCCTGACTCGCCATATAGGTCAGGGTGATCGGCTCCTGCGCTTGGAGGCTGCCCACGGTGAGCAGCAGGAGACTTACAACGATGAACGTTAGCTTTTTCATGACCAATCAATCTCCATAGTGGTTCTAAATGAGCAATGTTTGGAAATTTGAGACCACGGCGACGCCCGCAATGACCGGACGCGACCATGCCGAACTTGAAACAGGCAAAACAAAACTATCAGGTCGGCGCTGGCACCATCGACCTTTCGCACACGCTGGACTGGTTGTCTCCTGCTCGTTTGTTGACTTCCCTACCCAAACCGGGAACTACTTCACCTCCTGTGTGCTTTCCCGGACAACCAGTTGCGGCGGCACCAGCAGCTGCTTGGTCAGCGGTTGCTGTGCCGCGAGTGTTTCCGTCATCAACAAAGTCGCCTCATAACTGATCTCATACGGCGACCATTCCAGCGTGGTCAGCGAGGGCGTCACCACGCTCGCTAAATTCCCGCCAAAGCCGACCGCCATCACTGAGCAATCGCCGGGTACTGACCGCCCCTGCTGCGCCAGAGCCTTGATGCTGCCCGCCGCCGTCAAATGGCGGACGGTCACGATGGCCGTCAGGTTCGGGTTTTCCTGCAGCAAATCCAGCGTCGCCTCAAAGCCTTCTTCGACGCTGTTCAGGCCGATTTCCCGGTAGCAACTGTGTACGCCGTATTCGTTCAGCGCCTGCCGATAGCCGTCGAGCGAGCGCACCGCCGGACCGATCCCGCGGATGCGCCAATCCTCGGGATACGTCAAAAACCCGATATCCCGGTGCCCAAGCTGAACGAGGTAGTCGAACGCCTGCCGCATGGCGAGCTCAAAGTCGAGATCGATGAAGCTCAAGCCGTCCAAATCGGCGCACCGCCCGATCATGATGAACGGGTACGGCTGTTGACGCAGCAGATTAATCCGCCAGTCGTCCATGCGCACCTGCAGCAGGATCAGCCCGTCGATTTGATTGCTGCGGTACATGGTGAGCAAAGAGTCGGGCGTGAGCTGCGACATCAGGAAGTTGAGAAAGTATTCTTTTTCGCTGGCGGCGGCGGCCGCGCCCGTGATGTACGGCGTTTCCAGCACGCTGCTGAGTTCGTGCGGAGATTCAATCGGATAGTGGAGCGCGAGCGTCATGCTCGCTCCGCCCCGTAAACGGCGCGCCTGCGTATGCGGCGCATAGCCCAACGCCTGAATCGCCTCGTGAACGCGCTGGCGCGTCTCTTCCGCCACGTATTCTTTGCCGTTGAGGATGCGCGATACGGTCGGCACGGAGACGCCCGCCGCAGTTGCGACATCGGCGATGGTGACCCCACGATTTGGATTTCGAGAACTAGAAGACTTTTTCGTCATCAAAGAATCTTTTTCTGATATCGTTATCAGATAACGATATCAGCGATTTTCACGCTTGTCAACAGATCTGGCTGGAGACATCCTAGCCAGTCGACCGCTTCCTCGACGGGACGTTCGCCGCGCCTTGACGAGGCAAGCTCGCGTCAACACGGAACGTTTGACGCAGACTGGCATTTCAGGCTGCACCGTATCGAACGTGAGCAGGATGCGCACTTACTACACACAGGCACTGCGGCTCGATCCCGGCCTAAAAGTCGCTGCCGTGTGGTGTAAATTATGAAGCTCCCATCTTCAGCTTAAACCGTGCTCATCTACCCCGGCTATCATCCGCACCCAAGCATCAGCATCCACACAGAAATGGGATCGTATGACGGCACTACCCCCTGTTCAGACCACAACCCAACGCTCAATCTCTGACCGAACGGCGCTCAATCTCGGCATCTGGTTCACCCTGATCATCTGCCTGGCGATCATCGCGCTCGGCGGCTGGCTGACACAGTTTGAGCTGGCCACGCCCGACCTGAGCGATGGGTTCTTCTATGAGTGGCAGCTGGCCACGCCCAACTTCTGGAACGCCGCGACCGCATGGATCGGCTTTGCCGTGCACAACCTGCTGATCTGGGGCGCGACATGGTGGGCGCAGGAACGCTACAGCAAATATACGGGCACGCTCCGCCCGGCGAACTACTGGGCGCTCGCGATCAACGCGGTGTTCATCGTGCTGCATTACGGGCAAACGGCGATCTTTTACGATGGAATCGCGCAGGACTTACCGAGTTGGACGGCGCAGTTCACGGTGATCATGATGCTGTTTGTGATCATCGCGCTGGAAAACCGCCGCCGCGGCATGTTCTTCGGCAAAAAGCTTAACTTTCGCACAGAGTTCTACGGCTGGCTGCGGCGCTATCACGGCTATGCCTTCAGCTTCGCCGTGATCTTCACCTTCTGGTTTCACCCCATGGTGCCGACGTTTGGGCACATCTTCGGCTTCCTGCACGTGATCCTCGTCATGCTGCAAGGCTCATTGATGTTCACGCGCGCCCATCTGGACCGGAAGTGGAATTTCCTGCTCGAAATCATCGTCTTACCCCACGCCGCGCTGATTGCTCTCGGTCAAGGAACGGGTATCGTCTACATGTTCCTTTTCGGCTTCCTGACGATTTTCATCGTCACGCAGATGCACGGCCTGGGCCTAAAACCGTGGGTCAAATATCTGTTTGGCGCAGGTTACCTGCTCTCAATCCTGTTCACGTATCTTGTGCTGCGTGCGCCGTATCAAGCCAACGAGATCATCCGCATTCCGGCTATCGAGTACCTGATGGTGTTCCTCATGTATGGGCTGTGGTGGTTGGGCGCGCGACTGCTCGGTCAGTTTGGCGGCAAGGCTGTCAAGCAAAAAGAGTGGCACGAAGGCGAACCCCAAGCAGCGTGAGTCAGAGGAACGCCCACAAGGCTCAACAAACTCACCCTGCTCGCTGCGCTATTGTCCCTCTCCCACGACAGTGGGGAGAGGGACAATAGCGACGTTTCTCACCTTCTGCCCGCTTGTATGGGACAAGGGGTCGGGTTTGAGGGGCTTATTTGATACCCTTTGAATCGCAAATTAACGGCTTTCGAAATCCGCTTTAACACCTCAAAGAAATTACTCATCAGGGCTTGGCGTCCCCGTTCAGCGAACTGAAAAGCCGCAGCGCACTGGTCAAAACAGACCCGCATCTTGATTAATTACGCTTCTCGTATACACGAGTAACTTGACGTAAAGAAATACTGGTGATATTTTATAGTTATCGTAATCCGAAACGTTTCGGATGACCAAAAGTAGTGCAATTATTGGTTGTTATTGACGGGTCACATGGTAAAACTAAAAGACTTAGCAGCTAAAACCGGTTATTCGGTAACGACAATTTCGCGGGCGCTCGGCGGCTTCAGCGACGTCAATGAGCAGACACGCCAGCACATCATCGAAACGGCGCGCCAGCTCGGTTACCAGCCACACGAACCCGCTCGCCAACTGCGCAGCCAACGCACCCAGACTATCGGCCTGATCATCCCGGCCAACGACCAAAGTTTCTCAAACGACTTCTTCAACCTGCTCTTGCGCGGCATCGGCGATGCCGCGGCCAGCGCGGGCTATGACCTGCTCATCAGCGCCCAAACCCCGGGCGACCACGAGATGGAAGCGTATCGGCGCTTTGTAGGGGGTGGGCGCGTGGACGGTATGGTCGTCGCCCGTACGCGGCAGGCCGACGAACGTATCGAGTACCTCAAACACATGCAGCATCCGTTCGCGGTCTCCGGGCGCAGCGCGCCGACTGAGGAATCGCACTTCCCGTATATCGACGCCGACAGTCAGGCTGGCATCCGCGAAGCTACTGCGCACCTGATCGCGCTCGGCCATCGTGAGATTGCGCTGCTGCTGCCACCTCCCGAACTCGCCTATACCGAATATCGACGGCGCGGCTATGCCGAAGCGCTCGTCAACGCTGGCCTATCCTATCGCACTGATTATGTGCTGCACGGCGATCTGCTGCGCTCGGGCGGCTATGCGCTCACGGACGATCTCCTCAATCGGTTTCCCGAGATCACGGGGATCGTGTGCGCGAATGACCTGATGGCGCTGGGCGCGATGAACGCGGCGCAAAAGCGCGGGCTCGTCGTCGGCCACGACCTGTCGATCACGGGCTTCGACGACATCCCCCCGGCAGAATTCGCCCACCCGGCGCTGACCACGGTGCATCAACCCGTCTACGAAATTGGTCAGCGGCTGCTGCACATGCTGGTGCAGCTCATCACCCGGCAGACCCAGCCGGAAACGCAGATTCTGCTTCCGGCCCGGCTTGTTGTTCGCGAATCAACTGGACTAAGGAGGTGATGCACTGCAGATCAGTGTGAAGTAACTCGCTTCTTCATCCTGTATAGCTCGTTCTAGAGAGGTAAAAAATGTCCACAAAATATCGTTTTATCCTGTTGAGTGTACTCCTCCTCGCCGTCATTGCGCTGCCTGTCGTCGCGCAAGACAGCCCAACTGTCACTTTGATTTCTACACAGTTCAATGTCGTCGAAGAAGCTGAGAAATTCCGCGGTGTGCTGGGCGGGTATGCCGACGGCACGATCGAATTTGTGCCCTCGGAAGAAGGCCCCATGCTCGACCTGCTGCGCGCGGAAGCGCAGAGCGGCTCCGGTGTCAACGATGTGATCGGCGCGCTGCATGGCACGTTCCCGACGCTGGCCAACGAAGACCTCGTCTTCGACCTCACCGATCTGCTGAACGACATCGAGACGGAATACGACATCTCCGATGCGTATGTTGAACTCGGGCGTATGGGTACCGAAGATTATCAGTATTACATCCCGTGGATGCAGGCCACCTACACAATGGCGGCCAGCAATGAAGCCCTCGAATATCTGCCGGAAGGCGCGGATGTGAACACGCTCACTTGGGCGCAGTTGGCCGAATGGGCGAAGAACATGTACGACGCGACAGGCGAAGCCAAGCTCGGCTTCCCGGTGGCGGGTCTGTTCCATCGCTTCCTGCAAGGCTATTTCTTCCCGTCGTTCACGGGAGCGATGGTCACGCAGTTCAACAGCCCCGAAGCAGCGGCGGCGTTCGCGTTCCTGCGCGACGAACTGTGGCCGTATGTCAACCCGCAGTCGATCAGCTATGAGTTCATGCAGGAACCGCTGCTCTCCGGTGAAGTTCTCGTGGCGTTTGACCACGTGGCGCGCCTCAAGGGTGCTTTCGACGAACGCCCGGCAGATTTCATCGCCTTCCCCGCGCCCATTGGCCCGGCGGGACGCGGTTTCATGCCGGTCGTCGCGGGCTTGGCGGTTCCGTTCACGTCGGCTAATCCCGAAGCAGCCCAAGCAGTGATTCGCTACATGCTGTCGCCGGAAGTCCAATCCGGCATCCTGAGCGAGCTCGGCTTCTACCCCGTAATCTCCGGAGTGGATATGAGCGGCTTGTCTGAAGGCGCAGCCGAACAAGCGGCGGCAGTCACGGCGCAGGCCACCTCGCCCGATTCGATAGTCGCGTTGCTGCCCATCGGCTTGGGGTCGCGCGGCGGTGAGCTCAACCAGATCTTCCGCGATGCCTTCACGCGCATCGTGATCGATGGCGGCGAGATCCAGACCGTGCTCGACGAACAGGCGGTCATCCTGCAAACGCTGCTCGACGAAACGGGCGCGCCATGCTGGGCGCCTGATCCGGCCAGCGAAGGTGCCTGCCAGCTCGCCAGCGGCATGTAACGAACGATAGCCTCACCCCTAAATCCCCTCTTCTTTAGGAGAGGGGTTGGGGGTGAGGTTGAGTGTTTTCAATTGTCAAAATTCGAGCCGAGGACGAGACCGTCTCTCGTCCTCACACCAACTTGCCGGGCGCAAATCCCTCACGTCAGCAGTTAGGCGAAAGTAGATTTTCTTATGAAACGCCATCGCTGGATTCCCTATTTATTACTTTTGCCCTCGTTGATCTATCTCGCGCTGTTCTTTCTGTATCCCATGACGCAGGCGGCCCAGCTCGCCTTCACGCGCGAGGGACAGTACCTGAATCTGCGCGCCGAGCCGAGCGCCACAGCGCCCGTGACCGGCGCTCTGGCGCTGCAAACCGAAGTACGCATCACGGAGCGCAGCGAACAGCAGGAGACACTCGCCAGCGGCGCGCAGCGTCCAGTGTTCTGGTACCGCGTCCAGGCGGAAGATGACAGCGGCGCGACCGTCGATGGCTGGGTCAGCATTCGCAACCTGTTCATCGAGAACCGCCGCACCTCTGAAACCGCGCGTGTCACCTCCGGCGAAGCGGTGCGCGAATTCTCGCTCACGCACCTCAACCGCATGTTCACCGATTTTCGTTTCGACGACGCGTTGTGGACGACCGTCCTGCTCATCATCCTGATCATTCCCGCACAGTTTGTGCTGGCGATCATCATGGCGCTCGTGCTGCAAAGCCAGATCCGCTTTAGCAGCCTGTTCCTCTACATCTATGCGATTCCGCTCGGCCTGTCCGATCTGGTATCGGGCATTCTGTGGTTCGCCATCTTCACGCAGCGCGGCTTTTTAAACTCACTGCTGGTGGAAGCGGGCATCCTCGACCTGCCGTTCATTTTCATTCAGGCGGGGCAGATGGGCTGGATGATCGCCATCATCGTGCTGGCAGAAATCTGGCGCGCGACCTCCATTGTCATGGTGATCATCGTCTCCGGGCTGCAAGCGATCCCGCGTGACTATATGGAAGCGGGTGAAGTCTTCGGCGCATCGATGTGGCAGCGCCTGCGACACATCATCCTGCCGCTGCTCAAGCCGAGTCTGCAAGTCGCGCTGATTCTGCGCACGATCCTCGCGTTTCAGGTATTCGCCATCGTCATCGCCATCACGGGCGGTGACATCCTCACCGTGCTGGCGAATGAAACCTTCCGCTGGTATGACCCGGCCCGCTTCAATAGTCCCAACATGGCGGCAGCCTACTCCGTCTTCATCATGCTGATTTCACTGGGCGTGTCGTTGTTCTACCTCCGTGCCGTCCGTTCCCAAGAGGAGGCCACGCAAACCGCATGAGCACCCAAGCGCTGGAGCGGCCAATTCCGCTCCCGAATGAACGTGAACGCCAACGGGCGAAACTCCGCCTGCGCGTGCGCCGCGCGGCAGTGTATGTCGTCGCCGTGCTGCTGGCAATCTGGATTCTGCTCCCCATCTGGTTGATCACCGATATGGCGTTCAGCACACCCAATGCGGTGCGCGCCTTCCCGAAAGACTTCTTCCCCAATCCGATTTCGCTCGATTCGCTACGCTTCTTCATCAACAGTGAAGGCATCCTGCGGGCGTTGGGCAACAGTGTGCTCGTCGCCGTGCTCACGCTCGTGATCTCGACCATCATTGCCGTGCCCGCCGGGTACGCGATTGCGCGCTACATGTTTCGCGGGCGCGACGCGATCCGCCTGCTGATGCTCTCGGTGCGCGCCTTCCCCATCGTCGTGTTGGCCGTGCCGCTGGCGGTAATCTTCATCCGCTTCGGGCTGTACGATCAGCCCGTCACGCTGGCGCTGATGCATACGGCACTCACCCTGCCGACGACTGTGCTCGTCGTCTCCAGCGTGTTCGCCAGCGTGCCCTATGAATTCGAAGAGGCGGCGCAAATTTTCGGCTGTACGCCGATCCAGGGGTTTTTCAGTGTCGTGCTGCCGTTGGCGCTGCCCGGGATCGCCGCATCGGCCATTCTGACGTTCGTGCTCTCGTGGAACGAGGTTTTCGCCGCGATTTTGCTCACCAGCAACAACCGCACGCTGCCCGCCCACATCCTGTACAATCTGGATAAATCGAGCGACCCGTTCAAGTTTGCGGCGGCGTTCTTCATGCTCCTGCCGACGATGATCTTCATCTTCTTCATTCGGCGCTACCTGTTCAACATGTGGGGATCGATTAATAAATAGAGGGTTTTATGTCCGAAATTGTGATCGAAAACGCCATCAAACGGTTCGGTAAATTCACGGCGATTGATAACGTCAGCCTGACCGTGCACGAGCACGAATTCGTCGTGCTGCTGGGGCCGAGCGGCTGCGGCAAGACGACGCTCCTCCGCGCAATTGCCGGGTTGGGCATGGTCGACGATGGGCGCATCACCATCGGCGGGCGCGACGTGACCTACCTCGCGCCGCGCGACCGCAACATCTCGATGGTCTTCCAGAATTACGCCATCTTCCCGCATATGACCGTGTACGATAACATCGCCTTTGGGCTAAAGATGCGCCGCGCCGATAAAGCGCACATCCAAGAACGCGTGAACCATGCCGCCAAGCTGCTCCATATCGAGAACATGCTCGAACGCTACCCCTCGCAGATGAGCGGCGGGCAGCGGCAGCGCATCGCTGTCGCGCGCGCGATTGCCTATGAAAGCCGCATCATCCTCATGGACGAGCCGTTGAGCAACCTCGACGCGCTGCTGCGCCTCGAAATGCGCGCCGAACTCAAGTCGCTGCTCAAGCGGCTCGGCGCGACGACCATCTACGTCACGCATGATCAGATCGAAGCGATGAGCATGGGCGACCGCATCGCCGTGATGCAGAGCGGGCGCATCCTGCAAATTGACGTCCCCACCCGCGTGTATGACCTGCCGAGCAATCAGTTTGTCGGCGGCTTCATCGGCAACCCGCCGATGAACTTCGTGCATGGGCAGGTGCAGAAAAGCGGCAGCGGCTATGTGGTCAAGATCGGCGAGTTCACGCTCACCCCAACTGCAGACATCCAATCCGCCCTGCCCGCCTACGACGGCCAAGCCATCTATCTGGGCATTCGCGCGGAAGCGATGGAAGTCGTCACCACGCCGACGCCCGATACGCTGCCCGTCACCGTCGACGTGGTCGAGCCGTTGGGCGCGCAAAATCTGCTCACGGCGCGCGTGGGGTCAGACATTGTGAAAGTTTCAACCGCACCCGATTCGCCGATCCGCATGGGCGATCAGGTGTGGCTGCGCTTCCCGCTCGCCAAGATCCGCTGGATGAATGTGGACACGGGCCAGGCGATCACAGCGGACGTGGCGCAGGTGACAGCATGAAACCGCTCGATTTCGGCGCGAATGGCATCAATGGCAGCGTCGACCAGTCCGGGCGCATCATCGCGCTCAACTTCTACCACCCGGAACACGGCTACGTCACGCTGACCAGTGCCGACCCCTTCCCCGACAACCGGCGCTACGATGTGGCGGCGGTGCGCGCCTATCGCAAAAGCTTGGCGGAGTTGGAGGGGTTTGGCGTGCAGTTCGACGCGCCGATTCAGCGGGTTTGGACATCGAATTGGGTCGAAAGCACGACACGTACAGGCTTCAAGTTCAGCAGTGGAGAGACCATCATCGGCGACACGTTCGTCTATGGTGTCACCACCTATCAACGTTGGAAATTGGCCGGCCTGCCGGCGCGCTTCAAAGGTCGATTCTCTTTACAGCTCTGCGCTTACACCCAACTGACCGAAGGCGGGGTGATCCCCGCACCGCCCCTCGAAATGCTCGTCACGTTTGATCAGCATGAACAGTTTGGTATGTTGACGATTGAGAATCCGGCGCTGCCCGCCGCTGTGTGCATCGTCGCACCGTTCAGCGGCGAATCGTATGAGATCGAAACGGTGGGCGCAGTGCGCGTCGATCTGCCACTCCACGGCGATGATGTGATCGTCTGTTTCGCGACCGGACAAGATGCGCGGGAGGCCCAAACCCGGGCGCTCGCGTTTTATCCGCCTACACCCACTCATCTTGAGGACGCTTATCAGGAACTGGTCCAGAGGGGACGTAGTCTCTTTCAAACCAGCGGTCCCCAAACGCAGGTCATTCGCGGTCTGGTGTACAGCTTGAATTTGGCCGTTCCAGTGGGCGACGGTGCCTGTCTGCTCACCGATCACATGCTGCTGCCGCTGTCGTGGAATCGCGATGCGTATTATCTCGCGCGCGCCTTACTGAGCCGTAATGTTGAGCTGCGCGACATCGTGCGCCGCCACCTGATCTGGATGTTCGAGATCGCCAAACGCATCGACGGGGCGTGGGGGCGCAGTTATCTCGCCAATGGGATGATCAAAGACCCGTCGTTTCAACTGGATCAGCAGCTATTCCCCCTGCTCGAGTTGGCGGAATACGTTCTGGAAACGGACGATGACGTGACATTCCAGCGGCTCGAAGGGCCGATGTACGCGGTGCTCGATATGCTGGTCGCGCGTCAGGCTGAGTTCGCGCCGCTCTTCCCCACCGACGAAACGCCCGGCGATGATCCCATTGCGCTGCCCTATCACCTGTCGAGTCACATCCTGTTCTGGAAGGCGCTCGACAAGCTGAATCGGCTCGGTGTGGATACCGGAACGCTCAAAGACGACATTCGCGCCGCCGTGAATCACTATTTCATCACCGACTGGAACGGCCAGCGCATCTACGCCTATGCGACGGATGACAGCGGTAATCATCACCTGTACCACGACGCGAATGATTTCCCGACCGTCCTCGCACCGCTCTGGGGCTGGTGCGAGCAAGACGATCCAGTCTGGCGGGCGACGATGGAGTACGCATTTTCGCCTGCCAATAAAGAGGCTTGGTTCGACGGGCATTTGGGATCAGTGCATACCAAAGCGGCGTGGTCCCTGGGCGATGTGCAGGATGTGATCGTGGCGCGGACGCTCGGCGATCAGGAGCGGGAAGCGCGGGCGCACGCCGCACTGAAACAGGCCGCTGCACCGGATGGCTCATTGCCGGAGGCGTACGATCCCGCGACCGGGACAGTGGCGTCGCGCCACTGGTTTGCGTGGCCGAACGCGGCGTATGCCTGCGTTCATTTAGGAGCATTTAAGCCATGAACATCGGCTTTGTTTCAACGCGACTGGCGGGCGTGGACGGCGTGAGCCTTGAAGTCGCCAAGCTGGTGACGATCTTGCGCGAGATGGGGAACGCATCGTTTTACTGCGCGGGCGAGCTCGACCCGGTCACGCCGCCCGCGCGCCTTGTGCCGGAGATGCACTTCACGCACCCAACGGCGAAGCGTTTGCATGATGAGGCGTTCAGCACGGCGCACCCGCCTGCGCGCCTGTTCCGCGAGATTTACGAGCAGGCGGACTTTTTGCGCGGCGAACTGCAAGCGTTCGTCGAGCAGTACGATCTCGATGTGATCGTGTCGCAGAATACCAACGCCATCCCGATGAACCTGTCGCTCGGCGTCGCCATTGCCGATCTGGCGCGGCGCAACCGCGTCAAGGTGCTGTGTCATTCGCACGATTACTATTTCGAACGGACGCGTTTCATCAACAATGGGATTCAGAGCCTTCTTGACGAAGCCTTCCCGCCCAAGCTGGAAACCGTGCGTCATATGTCGATTAGCACGGTGATGCAGCAGCGACTTTACGCGTGGCGCGGCATCCCATCGCTGTACATGCCCAACATCTTCGACTATGAAAATCCGCCGCCGCCGCCCGACGACTACGCGCTCACGTTCCGCGCCGAACTCAGCTTGAGCCCCGATGACCTGATCATCTTGCAACCGACGCGCGTCATCCGGCGCAAGGTGATCGAGAAGGCGGTCGAATTGATGCGCAAGCTGGACGATCCGCGCCTCGTGCTGCTAATCACGGGCTACGAAGGCGACGAAGCGGGCGGCTACGGGGAATGGCTCAAAGAAGAAGCGGATCGGGCGGGTATTCGCTACCAGTTCATTGCCGACTACATCGGCGCGGAGCGCGGCGAACGGAATGGTCACCGCGTGTACACGCTGTGGGACATCTACCCGCAGGCGCACATCGCCACCTACCCGAGCGATTACGAAGGCTTCGGCAATGCCATGCTGGAAATGCTGTACTTCCGCAAGCCGTTCATCATCCATACGTATCCGGTCTATGTAGCAGACATCAAGAGTCGCGGAATCAAGGCGGTTGAGTATCATTATGACCTCACCCCGGACGTGATCGCACAGACCCGCCGCTTGATCGACGATGCGGCGCTGCGGGACGACTGGACGGAGACTAATTACCGTGTGGCGACCGAGTGCTTCTCATACACGGTCGCGCGCCGCGTACTCGAAGAGGCTTTGAGGCGTTTTGATGAACCCTTCTGATCGGATTCGCCAACTGCTCGGCGACCTGTACCCGGAGCAGGTCGAGTCGCTGTTCGTCCAGATTGGCGAGCGACTGCGCAAGCTCCAGGTGCCGCCTGCGCAGGGCGACTACTTCTCGGAAAAGACGATCACGCTGATCACCTACGGTGATACGCTGCGCCGTGACGGTGAACAGCCGCTGCAAACGCTGCGTCACTTCCTTGACGACAATGCCTACGACTTGATCGACACCGTGCACATTCTGCCGTTTTACCCGTATTCGTCGGATGACGGCTTCTCGGTGATCGACTACTACGCGGTCAACCCAGTGCTCGGTGCTTGGGACGATGTGCGGGCGCTCAGCCGCGACTATCGCCTGATGTTCGACGCAGTGATCAATCATATGTCGGCGCAGAGCGACTGGTTCCAGCGCTTCCTCGCCGATGATCCTGACTATACGCAGTTGTTCATGACCGAAGCGCTGGAGACGGATTTGAGCGCCGTCGTGCGTCCGCGCACCTCGCCGCTGCTCACCCCGTTCACCAAAGCGGACGGCGAGACGGTGCATGTCTGGACCACATTCAGCGCCGATCAGGTCGATCTCGACTTCCGCGCGCCCGCGACCTTCCTGCGCATCCTCGACGTGCTGCTCTATTACGTGGAACAGGGCGCGCAGGTCATCCGCCTCGACGCGATCGCCTTCATGTGGAAGATCGCTGGAACGAGCAGCCTGCACCTGCCGCAAACCCACGCCGTGATCCAGTTGTTCCGCGCCGTGCTGGATGTGTACGCGCCGCACGTCATCCTCATCACTGAGACGAACGTGCCGCACGCCGAAAACATCTCGTACCTGCGCGCGGATGAAGCGCAGCTCGTCTACAACTTCACGCTGCCGCCGCTGCTGCTGCACACGCTGATCACCGGAAACGCGGTCAAATTGGCAGACTGGATCAACAGCCTGCCCGCGCCGACGGCGCGCACCACCTTCTTCAACTTCACCGCCTCGCACGACGGGATCGGTCTGCGCCCGGTCGAGGGGATTCTAGCGCCGGACGAACTCGCGCAGATGATCGCCCACGTCGAAGCGAACGGCGGACGTGTCAGCTATCGCGCGCTCCCCGATGGGGGCCAGAAGCCGTATGAGCTTAACATCACCTATGTCGATGCGACCGGATCGCCGGGGATCATGCCGAATCAGCATGTCAAGCGCTTTCTGCTGACGCAGGCGGTCATGCTGGCGCTGAGCGGCATTCCGGCAGTATATCTGCACAGCCTGCTCGGCACGCGCAATGACGCCGATGCCGTGGAACAACTCGGCTATAACCGTGCGATCAACCGCGCCAAGCTGGAAGCCGATCAACTGGAGACTGAACTGCACGACGCGGATACTTTCCGCGCGCAGGTCTTCAACGCTTACGCCGATCTCGTGCGCGCACGGCGTGGCCACCCCGCCTTTCATCCACTCGGGTCGCAGCGCGCCTATACGCTCAATGAGGGGCGCGTGCTCGCCCTCGAACGAACTGCGCCGGGCGGCGGCGAACGCCTGCTCGCGCTGTTTAACTTCAGCGATCAGCCGCAGACGGTCGAACACGGCGAGCTCGCGCCGTACGAGTCGCGGTGGATTATGGGGTAGTACCGACCCCACCCCCGGCCCCTCCCCGAATTCAGGGAGGGGAGCCAACAGACTCGCAGTAGCTCCCCCTCTCCGCTCGGAGAGGGGGTTGGGGGGTGAGGTTTACTTAAGGCAGATGCTCCGGCGCGGTGCGAATCGGCTCGTTCGCCAGAAAGATCAGCGCGCCGTCGTGCGGGGCGAGTGTTACCGTGAGGCGGTCAAGCGGGTCAGGGTAGGCGCGATCCGCCGTCCAGTCGTAAGCATACAGAGGAAGGCAAATCCCAAGTATCGCCAGTGGATACACGCGCTCGACCGAGATTTCGCCAGCGTTCAGGATGAAGACGGCGCGATCAATGCCGTTACTTCTCACCTGGACGATGACCGGGTCAATCGCGCGGCCTTCAGGTCGTCCACGCGCATCCGTGCCATAGGCGAACGTCGATTTGCCCAGCAGGGGATAGGCACACTCCGCGCCAAACGCCGCATCTTGGGCGATCAATTTCCAAAGACGTAAGCGTTCCGGCGACAATTCCGCGAGATTATCGCTCGTCATGATGACCTGACCCGCCATGCCCGCGTAGATCGCCAGCGAGCGCACTTCAATGTCGCTCAGGTTATGGAAGCGGTCACGGAGGAGGATGCAGTCAGGGTCGGCGCGCCAGAACATCCCGTTCGCGAAATTGCGCAGCAGACTATCGCGCAGCATGGACTGCGCCGAGTAGTCGCCGCGCCACTCCACGCCGACATCGCGCCCGATGCGCAGCGCATCAACCAATCCAATCGACGCAAATAAGGGACAACCGCAGCCCAACCAGAGCGCGTCCTCGCCAATCGTTTCGCGGATCATCTCTGCGGTGCGCCGCCAGATTTCGATGCGTGTCAGGCCGGGCGTGTGCCACACCGCCCGATCCGGCCCGTATTCGCTGCCAAAGTGCATAAAATCGGTCTTGAAGTACTCACAGCCCCACTCATAGCGCCACACGCGGAACACCTCACGCAAATAGGCGAAGGCGTCGGGGTGCGTCGTATCGAGGATGTAGTAGGCCTCGCTGCGTTTGTGCCAGCGGAACTCGGCGTAGAACTGCATGTGGGCGATGGGTTGGCCGTCGTGATCTTTGACCACCCAGTCGGGATGATCGCGGTACAGCTTACTCCGGTTGCCGACCATGAATGGCGCGATCCACAGCCCCGGCGTGAAGCCTGCCGCGCGAATATCATCCAGCACGGGTTTCATGCCGCGCGGGAACTGCGGTTTCACGTCCAGCCAGTCGCCCATCTCCGGCGTGAACCCATCATCGATCTGGAACACACGCATGTTCAGGTGTTCGCGCTGGTTGACTTCCGCCGCCGCCCGCAGGTGTTCGAGGATGTTCTCTTCCGTAATGGCGGCATATAGGTTGTACCACGAGCACCAACCGGAAATGCCTTCAAAGCCTTCCCCACGTTGATCATCACCGATCGGTTCAGCCCATTCTTGAAGAGCATGTTCGTAGGGATTGGTCGACTCGATGATATCCAGTTGTTCAGATTCGCACCCGTCAGCATGTGCTTTGCGATCCCACAGTGTTTCAATGAGCAGCGTGTACGGCGTCTGGCGGTTGTCGAGCGTGAGGGTGTGTTGAAAGCGATCATGTCGATGAAAACCGATGACCACACTCCCCGCACCATAGCGCGGGAGCAATTGCGTCAGCGCGTAACCTTGAATCAATCCGGGCGGCGCAGTTTCCGGTTCGATGTAGCTCGCGCCATCCCAACTGTAGTAGCCCATGCGCAGAAACGCGCGCAGATTGGTCAACCAGGTGAAGGCGATCCCGAACGAGTCGAGCACGATTTCGGCGGGCAAGCCGCTGAGGCCATAGAGCAGATGATCCGCATACTTTTGGTTGATTTCAACGTAAAACGTTCCAGTGAGGGGCGTTGGCAAGCTACATTCATAGCGTCCCGGTCGCGCCGCGCGCCAAACCGCCGCTTCAACTCGAGCGCCGTTGATCACCGGGAGCAGTTCGCCAAGACCGACAAATTCGGTCTCGATTGACAGCACTCCCGAACGTAGGGCAACGTTCACAGGGCAACCTCCCGGCGTTCCTCAGCGGAGCGCCGCGCCGCCAGCACCAGTTCGAGGATCGTCGCCCCGTCGCGCAGCGGCGTGCGCGTCTGTCCACCCGATTGGATGGCCGTGAGCAGATCGCGCAGCATGGCCACGCGCATATCCCGCAGCGAGTCGATCTTGGTGACGGGCGTATCCGGCTGATCAGTGTGCGTGAAGGCCGCCATGTTGGCGCTCGCAAAATCGGCGGTCAGCTTTTCCGCCACCACGCGGTAATCGCCGATCCATTTACCGGGGACGGCATTGTTGGTCGCCGTGATGACTCCCATCCCCCCATTGGCAAATGTGACCGTCGTCGCGCTCGTGTCTTCGCTGGTGTAGCCCGGCACACCGTTATGAAACAGATTTGCTTGTCGGCTGTAGACGGCGACGGGCTGTCCCATGAAATAGCGCATCAGGTCGAACAGGTGAATCGCCTGTTCGATCACCTGCCCGCCGGATTTATCCCGGTCGCGCCACCACGATGCATGCAGCGCATTGCAGAAGTAGCGTCCGTTGAAGAGGGCGACGCCGCCTGTTTTACCTTCCGCTTGCAGCGCCTTAAACGCCTCGACTGCCTCGCCAAAGCGGAACTGAAACCCGACCTGCGTCTTGATTCCGGCACGCTCGACGGCACCGACCATGCGCCATGCCTGCTCTGCAGCGAGCGCTATCGGCTTTTCCATCAGGATGTGGATGCCGTTGGCCGCTGCCCGTTCCACCTCATCCGTGTGCGCGAAGGGCGGCAGCGCGATCACGACGAGATCGAGCTGCGCTTCATCAAGCAAAGCGCGATTGTCGGTGTAAATCGCGGCTTCTGGCGCGTATTTCGCCGCGAACGCGCGCGCTTTCTCCTCGGTGCGGTTGCTCAGCGCGACAATCTCCACGCCTTCGTCTTTCAAGCTGTTGATGACGGCGGCATGCCGTCCGGCGACGTCGCCCGTACCCATGATCCCAATGCGCATCACACACCTCCAAATTCAAGCACAGCGAGCAGCACTTCGTTCGGGCGTTCGTCGATCAGCCGGTACATCGACTCGGCGTCCGCAAACGGGGCGCGGTGCGTAATCAGCGCGCGCAGATCGAGCACACCATCGGCCTGCAAGCGGATCGCCGACTGCCACAGGCGCAGCTTCGTCCAACGGTAGCTGAGTTCAGGTGACACGCCGGAAATCTGCGAACACACGAGGTTGATCCGGTTATGGTGAAACTCCGCGCCGAGCGTCAAGCCCTTGGCTTCACCTTGAAAGAAGCCCATCGCCACCACCCGCGCCGAGTAGGCGGCGGCGCGAATCGCCTCGTTGAGCGCGATGGTCGAACCGGACACTTCGATGCACACATCCGCGCCTAGGCCGCCCGTCAAATCCTTGATCGCCTCGGCGGCGCTGCCCTGCCCCGCGTTCAGCACAACATCCGCGCCCAGGCGCTGCGCCATCTCCAAGCGCGAGTCAAGCAAGTCGACCGCAATGACTTTCGCGCCGGAACGTTTCGCCATCAGCGCGACGATTTGCCCGAGCGCGCCCAGTCCGAAGATCGCGACCGTATCCCCTAAGCGGATCGCCGCATCATGCACGCCGTTTAGCGCGATTGCGCCGAGATGCGAGAAAATGCCGCACAGCGGATCAAGACCAGCGGGCATCAGGCGCGGGCGGGCATAGTCGACTTTGGCCACATGGTGCGTGCGATGTCCCCAGGTACCAAACAGGTGTGCGCCGACCGGGATGTCGCTCACCGCCGCGCCGACTTCGACGACTTGGCCGACCTCCTCATAGCCGAGATTCAGCACCGGATAGCTAAAGCTCGGCTCCGCTGAATCGACGAACAAGCGCCGATCAGCATCCCAACGGCGCGTCAGATAGGGATTCGTGCCCCGCCAGTAAGTCAGTTCCGTCCCGGCGCTGATGCCGGAATAGAGGGTTTGAATGCGGACTTCGTCGGGCTGCAGCGGCGGATCAGAGAGGGTTTGAAAAGCGCCAGAATAGGGAGCATCAAAAACAAATAAGGTACTCATAGACAGGCTTTCTCATAAGTCAATCCTCCCCTGAGCATACCTCACGGCGTGGAAAAGGCGGTAATCCCGTTGGTCAGCATCCCGCGTTTAGCTGGTCAACGGGTAGAGCATGTGCCGTATTGTTCCTTAAGTGCTGTATCGGGGAATTAGTTGAAGAGGAAATTGGAGGGGTGTACGACCGTGCGGCCCCTCCCAATAGTTATCGGACGGCGGGAGCGCTTAGCGGCCTGCGTTCCACTGGTGTTCGGCATCCTCAAGCTGAAGGCGAAACCAGTGATGAATGTCGTTTTGCCGCACCTGCGCTTTGAGTTTGGTGGCGCGGTCGTGCCGCTCCGCCTCGGGCATATCGAGCGCCTGCCGGAGCGCTTCGCGGGTGCCGTAAACGTCGTAGGGCGAAACCAGCAGCGCAGCGTCGCCGAAACCTTCGGCCACACCCGCTTCTTCCGACAGGATGACCACCCCGTCCTGACGGTTGAGCGCCGCGCCCTCTTTCGCCACCAGATTCATGCCATCGGCGAGCGGGTTGACGAGCAGAACATCATACAACGTGAACGCCGCCACCGCCCGGTCATAATTGTTGCCCAGCAGCACGCGGATCGGCTCCCACTCGCCATCGCTCAACGTCGCATTGATCTCGCCCACGAGCGCCATCACTTCCCGCAGATAGCTGCGGTATTCGGTCACTTCGGTGCGCGATGGCACCAGCAGCGCCAGCATGTCCACCCGACCGCAGTATTCAGGATGGGCGAGCAGCAGATTGCGGAAGGCGAGGAAACCGCGCAGGATATTTTTGCTTGGCTCGACGCGATCCACGCGCAAAATGAGTTTTTGCCCTCGTACTGATTTTGGAGGCGCGCCACCTGCTGCTGCACTTCAGGGCTGTCCAAGCGCTGTTCCAGATACTCCACATCCACCGAAATCGGGTACGGGGTCGCCTCAACTTCGCGTCCCCGGAAGGCGAGGCGGCGCCACGGCTTGCTCACACGGACATCCGGGAGCACATCGACACACGTCTGGAGAAAGCGGCGGGTATCGCGCTCCGTCTGGAAGCCGACGCGATCCGCGTGCAGCATCGACGTGATGAGATCGCGGCGCATGGGCAGCGGCAGCATACGCCATGCATCCGCGCTCGGCCACGGAATGTGGAGAAACGACTGAATGATGACCCGATCGCCGACCAGTTCGCGCAGGAACCGCGGAAACAGGTACAGATGATAATCCTGCACCAGCACGAGGATGCGCCCTTCCAGTTGCTGAATGCTCTCCGCGACCGCCTGCGCTAATTGCCGGTTGATGGCAGTGTAGCCATTCGACCACGCTTTCCACGTGTTCTCATCAATAATGTGATGGCGCGGCGTATCGTGGAGTTGATGCTGCACAAACCAGAGCAGCGGATTGCTGATGACGTTGTAGTAGGCATGGTACTGCGCCGCGTCGGGCTGCACGAGACGAATGCTCATCTCCCCCACTTGGTGGATGCCCTCGCCCATCAGGTGCAGCCACTCGCGATCCCCTTTGCTCAACGCGCACGAGATCCACAGGATCTCATGCTGGCGCGCGACCGCGCTGAGGGCAGTGACCAGCCCCCCCGACCCGCGGACGGCGTGCGGCTCACCATCACGCACGGAAAACGAGAACGGTCCTCGGTTTGAAACGACTAAGATGTGCACAGTTTGGTTTTCCATCAGTTTTCCCCTAGGCTTTGACGAGCAGTGGGCGGTGTTCGGTGCTCCAGTATCCAGCGCAAACAGTGCGTGACATCCGGCACGCCATTGGCTGTCAAATCACAAACGGCGAAAAGATCCGGCGGTGTGGTCGGATGCACGACACCAACCGACAGGGTTTGCAGGTCGCGGGTCGGGTCGGCGGCCAGTTCGCGCAGCGCGCGCATGGCGGCGTAATCGGTCACGTCATCGCCGAAAAAGATCACGCTCTCTAGCTGATAGTCGTCGGCAATGGCGCGAACGGCCGTGCCCTTGTCCAGGCGCAGCGGCGGCTTGATATCCCAGATGAACTGGCCCGCGCTCAATTGCAGCCCCGTCAGCGTACACAACGGCAGCAGATGCGCCTGTAACTGCGCCTTGGTCGACTCCGGGTCAGCGGCCAAACGATAGTGGATCGACCCGGTAACATCTTTGTCCTCGACGATGACGCCCGCCATCTCTAGAGCGCGCACCGCATTGAGCACGGTCTGCAGCCGCTCACGCCACGCAAGGGCGGTCTCGACCAGCCTTGGCCCATCAGCGGACCAGCTTTCCAGCCCGTGATTCCCATAGTAGACGAGCTGCGGACGCGTTAACCGCGCGCGGACATCCTGTACGCTCCGGCCAGACACAAGCGCGACCACCGTCACCCGCTCCGCCAGTCCGTCGAGGAGGCGCGCGTTCTCCGGAACGATAGTCGCCACATCGGGATGCGGGGCGAACGCGCTTAACGTACCATCAAAGTCTGAGATGAGGCCGAAGCGCGAGCGTGCAAGCACACGCTGAAGCCGATCCGTGTGCTGTTCCCAGTGCTGATCCACCGCTTGTTTCACGCCCACCTGCTCCTAATCCATCCATTTGTGACTTAATGAAGAATTAAATGTCTTATCAGGATACTATAAAAGACATTTCGATTGTCATTACAAACGGACTCAACACCCTAATTTCGGCAGATACACGCGTCATCCAAGGTGGAGTGGCCAGGCCGCACTGCGGCTCGAACCCTGGCCAAGTTTGCTGCTGGACTAGGCGAATTCTTCAGCCTTCCGTACCATACATTGCGCATAAAATTAAGTGAGTACCGCTACGCAGCTCGGTTTAACGTCCCGCTTCCGCCGCGCCTGCGCTGGGCATAGTTGTCGGTTCTCGGTTAAGTTATTTCGGCACCGGAATTTTTCGTTAGTCGGTTTTACTGCTGTGTGCACGCCCAGCATCCAGGTTGAGGCAGTATCAGGTGACCACCGCTATCGCCCCTTCTCCGACCGCCGTCCCGGCGCGCTATCGGCTCCGCGCATGGTTTATCCCCGGCTTGATCGTGCTGCTGGCACTGCTGGTGCGCTGGCCGTTTCTCGGTGTTGAAGGTGTCCCCGGCGACCTGTTTCTGAACGGGTGGTGGGGCGAAATGTCGTACAAAGCTGGCTTTGAAGTCTACAGGCTCACCGAGGCCAATCACCCACCCATCTTTCTCGTCCTCAACGGACTGTCACAAGCCGTGGCTGAAATCCCATTCGTGCGGAATTTCCTCGAATCGGTGCAGTTCACGTGGACGATGCGCCTAAAACTCTGGCCCATCACGGCGGAAATCCTGCTAATTCTCATCCTGTGGCGCTGGCTGCGGGGACGGGGCGCTCTCCGCTGGCTGATTCCGCTGGTGATCGCGCTTCATCCGGCGTTCATCCTCGACTCCGTCATGTGGGGGCAGAGTGACCCCATCTTTACGCTGTTCTTGGTCGTGGCGCTCATGGCGCTCAACGAGGGCAAAGTACGCCTCGCGTGGGTGCTGTATGCGCTGGCATTGCTGACAAAGTTTCAGAGTATTGTCCTGCTGCCGCTGCTGGTCGTGCTGACATGGCGGCGCTGCGCATGGCGGCAGGCGCTGACTGCCCCGCTCGCCGGGATCGCCGTGTTTTGCGCCGTCCTCGCGCCTTACGTTATCGGCAGCGGTTGGGCTTACGCGCTCGCTCCCTATTCGCGCGGGAGTGTCGACCTCTTCCCCTTTACAACCATGTTCGCCCTGAACCTCTGGCACGTGCTCGAACCGGGTTATTGGCTCGGCACACTCGGCGGCATTGCCTTCGAGGACAACGGGGTGCACTGGTTCGCCCCGCTGACCGACTTTCAGGCCGGATTCGTGCTGCTCGGTGTGTATACACTTGTGCTGTGTATCGGCATGTGGCGGCAGGCGCACCGTTCACGCGAATTCGTGTGGGGCGCGGCGCTGTACTTCGGCTTCTTCATGCTGCCCACGCAGATTCACGAGCGCTACCTGTACCCCGCGGTGATTTTGTCTCTGATCGGCCTCGCGCAGGAGCCGCGTTTACGGCTGGTGGTGGGCACACTGGTGTTTACCTTCACCCTGAATTTGCTCTATGCCGTCAACGCCCCGTTCGGGTGGTTGGGCAGCTTCCTCGCCTACCACTTCCTCCGGTGGACGCCACTGATCGCGCTCATGCAAGTTGTACTCTTCGTCGAAGTTACCTGCTTGGCGCTGTTTGAACATGCACGCCGCTGGGTGCTGCTGCCGGGTCGATTGGCGCTCGCCGGATTGGTCGGCTGGCTGCTGGTGCTGGCCGTCGCGCCTCCCATCGATCAACTACCTGTCGGCCCGGAGCTGGTCGAGGATCTCAGCCTCGACGGCGTCGCCAAGCTGGTGGGCGTGCAGACGACCGCGCGCGATGACGGGGTGCTGATCGTCAACCTGTTCTGGTACGCGCAAGCGCCCGTGATCCGGGATTGGCGTCCGCGCCTCGAACTCGAACGTGAGGGACAGGTCATCGGCACCGGCGAAGGTTCGGATCAAGACTTCACTGAGGGTTCGTGGCGCTGGTTCGCGGGCAAAGTGACCTTCACCACCAGTTATATCGCTGCGCTGGGCGGCGGGCCACCGGACAGTCTCTACCTCAGCCTGTTCGACGCGACCAGCGGTGAACTCGCGCCGCTGTACCAGTCCAGACAGCCTGAAGCGGTTACCCGCGTTCATCTGGCTGACTTTGTGGACGGCAAATTGATCGTCAGCCCGCCCTGAGTCACAGCAGCAGCCCGCAGCCCCTCCGTCAACCGCAGCTTAAGTAGGTTCTCGCCAACCTAATGCCGAGCGCAGAGTCGCGGTTTAGCAACCCCGGCGGACGTTTCATTCCCTCCTCATCTCCAACTACTTGACAGGCTTCTAAAACAGTTCTACCATGATGGAAGCGCTTCCATGACAAAGAGTGTTATTTGAGCGGGTGAAGTTACTAATGCCCAATCCAACGATTTACGATGTGGCGCGAGCCGCCGGAGTCGGCGTGGGGACGGTCTCGCGCGTGCTCAACAACAGCACGCGAGTCAGTCCGGAAACGCAGGAAAAAGTGCTGACCGCGATTCGGGAACTCGGTTTCCGCCGCAGCAAAGCCGCGCGGCAGCTGTCGACGGGCACGCAGCATCGCAACATTGGCGCCATCATGCCGTATATCACCCCGCCCTCGTTTGTGGAACGTCTGCGCGGTATGCAGACCGCCCTCAGTCACCAAGCCAACGACTTCAACCTGATTCTCTATACCGTCAGCGAACCAAAGCGACAGCACGACCAACTGCTCGCGCTGATCGACCAATCCAATCTCGATGGACTGCTGATCACGACGCTCAATGTGACCGACGAGGAGCGGGAGCTGTTGACGCAGGCGGGCATCCCATTTGTATTGCTGAGTGATGTGTGCGCCGGAGAGCCCAACTGCATCAGCCCCGACAACATCCATGGGGGGTACATGGCCACGCAGCACCTGTTGGAACTGGGACACCGGCGGGTAGCGTATGTGGGCGACGAATTCCCGAATGATTATGGCGTGCCCACGGGCGAACTTCGCTACCAAGGCTATGTGTCGGCGTTGGAGGCGTATGGTGTCCCCTTCCACGCGGAGTACGCCGCTTTGGGTGTCCACGGCGAGGAAGCCGCGTACAAGCTGACGCAGGGGCTGCTGAGTCTGCGCGAGCCACCCACCGCCATCTTCGCCATGTCTGACATTCAGGCGGTCGGCTGCATGCTGGCGATTCGCGCGGCTGGTCTACGCGTGCCGGAAGACATCTCCGTGATTGGCTTCGACGATGTGCAGTTGAGCCGCTACGTCGGGCTGACGACTGTCCGCCAGCATCTGGAGCAAAGCGGCTACCTCGGCATGCAAACCCTGCTCGACCTGTTGAGCACACCCGAGAACGTCAAGCCGCGGCACCTACCACCGCTAGAACTGGTGGTGCGCCAGACCACGCAGCGGCTGAATGCTACTTAAGGGCCATCAGAAACACGTCTGCCCGGTGCAGCGTCACTTCTGTTGACAATTTTGCGAAGCGAGAGCCAGTAGGTGAGAAAGGAGCGAGGTATCGACAGCGCTAGAAACGGACAGAGCCGGGTGGCCGCCCGACTCTGTCGCCAGGCCCATTATTGAACCTGATTGACAAACATAGGAGATATTAGCATGAAACGTTTGTTTTATCTGATCCTGACCACCGCCGCCGTGTTGGCAATTTTCGGCATTGCCCTACAAGCGCCCAAGGTGACCGCACAGGCGGTCGACTGCGGCACCGAGCCGGTGACGCTCCGCGGCTACTTCGAAACCGGGTTTGATCTGCCCTTCCGCCTTGCCGAAGAGTTCACGAATCAGTTCCCGAATGTCACATGGGACATCAGCCAGGACCAGTTCGCCAACCTGATCAACGCGACTCCGCGTCTGCTCTCGGGCGACAATCCGCCGGATCTCATCCGTCTGCCCACCATGGTGTCGTTCGCCAATCAGGGTCTGCTCAAGAATCTGGATGAATACGCGGAAGCCTTCGGCTGGAACGATTGGCCCGTGCCGCAGCTCAATCAGAATCGCGTCGCTGAAGATGGCACGCGCGGTTCCGGTTCGCTCTTCGCGATGGGCCTCAACTACAGCCTGACGGGCATCTTCTACAACAAAGAACAGGCCGCGCAGATCGGTATGACCGAACCGCCGGCGACCCTCGCCGAATTCGAAGCCCTGCTCGCCGCCGCCAAGGACGCAGGTCTGCTCCCCATCATGCAGTGGGGCAGCGCGCAGAGCGGTATGGGCTTGGCCTTCCCGCTGCAGGCGCTGATGGCGTCGGTCGGCTCGGTCGATCCCATCAATGACTGGATCTTCCAGAAGCCCGGCGCGACCATCGACACGCCTGAGAATCTCGTCGCCGCGCAGCATCTGGCCGACTGGATTGCCAATGGCTACTTCCCCGAAGACATCAACGCCATCGAATACACGGATGCCAATGCCCGCTTTGGCGAAGGCGAAGGCGTCTTCATCTTCAACGGTGACTGGCAGAATGCCGCCTACGATGCGACCATGGCTGGCAATGTCGGCTTCTTCGTCATGCCGTCCGCTGAAGAAGGTGGCGCGCCCGCGGCCATGTCCGCCCCGCTGACCTTCGGCATCGCGGCCAACGCCGCCAATGCGGATTGCGCGGCCTTCTTCCTCAACTGGGTCGGCTCGAACGAGACGGCGCGCCAGATCGGCGTGGATGTCGGCGGCTCGAACCCCGGTGGCCCATCCGGTCTGCCGATGCCCGAGGTTGCCGAAGGTTCGATCACGATTGAAACGCTCGCCGCTGGTTCTGTGATCGGCGAAGCGGGGACGTCGATGGACTTCATCGCCAACGCCACCAGCGCGATCTTCGCGCAGGGCTGGACGCCGGAACTCCAGAAGATGGTCGGCGGTCGGCAGGATGCGGCGGGTCTGCTCCAAGCGGTACAGGCCGAATACGAGCGGCAGCTTTCTGAGTAAGAGGTAACGGCCGCAGGGCGATTGCCTGCGCCTGCCTGATCGACTATGACAATGAACACGTCAGACAATCGTCCCGCGGCTCCCAACGTCTCCCGGCAAACCCCCTTCCAACAGGGGGCGCGCCGGGAGCACTTGATCGGCTGGCTGTTTGTCCTGCCCGCCTTAGTCATGTACGCGGTCTTTGTGCTCCTCCCGCTGCTGATGAGCATCCAGTACTCGTTTGTGCGCTGGAACGGCATCGGTCAGATGACGTGGGTGGGGCTCGACAACTACGTCCGCGTCCTCGAAGATCCCGATCTGCTGGGAACGATCTTCAACTCGCTCCGGTTGGTCGTCTTCTTCAGTTTCATCCCGGTGTCGCTCGGGCTGGTGGTCGCCAGCATCATGCATCGCACCGCCACGGGGCGCTTCGGCGCGACCGCGCGCACCGTTTTGTTCTTGCCACAAGTCATTCCGCTCGTGGCCGCCGGGATCATCTGGGGTCGGTTGCTGTCGCTCCCCGGTCTGGTCAACGAGATTCTCCGCGGCATCGGTCTCAGTACCGTCACCCGGGCGTGGCTCGGTGACTTCGACTGGGCGCTGCCCGCCGTCGGTTTCATCGGCATCTGGGTGCTGCTCGGCTTCTGCACTGTCCTCCTGTGGACGGGCATGACCAAGCTCGACCCCGCGCTCTTTGAGTCGGCGCGCATTGATGGCGCGAGTTGGTTCACTGAATTCAGCCGCATCACCGTGCCCCTGCTGCGCAACGAGATCGGCGTGTGCCTCACAGTAACGGTGATCGCCGCGCTGGCCGCCTTCGACATCGTCTACGTATCAACCGCGGGCGGGCCGGGCAATTCGACCGCCGTCCCCGGCATCCAGATCTATATTCTAGCGTTCACCGAGCAGCGGATTGGGCCGGCGTCAGCGCTGGCAGTCATCCTGACCGCGCTGGTGCTGATCATTATCCTCCCCTTCCAACGCCTCAACCGGGAGGCCAAATAATGAAGATTGACCGTTCCGAACTGTACAGCGGACGCCTGCTGCTGCTCGGCCTCATGGTGATCACCATCCTGCCCTTCATCAGCATATTCATGACCGCGCTGCATCCGTCGAACACCGTACCCGGTGGTCTGGAATGGCCCGCTGACCCCCAGTGGGGCAATTTCATCGAAGCCTTCAGTGTGGCGAACATGACCGCGCTGTTGGGTTCGAGCCTGTACATCGTGCTCGCGGTCGTGCCCGTGTCGCTGCTCATCTCGACCATGGCCGGGTTTGCGATTGGTCAACTGCGCATCCCCGGCTCCCGCATATTGCTGGCGCTATTCGTGTTCGGCTTGACGCTCCCCTTCGGCGGGATCATCGTGCCCCTCTACTATCTGGAACGCGCGCTCGGCATTTACAACACCCGGTTGGCCGTGGTGCTGCCCTTGATCGGTTTGTATATGCCCTTCGCCGTGTTCTGGATGCGCGCGCACTTCGTCAACATGCCGACGGAGATCTCCGAGGCGGCGCGCGTGGATGGCGCCACCTTGTGGGATTTGTTCGCACGCATTCACCTGCCGCTTGCGCGCGCGCCCATGGCATCGCTCGGCATTCTCATGTCGGTGTGGACGTGGAATCAGTTTCTGCTCGCGCTCGTGCTCGTCGAGGATCCGACCGAGCGTACGATGGCTGGGGCGCTCGGCGCATTTCAGGGACACTATGCGACCAACGTCCCCCTGCTGTGCGCGGGCACCATTCTGATCCTGCTGCCCACGCTGGTGGTCTTCGTGCTCTTCCAACGGCAGATTATTTCTGCGCTCCTACAAGGGTCGGTCAAAGGCTAAACGACACCATTTCCTCCCCACAATTGGGTGACGGAGGGATAGTTTTAACAATCGCGGGAATTGTAGGGACGCCCAACGGGGCGTCCGCCGAATTAACGAAACGGACGCGCCGTTGCGCGTCCCTACAGAACACGTTTTCCCTCAAACGATCGCGTTAATGGCTCCCCATGTTAAAAGTGTCCTGTCCTCAACCACACTTGGGGAGGGTCTTCGTCCCTGCTACTCAGCCTCAACGCGCCCTTTCCAACCCGCGGCTAACCGCTAACGCGGATCACCTTGCGAATTTTGAGCCGCAGCACGACGATGTCATCGTTTTTCCACGTCTCCAAGAGCTGATCCGCGGCGGCTGCCGGCAGATAATGCCGGGTGATGCGCGCCGTGACCACATGCGCAGGGTCATCCTCGACCGCGAAATCGCCTTGCAGCATGACGCCGGGGGTATGGCCACCTTGACCATCGGGCAGCGGATCGCCGCCGACTTGCACCGCGCCGCGCGGATGAGCGACAAGGTTCTGGACTTTGCGCGCGGTGCGATCCGCCATGATGACCAGCTCATCCCGGTCATCTTCCAGCAAAAACCACAGCGGTGTAATGTGTGGATACCCTTCGGCATCTACCGTTCCCAGACGGGCGACCAACGGCTGCTTCAATACATCACGAACTTCCTTCAATGTCACCGACATGCCACTTCCCCTTTGTCCACAGCAATCTGGTTCACATCTTACCGCGACTTCCGTACTGTCCACCACGAGAGCGAACCGCGGCATTCGTGATGCAGCCGCTTCTTGGATAGAATGGCAAACCTGATCTCAAGGCTGATCCCTATCCGCGAAAGGCAGTTCACATGCCAGTTTCCCAGCAGCAGGTCGACGCACTGTTTGCACGTTGGAATCGCACCGACTCCCCGGGCTGCGTGCTCGGCGTCATCCAGGACGGCCAGTTGATCTATCAGCGCGGCTACGGCATGGCGGACTTAGAGCGCGACGTGCCATTGAAGCCCGAGTCAGTACTGGACATCGGGTCGACGGGCAAGCAGTTCGCCGCCATGCAGATCGCGCTGCTGGCCGAGCGCGGCGCCTTGTCGCTGAATGATCCTGTGCAGAAGTACATCCCGGAGCTGCCCCAGTACGACCATCCAATCACAATTCGCCAACTGTTGCATCACACCAGCGGCCTGCGCGACTATCTGGTCCTGCTGCTGCTCGCGGGCAAATCGTTTGATGTGATGCAGGATGTCGACGCGCTGCTGGAACTGATTGGCCGCCAGCGTCACCTCAACTTCGTGCCCGGTGAAGAATTCCTGTACTCCAACACCGGCTATCTGCTCCTCGGCGTGATCGCGTCGCACGTGACCAACACGCCCTACCCCGACCTACTGCGCGCGACCTTCTTCGCGCCCTGGGCATGAGCGCCAGTGACATCAACGACGATCCGCTGCGGATTACGCGCAACCGCGCGCTCAGTTATTCGGGCAGCGTCGAGGACGGCTTCCGCAGCGAAGCGATTGAGCCGGGCGGCTTCGGCGACGGCCCGATCCTCACCACCGTGGGCGACCTCTACCGCTGGGATCAGAACTTCTACGCCAACCAGCTTGGCGGCGGTCAGGCGCTGATCGAGCAAATGGTGGCGTCCGGCCAGTTCAACGATGGCCAGCCGATTGGCTATGGGTTAGGGCTGTTCACCAGTGATTACCGCGGGCTGCCGACCATTCATCATGGTGGCGCGTGGGCGGGCTACCGCGCCGAATTGCTGCGGTTCCCAGAACAGCGCTTTTCCGTCATTGTGCTGGCAAATTTGGGGAGTATGTCGCCGTCGCAGCTCGCCAAACAGGTCGCCGATCTCTACCTCGCCGATGTGTTCCCCGAGCCGCTGCCGGAACTGCCCACCGTCCCCGCCGATCAAGCCGTTGATCTGACGCCGTTCGCCGGGTTCTACCAGAGTGACCAGACCCGCGCGGTGATCGAACTGACGCAGCACGATGGCGAGGCCGTAGCGATTTTGTCGGGGTATCCGCTCAAGCTGGTCCAAGAATCCGCGGGCCGCTGGCGCGTGACCAACTTGCCGTACCGCTTCCATCTGGAGGTCGAAGGGACGGGCGGACTGCGGACGGAGGATGAGTTCAGCCCGCGGGGCGCCGAAATCTACCGCCAGCGTCCGTCTGATCCCGTGTCAGCAGCCGATCTCGAGACGCTGTGCGGCGAATACTATTCCGACGAGTTGGACGTCAGCTACCACCTGTCGCTGCAGGCGGATGCCCTGCATCTGCGCATTGGTGACCATGCTCCCCAACCTCTGCGCGTCGTGAACCGTGATCTTCTGACGAGTGGTGAAGGCGCGGTCTTCGATGTCGTCCGCAGTGAAACCGGAGCCATCCGCGGTTTGACCGTCTCGGCGGGGCGTGTGCGCCATGTGGACTTGACGCGCGTGGAAGCCACACCGAGCTAAAACAACGGTCCGCTGTGTCGCCTGAGTGACACAGCGGCCTCCTCCCAGTTAGGCAGTCACAGTGAATGCGCCTTCGAGCCCATCCGTCGAGTCAGGCCCAATCCAGACCTTGAATGCCCCCGGCTCGACGCGATACTGCATGTCCAGGCCATGAAAACCTAATTCGCTGACAGGAATCTCAAAGCGCACCATCTGCTGTTCGTCCGCCGCCAACGTAATCCGCTGAAAGCCTTTCAGCTCCTTGACCGGGCGCGTCACCGAGCCGACCAGATCGCGCACATACAACTGCACCACTTCTGCGCCAGCGCGGTTGCTCGCATTGTGCACGGTGGCGGTCACCTGCAGCACACCGTCACGGGCGACCACAGGCGTCAGCACGGCGAGGTCGCTGTATTCAAACCGGGAATAGCTCAACCCTTCGCCGAACGCGAACAGCGGCGCATTGGATTCGTCGAGATAGGTCGAGCGGAACGGTTCGAAAAACTGTGTCGTGCCCGCGCCTTCGGCGGGGCGTCCGGTCGCTTTGTGCGCATAAAATACGGGGATCTGCCCTTCGGCGCGGGGAAAACTGGCCGTGAGCTTGCCTGACGGGTTGACTGCGCCGAACAAAACATCGGCGACCGCCTGCCCGGCGCGGATGCCGCCATGCCACGCCACCAGCAGCGCCGCTGATTTCTGCGCAATCTGCGGAATGACGAGCGGACGACCGCTCATCAACACCGTGATAAGCGGTTTACCAGTCGCCACGAGCGCATCGAACAGCGCCGGTTGGCTGCCGGGCAGACCGAGGTACACCCGCGAATGCGCTTCGCCGCTCATCGCCGCGCTTTCGCCGACGACCAGCACCACAACATCGGCCTGTTCGGCGGCCTGTACCGCCGCGGTCAGGTTCAGGTCATCCCCTTCGATGGAACAACCCTGCTCATAGATCACCTGCGCGTCGTACTGCGCCAGCCCATGCAGCACAGTCTCCACCGCATAGGCTTGACTCGCCATCGACCATGTGCCGAGCAGATCCGCGCGGTTGTTTGCCAGCGGCCCGATCAGTGCGATGCGCTGCTGGCCGGCTGTCAGCGGCAGCACCTGCTCGTCATTCTTGAGCAGCACCAGCGACTGCTGCGCCACCGCCAACGCCAGCGCCTGAAATTCCGGAGCCATGAGCGTATTTTTGGCGAGCGTGGTGTCGAATTCGGCATGCTCGAACAGACCGAGGCTGAACTTCAACTGCAAGACGCGGCGCACCGCTTCATCGACCAGCGTGACGGGCACCTCGCCATCTCTGACCAGGCTCGCGAGGTGCTGATCATACGCACCGCTCTCCATGTCGAGATCCACACCCGCGAGGATGCTCAGTTTGGCCGCTTCCCGCAGGTCTGCCGCCACCCCGTGCTGCACCAGTTCGCCAATCGAGTTGTAGTCGCTGACCACGACGCCGTTCCAGCCCCACTCATCGCGCAGCACAGTGCGCAGCAGGAAGGTATTACAGGTGCCCGGCACGCCCGCGATCTCGTTGAACGCGCTCATGACGCTGCCCGCGCCCGCGGCCAACGCCGCTTTGAACGGCGGGAGGTAAATGTCACGGAGCGTGCGCTCCGACAATTCGACCGAGTTATAGTCGCGCCCAGCTTCTGCCGCGCCATAGCCGACATAATGCTTGGGACACGCGGCGATGCGGTGACCGACCGGCAGATCGTCGGTTTGGAAGCCGCGCACCCGCGCGAGCGCCATGGCCGTCCCCAGACACGGGTCTTCACCCGCGCCTTCGGCGATGCGTCCCCAGCGCGCATCACGCGCAATGTCGATCATCGGCGCGAAAATCCAGTCGATCCCCACGGTTGAGGCTTCAATCGCCGCAGCGCGCGCCGCCCGTTCCAACAGATCGGGATTCCAGGTGCAGGACTCCGCGAGTGGAATCGGGAAGACGGTGTGCAGCCCATGAATTACGTCGTGTCCAATGAGCATGGGAATTGCCAAGGCGCGATTCGTGCCGCGCTGTCCGCTGAATTTCGTGATTCACCATGCGCTCCGCCGAAATCGTTGCGCCTGCCTCACCTTTGCGGATCTTCTCGATGATACGGGGACTCACTTTGATCGGAAACTCGTACGTTTCGCCCTTCTGCTCGGCTAACTTCTGCTCGCGGAACGCCTGATCCCAATCCATGGGTGCAAACGCGCTCAGCATCACTAACTGGCCAACTTTTTCCTCCAGCGTCATGCGCGCCAGCAAATCGTCGATTTTTGCTTGGGTGACGGGGTCGGGTTGTCTGGCGTGGGACAAAAACTTGCTCATCGTCGTGTGTCTACTCCTCGGAGATGTGTCCGCATACCCTGATTATACGCTGAGCCACACCCTAATCCCGCTCAGGCTGAAACGTGAGCCGGGTTGCAGGCGAAGGGTGATGATCATGCAATATTCGTGCGGCGTGGGAAGTGGACGGGCAAACCCGTAACACGGGTTACCCAACGGGTTCTGGGGCGCTGCGGACACGATCAATCATGTCCCTACGAGAAAGCGCTGCTTGGACAGAGATGCGATTCAAAGAGTGTCCAATAACGTAATCATCTGTAGGGACGAGGCATGCCTTGTCCCTACAAATACCTCTCATTAAGATAACTGTCCACCGTTTTAGACACCCTCTTCATGGCGTCCCCTGCTCCTAGACCGCCTTCGCTCGTCTGTTTGTTACCAGCAAGCGCTGCGCTCTAGTATTCCCAGTTACGCCGCAGCAGACGCGATTGCAGGAGTGTGATCACGAGGATGATCAGGAACAACACAATGCCCATCGCCGAGCCGTAGCCGAGCTGAAGCTCACCAAAGGCGACCTGCCATTGATACACCGAGACAACAATCGTTGAATTGAGCGGACCGCCGGGTTTATCTGCACCCGAAGCCACCGTCATGATGTAGATTGGGCCGTAGACTTGCAGCGAATTGATGACGCCCGTGATGATCACAAACACGGTCGTGGGGCGCAGCAGCGGTAGCGTGATGCGCCGGAAGGTTTGCCAGCGCGTCGCGCCGTCCACACGCGCCGCTTCATAGAATGTGGACGGGATCGCGCTCAAACCCGCCATGAAGATCACAATGTCGTAGCCGAGGTTCTTCCATACGGCGTAGATGATCACGGAGAACAGCGCCGTCGCGGGTGAACGCAAAAATGGCTGCTGCGGGAGCCCCGCCAGCGCAAACACCTGATTGAACAGGCCGTAGCGCGGCTGGTAAAAGCCGACCGACCAGATCAGCGCCGTCGCGATCACCGAGGTGACGACCGGGAGAAAGTACACGGTACGGAAAAAGCCCGCCAACCGTCCCGCCGCATTGATCGCCAGCGCGCACAGCAGCGCCAGCACAATCGAGAGCGGCATGTAGATCAGCGCGTACTTGAAGGTATTGACCAGCGAAGCGCGAAAGACGGAATCGTTGAACAGGCGGACGTAGTTATCCAGTCCAATAAACCGCCGCTCTTCCGGATTCTGAAAAGCCTGCCAGTTGGTCAAGCTGCCGGCAAATCCCGAGATGATCGGGTAGACGTAAAAGACAGCGAAGAACAACAGCATCGGCAGAATCACCGACCAGACGAAAATCTGCTGGTTGCGGCGAAAGCTGTTCTTACCTTCGGGCACGGAACGCGTCGCAGCGGCCATAGTGGCCATATTCGTCCCCCGTCACTTCATCCCCGTCAGGGTGATGCCTTCGATAAAACGACGCTGCGCCAGCACATAGACGATGAGCACCGGGAGCACGGCGACAAAGGACGCCGCCGAGACCAGCCCGATATCGACCGTGCCACGCCCACGGAACTGCGCCAGTCCAATGGCAGCGTATACAGGCCCGGGTCGTCGAGCACCACGAGCGGCCAGAGGAAATTGTCCCACTGGAACGTGAACGTGAAGATCGCCAGCGCTGCCAGCGCCGCGCCGGAAAGTGGCAAAATCACGCGCAAATATATGCCGAGTTCGGACGCGCCGTCAATGCGCGCTGCGTCGATGAGTTCGTTGGGGATGTTGGCGATCTGCTGGCGCATGAGGAAGATGCCGAATGGCGTAAAGAGAATCGGCACGATCAGCGCAAGGTAGTTATTGCGCCAGCCCCAATCCGCCACCATGTTGAACAGCGGAATGAGCGTCACGCTGAAGGGCACGACCAGCATGCTGATGACCAACCAGAAGATCACGTTTTTGAAGCGAAACTCGAATTTGGCGAACACATACCCGGCAATACTGCTCGTAAACAGCGTAATGAGCGTGATGACGATCACCACGAAAGCGCTGTTACGGAAGAAGATCAGCATGCTGCCGGTCGTCAGGTTGCCGATGTCCTGCCAATTTTTGAGGGTGAATTCCTGCGGCCACCACGTCGGGGGAATCGCCGTGCCTTCGCGCTGCGTCTTGAAGGAACTGATGATCATCCAGTAGAACGGGCCGATCATCGCCACTGAGCCGATCCCGAGCACGATCCATAAGACGAGCCGTTCCCAGTCCAGCCGACGCCAGCGCCAGTCGACGGCAGTGCGGTTTTCGCTCACGCGGGCTGAGTCCATCGCGCTTTCCTTCCGTTTGATCATAGAGGGCGAACTCTTCGTTCGCCCTACCATCGGTGCTTAAATCAATTGCTGAAAGTCGCCAATCTGCAACCGCGCCTTATTCGGCGGGTGCAACGTAGCTGCGTTCGGTGATCAGGTAGTTCTGGTCGCCCTGTTCCGCGAGGAACGCATTGTAACGCGTCGTCACGTCGTCGAGCACGGCCTGCGGTTCTTCCGCATTGAGGATCACGCGTTCAAACATTTCACGCAGATACGTATCCGCTTCGAGCGGCTGTTCGCCCGCGTTGACGCGGTACGGAATGGTGACGGCGGCGCTTTGGAGCACATTGCCTTCGTCGCCTTCCAGCAGGCGCGGGTCGTTCAGCAGATCAACGCGATCCGGCGGAACGGCGTGCACCTTCGCCCATTCGATGCGGCGTTCGTCGGTGCCCAGCGCGTACTGGATGAAGCTGAACATCGCGGCCTGTTCTTCTTCCGGATAGTTGGCGAACACGGCGATGCCTTCTTCCGGCAGCGTCAAGCCCCACGACGGCGTCGGGCCACCTGACCATGTCGGTTCGGGCACGGTGCTGAACTTGCCTTCCCACGCTTCGTCGGAGACGAGGCTGCCCGCCCAGTAACCGTGGCTGATGAAGCCCGCGGCGCGTTCCGTCGAGAACATGTCGAAGTGGCGTTCCAGCAGCGGATCGTCGATTTTGTGGACATGATACCAGTCGCTGATGAACTGGAGCGCCGCCACGCCTTCGGGGCTGTTCCAGATCGCCTGCGTGCCGTCTTCGCTGTACTGGAAGCCGCCCGCTTGATAGATGAGGTCTTGCCACAGCCACTTCTGCGAATAGTAGTGATTCAGGGCGACGCCGGGACGGACGACATTGCCGCTCCCATCATATTGGGTGAGCTGCTTGGCGAATTCAACAAAGTCTGCCCAGTTCGCGGGCGCATCGGCGGCCGTCAAGCCAGCTTCTTCCAGCATGGTATTGTTCAGGAAGACGATCGAGCAGTAATAGCCGAAGGTGCTGGTGTACACCCGCCCGTCCATCGCGGCCAGGAATGGCGTGCTGGCGAGCTGCGAATAATCAAACAGGTCTTCCGGATACGCGGCGAGCAGACCTGCGCGCTGCAGCGCCGGACGCCAGTCGGCGTGCACGTTGCTGATCGGCGGGTTCTGTTCGGCTTCGTTGGCGGTCAACAGCTTGGTGCCTAGGTCGCCATAGGGGAACGTCGTGTAATTCAGCGTGACGCCGGGATTAGCTTCCTGCCACTCGGTGATCAACTGCTGCATGTAAGCCTGACGCGGCTCATATTCCCAATCCCAGAAATCCGCCGCGCCCTGAAAACCCTGCGCGGACAAACGCTTCAACGGCGAACCGGCGAGCAGCAAACCACCCGCGGCCCCTAACGATAGTTGCAAGAAATTGCGGCGGCTTAAAGAACCTTTTTTCTGCATGACACTTCTCCTCATTTACTCTCTTGGGCGCGATGGTAAGCACAAACTGCGGCAGGGGGCGCACTAATCGAACGCCCCGCGCAGCAGACGTCCCCTAGCTCAATTGGGCTTTGTTCGTGTGATCGTCATTCAACTCGATCACGGCGGTCAGGTTGTTCGGCAAGTCGGGATTCAAGCCCTTGGCGACTGTATGGTGATAGATCGCCAGATGCAGAATCGGCAGGTACAGCGGCCCGCGTTCGGCGTCAGTTAGTCCCTCCGGCAGCACGATCTGCTCGTCCGCCGCGGCCTCTGGCAGCGTGACCGGGGTCACCGCCAGCACGGTCGCGCCGCGCTGACGCATTTCCGTCAGCACCTGCGTTTCGGCGGTCGTCGCCGTCTCCGAGACCAGCGCGACGATCAGCGTCTGCTCGTTGACCATCGACATCGGGCCGTGCCGGAATTCCATCGTCTGGTAGGCTTCGGATAGGCTGAGCGACATCTCTTTCATCTTGAGCATGGCTTCGCAGGCCAGCCCATAGAGCGCGCCGCCGCCGAGGAAGAAAACCCGTTCAAACCGTTGATTCAGCGTGCTGCCAAACTGCTGCGCGAAATCGACATATTTTTCGATCAGTGCGCGCCCCAACTGCGGCAGTTGCAAAAACCGCGGGCTGAGTTCGCGGTTGGCGAACGCATAGATCAAGCCCTGCGTGAGAATGAGCATGGAGGTGAAGGAACGCGTTTGCGCCAAGCCAATTTCCTGACCCGCTTTCGCGAGCAGCGTCAGCGGGATCGTCCGCGCGAGGGTCGATTCGTCGTAGCAGGTGACGGCGGCAATCGCTTTACCACCCTGCGCGTTGAACGTCTCGATGGCCTTCAGCACTTCCGTCGTCTCACCTGAGCGCGAAATCACCACCATGACCGTTGACCGTCCGACAATCAGCGTCTGATCAGTGAACAGCCACATGTCCGAGCCGGGGTGCGCTTCCGACAGGATCCCAGTCAGCCCACGCGCCAAACTCGCCCCGGCCCGCGCCAGAAAATACGGCGACCCGCAGCCCAGAAAGATCAGATGATCGGGCTGGTGCTGCGCATAGAAGGCGCGCAGCGCGCCCTGCTGCCGCGCCAATTCGTCGAGCGCGTCCTGCCACGCTTCGGGCTGGCTGAGAATTTCGCTGAGGGTCTGAAAACTGGAAGGAGAGGTCTGCATGTTTGTCCCTAAGTCGGTGCGCGCTACACGCGGAGCACCTGTACACCACAATCGGCGATCTTGCCCACTTCGTCGTCTTCGGCGGCGGTATCGGTGATGAGCGTATGAATGCGCTCCGCCGGAGCCAGACGAACCGAGCCAACTTGCTTGAATTTGCTCGCGTCGGCGACCACGATTAACTGCGCCGCCGCGTTGATGAGAAAACGATCCGTTTCGACTTCCTGAACGTACGTTCCAGTCAGGCCATAGTCGGGATGAATGCCATACGTACCATGAATGATCTTGTGCGCGTAGATGTCTTTGAGCGCCTGCTGAGTGAGATGCCCGAGCAGCGAAAATTCGGAGTGGCGCAGCCACCCGCCGAGCACCACGACAGTGATGTGCGGATACGCGGACAGCTCATAGGCAATGTTGATGACGTTCGTGACAACCGTCAGGTTCTTGTGGTCGACGAGGAACGGCAGCATCGCCTCGACCGTCGTACCTGCCGTCAGGATGATCGTCTCACCGTCGTTGACAAGGCGCGCTGCCGCTTCGGCGATCCGTCGTTTGGCGTCGGCGTTCACATCATGACGCTGCAAAGCTGGGCGTTCCGGTTCCGCGCCGTCTTCGACCAGCAGCGCGCCGCCGTGCACCCGCGTGACTAAACCCCGCTCTTCCATCTCTTTAAGGTCGCGGCGTACCGTCGACAAACTGATGCCTAGCTGCGTGCTCAAATCGTTAACTGAAGCTGATTTATTCCGTCGAATTAAGGCATGAATCTGTTTCTGGCGTTCGTGGCTCAACATGTGCTTTATCTCTGCCTGACTAGGGAACACGATTGAGCGAACATCATACCGCAAAACTCTTAATTCCTAATTGACCTGCCGCTGACAGCCTATTCATTCAGAATCTATCATAATTCGCCAAAAAAAGTCAACAAACTGCAAAATAATTGACAATCGCGCACAATCGCGCTATGTTGTGATTGAAATTGACGTATTGACCCAACTTAAAAAGTGCGTGCCTGCGCTGGCCGAAAGAAGTTTGGAATGCATCAAGACCGTTGGATTGACTTTTATCGCACGATGACGCGCATCCGCGCGTTCGAACGCACTGCGCGCGAGGTATACACCGCGGGCAAGCTCCCCGGCTTTCTGCACCTGAGCATCGGTCAGGAAGCCATTGCGACGGGCGCGTGCGCTGCCCTCCGTTCCGACGACTTCATGGCGAGCACGCACCGCGGCCACGGCGACACCATCGCCAAAGGCGTCAGCGTGGAAAGCGCCATGGCCGAGCTGTACGGGCGCGTGACTGGATCGTGCCGCGCCAAAGGCGGCTCGATGCATATCGCCGATTTCAGTCAGGGCATTCTGGGCGCGAACGGCATCATCGCCGCGGGCGTGCCGATTGCCGTGGGCGCGGCGTTGAGCTGCAAGCTGCGCAAAACTGATCAAGTGGCGCTGGCCTTTTTCGGCGATGGCGCGACCGGCAGCGGTCCGCTGCACGAAGGCATGAACATGTCGATGTTGTGGCAGCTCCCTATGATCTTTGTGCGCCAGAACAACCGCTACGCCGAATCCACGCCGCTCGTCGAACACACGGGCATCGTCGACGTGGTGCAGTGGGCGTGCGGCTACGGTATGCCCGGCATCCGTGTCGACGGTAACGATGTGGTCGAAGTCTACAACACCGTCTACACGGCGGTTGAACGGGCGCGCATGGGCGGCGGTCCCACCTTCATCGACTGCGAGACCTACCGCCACTACGGGCACAACATCGGCGATCCCGGCACAGGGCGTCCCAAAGACGAAGTCGAAGCCTGGAAAGCGCGTGATCCGCTGGAACGCCACCGCGAGCGCATCCTCGCCGCGGGTCTGGCGACCGAGGCCGACCTCGATACCATCGACGCGGAGGAACAGGCACGCATGGACGCCGCCGTCGCCGCCGCGGAAGCCGCGCCCAAGCCGGAACTGCATGAGGCGCTCGAAGGTCTATACGTTGACGAACAACTGGGCAAACAGGCACTACAGGGGGTGCGTCCGTGAGCGCGTTACCACAAACCGGCGGTCGTGAGATCACCTTCCGCGATGCCGTGCGCGATGCGATGTTTGAAGAATTGGGGCGCGATCCGAATGTTTTTCTGATCGGCGAAGACCTGCGTGACCCCTGGGGTGGCGCGTATAAGACAACGGTCAACGTGAGCGCGGTTTACGGCAACGACCGGGTGATCAACACGCCCATCGCCGAAGAGAGTATCATCGGCGCGGCGCTCGGCGCAGCGTTGGCGGGCTTGCGTCCAGTCGCCGAACTGCAATACCTCGACTTTGTCATGCGAGCGATGGATGCCGTCGTGAATCAGGTCGCCAAAGTGCGCTACATGAGCGGCGGACAGGCGAGAGTGCCGCTCGTCATCCGCGCACAGGGCGGTGGCGGGAAGTCATCCGCGGCGCAGCACGGCAACAGCCTCGAATCGTGGCTGTGTCATGTGCCGGGGCTGTTCATCGCGCACCCCTCGACGCCCTATGACGCCAAAGGTCTACTTAAAACCGCCATCCGCCTGGATGACCCGGTTTTCTTCATTGAACACAAAATGCTGTACATGAACAAAGGTTACGTGCCGGACGGTGACTACACCCTCCCCTTCGGCGTGGCCGACATCAAGCGGCGCGGCACGGATGTGACCATCGTCGCCAATTCGCGCATGGTACTTTACGCACTGGAAGCGGCTGAACTGCTGGCGGCGGAGGGCATTTCCGCCGAAGTCATCGACCCGCGCACGCTTGTGCCGCTGGACGAAGCGACGATCCTTGAATCGGTCGCCAAGACCAACCGGCTCGTCGTCGTCAACGAGGGTGTGGAACGCTGCGGGTGGGCAGCAGAAGTCGCAGCCATGGTGCAGAAACGCGCCTTCAGCGATCTCGACGCGCCGATTGAGCGGGTGTGCACGCGCAACGTGCCCCTGCCCTTCCAGCCGGATTTGGAGAACTACGTGCTGCCCTCTGTGCCGGATATTGTGACCGCGGCCAAAACGGCGCTGTACTTCAACTAGCGGAGGCGAACATGCGCGTTGAAGTCACCATGCCCCGTATGGGTCAAAGCATGGAAGAAGGCACCATCCTCAACTGGTTAAAGACTGCGGGGGCGACCATTAAGCGCGGTGAGCCATTGTTCGAGATCGAGTCGGACAAAGCAACCGTTGAAGTGGAAGCCTTGACGACGGGCAAACTGGCCGAAATCATTGTGCCCGCCGGGACGACGGTGTCCGTTGGGTCGGTGGTCGCCTTTATAGAAGCAGCGGAGCGGATCGCAGTCGCTGCTCCGGCTGCCCCTCCCCGTGAACCCATCGTCGACGCTGCCCCCCGCCGCCAGCCGATCTCCCCCGTAGCGCGGCGCGTGGCGCACGAACACGGCCTCGACCCGGCGGCGATCAGCGGAACAGGACGCGGCGGACGCATCGTCAAAGAGGATGTCCAAGCCACCGTCACGCAGCGTGACGCCGTTCCCGCTAAGTCGGCACGGCTGGATGTGTCGCCGGTGGCCCGCAAGTTGGCGCGGCAGCACGGCCTCGATCTGGCACAGCTAGTGGGCAGCGCGCCGAACGGGCGGATCATCAAGCGCGACATTCTCGCCGCGGTCGTATCGCAGGCACAAGCGCCGAGCACCGCTGCCGAACACCGCGTGCCGCTCACCCGTTTGCGCCGGATCGCGGCGGGGCGCATGACCGAGAGCAAATCGACCATTCCGCACTTCTATTTGACGCTCGACATCGACATGGGGCGGGCGCTGGAACTGCGCGAATCGCTCAAGCGGCGTGGGCAGACGGTCAGCATCAACGATCTGATCCTCAAAGCGACCTCATTGGCACTGACCGAGTATCCCACGCTCAACGCAACTTTTGCAGATGGTGAGCTGATCCTCAACGAGCACATCAATCTGGCGGTGGCCGTAGCCGTTGGCGACCGGGCACGACCGGAAGGTTTGACCACACCCGTCGTTCACGACTGCGGAACGCTCAGGCTGACCGAAATCGCCGCGCAAGCCGCCGTGTTGGCTGGCCGCGCCCGCGAGAACAAGCTCAAGCCAGACGATCTGAGCGGCGGCACGTTCACCGTGAGCAATCTCGGCATGTACGGTATCCGTCAGTTTCAGGCGATCATCAATCCGCCGCAGGTGGCGATCCTCGCCGTTGGCGCGCTGCAAAAAGTCGCCGTGTTCGACGCCGACGACCGCGTGCGTCCCGTGCAGCGTTTGACCGTCACGTTGAGTGCTGATCACCGCGCGACCGATGGCGCGGAAGCGGCGGGCTTCCTCAACGTGCTGCAAACCGCGCTCGAAGACGCGTTTATGCTGGTCGAGTAAGCCGTCATGAGCGCGCATCTCGTCACCACACTGGGCGACCTCAGCGCCGATCACGTCGGCTGGATGCTGGCGCACGAGCACGTCTTCGCCAACTTCTACGCCGACGATGACGCGGCCACGGCCATTGCGCCCGTGATTGACCGGATGGAACCCGTGCTCCAAGCCGTGAAAGCCTCCGGGATCACGGCCCTGGTGGAGGCCACCGCGGTCGGCGGCGCGCGCCGACCGGATGTGCTGCTGGCGGTATCCCAAGCAATCAAGCTGCCCTTGATCGCCGCGACGGGATTGTTCAAAGAGCCCGCTAAAACCGAGTGGGCGCACAGGCTCGGCGAAAGTGGTCTGCGCGACTGGCTGATCCGCGAACTAACCGAACAGATCGACGGCAGCACGTTTCGCGCCGGCTGGATCAAGTTGAGCGTAACCGACTCCGGCGTGCAACCTCATGAAGAACTCCTGCTGCGCGCGGCGGCACACGCGAGCCAAACGACGAACGCCGTGGTCGGCAGTCACACGGTCGGCGCGGCGCTGGCCAACGCCGAACTCGACATCTTCGAAGCGGCAGGCGGCGATCCAGCGCGCTTCATCTGGATTCACACGCAAACCGAGCCGGATGTCGAGCAGCACGCGGCCTTCACGCGGCGCGGCGCGTGGATCGAATATGACGCGATTGACGAAGACCGCCCCGACGACGCCTATCTCGACTGGGTTGTACGCGCCTTCGACGGCGGCTATGCCGATCGGGTGCTGCTCTCGCATGATCGCTCTGGCTATAATCCGACTCAAATGAATGGCGGCACATTCAAGCCGTATACGTACTTGCTGACTCAGTTTGTGCCCAAGCTGCAAGCGCGCGGCATCCATGAAGCTGGCATCCAGCAACTGCTGCACGCTAATCCGTTCCGTGCCTATGCCCGTTAGTCGCTTTCAAGGGGGATACCGTGTACACCTATTTCCGCTCGCAGGGTTTTCGCACCTTTATGGTGGCCGAAGCGCCGTACTTCCTAATTTCTTTCCTGATCGCCAACTTCTTCTATAAGTTTCACAGCTTTGGCCTTGAACTCGTCGGCTTCATGGTGACGTGGTACATCATCAGCGCGGTCGGCAACTGGGTGGTCGCCAAAGTGACCAAGCGTGCGGGAGTACAAGCGCAATCGTGAGTGCGGGTCGAACCATCGAGATTCTCAGCACCAAATACTTCGATGAGGCGTGGCTCGACCGTGTCCGCGGCCTGGCACCGAATCTCCATGTGACGCAGATTACAACGGAAGACCCCGCCGCTGTGCCCGCTGATCTGTGGGCGCGGGTGGAAATTCTGTACGCCTGGCAGGCACTGCCTGACCCGGCCACTGCGCCCAATCTGCGCTGGATTCAACTGGACACGGCGGGCTTTGACCATGTGCTAAAATCGCCGTATGCGAAACCGGAGTCGACGGTCGCCGTGACGAATCTGGCGGGCGTCGCGCCGCCCAACATGGCGGAACACGCGCTGTTGATGATGCTGGCTTTCAGTCACCGTTTGCCGCTGATGCTGCGGCAGCAGGGCGCGCGGCACTGGGGTGGCGAAATGGAACGGCGACGCGATTTCACGCCGTCCGAACTGCTCGGCGCGACCGTGGGCGTGATCGGCTACGGCGCAATTGGGCGCGAAATCGGACGCATCGCGCACAGTTTTGGCATGCGCGTGCTGGCCGTCGCACCGTCCCCGGAATCGCTGCTGCCCAAGCCGCTGACGTATCAAGTGCCGCAGTTACTTGACCTGCCGGGGAAAGAACCGGACGGCTTCTACACGCCGGATCGCCTGCTGGAGATGCTGCCGGAGTGCGATTATGTCGTGCTGGTGACGCCGCGCAACGCCTCGACGCTCGGCATGTTCAACACAGCGGCCTTCGCGGCGATGAAACCGGGCGCGGTGCTGGTCAATATCGCGCGCGGCGGCGTAGTGGACGAAACCGCGCTGATCGCCGCGCTGGAGTCGGGTCATCTGGGCGGCGCAGCGCTCGACGTGTTCGAACGCGAACCGCTCCCGGCGGAGAGTCCGCTGTGGGGCATGGACAACGTGATCATCTCGCCGCACATCGCCGGGCTGACATCACGCTATTTTGACGTGATTTTTGACATTTTCAGCACCAATCTGCGCCGTTATCTGGCGGGCGAACCGCTGATTAATCAGGTGCTGCCAAAAGCGAAAAGTTAACCTCATCCCCTAACCCCCTCTCCAGATGGAGAGGGGAACCTAAGTTGATCAATCTCCCCCTCTCCCGTGGGAGAGGGGACTGAGGGGTGAGGCCAATCATTTGGAGAAGAAACCATGAAAATCGTGTTGATTGGCGCGGGCAGCGCCCGCTTTACGCAAGGTCTGGTCGCCGACCTCATTTTCTCACCCCAGTTAGGCCCGTATGAACTCGCGCTGGTGGATATCGATCCGGTGGCGCTGGATGTGGCGGAAAAACTAGCGCGCAAATTAATCGAACACACGGGCGCGGCGATCACCATCACGGCGTCAACTGACCGTAAAGCGCTGCTCCCCGGTGCGCGCTACGTCATCACGACGATTGGCGTGGGCGGGCGGCGCGCGTGGGAGCAGGACGTGTTCATCCCGCGCAAGTATGGCATCTTCCAGCCCGTCGGCGATTCGGTCATGCCCGGCGGCATCTCCCGCGCCATGCGCATGATCCCGGCGATGGTTGACATCGCCAAGGATGTGCAAGCGCTCGCGCCGGACGCCTACCTGTTCAATTACAGCAACCCAATGACGGCCAACTGCTGGGCGGTGCGCCAAGCGACCGGCATGAACATCGTCGGGCTGTGCCACGGCGCGTTCCGCGTCGAACGCAACCTCGCCAATCTGGCAGGCGTCCCGGAAGATGAAGTGACGAGTGTTGCCATTGGCTTGAACCACCTGACTTTCTTCACCAAGCTGTATCATCATGGGCGCGACCTGATGCCCACACTCCATACCAAAGCCGCGGCGCTGTTCAAAGATCCCGCGCAGCAGAATTTCCCGCTGGCGGGCAACAACTTCGACGATCACCCAATGGCGGCGAGTCCGTTCTCGTGGTCGCTGTTCGAAGCGTATGGCGCGTACCCGTCGGCGAATGATCGCCATGTGACCGAGTTCTTCCCGGAACGCTTTCCCGGTGGCCAGTATTACGGGCGCACGCTCGGCGTCGATGCCTACTCGCTGGAAGATGCGATTCGCATCTGGGGCGACGAGGTCTACGAAGAGATGCGCGCGCAAGCCAACGGCGAGAAACCGCTGAGCGAAGAATTGCTCAAGCGGCGGGTGGGTGAACACGAACAACTGCTGCAGATCATGCAGTCGATTGAGTGGGATGAACGCAAGATCTTCTACGCCAACCTGCCCAATGACGGCACGATCCCGAACCTGCCGCCGGATGCGGTGCTGGAATTCCCGTGCGTCGCGATGGCGGGCGGCTTGCATGCCATCCACTTCGACGATTTCCCCGACGCGCTGGCGGCTGTACTGATCCGCAAGATCGCCGCGAACCAGCTCACGGTCGAAGCCGCGCTGACGGGCAGTCGCGAACTGTTCACCGAGGCGCTGCTGATCGATGGCGCAGTGACAGATCGCGATCTGGCGAATCGGCTGCGCGACGAAATGCTCGAAGCGCACCGCGCCAATTTACCGAACTTCTTCCCAGCGGGGTGAGCAGATCGATCTAGAGTTTGTAGAGACGCTATTCAGCGTCCGGTTAGTTGCCTGAACAAGACAAGCGGATGCCATGTAATGTATGGCGTCCCTACACAGTAAATTACCTAGGGGGTCGTTCAATGCGCCGCGTGAACTGCATCATCAGCGGGTTAGGCAACATCGGGTCGCGGTTTGTGGGGGTGCTCAACCAGAAACAGGCGCAGATCCGCGACCAATACGGGCTTGACGTGCGCCTCGTCGCGGCGGTCGACGTGGACGGCGGCGCAATTGACCCGAACGGGTTGGATCTGGCGGCAGTCGCGGCGCTGGAACGCAAGGCCAGCGTCGGCACGCTGCCCGGCGTCGGCCAGCCCGGTCTCGGCATTCTCGAGGTGCTGCAGCGTGTGGACGCCGACGTCTTCTTTGAAGCGACGCGCGTCAACCTCACCGATGGCGAACCGGGCATGAGCGCGATGCGCGCCGCGATCAAGCGCGGCATGCACCTCATCACGACGAACAAAGGGCCGCTGGCACTGGATTACGCGGGCTTCCGCGCGCTGGCCCAGCAGCACAACGTGACCATCCGGCACGACGGCACGGTCTTCGGCGGGTTGCCCGCCATCACCATCGCCGAGCGCGATCTCGCGAGCGCGACCATCACCAAGCTGGAAGCGCAGGCCAATCTCGCCAACAGCTACATCCTCGCCAAAATGAGCGAGGGCTGGAGCTATGCGGACGCGGTGCAGGGCGCGAAAGACGTGGGCGCGGCGGATCAGGATGAGACGCTCGACGTCGATGGGTGGGATGCGGTGATCAAGATCGTGATTTTCGCCAACGCCGTACTCGGCATGAACGCCAAAATCGATGACGTGCGCCGCGAATCTATGCGTGATGTGTCGCCGGAGCGGATCGCCAACGCGAAGAATCGCGGTAATGTGCTCAAATACATCGCGGAAGCGGTGCGTCTGGACGATGGGCGTTATGATCTGGCGACCGGGCTGCGCGAACTGCCGCGCGATCACGCGCTGGCGGCGCTCGGCGCACAGCACATGGGCGTGAGCTACACCAGCGACCTGTTCGGCACGATCACGGCCTCGATCCACGAAACCTCGCCGCTGCCGTCGGCCTCGACGATGCTCCGCGATCTGCTCATTCTCTATCAATGCTAAAAGGACACATTCACATGACGACTCAACCCGCATGGCTTGGTGGCTTGCAGTGGCGTCTACTCGGGCCGTACCGCGGTGGACGGGCGACGGCGGTCGCCGGGCATCCGACAGATCGCATGACCTTCTATTTCGGCGGATCAGGCGGCGGCGTATGGAAGACCGATGACGGTGGTCACCTATGGACGCCCATCGCCGATGAGTTTCTGCAAACCGCTCCGGTCGGAGCAATTGCGGTTGCGCCGAGTGCCCCGCACATTCTGTATGTGGGCATGGGCGAAAACGTCGTCGTGCAGTTCCATTCCGGCGGTGACGGTGTGTACCGCTCCGGCGATTCCGGCAAAACGTGGCAGCATATCGGCCTCGCGGAGACGCACACCATCGGGCGCATCCGCGTGCATCCGACCGACCCCAACCGCGTGTATGTGGCGGCGCTCGGTCGGCGCTTCGGCACGAACCCAGAACGCGGCGTGTACCGCACAACCGACGGCGGTCAGACGTGGGAACAGGTGCTGTTCCGCAGCGACAAAGCGGGCGCGATTGACATCACGCTGGATGAACACAATCCGGATATCCTGTATGCGGCCTTCTGGGAGCAGTTGATTCAGCCGTGGAACTACACGAGCGGCGGCCCGGACAGCGCGATCTATCGCTCACTGGACGGCGGCGACACGTGGGAAGACATCAGCCACAACCTCGGCTTGCCGCGCGGCTTGATGGGCAAGATCGGCATTGCAGCCTCCCCCTCCAAACCGGGGCGACTGTGGGCACTGATCGAAGCAGACGAAGGCGGCATCTACCGCAGCGACGACTACGGCGTGTCGTGGACCTGGCTGTGTGACGAGCGCAACTTCATGGTGCGCGCCCGATTCTCGATCTGCATCGTCGCCGACCCGCAGGACGCCAGCACCGTCTATGTCGCCAGCCGCAAGCTGTGGAAATCGACCGACGGCGGGCGCACCTTCGGGCAGTTGAACGTCCCCTACGTCGACCAGCATGATTTCTGGGTCGACCCCAACGATTCCAGTCGCGTCATCCTCGGCGATGATGGCGGCGCGTCCGTCTCGTTTGACGCGGGGCGCTCATGGTCGACGCTGCTCAACCAGCCGACCGCCGAGATCTACCGTGTCACCACCGACAACCATTTCCCGTACCGCGTCTACGGTTCACAGCAGGATAACAGCACGCTGGCGTTGCCCCACCGCTCGGAGCGTGGCGCGCTTTCGATGCAAGAATCGTACGACATTGGCGGCGGCGAGAGCGGCTACATCGCCGTGCGCCCCGACGACCCGAACATCGTGTATTCGAGCGACCTGCCGGGACTGGGCATCACCCGCTACGACCACCGCAACTTCCAACTGCGTGAGATCGGCCCGTGGGGTGAACCGGGAGCGTGGGATAAGCTGGAACTGCGCTACCGCTTCAACTGGTGCGTGCCCGTCAAGCTCTCGCCGCACGATCCGAATATGCTGTACAGCGCCGCGCAGTACATCTTTCGCACGACGAACGAAGGCCAAAGTTGGGATATTATCAGCCCCGACCTGACGACCGCTGATCCCTCGAAGATGATCATCACGGGCGGTCCGGTGCAGTTCGAAGACGCGCTCGCCTACGCCTACCCGTCAATCAGTTCCGTTGCCGAATCACCCGCCGAACGCGGCGTGATCTGGGTCGGCACAGATGACGGGTTGATTCAGGTGACGCGTGATGACGGCGCAACGTGGACGAACGTCACCCCGCCCGACTGCCCCGCGTGGTCGACGGTGCGCATGGAACCGTCGCGCTTCGCGCCGGGGAAAGCCTACGCGGTCGCGACCAACGTCCGTATGGATGATTTCCGCCCGCACCTGTTCAAAACCGAGGACTACGGCGCGACGTGGACGCGCATCACCGATGGCATTCCCGATTATGACTTCGCCCGCATCCTCCGCGAAGATGTGGAGCGCCCCGGCCTGCTGTACGCGGGGACCGAGCGCGGCGTGTGGTGCTCGCTGGACGATGGCGAGTCGTGGTTTGCGCTCAAGCTCAACCTGCCCGCTGTGGTCGTGTACGATCTCTGCGTCAAAGAAGACGATGTGATCATCGCCACGCACGGACGCTCCCTGTGGAGTCTCGACAATATTTCGGCACTGCGGACCCTGACGCCAGACACGCTGAACCAAGCGGCGCATCTGTTCCCGGTGCAGCCTGTCACGCGCATCACCCGCGAAGTACATAAGCTCGACAGTCTGCTCTCGTTGTACACCGCCTATGTCGCGCCGAATCCTCCGAACGGGGCAATTGTGGATTACTACCTGCGCGAAACGCCCTCCGGTGATGTGCACATCGCGCTGCTCAACGCGGCGGGCGAAGTTTTGCAGCAGTTCACGAGCCAACCGCCGCCGGAAGCCAAGCCGCGCCCGGTCGGCGCACTGGCCTACAAGCTGGCCGGGGGATCACGCTTGCGCGGAAAGATACGCGGTGAGGAAGTACTCGGCTTGAAGTGGGGGGCACTCACGCTGCCGGATGAACCGGGCACACAGGTGCCCACCCAGCCGGGGATCAACCGCTTCACCGTGCCGATCACCGCGCCGGGAGCCGACATCACGCCCGGTTTGCAAGGCTGGGTGACGCCCGCCGCGCTCGTACCGGGAACGTATACCATTCGCCTCACGGTCGGCGATGAGGTCTACGAGGCGCCGCTGGTCGTCGAGAAGGATCCGCGCGTGAATACAACCATCGCCGAGTATCAAGCGCAGTACGACCTGCTCATCCGCATCCGCGACCGCGTCAACGACATTCACCGCGCCATCGGGCGGTTGTACCGCCTGCGTAAGCAGCTCGTGGAGCGCGCGAGTTATTTCAGTGCAGAATCCGAACTGGGGACACGCTGCACAGCTTTGATCACGGCGCTGACCGAGATCGAAAACCAGCTCATTCAGCCGGATTTGAACGAAAACAGCGGCGAACTGGACGGCACCCACTTCCCGGATCGTGTGGATGGCAAGCTGCAAGCGCTCAGCTATCAGGTGGCCCGCAGCGACAACGCACCGACGCAGCAGGCGGTCGATCTGTGGAGCGTGCTAGATGCGCAGGTGACGGAGCAGGAAGCCCGCTTCGAAACATTGATCACGGACGAACTCACGGCGTTTAATGCGCTCTGCCGAGAACAGGATTATCCCATCGTCCGGCTTTAGAACCAGGGCTACAACTCACGTCCGTAATCCAACCCTGAGCGATCAGAGATTACGGACGGAGAAGCCGCAGTCATTCGGCCTCGTCGGCGGAGCGGTCAATATCCTGCGCTGCCCCTTTGGGAAACACAACGTTGAAGGTCGTGCCGACATCCAGTTGGCTTTCGGGCGTAATGGTGCCCTGATGCAGTTCCACTGCCTGCTTGGTGATGCTCAAGCCCAGCCCCGTGCCGGAAATCGTGCCGACATTCGCGGCGCGGTGGAACGGCTCAAACAAATGCTTGAGATCGTCGGGCGGAATGCCGATGCCCGCATCCTGCACGCTGAACGTAACTGTATGCGCGTCCTGCGTCAGGCGCACATCGACCGGTTTGTCGTCCGGCGAATACTTCAAAGCGTTCGAGATCAGGTTGCTGATGATCTGGCGCATCAAGCGCTCATCAAACCACGCCACCACAGGATCATCCGGGGCGACATAGCGGATGCGCTCCTGATAAAGCAGTTGGCTCTCGAACTCCTCGACGACTTCGCGGCACAGTCGCTGAATATCGCCGCTTTCGGGTCGAAACTCCACCCGCCCCGCCTGAATCCGCGCGAGCTGCAGCACATCATCCATGATGCCTTTCATATACGCGACCTGATGGCGAATTTTGTTGAGGCGCGCGTCCAGTTGAGCGCTGTCCATCCGGTCGCGATAAATCGTCAGCGTTTCGACCGTGGCCAGAATCGCAGCCAGGGGCGTACGGAATTCGTGCGAAGCCATCGAGACAAAGCGCGTCTTGAGTTCGCCTAGCTCCTTTTCCTGTGCCAGCGCCTGCTTCAGCGCGACTTCGGCTTGCTTGCGTTCCGTGATGTCGATCACAAAGCTCATCACCAGCGGCGCGAAGTCCATATCGACAAAGCTGAGCTGGATCTCCGCCGGAAACTCACGTCCGTCTTTGCGCCGTCCCGCCACCTCAACGGCCTCCATTCGGCGTTTTTCGGCGATGGTGCTCGCATGGCGCTGCTCGCTGTGATCCGATCGGAAGGTATCCGGCACCAGTCCTTCGATCATCTGCCCGATCAATTCTTCGCGGTCGTAAGCGAAGAGTTTCTCGGCTTCCTTGTTGACCAGTACGATCCTGCCACTGCGGTCGCTGATGACACAGGCGAGCGGCGCAGATTCGATAAACTGGCGGAACTTCTCCTCGCTGGCGCGCAGGGCTTCCTCCGCCGTCTTTCGTTCTGTGATGTCGGTTCCGACCGCCTGAATCGCGATGACCTCATTCTGATCGTCGACAATGACCTGATCGGTCCAGACCTGCCAGCGAATTGAACCGTCGGGCCGGATCACCTGATGCTCGTAGGTGCTCGTTCCACGTGTCCGCAGAAGCTCCGCGTAAAATCTGCGAATGTCCGCGTGTTGCGCTTCCGGAATCAACTCTAAGAAACTGTGTCCGATCAACTCTTCCGCTGTCTTGTCGAAGTACCGGCAGTAGGCCCGGTTCACGAAGGAGAGCGTGAGATCGGGCTGGTACCGGCAGATCAATTCGGACTGGGTTTGAACCACACTCTGGTAGCGTGCTTCGCTTTCCCGCAGCGCGTCCTCCGCTGCCTTGCGCGCGGTGATATCATGCAAGATTCCAATAAATTCGAGGGGAGCACCGCTCACCGGATCCCGCACGACGGTGTAGGCAATTTCAACCCAGATGATCTGCCCCAGCTTGTGCAGAATACGTTCCTCAATCTTGAAATAGGTCGCCCCCGCCGCAGTCGCCTCGCTGGCGAGGTGGATTGACGGCGCTTGGTCGTCCGGATGCACCAGCATGAGACCGGGACGCCCGATCAATTCGTCCGGCTGATAACCAGCGAGCGCATAGCTGGACGGGCTCACAAACGTGAAGGTGGTGTCCAGCGCCTGCTTGATGATCACATCCTGAATGTTTTCCGCCAGCAGTCGATACCGCTGCTCACTCTGCCGCAGTGCCTCTTCCGCGCGCATACGTTGACTGATATCGTGGATGATCCCGATGAGCTCCAGCGGCTTGCCGGACTCCGCGTCACGCACCACCGTATTGGTGATTTCCACCCATACATAGTGTCCGTCTGTGTGCCGCAGCCGCTGCTGAATGGTGAAGAACGTCGCGCCGCTCACCAGCGCCTGCACTGAGGCCGCAGTCGAAACAGGCACATCGTCAGGATGCACATTCTCCATCACTGGGTGACCAATGAGCTCTTCCGGTCGATGACCGGTCAGGCGGTAGGTAGATGGCGTCACAAACGTGAACAGCCCCTCCGGCGACAACTTGACGATCACATCCTTGATGTTTTCGGCCAGCAGTCGGTACCGCTGCTCACTGTCGCGCAAGGCGAATTCGGCGCGTTTACGGGCGAGCAGCGCGCCGACCGTCAGCGCGTACAGCGCGAGAATATCCATTTGCGCCTTGGTGATGGGACGATGCTGCACGCCATTATCAATCGCTAACCACCCGAGCGCTTCCCCATTCCAGAGCGCCGCGACGGCATTATGCCCAAAGCCCATCGGCTTGAGATTGGCATACAACTGCGCGTGTTCGTCAAACGCGAATCGTTCTTCGCGATCCAGCGTCCGCTTGAGGATCCCCGTCAGGCTGCCGGGGTCAATCCGCAGATGATATTCGGCGACCAACTGACCGTGTTCATCCGTGCCATACGTTCCGGTAGCACTGCCATCTTGCGGGTCATATAACAGCAGCCCCACCCGCTCATAGTCGAAGTGCGCCAAAGCCTCTTCGACGGCGGTGCGGTAGAACGCATCCAGATTTTCCGCCCGCGTCAGGCGAATGGTCGAATTGTGCAGCGCCTTGAGATAGCCTTGCATCTGGCGTTCCTCATGGCGCTTCTGCCGCATCTCCGCTTCCACCAGCCGCTGCGCAGTGATATCTTCGAAGGTACTGACCACGGCGGTGGGTTTGGTATCCCCCGGATTGATGACCGCCTGCGTGTTGATCGAAATCCATGACAGCTCGCCATTTGGTTTGCGCACGCCCATAATGACGTTCGCTTGCGGCGTCCCCGTCCGCAGCGTAACCATCGCCGGATGGAATTCACCGGGGAACGGCGTGCCATCTTCGTGAATGGCCTGCCAGTGCTCGTCAAACGAGGTGAGTCCGCGCAGCTCGGTCATCGATAGTCCCAGAATAGTGCTGGCCGCGGCATTGCACACCTGAATCATGCCGTCCGCATCCTGCATCACAATGCCTTCCGACATCGCGCTGATGGTGGTGCGGTAGCGCGTCTCGCTGATGCGCAGCGCTTCTTCATGCGTTTTGATCGCCGTCACATCGTGCGTGACGCCCAGCACACCGATCACTTCACCGTTCAGATTCCGCAAGGGCACTTTGTTGGTCAGCGTCCAGTTGTGCTTGTTGCCGACCTGAAGATACTCGCTCTCCAAATCTTTAAGCGAGATGCCTGCGTCAAGAATCTCTTGATCCTGCCCCCAGAAACGCGCGGCGTCTTGCGGCAGGAAGAGATCGGTATCCGTCTTGCCGATGAGCGCCCCCGGGTCTGTATAGCCATGGAACTGAGCGTATGCCTGATTGCACAGGCTGAAGCGATGCTCCCGGTCTTTGACGTAAATGAAATTGGGTACGGCATCAATGATGGCCCGCAGCAGGTTCCGCTCCTCGGCAATGGTCTGCTGCACCGCCTTAGTCGCGGTGATCTCCACATGCGTCCCTAACATGCGCACGGGTCTACCGTCCGCTGTCCATTCCATCACCTGACCGCGATCCCACACCCATACCCAATGCCCGGCCTTGTGTTTCATCCGGGCTTCGCAGTCATAATAGTCAAGTTCGCCAGCAAAGTGCTGCTGGAGGAGCTGTTGTGATCGCTGCAGGTCGTCGGGATGCGCGAGACTGCTCCATGTCGAAATGCTGATCGGCGCCAATTCCTCCAGCGTATAGCCGACGATTTCCGCCCAGCGCTCATTGAAAACGGTCTCTCCGGTCTGGACAAACCATTCCCAGGTTCCGGCGCGCGTGCCCGCCAGCATCATCGACAGGCGTTCTTCACTTCTCCGCAGCGCGGCTTCAGCCAGTTTGCGCTGCCGCACATCGCGGATGATGCACACAAGATTGTTGACCTGCCGCCCCGACCGATTGACCGGCGCTAGGCTGATTTCCACGTCAAAGTCGCTGCCATCTGCCCCCCGAGCGCAGGCTTCGATATGCTGGGTCTCATGGGAGGCCGCCACCTCATGCACAGCCATCTCCAGGCGACTGGCGCAATCTGGGTGGAAGTAGCGCATAAATGGCACGTCAACTGCGGCAGACACGCCGAAGAGGGTCTCAAAGGCGAAGTTCGCCTGCAAAACGGCGCAGTTGACATCTAGCAGCACAATTCCATCACCGCTGTGGTTGAAGATCGCCTCAAGTCGATCTTTCGCCCGTTCCAGTTCGACCGTTCGTTCCGCGACGCGCTGTTCAAGCTGCTCATTCAGGGTTTGCAGCGCGCTTTCCGCTTGCTTCTCTTTCGTGACATTGATGCTGATCCCGCCAATCAACGGCAGCCCCTGCTCCTGCGGGATCAAAAACTTGAGGATGCGCCAAAAGTAATACTTACCGTTGCGCTCGCCCTGATAGGCAAACTCGATGCTGGGCTGGCCCGATTCCAGAAGCTGACGGTTTTCATCCCGGATAAGCCGCGCCTGTTCCGGGCTGGTATAGTCTTCCGGCAAGCGCCCGACGATTTCGTCCGGCGTCAAGTGGAACGAACGCGCATTGAGGGAATTGCAGTACTGAATACGGCCTTCGTGATTCTGGATGAACGTCCCGGCGGAGAGCTGTTCCATGAAACTGCTGAACAGCCGATTGCTCTGGCGCAATGCGGCTTCAGCCTGCTTGAGCGGCGTGATATCACTCACATTGATGAGCGCCAACGGGACGGGAGCGGAGGTATCGCGCACGGCCTGCACGCTGATACGAAGCCAGTGCTGCACGCCACCCAAGTTTCTGGCTTCCTCTAGAATTTGTCCGGTGCCGGTCTCAATAACCGCCTGCACCACTTTGAGTCGGGCATCCGCTACCTCAGCCGGGAAGAAATCGTGTAGCGATTTGCCGACGTAACTCTCATCCAGCAAATTGATGGCGCGCTTGCCCACCGAATTGATGAACAGCATCCGCCCGAGCGCGTCGAGCAGCACAATGCTGCTGTCGGTGCTTTCAACCACCCCCCGGTAGCGCGCCTCGCTCGCCCGGAGCGCAGCTTCGGCCTGTTTGCGCTCGGTGACATCCCGGCACGAGTACAGAATTTCACCCTGCTTGAGCGCGCTGTGCTTGATGTTGATCAGCAGATGCCGCACTTCGCCCGTCGGCCTTCGGATATCATGCTCGATATTGGTGATTTCACCGTGCGCCCGCAGTCGATCTGGGTCGATGAGGTTGGTACCCATCAGCGCGGAGATCGTCCCCAGCGCTTCCACCTCCGCCGCGGTGTAGCCGAAAATCACGCTGACATTGGGACAAATGAAGCTGAATTTGCCCGCCATGTCGGTCAAGAACACCGCATCCGAGATACTGCTCAGAATCAGGCGATGCGTCTCTTCGGATTCTTGCACCGAACCCTGCGCCTGTTTGCGGTCGGTGATGTCGCGAAGGACCTCGTTCATACGGATCGGTTGGCCCTGCGCGTCCCGGTTCACCCACAGCCGATGATGCACCCACCGCACTTGGCCGTCCGGCCAAATCAAACGATGATCCAAGTCGGCCTGCCCCGCGCGTACAGCTTGATTGTAGGCCGCCAACGCGAATTCGAGCTCATCTGCGGGCACAATCCGTTTGAACAGCTCCGGATCATCCAGAAAGGCGCGCATTGGGCGTCCAAGTATGGTCTCGACCGATGGACTGCCATAGATCAGGCGGCGTTCCGACAAGGAAAATGACAGCACGGCATCCTCCATGCTGTCGAGAATGTCACTATAGACCTGAGCAGGGAGTTCAAGGTTGGGGGTCGTACTCATAAGCTCTATAGCCTCCAATCCGGCAAACTCAGGAGCCGTCTGAGAGCCTGGTCACGTTGATCAACACTGGCGGAAGCAAAGACAGTGAATGTGATTTATAGATAAGTCCATCGTAGATCCAGCGGCGGCTGCGTACGGTAGTCACGGCGCCTTGTCGCTCGTCGAAGGCATTATCCATAAATTACGTTAATTAATTTTAGTTCCACCAAGTATTTAGTCTCAATTTCAATAATGTATTTACATCTAGTTTTTATCCTTAACTAATTATAGCACCATTCTCATGCCTCAACCGTTTTGGTTTCTGCGTGAACGGTGTAAACGGTCCGGGGCACAGGCAACGGGCAGGCAACCGGACGAGCACGGGTTCTAGTTTGGATGCGTTGTAGGGAGATCGAGGAACAGGCGCGGCGCCGACCAGCACAGTGGAGGAATCAGAATAGCCCCGCGTCCTGCACGGTCAAGCGGGCGGCGTGGAAGACAGATAACCGTGGGGACGCGAGTCGCGTCCCCATGGTTTATCGCTGGCCTTAGTTCGTGCCCGACACGCCGATCAATGCGCGTGCCCTGACTCGGACGGGAGCAGCGGCAGGAAGCGCAGCCCCAAACTGAACATCAGCAGCGCATAACCGAGCACACCAACGGCGACGCCCCATTCCACCGGCGATGGGAAATAGCCGTGCGCCGCGAACAACTCGGCGCTGCCCGGCGTCCAGTCGAGCGGCAGAATCAAGCCGGAGAGCGTGACATTCCAGCGGTTCACGACGGTGCCGAGCGTTGCGAGCGCCGCCGCTGCGATGATCCAGATATCGCGCTGGCGGAAGCGCGGCGCGAGCAGCAGAATTGCCGGGATGAGGGCGCCAAACAGCACTTCGACGAGCCAGAACGTGTCGCCATAGGGCGTGATCTGATCGAGCAGGCTCTGGGCTTCGGCCCGGGCGGGCAAGTGGCTGTAATAGCTGGTCGCCAGAAAATCCCACAACTTGAGGTACAGATAGGCCATCATCATCAGGCCAGCGAAGCGGGCGATATTGGCACGCAGCGCCGAGTCGATTTGGCGGACGCGCTTGAGGTTCTCATAGATGATGATGAGTGCGAGCGTGACCGTGCCCCCCGCCGCAACCGCCGACACAATGAACATCACCGGAAGCGACGGCTTGAACCAGATCGGACGCGCGACGAGCACGCCGTAAGTCGCGCCGAGCGACGACTGGTGCAGCAGCGACAAGCCCAGACCAACCACCGAGACGATTGGCGTGAGGCGATGCAGGAAGTGCCCGATCTTCGGGGCGAACGGGAAGCGCTTGCTCACCACTTCGCTTTCCAGCAGGATGGGGCCAAATTCCACCATCAGCACCGTCGAGTAGAGGATCACGCACATGGTGATCTCCCACAACACGGAGTGCACATTCCAGAACAGAATCGGATGCCAGAAGCGATCCGGTCGCCCAATGTCCATGAGGAGCGCCAGCATCGCCGAAGTGTAACCGACCAACCCGACGAACACCGCCGTCCGCGCGATGCGCTGGAACGACTTGACATGGAAGATATAGGCGATGGTGGAGAGCGAGAACGCCCCTGCCCCGAGCGCAATGGACGTCAGGTCGACGGTGATCCACAAGCCCCACGGCACCTGATTGGTCAGCGCCGTGATGCCAAGGCCCTGCGTGAAGACCAGAATGCCGGACACCAGCCCGATCCCCAACAGCACGGCGAGGAGGGCGAGCCAGACTCTGAAGGGAGTGAACGCGTGCATCAGATTAAGCCCTCCGGCGGGATGTAATAGACGTTCGGTTCGGTGCCGAGATCTTCGCGCAGGCGGAAGGTCGGGTTAGCCGCGATCAACCGGGAGACCGGGCTTTCGGGATCGTTCAAATCGCCGAAGACGCGCGCCTTGACCGGGCAGATGTTGACGCAGGCCGGGGTGGCTGCGCGGTCAACGCCGGGCACCAGCCCCTGACTCAAACCGCGGTCAATGCGATGGACGCAGAAGGTACACTTCTCGACCACGCCGCGCGGGCGCTGTTCCACTTCCGCCGCGCCCCATTCGGCCTGATAGCCGCTCGCCGTCGCGCGTGCCGTCCAGTTGAACGACCGCGCGCCGTACGGGCAGGCCACCTGACAGTAACGGCAGCCGATGCATTTGTCGTAATCCATGATGACGATGCCGTCTTCGCGCACGAAGGTCGCGCCGACCGGGCAAACCGCCGCGCAGGGCGCATCCTGACAGTGCAGGCAGGGGCGCGTCAGGTGATAGACGTTGCCCGTCTCCGTCCGGTCAATCAGATGCACGTTCCAGCGCATGTCGTCGAGCACATCGTTGACCGCCTGACAGGCATACACGCAGTAATCACAGCCGATGCACGCGCGCAGATCGATCACCATGCCCCAGCGATGGCGGGCATCGCCGTGCGCGTGCGCGCTCCGTTCGCCCGTCTCCAGCGCTATTTCCTGATCCAGCAGGGCGCGCAGTTGATCGGCATTAGATAGGGCGGCAGCCGTGGCCACACTGATGCCCACGCCCGCCATGAGCCGCATGAAGTCGCGCCGGGTGATGAACTGCTCGCTCATCCCGATTTTCCTCCGCTCGAACGGCGGCTGACCAACGCATAGAGACCGAGCGCGATCAAACCAGTGAGTGCCGCGCCAAAGAGCAAACCCTGCACGCCCAGCGACAGCGCCGTGTTGTCGCTTTCGACCTGCTTGGTCTGGAGTTCGGCTTCCAGTTCACTGATGCGCACCTGAGCTTCTAGCAGCGGTTGTTCACCCGTGCCCGTCGAGATCAACTGCGTTTCGTCGAGATCATCGTGGCAGTCAAGGCAGGTTTTCGTCTCGACATTCGCGTCGTGTCCGGTGGGCATCAGGTTGCCCGTCAGCACATGATCGGCCTCAAGCGTGGCTTTGTGCCAGTGACACTCGACACACTGCTGATCCGGATGCGAAACGTGCGCATAATCGGTGCGCGGTTCATCATGGCAGTTCAGGCACAGCGCGTCAGCTGTTTCAAAGCGCAGCGTTTGGGGGTGCGGGTTGTGACAGGTCGTGCAGGCGAGCTGCTGTGTGCCGTGTTCGCTCATCTGCCATTCGGCATAGGTGGTCGTATGGCAGTCGGAACATACGCGCACGCCGGGATCCGTGCTGACCACTTCCGGCGGGTGATTCGCAGGTGTCGCCCCGTGACAAGCCGAGCAGGTCACGCCCGGCTGCGCGTATTCGCCCGTCGCCGGGATGAACCCAGTAGTATGACACGCGAGGCACTCGGTTTGCGCGCCGCCATCTTGCCACGCCGTTTGAAATTCCGCGTCGTGGTACGCCTGCGCATGGACGCTGTCTTGCCAACTGGCAACGATATCAAGGTGACATTCCGCGCAGTCCTGCGGGACGGGTTCGGGGGTGACCTCCGCGTCCTGTGCCGACACGGCGTACGCTGCCCCGGCGATCAACAGGAGGACGAACGGAATAATCCAGCGGCGAAGGGTCGAAAGTTGGCTCATGGTCAACGCTTTTCTGACCTAAGAAGATGAAAAATCGATATAAACAGGGGCGCAGTACACCGCGCCCCCGAAATCTTGAAAGTGATTATTCGGTGACGAGCGCTTGTCCCGCGTTCGTCCAAGCGCCGACGCCGCCGGCCAAGACGCGCACGTTTTCGTAACCGAGCATCCGCAGAATGGTCATGGTCATCGAGCTGCGGTGCGTCGGGTTGTCGTAGACGACGATCGACGCGGTCAAGTCCTGCGGCCATTCCGCCTGCAGAGTGAACATGTCGGCGAAACTAACGTGCACGGCGCCTTCGATCCAGCCAGCCGCCCATTCGCTGTCCGTACGGACGTCGATGAGGATCGGCGGGTTTTCAATCAGTTCGACGGCGAGGTCCGGGGCACGCACCGTCCAGTAGCCTTCGGGGATGCTGGTCATGTACGCATCGACGGCGGCGAAGACATCAGCGTCAAATTCCGGCGCGGTGCCTGCAACCGCTTCGGTCAATTCGGTGCTGACCGGGTTGCCCGCATTCGTCCAGCCGCCAAAGCCGCTGAGCATGCTGCGCACGTTGGTGTAGCCAAGCAGATTGAGCGCGGTCATGGCAATCGCCGACCGGTGCCCGCTGCCGCAGTAGACGACCATCGGCTGGTCGAGGTTGGGCAGCAGGTCGAGGTGCTGTGTCAGTTCCCCAAGCGGGATGTTGATCGCGCCGGCGATGAAGCCTTCAGCGAATTCGTCCGCTGTGCGCACGTCGACGAGCAGCAGATCGTTTTCCGCGGCCAGTTCGGTCGCCAGGTCAGCAACACGCACCGCGTTGAAGGTTTCCGGCAGGCCGGCGACATAGCTGGCGATGTAAGTGTTGAGGTCAAATGGCACGCCCACCAGCGGCAGAGCTGCCGCCAGCCAACCATTGACGCCGCCCGACATATTGCGCACATTGGTGTAACCCATGATGCGCATGAGCGACATCGCGAGGCCACCACGAACGCCCGACTGGCAGTAGATGACGATGTTAGCATCTTTGTCTGCTGGCCATTCGCTCTGACGCGCCGTGAATTCGGCGACCGGAATGTGCTGCGCACCTTCAATGTAACCGCTGTTCCATTCCTCAATCGTACGGACGTCGATCAGAATGGGGGGATTCTCGACCAGTTCAGCCGCGAGGTTCTGCGGGCTGACCAGCGCGTAGCCTTCGGGCAGCGTAGCGAGGAAGTTATCCACCGCCGCGACCACCGCCGCATCGATTTCCGGCGCGCTGCCCGCTTCCGGCACAAACGCATCGAGCGTAACCGGCAGTTCTTCACCGGCCCATGCATCGAAACCACCACGCAGCACCTTGACGTTGGTATAACCGAGGACATTGAGCCCCGTCGCCGCCAACATCGCGCGACCGCCACCCTTGCAGATGACGACAATTGGCGCGTCGAGGTCGGGCAGCAGGTTCAGGTTCTGGCCCACGGTGCGGATCGGCACGTTGAACGAACCTTCGATGTGGCCGGCTTCGTATTCGGCGACTTCCCGAACGTCCAGCAGGGTGAGTTCCTGTTCGACCAGCAGGACGTTGAAATCGTCCACACTGATCATGCCGTAGCCTTGCGGCAGCGCGCTCCCGAACGCCTCAACGCTGGCGACGACCGGGGCTTCCTGCGCCGCGACAAAGAACGTCGGGAAGGCAAGGAGCAGAATAGCGAGAAGCAGTACTAATTTTTTCATGGTATAGCGACTCCGATAGATGGTCTCGTTTTATGAATTTCCCCAGAAAGCATCTGCGCTTTCTGTAGCTTCCGTGGTTGGTTGTGCTGCAGCCCCGCCCCAGAAATCATCGGCGGGCGCGGGTGTAGCTGGGGGCGCTTCGCCCCAGAAATCGCCAGAGGACTCGGTCGCCGCAGCGGCGGGGGCATCGCCCCAGAACCCGTCGTCGCTGCCCGCTGCGGGCGCAACCTCTTCGGGCTGCGCTTGCGCGTGGTCGGCGTATTCCGCAGGCAGCGGCGGCGCGCCGTCGACCATGACACTCTGGTTCGCGGCCAGTTCCTCGGCGGCGACCACTGCCTGCGTGAGGAAGTATTCGTCGTTTCCGTGGCACGAGGTGCACGATTCAGTCTGCGGTGTGTTGCGCTGGATGTTATGCGGCGTGGCATACACCCACGTGGCGCGCGCATCGAAGTTGGACAGCAAGTCGTCGCCGTAGAAGCTGAATGAGTCGATGTCAATGGGCACGTGGCGCAGCGTGGTGTACTCGTACGGACGTTCGGCGTTCTGCAGCGGGTTCAAGCCGATGTAGAAGTCGATGGAGTGCTCTTCGATGGAGTAGAACGGGATGTCGTCTTCCGTGCGTTCGACATGGCAGTTGACGCAGCTCGTATAGGCGACACTGTGACAGACCTGACAGGACACGGTCTCGGTGCCATGAATTTCGTGCTGTTCAATGCCAGAGCCGACGCCAACCTGATCTTCGTGGCAGCTAATGCACGAAGGCTCGGCTAGACCGTCATAACGATGCGCCGCATCCACATCTGTGCCGTGCATTTCGGCGCCTGTGTGACAATCGGTGCAGCCCATACGCTCACGGAAGTGCACGTCGGCGGGCAAACCTTCATTCAGCCCGTAGTATTCGTTTTTGACGCGGCTGCCGTGACAGGCCGTGCAGGTGTTGCTCATCGGCGGGGTTTCGACGAAATCGTGGCCGGAGAGCAGTCCCCCACCGACAGAGACCGGTTGACTCACATGGCAGTCGCCGCAGGTGGCGTGACAGTTATTGCAGTGGTAGGACTCCATATCTTCCAGCACAGCGTGGTTTTCGGGTGCGCTGCGCGCGTAAATCGCGGTGTCGTATCCCGCCAGCGTGCTGTGCAAGCTGTTGAGGCTGTCCGGAGTGACATCGGTATGACAGTTGCCGCAGGTGGTCGCGGCTTCGGCGCCGGGCGAGGCGATCATGCCTTCGTGCGCGGCCTCCATGTCATCCACCGCCTGCCCTTGATGGCAGTCAGTACAGTTGATGTAGGAGTGAATATCTTGGGTGTAGGTTTCGGCGTCAATCCAGACGCGCTGCCATGGCTCCATCGGAGCCACGGAACCCCCTCAGCCAGGCCCCGAAGAGAGAGACTCAGTTTTTTCTTCGGCGACCGCCAGGGTCGTCAACCGGGCTTCATCGATATGGCAGTTGAGACACGCGGTATCTGTAAACGGGATTAGCCCCGGGGTTGCCGGCAGTTGATTGAGGGCGATGGTTTGGCCAGCCCGATCCGGGTTGGCGGTACTGCGAGGAGCGAGGGTCGGTGCGGAGGTATCGGGTGCGCAACTGGATGCCACAACGATGATGATGCCTCCAGCAGCGAGGGCCAGTCCAGCGGTGATCCAACGATTCATCAGCGGCTCCGTCTAACCAAATACCTGCGGTGATTCCTCAATGAATCATTGAGGAATCCTTCACTATATTGTCACACAGTGTACACTTTAAAGAGCTTTCCATGAAATTAAAGTACACAGCAAACACGTTACATTTGTCACAATCCACACTTTTGTGTGAGTTTTGCTCGCTAATTACACAAATCTTGTGCGAATCACGAAGGTAAGCCACACTGACCAATCGGGCGTTGGTCAGCGTCTGTCCCTGCAAATGACAATCAATGGGGCGAGTAGATGCGGTGGGCTCAGGTCGATAAGTATTCGCGCGATCGACCGAAGGGGTAACGGCGGGAGCGCCGCTTACCGGATGCGCTGGTTGAACTCGACGCGTTCGCCATCGGGTCCCAGAATGTTGAAGTAATACACGCCCTTCTCCCAGAACGGGAGAAACACGGGCGCGCTTTCCAACGGCGTCAGTCCAGCCCCGGTGACCGTCGTCCACACGTGCTGAATATCGTCGACATCCAGCGCGAAGTGGTCGATATGGCCGTGCCCACGGGTGCCGATTTCCGCGCCTCCCGTTCCCGGAAGTTGGTACAGCTCCAGCACAAAACCGGCGACCTCCAGCATGGCGACCAGAATGTCACCCTCCGGCATGGTCAGTGTGGTCGCCAACGCCTCCACGAAAGCCCAAGCGCAGATAGAACGCTTTGGAGCGCTGCAAGTCGGTTACGGGAACGCCCAAATGCTGAAAACCAGTAATGCGCGCACTCAGCATAGAAAAATCCTCACTGTTTACAGAAAACCAGAATCCTTAGTTCAGCGGATCTCAAACTCCGCATCCGCGCCCATGAGTGGACGGGGTCGCCCTGCCCGCCTCATAGCAAACTGTTGACCCGCAGTCGGCGTAATGGGCAAATCGATTAGCCCGTTGATCATCGTGCGCGCCTGCGAGCAAGGCGCAATACAGCCGCGGCGGATTTTACCCGATGCTGGCCGTTGTGGGGAAACCAATCGCGCGCTCGGGGTAATACAGTCGCTCCGAGGTTTACCCCCAGAGCGGCACTTGTCTATATGCTCCAATTGAGACCGCCTACTTGTCGTTTACAGTAACGTATTGCCCGCGCCCCAAATCCTGTTAGACTGTATAGTGAAGATTGTTCAATATATTGAACACCCCGCTCATTTGAGCCTGTGAGAGGCTGGCATGGCTTCATCCCACAGCGACGCACCGCAGTCCGCGAGCGCCTCGTCCGACCTGAAACTGATCGGTGAGCAGCTGCACAGCGCTCGTCTGGACCTCAATTTGAGCGTTCAGGCGTTGGCGGATGCCTCCGGCATCAGCGCGGGAATGATCAGCCAGATCGAGCGCGGCCTCGCCAATCCGTCGATCAACACGATTTCCAAACTAGCTTCGGCGCTCCACCTGCAGTTGGGCATCTTCTTTGAGCCGCGCCCCCAAGCCGACCAAGAGATTGTGGTGCGGAAGCAGCAGCGCCGCCGCATCGGCATCCCCGACCCGAACTTCGTCTACGAACTTCTCGTACCCGATCTGTCGCGCACGCTGGAATTCGTGTGGGTGGAATCCGCGCCGGGTTCATCGACGGAGAACTCGCCGTTTCAGCACGAAGGCGAGGAATGCGGTCTGGTGCTGCAAGGCACACTGGAAGTCCATCTCGGCGACGACGTATTTATCTTGGAAGCAGGCGACAGCATCATCTTTGACAGCCGGCGCCCGCACTGGTATCGCAATATTGGCACAGAACGGGTGCTGTCCGTGTGGGCGATCACGCCGCCCACGTTTTAAAGCGACAGCAGACGGTGCGTATGGGGGAAACTGCATCAGCATGGCGAACTATGCGATGCATCATTATCAGGTTAGGAGGAGGGACGACATCTATGGGCAAGAAACTTTCGATTGTTCTGCTGTTGGTTCTGCTGGTCTTGACATTCATGTTGGGCGGCACAGCGTCGGCTGGCCCCGCCGCTCAGGACGCCACTGAAGAAGCGACCAGCGAAGCGCCGCTCCTGAAGGTGGCCATGATTCTGCCCGGCCCGATCAACGACAACGACTGGAACATGGTCGGCTACAACGGGCTGATGGCGGCTGCCGAAGAACTCAACCTTGAAGTCGCGTACGTCGAAAACGTGACCGATGCGGACGCCGAACGCGTTCTGCGCGATTTCGCCACCCGCGGCTATGACCTGATCTTCGCGCACAGCTTCTCGTTTGGCGATGCGGCGCTGTCGGTCGCGGAAGATTTCCCGGAAACGTACTTCATGGCCGGGACGGCGCGCGAACTCGCGGATAACCTTGGCACGTACTCTAACCCGGATTACCAGGGGGCTTACCTCGCCGGGATGCTCGCCGCAGGCATCAGCGAAAGCGGAGTGATCGGCTGGGTCGGCGGTATGCCCGCCCCGAACATGCTCGCCAATCTGCACGCTTATGAAGCGGGCGCAGCGGAAGTCAACCCGGACATTGAAGTCCTGTTCACCTTCATCGGCAGTTGGTTCGACCCGCCCAAGGCCAAAGAAGCGGCCTTAGCACAGGTGGAACAGGGCGCGGACGTGCTCAGCGCGCAGGGCGTCGGCGTGATCGATGCGGCCAACGAAGCGGGCGTATACGCCCTCGGCGCTATGACCGACCAGAACTTCCTCGGGGAAGAATCGGTCGTGACGAGCGTGACTTGGAACCTCGGGCCGCTGGTCACGGGGGTCGCTGAAGAAGTGATCGCCGGCGAATGGGAAAGCCGCAACTGGTCGTTTGGCCTGATCGAAGGCTCGATTGAACTGGCATCGTACCACGACCTCGCTGAAGTGGTCACGCCGGAACTGCAAGACCTGATCGACGCCAAGATCGAAGCGATTTTGAGTGGGGATTTCGTCGTCGAAGAAGACACGACGCCCGTCGAATAAACTTAACCGCAGTGCAAGCCCCGGAACAGACCGGGGCTTGTTTGCTTTAGCACTTCAGGTTGGTTTTGATGTCAGCAACTCTGCTGCAAATGTCCGAGATTGTGGTGCGCTATGGCGATCTGGTAGCCAACGACCGGGTCCAGTTCGACATACGCCCCGGCGAAATCCACGCCTTGCTCGGCGAGAACGGTGCGGGCAAAAGCACGTTGATGAAAGTCCTGAGTGGGTTGGTCAAACCCGAGTCCGGCAGAATTGAGTTCCATGGCCGCCCGGTGCACATTGACTCGCCCGTGACCGCGCTCCAGCTCGGCATCGGCATGGTACACCAGCATTTTATGCTCATCCCCAGTTTGACCGTCGCCCAAAACTTATGCATCGCCGCGCGCACCAAGGCCGGCTTTTTTCCAGATCTGCGCCGCATTGCGCGGGAAATGCGGCAGTTGGGGGATCGTTACGGCTTAGAAATTGACCCGGATGAGAAAATTGCTAACCTGTCGGTGGGGCAGCAGCAGCGCGTCGAAATCATCAAGGCGCTGTATCGCGGCGCGCAGCTCCTCATCCTCGACGAGCCAACCGCCGTCCTCACCCCCCAGGAAACTGCCAGTTTATTCGCCATCATCCGCAACCTGACCGCGGAAAAGAATGCCGTTATTTTTATCAGCCATAAACTTCAGGAAGTGATGACCATCAGCGACCGCATCACGATTCTGCGCGCGGGCGTGAACGTGAGCACGCGCACCACCGCCGAGAGCACGGTCGAAGGCTTGGCGGAAGCGATGGTCGGACGCCACATTCAGTTACCGACCAACGCGCACACGGTCGCCGCGGGCGCGCCGGAAGTTCTGCGTCTGCGCGGCGTAAACTATACCAATCCCCGCGGCGTAACAGTGCTCAAGAACCTTGATCTAGCGGTGCGTCAGGGCGAAATTCATGGCATCGCTGGGGTGGACGGCAATGGTCAGGACGAGCTGACGCGCTTGCTCTCCGGCTTAATTTTCCCGAACGCCGGGCAGATCTGGTTGGAAGATCAGCAAATCACGCATGCGCCCCCGGCGCAGCGCATCCGCGCCGGGTTGGCCACCATCCCCGGTGATCGTCAGCGCACTGCCCTGTTGATGGGGCGATCGTTGTCCGACAACGCCGTCCTCGAACAGATCAATCAGCCCAAGTTTTCCCGCGCTGGTTTTCTGCGGTTTAAGGCGATCAGCGCGTTCACGCAGTCGCTCATCGCAGGCTACGACATTCGCTGCCAGTCGCCAGAACAAACGGCAGGCACGCTGTCCGGCGGCAATCAGCAGAAGCTGGTGTTGGCGCGCGTGCTGGAACGCCACCCGCGCCTGATCATCGCCGTCCAACCCACCCGCGGACTCGATATCGGTGCGACCGAATACGTGCGCTCCACCCTGCTCGACCAGTGCGCGCGCGGCGCCGCCGTCCTGCTCATCTCAACCGAGCTCGACGAAGTGCTGGCGCTTTCCAATCGGATCTCCGTGATGTACAACGGCACGCTAAGCCAACCGCTGGAGCGCGCGACGGTGACGCGCGATCAACTTGGATTGCTCATGGGCGGGCGCCCGCTCGCAGGCTAAATGATGACAGAACAAAGGCTCCCCTCAGTGAATGCCGACTCCGGAACCACCCCGCTCCGCCTCCCAGTCTGGCTGCGCCGCACCATTCTGCACCCGTAACTGGTACAGAGCGTGGTTGCCGTGGTGATCGCCCTGCTCATCGGGGCGCTGCTCATCCAACTGCTCGGTAAAGATGCCCTTGCCGCGTACCGCGCCCTGCTCGAAGGGGCGGCAGGCAATCTCAACAGTCTAGCCGAAACATTCCTCAAAGCCATTCCGCTGACACTGGCTGGAGTCGGTGTGACTATCGCGTTTCGCGCCAGCGTCTTCAACGTCGGCGCAGAAGGTCAGTTGTTCTGGGGCGGCCTGCTGGCGGGCTGGGTGGGTCTGCTGCTCGGCGATCAACCGTGGTACATCGTGCTCCCCGCCATGATGATCGCTTCGATGCTCGCGGGCGCGGCGTGGGCCGGGATAGCCGGGGTGCTCAAGACCGCACTCGGCGCAAGCGAACTCATCAACACGATCATGCTCAATTACATCGCCATCTTCTTCATTGGCTATCTGCTGCATGGGCCGCTGCAAGACCCGAATTCACCGTTAGGACAAACCGCCCGCCTCGCCGAAGCAGCACGCCTGCCGCGTATATTGGAAGGAACGCGGCTGCACGCCGGCGTGTTCATCGCGCTGGCGGTCGTTGTCATCGCCTCGCTTCTGCTGTGGCGCACGGTGTGGGGCTTTCAGATTCGCGCCGCCGGGCACAACGCCGAAGCGGCTCGAGCAGCGGGCATCAATACGTCATGGGTCATCCTGAGTTCGCTGATGCTGAGCGGCGCGCTGGCCGGGCTCGCGGGGTTCGCGGAAGTGGCAGGCGTACAGCGCCGTATGATCGAGAATCTTTCGCCCGGTTACGGCTATACGGCGATTGTCGTCGCGCTGTTGGGGCGCACCAATCCGTTCGCCGTGTTGATCGCGGCAATCCTCTTCGCCGGTTTGCAGGTCGGCGCGAGCACGATGGAATCCGCGGTGGGCGTCCCGAGTTCGATTGCGACTATCATCCAATACCTGATCGTCCTACTGCTGATGGGGCGCGGGACATTCAGTTTCCTGCAGCGGCGGCTGTCAGCTAAAGGCTAATCACGATGGAAATTCTGGTGGATCCCGCTCTCGAGGGCTTTCTCTCGGCCAGCATGCGCTTAGCCCTCCCGATCATGCTGGCGGCGCTCGGCGGCATCTTCAACGAGCGGGCAGGCGTGCTGAATATTGGCATGGAAGGCATGATGCTCGGCGGCGCGCTGTCGGCCTTCGTCGTCACGTACTATGCGGGCAGCACGGCGCTCGGCATCGTCGGCGCGCTGATCCTCGGCGCACTCTTCGGCCTGATCGTCGGCTATTTCACGATCACGCTGGCGGGCGATCAGGTGATCGTCGGCATCGCCTTCAATCTGCTCATGCTCGGCGTGACCAGTTTCGTCTATCGCGCTTTCTTCGCGGTGGGGACGCAGCGCCCGCAGGTGGAGGGCTTGAGCACGCTGCCCATCCCGATCCTGGAAAGCATCCCGATCATCGGTCCACTGTTCTTCCGGCAAAATCCGCTGGCCTACATCGCCTACCTGCTGGTCGGGCTCAGCGCGATTGGCATCTTCCGCACAATTTGGGGCTTGCGGCTGATCGCTGTCGGCGAGTCGCCCGAATCCGCCGAAACGCTCGGCATCCACATCAACCGCACGCGCTATGCCGCTCTGATCCTGTGCGGGATGCTGTGTGGGTTAGGCGGCGCGTTCATCTCCATTGGTTCGTCGAGCATCTTCGTCGATAACATGACCGCGGGGCGCGGCTATATCGCGCTGGCGCTCCTCGTACTGGGACGGCGGCATCCGGTCGGCGTGTTCGGGGCATCGCTGTTGTTCGGCGTAGCCGATGCGCTCCAACTGCGCGCCCAAATTCTCGACATCCAACTTCCTTTCCAATTCATGCTGATGCTGCCCTATCTGCTGACGATCATCGTGTTGGCCGTGTTCGTGCGCCGCACCAATGATCCCGCGGCGCTGGGCAAGCACTATCAACGGGGGCGCAAAGACTCATGAGACTGGAAACCGCAACGTGGGTCGAGGTCGAACGTCGGCTCAGCGCGGGCAACGCCGTGGCGCTTCTGCCCGTTGGGGCACAGGAGCAGCATGGGCCGCATCTCGCGCTCGCCACCGATACGATCATGGCGACGGGTCTGGCGGAACGCTTGGCCGATCAACTCGACGCGCTGCTGCTGCCCACCCTGCCCTACGGCGAGACGTGGACGACCGCAGGCTGGAAAGGCACGATCTCGATCAGCTTCAATACGCTGGTCGCGCTGACGACTGACATTGGCGCCGCGCTCGCCGCGCACAAGGTCGCCGCGCTGATCATCGTTAATGGGCATTTTGGCAACAGCGCGCCGCTGGAACAGGCCGCCCGCGCACTGATAACACAGCACAATTTGCCGACGATGATTCTGAACTACCCGGGCATTGAGCAAGCGGCCGCCGCCGTCTGCGAGTCGACGCCCGCCGCGCCCGGCTTCTATCACGCCGACGAGGTCGAGACCTCGGTCGTGCTGGCTCTGCGCCCGGATGCCGTCCAGATGGACCAGGCGCAGCCCGAGTATCCGCAGTTTCCGCCCACCTTCGGTGCCACGCCCACACGGTTGGACACCTTCAATCGCAGCGGTGTCTTCGGCGATCCGCGCCCCGCGACCGCCGCCAAAGGGGAGCAATTGCTGACGCTGCTAACCGTCAGCGCCTTAAGCGTCATCCGCGCCTTTCTCGCCGAACACATCCGGTAACAGCGCGCCCACCACTAGCAAACGCCCCAGCCGTCCACACGCGTAAAGTGTTCGATTTCAGCCCATCACCCTCTACAATGGATGGTGTTCGCTGGATGGAGTCAAGGTTAGGGCACATGCGCCTGCTGTTGATCGAAGATGAATAGGGGATCGGAACCCTTATCAGCCAGGGGCTGCGCGAAGCCGGGCATATAGTTGACTGGACCCGAGACGGCGAAACCGGACTAGGTTACGCACTGCCGTCCGGTTCCTGCCGATTCGCGACTTTCGACCTACAAGCGTTCTGCTTCCAGTGCCATGCGCAGACTCGCGAGGCCATGTTCGACGGTGACTCGCAGTGACTTATTGGGATCTCGCACCGCGCCCGCCAAATCGCGCATCCCCGCTTGAATACAGGCCCGATAAACTGCGGACTTGTCGCCTGATGTGTCAACCACCAGCGAAGCGCCGCTCATCGATGTGACACGCAGATCGTCGGTCAGAAACGGCTGAATTGCGGCGTGACCAGCGGCATCCAAGCCAGAGAAAGTCAGATTCGTCGGCACCCAGCCCTGCAGGTGCATATAGGCGTGCTCAAACGTCAGGGCGACGGTCGTCTGCTCGGTCGTGCCGCTGTGCGTAAAGCCATGATAGAAGTGCGCGGCGGTCTCGCCATAGGTCGCCAACGCCTCAACTCGATCTTCTTGCCCGGCGGCGTTGACAAAGCGCTGTGCCGCGCTGACTGTGCCAACCGCGCCCGCCACCCACGCAAACGCGTCGAAGAAGTGCACGCCGTGTTCGATCCAGATGCCGCCGCTCTGCGCTTTATTCCAGAACCAGTGCTGCGCGGGCAGGCTCAACCCCGCCGCGTGATTCGTCAGGCTCAGATGCAGCAGCTTGCCGAGCACACCCGCCTCGCGAAGGCGCGCAGCCATGCGCCACAGCGGATTCTGGCGCATCACATAGTCGACGGTGAGGCGCGTCCCGGTCTGTTCCGCGGCGGCGCGCAGCGCTTCGCCTTCACTCAAGGTGAGCGCCAGCGGCTTCTCGCAGAACAGATGCTTGCCCGCCTGCAATACCGCGAGTCCCTGCTCGGCGTGGAGAAACGGCGGCGTATTCAGCGCGACGATTTCGACTGCCGAATCGTTCAGCATGGCGGAAAGCTCTGTATACGCGCGCACGCCATACTGCGCCGCGAACCGTTCAGCTCGGACACGGTCCGAATCGCAGACGGCGGCGACATACACTTCGGGCATGAGAGCGAAAGCAGCGAGACAGAATTGGCCGTACGCCCCTGCGCCGACCAGGCCAACACCAACGGGTGGTGAGCTCATGCCCCGCCCCGCGCGAAGGCCTGCACATCCGCGAACGGCGCGGTCGCCAAACCCACCATGCGATCTGCCCCAGCATAATAGAAGCGCAGTTCAGCGCCGACGACGAGGTTCGTGCAGCTAAAGATCACATTCGGCACGTCGCCGCGAATTTCCCATGTTTCAGTCGGTTCGATGATGTGCGTGGTCGGGCGATGCAGCACCTTGGCCGGATCATGGAGATCGAGCAGCGCGACGCTCGAACGGTAGACGTGCGCCGCGCCGTAGCCATGATAGAACAGCAGCCACCCGTCCGCCGTCTTGATGGGCACGCCGTTCGCGCCGATGCTCTTGCTGTCCCAATCGTCAGGCGTTTCACCAACCGCGCGCGGCGACATGATCACCGTGTGATCCGTCCACGTGATCAGGTCATCACTGAAGGCCACCCAGATATGCGGACGACGGCGGTGCAAAATCGCGTAGCGCCCGCCGATCTTCTCCGGAAACAGCACATGATCCTTGTTTTCGGTCTTCTCCAGCGGGGCGACATCTTCCCAGGTGATCAAGTTGTCGGACACGGCGATCATCGGGTAATTGCCATTCTCGCCGTACGCCGTATAGCACATGTAGAAGCGACCGTCCAACGCTGTCACGCGCGGATCTTCCAGTCCGCGGTAGTCTTCGCGCCCGTTGTGCGGCGCGAACACCGGATTCTCCATCCGATTCCACACCAGCCCATCCGCGCTGACCGCATACCCAATCGACGAGATGAAGTCGACGCCCTGTGCGCGGTAGTGCATGTGGAACAACCCGTTATGCTGCAACACGGAAGCGTTGAAAACGTTCAGAGACTCCCAGCGATGCAGAGGATTCGGATACAAAAGCGGACTTTGCGGATGCCGCACAAGTTTGAGCTGCATGGTTTCTCCTAAGGGGTAGTGTCTTGTAAAGCCGATGCGCCCGTGACCGTGTTGTAGGTCAGCGTGAGCTGCTGACCGTTCGGCAGCGCATACACGCGGCGACCGACAACGGGCTGCAAGTAGAAGGCATCGATTTTGCTCACGCCGGGGTTGCTGCTGCCTTCATCGCCCGCATATTCATAGCGGATAGTGTGTTCGCCTGCGTCAAGGCGGACGGGCTGCGGCGTGACCGCATCCAGCCAGAAGTAATCCGAGTCCGGCGACACCGACTGCTGTAAGGTGAACTCGTCTTGCCGGTCAAGGCGCACGTTGAGCGCGACGTTGGCCGCGCCGCCCAGTGTTTCGTCCATACCGGGCGCGGTGAGCGTCAACTGCAAGAGATTGGCCGCCACATCCGGGTCACGTCCGGTCAAGTCCATGAACGAGTTTCCACCGAGCCCGCGCCCGGCTTCAAAGCCGATGCGCGTCCCGGCCTGAGGATTGTCAATGTCGAGCGCCGCCCACGGGATCGCCGCTTCGTACGTGTAACCTGCCCCATCATCTGCCGCCTGCCACACGAGCGTCGCGCCGGGGACAAAGCGCGTCTGCTGCCAATCCCACACCTGACCGCCCTGCGGCGTTTGTGCCAGCGTCAGCTTGGCGTCGAGCGCGCGCATATCGCCGCTGGTGAAGTACAGCCAGAGCGTATCGCCCTGCCACACGCCGCTGACGGTGAAGTCCTGCACATGTTCGGGGTCACGCACGTCGACCAATACATAGAGATTGTCGTCATCCCAGAGCAGACGCACGACATGGCTGTCGACCTCCGCGCCTTGCCACAGACCACCGCCGCGCAGCAACTGCCGCGCGGTATTCGCCTCCAGCACCAGCGCGCTGTCGCCCCAGTCGGCGCCGCTGCCGTCGATGGTCGGCGGCGCGTCGGTGCGCGGGATCAAGAACGCGCTGCTGTTTGCGGCCTGCCGCACATGCGCAGCGTAAAGCCAATACTCGTCGGCTTGATCCTCATCCAGCGTGAAGGTCAAGCGCATCCGCTGACCTTCGCCCAGCCCAATATAGCGCCCACCGCTAATGTAGCCTTCGCCCGTCCACGTGCCCGAATAATAGACAGGCGTTCCGATCACGCGATCGCCGTCCTCGGCTTGCAGGATGATGGGCAGGGTTTCTTCCAGTGTGGTGGCGTACACAAGCGGCTGAACCGACTCCGGCAGACGCGCGAGCGCGCTCATGCTCATCAGGCCTTCGATGGTCGACTCCGCGCCCGCATTCCGGTTGACGCGCCATGCCACCGGGCCATTGATGCCGTCGTAAGTGCGACCGCTGTCCGGGTAGTACATCTGTGTGTCGGCCATGTTGTTGCCGAAGTACCAGCTCCCCGCCAGCGCGGCCAACTGTGCGTACCGCTCATCATTCGTCGCACTGTAGAGCGCCGCATAAGTCTGCACGAGCATGTTGGTGCCGTAGGCGATCTGTTCCAGGCGATACGGCACGACACCGATATGCCGGAACGGTTCAAACGCGAGCTGGCGCAGCAGGAACGACTCCGCCGTTGCCGCCGCCGAGTCGATCCAGTCCTGACGCTCCAGCGCCATACCCGCTATGACCAGCGCGTGCGGCACATGCGCGCCCCAGTTATGCCAGAAGCCCGGCGCATTGGCGTTGCTCGGATGCATGCCAAACGGGTATTCACTGTCCGTGCCCAAGCGGTACTCCGCGAGCGCATCGGCAACTTTCGTGATGGCATCGGCGCTGGCGTCGTTGGGACGAGCCGCGTAATAGGCGCTCATGCCGAGCAAGCCAATCGCGGCGATATCCGGTTCGCTGGCGGGAATCCACGCCGGGATCTCGAAGCCGTGCAGCGTCGTGTACTGCCCATAGTTGCTCAGCGACGCGGCAATCGCCGCCTCCGTGCGCTGGTAAGCTTGCGCAAGTTGGTCGGCGTAGTCGAGATCGACCGAATCGAAGACGCGCACGCCTTCGCCAAGCGCCCACAGCGCGCGCATCGCCCACCAGCCGAGACTCTTGTAGCTCGTGCCGCCGCGCTCGTTGATCTCGCCTTCGCGGGTGAAGACGAAATTGTAGAATTCGCCGTCGTCCGCCTGCATGTACATGACGAAATTGAGGCAGCGCCATGCCTGTACAAGCAGCGCCTCGTCGCCCGTGCGCTCGTACTCCCACAGGTAAACGACCGCCGCGCGCGCGACATCATCGACCGCACTGATGCCTTCGTCGGCATCGTCGACCCATTCGTAATCCGGGTATTCCGAATAGATATGGACAATCGCCATGTCACGCCCGTCAATCGTCACGGGTTCGGTGAGCTGCAGCAGATGATCGAGATTGACGAGATCGGAAGCTGACGGGTTGTCCTGTGCCGAAATCGAGCTGACCAACCCCAACAGCACCAGCCCAAGAAGTAAACTGCGCATCCGCATCACCCTTTCACCCCACCGATGTTGATCCCCTCGATGAACTGCTTCTGGGCGACGAAATACAGCAGCAGAATCGGCGCGGCCATCATGGTGGCCATCGACATCATGAACTGCCACTGCGGGGCTTCCTTGCTCAGCGATTGGTCAAAGAAACGCATAGCCAACGCCAACGGGAACTTTTCTGGCGTGCTCAAATAGAGCAGCGGCCCTTGAAAGTTGTTCCAGTTGGCCTGAAAAGCGAGCACGCCAATCGCCAGCAGAATCGGCTTAACGAGCGGCAGCATGATATACACGAAGACTTGAATGACGTTCGCGCCATCCATGATGGCCGCTTCTTCAATTTCGCGCGGAATCGTCATGAAGAACTGCCGCATGAGGAAGACATACAGCGGCCCCCACGCGAACAGCGACGGCCACGTCAGCGGGTCATAGGTGTCGAGCAAGCCCAACTGCCGCCAGATCAGGAAACCGGGGACACGCGTCACAATGCCGGGGATCATGATCGTCGCCAGCATGACCGCGAACAAGGCGTCACGCCCTCGCCAGCGGAAGCGCGAAAAACCGTAGGCGACGAGCGACGCGCTGGTGATTTCGCCGACCATCGCGAGCACGGTGATGAACAGCGTGTTCCCCATGATGCGCCAGAAGGTCATCTGCGGGTTGATCGAGAGCAATCGATTCCAGACTTCGAGATAGTTCCCCGGCACAGCCGGATTCGGGATGAAGTTCAGCCCGCGCACAAACAGTTGATCCTGCGTTTTCAGCGACGTCGACACCATCCACAGGAAGGGAATGAGGATGAACGCCACGCCCGCGATCAACAGCAGATACACCACCACCCGCCGCGGATCAAAACCACGCCGCGCGGGCGGATCAACGAGCAAGGGATCGCGCTGCATCACAACCGTCATGGCTTATGCTCCTTCTCTCGCACCTTGATAGAAGACCCAGGCCTGCGACGACCGGAAAACCAGCGCGGTGAGCGCGATGATCAGCATGAGCATGATCCAGGCCATCGCCGACGCCATGCCCATGTTGCGCAAATTGAACGCCTCTTGGTAGATCTGCCAATTGAGGAACGTCCCCGCTTCAATCGGTGTGGGGATGAAGGCCGCGACTTCGAAGGCCTGCAGCGCGCCGATCAGCGAGGTGACGAGGTTGTAGAACAGCGCCGGACTCAGCATCGGGATGGTCACGTTGCGGAACTTCGGCCAGTGGCCACCGCCGTCAATATCGACCGCTTCATACAGTTCTTTGGGGATGCCCTTCAACCCGGCCAGCAGAATGACCGAATTCGCGCCGAACACCCCCCACAGGCTGATGATGATGAACAGCACCGGCGACAGGCTGGGATTGGTCAGCCACTGTGGAGTCTCTAAGTTGAGCAGATTGAGAAACGGCGACAGCGCGGAATTCACCAGCCCGCTGGACGAGAACATCCAGCGCCAGAGCAGCGCCGTCGCGACGGCGGGCAGCACGGCGGGCAGGTAATAGAGCACGCGCCAGATGCCCATCCCGCGCACATTCTGATTGAGCAGCAAAGCGACGGCGAGCGCGCCCGCCAACCCGAGCGGCACAGTCACGATGGCATAGACCACCGTCAGCCGCATCGACCGCCAGAAGCTTTCTTCGCGCGCGCCCAGCACAAAGCCGCCATCGGCAATCTGCACGCGGACGATCTCATCATAGCGTGGGGGTAACGCGCTGGAACTGCGCTGATCGGCTGATTCCAGCGGCGCGAACGCCAGATCGAACAGCTCCGCATAGTTCTCCGTGCCCACCCACTCCGGTGGACGAAAGAGATTGTATTCGGTGAAACTGAGGTACAGCGACGCGCCAATCGTAAACACATTGAAGATCAGGAAACCGACCACCCACGGCATGACCAGCGTCCGCCCGGCGGCGGCTTCGGAACGCGCGCCGAGCCGCAGCTGCACCTGATAGACGATGAACATGGCTGCTGCCAACCCGCCGGCCACCAGCACATAACGGATCAGCGTGGGAATGTAAGTATTGAGCACGCTCAGATCCATCTTGGCATCTCCATAAATGAGTTCAAAAGAAGCTCCGCACCCGTGGCGTGGGCCACGAGTGCGGGCAAAAGTGAGAATTAGTTGCCGAGGGTTTCTTCAAGGTCGGGGCGGACTTCAGCGGCGAGTTCGGCGACGCTCAGATCCGTTTCACCGTTTTGCAGCGGCCCCCAGAATTCGCTCCAGAACAGCGAGTCAAATTCGGCGTAGTTGCCGAAGATCGGCAGGGCGCGCATGTCACCCGCCGCGGCCACAATCGCGGCGGCGTTCGGTTCCTTGCGCGGTTCGGAAGAGACGAGGTGTTCGACGTTCGCCTGCGAAATGCGCGGCGAGACGATCTTCCAGCCCTGAATGGCTTCCGTCAGCGCGACGAGCGCGGCGCAAGCTTGTTCGGGGTTCGCGGTATTGGCATTGATCACCGTGCTGGCGTTCCACGCGAAGGTCGTGGTGCTGCCGGTTTCCGGGTTCGCCGGGACGTGAATCACGCCCACATCCAACCCATCCACGCGATCCAGGTCATCCGCCGCGCCGCCCATAAACATGGCGATCTTACCAGCCTTGAACATTTCGCCGAAGCCCTGTTCCGCGATCACTTCATTGCTCGGCGACATTTCCGGGTTGTAGAGCGTGCTGAGCCAGAATTCAAAGCCCCGCACAAATTCCGGGCTATCAATCGGGACGCTGGTGAAGTCGGACGAAATCAGTTCGCCGCCCGCCTGCCACACGAAAATGAACGGCGGCGGCCACCCATTGTTGGTGAAGCCCCACTGATCGACCGCACCGTCACCGTCCGTGTCCTGCGTCAGCGCCATGGCGGTTTCGGTGAAGTCATCCCACGTCCAGCCATCTTCGGGGTACGCCACGCCTGCCGCATCGAACATGCCGCGGTTGAAGTAGACGACCACCGGCTGCGCGATCCACGGCAAGCCGTAGGTCTGGCCTTCGAACTGATTCACGGCGAGGATTCCGGGGTAGTAGTCGCTCAGGTCGCCCGCCGTCTGGGGAGCAGCATTCGCGACGGCATCGCACTGGTCAATCGGCATGAACACGCCGTCCGAGGCCAGCGCCATGTGATTCTGATCCATCCAGTACAGGTCCGCGCCCGTGCCACCCGCAATCTGCGTCTGCACCTGCGTGTAGTAGTCGCTGGGGATCGGCTCATGCACAATCTGGTAATCGGTCTGGCTGGCGTTGATCTCGTCGATCAAGCCCTGCAGTTCGGCGCTCTCATCGACGCCCGCCCAGGTCGAAATGCGAATGGTGACCGGATCTTGAGCGGCCACGCTGCTAATGGTCAGCATGAATGCAAGTAGGAGTACAACCAAGCTAAAGCGCTTCATCGGTTAGTCCTTTCGTGTAAATCTCAGACAATTTTTCTGAACATCGAAGGCCGCCGTGTATGCTATACTCTTCACCTCCTTGGTGCGGTGGAATTGCGCTCCACCATATGTACCGGGACAATGATTTCCGAAGCCAGCAGATCAGGGTCTTGAAGCAGCATCAGGACACGGTGCGCCGCTTCTTTGCCCATCTGCTGGCGAGGGATACGTAGGGTCGTGAGCGGAGGGTCATTGAGTTCCGCCCACGCGATGTCGTCAAAGCCGACGACGCTCAGATCATCCGGCACGCACAGACCACGCCGGTGCGCCTCACGAATTGCGCCAATCGCCATCGAGTCATTGACCGCGGCAATCGCTGTGATTTCGGGATGCGCCCCGCTCAAACGGCGGTAGGCTTCCCGCCCGCTCTCAATCGTCGTCTCGTTCATGTGGACGACTTCGACCTCCGACAGCGCCCGATGATAGCCCCACACGCGTCGCGCCGTGCTCGCCCACTCCGTCGGCCCCGCGATCACCCCGATCTTGGTATGTCCGAGGTTGAGCAGATGCTGCGCCGCCAGATAGGCGCCTGTCTCGTCATCGCTGTTGACACAGTTGACAGGTGTAAAGTCCAGACGATTGTCCACCAGCACGAGCGGCAGTTTCGTGTGCAGCATGGCATTGATGAACCCCGCCGGAATATCGGGTCCGGCGAGGATCATCGCGTCGATGCGGCGTTCACGCACGAAGCGAAAATCGACAGGGTGCGCCAGGGTGTCGGGCGTGAGCGTCTCGAAAGCGACGTGATAGTCTGACCGCGCGATCACCTGCTGCACGCTGTGCAGAATCTCGGTGTAGAACGGGTCGGCAGCGGCGGGGAGTCCGGCTTTTTGCAGGAAGAAGAAGCCAATGTTGAATGTCTGCGACGTCGCCAGACCGCGCGCCGTCAGCGTGGGCGTGTAGTGGAGTTCGCGCGCTTTGGCGAGGACACGCTCGCGCAGTTCGGCACTCACCCCGGGACGATCATTGAGGGCGCGTGACACGGATGCGCCGGAAACACCTAAGGCTTTCGCGATTTCATCGACGACTGACATCTGTAATGTCCACAAAAAGACTAGTTTACGTAATCGCTTGCGTTGTTCTTACGTTTTGACTATAGTAGAGTTCGTAGGGGTTGTCAAGAAGATCAGAAATGAGCCCTTCTCTTATGATACAAATTGCACAATTCTTTATTTCCAACGAGCAGTTAACGAGTGGTGCGCCCGCTCACGGGGAGGGTGACGCTTGGCATTGGGCGGTGCAGTTCACACCTGCGCACGGCGGCACATGGATCGACACGACCCTCACGGCGTCCCGCGAGCTCACGCTCAATCCCGCGCAGATCGTGTGGCTGGGCGCGCTCGACAACCTGAATGATCGGCAAGCGCACACCTGGCGGCAAACGATTCTGCGCGCGCCGACGACCAACCAGGGGGGATTAGGCGGCAACGATCTCCCCGCTGGGTATCTTTACGACCACGCGACTCACACCGAAACCATCGTCTATTTCCCGCCGGACAGCCTGCAGTGGTCGCCGCACCGCTTCTATGAGCTGACCCTGCGCGAAGTGATCGAATATCGCCCGACGCCGCGCTATGGTCTCGGCCTGGTCCCTAACACTCCCAACCCCAACTTCACCTTCCCGCCGGGTAAGCACCGCTTCCGCTTCTGGTACAAGCAGTCGCCGCTGGCGGCGACCCCGGATCCGTGGGTGGCGCAGCGCCGCCTGATCGATGCCGTCGCACCGCTGCTCGACCCGCAGCCCACGCTCATCCCCGACGCACCGACATGGGACGAGCTGGCACATAGCACGCTGAGCGACCTCCATAATGAAGCGTGCTGGATTGAAGCGAGTGGCAAGCAGGGACTCCGCGCCTATGTGAAAGGCAGTTCAGCCATTGGGCGTGACGAGCAAACGGGCTTCGAACTGATGACACAGCTCGACGTGCTGCTGCCCCTGCTGCATTGGCGCGAACGGACCGGCGCGGCGGGCGCGGACAGCCTCATCGAACGCTTGCTGGACGCGGTACGCGCCTACCAGATCATCGACCCGCATCACTATCTGCCGAATCACTACCCGTACCAGCCAACGGATACGTTCATGGATACGTGGTACTTTTATGAGAACGCGCTGGTCAAGCTGCCGTGGGTGGCGCATCTGACGGGCGACTCTGATCTCCGGCAGACCTTTCTCACAGCCCTGGATGGTGCGCGCGAATTCGGCGCAAAAACGCGGCATCTGCTGCCGCTGTTCGCGGATGCCAAGGGCTGGCAAGCGCGTGGGAGTCTGTTGAATGCGGGCGTGAGCGGGATGTTCGCGGCGGGCTGCTGGCTGGCCTACCAGATGACCGACAATGTCAACTATGGTCGATGCCCGACAGGCGCTCACGACGATCATGCAGCTGCCGCCGCACCGGTTGACGCATGAGCCGCAGCAGTTGTCGTTCGCCGCCGCCGCAGCTGTGCCGTACGAGGGCTGGGAAGATCGCGTGGCCGATTTCGTCAACCTGGCGCTGCGTATGGGCTACTGGGGCAAAGATCCCACCGTTCCATTCTACGATCCGCGCGGTATGTTTCAGGCTTGCGCCTCACTGTGCTACCCGGCCTACAAAGAGAATGTTGAAACGATCTGGGCGTGGTCAGAACTGCTCAATCAGGATGACCTGCGTCCCAAACTGCCCGTCAGTTTGATGGCAGCGTTCGCCAATCTGCAGCGCTGCCATAACTACGCCTTCTTCGACCCGTTCCTGCCGGAGTCCATGCGGCGCGGTCCCTGCCCGTATATCCCCTATGAGGATTTGGCGACCGCGGAATTCACGCATACCGCCAAGCTCGGCAAGGAGCTGTACGGTGCGGGTGAAGTCTTTTGGAGCGCGCTCTTGTTCAGCCGCCCCGGCTTTCTGACCGATCTACCGCCGGATGTGCTCACATTCGCACTCGACGTCCCTTGTCTATCGCTCGAACGTGCGCCGCGCCGCTGGCTCGTCTACAATCCGCGCCCGACTGCCCTCGAAATCCGCAGTCAACAGGGCGATCTCTTGCTCGAACCGCATGCTTATCATATTGTAGGAGAGGACTGATGTTCACCCGTCATCCACTCAATCCGCTCATCACGCCCGCGCATCTGCGCCCTTCCCGACCCGATTACGAAGTCATCGGCGCTTTCAACGCCGGAGCAGCACTCGTGCACGGCGAGACGATCCTGCTTGTGCGCGTCGCCGAACGCCCCATCAAATCTGATCCGCAGTGGATCGTGTGCCCCTATCTCGATGCAAGCGGGGAAATCACACTTCTGCGCGTCCATCCCGATGATTCGGATTACGACACGCGCGATCCGCGCTTTGTGCGCCATTTGCCCAGTGGGAATGTATTTCTCACAAGCATGAGCCACATCCGCTGCGCGCGCAGCCGTGACGGCGTGCATTTCACGATCGGCGATCAACCGTTTTTGCAGGCGGAAACCCCCTATGAAGCGTTCGGCGTAGAGGACGCGCGCATCACGCCGCTCGGCGACGAGTACTACATCAACTACTCCGCGGTGAGCAGCCACGGGATCGCTACGGGTCTGGCGCTGACACGCGACTTCCAGACGGCGCGGCGGCACGGAATCATCTTCCCGCCATCGAATCGCGATGTCGCCATCTTCCCGCGTCAAGTCAACGGGCTGTATGCCTGCTATCACCGTCCCATGCCTGGCGATTTCGGCGCGTACAGCATCTGGTATGCGACCTCGCCCGATCTCGTGCGCTGGGGCGATCATCAGGTGGTGGTACAGGGAAGCCGAATGGGCTGGGATTCGGGTCGCGTCGGCGGCGGGGCACCGCCTGTATGGACGGAACACGGCTGGCTGTCGATCTATCATGCGGCAGATCGGACGCAGCGCTACTGCCTCGGTGCACTGCTGACCGACCACGATGATCCCACGCGCGTCCTGGCGCGGAGTTCAACGCCGATCTTTGCGCCGGAACTTCCCTACGAAACCGACGGTTTTTTCCCGAACGTCGTGTTTACGTGTGGCGCCACCGTCATCGGCGACACACTGCGGTTGTACTACGGCGCTTCAGATGAGACGATCGCGCTGGCGGAAGCCTCCCTGTCTGAGCTTCTGGAGACGCTGCGGCGCGAACCAGCGCCCTAAGGAATCGGTGTGACCTAGGGCGCGCAACATAACGTCGCGCAGTCGACCCATCTGCGGTTAAAATGGGAGGCAAACCTATCTCACGCCGGGAATAAACTCATGAGTGTCGATCTGGAAACGGTGAGCCGTCGCGCGGCTCCGCTGGATAATGTCGTGATCGCTACGCGGACGCTGCCCGCCGGACTCACCGTGCGCGCCGGAGCGCTGGAAATGACGCTGCCGCATACGGTACTCGAAGGGCATCGCTTTGCCACGCAGCCGCTCCAACCCGGCGACCTCTTGACCTCCTGGGGACAAGCCTTCGGCACCGTAATTCGCCCCATCGCGCCCGGCGCTGTGCTGTGCAACGAAAACGTGCTGCGCGAACTGGGGCGGCGCACCTTGGACTTTCCGCTGCCGCCGGAGCCGAATTTCAGTGATCAGATCGCGCCGTTCCGGCTGGATGAAAGCCAGTTTCGCCCCGCCCCCGCCCTACCCCGCGCCGACCAGTGTCCGGCGTTTCAGGGCTATCGCCGGGCGGGAAACCGCGGTGTCGGCACACGCAACATGATCGTGCTGCTCGGCACATCGGCGCTGACGGGCGGCTTCGTCCGCGTGCTGGAAACGCACCTGAAGAATCTGGCCGCGCAGTATCCCAACATCGATGGCATCGTCGCGGTCGCGCACACCGAAGGCAGCACCGATGACTTCAATAATGGCGACCTGCTGCTGCGCACGCTGGCGGGGATGATCGTGCATCCGAACGTGGGCGCGGTCTTGGTCGTAGATCGCGGCACCGAGCGCGTGAATAACGCCGCGCTGCGTGAGTATCTGGAACGTGAACAATACCCCCTCAGCGATGTGCTGCACCAGTTCATGTCGCTGTCGCGGTCATTTGAGGCGGACATCCAGACGGCGGTCGAGGTGGTCAGAGGTTGGCTCACCACGGTGAGCGGGATGCAGCGGTCACAGGTACCCGTTTCCGAACTCAGGATTGGCTTGCAGTGCGGCGGATCGGATGCCTTCTCCGGAATCAGCGGGAATCCACTGGCGGCATGGGTCACCAAAGAGATCGTGCGCTATGGCGGCGCGGCCAATCTCGCCGAAACCGACGAGTTGATCGGCGCGGAAGCCTATCTCATCAGTCACATGCGCGATCTGGAAACGGCGCGCAAGTTCCTGCACTTTGCCGAACGTTTCCGCACGTGGATGAGCTGGCATGGTCAATCCGCTGACGGCAACCCCTCGGGCGGCAACATCTACCGCGGCCTCTACAACATCTATCTCAAGTCCTTGGGTGCGGCGGCGAAAATGCACCCGGATCTGCGCGTGGATGCGGTCATCGACTACGCCGAACGTATGCGCGACCCCGGTTTCTATTTCATGGACAGCCCGGGCAACGACCTCGAAAGCGTCGCCGGGCAGATCGGCGCGGGCTGCAACCTGATCTTCTTCGTCACGGGCAATGGTTCGATCACCAATTTCCCGTTTGTGCCGACTATCAAAATCGTCACGACGACCGAGCGTTACCAACTCCTCGCGAATGAGATGGATGTCAACGCCGGCGCGTACCTTGACGGCACGCCGCTGGAGGAAGTCGGCGCGGCGGCGCTGCAGCTCGCCATCAATGTGGCGTCCGGCCAGTTGAGCGCAGGCGAAAAAGCCGGACACACGCAGGTGCAGATCTGGCGGGACTGGCGGCGCACGGGACCAGCCCCTAAACCAATCAGCCTCCCGACCGAGTATAGTGGTCAACCGCTGCCGATTCCCCACAGCGCTGAGCTGCCCGCTCTGCGTCTTCCGGTCATTAGCATGCCCGTCGAGCAAGTCGGCTTGATCCTTCCGACCAGCCTGTGCTCCGGCCAGATCGCGCGGATGTGCGCGGAATGGCTGAACGAGCATGATGTGGGCCGCAGCATTGGCCTGACGCGCTTCGTCGCGCTGGCGCATACCGAAGGCTGCGGTTCAACTACCGAGGCGGAATTGGCGAATACCTTCCTCGGCTATCTCACGCATCCACTGGTCAAGCACGCGCTGCTGCTCGAACACGGCTGTGAGAAAACCCACAACGGTTATGTGCAGCAGTTGATGGCCAAACGCGGGCTTGACCCGGCGCGCTTTGGCTGGGCGAGTGTGCAGTTGGATGGCGGCATTCAGAAGGTCATGGCCAAGATGATCGACTGGTTTAACCAGCCGCCAGCGCATGCCAATGCTCGTCCTCATCCAGCGGGAGTCATGCGCGTCGGTTGGATGAATCAACAGACGGTGAGTGAAGAGCTCGCCGTCGAGTTGGCGGTGCTCACGCGTAGCATCACCGCCGCGGGTGGGCTGTTCGTCCTCCCGGCGAACGATCCCGTGGTGGGGCATCCCGCCTATCAGGAGGCGTTAGGCATCGAGCTGCACACGACCTTAGGCTATGCTCAGACGCCGCAGTCCCCCGGCCTGCACATCATGGACATGCCCACCCGCCAATGGGGGGAAATGCTCACGGGCCTTGGGGCGGCGGGCGTCGAAGTGATCGTCGGACACATCGTTGAGCAGCCGATGTTCGGGCATCCACTGATCCCTGTGCTGCAAATTACGACGGACGAAGCCACCTTCATCCGCTACGTGACCGAGCTCGACGCAGCTTATCGACCGGGCAAGCTTCTAGCCCAATCTCTGCTCGACGACTTGGGACGAACCCTCATAGGACAGAAAAAACTGCACTTCCAGCAGACGGGCAACACCGATTTCCAGATCGCGCGCGGGTTGCTCGGCGTGTCGGTATAAGCCGGAGATCAGTACCGCTTGCAGTGCCAGCGGATTGGCGGACGCCACACAGCGCGTCCGCCAATCCCTAAGTCGGCCTAGAGCCTGCCTCATCAAATCAAAATCGGGTGTAAAATAGAGTTAATCGTGAAGTTTCGCACAAGGCGTGTGATCCCATCGTCGCGTGCATCCTCCCACATCAGCGCCTCCCCGCGTGTACCACCATCGGCGTTGCCCCAACTCCAAAGGAGAGGCTATGCAACCCGACAGACACCCGCACTTCTCGACTTTCGCCGCGGTTCTGCTCCTCACGGTCCTGCTCCTCAGGCCCGCACCCAACGCGCAAGCGCAAATCGGCGGCGCAATTGGCTATGGCAGCAGTGTGCTCGGGAATATCACCGCCGCGGAACAGTCCACCACCTATAGTTTCAGCGGCAGCGTGAGCGATTTCGTCGATGTGACGATCCACAACTGGACGGGCACATTCGACCCGCTGCTCGAACTCGTCGCGCCAAACGGGCAATCGCTCGCTACCAGCAGCGCCTATCCCTTTTCGGATGATCCACTCGCCGCGCAGATCACGATGTTTCTGCCGCAATCCGGCATCTACTCGCTCCACATCAGCGGCGCTCGGGGGACGACAGGCGAGTTCATCCTCCGGTTGCAGGGGCGAACCGCGGCAACGACGACGCCGCTCGTCTACGGTCAGCCCGTGGCGGTCAACGTTCCGATCAACCCCACGCCGCAAGCCTACATCTTTACCGCCCAGACTTGCCCGACGGTGCTCACCATCGCCAATTTGAGCGCGGGTGAGCCGTTCACGTTTCCGTTTCACATCCGCGTCCGCGACGAGATTGGCACAGAGATTGCGCAGTTTGACGGCGGTGACGCGCTGGAAGATCGCCTCAAGGTGGCGGCCAACAGTGGCCAGTACGAAGTGATCGTGACCTCCGCCGATCCGCTGGTGACGGGGACGGTGCAGCTGCTCGTCACCTGTGAAGATCAAGCGCCGGGTTGTCTGACCGCGCTGTCAGGAAGTGGCTATGTCAGCCGCCCGTGTCCGCCCTGCCTGCAAATCGGTGCATGTGCCGATTTCGCGCTCACATTCACGCTGACCGAACACACGGCGGCGTTCTCGTGGCCGCCGCTCGCCGACGCCGATTGGTACATCTTCAGCATCGTCGACGCCTTCGGCGCTCTGCTGCCTGATTCGGCGCTTCTGCTGGAGGGAGTAACCAGTCACACGTACACGTTTGCCCCCGCAGACGTGGCCCGTGGTCCCTTTACCGCCTATGTGAGTGCGGGCGCCGAAGGTGGCGGCTCTGATCCCCTGTGTCTCGCGGCGGTTGTGGTCAGCTTTGGCGACCATCCCACTGCGGAATGTACAGGCATGGTCGTCGGCGTTGACCCGGTACCGGGCGCGCGTGTGGCCGTCGCCCATTGGGAGGCGGTCACGGGCGCGGCGGCGTATTTAATCCATGTCTACGCCTCTGCTGATGATGGCGGATTAATCGGTATTCGGGTGTTGACCGCTCCCGGTGACACAACCAGCTATCACCTCGCCGATGTGTTCCCGGCGGAATACGACCACTACCAGATCGAAGTTGCTGCGTATGCCGAAGCCACAGGCGGCGGCGCCTTTGGCGATATGCCACAGGGCTATCTGTGCGCGGGCACTGCCGATCTCACGTTCACCCCACTCGGCCCAGTCGAGTGGGGTCCGGCGACCTAGCTCGGATCAGAGGAGGAAGCTCATCATGAAACCCATCTACCACCGCTGGTTCCCTCTGATCGTCGTCATTTGCCTGTTGAGCTTACTGGCAGAAGGCAGCATCCGTGCTCAGACGGGCGGTACGCTCGGTTATGGGGCGCGCGTCTACGGGATGATCACCGCGGACACGCCGACCGTAACCTACAGCCTTTCCGGTCAGCAGGGCGACTATGTCGTCATCACCGCCGAGTCATGGACGGGCACGCTTGACGTGCAGATGGATCTGGTCGCGCCGAATGGCGTCGTGCTCGCCCACAGCCAACAAAATACGCTCACCAGCGCGCCGCTGGGCGCGCAGAGTGCCGTGTTTCTGCCCGAAACCGGGGTATATGTGCTCCGCCTCAGCGGTGAAAACAACACCGTGGGCGACTATCTGCTTGTGGTACTGGGGCGCTCCCCGGTGCAGGCGACGCCGCTGCTGAGCGGACAGGCGCTTGACGTCACCCTCCCTCAAGCATCGTTACCCCTCTATTTCAGCTTTGAGTCCAACAACTGCCCGACGACCTTGATGGTCACCAACCTGAACGCCGAACCCACCGCAGCGCCTTTCATCGTCAAAGTGCGCGATCAACGCGGCCAAACGGTGATGCGGCTGTGGATTGGCGACCAGCTTGAAGATTGGGTCACGGTTACGGCGGACAGTGGTCAGTACGAAGTCGAGGTGGCCACACTCGACCCTGTGGCCACCGGATCACTGCGACTGCTCGTAACTTGTGCGGGCGCTAATCCGAGCTGCGCAGCGGGAGACACCGCCGCCGATAGCGCCGTGTGCGCCCCGTGCCCCGCAGTCGAGCAGCTTGTCCCCGGCGACGAGTGCCCGGATCTACACCTCACCGCCCAACAAAGTCCGACAGCCGCGAATTGGGTGACGGTCGGCTGGGACGCCTTCGCTGGCGCTGATGGTTACGCGGTCTACGTGACCGGATTGCCAGAAGGCGGCGGCGAAGTCTATTTGACGCACAGCGAGTGGATTGCCGGCAATCCGACCGAATTCTCGTGGATCCTGCCCGACGTTGGTTACACCGGGTTCAATTTCACACTGCAAGTGCTGGTCGACGGGATTGTCCTGTGTACGCAGTCCGTCCATGTTGACCTGACCATCGAGATGACCGGCTGTCCGGATCTCGGCTTGACCGCTGCCATGACCGATCCCGCGGTGCGTGCCTTGTCGGTCGGCTGGGACGCAGGGTTAGGCGCGGATCAGTTCGCGCTCGATCTCTACTCGGTTGCGGGCGGGAGCGAGTCGTACAGCGGCGGTCTCAGCCTACCGGGCGACCGTACCAGCTATGCGTTTGACCATTTCCCGCCCACACTGGACGCAGTGCGCTTCGTCTTGTGGATGACGCGAGGCGACCTCCTGTGTTCCGATGAGCTGACGGTCACGTTCTCGCCCAACGGCGATCAACCGGGCGGCGCAGCGTGCGCGGTGCGAGCGGACCGTGAGGGCGTGGCCGCGCGTGTCGGTCCCGGCACTGCGCGCAGCATTTTCACGTTCCTCAACCCGGGCATCGACTATACGGTGATCGGGCAGGCCGCCGATGAGGGCGGAAATCTCTGGTGGCAGGTCGACAAAACGCAGTTTGCCGGTCACGAAGCGGTGATCAGCCTGTGGGTCGCACAGGCGGAAGTCAGCGCGCTCGGCGACTGTGCTGACATCCCGCAAGGCGAGATCCCGGACGTGATTCCGTTCCCTGACGACGAAGGTGAACCGGGCGGCAGTTGGCTGCCCTGCGGCTCGTGTGACACCTGCGGGCATCCGGCGGCCGAGTGTGTCACTTCACCCGCTGGACTCTGCCTGTGGGATCCGGCGACCTGCGTTGGCGGCAGCGATCCTGGCGACGAGACCGGCGCCTGCTACACCGTGAACGTAACTATCGACATGGGCACATGCTTCGGCGGTGGATCAGCGATGCTCGACACTGTGCCTAATTGTCAGGGGACGCAGTACCTCCCGGGCACGCTGCTGCAAGCCCACGCCCTCGCCGTTGATGCGAAGTGTACGGTGCAGTCTTGGACGGGGTGCGGGGTCTCTGGCTCCGGCAGCAGCATCTCGTTTGTGCCACCGGGAAGCTGCACACTGACCGCCCATATGGGTTATTGAGCTTAACGGGGCGGAGTGCGCTTGCACTTCCGCCGCAAACGGGTGAAACTCCACTGTCAAATCCACTGTGGAGATCAACCTATGCGACTCGAAACCCTGACTGTGCATACCGGACGCCCGGTCGAACCCGGCACGAGCGCGGTGACGCCCTCGATTACGCTGGCGACGACGTTTGAACGCGCGGCGGACGGCAGTTTCGCCTATGACGTGTATACACGCCTCAGCAACCCGAATCGCACGGCGCTGGAAACCGCGCTGACCACGCTGGAAGGTGGAACAGCGGCCATCGCGTTCGCTTCCGGTCAAGCGGCGGCAGCGGCTATGCTGCACAGCCTGAGCACCGGCGATCATGTGCTGCTCTCCGACGACCTCTATCACGGCGTGCGCCATTACGTCAAAGAGGTGCTGGCGCGGTGGGGTTTGCAGTACGATTTCGTCGACATGCAGGATGTGGGCAACATCGCCCACGCATTGAAGCCAAATACGAAGCTGGTATGGCTGGAAACACCGTCGAATCCACGCCTGAAGATCGTCGATATTGCCGCTGCCGCCGACATCGCGCATCGTGTCGGTGCGCTGGTGCTAGTCGATAACACGTGGGCAACGCCCGTGTTTCAGCACCCGTTCCAGCTCGGCGCGGATGTAATCCTGCATTCGACAACCAAGTATCTCGGTGGGCACAGCGATGTGCTCGGCGGCGCGTTGATTCTCCGTGAGAGCGGCGAACTGGAAGCGCGCATCCGCACGCTGCAGCAGCTCGGCGGTGGCGTCCCTTCGCCGTTTGACTGCTGGCTGATTCTGCGCAGCTTGCCCACTCTACCTCTGCGCGTACGGGAACAAGCGCGCAGCGCCGAAAAGATCGCGTTTTACCTGAGCGAACATCCGCGCGTGGAGCTTGTGCATTATCCGGGACTGCCGAGTCATCCCGGTCACGCCGTGGCGCAAAAGCAAATGGCGTGTTTCGGTGGCATGCTGTCGTTTCAGATCCACGGTGGACAGGCGGAAGCCTTCGCCATGATCGCGCAGCTCAAGATTTTCACCCGTGCGACCAGTTTGGGTGGTGTCGAGAGCTTGATCGAGCACCGCGCGTCGATTGAAGGCGCGGACAGCCCCACCCCGCCGAATCTACTGCGCGTGTCCATTGGGCTGGAACACGTCGACGATCTGATAGACGATCTGGCGCAGGCGTTAGGTTAACCTGCTTTGTAGGGGAATAGATTCAATTTAGAATCGGCAGTTTGCCTAACCTCACCCCGTTTCGCTGCGCTCAACTGCCCCTCTCCATAAGGCGAGGGGCAAAAGCAGGGAATGTCTTGTCCCTCTCCCCACGGAGAGGGACGGCTTGCGCAGCAAGCAGGGTGAGGTCGAGTATTCTCATTCCCTATGAAAGCCACTTATGCCTGTGCCGGTTACACTCGCACCAACTCGATCACGCCCCCCTGCCCGAGCAGCGTCACCCGCTGGTCCTCGGTGATGAGCACAATCGCGGGATTAGTACACTCATACCCATTCAGGCTCACTTCGGCGCGGAACTCGGGCAGCGCGGTCTTGATGATCAGACGCTCCCCATCTTCGCTCACTTCGGTCACTTCGGACGTCAGGTAGTGGATCGTCACGCCCGGCTTGACTTCCCAGTCGAGCGGCAGAATCGCGCCGCGCCGCGCGGGGAGCGTCACCGCCTGCCCGCCGAGCAGCGGTTGCCCCGCCGCCGTAACCGTGAGTTCGACCGGATCGTCCTGATAGTTGTTGATATAGAGGAAGCTGCCGTTCGGCCCTTCGGACAACCGCACATCCGCCCAGTCGCTCACGGTGAACAGGGACGCGCAGCCCACGCGAGTCGCCAGTTGATCGAAGATGTGCAAATCTTCCGGTGTATTGGTCGCCAGCGCCGCGCCCAACACCCACACCTGCCCAGCACCGATCGTCTGCACAAAACCTGCCGTGCGTCCGTCTGAGGTTGTGGCAAACACATCGGCGAAAGTGCCTGTGTAAGTCTGGAGGAAGGAAACGGGCACATCCGCCTCATCGAAAATCTGAATGTTGACGGGCGTGAAGGGTGGATCGGTCTGCACTGACGTGACGCCGAGCGCGTCGCGCAGAATTGTGCAGGGTTCATGTGCGAACGTTTCGACCGGGAGGCGTCCGACAAGGATCAGCTTCCCGCCCTGCCGCGCATACTCAACCAGTTTCTGCTGCGCCGCCGCGTCACACTGCTGCTCGACCATCGCCCACAGCGTCGGGGTGCGCGCCGCGTCGAGCTCCGCCCGGGTCAGTTCGACCGCGTCGAACGGGCGGTGCGTGAGCGCCAGCCCACGCGCCAGAAAGTCGAACAGAATGACGTCACGCTGATGCGTCAGAATGTCCGTGGCGGCGCGGGTGCTTGAATTGTTCACTTCCGTCATGTAATCGTCAAGGCGGAAGCCGATCGTCGTGACCGTTTTGGGCTGCGCCCGCACAAGATCCGCACCATAGGCGTTCAACACACGCGAGAGCTGCCCGTAGCGAGCGTAATGCCGCCGCAGCGTGCCATCCTTCCGCACGGGATGCCCCCAGTTATGCCGCTTCGTCGGGCTGAGCACCGGGTCATTTTCGCCATCGAAGAACAGATAGTGATTGATGGCACGCATCCCGACCGAGATACACAGCCGGGTATGCAGGTCGTAGAGCGACGACTGCGCTCCGCCAAAATCCTGATTACCACCCGCTTGGAACTCAATCGAGAACAACGCCTGCTGCGGGTTGTGCAGCGCTTTGGTCATCTCGTTGACCATGACGAGCTGATGAAAGTTGCCTTCGCCGATGAAGATCGGATACACATCGGTCGCGCTGACCATACCGTCGAGCGCCATCACGTCGATCAACTGCGAGATGCCGATGGGGAACGTCTTGCCGCCGTTGCCAAAGCCGTGAATGTTGACCACGGGCGGCACATCCATACCATACGCGCGCGCCCGTTCCCACAGCCAGACCATGTAGTCGCACAGATAGACGCGGTAAAAGCGGCGGTAGTCTTCCATGACAGAGGCAGCGTGCGCGGCCTGCGGATGTGTCATCTGCTCAAGGAGCAAGGCAGACAGATCAGCGGTTGGGTAACGCTCGGCTAGGCGATCGCCATAGGTGGTGCCCAGATAATCGGCAAACCGCGCCAGGGTATCCGGGTTGATGTCCACCAGATTGCGCACCCACTGGATCATGCCCATCTCGTTGTCCAGTTGGGTCATGATGATGTTGCCCCCGCGCGTGATCTGGCGCGGCGTCAGCACGGTGAATACCGACTGATACCAGTCGTCAACGCACTTGAGGAAATCCGCGTGCAGGTAGCTGACAATATTCTGCGGTTTGCCATCCTGCCCGATATAGGCGACCTGCGGGTACTGACTGAACACCCACGGCGGCACGCCTTCGTTGATCGTCTCCGCCATGATGTAGGGGCCGGGACGCGCAATGATATAAAAGCCCATCTCCGTCGCTAGATCGAGAAACCCGGCCAGATTGCGCAAGGGGTGCGTATGCCCATCGACATCCGACATGTTGGGCTGCGGCTGATGCCAGAGCCACGGGATATACGCCGCGACCGTGTTGAAGCCCGCCCGGCGCAGTAGGTCGAGACGCTGCTCCCACTGGTCTACCGGGTTCCGGAAATAGTGAAACTCTCCCGCTTGAATCAGCGCAGGTTGGCCGTTCAGCCAGTACTGCCCGTCTTTGACTTCGAAGGTCTTCATGGGTGTTTCCCTTACTGCCGCTTGTAAAAGCCAAGAATCTTGAGCGCGTTTTGCAGGTATGGGCTTTCGGTGTACGTCCGCCAGATCAGCCCGCTCAGGTAATTTTCGACCATGAGCATGGAGCAGCCTTTGTCGATACCGTAGAGCGCGCTGCTGTACCACGGCGGGTCGACGGCGAGGTTGTACGAGTCGTAAAAGCCATACGGCCCCCATGTCTGCGGATGTTCGCGGTAGAGATAGTCGATCATCGCCAGCGCGAGATCGGGCACGAACGGCAGCGACGAGATCGCACCATAAATCGACACCGTACCGTTCGGCTTGGGCGTGTCCAGTGCGGGCGGCGCGCCAGATACATCATAGCCCCACGGGCTGTCACCCGCGCTGATGCCCCAACTGTTCTCGTGATAGGTTTTGAATTCGGCGGCGTGTTCAATGCAGAACGCGCGATCCGCGAGCGTCGCCAAGCGCGTGTTGTTGAACCAGTCGATGCCGTCAGGATCGAGATAACGAGCGGTATCGAGCCACGCCTCGCTGAACTGATAGGCGAACAAGTTGCCACCGGGGTTAATGATGACGTCCTGCCCCTCGAATTTGCCGGTGTCGCGCCGGAAGCCATGATACAGCCGCCGCGCCAAGTCGGGATCGATGTGTCCCGCCGCCTGCAAATACATCATCTTTTGTTCAGCGGCCATATCCCACTGAGCGATGAACCCGGGATCGCCATGCACGTAGTCGCCGCCGCGATCCGGGTTGTAAGCCATGCGGAACAGCGTCACGCCGTCACGCTCAAACACGAGGAAGTTCCAATCAACGCGCTCCAGAAGCGCCTGCGCCAGTTCCTGAATTTCGGCATCCTGAAAGTACGCCGCCGCCGTAATCACCCCATTGAGGCACAACGCCGTGTCAATCGTAGAGTATTCGCATTTACCCCAGCGCGCTGCGTCTGTCATGTTGAGGAAGTGCGCGAAGAAGCCGCGATGGTGCGGCACATGGTGCAGCAGTGTACGCAGCGTCCCCCGCGTGATGTCGAGCGCTTGCTGCCGAGGGATAAAACCGCGTTCGGCGGCAATCACCCACCCGGACAGCGTGAACCCGGTCGCGGCAATCGAGGCGATGCGCAGATCTTTGGTCGCATCAACCGTCAGCCCGTACCCACGGCTGGTCGCGTCGAGGTTGCTGTACTGCAAAAAGAAATCTACCGAGCCTTGCAGTTCGCGCAGAAGCAGGGCTTGTGCATCCATAGATTAGTTTCTCCACATGAAATCCGCGCCCCAGCTTACAACGTTGACGATTGGCGCGCCAGAAAGCGCGTCGGAATCGGATGCGGTTGGAAGGGCGTATCGTTTTCCAGAAAGTCGATGAGCTGCCGGACAGCGGTCGCGCCCCACTCAAAACGCGACGCGCCAATCGTCGACAGGGACGGCTGCATATAGCGTGCGAGCGGGATGTCGTCAAAGCCGACCACGGCGATATCGGCAGGCGCGCTCAGATCATGTTCGCGCATGGCACGCAAAAAGCCGAACGCCATCTGGTCGTTCGCGCAGAACACCGCTTGCGGCAGCTCGCGCGTTTGCATGATCGCCTGGGCAGCCTCGTAGCCGGAAATCTCGGTGAAATTCCCCTGATATACGGGCACATCCAAATTGTGCTGCGCGGCTTCGTCCAAAAATGTCTCCATGCGTTCGGCATTGTCGAACGAATCGAGCGCGCCGGCGACGAACGCCAGTTTGCGCATGCCCTGACAGTACAAATGCGCAAACGCTTCGCGCACCCCCTGCGGATTGTCGAGCAGCAGCGGCAGGATGAACTCGTTTTGCAGCAGGCGATCCAGCACCACGATGGGGAAGCGCCGCGACGCCAGCTTGAGGATCGACTCGGTCGGAATTTTGCGATCAAACACAATGGCGCCATCGACCTGACGGTGCAGGAGCATGCGGCGAGTCGAGCGGCTTTCCGGGCACACGAGCAGCTCATAATCGGTATCGAGGATGACGCTGTGAATGCCTTCGAGGATGTCTTCGTAAAATGAGCCGCTGAAGCGGGCGATGAAAACGCCAATGGTGTGGGTTTTGCGCTGCTTGAGGTTGCGCGCGAACGCGTTCGGGTGGTAATTGAGCTCTTCGGCGGCGGCGAGCACGCGCTTACGGGTCGCATCGCCGATGGTCCCCGTTTCATTCAGCGCATACGACGCCGTGGTCACGCTGACTCCGGCGCGTTTGGCCACGTCGCGAATTGTCGTCATCGTGGACGACCTCCGGATAGCAGCCCGTGTGTGGTGATTGTCGACATGCGGCGAGTCCTCATCCTCGTAAACTTTCCCCGATCTACGCAGGACGAGCAGCCCATGTTCATTTCGACTGCGGCGGGCTGGGGCGGCGATTTCCGCCGCAGCCCAATACGTCCTCGTTGTCTGTGAGCGTTCACGGGTGAATTTCGAAGTTTAAGGCGGCGGGCTAGGATCAAGGCATTCTGAAAAAGTATCTTGGTAAGCCACCCAATTTTGGAAATACACCCCTACGAATTTGTTGACAGCTAAAAATAAGTATGGTAAATTGCCAGTAAAGTGAAACGTTTCACTTCGCTGATTGATAGCTTAACGCAAAGTCAGCGAATTGTAAAGTTACCAATTTCAGCGAACTAAAATGAATCGAAAATTCGAAAATCAGTACGGATACTTTACAGAAGACGGTCGGGAATACGTCGTCAAGACGCCGTTCACGCCGCGCCCATGGGGCAACATCATCAGCAATGGTGATTACAGCCTGATGATCTCGCAGACGGGTTCCGGGTACAGTTGGCGGGGCAACGCCGGCCAGAACCGCATCACCCGCTCGTTCCAGGATCTCGTCAAAGACAACTGGGGCAAGTACTTCTATATCCGCGACCTCCAGCGCAATACTTACTGGTCGGCGGCCTTCAAACCGGTTATGCATCCCTATCAGCAGTATCAGGTGGTGCACGGCATCGGCTACACGCGCATCATGCAGCAGGTCGAAGACATCGCCAGCACGCTCACTATCTTCGTCGCGCCCGATGCACCGCTCGAAGTCATTCAACTCACCCTGACGAACAACAGCTCTGAAACGCGCGAACTTGATGTCACCTCGTACGCGGAGTGGCTGCTCGGTTTCTCTCCAGACGAACACCGCGAATTCCACAAGCTGTTCATTGACACCTCGTGTGCCGGACAAGCGGTCTTCGCGACCAAATGTCTGTGGGGCTTCCCCGACGACAAAGGCCGCTGGAACAACGTCGATTGGCCGTATACGGCGTTCATGGCGGTGAGCGAGCCGCTCAAGTCGTTTGACTGCGACAAAGAGTCGTTCATCGGGATGTACAACAATGATGATCGTCCGCGCGCCATGACCGAGCCGACGCTGGCCGGCCGTACCGGGCGCTTCACCGATGCCATCGCCGCGCTGCAAATCGCGGTGACGCTGCCGCCGGGTGCATCGAAGACCATCGTGTTTACACTCGGTGCGGCGGAAAACGGCACCGAAGATGCGCATGAGTTGATCGCGCGTTACACCTCGATCACCGGGGCGGAGCAGGCATTCGCCGCGCTGCAGCCGTTCTGGGCGCGCTTCCTCGACCGCGAACAGGTCGAAACGCCGGACGACGCCTTCAACTTCATGACCAACGTGTGGGCGAAGTATCAGGCGATCTCCGGGCGCTTGTGGGGCAAATCGGCCTTCTATCAGGTGTCCGCCGGGTGGGGCTTCCGCGACCAACTCCAAGACAGTCAAGTCTATCTCGTCGGCGACCCCGACTTTGCGCGCAAGCAGCTTTTGCTGCACGCCGCGAACCAGTTCATCGAAGGCGACGTGCTGCACTGGTGGTTCACCATCCGCGGCGGTGGCCCCCGAACCAACTGTTCGGACGATCTGCTGTGGCTGCCCTTCATCCTGCACTCATACCTGCAAGAAACCGTCGACTACGACATCCTCGACGAGCAGATTCCCTACCTCAACGGCCCGGCGGAAGCGCTGTATGAGCACTGCAAGCGGGCAATTGAGCGTTCGTTCTCACGTTTCTCGCCACGCGGCGTGCCGCTCATGGGCGATCACGACTGGAACGACGGACTAAGCGCGGTCGGGACGCTGCTCAAGGGTGAGAGCTTCTGGGTCGCGGAATTCCTGCACATGGTGCTCGGCGGCTTCATTCCGCTGGCCCAGCGCCGCGGCGACGACCGCTTTGCCGACCGCTGCGCGCTGGTGCGCGACAGCCTGAAAGTCGCGCTCAATCAGCATGGGTGGGACGGCCAATGGTATCTGATGGCGACCACCGACGATGGTCTGCTGCTCGGTTCGCAGACGAACGACGAAGGCAAAATCTTCCTCATGCCCAACATCTGGGCGGTGATGAGCGGCACCGCTGACGGCCAGCGCGCCGAAACAGCACTGGCCTCGGTCACACAGTACCTGCTCAAAGATTATGGCACGCTGCTCAATTACCCGGCATTCACCCGTCCCCGCCCCGACATCGGCTACGTGACGCGCTACGCGCCCGGTCTGCGCGAAAATGGTGGTGTGTATACCCACGCGGCGACCTGGTCAGTGTGGGCGTATGCCCGCGCGGGTCAACCGGAACTGGCGTATGAGGCGTATCGCCGCATTTGCCCGCCGAATCGCAGCGCTGATATCGACACCTACAAGGCTGAACCGTACGTCACCCCCGGCAACATCGATGGCCCGCTCTCGGAATATTACGGGCGCGGCGGGTGGACGTGGTACACGGGGTCGGCCCAGTGGCTGCATCGGGTAGCCACCCATTGGATTTTAGGAATTCGCCCGCAGGAAGATGGCTTGCTCGTCGAGCCGTCCATTCCGGCGCACTGGCCCGGCTTCAAGATCACGCGCACCTTCCGGGGTGCGTTGTACGCGATTGAAGTCGAAAATCCCCAGCGCGTTCACGGCGGAATTCGCTCGGTGACGGTTGACGGACAACCGCATTCGAGCCATATTCTCCCTGTGTTTGGAGATGGGAAAACCCACCCGGTGAAGATCGTTTTGGGGACCTAACCCCGGAAAGGACAGTGCCAGCGCCGCACGACACGTTCGTTTTTCGACACAGGGTGTGATATGCCGACCGCACCACGCCCGCCGTTTCAGCATCGATAATTAGATCACAAAGAGATGAAGAGATGAAATCCTTAACCAAAGTACTCGCCCTCGCCCTGCTTCTCGGTCTGCTCATCAGCCTGACGATTGCTCCGGTCAGCGCCCAATCGGTCACCATCCGCTACGCTAACTGGAACCTCGGCACGGAAGAAGAGAACAACGTCCAGCGCCAGCTCGTCGCCGCGTATGTGGCCGCGCACCCGGAAGTCACGATCGAATTCGTCGATATGTCCGGTGATGGCCGCTGGGACGAAAAACTGACCAACTTCGCCGCGCGCGGTGAGCTGCCCGATGTGTGGATGGCCGACAACACCCCCTACTACATCCAGAACGGCTGGACGGCTGACCTGACCGCAATGGTCGCGGATGATGCCGACTGGGCGAATGTTCCGTCCGTCCTGCAGAACGCCGTGACCCACGGTGGCAAGGTGCTCGGTCTGCCGGTGGCGCAGTTCGTCATGGGCTATTTCGTCAATCAGGACCTGTACGAAGCCGCTAACCTCGACGCTCCGGCCTACGGCGTGTCGGTGGAAGACTTCGCCGCTGCCGTGACCGACCTGACTGACGTCGAACAGGGCGTCCTCGGCACGAACGACATTGAACCGTTCATGGGCTGGTACCCGAGCACGCAGGACAGCAGCCTCGGTTGGTTCAGCTTCGACGGCACGCACATGAATTACAACTCTGAAGCCTTCAAGTCAGCGGTGCAGATGGCGATCGACATGGTCCCGAACGCGTGGCAGGGTCTGTCGGATGAACAGAAGGCCAATTTCACGGCCGTCGGCCCGTGGGAACTCTTCCTAAATCAGGAAGCTGGTCTGGTGTGGGACGGCGGTTGGGCAGTCCCGGCGTACACGCAGAACGCCACCTTCAATTGGGACTTCGTCGGCGTTCCGGGCGGCAATCAGGCGCTCGTGGCGGACATCATCGTCGTGTCGGCGACCAGCGCCAACCCCGAAGCTGCGTATGACTTCGCCAAGTGGATGAGCTTCTCCGCGGCGGGCTACACGGCCGAAGCGGAAATCGCGCAGGCGGCAGGCACCGTCCCGACCCGTATGCCGGTGACCGTCTCCCCGGAAACGATTGATCTGTACATGTCGTTCGTGGGCGACAAGCCCGGTCTGCGCGCGGCGCTCGAAAACCTCAATGGCTCGCTCGTCGAATCGCTGACCAAGATCGTCCCCGGCTACATCAATGCGCGTTGGGAAGGCAAGCCCGGCATTGACATTGGTGAAAACCTCGACGTGAACCTCGGTTTCGTCTTCGGCAACGTGGCCTCCGGCCAGTTCCAGTATGCTGACCTCGCCCCGCAGCTCGAAGAGTTCGCCAATGGCATTCTCGACGAAGCCGCCGCCGCGATGACCGGCAGCTAAGTAATCACCAACTTGTCGGGAGCGCTGGTTCACTGGCGTTCCCGACGAGCAGCAAGCGTAGAGGGGTGCGGTTAACTGTGCCCCTCGTCAAACTAGTCACGACTGTGCCAATCTGTTCTTACTGACCCTGACTATAAAATCCGGCGATCAGACCAGCCCGCCCTCGTTCACCCCCTGAGCGCCCTTTTTTGCTACCCAACACAGCACGTCGTGCTTTCGCCCGCAAGAGTGGTCTCACACGACGACCGGAGATTTGGCGATGCGCTCGAAACCCAACCGCTTTTACCGGCTAATCGGGCCGATCCTGACGGTGATCAGCCTGCTGGCGGCGTGTGATCCCGTGTCCAACGCGCAGGCCGCCGCCGTCGTGACCTGCGCGACTCCGGCAACGGCGGTCAGCGCCGCCAACGTAGCGCTGGTGGCGGACGTTCCCCGTCTGTACAGCGGTCTTAGCCACCCGCTTGCCATCGAAATTCCCGCGGACGCCTTTGGTTTGCCGCTGGCTGCGGACGAGATCGCGCAGTTGTACGCCAAACCGAGCACGCTCGTAACCGAAGGCGCAGTGGTGACGTTCAGCACGACCGTCCCCGCCGAAGGTGACTACACTATCGCCTTCGACATGGCTGCGACCGCCGAGTCGCGTCGTCCTGAAGGCGAACTGCGCGTCGATGGCACGTTCCCGATCAGCGATCTGGAACGCGTTTCCTTCCCGATCTACTACCGCAGCGACGGCAGCATCTTCCCTAAAGATCGCTACGGCAACGATGCGCTCATCGAACAAATCCGGCAGGCGCGCTGGTCGACCGCCGACGTGCGCGATGTCGAGTTCAGCGAACCCTACCCGCTGCAAATCCGGTTGAGCGCGGGCGAGCATCGCTTCGAACTCACGCTGACCGAGGGCACCGCCTATTTCGGCAGTGTCTACCTCGTGCCCTTTACGCCCTACCCCGACTACGCGCAGTATCTCGCGGCGCAGTCCGCCGCGGACAGCAGCGGCATCCAGATTGCGCTCGAAGCCGAACTGCCGAGCTACAAAAATGACACCTCCGTACGCCCCGCGACGGATCGCAGTCTCACGGTCACGCCCTATGACACCTACTGCCAGTTGATGAACACGATGGGCGGCGAAAGCTGGGATCAGAGCGGCAGCGCGGTCTACTATGAATTCAACGTGCCGGAAGCCGGTTACTACAGCCTCACCTTCCGCGCCATGCAGAACACGCGCAGCAATTTCACGGTGTTCCGCCGCATCACGGTCAACGGCGCGGTGCCCTTCGCCGAATTGAACGCGGTCGCCTTCCCGTCCAGCGCTGACTGGATGGATGTGCACCTCGGCGGGGACACGCCCTACAAGCTTTACCTCAACGCGGGCGTGAATGTGCTGAGTGTGGAGGCGACCAACGCGCCCTACCTGCGCGCCATCAATACCATCCAGCAAGCCCTGCTCGACATCAATGACCTCGCGCTGGAAATTCGCCATCTGACGGGCAATCAGCGCGACCCGTTCAAGGAATGGGCGATCACGCAGTACATCCCCGATGTTGAGGAACGCCTGAATGCCATCGCGCAGAATCTGATCGACGACAAGCAGACGCTGCTAACCATCGACCCGAGCGGCGCATCGCCGGAAGTGCTCACCTACCAGGTGGCGATTGACAACATCCTGTTCCTGACGGGCGACCCCGACAAAATCCCGATCTACATGAGCCGCTTCTCGGAAGGTTCCGGTTCAGCGGCGCAGCAGCTCGGTTCGCTGCTGCCCCTGCTGCAGAACCAGCCGCTGGCGCTGGACCGCATCTATGTGCATTCGCCGGATGTCCTTCCACAGACGCCCGCCGTGCCCATCACGACGGCGATTGGCGAAGAGATCAAGCGTTTCATCTACTCGTTCCAGCCCGACCCGTACCAGTCACTCGGCGCGAGTGCTGACGAACTGGAAGTATGGGTCAACCGTCCGCGCCAGTACGTGAATCTGCTGCAAATCATGGCGGATTCGACCTTCACGCCGGAGACGGGCATTCGCGTGCGCTTCTCGATCATGCCCGACGAGTCGAAGCTAATCCTCGCGAATGCGGCGGACATTCAGCCGGATGTCGCGCTCGGCGTGAGCACAGATCGCCCCTACGAACTCGCCATCCGCAACGCGCTCTATGACCTGCGCTCGTTCCCGGATTTCGACTCGTTCATTGACGTGTTCGCGCCCGGTTCTCTGCTCGGCTACATCATCAACGACTCGGTATACGCGCTGCCGGAAACGCAAGACGCATGGGTGACCTTCTACCGCCGCGACATCCTCAACGAGCTGGGCATCCCCGTGCCAGAGACGTGGACGGAAGTCCTCGAAATCCTGCCCGAACTCCAGCGCTACGGCATGAACTTCAACACGCCGCTGTCGAGCGGCGCGGGTCAGCGCAATTACATCTTCACCGCGCCCTATCTGTTCAACTTTGGCGCGCCGCTCTACGGTGACGGCGGTTTCTCGACGGGTATCCAGAGCGACGAGGCGGTCGCGGGCATCCGCTTCATGGCCGACAGCTTCACCATCTACGGCATGCCACTCACCACCGCCAGCTTCTATCAGGATTTCCGCTATGGCACGCTGCCCATCGGCGTGGCGAACATCATCGAAATGTACGTCAAGCTGCTGACCGCCGCGCCGGAGATTGGCGGCCAATGGGACATCAGCCTATATCCCGGCACCGTGCTGCCCGATGGCACGGTCAACCACTACGCGACCGGGTCGGCGCAAACCAGCCTCATGTTCCGCGATACCGATCACGCCGAAGAAGGCTGGGAATTCCTCAAATGGTGGCTATCCACCGAAACGCAGAGCGAATTCGGCGAGCAATTGGTGCTCAACTATGGGCGGGAATATATGTGGTTCTCTGCCAATCTTGAAGCGCTCGATGCGATGGACATCCCCGACGAACACCGGGAGGTGATCGCAGCACAGTGGGAGTGGCTGCAGGAACCCGTCCGCCTGCCGGGGAGCTACATGCAGGAACGCGAAATCAGCAACATTTGGAATCGCATCGTCTTTGACGGCGTCAACCCGCGCGTGGCCATTGATCGCTCCGTCATCATCATCAACCGGGAAATCACCCGCAAGATGGAAGAGTTCGGCTACCTGAGCGAAGATGGCGAACGCCTGCGGGAGTTCACTGTCCCGACGATTGAGACTGTGCAGGGGTGGATAGACAATGCAAATTAGGCAAACGTATCCAACGCAAGACGGGCTGGCGGGCGCGTACACCGAGCCCCGCCGGGGTATCGTCGGCGCAATCCGCAACTGGCTGAACAAAGAAGGCAGTGCCTACGCCTTCCTGTCGATCTACGCGCTGCTGTTCATCATCTTCATCGTCATCCCTGTGCTGGCGGCGATTGGGCTGTCGTTCACCTTCTTCGACGCCATTCAGCCGCCGCGCTTCATCGGCCTGACCAATTACATCGCCCTGATCACGCAGGACGACACGTTCATGAAGTATGTGCTGGCGAACACCATTCAGTTTGCGGTGATCGTCGGGCCGGGCGGCTACGCGCTCGCCTTCCTGCTGGCGTGGATGCTGGCACAGCTCCCCCGCCTGCCACGGACCATCTTTGCGCTCATCCTGTACTCGCCATCGATGACGGCGGGCGTCGCGATGACGGTGGTGTGGAAAGCGCTGTTCAGCGGTGACCAGACCGGGTACCTGAACAGCTTCCTGATGGGCCTCGGCACGATCCGCGAGCCGATTCAGTGGCTGCAGTCACCGCAGTACCTCATGCCGATCATGATCATCGTGACGCTGTGGAGCAGTATGGGCATCGGCTTTCTGGCCATGCTGGCCGGCATCCTCGAAATCAGCCCGGAACTCTATGAAGCAGCCGCCATGGACGGCATGAGCAGCCGCTGGCAGGAAATCTTCTACATCACCATCCCGTCGATGAAACCGCAAATGCTCTTCGGGGCGGTGATGGCGCTTGTCGGCACCTTCCAGGCTGGTGCAATCGGGGTGACGCTCTCCGGCAGCAACCCAACACCGCAGTACGCTGGACAGTTGATCGTCAACCACATCGAAGACTATGGCTTTTTACGCTATGAGATGGGCTACGCCGCCGCGGTGTCGGTGGTGCTGCTGTTGATGGTGTTGTTCTTCTCACGCGTCGCGACCCGCCTGTTCGGGAATTAATGATGAGCATCCGTATGAACATGAACTGGTATCAGCGTTACACTGGGGTGCGTAATCGGGGCATCAACCCGCAGGGCTTCCACGTCAGCCAGATCAAGTTTTACATCTTGCTGGTGCCGCTGGCCGCCGTGATGCTGCTCCCGATCATCTTCATCTTTTCCAGCGCCTTCAAACCGCCGGACGAACTGTTCGCCTACCCGCCGCGCTTTCTCGTCGTCAACCCGACCTTCAAAAATTTCACCGACTTGTTTTCAAAACTGTCGACTTCGGGCATTCCGGTCAGCCGTTACCTGTTCAACAGCATCCTCATCACGCTGGTGACGGTGGGCGCGTCGATCATCGTGTCCAGCGCGGCAGCTTATTCACTGTCTAAAAAACGCTTTAAGCTCAAACAGGCTTTATTTGCGATCAACAACGTGGCGCTGATGTTCGTGCCCGTCGCCGTGACGATCCCGCGCTTTCTGGTGATCGAACGCCTCAACCTGCTCGATTCGTTCTGGGTGCACATTCTCCCGGTGCTGGCCATGCCGGTGGGGTTGTTCCTGCTCAAGCAGTTCATTGACGGCGTGCCTGATGAAGTGTTGGAAGCGGCGCAGATCGACGGCGCGACCGACCTCGAAATCTACTGGCGCATCGTACTGCCGATGATCCGTCCCGCGCTGGCGACCATCGCCATCCTCACCTTTCAGGCCGCGTGGAACAACGCCGACATTTCGACGCTCTACATCAACACCGAGAGTCTGCGCACGCTGGCGTTTTACCTGAGCACACTGACCAAGACGACTGCGACCGGGGCGACCGCGGTCGCCGGGCAAGGTATCGCCGCCGCCGCCGCGCTGATCATGTTCCTGCCCAATCTGATCATTTTCATCTTCCTGCAAGGCCAGGTGATGAGCACCATGTCACATTCGGGGCTGAAATGAAAAAGCTGCTGACGCTGCTCCTCCTCTTGATCGTGCTGGCAGGTACGACCCTGCCCGCACAGGCGGTGTCACCGTACACCACGTGGACGCTCGGCCCGGGCAGTTCGCTGTGGCCGACGCAAGACGCCTATACCCCGCTCGATCAGATCGACCTGCCCGTCGACGCGCCGGAAGACATGTTCTACGCCGCGGATGGGTCGCTCTATATCGCAGATACGGGCAACAGCCGCATCATCAAACTCGACGCGGCCTTTCAGGTGGTTGCCGAGTATGGCGTGGATATTCTCGACGCGCCGACTGGCCTGTACGTCGACGAAGAGGGCACGCTCTACATCGCCGACGCGGGCAAGAACACCGTCATCATCCTCGATGCTGATGGCAATCTCGTCAACGAGTTTGGCCGCCCCAGTGAACCGCTGTTCGGCGCGAATCGCGAATTCCTGCCGCGCAAAATCTCGGTCGACACGCGCAGAAACCTGTACATCGTGAGCGAAAGTTCGGTCGATGGGTTGGTCATGATGAATACGAGTGGCAATTTCATCGGCTACTTCGGCGCGAATTCCGCCGAAATGTCGCTGAAGATGATTTTGCAGCGCATGTTCCTGACCGAAGACCAGCTTGATCAGTTCATTCGCAACGAAGCAGCCTCTCCATCCAACCTTGACATTGACAATCAATCGCTGGTTTACACCATCACCGCTGGGGCGGATCGCGACAAGGCGATTCGCAAGTTCACGGTCTCCGGGCGCAACCTGTTCGACCGCTGGATGTTCGGGTCGCGCACCTTCCGTGATATCACCGTGAGCGATGACGGGCTCATGGTCACGGTGGATCAAGAGGGTACGATCTTCGAATATGACCAGAACGGCGCGCTGCTGTTCCGGATTTGGCGGGCTGGATCGCGGTGATCAACGCCTCGGTCTGCTGAGCAATCCGACGGCGATTGAGCGCGTTGGCGAAAACCTGTACGTGCTGGACAAAGAGAAGAACGCCGTCGTCACGTATCAGGTCACCGCCTTTGCGCGCGAACTGCACAACGGCGTGCGACTATATATGGAAGGCTTCTATACCGAAGCCCGCCCCTTCTTCAACGATGTACTCAACTTCAATGGGCTGGTCATCCTGTCCTATGAAGCGCTGGCGAGCGCGGCCTACAAGGATTCTGATTACGCCAACGCCCTTCAGTTTTATCGGCTGGCGGAAAACCGGGCGGGGTATTCAGAAACGTTCTGGGAGCTGCGCAACGCCGTGCTGCAGCGCCATCTCGGTAACGCCATCGGCGTCATGTTCTTCGGGTGGATCGCTTTCAGCGTGTTCGGACGGTTGGAACGCCGCTACCGCTGGCTTGACCCGCTCCGCGCGTTGGGTGAACGCGCGCAAAAAATTCACCTGATCGACGACTTCGTGTTCATGTTCCGCTTCATCAAGCAGCCCATGGACAGCTTCTATTACATCAAAAAGAATCTGCGCGGGAGTCTGCTGTTTGCGGGACTGATCTACCTGTGGATTGTGATCATCCGCGTCCTCGCGCTCTATCTGACCGGCTTCGTCTTCAGTCCCTACGCAACGTGGTGGCAGATCGACGTCGAAATGGAGATCGTGTTCACGGTGGTGCCGCTCGCGCTCTGGAATATCGCCAACTACCTGATCGCGACCATCAGCGATGGCGAAGGCAGCCTGCGCCATGTGATCATCGGCAGCGCCTACAGCCTGTTCCCCTACGTGCTGCTCGGACTGCCCATCACACTCATCTCCAACGTGCTCACGCTCAACGAGGAGTTCATCTACAGCTTCTCGATGCAGTTGGTGTGGTTGTGGTCCGGCATCATGCTCGTCATCATGGTCAAAGAGGTGCACAACTTCTCCTTTGGGGAAACCGTGCGCAACATTCTGGCGACGCTGTTCACGATGGCGATGTTCCTGCTCACGACCTACATCCTGTACGTGCTGTTCACACAGTTGTACGAATTTGTCGCGGCAGTTATCCGGGAGGTCGGTCTGCGTGGCTAACCTGAACCGCCTGTACCCCCATCTGACCAAACTCGCGCTCGGTACAGTGCTCTGGCTGCTGGGCGCGCTGCTGGCCGTCGGCCCGGCGCACGCGCAGACTCCGCCGCAGGATATACCCGCAAGCTACGCGCTGGTCGCCGACAACGAGACGTTTGAAATGTACCTCGATTCGGCAACGCTGGCCTTCAAACTGCGCGATAAGCGCAGCGGCTACCTGTGGCATTCCGGCGTCGACGAAAAGCTGGAAGAAGACCGCCTCAACCGTTCATGGTTGGCGTTCGCGCAGAGCGGCATCAGCATCGAATATCTGGACAACCGCGCGATCAACGAGCGCACATCAATCGCCAACGCGGAGCACACGCTCGACATCACGGCCATCGATCAGGGCGTATCGGCTCAGGTGACGTTCACCGAATTCGGCATCAGCTTCACGGTGATCCTTCAGCTCGAAACCGAGGGTGTGCGCGTGGAAATTCCCGCCGCCTCGATCAGTGAAACCAGCCCCAACTATCGTCTTGGGCAAATCTATGTGTATCCCTTCCTGGGCGCAGCGCGCGGCAGCAGCATCGACGGGTATATGCTCGTCCCCGATGGCACCGGCAGCCTCATCCACTTTGCCGACACCACCCGCGCGCAGAACATGTTCTACGGGCGCTACTACGGTGAAGATCTCGGCATGACCGCCGTGATGCCCTACGATCCACTGGTGACGAACCCAGCGCCGATTGGCTACCCGGTCTTCGGCATAGTGCACGGTGCAGGCGAGAACGCCTTCATTTCAATTGTGGATCAAGGCGCGGCCTACGGAGAACTGCAAGTGCATCCGGCGGGCATCATCACCAATTTCAACTTCCTGTACACGTCGTTCATCTACGCTGAACCCTACTTCCAAGCGACGAATCGTTCGGGCGCCGGGGTGACCATCGTGCAGCGCAATCGCAACAACTTCGACGCCGTCGTGCATTTCCGCTTCCTGACCGGGACGGATGCCGATTACGTGGGCATGGCGCACAGCTACCAACAGTATCTGGTCGATAATGGACGTTTGCATCCGTTCAGCGAGAGCAACCCGAATATCGGCCTGCGGCTGGAAGTCCTCGGCGGCGACAAAGAGCAGGTGCTCTTCTGGAATCGCTTCGTCCCGATGACGACTATCAGCCAGATCGGTGACATCCTCAACGGGCTGCAACTCCCAAATCCGGAAGTGATTTACTACGGCTGGCAGCCTTACGGCGCGGCCACGATGCCACCAACCACCCTCACGCTGGAAGGCGGCCTCGGCAGCGTCGGCGACTTGGCCAACATCACTGATCAGATCGCGGCGAATGGCGGTCATCTGTCGCTGTATCTCGACCCGCAGATGGCCTATTTCCGGGAAAGCGGCTACACCGCGCGCACCGACCTTGCGATGGCAATCACGAATATCGATACAGAAGGCTTCAATCGCACCTACGGCTCGTATTTCACACTCGATGTGCTGAGTCAGCGCTTGAACAGCCTCGCCAGTGATATGGCGGCGCGCGTTAACAGCGGCCTAGCAATTGATGGCATGAGTTGGATGCTCTACGGCGATTTCCGCAGCAGCGCCCCGCTCAACCGGGAACAGGCGATCGACGCCTACCAGAGTCTGCTGAGCGAGACGCCGCAGCGGCTCGGGATGTACCGCCCGAACGAGTATTTCTTCGGGCTGGCGCAGGCCTATTATGATATGCCAATCGGCGACAACGGTTATATCTACACCTCGGAATCGGTACCCTTCCTGCCGATTGTGCTGGCGGGCTACATGCCGTATTACGGGGCTGCCCTGAACTTCTCCTCCGACCAACAGGGTGACCTGCTGCGCCACGTCGAATTCGGCATCTATCCGTCGTATTTCATCACCCATGAGCCGACGGCCAATATCCTCAACACGCGCTCAAACTGGATCTATACGTCGTCGTACGAGCAGTGGGGTGACGAAATTCGCACGACCTACCAGTGGCTGAACGCGCTGCTCGCGCCGGTGCGCGGTCAGGCGATCAGCGCGCATACCCAGCTTGCCGACGGGGTGTTCGCAACCACCTACGCCAATGGTCAGCAGATCATCGTCAACTACACGGATCAGTTGTATGTGAACGGCGCGACCGTCGTCCCGGCGCAAGACGCCCTACTTGTGGAGAGCAGCCTATGACCAGTCGCACTCCGGTTCGCCGCGAAGTCAGTCTCCGCACCCGCGAGGCTCTGCACGGCTACGGTTTCGTCCTCATCTGGGTGATCGGTTTTCTGCTGTTCACGCTGCTGCCGCTCGCCGAAACGCTGCGCTACAGCTTCAATCAGGTCACAGTGGCGGCCACCAGCATCGACCTGCGCTTTGTCGACTGGGCGAACTATACGCGCGGACTGTTCACCGACCCGAACTTCGTCGAACTACTGATCGCCTACACCGTCGAAACGCTCGTGTCGATCCCCATCGTGCTGATCTTCGCCATGATCATCGCAATGTTCCTGAACCTCAAGTTCCGGCTCAAAGGGCTGTTCCGCGTCATCTTCTTCCTGCCGATCGTCATCACCAGCGGCCCGGTGATCCGCGAACTGACGGCACAAGGCGCTGCCACCGCACCGGGGATCGCCAACCTGCCCGCCGTGCAGACCTTCCTCGAAGACCTACCCCGCGCGCTGCGGACCCCAGTCGAATACCTGCTGACCTCGTTCGTGCTCATTCTGTGGTTCTCCGGCGTGCAGATTCTGATCTACCTGTCGAGCCTGCAAAAAGTCGACCGCAGCATTTATGAGGCCGCGTCGATTGACGGCGCCTCGGGTTGGGAAATGTTCTGGAAGATCACGCTGCCCTCACTGTCGACGGCGACGCTGGTCAATGCCATCTATACCATCGTCACGCTCTCGCACTTCTCCGAAAACAAGGTCATCCGCTACATCTATGACCAGATGTACGACGTGCAGGGCGGCATCGGCTACGCCAGCGCGATGGCCTTCATCTATTTCGTCGTCATGGTCATCCTGCTCGTGATTATGTATCTCGTCTTGGGTCAATGGGCGCGCCGGGGGTCACGATGATGCAGCAAGTCCTCCACCACCCCGCCGTCGAACGCGCGCGGGGCATCCTGTTCGGCGGTCGCGATCATCGCGGCATCACCATGAGTATGGCGCTGTACGCCGTGCTCATCGCCATCGGCTTCGTGTATTTACAGCCACTGCTGTTCATGTTCATCACCAGCATCAAAAACCCGAGCGACCTGCTCAACCCGATGGTGCAGTGGGTGCCGACGGAGTTGTTCCTCGGCAACTATGACAAAGGGCTGCGCGTGTTGTCGTATCCGGACACACTGCTCACCTCCACGCTCATCAGCGTGATTCCCTCGGCGCTGCAGACGGTCGTCGCGTCAATTGTGGGCTATGGTCTGGCGCGGTATCGCTTCTGGGGTAAGCCGATTGTGTTCATTCTGCTGCTGGCAACGTTCATCATCCCGCCGCAGAACACCGTCATCCCACAAATGCTGACGTACCGCAATCTCGGACTGCTCGGCAATCCGCTCGCGCTGATTCTGCCCGCGATCCTCGGTCAGGGCTTCCGCAGTCCGATCTTCATCCTCATCTTCTACCAGAGCTTCCTCTCGCTGCCCAAGGTACTGGAAGAATCCGCGCGACTGGACGGGGCGACCGATTTCTACATCTTCCGCAAAATCGCCGTGCCGACCGCGCTTCCGGCGTACATCGTCTCGTTCATCTTCTCGATTGTGTGGTACTGGAACGAGACGTTCCTCACCGGCATTTTCCTCGAAGGCGGCGTGACGACCCTGCCCATGCAGTTGTCGCGCTTTGTGCAGGCTTACGAAAACCTGTATCCACCGGGGACGGTCAACATCTTTGATCGCTTGAACGAAGCGGTCAAAATGAGTGGTACATTCCTCAACATTCTGCCGCTCCTCGTGATGTACTTTGTTTTGCAGCGCTGGTTCGTGGAGTCGGTTGAAATGACCGGCGTTACCGGCGAATAAACGCTCTCCCGTAAACCCCTTTTTGAACAAAACCGCCCGGTCGAACGTTGACCGGGCGGTTTTGTTTCCAGGTAGGGCCCGTGGGAATCTTATGGACAGCAGCGTTTTGTCCACGCCGTGTGAGCAAAAACTTGACAACTTCTCCGCCTCTGCATAAGATTACACGTGTCAGGTGATTCGTGCAATTAAACTATTTTCTGGTCATTAGTGGTTATTCCGATGATCTTTATTGGATGGTCTGCGGCTTTGAGTACATCGTCGGCGCCCGTCGTCGTGTATGATTCTGTCGGGTATTACGTCCCGAAGGAGTAAGCACGATGAAACGTCCGACACAACATGACGTCGCTCGCATGGCCGGGGTCTCCCGCGCGACCGTTTCCTACGTTTTGAACGATCAGGACGGCGGACGCATTCCAATCTCGGCAGAAACCCGACAGCGCGTCCTCGATGCCATTGCCGATCTCGGCTATGAGGTCGATGCCCGCGCGCAGGCCCTGCGCAGCGGCGAAACCAAAACGATCGGCGTGCTGCTGCCGCTGTACGAGAATCCGTTTTTCTGGCAGATGCTCGTCGGCATTTCCGCCGAGGCCGAAGCGCATGGTTACAGCCTGCTGCTGGCGCACAACCCCCTGACACCTGAACAGGAAAACCAGAGTATTCGCGAACTCGCCGAACAACGGGTTGATGGGCTCATCATGTTGATCGGCTTTAAGCAGTTGTCCGAACAGGTCACCGCGCAGCTCAAACGTTCCGCGCGCCCGATTGTCGAAATCTCAGGGAGTCTTTCGGAGTTCGACTATGTGCATCAGGGTTATGGAGCGGGCACGCTGGCGCTGATGGCGCATCTGCTCGAACTTGGGCACCAGCGCATCGGCTTCGTCTACGGCGTGGACGTGCCCGAACAAGGCTATGACCGTCTGGAAGCCTATCGCCAGTCCTTAGCCAACGCCGGGCTCCCGTACGACGACTCGCTGGTGATTCGCTGCGGCCAGCGTCTGGAAGATGGTTACCGCGCCACGCTGGAACTGCTCAAACGCGCGGATCGCCCGACCGCCCTGCTCACCATCAACGACCTGCAGGGGATCGCCGCGCTGCGGGCCGCCGCCGATCTCGGGCTGCGCGTGCCCGCTGATGTGTCCATCGCCAGTTTTGACAATATCCCGTTTGCTTCGTACTCGGTCCCCCGGTTGACCACGGTCACGGGCAGCCCGGAGCAAAACGGTCGCGATGCCGTGCGCCTGTTGCTCCGGCGTCTTGCCGAACCGAATTGGGCACCGGAAGTGATCGAGAGCGGTTGGCAGTTGATCGTGCGGGAGTCAACCGGGCCTGCGCCGATCAGCCGGTGACCGCAGAGAGCACTACTTAACTTTTGTGAACAGACGCGCCTCCGGACGCGTTTGGGAAAAACTTACATCGTTCTAGGGAGTATTTCGCATGAAAACGAAAGTGCTTTTTCTTCTTCTCGTATTGGTGCTGAGCATTTCAGCAGTTTCCGCACAGGATGCTGTCAACCTGACGTATTTGGTCGACGACAGCCAGAACAGTCAGGACATGGCCAAGGCGCTCACCGACGCTTACACCGCGCTTTACCCGAACGTCACGTTCACGATTGAAAGCCGTCCCGGCGGCACCGAAGGCGATAACATCGTCAAGACCCGCCTCGCCACCAGCGACATGACCGACATCTTCTTCTACAACTCCGGTTCGCTGCTGCAGGCGCTCAACCCAACGCAGACGCTGGTCGATCTGTCGGATCAGGCGTTCATCGCCAACATTCAGGAATCGTTCCTGCCGACCGTGTCGCAGGGCGATGGAATCTACGGCGTACCCACGGGCACGGCGATGGGCGGCGGCATCCTCTACAACAAGGCCGTCTACGAAGAACTTGGCCTGAGCGTCCCGACTACGTGGGAAGAGTTCGCGGCGAACAACGCAGCGCTCCTCGAAGCGGGCATTCCGCCGGTCCTCGCGACTTTCGGCGATACGTGGACGTCGCAGTTGTTCGTCCTCGCCGACTACTACAATGTCGAACAGCAGGCTCCGGGCTTCGCCGATGCTTACACCGCCAATGAAGCGAAGTACGCGACCACCCCGGCGGCGCTCGCGGGCTTCCAGTACCTGCAGCAGGGTTACGAACAGGGTTGGTGGCAGCAGGATTACGCGACCACGCGTTTCGAACAGGGTCTGTCGCTGCTGGCCAATGGCGAAGTCGCGCACTTCCCCATGCTGACCTTCGCGCTCTCCACCATCGCCACCAACTTCCCAGATCAGGCGAACGACATCGGCTTCTTCGCGCAGCCCGGCCCCAGCGCGGATGCGAACGGCGCGACGATCTGGATGCCTGCGGGCACGTACATCCCCGTGACCACCACGGGCGCGAAGCTCGAAGCCGCCCTCGGATTCCTCGGCTTCATCGCTTCAGTGGAAGGCGTGGACGCGATCACCGCCATGGTGCCGCCGAATGGCCCATATCTGATCAAGGACTCGACGCTGCCCGACACGGTGCTGCCCGCCGTGCAGGATCTCGCAGCCTACATCGACTCGGGCAACTCCTACCCGGCACTGGAGTTCCTCTCGCCGATCAAGGGGCCGAACCTCGAACAACTGTGCGTGGCCGTCGGCACGGGTCAGATGAGCGCGGAAGAAGCCGCCGCCAACTACGACCTCGACGTCGAGCGTCAGGCGCAGCAGCTCGGCCTGCCCGGCTGGTAAACGGCAGTCCGTAAGGAAATCAACTTGTGTGAGGGACTGGCCGCTGCGGCGGTCAGTCTTTCTACGCTATGCACCCGCTGACTGAGAGGTCGTATGCAAATCGAGACTCGTCCCAAGACCGTTCTGCGGACGTATCCGCGCTGGTTCTACCTGCCTGCCGCTATTGTGTTCGGGATCTTCTTCGTCATTCCGACGCTGCTGGCCTTTTATTTCAGCCTCACCCGCTGGACGCTGTTCGATGCCACGTTCATCGGCCTGGATAATTACGAACGTTTCTTTAACGACCCGCAGCTGACCGCCGGGCTGCGCAATACGATTATTTATGCCATCATGACCAGCGGTCTCAAAGTGCTTATCTCCCTGCCCCTCGCCATGCTGCTCACCTCGCGGCTCAAGCTGAAGGGTCTGCTGCGCAGCATCATCTTCTTCCCGGTGCTCGTCAGCACGATTGCGGTGGGCATCACCTTCGGCGCGTTGATGCAGCCATCCATCGGCCTGATCAACACCGTGATCGGCGCAATCGGTCTGGCTAAGCCGGACTGGCTCGGCAATCCGGGGCTCGCGCTGTTCTCGGTCGCGCTGGTCGACGTGTGGAAGGGTCTCGGCATCGCCACGGTGATCTTCATCGCCGGCATTCTTTCGATTCCCAATGACTACTTCGAAGCGGCGCGCTTGGAGGGCGGTTTCTGGGTCAAGTTCCGCTATGTGATTCTTCCGCTCTCGCGCAATGCCGCTTTCACCGTGATTCTGCTGTCGTTTATCGGCGGGCTGCGCTCCTTTGACTTAATCTGGACGATGACCAAAGGCGGCCCCGGTTTCGCCTCCGATGTGCTCACCTCCGTGATCTACAAGCAGTATCAGGCGGGCTTTTACGGGCTTTCGACCGCGGGCAATGTCGTGCTGTTCGTCCTCGTGACCGTGATCGTCTACCCGTTGATGCGCTTCTTCAATCGCCGCGAGCTGGAGGAACTATGAAGCTGCGAAATTTCATTGGCTCGGTATGGCTGGATGCGATTGCCCTGCTCGTCATCGGCGTCATCTTCATTGTACCGTTCATCTTCATTCTTCTGACCGCGGCGAAAACCGGGCCGGATGCGGCGATGTTCCGCTTCACGCTGCCGGATAACTTCCAACTGTTCGAAAACATCCGCGAAGTGCTGGAATTCGGCGATGGGCGCATGTTCATCGCCATGCGCAACAGTTTGATCATCACCGTCGTGTCCATCACATTGATCGTGCTGTTCTCGGCGCTGGTCGCCTTTGTGATGCAGCGGCGGCGTGACCGGGTAGCCGCGCTCGCCAGTTCGATCATCCTCGCCGGGTTGATCATCCCCCCGGCAGTTGTCCCGACGATCTTTCTGCTGCAAAGCATCGGCCTGTACCGCACCCTGTTCGGGTTGATCTTCGTGCAGGTCGCCTTCACCATGCCGTTCGCCATCATCACGCTGCGCGCATTCATGGCGACGATTCCGCGCGAACTGGACGAGGCCGCCATCATCGACGGCGCGTCGCCCATGCAGGTGTTTTTGCGCGTGATTCTGCCGCTGCTGCGCCCCGCGATCATCACGGTGGTCGTCGTATCGTCGGTCGGCATCTACAACGACTTCACCTCGCCGCTGTACTTCCTGCCCGGCGCGCAAAACGTCACCGTACAGCTCACCATGTACAGCTATATCAGCCAGTTCAACTCGGAATGGCATCTATTGTTCGCCAACGTGCTGGTGATCACTGTGCCGCCGCTGCTCATGTTCATGTTCTTCCAACGGCAGATTGTCTCCGGCATGACCTCCGGCGCGATTAAGGGGTAATGCAACCCGTTTTCGCTGACTGTTTCAGGCGGAGTTGGGTAACGGTTGGGGCAGATCACGTGATCTGCTCCAGTGTGCTTACAAGCATAACACGCCCAAGCGGTTACAAAATTGGACTGATTGATCCCGTGAATTAGGCACTTCCAACGAATTGCTTGACAGGTGATCTAAAATGGGCTATTTTACTAATGCGCGTTAGTAATGCCCTTTAGTAAACATTTTACGATTGTTTCTGAGCTGATTTATGAAGTCGCGTCGGATTACGAGCAAACAAGTCGCTGAACTTGCGGGCGTCTCCCAGACGACCGTGTCGTTCGTGCTGAACAATGTCGTCGACGCCAATATCAGTGACGAAACTAAAGAGCGCGTGCTGAACGCGGTGCGTGAATTAAACTATACGCCGCATGCGGGGGCGCGCACCTTGGCGCGTGGTCGCAGCGACACGATCGCCCTGGTCTTGCAGCAACCGCACCGTCAGGTTTTCATTGATGAATATCTGCCCCGTGTGCTCACCGGCATCACCGAAGTGACGCAGCGCGCGGGTTTTCGCATCCTCGTCGAGCAGGCGGCGACTGACAATGCGTCAAACGTGTTTCGCCGTTTATTGCAAAGCCGCGAAGCCGCGGGCGCGATCATCAACTTTGGCAGCCCACCCCGTCAAGACATCGACTATATCATCGACTGTACCGAAAATGGCATGCCGGTCGTCGCGCTCGATCACATCGATCCTGCGGTGTACTCGGTCACGGTCGATAAGGTGAACGGCGTTCACATCATTGTCCAGCACTTAATCGATCTGGGCTACCGGCGCATCGCCTGCATCACGTACGACGATCAACAGACCCATGTTCACTTTCGGCTCGACCAGTTCCGCGCCACCATGGCGCAGAACGGCCTCGCCGTCGATCCGAACCTCATCCGCTGGGGGAAATTTGACCCGGAAACGGGCTACGCGGCGATGCAATCGATCTTCGACAGCGGATCACCGCTGCCGGATGCGGTCTACGCGATGAATGACGTGATGGCCTTCGGCGCCATCCGCGCCATCCGCGAGCGTGGGCTGCGCGTCCCGGAAGACATTGCGATTGTGGGGTTTGATAATGTGCGTTTGGCCGGTTTCTGCCATCCACCGCTGACGACGATGAACGAACCGGATGAAGAGCATGGGCGCAAAGCAGCCGAAATGCTGATCGCGCTGCTCAACGGCGAACCAGTTGAAAATCGGCACGTCACGCTGCACACTCAGTTGGTCGTGCGCGAATCCTGTGGAGCGCCGCGCAAGAAATAGTTTATTTTTCGGAGGATTGTTCGTGGCTGCAATAAGAGTTGCTTCTTCTGCGTCACCCCCCAAACCGAGCTTTATGTCGCGGCTTGGGAACAATCAGGCTTTGCTCGGATATCTCTTCATCCTGCCCAGCCTGATCGGGTTCATCGCGTTCTTCGCCGTTCCCGCAGTTCGCAGCGTGTTCATCAGCTTTCAGGAATGGAACCTGCTGACCGATGCGAAATACGTCGGCTTGGAAAACTACCAAGAGCTGTTTGCGGATGACCGCTTCTGGCGGTCGCTGCAAATCACCGTAACCTATGTGCTGTGGAATATTCCGCTGCAAACGGTGCTGGCGCTCGGCATTGCCCTCTTGATGGAACGCATCTCCAACTCGCCGCTGCTGCGCGGCATTTTGATCCTCCCGTGGCTGATGCCCAACGTCATCGTCGCCATGCTCTTCGTGTGGCTGCTCGACCCCACGCTCGGCCTCATCAACATCTTCCTGCAAAACATCGGGATCGGTCAGCAGGGTTTCTTCGGCAACCCGGATCAAGCCATTGCGTCCGTCGCCGGGGTCAACATCTGGCGGCATATGGGCTACACAGCCATCCTGATCTACGCCGGGTTGAAGACCATTCCCAAATCGCTCTATGAAGCGGCGCGCGTCGACGGTGCGAACGGGCTGGTGCAGTTCCTGCGCATCACCCTGCCGCTGCTGCGTCCCGTGCTGGTGTTCGTGCTGGTGACCTCGGTGATCGGCTCCTTCCAGATTTTCGATACCATCGCCGTGGCGACAGAAGGTGGTCCGGCAGGCGCGACACGCACCATCATCGTGTACATCTACGAGCAGGTCTTTGAACGACGCATCAACATGGGTATGGCGACCGCCGCCTCCGTGGTGCTGTTCCTCATCCTCGTGACGGTGACCATCGTGCAAATTCGCTCCTTCCGTGGCAACCAGTCCGATCTTGCGGATTACAGCTAAAGGGAGCGGATCATGAGCGCAATTTCTCAAACCAGCGTCAAAACGACCAACTCCGCCGTTGAGCCCAAGCGTCTCAACTGGAACAACCTCATCATCTGGGTTTTGCTCGGCCTTCTGATTTTCGTCACCGTCTTCCCGTTCTACTGGGTTCTGCGCACGGCGCTCAACGACCCAACGGCGATCTTCGGACACGCCAGCGAGCTGCTGCCCTACAACCCGACGCTGTTCAATTTCCAGCGCGTGCTCGGCATGATCGACCCGTCAACCATCGTGGGCGAAGGGGCCAGCAATATTTCCGCGGGTTCGATCAATTTCTGGGTCTTCCTGCGCAACTCGTTTGCGTACGCCACCGTCGTGATGATCGGGCAGTCACTGTTCAGCGCGATGGCCGCCTACGCCTTCGCACGCTTCAAGTTCCCATTCCGCGACCAGATCTTCTTCGTTTACCTGACCGGCCTGATGATCCCGGGGATCGTGCTGTTCATCCCGAACTACGTACTCATCCGCCAGTTGGGCTGGATCGGGACGTTTCAGGGGATGGTTGCGCCCTCGCTGCTAATGACGCCATTCGCGGTGTTCTTTATGCGTCAGTTCTTTATCAGCCTCAACCGAGACCTGGAAGAAGCGGCGCTCCTCGACGGCGCGACCTACTTCGGCGTGTTCTGGCGCATCTCACTGCCGCTGATGCGCGGCCCGCTGCTCACGCTGGCACTGCTCACCTTCATCGGCACGTGGAACGAATATCTGTGGCCGTTCCTCGTCGCTCGTGACGAGAACCTGCGCGTGCTGACGGTGGCGCTCAACATCTTCAAGTCGCAGACGCCGCAAGGCGCGCCCGACTGGACGGGTCTGATGGCCGGGACGGTCGTCAGCATCGTGCCGACCATTCTGCTGTTCATCTTCTTCGGTCGCCGGGTCGTCGATTCTATCCAGTTCTCCGGCTTCAAATGATCGTGGTGTTCCGCAGGCGGTGACGTTGGTTGCCGCCTGTTTACACAGGGTAAGTCAGTTTCTATATATTTGGGAGTTTACATAATGAAGCACCGTTCTTCCCTGTTCGTCCTTCTCGTCGTCGCCCTGCTGCTGAGCGTCTCCGCCGTGAGCGCGCAGGACGGGGTCTCGATCCGCTACGTCCTGTGGGACACGAACCAGCTTCCGGCGTACCAACAGTGCGCGGATGCCTTCATGGCCGCCAACCCGGGCATCACTGTGAATGTTGAACAGCTCGGCTGGGATGACTACTGGACGGCCATCACCACCGGTTTCATCAGCGGTGACGCGCCCGACGTGTTCACTGACCACCTCGCCAAGTATCCGGAATTCGTCGCGCTGGAACAGCTCGTCGACCTGCAGCCGCTGGTCGAACGTGACGGCGTCGCGACCGACATCTACTACCCCGGTCTCGCCGAACTGTGGGCGAAGGATGGCGCGCGCTATGGTCTGCCCAAGGACTGGGACACCATCGCCGTCGTCTACAACCAGAGCCTGTTTGAAGCGGCGGGCGTCGACCCGGCGATCATGGACGAGTGGACGTGGAACCTTGAAGATGGTGGCACGTTCCTGCAGACCATCGCCGCGCTGACCCTCGATGCCAATGGCAACAATGGCCTCAGCCCCGACTTCGACAAGACCAACGTCGTGCAGTACGGCTTCGTGCCGGATGGCATGGGCGGCGCGTACGGCCAGACCCAGTGGAGCGCTCTCGCCGTCAGCACCGGCTGGCAGTTCAACAACGGCCCGTGGGGCGACGAATACTACTACGATGACGAACGCTTCATCAACACCGTCCAGTGGTGGGCCGACCTCGCCGTCGAACACGGCTTTGCGCCTTCGTTTGAAGAAGTCAGCTCGCTCGGTTCGGCGACCCTGTTCCAGGCTGGCAACATCGCCATGACCATGAACGGCTCGTGGATGATCGGCACGTTCCTCGCCAGCGAATTCCCGGTCGGCTTCGGTCGTCTGCCGATTGGCCCGGAAGGCCGTAAGAGCATGTTCAACGGTCTCGCGGACTCGATCTGGGTTGGCACGCCGCACCTCGAAGATCGTGGTCGTGGGTCAAGTTCCTGGCGTCGGCTGATTGCCAGAACATCATCGGCGCGTCGGGCGTCGTCTTCCCGGCGATCCCGGATGCTGCCGCGGCTTCGCAGCAGATGCGTGCGGATGCGGGCGTGGACGTGAGCGCGTTCGTCGAACAGGCGAATGAAGAAGGCGGCACGTTCCTGTTCCCGATCGCCGACTATGCGGGCGAAATCAGCACGATTATGAACGAAGCGATGGACGCGATTGGTCTGGGCACGGCGCAGGCTGCCGATGTTCTGCCCGGCGCGAATGCGGAAATCAACGACCTGTTCTAAGGTTCGTCTGATTACGTGTAATTGCTAGACTGCCGCCGCCTCAGTTATCAGCGAGGCGGCGGTTTTAGTTCCCGAGGATGACTGACCATGCTGTTCACTTATGTTCACCTGCCCGCCACTTTCCGACGGATCGCGGTGTTTCTGGTCATCTTCGGCCTGCTCGCGCTCCTCCCAGTGATGCCAATCTCCGCGCAGACGTGCAGCGGCGCATTCATCGAACATCTCCTGCCCCACACGACGCAGTCGCGTGGCAGCACTGTCCGCTTCTACGAGAGCAACGGTTCCGGGCTGGCGATCAACGACCTGAACGGCGACGGTTTGCTTGACCTCGTACTCGGCAATCTCGACGGGTCGAACCGCATTCTCTGGAATGAAGGCGATTTGACCTTTCGCGCGCAGGAATTTCCCCGACCGACCGGGCGAACGCGCGCCGTACAAACCGTCGACGTGGACGCCGATGGCTGGCTCGACATCATCTTCACCAGTCAGGTAGGCGCGCCGCAGTGGTGGCGCAGCAACGGCGACGAGACCTTCACGCTGACGCCGCTCGGCAACGTGCTGCGTCCCGCCTATACGGTCGCGTGGGTCGATGCGGATCGGGACGGCGATCTTGATCTCGTCACAGCCTCGTATGACGCCGAACTGCTCCAATTGCTGCGCGACAAGCTCCTCAATAGCGGCGGCGCGGGCGTGATCTACTACGAAAACACCGGTGACGGCTACGAATCCACCCGACTGGCAGAACAGGCGCAGGCGCTCGCGCTGGCGGTCAGCGATGTGAACGGCGACGGATTACTCGATCTGGTCGTCGGCAATGACTTCAGTCTGCCGGATCAAAGCTGGTCGTTCGTCGATGGCGCCTGGCGGCCCGCTGGACTGTTCGCCACCACCACTTTCAGCACCATGAGCTTTGACCTTGGCGACATCAACAATGACGGCGTGTTTGAATTTTTTGCCGCGGATATGCATCCTGTCGACGAGACCCCCGACTCTGAGGCGGCATGGCGCTACGTCACGTCCGACCTCAACGCGCGGCAGGTGCTGCCCGGCGACACGCAGGCCAGCCGCAACATGTTCTACGGACCAGAACAAACCGCCGACCAAGGGCTGATCGATCAAGCCGCCGATTATGGCATCGCCGCGACAGGCTGGACATGGTCGAGCAAATTCGGCGACCTCGATCAGGATGGTTACCTTGACCTCTATCTTGTCAACGGCATGGCCTCGGTCGAATTGTTCGGGCATCTGCCCGACGACGAGCTGATCGAACCGAATTACGCCTTTCGCAATGATGCAGGCGCGCGCTTCGTCCCCGCACCGGAATGGGGACTCGGCAGCCTGAGCGGTGGACGCGGCATGAGCATGGGCGACCTCGACAACGACGGTGACCTCGATATCGTCGTCAACAACCTCAACGCGCCCGCGCAAGTCTTCGGGAATCAACTGTGCAGCGGCGCAAGCCTGCAAGTGGAACTACGCGCACCCGGCACACCTAATCTGTTTGGCCTCGGCGCGCCTCGTGCTGGACACCTCGTCCGGCACCTACACCCGCGAACTGCAAGCCGCCAGCGGTTATCTCTCCGGCGACCCCGTGCGTGCCCATTTTGGCTTCCGATCGGCACGCAGCTTGAGCAGTTGAACATCATGTGGTCAGATGGCGTGGTTACTACCGTGACCGACTTCGGCAGCGATCCTTTCCTGATCATCAGCCGCAAGGCCGCAAAACCTGCTTAGCTGCCCCGGACTAGGCCAAATGTCCTATCAGGCCATGGAATGCGCCGGACGGCATTTGTTAGGAGAGTTTAACGGCCACCAAGCATTGTGCTGATGATTAATAGTAAACGCTTATCGCGCCGCAAATCAGCCTTTTCAATCCTTTTGAGGCGAAGCGGCAGCCGAACTAATTAAGTTATGGCGACACATATGTTGGCGCCTTAATTATTCGCATCGCATTATAGCAACCAATGTTGCTTCCGGCATGGAATTGTCTACGTTTGTAAAGATGTATGCACGCAAATTTCACAGAAAATATGCAGAATTCACGAAACATTTTCGATACAATAGCAAAGTGTCTTCAATTAATCACTTAACTTGAACACAACGCATTCTTAGCGAGCGCAGGTGAAAGCACCAGAGCCCATCCGGCGCTCAGAGGTCATCCGATCGGTGGTTGGCCACACTCCTGGCAGACAGTGCTCAACTTTCCGGAGAAGAGCCAGCATCACACTCAACATCGCCGCGTTGCCAATTTCTAAATAATTGCACGCTTAATCCATCTGAATGTGGTAGTTGAGGTCAACCGTTCGCTTGACGTAGGTACGTCATTGCTAGGCACCAGATTATAGGTCATGGCTGGTGGCTGGCAGATTCAGTCAGAGGGTAGTGAGAGATGACGAAGTTTCGAGTAGGTCTTCTCGTAGTAGTGCTCATATTTATGTCGAGCGCCGTCGCCATCGCCGCGCAAACCGCCGTCAGAGACGGTGTGCCCTATACCATCCAAGCGGAAGATACGCTCTGGGATATCTCTCGGGCGCATGGGCTGACGCTGGACGACCTGCTGGACGCGAACCCCGGGCTGGATCCTTACGCACTGCCGATTGGCGAAGTGATCATCATTCCGTCGCTGCGCAACCTGTCCGGCGTCACCGCGCTCAAGCCGGCCACGCCCGAACCGACGCCGGAACCTTCGACCGGGACGATTGAGTACGCCCTGCAAGAAGGTGAAACGCTGTGGGGGCTGACGTACCGCTTCAATGTGTCGTTCGAGGAACTCCTGGCCGCCAATCCGAATGTCGATGTCTACGCTATGCAAATCGGGGCGATTGTGCGCATTCCGGGGCAACCGCTGGCCGCTGAGCCTGCTGCCGAAGTCGACGCGGCTGAACTGCCCGAAACGCTGCAAATGCTGGATATCCCCAGCCTGCGTGACGGTCTGAACGCGCTCGACATTCCCGTGATTGACGAAGGGCTCGACCCGACGCCCGCACCGTTCATCGAGCCGCGCATCAACGAATTCGCGGGCATCGGCGCGCCGGAACCTGACAACCTGCCCGAAGACAGCCTGCTGGCTGAAGGCAGTCTGCTCGGCGTCGACGAACCCGTCGTCGTCGAAGAAGTCGTACCGGCGGCGATCAACGGTTTCATCTTCCCCATCACCATCACCGCTGATGATGCCGAGACTATCGCCTTCGCGCAGCTCTCGATCAACGACACGACGGTCGCCACCTATGACGAACCGCCCTTCACCTATGGATCGACGTGACGCAGCTTGGCATTGGCCTATACACGTTGACGTTTGTCACCGAAAACGCGGGCGGCGTGCTGAGCTCATCCAGCTTCGACTTTGAAGTCGCGCCCTTACCCCTGCCCGTCGACGAAACCGAGCGCCAATGATGCGGATACGCGCTTGGGCATCTTCGTGAATGGCGTGCAGCAGAATCTCAACCTGAGCTACAGTGTGGCGAACGGCCTGCACGTCGTCGAACCGGTGCTCGAAGTGGTGCGCGAAGAGACGCTCAGCGACATTCTGGCGCGTCCTGCCAACCTGATCCCGGCGGATGTGCGTGCGGCGATCACCATGCCGCGTCCGGAACTGTTCAGCCTCGTCATCCTCGTCATGACGCTCACGCTGCTGCCGCAGGGTCTGTTCACGCTGTTCTACATGATGTACACGTGGAACAATCCGGAAATCGCTGAACAGTATCGCTCGCCGAAGGAATACTTCACGCCGCAGTTCTCGTTCACGGCCATTCTGCCTGCCCGCCGCGAAGAGAACGTGATCTATGACACCATTCAGCGCGGTCGACGCCATCGATTACCCGGATCACCTCAAAGAAATCCTGATCATGATTCGCGATGACGACGACGATGACACCATCGCCGCTGCCCACCGCGCCGCCCGTGACATCGGCAAAGATCACATCCACGTCATCACCTTCACCGATGGTCCGAAGAACAAGCCGAACGGTCTGGATCGCGGTCTGCGCGCCTCGACCAAAGATGTGGTGTGCGTGTTCGACGCCGAAGATCAGCCGCATCCGGAAATCTACAACGTGATCAACACGGTTATGCTGCGCGACCAGGCCGATGTGGTGCAGTCCGGCGTGCAGTTGATGAACTTCAAGTCGACATGGTTCTCGGCGCTCAACTGCCTCGAATACTTCTTCTGGTTCAAGAGCGGTCTGCACGCTTTCACACGCATGTTCGGCGTGACGCCGCTCGGCGGCAACACCGTCTTCTTCAAGCGCCAGTGGCTGGAAAAGGTGCGCGGTTGGGATGAAGCATGCCTCACCGAAGACGCTGACATCGGTCTGCGGTTGACCCAGGCGGGCGCGAAGATCCAGATCGTGTACGATGAAACGCACGCCACGCAGGAAGAAACGCCGGACTCGGTCGACCAGTTCATCAAGCAGCGTACGCGCTGGAATCAAGGCTTCTATCAGGTCTTCTTCAAGGGTGACTGGGCGCGCATGCCCAGCATGAAGCAGAAGATCACGGCGCTCTACATTCTGCTCAATTCGCTGTTCCAGGCGCTCATCGTGCTGTATCTGCCGCTCGGCCTGTACATCATGCTGACGCAGTCGCTGCCCGTGCCCATCGCGCTGATCTCGTGGATCCCGATTTTCATGCTGATCACCCAGTTGATCGTCAACCTGATTGGTCTCGGCGAATTCACCCGGGCTTACGGCGAACGCATGCCCTTCCTGTTCCGCTTCAAGACGGCGCTGGTCTACTATCCGTACCAACTGCTGCTGTCGCTGTCCGCCGCGCGCGCCATCTGGCGTCTGGTGACCAATCGTTCGTCGTGGGAGAAAACTGCCCACTCCAACCTGCATCGTCAGTCGAGTGCGCCCGTCGCGCAGGGAACGGTGTAACTCATGGAAACCAGAGCGATTATTGACCGCAAGAGCATCTTTCTCGTCATCATTCTGGTCGTGCTGGCCGTCGCGGCCAATGTCCAGACCCTGTTCCAGTTCCCCTTCATTCAAGACGTGGAGGGGACAAATCTCTCGAATGCGTGGGCGGTGAGCACCACCGGTGAACTCTCACCCTATACCTACACCTACGAAGAACCGCCGCCGGCTCGTTCCTGCTGGCGGCGTGGGCGCGGCTCACGGGCGGCTTCGACGCCTTCGGCTTCAGCACACACAGCGGACGCGCCTTGATGCTCATCTGCCATGCCGTGTCGCTGGCCTTTGTGTATGGCATCACGCGCAAGCTGACCAAGAGCGACACCGCGGCCATCGTCGCCGCGCTGATCTTCATGTTCTCGCCGCTCACCATTGGCTACCAGCGCCGCGTGCTGCTCGAAAACCTGATGCTGCCGTCGCTGCTCGGTGCGATCTATCTGCTGGTCGGCGACCGCCGTACGCTTACGCATTACCTCCTGAGCGCCATCCTGTTCGGCTTAGCCGTGCTGACCAAGTTCGCGGTGCTCGGTTTCCTGCCCGCGCTGCTGCTCTTCATCCGCATGCGCTCGGATCGCTATCATCGTGGCTTTGCCGTCAACCTATGGTTCGCGCTGGCTGCCTTCCTCATCCTGCTCTTCCCGCTCTACGCCAACATGAAGCAGGAACTCTTCCCCGAAGGCTGGCTGTTCGGCGGTGACTTCCCGCATGTGAGCCTGCTCGAAAGCCTCGCGGATCGCGGCCCATCGAATGGCGCGTTCCTCAACTTCGGCGCGGGCTGGAACACCAGTTTCCAGCAGTGGACGGACATCACCAACATCACCGCCGACCCGATTCTGCTCTACGGCGGCCTGCTCGCCAGCGTATTCGTGCTCGTGATGGCATGGGACAAGCGCAACCGTGATCTGCGGCGCGACGACCTACATGCTGTTCGGCTATCTGCTGTATGTCATCGTCGCTGGAACGGTCTTCACCGTCGATGTGATTCCGCTGCTGCCCATCCTCGCAATCAACGTCGGCATTGTGGCGGGCGCGGTCTCCAAGCTGATCAACGGCCATTCCGAAAACATCCTGCGCTATGGCGTCGCGGTCGCGGTGACCGGTCTGCTGCTCTACCCCTTCATCACGTTCTACAGCAACCGCGCGCAGATCTACAACACCAATCAGGTGAGCGATCAGGAACAGGCCGTGCAGTGGCTGCTGAACAACACGCCGGAAGACGCGGTGATCGCAACGGATAACTATGCTTTTGTCGACCTGCGCGCTGGCCGTCCGAACACGGAACACTTCTTCCGCGTTGACACCGACCCGGAAATTCGCTACAACCTGCTCAACGACAATCTGTGCAACATCGATTATGTGCTCTCCACCCCACAGGTCTACTCGGATATTCAGACGTACGGTCTGGAACTGATGCAGCGCACCTACGACAATTCTGAGGTGCTCATCACCTACACGAATAACGGGTGGCCGATTGAGATTCGGCAGGTGCAGAAGACCAACTGCACGCCCGAAGAAGTCGTGCTGAATACCGCGGCGGATACGCCTTAATCGAACTGCGCTGCCACACGCTAAAGGGGTGTGAAGAGCACCCCTTTTGTATTGGAATACCGACCGCCTGGATTCCGGCGGTTGATTGAACGACACTGTGAAGGAGTCGATATGAAACGACGTTTACTGGTGCTGACCGTCGCCCTGCTCTGCCTGAGCGTTCACCACATTTTCGCGCAGGATGAGACCCCGGCACAGTTGATCAACACGCGACTGCTCGCCTACTACAGCTACTACAACATCTACCCGGATCAAGGCGAATTTCTGGTCACGGACATCCCGGTCGAACTGCTGACACACCTGCACTACGCCGACATCGGCATCTCTGAGACGGGCCAGTGCGCCTCGGTCGACGCCTACGCGGACACGCAGTACCTGTACCCCGGCGACCGTTTCTCCGAACGGCTGCGCGGCAATTTCAAGCAGCTCCCGATCCTGCGGCTGCGCAACCCAAACCTGCAAATCGTCATGACCGTCGGCGGTTGGGATAACTCGGCGCGCTTTTCAGATGTGTCGCTCACGGAAGAGGCGCGCGCCCGCTTCATTCGTTCGTGCGTCACGTTCATGCAGCAGTACGACTTTGACGGCATCGAGATCGATTGGCGCTTCCCGGTCGAAGGCGGCAAGGACGGCAATGTCACCCGCCCCGAAGACACGGCCAACCTCAATCTACTGATCGAAGAGCTGCGCGCCGCGCTCGACGAGGCGAGCCTCACCGATGAGCGCACCCGCCCCTATCTGCTGTCCATGACCATGCCTGCGCTCGAACCGCAGATCAGCCTCTATAATGTCGCCAGCCTGCACCCACTGCTCGACTATATCAACCTGATGACGTTCGCCTATGAAGGCGCGTGGAGCGAGATCGCCGCGCATATCGCGCCGCTCTACGGCAGCGAACGCGACCCGCGCGAAGCTAACCGGAGCACGCACAACGTCGACGGGACGGTGCGCGCGTATCTGGATCGCGGTGTACCCGCCGACAAGCTCGTGATCGGCGTGCCGTTCTCCGGGCAGGCGTGGCAAAACGTGCGCGCGGGCGATCTCTTCGGGCTGTATCAGGATGCAGACGGCGTGCCGCTCGGCACGCGGGACGGTGGAGCGCTGTTTTACCGCGATCTCGGCCCGTTCCTGAGCAGTTCGGACTATATCCGCTACTTCGATGATTTGTCGTTGGTCTCGTGGATGTACAACCCGGCGCGGCATATCGCGATCAGCTATGAAAGCGCAGAATCGGCGCGCCGGAAGGCAGCGTACGTGCAGGGATTGGGTTTGGGTGGTTTGACAGCGTGGGAGGTCAGCCTCGACTCCGAGGACTTCACGCTGATGAACGCGCTGTATCTGGGCTTAACGCAGCCGTAAGCCCAAGCGCAGCAGCGTCTCTAGAAACAGCTTTAGACTTCGACGGTGTGGTAAGCAGGCTTCGCCGCCGGGTGTAAAGCTGTTTTTATTTGCTTCGCCACGGCGAGTCCGATATAGCCCAGCAGCAACATCGCCATGACCATGAACGGCTCGTGGATGATCGGCACGTTCCTCGCCAGCGAATTCCCGGTCGGCTTCGGTCGTCTGCCGATTGGCCCGGAAGGCCGTAAGAGCATGTTCAACGGTCTCGCGGACTCGATCTGGGTTGGCACGCCGCACCTCGAAGAATCGTGGTCGTGGGTCAAGTTCCTGGCGTCGGCTGATTGCCAGAACATCATCGGCGCGTCGGGCGTCGTCTTCCCGGCGATCCCGGATGCTGCCGCGGCTTCGCAGCAGATGCGTGCGGATGCGGGCGTGGACGTGAGCGCGTTCGTCGAACAGGCGAATGAAGAAGGCGGCACGTTCCTGTTCCCGATCGCCGACTATGCGGGCGAAATCAGCACGATTATGAACGAAGCGATGGACGCGATTGGTCTGGGCACGGCGCAGGCTGCCGATGTTCTGCCCGGCGCGAATGCGGAAATCAACGACCTGTTCTAAGGTTCGTCTGATTACGTGTAATTGCTAGACTGCCGCCGCCTCAGTTATCAGCGAGGCGGCGGTTTTAGTTCCCGAGGATGACTGACCATGCTGTTCACTTATGTTCACCTGCCCGCCACTTTCCGACGGATCGCGGTGTTTCTGGTCATCTTCGGCCTGCTCGCGCTCCTCCCAGTGATGCCAATCTCCGCGCAGACGTGCAGCGGCGCATTCATCGAACATCTCCTGCCCCACACGACGCAGTCGCGTGGCAGCACTGTCCGCTTCTACGAGAGCAACGGTTCCGGGCTGGCGATCAACGACCTGAACGGCGACGGTTTGCTTGACCTCGTACTCGGCAATCTCGACGGGTCGAACCGCATTCTCTGGAATGAAGGCGATTTGACCTTTCGCGCGCAGGAATTTCCCCGACCGACCGGGCGAACGCGCGCCGTACAAACCGTCGACGTGGACGCCGATGGCTGGCTCGACATCATCTTCACCAGTCAGGTAGGCGCCGCAGTGGTGGCGCAGCAACGGCGACGAGACCTTCACGCTGACGCCGCTCGGCAACGTGCTGCGTCCCGCCTATACGGTCGCGTGGGTCGATGCGGATCGGGACGGCGATCTTGATCTCGTCACAGCCTCGTATGACGCCGAACTGCTCCAATTGCTGCGCGACAGCTTCCTCAATAGCGGCGGCGCGGGCGTGATCTACTACGAAAACACCGGTGACGGCTACGAATCCACCCGACTGGCAGAACAGGCGCAGGCGCTCGCGCTGGCGGTCAGCGATGTGAACGGCGACGGATTACTCGATCTGGTCGTCGGCAATGACTTCAGTCTGCCGGATCAAAGCTGGTCGTTCGTCGATGGCGCCTGGCGGCCCGCTGGACTGTTCGCCACCACCACTTTCAGCACCATGAGCTTTGACCTTGGCGACATCAACAATGACGGCGTGTTTGAATTTTTTGCCGCGGATATGCATCCTGTCGACGAGACCCCCGACTCTGAGGCGGCATGGCGCTACGTCACGTCCGACCTCAACGCGCGGCAGGTGCTGCCCGGCGACACGCAGGCCAGCCGCAACATGTTCTACGGACCAGAACAAACCGCCGACCAAGGGCTGATCGATCAAGCCGCCGATTATGGCATCGCCGCGACAGGCTGGACATGGTCGAGCAAATTCGGCGACCTCGATCAGGATGGTTACCTTGACCTCTATCTTGTCAACGGCATGGCCTCGGTCGAATTGTTCGGGCATCTGCCCGACGACGAGCTGATCGAACCGAATTACGCCTTTCGCAATGATGCAGGCGCGCGCTTCGTCCCCGCACCGGAATGGGGACTCGGCAGCCTGAGCGGTGGACGCGGCATGAGCATGGGCGACCTCGACAACGACGGTGACCTCGATATCGTCGTCAACAACCTCAACGCGCCCGCGCAAGTCTTCGAGAATCAACTGTGCAGCGGCGCAAGCCTGCAAGTGGAACTACGCGCACCCGGCACACCTAATCTGTTTGGCCTCGGCGCGCGCCTCGTGCTGGACACCTCGTCCGGCACCTACACCCGCGAACTGCAAGCCGCCAGCGGTTATCTCTCCGGCGACCCCGTGCGTGCCCATTTTGGCTTCCCGATCGGCACGCAGCTTGAGCAGTTGAACATCATGTGGTCAGATGGCGTGGTTACTACCGTGACCGACTTCGGCAGCGATCCTTTCCTGATCATCAGCCGCAAGGCCGCAAAACCTGCTTAGCTGCCCCGGACTAGGCCAAATGTCCTATCAGGCCATGGAATGCGCCGGACGGCATTTGTTAGGAGAGTTTAACGGCCACCAAGCATTGTGCTGATGATTAATAGTAAACGCTTATCGCGCCGCAAATCAGCCTTTTCAATCCTTTTGAGCGAAGCGGCCGCAGCCGAACTAATTAAGTTATGGCGACACATATGTTGGCGCCTTAATTATTCGCATCGCATTATAGCAACCAATGTTGCTTCCGGCATGGAATTGTCTACGTTTGTAAAGATGTATGCACGCAAATTTCACAGAAAATATGCAGAATCACGAAACATTTTCGATACAATAGCAAAGTGTCTTCAATTAATCACTTAACTTGAACACAACGCATTCTTAGCGAGCGCAGGTGAAAGCACCAGAGCCCATCCGGCGCTCAGAGGTCATCCGATCGGTGGTTGGCCACACTCCTGGCAGACAGTGCTCAACTTTCCGGAGAAGAGCCAGCATCACACTCAACATCGCCGCGTTGCCAATTTCTAAATAATTGCACGCTTAATCCATCTGAATGTGGTAGTTGAGGTCAACCGTTCGCTTGACGTAGGTACGTCATTGCTAGGCACCAGATTATAGGTCATGGCTGGTGGCTGGCAGATTCAGTCAGAGGAGTAGTGAGAGATGACGAAGTTTCGAGTAGGTCTTCTCGTAGTAGTGCTCATATTTATGTCGAGCGCCGTCGCCATCGCCGCGCAAACCGCCGTCAGAGACGGTGTGCCCTATACCATCCAAGCGGAAGATACGCTCTGGGATATCTCTCGGGCGCATGGGCTGACGCTGGACGACCTGCTGGACGCGAACCCCGGGCTGGATCCTTACGCACTGCCGATTGGCGAAGTGATCATCATTCCGTCGCTGCGCAACCTGTCCGGCGTCACCGCGCTCAAGCCGGCCACGCCCGAACCGACGCCGGAACCTTCGACCGGGACGATTGAGTACGCCCTGCAAGAAGGTGAAACGCTGTGGGGGCTGACGTACCGCTTCAATGTGTCGTTCGAGGAACTCCTGGCCGCCAATCCGAATGTCGATGTCTACGCTATGCAAATCGGGGCGATTGTGCGCATTCCGGGGCAACCGCTGGCCGCTGAGCCTGCTGCCGAAGTCGACGCGGCTGAACTGCCCGAAACGCTGCAAATGCTGGATATCCCCAGCCTGCGTGACGGTCTGAACGCGCTCGACATTCCCGTGATTGACGAAGGGCTCGACCCGACGCCCGCACCGTTCATCGAGCCGCGCATCAACGAATTCGCGGGCATCGGCGCGCCGGAACCTGACAACCTGCCCGAAGACAGCCTGCTGGCTGAAGGCAGTCTGCTCGGCGTCGACGAACCCGTCGTCGTCGAAGAAGTCGTACCGGCGGCGATCAACGGTTTCATCTTCCCCATCACCATCACCGCTGATGATGCCGAGACTATCGCCTTCGCGCAGCTCTCGATCAACGACACGACGGTCGCCACCTATGACGAACCGCCCTTCACCTATGAGATCGACGTGACGCAGCTTGGCATTGGCCTATACACGTTGACGTTTGTCACCGAAAACGCGGGCGGCGTGCTGAGCTCATCCAGCTTCGACTTTGAAGTCGCGCCCTTACCCCTGCCCGTCGACGCGAAACCGAGCGCCAATGATGCGGATACGCGCTTGGGCATCTTCGTGAATGGCGTGCAGCAGAATCTCAACCTGAGCTACAGTGTGGCGAACGGCCTGCACGTCGTCGAACCGGTGCTCGAAGTGGTGCGCGAAGAGACGCTCAGCGACATTCTGGCGCGTCCTGCCAACCTGATCCCGGCGGATGTGCGTGCGGCGATCACCATGCCGCGTCCGGAACTGTTCAGCCTCGTCATCCTCGTCATGACGCTCACGCTGCTGCCGCAGGGTCTGTTCACGCTGTTCTACATGATGTACACGTGGAACAATCCGGAAATCGCTGAACAGTATCGCTCGCCGAAGGAATACTTCACGCCGCAGTTCTCGTTCACGGCCATTCTGCCTGCCCGCCGCGAAGAGAACGTGATCTATGACACCATTCGCGCGGTCGACGCCATCGATTACCCGGATCACCTCAAAGAAATCCTGATCATGATTCGCGATGACGACGACGATGACACCATCGCCGCTGCCCACCGCGCCGCCCGTGACATCGGCAAAGATCACATCCACGTCATCACCTTCACCGATGGTCCGAAGAACAAGCCGAACGGTCTGAATCGCGGTCTGCGCGCCTCGACCAAAGATGTGGTGTGCGTGTTCGACGCCGAAGATCAGCCGCATCCGGAAATCTACAACGTGATCAACACGGTTATGCTGCGCGACCAGGCCGATGTGGTGCAGTCCGGCGTGCAGTTGATGAACTTCAAGTCGACATGGTTCTCGGCGCTCAACTGCCTCGAATACTTCTTCTGGTTCAAGAGCGGTCTGCACGCTTTCACACGCATGTTCGGCGTGACGCCGCTCGGCGGCAACACCGTCTTCTTCAAGCGCCAGTGGCTGGAAAAGGTGCGCGGTTGGGATGAAGCATGCCTCACCGAAGACGCTGACATCGGTCTGCGGTTGACCCAGGCGGGCGCGAAGATCCAGATCGTGTACGATGAAACGCACGCCACGCAGGAAGAAACGCCGGACTCGGTCGACCAGTTCATCAAGCAGCGTACGCGCTGGAATCAAGGCTTCTATCAGGTCTTCTTCAAGGGTGACTGGGCGCGCATGCCCAGCATGAAGCAGAAGATCACGGCGCTCTACATTCTGCTCAATTCGCTGTTCCAGGCGCTCATCGTGCTGTATCTGCCGCTCGGCCTGTACATCATGCTGACGCAGTCGCTGCCCGTGCCCATCGCGCTGATCTCGTGGATCCCGATTTTCATGCTGATCACCCAGTTGATCGTCAACCTGATTGGTCTCGGCAGATCACCCGGGCTTACGGCGAACGCATGCCCTTCCTGTTCCGCTTCAAGACGGCGCTGGTCTACTATCCGTACCAACTGCTGCTGTCGCTGTCCGCCGCGCGCGCCATCTGGCGTCTGGTGACCAATCGTTCGTCGTGGGAGAAAACTGCCCACTCCAACCTGCATCGTCAGTCGAGTGCGCCCGTCGCGCAGGGAACGGTGTAACTCATGGAAACCAGAGCGATTATTGACCGCAAGAGCATCTTTCTCGTCATCATTCTGGTCGTGCTGGCCGTCGCGGCCAATGTCCAGACCCTGTTCCAGTTCCCCTTCATTCAAGACGTGGAGGGGACAAATCTCTCGAATGCGTGGGCGGTGAGCACCACCGGTGAACTCTCACCCTATACCTACACCTACGAAGAACCGCCGGCCGGCTCGTTCCTGCTGGCGGCGTGGGCGCGGCTCACGGGCGGCTTCGACGCCTTCGGCTTCAGCACACACAGCGGACGCGCCTTGATGCTCATCTGCCATGCCGTGTCGCTGGCCTTTGTGTATGGCATCACGCGCAAGCTGACCAAGAGCGACACCGCGGCCATCGTCGCCGCGCTGATCTTCATGTTCTCGCCGCTCACCATTGGCTACCAGCGCCGCGTGCTGCTCGAAAACCTGATGCTGCCGTCGCTGCTCGGTGCGATCTATCTGCTGGTCGGCGACCGCCGTACGCTTACGCATTACCTCCTGAGCGCCATCCTGTTCGGCTTAGCCGTGCTGACCAAGTTCGCGGTGCTCGGTTTCCTGCCCGCGCTGCTGCTCTTCATCCGCATGCGCTCGGATCGCTATCATCGTGGCTTTGCCGTCAACCTATGGTTCGCGCTGGCTGCCTTCCTCATCCTGCTCTTCCCGCTCTACGCCAACATGAAGCAGGAACTCTTCCCCGAAGGCTGGCTGTTCGGCGGTGACTTCCCGCATGTGAGCCTGCTCGAAAGCCTCGCGGATCGCGGCCCATCGAATGGCGCGTTCCTCAACTTCGGCGCGGGCTGGAACACCAGTTTCCAGCAGTGGACGGACATCACCAACATCACCGCCGACCCGATTCTGCTCTACGGCGGCCTGCTCGCCAGCGTATTCGTGCTCGTGATGGCATGGGACAAGCGCAACCGTGATCTGCGCGCGACGACCTACATGCTGTTCGGCTATCTGCTGTATGTCATCGTCGCTGGAACGGTCTTCACCGTCGATGTGATTCCGCTGCTGCCCATCCTCGCAATCAACGTCGGCATTGTGGCGGGCGCGGTCTCCAAGCTGATCAACGGCCATTCCGAAAACATCCTGCGCTATGGCGTCGCGGTCGCGGTGACCGGTCTGCTGCTCTACCCCTTCATCACGTTCTACAGCAACCGCGCGCAGATCTACAACACCAATCAGGTGAGCGATCAGGAACAGGCCGTGCAGTGGCTGCTGAACAACACGCCGGAAGACGCGGTGATCGCAACGGATAACTATGCTTTTGTCGACCTGCGCGCTGGCCGTCCGAACACGGAACACTTCTTCCGCGTTGACACCGACCCGGAAATTCGCTACAACCTGCTCAACGACAATCTGTGCAACATCGATTATGTGCTCTCCACCCCACAGGTCTACTCGGATATTCAGACGTACGGTCTGGAACTGATGCAGCGCACCTACGACAATTCTGAGGTGCTCATCACCTACACGAATAACGGGTGGCCGATTGAGATTCGGCAGGTGCAGAAGACCAACTGCACGCCCGAAGAAGTCGTGCTGAATACCGCGGCGGATACGCCTTAATCGAACTGCGCTGCCACACGCTAAAGGGGTGTGAAGAGCACCCCTTTGTATTGGAATACCGACCGCCTGGATTCCGGCGGTTGATTGAACGACACTGTGAAGGTCGATATGAAACGACGTTTACTGGTGCTGACCGTCGCCCTGCTCTGCCTGAGCGTTCACCACATTTTCGCGCAGGATGAGACCCCGGCACAGTTGATCAACACGCGACTGCTCGCCTACTACAGCTACTACAACATCTACCCGGATCAAGGCGAATTTCTGGTCACGGACATCCCGGTCGAACTGCTGACACACCTGCACTACGCCGACATCGGCATCTCTGAGACGGGCCAGTGCGCCTCGGTCGACGCCTACGCGGACACGCAGTACCTGTACCCCGGCGACCGTTTCTCCGAACGGCTGCGCGGCAATTTCAAGCAGCTCCCGATCCTGCGGCTGCGCAACCCAAACCTGCAAATCGTCATGACCGTCGGCGGTTGGGATAACTCGGCGCGCTTTTCAGATGTGTCGCTCACGGAAGAGGCGCGCGCCCGCTTCATTCGTTCGTGCGTCACGTTCATGCAGCAGTACGACTTTGACGGCATCGAGATCGATTGGCGCTTCCCGGTCGAAGGCGGCAAGGACGGCAATGTCACCCGCCCCGAAGACACGGCCAACCTCAATCTACTGATCGAAGAGCTGCGCGCCGCGCTCGACGAGGCGAGCCTCACCGATGAGCGCACCCGCCCCTATCTGCTGTCCATGACCATGCCTGCGCTCGAACCGCAGATCAGCCTCTATAATGTCGCCAGCCTGCACCCACTGCTCGACTATATCAACCTGATGACGTTCGCCTATGAAGGCGCGTGGAGCGGATCGCCGCGCATATCGCGCCGCTCTACGGCAGCGAACGCGACCCAGCGCGAAGCTAACCGGAGCACGCACAACGTCGACGGGACGGTGCGCGCGTATCTGGATCGCGGTGTACCCGCCGACAAGCTCGTGATCGGCGTGCCGTTCTCCGGGCAGGCGTGGCAAAACGTGCGCGCGGGCGATCTCTTCGGGCTGTATCAGGATGCAGACGGCGTGCCGCTCGGCACGCGGGACGGTGGAGCGCTGTTTTACCGCGATCTCGGCCCGTTCCTGAGCAGTTCGGACTATATCCGCTACTTCGATGATTTGTCGTTGGTCTCGTGGATGTACAACCCGGCGCGGCATATCGCGATCAGCTATGAAAGCGCAGAATCGCGCGCCGGAAGGCAGCGTACGTGCAGGGATTGGGTTTGGGTGGTTTGACAGCGTGGGAGGTCAGCCTCGACTCCGAGGACTTCACGCTGATGAACGCGCTGTATCTGGGCTTAACGCAGCCGTAAGCCCAAGCGCAGCAGCGTCTCTAGAAACAGCTTTAGACTTCGACGGTGTGGTAAGCAGGCTTCGCCGCCGGGTGTAAAGCTGTTTTTATTTGCTTCGCCACGGCGAGTCCGATATAGCCCAGCAGCAACATCGACGGCAGCGCGGCCACAATGGCGATCAGCAAGAACGCGGGTATCAGGCCGACAATGAACGCGGAAAGAAACTCCATGATGAGCTGCCCCTTATAGTACTCAAGTCATATCAAACTGTGGTTATAGTCTTACTATAGCACTAAAACGAAGAAAAAGAATTAATTCTTCGGAATTGAACAACTGTTTCGCAAGCTAATGACATCTGTAATGATTTCTGAACTTCGTAAACCGCTCCCAGTTGACGAAACTCACACTGCGTGGACAATTCGCGCAGGCTTGACCACACAAAAAGAGACCCGAACTCATGAGAAGAATTGCCTTTCCCAACACGGATTTGCAGGTTGCCCCTATCGTCATGGGCTCGACTGATGCCGGGACGACTCTCCCGGAAGCCGAAGTCTTCGCCCTGTTTGACGCTTATTTCGACGCCGGTGGCAACTTCCTGGACACCGCGCATGTGTACGCCGTGTGGCGACCGCACGGCGCGGGCGCCAGCGAACGCACCGTCGGCCAGTGGATCAAGACGCGGGGCGTGCGCGATCAGGTCACGATTGCAACCAAAGGCGCGCACCCCTTCCTTGACTCGATGCATGTGCCGCGTATGAGCCAAGCAGAGATCGAGTCCGATCTCGATGAGAGTCTGGAACGACTGGGCGTTGACGTGATCGACCTGTACTGGCTACACCGTGACGCGGTGAACATCCCCGTCGAAGACATCGTCGGGATCATGGATGGCTTCGTGCGCGCGGGGAAAATCCGCTACTGGGGTGGCTCTAACTGGTCACCAGAACGCATCAGCGCGGCGAACCTGTTCGCGCGCTCCTACGGGTTGGCGGGGCTGGTTGCCAGTCAGCCGCTCGGCAGTCTCGCTCGAGCGAACATGGCGGCGATCCCGGATCAGACACTCGTCGATTTGAACGCCGCCGCGCTGGACTTTCATCGCGAGACCGGGCTGCCCGTCGTACCGTACACCTCGCAGGCCAAAGGCTACTTCACCAAACGCGCGGAGAACCGCCTCAAGCCGGATGATCGCCTGTGGTTCGACAACCCGACCAACGACCGCCGCTTTGAGCGTGTGCAGGAACTGGCGCGGCGCTACGGCACGACCATTACCGCGGTGGCGCTGGCCTACCTCACGTCGCAGTCATTCCCATGCACGCCGATCATTGGGCCGCGCACTGTGTCGCAGCTCCGCGAAAGCCTCGCCGCGCTCAATCTCACCCTCACGCCCGAGGACATCGCCTATCTGGAGGTCGATTAGCGTCCCATCTGCGCAAACAGGTCTTTCATGGCCGGGTAGGCGGCGCGGTAGACCGCGTATTTGGCGCTGTACTGCGCGTACCGCTCAGCATCCGGCATGAGCGTCCGTTCGATAGGCGGGAAATTCGACGGTGTGTAGCCCGGTAGTTCGCCCCGCGCCACCTGCGCCGCGATCAACGCGCCGCGCACGCCAACGTGTTCCGCCTCCGCGCCGATCAGAATGTCGACGCCGAGCACATCGGCGAATAGCTGGCACCACCCCACCGAGCGTGTGCCGCCACCCGTCAGAATCAAGCGTTCCGGCGGCTTCGGCATCAGCGCGTCCAGCGCATGGCGGTAGCCGAAGGCGACACCTTCCAATACCGCCCGCCCCAGATCGGCGCGTTCGGTCGCGCCGCCCATGCCGATGAACGCCGCGCGTGCCAGCGGATCGCGAAATGGGGTGCGTTCGCCGTTGAGATAAGGCAGATAGATCACGTTCGTGATGGGTCGTGCTAACGCCTCGGTGATGAATTCATCCACTGCCCCGGCGGCGAAAACCTCTTTGATCCATTCGAGATTTCCGGCGGCGGTCAGCAGCGGCGCAATCTGGATGTAGCGATCCGGCTGCGGGTGCGCCAGCGTGAATACTCCGTTGAGCGGCGATCCGGACGTCGCGGAGGTGAACGCCACCCACCCGCTCGTGCCGAGATAGCCATACGCCCGCCCTACCTCGCCGCTGCCCGCGCCAATCGTCGCCGCGCCCGCATCTCCCGGCGCGTGATACACCGGAATGCCAACCGGCAGCCCGGTCACCGCCGCCGCGCGTTCGGTCACTGGGCCGACCTGCCCGCCCCCGGCGACCAGCGGTGGCAGCTTGGACGCACACGCACCGATCCCCATGGCGTCGAGCACGTCTACGTCCAACCAGCGGCGCGTCTGCAAATTCATGAGTCCCGTCGTGGAGGCAACCGTCGTATCCGTGCTGGCGTGCCCGGTCAACTGATAAATGATCGCGTCCGCCGCGCCGAACAGAATATGCCGTGCCAATTGGAGCGCTCCCGGCTGGTGATGCGTGAGCCAAAGCAGCTTCGCCCACAGGCTGTCTGCCCCCTGCTCATTGCCCGTCAGCGCCATCAGCCGATCCGCACCAATCCGCTCAGTGATCAGGTCAGCCTCGGTCTGCGCCCGCGTATCGCTGTACAGGATGACCGGATGCGTGGGCACGCCGTCCGCGTCGAGGAGGATGCAATCCTGCATCTGCCCGGTCACGGCGACCGCCCCGACATGCTGAATATCGTCGCCAAACGCGCGGCAGGCCGCGATCACGGCGTGCCACCAATCGGCAGCATTCTGCTCGTTGACGCCGCCCTCGGCGCTGAACGTTGCGTAGCTTTCGGTCACCGTGCGCCGCAGGTCACCTGCCGCCGTGATCAGCGCGGCTTTCGCGCCGCTCGTCCCTACATCCACAATCAACCAGATCGCATTGTTGGTCATAGGCATTCTTCTTTATGCTTAAACCTCACCCTGCTTGCTACACAAGCCGTCCCTCTCCGGGTGGAGAGGGACAAAAGCCAACTCGCTGTTGACCCTCGCCCTCTGGAGAGGGGCAGTTGAGCGCACCGAAACGGGGTGAGGTTGTGTCTACCGATTGCGGCGCGAAATGCTGCTCAAGGTGACCGACGCGATGATGATTGCGCCCGTCAGAATGCGCTGAATATACGTGTCGACGCCCAACTGCGTGAAGCCGTTCGCCAACACGCCGATCAGCAGCACGCCGACCAGCGTCCCGCGCACATGCGGTTCGCCCTCCTGACTCATCGTCATGCCGAGGAAGACCGCCGCAATCGCATTGAGCATCAGGCCATCGCCGAGCGTCGGGTTGGCCGTCGCCAACTGCCCGGTGAGCATCGCACCCGCCAGCGCCGCGCCAAACCCGGTGATCACGAAGGCCAGCAGCCGCAGCCAGCGCACGCGCACCCCGGCGAGACGTGCCGCTTCCATGCTCCCGCCGATCGTGTACAGCCGCCGCCCGAACACCGTCTGTTCGAGCACAAACCACACGAGGATCAGCACGGCCAGCGCGATCAGTGTGAGATGCGGCAGGCGCACGGCTTGCTCATTAATCGTGCCAAGCGGAATACCGCCATTGGCGAACTCGGTTAGCACATCGGGGAATACATCGCCAAAAATCGTGCGCCCGCCGCTGATCGAGAAGGCCAGCCCGCCGAAGATCGTCAGCGTGGCGAGCGTCGCGACGAACGGCGTGATGCCCACATAGGCGACCAGCACGCCATTGAGCAGCCCGCCGAGCATGCCCACCACCAGCGCGGCGATGATCACCACCGGCAGCGGCTGATCAGCTTGCAGCAGCACGCCGATCACGATGCCCGAAAGGCTGGCCATCGTGCCCACGCTCAAATCGAAGTCATTCAGCACCATGACGACCGTCATCACGAACGCGACCACGCCGAGGATGCTCACCTGCTGCGTGATGTTGAGCAGGTTGCGCACACTCATAAACGTCGTTGGACGCTGAGTGGCGAAGAACAGGACGATCAGGAAAAAGCCGATCAGCGTGCCGAAAGTGCGCAAGAAGCGCCCCCACGCGAACGGCGGTCGCGAACTCATCATCTTTTCAGCCGACATGATCCATGTTTCCGTAGCACAGGGCTAACAAGCGCTCCGCGGTCAACCCCGGAGAATAGGCGGTGTCGGCCACTTGCCCGCCGCGCATAATCAAAATGCGGTCGGTCATGCCGATCAGTTCGGGCAGGTCGGACGAGACGAGCAGAATGCCCGCGCCACGCCCGCTGATTTCGCGGATGATGTGGTACAGATCCACCTTCGCGCCCACATCCACGCCGCGCGTCGGCTCGTCAAGCAGCAGCAAGCGCGGCATCTGCACCAGCGCCCGCCCAAACACGACTTTTTGCTGATTGCCGCCGCTCAGTTCGCGGACAATCTGCGCGGGGCCGCGCGCCTTCAATTGCACCGTTTCGGCGAGTTCCCGGCTCACCCGTCCCTGACTGCCATGCGCCAGCATCCACCCGCCGATGCTCAGACTAGCGAGCTTCGGCAGCGTCAGGTTATCGCCGACGCTGCGCGAGAGCACCAGCCCCTGGGAACGCCGTTCTTCCGGCACATAGGCTATGCCCTCCAGCCAGGCGCGTTCGGCGGTATGCGGCTTGAGGCGCTTACCATCAAGCCAGAGTTCGCCCGCGGTCAGCTTATCCAGCCCCATAATCGCGCGCAGCAGTTCGGTGCGTCCAGAGCCATTCAAACCCGCCACGCCGACGATCTCGCCCGCGCGCACGGCGAAGGTCGCGGGCTGCACTGCTGCTGTCGCGATCCCCTGCGCGTCTAGCAGAATGCTGTCGCTGATCGGTACGGTACGCGCCGGGTAAATCGCCTGTAAGTCGCGCCCCGTCATCTTCTCGATCAGTTCCGGCGGCGTGATCGTGTCGATCGGCGCGGTAGCGATCACCCGCCCGTCGCGCATCACCGTGACGCGGTCCGCGATGGTGAAGATCTCGTCCATCCGATGCGACACGTACAGCACCGCGCTGCCCCGCTGGCGCAGGCGGTCGATCACGCGGAACAACTGCGCCGTCTCCGCCCCGGTGAGCGCGGCGGTCGGCTCATCCATCACGTAGATCAGCGCGCGGTCTTCGTCGAGGTTATCGCCGACGAACGCGTGCGCAATATTGACGAGCATCTGGTCGCCGGGGCTGAGATGCCCCATCGTCCGCCGCGGATCAATATGCTCAATGCCCAAACGCGCCAGCACCTGCTCGGCCTGCTGATGGAGCAGCTTCCAGCGCACTTGAATTCCAAAGCGCGTCGGGTACGTTTGACCGAGGAAGATGTTCTCAGAAGCCGAGAGGTGGCGGACAGCATGCAGTTCCTGATGGATGAAGCGCAGCCCGTGCGCGAAGGCGCTCTGCGGGCTGGTGATGCTCACCGACCGACCGTCGACTTCAATCTCGGCGCGGTCCGGTGGGATCACCCCCGCCAGAATCTTGATCAGGGTGGATTTGCCCGCGCCATTCTCGCCCATCAGCGCGTGGACTTCGCCGCGCAGCAGGTCGAAATCGGCGTCGACCAGCGCGGGGATGCCGCTGTAGGCTTTGGAAGCGCGGCGAATACGGAGGAGAACAGACTGGTTCATGCGTGGGGACGAACGGAGCAAGCCGCTGCCCCGTTCGCCTCTTCACAATCTGGAATTAGGGCGCGGCGACGAAATCGGCGACGTTCGCGGCGGTCACGAGCGTGGTCGGCGCATACACAACGCGCTGCGTCAGCGTTTCGCCCGCCAGATAGCGCTCGATCTGCTCGGCGACGAGGCTGCCGATGCCGCTGAAGTCCTGCGCGATGCTGGCTTCGAAGTTACCGCCCTGAGCAATCGCGTCCAGCGCCTGCGGGTTAGCATCAATGCCCGTGATCACGATGCCTTCGCCTTCGCGACCCGCGGCTTCAATCGCCTGCAGCGCGCCCAACGCGGGCTGATCCCATGCCGCCCACACCGCCGAAATGCTGCCGGGTTCGGGGTTCGCCGCGAGGATCGCTTCCATGCGCGCGCGCGAGTCGGCGATGCCGCCGTCGGTGACATCCGGTTCGATGAATTCGACGATTTCAATGTCCGGCGTGTTGCCGAAGATCGCCTGCGCGACCACGCCGCGCTTCTGCACGGGCGGGTAAGCGTTGAAGCCGAACATGACGACGCGCCCGGCACCGTTCAACCGGTCGACCACGTAAGTGGCGGTCACCGCGGCCATGTCATAGCCATTGCTGGTCACGTTGACGAGCACTTCCGGCGTGCTGCCCGCGTCCATGCCGAACACGGGAATGCCCGCCGCGACGGCTTCGCTCAACGCGGGGATCTGCGACGGATCGACATTGATCACGATGGCATCCACCTGCTGGGTGACCGCGTCCTGCACGCGGCTGTTGAGCGCGGCGACATCGCCCGCTGTGTCCACCACGTTCACCGTCCAGCCGCGGCCTTCTGCCGCCGCCTGAAAGCCTTCGACCATAAACTGAGTGCCCGGCTGGGCGAGATACGGGGTGAGCACGGCGACGACCGGAGCGTCCTGCGCCACGGCCACGCCGATAGTGAACAGGGAAATACCGAAGACCACGATCAACAGCAGCATAAATCTTTTCAACATGCCGAAGCTCCTCAAAGTTATCGTTACGTAAGAAATAGAACGGCGCAATTCTAGCGTATTTGAAGGGTTCCGCCACCTGATCCCGCACGAGTTTAGACGGCGTCCATTTGTGGAAAGCGCCTAGTCAAAACCTCAATTGACAGGTTTCTATTCTTATCTACACTATGGCATGTAATAGTTGTCATGCGTGGTTGACCCACGGCCTGAAAACTTGTCCGCGTAACCCATCTAGTTCATTGAGACCATCCTGTGAAATCATTGCTCACGCGCCTATTGGCTCTTGCCCTTGTCCTCGTTTTTTCCGTCCCGGTCAGCCTGCACGCCCAACTCATCGAAGGCCGCGTCGTCGCGCCGACCTTGAATGTGCGCAGCGGCCCTACCAGCCATGCTGAAAATGTGATCGGCCAGCTCTCGGTCGATGCGCTCGTGTCGATTGAGGGGCGCAACCCCGCGGGCGATTGGTTCTACATCCGCGCGGAAGGCAGCGGTCTCGCAGGTTGGGCGGCGTCTGGCTTCATCGCCTACATTCAGGATCAATACAGCGCCATCCCGGTGCTGACCGAAGCGCCGCCGGCAGTTGCGGTGGAGAGCGGCGGCACAGTCAGCACGGGCTCGGCGGATCTCATCATGCAGACGCCGATCTTCAGCAACTTCACTACCAGCACCGTGTACAACACATTCAACCGCGGGCTGCGCCTCGGCAACAACCCGCACGTCTTCATGAAGGTTGGCGACAGCGTCAGCGCAACGCAGCCGTTCCTGTACGGCTTCGGCGGGCCGGGCTACAACCTCGGGCCGTATGCCGACCTGCAGACGACTATCGATTTCTTCTCCATCTCGCCCGTGCGCGACGTATCGAACTCGTTTGTGCGCACCAGCGTGAGCGCGGTCAACGGCTTTGTCTCCGGCGCGGTCTTTGACGGCACCTGGTCGCCGGAATACTGCAGCGGGCTCGTGCCGCTGGAATGCGAATATGACATCCTGCGTCCCAGCGTGGCGATTGTGCTGCTCGGCGGTCAGGATGTGCGGCTGTTCGACGCGGGTTTCTTCGAGACCAACATGCGCCGCATCGCCGTTGATCTCAAAGCGCTCGGCGTGATCCCGGTCTTTACGACCTTCCCCATGCACGCCAGCTACCGGCTGGAGCAGACGATCCAGTTCAACAGCATCGTGATCAACCTCGCCAACGAACAGGACATCCCGCTGATCAACCTCTACCGCGCGCTGCAAGATCTGCCGGATGGCGGCGCGAAGTCGGATGATGTCGTCCACCTCACGCAGGGGCCAGACTACTTCAACTTTGACGGCTCAGAAGCGACGTACGGCGTGACCCTCCGCAACTTGCTCACCCTGCAAGCATTGGATATGCTTCGGCGCGACGTTTTGCAGTAAGCATAGTGTGCCACCCGCCGCCGGATTCAGGCGGCGGGTGCCTGACAGGGTCCCATGTTCGCTCTCAAATCATCCCTTCGACAACTGGTGCTGATCGCCCTCGTCGTGTTGAACGGATGCCAGATCACGCAGGTGGCGGTCACGCCCGTCGAGCCAACGCCGCCCCCGACTACGCCCGCCGTCCTCCCGAGCCAACCCCCGACCGCGATGTCCGTGATTGCCACACTGACGCCGTCAATGACGCCCACGACCACCGCCACCCGCACGCCGACCGCGACCCGGACACCGACGTTCACCCCGACGGCCACGTTCACGTCGACGCCCGATGTCCCCGACGCAGAAGTGCTGGAAATCGGTGAAGGGCTGCGCGTGCGCTCCGAACCGGGGCTGTCGGCGAGCGTCGTGGAGAACCTCGCGGCGGGCACACAGTTGAACATCATCGGGCGCACAGGCGATGGCGGTTGGTATCAGATCATCACGCCGGGCGGCGCGACGGGTTGGGTGTGGGGCAATTACCTGCGCTTCCTGACCGATGTGAGTGCCGTTCCGGTCACAGGCGAAGCGCTGCAAGCACCGACCGTGCCCGCCGCCAACAACAGCGGGTCGATCTCGGGCGTATCGAGCAATGCCCGGCTGATCTTCGAACGCGGGCAGCAGTTAGGCAACCGCCGCGACGTGTTCTCGAAGGTCGGCGACAGCCTGACCGTGGCCACGTTTGTGCTCTACCCGATCGGTTGGGGCGCGTACAACCTTGGCAGCTACCAGCATTTGCAGTCGGCGATCAACTTCTTTTCGTCAACCACCGCGCGCGAAGGCAACTCGTTCGCCAATATCTCACTCTCTGCTGACAACGGCTGGACGACGCGCGACATCCTTGATCCCGGCCATGCGCGGGCGGGTATCTGTCAAGCGGGCGAAACGCCGCTCGAATGCGAATACCGGGTGGTGCGGCCGTCGGTCGCGCTGATCCTGATCGGAACAAATGACGTCGCCAACGTGCCGCTCGACGAGTACCGTACCAATTTGCAGCGCATCGTGCAGATCAGCCTGGATCGCGGCATCATCCCGGTGGTGAGCACGATTCCCAATCGTCTTGGCTTCGACGTTGCGCCATTCAATCAGGCGGTCACGGCGATCGCGCAGAGTAACGACATTCCGCTGTGGGACTATTGGAGCGCGATGCAGGTGCTACCGAATACCGGCCTGTCGCCGGACGGCGTACATCCGTCGTACCCGTCCGAGACGGATTTCGCGCAGTCAGCCAACTTCACGGGCGATAATTTGCAGTACGGCTATGTCATCCGCAATCTGACCGCGCTCGAAGTGCTGGACGCGGTGTGGCGCTACGTATTGTCGTACTGAGTCAGCGAGGCAGGATGAACGAACACGAACTGCTTAAGCAGTGGGAAGCGGAAGCGCAGGAACCATTTGCGGGGTGGGATTTCTCCCACTTGCGCGGGCGCTGGCACGAAGACGCGCCGCCGTGGTCGTATGAGGCGCTGGTGCGGGCGGCGCTGCCGGGCGCAGAGTCGCTGCTCGACATGGGGACGGGCGGCGGCGAAAAGCTGCTCGAATTCCGCGACGTGTTCCCGCCGCGCGTCATGGCGACCGAAGGCTACGAGCCGAATATGGCCGTCGCTGCCGCGAACCTTGCCCCGCACGGTGTGCAGGTGATCGCTTATGATGCCGAACGCGATCCCGTTCTGCCGTTCGCCGATGACAGCCTCGACTGCATTATCAATCGCCATGAAGCCTATGACGCTGCGGAGATCGCCCGCGTCCTGCGCCCGGGCGGCATCTTCTGCACTCAACAGGTCGACGGACGCGACGCGCTCGACCTGTATTCGCTGTTCGGCGTGCAGCCCGCTTATCTGCACATCACACTCGGTCATCTGCAACCCGACCTTGAAAACGCCGGATTGATCATTCAAGCGGCCCAGGATTGGGCGGGCACGATGACCTTCACCGATGTGGGCGCGCTCGTTTACTACCTGAGCGCCATTCCGTGGAACGCCCCGCCCGATTTCTCCGTGCCGCGCTACAAGGATCAATTGCTGGCCTTGCATGCGCACCCCCGGTTGGAGTTCACCATCCGGCGCTTCTACCTGCAGGCCGTCAAGCCCAAGTCGTGATCAGGATGTTGAGAGCGGGACACAGCCTCTAGGGCGTGTCCCACCTCGGGGCTTACAATTGCGCGAGCAGACCCTCGACCACTTCGTCGGGCGACTTGCCGGGCACGCCGCCGACGAAACTAATTACGATGGGCAGCGGTAGATCGCGGAAGAAGACCTGCGGATCCGCGCCGAGGCTGTCGTTGTTCAGCCCACTTTCACCCTGACTGTAGAAATGGTCAAGCATCGGCTTCAGGATCGCGGCGCTGCGCGGGTGCTGCATCCAGTCGCCGACGGTACTTTCGAGGTGCAGGCGCGGCTCAAACGGCGTCCCTTCGACCAGCTTGACCGTCTGGCGCAGGTGAACGGCCGCCGCCGAACTCCCAACGAGCAGTTCAAACTCGCCCGCATCGGCGATCCACTGGCTGTAAGTCGGGTCATAGTAGCTGAAAGCCCGGCTGCCGAGCGTGAGCGTCACCGTCTTGGTCTCACCGGGTTCGAGCGCCACTTTCGCAAACGCCTTGAGTTCCTTCACCGGGCGGCGCAGACGCGCCACCGGGTCATGCACGTACAACTGCACGACTTCCTTGCCCGCCCGCTTGCCCGTGTTGGTCACATCCACACGGACCGTGATGGTATCGTCGATGTTGAATTCGCTCTGCGACACGCGCAGCTGGCTGTAGGCGAACTGCGTATAGCTCAGACCGTAGCCGAACGGGAACAGCACCGGGCGGTTGGTCGCTTCGTAGCCACGATAGCCAACAAAAATGCCTTCGCCGTAGCGCACGACGTCGCCGTCGCCGGGGAAGTTGAGGTACGCGGGCGTATCCGCGAGATCGAGCGGGAAGGTCTCGGTGAGGCGCCCCGCCGGATTCACCACGCCATACAACACATCCATCACCGCGCCCGCGCCCGCCTGACCGGGCAGCCACGCTTCCAACACCGCCGGAACCGAGTCGATCCACGGCACCATGTTGATTACCGAGCCGTTGTTCAGCACGACAACCGTGCGCGACTGGACGGCAGCAACCGCCTTGATCAGCGCCACCTGATGCGGCGTCAGGTCAAGGTTGCCCCGGTCGTAGCCTTCCGATTCGATTTGCGCGGGAAGCGCGATAAACAGCACCGCGACATCAGCCTCGCGGGCTGCCGTAACCGCATCGTTGATCAGCACCTGATCGATGAACGGTTTGAAATTGTCGCCCTCGGTGAAGCTAACTTCGGCGCGTTCCTTGATGAGTTCGAGCGGCGCATCGACCTTGGTCGAGTTGACGTGCGAACTGCCCCCACCCTGATACACCGGGGTGAGCGCCGCGCGTCCGATGACAGCCACGGTTTCGTTCCCGGTCAGCGGCAGCAAATCGCCTTCGTTCTTGAGCAGCACAATCGCTTCCGAGGCGATCCGCCGTGCGAGGGCGTGATGCCCTTCGATGTCGAGCGTGCCCGTCTTCGGCGTGGCCTGTGCGCGCAGGATGATATTGAGCAGGCGTTCAACCGCGCGATCCAGCACCCGACATCCAGTTCGCCGCTGTTGACTGCCTCGACAATGCGTTGGAGGTTGTGCGGCGCTGGCCCCGGCATTTGCAGATCCAACCCGGCCTGCACCGACGGTACGCGGTCGCGTACTGCCCCCCAGTCGGAGACGACGAAGCCCTCAAAGCCCCATTCATTCCGCAGAATCTGTGTCAGCAGGTAAGGATGCTCCGAACAGAGCGTGCCATTGACGCGGTTATACGCGCACATGACCGTCCACGGCTTCCCCTGCTTGACCGCGATTTCGAAACCTGTCAGGTAGATTTCGCGCAGGGTGCGTTCATCGATCTCGGAGCTGACCGTGAAACGGCGCGTTTCCTGATTATTGACCGCGAAGTGCTTGAGCGACGTGCCGACGCCCTTGCTCTGCACCCCTTGAATCAGCTTGGCGCTGAGTTCGCCCGCCACAACCGGATCTTCTGACAAGTACTCGAAATTGCGCCCGCACAGCGGCGACCGCTTAATGTTAATGCCCGGGCCGAGCAGTACGTCCACGCCAAGCGCGATGCACTCATCGGCAAGCGCCTGCCCGAGTTCGTAGAACAGGTCTTTGTCCCACGTCGCTGCGACCGCCGCCGCGACCGGGTAACACGTTGCCGGGAGACTCCCGGTCATCATCGACGTGATGTCGGACGAGCGGCGCACCCCATGCGGTCCGTCAGAGACCGTCATCGCCGGGAGGCCGAGGCGCGGCACCGCGAACGTTTGCCACGGGGTCGCACCGATGATGAGCGCGGCTTTCTCCTCCAGCGTGAGCTGGCTGAGGATAGATTGAACTTGATCAGAGGCCATAAGTTTTCTCTTTGCTGAACTGTACTGCAATTTAATCGTTGTGAAGTTTAACCCTCAGTCAGTCCAGTCTGCCACCCGTCTTTCGAACTTAGTTTGTGAAAATCAGGTGTACCATTACGAGTGGTTATTATGCTTCGGTTGTGCAGACGATCGGCATGTAACCGGACCGCTGTAATCACACTTAGCCGCGAGGAAGACAAGCCCATGAAGCGAGCCCAACGTAAATATTGGAAGAGCAATGCCCTTGGTGCGTCTTTCTTGGTGCTAACGGCAGTGGCAGGTTGCAGCAATATTGACACGGGTACTCAAGAACCAACGGTACAGATCGATGCCACGTCACCAGAACCAAGCTCGGAAACGGTACAGATAACGGAACAACCTTTAGACGAAGTGGGCACCAACCCGGGAACAATTGAACATGTCCCAACGCAGTCGGCAGAGAGCGAACAAACTCAGCCGAACGTCACAGTAGAAGGTTCTGACTATTACGATGGACAGTACTATGGGGATGCCGTTAGTGCAGATCAGTGGGGTACGGTACAGGTTGTCGCTGTCATTGAAAACGGCGTACTGATAGATGTGCTCATTGCCGATTATCCACATAGCAACTACGAATCAACTATCATTAACCGTGTTGCCCTACACGCGCTGATAAGTGAAGCTATCGAGGCACAGGATGCCGAGGTTGATATTATTTCACGGGCGACTGACAGTAGCATTGCCTTCGTCCAATCGCTCGATTCTGCCCTGCTTGATGCGGCCATTGGTATGGACTTCCAAAATAACTCTGCGGGTTGATCTTCAAGCCCCTTGACCAAAATCTAGTCACCTTATTCCTGCAAATACCCAGTCTGACAACATTGCCAAGCTTCAACTTAAAACAGATTTAAGGATATTTGAGGCGCATATAACCATGCCCCACCGAGAAACGGCTAAAGTGATAGACGTAATCGCACAGCTAAACAGGAGCCAAGCCATGACGGCGACGCAACTTCTTCCACAGAAATCTATCGCTCAAGAGCGAGCGATCACCAAGCGCAAACTCAACAAGGTGAGGATCAACGTCTTCCTCGACCTGCTGCTCACCGGCGTGTTCATCGTTGAACAGGAAGAGCATTTCCTCGGCCTGCAAATGCACGAGCTCCTTGGTCTGTTCTTCGGCGCGGCGCTCATCCTGCACATCGTGCTGCACTGGGACTGGGTCGTCAACATTACCAAGACATTTTTCAAGATGCTGCTGCACGAATCACGCCTCAACTACGTGCTCAACCTCGTGCTGTTCGCGGACATGGCCTTCGTGACTATCAGCGGCATTCTGATCTCACGTACGCTCGGCCTCAGCCTCGGCCTCGCCGAAGACTTCACACGGACGCTGCAAACGCTGCATATGGTTGGCTCCGAATTCGTGCTGATTCTGGTCGCGCTGCACATCGCCATGCACTGGAAGTGGATCAAGACCAACGGCAGCAAGTATTTGTTCGGCTGGCTTCCGCGGCTCACGGCGCGGGCGAAGTAACGAGACACAGGAACAGAACATCATGGCCCACACAGCCAAAAAACGCAGTGGCATCCGGGGATTTATCGTGCTCACGCTCATCGTCGCCGTGCTCGGCGGCTACCTGTGGTCGCAGGGCGACTTGATCAGCCCGGTGGAGACGACCAGCCTGCTCATCAACGTCTCGTCCAGCGACGCCGGGTTCGCGATGGTTGGCGAACGAGGTGCGCCACCCGACACGACTGTCAGCGACACCGCCACCACCGCAGCTGAAACCACCGCGGATACCAGCGTGGACGCCGAAGTTCAAGCGGAAACCACTACAACCGACGCTGCTGATGTGAGCATCACCTCTGAAACCGCCACGACGGGCACGCTCACCATGGACGAATTCGTCGCGCAGCTCGCCGCTGCCGGGGTCGATGTGGACGCCGTGACCGCCAGCATGAGCGCCGAAGGCCGCAGTCTCGACAACCTGCTCGCGGTCGTCAACAGCGGGCGCACCACCGTCGCCGATCTCGCCTTGCGCTTGAGCGGCCAGACGGTCGTCCGCGACACCGGCAGCACGGAAGACACCGCCGTCACGGTGCCGGAAGGCGGCGAAGCTGGCAGCACTTCCCTGTTCGACCTGCGCTGGGATGAAATTGGCAGTGTCGCCTACAACCTGTGGTTCATCCTCGCCGTCACCATTGTTGTCATCGTCGTCGGGCGTCCCATCGGCTGGGTGATCAACCGCCTCAAGCGGACCCCAGCCCGCGCCTAAATCGCAGCCTTGTACTGTAATTTGCTCATCACACACTCTAAGGAGAAAGAACTACCATGAAAGCAGCATTCCGCAAACACTGGAAGCGTAACGCGCTCGGCGCGTCGGCCCTCGCCCTTTCGACCATCATCGGCTACAGCGGCATCACCTCCGTCTCCGCCGATGCCACCGACCAGACGATCCCCACCACACCGACTGCCCCGCAGGGACGCGGCGGTCGTGGGGGACGCGGCGGCGCGGATCACCACCTGCAGGGCTTGAACCTGAACCCGCCCGCGGTCGAACTCGCCCCAGCGGAGTCCTCGGTCACGCCCACGCAGTCCACCGAATTGGCGCCCGGCGCGGAATACTATGACGGCCAGTACTATGGTGACGCGGTCAGCGCGGGACGCTGGGGCACGATGCAGGTCGTCGCCGTCATTGAAGACGGTGAGCTGGTCGATGTGCTGATCGCCAACTATCCGCGCAGCACCACCGAGTCGGACATCATCACCCGCAACGCGCTGCCCACGTTGATCAGCGAAGCGATCACCGCGCAGAGCGCCGATGTCAACTTCGTCTCCCGCGCCACCGACAGCAGCCGCGCCTTCGTCGCCTCGCTCGACTCCGCCCTGCTCGACGCCGCTATCGGAATGGATCTATGAAGCAGACCCGCTGGTTGATGGGCATGCCCATCACCGTGGAGATCGTCGACGCCTCGGCCACCGCCGGGGCGTTTGACGATGTCTACGCCTACTTCAACTATGTCGATCAGACGTTTAGTCCGTTCAAAGACACCAGCGAAGTGTCGCGGGTGAACCGGGGTGAACTGGCCCTCGCCGATACCTGCCACGACATGCAGACGATCCTCAAACTGGCCGCGCAAACCACCGAGGAGACGCACGGCTACTTCGACATCTGGCACAACAACACGTTCAATCCCTCGGGTATCGTGAAGGGCTGGGCGATTGACGAGGCCGCTTCCCTGCTCTATATGGAGGGCTTTCGCAACTTCTTTGTCGATGCGGGCGGCGATGTACAGGTCTATGGCAGGAATGCGCAGGGCGAGCCGTGGACGGTCGGCATCTGCAATCCGTTCAACCTCCAGCAAATCGTCAAGAAGATCGCGCTGGATGAACGCGGCATCGCCACGTCTGGCTCGTACATGCGCGGCGCGCACATCTACAACCCGCGCGACGAGGCCGATCAGCTTGACGAGATCGTCAGCCTCACGGTGATTGGGCCGGATGTGCTGGAAGCCGACCGCATGGCGACCGCCGCCTTCGCAATGGGGCGTATGGGCGTGTACTTCATCGAGGCGCTGCCCGACTTCGAAGCCTACATGATCGACCGGAGCGGTCAAGCGACCATGACCACCCACTTCAGCGACTACGTCTGCGCGTGATGAGCGTGAACGACCACAACCCAGGCAGAAACAAACGGGACGTACGACGGTGCGCCCCGTTGGACATCCCTACACAAATGCTCCGAGCGGTCTCCCTTTCCTGAATTCTGGGTGGAGAGAGGGTGGAGTCGGATACAGCGGACACGCAGAAGCGTGTCCCTACGAGAAAGATGTCGTTGTGTAGGGACGCAATAAATAGCGTCCGCTGTTTCCAAATCGACTCCACATTCTTCTGCGGAGCTACCGGCATCCTCCTCCTCAGGAGAATATAGGGTTCGTGCTTCTAGCTGCCCTAACTCGGCAGCAGAATGGTCATCGTCGTGCCTTGACCGAGCGCGCTGTCCGCCGTGATCGTGCCTTTGTGTGCCTCGACAATTGACCGGGCAATCGCCAAACCAAGGCCAGATTCATCGCCGTCCGACGTTCGTGAGGGATCTGCCCGGTAGAAGCGGTCGAAGATTTTGGGCAGGTCATCCGACGCAATGCCCGAACCGGTATCCGTGACCTTCAGCGCGACTTTATCGCCCTGTGGCGCGGCGGTCAGCGTCACCGAACCGCCTTCGGGTGTGTGGCGCAGCGCATTCGTGACCAGATTGCCCAGCACCTGCACCATGCGTTCGCTGTCGACCCACACGTGCGGCAAATCCGCGCTTACGCTGACCTGCAAGTGCACCGCTGCGGCGTTGGCGGCAGGCTGGAAAGCCTCGGCGATGCGCTCCAGCAGTTCACGCGGCGGCGTGGCTGCGCACAACAAGCGCAGTTCCCCCGCATCGGCCAGCGAGAGCGTACGCAAATCTTCGACCAACCGCTTGAGCAGGTTCACTTCCTCGCTCATCGCCTGAAAGCGTTCGGGCGTTGGCTTGAGCGTGCCATCGCGCAGCGCCTCGACATAGCCGCCGATCACGGTGAGCGGCGTGCGCAGATCATGCGCGATATCGGCGGTCATCTGCTTGCGCAGTTGATTGGCGCGGTACAAGTTACTGCTCATCTCGTTGAAGGTGCGCGCCAGAATGCCCAGTTCATCTTTGGTGCGAATCTCGACCTTCTGATCCAGATCGCCGGCGTGCATGGCCGTGATCGCCCGCGTGAGTTCGGACAGCGGACGCAGAAATTGACGGGAGAGCAGCAGGCCAATCACCAGCGCGGTTGCGCCCGCGCCGACCGCGCCAATCAGGAGTGCCTGCGTCGTCGCGGTAATGTATTGGCGTTCGCGCGGGTCGAGGGCGGGCGGCGGCTGGGCTTCCAGCACCGTCCCCACCCGCACCCCATCGATGAGCAGCGCCGTGCCATTCGCCAATATAAACGCATCGACCGTTTCGCCGACGCGAAATGGCCCATGCCCCACGACGATGGTGTTATTTTGATCGGCCAATGCATACTGATCGGGAAAGCGAAAGCGGTCTTGCGGAGCGTCGGCGGCGCTGCCCATCCGCAGCCAGCCCTCCAAGCCAGCCCATGTCTGATTCGTCTCGTAGTAGGTCGTCACATTCTCCATGAACAGCGCCCGCGCCTGATCGCTGCGCAGTTGATCGTAGGCACTGGAGGTCGTGCGATAGGCGAAAATGCCGACGAGGATCACGCCCAGTAAGCTGGTAATGACGAGGGTCATCGTCCACTTAAAGGCCAGCGAACGAAACATCATCGGGCTAGTCTCCCTCATCACGGAAGCGATACCCCACGCCAAACACGGTCAGGATGTACTGCGGATGGGCCGCGTCCGGTTCAATTTTGGCGCGCAGATTCCGCACGTGCACGTCGACCGTGCGCTCGACATTTTCGAACAGGTCGCCCTTCAGGCGTTCCAGGAGCTGCGTGCGCGTGAAGACCTGCCCCGGCGCGCTCATAAACACGATTAACAAATCAAATTCCGAAGGCGTGAGATCAATTTTGCGACTCTCGACCCGCACCACGTGGGTCCCTTTGTCGAGCGTGACCTCGCCCACGCGCAGCACATCCGTGGTCGGTGTGGGCTCCGCCGTGCGCCGCAGCACCGCGCGAACACGCGCGACCAGTTCCGCCATGCCAAACGGCTTGGTGACGTAGTCGTCCGCGCCCAATTCCAGACCGATGACTTTGTCGGTTTCCTCCACGCGCGCCGTCAGCATGATGACGGGTGTCTGCCGTTCCTTGCGGAAGTGGCGCATGAATTCGAGACCGTCCATTTCCGGCATCATGATATCCAGCAGTACGAGGTCGGGCTTTTCGTGCCGGGCAACATACAGCGCTTCGCGGCCATTCCGCGCCGTCACAATCCGGAAGCCATTTTCCGTCAGGTAGTCGGTCAGCAGCCGCAGCGCATTGAGTTTGTCATCGACGATCAGGAGAGTTTTCACCGCGCTATCCTTTCATCTGCCGCCGCAGTCCCCGCCGATTAAGTGGGCAGCATGGGCCGCGACAGGCTTTTGTTTTCGTAGTTCCTGTAAAGGTAAGTAATTCGTATTCAGAACCTGTTCAGAGCGGGTTAAGACTGCGGCAATTCCGCCCGTGAAATCTGTCCGTGCTTGGCGCAACCATAAAAGGGTCGCAGACACTTGACCTTGACGCATCGCCGACATTAATTTAGACTGCAACATAAATTAACGCACTCAAAATTTATCGTCAATTAATTATTCTGACAGTAAGGCTTTACGACTGTCAGTTGAGTTGCGCGTTATAATAGATCTGATCGCAGCCACCAGTTATTCTTATGCTGGCAATGTAACACTGGTTCGCACAACTTTTACTACCCTTCAACCATCGCAGGCCAAGATGAAGATTGCCGCCGCCCAATTGATTGTCCGCCATAACCATCGTATTCCGCATCGTCTCAGACAGGCTCCATCGGATAACGCTTGGATGCAGCGGCAGATTATCGACCACACCCCGGAAAGCCTGACGCTGGTCGACGCGCTTCAACCTGATCTCCCCATCATCTACGCGAATCCCGCGTTCGAAGCGCTCACCGGTTACTCCATCACCGAAATCATCGGCAAGAACTGCCGCTTTCTTCAGGGGACTGACCACGACCAGCAAGAATTAGCCACCCTGCGCGCGGCGCTCCAAGCCGGGGAAGCGTGTGTGGTCACGCTGCGCAATTATCGCAAAGATGGCAGTCTGTTCTGGAATGAGCTGCACATCACCCCCATTCGCGACCCGCACGGGCAAGTTACGCACTTTCTCGGCGCGCAGAAAGATGTGACCGAGCGCAAGTGGGCGGAAGTCGCCGTCGAACTGAGCAACCAGCGCTACTACCAAATCTTCGACCGCGCCAGCGCGGTCAAGCTGATCATTGACCCGGGATCCGGCACCATCGCGGATGCGAATCTGGCCGCCGCCGCTTTTTACGGGTACCCGCGTGAACAACTGCAAACGATGTCTATCCGCGATCTCAACCCGTATGCGGAAACCGAGGTTAGCACGACCCTCCTCGCGTCTGAGCGCAGTGAGCACGGTTATTTTGAGACGCGCCACCGGCTCGCGTCCGGCGAAATGCGCGATGTCAATGTGTATGCCACCCCCGTCGACACCCCCGAAGGCCGCGTACTGTATCTGATCGTGGTCGATGTGACGCACAAGCGCCAGTCCGAGCTGCGCTATCGAGCGCTGTTCCGGCAGTCGAACGACGCTGTGTTCATTGTCGATCTCAACGGCCAGCATCTCATGGTGAATCAGCGCGCCGCGGACATGTTCGGGTATACGGTCGAGGAGCTCAGCCGCGCGACCTATCGCGATGTCGTGTATCCGCAGGATTACCCGGATACGCTGGCGTTCTACCAGCGCCTGATCGATGGTGAACAGATTACGCCATACGAATGTACACTGCGCCACAAGAATGGTCAGCCTGTGACCGCCGAAATCAACATTGAGGTGGTTCGCGATACGGATGGCCGTCCGGTGCATTTCCAGAGCATTCTGCGCGATGTCAGCGAACGCAAACTGCTGGAAGCGGAGCTCAACCAGCGCTATCAGGAACTCGACGGCTTCTTCTCCGTGGCGCTTGACCTGCTGTGCATCGCCGACAACAACACCGGCACCTTCCTCAAGGTCAATAAATCATGGGAAGCTACCCTCGGCTACCCTTTGGATGAGATGCTGAGTCACCCGTTCCTCGACTTTGTTCATCCCGACGACATTCAGCCCACGCTCGACGTCGTCGAATATCTGCGCCAGCAAAACGACTTACTCCACTTCACGAATCGCTACCGCCGCGCCGATGGTACCTACTGCTACATCGAATGGCGCGTCCATCCGGTCGGCGACATTCTCTATGCCGCCGCCCGCGACATCACCGAACGCAAGCGGATGGAAGATGATCTACGCCAGAGCGAAGCCAAATACCGACTGCTCGCCGAAAACACCTCGGATGGTCTGCTGGTCTTTGATGCAACGCTTGGACAAGTCACCTATGCGTCGCCCGCTTATGATCGGCAAAATGGCCGTCAGCCCGGCGAATTCATCGGCCTCGACCTGAGCGAAGCAATCGGCAATTTGAATCCAGATGACCGCGTGGCAGTCATGACGGCATTCGCCGATGCCGTACGCCAGCAAGCCGAAACGGCGACCTATACCTACCGGATCGTGCTGGCATCGGGTGAGTATTCTTGGCGCGAAGACAGTGCCCGCTTCAACTATACGGCGGATGGCAACCTCAAGACGATGTACGTGATTTCGCGCGACATCAGCGAGCGCAAGCAGGCGCAGCAGCGAGAATTTGATCTCGCGCTCGAACGTGAACGAGTGCATCTGCTCACCACCTTCGTGCAGGATGCCGCGCACGAGTTCCGCACCCCCTTATCGATCATCAGCACCGGCACCTACTTGATGGCACGCAGCGATGACGCCCAGCGCCGCACGCTCAAAGCGGAACAAATTCACGGTGAAGTCGGGCGCATTACCGAGCTGGTCGACATGCTGCTGCTCATGGCGCGGCTCGAAAGCACGGATTTGCAGCGGTTTGCGGCGGTTGACGTTAGCAGCCTGATCATGGCGGAGGCGCAGCGGGTCGCGCTCACGAGTGGGCCAGGGCCGCGCCTGAAGTTGAGCCTGCCCGATGGGCTGCTCACGGTCTCCGGCGACGCTGAGCATCTGGCCCATGCTTTCTATCAAGTGCTCGATAATGCCTTCCGCTTCACCCCCGCCGAGGGGGCGATCACCGTGTCCGCACAGTGTGTCGAAGGCCAGATCCACATTGACATCAGCGATACGGGCATCGGCATCAGCCCGGAGGATTTGCCGCACATCTTCGAGACGTTCTGGCGGCGGGATAGTGCGCATACTACGCCCGGTCTGGGGTTAGGTCTGCCCATCGCCCACCGCATCATCGGGCATCACGGTGGGCGCATCTGCGTAACGAGCGCGCTCGGGCAGGGAACATCCGTTACGATTACCCTGCCCGCTGCAGCGGAACGCTAACCCGGCCTAAGGCGTAAACGTAAACTGCATCAGGCAGAAGTCACCGCTGGGGTTGAAGCTGTTAAACGAGCCGGTGACGGTGCCATCGTCCATGACCTGCGACAGACTGAGTGACGCCCCTGAACCGTCATCCTTGAAGTCCATGTAGACCCAGTTGCCGCCCTGATTCGTCAGCAGATAGCTGGTATCGGCTGTTCCAATCACTACACCATCTGCGGTGGTTGTCATCGTCGCCTCAGTGAAGGTCGGCACGGTCGGCAGCAGAGCTTCCGGGCATTCCAGACCGGGGATCGGCGCCCATGTCACATTGAAACTGCCATCCGGCACGACGATGGTTTCGATTGTGCCGCTGTCAGAGCTGGCGGCATCCGGCGTCGGCGTCGGTTCGGCCAGCTCTGCGCCCGGGACGGCAATGTCGATCATCGCATAGCAGATATTGCCCGAACCATCTTGCTGTGACCAACTGATATTGCCTGTGCCATCCGGTTCGATGTAGACGAAGATGTCATAGCGCGGGCTGGCGTCGTTGCCGCTGTCGTATTGATACATGCCATCGCCCAGGCTGTAGACGACCTGCGTCCCTGTCCCGTAATCGAGCAGCAGACTGCCATCGTCCTGCACGTCGATGTTCACCTCAGCGAACTGCGGTGGCGTGTTGACGTCACCACACACCTGCGGGTCGGTGTACTGCGGTTCACCGGCCAGGTACAGCCCGCGGATGATCGGCGCAGGTTCAGTCATGATGGGCGCGGGCGTCGCATTCGGGTCGGGCGTTCCGGCGACCGGTGTGGAAATCGGCACGGGCGTCTCAATTGAGATCAACGCCGGGCACACCGACTCATCCGCGGTCACGAGTTCGAGATTGAACGTCCCTTCTCGGGTGCAGCCGCCCGCTTCCTGATCGATAATGTGCACTTCGATGAGGTCAGGTGCGACGACGCGGTATTCGGTCGTGATCGTCCGCTGCAGGCTGCCGATGGTCGCGCCGCTGCTGTTGCGTATGACTTCCTGCATCACCAGCGGCTCTTGGCTGTAGATACTGCCCGTTCCCGGTAGATAAGGATGTGTCCCACCCGACCACGTGATGAACGGCAGCCCGCCCGGATTAGCGTAACCGCACAGCGGCTGACCGGGATCTTCTTCGCCTTCGCCAAAGCCCATGCCGCCGTTATCACCGCTCGTGTCGATGCACTGACCGCTGGTCACCATCTCGAAAGGTTGGATGCGCCAATTGCCATTGATGGGCAGCAGTGACGACGGGACTTCCCAGATGATGAGGTTATCCATATGCTGCCTCACGAGGTTCGGGTGGCGCACACCGCTTTGGTTGATCGCCTGCCGCGTCGCATTGCTGACCGAACGGCGCACAGTCGCCGGATCTTCGTTCTCCACAGACGCAACATACTGTGCAACGGCATGGGAGACCGCTTCCGCCCGTGGATCGATTACGGGCTGCGCGTTCAGCGAGTCGACGTAGCGTGAGTATTCATCGACGGCGGCTGAAATCGCTTCAGCGCGCGGATCGCGCGGAGCTTCAGCTTTCAGCGAATCCACATAGCGGCTGTACTCATCCACCGCATCCGAGATAGCCTGCGCGCGCGGGTCGAGCGGTTGCACTGAGCCAACTTCTTCGAGGTCGCGTCCATACTGGTCGACCGCGTCTGAAATGATCTGCGCGCGCACGTCGATCGGCGCATCCGCGCCCGCCTGTTCCATCTGCTGGTTGAACTCGCCTACGTGCTGATCGAACTGGTCGAGCCACGTCGCCACCTCCGGATTGGCATCGGCGGTCTGACTCATCGATTGGCTGTAGTTCGTAACTTCCTCGTAGAGCGCCACGGCCAGCGACTGCTCGACGGGTTGAATCGATTGGTTGCCGTTCGGAAACCCGCTGGCGCTCGCCTGCTGATCAAGCGCGTTGGCAAACAACTCGACTGTCAGCGCGGACTGGGCGAAGCCACTGCTCAACGTCAGCAGCACGACCAGCAGTAATCCCGCGCGTACAATCCCTACCGCATACTTTGAGATTCCCTGCATTGTTCCCCCTAAAACCGGTGAGCAGTACCGTAATCATCACAAAGCCACATGCCACCGCAGCCCGCGGGTGCGCTGGTGAATGATTGAAGATGAAGTTAGTCAGGTGACAGAGCGGCGGTGTGGCCTGTGGCAAAAATCCTGTTCGATCATAGGCAGGTACGACCTATGTGTCATCAGGCTTTTGTCGGAGAAATCAACGCGCGTTCCGACCGAGGCGACCTGCCGATGAGTGCACATTTGTTCGGATTACAGGCTATAATTGAATCGGTTTTGGCTACAAGGAGTAGATCATATGCCCCCGAAACTTGATCTCATTGGCATCATCGTGCGCGATATGCCCGCCGCCCTCAACTTCTACCGTCAACTGGGGTGGGATATCCCCGCCGAAATGGACACCGAAGGCCACGTCGAATATGTGCTGCCCAGTGGTTTGCGCATCGCCTGGGACACCCAGGAGGTGATCCGGATGTTTGAGCCGGATTGGCAACCCCCGACCGGTTCGCACCGCGGGGGCATGGCCTTCCTGTGCGCCAATCCGGCGGAGGTCGACGCGCTCTACGCCCGGCTGACGGGCATGGGCTACGCGAGTCACAAAGCCCCGTGGGACGCCTTCTGGGGGCAGCACTACGCGCAGGTTGAAGATGCTGACGGCAATGTCGTCGATTTGTTCTGTCCGCTGGAGCAATCGAGCTAAACGCCCTGCAGCCGCGCAAACGCGCGCACGGGGAACGTCCCCATACCCGAAAACTTGGGCGGCACGGCGCTAAACGTGAATCCGGTGTCTGGCAGCCGCCCCAGCTCACACAGATGCTCGCAGATCAAAATCTCATGGGCGAGCAGCGTCGTGTGGACGGGTCGCGTATTGCTGCGCGTATCGTCGATGTTATGCGAATCGATGCCAACCAGCACCGCACCCTGCTCGACCAGATACGCCGCGGCGGCAGCGGTCACATAGGGGTGATTCTCGTAGTAAGCGGATGTGTTCCAGTGTTCCGCCCAGCCGGTATGCACCAACACAGCTTTCCCTCTCAGCGCTGCTCCGGCGAACGCCGCAACATCGACGGCTAGTCCGCTCTGATAGGGTGCGCGGATGACCACGGCGGGCAAGTCGACAAAGCGTTCCAGATGCACCTGCGCGAGATCATGCCCGTGTGCGTAGCGGTGAAACGGCACATCGACATACGTCCCGGTGTTCGAGACCATCTCCAGTTTGCCGATCTGGAATTCCGTCCCTGGCGCATAGCGTGAGCGCGACTCCTCGCGTGAGAGATAATCGCAGATAATCGGCGCGGGCAGCCCCTTATACGTCACCAGCCCATCATGAATTGTGTGGCTCAGGTCGACATAGAGCCGTGCGGTCGGGCTGGCACCGCGCTTGTGCGCCTCTTCGATGATGCGCTTGTTGAGGATCTGCACCTGATCGACCATGAGCAGGCGCAAATCGGCGATGATGTAGTCCGCCAGCGCCGCATCGGAAATCTCAGCGCCGACCAGATCCAGCCTAAAATCCTGCCCCTGTAAGCCGCCTCCATTGCTGAACGTGAGCGCAAAGTCGAATTGAACGCGCTTATCCATTGCCGCCCTCCTCTATTCTGTGACTCATTATAGGCGGATTTCGCCCGCAGCGACGCGCATGCACTCCGCGCGATGATTAGCTCAGCCGCCCGTTCGCCTTCAGAATCAGCAGGGCGTTGAGCGTTACCCACCCGCGCCATTCCAATTCACAGGCGGCGCTGATCGGCGGCCACGAGATCGCCCACCCACCATCGTCCTGCTGACCAGCCATCAGCGCATCGAGATTCGCCTCAATCACCTGCGGGCTGAACAGGGGTCGGCAAGGATGATCAGGGCGCGGTGCCCAATCGAGCGGCTTGCGCACATAGCCCGTATCGTGAACGTCGCCCACCAAACCGGATGTCAGCAAGTGATCATTCAACTGCTTGACCAGACCTTGCGCGCGGACGCGCTCAGGTACATGCTGCGCGAAGGCGAGCACGCCGCCCATTTCATCCGGCTGCTCCGGTAAAGTGCCGTCCAGTTTGCGCCAGCAAAACTCGGTGGCACGCTCCAACCACGGATGCTGTACCCCATGTTTATGCAGCACCGCGACAATCCCTGCGGTCGGGTTCAGCGAGGCGGGCGGATTGTCACCCGTGCTCCACCACGGCGCATGTGGATAGGGCATGACCGTGGGCAAAATGAACGGAACCCCGCCTTCCTCGGTGGTAATCGTCGGCAAAAAGTCGAGGATGCCGCGCAGCAGTTCGGCGTCTAGTCCACCCACTGCGTCCATGATCTCGAGTGCATGCTGGACAGGTACGGGTTGACTATCGGGACAGCGAATATCTGGCTCGAGTGCGTTGCCAAACCCGCCATCAGCGTTTTGATATCCCCGCAGCGCATCGATCACCGCCGCGCGCGCTCCCTGTTTAAAGTGATAAGCGTATAACCGTCGTTCCAACAGACGAGCATTGTGCCAGATAAAGCTGTCAGCGCGTTCCCACAGGGTGCTCATAAAGTATTCCTCATTTCCAAAAGTAGAACATAAGAGCTATTTTAGCACACTCTGTGTCAACTACTGCCACGACTTAGCGCAGTTCTTTCACGCCTTTGAGCATTCCCGCGTGCGCTCGCTATAATTACCGAAAATCCCGGTCATGAAAGAAAAGGAGCGGAGCATGATGCATGGTCGAAAGCTAACCTGGATGTTGGTGTGTGTGGCGCTACTGCTTGCCGCATGCGGTGGAACGGATCAGAGTCCAACCGAGGCTGGCTCAACCCCGGCAGCCTCATCGACCCCGGTGGTCAATGTGCCGACCTTCAGCTTCACACAGCCGACCGCGCCGCCCGCCGTCGCGACCGCCGCCGCGACCTTAGTGCCTGCTGGTGACGCGACTGCCGAAGCCAGCGCCCTTGACCCCGAAAAGGTCGAACGTGGACGCGGACGCTATGAAGCGTTGGAGTGCGCGAGCTGTCACGGGGCGAACGGCGAAGGTGTGACCGATCAAGGTGGGCCGCTGCTGGAATATGCCGCCACTGAAGCTGATTTCGTCACGTTTATGCGCTCCGGTGGCGAACTGGGCGTCGATCACCAGTACGCGACCAATCGCCTGAGTGACTCCGGCGCATCCAATCTCTATGCGTACTTACAATCCCTGCAAGGGGAGTAATCCTAAGATTTGCGGCTGTAGGGGCGCACGGCCGTGCGCCCCTACGCACACGCGCTTCGTTCAGCGGTGATCCGCACGCTGCGGGTCGAGCGCCTCTTGCAAACCATCCCCCACAAACGAGAACGCCAGCATCGTCAGCGCGACCATGATCGTCGGGAACAGCGCAATGTGATAGTACACGCGGATGAAGTTCCCGATCCCCGACCCGACCATTTTGCCCCAACTGGCGGTCGGCTCGGTGATGCCGATGCCGAGGAAGCTCAACCCCGCTTCCGCGAAGATCGCCAGCGGCACAGCAAACGTGAACGCTACGATCAGCGGTGACAACGTATTGCGCAGAATGTGGATGAAGATGATGCGCCAGTGCTGCGCGCCGAGCGACTGCGCCGCCATAACAAAATCGCGCTCGCGGTAGGTGATGAACTGTGCGCGCGTCAGGCGCGTCGGCTCAATCCACGCCGTGACCGCCAGCACGGCGATCACGTTCCAGATGCCGCTGCCGACGATGCTCAACAGGAACAGTGCGAACAACAGCGGCGGAATCGCCGTCGCCACTTCGACGATGCGCATGACGATGAAGTCGAACTTGCCGCCGAGATACCCCGCCAGCGCGCCTAACGGCACGCCAATCGCGAACGAGATCAGCGGCACCATCAAGCCGACGAGCATCGACGTGCGCGCCCCGAAAATCAGCCGGGTCAGGTAATCGCGGCTGCTGCCATCGAGCCCCAGCACGTGCGCCGAATTCACGAACGGCAGCGTATTGGCGCGCAGCGTTAGGAAGACCTTGTCTACCTCGTACGGCGCGATCACATCCGCGAACACGGCCAACGTCAACAGGATCAGCAGGATGAATAGTCCGAACATCGCCAGCCTGTTGCGGCGGAAACGGCGCACGGCGTCTGTCCACAGTGACCGCTTGACCGTCTTCGGCGTGAGCGTGGCGATCTGTTCGCTGGGTTTGGTGCTCGAAGTTGTCGAGTTGCTCATCGTGCCGCCGATCCACCCAGCCGAATGCGCGGGTCAATCAAGGTATACAGAACGTCCGTGACCAAATACATGATGCCCCAGAAGAACGCCACCAGCAGCACCAGCCCCATGATCATCGGGTAATCGCGGCTAAAAATGCTGGTCACGAAGAATTTACCTAACCCCGGAATGCCAAACACTACTTCAATGAACAGCGACCCGGTGAGCAAATTCGGGATTTGTGGCAGCAGCACCGTCACCATGGGGATGGCCGCGTTACGCAGCACATGCCGGAACATGATATTGCGATCCGCCAGCCCTTTGGAACGCGCCGTGCGCACATAGTCCGCGCTCAGCGCATCGCTCACACTCGACCGGGTGTAACGCGCCACCAGCGCCAGCGGCGCGAGCGCATACGTGATCACCGGGAGGAAATAATCTTTGGAGAGGATCGCGGGACCGCCCTGCCACAACGGACCGATAATCCACTGATTTTGCACACCCCAGCCGTTTTGATAGCCGAAGATGAGCAGCAAAAACGTCGCGATGATGAAGTTCGGCAGCGTGATGCCGAGCGTCGCCAGAAACGTCACCCCATTGTCGAGGGGGCTGTTGCGGCGGTACGCGCTGACGATGCCCATCACAATGCCGAGCGTGAACGAGAGGCCAATCGTCAGGATGCCCACATGCAGTGTGATCGGCCACGTGCGCAGAATGACCTCAGTCACCGGTGGGTTGCCCGCCACCGCGAAGGAATTGCCAAAATCGAGTCGGACTGCGCCCAATAAAAAGTTGATATAGCGTTCGGCGAGCGGCTTATCCAGCCCGTACTTGCGTTCGAGGTTGGCCAGTGCATCCGGCGAATAGCCGCGCTCGCCTAAGCTGAACGGCCCGCCGGGGATGCTGTTCATCAGGACAAAGACGATGAGCGAAACCACAAACATCACGAAGAACAGGCTGATGATGCGGCGTATGAGGTATCCAGTCATGAAGTTTTCTTGCTATGTAAAGGGGCGATCCGGCTGCGAATCGCCCCTTGTCTGGTAAATTGGGTTACGCTCGGCAATTCCCATAAGTAGGGGCAAGGCATGAGCAAATTTAGAAACCCCTCACCCCCAACCCCTCTCCCACGCAAGCGGGGAGAGGGGCGGAACGGCGAGTCCGCTGTCTCCCCTCCCCGAATTCGGGGAGGGGCCGGGGGTGGGGTCGGAATCTGACCTCTTTCAACACGCTTATGCCTTGCCCCTATGCAGAGCGGACGTTAGTCGCGGTACGTGTCGTAATTCGCGACGTCATTGGTGATGTAGAACGTGCCCCAGCACCAATCGTTGCCCCAGTGCCACGCCGACACACCCTGCGCATCCGGACGGAAGCATTCGCCCGCCACATACGGCTGGAACAGGTCACCCTGAATACGGTGGACGAGGAAGACGCCCGCCGCTTCTTCGACAAGGATGCGTTCCGCGTCACGGTACATCTGGTCGCGGGTTTCCAGATCGCCGACGAGCACGTTGGCGTCGTTGACGAGCTGATCGAATTCCGCGCTGCGCCACGAGTGACGGGCAGTCGAGACCCACACGCCGAGCATGTTCGACGGGTCAAGGTAGTCCATCCCGTAGGAGACCGCGCCGAAGGTGATGCCCGTCGGGCGCGCCAGCAGCGCATCCATGAAGGCGTTGAATTCCATGTTGTTGACGGTGATTTCGACGTTCAGGCAGTCGCTGATCGAGGCCGCCGAGGCAATCCACCACTGGGCGCGCGCTTCGGTTTCGCCGCGCAGCTTCAATTCCTGCGCCGGGAAGCCTTCGCCGCCGGGATAACCCGCTTCGGCCAGCAGGCTTTGCGCGAGTTCACAGTCGTAATTCTGATACTCGCGCAGGTCCCCGGTCGCATCCGACGACGGGAAGCCGGGGGCGAGGAACGAATAGGCAGGCACGCCAAACTGCGAACCGATCACGTTCTCGACAATGCTCTCCCGGTCGAGCGCGTGGGCAAACGCCTGACGCACCTGCAGGTTGTCGAACGGCGCGGTGTAGGTGTCAAAGAACAGGTAGTCCGTACGGAAGTCGCCAAAGTTCGGCAGGTAGTTCTCCGCCAGAATCGGATCACTGGCGATGACTTCGAAGTCCGCCGGGCTGAGGTGGACGTACATCACGCGGTCGATCTGGTGGTTCTGGAAGGCGAGGAAGCTGCCATTGAGCTGATCGCCATACGTCGCCGTGATCTGGCGGATGTACGGCGGGCGGTACCCCGTGTAGGTCGGGTTCGCTTCGAGCGTGAGGCGGCTGCCCGCTTCAAATTCGGTTAACATGAACGGGCCGGACGACACGCTCAGCGCGGGGTCGATCACGTAGCCGGGGCCATGTTCGGCCAGCGCGGCGGCCTGCAGCGGCGGCCAGAAGTAGACCATGCCGGGGAGGTACGGACGCGCGCCATCGGTCGTGACCTTGACGGTCAGGTCGTCGACGGCTTCCACACCTACATCTTCCGGCGAAACTTCACCGGCGACGGCTTCCGACCAATTCTTGATTGTGCCCTGCCACATCCACACGAAGTCATAGGCATTCGCCGGGTCCGCCATAAAGCGGAAGCTAGCGACATAGTCCGCCGCCGTCAGCGGCGTGCCATCGCTCCACACCTGACCGGGGCGCAGGTGGAACAGCCAGGCCGTACCGTCTTCGGTCGGTTCCCAGCTTTCCGCGGCTCCGGGGATGAGGTTCAGGTTTTCATCAAGGTTGACCAGCGCGTCGCCGAGCAGATCGAAGATGTTCGTATCACCGCAGATACGCTGATACACAGTGACAATCGACGACAGTGACATTTCGGTACGGGTCGAATCGCAGAGTACCGACCATGTTTGCATTTCATATGGAGCCGCATCTTCGGGCAGATCGCGCCCATAGATGTCTTGATTGCCCTCTTGAGCGCTCACCAGCAGCACCGAAGTGACGCTGAGCACCAATAGGATCACGAGTACGAGTGACGCTCTTTTGACCATTGTGCATCCCTTTGCAAGAAGAGTATGAAACTATTTTCGACTAACCAGCCGTTTAATCAGCCTAACACAAGAAAAAATGCCTGTCAAAAAAAGTCTGCACAAAGTTGTGCGTGGGACTTTTGTAACGAACAGCCCATGTTCGCTGACGTTTTGCACAGAATGTTCGCCAAGCCGCCGCGCGCGCAGGATAATGGCGGGCATCATCTTGGCAGGCGTAAGGACAGCAAAATGCGTGATTTTCAACCCAAAACGATTATTGAACCTTTCCGGATTCGCTCCGTCGAACCGGTGCACTTCACGACGCGGGCGCAGCGTGAAGCCGCTTTGCAGGCCGCGGGCTACAACCCCTTCCTGCTGCGCGCGGACGACGTGCTCATCGACCTGTTGACGGACAGCGGCACGGGTGCGATGTCGTCGCGGCAGTGGGCAGGCATGATCGCCAGCGACGAGTCGTACGCGGGCGCGTCCTCGTTCTACCGCTTCGAAGCCGCCGTGCGCGATATTACGGGCTTCAAGCACGTCATCCCGACGCATCAGGGCCGCGCGGCGGAAAACATCCTGTTCACCACCATCGCCAAACCCGGCGACGTCATCCCCAACAACACGCACTTCGACACCACCCGCGCGCATGTTGAGCACTCGGGCGCAGAAGCCCGCGATCTGGTGATCGCCGAAGGTCGGCAGCCGCGCCTGATTCATCCGTTCAAGGGCAACATGAATATCGAGGCGCTCGAAGAGACGATTCGCACGGTCGGGCGCGAACGCATCCCCGCGATCATGCTCACGGTGACCAACAACTCCGGCGGCGGCCAGCCCGTCAGCATGGCGAACGTGCGCGCCGTCAGCGCCGTCGCCCGCCAGCACGGCATCCCCTTCCTCATCGATGCCTGTCGCTTTGCCGAAAACTCGTGGTTCATCAAGATGCGCGAGGAAGGCTACGCCGACAAAACGCCGATGGAGATCGCCAAGGAGCTGTTCAGCTACGCCGATGGCTGCACGATGAGCGCCAAGAAAGACGGTATGGCGAATATCGGCGGCTTCCTCGCCGTCAACGACGATGACCTCGCCGCGCAGTGCCGCAACCTCGAAATTTTGACCGAAGGCTTCCCGACCTACGGCGGCATGGCGGGCTATGATCTCGAAGCGATTGCGCAGGGCTTATATGAGGCTCTCGACGAGAATTATCTGCGTTACCGCATCCGCTCCATCGCCTACCTCGGCGACCGCTTGATCGAGGCGGGCGTGCCGATCGTGCAGCCAACAGGCGGTCACGCCGTCTATCTGGACGCGCGCGCCATGCTGCCGCACATCGCGCCGACGCAGTACCCGGCGTGGTCGCTGAATAACGCGCTATATCTGATCGGCGGCGTGCGTGGGGTCGAAATCGGCACGGTGATGTTCGGGATGCAGCCCGACGGCACGGAGCAGCCCGCCAGTATGGATCTGGTACGCCTCGCGTTCCCGCGCCGTACCTACACCCAAAGTCACGTCGACTATCTCGCCGAAGTGATCCTCGAAGTGTTTGCGCAGCGCGCCGAACTCCCCCCTTACAAGATCGTCTACCAAGCGCCCGTGCTGCGGCACTTTACCATCCGCCTCGCACCGATCACCAGCTAAATCGAACTCTAGCTCGAGTCGGGACGCGCACTCATGCGTCCCGACACTGTTCGCAGCGCAACCTATCCACCTGTCTAGTCGAGAAACTATCCAAGTGGTGGATAACGATCGCTGGCGACTCATGTAATATGAGTAAACACGCACCCGCAGCGAATCGCCGTTGACATTGAGAAAGTGAAGACCGGGTATGACTTCGTCTCAACACGCACCCCCTATGGACCAGCTCAGTTCCCTCTCGCTGCGCAGCAAACTCGCGCTGGCCTTCGGGCTGATCTTTGTGGTCACGGCGGTCGCGGCGAGTGTCATCCTCATTGGGCTGCTGCACATCAGCACGGAAGTCGCCAGTATCAGCAGCGTAGACCCGGTTCTCAATGAGGTTCGCGAACACATCCAGCAAATCTTTACGCTGATCATTGGGCTGCTCTTCATCGGCCTCGTCATCACGATTGCCGTGTCCGTCACCTTGAGCCGCTACCTGCTGCAGCGTTTATCGGCGCTGCGCAAAGCCACCGACGAATTCGCGCGCGGGAACTTTCAAGCCCGCATTCCCGTCTCCGGTCAGGATGAATTTGGCAGCTTGTCCCTCGCCTACAACGACCTGGCCTCTCAGTTGTCCCGCCACATCAAGCAGTTGGAACAGGCACGCGCGACCGCCGAAGAGGCGACGCGCCTGAAAGACATGTTTCTCGCGACCATGAGTCACGAACTACGCACACCGCTCAACGCGATCATCGGCTTCCTCCACCTGATGATGTTCAGCGGGCAGATGTCCGATGACAACCTGTACATGGCAGAACGCGCGCTGGCCAATACCCAGCGTCTGCATACGCTCATCAACAACATCCTCGACCTCTCGCGCATCACGACGGGCGGTCTGGAACTGGTCTCCGCCCCGGTGGCGCCGCGCGCGCTGGCGGACACCTTGCACAAGGATCTTCGCGTTCTGGCGCACAGCACTGACCTCCGCTTCGAACTGGAGGTGGATCCGGCCCTGCCCGACAGCCTCCAGCACGATGAGCAGCGCATCACGCAGATTGTGACGAATCTCGTAGGCAACGCATTCAAATTCACGGAGACCGGCGTGGTAAACTTGAGCTTCCGGCGGCATGCGGATCGACTGCGCATTCAGGTCACAGATACGGGCATTGGCATTTCCGAGGTAGATCAGGCGCGCATCTTCGACGACTTCTTTCAGGTCGATTCGAGTTCGACGCGGATGTTTGAAGGCGCAGGCCTCGGGCTGGCGATTGTGCGCCGCCTGACGCTGCTCATGAACGGCAGCATCAACCTGACCAGCCAGCTCGGCGTAGGCAGCACGTTCACCGTCGATTTGCCGCTGAATCTGCCGCGCTCCGAGTCAAAAACACCGCCGCGCTTCGCCGATCAGGCGCTCGGGAGCATGGCAAACGGATACAAACTCGCGCCGTTATCGGGCCTTGAGGAGGCCTCGTGATCAAAATTCCCCGCGCCTTCGTCGGTTGGGATGTGCTCGTCATCGACGATGAACCGGATAATCTCGAAGTCGCTTCCCGCTTGCTCAAATACGGCGGCGCAAGCGTGGTCGTCGCCCGGGATGGCAAGCAGGCGTTGGAGCTGGTCACGGCGCACCCCACACCGTTTAAGTTCATCCTGTGCGATTTGTCGATGCCCGATATGGATGGCTGGGAAGTCCTCTACCGTCTGCAGCAAGATTCGCGGCAGCAAGCGGTGCCTGTGATCGCCCTCACCGCGCATGCGATGGCGGGCGACCGCGAACGCGGTCTCGCGGCGGGATTTCACAACTACATCACCAAACCGCTCGACCCGCTGCATTTCGTTCACCAGTTGATTACCATTTTGATCGACATCCGTGAGTATGCCGAACATTTGAAAACCTTTTAGTTTCCCTTTGGAGTAGAAAAATGACGCGCTATCCGCTTTTGATTGTTGAAGATGACCCCGACGGGCAGGAACTGGTTGCCCGGCTGCTGAAGCAGGTTAACCGCGAGGCCGATATCGCCGCAAATGCCGAAGATGCATGGGCGATGCTGCGTTCCGGCGGCTACGTCGGTGCAATTATCGATCTGGCGCTGCCCGGGCAGGATGGCTTTCAACTGCTGAACGCCATTCGCAATGACCCGGAACTCGCCAACCTGCACTGCATCGCCATGAGCGCCTATCACACGCCGCGCCTCAAGGTCGATGCGTTGGATTCCGGCTTCAATGCCTTTTTCCCCAAGCCGCTTAACCGGACGCTCTTCCTTGGCGCCGTGGAAGACATCTTCTGGCAGTAATGCTCACGCAGGCACGGTGAAATAAAACGTCGTGCCTGCGTTGGGAGCCGATTCCAGCCAGATTTTCCCGCCGCAGGTCTCGACGATCCGCTTGACGAGCGCCAGCCCTACCCCGGTGCTTTCAAACTGGTCTTTGGGCGTCAGCGTCTGGAATAACTGGAAGATCCGCTCATAGTACTGCGAGGCGATTCCCGGGCCGTTGTCGCGCACCCAGAACATCCACATGTCGTCGACCTGTTCGCAGCCAATGGCGATTTCGCCCGCTGACTTATCCATGAACTTGACGGCGTTGTCGATCAAATTCTGGAAGACCTGCCGCATGCGGGTGGGCTCGAAGAGCACGGTCGGCAGCGGTGTCTCAATCGCCACATGCATCTGATCGGGAACGATATCCTGAACGAGCTCCGGCACCAGCAGCATCAGGTCGACGGGCATGTGCTTCTCCCGTTCGCGCCCAATGCGAGAATACTCCAGAACGCCGTTAATCATCTGTTCCATGCGCAGCACCCGCTTGCCCAAGAGCAAAATCAGTTCCTGCCCGTCCGCATCGAATTTATCGGCGTAGGTGGTGCTCAGCCAGCGCGAAATCGAACTGACCCCGCGCAGCGGTGCTTTGAGATCGTGCGAGACCACATAAGCGAAGTCCTGGAGGCTCTGGTTGGCGCCCTCTAGCTGCACCATCAACTGCCGGTGCTGTTCATCAGCCGTTTTACGTTCAGTCACGTCGCGCAAGACGCCCAGAATTTGTTTGGCCGTGCCGTCTGCCGCCCGTTCATAGACCATCAAGCGCATGTTCAGCCAGATGAAACCGCGGGTCTTGTGCCGCACCCTAATTTCCGACTCGTCAATATACGAGTCTGCGAGCTGGCTGAGGCGACGCTGGGACTCACCGATGTCGACGAAATCTTCCGGATATAGCAGTTCAGTCACGACATTCGCCCCCATTACGGCGAGTTCAGCCACACTGTAGCCCACCAACTCCTCACTACTGCGGTTAAAGTAGATCGGGAGTCCGGTCGAGAGATCGAACACGAAGATCACATCGGGCATCATGGTTGCCACGCGCTGGATAAAGCTGCGATTTCGCGCTAACTCGATCTCCGCCTCCTTGCGCGCAGTGATGTCGAGCCGAACGCCATTCCAGATGAGCGTGCCATCCTCACGCCGCGTGGGAATAGCTTCAATCCGCGCCCAATCAACTCGGTCCGGGCGGAGCACACGCCCCTCCCACGCGAAGGGCGCAAAGGTCAAAGCGGATTCACGCAGTTGCTCGACCAGAACACACAGATCTTCCGGATTGATGGTTTTGAAGAGGAGCAGCGGATCTTCGAGAACATCTGCCGGTTCGAGACCATCAAACTTACGCAGGCTGGGACTGATATAGTCAAATTTACCCCAAACATCATCAATCTGGCGGTACTGATAGACGACGGCGGGCAGGTTCTCCACCATCGTATTGAAGCGTTGATTGCTTTCACGAACTGCATCTTCGGCGCGGCGACGCGCATCGATATTATGTAGCACTACTAGAAGATGGGTGACTTTACCGCCGCTGTAGATCGGGCGGGCGCGCAGTTCCACCCAAAAATGCGTACCTTCCTTCCGGACGATACGATATTCCAGCGGCGGCATGGAATCGCCGGCCAACAACCCCTTGAACCACAGGTAGTTCCGCCGCCAGTCCGCATGATGACAGAGTTTGCGGATTTGTTCCAGACCCATGGCCATCAGTTCGCTGTTGCTGTAGCCGAGGTGAATCGTGCAGGCCGGGCTCGCATACAGGTAGTGCCCGTCTACCGTCGTCAACATGATCATGTCGGTACTGTTTTCAGCGAGCAGACGGTAGAGTTCTTCAGACTGCCGCAGCGCCGCCTCGACCGTTTTAAGTCGCGTGATATCGCGCAGCGCCAGCATGCGATTCTGGATCGCGCCGTGCGCCATGGGAAACGTGGACAACTGCGCGTCAAATACCCGATCCCCTATAGACAGCTCAAACTGAGCCTCGGGCGTACCGGGCAAGGTAAAATCGGGGCTTGATGACTTCACTAACTGCTCCAAGGGCTGGCGCACGATCTGTTTTGGACTCCCGCCGAGAAGTTCGGTTGCGGCGGCGTTCGCCTGAATGACTTCACCCCGCTGATTCAACACAATCACGGGATCTTTCAGGCTCAAATACCCCATCTGGAAGCCAATCGGGAACGTGTCAAAGAAATGGTAGCGGAACAGCACCCAGCCGAATAACGCCAGAATCACGCTGAAGACGCTCGCCGTGGCTACAAATGGCGGGCGATAACCGAACACACTGGGAACGATAATCATCACCGTGATGATGAACGTCCCGGCGAGAAACACAAGCATCTGCCGCCGGACGATCGCAGTCGCGTGCCGGGCGTAACGGAACAACAGGACAACGATCAGCCCCAGCAGTAGGTGATTTTGGAGTTGATAGACGCGAAACCACGTTCCTTCGAGGACGATGCTTTCAATGAGCAGCCCACCGATCCGGGTCGCATGCCAGTGCTCAAAAAACAGATGCTGCCAGGCCTCATTCCAGATCACGATCTGCGTCACGGTGGGGACAATGCCGAGCGCGGCGAGCAACCACCGCTTCCGCAGCGGGTTCTGCCCCATCACGTCCAACGAGAAAACAAACAGCACCGGCGCAAGGACCGCTAAGCTGATGAAGCGCAGCCGTGTCCAGAACCACGACTGACCCACATCGGGGCTAAGCACTTGCATCGCGTAGGCGAGCAGCATCCACATCATCGTGACGACAAGCAGAAAATAGACCTGAGCGCTGGAAAACTCCCAGTAACGCAGCGCCGTAATCGCGAGGACTGCGCAGCAAATCAGGGATAGCAGAATGGGGAGAAGATGAGTGAGAAAGGTGGCGTCCATGGGCAGATAATTTCTTAGTGATGAGCGGACGGATAGAAGATAATACGAAAACATAAAGCATGCCAGTAAAATAGGCGGCGAACAACTACGGTGTTCGCCGTCCCGCAGCAGGTCAGCACCGCGCCCACTCGACTTAGCACTCCTGCGGCAGTGTGAAGAAAAACGTCGACCCGGATGTCTCCACAGATTGCACCAGATGCGCCCGCCATACAATTCGACAATGCGCTTGGTCAGGGCCAGTCCCACGCCCGTGCTTTCCAGTTTGTCCTTTGACTGCAGCGTCTGAAACAACTGGAAGATGCGGTCAAAGTGCTCAGCCGGGATGCCGGGGCCGCTGTCACGGACATAGAAGCGCCACATACCGTCATCGGGTTGGCAGCCGATACGAATTTCTCCCTGTGGCTGATCCATGAACTTGACGGCGTTATCGATCAGGTTCTGGAAAACCTGCCGGATGCGCGTTGGATTGACGGTGACGGTCGGCAGATCTCCTTCGATGATCACAGGGATGCGGTCTGTCGGCACGATATCCTGCACAATCTGCGGGACGACCACAGCCAGATCAACCGGGCTGGGAGCCGCTTTGTCCCGACCAATGCGCGAATATTCGAGCACGCCGTTGATCATCTGCTCCATACGCCGCACCCGCCCGCCGAGCAGCTCGATCAGCTCGCGGCCATCACTGTCGAAGCTCTCGCCATAGCGTGAGATCAGCCAGTGAGAAATAGAACTCACCCCGCGCAGCGGCGCGCGCAAGTCGTGCGAAATCACATACGCAAAATCTTTGAGCTCCTGATTGGCGGCTTCCAGACGCGCCAACAACTGCTGGTTCTGCTGTTCGGCGGTTTTCCGTTCCGTCACATCGCGAATCACGCCGAGAACTTGCTGCACCCGCCCCTCGGGGTCGCGTTCATAGACCACCTCGCGCACATTCAACCACACGATCCCTTTGGTTTTGTGCTTCCAACGGTATTCCGTCTCCAGTACCATGTCATCGCGCAGCGTCGCATAGCGATTCCCGTAAGTCAGCTCTGTCTGATAATCCTCCGGGTGCAGCAGCTTTTCCAGATGATTGCTCCAGGTTAGTTCCGCAGCCTCATCGTCGTCATAACCGAGCAGCTTATAAAGTGATTGGTTGGAATAGACCTGTGTCCAATCTTTCAAGTCCACCACATGGATTACATCGGGCAGCGTGCGGGCAATGTGCTCAACCATTTTGCGCGAGCGTTCAAGTTCCAGTTCGGCTTGCTTCTGCGCCGTGATATCGAGATACACCCCGTTCCAGACGACCGTCCCGTCATCCAACCGGGACGGAATTGCCTCAATATGCATCCATGTGCCGTCAATCCAGGCGCCCTCCCCTTCCCACACCAGCGGCTTGAGGTTGGCGTAGGCCTCAGTGTGCGCCGCCATGAGCGACATCAGCGAGTTTGGAGCGATCAACCGAAAGACCAGCGACGGATCAGCGATAATGGCAGTCGGGGACATCCCACCATACTTAACCGAGTTCGGGCTGATGAAGTCAAACAGGAGGTCGCCCTGCGGCAGTTGGCGCAGTTGAAAGACGATAGCCGGAATGTTGGTGACCAGCGTATCGTAGCGGTGGTTGCTATCGCGCAGCGCTTGTTCCATGCGCTTGCGCTCGTCGACGTTGCGCACCACGCTCATGATGTGGGTCAACTGCCCGGCAGCATCATGGATCGTCGTCGCCCGCAGTTCCGCCCAGAAGTGCGTCCCGTCTTTTTTCAGCAGCCGCACCTCGACCGAGGACTCCGCTTTCCCCATGACCACCTGCACGTAATAGTTCATGCTGATCGGTAGATCGTCGGGATGGACAAAGCTGAGGATTTGCTCGGGCGGCCGCGCCAGCAGTTCGGCTTCGGTATAGCCGGTGAAGTTCAGCGAGGAGGGGCTCATATAGACGAACTGACCGGCAGGCGTATGCAGTGTGATCATATCGGTGCTGTTTTCCGCCAACAACCGGTACAACCGCTCGGCTTCCAGCCGGGTTCGCTCGGAAGCGTTGACATCCGTGATGTCACGCAGCACCAGCACCTGCCCGACGGCGTGACCGTTCGACATGCGCAGGGTCGACAAGCGCGCGTTGAAGTCGCACCCGTTCATCGTGATCTCAAACTCGGCTTCGGCAGCGACTGGTAGGCGGTCTCTGACCCCGTGCAGGGTGAGCACGGTATCCAGCCGTTCATACATGAGCGTTGGCACGCGTTTTCGCAGCAGCGCATCAGCGGCGGGGTTCCACTGGACGATCTCCTGCTGACTGTTCAGCACGATAACTGCGTCCTGAAAGCTCAGGAACACCGTGTGATACGCGGCCGCCAGCACATCGAACAAGCGATGCCGAAAAAGCCCCCACCCGGTGATGATCAACCCAGCGGAGATGCCGAACGGAGCGATATTCAAAGGCAAGACGTTACCAATCAGGCCGGGTATCGCCGCTACACCATAAGCCAACACGTTCCCCGCGAGAATCCACAGCATGGCAGGGCGCTGTGCCCCTTTGGTCGCGCCGTAGCTGCTGATGAGGCAATAATAGGCGGCAATCGACAGTGCATAGGAATGCAGCCCGTGAATCTGAAACCACAGGCCAAACTGCGAACGTTCCACGCTGAGAAAACTGTAGCTGGTCAGCGACCATGCGGTGAAAAACAGCGGCACCACCTGTTCCGACCACAAGACGAACAGGGCGAGCGCGGGGATGACGAACATCATTCCGGCCAGCACACGTTGACCGCGAAATGTCTTTCCGGTGTAGTCCAGCACAAACAGCAGAAACAGCGGGGGACTGGTGAGGATGCCGAGGAACCGCAGGCGTGACCAGAAGAAGGCTGTGCTCGGCTCCCGGCTGATGGCCAGCATCGCAAACGACATCAGTATAATGGCGGAGGACAGCACGTATAACAGAAACGTGCGACCGCCGGGAAACTGACGAAACTGCAGCGAATGCACCGCGAGCACTAGCACCGCGGCGAAACCCAGCAGTAAAGCGGCAACATATAGAGAAGCAATGGTGTCCATAGACGGCCTTCAGAGTGCAATGTCAGACTCTTTTATTGTAACCCTTGAGCAGGGTATCTCGCGTCTTCCAAGTGGCTAAATCGCGCCGCCAGCTTCAGCTAGTCGATCGGCCTGTCCGACGAGGCAGGCAGTCCACTGCAAAAACTAGTCACTTGGCAGTTGTAAACAGATCTGCTCTCTCGTAGACTAAGAGAAGGCTTGTGCCCCAGATGCACAGGCTGCTCGCTGAACCTCCACCTACCCTCAGGAACTAAGCGCATGGCTTTCAAAGTGCTGTATGTTGAAGATAATCCCCTCAACACATTTCTCATTCGGGAGATGCTCACGATCACCGATTACGAACTGCTGGAAGCGGTGAACGGCAAACAGGGGTTTGAAGTCGCGTTGAACGCCCGACCAGATCTCATCATTATGGATGTGGGACTGCCGGACGTGAGCGGGATCGAGCTGACCCGGCACATCAAGAGCCAGACCGAGCTGAAAAACACGCCTGTGATCGCGTTGACCGGAGATGCCTCCGAAGAAGTCGCCGCCGCGTGCCGCGCCGCAGGCTGCGAACGGGTGCTGCACAAGCCGGTGGGCCGCTTCCTGCTGCTGGATACCATCCGCGCGTATTCAGAACTCAAGGTCACGCCGACAAATCCCAACGCGCTCAATCCGCCGAATGGCGCAACCGCCGACAACAAAAAGAAAGTTTTGATCGCCGAAGATAACCGGGATCTGCGTGAGATCTTTTCGCACACGTTCAACCCGCGCAGCTTTTCGGTGAAAGTCGCGGTCGATGGCCGCGAAGCGCTCAGCCAGCTTGAGCAGGAGATCCCCGATATCCTCATCCTCGACGTCAATATGCCCTATATGACGGGGCTGGAAGTGCTGACGCGTGTTCGACAGGATGCGCGCATGAAGCATATGAAGGTGATCGTCGTGACGGGCAACGCCATGGCGACGCACGCGCCGGAAGCCGAACTGGCCGATCTGTTCCTCGTCAAGCCGGTCAACATCGTCGACCTGATGACCTTCGCGCAGCGGCTGATCGCCAAACCCAACTAGTCCTCACTGACCGCGCGGCGTTCCCGCGCCGAACGCGGCGTTTCTCAAGCCTCTCCCCAGTTGACACCGCCTGGTTTCGCGACTATGGTTCAGGGAACACACGCGGCAGCACAGCATGGAGAGGCGCTGGATGGATTTTACCGGTCAACACATTCTGATCACGGGGGCTTCAGGCGGGATTGGCCGAGCGTGCGCGCTGGAATTTGCGCGGCGCGGCGGCACCGTCGCCATCCATTACCACGAGAATGCAGACGCGGCCCGGTCAACCTTAATGGCGCTGGACAACACAGGTCACACGACCATTGCCGCGGATCTCAGCGACCCGGCAGGCGTCGACACGCTCATTGAGCATGTGGTCGAAGTTTTCGGGCGCATCGATGTGCTGATCAATCACGCGTCCGTCTTTGAGCCGCATCCACCAACACAGGTAAACTACGCGGACTGGTGCGCCGCCTGGACGCGCACGCTCGCCACTAATCTGACGGGCACGGCCAATGTCGCTTACCGCACCGCTCAGCATATGCTCGGCATCGGCGGCGGGCGCATCATCAACATTTCCGCCGACGCCGCCTTCAAAGGTCAAGCCGATGCCCCGGCCTATGCCGTCAGCAAAGCTGGCTTGAACGCGCTCGGTCAAAGCCTGGCGCTCGCGTACGGGCCGCACAACATCTACGTGTACACGATTGCTGCTGGGACGATCGCGCCCGAAGCGCCGATGCCGATTGGCAAGTCGACGCCCCGCAGCGCCCGACCAGACGCCGCCGCCGATATCGCCCGCACCGCCGCGTTTTTGGCCTCGCCCGGCGCGGAGATGCTCACGGGGGCTATCATCGACGCGAACCGAGCGGCCTACTTGCGGAGCTAATCATCGGCGCAGAAGCTTTATGCTCCCTCACTCGTGAGTTCGGCTAGGATTCGGTATGCTTATACTCACGAGTGAGGAGTTGGCGTTTCGTGAAAGCGATCATCACAGGAGCAAATGGCACGCTGGGGCGCGTCCTCAAGACGACGCTGGAAGCGCACGGCGACACAGTTGTGAGCTGGGATCGGCGCCAGACGCCGATTGACGATTTCGCCGCGATGGAAGCCTTCGTGCGCGCGCAGCGCCCGGACGTGCTGTTTCATCTGGCGGTTGCCTCACAGCCCACGGGACGAGCCAACGAAGGTTGGTTGGTCAACTACCACTGGACGAGCGAACTCGCGTGGATTTGTCGTCAGCTCAATGTGCGCTTCGTCTACACCAGCAGCGTGACCGTCTTCAGCGACTTCGCGCCGGGGCCGTTCACCGTGAATTCGCGACCGGACGCGACTGAAGGTTACGGCTATGAAAAGCGGCAGGCCGAAGAACGCACGCTGGCGCAGAATCCGAACGCGGTAATCGCGCGGCTGGGCTGGCAAATCGGCGACGCGCCGGGGTCGAACAACATGGTCGATCATCTGGAACAGCAGGCGAGCGAACATGGTCAGATTCGCGCCAGCCGCTTGTGGTTTCCGGCCTGCTCCCATTTAATTGACACCGCCGACGCGCTGACACAGCTGGCGACGTTCGCGCCCGGATTGTATCTGGTGGACAGCAACACGCATTGGACGTTTTACGAAATCGCCAATGCGCTCAATGCGCGGCATGGTGACCGCTGGATCATCAGACCGGATGACGATTTCGTCTTCGACCAGCGCATGCTCGATCCGCGCGTGCCCATCGCGCCGCTCAACGTGCGCCTGTCCCAGTTAGGATAAATCTGCAACCGTGCTGCTCGGTCTGTTGCACCTGAATCTACGCGACTTCGCGAGTTTTTGGCGGACGTTCGCCAAATGGACACTGCTCGGCGGCGCAGTTGGCGTGCTCTCCGGCACAGCTTCCGCCATCTTCCTGATCACGTTAGGCTGGGCGACCAATATCCGCCTCGACTTCCCCGCCCTGCTCTGGCTGCTGCCCCTTGGCGGATTCCTCGTCGGCTGGCTGTACTATCGTTTTGCGGGCACCTCGGCCCAGGGCAACAATCTCGTCATCGATGAAGTGCACGTGAATCAAGCGCGCATCCCGGCGCGCATGGCGCCGTTTGTGCTGTTCGGCACCATCATGACCCACCTGTTTGGCGGTTCAGCCGGGCGCGAAGGCACGGCGATTCAGATGGGCGCGAGCCTCGCGGACAGCCTGCGTCGTGTGCTGCGCCTCTCCCGCGCCGACCGCCGTTTGATCATCATGGCGGGCATCAGCGGCGGGTTTGGATCAGTGTTTGGGACGCCGGTCGCGGGTTTCGTCTTCGGCATGGAAGTGCAGAGCATCGGGCGCATTCGCTATGAAGGGATCATTCCGTGCTTAGTGGCGGCCTACGTCGGCGACCTGACGACGCGCTGGTGGGGTGCGGCGCACTCGCATTACCCGCATCTCGCCAACCTTGAGATCGAGCCGGGGCTGCTCATCAAAGTGGCGATCGCCGCGGTCGCCTTCGGCTTGACCAGCACCCTGTTCGTCGAACTGACGCACGCGATCAAAGCGCTGCAGGCGCGTTATATCCCGTACCCGCCGCTGCGCCCGGTGATCGGGGGTGCGGCCATCGTCGCGCTGACGCTGCTGTTCGGCACAACCGATTACCTCGGCTTGAGTCTGCCGCTCATCCAGCAAAGCGTCAACGGGACGGGCGTCGTAACCTTCGCCTTTCTGCTCAAGCTGATCTTCACGGCGATCACGCTCGGCTCGGGCTTTCTCGGCGGCGAAGTGACGCCGTTGTTCGTGATCGGTTCCACGCTCGGCTCTACGGTCGGGACGCTGCTCGGCGTCGATCCGGCGTTCATGGCGGCGCTTGGGTTTGTCGCCGTTTTTGCGGGCGCGAGCAATACCCCACTCGCCTGTGCCTTAATGGGCATCGAACTGTTCGGCGGCGGGTCACCGCTCTACCTGATTCTCGGCTGTGTGATCGCTTATCTCGTCTCCGGGCATCGCGGCATCTACCACACCCAGCGCATCGATTCGCCCAAGTACAGCGGCGTGCTCGTGCTGCAAGACGAGAGTCTGCGCGCATTCGCCGAACGCCAGCGCACCCGCAAGTAAGCTAGGCGGTCACCAGCGGAGTGACTCGTTCACGTAAACTCACGAGCGCGACCACTGTCGCCAGCAGCGCCAGCCCCATCACGATCCACAACACCAATTGGTAGTCACCCGCTTGATCATAGAGCATCCCGGCGACCAGCGGCGCGACGGTGTTCCCGATCGTCACGACAATGGTGAGCACACTGGAGATGCGCCCATAGTGCGTTGAGCCAAACAGTTCGACCAGCACCGAGGGCCGCGAGAGCGTCGCCGCCCCTTGAGAAGCCCCAAAAAACACGATGAACGCGCCAACCAACACCGCCGAATGTCCGACGACCAAACACACCGCCGAAAGCGTCTGCATGATGAAAATGCCGAGGATGACCGTCAGCACCGAGAAGCGGCGATCCAGCGGCGCAAAGAACACCCGCCCAACCACCTGTGTCACGCCGATGATGCCAGTCGCCGCCGCCGCCGTACTCGCGTCGATGCCGATAGAGATCAGATACGGGATGAAATGCACCCGGATCGCCGCGGCGGCGAGCGTGCTCAAACCAAATGCCAGCGTGAGCAACCAGAAGATGCGCTCCTGCATCGCTGCCCGGAACGGTAAGCCCCGCGGTGGCTCAAACGTATCGTCGTCGGTCTTGACACCGCCATCGGGCAGCAGTCCCAGGTCGGACGGACGGCGGCGCAGCATGAAGGCGTGCAGCGGAATGGTCATGCAACCGAGGAAGAGACCGAGGATCAGCACCGCCGTGCGCCAGCCGAACGCGCGCAGCAGCGCGTCACACAGCGGCAGGAAAATCGTGCTCGACAAGCCCGCCGCGAACGTAATCACCGTGAGCGCCAGACTGCGCCGCACGTGAAACCACTGCGCGATCACGGCGAAAGCCGGCTCATAGAGAATCGCCGCGCCGCATACCCCCAGCCCGGCCCAGACCAGGTAGAACCCGGTCAAAGTTTGCACCTGCGACCAGGCGATTACCAGCAGCATTGCGCCAACCGAGCCGAGGGTCATGAGCCGCCGGGCGCCGTGCTTGTCGATATACGCGCCGACCGGGAAGGCCATGGCCCCGGCCACGAGCAGCAGCAGCGAAAACCCGCCGATCAGTTCGGCGCGCGACCAACCAAACTCCGCTTCCATCGGCGTGATGAAGACGGTGAAGGCGAAGTAGAGCACCCCCCAGGAGATTGTCTCGGTGCACGCCAACGTGATCGCGATAAACCAGCCATAATACGGCTTATTCCGGCGCATACGAACCATTCTGAGCAACGCTGATGAATGGTGTGTATTGTGGCGAAAAAGCGCGGGTTTACCAGTCCGCAGTTGCCACAGTGGCGAGGTTGCCCGTTCTCCTCATGGCACTGAGAAGAACGGGTTGAACGGCAAGCTAACCCATCAAGGAGGCGAAGGCGCGCTTGAGGTCGTCTATCTCGCTGTCGCCAATCGATTTCAGTTCGCCAATCGACGCCGTTTCGATGATCGAACGTGCGGTGAATTCCGCGACTTCGAGGCGGTCGAACGCTTGCAGCAGACTGTTCGCGCTGATGAGCACGCTGTCGTTTTGCAGCAGCAGTACGGGCGTCCCCGGCGTGATCGAGTCGGCAATGCGCTGATGCTCGACATACGGGCTGCCATACGGGAGCTTGGGCACGTCCATCAGCATGATGTAGCTTTCCGGGATGGTCTTGGTATCCAGCGACCGTTCCGCGATGGCGTAGGCGGTGATGTACGGTGCTTGCGCCGTGATGATCGCCTGCACGCGGGGATGCTGGCGGTAAATCGCGTCATGCAGGCGCACCGACCGGCTCGGCACTTTGCCCGCTTCGCGCTGGCACTCTTTGACGAGCACCATGTCGTCCACCACAACGCTCGGGCGATCCAGCGCCGTCGGCGTGATCAGGAACGACTCGGCGTCCACGCGCGCGGAAACGACACCTTCGGTGCTGATCATCAACTGGCGCTGGCAGGCGCGGCGCACAATGTCGACCATAAGTTCGCGCAGTTCCCGTTCGCGGCTGGAACGCGCGGTCGGCGTATATTCCGGCAGCAGGTGATCGTCCTTGTCGAACAGGGAGAGCTGTTCGTCGTTCAGCGTGCTGTACTTACCCAACGCCTGCGCGTACATCTGTGTGCGCGCGCAAAAGTCGAGCGTCTCGAGGCGCTGGAAGGCCGCGAGCAGCGTCTGCCCGCAGGTCACCGCGCCGTGATTTTCCAGCAGCACAACGTCATTTCCCTTGGCGAAGCTTTCGGCGATGTTGTGGCCGAGTTCTTCGCTGCCAGGGAGCGCGTACGGGGCATAACCGACATGCCCGCAAATCCGCCGTGCTTGCGGGATGATGCGCGTATCCGGCTTCTTGCGCACGATGCTGAACGAAACGAGCGCAGGCGCATGCGCGTGCACGATCCCGCGCACATCCGGGCGCTGCTGGTAGATCGCGCGGTGGAACGGCAGTTCGGACGACGGGCGGTGCAGCCCTTCGACCGTGCCGTCTGACAGCACATGCATGATGTCGGCGGGGGTGAGTTTACCCTTATCGACGGCACTCGGCGTGATCCAGATACTGCCGTCGTCATCGCGAATGGAGAGGTTGCCGCCGGACAGCGTGGTCATGCCACCGTAGTAGATGCGATTCATGATCTGTACAAGCTGTTGGCGCGGAGAGAGGAGCTCAAATGTCATGGACGTCACCTTTAGGGGCGAGGCACGCCCCGCCCCCGAATTAAAGCGTGCAAATGAGTCAAGCCTTAAGAGCGCGCGGCGAGCACCGTCTGTTCATAGGACTTGATGTCATCCATGTATCTTATACCCACAGGCACGCCCTGTCGCTGACAGTAGTAATCCCAAACTGCGCCGAATGGCAAGCCTTTGGCTTCTTCCAACAGCGCGAGGCGCGAGGTGTGATCGCCCGCCTGCTCATATTTCGTCAGCAGGTCGCACGGTTCCAGCAGCGCGAGCATGAGCGCCCGCAGCGCGTTACGTGTGCCGATCACCCACGCGGCGATGCGGTTGATGCTGGCGTCGAAGTAGTCAAGGCCGATGTGCACGCGCGGCAGGAAGCCCCCGCGCACAATCTCCTGCATGATCGCTTCGAGATCGTCGGTCAGCGTGACAACATGATCGCTGTCCCAGCGCACGCCGCGGCTGACGTGGAGCAGCAGTTCCGGCACATAGAACAGCGCCGAGCTGATCTTGTCGGCGATGCCTTCGGTCGGATGGAAGTGCCCGGCGTCGAGCGTGAGCAGAATCTGCTTCTGGATCGCGTACCCGAGATAGAACTCGTGCGAACCGACGACGTAGCTCTCCGAGCCAATGCCGAACAGCTTGGCCTCGACCGCATCGAGGTGCAGGCGCGGATCAAGCGGCTCAGCCAGCACCTGATCAAGCGCATCCCGCAGGCGCTGACGGGGTGCGACCCGGCTGGCGGGGCTGTCCTTATAGCCGTCGGGAATCCAGATGTTGGTCACGGTCGGCGTGCCGAGGTTCGCGCCGAAGTACGCGCCGATCTTGCGCGACGCGATGCAGTGCTCGATCCAGAACTGGCGGATGCCCGCATCCTGATGTGCTAATGTGAAACCATCGTTCGCCAGCGGATGAGAAAAGCATGAGGGATTGAAGTCCACGCCCAGGCCATTGGCCTTAGCCCAGTCGAGCCAGCGCGCGAAATGTTCAGGCTGCAAGTTGTTACGCTCGACCTTTTGTCCGCCCGTCTCGGCGTACATCGCATGCAGGTTGAGGCGATGCTTGCCGGGAATGAGGCTGAAAGCTTTATCGAGATCCTGACGCAGTTGGTCGGGTGTACGCGCCTTACCGGGATAGTTCCCGGTCACGGCCAGCCCACCGCCGAGCGCGGCATCCGGCGCTTCGAAGCCACCCACATCGTCGCCTTGCCAGCAGTGCAAGCTGATCGGAATGTGCGCCAGCCGTTCGAGTGCCGTATCCGTATCGACTCCCAAAGCCGCATAGCGCTCTTTAGCCGCTAGATAAGTTTGCTCCAATGTTACGGAATTCATGATATTTTCATACCTTTACTAACGCCACGCTTGCGCAATTAAGCAATTTCAGCCGATAATATAGCCGATGAGTTGTGAAAGGGGAAATGCAATACAACTCACAGTTGAATGGCAAGCCGGCTGTCCGCACTAGTCCGCACTGTATCACCCTCTAGAACTGCCTTCCTATCTGTGTTTTACCCAAACCCACCCCTAACCTAGCGCCGTCGCCACATCGGCAGCGTTTGTGCTGCCCCTGATCGGAGCTTACAGCGGGGAAAAAGCATGAAGAACACGACCTTAGGCGTATTATTTATCGTCACCTTGATCTTGCTGGTCATGAGCATGACAGCCCTTTCTGGGGGAGCGGCGCAAGCAAACACCGCTGAACCACCGGATGCCAGCCCAAGTTCCACTCAAGAACCAACCGTCGCCAACAGTGAGGCGACCACCGAATCCAATCCACCCATCGACGCCAGCGCTGAACCAGCGCCACCCTTGCCTGAAGCGACCAACGAACTGCCAGCACCCGACCACACGGACGACCCGCCAGCACCCGACCACACGGACACCCCGCCAGTCGTCGAGGTGACCGTGGAAGCGAGCGCCGAAGTTCCCGCACTGACCGCAGAAGCGACGGACGCCCTGCTCGCCGTCCAACCGGTCGCGGCGCCACTCGTGCAAGCGGCCGCCATCTCACCGCAGCCCGTGCTGGAATGTCCGGTGAACACGACCACCATCGTCCTGCAAGACATGATGATCGAGCTGTTCCGGGACCGCGAACCGCGAACCAGTACGTACGACATCAGCCTGCCAGAAGCCAGTCTGGGGACGTTTATCATTGCCACGATGGCGGGACATCCCAATCGCGGCTGCCAGATCGGGCCGAATAACGACAATGGGGTGTATCCGTGCGATCAGCCGCAGCTCTACGAAGAGCTCAACGTGCTCATTGACGGCGTGCAAACCCTGTACGTCCCGGATCCCGGTGATGACACGTGGGAAACGTTCACCTTCCCACTGGCGAATCCTATCCCGGCGGGCGATCATCAGATTGACTTCGCCCACACCCTGCGCGGCGACTCGGCTGAGAGCGTCGGCGTGCTTGCCCTGCTCTGCGTCCAACCAGCCAATATCACCCTGACGCCGACCAACACGCCATCGAGCACGCCCAGCCCGACGCCGACCAACACGCTCAGCGCCACGCCCACCACCACACCAACCAATACGCCATCAAGTACACCGACCGCTACCCCGACCACCACGCCCACGGGAACGCTCAGCGCTAGGCCGACCGGAACTCTCAGCGCAACCCCCACGGATACGCCATCGGCGACCCTCACCAGCACGCCCACCGACACGCCGTCGCCCACGCCCACTGGGACGCTCTCGCCTACACCAATCTCACCAACGAATCCGCCACCCACCAATCCGCCACCAACGAACGTCCCGCCGACCAATACGCTGCCTGCGCCGACCAACCCACCGCCGACCGGCACACTGCCGGCGCCGACCAATCCACCCGCCGTCACGCCGCTGCCGCCGACTGATGAGGTGACGCCGGCGTGCGGTGTGGAGGCGACAACCGGCGCGAACGGCTTCCCGGTCATCGATTTGACGCTGTGCGGGGTGGACACCGCGCTTGTCGAACGCGCGCCGTGGTCGCCCGTTGAAGTCGGCGGCGCGACCTGCCCGGATTGGCTGGTCTACCACACGAACATGACGGGCGATTGGGAGATCTTCCGCCTCGGCGAGCTGCCGGATGGGGCAGCGGGCGATCCAAACTTGTCGCGCGGCGTCGGCGAGCGCGTCTTCGACATCATGCCGGGCTTCTCGCCCGACCGAGCATGGATCACGTTTGTGAGCAACCGCGACGGCAACTGGGAAATCTATATTTCCGCCGTGGAAAGCGACCAGATTCAGCGCGTCACGTATAACTCGTTCGCTGTGGAACTGGATCCGGCGTGGTCACCCGTCGGCACGCAAATCACCTATGGGTCGAATCGCGATGGCAACTGGGAGATCTACCTGTTCGATGCGGCGACGGGCACCGAACAGCGGCTGACCACCGATCCGGGCAACGACACGAATCCTTCATGGTCGCCGGACGGCACACGGATTCTGTTCCAGAGTGATCGTGACGGTTTCTGGCAGTTGTACGAGCTGGAGGTGAGCACGGGGACGACACGCGTCGTGAGCGACGGCACGGTGGATGATCACGACGGATCCTATTCGAACGACGCGCAGCAGGTGGTTTTCCGTTCCAACCAAGCGGATGGTACGAGTGTCGTCTACCTGATGAACGCTGACGGGAGCGACCTGATCCCCGTTTCTGACCCGAGCAGCGACGCACTGAATCCGGTGTGGTCGCCCGATGACTCGCTCATCGCTTACCAGTCCGCCCTTGATGGCGATCTCGATGTATATGTGTATGAGGTCACGACCGGGACAACGCGCAAAATCACTGATAACACGCTTGGTGATTACGCGCCGACGTGGTTGTGCGATACCAATACGTTGGTCTTTACGTCGGATGTGACGACGGATGCAAACCTCTTCAGCGTGCCCGCGCTGCCCATTGAGGCGGATCCGATTGATGTGGTCGAAGCGGCGGTTCAGCTCACGACCATCGACGCCGCTGATCAGTATCCGCTGGGCAGTCCGCAGGAAGAAAACGCCAGTCGGGAGCAGGCATTTCCGCCGCCCGTCCAAAGCCGTTAGCCAACCTTAGGGGGCATGGTTCGCCCTGCCCCCTACTGGACAGCCTGCATTATCAGTCAAGGCGCGGAGCGATTCTCCGGCACGGGATAGATGCTCACATTATCAAACGCGACATCCACCGGATTGGCGCCCGCAGCTACAGCTAACCCGGTGTAGCCGCTGGTGTAGGTCGCATCCGTCGTTTCGATGAGGAGTTCGCCGTTCGCATACAACGCGAGATAGTCGTCATAGCAGATCGCTTGAATGTGATTGCTGTCGATGCCCGCGTGAATCGCATCGGACGGCGTCCACTCGACCAGCGGCGTCAGCGTCTCATCCGCGCCGAGGAACAGCGCATAGTAGCCGTTCGCGTTGACCATGAAAAAATAGCCGTCCCCCTCGTTAGCCTGATCCGCCCGGCAGACGATACCATAGCCATTCTCGGTGAAGATATTGAGCAGCAGCGCGTCCGCTTCGATCACGACATCGGTATGCGTCGCGTCATTGCGCCCCCACACAAAGCCTTCCGTCTCCGAATAGGCACGGTACACGCCCCGATCCACGGCGAGTTCACCGCTGCCATCCGGAGCAGCATAGGTTTCCCACACATGAGGAGCATCGAACAGCTCGGTCGTGGCGCCATTGACGCGTACAACCTCACCTTGAGGCGTTGTAAATGTCACTTCTTCTTGGGCGAGAACAACGGTGACTGCGAAACCGATACACAGCAAGAGGATGATTTTCAGGTACCGCAAAGACCAATTCCTTATGTGAAACGAGCATTCATGCATCAACGCACTTGTGTTTCAATATAAGGCTCACCCAACGCGAATCAGGCTTAAGACATGGCAAAAATCAGCCGTTTGACCCAAAATAATGGTGTCCATCCGGCTGACTCAAGCATTAACTCGACTCGGTTCGGGCAACTTGATCTAAATTGTTGACAGCAGAAAAATTCCGTGTTACCGTAGTGGCATCGAGATGGTACCCGTACCATAATATACTTTGAGTGCCAGCTCGGGCGGAAAAACTACTTTCTGAATTGAGGCTTTATATGGATTTATTGGTTCAGATGCAAGGCATCGACAAAGCCTTTGCGGGTGTTGTCGCATGTTCTGACTGCCAATTTGAACTCCGCGCCGGAGAAGTGCACGCCCTGGTGGGCGAAAACGGCGCCGGAAAATCAACCCTCATGAAGATTCTGGCGGGTGTGTACCGCAAAGACGCTGGACGCATCTTCCTGAGCGGAAATGAAGTTGAGATCCATAGCCCCCATGATGCGCAAGTGCTCGGCGTGACCATGATCCATCAGGAACTCAACCTGATGCCGCATCTCACCATCGCGCAGAACATATTCATCGGTCGCGAACCCCGGCAGAACGTTCCTTTCCTACTCAACGAACAGAAGATCAACCAGCAGGCGCAAGAAATTCTCGCGTCGCTGCACCTGAACCTCAACCCCAAGCAGCGCGTCGGCGGGCTGACCGTGGCGCGCCAGCAAATGGTGGAGATCGCCAAAGCCCTCTCCTACAACTCCAAAGTGCTGATCATGGACGAGCCGACCGCCGCGCTCACCGAAGCGGAGATCGACGAGCTGTTCCACATGATCAACCGCCTGCGCACGCAGGGTATCGGCATCATTTACATCAGCCACCGCATGGAAGAGATCAAGAAGATCACGGATCGCATCACGGTCATGCGCGATGGGCACTTCATCGAAACGCTCATCACCAAAGACACGACGATTGACAAGGTCATCTCGTTGATGGTGGGGCGCACAATCTACGAATCCAAACCGGAACTTCCCGAGCGGCCATCGACCAATATTGCCTTGGAAGTCCGCAATCTGAATCGTGGGCGCGTCCTCCGCGACGTGAGCTTCCAGCTCAAGCGCGGCGAAATCCTCGGCTTTGCCGGGTTGATGGGCGCTGGTCGCACCGAAGTCGCCCGCGCCATCGTCGGCGCTGACCCCTGTGACTCGATTGAACTGCACGTCAACGGGCGTCCGGTCACCATCCGCCACCCTAAAGATGCGGTGCGGCACGGTATCGGTTACCTGTCCGAAGACCGCAAGCGCTACGGGTTGGTGGTCGGTATGGATGTGGCGAACAATGTCACGATGGCGTCCCTGCCGAAGTTCCTCGGTGCGCTCGGCATCATCAATGATGCGAAGATCACGCAGACCGCGCAGGAACATGTGCAGACGTTGTCGGTCAAAACGCCGAGCGTCAAGCAGCGCGTGCGCAATCTGTCGGGCGGCAACCAGCAAAAAGTCGTCATCGCCAAATGGCTCACCGCCGATACCGACATCCTGATCTTTGACGAACCCACGCGCGGCATCGACGTCGGCGCGAAGAGTGAAATTTACAAGCTGCTCAACGAACTTGCGCGGCAGGGTAAATCGATCATCATGATCTCGTCAGAACTCCCGGAAGTCCTGCGTATGAGCCATCGCATCGTCGTGATGTGTGAGGGTCGCATCACGGGGGAATTGTCGAGCGCCGAAGCCACGCAGGAAAAAATTATGCAGCTCGCCACGCAGCGCACCGAGATGGTCTCAGCTGAAAGCACTTAAGCGCACGCACCGCGGGTCGATAGTCATAGAGAACTAGGACGCGCGCCGTCCATCAAGAAGATTGTGAATTGAGGATTTTTACATTATGCAAACTGGCACGCTGCCCCGTGAAAACTCCGGATTATCCATGAAAACCATTTGGAAATCCGACGCCCTCCAGCGCTTCCTGGCTTTTGGCGCTCTCGTCATGCTCATCATCTTCTTCTCGATTGCGTCTCCGCGGTCTTCGGACGGCAGCAGCATTTTCCTGGGTGCCAACAACATTGAAGGCATTCTGATCGTGACCGCCGTCAACGGCATTCTCGCCGTCGGCGTGACCTTCGTCATTGTGACAGGCGGCATTGACCTCTCGATTGGCACGGTGATGACGCTGTCTGCGGTCATTACCGCTAAGCTGGCCAGCGATTTCGGCTTGCCCATCCCGCTCGCGATCCTCGGCGGCATCCTCACGGGCGCGATTGCCGGGTTCATCAACGGTACGGTGATTTCGCGGATGCGCGTTCCACCGTTCGTAGCAACGCTCGGTATGCTGTATGTCGCCAAAGGCCTATCGCTTATCATTGCGGAACTCGCGCCAATCTACTTTGATCGCGCCTCGGGTTTCAGCGATATCGCGATTGGCGTCATCGTACAAATCCCCGGCGTCATCGAAATCCCGAACGGCGTGTTGATCATGTTCGGCGCGGCCATCATCGGTGCGTTCATCCTCACCCGCACGCTGCTCGGTCGCTACACATTTGCACTCGGCAGCAATGAAGAAGCCGCGCGCATCTCCGGCGTGAACACCGCGAAATGGAAGCTGCTCGTCTATACGCTGGCGGGTATGTTCTCCGGCTTGGCGGGCGTGATGATCGCCGCCCGTCTGAATTCGGCGCAGCCGTCGCTCGGTCAGGGCTACGAGCTGGACGCCATCGCCGCCGTGGTGATCGGCGGGACATCGCTCAGTGGCGGTGAAGGCTCGATCCTCGGGACGGTCATTGGCGCGTTCGTCATCAGCGTGCTGACCACGGGTCTGCGCATCCTGTCCGTCCCGCAGGAATGGCAGCTCGTCGTCACCGGCGCGATCCTCATCGGCGCAGTGTTTCTGGATATGGCACGCCGTCGCAGCGCCTAGGGCGCCGCGCAGCCAGCCGTTTGCCGTCAGGATCGACTGCAGTTTTCTACTTTGGTTAGGCGCTCTCACAAGAGCTTAACAGCAGTTTTAAGGTTCTTTGTTAAATGGAGCATACACATGAAGTTCAGCCTTAAGTTCCTCACCTTGTTCGCCTTGTTGTTCGTCTTCGCCCTTGCGGTCTCCGCGCAGGATGCTACGCCGGAAGCCACCCCCGAAATGGTTGAGAAGTATTGCACGCCGGAAATCGCCGCGGAAAATCAGGCCGCTGGCATCACCATCCCTATGATCTCCAAGGGCTTCCAGCACCAGTTCTGGCAGGCCGTGCGGTTGGGCGCTGAACAGGCTGCCGAAGACTGCGGCGTCATCATGACCTTCGAAGGCCCCGAGAACGAATCGCAGGTTGACCGCCAGATGGACATGCTGCAGGCGGCACTCGACCTCGAGCCCGATGCTATCGGCTTCGCCGCGCTCGACAGCCAGGCGGCCATTCCGCTGCTGGAACGCGCTCAAGAAGAAGGTATCCCGGTGGTCGGTTTCGACTCCGGCGTTGACAGCGACATCCCCGTGACCACCGCTACGACCGACAACGTGGCTGCCGCTGCCCTCGCCGCGGACGTCATGGCCGAACTGATCGGTGGCGAAGGTGAAGTTGCCGTGATCGCGCATGACCAGACCAGCCGCACCGGCATCGACCGCGTGAATGGTTTCGTCAACCGCATCGAAGAAGCGTACCCGGACATCACCATTGTTGACGTGCAGTACGGTGGCGGCGACCAGCTCCGCTCGACCGACCTCGCCCGCAGCATCATCCTCGCCCACCCCGAACTCAAGGGCTTCTTCGGCGCGAACGAAGGCTCGATCATTGGTGTGCTGAACGCCGTGAGCGAACTCGATGTGGCCGACCAGCTCGCGATCATCGGCTATGACTCCGGCGCGCAGCAGATCGAAGCGATCCGCAGCGGCCTGCAGGATGGCGCGATCACGCAGAACCCGATCGGCATCGGCTACAAGGCCGTGGAAGCCGCCGTGATGGCCCTGCGCGGTGAAGAAATCGAACCCGTCATCGACACCGGCTTCATGTACTACAACGCCGACAACATCGACGACGAAGAAATCGTCGCCGTCCTCTACCAGTAAAACGGGCACTACACTGAAAGTTGTAGGGGCGGGCACCCACCCGCCCCTACTCAACAGCGACCCAGCGCTGACTGTCACGGTTGAGACCGCAAGAGAGAACCCGCGAATATGTCGTCTGCCAGCAAGAAACGCACCACTATTCGTGATGTCGCCCGCCGTGCCCAAGTCGCCCCAATCACCGTCTCCCGGGTCGTCAACAACACCGGCTATATCAGCCCAGACACCCGGCAGCGGGTCGAAGCCGCGATTCAGGAACTCAACTACATCCCCAACGCGCTCGCGCAAAGTCTCCGCTATCAAAAGACCAACATGGTGGCGTTGATCGTCACCGACATCACCAACCCCTTCTGGACGACGGTGGCGCGCGGCGTCGAAGATGCGTGCAACGAACACGACGTCAATGTGATCGTGTGCAATACCGACGAACGTCAGAACAAGCTCGAAAACTACATTAACCTGCTCTTGCAGCGGCAAATCGATGGTTTGATCGTCGTGCCGACCGAAGGCTATACCGGCTCGATGCTGGAAAACCTGTATACCAACCACGTGCCGAGCATTATCCTCGACCGGGTGCTGCCCAACTGGGATAAGCACACGGTGGTGCGCAGCGACAGCGTGCTCGGTGGCTACCTGCTGACGAAACACCTGCTCGATCTGGGGCATCGCCGCATTATGCTGCTGTCAGGGAGTGATAACGTCTCGACGGGCGTCGAGCGCGCCGAGGGGTACAAACGCGCGCTGCTGGAAGCCGGGCTGCCGCTGGAACCCGAACTGATGTCCTTCGGCAAATTCACCCAGCACAGCGGTTATGAGCTCGCGGTGCACATGCTCAAGGATATTCACCCCCGCCCAACGGCGATTGTGACGGCGAACAACTTCATCGCCTTCGGCGCGCAAACTGCCCTTGATGAGTATGGTGTGCGCATCCCCGATGACATCTCGCTGACCACGTTTGATGATTTGCCCGAACAGATCAACCCGCGGCCATTCCTGACGAGCGTGATTCAGAATCCGTATTACATGGGGCAAGAGGCCGCGCAGCGCTTGATCGCGCGGTTAGAAGACAGCGACGCGCCCGTCGAAGAAGTCATCGTCCCCGTAACGCTGATCGTCCGCCGCTCCAGTGGGCCGCCCGCGACCGCCTAAAGTCTCTACTTCGGCAGTTCGACGATGAACGTCGTCCCCTGCCCGACCACGCTCTCCACCCGAATCGTCCCATTGTGGCGTTCCACACAGTCTTTGACGATGCTCAAGCCTAAGCCCGTGCCTTTGATCGCTTTGACGGAGGCCGCGCGGTAGAACGGCTCGAAGATGTGCGGCACATCATCGGGATCAATCCCCAAGCCGTGATCGATCACACGCAGCACCAGTCGATCAGCCGTCGCATCCAGTTCCAACCGCACTTCGCCTCCCTGCGGCGAATACTTGATCGCGTTCGTCAGCAAGTTCAGCAGAATGCGGCTGAGCAGAATCTCGTCGACTGTCGCCGTTTTGACGCCCCCCACGTTGAGGAATTTGAGCGTATGCCCCAGGCTGGTCTCGCTGATCTCGTCGACGCTGATCTGGCATAGGGCGTCCAGATTTACGAGCGCGGGGTGGAAGATGCGGTGGTTCAGGTTGCTGTTGACCAGCCCGACCGTATCGTCCAGCAGTTCCAGCGCATACTGCAACTGCCGCCCGATGCTGTCCAGCTTTTGCTGGCGCACTTCGAGACTCAAACGGTCGAAGTAGCGGCTGAGAATGTCCTTCGCCACGGAGATCACCGAGAGCGGCGTGCGCAAATCGTGCGACAGCGCGGAGATCGTGCGCACGATCAGGAAGTTCTGCTCCTGTTCGCGGCGGAAGCGCGACTTGAGGCGCTCGTGTTCCAGCAGGAGCTGCTCGGTGCGCTCGCGTTCGGTCACATCCTGCTTGACGGCGATAAAATGCGTGATCTCGCCCGCGCTGTTGCGCACCGGCGTAATCGTCTGTTCTTCGGTATACAGCGTGCCATCTTTGCGGCGGTTGGTGAGGCGACCCATCCACACCTGACCCGACAAGATCGTATCCCACATCACGGAATAGAATTCGTCGTCATAGAACCCGGAGCGCACCAGCGCATTCGGATTTTTGCCGCGCGCTTCTTCCAGCGAATACCCGGTCATGCGCGTGAAGGCTGGGTTCACCCACTGGATGTAGCCGTTGCGGTCGGCGATCATGATGGCGTTGGCAGTCGCTTCGAGCGCGGAATAGCGCAGTTCGAGCAGTTCCTGCGTCTTGCGGTCATCGGTCACATCGGATGCGATGCCGACGATGCGCTGCGGTTGCCCGTCGGCGTCGCGCACCAACCACGCGCGGACGCTCACCCAGCGCATTTCGCCATCCGGGCGCAGAATCGGGAATTCGCGTTCGCTCCACCCAGTTGCGGCCACTTCGCGCTCGATCTCATCCAGCGCATCGGCGTGCTGCGGATGTACCACTTTGCGCCAAATTGGTGCGCCTGTATAAAACTCCTCGATTGAGCGCCCGGTGATAGTCTGCACCGCCGAACTGACATAGAGGGGCTTAGAATCGGGGATGGTGATCGACCAGACGACATCTTCGACCGAATCCAGTACTTCGCGCATCAGGGTTTCGCTGTGCAAGAGTGCCGCCTCCGTCCGTTTCCGGTCGGTGATGTCACGCGTCATCCCCATAATCTGTGTGACCTGTCCCTGCTCATTGCGAATGGGCACAGCCGTAAGCAGCACCCAGACCGTCGCACCGTCTTTGCGCACCATGCGGAACTCGGCGCGCGTGACCGACTCGCCATTGATCACCCGCTGGTACACGGGCAGCGCCACCATCATGTCTTCGGGATGTATCATGCCCATCGCCTGTTCGGCGGGCATGTCCATCAGTTCATCAACGGTGTAGCCGAGGACTTCGGCATGGATCGGGTTTGCGTAGGTATAACCCCCATCCAGGCTGTGCAGCGAGATGGGGTCATGGCTGTTTTCGATGATCAGGCGGTAGAGCGATTCCTGCGTTTGCGCAGGCGTGGGCGGAGGATCCAGCAACCGAGTCACCAATTCGTCAACCGTACAGCCCTCTTGGGCAGCGCGTTGCACCAAAGACTCGAGGGTCTTGGGGCTTATTTCCAATATATTGGCCATACAGCTATCCGCAAGTGTCTATTTGTTTCACTGTACCACGATTCACCGGGGGCAAAGCGGTTAATCTTTCTTCATGAACCTTAATTTTTTCCGCAGATCGGTGATCTCTGGATTGCTCGTGAATAGGCCCCAGAGCAGCCCGCTGCGCTGATTCTCGATCATGGCAGTCACCGGCCCCTGATTCAGCCCCATGTAGATGCCGGAGACCCAATCGCGACTGGGGTTGATCGCATCCCGGAAGCCATAAATATCCCACAGCGACGCGCCGAACTCGCGATAGAAGTGCTTGAGCGCGCGCAGCGATTCGTCGGGCGTGTAGGGGAAACAGGCCAGCGCCCCGGTCGGCGTGATGGTGCCGCTGTCGTTCTTGGGGTTGGCTTCGCGCGGGGAATAGCCCGCGTAATCGTCGCTGGCCGTCAGTCCCCAGCACGACTCGCTGTAGCCCCCATAGCCGCCCGGATTCGCCACACAGTACCGGTAATTGATCAGCGTGATGTTGCGGTTGTTCTCGAAGTAATCGCAGTAGCCGTCGTGCAAGCCGCGCGGGTCACAGCCGAGATACGAGTAATGCGTGAAGAACAGCGGCCCACCCGGCCCCACGCCGACCTCCAACTGGATGTCATAGTAGGTTTGCCCGTTGGTGTACTGATTGCCCGCTGTCGTCTGCCCCCAGCCCTCGCGGTATTCGCGGGCGATCTCCGCCTGCGACGCCCACCCGCTGTAGTACACTTCGGGCGGAATCGGATGTGTGGGCGAAGCCAGCGCCAGCAAATAGGCGATATGCGTCTCATTCCAGCCGATCAAGCGATGATTGATGTGCCATTCGTGATCCGGCGACCAGTGCCAGTACAAAAACGCCGGGTCCGCCGGGTTGCGATACCAGTCCCACTCGACTTCTTCCCATAGACGCGTGATGCGGGCGCGCAGGCTGCGCTCCTCCTCGGTGTCACGGTCGAAGTACTGCCGCGCGGTCAGCAGCGCCTGCACGATGAAGGCGGTCTCGACCAGATCACCCCCGTTATCGTATTTGCCGAACTCGGGGATCGTCTTACCCGTGCGCCCGTCGAGGAAATGCGACCACACCCCGTGGTAGCGATCCGCGCCTTCGAGAAACGTCAGCGCCTTGCGCATCCGCTCGATCAACTGCTGGCGCGTGATGAAGCCGCGTTCCGCCCCCACCAGCCACGTATAAATGCCGAACCCCGACGCGCCGAGCGCAATCTCATGCGGATCACCGGGGATGCATTCCAGCGCCAGCCCGGCATCGGCATGCGCGCCTTCCCAGTAGTAGCGAAAGTGCGCTTCCTGCACCATCGTCAGCAGTTCGTCATCGGTGAATGGGCGCGTCTCCGCGCTGACCACCGCCGACGGCGCTGACGCAACATACGCCTGATTCACCGCGCGCACCCGGAAATACACCGTCTGGCTGACGTCGACATGTGCGGCGTAGCGGCTGTAATGCGGGTGCTGAATGCCGACCGCCGTGAACTGTTCGCCATCGCTCGACTGCTCCACCAGCACATACTGCACGTTGGGATCGTTCACCGCGTCCCAGGTCAGGTCGACGTGGCGCTCAAAGCCGCGCGCGCTCAACCCGCTGGGCGCGCTGACCGGAACATCCGCGCTCAACGTGCACACCTTGATCTCGTCGATATACAGGGTGTGCGGCACGCCGTCGTCGATGCTCTGGTTGAACATAATGCCGCGCAGATCGCCAAAGTCGAACGCTTCAGTCGAGGTGTCAAAGGCGCTGAAGGGGATGCACAGTTGCACCCACTGCCGCGCGGGCAGCCCATCGATCACATGATGCAGCCGCACCGACCGCCCCCACCCCTCTTTGAAGACGTGCATCATCGGCAGCGCGCGCCCCTCAATCGGCTCGGCGGCGTACAACCAGAAGCACAAGTGATCGCCCTGCAAGCTCGTTTTGCGCCCGCGCCACTGTTCGACCAGAATTTCGGCTGTCCACGCGCCGCCGCGGTTCGACGTCCACGAGAGTTCGAGCGCGTTTGGCGGGCTGATCCACTGTTCGCGTGTGACGGGCAGTTTGCCGTCCACCGCTTTAAGCGTGCTCGGCGCGCACGCCCACGTTTGGGTATGGTTGCAGCTTCCGTCACGGCGGCTGTTGGCGAACACCAGATGAGCGTAAGTGTGGTCAGGGGTGAGCATCTTTTTTATCCTGAGGTTTAGAAGAGGATTCAATATTCAAGTTACATTTATACGTGACGGGACAGCCGGCGCTGTCCCGTCACCGATTTCAGTTCGCGGCGCTTACGGACCACCAACCTCTGCTAGATAGGTGGGCGTCACAGCATAATCGCCGGCGCTCGTGCCAAAGCCCATCGCCGTGATGGCGTTCTGGATGTTCGGATTGGCCATGAACAGCTCCCACACGAAGCCATCCTGCGCATTGACGAGATTGAGCAGGATATCGCCCTGATCGATGCCAATGTGATCGCGCGAGTACCAATCGGCGTCCTCGTTGATAGCGCTGACAAAGCCATACTCGCGCCACGCCAGCGAACCGTATTCGGTCAGCACGGCGCGCATGCCAGCGAGCGCGATCCCCGGCGTGAACGGCAGGCACGAGGCGGCGGCATAGGGCGCAATGGTACCGTCGTGATTGTTATTCCACGCCCCATACGCGCGGTAGCCCTCGGGGCCATCCGAAGCGCTCAAGCCCCACACGCCGTTACCATACGTCGCGTATTCATCGCTGTGATCGACGGCGAACTGCTGATTACGCACGCACGCCAGCGTCGTATTATTGCCGTAGTTGGCGTAGTGATCGTCCTGACCGCGCACGTCGAGGAAGGCTAGCGGGTACTGGTAGACGAACAGCGGTTCACCCGCCAAATAGATATAGGCACCATCGCGATTGACCGGACGATCCCAGAATTCCCACGCAATCGGCGGGACGGGATGGGTCGGCGAGCCAATCGCCAGCGCGTACAGGATCATACTCTCGTCAAAATGATCCCACGCCGCGCCGAGATACCCGCCCGACGGCGTCCAGCCCATACGCACGAGCGCGCCGCCAGGCGCCATCCAGTCCCATTCGACATTCGCGTAGAGTTGATCCGCCAGTGCCGCGACTTCGGTATCGGCGAAATACTGCCCGCTCACGAGTGCGCCCGCGACCAGCAGCGCGGTATCAATCGACGACAGTTCGCTGCTCCATTCGCGTTCACCCGTCCGCATGTTGACGAAGTGATAGAAGAAGCCATGCGTCCCCTCGACGCCACCGCTCGTGAAGGTTTGCAGTGTCGTCAGCGCCCGCTGATAGCCTTCGTCATACGTGATCCACCCGCGATCCACGCCGATGGGCAGCGCCGCCAGCGCAAACCCGACCGCCGCGATGCTTGCCACCGAGTCCGGCGTGCTGCGGTCTTTGACGAGGCCGTTCTCCGGGTTGGCTTCCAGCCAGAAATATTCAAAAGTTGCCCGCGCCACCGCATCGATGAAATCGGCATCATTCATGGCGAGCAAGTCGGCCACTTCCTGATCGTACTCGTTCCCACTGACCGTCTCGATCAAGCCACCCAACGCCGCCGTACCGAGATAAAACGGCTCGGTCAGCGGGATTTTGCTGCCGTCATCCTTGAAGAATGAGAAATACAGGTTGTACACGTGCTCCGCGTTCAGATCACGCATGGCTTCGTGCAGCGGGTAGCTGATGGTGTTCCAACCGGGCTGCGCGTCGCTGCTGCTGAACACGCCCGCGATCCACACAAAGCCGCCGTTCGTCACATCGGCCATGCCGAGAAAGAAGTTATTCGGGTTATCGACATTCGATTCGGGCAAATACACCTGCAGGTCAAGCGTCGTATAGTTCGCCCACGCGGCTAAGTCCGCGCCGGGCAGCCCAAAGGCGATCTTGGTTTCCTCACTGGAGCCGCCCGGCGTCACCATGAGCGCGGGCACGCCCTCGACATTACCGAGGGCTACGCTCGACCCGGTGTTGTCGTCGCCGATCGTGCTCAGGTCGCGATTCGGCCAGTCGGACCAGACCTCGATTGAGCTAACGGTGGTCTCCGCTTGCTCGACGCCAACGAGATACAGGTGCCCGAGGTAGATCGGCTGCGTGAGCGGCGTTTTGTCGCCGTTCGCTTCGTAGAAGAACGAGAGATAGACGTTATAGCGGTGATCGGCGGTCAGCGCCTGCATCGTGGGCAGGATCGGATAGTTCACCGTCACCCAACCAGAGGTGCCGCTGGCCTCGCCAAACACACCTTCCACCCACGTGAACGAGCCGCCCGTCACATCCGCCAGGCCGAGGAAGAATGTGTTCGGGTTGCGAATGTTTTCGTCGGGCAGCAGCACGTCAAGCGCGAGCGAATCGGCGTTCGCCCAATCGGCGAGAGTCGCACCGCGAAACGGTACGGCGATTTTCGTCTCGTCGCTCGCGCCGCTCGGCATGAGCAGCAGCGACGACTCGCCCAGCGGCGTGGAGTCACCCGCGACCAACGAAACTTCCGACCCGCTGCCGTCGCTCCCGATTTCCGTGATCGGTTTCTGATCCCACGGCATCCACACCACCGGTTCAGTTTGAGCGCTAAGCGGCCCAAGGCCGAAGCTGAAGAAAAAGAGTCCAACGAGTATGAGCAAAAAAAGTCTGTTCCAGCGGCTTGTTTTCACAAATAATCTCCATTCCAGCACAACTTAGTATAAGTAAAAATGTGCCGGGGCGCGATCACCGCGCCCGGCCATTTCCAACTCAAGTGGAACGAATTACTGCCCGCTCTCCCATGCGGCGACCAGCGGCCGCAGGATGTCGAGCGACTGCGAGCCATACACCTGACTCGGTTCGATGTGCGAGTTTTCGAAATACTCGTTCCAGCTCACGATGAGGATGATGCTTGCGCCGCTGGCAACCGCGCCATTCCAACTGTTGGTCAGGAATTCGCCATTGTTGCGGGCGCGCGGTGTGGTCGGGTTGGTGCGTCCGGCAATCGCCGATTCATCCCAACCAGGGTGCACGGTCGGCGTGTAGAACCATCCGCCGGCCTGATTCGTCCGCCGCATCCACTGCGAAGCGGTCGCCGCCGGGTTGCCCGCCCAGGCCGTATTGAACAGGTACAGGCCGTCGAATGCGGGCATCAAGCCCGTACGCGTGCCTTCCATCACCCAGATCGTATTGCGATTCGGGTCGACCTGCTGGCGAATCGCCTGCCACTGCGCCAGCGTGAAGCGCCCCTGATTCCAGAAGTAGATCACGGGTTTGTCCTGAAAGCGCAGGTAGCCGCCGTGATTCGCGCGGTCGTTGATCAGGTAAGCCAGCGACTGCGTCACCTCGTCGACGGTTGCGTTGTAGCCGGGGTCCTGCATATCGACCACCGCGCCCGCGTGGAAACCCCGTGCCGCCGCCTGATCGAGCAGCATGTTGAAGACCTGGTGTGTCAAGTTGTCGTTCTTGGGTCCAAACCAGCTCATCAGGAAGGCATCGATGCCGACGCTGCGCGCCTCGTCAATCTGGCGACCGAGCGCGCCCGCATCCCGCGAGTCATACGGCGCAGCCGGACGATCCGCGAGCCGCGCATCCCCCCACGATTCGCCCGTATACCAGCCGAAGTAGAACGCGTAGACCTGGCGGCCTTCCTGAGCACTCAGCGGCACGGCAGAAAGCAAAAGCGCGATCACCAGCAGCAGAAAACCTCGTTTAAACATGTGTAGCTTCACCTTTATCTCGGTACACCAACGATCAATGTTAGCGGAGCGCCTCCCGTTTGCCGAGAGCGCACTTTACAAATTTCATACGCCATTAGTACTACTTCTACCGTGCATCCTCGGAGTAGCAGAGCAAATACGCTCGCTTACACCGATTATGGCACGGGTGATCGGCGAAAAAGCGTAATGTTGCCGGAGGCGGACAAAAGCAAACAGACGCGCTGTATGGCGTCTGCTGTTTTAGGTAACGTCAGTTAGGGATAAGACTCGTTCGCGCCTCCCCCTCACCCACGCAAGCGGGGAGAGGGGCGACGAACAGCGTTTTTGCTGGCTCCCCTCCCTGAATTCGGTTGAGGACGGGACACTTTTAACAATCGAGAGGATTGTAGGGACGCCCAACGGGGCGTCCGCCAGATCGTGGGCAAAACGGACGCGCCGTTGCGCGTCCCTACGAAATCTTTTCCCCTCAAACCGTGCCTTAATGGTTCCCAATGTTAAAACTGTCCCTCCGTCAGCTGAATTCGGGGAGGGGCCGGGACTGGGATCAGAGAAGCGTTAGCCATAACTCACGTTAAGTACTGTTCTTCCGGGTGCTGAAGCCGGTTTAAGAAGCCGCTGGGACGAGTAAAGTGCGTAGAATTCTGTGAAGACAGATTACAGGTCGGTACTTGGGGGTTGGCGGACGCGATAGATCGCCGCATCCCTACGACAGACGGATTTCACGGTAGTTCACGCCTTCTCGCCCCTTGTCTCGCATAGGCCAAAACAACAATTCGTCTGTCCTGCGGCAAGCAATCCGAGCAACGAGAAGACGAAGTAGTCATGGAGTCAGCGTTGCGAGGTCAGCAGTGGCCAGATAAATATCGGTCCCGCCGCTGCGTCCGCCCTCAATATACAGATAGAGGCGCTCTTCATCGGTGGCAGTCGCCGTGTACCAGAAGCCAGAACCGCCGGATATACTCCCCCGTCCCCATACGGAATCTTCGGTCTGATTCTCCCAGTGAATGCCATCTTGACTGGTAGCGATTCCGAGTCCCATCTGTGTACCACTCATCGGCATCATCCGGTAGATCATCACGTAACCCTCACCAACCCGCTCCACGCGGGGCTGATGAAACCGCACATCGGTGCGATCCGCAGTCAGCACCGGATCGCTCTCCGCAAACGGCGCTTCGGTTGTGGCGGGATCATCATATTTTGTCCAGTGCACGCCATCGGACGACATCGCCAGACCGATCTGAGCTGTACGCGGGGCGTCGGTTGAACCGGCATAATACATGAGATAGCCATCCTCCGTACGCACGACACTCGGTGCATCAACATGGGCGGAATCCCAGCTCCCAGGCCCGCCGTGCGTGAGGACCGGCTCGGGGTCGATCGTCCACGGTCCAAGCGGCTCGGGCGCGGTCGCCCGCCCGATTTCCGCTGCCGGCGTTACTTCGTTCCAGGTATAGAAATACATAACCCAGGTGCCATCCGCCTCGACCAAGACGCTGGAGGCTAACGCGGCCAGATTCGTCAGGGGGACGTCGGCGCTGTACAGAATTGGGTCTTCGGTCACCTCCGTCCAGGTGCTGCCATCCGGCGAGGTGAGGTAGCCAATCTCGACGCTGGCTGGCCAGGCTTGGAACCCGTTACGAAACATATGAAACATACCATCGTGGTACAGAACCGCACCGGGGTCGGTGTAGCGACCATCCCATGCGCCGAATTCCCCGTGACGGACGACGGGCTCGATGCTGTACAGGGTGAAGGGGCTGGTATCCTGAGCAGCCAACCGGACGACACCGGCCAACAAGCCGAGCACCACAAGCAACAAGTATCGGTGAGTATGCCGCATCTTTATTTCTCCTGCTGAATCACTTCAATTGGAAAGATCAGTTCGGTTAAGCCGCTCTGCGTCTCACAGGGGCGGCGCAGATACAGTTCACGCGTGGGGGCGGTCAGACGATAGTGATGCAAGTGCATCCAGCCCCACAAGGCCTGAGCGTCAAGTGCCCGTTCATGATCGGGTTTCGTCGAGACTAAGCTGGCGACCTGCGCCTGAGCTGGCACATCCCATACGCGAAGTTCCCGCTCCGCCGTCACCGGAACCGAGGCCTGTACCGTCTCGTCGACAATAAAGGCGGCTTCGCAGTGGAAGGATGACGTGCGCTGACCGGTCCGCTGATAGTCTAGTGAACCGGGGTACAGGGTGAGCGCACCGTGAATGTGCTGGGCGAGACCGTGACGCTTCAAGACGGCGAACGCTTCGGCAAAGACCTGGCCCGGATAACCGGACCCCGCCAATGAGATAACATGCAGCGCGGGCTGCGCCTTGATCACGACCTCGCCATCGGGCAGCCGGCCCTCCGCTTCAATGTAGCGCAGGCGATTCTCAACGCGGTGCAGGCGGGCCGTTTCCGCCAGCAGCTGCTGACGCAGTTGGGCCTGTTTCAGCTTCAGCATCCCGCGAATTTCGTCCGCGTTCAGGGCGCCATCGAGCAGCAAGCCGATTTCTTCCAGGGACAGCCCCAAGTCTTTCAGCGCCAGGATGCGATTGAGGCGTGCCAGCTGGTCATAATCGTAATAGCGATAGCCCGTCTCCGGGTCGACCCGAATCGGCTTGAGCAGCCCCATCTCGTCGTAATGACGCAGCATCCGAATACTGATTTGCGCCAGCGCGGCAAATTCGCCAATCTTAAGCATGCGGTCATACCTCCTGCGTGCCGGTGCATACACTGTAAACCGTGACACAGTGTGAGAGTCAAGATAGCACTATAATGAGAACATCATTCCGACTGGCAGTTAGTGCGCCCAGTGCCGCTCTTCGCCATCCTTCGACGGACTACGTCCGGCAGGCTCGGTTCCGCACTACTGCTCATGCTGCTGTCGATCAGTGTGGTGGCCGCCCAGAGCGTCACCTGCCCCGATTTCGTCGAACGCGCCATCGATGCGGTCAGCACGACCTGCCCCGAGTTGGGTCGCAATGAACTGTGCTATGGCAACAACGCGATTGAGGCTGAATTCGTCCAGACCGTGCAGTTCGCTCTCCCCGGTGACCGCGCCAACATCGTCGATCTCGCCCGCCTGGTTACCGCGCCGCTCCAGCCCGACACGAACATCTGGGGCGTCGCCGTGCTCTCGCTGCAAGCCGATTTGCCTGATACGCTGCCCGGTCAAAATGCGACGTTCATCGTCTTCGGCGACACCGAACTCACGCCCGACACCACCGCGCCCAACTATGGCGCACCCATGCAGGCCTTCACGCTGGAAACGCGCCTGACCGGGTTGGAATGCGGCGAAGTGCCGGAGAGCGGCTTGCTCGTGCAAGCGCCGACGGACACGACTGTCAATTTCCTTATCAACGGCATCGAAGTCAAGGTGGGCAGTTCGGCCATGCTGCAAATCGACGCCGACGAGTTGGTCGTCGACACGATTGAAGGGTTTGTCGAGGTGACTTCAGCCGGAGAAACAGAAGTGGCGGGCGAAGGCGTAAGCGTGCGGGCGCGGCGGGGTCAGCGACCGGGGCGCGCCGCCCTCAACCGGGAACGGCGCGTCGCCAATGCGCCGTGGCGGCTGCTTCCGCGCCAGGTCCGCTCACCGCTGCCGCCGCCCGAGGGGCAGCAGGTCGAACTCAACCAGTGCTTTTTCATCACCGCCGCGCGCCCGAATCGCAGCCCGGTGGCGCGCGTCACCGCAGGCGAGCCGATTGTGCTCAAACTGAACATCCCGCACCAATCGCTCGAGATCGCGCAGGTGCTCCTGCGCCGCGCCGAGAGCCGCCTGCTCGTCAACGGGGTGGAGACACCCCGCTACACCCGTATCGGACCGTGGCACGGGCAGGATGGCGCGTATGCGAACACGTTTGGCATTGAGCTTTACTGGCTGCTGGAACCCGCCACAGCGGGCGACATTGAGGTCGTGCTGCAATCGCGTTCGGTAACCGGACGCCCGATCAACACGGGTATCGACGGGCCGGACGCCGATGATCGACCGGAAATCATTCCGGCTTATCGAGAAGTAACGTGTACCATTCGCGTCGGTATGCGTGCAAGATCATGGTCGGGGCGCAGACTCCGCTTGCCCCGACCAGCTTACAGCTTCAAGCTCGCCTTCTCCGCCGCTATCACCACCATCGCCACTGTCGCCGCCAGCACCGAAATCACCGGGAGCGGGAAGCTCACCGCCCACAGGGCACGACTGCAGCAGGGCAATAAACCCCTCGACATCTGCTTGATCTTCCCCACCAGAGAACACTAACGCTTGCCGCAGCAGCCCGACATACTCGTCGCGGCTCATGCCGATGTCGGCGAGCATCTGATTCATGATCGGACAGAACATCGCCATGTCCAGCCCGGCAAGGGCATCGAGATCAATTTCCATATCCCCCGCGAATCCACCTGCACCACCGGGGTTCTGGGCATCCAGCAGCGCGTCTTCATCCAGCGGCGGCGCGACTTCAATCGTCCGCGGCAGCACCTGAATCGGCAGGTTGCTGAACGCCGCCGGATCATAGGGCCGGAGGTCTTCAGGAGCGCCCGCTGCGCGCATATCCTCATCCAGTGGCACGCCGACTGACGCGCCGGCTGGCACAATCACCGTTTCACCCTGCGCGGTGATCTCTCCTTGCCCCTCTATCACGCTGATTGACAGTTCGTCACCGGGAATCGCTTCCAGATAGGCCGTCGACCCAAGCGTGATATCCACGTCATTCGCCCGCAGGTTGATCTCGCCCACTCCTTCCGGCGTCTGGATCAACAAACCATTGGGCGGCGCTTCAGTACACCCCACATCAGCGGCGATGCCCGTGCGAAAGTAGAACGCCTGCATCGGCGTGAACGGGATTTCCGCGTCCAGCGAGTCAACCACATTCAGCGTGGCAACATCGCCCGTGACGGTCAAGAGCGGCGCATACACCCACCCAAACGAGTCACTCTCCGGGATGCGAATGCGCAGCCAATCACTCGCCTCGTTGCGTCCATTCGCGGTTGTCACTTCACCGCTCGCCAGCGACCCGGCGATCCCGCCGTTCGTGCTCGGCAGCGTGCGAATATTGACATTCGAAGCCGTCGTCACGTCGACTGTTGGGACGGTCGCGCTCGGATCAACGGCATTTTCGATCTCGACATCGCCGAACATCAGAAACGTCACGTTCTGACCGGGCAGCGCGTCGGGCAAATCAGCTTGCAGCCTCATGAGCGCGATGCCCCATTCATTTTCAGCGACATCGAGCGCGCGCAGCCGCAGCGACTGCACAGCCGCCACGTTCACCAGATCGCCCTGCTGCTCAAAGGTGAAATCGGTCACCGCTTCCCGCGGCGTCGCATCAATCGAGATGTTGCCATAGCAAGCCTGATTTCGCCCCGTCTCTGCGCACACCTCCTGCACCGCGGTCAGCGCTTGCGTCACTAAATCGGAACACGTGTCATCCTGAGCCGCGACGGTCGCAAAGCACAACACCACCAACATCAGACCTACTTTACGGAACAACCGCATCTTACCCTTCACCTCCACCATCACCACCGAAATCACCGCCGGTATCGCCACCAGCGTCCCCACCGAAATCACCGCCCGTGTCTGCGCCCAAGTCATCACCGCCAGCGTCGCCGAAGTCTTCGCTATCCGCATCACTCAGATCAGCCTCTTCGTCAGCCGAGAAATCCGCGTCGTCAGCGTCATCAAAGAGGGGGTCGTCCCGCGCGTCCAGTTCTGCTTCGAAGTCCGCTTCCAAAGCCGCCAGTTCGTCTTCATCAATCGCTTCAGCGATCTCAATCTCCTCCGGCAGAATATCAACCGGGAGATTCTCGAAGAACGACTCCTCATACGGCTCGGGATCATCCGGTTCGCCACTGGCCTGCATGTTCTCATCGACCGGGATGTTCACCCGCGCGCCCGCCGGAACCAGCACCGTGCGTCCAAACGCCCGGACTTCGCCCTGACCTTCCAGCACATTGACCGTGAATTGGCCATTCGGCGTCGCCCGCACGTACGCGGTTGACCCCAGACGAATATCCACGTCGTTCGCCCGCAGGTTGATGTGCCCGACGCCCTGCGGCGTCTGGATCAACATGCCGTCGGCGGGCGCTTGCGTACAGGCCAGCGAACTGCTGCCGCCGACTCCCGTCTGAAAGTAGAAGGCCTGCATCGGCGTGAACGGGATGTTGCTGTCCAACGAGTCGACGACGTTCAAAGTCCCGGCGTCGCCGGCCACACTCACCGCCGCCGCGCTGACCCATCCGTACGAGTCGGTTTCGGGAATGCGGACGCGCAGCCAATCGCTCGCCGCGCTGCGTCCATTAGCAATCGTCACCTCACCGCCCGCTAACGATCCTGATGCGGCGCCGTTCGCAGTGGCCTGACTGAGAATATTGACGCTGGCCGACGCTGTGACCTGCAGCAGTGCCCCCGTCGCATTGGGATCGACGGCGTTCTCTAGCTGCACATCGCCGAACAGCAGGAAGGTCACGTTCTGACCGGGCAGCGTATCGGGCAGGTCAGCCTGAAGCTTGAGCATGGCGACGCCCCACACATTCTGGGCTTGGTCCAGCGCGCGCAGGCGCAGCGTTTGCACCGTCGCCACGTCGACGAGGTCGCCCTGCTGCTCAAAGCTGAAATTGGCCACATCCGCGCGCGGCGTCGCCTGAATGGAGATGTTGCCGTAGCACGCCTGATTGCGACCGGTGGGCGCGCAGACCTCCTGCACGACGGTCAGCGCCTGCGTCACCATAGCAGAACAGGTGTTATCCTGAGCGAAAATCGTGGAAAAGCACAATAAGACAACCAGCAGCGATGTGCGGCGATACCAAGCCATTGAACTCCTCCTCATGACGATACACTAACTGTAATGAAGTTTCCGAAAATGGCAATGACATTTCGGACTGAGGCCGCTTGTCCTAGGTGTCTAGGTCAAAAGTCGGAGGGCGTGAAATTTATAAGCCAGGGAGCGTGAACGGGGGGAAGAGCAAATTGGGGGGGCGGCTTGTAGCCACACCCCCGACGGTTCAAAGTGGACTAGCTGGTGCTGAAGTCGACGTCAATCGTGATATAGAACGGCACCTGCGTACCATCCAACTGCACGACCAGCAGTTGATAGGTCGTTTGGCTGTACGGGCACACCTGCTGTGAACCGTGACCAACGACACCCACGCCTTCGAAATACACCTCGCGGATGTTTTCGAGATCCCAGTAGATGTTGGTGCACTGGCTATACTGCACAATCAGCGTATCCGCGCGCAGATTCGGCCCGATCATCCCCTGCATCACGGTCGGGGTGAACGTGGGGGTCGCCGGTGGGCGCGTGGGCGTGTTCGTCGCCAGACGGAACGGCACATTCAAGACCTGCCCCACGACGATGCGGCGCGCATCGACAATGCAGTTCCCCGCGGCCAGATCATTGGTTGACAGCCCGGCGCGTCCAGCAATGCCGGAGAGCGTATCGCCGGGTTGGATGCTATAGCGCGCTGCCCAATCCGCGCGCGGCGTGCATGTCCCATTCGGGGTTGGCGTCGGGCCGCCGCCTTCGGGCGTAGCCGTCAGCGTCCCCACCGACATCGCCGTACCAGCAGGCGTGATATCGAGGGCAGGCGCGATCTCAAACGGACGCTCCAACATATTGATCGGCGCGGTGTTGACCCCAATCGTGTAGGGGCGCAGACCCGAGGGCGGCCCGGTGATTTCCAGACCATCATCGCCACCGCCCAACCGCACACCGATTTCGCCGCCTTGCGGCACGATGCGCGTTTCGCCAAACGCTTCAACCACGCCCAAGCCTTCAACGACAGCCATCTTCATGCTGCCCATCGGTTCGGCGACGAACAACGCGGTCGAGCCTAGGGTGACATCCGCGCCATTGATGTTAATCGTCACCTGTTGACCGGTCGGCGATTGTACGAGCATGCCCGACGGAGCCGAGTCGCAGGTCGTGCCCGCGACATTGGTGCGCAGTCGCACCGCGTTCAGCGTGGGCGACAGCGCGTCCAGCGTGGTATCGCCGAACAACAGGAAGGTCACATTTTCACCGGGCAGCGTGTCCGGCAGGTTCACCTGCGCCTTGACCACCGCCACCCCCCATGAGCCGGTAGCCGGATCGTAGGGCGTCGTCGAGATGCGCCGGAGCTGCCCTAGATCGACCACATCGCCCGATCTGGAGAAGGCGAAATCGGCATTTTCATTGAATTCGACGTTGACGAGGGTATTGCCGTAGCAGGCCTGATTGCGCCCAATGCCGTCACAGGCCAACCCGACCGTCGTCGTCGCCAGCGTGACGAGATCATCACAGGTCAGCCCTTGATCCACCGGAGCGCTGTCGGCGGGTGCGGCGACGAGAAAGAGCAGACAGAACACCCCAATGAGAACATAGTTCAGCAGACGTTGAATGTGCATGTATTCTCCTCTGTAACTGTCGGTTGCTTTACAATTTATCATACACCTGATGCAGATCACGCGACATTGTGCGCGATAACGCCGCCACTTGCTCGCCTGTTTCACGCAGGCGTTGGCTCAAAACTTTAATCAGTTCCAGCGACAGTTCCGGGTATTCCTGCATCAGCGCGACCAAGGGCTCGTAGCGTAGGCGCAGCGTGAGCGTTTCGCTGAGGGCGAGCGCCGTGGTCGTCTCCGGACTATTGTCAAACAGGGTCGCCTCGCCGAAATACGACCGCGCTTCCAGGGTATTCAGCCGCGCCGATTTCTTGGTCGCCTTATTGTAGCGTTCGATGCCCACCTTGCCGCTCACAATGACGTACAATTTGCCGCCGGGGCTGCCTTCGTCGTAAATCACTGTGTTTTCCGGGAAGAGTTCCTCGTCACAGACGTTGGCGAGCACCTTCAACTGATTGACCGTCATCCCTTGAAAGAAGGGTACGCCCTTCAAGAACACTACTTTTTCGACAGCAGACAGCATTTTCCCCTCGCGTTGTGCATCAACTATGGTTTGACCTTTGAGCATTCGCCGCGCCGCGTTGATGGCGATGAGCACCTCTCCGCATGGATCGAGCGCGCAGCCCTCGAGTAGAATTTCGACTTCTTTCCGGCCCATGGGCTGGGTGAGCTTGAGCGTTTCCGTGCCATCGCCGCTCCCGTCGAGCGCCGACAGCCGCGACAGCAAATCGCCGCGCCGTGGTTTGGGCTGCTCTTCCTGCCCGGCGGCCATCTCGCCCAGCGTAAACGCCGTGATCGCCCGGAACCACGGGTTGCAGTCGTCGCCCAGCAGTTCACCGAACGCCTGCCGCACAGTGGGCATATTCAAGTCATACTTCTGGCGTCCGATATTCGCCCGCACCGTATCCGTCTGCGTGGGATCGCACAATGGCGCCAGCAGCGCCGCCAACGTCGGCGGGATCATGGTTTCGAGCGCTTCAATCGCATTGGCGCGCACATGCGCTTCCGGGCGCACCAGCGATTCGCGCACGACCGTCACTTGCACGGGTGGGTAGAGCGCGCTGATGAGATCGAAAATATCTTCAACGATATCGTCGCAGTATTCGCGAATCGTCGATTGGAGAATCCCCACGCTCGGCGCGCCAGTCAGCGCGGCCAGCGGCTGCAGGCGATTGAGGTGACTGTAGATGTTCCCAATGTCTCCGGCAATGGCGGCGTGCACGCCCGTGACGAAGTCATCCGGGCGGATGCGCGCGGCGGGCAGCAGCGCCAGTTTACGCGTTTGCCCATCTGCCGCTTCGGTGAGCGGTTTAAGCGCCCCGAGTGCCGTCTCGCCATAGCGCGTGAGCGCTTCGACCGCTGAATTCCGCACGGTGCGGCTGGCATCGTCCAGCGCGGCGATCAGGATGGGCAGGCTGATGCTGGGATCGAGCCGCCCGGCAATGCGAACACAGGCGAGGCGCGTGCGCACAATGTGATCGTTCAGCAGCGCGCGCAGCCGTCCAGCCAGCGACCCGCTATAGCCGCTGGGGATTTCCATGCGACTGATCACCATCTCCAGCGACATGACCGCGTCCAGATGGACGCTTTCGACCGGATCGGCGAGACACGAGAGCAGCATTTCGATGTAATCGGGGTTGTTTACCCGCCCCAGAACCGCCGCGCCCAGTGAGCGCAGCGCCGGATCGTCACTGTAGACGAGGCGGGCCAGCGCGGCGCGCGCATCCGGCTCATGCGCGGTTTGCAGCAGCGCGGGGATCACCTGCGCGCGGATTTCGACATCGTCATCTTGCAGCAGTGCGACCGCCGCCGCCAAGAAAGTTTCATCATGCGCTGACGCGAAATGTTCCAACCCGAGCAAGACGCGCTTGCGCACGCGCCAATCCGGATCGCGCAGCAAGTCAACGTACAAGCGGCGCACCGTTTCGCCCTGCACATTCGACTCCGCCAGCACGTCGATCACGGCCAGGCGCAAATCCGGGGACTCATCGTGAATGATCGGTTCGAGCAGCGGCACAGCATCTTTGCCCATGCCTTCAATGAGCAGACTCACGGTGATGATGACCGCGTTCGTATCGCTGCGATCTTCCAGCTTGCCCTTCAGATAGTTGATCGTCGCCGCATCATTGAAGTTAAAGGCGCCCGACGAGCGCAAAATCAGCGAGTAATTTTCGCGTTCCAGCAGGTTGATCAGCGCGCGCCCGTACAAGCTCCGCACAATCAGCGCGCCGAGCACATAGCAGATCGCTGGCAAGCCGATCAACACGGGGACAAACCACGTCGCGCCGACCACCGTTGGGAGCAGGAGGATCAGACCCGCGATCAACGTGCCGAAGGGGACGATCATGCCATTGATGGCGGCGCGCGCCCGGCCTTTCACCTGCCCCGGTACGGCGTTATAGAGCAAATCATCGGTCAGGGCGCGGAACGCCACATTGATCGTATTGCTGTTGAAGAACGCCAGCCCCGCGACCGAAAGCAAACCGGGAGTGGCGATCATCAGGCCGCTGACGATGAGCGTGGTGATCGGGTAGATCAGGCTGATGTTGCCCACCCCGATCTGCGCGACCAGACGGCTGTACAGGAATAACTGAATCGGCAGAATGATCAAGCCGCCGACTGCCGTCAGCGCGCCCGTGAAATTGGAAATCGCTTCGGTCGTCACCAATTGATCACTGAAGATGCGCGCCGTCTGAAAGTTCAGCATCGTCATCACGATGATGATGAGCCACGCCGTGATCATCATGGCGCGGAGGAACGGCGTCTCGCCGACATAGCGCAAGCCTTCGCGCACATTGGCAAAGTACGAGGCATGCCGCTCGGACGGATCAATCGGCGCGGGTCGTTGGGGCGGCGGGAGCATGCGCGGGATGAACCCGGCAACGACTGCCATCGCCGCAAACGCCAGTCCCCACAGCACGAGGATGTCTTTTTCGCGCACCACGGTATTGAGGAGCGGCACGGTCAAACCAGCGATGATCACCGCCACGCGCAGCACCGAAAAGAGAATCGGGAGCGTGCGTTTGGCCGACTGCGCGTCGAAGAAGCTGACGAGATACGTGCCCATGTGGATGCTGATCGTCTCGATCAAGACCCGGAACAGCAAATACAGGTAGATGAAGCCAATGCCCGTATACCCGAGATCCAGCAGCACGTGACCGGCGGCAATGCCGACCAACCCGATGACGACGATGCCGATCAACACGCGCGTATGGGGATACCGGTCGACGAAGGCCGAATACAGCATCATGGTGACAATAATGGCAATCGCATCACCGATGAAGACATACGGCAGCAATGCGACGCCCACCTGCGCCACGAACGCCGCCGGAATGACAATTTGCGCCCACGTGATGCCGAGAATGAACAGAAAAACAACCACACTTAAGAGCAGCAAGCGCCGCTCTTCTTCGGGTTTGATATTGAGAACATTGCCCAAAAACCGCAACACAGGTTATCCTGTCTGTATGACGACCCAGACCATTCTTTTCATTGATCTTGACGGCACGATACTGGTAAATCCGTTTTTGAGCGCCGTCTTTCCTCACTACACGCAGCATTTTGGCCACGACCTCACGCTGGAGTTTCTGGCCGAGCAGCAGGTTCGGCTTGCACAACCGCACGCTGATCCCGTGTGGGTGATGGATTGGGACGATATTTGCGTAACCGTCGCCCGCCGTCACGATTGGGAACTGCCCCTCCCCGTCCACACGCTCGTCACAGAATACAGCCGACCGCCTTTTATTACGGTGATCGATGAGGCTGATATCATTCTACGCCAAATTGTGCAGCCAAAACGAAAGCTTGTTGTCGCTTCAATGGGTTTACATCGTTATCAGATGCCGGTCCTGCGCGGGTTAGGGATTGCCGAGCTGTTTGACGACTTCCTGATGCCCGACATCACCGGCGCGCTCAAGACCGATCCGCGTTTCTATGCTAAGTATGCTGACAACCCGGCGCTCAAGATCAACGTGGGCGATAATCTGATCGACGACGTGATCCGCCCGCACCAGTTCGGGCATCACACCATTCAGGTGACGCCGCTTCCACCCGCCAATTCGTGCGCCGACCGGGAGATTCAGTCGCTCGCCGAGCTGCCCGCCGCGATCGCCGCGCTCGAGGCCGAAAATACATAGGGGCATGGCTCACGCCATACCCCTAATCGCCGTCCTAACCTCAGTTTACGCGCCCAAACAGGCGCGCCGCACGCGCTGCTCCATGATTGCGCCGATCACATCATAATTGAAGTTGGCGCGGATATCCTGTGCCGCCCGGGCGCCGACCGCTCGCGCCGCCTCGGGGTTTTCCACCACGCTGACCATGTACTCGGCCGCTTGATCGATGTCGCCTTCCGCCCAAATCATACCGGGACGGAAGTGATCGACCATTTCGGGACGGTAGCGATGATCTTCCGCTACGACTTCGCGCAGCTTATAGTCCACCCAGAAGCTGTTCTGCGGCGTCATGAATTCCAGCGCGCCGGAATACGCCGTCGCGATCAGGTTTGCCCGCCGCCATCGCCTCCGCCATCGCCAACCCGAAGGCTTCGGCATGGTGCAGCGACACGAAACAATCGATGTTGTAGTACAGGTTGTGCATCTTCTGTCGCGAGTACGTCTCGGTGATCAAGCGTGCGCCGACTTCTTCGCACTTCGCCGCGAGCGCCGTCGTCACGACCGGAAAGTAGGCCGCGTGCTGCTCTTTGATCAACAGAACTGGTCGATCCGCCGCCTGCGAATTGCCAAACGCGCGGCGGTAAGCTTCCAGCACGCCCCACGGGTTCTTGCGTCCATCACCCGACCCCGCGCTGAAGGTGAACAGGAACACCGTGCGGTCTTCAGGGAGATCAAACGCGGCACGGCCCTGCGTTTGTGGCAGCAGTTCAATCGGATGCGGCACGACCGTCACCGGTTTCGTGGTCGCCTTCACGAAGCTGTCCGCCACAAACTTTGAAGGCGTCCACACTTCGTCCAGCTTGTCGAATTCGTTATGCCAGTAGTCGGGCAGGTCGGGCATTTCCCACACCCACAGCGCCATCGTATAACGCCCGGCGCGGATTTCGGCGAGGCGCTCATTCGGGAAGGTGGGGAACAAATGCAGGTTGTAGCACAGCAGATTCGCCGGGTAGATCATCCCGGTCTGCGTGACGCCGTAATCGGCATCTAGCCCCACGCCATCACGATACATGGCATAGGGGAACAGCAGTTCATTGTAGCTGAAGGGGACGCCGCGCCGACGGAGCGCACCCACTGATGTGCGCGCCGTCTCGCTCAGGCTGCCCTCTCCGGTCAAATCGGCAAAAACATTCACGCCGACATTACTCATGGGTGAAATTCCTCTGGCAGGCCATCCAAATCATTGATCAGTGCGCCGTCGTTGAGGTCGTCCGCCGTTGGCCAGATCAGGTCAACGGGCACCACAACCGACGCGGGCACTGATTCACCGCTCAAAATACTCAAACCAGCCCGCACTGCATCCGCGCCCATCGAGCTCGGGATGAACAGCAGCGGCACGTCGATGTTATTGTCCAGCAGCAGCCGCGCCAGTTCTACGCGTTGATCGCCGAGCGCCGGCACCGCGGGACGCCCGCTGTCCAGCAAAATCTGGAGGGCTTCCGCGGAAATCGTGCCGTCGTACGACCAGATGCCATCCACGCGCGGGTTCGCGCCGAGCATTTCGCCGATTCGGTCGGCGATCACCTGCGCATCAAACCCGGTCGCGTAACCGCCCGCTTCGTACAGGCCGGGGTAGTTGGCGAAACCGGCCGTCGCCCCCGCTTTGCGCCCATTATCCGAAAGTGTCGCATCGATCGCGTTCAGGCGCGCGAAGGTACCTTCGCCGTCCAGCGCCGCGACCAGCTCCTGCGCCATGATGCAGCCTGCCTGGAAATCATCTACGCCGACATAAGTCACGTAGTCATGCTGCGCGAGACGATGATTCACCAATACCACCGGAATATTGGCCGCCGCCGCATCCGCGATGGCGGTTTGCAGCGCGGACATATCCGCCTGTTCAATCGGCTCGATCAGGATGAGACTGGCTTCCGCCTCAATCCACCCGCGCACGGTTTCGACCTGCGCGTCGTAATCGCCGTCCGCGTTCACCACGTCGAATGTCTCGATCTCGTCGTGCTGGCTGGCTTCGTAACGCGCCCACGCAGCAATATTGGCGCTGCGGGCGTCATCCGACGCTTGGCTGTAACCAATCGTGAACGGCACTGCGCGCGCAAACTGCGTTGTTTCAACGAGCGTCGTCGGCAGATCGAAGCCTTCGGCGGTTGGCGCGGCGCACACGAGAGCATCGCTGTTCTCGGCCTGCGCGGGCGAGAACGCCGCGAAGCTTTCCGCCGCCGCTGTGACGACCGTCAGCGGCTGGCAGCGTGGGTTCGCGCCGAGCTTCTGGTCAAAACCGATCTCGGTCGGCACGCAGTCGACTTCATAATTGGCGTACACCCAATCGAGCAGCGCCGGCAGATCGAAAATGTGCCACGCGATCAATTGACCGTCGTTGGCCGCCGAGATCGCCTGCGTGCCATCGTCACTGAACACCACGCTGCGAATCAGGCTGCTGTTTCCGCTGAATTGCCGCAAAGCGCTGCCCGTTGCCGCATCAAACAGGATGAGTGTGTTATCGACGGAACCGCCCGAGCGTTCTGAACCGGAGGCCGTCAGGACATAGCTCCCATCCGGGCTGAAGGCCGCATCGCGCACCACCGCGGTGTGTCCGAGCAAGCGCCGCACAACTGCCCCGGTCGCGACATCCCACAGCAGCGCCGTGCGGTCGCGTGACGTGGAGAGCGCCAGCGTACCATCTGCGCTCAGGGCGACGCTCGTCAGGCTTTGCGTGTGGCCTTCGATGACATCCGTCGTCTCGGCATTATCCGGCGCAAACGTCTGAATCCGCTCGCCCGTCGCCATATCCCACAGGATCAAGCTGCCGTCGTCCGAACCGGACAACACTCGTGTGCCGTCCGCGCTGAACACAGCACTCCGAATCGGCGCGGTATGGCCGCTCAAACGACGAATTTCTGCACCGGTCGCCGCATCCCACAGAACCAGATCATTGTCGACCGGGCGTCCGCGGCTGATTTGGATGTTGCCGCCACCCGTGACAATCTGCGTTCCATCCGGACTGATAGCGATCGCGCGTACCGGCGACGTGTGCGCTGCAATCGTGCGTACAACCTCACCGCTCGCCGTATCCCACAGCGTCACCGAGCCGTCCGCGCCGCCCGCAGCGATCACATTGCCCTGCAAAGCAACCGAATACAGCGGCGTTTCCGCGTTGAACTCAGAAATCAGTTCGCCCGTCGCAAAATTGCGCAGGCTGACCCCACGAGCCGTCGCCACAGCGATCTGATCGCCAGCAGCGGCAGAAGCGTAGACCGGCGCCGTTTCCGCCTGTCGCCACGCTTCCGCGCCGCGCCCGTACACATCCCACAGAATCACGCCATCCTGCGCCGCCGACGCAAAGCGTCCGCCGTCCGGCGTATAGGTGATGCCTATGGCCAGGCCGGTATGCCCGAGGAAAGTTTGCAGCGGTGCAAATGAGTGAGCGTCCCACAGCGCGACCGTCGTATCGAGCAGCGCTGCCGCGAACGTATTGCCGTCCGGCGAATAGTCGAGACCGCGCACGACCCCGGCGACCGGGACTTGTTCCAGCATATCCCCCGTCTCAACATCCCACACGTTGAGTGTTGATTCCGTCCCCGCACCGATCACACGCGCGGAGTCCGGACTGAAGGCAATGCCGTAAACATCCTTGGTGTAGCCCTCCAGCGTGCGGACTTCGTCGCCCGTCGCCAGATCCCACAGGCGGACTTCGCCCGCGCCGCCCGCCGACGCCAGATACTGGCCGTCAGGGCTGAGATCGATAGTAAACACGGCACCCGCATGCCCTTCAAAGCGGCGGATGATTTCACCTGTGTTCAAATCCCACTGAATCAGATTGCGCTCGGCATTCGCGTCGTTCGAACCGATGATGGCACTCTGTCCATCCGGCAGATACGCAATCGCCCACACAGCGTCGAGGTTACCCTCGCCGCCAGCGCCAATCGTGCGGATGGCTTCGCCCGTCGTCAGATCCCACAGGATGAAGTTCTTCTTCTGTGATCCCGTGATCGCCGTCGTCCCATCCGGACTGACCGCGACCGAGAATACGAGGTCATCGTGACCAATGCCATCCGCGCCAAACCGCCGGATTTCCTCACCGGTCGCCACATCCCACAGGATGATGACGCCGCTCAAGTCGGCGGTGAGCATCTGACTGCCATCCGGCGTGAAAGCCGACTGGAACACCCAGTTAGCGTGGCCTTTGAATTGGCGAATGGCGCCCGGCTGATAGACCATATCGGCCAGCGTGCGCTGCGCATCGACCGGCGAGTCCTGCAAGCGATTCGCTTCCATCGCCCGGGCCAGACCGTCAAACGGCTGCTCGCCCGCCCGCGGGAAGGTCACCGCCTGCTGCGCGAGGATGATGCTCAGCGATTCGTCGGCTTCGCGTTCAGCGCGCGCCGCTTCCGCCTCGGCGCGCACCGTCTCGCCTTCGGCGATCACGCGCTGACGCTGCGCTTCCTGCTGCCCGTTGAAGGCCACAACCGCTAGGATCAACCCGGCGACCGCGGCCACCGCGAAAACCGCCGCCAACCAGCGCAAAATGCGGCGATTGCGGGCTTCGAGCGCTTCTTCACGCGCCTGCCGTGCAGCTTCTTCAAGGGCTAACGCCTCCCGCTTCTCGATACTCGCCTGAATATAAGCTTTCTCTTCCGAAGTCAGCGAAATGTCTTTGCTGCTGGAAAGCAGTTCGAACTGCTGCAAGCGCACGCCCGACGCCAAGAAGCTGGCGTCTTGATGCGCGTTGCGCCATTCGGTGACCGCCGTCGCCAACCGCCGCTGCACGCGCAGGTCTTCACGGCTTTCGCGCAGCCATTGGCGCAGGCGTTCCCAGTTGCGAATCAGCGCTTCATGCGCCACTTCGACGGTTGGCTCACGGGTCTGCGGGTCAGTGTCGAAGGTCAGCAAGCGATACTTGCCGTAAATGTCGAGCACATATTGCAGCGGATCGTCGACATCGCGCATGAACACAAGTTCCGACCACAGGATGCGCCGCCGCGTGTCTTCCGCGCCTTCACCGAGCGTCACCAGGCGCAGGAACAACTGGCGCACCGCCTCTTTTTGTTCCTTGTCCATCAGGCCGTACAGTTCTTCCGCGCGCCGCGCCAGCGCCCCGAGCACCCCACCCGCCGCGACATAGGCGTCCAGCGTCATGACGTAACCCGTGCGCCGTTCGAAGTTCTCCGTGAGCGCGTATTGCAGCAGCGGCAGCGCACCCGGCTCATTGCTCACATCTTCGATCATCTTCTGCACGAGCGCCGGTTCGACGCGCACGCCGAGCCGTTCCGCCGGGCCAGTGATGGCCTGCTGCAGTTCGCGTTCGTTCATCGGCAGGATGATCTCGGTGCGTTGGCGTACCAGCGCCCCGAAATCCGGGTAGGAGAGCGGCTTATCGTAGAAGTCCGCGCGCAGTGTGACGATCACGCGCAGGCGACTGCCCGGCGCATTCACAGCATGACGCACACTTTCGAGGAAATGCAGACGTACAGCGTTGTCGTTGGTCTGCGTGAACACTTCTTCAAACTGGTCGATGAGCAGCAGGAATTCGCTGTCGTCGTCCGGCAGAATCGCGTTGAGCAGTTCGTGCAGCCCGGCGCGGTCTTCGCGCAGCCGCTGCGACATGTTCTCGGGCGGCGCGGTGGCGATGCTCAGCAGCGCCGCTTCCAGTTCGCGCAGCGCGTCGGTCGAGGGCACCATTTCCGCGATGTAGTAGTGTTCCGAACCGGGGATTGCGCCGCGGCGCAGCGCGGGCAGCACACCCGCCTTGATCACGCTCGATTTGCCGCTCCCGCTCGGGCCGATGATCGCCAGAAAACGATAGGCGCCTTCGGTATCGCGCAGGCGATCCAGCACAGAGTTGGTGAACTCCTCGCGGCCAAAGAAGTCTTTAGCATCGCCTTGCTGGAAGGCGCGCAGACCTTTATACGGGTTGACCAGCGACAGGTTGTGCGCTTCCATCTCCACCAGTTCGGGCGTGATGGTCAGGTTGCCGACATCCCCGCTGATCTGGATTAGATCGTTGGTATCGTCGAGACTTTCCAGCGAGATGCCAATGTCCTTACGCGCCTGAATCGCCTGCCGGAACGCGCGGGCAAACGCTTGCGCATCCGGGTAGCGATTGGTCGGGTTCTTAGCCGTGGCGGTCGCCAGCACTTCGTTGACGGCGAACGGAATGTCCGGGTTGGTTTCGGTCACATCGGGCAGGTCTTTGGTCAACTGCTGCGAGACGTATCCGTAGATGTTCTGCGCCACAAACGCGCGCCGTCCGGTCAGCGTTTCGAAGATCACCAGACCGAGGCTGTAGATATCGGACTGCGGCGACAACTGCTGGTTCTGGATCTGTTCCGGCGTGATGTACGCGGGGGTCCCCACTGCGACCAGACTGTCGTCAAGGTTCTCGCCACCCTCTTCGCGCAGGTTGCTGGCGATGCCGAAGTCGGACAGGTAGCCGTTCTTTTCCAAGTCGAGCAGAATGTTGGCGGGCTTCAGGTCGCTGTGCACCACGCCCGTCTGATGCGCGACGTTGAGCGCCGACGCCATCTGTTCGAGCAGCGTGGCCGTCATCTCGACTGACCAGCGGCCATTCTTTTTGAGGTCTTGCTCCAGCGTGCCCCCGCGCAGCATACGCATCACCAGATACGCGCCGCTCGGGTCACGCCAGTAGTCGTAGAGCGGCACAATGTGCAGATGTTCCAACTGCGCGACCAACTGCGCTTCGGTTTCGAACCGCCGCACGAACGATGGACGATTGGCGAATGCGGGCAAAATGACCTTCATAGCCACTTCGCGCTTGACCAGCGGTTGATAGGCACGGTAGACCGCCCCGAACCCACCCTTCCCCAAGATTTCCTTGAGTTCGTAACCTTTGAGGATTTGCCCTACTTCAACTGCGTCGCTCATTCTTCATCCTTCAAGGGATCAGTGGGGAACGAAGCGAGATAATCATCTCTCAGCGAACCCTGCCATGCCGACATCGGACGATGCTGGTTGTACCCGGTGACGACGGTATCCGGCGGCACATCTTTCGAGATGGTCGCGCCCGCAGCGATATACGCCCGCTTACCAATCCGCACGCCGCCGATCAGATTACTGTCATACCCGATCATGACATAGTCTTCAACGATGGGCGCGGGTTCAACGCGGTTCGCGCCGTACTGCTTGTAGCTGTGCAGCAAATTGCCAAAGGTCGTGACATAACTGCCGATCTGCGTCCGGTTGCCGAGCAGCCCACCCACCCGCGAGTATTCTCCGATGGTGATGTAGGACCCGACGAACCCCGCCAGCATCAGCTTGGTGAACGCGCCAACCTGCGTATCCCAGCGCACCACCACATTATCTTCGGTGATCACGCCTTCGGCTAAGGTCACGCCCGCAAAGAGGGTCGTACCGCTGTGCAGCAGCACATTTTCGCCGATGATGGTCGGCGTATCGATCACAGCGTCGTAATCTTCGAATTCCAGGCGGGTGCTGGATGAACGCACCTGTTCCTGAAACCGATTCATCTGCACGCGCGACGGTTTCCCGATGATACAGTTGTCTTCAACCACTACGCCGCGCTTAAGATGTACGCCTGCATGAATGGTTGTATTCCGCCCGATGTAAACATGATCTTCGATGATGGCTTTGGGACTGATGTAGGTCATTTTGTTCAGACACATGGATTCAGATAAATTCATTTCAGTATAGCTCGAAATGGTGTAAGATTGGAATCAAGATAGCGCGATGGATAAGCAGCGTTTGGATTTGAGGGATGAATGTGGCTGAAGCGACGAATGGTGACACACCTGAACTGATCGAGCATATCAACCAGACAACCGAACAGGCTGGTAAGCTTCAGCAAACGCTTGATCGTACGATGCAGGTGTTGAGCAAGCGCGGTATCCAGATTCAGATTGACTTCAATGGTATGGCGCAGCTGCTGATGCATGACCTCGAGAAGTCGCATAAGAGCGCCCTGAAGATGCAGAAACAGCTCACGCAAATGCAAGAGCTGGTACACACGTCTGCCCTCATCACGTCCTCACTGGAATTCGATCAGGTTCTGGAAGAAGTGCTCGACACGGTCATTAAGCTGACCGGAGCAGAACGCGCCTATCTGATGCTCACGCAAGGGGAAAACCGCGATCTCCGCGTGCACGTCGCGCGCAACAATCGCGCCGAAAACCTAGCGAAGGACGCCATCACCTTCAGCCATCAGATGATCCACGAAGCGATTGAGCAGCGCAGCCCCATCGTCAGCACCAACGCACAGGAAGACGACCGCTTCACCGAGATGAAAAGCGTGTTCCTCAACGAACTGCGCTCGATTGTGATCATTCCGTTGATTTTGAAAGACAAAGTCGTGGGCGCACTGTACGCGGATAACCGGGTAGAACAGGGGGTGTTCAGTCAGGAGAACATTCCGCTGCTCTCCGCCTTCGCGAACCAGGCCGCGATTGCGATTTCCAATGCCCGCCTCTTTGAAAAAGTTCAGGATGAACTCAAAGAAGCCCAGCGGCAGGTGCAGGCGCTGCTCGTCGAAATTGATCAGAGCCGCGTGCAGGAAAAAGTTAAAGAGATCACGGAAAGCGAATATTTCCAGGACCTGTCGTCAAAGGTCAAGGATTTACGCCGCCGCAGTCGCAGCGACTAACGAACTACTGCTTCATGGATTTGAGGTAGTAATACGCCTTGAGGATTAAGGCACAAGCCGACCCGTTGACAATTTCCCCGTTCATCACCATCTCCACCACGCGCTCCAGCGGCAGCTTGAGCGTTTCGATGTGTTCGCCGGGGTCGGGTTTCGGCGGATGCTTCACTTCAACGCCGAGCGCGAGAAACAGATAACTCGCAGAATTGATCACGTTGGTGAACGGGTAGATCGTTCCCAAACTGATCCATTCGCGCGCTTCCATGCCGAATTCCTCACGCAGCTCACGCTGCGCCGTTTCGAGCGGGGTCTCTCCCACTTCCAAACCACCACTCACCGTCTCGATGGAGTAGTTTTGCAGACCGTACTTGTACTCACGCGCTAGATAGACTTGGCAATCGTCCGTCAAGGCCAGAATCGAAGACCCGGCCATCATCTCGACAACGCCAAATATACTCTGAGTACCGCCGGGTCGTACTACCTTGTCTTCGCGTACTGTGATCCAGGGGTTAGTGTATATATGACGGGTGGAAACCACCTCAAACGGACCTTTAACGACGCGACTCATGAGTCCCTCAATAAACCTGCGCTGCTCAGAGTCCATAATATAACGAAACCCTCGGAATATTCAGATGAGGTTCCCTAAAAATTCACGAATCCTTCGCCTTTGAATTCGCGATCTACAGCTTTGTGATACTATTAAACGTGTGCGATGGTGGAGGAGTGATGGTGAGATGTCCGCTAACGTTGAAGGCTTAGTCCGCGAGGGCATGAACGCGATCAAGGCCGGGCGTAAAGACGAAGGCAAAGCGATGCTGCTGCGCGCCGTGGAGCTGGATCAATACAACGCTGAAGCCTGGCTCTGGCTGAGCGGCACGATGGAATCGCTGGATGATCAGCGGACATGTTTGGAAAATGTGCTGGCTGTTGACCCGAATAATCAACGCGCCAAGCAGGGGTTAGAATATCTGGCCAAGCAAAAGCCGAAGCCACCCACCTCGCCGTTGAGCGCCGCGGCGAACTCCGGAGCGTTTTCCAACCGGGCGACCTCGACCAGTGTCGAATGGGGCGCCCCCGAACCGGCCGCTGCCCCGGCGCGGACACCGCCCGCGCCGAAAGAACCATCCGAAGAAGACCTTGACGCCTGGGTGACGAACCTCAACTTGCCGGGCACAGTGACGGTCAAGCCGTCGGGCAATTCGCCGTTCACCGACTTCAATCTCGACGATGATATTGCTGGTGGACCGTTTGGCGCCGCCGTCGAGATGGAACCGCCGCCCGCGCCCGCCCCAACCCCAATTCCGGATGCCCCGCCCAATCGCATTTCGCCACCGCCGCCCGCGGCTCCCCCACCGGCGCCGCGCTCTGCCCCACCGCCGCGCTCTCCTGTGCCGAGCACGCCGATGCCGACGTTCGGCTTTGACGAGGAGCTTGAAGAAGCGGCCAATAAGTTCGTGCAAGCGAGTGAGCAGCAGCCCAGCACGTCGATTCTGTACGATGCGGACAAAGATCAGGACGGGGAGTTTCTGGAAGAGGAAGAAGGTCTGCTCTTCGCGCAGATTCCCGGCGAAATCAAACCGACCCGCCTGCCCGGCACGCGGCAGCGCGCGCCGATTCTGCTTGTGTTGGCGACCGTGCTGCTGGTGATCATCAACGTGGGCGCCGCCGCACTGCTGGCGATCAGCTTGCTGTCGGCGTAGTCCGCGCCAGATTTAGGCTGTCCTTTAATCGACGCTAGACATTCACGGGATGGGCGTGTAAAATCGCTCGATATTCCGTGATGTTTTTTTGAGAGGAGCGGCGGCGCTTTTGCCGCACGAGACAAGATGGCAAATACACGTTCCGCGATTAAGCGCATTCGTCAAAACGCGAAGCGCCGCGAATACAATCAAACGTTCCGCAACCGCGCCCGCACCTTCGTCAAGAAGGCCCGCGTCGCCCAGCATGGTTCTGACGTGAATGCGGCGATTGAAGCGACCCGCAAGGCGATTCAGGATCTCGACAAGGCCGCCAGCCGTGGTGTGATTCACGCGAACAACGCCGCCCGCCGCAAGAGCCGCCTGATGAAGCAGCTCAACGCGATGAAGCAGCGCGTCGCCAAGTAACGCAGCGCGCTCGGTTATCCCAAATACGAAAAATCGGCTCTTGAAGCCGATTTTTTATTTGTGAAGATTTCAGGCGTTTTGTAAGGTCGCTTCGACAGACTCAAGCGCGACGGGGGCGGTAACGTACCCCGGTAAGTCGAGCCGGTAGCCGACGCCGCGCACCGTTTTGAGGAACTGCGGGTCGCCCGGGTTCGCTTCGATAAGGCGGCGAATCCAGCGGATGTGGACATCGAGCGTGCGCGTGTCACCGAGATAGTCGGTGTGCCACACCTGCTCCATGAGGAATTTGCGGTCGAGCGTTTCGCCGGGGTGCGCAAAGAACATTTCGATCAGGAGCGCGAGCTTGGGCGTGAGCGAGGTCTCCTGCCCGTTGGCGATGAGCAAGCGCCGTTCCATGTTGATGGTGAACGGCCCAACGCTGATCACTTCATCACTGCCGCGCTTGGCGGTGAGCAGGCGTTCGATGGTGTTGACGAGCTTCCGCGACGTGAAGGGTTGATACAGCAGTGCATCAGCGGGGCTGGTGGCTTTGTGTTCCGGGTGCAGATGGATAAGGGGAATCGTGCCAATGCCATCCTTGAGCTGGCGGGCGATGCGGTCACCGGGCGTGCGCATGGAAATCGCATCCAGCACGACAATATGACAGCCTTTTTCGTGCACGAGCGTGAGCGCCTGTTTGCCGCTGGATACGGTCATCACGGCGTAGCGTTTCTGTAACGCGTCGGCGAATGAGGTTCGCTGTGCTCCCGTCTTCTCCACCAGCAAAATAGTTGCCATAGTCCCTCCACACACGCTGTTGAGTCGTCCATTATAGTCTAGGAACGGAACGCGGGCAAAGCGTTTACTGCACAAGTTGGTCAAGTTGAGGTAAGCTAACGGCAATTCGAATTGACCAACAGATAGGAAAGACGGGGATGCAGACCAGCGACTTCAGGCAACTTGCACAGTGGACAGTCGATCAAGCGATAACCATTCAGCAGATCGCCGCCCCAACCTTTGAGGAACAACCGCGCGCTGCCTACGTCGCTGACCAGTTTTCGGCCCTTGGCCTCACCGCCGTCGACATCGACGATATGTTCAACGTGTACGGCTGTTTGCCCGGCAAGGCATCGGATCAGCCCGGCATCCTGATGACCGCCCACACGGATACCGTGTTCGCCGCGGAAACGGATCTCACCATTCGGCGCGAAGGCGACCTGATCTTCGGGCCAGGGCTGGGCGATAACAGCATGGGCGTCGCCGGGATGCTCGCCGCGATCAAGGCAGTGCGCGATGACAACCTGAGTTTTCCCACCGATGTGTGGTTCGTTGCCACCACCCGCGAGGAAGGGCTCGGCAACCTGGGCGGGATACGTGCCGCCTATGACCGCCTGCGGGGGAAGATTCGCGGCGTAATCAACATCGAAGGGCTGGCGTTCGGCCACGTCTATTACGCTGGTATCTCGGTGCGCCGTCTCAAAATCAGTGCGACCACGTCGGGCGGTCACAGTTGGCTGCATTTTGGCCGCCCGAGCGCCACGCATGCCATCGTGCAGTTGGGCGCGCGCATCGCCGCGCTGCAGCCGCCGCAGAGTCCGCGCACGACTTTCAATATCGGCATGATCGAAGGCGGCACGACGATCAACGCGATTGCGCCGCAAGCCTGCCTGTGGCTCGACCTGCGCTCGGAAGAGCGCGCCGCCCTCAATCGGCTTGAAAACGAAGTGCGCGGGCACATTCGCGCTTTGGAGCAGGACGACCTCACCTTCACGGTGGAAGTCGTAGGCGACCGCCCTGCCGGCGCGATTCCGGTGGCGCATCCCTTCGTGCAGGCCGCGCTCACCAGCCTCGCCGATCTCGGCGTGCGCGCGTCTCTGGAAATCGGCAGCACTGACGCGAATATCCCGTTGTCGGAAGGCTGCCCCGCCGTCACCGTCGGCATTACCAGGGGGGGCAATGCCCACCGCACGGACGAATTTGTGGAAGTCAGCCCCGTCGCCCTCGGCCTTCGTCATTTACTGGCGGTGCTGATTACGATTGCAAAGGAAACTCGATGAGCAGGATCTCCGTTCTCGTCACCGTCCGCCGTGAATTCGCCAGTCGCTACTACAAGAATCTTTCGGCGTACGACCCGTTTAACATCACACTCGTCAACGAAACCACGGACGCGCTCGATGCGCTCCACAACCAAGAGAACCCGATCGACGTGCTCGTGCTCGACAATGAACTCGACCGCTCGTTTGAGTTCATGAGTGAACTGCGCCACGACTACCCGCGCCTGCTGATCGTGCTGGTCGATGAAGAGGCGGATTTCGCGATCCCCGGCAACGCCGACGAAATCTCAACCACGCCGTTCGTCAATGACGATCTAATCCGCCGTATCAACCGGCTGATGTCCGATCGGCGGCTGGACACGCTGCGCGCCGATGCGATTCCGCCTGTGCGCGAATTCGCCAAGAAGCTGCGCAAAGCCTCGGGCGAATCGGGCAAGCATCAGGCGGCAGTCAGCGCATGTTTTGATATTGGCTATCACTATGTGGCGTTTTATCGCATGGACAACAGCGAACCGCTGACCCTCACGCTCAAAGCGCAGGAAGGCCCCGCACCGATTCAGGCGGTCGCGCCCAAGCAGGCCGCCGCCGACGACATCATGGGACACGTCGCCGTAACCGGGGAAAGTGTGATCATCGGCCCAAGCGACGAGATCAATCACCCGCTGGTCAAGCGCGGGCGGCTGGGCGCGGGCGCGGTGACACCTGTCGGCGTCACCACCCGCTATGGCGTGATCGTCGCCTGCCGCGATGTTCCCGGCTCGATCACTAAGCAGGATGTGATGCTGCTGGAATTGGTCAGCGCGCAGCTCGCCGCCGTGGTGTCGAAAGAATAACCTAACCGTGGGGCAATGATCCCCTTGCCCCACGTTACCATTACCTTGATTACAGCGTTTTCAACGCCCCCGCAAAGCGCTCAATCTCCTCGTGGGTGTTGTAGTGCGCTAGGCCGACGCGTACCATGCCGTGTTCCTCGTTGCGCAGCCGCTTCATGATTTCGACCGCGTAGTAATTGCCGTCCCAGACATAGATGTTTTGCGCGGCAAGGCGGGCGGCGATGTCCGTGGGCGTGTACCCATCATGCGTGAACACAACGGTTGGCACACGCTCGTGAAAACGCGCCGGATCAGTAATGCCAGCGATGTGCACGCCCGGCGTCGCCTGCAGCACCTCGATCAGATGCGCGGCGAGTTCCTGCTCGTAAGCGCCGAGCACCTGCATCCCCGTGACCAGCGCCGCGCGCTCTGTACCACTGCCGCCGCCCAACGAAGCGAGGTAATCGATGCACGCGCCGATCCCGGCGATCAGTTCAAAGGCGGGTGTACCCGTTTCCCAGCGGTATGGCGCTTTGTCCTTCGACGGACGCACCTTATACGCGGGCAGCGACGACAGCAGCTCGTAACGCCCATAGAGGATGCCTTGATGCGGCCCAAAATACTTATAGGAGGAGCACAGCAGGAAGTCACAGCCGATGTCCTGCACATCGATGGAAATGTGCGGCGCGCTCTGCACGGCGTCGACGACATACAGCGCGCCCGCGGCATGCGCCATCGCCGCGATCTGCTTGACCGGGTTGATCGTGCCGACGGCGTTTGAAGCGTGGACAGTCGCGACCACCTTCGTGCGGTCGGTCAGGGCGGCTTCGAGTGTATCCAGATCCAGCGTGCATTCCGGCTCGATGATGTCGACCCAGCGCACGACCAGCCCGTAATCCTCGGCGATGCGCAGCCACGGCGACACATTGGCATCGTGATCCATGCGCGTGAGCACAATCTCATCGCCCGGTTGCAGCGTCTTGGCGATGGCGCGGGAGAGCGCAAAGTTGAGCGTGGTCATGTTCGCGCCGATCACGATCTCTTCGGGACGAGACGCATTGAGGAACGCGGCCAATTTCCGGCGCGTTTCTACGACCATGGCATCGCTGGCATTACTGGTCGGGAACGCGCCGCCGGAATTGGCGTTCATTTCGCGGAAATAGCCGCTCACGGCGTCGATCACGCGCTGCGGGACTTGCGTGCCCGCGGGGTTGTCAAAGTAAATGGGGTATCCGCCGCCCGCGATAACGCGATTGAGCGCGGGGAACTGGGCGCGAACGGCCGCCACATCAAATGCTGCCATGCTCATTCTCATCCTATTTATGAAGCCAAACGCAGGTGAGTGTAACACATTGTGCGGGAGGAAAAGCAACCGGGTCAAGCGGATTGGCATTAGGTGGATGCATATAAATCCCCTCTCCCGTGGGAGAGGGGACAAGGGGGTGAGGCTAAACCGCGCGCTTACTCCGCCGCAGCGGGCACGAAATCGTTGGTGAACGCCGCTTCGAGGTCAATCGGTGCGGGCAGGAAGTTCATCGTGCTGAGCGTGTCCTGCGTCACTTGCCATGAGTCGAGCGTCGAGATACCTAGTTGATCGGCGTCCCAGAACTCAATCGACGCCAGCAGCACGTCGAACTGTACCAGTTCGTCGGCGGTGAATTGTTCGCCCAAGGCGGCGCGCAGTTCAGCCCGGCGCGCGGCCACCTCAGCGCGGTTGGCATCCGGGTTATCCGTCAGCCACACGTTTTGATCGTCTGCCGCCGTGATCAGCGCAGTGCTTAACGCCTCGCTCAGCGGCAGGTTTTCCACATAGTTTACACTACTGAGGTAAGCGGCAGCAGGGTTATTGATCGTATCGCGCAGCCCCTGATCAAACGCGCCGACAACTGACGCCACGAGATCCGGTTCATTGGCGACTGTATCTTCATTGGTGACGATCCCGTTCGAGACCATGTCGGCGGCGTCCGCCACCGGAATGACGACGACATCGGTCACCGAACCGCAGTCGCCCGCCGCTGCGCGGTTGCGGATTTGCAGCGGTTCATTGTTGCTGTAGACGATCGCCGCCTCAACCCGTGCGGTGCAGATCGCTTCCGGCGCATTGAAGCCAATTTCTTCCAACTGAATGTCGGTTTCGGTCATGCCGTTGGCGGCCAACAGCGCTGTCAAGCCGCTGTAGGAGGCGCCAAACCGACCGGGGATGCCAACCACATGCCCACGCAGCCCATCAACCGTCGTGATAGCCTGCTCCACAGGCACGGCGATCCCAACCGGATAGGCTTGGAACCATTCGTACACGAACACGACGGGACGCGCTTGCGCCCGCGCCGCGATCACCTGCTCGCCGCTGATCATGCCGAACTGCCGCTGACCAGACGCGATCAGATCGACGCCGAGCGGTTCGTCACCGTGTTCAATTGTCAGATTGAGGCCGACTTCGCTGAAATAACCATTGTCAATGGCGACGTACAGCGGGGAAAACTGGACATTCGGGACAAACGTGAGAAAAAAAGTGAGGTCTTGCTGGTCTTGCGCTGACACACCGCCCACCGCGAGCAGCACGGCGATTGCGAAAACCATCAGGAAACGAACGAACTTCATAACGCTACTTGCTCCTCTGCAACAGTGAAATCCATGACGGCACGTGGGGGCAGCGTAGTCACCGCCTCGCCCTGCCGAACTCTCGCTCAGAGATTGAATTTAGCCGCGTTGACTTGACCGAGTTTTTGCTTCGCCGAGCGGCGAGGTCGTCGTGCTGTGCGGCTGCACAATGAAGCGCCGTTCCAGCAGCGCGACGATGCCGTACATCACGCGGGCGATGAAAGCTAACGTCAAAATGCCGACCCACACCAGCGGCGTATCGTATTGATCGCGTGCCAGCTTGATCCAGAAGCCCAGCCCCGCCTGCGCCGTAATGAATTCGCCCACCACTGCACCGATCACGGCGAGCGTCGCGCTGACCTTCAACCCGCTGAGCAGCACCGGCAGCGATGCCGGATTTCTCAGCTTGACGAACGTTTCCAGGCTATTCGCCCCGAACGAGCGGATCAGTTCGCGCTGATGTTCCGGCACGTTGCGAATAGCGACGATGGTGTTCATGAGCATGGGGAAGAACACGATCAACGCGCTGGTGACGATCTTGCTCGTCGCGCCGCTGCCAAACCAGATCACGAGGAGCGGCGCGTAGGCGACGACGGGCGTCGATTGGAAGGCCAAAACAATCGGCGAGAGCACATCTTCGAGGAGGCGCGACTTCGCCATGCTGTAGCCGAGCAGCACCCCAAACGACACGCCGATCCCCAGGCCGACGAGCATCTGGCTGAGCGTGGTACTCGTGTGCAGCCACAAGCGGCCATCCTGCACCACCTCGACGAATTTCTCAAAGACGGCGGTCGGCGGCGGAATGATGAACGCCGGATAGAGTTCGAGCAGGGTCACAACCTGCCACAAGACAAACAGCGCCAGCACACCGATCACCGGTGTGAGCGCTCGTCCATTCGGAATTCGTCGCTGCATATCGCGCAGATTGTCGTAGAGGCCATTTGCTTGCATAAAAATACCCCGTCATCGCTAGAAGTTCGGGGCATTGGGAGTCAGGTACGTCAAAAGCGTTGAGTAATTGCACGACCTCAACGACCTTTGGATATGCCAAAGTCAAGAGAGCGCCAAACCGAAGTTCCGCGCACTCGAGTCGCCTTCTCCCATCCAGACTGTAACTGTCGGCTCTGGACTTTCACCAGATCCACCGTGACGTGTCACGGGTAGCGGGCTGTACCGCCGATCGGGAATTTCACCCTGCCCCGAAGGCTTATGCTATTACATCTAGTATAGCACGATTTATGTGGGTTGGCAGCAGGGAGTGTAAATTAATGATGAATGACCTTAAATTACTGTGTCGATAACTGAACCCGCCTTAAGAGGTTGCTTCCGCGCTCGGGAGCGTAAAGCGGAAGTAACCGCCGTGCCCGCCCTTGCCGTGATCGTTGTTCTCCACCCAAATGCGCCCACCATGCGCTTCGACAATATGCTTGCAGATCGCCAAGCCTAAGCCCGTACCTTCCCCGGAAGACCGCGAGGGATCGACCTGATAGAAGCGTTCGAAGATGCGTTCGCGGTGTTCTTCGGGGACGCCGGGGCCGTTATCGAGTACGCTGATGATGACTTCGTCGCCCGCCGCTTCGGCCTGAATGGTGATCGGCTGTTTGGGCGGCGACCACTTGATCGCATTGTGGACGAGGTTAACCACCACGCGGCGTACCAGATCGCGATCCGCCAGCACCTGCAAGCCTTCCGGAATCGCGCTGACGAGCGTCAGGTCCTTGCTGGTGGCGAGTTCGTCCAACCGCTCAATCGTGTCGGCGGTGATTTCGCTGACCGGCGTTTCGACCATGCGCAGAATCGCCTGCCCGGACTCGATCATGGAGAGATCGAGCAGTTCCTGCACCAGCCACAACAGCGAGTCAGTTTCGCGGGCAATCGATCGCAGCGCCGAGGTGCTCTGCTTGCGTTTGGGTTTATCCTGCTCGTGGAATAGGCTGTCGATAATCAGGCGGATTTTGGCAATCGGCGTGCGCAGTTCATGGGAAATATTGGCGACCATGTCGCGACGCGCGCGGTTGAGCCGTACCAATTCGGAGACATCTTGCAGCGCCAGGCCGATAAACAGGTGCTCATCGCGGCGAATCACGCGGCAGCGCACCCGGAACGGCTTCCGGTTGAGCGTCACCTGTTCTTCGTAGGTCTCTTCCTCGTTGGCCAGCGCATCGGCGACCATCATCTCCAGTTCGGGGAGATGCGTCACGCTTTCCAGCGACTGCCCGATAGGGCGCGTTACTTCAAACAGGGCTTCGGCGCTGTCATTAATGCCGATGATGCGGTACTGCTCATCTACCACGATCAGCGCGTCATAAGCAGCATTTGCCAGCGTCAGCGCGAGCGCCAGCTTATAGTCTGGCGCTTCTTGAGCGGTGCTCTCATCGACCACCGTCTCTTCCAGTGCGCGCAGTTCCTGCTGACCGAGCGTCACCTGGACGCTGGTCAGAATACGTTCACGCTCGTTCAGTTCCTGTTTGAGCCGCGTCAGCGCGGCTTCCTGTTCGGCGATGGTGGTCTGGAGCGTTTCAAATTCCTGCTCGTGCTGGGCAATCGCCTGCCGCAGCCGCTGAATGTCTTGCGAACTCGTCATCCCTTACCCTTCAAATCGGTAGCCGACCCCGCGCACAGTCACAATCCGCTTGGGCGTGGACGGATCATCTTCGATCTTCTCGCGCAGCCAGCGAATGTGCACGTCAACCGTGCGTTTGTCGACGTAGTAGTCGTAACCCCACACCTTCGTCAGCAGCAGATCGCGCGAGAGCACGACGCCGCGATTACGCATGAGCTCGACCAGCAGATCAAATTCCTTATTGCTCAGCTTGGCTTCCGTATCATTCTTAAACAGGCGGCGTCCCGTCAGGCTGAGACGCAGGTCATCAGATACGAGTTCATCCTGCATGGCAGGACGACCGGGAGCACGGCGCATCACCGCACGCACGCGAGCCAGAAATTCACCCAGACCGAACGGCTTGACGACGTAATCATCGGCGCCGCTTTCCAGCCCAACGATTTTGTCAACTTCGGTGCCGCGCGCCGTCAGCATGATGATCGGAATATGCGCCATACCCGCGTCGCGGCGAATCAACCGGCACAGGCTGAGGCCATCCAACTTCGGCAGCATGATGTCGAGGATAATCAGATCGGGATGTTCACCCCGCAGTTTCTCCAGACCCTCTTCGCCATCCCCCGCGGTCGTCACTGCAAAGCCTTCGCCGCGCAGTTTGTCGGCGAGATTGCGGGCCAGCGTTTCTTCGTCTTCTACGATGAGAACCTTAGACATGAAACCTCCAGACTGGATACAGAATTAAGAATATCAAGTCTGTACTAACTCCGAATTAAACTTGCAGGGATATTTACTTAACACATTTAACCTTGCGTATAACAAGCGCGCACACCTCCGAGTGATTGCGCTGCGCGCACACCGCTGCGAATCGCCTGCGTCACGGCTTCTGCGCCGTACATCCCGATTAGGTTCACATCGGCAGGGATGACGCCGCTCGCCAGCGCAAAGAACGTATCTCCATCATACATCGTATGGGCAGGACGCACCGCCCGGGCCAACCCGTCATGCGCCATCTGTGCGACTTTGTTAACTTCAGCTTTGGTGAGGCGCGCATTCGTCGCGACCACGCCAATCACCGTCGCTGCGGCAACCGGTGGCGGTGGCAGCAGCCGAAATGCTTCCATGATCGGCATAAAACCGCCAACATCATCGCGCAATCCGGCGAGAATCTTGCCCTGCTCGTCGAGGATTTCGCCAACTGCGTTTACGGCGACCAGTGCGGCGACGATCAGGCCGTTACCGAGATCAATGGCCGCCGATCCGATGCCCCCTTTGGTCGCATAAGCGCTGCCACGCAGGGCGCACACCTGACAGCCTGTCCCCACCCCCACACTCCCCTGCTCCACCGGATCAGTGGTCGCCGCGGCGCAGGCAGCGTAACCCATCGCGGCATCCGGCCGGATAGTACCGTTACCAATCCCGAGATCGAACAGGATCGCCGACGGGACAATCGGCACCGTGAAACCCATCCGGGTGGAATAGCCGAGGCCATGCTCTTCCAGATAGCGCATCGCGCCATCGGCCGCTGCCAAACCAAACGCACTGCCGCCGGCGAGCATGACCGCCGTCACTTCACTGACCTGATAGAGCGGGCGCAGAAGTTCAACTTCCCGCGTGCCGGGGCCTCCGCCGCGCACATCCACACCACCAACGGTGTGGGGCGGGCAGATCACGGCGGTGCAGCCCGTAATCGCGTCAAGATCGGTTAGATGGCCGACCCGGAAACCGGGTACGGCAGTGAGAGTGTTATTCACCAATGGTGTCGTCATCATCGCCATCCGGCAGCAGCGTCTCATCGGGGACGTCGTCAAGAATGTCCAGAGCGCGTTCATAGTCTTCGGGACGCACGACCACTTTGACTTCACCGAGCAGCCCCACGGTGATGCCAAGGGCGCTGCCCGCTGGCTCTTGCTGCACGATGACGGGAATGCCCGCGGTCTCCAGCAGCCCAGCCACCACGCGGGCATCAAAATCACTGTTCGTCACGTACACTATGCGCAAATCTTCCATATTTGCTCCGCTCCGTGTCATCTATAACATGAAGTGTAACGCGGGACGCTCGAAATAGATAGTTGCGACGGGGCAGGGAATCAAAAACGGACGCTGTTGGCTGTCCGTTCGGAGGGTCATGTCAGTTTGGGAATAGAAAAACGAGAAGGGTGGGTTGGCAGTGACCTACTCTCCCACAAGGTCGCCCTTGCAGTACCATCGGCGCTGGTGAGCTTAACTGCCGGGTTCGGGATGGAGCCGGGTGGACCCTCACCGCTCAAACCACCAACACACACACTTCTCGTTCATTCACAAGTTGTTGTTCACTCAATAACGCGTATTCTAGCACGCTCTCCCCCTCGTTTGAAGGGTCAATCGTGCCTGGGTCTCGACTTCATCATTCGCAGCTTCTCCAGCTCAGCCAGAGTATTCTCTTCCCCGCAACACAGAACTCAAAGCCCTCGACCATTAGTACGGGTCAGCTCCACACATTGCTGCGCTTCCACCTCCCGCCTATCAACCAGGTCGTCTACCTGGGGTCTTACTCGCTTTCGCGATGGGGAGTCTCATCTTGAGGTCAGTTTCCCACTTAGATGCTTTCAGCGGTTATCTGCTCCGGAGATTGCTACTCGGCTGTGCCGTTGGCACGACAACCGACACACAAGCGCTCCGTCCACCCCGGTCCTCTCGTACTAGGGGCAGATCCCCCTCAAACTCCCTACGCCCACAGCGGATAGAGACCGACCTGTCTCACGACGGTCTGAACCCAGCTCACGTACCGCTTTAATGGGCGAACAGCCCAACCCTTGGGACCTTATCCAGCCCCAGGATGCGATGAGCCGACATCGAGGTGCCGAGCCTTGTCGTCGATGTGAACTCTTGGACAAGACTAGCCTGTTATCCCCGGGGTAGCTTTTATCCGGTAAGCTACGACCCTTCCACTCGGAGTCGTAGGATCACTAAGTCCGACTTTCGTCTCTGCTCGGCGCGTTGGCCTCGCAGTCAAGCTGGCTTGTGCCTTTGCACTCACTGGCTGGTTTCCATTCAGCCTGAGCCAACCTTTGAACGCCTCCGTTACCTTTTAGGAGGCGACCGCCCCAGTCAAACTGCCCACCTGCCACTGTCCCCCGAAGGGTTAGGGTCAAAACCACGTCAGGCTGGTATTTCACCGTCGGGTCCACCGAGCCTAGCGGCCCAGCTTCTCCCCCTCCCAGCTATCCTACACAAACGCAGTCCTAACGCAATGACAGGCTACAGTAAAGCTCCACGGGGTCTTTTTGTCCAGCTGCGGGTAACGCGCATCTTTACACGTACTTCAATTTCGCCGGGCCCCTTGTTGAGACAGTGCTCCACTCGTTACGCCTTTCGTGCGGGTCGGAACTTACCCGACAAGGAATTTCGCTACCTTAGGACCGTTATAGTTACGGCCGCCGTTCACCGGGGCTTCAATTCGCAGCTTGCACCGCTCCTCTTAACCTTCCGGCACTGGGCAGGCGTCAGCCCGTATACGTCCGCTTGCGCGTTAGCACAGACCTGTGTTTTTGGTAAACAGTCGGTAGAGCCCTTTCACTGCGACCCCCTTGCAGGGGCGCCCTTTCTCCCGAAGTTACAGGGCTATTTTGCCGAGTTCCTTAACAGAGGTTCTCCCGTTCGCCTTAGTATCCTCTACTCGTCTACCTGTGTCGGTTTGGGGTACGGTCAGCATGCTTCACCGCTCCGCAGTCTTTTCTTGACCCCCATCCAGCATCCGTTAACATCCACCCGCTAACGGCTACCTTCAAGCGATGTGCTGCTTCGCTCCACATACTGGTGCAGGAATTTTGACCTGCTGTCCATCGCCTACGCTTTCCAGCCTCGGCTTAGGCTCGACTCACCCGACGTGGACTGACCTTCCGTCGGAAACCTTAGACTACCGGCGAACTTGGTTCTCACAACGTTTTCGCTACTCATGCCCGCATTCTCACTCCCCACCACTCCACCTTCGTTGCCCGACGACTTCACCGCTGTGGGGACGCTCCCCTACCACTTGTCTTGCGCAAGTCCCTGGTTTCGGTGCCAAGCTTGAGCCCCGTTACATTGTCCGCGCAATTGCGTTCGACTAGTGAGCTGTTACGCACTCTTTCAAGGGTGGCTGCTTCTAAGCCAACCTCCTAGCTGTCTCGACACAATCACATCGTTTCCCACTTAGCACTGATACTTCAGGACCTTAGCGGCGGGTCTGGGTTCTTTCCCTCTCGACGGCTGAATCTCATCTCCAGTCGTCCGACTGCATGGCTCTCCGACCGGCATTCGCAGTTTGATTGGGTTCGGTAAGCTCACGCCCCCTAGCCCATCCAGTGCTCTACCTCCAGTACGCATCACCACACGCTAACCCTAAAGTTATTTCGGAGAGAACAAGATATCTCCAAACTCGTTTGGCATTTCACCCCTAACCACATGTCATCCCCGTTTTTGCAATAAAGGTGAGTTCGGGCCTCCCTGTCCGTGTCACCGGACTTTCACCCTGCCCATGCGTAGCTCACCAGGTTTCGCGTCTAATCCCTGCGACTTCTCGCCCTATTCAGACTCGCTTTCGCTTCGCCTCCGGGTGTATCTCCCTTAAGCTTGCCACAGACATTAACTCGCCGGCTCATTCTCCAAAAGGCACGCCATCATCCCGTTTCCAGGACTCTGACCGGTTGTAAGCATATGGTTTCAGATTCTGTTTCACTCCCCTCGCCGGGGTTCTTTTCACCTTTCCATCACTGTACTATTGCACTATCGGTCGTATGGTGTATTTAGCCTTGGAAGTGGTCTTCCTAGCTTCCCACCAGGTTAGCGTGCCTTGTGGTACTCAGGATACTCCCCACATCACTCCCCTTCACCTACGGGACTCTCACCCCCTCTGGTCGGCTTTCCCAAGCCGTTCGGTTCAGTTTGTGATGCTGTTGGAAGTCCTACAACCCCGGATTGCTCCGGTTTGGGCTCTTCCGCTTTCGCTCGCCACTACTTACGGAATCCTTTCTTTTCCTCGGGCTACTTAGATGTTTCAGTTCGCCCGGTTCCCTCCCCCTCGCGGGATGACAGGCTCACGCCCGCCGGGTTTCCCCATTCGGACATCGTGGCTATTACGGCTGCACACGCCTCACCACAGCTTTTCGCAGTGTACCACGTCCTTCTTCGGCACTCGACGCCCAGGCATCCCCCGTGTGCTCTTATCCGCTTTTAACCTGTGTTACGGAGAAGAGGATACTCTCGCTTACTTTCGAAGACTTGCTCTTGATTCGTCGTTTCCCATTTGCGTTATTAAGTTGTTAAGGTGCCATCCGAGACGATATTTCGCCCCGTCACCGCTCATAAGCAAGTTATGAACGCTGACTGACCGAAATATCTGTGGAGATAAGGGGACTCGAACCCCTGACCTACGCCTTGCAAAGGCGCCGCTCTCCCAACTGAGCTACATCCCCAAAAGGATGCAGTGTGGGGATACGGCGACTCGAACACCGGACCTCACGCTTATCAGGCGTGCGCTCTAGCCAACTGAGCTATATCCCCGTGGATGTGAAGGTGCAGCGTGTGCATCCTTAACCACAGAACTGTGAGACGAAGAGATCCTTCATTGAAGAGGGTGGAGCAAATCGCGTTTTGACCGGAGTGTTCCGTGTCATTGTCTTGCTTTGGGCTTGCCTCTCGGCGTCAGCCCGTTTGTTTCTTAGAAAGGAGGTGATCCAGCCGCACCTTCCGGTACAGCTACCTTGTTACGACTTCGTCCCAGTCACCAGCCCTGCCCTCGGCGGTTGCCTCCTTGCGGTTAGCTCCCCGACTTCAGGCGTGACCAGCTCCCATGACGTGACGGGCGGTGTGTACAAGGCCCGGGAACGTATTCACCGCAGTATAGCTGACCTGCGGTTACTAGCAACTCCAGCTTCATGCAGGCGAGTTGCAGCCTGCAATCCGAACTACGAACGGCTTTATGGATTGGCTCCACCTCGCGGCTTCGCGACCCGTTGTACCGCCCATTGTAGCGTGTGTGTAGCCCTGGATATAAAGGCCATGCTGACTTGACGTCATCCCCACCTTCCTCCCGTTTCTCACGGGCAGTTGCGTTAGACACTTGTAACTAACGCCGAGGGTTGCGCTCGTTTGCGGACTTAACCGAACACCTCACGGCACGAGCTGACGACAGCCATGCAGCACCTGTTGGTATGTCAAACCCAGGTAAGGTTCTTCGTGTAGCCTCGAATTAAACCACACGCTCCGCTGCTTGTGCGGGCCCCCGTCAATTCCTTTGAGTTTTAATCTTGCGACCGTACTCCCCAGGCGGCAGACTTATCGCGTTAGCTGTGGCGCCCCTCCTGCGGGAGTGGACACCGAGTCTGCATCGTTTACGGCTTGGACTACCAGGGTCTCTAATCCCGTTCGCTCCCCATGCTTTCGCGCCTCAGCGTCAGTTGGGACCCAGGGCGCCGCCTTCGCCTCTGGTGTTCCTCCGGATCTCTACACATTTCACCACTCCACCCGGAATTCCACGTCCCTCTATCCCCCTCTAGTCCCACAGTCTCAAGCGCGTTTTCCCGGTTAAGCCGAAAAATTTCACGCCAGACTTACGAAACCACCTACACGCCCTTTACGCCCAGTAACTCCGGATAACGTTTGTCTCCTACGTTTTACCGCGGCTGCTGGCACGTAGTTAGCCGAGACTTATTCCTGTGCTACCGTCCTTGCTCGTCACCTAGAAAAGGGCTTTACGACCCGAAAGCCTTCATCACCCACGCGGCGTCGCTGCATCAGGCTTGCGCCCATTGTGCAATATTCCTCACTGCTGCCTCCCGTAGGAGTCTGGGCCGTGTCTCAGTCCCAGTGTGGGGGGTCACCCTCTCAGGTCCCCTACCCGTCGTTGCCTTGGTGTGCTTTTACCACCCCAACTAGCTGATAGGCCGCAGCCCCCTCTCCAAGCGTCTTGCCCCTTTTCTCTCTGGCCTCTACAGCCGGGAGCTTATCCGGTCTTAGCCTGTCTTTCGCGACGTTATCCCAGACCTAAAGGCAGGTTAGCTACGTGTTACTCACCCGTGCGCCACTCCAATATTGCTATTGCCGTTCGACTTGCATGTGTTAAGCACGCCGCCAACGTTCATCCTGAGCCAGGATCAAACTCTCCGTCAGTGTTTGACTTGCTCATCTCTTCGTCTTCACAGTTCTGTTGTTAAGGTGCGTGTTTCGCACTCAGCGCATTGCTGAATGTGTTACGTATTCTATCAGTCGCCCTCGCGGACTGTCAATCCTTTTTCTCGCTCAATTTGAAACTCTTTTCAAACTGATCTGCGATATTTGGGATATGACTTTTCGAAGGTGCGGCGCTGTAATCTCTACAGCGAGGCGGGATTATATACCCCTAAAGTGGGGGCTGTGAAGGGTGAGTTTTGCACTATTTTGGGGTGAAAAAGATCAGGGCGCAGCAAGCTGCGCCCTGACGAGTCTCAATTCAGCCAAAACGCCGCTGCTACACCCCATCCGGGAGCAGCGCCTCGTCCGGCGCGGCCAGCCTCTCATTGACCGACAAGTCGCCGAGCATGTCCTTGATATACACTTCCTGCACCAGAATCATGATGATCGCAGTGATCGGCACGGCGAGCATCAGGCCGAGGAACCCGAGGAATGCCCCGGCGACGATCTGCCCGAGCAGCACGAGGACGGGCGGCAGACGAATGCTGCCCGCCACGAGAATCGGCGTGACAATCTGGCTCTGAATGAACGAAACGCCATAAATCACGACAATGATCCACCCGAGGTTCTCGGGCGCCTGCACGATGCCGACCGCGATGGACGGGATGAGCGCAATGATCGGCCCAAAGTTCGGGATGAACGACAACACGCCCGCCAGCACGCCGAGCGCCGCCGCTTGCTGAATGCCGAGCAGCGCCATACCGACGCCCGTCGCAATCGCCACGAACGCCATCGAGATGACCGTCGCCCGCAGCCATCCACGCAGCATCAAATCCAATCGCGCGATGATTTCCCGCACACGATGCCGATACCACAGGGGAAACAGCTTGATCAGCCCTTCCTGATGCATCTGCGGGTTAGAGAGCAGATACATACTCAGGAAGATCACGATGAGCACGCTTAAGACGGTATCGGCAACGCCGCCCAACACCGGGAGCACTTGCACGCCGAGCTGTCCGAGCGCGGTCGCAAACTGCGAGCCAACGGTATCGAGGAACGGCTGCACATCGAGATCCTGCAAGAAGCTGAGGAACGGATACTGCGCGAGCAACTCACCATTGGTCCAGCGCACGGCCAGCGCCTCGACACCTTGAGGCACGATCACCGTGGCCAGCACCGTGAACTGCTGAATCAGGGTCGGTAGCGCCGTTCCAATCAAGATCACCACGAGCAGCAGCACCAAAATCAGTGAGGCGATAGTCGCAATGGTGCGCGGCACGCCATGACTGATCATCAAGCGGATCGGCATAGTGAACATGACCACCAAAATCACCGATGCCAGTGTCAGCATGAGAATTCCGCGAATAATCCACGCGGCAACGAGGAGGATAATGACCGCCAGCGCTGTCAAGACCCAGCGCGTGACAGAGCTGTAGGCCGTATTCGGTGAAACCTGATGCATAGAGCTGTTTACCTCGCCTGCAAGTGCTTACAAGCATAAAAACAATACGGCGTTAATAAAGATACGCTTTACGCGCCAATATAGCGTACGACGCAGAGGGTCAGGTCGTCGAACGCGGGCAGACCGCAGCAGAAATCGTCGACCGCTTTCTCGATGGCCGCCAGCAGTTCGTCCGCTGTACCGTCCGCGTATTTCCGCACAACCTGCAGCAAACGCGCTTCGCCGAAGAAGTCACCACGCGGATTTTCCGCATCGGTGAGGCCGTCCGTGTAGTACACGATCACATCGCCGAGCTGCATCTGAAGATCGATGGTGTGCAGCGGATTGTTCGGAAACCAACCGAGCGCCCGCCCACCACGCGGTAAATACTGGGCACTATCGGACGCCGGACGGCAGAACAGCGGCGGATTATGCCCCGCGTTCACGCCGCGCACCTGTCCGTCCGGGTGAAAGGTGCTGTAATAGACCGTGACGAACATGCCGCTTTCGGTATCTTCCACCAGCAGATCATTGGTGCGCGCCAGTGTTTCGACCGCCGACAAGCCCGCGAAGGCGTGCGTGCGCACCATACTGCGGGCCGACGCCATGAACAGCGCTGCCGGAATGCCTTTGTCGGAAACATCCGCGATCACCACGCCGAACGTGTCATCCGAGAGTGGAAACAGATCGTAGAAATCGCCCGCCATTTCGCGCGCCGAGCGCCACTGCGCTGCGATCTGATAGCCGGGGATGTTGAGCGTCTTGCGTGGCAGCAGCGATTCCTGAATTTCGCGCGCCATTTGGATTTCGCGATCGATGCGTCCGCGTTCCACCGCCAGCCGATACAAGCGCGCATTTTCGATGGCGACGGCCGCTTGCCCGGCAACCGCGTTCAGGAGGAGCAAGTCCTCCTCTTTGAAGTTGTTGTTACGGATCGAGGAATCGACGTAGACCACGCCGATCAGGCGGTCGCGCACCATCATCGGCGCGCACAAAATCGCCCGCAGCCCCTGCATGATGATGCTCTGCCCGACTTTGTAGCGGCCGTCGTACTGGGCATTATTGGTGAGGAGCGGCTGCCGAGTGGCGACCACTTCGTTGACAACGGACGTGCTGTAGCGCGCTTCCGATTGAATTGTCTCGCCGGTCAGACCACGCGCGACGCGCACATCCATGTGATTCGGGTCATCTTCCGCGACCATCAAGAAGCCGCGCTGCGCCCGTGTCACCTGCATGACCGAATCCATGACCGTGTTGAGCACCTCATCAAAATCCAGACTGGAATTGATCGTCCGCGTGATGGTGTACAGCGTCAGCAGATGTTCCTGCCCGATCTTGTCGAGATGCGGCTGTTCGATCATGAAATCTTCACCTTTAATCTTGCACCGATTATAGCACCAAGGCCGTCATAATCCGCGCTATAATCTCGGAAATTCTCGGTGCTCGAAAGTTAAACCAACAATGCGCTTTGATGTCACGATTTTTCCCGAAAATTTGAATACTGCCGCCGACCTCGCTCGCGCCGTTGAGGATCACGGTTTCGCGGGATTGTGGACATCGGAAACCGCCCATAATCCGTTTTTGCCCCTCACCCACGCCGCCGCCGCGACCCAGCGCATTCTGCTCGGCACGGCCATCGCGGTCGCCTTCCCCCGTTCGCCGATGGTCACAGCGCAAATCGCGTGGGACTTGGCCGAACAATCGAACGGCCGCTTTGCGCTCGGGCTCGGCACGCAGGTCAAGCCGCACATCGAAAAGCGCTTCGCGACGCCGTGGGCGGCGCCGACGCCGCGCCTACGCGAATACATCGAGTCGCTGCGGGCGATCTGGGCGAACTTCCAGACCAATAAGCCACTGCGCTACCTCGGCGAACACTACAAATTCACACTGATGACGCCGTTCTTTAAGCCCAATCCCATCGAACACCCGGAGATTCCAATCTACATTGCCGGAGTCAACGAACATTTATGTCGGTTAGCGGGCGAAATGTGCCAAGGTTTTCATGTGCACCCGTTCCATACTGTGCGGTATTTGCGGGAACTCATCATCCCGAACATCGAACAGGGCGCAGCCAAAAGCGGACGCGCGCGGCAGGACTGCGCGCTGAGCTGCGCGATCTTCGTGGTGACGGGCAATAACGCCGATGAGACCGCCCAGAATAAGCTGGCTATCAAATCGCAGATCGCGTTTTACGCCAGCACGCCGAGTTACAGCAGCGTACTGGAACTGCACGGACTCGGGGAACTGCACGTGCAGTTGAACGAGCTCTCGCGGCAGGGGCGCTGGTTTGAAATGGGCGAACTCATCAGCGACGATCTGCTGAACGAATTCGCGGTCGTCGCGCCCATCGATGAACTCGCGGACGCGGTCAAGGCGCGCTACACCGGCCTGCTGGATCGGGTCGGCTATTACATGCCGTTCACCCCCAGTGACGCCGACAAGGCCGTCATGTGGAAAAAAGCAGCGGAAACCTTTGCTTAGGTTGGGGGGCGGGGGCGAAACGGCGCCCCCCCGGGGGAAAAGATTGTCGCCGGGGGGAAAGGAGGGGGGGATTTCAAAATTTGGGCTTTGACCGCTCTGAAATCAGCCAATCTCGCCCTCGCCTTCGTGCTCGAACTCTGCGTCCTCGCCGCCCTCGCCTACTGGGGTTACACCACCGGGGCGACGAACGGCACCGTCCTGCAAATCGGCTTATGCATCGTACTACCGGTCATCGGCATCGGCGTGTGGGCAGTGTGGGGCGCGCCGCAATCGAAGCGGCGGTTGACGGGTGTCGGTCTGCTGATCTTGCGCGTCGTGTTCTTCGGGATCGGCGCGCTGGCGCTGATCCTCGCGGGACAAACGGGGCTCGGCGTAGTGCTCGGGCTGATAAGCGCGCTCAACATCGGGCTGATTTACGCGTGGCGGCAGGATACCAAAGTGGACTCGCCGTCCGCGACATAATTGCGCACACTTAGGAAAATTGCGGGGCGGCCGTGGAGGCCGCCTACTGGATGAGAGGAAAATAGATGACGACCCCGATTGAATACGCGCACGCCAACGGCGCCACGTTTCGCCAGCAGCTGCATGATCTGATTCGCATCCCCAGCGTGAGCACCGACTCGCAGTACGCGGGCGATGTGCGCCGCGCCGCCGATTGGCTAGCTGCGGAACTGAAGCGCATCGGCATGGAGAATGTCGCCGTCATGCCGACCGCCGGGCATCCGGTCGTGTATGCCGATTGGCTGCATGCGGGCGCGGACAAGCCGACCGTGCTGATCTACGGGCATTACGACGTCCAGCCCGCCGACAAGGTGAAAGACAATTGGACGAGCGAGCCGTTTGAACCGATTGAGCGCGACGGTTTCATCTACGCGCGCGGCTCCTCCGACGACAAGGGGCAAGCCTACATTCACGTCAAAGCCGCCGAGGCGTACCTCAAAACTGAGGGCAAGCTGCCCGTCAACGTCAAATTCATCCTCGAAGGCGAAGAGGAAATCGGCTCGAAGAACCTGCAGGATTTCCTCAAGACTTATGCCGCGATGCTCAAGGCCGATGTCGCCGTGATTTCGGACACGGGCATGACCAGCGCCGATCAGCCGGAAATCACGCGGTCGCTGCGCGGTCTGACGTACATGGAACTGAACGTCACTGCCTCCAGCAAAGATCTGCACAGCGGCGGCTACGGTGGCGCGATCCCCAACCCCGCGCTGATCCTCGCCCAGATGGTCGCCAAGCTGCACAACCCGGATAACAGCATCGCCGTGCCCGGTTTCTACGACAAAGTACGCCCGTTGACGGATGCGGATCGCAGCGAAATCGCCAAGCTGGCGCTGCCCGACTCGGAATACCTGAACATCACCGGCGCGCCGGGCATGTGGGGCGAAGCGGCGTACACTGCCGACGAGCGCATCGTCGCCCGGCCCACGCTGGAGATCAACGGTTTGCTCAGCGGATGGACAGGTGAAGGCGCGAAGACCGTGCTGCCGTGCAAAGCGATGGCCAAAATTAGCTGCCGCCTCGTCGCCGACCAGGAGCCGGTCGAAATCTACGAGCTGGTCAAGGCGTACATCGCTCAGATCGCGCCGCCCAACGTCCATGCCGAGCTCAAGCTGATCAACGCGGGCGATCCGGCCTCAATTGACCCGACGCTGCCGGTCATGCAGGCCGCCGTCCGCGCCTACGAACGCGGGTGGGGCAAAGCGCCGCTGTACTCGCGCACAGGCGGGAGCATTCCCGTCGTCGCCGACTTCAAGCGCATCCTCAACGTGAACACGGTCATGCTCGGCTTTGGCCTCAACACCGACGGCGCGCATGGCCCCGACGAGCACTATTCGATTGACATGTTCCACAAGGGGATCGATACCGCGATCTACTATCTGGAAGAAGTCGCGAAGTAGAAGCCAAGTTATCAGTTGACAGTGAACATTTCACAGTCAAAAACTGATGTCACCTCACCTGCTGAGGGCGAAACGCGCATTCCATTGGAAGCATTAAAAGCCTACCCTGACGGGAAGTTCCCACCCCTCCGCGTTTTCACTGTGAACTGAAAACTGTCGACTCGCCCTAATCCACCCATTCGCGTTTGAACTGCGACCATTCGGTTTCGTCGGTCGTCCAGCCCGCGTAAATCGCCGCGCCGCGCACGAAACTCGCCGCCGTGCCGGAGTCCTCCAATCCCAATTTGATGCCGTCAATGGCCGCCGGAACCGTTTCGATCATCGGGTCATGGCCGGGTAGTTCGGCATCATACGTCGGGATGCCGATCAGGATTTCGGTGTCGATGTTGCGTTCGGCCAGCGTCGTCGCATACACCTCCACCTGATACGCGACCCAGCGCGAATATTCGGCAGGCGAGGCAAGCGTACTGTTGTACGCCATCACCAGCAGTTGATCGACCAGCAGCGCGACATTCTGCTTGTATTCCGGACTCCACACCGTACCGGGCGCGATGATCGCCGGGATGGTGAAGTCGACGCCGAGCGGGCTCCAGTCAGGCGGGATCGCCGCGGCGACGGGCACGTCCGACCCGACTTCGGCGCGCACTTTGCGCAGCAGTTCGAGGAAATTCTGGTCATTGTCCCATACGGGTTCGACATTGAGATAGACGCCGTCGAAGTTGAATTCGGTGATCACGCGTCCACTCAAATTGGCGACCGCGTCAATCACTTCCGGTTCGTCAAGGCGGTAACCATCGCCAAGATTGACGTTGAGGCTAACCCACCCGTAGACTTCGACTTCCGGATACAACTCTTTCAGGCGCTGGCGGAAGATTTTGACATTCTCCCATGCCCCTGTCGTCTCCTGCCGCCATGTGCCATCATCCTGCAGGTAGCTCACCCACGCATAGACCGTGCCGATCTTGTTATCGCGCAGCCGCTGCACCAGCGCCTTGAGCTGATCTTCGGTGTAGGCGTCATACGTCCATTCCGTGCCGATCCACAAGGCGTTCGGCAGGACTTCCGGCGGCTGGTTACGCAGCCGTCCGAGAATCGCGATCACGGCGAGGACGAGGAGCACTGAACCGATCACATACAGCGGCCCCCGCCCCAGCTTCCAATTGATTTTGGGCAGGGTGCTCGGCACGCTGATCTGGCGCGGCATGCTGGCGCGCGAACGCGCCCCCCCACCGCCGGATTTCACGGCGTGGGTCTGCTGCTTGCGTTTCTCGATGCGGTCACGCGCCTTGCTGCGGCGCGGCGCGCCGGCTTCCTCGTCGACCGGGCGCATCGGACGTGCCGGGGTCGCGTCCCAATCGGTCACCGGACGCATGGGGTGCGCGGGCGTGACCTCCTCGTCCAACGGAATTTCCGGCAAGTCATCGGCGGGCGGCATTCCGGAGCGCGGCGTCTCATCCGAGTAATAATCGTTGCTGTCTCTGTTCATCCTTCAACCCGACTGTCTACGCTTAACCATGAGCCATTCCTTCACGGAACAACGTGCAAACTCAGCATCACGATACACCGCCGGTGAGCGGCCCGCCCCCGCCCCGCCCCCGGGGCCCCGCCCCCCCCCCCCCCCGCGCCCCCCCCCCCCCCCCTCCCCCTCCCCCCCCCCCGCGGGCGCCGGGGGGGGCGCCCGGGCCCGCCCCCCCCCCGCCCCGGCGGCGGGGCCCCCCCCCCCCCCCGCGGCGGGCCGCCCCCCGGCGCCCCCGGCGGCCCTCCCCCGCGGCCGCCGGGGGGGGCGCGCGGCGGGGCGGGGCGCCCGCCCCCGGGCCCGGCGCGGCGGGGGGGGCGGGGGGGGCGCGGGCCCGGGGGCGGCGGCGGGGGGGCGCGCGGCGCGGGCCCCCGCCCCCCGCCCCCCCCCCGCCGCTCCGGGCGGGGGCGGGGGGGGGGCGGGGGGGGCGCCGCCCGCGCGGGGCGCGGGGCCGCCCCCCCGCGCCGCTCCCGGGGGGCGCCCGCCCGGGGGGGGGCCCCCCGGGGGGGCCGCCCGGGGGGCCCGCCCCGGGCCGCCGCGCCCCGCCGGGCCCCGCCCGGGGGCGGGGGGGGGGGGGCGGGCGCAACTCACCCGGCAACGCGATCCAGAAAGCGCGGCACCAGGATGAGGGCCACAATCACCACGAAGACAATCGAGCTCACCAGCGCCGCCGTTGACGCGACATCCTTGCCGATCTTCGCCAGCGGATGCGGGTCGCTCGTGCCCAGGTCGATGGCCGCTTCAATGGCGGTATTCAGGCATTCAGTCACCCACACACTGCCGAGCGCAAACGTGAGCAGCGCCCAGCTCAGCACGCTGATTTGCAGCCACAAGCCAACCACAATCACAATCAGCGTGACGATGGTCGCCAATTTGATACTTTGCTCATGTTTGAGCACATAGAGCAGCCCGGCAATGGCGTACTTGACGCTGGCGAGGCGGTTGGGGTTCGACTTGCGTCCGGGCGGATTCAACTTCATCGTCCCCGTGATGCCGAGGTCGATTTCCTGTCCATCCGGCGTGACCAGTTTGTCTTTCTGCTCGGTCTGCGTGTCGTTTAGCTGTTCTTCTGGTTGATCGGCATCGATGTTGGGAGTTTCAAGATTGCTCAAGCCTCACCTCAAACCTAATCGAACACTTCAACCCCACCCCAGTTTCGTCAACAAGGGGGGGAGCAGGATGATTAAACCGATGATGATGGAGGCCATCACGCCAAGCAGCACCGCCGCCGACGCCACATCTTTGCCGACCTTCGCCATCGGGTGAAACTCGCTCGTCGAAAGGTCAATCGCCGCCTCAACCGCTGCGTTGATGAATTCGGCCATCCACACCATCGTGATCGTCAGGATGAGGATCGCCCAACTGATCGGCTCAATGCCGAGCCACGCCGCCAGCGCCAGCATCGCAATGCTGGCAACGCCTTGGATACGCGTATTCTTCTGACGGCGCAGCATGTAGATCCACCCGGCCAGCGCGTAACTCAGGCTTTTCAGGCGGTTGGGGCTCGTCTTGTAGGCGAACTCTTCCGGATTAATGCGCGATGTGCTCACCAGCGCATCGACCATGCGGTGATGCTCGATCTTAGCCTTCATCGTGATCGCTTTCCTTTTCCAGCGGCGGCACAATCTCCGGGGAGATGCCTAAAGCGACCAGTGCTTCGGCCTGTTCCGCCCACATCTCCGCTTTGTTCTCCGGCGTGTCGTGATCATAGCCGAGCAAATGCAATGACCCATGCACGACCAACAGCGCGAGGCTCTCCATCAGCACATGACCCTCACGCGCCGCCTGCGCTGAAGCATACGGATACGCGATGATCAAATCGCCGAGATACGGCGGCTCACCAGGCATCGGTGGAATATCTGCCGGGAAGGAGAGAATATCGGTCGGCGAGTCGACCCCGCGAAAGTCACGGTTGAGCGCGGCAACATCTTCATTGCTGGTGATCACGATGGTGACCGCCGTCTCCGCTTCGACCGCGTGGCGCTCCAGCACTTCGCGCACAGCCGTGATCAGCCGCTCGTCATTGACCGGATAGGCGTCATCGTTTTGAACTTCAATCTCGTAGGTCATGCTCGTTCCTTAGTTCGTGCCGACGGCCCTTACACGTCATCATCAGGTTCTTTCTCTGCCGGATTCATGCGCTGGGTGCGGCGCAACGGCGGAACTTCCAGCAGCGGCGATTCGTCAGCGTCTTCGCTGGATGTCGGCGGCGCGACGGGTCGCACCTCGCTCGTCTGGCGCTTGGGCGGCAGTTCGGCGGGTTCTTCCGGCGTCGCCTGTGCTTCATCCGGTCGCGAATAGACCTCAATCGGGACTTGCTGCGTCACCGCGACCTGTGCGGGTCGCCGAGCACCACCCGATGACGGGTAGTTGATGCGCGGGTGAAAAACCGCCTGCAGCATGTCGATGAAGATCTCTTTGACTGCCGTCAAATCGCGCAGCGTCAGGCCGCACTCATCCAACTGCCCATCCCGCATGCGCGCATCAAAGATACCCTGGACGATTTCGGCAATTTCGGCTTTGTGGGCGGGTTTGCGCGCGCGCACCGTGCTTTCGCAGCTATCTGCCAGCATCATGATCGCGGTTTCGCGGCTTTGCGGTTTCGGCCCCGGATACGTGAATTCGCTGATGTCGACGGCTTCGTCATCGCCTGCCGCTTGCAGCGCCTTGTTGTAGAAGTAGGTGACCTGCGTCGTGCCGTGGTGTTCGAGGATGAAGTCACGCAGACGGGATGGGAGGCGCGACTGCTTCGCCATTTTGTCCCCGTCGAGCACATGGTCAATGATGATGGCCGCGCTGCGATACGGGTCGTTCAGCGCGTCATGCGGATTGACGTTATCCGCCTGATTCTCCACGAAGAAGCCGGGATTGTTCGCCTTGCCGATGTCATGGTACAGCGCCGCCACGCGCAGCAGATCCGCGTCCGCGTCGATGGCATTGGCGGCCTGTTCGGCGAGGTTCGCGACTTGCAGCGAATGCTGGTAGGTGCCCGGCGCGTTGCGCAGCAGCTTTTGCAACAGCGGCTGATTCGGTTGGCTCAATTCGACCAGTTTAAGGCTCGTCGGCAGGTTGAACAGCAGCGTCAGACCATACATCCCGGCCAGCGCAGTCATGGCCGCCAGCACACCATTGATCAGCGCGTAGAGGATGAGCGTGCCGAAGGTGCCGTCTTCGCTCACCAGCGAGCCGAGGTTGAACAGCGTGACGATGACCACATCGGTCAGGCCGACCACAAAACCGGCGCCAAAATAGCTGTTGAAGCGATCCGAACGGCGCAGCATCAACGCTCCGACCGTGCCACCCACGCCAATCGACACTGCGATTTCGAGCGAATTGTTGCTCATCAAGCCGACGAGCAGCGCCAGACAAAAGCCCGCCACAATCGCCATTTCCAGATGCGCGATCGCCACCAGCAGCAGCGCCATCGCCGCCGCCGGGTACAGGTAGAGCAAGTTGTCGCCGCCGCTGAAGAGCCGAGCTCCCACCAATGCGATCACGAAGATCCCAGCGAGCAGCGCAATCGAGCGCGGGCTGGTGTTGAATTGGTCGGCGTTGCGCGTCACATACAGCGCCAGGGTGATCATCACGAGCAAGCTGGCGAGGAACGCGCGCACGATCATCTGCGCGCGGCGATCCGGCGAGCTGAGCAAGCCGAGTTGACTCAGCGCTTCGTAATCCGCTGCTTCGATGCGCGTCCCCGCCCGCACCACCACCTGTCCGCGTTCAAACGAGCGGCTCTGCGGCTCAACGCCTTCGGCGGCGGCCACCTCGGCGGCACTGGTCGCCGCGGCATCGAGGAAGCGATTCGGGCGCAGCAGATCGTGTACCAGATCGATGACAACCGCCGCGGCTTCCGTATCAAAGCGCAGCGAGACCTGCGTCGGAATCTGATCAGCGATCTGCATCAACTCGGTCTCGCGAATTGATTCGCGCATGACCCGTTCCAGCACTGTGACCGTTTCGTCGGAGACGGCATTCCACGTCTCATCGTCCATGTTGAGGAGCGTCTCGATCACGACCGCATCGAGGGCCAGCGCGGTGATGCTGTTGATATCGCGCGTCTTCTGCTCGGGTGTGCCAAACGGATCGTGCCGGACATTATCGATGAATTCGAGGATCTGGCGCAGCAGTTGGATTTGCTGGCGCGCCACGTTCGGATCCGGCGGCGCATAGATCGGGCTGACGCCCGCGACGGCGGCCTGCCGCACACGGTCGGTCAGCACCTCGCTGATGAAGACGACGCTGAACGGCGCGCGAATATCGCTCGACGCGATACTGCCGATCTGCAGCGCCGTGACGGCGTTCTGGCTGAGGAAAATGCTGTCAAAGGCGATAACTACGGTGGCGATCAACACGAAGACCACCGCCACCAGCGTCAGCAGCAGTCGATACAGCGGCTGCTCCCGTCGAGCCGGAGGAAAGAAACGGTCGAGAAACCGGGATACGCCGCTCAGCATCGTTACGAACTCAACAGGCTGCGAACAACCTCATTGACGAGTTTGCCATCAGCGACGCCCTTGGTTTTCGGCATCAGGACGCCCATCACCTTACCCATTTCCTTGGCCGAAGTCGCGCCCGTCTGGGCGATGGCGTCACGCACGAGCACTTCGATCTCCGCGCGGGAGAGCTGCTGTGGCAGGAACTGTTCGATGATGGCGATTTCGGTCTCTTCACCATTGGCGATATCGTCGCGTCCAGCTTTGCGCGCTTCTTCGGCGCTTTCGCGGCGCTTCTTGACCTCTTTTTGCAGGATCGTGAGCACGTCTTCGTTCGTCAGCGTTTTGCGCTCGTCAACCTCAATCTGCTTGACCGCACTCTGCATCAGGCGGATCACATCGCGGCGCACGGTATCTTTGGCAACCATCGCCGCCTTGAGCGCATCGCTGAGTTTTGCTTTTACGTCGTCCATTCGCTTTCCGTTTCGATTAGTGGTATCGCTCGTACCATCTGCTTCACCGGATCATAATCTGTCAGCCGCGCGGGGAGCACGTGCCCCGTCAGCGCCCGCGGGTGAAGCGCGGTGACGCGGATATAGTTATCAGTATAACCCACGTTGACGAAGCCGTCCTGAGTCGCTCCTGAGACATGTTCCCACGCGACCGGACGCTCGGTGTGTAGGTGGCGTTCGGCGTAGCGCCGCTCCTGCTCTGCCGCCAGCGCGATCAGCGTTTCGCTGCGCGCTTTCTTCACGTCTTCCGGCACATGATTCCGCATGCGCGCCGCCGCCGTCCCCGGTCGCTTACTGTAGCGAAAGACGTGCATCCCCGCGAAGTCCATCTCGCCAATATACGTCGCGCTGATGGCGAACTCTTCGTCGGTCTCGCCGGGGAAGCCGACAATCACATCCGACGTGATGCACGGATCGCTGATGGCTGACCGCGCCGCCTGCATCAGCGCGCGGAACTGCGCTTGCGTCGTCTTGCGCAGCATGCGCTTGAGCGTCGCATCACACCCGCTTTGCAGCGGCAAATGCAGATGCGGGCACAGCCGCGGGTTGCTCCACAACTCGAAGAAGTCCGGCGTCAAATCCCACGGTTCGAGCGAGGATAGGCGCAGCCGTGGAATATCCGTCTCCGCCAAAATCGCTTTGACCAACATGACCAAGCCGTCGTGTTCACCGCGATCTTGCCCATAGGAGCCGAGATGCACGCCCGTCAAGACGGCTTCCTGATAGCCCATCGCTGTGAGCAGATGAATCTCGCCGAGCACATCGCTAAGATCGCGGCTGCGCCCTGCCCCACGCGCGATGGTCGTCACGCAGAAGGTGCAGGCATTGTCGCAGCCATCCTGCACTTTGACGAACGCCCGGGTGCGCGCCAGATGTGTCGGTGTATCCCGCGTGATCGGCTCCAAGTCAAACGGCTCGACCGTCTGCCCCGTGATCGTTGTGACGAGTTGATCTTTCGTACCGTTGTCGACTACCCGCGCCACGCCGGGGATGACCGCGATTTGATCCGGCGCGATTTGCGCGTAACAGCCCGTCACCGTGATCTGCGCGGCGGCGTTCTCGCGATTGAGCCCACGTACGAGGCGGCGGCTGGCGCGGGAGGCGTCTTCCGTCACCGCGCAGGTGTTGACCACAATCTGGTCGGCCAGCGCGGGGTCGTCAACAATTTCGTGTCCCTGCCGCCGAAAGTGCCGCGCCATCGTCTCGATCTCTCTCTGATTCAGTCGGCAGCCCAATGTTCGCAAATGAATTCGCATGCCCAATCCTGCACAGGCGCACCGCGGTGCACCCCACTCATATTCGTCTCGATAGTCAGGGCAAGGCATGACTTGCCCCTACAGCGACCGCACGCGGATCGACTCCCCTCGCCTTTAGGAGAGGGGCCGGGGGTGAGGCTAACTACCCAGCACCACCAGATTATCAAACTCGACCGTCACACCAGAGGTGTCAAACGTCTCGATCACCGCGCCGACCTGCCCCTGCGCAATCGTCGCATCGGTCAGCGTATCGAGCATTTGCCCATCGATGCAGGTATCCATCAGGAAGGTACTTTGCGCTTCCGGGTTATTTGGGATGCACACCTGCGCCCGCTCTCCGTTGATGTAAAACTCAAACTGATCGCCCCGCGCCACCACGCGCAGGCGATTCATCGCGCCGATACCCGTGTTCACCAGCGGCGACTCGATCCATGTGCTGAGTTCGCGCACATCCTCGTTGACCACCCGCGCCACGCGATAGTAACCGTCGCTGCTCACTTCGAACAGATAGTAATTGCGTCGGTCTTGCAAGCGGAAGATCACGCCGTAGCCATTATTCTCCGACCCGGCGACCGCGCGTCCATCCAGTGTGAGATCGAAATCCGCGAAGCGGGCTTTGGCGACCGAATAGCTGCCATTGTTCGCTTCCGAGTTGCTCAAGCGCAGCACACCGTCGGCGAATTCGGCGACACGGCGCTCATTGTACAGCTCCCATTCGTCCTGAAAGCCATCAAAGGCCGCCGCATACAGGACTTCACCGGGCGCGCCGCTCGTCACGTAATGGAGGTTGGCCGCCTGTCCGCGCAGTTGAATAAAACCGAAGAGAACCAAAATCAGCAGCAGGAGGGTCAGCAAAGTTCGCACAATCGCGCCTTTCACTTACACAAGAGATCACTCAAGCGACGGCATTCCACATGCCCAAGCCAAATTCTCTCTGAAAAATAATACAGATTGTAACACAATTACACTCAGCCGCTGACCGATTATCAGCTAGCGGACGAGGCCCCTCGTCCTGTCTTGTGGCGTTCGGATGCCCAAGCGCTAGTTATCCATCGTCGCCAGTCGATGCGCCGCCTGATAGAGACTGCTGCGCACAATACGCGCGTAGAACGCGTAAATGGTCGCCGTGATAATCCCCCAATAAGCAAACAGCAGAGCAAACGCAATCCAGTCCTCGCCCACGTAAAACGTGAACGTGAGCTGCAGCACGAATGCCAACCCGCTAATGACAACAATCTGCCCGATCCAGAAGGCGATCAGCGAAAACCCGGCGTTGAGTGTGGCGCTCGCCCCATGCATCGTCCGCGCCGAGAGCGCCACGCCAAGCGAGGTCACGGCCCGCATGCGCCAGTACGGTTCCATGATATAAGTGATCGCCGTCAGCGCGCCGATGATGCCCGTCGCAATGGTCGGGAATAAGGCTGGCCCCCGGTAACTGAACCATGAATCCAATAGTGACCATAAACCCGCCGCCGCGATCAAAACCACGATCCACACCCGTCCCCACAGGCTGCGCACGGTCATGCGCAGCACGCGCACCTGCGCGACTTTGTGCTTCGCCTCGACGATCTGCGTGGGGCGCAGCAGGCTGGTGCGAATCAGATCGGAGCGGCGCATGTTGAAATCATTGCTGATCGTGCCGAGCGCCCCGGAAATGCCGACAAAGTCAAGGATGAGGTTCAAGGCAATCGACCCGACGAACGCCATCGCGATGAATTCCCCGAGGAAGCTTAGCGGCGAATAGTACGAATACTGGTTGATACTCGCCAGCGTCGGCACGCGAAATACGGCCAGCACCAGCAGGCCCAACGCCAGCACGAGGAGCATCTGCACGCCCCAGCGGAACACCCGCCCGCGCAGCACCATCCAGCTCACACCCCATTTGACCGCCCGGGCATCCGTGCGAAACAGCGGATCATTCCACGCCGCCGGGGGTGGCAGCAAACGCGCCAGTGGATCGACCATCATCACCTCTCCAATAGAGCTAAACGGAAGGCTGCGTGGCGCAGGCTCGCATGTTGAATACCTGAATAGAAACCATAAATGACCGCGCCGAAACCAGCAATGACGACCGGCATGCAAACAAGGACGGCCAGTTGGCTGGCTAACATCCAGAGTGATGCCGTTGAGAACAATAGGGCGAGCGTCACGATCAACACTAGCTCTAGCCACCAGAACGCCAACAGCGCCAAGCCCGACGCCAGCGGCGCGCTCACTCCGCTGAGAGCCCGCGCCGAAATCGCCACACCGAGCGCGGTGAGCGCCTTCATCCGCCAGTATGGTTCAAGCACGAAGACCACAGCGCCGCACGTGCCAACCACTAGCGCGGCACCCGCATATAACAGGTCAAAGACGGTTGAGCCAACACCCGTCGTGAACCACTGCCACGCAATGAGCACGAGTCCGAACACGGCGAGCAATGCGCGCGCCCACATCAAGCGCGCGGTGGTGCGCCACGCCCGCACGCGAGCCACCGCATACTTCGCGACAATCACGTCAACCGGGCTGATCGACGTCAGACGGATGAGTTCATACCGTCCAGACACGATTTCCTCGCTGATGACGGGCATTCCTGCCGTGATGCTGCGGAAATCGACGACCAGGCTGGTGAGCAGACTCGCACCCGTCGCGGCCACCCAGAAATTCTGCGAATACACCAACATCCAGGTCTGCGGAAAAGAGTTTGCGCTGTAGGCAATGTAGCGCAGGAACAGCATGAACACCAACCACGTACCAAAGATCAGCAGGGCGACATGCAGCGCCCAGTACAGGGTTCCGTCATGCATGCGTCCCCAACTATCGCCCCATTTGATGAGCCGCACCTGCGACCGAAACAGCGGGTTATCCCACTGGCGTCGGGGTGGCAGCAGTCGCGCTAGTAGGTTCATCAGTCACTCCCAACACATCCAACAGCGCCTGCTGATCCGCATCGAAAGCTGCCAGAATCGCCGCAAACTGCGGATCATTCCCGGACAGCGTCACCGCGTATTCCAACCAACGCCGCGCGGAAAGCGCATCCCCGGCAAGATCATAGGCCGTACCCAATTCGGCGTACAGCGTCGGGTTTTCGGGGTCGAGCGCCGCCGCCCCGATGATCGCTTCGAGGCTGGAGGTATAGTCCCCCAAGATCCGGAGGTGCAGTCCTTCGAGTAAGCGCACCTGCGGGTCATCCGGCGCGAGCGCGACCGCCATCTGCAGCAGCGCGCCGCCGTCTTTGCCCTGCTGATCACGCACATATCCGCCATAGGCATACGCCCGCGCCGAGCCAACCTGCTCAAAGGCGAGTTCAGCATACGCCCACAGACGCGCCTCTGCCAATGCTCTGCCCACCCGCAGCGGATCCGCCCGCCGCACCCCTTCGATCACTTCAGCCAGTGAGTCGCCGTAGGTCGGCAGCGCGGCGTTGAGATACGGCAGCGCTCGATCCGGTGCCACCGCTGCAAGGATTATGCCTAACTGAAAGTTCGCCCACGAATCATCCGGCGCGAAACGGATCAGGCGTTCGAGCGTATCGACGGCGCGCGCCCACTCGCCCAATTCGACATAGGCCTGCGCCAGCGCCCGCACGACCAGCGGATCGTCGCCCGCGTTCTCCCAGTAGGCTGCCGCGCGCACCAGATCGCCCGACTGGCGCCATAAATCGCCCGCCTGCCGCGCGAGATCCGCCGTCCAACCATCGCGCTGTGCCTGTCGTTCGATATGATACACCGATTCCATAACGCGTTCTTGCTCAAAGGGGTGCGTGGGGTTGAGCGGAGAGACGAGCAGCAGGGCGGAAAACAGAACGAGCAGCGCCAAAATCGACGCTGCCCGTGCATAAGACCGAAAAGAACGCTGAGGCGAAACGCGGGCCATTAACGCGGTGCGCCGCTCAACGCTTTCCTGACAATTTGTTCAACATCGCCCGGCGTAAACGGCTTGATCAGGTAGCTGTACACGCCGTGCAGTTTGCCGACCAGACGATTCGCCGGGTCGCCGTAGGCGGTGATAACGATGACGATCGGCATCGCGCCGCCCGTCTCCTTCTGCCGTTCCTTGATGCTCTCCAGCACCTTCCAACCGGGGATATCCGGCAGGCTGATGTCGAGCAGCACCACGTCAGGCATCATGCTGTTGAAACGCACAAACGCCCGCTGACCGTGACTCTCATGGGCGGTGATCAAGCCCATGCGGTCGAGCGTCACCCGAATGATTTCTGCCAGTTCGAGCGTGTCCTCGATGATCAGGACGGAGGGTCGGCGGTCTTCCAACGGTTGAGCAATGCCTTGCGTTTCGGCAGTGGTGCGCAGAGCATCCTGCCGATCGTCGTCGTCCGCGCCTTCACGGGACAGAAAGACCGGGTTAATCAATCCGGTTTCGGCGCTGGGGGGCGTTGTCAACCCATTCAAGCGCAGCGGGGGCATGGTGGAGGTTTGCTTGAGCTGATGGCGAGTCTGCCCCTCATCGTCCAATTGCCGCGCGCCCTCTGCGAGTGGATCGGTTATAATGATCTTGTCGGCTAACCGTTCTGTCATTGAACCTAGCCTCAATGATAAAAGAAGAGGACATTTGTAGTATAACAAATGTTCACGCCTGAAAAAAGTTAAAAAGGTCAGACATGCGCGCGCCCCTGTTCCATCACCATCTGACGATACCGCTCCCGCACCACGGTGATTGCAGTTTGCTCGGTGTTACGCCGGAAGGTCACATTTACGTCGAAGAGATCTACGCGGACGATGGCTGGTTGGCCCAGCATTGCTATGCGTCCGATGGCGATCTGCTGCGCTCAGTGGATGAACTCGAAGGCCAGAACACGACCGTGCAGCCGCTGGAACTGCCCGACGACCTCATCACACCGAAGACGGGCTGGCACACAATGGCGCTGAACTTCACGGGCGCACGGCATCGCGGGATGCGCGTCAACGAGCGGTTGGCCGATCTGGTGCAACCGCTGTCCATTGCCGACAAAATGGCGCTCAGCGGGCGGCTCAAGCTCCAGCCGATGCAGGTGGTCGGCGTGGCCGAAAGTTACGTACTGGCGGAAATTGAGCTGATCCATCCGCATCTGTTCCTGACCTGCCGCCGCATCCGCTTCGCCTATGCCCTGCCCACCGAACAGATCGACGCAGACGGGGAGCCTTACGACTACGATACGCTGGTGATTTACGCCCTGCACCTGTTCGACCTCACATTGGAAGAAGAGCGTCCACTCAGCACGGTGCTCGACGACCTGCCGGGTCTCACCCGCCCGATGGACTGTCTGCTCCACGACAATTGGTTGTATGTGGCGGAGGGCGGCAGCGCCGAGCGGTCGAGCAGCGTACAGGTGTGGCGCGTCGAATGGCTCGACAAGCCGCTGCCCCCGGATGAAGCTTTGCAGAAGAAAATCTACGGATGACCCAGTTTCACAACCACATTAAGCATCATGAGAAGCGGGTGTTTATAAAGCGGACAATGAACTCAACAAGCGAGGTATTTGTAGGGACAAGGCATGCCCTGTCCTCCATACTCGTCTCTAGAAATCGGGCGGCCTCATTCGTCCCTTTGACCGCCCTGCGCCCGCTGCTGCTCGGCGTGCTCGTTCTGCTGATCGGCCTCGCGCCCGCCGCGCATGCCGCCGACACCGTCAACCGCGTGTGCCCGACCGACGAGATTACGACGCGCACCGAAGACTTCACCGGGACGGGCATCATCCTCACGCAGTTCGACAGCGCCGACCTGTGGGTCTATGAGGTCGGGCGCGACCGCCGTTATCCCCTGCCCGACACTAACGCCTGCATGAATCACTGCCGCCTCTCGCCGGACTTTCGTTGGATCTCGTATTTTAATGACCAGACGAATGCCTACAACCGCATGACGCTGCTCGGCACCCAGCGCAGCCTGATCACTGAGTATGCGTCGGATGTCGAATGGTGGTCGGATGACACGTATTTGATCTGGACACCGGCCCGCAGCGCCTACCTGCGCCCCGTCGACGGTGTCGCGCGCGAATATCTCTCCGGGCCGGGCGTCGTCGCCATTCAGCCGGGCGGACGCTATGCGCTGCTGCTCGAACAGAATGGTGATGACTTCCAGCGGTCGCTCATCAATCTTGAAGTGCCGCGCGAACGGCTGCTGCTTGGCGAGGATCGCAGTTACTTCAACGCGCACCAGTGGTCGCCGGATGGCGACTGGCTGGCGTATGTTGAACCTGTCGCCGTGCCTGCGGGTATAGCCACTGAAGCCGCCGATACCAGCGCCGAAATCTACGCGATTCAGCCCGGCGACAATGAGCCAGAACCGTGGACGCAGCTCACCGACGAGTACGGCGCGATCCGCATCAACGGGATTGCGGTGGGCGATCTGGCGTGGTCACCAGACGGGCGGCAAATCGCCTTCTGGGTGACGCCGATCACGGGCGCAGATCCGCTTACGGATACGGGCGAGGCCATGCTGCACGTGCTCGATGTGCGCACGCAAGCGGTGACCGCATACTGCGGCTATACGACCGAGCAAAGCACGCCGAATCCGCCGCATCTGGTGTGGTCGCCGGATGGCCGCTACATCGCGTTTGGCGGCGAACTGCAGCAAGGCGATCAATCCGTGTACGCGCTGCTGGCACTGGAAACCGAATCCGGCGTATACACCGATCTCAGCGAAGGCATCTTTCCGATGTTCGGCGCGCCGAACGTCATCGTATGGGGGCTGCCGCCCGAATAGCGGTCGGCTCCGGAGGAGCAACCGGGTGATCATCATCTGCGGGCATGGGACATGCTGATCTGGCGCTTGCGGCGGGCGCTGGATGACCCCAATCTAAAGTTGGAGTCACGGTGGCAGCGCTACACCACCTTTACCCGGGGCTATCTGGCGCGCGAAGCGGCAGGGCTCCCCGTTGTGGGTGCCGTTGCGTCGCTGCTCCGCGGCGTCGGGCTGATCGTGCTGCCCATCGGCGCAATCCTCTTCGGCGCGCCGCTGCTGGTGATCCTCATGTTCGTGGTCTTCACGACCTCGCCCATCCTCGTGCCGCTGGCGCACCTGCTCTACGGCGGCGCCATCGCTTACCAGGTGAGCGGCAGCATCGTCCGGGAACGCGAAAAAGGTACTTACGACCAGCTCTGCGCGCTCCCGCCCGGCAGCGTCGGTCTGCACTGGGCACATGCGACGAGTTGGCTGCTGGATCACCGCGCGCTGCGGACGCTGGCCGTAGTCATGGTGCTGGTGGGCACAGCGACCACCCTGTTCGGCAGCGTTTCGTTATTCGGCCTGACATATACGGGGACGAGCGCGCTGCTGTTCTGGGTGCTCTCATGCGCCTGCGTGATTGCGCTGCTGACCATCGACCATTACAGTACGCAGGTCACCGCCACCCTGCTCGGCATGACGCTGCCCGCCAGCGTCAACAGCATCTCGACGGTGCGTATCAGCACGGTGACGCTGTTCGTCCTCGTGCAGATGAGCGCCTACCTGATCGGCGTGCTCAGCGCGGGCGTGGTGCTCCCGACGCTCTATCGTTTCACCAACGCCAGCAGCGAAATGATCGCGCTCACACTGCCCACTATCACGCTGTTGGTCTTCACAGCCTATCGCGAATGGATCATCCGGCGCTTGTGGGCGCAGTTCCGCTCAGCGGTGAATGCGACTCCTGCCGAAATGGAGGCCCTGTGCTAACGTGGCGCTTGCATCACACCCTGCAAAACCCGCTGCGGCGTGACCCGATCAGTTGGCGCGGCTACGAGGGGCGGCTCGGCAAATTCGTCACCTATGTGGAGCCGCGCTTCGACCGCTTCACCCCGGTGATGACCGCCGCGTTTGTCGTCATCGTGCCGCCCGTCATCGGCATGTCGCTGCTGGTGATCTTCTTCCCCGCGCCGCTGCTCGCACTGCTGGCCTCGCTGCTCTTCGGGCTTCGCACGGTCGAACGCATCAGCGCGTATCTCGCCGGCGAACACCGCCGCCGCGCCTACGATTTGCTGTGTTCGCTGCCCGCCGGGAAGATCAGCCTGCATTGGGTGTACGCGACACAGTGGTTTCAGGCGACGCCCGTCACGCGGATGGTACTGCGCGGTCTGATGATCCTCGGGTTGGCCGCCGCGCCCTTCCTCTTCGGCGGCTGGCTGATGTGGATCACGCATGAGCGCGCTGTCGCCTTCTGGTTTGCCGATACGCTGGCCTTCTGGGCCTTCCTGCTCTACGAGTACTTCAACACGCGCATTGTCGCCGTGCTGATCGGCATGCTTGTGCCCGCGCTCACCCGCAAGACGCGCACCATTTTCGCGCTGGCGGTCGGCGGCTACCTGCTCGTGCAGGTCGTGACCTATTTGCTCGGCGCGGTGGTTGCCGTCACGCTGCTGCCCGACCTACTGGTGCGCCTCAACGCGCCGCCCATCGCGGCCATCGTGATCGGACCGATCACGGCGGCGGTCGTTATCATCTTTCGCGAGCTCCTCACCCATGGGCTGTGGTGGGTCAGCAGTCAGGTCATGCAAACCACGCCAATGGAACTCGATTTGATCCTGCGCTAGGCGTATAATGCAGTACGGTTTATTTAACGGAGCCCGGTTGTGACCGACTTAATCAACCCCAATGCTATCCCGACGGATAATGCCTCGTGGCAGCCCGATCCTGAGCATCCCCGCCGCCGTCCCCCGTGGATCAAGGTGCGCGCACCGAGCGGCGAAACGTACGAACGCGTCTTCGAATTGATGCGCAACAAACACCTCAACACGGTGTGCGAAGAAGCCCAATGCCCCAACCTCGGCGAATGCTGGGGCCGCGGCACGGCAACCTTCCTGATGATGGGCGACACCTGCACGCGCTCGTGCGGCTTCTGCGACATCAAGACCGGACGTCCCAGCCCGCTCGACTGGGCGGAACCGAACCGAGTCGCGGAATCAGTCAAAGCACTGAACCTGCGCCATGTGGTAATCACCAGCGTCAACCGCGACGAGCGCAAGGACGGCGGCGCGCCGATCTTCGCCATGGTCATCAAGCGCATCCGCGAAGTCCAGCCGGGGTGCAGCATCGAAGTGCTCATCCCCGATTTCAAGGGGAATGCCGAAGCGCTCAAGATCGTCATGGATGCGCAGCCGGAAATTCTGAATCATAACGTGGAGACGGTGCCGCGCCTGTTCCGCAAGGTGCAGCCGCAGGATCACTACGAATGGGCGATGGCGACGCTCACTAACGCCAAGCAGATGGATCCGCTGGTGCTGACCAAGAGCGGCATTATGGTCGGACTGGGCGAAACGTTTGACGAAGTCGTCGAAGTCATGCGCGATCTCGCCAAGTGCGGCGTGGATATTCTCACGGTCGGTCAATACCTATCGCCGAGCAAGCAGCACCTGCCCGTCGAACGCTACTACACGCCGGAAGAATTCGACCGCATCAAAGAGATCGGGCTAAACGAACTCGGCTTCAAGTGGGTGGAGAGCGGCCCGCTCGTGCGCAGCAGCTACCGCGCGGATCAGCAGGTGCGTGAGCTGTCGAAGCTCAATTACATCACGCTGCGGTAAGCACACGCGGTGGTTAGAATAAAACAAAAACGGGCGACTCATTGGGTCGCCCGTTTGCATTTTCACTGCGAAAATCGGCTTATGTCTCGATGATCTTGTCGTCGATGAGCGTCTGCTGCACCTTTTGACCGCGCGGATCAAAGGCGAAGTGCTGGCCGTGCAGTTGGAATTCCATATCCTGCATGGCGCGCCCGGCGCGATTCTTCTCAATCGTCCACACTACCCAATCGCGGAACTGCTTGGCGGTATAGGGATTGAACGCCGCGTGATCCTTCGACATGATCTGATACTTGTTGTTCATGATCAGCGCGATATCCGACTCGTAGTCGAGCGCGCTGCTGCCGCGCAGGTGGAACAGGTGGATGCGCTTGCTCTTCAGGCCTTCACGATCCGCCGCGACGATGGCCCACACGGGCACATCCAGCGACATGGCGATGTCCTTCAAGCCTTCGACGATGATCGTCACCTTGTCGTTTTCGTCGCGCGGGCGTTCGGGATGCACAGCGATCTTCTGCAGATAGTCGATGAAAACGGCGACATTGCCGCCGGTCGCATCGCACAGGCGCGCGGTCATCTCTTTGATGGAACGCAGCGTCGTCACCGCCGGGCTGGCTTTGACGAGGATCATGCGGTCGGCGTAGCGTAGAATGCGCCCGAGGCCGGGCGCCGTCTTGGGGTTGTCACGCAGAATGGCTTGCAGCGACCCCGCGCCGCCTTCGCGCCCCATGAATTCCTTCGCGCGCTGCGCCACGATGATCTGGTACAGATCGCGCAGTTTCAAGCCGCGGCTCAGGTCAATTTCTGGCGGGTTGATGCTCTCCATGCACAGCAGACGATGCATGAGGTGGGTTTCGGTGTGTTCGTAGGAGAGGTAAAACACGTACTGATCGGGGCGCATGGCAATATTGCGGGCGACTTGCAGCGTGGCAATCGTCTTGCCGATGCCCTGCGCGCCGCCGAGCAGTACCAGTTCGGTTTTGCGCAGACCGCCGCCGATAAACCCGTCGAGCGGGTCAAACCCGGTGGGCAGCGGCACATAATCGACCAGATCGCCGCGTGTGACGCGGTCGTCAGCTTCGTTGAGTACCTGCGTCAGCGTGCGCGGCAGATGCGCATTGCCGCGCGGGCCGCTGGCGCTGCTCCGTTCAGGGCGGGCGCGGCGGGAGCCGCCGCAGCGGTGGGCGGAGGAGCGGCCGGGGGCGCAGCCTTCGGCTGAATCGGCTGGGGACGCTTGACTGCTGGCCGGTTCTCGGCGGATGGTTCATCTGGATTGGGAGGAAATGGTTCAGTAAAGCGTCGCGTCGTCATGCTGCCCTCGAATAACCCTTCTGTAATGTATGATAATGGCGGGTTCTTTTTTATGCAATGCAACCACGTTAATTCACGAAATATTCCTACTCACCATTGACTGAAGACCGTCCCGCGCCGGGGAACGTCGCAGCCCAATGCAGGGATGGGGTCAAACGTCATGCCGCAATCATGATGTGGTACGCGCGCTTTTCGGAACGACAAGCCGACGAACCTGACGAGCACTATCCCAGAGCAAACTCAGCGTCCACGCGGCGAACACCGCGCCGTTGACCGTCGCATTCAGCATGCGGGCGCTGTCCAGTGTTCCTGCGGGCAGCCACGTCGCCGGGTCGATCAGCACATCGTGCAGCGCCATGTTAAAGCATGCTGTCACGCTGATGACGATGGTCAGCGGCGCATAGCGTCGCGCAGCGCTCGCCGCGATCACCAGCAGGACGACCGTCGGGTACAGGTAATTTTCGTGCATTTCGGTTGAGAGCATGAAGAAGGCGAAGTCAATGTAAGCCGCGGCGGCGAAACGCTGGGGCAGCGCCACCGAGCGGAACAACACGAGCACATGCGCCGCGCCGAACGCCAGCAGCCCGACCGTGCGTGCGCTCAAGTCAGCCAGCACGGGCTGGACGTCGGATTGCCATACATCGCCGCCGCTGTACAGCCACCATACGTTATGCGCGTTCGCGGCCAGCACCGGGAACAAGCCGACGGTGCTCCGCAGCGCGCGCAGCGCATTGGGCAGCGTGCCCGCCAGCACGTATGGTAGCCAGATCAGCGCGGTGGCGAGGGCGAACCCAACCGCAAATGTGAGCAGGCGCTTCCAATGAAGCGGGCGCAGCAGCCACCAGCCGATCAGCGGCAGAAAGGCCACCGTCTGAAACTTGAAGAACACCCCCGCTGCCAGCGCAGCCCCGGCGATCAGCAGGCGTTCGCGCTGCAGGGCGAACAGCGCGATCACCACGCACAGCGCGTAGAACGCATCGCCGAACATGCCCCAGTAAGCGCTGGTGTACAGGATCGCCGGGTTGAACAGGAACCCGGCCACCGCCACCAACGCCGCCCGCCTGTCAACCGTCTTGCCTAACCCCCAGTACAGAGTCGCGGCCAAAAGCATTTCGCATACAATGGGAAAGAGTTTGAGCAGCGTGTTGAGTTCGGGCGTACCGAGCGCGAACGTCGGGGAAACAAACTGGCGGTAGATGAGCCCAACCGCATTCAGCATTACATGATAGAATGGCGGATAGACCCCTTCATCACGGTTGAAAATCCCGGGGTCGTACATGTGGGGATACCCAAAACGCACCGCCAACGCCGACATGCGGCTCCACCCATCAATGTCGCCGGGATACCCCGGCATGGACGCGAAATAGAGACGCAGCGCCAAGCCCAACGCCAGCAGGCCGAGCAGTAGCAGCCCCGCGTGCTGGTTGATCCACGACTGGCGGGGCGCAACCGGAGGAGCAGCAGCGAGTAGACCATTCATCAAGATAACCTTCCGTCCGGCGTCACGAAACAAGCTTTAGACGCCGTAGATTGTAGTCAGTTCTGGTGAATTATCTATCGAGACAACGAACACTTAAGCAAATTTTTTGCAAGATTCACGCTATGGCAATATGCACAGTAATTCACAAAGCCACAAGAAATGTGTTAGAATATGAAAGTTTTCTGAATAGAGTAGCTTTTTTCATGCTCGACGGGTTTGTACACATGTACGAACGTGGCACTTGTTATGCCAACTGAGACGGAGGCAAGTAGCTGTCGTGTTACAGGAACTTCTGAACCGGGCTGACCAGCGCGGGTACGTCACCTTTGAAGATGTGCTTGAAGTGCTGGATGAGGATGGCGACGATGTAAACGCCATTGAGACTATTCTCTACGAGCTAGATGAGTTGGGCATCGAATTACGCCAGGAAAGCGAACCCTCGGACTCGTTTATTCTGGCCGAAGAGGGGGAAGCAGAGTTCGAACCAGAAGAAATCCTGCAAGACCCGACGGTCGGCGACATCAGCGCAGTCTCGGCTGATGATCCGGTCGGGTTATACTTCAGGCAGATGGCGCAAGAGCCGCTGCTCACCGCGCAGGAAGAAATCGAGCTGGCGAAGCGCATCGAACTGGGCAAGCAAGCGCGTGACACCCTGTCGCGGCTTGGTTCCCGCGAAATGTACAGCGACGCGTGGCTGGCGCATCTCGAAAAGCTCGTGAGCGATGGTCAGGCCGCCCGGGAACATCTCGGTCGGGCCAATACCCGTCTCGTCGTCAGCATTGCCAAACGGTATATGGGTCAGGGTTTGCCCTTCCCCGATCTGATTCAGGAAGGCAATGTTGGTCTGATGCGCGCAGTCGATAAATATGATTACCGCCGCGGTAATCGGTTTAGCACCTACGCGACATGGTGGATTCGGCAGGCAATCACGCGGGCGCTGGCGCAGAAAACGCGCACCATCCGCATTCCGCTGCACATGACCGAACGCATCCGCCAGATGTACCGCACCGCTCAGGGATTGGAACAGTCGTTGGGACGCCGCCCGTCACCGGAAGAAATTGCCGGCGAGATGGACCTCCCCGCCGACACCGTCCGCGCGATGATGGACGCCAGCCAGCACGCAATCGCGCTGGAACGCCCGGTCGGCGATGACGGCGACAGCGAATTCGGCGACTTCATTGAAGATCAGGACTCCCCCTCCCCCGTTGAATCAGCTACCCAGCATTTACTGCAAGAAACCATCGAAGAAGTGTTGAGCGAACTCACCCCGCGCCAGAGCCATATTCTCCGTCTGCGCTTTGGTCTCGGTGGTGGTGAACCGCACACCCTCGAAGAAATCGCCAATAAATTCGGTTTGAGCCGTGAACGCATTCGCCAGCTTGAAAAAGAAGCGCTGCGCCGTTTGCGTCACCCGCGTTTGGCTCACAATTTGCGCGATTATCTGGGCTAGAGACACGTCTCCACAACTGCATAACTTGTCAAAACCGGGCATTGATGCCCGGTTTTTGCGTTTTAGGGGCGAAGGCGCACGACTTCATCACACAGGCGTCTTGCCGGTTCTGTTTCACGGAATGGAATTATCACCAGTGATCCAGTTGATGTAAGGAGGTCGAACTGCTTTTTTAGCCAGAGATCCGTATATTCTTCGATACGGTATATTGACCACGGAAAGCAAAAGATCCGCTTGCCATGCACGAAACCAATCGCGCAACTCGCCCCCCATGCCTCGCCACTCAAATGTCCCATGGGACGGTCATAACGCTCGGGTGTTAAACGAAATCGTTCAATAACTTCTGCTTCACTCTTCAAATAGGGATTAGCCGTTGTGCGCAAACCGTGCCGCACCTGTGCCTTGACGGATTGTTTCAATAGCCCGAAACGCTTCACCTCACTATAGTGCACACACCAACCGTCCTCTTTACGCTGCTGTGCAGAATAGGGCATGCCATTCCGGTAAATTGAGCCTTGCTGCGGATCAAGCAACCCGCCGAGGATCCAGCTCAATGCAAATCCACCCTGCCCCGCTTCTCCACTAAGGAGATATGATTTCCCATAGGTAAATTCGTAACTGAAAGATACCAAGTGTTCATCGGGAATCTTGAATATCTTGTTGATTGGTCCGTGGAACTCCAAATTATTGACTTGAATACTGTCCATGAGCAACCCCGACGATTTCAAGCAATTAGCAAGATCAGTTTATAATCCAAATTATCGCTCAAACTATTGGCGAAAACTGCATGTCGGATACCGATCAACTCAAGACACGCAACCGCGAGCTCTCGATTCTCAATACGATTGCCGAAGCGCTCAACCGGGAAGTCGATCTCTCCCGCGCGCTGGAGGCGGCGCTCAACAGCATCGCCGCGTTGTTCAATGTGCAGACCGGGTGGATCTGGTTGCAGCGTGAAGACACCGGCGCGACCTACCTCGCCGCCGCGCTCAACCTGCCGCCCGGCTTGCGGAACGACCCCGCCAGCATGGAGGGCAACGACTGCTACTGCCTCGAAAAGTACGCGCTCGGCACGTTCGACACTGCCGCCAACGTCAGCATCATCACCTGCACGCGCCTCAAGTACCTCTCGACCGACCGCTCCGGCGGGCTGCGCCACCATGCCAGCGTGCCGCTCTACCATCATGATCGGCGCGTGGGCGTGCTCAACGTGGTCAGCGCGGATTGGAAAGAGCTCTCCGACGACGACTTGCGCCTGCTCAACACGGTCGGCGGCATGGTGAGCATTGCCATTGAGCGCGCCCGCCTGTTCGACCGTTCGCTGGAACTCGGTGCGGTCGAGGAGCGCAACCGCCTCGCGCGTGAAATCCATGACACGCTGGCGCAGGGCTTGGCGGCGATCACCTTACAGTTGGAGACCGCCGACGCCTTCATGCATCTCGAAAAGATCGAAGAGGCGCACGATGCAGTCATGCGGGCGCTGACGCTGGCGCGCGCCAATATGGAGGAAGCCCGCCGCTCCGTGCTGGATTTGCGCGCCGCGCCGCTCGAAAAGCGTTCGTTCTGCGAGGCGCTCGAAGCACTAGTGGAGCAGTTCGGCGCAGAGTCCGGACTGCGCACCAGCGTCGAGTTGATCGGCGGGCAGCGCCCACTTCCGGTGCGCATCGAAGCCGGGTTGTATCGCATCGCGCAGGAAGCGCTGACCAATGTCGCGCGCCACGCCGACGCCACCCAGATCTGCGTTGTGTTCACCTCGCAGCCGGAGAAAGTCGAACTGGTCATCGAGGATGACGGGCAAGGCTTCGACCCAACCGCCCTGCCCAAAGACCGCTTCGGGCTAATCGGTTTGAACGAGCGCACGCGTCTGCTCGGTGGCACGTTTGAGGTGTCCACACAGGCGGGCGAAGGGACCACGCTCAAAATCACCTTACCGTTGGAGTCCAGAACATGAGCATACGGATACTTATTGCCGACGATCACCCGGTCGTCGTGGATGGCCTCGCCGCGATCCTCAGCACGCAGCCCGATTTTGAAGTGATGGCGCGGGCCGCTAACGGGCGCGAGGTGCTCAACCTCGTCGCCGCCGCGCCGCCGGATGTGCTGCTGCTCGATCTACAGATGCCCGAACTGGACGGCGTACAAACGCTCAATGCGCTGCGCGAACGCGGGCAGGAAGTCCCCGCGATTGTCTTCACGGCCTTTGACACCGATGAACGCATTTTGAGCGCGGTGCAAGCCGGAGCGCAGGGATATTTGCTCAAGGGGGCGCCGCGCGAAGAATTGTTCAATGCGATTCGGGTGGTCTACGGGGGTGGGTCACTCTTACAGCCGATTGTCACCTCGAAGCTGCTGCGCCGCATCACCGAAGCACAGCACCCGCAGACCGAAGCGCTCTCCCCGCGCGAACGCGAAGTCCTCACGTTGATGGTACGAGGCCTCCAAAACAAGGAAATTGCGGCACAGTTGGTGATCAGTGAACGCACAGTGAAATTTCATGTGAGTTCAATTCTGGCCAAACTCGGCGCGGGGAATCGGACTGAGGCTGTGACGATAGCGCTACAACGGCATCTGGTGGAAAACGTTTAGAGAGACGCCTACATACGTTAAGATGCGAGGAAGCTGTTTAGTATCGGGAACCAAGGTGGTTTGACCAAACAAAACAGCGCGCCCAACCCATAATGAGGTTGGCACGCGCCGAAATTCAGCGGATAGTCGTCTAACGCAAATCGTCTAGGCAGGCAGCGATGCGACCCGCGTTCGTGTCGGACAGCCGCGCCTTCGCAACGGCCAGACCGGGTGAAGTACCTGAAACTCTGCTCTAGCGAACGGCGACCGACTGCGCTTCGACAGTCGCAGCGGCGAGAAGTTCGGCCGTGGCTTCTTCTTGCATCCGGCTGGTTTCACCCAGGATACGCGCCAGAATCAGCGTTGCGGGGATGGAGGCCACAAACCAGATAGTGATGATAGTGAGAAGAGTTTCCATTGCTGTTGTCCGTTCACCAGAATGATTAACACTTGGCTCTAAGTTAGCATGGGTCTCTATTTTGAAGCATTGAGATTATTGAATATTGACGGAGATCGAATAGAACTATCGTCATGTTCTGGCCGTGAGTTTCTGCCTGTAATCGCTCATCATTGCTCAAGGTTGACACAATTAATCGACAAATAGATAAATGACTGTCTAACCAATTCTTCAGAATTCCTTACTTCAAACCATTCTCTAACCAACGATTGAATGCACAAGTCACAACTTTATATCAATTCCACCTCTATTCAGCCCGCGAATCAGCTTGGTGCGCGCAGTTTTGAGGGTGGGCTCTGCCTTTACGTTCGCAATTGTTGCCCGCCCCTTGACTATTTCCATTTTTGGAAATATACTCATTTACGGAAACATAGAGGCGAGCTGATGTCCAGAATCGATTTACTGCTCCACCCGATCCGCATTCGGATCATCATGGCGCTCGGCGGCCAACCGCTGACGCCGGGCCAGATCGCGCAGGAGATCAGCGATGTGCCGCAGACCTCGCTCTACCGCCACATCAACGCGCTGCTCGACGGCGGCATCATCCGTGTGGTCGACGAGCGCCCGGTGCGCGGCACGGTCGAGAAAGTCTACACGCTGGTCGAAGGCGCGACCCGCATCCGCGCGGATGAGCTGGAAGTTGTCAGCGACGAGGATCATTTGCGCTACTTCATGGTCTTCCTGTCGTCGCTGCTGCAGGACTTCTCCAGTTATCTGGAACGGCATCAGGGTGAAACCAACCGGATGGATGATTCGGTCTACGCGAAGACCGTGCTGCACCTGACCGACGACCAGTATCATCAGCTCACCGAGCAGTTCCGCTCACTGGCACTGCCCCACGCCGCCGCCCCGGACGAAGACCCCACCGCGCCCCCCAAACGGCGCTACACCTTCGCCCTATTCAGCATTCCCGAAGACTAAACAGACGAGGACAGCACATGGAACTGTATATCAAGGAGAGCGGCACGCCGGGCGCGCCGACGCTATTGTTTTTGCATGGCTCCGGCACGAGTGGCTGGATGTGGGAAGCCCAAACGCACGCGTTAGCCGATTTCCACTGCCTGAATATCGATCTGCCGGGACACGGCCTCAGTAATCAGGTCGAATGGGTGTCGATGGCGGACACCGCCGACCTGATCGCGCCAATCATCCGTGCGCGGGCCACGGACGGGCGGGCGTCGCTCATCGGTTTATCGCTGGGCGGCTATGTAGCGCTGCATGCGCTCGGCAAATACGCCAACTGCATCGATCATGTCGTGGTGAGCGGAGTCACCGCCGCACCGCCCCCGCTCGGAGCACTGCAGCGTCTGCAAATCAGCCTCATGTACCGCTTCATGAAAAGCCCCTGGTTTGTGCGCGCACAGGCAAAAATGATGTTCTTGCCGAATGACGTGGCTGATCTCTATACCGAAAGCATGCTGGCGATGTCCCGCGTCGCCTTCAAGCGCATTCTCGCCGAGCTCTATGTGCTCAAGCTGCCGGATTTGCGCCACATTCCCGTACACACGCTGGTTGTGGCGGGGAGCAAAGAGCTGAAAGCGATGGTCGAGAGCGCCAGCCTTATCCCCGGGCTGATGCCCAACGCACAGGGGCGACTCGCGCCGGGGCTGCATCACGCGTGGAACGGCGAAAACCCGCAACTCTTCACGGCGATGATCCGCGCCTGGGTCAGCGGTGCGCCACTGCCAGAGGCGTTGCAGCCCGTCACCGACTAAGTTACACCGCGCTAGCGCAGTGGGAAATCTGGATATTCCGCGATCCGCTGACGGATCCGCGCATACATGATTTGTTGATCGGCTGTCAGCGTGACGCCGGGCAGCGTGGGCAAGATCGCCAACGCGGCGATCAAGGCTGTTCGGATACTGACTGCATCCAGTGCTGGCAGCAGCGCGGCGAACTGCGACTGAAGCACGGGATCGGCCTGAGCATCAAACGTATGAATGGGGCGAATCGCGCCCCGTTCGAGCGCGAACAACTCCATGCCGAGCAAGCGCACGCGGCTCAAAAGATCGAGCGCCATCCACAAGCGCCCGCGCCGCAGCGCGATGTCCGTTTCCAGCACATAGCGGAGAAACGCATTGATTTTAGTCTCTGGGCTTTCGGCAATGCGCTTTTGCAGATTGAGTAAACCTGCACCTTCCAAAGCTGTTTGATCCAACAGGCCGTGGAGCGCCCGCGCCGTATGGAGGATATTGGGATTCGTGTCCGCCAGCGCGTGATAGCGAATCGAAAACTCGACCAGCGACGGCAGCAGCACGTCACCTTCGTCGCCATGCGCGATGATGAGAGCCCCGGGTTCCAGCGCCGCTGCCAAGCCCGCCAATTCTTCGGCTACGTCGATAGAGACGTCATCGGCCAGCACAATGTCGAGATCGAGGTCGGAATACTCATCCCCAGTGTCGACCGCTAATGATCCGAACAGCAGCACCGCACGGATGCGGACATCATCCGCATAGTAGCGCACAATCGCCGCAAGCACCGCTTGCTGGTGCGGCATTCCCGGTAATGAACGCATGCTTCGCTTTCCCTGAGCTGTGGATATTACAGCCTCTGCATTGAACGCTCGCTCATTATAACTGTACAGAGGTACAGTCCGGAAACCCGCCCTCTGTCCGACGAATTTGGTCACGCCTTGCCCTATAGTAGAGACAATTCGAAATGTAGACCAACAGGGAACAGCATGGCAGCGAAAGTAGCAATCATCACCGGGGCGAGCCGCGGTTTGGGCGAAGTTGTGGCGCGGTTTCTCGCAGGTCAGGGCTACGCGCTCGTGCTGACTGCCCGCCACGCCGAACCACTGCAAAAGGTCGCGCTGGCGCTGAGCTCGTTCAACGTGCCTGTGCAGACTGTAGTCGGCGATGTAACCGATGCCGCCCACCGTACTGCCGCGATCGACGCGGCGAACGCGCTCGGCGGGTTGTCGGTGCTCGTCAACAATGCGTCGGATCTCGGCGTATCGCCCTTGCTGCCACTCGCCGATTTCCCGCTCGACGCGCTGGAACGCGTCTTCAAGATCAACGTCGTCGCGCCCATCGCGCTAACACAGGCAGCCCTGCCCGCGCTAAAAGCCAACGGCGGCTTGGTGATCAACCTGTCGAGCGACGCGGCCAAAGGCGGCTACCCGACGTGGGGCGGCTACGGCCTGACCAAAGCCGCGCTCGACCTCGCCTCGCTGACGCTGGCGAACGAACTGAGCGACGCGGGCGTGAGCGTGGTCAGCGTGGATCCGGGCGACATGCGCACAGTGATGCATCAGGATGCGTTTCCCGGCGATGACATCTCCGACCGCCCTTTGCCGGACGTGACCGTGCCGTTCTGGGCGTGGTTGTTCGGACAGGATCGGGCGGCGGTGAGCGGCGGGCGCTACGCGGCGCAAGCGCAGAATTGGGAGGCAGTCAATGAAGCGGTCTGAGTTAGTTTTCGAGCGGCCGTTAGCCTTGCAGGCGACGCAGCCCGCGGAAGTCCGCGGCGTCCCGCGTGATCATGCGCGCCTGATGGTGAGCAGCGAGCGCGGTCATGCGCACACGCGCTTCACCGAACTGGCACACTACCTGCGTCCCGGCGATCTCGTCGTCGTCAACGACAGCGCGACGCTGCCCGCCAGCCTGCCCGCCACCAGCGCTGAACTCGGGGAATTTGTGGTGAGCATGGCGACCAATTTTGGCAATGGCACCTGGCTGATCGAGCCGCGCTGGAGCACGTCCCAACCGGGGCCGCTGCCCGTGACAGCAGGCATACAAATTGAGATCGGTGGCCTTCCCGCCCGCCTGATCGCGCCCTATCCCGGTTTGCCGCGCCTGTGGTTCGCGCAGGTCGATGGCGATGTGCGCGCAGCGATGGGGCGGATCGGAGCACCGATCCGTTACGGCTACATCACCGAGAGCCACCCGCTCTCGACGTACCAGACGGTGTTCGCCGCCGTCCCCGGCAGCGCGGAAATGCCCTCAGCGGCCTACCCGTTCACGGAGCGCGTGGTGAACAGCCTGCGGGAGAACGGCGTCGGAATCGCGGCGATCACCCTGCACACAGGCGTGAGCAGTCTCGAAGTCGAAACGGACGTGGTCGAGCAGCATCCCATGTACCCCGAGCCCTACCATGTGAGCGCTAGGACGGCCAAGTGCGTGAATACGGCGAAGCGTGAAGGTCGGCGCGTGATCGCGGTCGGCACGACGGTGGTGCGCGCGCTGGAAACGGCGTTCAACGGGCACGAAGTCGAACCGTCACGCGGGTTCACCCGCCTGTACATTCATCCGAAGCGCGGCGTGAACGTGGTCGACGGTTTGATCACGGGCATGCACGACCCGGTGACGAGTCACCTCGCCATGCTCTACACCATCGCCGGACAGGACACGATCCGCGATGCGTATCACGAAGCCGTGCGCGCAGGCTACCTGTGGCATGAATTCGGCGACAGCCACCTGATTCTGCCGAGCGACCGCCGAGCGCTGCCCGAAATCCGCTGGATCGAACGCACAGCATAAAAGCTTCGGTTCACAGTTTTCAGTTGACAGTTTTCAGTAAAGGCCTGTTCTGACTGTTAACTGATAACTGTCAACTGTGAACTCACCTCCTCTTCACGATCAGGCTGGAATTCACATGTAGAATTGAGACTCTCAACGTTTAGGTGGTTCAGAAATTGAACCCTCATGACCCATTAATAACGAAATTGGTACGTTAATTCCTCAAAACACCCCTTGATTTTCATCCCCAAGGTGGGTGTATAATCCTCCATGCGCGATCAGTTACAAGGAGGCGCAGCTTTTGAATTACCAAGCACTCGATCTCAAAGCAACAGTTTCATCCAACCGGCTCGTCGGGTTGTGGCGGATGCTGGCTGGCTTTCGTCGTCTGTACGCAGGCGCGATGCTGGCCCAGGCGCTGTCGGCGGCTGCCAAGACGGGGACACTTCTCCTCTTGCGCTACCTCGTCGATGATGTGCTGATGCGCGATCAGATTCTCGGAGCACTGGTCTTGATCGCCTTAAGCTTCATCGCGATGGCAGGCATTGAAGCAGTGTTCACTTATTTGAGCGGTCGTTGGGCGGCGCAAACAGCCGAAGGGATTGTGCTGCGTCTGCGCAACTACCTGTTCGACCACTTGCAGCGCCTGACCTTCGCCTTTCACAGCAAAAACGCGACCGGGGAATTGATTCAGCGCGTGACTTCTGACGTGAATCACATTCAGCGGTTCTATTCGGAACAGGCCATCGGTCTCGGGCGTATCGGCTTGCTGTTCACCATTAACTTCACTGCCCTATTGGTGCTGAACTGGCAGCTCGCCCTGTTCTCGGTGATCGTCGTCCCGGTGATCGGCGTCGTCTCGCTCATCTTCTTCCGCCGCATCTCGAAGGCGTACGAACGCCTGCAAGAGCAGGAAGGCACGCTCTCCGCGACGCTGCAAGAAAATCTGACCGGCGTGCGCGTCGTCAAGGCGTTTGCCCGCCAGGACTACGAGCGCGCCAAGTTTGAGAAGGAAAATCGGGAGCACTTTGACCGCGGCGTGAAGTTCATGCAGGGACCCGCGACCTATTGGCCGCTGACCGACATGCTGAGCGGTTTGCAGCAGCTCTCCGGCTACGTGGTCGGCGCAATCATGGTCATGGACGGGACAATCACGGTCGGCACATACGTCGCTTACATCGGCCTGATCATCTGGATCATTGAACCGATCCGCGGTCTCGGGCGAATCATCGTGAACATGTCGGAAGGTCTGGTGAGCTACGACCGCGTGGCGAAAATTCTGCGCGAAGACCGCGAACCGATCACCGAAGGGTTGTCCAAGCTGGATAAGCCGCTGGAAGGCAACATCGCCTTCGAAAACGTCGGCTTCCAGTACGAACCGGGTCAGGTGGTGCTTCAGGACATTACGTTCACCGTCAAGGCGGGGAGCTCAGTTGCCCTGCTCGGCTCGACCGGGTCAGGCAAGACGACGCTGGTCAACCTGCTGCCGCGCTTCTACGACTATACGGCGGGGCGCGTGACGCTGGACGGCGTGCCGATCAGCCTGATTTCGCGGCAGTTCCTGCGCTCGAACATCGGCATTGTCGAACAAGAGCCGTTCCTGTTCTCCCGGTCGATCCGCGAGAACATCACCTACGGGGTCGGGCGGCATGTTGACGACGCGGAAGTGATCGCGGCGGCGAAGGCGGCGGACGTGCATGACGTGATCATGTCGTTCCCGGAAAACTACAACACGGTCGTCGGCGAACGCGGCGTGACGCTCTCCGGCGGGCAGAAGCAGCGCGTGGCGATTGCGCGTACGCTGCTCAAGAACCCGCGCATCCTCATCCTCGACGACTCAACCTCGTCGGTGGACACGGAGACGGAAGCGAACATCCGGCAGGCGCTGGACGAACTGATGGAAAACCGCACGACGTTCATCATCGCGCACCGCATTCAAAGTGTGATGAACGCCGATCAAATTCTGGTGATGGACAAGGGGCGCATCGTGCAGCGCGGCACGCATGACACGCTCGTCAATCAACCGGGCATCTACCAGCAGATTTACGATCTGCAAATGCGCATCGAGTCGGAACTCGAAAAGGAGCTAGCCAACAATGTCTGATTTTGGTGGCTACGAAGAAGAAGACTATAGAGCAAAATTCAACGGGCGCGTGCTGATCCGCATTGTCAGTCAGCTCCGCCCGCACTGGAAAGCGACCAGCGGCTTCCTGGTGGCGGTGAGCGCCATGTCGGTGATCGGCATGCTGCTCACCTACCTGAGCAAGCTGATCATCGACGAGGCGATCATCCCCGGCGACCGCGAACGCCTGCTCGAAATCGTGCTGGTTTACGGCGTGTTGATGGTCATACAGGCGGCGTCGGTCTACATCTTCATCTACCTGTGCGGCAAGCTCGGCCTGGCAGGTGATGTACGACATGCGCACGGCGCTGTTCGACCACCTGCAAAAGCTGTCGATCAGCTACTACAACAAGACGCCCGTCGGCTGGATTATGTCGCGCCTGACGTCGGATACCGAACGCATCGCCGACCTGATCACGTGGGGCTTGCTCGACGTAACCTGGGCCATCGTCAACATGATCACGGCTGTGCTCTTCATGATGTCGATCAACTGGCAGTTGGCGCTCGGCGTGATGCTCGTCATCCCCGTGCTGGTCGTGATCGCCGTGTGGTTTCAGGCGCGCATCCTCGACGAATACCGTGAGTCGCGCAAGGCGAACTCGAAGATCACCGGCGCGTTCAACGAGAACATCACGGGCGTGCGCGTGGTCAAGGCGCTGGGACGCGAAGCGGAAAACCTGCGCGAGTTCGGCGTGCTGACGGACACCATGTACCGGGCATCGTTCAAGGCGGCGTGGCTGTCGGCCATGTTCCTGCCCGCGGTGCAGTTGGTGAGCGCGTTCGCGCTCGGCGGCATCATCTACTACGGCGGCAATCAGATCGACCTCGGGTTGATGACGGTCGGCGGCATTCAGGCCTTCATCAGCTACGTGACCTTCATGCTGTGGCCGGTAGCTGACATGGCGCGCGTGTTCGCCTCGATGCAGCACGCGATTGCCTCGGCGGAGCGCACCTTCGCGCTGATGGACAGCCAGCCGTCGATTGTGGACAAGGCCAATGCGGTCGACCCCGGCACGATTGCGGGCGACATCGTGTTCAACAACGTGCAGTTCTACTATGACGACGAAGTCGACAAGCCGATTCTGCGCGACTTCAACCTGACCATCAAGCGCGGCGAAACCATCGCGCTGGTCGGGCCGACGGGCGCAGGCAAGTCGACGCTGGTCAACCTGATCTGCCGCTTCTTTGAGCCGCGCGGCGGCACGCTGAGCATCGGCGGCATCGACTACACGGATATGACGCAGCACGCCATCCAGTCGCGCATCGGCATGGTGCTGCAAACGCCGCACCTGTTCAGCGGCACGATCCGCGAGAACCTGCGCTACGGCAAGCTGGACGCCACCGACGAAGAGATCGAAGCGGCGGCGAAGCTGGCGGGCGCACACGAGTTCATCACCACGCTGCCGAAGGGCTATGACGAAGAAGTTGGCGAGGGCGGTAACCTGCTCTCGGTCGGGCAGAAGCAGTTGATCAGCTTGGCGCGCGCGGTGCTGGCGAAGCCGGAACTCTTCATCATGGACGAGGCGACGAGCAGCGTCGACACGCTCACCGAAGCCCTGATCCAGAAGGGGATGGAAACGTTGATGCAGGGGCGCACCAGCTTCATCATCGCCCACCGCCTGAGCACCATTCGCAAAGCCGACCGCATCCTCGTCATCGAGAACGGCGGCGTGAGCGAACAGGGTTCACACGCCGAACTGCTCAAGGCACGCGGTCACTACTACCGCCTGTACACGCAGCAGTTCCGCCGCGAGCGCGAGATCGAACTCTCGCCGGAGATGGCCGCGGATTAACCTCACCCCCTAGCCCCCTCTCCACTTGGAGAGGGGGAATCAAAACGCGGTGATCGCTTGATCGCCGCGTTTTTGTTTACAATAGAAGCGTGTCTTCCAGCAGAGCCTCGAACTATGCCAAAACAGAAATTCCGCGAACCGACGCCAAGTGAAATTCGTGAAGCTCGGAAATATCTGGCGATGGACAAGGAAGCGCTCGTGAACAGTTTTGACGCTGAATTGATGTCATACACTCAGTCTGCTGTGTTGAGCGACCTGTTTAGCTCTGTCCGCCGTCTGCTAAATCCTGAACTTAATCAGACAAACTTTCCTGTCCTCGCATGGCAGTTCCCACGCATTGCCCGGTTTCTGACAGCATTGCAGACTATCGTGCTGCAAAAACCAAATCGCTGTTCTGAATTGGCCGAAATCCTGAGGGAAGCAAAGTCGGAAGAGGAAATAGTCATCTACATCGGTAATTGGCTGTATGAGGCACCTTCAGAATATTTTGATTTTCGACCGCATTTGTTTTTGGTTTCGACCTATCTCTACCGCACTGGTATACACGTGTTTTTCCAATGCGCCGAAGAAATATAACGGGCGCAGCACTTGCTGCGCCCCTCCACTAATCGCTAACAGCTAATTGCTAACCGCTTAGTCGAAGACGTCGAACATATCTTCGAGGAAGTTTTTCTTCTTCTTGGGCGGATACTGTCCCGGCGGGTATTGATTCGGCGGTACTGGCGGCGATAGTCATCATCGTCGTAGTCGTGATCGCGGTAGTACTGGTCATTCTTCGGCTTCTCACCGAGCGGCGCGGGCGCACGCGGTGCTAACCCTTGCGTCGGCGCAGCGGCTTGCGCGTCAAATCCCGCCGAGCGCTCGATGATCTTGTCGAGTTCACCCCGGTCGAGCCACACGCCGCGGCACTTCGGGCAGTAGTCGATTTCGATTCCTTGCCGATCCGCCATCACCAGCGGGGTTCCATCAATCGGGCATTGCATCGTGTGTTTTCCTTCTCTCTATTGGCAACGCTACCGCGTCCCAGATACACAGTTGTTTTCGTAGGGACGCCATGCATGGCGTCCGAGGTCGCCACTTCAAGTCCGCGGACGCGACAAATCGCGTCCCTACTATATGATACAAATGTTCTGATTTATACCTCACCAAATTCGTTCTGCTTATCTCCCCTCTCCTCTTTTCGGAGAGGGGCTGGGGGTGAGGTTGAGTTGGCGGACGCACCGTTGCGCGTCCCTACGCTGTATCGAGTTTCCCTGCTTGCCTCCCCTCTCCATCCGGAGAGGGGCTGCGGGTGAGGTCATCTGTGCCCCATCGTCCACTTGAGGAAGGGAGGAGAGAGGAAACTCCCTCTCTCCCGATTTGGAGGTGCCTACGCTTCGATGAAGGATCTCCGCGTAGGCGAGACATGGGGACTGCTTGGTCAAACGGACGGTGCTGTGGGCCGCCGCTTTAGGTATCAGAGTTACTTGAGAATGCCGCGCCGCATGAGCAGCTTTTCCAGTTCCACGCCCCAGAACACGACCGTGCTCAGCACGAGGCAGATCAGCAGTTGGTCGAGCGTGAGCGGGTTGGTATTGAACAGGTTGTTGAAGAACGGCGTGTAGATGGCGATCAACTGCAGGACGATGGTCACGATGACCGCGCCGATCAGCAGGCGGTTGCCCGCCAGCCCAACCGTGAAGATCGATTCGCGGTGCGAGCGGAGCGCGAGCGCGTGACCCATCTGCGCGATGGTCAGGAAGATGAAGACCATCGTATTCCACGCGGGCGCGCCATTGGCCGCCGTGATGTTGTTGGCGAACGCCCAGTAGCCAAGCGCCACGCCGGAGATGCCGAGGAGCGCGCCGACGATCACGATATGACGACCGAGGCCACGCCCGAACAAGCTTTCATTCGGGGCATACGGGGCGCGCTTCATGCCGCCCTTTTCGGCCTGCTCCACGCCCAGCGCCAGCGCGGGGATGCCGTCAGTAATCAGGTTCATCCACAGGATTTGCAATGTCGTGAGCGGCAGCGTCATCCCGGCGATCAACTGGGTGGTGAGCAGCACGATCAGTTCGCCTGTATTGCTCGCCAGCAGGTACTTGATGAAGCGGCGCACGTTGTCATAGATCGTGCGGCCTTCTTCAACGGCGCTCACGATGGTGGCGAAGTTGTCATCGAGGATCACCATATCGGACGCTTCTTTGCTGACCGCCGTCCCGGTGATGCCCATCGCCACGCCGATATCACTCTTCTTGAGGGCGGGCGCATCATTCACACCGTCGCCCGTCATCGCAGCGATATGCCCCTTCGTTTGCAGCGCCTGCACGATGTTCAGCTTGTTTTCGGGCGACACACGGGCGTACACCGCCACGTTTTCGACCACGTTTTCGAGGTCGGTCTGACTCATCTGGTTGAGGTCATGCCCGGTCAGCACTCGATCACCCTCTTGGGCGATGCCCAACTCGCGGGCAATCGCGTAGGCCGTGAGCGGGTGGTCGCCCGTGATCATCACCGGGCGGATGCCCGCCGTCTTGGCGACCGCTACGGCATCCTTCACTTCCTTGCGCGGCGGGTCGATGATGCCGACCATGCCGACGAACGTCAGGTCGATTTCAACCGTCTCCGGATTGATATTCGCGGGCAGTTCGGTCAGATGGCGGAAGCCCATGCCGAGCACGCGCAGACCGTTCTGAGCGAGGTCATTGGTCGCGTCTTCGATGCGCCGCCGCCATTCTGCGGTCAGCGGCACAGCCTTGCCCTCATACCAGACGTGCGTGCTGCGATCGAGCATGGTATCGACCGCGCCTTTGGTGAAGGCGACGTAGTCGAGCGGACGCAGGTTGAGCAGCCGTGCCACGTAGCCTTCGCTGTCGCTGAGCGTCGCATTCGCTTCCAGCGTGTGGATGGTGGTCATGCGCTTGCGATCCGAGTCGAACGGCACTTCGCCCACGCGGGGGAACACGCGCTCCAGATGCGGCTTGACCAAGCCGTAGTTCGCCGCCGCGACGAGCAGAGCACCTTCGGTCGGGTCACCAACCGTTTTCCATTCGCCGGGCTGCACCTGTTCGAGCGCCGCGTCATTGCACAGCGCGTCGCCCGCCAGCAGCACCGCGTGCGCCGCATTGCCGCTGCCATCGGTGATCAGACGGGCCATGCCCACCGCGACAGCCTCGTCCATCTTCGCACGGCTGCCCGCCACGTCCATCACGGTGACGGTCATCTTGTTTTCGGTGAGCGTACCCGTCTTGTCCGAGCAGATCGTAGTGACCGAGCCGAGCGTTTCCACGGCGGGCAGCTTGCGGATCAAGGCGCGGCGGCGCAGCATCCGCTGAGCGCCGAGCGCCAGCGCAATCGTCACCACGGCGGGCAAACCTTCCGGCACGACCGCAACGGCAATCGCCACGGCGTTGAGCAGCACATCCTGAATGCTGTCACCTGCGATCAAGCCGACGACAACCGCAATGCCCATCACGACCAGCGCCGCGCGGATCAACACGCCGCCCAGTTCATCCATCCGCCGCTGCAAAGGCGTCTTTTCGCTCTCCACCCCCTGAATGAGTTCGGCGATGCGACCGAGTTCGGTCTGCATCCCCGTCTCGACGATCAGCGCCGTACCGCGGCCGTAGGTGACGGAGGTGCCCATGTACACCATATTCGAGCGGTCGCCGAGCGGCGCTTTTCGTCGGCAATCACGCCGGGCGCTTTCTCGACGGGCTGCGATTCGCCCGTGAGCGCGGCTTCCGCGACGCGCAGATTGGCACTTTCCACGAGGCGCGCATCCGCTGGGACGATGCTGCCCGCTTCGAGCAGCACGAGGTCACCGGGAACCACGCTGCGCGACTCAATGTCGCTCACGCGACCGCCACGGCGCACACGCACCAGCGGCGCCGACATTTTCTTGAGCGCGGCCATCGCCTGCTCCGCGCGGTATTCCTGTACGACGCCGAGGATGGCGTTCAGCACCACAATCGCGCTGATGGCGATCACGCTGTCGGCTTTGCCGAGGAACGCCGAGATCACCGCCGCGAAGATCAAGAGCAGCACGAGCGGATTGGTGATCTGTTCCCACAGGATCGCCCACGGGCTTTTGAGTTTCTTCTCGACAAGTTCGTTTGCGCCATACTGCGCGAGACGGGCGGTGGCATCCTGTTCGCTGATGCCATTGGCGAGGTCTACATTCAAACGACGGACAACCGCGTCGGTATCAACCGTGTGCCATGCCCCTTGAGTATTCGTTTGTTGGATTTCCGGTGCTTTCACAGCCATGTTCTCTCCGGTGAACCGCGTCCGCGCTGTTCGCAGGGGAGCGGGATAAAATAGTTTGTCGTGATTTAAATTATCATGATCAGCGAAATTACTTACCCCAAGAAAGTGGGGGGAGAGGATGAGTAGTTCGTGAGGGGAAATCAATGGTGGGGTAAAACGGATTACCGGGTAGGAACAGCCCAAATTCAACGAGCAGGCTCAACCATGAAGCTCTCTACGCTCGATCAATGATACCGGAAGCCTCGCGCGCAATTTTCAAAACGCCGGACAATGAGCTTGATACATCGTCTGGGAAATTATCTGTCTGTAGTGCTTAAGCAGCTTCTCGGAAATCATGGTGTAGGGGCAGACCTCTGTGTCTGCCCGGTTGTGGGCGCACACATAGGTGCGCCCCTACATTCGACTTTCTTTCGAGAACCTACATTAGGTAAGGAGCTCGTGCGCCGAGTCCCTACGAAAAACGTCAGGAATTTCTGACCGCTTCTTGCAGCGTGTTGTGTCCGCGCAAGCCCGCCAGCGTCTGGTCATCGACTGCAATGACAAATGAGGTCATGTCCTGAATCAAAGCGATAATGCCTGCTCGTGGGCCTTCGCGCCATTCTGCGCTGCCATAAAAAGCATCCTGACTCTCTTGACGGTCTTCCAAACTCGCGTAGGCACGCATGAGATAGTAGGAATCCTCATCGTGGAGTGATGGGCCATAGGCCACCACATCAACCCGCCAACGCTGTAACATCGGCAGCGACTGGTCAACAAACAATGTGTGAAACGCAGCGCGCGTCCCCGCTTTCAAAGTATACGAACGGATTTCTAGAGTTCGAGTCATGTGCTTGATGCCCGTCCAAGGCCGAGGAAGCGTTCGAACCAGTCGTGCCGCCACGCCTGCCGCAGAATCAGCGCCCAGGTGAGAACGGCCAGCCCGATAATCAGATAGTCGGTCGGTTTGAGCACGATCAGCTCGAAGAAGCGGCGCGCGGGTTCGTACACGTTGAAGACGATGAACGCGAGGAAGCATCCAAGCGCCAGATAGGTGGGCCGCTTGTCGGGACTCAGCACATCGCCGCCCACGAAGAAGGGATGCGGCGGCTCGACGAAGATGATCAGCATGAGCCCGGCAAGCGTCGTGAACGTGGTCAGCGCCGTCCGCGCGACGATGCTGGCCGACTCAAACCGGAAGTCGTCAACAGTGGCGATGTCATAGGCGATATTGGCATACGTCTGGAACTCGCGGATGTCGTCCGGCGTCACCACTAAATCGAGCGTCGCATTGAAGGCGGCGATGAAATAGCCGACGTACAGCAGCAGCGCAAACACAAAAATGCTGATCGCCGCTGGAAACACAAAATGCGTCACCGAGCGCAGCAAGCGCCCGTGGACACGCCCCGGTCGCGCCCACGCCGCCAGCGCGAAGGTCGGCACGCCGACGGTGAGCAGCGTCAGCAATGAGACATGCTTGGGCACATACGGGAAGCCCGCGTCCACCACCGCAATCGACAGAATCAGCAGCGACACGTACAGCGCGCGCGTGAGGAACAGACGCAAAATGTCCTGCATGCCGTTGATGATGCGCTGCCCTTCGAGGAAGGCGGGCGGCAGCGCGCCAAACGAGTCGTTGAGCAGCACCATATCCGCGACGCCGCGCGTGGCCGCGCTCCCGCTTTGCATAGCAATGCCAAGATTCGCCTTCTTGAGCGAGAGCACATCGTTGACACCATCGCCGATCATGGCGACGTACGCGCCCCGCTTGATGAGTGAATCGACGAGCTTCTCTTTCTGCTGCGGCGTGATACGCCCGAAGATCGTCGCGTCGTGCGCTGCCTGTTCGAATTCAGCATCTGTCATCACGGCGAGTTCCGTGCCAGAGACCGCCTGCAAATCGCCGACGAAGCCCGCTTGCTTGGCCAACGCCGCAACCGTGTACGGGTTGTCGCCCGAAATCACTTTCAAGCGGATGCCCGCTTCCGCAAAGCCTTGCAGCGTCTCTTTGAGCTGCGGGCGCAGTTCGTCGGTGAAGGCGATCAAACCGAGCGGGATCAAGCCGTCCGGCAGCGCGGGCTGTTCGGTCGCGTTGTAGAGAGTCAGTACGTCGGGTTGGTGCGCGAACAGCAGCACGCGCAGCCCCTCGTTCGACCAGCCTTGCACTTGCGCCGAAAATTCGTCGCCCGGACGCAGCGACGGCGCGATCATCTCGATGGCGCCGAGCACGTACACACCGCGCATGGCCGGATCGTCAAACGCGAGCGCGCTCCACTTGCGCGCCGACGAAAACGCGACTTCGGCCACCACGTTGCGCTTCTCGCCGGTGAGCGCCGCCGCAATCGCCTCGCCCGTTTTGTTCTGCGAGCTGGCGCTGTGTGCGAAATCGCCGAGCGTGGCGCGGAGTTGATCGTCCGGCAAGGTGATCGGGTGGACGGTATAGAAATTGATCTTGTTGGCCGTGAGCGTGCCAGTCTTATCCATGCACAGCACCTGTACATTCGACAGGGACTCAACGGAGTTCGACTGCTGGATCAGGGCGCCGCGCTGCACAATGCGGAGCGCGCCCATCGCATACGCGACGATCACCATGAAGAACAGGCCGTTCGGCACGAGCCCGGCAATCACCGAGGCCATCTGCACACTGCGAATGAGCGGAATCGAGTACAGGATCACCGAGATCAGCAGCAGAAAGCCGATGAACATGGCGATGCCCATCAGCAGACGGATGACGAAATCCACGTCGCGCTGGAGCGGCGTCTTAACCACGCGGAAGGCTCGCGCACTGGCCGTCAGCTTGTTGGCGAAGCTCTCCGCGCCGACCTGCGTCGCCTCGTAAATCGCCTGCCCGGTCACGGCGAAACTGCCAGAGAGCAGTTGATCGCCGGACTGCTTGGGGATGAGGTCGCTTTCGCCCGTTAGCAGCGATTCGTCCGCGTCAATTTTGCCGTCGAGCACCTTGCCATCCACAACAATCTGGTCGCCCGCGCGCACGACAATCGCGTCGCCGATCACCAGTTCAGACGGATCAAGTGTCTTTTCGACGCCGTCGCGGATGACCGCCGCTTTGGGGCGCGTGAGCAGCGCGATCTGGTCGAGCTGGCGTTTCGCCCGAGCTTCCTGATACACGCCGATCACAACGTTGAGTAAAATTAAGCCGACGCTGACGACCGCATCGCCGACGCGTCCCAGCGCCACCAGCACCGCGCCGATGCTGAACAGCACGATATTGATGAATGTGAACACGTTCTGGCGCAGAATATCGACGTAACTGCGCCCGGTTTGCAGTTTGACGTTATTCCCCTGCCCCCGGGCGCGCCGCGCCGTGACTTCGCTTTCAGATAACCCGCGTATGGAATTGACCGCCGCCATGATGCCCCCTTCGCTGCGTGGTATCGTGTATGGATGTTAAGCGGAGCCCAGCAAAACGGCAAGTTCAGGCCAATCGCCGCTATCCACCTGTGATCAGTTGTGCTCTAGACAATACGGATTATTGCCGATTTGGTTTTACGCAAACAAGCCGATACGGCGCGGCGAGGTGGAGAGGAGTCCCGCGACCAGCGCCGCGCACACGAGCGCGTGGAAGCGCTTTTGCGGCGGGTGATATTTCGACTTCATGAGGCGCAGCAACGTAAACAGCAGGCCGATCAAATAGGCGCGCCAGGCCGTCGCCCGGTCGCCCAACCGATCTTCGATGGCGAGGCGGCGCACCGTCATAATCGACTGATGCGCTTTCCGCACGGGCGTCACCAACTTGAGCGCGTCCGGCAGTTCCGGGTAGATTTCATCCCGCGTGGCAAACAGCGCTTTCGACCACGCGAACAGCTTGCCCAGCGGCACACCCTCAATGCTGCTGATGAGCAGCCAACCTTCCATCGTCAGATAATCGTGCAGGATCGGGCCTTTGCCCATATCCGCAAAATCGATGAGCCACGTATCCCAGCGCTTGTCGACCAGCACATTGCGCCCGTGCAGGTCGCCGTGCATGACCGTCTCGTAGTAATCGTTGAGCAGCGGTTCGGTCAAAGCGAACTCGGTCGGGTTGAGGAAGCCGGTGCCGTCGCGGAAATAGAACTTTTTGGCGCGCGCCCCCTTGCGCACGGCGTCCGCCATCGTCAGCAGTTCTTCCTGCCGTTCGAACAGCACCGCGGCGTCGAGATGCAGAAGCTGTGTGTAGATCGCCGCCATATCGACATTCTGATACAGGTGCTTGGTGTACAGGCGCTGCATGGAGAGCGTGTCCGTGTACAGGTTCGTCAACAGGTGATCGATCTGCACCTGACTGGCGACGCGTTGATAGGCTTCGGCGAGATCGACCACCCGCCCGCTCATATTCAGGAACGTGTAGATCATGCCGCCGAGTGTGCGCGTGCGGCGGTAGGGTTCCAGCGCTGCCGGATGCCGGTTGACGTTGCTCAGGCGGCCAATGTAGTCGTGGTAGCAGTGGATTTCGCGTTCGATCAGCGGGTATTCGCCGATCTTGACGATCTGCGTCGCCCCTTTGACGTCATCGGCGTACTTGTCCACTTGAATGACGTGGGCTTTACTGTAGCCGGAACGCTGCGACGCAATGGGATGCAGATCCACCCGCGTGTCTTCGTTGAACAGCTTACGGAGCAGTTCCGCCAGTTCCACATCGAGCTGCTCCGGCGGCGGCTGCGTAAGCGTTGTGCACTGGAGATTGCCCGTGACCGCCTTCATCACCGACTTTCCGTCGTTGATCTGCAGCTTCCAATTGATCTGCACGACGTCCTGAAACACATCCTGCACGAGGTCGGGCAGCTTCTTGAGGTCATCCGGCGTTTTGGTCAGGTAGCGCGAGGCGATGCTGCGCGGCTGACCCAATTTCCCGGTTTTCACGGGCAGCGACTGCATCAGTTCCAGCACATCCTGTAAATCCGCATGAAAGCTAATGATGATGATGCCCACGCCGGGATCAAGGCGGTGAATATCACGCACGAGCTGCAAGCCATCGCGGTTGCGCGGGTTGTTTTCTTCTAAGCGCACGTCGACAATGGCGATGTGGAAGAGTTTCTGCTGAAACTGCGCCAGCGCCTCCGCCCGGCTCCGCGCTGTGACAATGCTGCAGCTTTCGACTTCCAGCAGGCGCCGGAGCATGTCCAGCTGTTCCTGCGAGTCGTCGACGAGCAAGATGCGGTAATGGCTGAGATCAGGCGCAACGTTTAGCATAAGTGTGCAAATTAGTGGTTCTAGAAGTAAAACCTCCTACAAACATATTCTAAACCAGAATTGCACAATTAGCGCATTCTGACAAAAATGAAGATCGTTAGTTTTTTCCTACCGCAGCGTAGGTAATTGGTAGGGATCATTCTTAAGGGAACGGTCGTCTAATAATAGTTAGAATTGTGTACTATCACACAGGAGCAGCCATGAACAAAACCCGCGTTTTCCTGCTACTCACGACGCTCGTCATCATTCTCGCCTCCAGCATGACGGCCCTTGCCCAGACTCCGACCGTTGCCATCGGGAGTCCGACCGGGGGTTCCACCGTCGACACGAATCTGCTCGTCGATGTGAGCGGCACGTACACCAATGCCCCGGTTGGTGCCACCGTCCTCGTCCAACTCTTTAGCAGCGTACCGCTCGACTCGCGGTCGCTGGCGCTGGACGGCTCCGGCAATTGGTTCGCCAATGACATCGATCTGTCTACTGTTCCCAAGGGCACTTCCGGCTATATTATCGCGTATCTGGTGGCCAGTGATCTGTCGACGCTGGCGACGTCCAGCACCGTTTCGGTCACGTGGGGTTTCCCCGTGCCGACCGCGGAACCGACGTTCACGCCGAGTCCCACCGCCACCTTCACGCCAACGTCCACGGCCACCGAAATCTTCACCGCGACGCCGACCGCGACCGGAACGCAGGTAGGAACGGCCACCACCACGCCGACGCCGACCATGACCAAGACGCCATCGCTGACGCCGCCGCCCGCCGCCACGATCACCATTTTGTCGCCGCTCAACGAGTCGATCTTCCCGACCGGGGTCGTCGTTTCGGTCGTCGGCACCTCGACCAACCTGCTGGCGAATGGTCTGACGGTGCGCGCGATCAACGCTAACAGCGATGTGCTCGCCGAAGCCAGCGTCATCCCGGATGTCAGCGGCAACTGGATCGCGAACCTGACCGTGAACGTCCCGCTGGGCACACGCGGCAAGATCTACGTCTTCGCGCCCCGCCCCGGCGATGGTTTCGTCTATGCCTCGGCGCGCGTCACCGTCACCTATGGCGGTCCGTGTGTCGTCCGCACCGATTGGTTTGTGTACACCGTGCAGGCGGGTGATACGCTGTTCCGCATCGCGAACCGCGTGGGCAGCAACATCAACGAACTGGCGCTGGCCAACTGCCTCGACAACACCAACCTCATCTATGTCGGGCAGCCGCTCCGCGTGCCGCGTCAACCCGCCGCGCCGCCCACGCCCAACCCGACCACCAACCTGCGCATTCTGACGCCGCTGCCCAACGGGATGGTCGACACCAGCGACCGCGTGAACGTCGCCGGGACGGGTAAAGGCATCGCCGGTTATTCGATTGTCGTGCGCGCGTTGAATCAGGCGGGCGAGGTGCTCGGACAGCAGGTTGCCGTCGCCAGCGCCGCCAATGCCGCGGGCGACAGTTCGTGGCAGACTGCGCTGTTTATCTCTGTGCCCCCCGGCACGCCCGGCTCGATCTACGCTTACGCTGTGTCTCCGGCGAATGGTGCTATCGTCGCCGACGAGCTGATTCAGGTGACGTATGGTGGCGCGTCCAGCGTCGAACCGACGCCGCGGCCCACAGGTGAAGCCATCGAAGGCGCCATCGAGGTCATCATCAACACACCCGTGGACAACCAGACGTTTGTGCTCGCCAACCCCGTCGTCAATGGGCGCGTGGTCGGTCTCACCGACGGCACGCTCGTCCTGCGCGCGCTGGATGCGGAAAGCAATGTACTGGGCGAAGCCTCCGGCAGTCTCACGCCGATCAGCGAGAGCGAATCGTCGTGGCAGTTTGCGCTGCCCTTTGACGTGCCCACGGGCACACGCGCGACCATCTACGCGTATGTCACCGATCCGCTGACGGGCGTCGTCGCTGGCGCGGATGCGGTCAATGTGGTCGTCGGCGAATCCAACGCCAATCCGTTCGTCACCATCATCGATCCGCTGCCGTATGCGATTGTGCCGCTGGATGAACCCGTGACGATCACCGGCTATGGCGCGCGCCTATTTGAAGGCACGGTGTTCGTGCGTCTGCTGGATGATCAGGGCGGCGTGCTGGCCGAAGCAGTCACCACCGTCGACAGCCCGAACGCGGGCACGGGTGGCGAAGGTCAATGGCAGATCACGCTGGATGTGAACGCCGCCGCTGGCACCCGCGGCTCGATCTACGCGTTCGCCACGTCGGCGCAAGACGGCAGCGTCATCACGGCGGCACGGCGCTACGTCACCTTCGGCGATCCGTCAGACGCGACGAACTTCGTGCAAATCACTACGCCGCTGCCCGGCACGCTCATCTCCGCGGATAACGCGCTGTTGATCGCCGGACGTGCCGATCTGAACTCTGGTGCGGCAGTCACCGTGCAAGTCTTCGACGAAGTGGGCAACATCCTGATCGAAGAACCGCGCCCGATCAACCCAGTTGACGGGGCCGCCTACGGCACGTGGGATGTGATCCTCGAACTGCAGAACCTGCAGCCCGGCACGCGCCTGCGCGTGAACGCCTTCACCACCTCGTCCTTCGACGGCAGCATCCTGTCCTCGGACTCGGTCCAGCTCACTTATGCTGAAGCGGGCGGCGGCTGATCGAAGCACCCGTTCCCTAAATCACAACGGGCGATCCAGTTGGATCGCCCGTTTGCTGTCTGGTTCAAACCTCAGCCACCGCCGTTGCCACGTCCGTTCCCATTCCCTCCGCCGTTGCCATGGCCACCACCATTGCCGTTCCCACCACCATTCCCATTGTTCGCTTCGGTGGGCGTCTCCGTGGGCTGCGGCGGTTCGACGGTCGGCGGCACCGGAGTCGGGGGTTCGGGCGTCGGCGGAACTAACGTTGGTGGAAGCGGTGTGGGCGGTTCCACGGTGGGCGGCATAGATGTTGGTGGGACAGGCGTGTTCGTCGGCGGCACCGATGTCTCGGTCGGGCGACGCGGCGTGCGCGTGGGTCGGTGTGGCGTTTCCGTTGGTGGAATCGGCGTGCTCGTCGGCGGCAGCGTGTTCGTCGCTGGAATCGGCGTGCTGGTCGGTGGCAGCAGCGTGTTCGTTGGCGGCACCGATGTCTCGGTCGGGCGACGCGGTGTGCGCGTGGGTCGGCGTGGCGTTTCCGTCGCTGGAATCGGCGTGCTGGTCGGCGGCAGCAGCGTGTTCGTTGGCGGTACCGGTGTCTCGGTCGGGCGACGCGGTGTGCGCGTGGGTCGGCGCGACGTTTCCGTCGCTGGAATCGGCGTGCTGGTCGGCGGCAACAGCGTGTTCGTTGGCGGTACCGGTGTGTTGGTGGATGGGACGAGGGTGTTCGTGGGTGCTGGTGCGGTGTCGCTGGGTGGGACAGAGGTGTTGGTCGCCAGAATTAACGTGTTCGGTGCGCTGGTCGGCGGCGGCTCTTGTTGATTCGGCGCTGAGGGAACAGGTGTATCCGGTGGCCGCGTCGCTGCGTCGAGCGGCTGCCCGGTTAGCGCCCGAGGCGTCGACGTCGCCAACGGGAGCGGCGTCAACGTACTTAACCGCAGTAGATTGGGCAAGATCGTCACGGCGCTGATCGCCGTGGGCGTAGGTGTCAGGCTGGGTAGTTCAATTGATGCGCTGGCTGGTGGTCGCCAGTTGCCGAGAATCCCGGGCAGGTTGCCCCCACGATCCACAAGTTCTTCATAGTTACGCAGCACTGCGTCGAGATCGGTTGGTTTGGGGAGGGGTTGGGGCGGCGTGGGAAGCTGTTCTTCAGTCGGGATGCGGGGTTGCGCGCCTTGCAGGACGCTGTACACAATGAAGCTGACCAGCGTCACCGCAGTCACGAACTGAAAAAACGTTCTTACCAGCTTACGCATGGTCACCGTCCTTGTACTTACCTGCCTATTGTCGGACGGTTAACCTTACAGAGCCCTAAAATGAAATGTTATTTGAAATGAACGCCTAGCGACGCTGGCGTGAGCCACCTTTCAACAACTTTCGGATGAAGGCCCACAGGCGCCCGAGCAGCGGATGATCACTTTCCCCGCGCACCCACGTCGATTTGACCAACCATTTCTGTTCATCGTTCAAGCGGAAGGCGATCACATGCACTTTGCGCCCCTGAATCGTCTTGATGAACTCGATATCGCCGTCGGTTTCACGCTCACGTCTGTCCGGTTCATAGATGGCGCTGGCGACCATCTCCTGGTTGATGCGGCGCAGCTGCAGCCGTTCAAGGGCGTGATTGGTGAAGACAATGTGCCGGTATTCGCGCTGCATGGTTAGCCTTTGGTCTGCGCTTGTCGAATGAACAGGAAGCTAATTACGCTGAGCACCGCCATGACCAGCCCGCCGAGCAAAAACGGCGCGCTCGCTCCGTACTGCTGAAAGATCAGCCCGCCGACGATGGGCGCGGCGGCATTCGCGGCACTGACTGCCGACGCACTCAAGCCGAGGATCCCGCCGTAAGCCTGGCTGCCGACACGCTTGGTCATGAGGCTGTTGAGGCTCGGGCGAATCATGCCTGCGCCAATGGTCAGCGGGACGATCACGATGAACATCCACAGCAGCCCGCCGACGCCATTCTGACCGTCCGGCGGGAGCTGCACGGCGATATCGCCGATCACTGCTTCGGTACTGGTCACGTCCGGATCGACGAGCAGCGCGCGTTCGACGATGCGCTGCACATAGAACGGATGGGGCTGCTCCGGCGTGAGCGCGACGAGCACCAATCCGGCGGCGAGCAGGAGCAGCGCGATCAGCACCACGCGGCGTTCGCCATACTTGCGCGTCCAGCGGCCAATCAGCCGGATCTGCGCATAGACCAGTGTCACGCCAACGACGATAAAAATCAGCGACGTGCCCTGCCCCAGCAGGCCAAGGCGACTCAGCGTGAACAGGCCGAGCAGGCTTTCGAAGGCAAAAAAGGCGAACTGCTGCGCGAACATGAGCACCAGCAGCAGATTGATCTGTCCGCTCTTAAGCAGTGCGAACACATTGGTCGTGCGTCCGCGCGCGCCGCGCCGCTCCGCCGGGAGCGTCTCTTTGAACATGAAGAGCGTGAGGAAGATCGAGATCAGCGAGTAGATGGCCGCGACAAACGCTGGCAGCGCGAGGTTATCGCTCACTTCCAGCGTGAGGATCGAGATCAGCGGGCCGAAGACGAAACCGAGGCCAAAGGCCGCACCTGTCAAGCCGAGTCCCTGCGCGCGCGTTTCGTCCGTGGTGATATCACTGAGCGCGGCCTGCGCCGTCGCCAGATTCGCGCCGAACAGCCCGTCGATCACGCGCGAGAGGATGACCATTTCCAGCGAGGTCGCCGCGCCGAGCATGATGAAGCCGATGCAGGTCGTGATTTGACTGATGAGCAGGAGGGGTTTGCGCCCAAACCGATCCGACAGTGCGCCCATGAGCGGCACGCCGATCAATTGGGTGAGGGGAAACGAAGCGAGCACCAAGCCAATTTGCAGGGGAGTTGCGCCAAAGCGCGCCGCGTACAGATGCAGCAGCGGCAAAAGCACCGTCAAGCCGAGTACATCCACCAGCGTGAGGACGAAGATCGGCGCGGCGCGGTCGAAATCGAGTCTATTCGTCATGTTCCAGCAGCGCGGAACGGGTTTTAGGCGCGCTCACCTAAGCGACGCTCGGTGCCGTCCAGCAGGCGCTGAATGTTACCGCGAAACTTGAGAAACACCATGACGACGATCAAGCCGACATACAGGCCGTATTCCGGGGGCAGCAGGTGCTGGTAAATGAGCATCATCACCCACACGGTCGCCACACTGAAGGCGATCAGCACAGCAAGCGACATATAGCGCGTCAGCAGCAGGATTAAGCCGATGATGCCGAGGAAGCCCGCGATCACCTGAAACGGCATGATGAACAGCAGCGTGCCAAAGGCGGTCGCTGCACCCTTGCCGCCGCGCAGGATACCCGTGATGATCCACGCGAACAGCGACCAATTGTGCCCGACGATGGAGACCAACCCCGCGATAACTGTGGCGAGGATTTCGTTCTGCGGCATGATCAGCCGCGCTAACACAATGGCAATACCACCCTTGCTGGTATCGACGGCGATGACGAGCAGACCCCACCAGATGCCAAGCGCCCGGATGACGTTGGTGCCGCCCATGTTGCCGCTGCCAACTTCAAAGATGTTTTTACCATTAATCCGCGTAATGATATACGCGGTTGGGAGTGATCCGAGGAGATAGCTGATGGCTACAATGAGTATGATTTGCAAGGTGTTATCGTTCATCACTCGTGATGATCCCTCTGAAAATGGTAAATGCCTGCAAGCGGTATCGTAAAGTAAGAACACTGTTGTGCGCGTTTAGGTTCTCGAATTTTAAGAAATCGTCAGGAAAGTGTGAAAAATCGGCGAAACTGAAAGCAATCAGCATGGTGATTGTTCACCAGTTTCCCTCAAAGTGGCAATCGACGCATCGCGCACGCCCCCTTGAATGAACGAATCGCGCGCCGCCCACCCCTGATAGCGATTCTGCGCCGCATCCAGATACATAATGTTCAGCCAGTGATAGCCCTCGGCCTCGACTTCCTGCCCGTTAGGCACGAGGAACACGCGCGCGTTGTTGGGAATGCGGATGACGAGGGGCGCATCCGCGCTCGGTCGCGCCCGCAAGCTGATCACATTGGTCGGATCCACACCAGAATACACGAGGTAAACGCGGCACATCTGCCCCAACGCCTGCGCATTCGACGTGGGTACGGCGGTCGCGCCTGTACCGGGCAAGCGTGTGATCTGCCCCACTATATTCGGCGTGAGCTGAACGACGCTGGTCAGCGTGCCGACGCCGCGCACGGGCGTAGGGATCGTCGTCTCCGGCAGCACGGGCGACGGGATGATTTGTGGTGTGGCGGTCGGTCCGGATGCGGTCTGCAAATTGCACGCCGCTAACAGCGCCGCCACTAGAACCACCCACGCTCGCCGCATTCAACTTCGCCTTTATCCTGAAATAGATTTTGTTATTTTAACTCAATCAATATGAAATGCACATGAATCGACGGTGAAGGGCGCGTCAGGAAGCTACTTCCACTAATCACCAAAAAAGGACGAGGCATGCCCCGTCCTTTCACTGCCAGATCCACACTCGTTCTATGGATTGAGTCCGATTACACTTCCGGCACGCCGCAGCGCACTACCGAGCCCGTCTCAAACGATTTGATCGTGTCGAAGACCATGCCGAGCGAATACAGGTTATCCGCGCCCGTGGTGATCGGCGGCTTGCCCGTCGTCACCGCTTCGTAGAATTCGTGCAGCAAATACGCCTGATGTGCGTACGGCAAATAGTCCATGTCCTGCGGTTCCTGCGGCGCGTCCATGTCCTTGTTCCACGCTTCCGGGTAGCCGCGATAGACCTGATTATCGCGCATCCACAGCACGCCCTTCTCGCAGTCAAAGCGCCAGTTGCCGTTATACGACGTGTCGCCGCCCTGCGATTCCCACGAGCCGTTGTAGCTGACAATCGCCTTGTTCTCGAACTCGAACAGCACGGACGCCGACGCATCAAAGTCGAAGCGGCTCCACGGCGGATTCCACGAGCGCCCGTACACGGTCAGCGGGTTACAGCCGAGGATGCAGCGCATCATGTCGAAGTGGTGAATCGCCATGTCGACGATCAGCGGGTACTGCATGTGCAGGCGGAAATTATTCGAAAAGGTCATGTGGCGGTAGTGCTCCACCGTCACTGCCGTAACGCGCCCCATCTCGCCGGATTGCAGAATGCGGCGCACCGTCTGCACGGACGGGAAGTAGCGGCGGTTCTGCGCCACCATCTGCACTAACCCGGTTTCCTGCGCCTTGCGCACAATCGCCTGCGCCGCTTCCATCGTGTCGGAGAACGGTTTTTCGGTCAGCACATGCAAGCCCGCATTCATCGCCGTGATCGCCACCGGACTGTGAAAGCGCGGTGGCGTCACGTCGATCACCGCGTCCGCTTTAACCTTCGCGATGGCCTCCTCCAGCGTCTTGAAGATCAGCGAGCGGTCGAGGTTGTATTTGCCCGCCTGCTCTTCCGCAATCGCGTCATTGATTTCGACAAACCCAGCAAACTCAACTTCGGTCGACTTGAGAACGGCATTCAGCCAGGTATTCCCCATATTGCCGATCCCAACCTGGATCACCTTCATGGTGTTGTACATCCTTGTGTAAGTTTATTGAGCGATGAGGTCTGCGGCGTAGTGTGCCATGGTCATCACCGTGAGCTGCGGGTTGACGGTGGTCGACGTTGGGAAAACGCTGGCGTCGCAAACATACAGATTATTGTACCCATGCACACGAAAATCCTCACCTATCACGCTGTCACTCGGGGATGCGCCGATGGCGTTGCCGCCCTGCGGATGCCCCGTGCCGAGCAGAATATCCTCGTCGCGCTGGACGAGCTGGCGCAGCTTATCGATTTCGCTCTGCGCGCTGAAGACCGCCGCGCCGTTCTTGTAGGTTTGGTAGCGCCGCGTCGAGGCGTAGACCTCCTGCGCGCCGCCCGCGAAGAAGATGTCGCCGAGGATGACCAACGCGTCGAGCAGCTTCTTGAGATCACCTTGGGTAGGCTGAAAAACCACGTCTGGCCCGCCGGAGACCAGCGCAGGCATAATGCGCGCGTTCGACTCCGTGCCGACCAGCACGCCGACCGCCGCCATCCGATCATAGTGCTGCATGTTCTGGAAGTGCGTATCCAGCCAACCGGGCATAGCCAGCGCCTGCGCGACGGGCGGGTTATACCACGTCTCGTAGACGAAGCCGGGATGCTCGTCGATGGCGAGGTAATGCGAGATTTGCAGCCCATCGTAGGCATTGAGCGGTTGATCGAAGCGCGCGTGCAGCGGACTGCCCATGTTGAAGCTCAAGCCCTGCCCAACGGGCAGCTTTTGCGCCTTGCCGATGCCGCTCTGCATCAGCAGCCAGCTTGACGCAATCGTCCCCGCGCTGACGATCACTGTCTTGGGGTGTTTGATCACCAGCTTGCGCCCGCCGCGCACCGTGACGTGCACCTCGGTCACCGTGCCGTTCTCTTCGACCAACTTGGAGGCTTCACTCTCCGAGAAAATCTGGAAGCAGTCCTTGCCATATTTCGCCTGCGCGCTTGGCAGCACTTCGTCGAGCATGGAGAGCTTGCGCCCGTACTTACAGCCGATGTTGCAGTAGCCGCAGCCTAAGCAATCGACAATATTCGCTTGCACAACGTCGTAGTGATAACCGTTACTCTTGAAATAGTTGTTGATGCCGCGGGTGACGACCCCATCGCCGTGATTGAGCACGCCGTCAAGCGGTTGGCGCGTACCCGCCGCCACCGGACGAATGCGCATGCGGTCACGCACCGCCTGCTGCGACTGGCGGAAGCGGGGCACATTGATCACGTTCTGCCGCCCGTTCCACTTTTCGAGCACGCGGTCGGGCGTGTCGAAGCACACGGCATTGTTGACAACGGTCGTCCCGCCGACGCAGCTCCCCTGCAGAATGGTGAAGCGCAGCGCCTGCGAGATTTGCAGCGCGCCGTCCCCATACAGGCGGCTGATCATATCGACTTCGTCCTCGCTGAAGTCGTCCGGGTGGACGTAACGCCCCTTCTCGATCATCAGCACGCGCCGCCCCCGTTCGAGCAGTTGTTCGGCGAGAATCGCGCCTGCTGCCCCCGACCCGATGATCACCACGTCCGCATCGGTGATCGTCTCGATGTTCTCGCGCTCCATCGCGGCGGGTGTGGTCACGTCCAACGGCGGATGCGGGCGGCGCGGCTTCACGTCGAAGTCCTTCGGGCGCTGCGAGAACGGCACATAGCCGATGCCGCTGCCATCGTCGCCGCGCGGCCAGACTGCCGGATGGCTGTAGTAGCCGAGGTAGGTCAACTGCATATTGAAGCGCAGCATCGCCTCGATCAGGCCCGTGAAGCTGAGCGCCGCGCCCAGTTCCTCCGCCCGCCGACCCTGCACGCGCAGAATCAGCGTGTTGACGGCCAGCACAACGCTGTTCAAAAAGCGATAGAGCGGACTGGGATTGAGCACATCCTCTTTGAAGCGCCCGTTGATGAACGCCTGCCGCGCCGCTGGGTGCATGTAGTTGATCGGCGGCTTGAGCCAAATCAGCGGGAAGAGGCCGAGACCGATGGCCGCCATTTTCGCCAGATTCAGCCGGGACGACTGGAATGAGCCGAGATAGCCATCCGTCCGCAGCACCACCTGCTCCGGCGCGAGGCGTTCGGCGGTTTCCCCGGCGATCAGCGTTTCGACGGTCGCTTCCAGCGCGCGAAACTCGGACGGGCTGAGGAATTTGAGGTCGGCTAGCAGCGCTTTGTTGATCATCCGATTGAGGTACAGCAAACCCGCGACGACCACACCATCCAGCAGGAGCGCGCCGCCCATGCTGGCGAGCGGCGAAAGCGTCAACCCGGCGATCGTGATCGCCAGCGGCGAGAACGGCGTCAGGCCGAAGAGCACGAGCAGGCTGATGACGACGAACGAGGCAGCGTTCCCGACAATCAGCGCCGTGATCATGGGGATGTGCTGCGTGTAGCGGCGCGGATCGTACGCAATCGGCAGCGCACATAGGCCGAGCGCCGCCAGCTTGACCGTCGAACCGGAGAGGAACAGCGGACTGATGACCAGCGGCGACGTCGGATCGAGGAACGGCAGCGCGATGCTCAACAACGCTGCGCCGAGGGAGGCTGCGCCAAACGCGCCGAGGACGATCCGCAGGGTGTTCTCGGCGGGCGTGGGCGGCACGGCGGGAACCCACGGCATCCAATCGGGTGCCGTGAGGGGGGCGTTATATAGGCAAATGCCGATATATACAGATGCGAGAATGAGGATCAAAGGTAAGTAAAGTGGGTTTACAAACTGGATCGATATAGGCAGGTTGATCGGCGTGAGGAAGAGCGCGACCGCGCCGACCAGCAGCGACAGAATCAGGATGATGATCAGTGGGCGGAAGCGGCGGACATCCCCGGCGGCGAGCCACGCCAAAAAGGCGACCAGCAGCAGTCCGGCGAGGCTGTTCGACACCCAGAACGGCGGCGCATTGTAGAGCGCGCTGCCGGGAACACTGAGATAGGCGGCGGCGAACGTCACGAGAGCGAGAAGCACGAGGCCCCCCGCCAGCCCATTGAGGACACGCGCCAGGCGTTCCTCGGGCGGGGTCAACGGATGGGACGGGTTCATGGCTAACCTCCATTCCGACTGCATATCGAGTTGGGCGTTGATGGTGTGATCCACTATACGCCGATCTGCGGCGGATGGGAAATGGGGTTGTAAACCTCACCCCCGCCCCTCTCCCAAGGGAGAGGGGAGAAAGATAGCCTCACCCCTAACCCCTCTCCGGGCGGAGAGGGGAATTTAGGCCGTCGGTTCGGTGGACGGCGCTTCGGGGACGCCGTGCGGCTGCGCGCGCTTGATCACGTCTGGCAGCACGAACCACGCGAAGGCTGCCGACGCGTACATCACCAGTGAGGCGACGAAGAAGGCGCGCGTCATGCCCTCCATAAAAGCGAGCTTGGCCGTCAGCACCACCTGATCCGCGAGCGCGGGGTCGAGCAGCGCGAGGGTGTGCGGGCTGATAGCCGTCTGCAAGCCCGCCGAGACTTCCGCAAACGCTTCGGGCGTCAGGCTGCTTTGCAGCGGCGCGACTCCGTTGAGATAAATGGTCGTGGCGACTGCACCCAATACCGCGATCCCCAGCGCGCCGCCGAGCTGACGCGTGGTGTCATTCATGGCGCTGCCGACGCCCGCTTTCGTCACCGGGATCGAACTCATGATGGCGGTCGTGGCGGGGCTGATCGCCAAACCGATGCCACCCGCCTGAAAGATCTGCGCGATCAACACCCACGGGAAATAGGTCGTATTGATGGTGTACACGAGCGACTGAAAGAGGAAGGAGGTGGCGCCGATGCAGATGCCGAGCACCACCGTCCGCTTCGTGCCGAGGCGGCTGGAGACGCGCGCCGACCGGTTAGACGTGAAAGTCAGCGAGGCGGCCAGCGGCACGATCATGATGCCCGCGAGGAATGCCGGGTAGCCGATCACCGACTGCAGAAACTGCGGAATGAAGAAGACCGCGCCGAACAGCCCGAAGGTGAGCAGCGTGAGCGTGACGTTGGCGCCTGTGAAGGCCGGGTTGCGGAAGAAGTGGAGCGGCAGCATCGGGTTGGGGATGCGCGCCTCCCACACGGCGAACAGCGCGAGGATGATGACAGCCGCGACCAAAGCGAGCAGCACATTCGGTTGCCCCCACCCCACGACGCCCGCCTCGATGATGCCGTACACCAGCGCAATGAGACCGATGATCGACAGCACCGAGCCGACGAGATCCGGCGGCGGCGCGTTGGGTTCTTTGGTTTCGCCGAGATAAATTTGCCCGCCGATGACCGCGACCGCGATCACGGGGATGTTGACGAGGAACACCGCATGCCAGCCGAAGGTCTGCACGAGGAAGCCGCCGAGCACCGGGCCGATGCCCACGCCCAGCCCAAACAGTGACGCCCACGACGCGATGGCCTGCGGACGTTCGACCGGGGGGAAGGTGGCGCTGATGGTGGAGAGCGTGGCCGGGAGCATCAACGCGCCCGCGAGGCCGAGGAAGGCGCGCGCCCCGGTCAGCACGCCGATGTTAGGCGCGACCGCCGCCGCCAGCGACCCGATCCCAAACAACACCAGCCCGGTTTGCAGCGCGCGCTTGCGCCCGATGCGGTCGCCGAGCGTGCCCATGGTGAGCAGCAGCGCGGCGAAGACCAGCACGTAGCCATCGACCATCCACTGGAGGTCGGTGGTGCTGGCATTGAGCTCCCGCGCGATGGACGGCAGGGCGACATTGACGATGGTGTTATCGAGGCTGATGACGATGACCGAAATGCCGACGAACACTAAGCCGCGCCACCGCCGCTCGAAGTAGGGCGAATCGGTGGGAATCGTCACATACGAGTTGGCCAAAAGGGTGATCTCCTATTGGGTTGCTGAAGCAGACTCGCTTAGTGTACACCTAGCTTGATGAGGATCGTACTGATCATTGGTCTAGGGCGGACTTACAAGTTTGAGCTTTGCAACCCTAGGTCGATTCGACAAATTTCGTAAGTACCATTATTATGGTCGATTATTATTAGCTGCGTTCACATGGAAGGCTCTTCCTATGTTCTTCGATCCTCGATTCAGGTGAATTCTGGAACCTGCTCCCAGAATTGTTGATTCTGGCACTTTGGGCCGAGCCATCACCAGCTACCCAATATTGGATCAAATCCTCGGTTAATCGATGTGAACTCCATCTTCAGCACTTAACAGATTCCAGCAAAGACAAGGAGTATTATGGAAGCCTTTGAATATAAGGGGATATGGTGGTCACCCTCTGCCCCCGACTATCAGATTTATGGCACATTGAAGTTTGATCCTGTTACTGGTGGCACTCTAGAAACTGTGGGCTCAAAACTTCTTTCAAGTGTTGCCTCTCAAACTCTAGAAAATGAGATTATTTCAAATTGGATAATTACAAACGGAACAACAACATTGCCGATTATATGTGGCGTTGCTAGTGCGACAAGGGTAACTCTATACCAGTGTGTCCTAATGGGTACCGGTGCTGCTCCCGGTTATCTCACAGAAACGTTCGATATTGGTTCAGTGTTTTGGGGAAGTCACTTTGAACATGAAACCGACTTGATTTTTGATTCAGTGTCAATCAATTATTCTTTTCTTGACGAATGGACTGGAATCCACGGGTTTTCAGGAGGCATCACGCGTTCAAAGACAACTGGCCAGCCAACAGAAGTAGAACTCAAATTTACCCCGCCCGATCCTATAAAAGCACGCGTTCAAGACTTCGAACTGCTGATTAGGTTCGAACTACGTAGTTTGGATGATGCCTCTACCAAGCATAATTATGTTCAATACACCTATTTCGAAATCCGCCCTGATGTCCCCCTAACTTATAACGAATACCACAAACGAATAATCTATCCCCTGCGCAATTTCTTGGCACTTGGGTTAAATGCTGCTGCGATACCCAGAATAGTAAGTGTACTAAATTCGCGTGGTTTCTTAGACCCAACTACTGGTGAAGAGCTTACAAAAGGCGCTGATGTGTACTACGCGGCTAAAGGAGCTGGTAATGTATTGCCAGAATTTAGCCGCATTGACACTCTATTTTCCTTTCCGATGATTGCTAACGATTTCGAAGGTTACTTGACCCGTTGGTTCGAAAAGTTCGAGTCGCTTAGGCCTGTTATTGAATTATATTTTGGCACCGTATATAACACCATGATGTATACAAATTTCGAGTTTTTAGCTTTGGCGCAAGCATTGGAAGTTTATCATCGGGAGATGTATGGTGGAGAATATATGTCATCACAAGCCTACGAACCGATTCTCGCAGCCCTTGTCGGTTCCATACCAGAAGGATTAAGCAAGGACCATCGTAAGAGCTTGACCGACTCCCTAGCATATGGGTATCAAATTGGCTTGCGTAAACGCCTCAATGATATAATTTTAGTAGTTCTAGATAATTACAGCGATACCGTTGGGAAGCTTATTGGAAAAAGGAAGACATTTGTGAACAGTGTCGTGAATACTCGAAACTACTATACTCACTACAGCAAGAGAGCGAAGGAAGGAGCTATTACAGATCCTGTAGATCTTGCTATCCTTGTCCGCAGAATGAAATTGTTACTTCAACTGTGCTTTCTTGCTGAAATGGGTTTTCCGGACAGCCTTGTAAAGGTCATTGTCCGCCGAAATCGAGGATTCCAAAGATGGTTACACTGACAAAGTTCTGCAGTGTTATCTTCTAAGCACGCATAAGCACAATGTGAACGCCACCAAGAGCAGGAGCGTGTCGTCGCGGTTCACGTGTAGTGAGCGAGCACCTCGTCCGTCGCATCGACCGGGCGGTCATCCAGCGATCGACCGTGTAGCCGTATTCGCGCAGCAGCGTCAGGCACTGGCGGTGCACCTCTGCGCCGTGCGTCGCGAGGAAGATCGTCGGGTGGTGCGTCCGCAGCAGGGTCTGCGCGCCCCGCAGCACGTCCGCTTCCGCGCCTTCCACGTCAATCTTCAGGATCTGCGGCTGGAGGATACGTCCCTGCGCGCTCAACTCATCAAGGCTGACGATCGGCACGGTCAGCGTGCCATCCGCAGTCAGCGCCCCCATCGTGGAGGCGGCATGCACGCTGAACTGCCCTACCCCGGCGGCCTGCCCCACAGCGGCCTCAAACACGGTCACGTTGCTGAAGTGATTCAGGTCGATGTGCTGGCGGAGATAAGTCAGGTTGCGCGGCAGCGGTTCAAAGCTGAACACGCGCCCACCCGGCCCGACGAGCTGCGCCGCCAGCAAGGTGTAAAAGCCCACATGCGCGCCAATGTCATAGACCACCATGCCGCGCTGCACATGCGCGCTCAGGTGCTGCTGCTTGTCGAATTCGTAGCTGCCCAACCAGCACCCGTGATTGCTCGACCCGGCGATCCACCAGCGTCCGCGCAGCGCGCCCTGCAAAATCGGGACGCGCGCCGAGGGCGGAATCAGCGCAAGCGGCAGGCGCAGCAGTTGACCGATCAGCGATTGGCGCGATATCCCGGAGAAGTTCACGGCGTTCCCTCAGCGTTTAGGCAGCATCGCCTCTGAGCATACAGCCGATCAGCGAGGGGCACAACCGCGGGTCGCTACCCCCGCACATGCACATGCATAAACGCGACCGAGAGCAGCAGCGCGTCGTCGCGGTGCGTGGCGATGTTGTGATCGTCGCCCTCCCACAAAAACAGCTCGCTCGTGCCGCCCGCCGCGCGGATCTGCTCATCGAGGCGCACGGACATGGTATAGGGCACGGTCGCGTCGCCGGTGCCGGTATGAATCTGCACCGGGCCGGAGAGATCGCCGAGGAAGCTGTTGGCGGAAATCGCGTTCCAGAAGTCGGGGTTGGTCTGCGGGGAGCCGTAGCGCCCGATCATGCGGTCGCCCCAATCGCGGCGAAACCACGTCGTCAGCATGTCCGTGTACGAATCGACCACGCCCGCCCAAATCACCCCGGCACGGATGCCCTGCTCCGCGACCATGGCGCGCAGCGTGATGTAGCCGCCCATCGAATGCCCCCACATGCCCACGCGATTCGGGTCGGCGTCCGGGTAGCGGCGCGCCGCCGCCAGCGCGTTCAGCACGTCGACGGTGTAGCCGGGGCTGGTGTAGGCCGATTCGGGATCGCCTTCCGAACTGCCATGCCCGCGATAATCCGACTTGACGACGATGTAGCCCGCGCGGGCGAAGGCGTCCGTATAGGCGAGGTAACGCTCGGTGGTGCGGTATTCGTCGGGCGGGATGTAGCCGTGATTGAAGATCACGACCGGGTAGCCCGTCGGCGGGCGCTCGCTCATGGGCACGGTCAGCAGCGCGTAGATCTTCAGCCCGTCGGAGAGGTACGAGGCGATATAGCGGTTGTAGTTGATGCCGGGTTCGAGCGTCTGCTCGATGACGAAATCGCTGCCGGGGTAGGTGCGGTCGCGCAGCATGGCAATGCTCAGCGGATGCGCCGCGGCGAGGCCACCGGGCGGGTCGGTGACAGCGATGCTATCGGGGTTCGGCGTGGGCGCGGTGGGATCAGTGGCGAAGCAGGCCGTGAGGGTCAGCGTGAGGACGATCAAACCAATGAGGATGAGCTTGGTACGGGTCATTCCCTTCCTTGGATGAACCAGATACACTGCATCCTATTATAGCACAGGTGTTTGCTTAACAGCCCGATGATCCCAGCGTTACGTGCTCGTCAAGCGCTGAAATGCGGCGACGAGATCGGGCGGGAACTTGTGGCGAGCCAGCGGATTCAACCAGACGGCGTTCCCGGTCGCGTGGTGCAGCACGACCGCGCTCAAGTGCTGGTACTGCTTGAGGAATTCGGCGGCGCTGGCAAACCCGCGCCGCGCGAAGAAGGCTTCGTTTTTGCTTTCGGCGAGCTGGCGCAGCGTGACCGCCGCCCGGTTGAACTCCGCTTCCGTCACCCCCGCTTCGACGGCCAGCCACAGCACGTTGAGCACGCCGGAGGGCATTTGCCCGACTTTGTCGCACAGCACGCCCACCAGCTTGATCTGCGGGTCGTCGCTGGCTTCCACGGCGCGCAGCCGCCGCACTTCGACATTGACCAGTGTATGGGTCTTGTAGGTGATCGTGAAATCTGGTCCACGCTGCCGGGAAGCGGTGTATTTTTCGTATTCCAGCGCGAAACGCTCCGCGCGCAGCAGCAGGAAGGCGGTTTCCAGTTCGGTGCGAAGGTCTTTGAGGCCCGCGTCATCGCGCACCTGTTTGAGCTTAGAACGAATCTTGGCATGGTGGTCGGTGGCAAAAACTTTGAAACGCCGCGATTCCCGCACCCACCCCGCGAATTCAGCATAGAGGGGGTGCGGTCGAGTCTCGAAAATAGCGGCGAGCAGTTCGTCGACGGTACGCATACGTCCGGCTTGGTTCATGCTAGCGAATAGCTCAAGCATACTGCATGTGCGGCGGATGCGTTATTCGGGCACAGGTGGGATGGTCTGCGCGGCGCGCAGAAACTGGAAGAACGGGACAACCACCCGAACGAGCAGCACAACGAGTAACAAAGGTAAAGCGGTGCTCATGAGTTTCCGCATATCCTGTCCATACCGCTTACGGTTCAGCGATGACCACGGTGACAAGACGGTTTGCTTGTGACCGACTCCACGTGGTGTCTACCATAACGTCCAGATGTTCAGATCTGGTTTAGATGCTGGCGAGTTGCTAACCCGAGCAAACGGAAGACCCGGCTTCCGACCGGGTCTAGTTGAGGGGGAGTCTTGCGGGACAACCGGGCTAGAAGGACTGCACCCAGTTAAATTGGTAGGCGACACCGTCCGTGGCGGTCGGGGCGATGATGGTCAGGCTGCCGTCGGCTTCACGGTACAGGGTATAGCTGAAGGCCGAGGCCACTACGGCGCTGCCGTCGCTCAGTTCCGCATTGAGAATCTGTTCCGCCGACACATCCATCACCTTGACGACATTGCCGTCACCGTCAATGCCCCAGAATTCGAGGCGGTCGAGCACGCCCATGTTGACATCGTCGGCATACGGATAGCTCCAGATGGCGTACACGGCGACCGGGGCGTCGATGTCAAATTCGTTGATGCGCCCGTCATTGATTTCCGGCAGAACGACTTCGTCATCGGCATAGGCGGCGACCGCGAATGACAGCAACAGCAGGGCGAGAACGGCGAAGATGGTGAGATTGCGCTTCATGTTTGGTGCTCCTTGGGTTTGCATATCGAACATGACCACAGAATAGCCGCCGCGTGTGAGGAATTTCGGTAGGAAATGTGGAGTGTGGTGGTGCAGACGTAAACAGTGTGTAAATTGCGGTGGCTGGTGGGCATCAGCGAGGATTCAGCGATGCCTTATCCAGAATTTACACTTTGGCTACAACTCGTCTCTACAATCACCGAGCATGAGCGGTAAGCACAGCTGTCAGAAGAAAGGGCTGCCATGCGTTCGCGCACACTCTTCATGGGAATATTCGTTTTCGGCCTCGCGGCAGGCATCGCGCTGACCCTGATGCTGGTCGTCGAGCCGCGCGCGCACCCGGTCTCGGCGCTGCAAATTCCAACGCCGGAACCAACGCCGCCGCTGCCCGACGAAGCCATTTACAGCCGCCTCGAAGCCTACGATCAGGTGATCACGAGTCTGTACGCGCGGGTCAGCCCGTCCGTCGTGCATATCACCAGCTTGCAGCAGACCATCACCCGCTTCTATGGCGTGCAGCCGCAGGAAGGCACCGGATCCGGTTTCGTCTACGATGACAACGGCCACATCGTCACCAACAATCACGTGATCGCGGGCGCAACCGACATCACCGTGCTGCTGGCGAACGGTATCTCGCTGCCCGCTCAAGTCGTGGGCACCGACAACTACTACGATCTGGCGGTGCTCAAAGTCGATGTGCCGCCCGGCACGCTCACGCCGCTGGAACTGGGCGATTCGTCGGCACTGCAGGTCGGGCAATCGGTGATCGCCATCGGCAATCCGTTTGGGCTGGATCGCACGCTGACAACGGGCGTGATCAGCGCGTTGGAACGCCGCATCGATACCGAAGGCTCGGTCATCGGGCAAGCAATCCAAACGGATGCCGCGATCAACCCCGGCAACTCAGGCGGGCCGCTGCTCGATCTGCGTGGGCGCGTGGTCGGCATCAACACGGCGATCAATTCGCCGAGCGGCGGCTCAGTTGGCATCGGGTTTGCCGTCCCTGTGAACATCGTCAGCCACGTCATTCCCAGTTTGATCAGCACCGGGCGCTTCATCCATCCCACCCTGGGCATTCAGGTTGCGGAGCTGGGCACGGAAGTCCGCATGTCGGCAGATACAGTGCAGAGCGGGCTGCTGATCGTCGATGTGGCGGTGGGGAGCACCGCGCAAGCCGCTGGCTTACAGCCCGCCACTGTGACCGTGCAGCGCCGCCGGTATGTCATCAATGGCGGCGACATTATCACGGCGATTGATGGGCAACCGCTGGTTTCACGCAACGATCTGCTGCTGTATCTGGAGGAGAATCGGGTCCCCGGCGACACGGTCACGCTGAGCATCATACGCAACGGCGCGCCGCTGGAGGTCACGATGACGGTCGGCGCGGGGTAGTTCAACATCAGAATAGTTGGCGGGCGGGGTGCACTGCGGCGCGCCCCGCCCGCGGCCACTGCGTCCGGGTTGTGAGGAGCGGTTCCGGTGGAGTATAGTTCTGAGGCGTATTATTTCATTTTTTGACAGCAGGAACCATGACCGCATCCCACATTATTGCCCACGATTTAGGCACCACTGGCAACAAAGCAACGCTCTATGACCGCGACGGCCGGCTCGTCGGCAGCGTGTTTTACGGCTATGACACCGAATACGCCCAGACCGGGTGGGCGGAACAAAACCCGGAAAACTGGTGGTTGGCTGTGTGCCGATCCACCCGCGAACTGCTGACGCAAACAGGCGTCAGCAAGAGCGACATCGCCTGCATCACCTTCAGCGGACAGATGCAGGGCGCAGTCGCGCTCGACAAGGAAGCGCGCCCGCTGCGCAAAGCGATTATCTGGGCGGATACGCGCGCGCTGGCGCAGGAAAAATGGATCAGCGAACGCATCTCATTCGAAGAGATGTACCGCATCTGCGGGCATCGGCTCAGCCCGTCGTATTCGCTGGCTAAGATCCTGTGGATCCGCGACAACCAACCGGACATCTATGCGGCGACGCACAAGTTCGTCCATGCCAAAGATGCCATCGTCGCGCGGCTGACGGGCGTGTTCGCCACAGATCCGTCGGATGCGTCGGGGATGAACCTGTACGATCTCAATACCGAAACGTGGTCGGCGCGCATTCTGGACGCGGTCGGTCTGCCGCTCGAAAAACTGCCAGAGATCCGCCCATCCACTGACGTCGTCGGCGGTGTGCGGGCCGACGTGGCCGACGAGGTGGGCGTCAACGCGGGCACCCCCGTCGTGATCGGCGGCGGGGATGGCGCGTGCGCGACGGCGGGTGCGGGCGTGCTGCGCGCTGGATCAGCTTATAACTACATCGGCTCATCCTCGTGGATCTCCGGAGCATCGACCACCCCGGTCTTTGACCCGGATTACCGCACCTTCACGTTTGCGCACGTGCTCCCACACATGTTCATGCCGATGGGCACAATGCAGGCGGCGGGCGCGTCTTACCAGTGGGCACGCGACCAACTGGCGGGCGCGGAGAAGCAGGTCGCGCAGACGATGGGCATGAGCGCCTACGAGTTGATCAACGCGGAGATCGACACGATCAAACCGGGGGCGGAAGGCTTGTTCTACCTGCCCTATCTGCTCGGCGAGCGCAGCCCGCGCTGGAATCCGCACGCGCGCGGTGCCTTCATCGGCTTGACCATGCGCCACACGCGCGCGCACCTGTTCCGCGCGGTGCTGGAAGGCGTGACGATGAATCTGCGCGTCATCCTCGATGCGTTCCGGACGCAGGGTCTGCACATCGACGCGATGCGCGTCATTGGCGGCGGCGCGCGTGGACGCCTGTGGAATCAGATCATGGCGGATATCTACGGTATCCCGATTCAACGCCTGAGCGTGCTCGAAGAAGCCACTTCGATGGGCGCGGCACTCGTCGGCGGCGTGGGCATCGGCCTCTACCCGGATTACAGCATCATCGAGCACATGAACGAAACGGCAGAGGTGATCACGCCCAATCCGAGCGCGCAGGCCGTCTACGAGCAGATCTACCCGGTCTTCAACACGATGTACGAGGCGCTCGTCCCGGTTTATGAGCAGATCGCGGCGCTGCCGTAAGAACATCCCAATTCATCAACGAGCGGACAGCGGCAAAAAGCCGACAAATCCGGCGATCTTCCACTCACCGTCGAGGCGCACGCATTGATAGAGCGTCTGCCAGTGCAGTGGAATGATCGTGCCGGAGCGAGTGACGATCTGCCCATCGAGCTGTTTGTGCAGCAGCGCGGAATCGCCGTGCACTTCGATATCGTCCATGCGCGTCGCGTCGATGAACGCCTGCCGCAGCGCGTCCGGCGTGACCTGCGCACCCATGGCACGGGCATTCTCCAGCCAGAGCGTGCCATAGTCATCGACACGGCTGAAGCTCAAGCGCCAGTCATCCGGGTTGAACGACATCTTGGCGTCAATCGCCGTGAAGCCCGTGGGCACGAACGCCGAGCGCAGCCGCGCCCAATCCGCCTGCACAAACGATTCGATGTCAACTTCGACCAACAAGTGCCATAACGCATGCTGGTCACTGCCCAGCGGAAACGGGTTCTGGTAGGGTGTCATCGGCGGTTTTCCTCTCTTAAGTCCACGGCATATCCCTAAGCATAATACTGGAGCACTATCAATCCAGATATAACACTGGCAGGTAGTTAGATTTCATCTAAAGCGTACAAACTACATATGAACAATGCTTTGCATAACCTTTTTCTTCCTGCTATATTATTTAGTGTCAGCACAATGTATCTCTTAGACGCCACATCTGAGAGGTATTAGCAGGTTCTCGTATACCAAACAATTTACTATTTGCTTGGAGGCCACCACATGAATCGTAGTCGTTTCAGTCTGGTTTTGCTTGTCGTTTTTGTTATCGGTTTGCTCAGCGTCTCTGCGCTTTCGGCGCAGGGCGTGCAGCGCTCATACATCGTCCTCTCCGATGGGGACGGCAGCAACCTCGCCAGCGCGATCTCCGCGGCAGGCGGCACCATGGTCAACTATCTCCCGCAAATCCGCGCCGCTGTCGCCGTCTCGTCGAATCCCAATTTCAAAACCCAGGTGCGCGGCGTCCGCTCGGTCATCCCGGATCTCGTCTACCAATTCGAAGTCCCGACCCTCGTCGCTGATGGCGAAGCGGTCACCCCCGCGGTCGGCAACCCGCCGAATTCCGGCAGCCCGGATACGCGCTTCAACCTGCAGTGGGGTCACGACGCGGTGAACGCGCCGGAAGCCTGGAATGCCGGTGTACGTGGTCAAGGTGTAGTCGTCGCGGTGCTGGACGGCGGTTTTGACCTCGATCACCCGGATCTTGCCGCGAATATCATTGGCAGTATCAGCTTTGTGCCCGGTGAATCGGCTGCGTATGCCATCGATGATCCGTTCAGCCACGGCACGCACGTCGCCGGGACCATCGGCGCGGTGCAAAACGGCTTCGGCACCATCGGTGTCGCGCCGGATGTTGATTTGCTGCTGGTCAAGGTGCTGGCCGACAGCGGCAGCGGCGCGTTTAGCTGGGTCGCCAGCGGTATCCTTTACGCTGCCGATCAGGGCGTCGACGTCATCAACATGAGCCTCGGTGCGGACATCCCGCAGAGCGGCGTATGTGATGATGAAGGCTGCATCACCGCCCGCGAAGTTGCCGAACTGCGCGTCATGATGAACCGTGTCGCCAACTACGCGGCGCAGCGCGGCGTGACGGTTGTCGTCGCGGCGGGCAATGACGGTCGTGACCGCGACCACGATGCTAACATCCTTACCCTGCCTGCGGATATGCCGAACGTGATCGCGATCTCGGCGTATGCGCCCGTCGGCTGGTTGGCGAACGGTTGGGATGGCTTCTTCTATTACCCGACCTCCTATACGAACTATGGCCGCTCGGCGATTGATTTCGCGGGTCCCGGTGGCGACACCCTGTACCCCGGCAATGAAGCCTGCACGGTGGCAGGCATCACCCGTCCCTGCTGGTTGTTTGACCTCGTCTTCAGCACCGGCAGCAACCTCACTCCGGGCGCAGCCACCTACTACTGGTCAGGCGGCACGAGCATGGCGACCCCGCACGCCGCGGGCATCGCCGCGCTGATCATCAGCGAGCACGGCGGCAGCCTCGCTCCGGCGCAGGTCGAAGCGGAAATGCGTGCGCGTGCTACGCATCCCGGCTCGAACGGTCGCGATCCCTTCTATGGTCTGGGCGCGATCAGCAGCGGCTACTAAGCCCGCGTAACTAATTCCGGTAAAGGCTCTACTCTCGGGTAGAGCCTTTACATTGGGAGGCTTTCTTGGGTCGTTTGCTGCTGTTTTTCAGCCCATTTGACCGCGCTGCCACCGTGACGATCGTTCGGACGCTGGAGGCCGCTGGCGTCAGCGTTCACCCCGTGCGCGCGGGCACCACGCGCTGGCAGACCATCGCCGCACCGAGCGCGGCAGTGTTCATCATTAGCCCGCTGGCGCTGCGTGATCCGTTGCTGCGCCAGCAAATGCGCGCCGCGCGGCAGCGGGGTTTACGCTGCATCGCCGTGGCGGTCGCGCCGCTGGATCACGCAATTCACGCGGTGCCCTTCATTGACGCGTCCGTCGATTTACAGGCCGGCAGCGCAGAACTCATTGGAATGTTGGGCGCGAGCAAAGCGCGCGTTGTCCCTAATCGAAGCTGGTTATGGGTGGTCGCGGCCTTGATCGCCCTGTTCATCATTCTGCCGATCTCCATCGGCATGGCGTTAGGCGACCGCGCCGCCAACGAGGCGACGCTGCCGACGCTGCATCCCTTTTCCGATCTACCCACGCCGCTGGTCAGCGCGGAGGAAACAGCCGTCGTCGAAGCTTCGTCGTCGCTCATGCCGACTGCTCCCATCGTCATCACCGTGATGCCCACACCCAGTTTGGCATCGACACTTCCGGCGACAGCCACCGAAACCCCATCGGTCACTGCCACCGTTACCAACACGTGGACAGCGCTGCCCAGCGCGACGGCCACGGACACGAGCACACGCACTCCACGTACGACACGCAGCACTACGCCCGCGCTCTCAACGACTGCCACCCGCGCTGTTGACGAACTGGAAGCCCGCTTCACAGCGGATCTCACTACCGGATTTGCGCCGCTGGTCGTCGTATTTGAGAACAACAGCCGCGGCGAAATCAGCGCGTATGCGTGGGACTTCAACAGCGATGATCAGCCGGACAGCACGTATGCCCGTCCCTTCCCGTTCACCTACGAACAGCCCGGCCTTTACACAGTGACGCTCACGGTTTACGGCGAGGACGGGGAAAGCGCCAGCGAGACGCTGGAGATCACGGTGACGGGCAGCACCAATCCGCTGAGCCCTGCGCTGCCCAGCGGATCCAGTACCACGGCGATTGAGCCCGCGCAGGCGTTGTTCTACGCGGACAGCACCTCCGGCGACTATCCGCTCACGGTCGTGTTCACCGACGACAGTTGGGGCACGATTGCCAGCTATGCGTGGGACTTCGACGGCGATGGGCAAGTTGACAGTAGCGCACCGGAACCGCCGCCGTTCACCTATACGCGCGCCGGGATGTTCACAGCGCTTCTCCGCGTGACCGGAGCAGATGGCAGCATCGACGAAGAGCGAGTCACGATTGAAGTATTCGCGCCCGCGCCGCCCGTGACGCGCCCGCAGCGCATCATCCGCACGCTGCCACCCACCGCGACCGTCACGACTGCCGCGCCGACTCTGACGTTCACATCCACAGCGACTGCCACCCTCATGCCGACCGCGACCTTCTCGCTGACACCAACCCAGACGTTCACATTGGCAGCGACGGCGACGCTCATCCCAACAGCTACACCCACGCTCACCGCCACACCCACTTTCACCTTGACGCCGACCAGCACTTTCACGCCAACCGCGACCGTCACGCTCACGCCGACGGTTGTGTCCCCACAGCCACTGCCGCTCACGGCGTCATTTGACAACGGCGCGACCGATTGGCTGGCGACGGGCAGTTGGACGCTGACCACCGAAGCGGCCGCGAATGGCATTGGCTCGGGCTGGCGCGCGACCGCGGGCGCATCCAGCTCGACGCTGCTGTGGTCGACGCCCATCGATTTGCGCGCGGCGCTGGTGCCGCAGGTGAGCTTCCAGTCGCACCAGTCCGCAGCCAACGGTTCAGCCGCGCAGGTGCAGATCACGAGCAGCGGCGGAACGCAGAGCTACCCCATCCCACCCTCGGCGGCGGGCTGGTCGATCATCGAGCTCGACCTGAGCGCGTTCCGCGGGCAGATCATCAGCCTGAGCTTCGTTTGGATACCCGCGGCGAACACCAATGACGTGTGGCTGATCGACTCGCTGGTCGTGCAGGAAACGCCCGCCACGCTGATCCCGAGCGCAACCCAGACCCCCACCGAAACGCCCACGTTCACGCCGACCTTCACCAACACGCCGGAGCCAACGGCAACCGAACTGATCACCGTCCCGGTCGAAACGACCGCGGAAGCAACCATGAGCGTCAACCCGTAGTGGATTAAGCCCTGCAAACCAAAACGGACGCCATGAGGCGTCCGTTTGTTTTTACCAGCGCCCCACGTTAGCGCGTGCGGACGCGGATCACGCTCAGGGAGTGGGCAGGCACGGTGTAGCTGAACCGCGGCGCGACCATCAGCGGGCGCGTCTCCGGCTTGACGATATGTGTATGCCAGAACGAGTACGAGTTTTCTGCCAGCGGCGCACCGCTCAACACGGTACAGATCGCCTCCGGTTGCAGATTGACCACACCAGCGAGATCGATCTGCAGCTCGACAGACACGTCGGCGCGGCTGACGATCTTGAGAATTAGGTCGCCCGACTGGACTTCAACTACAGTGGAGGCGGCGAGGGTCTTGTCGTCGGCAGAGATCAAGCTGGTGGGCAGATAGCTCTCGCCCGCATTCACGCCGAATAACTGCTGGACGTAATAGTTGATCGTCGGATAGACATTAGTGTTATCAAAGTAGATCAGGTCGGGTTCCCACTGACTGCGGCGCTGTTTGCCAAGCAGCGGCGCATACGATGACAAGCGCACGATGTCGCCGTTGCGTTCAAGAGTGGTCAAGTAGGCGGCTTCGGCGAGCGCGGAGCGTAGGGTGCTGCGCCGACCCATGTCATGCGCGGCGTATTCGCCGAGATAGACCGTCGTTGAGACGCTGTGGTCGTAGGCGTCGAAGCGCCCGAGATTGTCCCAAAACCAGTCCGGCGACTTATAGCCGTGCTCGTCCACCATTGGGATCTGGTAGTCGCGGGCGAACTGCCAGCCATCCTCGTAATCCTCGCCTTCGGGGCGTGGGCCGACCGTGCCGATCACCGTGATCTCCGGGTATTTGGCTTTCACCGCATTGGTGATCAGCAGAAAGCGCTCTTTGAACACGTCGGTGATCCGGTCTTCGTTGCCCACGCCGAGATATTCCAGATTGAACGGTTCGGGATGACCCGCCGCCGCGCGTTTTGCTCCCCACGGCGAATCGACCGGGCCGTTCGCCCACTCGATTAGGTCGAGGACTTCCTGCACATAGTCGTCCATCTCGTCCAACGGGATGCCACACTGCCCCTGCTCCCACAGACCGTTGTAGCGCGCGCCGGTATTCGGGCAGCACACCCCGGCAGGAACGACGGGCAGCGGCTTCGCGCCGATGTCTTCGCAGAACTGGAAGTATTCGAAGTAGCCAAGGCCGACGCTCTGGTGGTAGTTCCAGATGTTGAACTGCTCCTTGCGCGTCTCGATGGGGCCGATGGTGTCTTTCCAGCGATACATATTGCCCAGCCCGTCGCCGTGCACCAGACAGCCGCCGGGAAAGCGGATGAAGCGCGGCTTGAGGTCAGCGATCACCTGCGCGAGGTCAGGGCGGAGGCCGTTGGAGTGATTACGGAAGGTCGCGCGCGGGAACAGCGAGATCACATCGAGCGCGACAGTACCCGCCCCACTCACCTGCACGCTGAAGCGCCCGTGATTGTCGCTGCCAGTCGCCACCAGCGCCGTGGTCAGCTTCGTCCACGTGCCCGTCGGGGCGGGCAGCACGGCTTCACCGAGTACCTCCCCCAAGCGACCTTCCAGCCGCACGGTCAGCGCGCCGATCGTGCCAGCGAGCATCTGCGCGAACAACGCGACATCGTAGGTCGCCCCCGCGTTGATCACAATCCCATCGTAGCCTGTGTTGCGCAGTCCGACCGCGCCGTCGACATTCAGCGCGAGGTAATGCGGGTTGTTCGGGTGAATGGGCGCATCCGTACCCAGCGCGATTGAGCAGGTACCGCCCCCCGACACGAGTTCCCACCCGGTGAAGAAGTTCCAATCCGGGTTGTCGGCGGAAGAATAGGCAAATGAGCGGTTCTGAATGAGTTCGGCGTACAGACCGCCATCGGCGGAGTAGTTAATATCTTCAAAAAAGATGCCGAATAAGTCCGGGCTGATCGCCTTCGGCTGATCGGCCTGCACGGTGAGGCGAGCGGTGGTACTGGTCATAGTGGAAGTTCCTACAGAAACAGGCAAGAGCAAGTCACGAGCACCGATGTTAGCCGCACACGAAGCTGGCGGTCAAGTCACGGTCGACTTGGGAACGTACCCGGGCGCTTAGGCTATCGATTTGTTGGCTGCGGCAAGAGTATAATGGGTGCGAAAAGTCGAGACTGAAGCAGCCAAACAGGGATTGTGGTGGCACATCAGCGCGCTGCAGTGCCGCTGATCAGCTAACATCAGAAGTGCAAAACGAGATGTCGTTACCTCATCTGCTGCATCACCGTTATCAACTCCTCCAGCCCCTCGGTGAAGGCGGCATGGGCAGCGTGTATCGCGCGCTGGATCGCCTCACCAACCAGATGGTCGCGCTCAAATTTGGCAAGCTCGGCACATCACGCTCAGACACTGACTCATGGGCGAAACAGACGACCGCCCGCATGAGCCTGATGCGCGAATTTCAAACCCTGACTCAGCTCAATCATCCGCACATCGTCAGCGTGCTCGATTTTGGCTTTGACGACCAACTACGCCCGTTCTTCACGATGGTGCTGCATGAGCGCGCGCGGGATGTGCTCACCGCCGCCCAGCAGACGGACTCTGCCGGCAAAATTCAGTATCTGATCGAAACGCTGCAAGCCCTCGCCTACCTGCACCGCCATCATGTCATTCACCGCGACCTCAAACCGTCCAACATTCTGATTGACGAGAGCGGTCAGGTGCGCGTCGTCGATTTTGGGCTGGCAACACCGCAGGGGATGGCGTCCGGGTTGGATGGCACACTCGCGTATCTCGCGCCAGAAGTCCTCGAAACTTTCAGCGTGAGCCCCGCCTCCGATCTGTACGCGCTGGGGATTGTCGCCTATGAACTGTTCGCGGGCGTGCATCCGTTCGCCAAACTCAGTATCGGGCAGCTCCTGCAAGCGAAAGTTCGCCGAACGCCAGATCTCAGCCTGGTTCAAGCGCCGGACGGGGTGCGCACCGTAATTGAGCGGTTGCTCCAGCGCCATCCCACCGATCGTTATGCCAGCGCCGAAGCAGTGATTAGCGCCTTATGCGCCGCGGTCGACCACCCGGCCCCGGCCTTCAGCGCCACCCTCGGCGAGCATTACTGGCAATCCGCGCGCTTTACGGGACGCGAACGCGAACTCACCCAGTTGACCACCGCGCTCGATACCATGTTGAGCGGTCACGGCAGCGCCCTGGTGTTCATGAGTGCCAGCGGCACGGGCAAAAGTCGTCTGCTCGACGAACTGCGCGTCAGCGCTGTGACGCGCGGCGCGCTCGTACTGCGCGGTGGCGGCGTGGAAGACGGTGGCCTCCCCTATGCGCTGTGGCGCGGCATCGTCCGCGAGCTGCTGCTCCTCACCCAAGTCACAGACGGACAAGCGGCAGTGCTCAAAGCGCTGGTGCCTGATATTGACAATCTGCTCGGTCGTCCGATTCCGAGTGCGCCGCCGCTCTCTGCGGATGCCGAACAAGAGCGCCTCATCTTCACGCTGCTGCAGGTCTTCCGCCAGCAGACCAAGCCGCTCGTACTCCTGCTTGACGACCTGCAGTGGGCGGCGGAAAGCCAGATCGCGCTCACCCGGATCTGCGAACTGGCGCCCCATCAGCGCCTATTGATCGTCGGCGCCTACCGCACGGACGATCCCGCCTGGTCGCCGACCATGTTCAGCAAACTGCAGGTCATTCCGCTCAGGCCCTTTTCGGTCACCGAAACGCAGCTCATCAGTGAATCGATCATCGGCGATCTGAGCCCCCGTCCCCACCTCGTCAAGTTTCTGGTCGACCATACGGAAGGCAACGCCTTCTTTCTCATCGAGACGCTGCGTACGCTTGCCGCCGCAGCGGACAGTCTGGAAGCGATTGGCGCGGCGGAACTCCCGAACGAGATCGTGCCACAGAGCGTGCTCAACGTCGCGCAGCAGCGGCGCAATCGACTGCCCGCGGCTTACCAACCGGCGTTGTCCAGCGCCGCCCTGCTCGGTCGCGATTTGGATCTCGCCCTGTTGGCGACGCTCGCCCCGGCGCTCGATCTCGAAGACTGGCTGCTGCGCGCCGAAGATGTCGGCCTGATCCAGTTCGAACAAGGCCGCTGGCGCTTCACCCATGATATGATGCGGGCGGGCATCAGCGCGGCGCTGACGGCTGACGAACGCCCCACGCTGCATCGGCGCTGTGCGCTGGCTATCGAAGCGCTCTATGGTCACCGCAGTGAGTCCGCCGCCCGCCTCGCGCAGCACTGGAAAGCAGCGGGCGATCTCCTGAAGGAACTACACTATACACTCAGCGCCGCCCAGCAGTGGCTGCGCCTGAGCGATTTCCAGACCGCGCGCGAACAGCTCGTCTCGCTGCTGGAACGTGTAGGCGACAACCCGCGCTTGCTTCGCGAACGCAGCACCTTACATGCGCTCATTGCCGAAACCTATCAGAAGACAGTCGGCTACCAACAAGCCCACGCACACTACGGGGCGAGTCTCGCGCTCGCCACACAGACGGGCGACGCCAGCATGCAGGCCGAAGCGCAGCTCGGCTTGGGACAGATGCTGATCGTGCTCGGGTTGGCCCGTGAAGCGGAAGCCCCAATCCGGCGCGCGCTGGCTGCCTATCAAGCCGGTGAGGATCGCTCAAAGCTGGCCAAGGCGATCTTTGCGCTGGGCGAGCTTTACCTTTTAAATCGTGACTATCCGAACGCCCGCCGGCAGTTTCAGGCGAGTCTCGACACCTTGGCAACTGTTCCCGATCCTGAGTTCTACGCTCGCATCCTGACCCGGTTATCGAATATCGCGAATACCTGTAAGGAATATGAAACCGCTGAAAATCTGGCGCAAACGGCGTATACCACATTCCGTGAAATCGGTAATCGCTTCGAAATGGGCAATGCGTTGACGGCGCTCTTTCTCGCCGCTATTTGTCAGGATAAAGACGAGGCAGCCGAGGCCTACGCGCGGGAAAACCTACAAATCTGCACCGAAATCAACCATCTACGGGGTGTAGTGACGATCCAGATCAACCTCGGTTACTTCGCCTTCGTCCGCGGTCACGCCGCGGAGAGCATCACCCACTACACTCAGGCCGCAGTCGCCAGCGAAGTGATCGGCTTAGCAGATAAAGCCTGTTCCGCATGGTCATCCTTGCTGCAAATTCATGCCTTACTCGCACAGTGGGAAGAAGCGCGCAGCAGTGGTCAAGCGTGGCTGCGAACCACCCAGGCGCTCACGAGTGGAAGAGCCAATCTGCATGGTTTGTATGGCTTGATCCGACTGGCAATCCACGATCAGCGCATTGAAACTGCGGCGCACTGGTTAGGCGCGCTGGATCAGCACGGTGTGCCCGAAGATCGCGATGAGGAGGCGCTGCTCCACTTGCACCAGCAGATCGGCCAACTGCTGACCGCGGAGACGTTGCGCGCCGCGCTGGCGGATGGGGCCAGTTGGACGATCAGGGAACTGATGGACAATTTGCAGGCCTATTTCGACGCAGCGGATCAGGCGCGCACGCCGGTTGCCTCCACCTGATGCCTCTGGTAACTTCCCCACGAATGCACACTTTTCGCCAAACGTTAAGCAGTGCATACTAGGGGCTCTGATTTGAAAATTGCCAAGTCTCTCCTTAAGGAGTTAATCGATGATCGAATTTAGCGTTGATCCGCACAGTGCGGGGAGTCCGTTCCCGCATTACTGGGAGCACTGTGTCGGGAGCTGCCATGCCGTCATGGGGCTGCGCGCTGACTGGCGGGAACAGCTCGAAAAGAGTCACCGCGAACTCGGCTTCCAGTATGTGCGCTTTCATGGCCTGCTCGACGACGATATGAACGTCGTGATGCGCGATTGGGATCATGCGGCCGGGCGTTCGAAAGGTACGGTGCGCTATTCCTTCTACAACATCGACTCGATCTTCGACTTTCTCCTGAAGATCGGCATGAAACCGTTCATCGAACTGGGCTTTATGCCGTCGGTGCTGGCGTCCGGCACGCAGACCTGCTTCTACTACAAGGCGAACGTCACGCCGCCCGCCGATTGGGCGGAATGGGAAAACCTGATCCGCGCGTTGACACAGCATCTGGTCGACCGCTACGGCATTGACGAAGTGCGGACGTGGTTCTTTGAGGTGTGGAACGAGCCGAACCTCTCGTACTTCTGGGGCGGCACCCAGGCGCAGTACTTTAAGCTGTACGAGCACGCCGCGCGCGCCGTCAAGAGCGTGAACAGCCTGCTCCCGGTCGGCGGCCCGGCGACCTCGGTCAATTCATGGATCCCCGAAATGCTGGAGTTCTGCCGCACCAACAACGTGCCCATCGATTTCGTCTCCACGCATCACTACCCCACGGACGATCCGCTGTGGCGGCACAGCGACATCAGCGAAGAAGAAATCTACAAGCAGTTCGGGCACGAATTCGGCAAATACGAGCGCGGCGTGCTGCACAAGATGACCGCCCGCGCCCGCGAACAAGCAGGTGATCTGCCCCTCTACTACACGGAGTGGAACACCTCGGCGTGGATGGGCGATTCTATTCATGATGACGCCTATTCGGCGGCGCTCACGCTCAAGGCGATTGCGGACAATGACGGGCTGGTGCAGGCGTATTCGTTCTGGACCTTCTCCGATCTGTTCGAAGAGCCGGGGCAGTTCTCCGCGCCGTACCACGGCGGGTTTGGTCTGCAAAACATCTACGGCATCCCCAAGCCGACCTACCGCGTGTTCGAGCTGCTGCACAACCTCGGGGATCAGCGCTTAGCAGTGAGCGGCGGCGCGGACGCGACCGTCGAAGTGCTGGCCGTGCGTGGCGGTCACACACTGCAACTGCTGGCGCATAACCACAACACCCCCGGTCAGCCGATTGCCACCGAAGACGTGACCATCAATCTGCCCGGTGTCGCGCCGAGCACGCCCGTGACCATCGCCCGCATCGACGATGAGCACCTCAACCCGAAGGCCGCGTGGATCGCGCAGGGTCAACCCGAGTACCCCACCCGCGCGCAGCTCGCCGAACTTGAACAGGCCGCGGAGTTGATCACACAGCCCGCTACGCTGGAAGCCACGGGCACGGGCAGCGCGATCAAGTTTGCGCTGCCACCGCACGGCGTCGTCGCGATCACGCTGACGCTGCCGTAAATCCGACGCTTACAAAGACAAACGGGCGATCTTGATGATTGCCCGTTTGTGCTTTAGCCGTCAGACAACTGGATTGGACAGGTTACGCGGAATGCGCGGCGTGCTCGTGTTCCGCCTCGTCGACATGATGGTTAGTCGCGTGCTCAAATGTGACCTTGAAGCCCGGCGGCAGCGGCAGCGCGTCGAGGTTGACCTGCTTGACGGTCAGCGCGATATCGTCGTCGGCTTCCATCAAGGCGTCGCGCAGGAACTTATCCGTCGACATGTGCAGCAGATTGTACGGGAAGCGAGTGCGCAGCGCGCCGATGTAGATCTGGAAGTGGACATCCGGCGTTTCGGACTTCAGTTCCTTGAGGATGGCCGTCACCATGTGATACAGGTCGCGGTACGGGTCATCCACAATCACCATCACACTCGGATCCCAGCCGTTGAGTTCGGCGATTTCCCGCGACCGCTTTTCGAAAGCCGCCGCGCGCTTGGCATCCACGCCGATGTGAATAATCTTGAGCGGGATACCACGCTTCACAATCGCGCTGACCACGCTGACCGCCAGCTTCGACCACGTATCGCAGAAGTAGACGGCAAGTTCCTTGTGCACAGCCGGGTCGAAGGGGACGGCGGTATGCTCAAAGACGGGCGTTTCGTCGAGGCGCAGGCGCGCCGCGGTCTCTTTGTAGTGGCGGTGAATCTGGAAAAACACCCACACGAGCGTCGGGATTAGCAGCACGATGAACCACGCGCCGCTCGTGAACTTGGTGATGATGAACACGATCATCACGACGAAGGTGATCACCGCGCCAATGCCCGACACCGCCAGCTTGAGGCGCCAGTGCGGATCGTAGAAGATTTTCGTCTCCAGCCCGTAGGTGAATTCGCCCGGCTTGACGTGCCCGGAGCGCCAGAAGCGACGCAGCATGCCCGTCTGGCTGATGGTGAAACCGAGGAACACGCCAATCGCGTACAGCGGAATCAGGTTGGTGACAATCGCGCCCGTGATCAAGACGAGGACGCTCGCACCAATGGAGAGCGTGAGCACGCCCCATGTGAAGACCAGACGGCGACCGCGATACGTCAATTGACGCGGCAGGAAACCGTCGGCGCTGGCCAGCGCGGCGAGCTGCGGGAAGTCGGCGAACGGCGTGTTCGCCGCCATGAACAGCACAGCGAACGCCCCGATGATCGTCAGCACATAGCCGACGTAGCCAATCCCCTGATCACCGTAAACGGTGCGTGCGAGCTGGCTGATGACCGTCTCGTGATGCGACGGCACAGCTTGAATCGCATTGGCGAGCACGGTAATGCTCAGAAAGAAGGTAATGAGGATCGCCGCCATGACCACGAGCGTCTTCGCGGCGTTCTTGGCGCGCGGCTGCTTGAACAACTGCGTGTCGTTCGAGATGGCTTCGATCCCGGTGAGCGCCGTACACCCAGACGAGAATGCGCGCAGCAGCAGGAGCAGGGTGATCGGCTCCAGTACGTTGTGTTGAATGGCTTCGACGCCCTGCACTGTGCCGAGCGTGCCCGTCAGCAGACGGACAAAACCGATGATCAGCATCAGCCCCATCGTCCCGAGGAAGAAATAGGTCGGGATGGAGAACAGGCGCGCGCTCTCTTTGACGCCGCGCAGGTTGATGACGGTCATGAAGGCAATGATACCGATGGTGATTTCAACACGCCACGGCGCGAGATCTGGCATCACGCTGATCACGTTGGCGACGCCGGCGCTGATGCTCACGGCCACTGTCAAAATATAGTCAGTGAGCAGCGCCGCGCCGGTCACCTGCGCCAGTTCTTCGCCGAGATTTTCCTTGGCGACACGGTAGCCGCCGCCGCCCGCCGGATTCGAGAAGATGGTCTGGCGATACGAAATCGTTACGATCCCGATGAGGAGCGCAATCGCAATCGCAATCGGGATAGAGATGGCATTTCCGGTAAAACCGAACAGCGCGAAACCGCTGATCGCCGCCGTATTGAGGATGATCAAGATTTCCTCAGTCGCATAGGCGACCGAAGACATCGCGTCGCTCGCCAGCACTGCGAGAGCAATGAAATTCGGCGCAGTTTGATGAGCGATTTCGGCGGATTGCAAGCGCTTGCCCAACAACGTCGAGGCAAACTGCTCGCGGAGATCGTAGATGGTCATAACAAGACTGGCTCCTACTAGGTCACGGACAAAATTATACGTCCGGGGGTAGTCAACCGAGCCTCAGAATGCGTACCAATATGGTCAAAGCAGTATCAAGATGACATCAAAGAAAGATCAAGATCCTCAATTCTCCTCTCGCTGACGGTTCGCTCATAGCGCTGGGCCCGAACCACGGGCAGGTATAATCAGGACGATATCAGGAAGCAGGTTGCGCACGGCAGGTGTGCCGCGCTGATGCCGGGGCGGGCTATAATCTGAAGTGAATGCACAAGCCGCAAACTGGCAGGTGAATATGGACAAGTTGAAACTCCTCGTGATCGATGATGAACCGCAGATTCGGCGGCTTCTGGAGCATGGTCTAAACAGCTACGGTTACAGCGTCGTGACGACCGATAACGGCGAAGATGGCATCGTGCTCGCCGCACAAATTGAACCCGCCGCCATCATCCTCGACATCCAACTGCGCACCGCGCCAGATGGCGTCGGCGTGTGCAAGGCCATTCGGGAATGGTCGGCGGTGCCGATCCTCATTCTGTCGGTCGCTGACGCCAAAGCGATCAAGCTGGCCGCGCTGGATGCAGGCGCCGATGACTACATCACCAAGCCGTTTGATATGGCGGAACTCGAAGCGCGGATTCGCGCGGTGCTGCGCCGCTCGATCATGCGCGACACCAAAACAGCGGATGCGATCATTCAGGTGCGCGATCTCGTGCTCGATCTGGTCAAGCGGCGCGTCACCCTAAAAGGTGAGGAAGTTCACCTCACGCCGACCGAATATGATCTACTGCGTCTGCTGGCCGCGCACCCGGGACGCGTCGTCACCAACCAGATGCTGCTCGACGCGGTGTGGAGTCAGGACAAAGCGCCGCAGCCGCACTATCTGCGCGTGTACGTCAACACGCTGCGCAAGAAGCTCGGCGAACGCGCCGACAGCGAGTTCCATTACATCATCACCGAACCGGGCATCGGCTATCGCTTCACCGACCTCCCCTAGCCCGTGATCTGGATGTCACGACACAATTGAAATCAGCACAAGTGGTAAGGGTAGAAATGGACGATCAGCGCCCCAATCCCGACGAGCTTCTTCAACCGACGCCAGCGGCGGTGGGCGGCAGTGTCGATGCATACCGGCAGCCTAAACTGCACCGCCTGCGCCTGCCCCGCCGGACGAGCAGTTGGCGGGCTTATGCGCTGGCGCTGGCCGTCGTGCTGATCTGCACGCTCTTGGCCTCGCTGGTCTACCCGCTGTTCGCCCCGGCGAATCTCGTCATGATCTATCTGCTTGGCGTGGTGATCGCCGCCTCGCAGTATGGCCGCGGCCCGTCCGTGCTCGCCTCATTGTTGAGCGTGGCCGCCTTCGACTTCTTCTTCGTGCATCCACATCTGACGTTTGCCGTCGCCGATACGCAGTACATTTTCACGTTCGTCACCATGCTGCTCGTCGGCCTGACCATCAGCACACTGACCGTGGAGATCAAGCAGCAGGCCGAACAAGCCCTTGAACGCGAACGGCGTACCGCCAGCCTGTACGCGCTCAGCCGCGACCTCGCCAACACCCGCGACCCCGATGCGCTGGTCGGCCTCGCGGCACAGCATATCGGCGGCGTGTTCAACAGCCGCGTCACCATTCTGCAAACCGCAGGTGGACTGCAGCCCGCCGCTGTCAACGCCGAACTGATCGACGCGCAGGAAGCGGCGGTCGCGCGCTGGGTCTATGAGCATCAGCGCTTGGCCGGGCGGCATACCGATACGCTGTCTACGGCGCGCGGCCTGTATCTGCCGCTCACCGCATCACAGGGGGTGGTCGGCGTGCTGGCGGTGTTTCCGAACGATCCCCGACGGTTCATCCCGGTCGATCAACTGCATCTACTGGAAACCTTCGCCAATCAGACAGCGCTCGCGCTAGAACGCACCCGCCTCGCCGATGACGCGGCGCGCGCGCAAATCGAGGTGGAGGCGGAACGCACGCGCAACACCCTGCTGAGTTCGGTCTCGCATGATCTGCGCACGCCGCTGGCGGTGATCACGGGCGCAACCTCCAGCCTGCTCCAGCGCAAGGAAGCGCTGACGGAGACCGACCGCCGGGAATTGGCGCAGGTCGCCTTTGAAGAGTCGGAACGGCTGAATCGCTTTGTCGGCAATCTGCTGGACATGACCCGCCTGGAATCCGGCGCGATCCACGTCACGAAAGAGTGGCAGCTCCTCGAAGAAGTGATTGGCGCGGCGCTCAATCGCATTCATTCCCGCACAGCCAGGCAGGCGATCCATGTGTCGATCCCGGCCGATTTCCCGCTGGTGCAGTTTGACGAAAGCCTGATTGAACAGGTGCTGAATAATCTACTCGAAAATGCGCTTAAGTATTCCCCACCGAACACGCCGATTGACATCAGCGCGCAGGCCGGGGCGGACGAAATCACGGTCGAGGTGGCGGATCGGGGTCCGGGTCTGCTGCCCGGCGATGAGGAGCGCATCTTCGACAAGTTCTACCGCACCCAACCGAGCCTCACGAAAGGCGTCGGGCTGGGACTGGCGATTTGTCGCGGCATCATTCAGGCGCATGGCGGGCGCATCTGGGCGGAGAATCGGCCGGGCGGCGGGGCGGTGTTCCGCTTCACGCTGCCCGTCAGCGGTGACGCGCCGACCGTCGAGGAGGAATATGAACTGTAGCCCACTAGCGCAGCACGGAAGCGGCGCTCGCCGGTAGCTACAGTCTCTTTGGGGCCAGCGGACGCAATAAATTGCGCCCCTACACAACGACGGTTTTCTCGTAGGGACGCGATAAATCGCGTCCGCAACATCCCAAAACCGACCTACAACCCGTTTTCACGGCATCCTACGCACTTACCCACGCGGCACACCGCGCTATTTCTGGCGCGGCTGCATCAGCACTTCGTCGACATAGCACCACAGCCAGTTTTCACCCTTCTCGAAGGTCTGGATGAGCGGGTGTCCGGTCGCGTGAAAGTGCTTGGAGGCATGCTGATTCGGGGACGAATCGCAGCAGCCAACGTGCCCGCAAATCAAGCAGATGCGGAGCTGCACCCACGACTCCCCGGTCTGCAGGCACTCTTCACAGCCCTGCGCGCTCGGGGTGACGCGCTGGGCTAGGCCAAGATGGGTGCAAGCTTTAGGCATCGTTCTAGTCCTCACTGCTGCTGGTGGTCACTTCGATCTGGGGTACTTCCTCGGCGGGAAAGGCTTCGCCGATGGTGTAATTGAAGGCGAAATCGATGTACTGCACATCGAGATCATTCTGCATGAGGCCGACGATCACGCAGCCATCCCGATACGCCGACCGGGCGATGGCCTGCGACGCGACCGGAGCCGAAAACAAAATCAGAATGCCGAGCGCAACCGCTTTGGGCGCAGTCGCGGGCAGCAGCAGGGCCGACGCGATCAGCAGGCCGACGATGCCGACCGACGAGACTTTGCTGCTGGCATGCAGCCGGGTGAACACATCCGGCAGGCGGATGGCGCCCCACACGCCAATCACGCTGAAAAAGACGCCGATGAGCAGAATGAGCGCGCCAATCAATTCCAGCACCATCAGAAGAACCGTCCTTCCGCGATATAGCGAGCGATCGCCAGTGTCGCGACGAACGAGAAGGCGGCCAGCGCAATGCCGATGTCGATCATCTGCGCGTTGTCGAGCACCAGCCCGAGCACAACGATGATCCCGACGAACACGTTCGTCGTCAGGTCGAGCGCCTGCAAGCGCTCCATCGCCGACGGCCCCGTCCAGATGCGATAGGTCGCCGGCACCAGCGCGATGACCAGCACGATCAGCGCGAGGTTTTCAATCAGTTCGATCAGGCCGTTCATGCTCGGTCACCCCCAATATTTCGCGCAGCAGTTTGAGGCGTTCCTGCTGCTCGGATTCCAGCAGCAAACGCGACGTTTCGAGATCGAGGCAGTGGACGTAGAGCGTCCCATCGTCGTCAAAGTCGATCACCAGCTCGCCCGGCGTCATGTTGAGCCCGTGCGCGCTCAGCGCCGCTAAGCGTTGTTCGGGTGTGGTGTCCCCAGTTTTGAGCGCCAGAATCCCGGTCTTGAGATCAATTTTGGGGCGCATGAGCATCCGGGCGACGTGCACGCTGGAGACGATCCCATTCCAGAGGAGCAGGCCGCTGTAGCGCACCAACGCGATCAACTGGCGCAGGGTGAAGCGTCCATGAAAGCGCAGCCCCACCAGACTCAGGCCGGCCAGCGTGAGCACACCAATCACGTAGCCGACCAAGAGGCTCTCCCAATTGACCCGTCCGGTCACCGCCACCCACAACAGGCTGATCGGCAGCGCGGGAATGAGAATCTGCATCACTGCACCTCCCCGGCCTGCGCCAACTGCGGCAAACTGGCACACAAATCGAACGCTTCGGAGCGCAGCAGACTCGGCGGCAGCACGGCGCACGTATACACATTCGGCTGGGTGATCTGCGCGACGGTCGCTTCGGCCACACTGATCAGCGGCGTGGCGAAGAGCCCGAGCACAATACAGAAGCCGAGCAGCAGCGCGGGCGCGAGCGGGCTGTCCGGTCGATGCGTCTCGATCTCAATCGTGCCGTGCGCGGGCGGCTCGGCATCCGGCGGAGCCCCCGGCGCGCGCTGAAAAATCCACTGCCACGCCCGCGTCATGTAGATCAGCGTGAGGATGCCGCCCGCGATGACGAGGCCGAGGATCGGCCAGCTCTGCACGTCGACGCCACCGCGCACGAGCGCCAGTTTGCTGATGAAGCCGTTGAACGGCGGGACGCCCGCCAGCGCCAACCCGCCCACCAGATAGAGGATGCTCAACAGGACGTAACCGCGTCCCGCACCTCCTAAGTCTTTCATGTCGGAACTGTGACCGTTGATGCGGCTGGCCAAGGCGCCGGTCAGCATGAGCATGCCCGATTTAATGTAGGCGTGGTTGACGATGTAGATGATCGCCGCGACCAGAGCGATGGGCGATCCCCACCCAATAGCGACCAGCATGAAGCCCACCTGCCCCAGCGTCGAATAGGCGAGCATGCGCTTGGCGTTCCATGTGCGCAGCGCCGACAAGCCGCCGAAGAAGATACCGACCAGCCCGAGAACGATCAGAATGTTCTGGATGAACGGCGCTTCCTGCGTGAAATAGAGCGTGTTGCTGCGGATGATGCCGTAAATGCCGACCTTGACGACGACGGACGAGAGCAGCCCGCTGACGGGCGTCGGCGCGGTGGTGTGAAAGTCCGGCTGCCAGAAGTGGAACGGCACGACCGCACTCTTGATCAGCGCGCTCATGAACAGCACGGCGGCGGGCAGTGCCAGCAGCGGACGCTCTCCGGTCGCCAGCTCCTGCGCGATGTGCGCCATCGTCAGCGTCCCGAACGTCGTGTAGACCGCCGCGATACTGAGCAGCAGCAGCACCGAGCCAATCCCGCTGATAAACAGGTACTTAATCGCCGCTTCCAGCCCGAGGCGGTTATCGGAGACGGCCACCATGACGACTGACGACATCACCATCAGTTCGAGAAACACGAAGAAGGTGAACACATCCCCGGTGTAAAAGCTGCCCGCCAACCCTGCGCCCACGCACAAAAACGCAGGCATGAAAACGGGATACGTCAGCGAATGATCGCGGCACTGCAAGCAGTAGAGCAGCCCCGCCGCCACCACGCTCGTCCCCATGACGGCGAACACGGAGGCCATCATGTCGGCGACGAGCACGATGCCGAACGGCACGGCATAGCCGCCGACGCGGTAGATCTGCACGGCGTTCGCGCCGCCTTGCAGGTTCGCCAGCAGCACGGCCACGCTGCCCACACACGCGATGATCCCCGCGCTGAGGGCGACGACGCGCTGCGCGCGGTTGCGCCCGGACAGCAGCAGACAGATCGCCGCGCCGATGAGCGGGACAATGATCGGGGCGAGGATGAGCGGATTGTCGATTCCGGTCATCGCCTAGCCCTTGAACTGATCGACTTCATCGGAATCGACGGACTTGTAGCGATTCGCCGCGGCGTTGACCATGCCAAGCAGCAGCGCATACGAACCGAAGCCGATCACGACCGCGGTCAGAATGAGCGACTGCACCACCGGGTCGCTCGGCTGACCGTTGACCGCCTGATCGGTATAGGCGGGCACCTGACCATCAAACACCCCGGCGGAGAGCATGAACAGATTCACCGCCGTGAATACCACATAGAAGCCCATCGCCGCCTTGACCAGATCGCGACGCAGCATTTGAAAGACGCCCAAACCGAACATCAGCCCAGTGGTCAGCGCAAACAGAATACTCATAGCTGTTCAATTCCTTCCGGATTGGTGATCGCGTTCAAAATATTGACCATGCTGGCGAAAACCGTCAGCGCAATAGCAATTTCAAACAGGGTGCTGGAACTGAAATGCAGCCCCGCGGGCAGCGGAATGTCGCCGAATTTGTTGTGCGCCAGAAAGTCCTTGCCCAGCAGCAGCGGCAGCGCTGCATTGAACAACGCGAGGCTCAACCCCACCCCGATCAAGCGATCCGCGCGGATTCGGCGCAGCCGTTCGACGCTGTAGCCGAACACCTGATACCACAGCGCGAGGCTGATCCCGCCGATGACGCCCGCCGTAAAGCCATCGCCCGGCGCGTTACCCGCGTATAAGAGCTGCGCGAGCGCGATGATCACCGCGAATGGCAGAAACAGGGTCGCCGCCCAGCGCGTTAGCGGCGTGGTGATCTGGCTCATGGGCATGGGCAGTTGGAACGCGCCGTCCATATCGCGCCGCTTGGTCAACTGCAGCACAGTGAGCGCGCCCAGCCCCGCCATGCTGAATACCGTGATTTCGATCAGCGTATCCGTCGCGCGAAAATCGGTGATCATCGCGCCAACGACATCGGTCACGCCGACGCTTTCGGTATTGGTGAGGTACCACTCCGCGATGATGCTCTCGCGATCCGGGCGGTTGATGACCGCGGCTAAGGCGAAAGCGGTCACGCCCGCGCTCACCATCACGGCGACGAGCACATCGCGGCGCAGCGTGGCGCGCCCCTTCCCCCACAGCACATCCGCCGCCCGCCGCCGCCGCTTTTCGCTGATGCGGCTCAACATCACGATGATCAGCACTGCGCCGAGCGTTTCGACCAGCACCTGCACCAGCGCGACATCGGTCGCGGGTTCGAGCAGGAACACCCCGGCGACCGAATACCCGGCCACGCCCAACGCCAGCGCCGCCAGCAAATGCCCTTTGAACAGCACGCTCGCCAGCGTCGCCACCAGCGACAGAATGAGCAGCACCGCCTTGAGCAGATCGGTTGCGTCGCGCAGGCTGAACTCGACGCCGACGGTCTGCAGGTATTGTGTGCCCGGCAGCACCATCAGCACGCCGACGACACCGAGAATCACGGCGAGGTAGTGGCTCAGCTTGCCGTTTTGCGCGCGCAGCAGGAAATCGCCAGCGCGGTCAACGCCCCGCAGCAGCGCCTTGTAACCGCGCGCCACACTAAGCGGTTCCGGGAGTTCGCGCAGCCAGAAGCGCCGCGCCAGAAACACCGCGATACCAGCGGCGACGATGATCAGGCTGAGGATGAATTCCGTATTCACCCCGGCGAACAGGTACAGCGAGAACTCGCCGGGCAAGATGGTCGCCAGCAGCGGGTTGATCAGCGGCTCGAGCAGCAGCGCCAGCACCAGCGACATGAGCGCGATGACGGCCGGCCCCAAAAAGATCAGGCGATTCGGCGCATGATGGTGGGCGTCATCATGTGGGGCGTGACCCGCGGCGTGATCCTCTTCGACTGGCGTGCTGGCATCGGCGGAGCGCGCCGGACGGAAGAACACATCCCACACGAAGATCGCCGCGACGATGACCAGCAGCCCCGCCGCCACAAAGACAACCAGCGCGATCAACATCGCGTATTCGCCGTGATAATGGGTCAACGCGTGGATGAGCGTCTCTTTGGAGACAAAGCCCATGAGCGGCATGATGCCTGCCATCGACAAGGCGGAGACGATAGCGATTGCCGCGCCGATGGGCATGGAACGCACCAGCCCGCCGAGCTTGTCGATTACGCGTGTGCCCGTCGCGTGATCGATTTAATGCGGCAGGCCGAGCAGCAGCACGAGCGCGCCCAACCAACTGACGGTGGCGTAGGCCAGCAGCGCTTTGAGATCGCGTTTGAAGGGCGCATTCAGCGCGCCGACGAGCATGGTCACCGTGCCCACACCGACGAGCGCTGTGAACCACAGATCGGTGTCCGCCAGCGTGGGATAGAAGCGCGCCAGCAGATACACCCCAGCCTTGACCATCGTCGCGGAATGGAGGTAGGCGCTGGCAGGGGTCGGCGCGGTCATGCCGCCGGGCAGCCAGAAGTGAAAGGGCACCTGCGCGCTCTTGGTAAAGCAGCCCGCGAGGACGAGCAGCGTGATCGCGGCGTAGTGGGGGTGATCGCGCAGCGGCGCGTTTAACACCTGCGCAAGATCAAACGAGCCGCTGGCCGTGCCCATGAGGATGAGGCCGACAAACAGCGCCAGCCCACCCCCGCCGGTGATCACGAGTGCCTGTGCTGCTCCACTCCGCGCTTCCGGCTTGGTGCCATCAAAGCCAATCAGCAGGAATGAGAACAGGCTGGTGAGTTCCCAGCACACAAACAAGAGGATGAGATTGCCGGAGAGGACAACGCCCAACATACTGCCCGCAAAGGCCATCAACAGGGCGAAGAAGCGCGGGGCGCGGGGATCGTCGTCGAGATAGTAGCCCGCATAGAGGAAGATCGCCGCGCCAATCCCGGTGATCAGCAGGGCGAAGAGGAGCGCCAGCCCGTCGATGTAGAGCGCGAACGTGAGGCCGAAGCTGGCGACCCACGCCTGTTCGACGATCACCGCGCCCTGCGTGGCAATCGTCGGGAATAACGTCAGCAACCAACCGAACAGCGCCAGCAGCACCGCCGCCAGCACCCAGTTCAGTCGCGTTGCGTGCATGCGCCCGCCGATGATGGGACACGCAGCGGCGAGCGCAAATGGGATCAGGATGAGCGCAAATTCCATATCGGTTCCAATGGTCTATCGGGTATTTTCAGCTTAACGCCCCAACTTGTGATGCATTTAAGATGACTCTAAGAACTTTCTTATTTCTGACTGAAAGCTTAAAAGCGAGTCTAAGATAGTGGTTAATCAGGCTGGTAGAGGACACGCGAATCGATGCGATTACTGCTCGTCGAGGATGAAGAAGGGATCGGCAAATTTATCTGTCAGGGACTGCGCGAAGCCGGGCACACGGTCGACTGGGTGCAGGACGGCGAAAAAGGCCTAGACCACGCCGCGAACCTCGACTATGACATCGTGGTGCTGGACCTGATGCTCCCCAAGATGGATGGGCTGCAGCTGCTCCCCCGGCTGCGCGATTACGGCGTCAAGACGCCCATTCTGGTGTTGACGGCGCGCGACGCGGTGGAAGACCGGGTGCGCGGCCTCAACGCGGGCGCGGACGATTATCTCGTCAAGCCATTCGACTTTTCCGAACTACTGGCGCGGATCCATGCCCTGCTGCGCCGCCCGCCGCTGCAAACAACGAACCTGCTCAAAGTGGGCGATCTCGAAATGGATACGCTGCGGCATGTGGTGCGGCGCGATGGGCGCGTGCTGGATCTCAGCCAACGCGAATTCATGCTGCTGGAATACCTGATGCGCAACGCCGGGCACGTCCTCACGCGCACACAGATTGGCGAGCGCGTGTGGGGCTTCGACTTCTACAACGAATCGAACGTGGTCGATGTGTATATCGGCTACCTGCGCCGCAAAATCGACAAGCACGCGCCGCAGCCGCTCATCCAAACGGTGCGCGGCATCGGCTACCGTTTGAGCACCGATGAAGAACTGGACTAGACTCAATACGCTGCACACCCGCCTCACCCTGTGGTATGTGGCGCTGCTGGCCGTGACCGTCCTCGGCTTCTGCTTGTACCTCCAGTTTGAACTGGAATTGAGCCTCGCCAATCAGGTTGACGCCGGGTTACAGGTGGCCGCCTCCCAACTGCTCGTCGATGTCGACGACAGCGTCGATCCGCCCATGCTGCGCCCCATGTCCGACTCGGCGGTCACGCAGTTGATGCAGTCGCGCTTTGCCCTGCGCCTTGTCAACGAGAGCGGCGAGGTCGTCGCCGAAGTGGGGATTTTCCCCGAGGGTATTCCCGTAACGCCGACGCGCACCGGGTTCACGACGGCGGAGGCCGAAGGCACCACCTGGCGCATCCTCACGCAGCGCGTCGAAACGCAAACCCAGCAGTTCGACGCGTGGCTGCAAATGGCGCAGTCGCTCAACATGGTCGCCGATACGCGCAGCAGCGTGCTGCGCATCATCCTGATCGGCGTACCGCTCGTGCTGATCGTGGCGGGCTTGGGCGGCACCTTCATGGCGACGCGCGCGCTGCGCCCCGTCGATGCGATTACGCGCACCGTACAGTCCATCAACGCGACCGACATGACGCGGCGCATCCCCATCCAGCAGACCGCCGACGAAATCGGGCGGCTGGCGACCACGCTCAACTCCATGCTCGACCGTTTGCAGTTCGGCTTCGAAAAAGAGCGCCGCTTCACCGCCGACGCCTCGCATGAGCTGCGCACGCCGCTCACTGCGATCAAAGGTCAGATTGGGGTGACGCTGGCGCGGTCGCGCACACCGGACGAATATGAGGCCACTTTGAGTCAGGTGCAGTAGGAAACGGCTCGCCTGATCCGCCTTTCCAACGATCTGCTGTTCCTCACCCGGTTGGACGCGGCTCCGGCCTTCATCCAACCGGAACCGATTGACCTGAGCGATCTACTCAGCGCCGCCGTCGACCAGATCGGCTTAATCGCCGCCGACAAACAGATTCGCGTGACGACCGACTTCCCCGAAGCGCTGCCGATGCTGGGCTATACCGATCACCTCATTCGGCTGTTCTTGAATCTGCTCGACAACGCGGTCAAGTACACACCGCAGGGCGGAGCCATTCATGTGACCGGAAGCAAGACCGAGACCGACGTCCAGATCACCATTGGGGACACCGGCAAAGGCATCCCCGCGGAGCATCTGCCCCATTTGTTCGACCGCTTTTACCGGGCAGAAGCGGATCGCAAATACAGCGGCGGCGCGGGGCTGGGGTTAGCCATCGCCCAGCAGATTGTGCTGGAACACGGCGGCCACATTGGAGTTGAGAGCACCGTCGGTCAGGGAACGCGAGTGCAGGTGGGTTTACCCGTCACACCGCCGAGCTGTCGGTAAGAGCGATCTTAGATCAACCTTAGATCCGTCTCAAAGTCGCTTGCTAGACTGGAAGTCGAAGCAAAAGGCGGGAGGCTACCTATGAGCGGATTTAGCGCAATCATTGAAGTTGCTCTCACAATTATCGGTTGTGCGTTCTGGATTCTGATTCTGGTGGCGGTCAGGCCGCAGTGGGTCATGCAAAAACCCCGCGCGCGGCTGCTGCGATCCATTGTCGAAGGTGGCCTGTGCGCGTTCATCTGGCTGCTGCTGTTGGTGGTGACGGCGAACCCGATCACCCTGGAGAGCATCGAGGTGGCCGCGCTGTGCGGCGTGATCTGGGCGGTCGTTGCGACGTATATCCGCGGACGGTATCAGCTTGCGGCGCCGGAAGCCTCCCTTTAAATCAACTTCAGCGTAACGAGTTAGCCTGCGTTTATCAGCGCCGCTGCTTTACCGTGCTTAGGTTACGAACGTGTGCCTAAGCGCGTCGATCAGCGGCCTGCTCCCTACCAAAGACAATCGATCCCTTTCCTTCGGCTGTATGTTGTCGACAACGCCAGATTCACCCACCCCACCCTAGTTCACCTTTACGCCGTTTTTACGGCTTTGCGCACTTTCCTTGCGTCCTTTTTCGACTGTTCAGTTCAATAATCAGAGGCAGTTTACGATCAGGCGCAGAACGATTGGGCGTATTCAAGCATGAACAAACTCAAGCTCCTCGTAATCGATGACGAGCCGCAGATTCGTCGGTTACTGGATCATGGGCTGAAGGGCTATGGTTATCAGGTATTTTCGGCTGACAACGGCGAAGACGGCATTGCACTGACCGCCCAGTTACAGCCCGCGGCCATCATTGTTGACATCCAACTGAATTCCGCGCCCGATGGCGTGGCCGTCTGTAAGGCGATTCGTGAATGGTCGTCCATTCCCATCCTCGTCGTGTCTGTAGAAGACACCAAAGCGACCAAACTCGCCGCCTTTGAAGCTGGCGCAGATGATTACGTCACCAAGCCCTTTGATATGGCGGAACTGGAAGCCCGGATTCGCGCCATTCGGCGGCGGGCATCAGTGGGCGAATCGGCTAACCCCGGTGGGATCATTCAAGTGCACGACCTCAAGATCGATCTCATCAAGCGCCGTGTCACGCTCAAAGGGCAAGAGATTCATCTCACGCCGACCGAGTACGAACTCCTGCGCATGCTCGCGGCGCATCCCGGTCGCATCGTCACCAACCAGATGCTGCTCGATACCGTGTGGCACGATGACAAAGCCGCTCAACCGCACTATGTCCGCGTGTACATCAATACGCTGCGCAAAAAGCTAAATGATCATCCGGACAGTGAGTTTCATTACATCGTCACCGAACCCGGCATTGGCTATCGTTTCGCCGAACTCACCTGAATTCTTCACCAACCGAACGTAAATCGAGGGAGTGCCCGCAGTGGATGTCGTATTCGTCATCTTAGTTCTGATTTTCTTTGCCTTGTCTTGGGGTTTCATCAAACTGTGAACGGGTCTAGGAGATACGTTGATGACCGTGTTGTATATCGTTGCCGGGCTGATCGCACTGGCACTGCTGATTTATCTGGTAATCGCTTTGCTCAAACCGGAGATGTTTTCATGACCAGCATCGGGATTCTACAACTCATCCTGTATGTCGTTGTGCTGCTGCTCTGCGTCAAGCCGCTCGGCTCGTACATGGCGAATGTCTATGAGGGCAAGTCCGCGCTGAACCGCATCTTCGCGCCCGTTGAACGCGGTCTTTACCGCTTGTTCGGCACCCGGGCAGACGTCGAAATGAATTGGAAAACGTATGCGCTCGCCTTCCTCGCCTTCAACCTTATCGGGCTGCTGATCGTGTACGTCGTCCAGCGCGCCCAAGGAAGCCTGCCGCTCAATCCGGCCGGACTCGCGTCAGTCTCTCCCGATTCGTCGTTCAATACGGCGATCAGCTTTGCCAGTAATACCAATTGGCAGGGATACGGCGGCGAGACGACGATGAGCTACTTAACCCAGATGGTCGGGCTCACTGTGCAGAACTTTGTCTCGGCGGCGTCCGGGATGGCAGTCTTGGTCGCGCTGTTTCGCGGTCTGTCTCGTCGCACAACGAGCGTCATCGGCAATTTCTGGGTAGACCTCACCCGCTCGACGCTCTACATCCTGCTGCCGTTGTCCATCATCCTCGCGCTGCTGCTGGTCTCTCAGGGTGTCGTGCAGACCTTCGACAATTATCAGACCGCACAGGTGGTCGATTCAACTGCACTGACGGATGCTGACGGAAACGCAGTCACCGAACAGGTAATCGCCGTTGGCCCCGCCGCAGCGCAGGTAGCGATTAAACAGTTGGGAACGAACGGCGGCGGCTTTTTCAACGTCAATTCGGCGCACCCGCTCGAAAACGCGACACCGCTGTCCAATTTCCTCGAATGCCTCGCCATTCTCCTCATCCCGGCGGCGCTGTGCTACACCTTCGGCAAGATGATCGGGGATACGCGGCAGGGTTGGGCGATTCTCGCGGTGATGACGATCATCTTTGTGGTGCTGTTGGGCGTCGCCACCTTTGCCGAACAAGGGGGCAACCCGAATTTCCCTGACGGAGTTGATCAAACGGCAAGTGCTGTCAATCTCGGCGGCAATATGGAAGGCAAAGAAGCACGCTTCGGCATCCCGACGTCAGTCTTGTGGGCAGTAGCCACTACTGCCGCGTCGAACGGATCCGTCAATTCCATGCACGACTCGTATACGGCGATTGGCGGTCTTGTTCCCATGTGGCTGATGCAGTTAGGGGAGGTCGTGTACGGTGGAGTTGGATCAGGTCTTTACGGCATGTTGATCTTCGCCATTATCGCGGTCTTCATCTCCGGCCTGATGGTCGGGCGTACACCGGAATATCTCGGCAAAAAGATCGAAGCCTACGAGGTGAAAATGTCCTCGCTGGTGATTCTGATTCCGCCCGCGGTGGTATTGATCGGCACGGCAATCGCCGTCATCAGCACAGATGGCTTGGCGACGGTCTACAACACCGATCCCGCCGTGCATGGGTTCAGCGAAGTGCTGTATGCCTTCTCGTCAGCGGGCAACAACAACGGCAGCGCGTTCGCCGGGTTGGGCGCGAATACGCCGTTCTATAACACGGCGCTCGGAATTGCCATGTTGTTCGCGCGCTACTGGCTGGCGATCCCCACCCTGGCGATTGCCGGGTCACTGGCCGCGAAAAAGATCATCCCGGCGGGCGAAGGCACGCTGCCGACACACACGCCGCTGTTCGTCGTCCTGTTGATCGGGATCATCATCCTCGTCGGCGCGCTGACCTTCTTCCCGGCACTGGCGCTGGGTCCCATCGCCGAGCATTTCATGATGATTGGAGGCTGAGATCATGACTCTCGAAACCAGAGCAAACACGCGTCCCCTGCTTGACCCGCCCATTGGGCGTCAGGCGGTGACCGATGCGTTCAAGAAACTGAATCCGCGGCAGCAGTTGCGCAATCCGGTGATGTTCATCGTGCTGGTGGGCGCCGTGCTCACGACCATCCTATTCATCCTCGCTCTGATTGGTCAGGGTGAAGCCGCCCAGTATGCTCTGAGCGTCGGCGAGACGCCGGAACGCGCTGTGGAACTCTCACGGGGTTCCGCGCCGTTCATCTTCGCAATTGCCGTATGGCTGTGGTTCACCGTGCTGTTCGCCAACTTTGCGGAAGCGATGGCCGAAGGTCGCGGTAAAGCGCAAGCGGATACACTCCGCAAAGCTCGCCGGGATGTGAACGCTAAGAAACTGAACAATCCGCGCAACCGCTCGCAGTTCACCACTGTGCCCGCTTCCGCCTTGCGTCGTGAAGACGTGGTGGTCGTCGAAACGGGCGACATTGTCCCCGGCGACGGCGAAGTCATCGAAGGCGTGGCCTCGGTGGACGAAAGCGCCATTACGGGCGAAAGCGCCCCGGTCATCCGCGAAAGCGGCGGTGACCGCAGCGCGGTGACGGGCGGCACGCGCGTGCTCTCCGATTGGCTGGTGGTGCGCATCTCTGCTAACCCCGGCGAAGCGTTCCTCGACCGCATGATCAACATGGTCGAAGGCGCGAAACGCCAGAAGACACCCAACGAGATCGCGCTGAGCATTCTGCTCTCCGTGTTCACGATCATCTTTCTGCTGGCGACGGTCACACTGCTGCCCTTCTCGCTGTACGCGGTGAACGCCAGCGGGCAAGGCACGCCGATCACCATCACCGTGCTGGTCGCGCTGCTCGTGTGCCTTATCCCGACGACGATTGGCGGACTGCTCTCCGCCATTGGCATTGCGGGCATGGATCGCATGATTCAGGCCAATGTGATCGCCATGTCGGGGCGCGCGGTCGAAGCCGCGGGCGATGTCGACGTGCTGCTGCTCGACAAAACCGGAACGATCACCCTCGGCAACCGCCAAGCCGCCGAATTCATCCCCGCGCCCGGTGTGAGCGCCGCGCAGCTCGCCGATGCGGCGCAGTTATCTTCGCTCGCCGATGAGACGCCCGAAGGCCGCAGCATCGTCGTACTGGCGAAGGAACAGTTCAAGCTCCGCCAGCGCAACATCGAGGAACTCGGCGCGGCGTTCGTACCATTCACTGCGCAAACGCGCATGAGCGGCGTCAACATCGATGGACGCGAGATTCGCAAAGGTGCAGCCGATTCGATCCAATCCTTTGTGATGGATTGCGGGGGACAGTTCCCGCCACAGGCGCGGCAGATCGTCGATGAGGTGGCGCGGCAGGGGGCGACACCGCTGGTCGTAGCCGATGGGAAGCAGGTCTTAGGCGTGATCCGCCTGAAAGACGTGGTCAAGGGCGGCATCAAGGAACGCTTTGGCGAACTGCGGCGCATGGGCATCAAGACGGTCATGATCACCGGGGATAACCCGCTGACCGCTGCCGCCATCGCCGCGGAAGCGGGCGTCGACGACTATCTCGCGCAGGCCACGCCCGAAGCGAAGCTCAAGCTGATCCGCGAACATCAAGAAGGCGGGCGCCTGGTCGCCATGACGGGCGACGGCACGAACGATGCCCCCGCGTTGGCGCAGGCCGATGTCGCGGTCGCCATGAACACGGGCACACAGGCGGCCAAAGAGGCGGGGAACATGGTCGATCTCGACTCGAACCCCACCAAGCTGATCGAAATCGTGGAGATTGGCAAACAGCTGCTCATGACGCGCGGCGCGCTGACGACCTTCTCGATTGCCAACGATGTGTCGAAGTATTTCGCCATCATCCCGGCGGCGTTCGCCTCGGTCTACCCGCAGTTGAACGCGCTCAACATCATGGGGCTGGCCACGCCGAACAGCGCGATTATGTCGGCGGTGATCTTCAACGCGCTCATCATCATCTGCCTGATCCCGCTGGCGCTGCGCGGTGTCAAGTATCGTCCCATTGGGGCGTCGGCGCTGCTGCGCAACAACTTGCTCATCTACGGGCTGGGCGGGCTGATAGCTCCCTTTATCGGCATTAAGGTTATCGATCTGATTCTCGTCGCCCTGGGTTTGACGTAAAGGACAAGAGCATGCAGCAGCAACATAAAGTGGAATGGGCGCAGGTGCTGCGCCCAGCCATCATCTCCATCATCTTCTTCACAGTGCTGACGGGCGCGCTTTACCCGATGCTCATCACCGGGTTAGCACAAGTGATCTTCCCGTATCAGGCGAACGGCAGCCTGATCACCGATGCGCAGGGCAATGTCATCGGCTCGGCGCTGATCGGACAAGAGTTCAGCGATCCCGCCTATTTCTGGGGACGCCCGTCGGCGACCAGCCCCGTCCCCTACAACGCGGCAGCTTCATCGGGCTCGAACTATGGGCCGCTCAATCCCGCGCTGATCGGTGAGGGTGGGCTGATCCAGACGCGCATCGCCGCGTTGGCAGCCGCTAATGCCGCCGCGGGCGTAACCGTGAGCGGCGCAATCCCGGTGGATCTGGTGACGGCCTCGGCCAGCGGCCTTGACCCGCACATCAGCCCGGCAGCCGCCGAGTATCAAGTGCTGCGCGTAGCCGCCGTGCGCGGTCTGGACGCCGCCGTCGTGCGCGAACTGATCGCTCAGCATACCGACAGCCGCACGTTCGGTTTACTCGGCGAGGCCCGCGTCAACGTGCTGGAACTCAATCTCGCGCTAGACGCGCTCGAGGGTACATAATCGGAGTGAGTGGGAGTGGTAAGGGCAGACATGGACGATTATCGACCCAACCCTGATGAGCTTCTCCAGCAGATCCAGGCTGCAGAGGAGAAACGGCGACGCGGTCGGCTGAAAATCTTCTTCGGGGCGGCGGCGGGTGTTGGCAAGACCTACAGCATGCTTGATGCCGCCCATCTGCGCCGCGCCGACGGGATCGACGTGGTGGTCGGCTACGTTGAACCGCATCCTCGCCCGGAAACGCTCGCTCTTCTCGACGGATTGGAGGCGATTCCGCCTCACCTGATCGAGTACAAAGGCACGCAGCTCCGCGAATTCGACCTCGACGCGGCCTTAGCGCGCCATCCCGCGCTCATCCTCGTCGATGAACTGGCGCACACCAATGCGCCGGGTTCACGCCACCCAAAGCGCTGGCAGGATGTCGAAGAACTACTGGCGGCGGGCATCGACGTGTATACGACCGTCAATGTGCAGCACATCGAAAGCCTGCGCGATGTCGTCGCCCAGATCACCGGGGTGACGGTGCAGGAAACCGTGCCGGATTCGATCATTGAGTCGGCGGACGAGGTCGAATTGATCGACCTCGCGCCCGAAGATCTGATCAAGCGCCTCAAAGACGGCAAAATTTACCAGCCACAGCAGATCGAAAACGCGCTGCGCAGCTTCTTCCGCACCGGGAATCTGCTGGCTTTGCGCGAACTGGCCCTGCGCAACACCGCCGCCCGTGTCGATGAGCAGATGAAAGAATACCGCCGCGATCATGCTATTCAGCAGACATGGCCCGCGGGCGAGACACTGCTCGTGTGCGTCAGCCCGAGTCCGCTCGCGCCGCGGTTGGTGCGCGCCACCAAGCGCATAGCTTCCAGCCTGCACGCCGATTGGATCGCCGTGTATGTCGAGACGCCGCGCCCGCTGAAGCCCGCGGATCGCCTGCGCATCACCGAGACGCTCCGCCTCGCGGATCAACTTGGCGCGCAGACCGTCACGCTGCACGGCGCGCAGATCGGCGACGAAGTGCTGCGCTACGCCCGCGAACACAACATCAGCCGGGTGATCGTCGGCAAACCGACTCATCCGCGCTGGCGCGACCTGCTGTTCGGCTCGATGCTCGACGATTTGATGCGGCGCAGCGGGGACATCGATGTGTATGTCATCACCGGCGAACCGGAACAACCGCGCCCGCTGTTAGCGCAAATGCCGCGCCGGACGAGCAGTTGGGGCGCTTACGCGCAAGCATTGGCCATCGTGCTGATCTGTACGCTGCTGGCCGCGCTGGTCTACCCGCTGTTTGTCCCGGCGAATCTCGTCATGATCTATCTGGTGGGTGTGGTCATCGTCGCCTCACGCTATGGTCGCGGGCCGTCAGTGCTCGCTTCGTTTTTGAGCGTCGCTACTTTCGACTTCTTCTTCGTGCAGCCGCATCTGACGTTCGCCGTCACCGATACCCAGTACATTTTTACGTTTGTCACCTTGCTGATCGTTGGGCTGACGATCAGTACACTCACCGTGCAGATCAAGCAGCAGGCCGAACAGGCGCGCGAACGTGAACAGCGCACCGCCAGCCTGTACGCACTCAGCCGCGACCTCGCCAATACCCGGGACAGCGACACGCTGATCCGCCTGGCGACCAAACACATCACCGAGGTCTTCGCCAGCCGCGTCAGCGTGCTGCTCCCGGACGCCCACGGGGATCTCACAGCGAGTTCACCCCATGACGAAACGTCGGTTCAGCCCGAGACCGCGGTCGCGCGCTGGGTTTACGACCATCAGCGCTTAGCCGGGCTGAATACCGATACCCTGCCGGGTTCAAAAGGTCTATACCTGCCGCTGACCGCCGCGCACGGTGTGGTCGGCGTGTTGGCGGTTTTCCCCCTCGACGCGAAACGCTTCGCCGCCAGCGACCAACTGCACTTGCTGGAAACGTTCGCCAATCAAACAGCGCTGGCGTTGGAACGGACACGCCTCGCGCTGGATGCGGCGCACGCGCAGATCAAGCTGGAGACCGAAAGGACGCGCAATACGCTGCTCAGTTCCGTGTCGCATGACCTGCGGACGCCGCTGGCCGTGATTACGGGCGCGACCTCGAGTCTGATCCAGCGTGAAGCGACGCTCACCGCCGCCGATCGCCGCGAATTGGCGCACGTCGCGTTTGAGGAATCCGAGCGGTTGAATCGCTTTGTCGGCAACCTGCTGGACATGACGCGGCTGGAATCGGGCAGCATCCATGTGCATAAAGAGTGGCAGTTGATCGAAGAGGTCATCGGCACCGCGCTGAATCGCGTCCATAGCGAGACCGCGCCCCATCCCATGCACGTCACTATCCCGCCGAATTTCCCTCTCGTCCAATTTGACGAAAGCCTCATCGAGCAAGTGTTAATTAATCTATTGGAAAATGCTTTAAAATACACCGCCAGTGGCACACCGATCACCATTGCCGTCCACGCCGCTGACAAAGAAGTGCTCGTCGAAATCGCGGATCGCGGCCCGGGCCTTCAACCCGGTGACGAAGACCGCATCTTCGACAAGTTTTACCGCTCACACCCGCAGCAAGCGAAAGGCGTGGGACTCGGTCTGGCCATCTGCCGGGGGATCATTCAGGCGCATGGTGGGCGGATTTGGGCGGAAAACCGCCCGGATGGCGGCGCCGTCTTCCGGTTCACGCTGCCGCTCACCGGAGAGCAACCGCCCGTCCTTGAGGAAGAATATGACACCAATGTCTAGCCCGGACGCGCTGCCGGGCGCGCTGATTCTGCTGATCGAAGATGATACGCAAATTCGCCGCTTCCTGCGGACGACGCTGACGAACAGCGGCTATCGCCTGCTCGAAGCGACATCCGGGCAAGAGGGGATGCGGCTGGTCAGCACCCAGCATCCCGACCTGATCATTCTCGATCTCGGGTTACCGGATGTGGATGGTCTCGACGTCACCGAACAACTGCGCCAGTGGACATCTACGCCGATTATCGTCCTGTCCGCGCGCGACAAGGAAGGCGACAAAGTGCAGGCGCTGGATCGCGGCGCAGATGATTACCTGACCAAGCCCTTCGGCACTGAGGAACTGCTCGCGCGCTTGCGCGTGAGTCTGCGGCACCGCCAGCAAACACTGTATGTGGAAACGCCCGTGTTCAGCTTTGCCAACGTGCGGATTGATCTCGAACACCGGCAGGTATATGTGGCTGAAGCCGAGGTGCACCTCACGCCCATCGAGTACAAACTGCTGACGATCCTCGTCCGCTATGCGGGCAAAGTCGTGACACAAAAGCAGCTGCTCAAAGAGATCTGGGGGCCAACTTATGAAAAAGAAACCCACTACCTGCGCATTTACATGGGTCAGCTCCGGCACAAGCTCGAAGCTGACCCCGCGCAGCCGCGTTGGCTCATCACCGAACCGGGGGTAGGCTACCGGCTAAAGGTGGATGAGTGATCATTTCAATCGTCAGCGGCCCCTCTTTCGGCACAGGCATCGGTTGATCCAACGTGACGAGTTTGCTGCCGAGGAACTGACCAGCGCGCCACACTTGGAAACGCTGCCAGTAAGGGATCCAGCTTCGGGGGAAATGGGCGAATACAATCTCCGCTCCAAAATGCTCCACGGCTTGCAGGAGTGCGTCAAATGACGAGATGGAATGCATCGCTTCAATGGTCAGGTTGACGCCGTAATCTTCAGCCGTAGCGCGGTATTCGTCGAGGCGGCGGTATTCGCGCGGGTTGGGTGGCAGATATCCGATATCTGTACCCAGATAACTGGGATGGGGCACGGGGATCAAGCGCAGCACGACGACGCACGCCTGACTATTGCGCGCCAGAATGCACGCTTGGGTGACGGCCTCGCTTGTCCAACGAGTTTCGGCAAATTGAACTAGGATGGTTTTCATGGGTGAACCTGTATTAACCACATCTAGGGTCATTGTAGGTTGAGGTTGGGTCAAAGAGCGGACAGGAAGCTCGGCATTCCCGCAAAGAAACCGTAAAGAACGGGAATGCCGAGCGGAACTACGCGGCTGAATTTGGTGTAGCAGTGTGTGACGCGGTTTCCCCCTGTTCGTCGATGTGGGGATCCGTCGCATGTTCGAACGTCACCTTGAAGCCTTCCGGCAGAGGCAGCGCATCCAAATGCACCTGCTTGACCGTGAGGGCGATGTCGTCACCCGCTTCCATCAGGGCGTCGCGCAGGAAGCGGTCGGTCGACATGTGCAGCAGGTTATACGGGAAATGTGTACGCAGCGCGCCGATATAGATCAGCAGGTGAACATCGGGATACTGTGTCATCAAGTCTTTGAGAATGGTGGTGACCATGCTGTACAAGTCGCGGTAGGGGTCGTCAATGATCTCCATCACGCTCCGATCCCAACCGTTAAGTTCGGCGATTTCCTGCGAACGCTTCTGGAACGCCGCCGCCCGCTTGGCATCCACGCCGATATGAATAATCTTGACCGGGATGCCGCGCTTGATGATTGAACCCACCACGCTCACCGCCAGCTTGGACCACGTATCGCAGAAGTACACCGCCATTTCGCTGTGCATCGCGGGGTCAAACACGACGGCTTTCTGGGCAAAGACCGGGGTTTCATCCAGCTTCAATCGCGCGGCCGTCTCTTTGTAATGCCGGTGAATACGGAAGAACACCCACACCAGCGTGGGGATGAGCAGCACGATGAACCAAGCACCATGCGAGAACTTGGTGATGATGAAGACGATCATCACCATGAAGGTCACCACCGCGCCCAGCCCGGAGATGGCGATCTTGATCGACCAGCGCGGGTCATAGGTGATCTTCGTTTCCAAACCATAGGTGAACTCACCGGGCTTTAACTGCCCCGCCCGCCAGAAGCGGCGCGTCATACCCGCCTGACTGATCGTGAACCCAAGGAACACGCCAATCGCATAGAGCGGGATCAAATTGGTGACCACCGCGCCCGTGATGATGACCAACACCATCGCGCTGATCGAGAGTGTCAGCACGCCCCACGTGAACACCAGACGCCGCCCGCGATAAGTGAGCTGACGCGGCAGAAAGCCATCCGAGCTGTGCAGCGCCGCCAACTGCGGGAAGTCGGCAAAGGGCGTGTTCGCCGCCATGAAGAGCACCGCGAACGCCCCAATGATCGTCAGCACGTAGCCCAGATAACCGATCCCGTCACTGCCGTAGATCGTGCGCGCCAATTGACTGATCACCGTTTCTTCGTGCGATGGGACGGCCTGAACCGCGTTCGCCAGCACCGTAATGCCGAGGAAGAACGTAATCAGAATGACCGCCATGACCACGAGCGTGTTGGCCGCATTTTTCGCGCGCGGCTGCTTGAACAACTGCGTATCGTTAGAAATCGCTTCGATCCCGGTGAGCGCCGTGCAGCCGGACGAGAACGCGCGCAAAAGGAGCAGCAGAGTCACCGGCTCGACTGCTTCATGGATGGCTTCAACGCCGGTCACGGTGCCGAGCGACCCCGTCAGCAGGCGCACAAACCCGACAATGAGCGTCAGCCCCATCGTGCCGAGGAAGAAATACGTCGGGATGGAAAATACCCGCGCGCTTTCCTTAACCCCGCGCAGATTGATGAGCGTCATAAAGAGGATAATGCCCACCGTGAGCTCTACGCGCCAGGGCGCAAGCTCCGGAACGACGCTGATCACATTGGCGACGCCAGCACTGATGCTGACGGCGACGGTCAGAATGTAGTCGGTGAGCAGCGCCGCGCCAGTCACCTGGGCTAGTTCTTCGCCAAGATTCTCTTTGGCGACGCGGTAACCACCGCCGCCCGCCGGGTTCGAAAAAATGGTCTGACGGTACGAAATTGTCACAATGCCAATCAAGAGCGAAATGCCGATGGCGATGGGGATCGAAATGGCATTGCCCGAAAAACCGACCAATGTGAACCCGGTCAGTGCCGCCGTGCTCAAAATGATCAAGATTTCCTCAGTGGCATAAGCCACCGACGACATAGCATCGCTCGCCAGCACGGCGAGCGCGATGAAGTTGGGCGCGGTCTGATTTGCGATTTCGGCGGATTGCAGGCGTTTACCAATCAGTGTGGAGGCAAATTGCTCACGGAGATCACGAATAGTCATAGCAGAACTTGCTCCTCATGCAGTACGAGGGCAAGTGTACGGCGGTCAGCCGTCAAATGGGCATTAGGGATACGCCAACCGCCGGAAAGATTCCCGTCAAGGGCGTGTCAAATTGGTATAAAGACGCGGTGTCGTCTGCCGCTGGTTTAGTCGCTCAACCGCACGCTGTGTGCTCCTTCGAACGGTAGGCACTGGAGTGGGATCAAGGTTTGGCGGAGAAACAAAACAGTCTGCGCAATTGCAGAGTGTAAGAGTGTCCAAGCCGATACATAAGCCGCCTTCTCCATACCAACTACAATAAGTCCCTTTTCTCGGACTTATGACATGAGTCGATGAATAATTCACCAGAGACGCTTCTATGTAACCAGCCCGGCTTGTGTCTTCGTGGTTACTGTCAGTAGGTATCGGCGAGTGAACGCACAATCAACTGTGCGTCTAAAGCCGCAGGCGTGATGGGCCACGTTGGTGTAAGTTCCACCGTCCGCGTTGCCCCAGCGCGTAGGTGGAAAAAGTTATCCGTGAACTTAACTTGTCCGTCCTGCGCCGCGCACCACACCCACAACGCGGCTTTCTCGGCGCGGACTTGCAGCGTATAGTGCCCATCATCGTTTGCCTCCAGCGTCGTCGACAGCTGCGGGTCGACGAGTTTGAGGTGTTTGGGTCGCGCGAACAGCACGAGATTCTCGGAGACGATCTCCGCGCCGACGCGCAATTTGAGCCAAACCAGCGCATCCCGCACGCCGGTCTGAGCCAGTGCTGCCTGTAGATCGATGGTGTGCACCAGCGCGCTGCCCCGGAGCGGCGTCGTCACCACCACCTCGCCGTCTTCGATGAGATTACCGGCCGCCGTGGTCAGTGCCCATTCAACCAACCCGGTGCGCGTATGACCAAGATCGTTCGTGACGTGAATGTCGACTGTCCCCTGCTCGGGATGTTCGACGCCCGAAATGAGGATCGGCGCGTAGAAGCGTTTGGCCAGATAGTGCAGCGCCTTCCAGCGACCGTGATAATCGAGGGAGGCCCAGCTCGGCGCTTCCCAGCAGTCGTTCAACTGCCAATAGAGCGTGCCCATTGTGCGGGGCATATTGCGCCGCCAGTGCTCGATGCCGTACTGCATGCCGATCCCCTGCAAAATCTGGCTCAGCCACAGCGCTTCCTCGTAGCCGCGCGGCAGACGAAACCAGTCCAGCAGGTACTGCATAATCGTCGTGTTGCCGATGCCGCTGCGCTGGCGGTATTCCATCACGTAGCTGGTGATGTTGCGATCTTCCGGCAGCGTGACAGCGTTCATCGTCGCCGGTTCAGGGAAGGATTGAAAGCCAAACTCGCTGATGAAGCGATGCTGCGCCGTGCGATACCATTCAAACGGCTGTTTGCCGTGCCACACTTCCCACAAATGCGCGTCGCCATTGGTCGGGTTATTAGTGTTCCGCCGCTCGCCCTGTGAGCTGTGCGGACTCGAGGGCCAGTAAGCCGTTAGCGGGTCGAACTGCTGCACCGCGTGTGGAATGACTTCATCGTACAGGGCGCTGTAGTCCGTCCAGCTCATGGTTTTGTCGGTCCACGTATCGCCCACCAAGCCGGACTCGATCTCGTTATTGCCACACCACAGCGCGAGACAGGCATGATGCCGCAGCCGCCGCACATTCTCCGCCGCTTCGACGCTCACATTCGCGCGAAAATCAGCGTCAAACCCGGGATGCGTCGCGCAGGCGAACATAAAATCCTGCCACACCGCAACCCCGTACTGATCGCACAGCGCGTAGAAATCGTCGGCTTCGTAATAGCCCCCGCCCCACACGCGCAGCATATTCATATTGGCATCGACCGCGGAGCGAATCAGATCCTTGTAGCGGTCGTAGGTCATGCGCGCCGGGAAGACATCGGCGGGAATCCAGTTCGCGCCTTTGGCAAAGAACGGCACGCCGTTGATCACAAACTGGAACGACTCGCCCCACTCGTCGGCATGACGATCCAGTGTGAGCGTGCGCAAGCCGATACGCTTTTCGCTGGTATCCTGATTGGAGCGGTCAGCACCGAATAAGTCGACGGTGACGGTGTACAGGGGTTGCTCGCCCATCCCGTTGATCCACCATAACTGGGGATCAGTGATGGTGAGGCGCGCTGTCGCGGTCTTCCCGCTGATTGGGACCTCACTGCCAGTCAGCGGCTCGTCACCCGTCCCGGACCACACGTTGATCTTCACGAAGTCACCCTGGGAGCAGCCATCTGCCGCGGCAGTAATGGCCAGTTCGACCTGTCCATCCGCGTGCGCTTGCTGAATCTGCACATCGGTGAGGCGCGCGGCATAGCCCACCAGCCGAATATCGCGCCAGATCCCACTGGTCACCACGCGCGGTCCCCAATCCCAACCAAAATTGCAGGGTTCTTTGCGCAGCCAGCCGCCACCATGCACTTTGTCCGGCCCGATCCAAGCGGGCAGCGTGCGCTCTTGGTCGCGTTTCCACAGATAGTGCATCGGCGACGCGAAGTGGATGACGAGGGTATTGTCGCCCACCTGCAGCAGAGATTTGACATCGTATTCCCACGTACGGAACATGTTGTCCGCCGTGCCGAGGCACACATCATTCAGTGTGAGCGTCGTCAGCGTGTCAAGCCCGGCACACACCAGGTGTACACACGGCTGATCGAGCAGTTCCGGCGACATGGTGAACGTGCGGCGATACTGCCAATCGGTCTCGCCAATCCACAGCAGTTCGCCTTCGTGATCGCGATACAGCGGATCGGGAATCGCCCCCGCGCGCAGCAGGTCGAGGTGGACGCACCCCGGCACCTGAGCGGGTAACCACTCGCCAGTCCCAACACGGTTCAGTTCCCAAGCGCCATTCAGTGACAGGTGCTGGATCACGATCACTCCATTTCGTTACATCCGGTTCAAGTGCGCCGTTTCGGTGGCGCGACCGACTGCCGCTGGATCAAATCGATGGGCAGCACCGTCACCAGCGGCGGGGTCTCCGGGTTTTCGACCGCGCTCATGATCTGCCGCACGGCCAACGCGCCCATCTGTTCAGGATGCGTCCGCATCGCCGTCACATGCGGGGTGACGAGCGACGCCATATGCGAATCTTCCCCGATGATCGAAACGTCTTCAGGCACACGCAGTCCGGCTTCATTGAGCGCCCGAATTGCCCCCACAGCGACCAAATCACTCGCACAGAACAAAGCTGTGAACGCAATGCCATTGTCGAGCAAATGCTTGCAGGCGGCGTAGCCATCGTTCACATACAGCGCTCCCGCCCCCGTCAGCAGCAGATCCTCAAAGGGTAGCCCCGCGTCCCGCATCGCCTGCGCATAGCCGAGCGCGCGACATTCAATCGAGTAGATCGGCGTGCCGCGCGGGCTGCGCACGGTGTTGCCGATGAAGGCGATCCGCTCATGACCGAGATCAAGCAGGTACTTGATGATCTGATACACGCCTTCGTAGTCGTCAGAAATAACCGCGTTGAGCGTGGTCCCACGCACCCGGCTGTCCACCAGCACAAACTGAATGTGCAAGTCCTCTAAGGCAGCCACGATCTCTGGGTCCCCATCACCGACCAGCAGTACCGACCGCAGCCCCATTTCATTGAGCGCTGTGCGTAAACGGTCCGGGGAGTCGATCAAATCGCCAATCGCCCGGTACAGGATTTTGATCCCGTGGCGAGTCGCTTCCGCCTCCACGCCGCGCAAAATGCGAATCCAGAAATTCTGCTCGCCAGCATCGACCCCGGCGGTCAGCAGAAAGCCCAGTTCGGAAACAGTGCGGTTTTCCGGCTGCGCTTTGCTCCGCGCCGACTTACTAGCGAAGTAGCCCAGCTCAGTCGCCGCCTTCAGCACACGCTGCCGGTTCTCTTCGGTGACAGCCGGATGATTATTCAAGACACGCGACACCGTACCATGCGATACGTTGGCGGCGCGGGCGATGTCGCGCACGGTGACAGAGGAACCCATAAGTAACTCCTAAAATGAGCACATTCCCTCGACTCTGGACCGATGAGCGCTGAGAACGTTCCTGCACACCAGAGTCGAAATAATAAGTATAGCCAAACCCCGACACCTCACCACCTAGCCTAGCACCAATGGACACCGATGGACAAAAGTCATACATCATCCATCACATTTGTCCATTTCTATGTAATCAGAACTGCTTGGTTTCGGCTGCCTTCATTCATTTTCAGCTTTTCGAGTCTATTGACAGCCAAAATGAATCGTCGTAGATTCAGTCTAATGGATATTTTAGATTTGTCCATTAGACAAATTCCATTTTTCGAGGAGACTCTTATGCAGATCAGTAAACTCCGTTCCCTGTTCATCGTCACCCTGCTCGTTGGTCTGATGCTCGTGCTGGGTGGCACGCTGGTCAGCGCGCAGGCTGCCGTGCAGATTTGGGTTCCGTGGGGTGGGGCCGATGGCGACTACTACGCCGCCGCCGCCGCCGAGTACAGTGCCGCCACTGGCGTTCCGATTGAAGTGACTGTCGTCAGCGGTGCAGGCATCGCGGGCGAAAGCGCGGGCCGGTTGGCGACCGCCGTCAACAGCGGCGAAGCACCGGACGCCGTGATTTACTGGGGTGCGGGCGATATCCCCGGGCTCGTCACCGCGGGCACGATCCAGCCCCTCGCGCAGGAACAGTTGGACGCCGTCGGCATCACCCCCGATATCTTCCTGTCCGAAAACGTGTGGGCCGCTGGTCAGTATGATGGTCAGGTCTACGCCCTGCCCCAGTTGATGTATAACCGTGTTTTCTACTGGAACAAGGATCTTTTCGCCGCCGCTGGACTCGACCCCGAAGTGCCGCCGACGACTCTCGAAGAACTCGACGCGATGGCGCAGCAGTTGACCACGTTTGCCGCCGATGGCAGCATCGACGTGCTCGGCTTCCTGCCGTGGGCGGGTCAGGGCTACCCGGATGTGTGGACGGCGATTTTCGGCGGTTCATTCTGGGATGCCGACGCGCAGGCGATCAACCTCCAGAACCCGGCGCTCACCTCGGTCGTGCAGTGGTATGCCTCGTACGTTGAACAGTACGGCGCGGACGCGCTCACCAATTGGTCGGGCACGGTCGGCGAACTCGGTCAGTCGTCGGGCGGTGAACCTTTCGTCCTCGGCAAGCTGGCGATGGAAATCAACGGCAACTGGCACATCAACTTCGTGCGTCAGTTCAACCCGGAACTGAACTTCGGCGTCGCCCCCATTCCGCAGGCCCCCGGTGGCCAGCCCAACGCGACGATGGTCGGCGCGAACATCTGGCTGTTCCCCTACGGCGCGGCGCAGGTTGACGAAGCCCTCAAGTTCATCGCGTGGCTGTATGAGCCGGAACGCGCCGCTGCCAACGCCGACGCGCTCGCGAACATCTCGCACATTGCGGCGGGTGCGGCTGCCCAGACGCTCAACGATGACCCCTTCTTCGCCATTTCGATTGACCTCGCGTCCAGCCCCGCCGCGGTGTTCGCCCCGATTTTCCCGAATGGCAACCTGGTCGGCAACGCGCTCAACCCGCAGATCGACCTCGTCAAGCTCGGGCAGGCGACGCCGGAAGATGCGCTGGCTCAAGCGCAAGCCGATCTCGAATTCGCCATTCTGCAAGGTGGCGGCTGATCGGCCTTTAGCAGTGAACAAACAGCTCTAGCTACCGCCTCATCTCGGGTTCCCGCCCGGGTGAGGCGGTTTCATCCACAGAGATGCGTTTATTTCTGAAATAGCTTGTGAACAGGAAGTAATAGAGATGGTTCATGCGACGACTGGTCAGGCTTCACCGGCGCGGTTCTCCCTCCGCTTACTGCCGGAAAACCCCGTAGCGCGGCGGCGGTTGTTCATCGGTCTGGCGTTCATCACGCCGTGGCTGATCGGGTTTCTGGTCTTCATTCTGTACCCCTTCCTCGCCTCGATCTATTTCTCGATGACAGCCTATCATCTGCGGCCCAACGAAGTTCCCGAATGGGTCGGTCTGCAGAACTATCAACTGCTGTTCTCCATGGATCGCAAATTCCCGATCGCCATCATGAACACGGTGATCTACACGCTCATGGCCGCGCCCATCGGCATGATCCTCGCGCTCGGCCTCGCCCTGCTCTACCATCAAAATGTGTTTGGCCGTTCGTTGATGCGCGCGCTGATCTACGTGCCATTGATTGTGCCACCGGTCGCCAGCAGCATCCTCTGGATGTGGATTTTCAACCCGCAGATCGGTCTGCTCAACAGCCTGCTCGCCGTCATTGGCATTCAAGGGCCGGCGTGGCTCAATGATCCCGACTGGGTGAAAGCGGCACTGGTCATCATGGCCCAGTGGGGTGTCGGCGGTAACGTGATTCTGCTGCTGGCCGCGCTTGCAGACGTGCCGCGTCAGCTCTACGAGGCCGCTGAAATCGATGGCGCCGGGACATGGAGTAAATTCCGCAACGTCACGATCCCCATGATCTCGCCAACCCTGCTGTTCATTGGCATCATGAACGTGATCTACAGTCTCCAGTATTTCACCGAAGCCTATATCGTCTCAGGCGGGTCAGGTGGCCCGGCCAACGCCACGCTGTTCTACTCGCTCTACCTGTTCCAGCAAGCGTTTGTGAGCTTCAACATGGGTTACGCCTCGGCGATGGCGTGGATTCTGTTCATCGTGTCGCTGATCGTCACCGTCATCATCTTCCGGGTATCCTCGAATCGAGTGACTTATGACCGCGTCTAATGCCGCGCTCAATGCGCCTCTGAATTTCAGATCGGTTACCACGCGGAAAACCATCACCAAAGGCTGGTGGTTTCTCCTCGCGTGCGTGGTGACCGCCGCGTTTTCGCTGCCGCTCTACTGGTTGGTGATCACGGCGCTCAAGAGCGACGTTGAGGTCTTCCGCAACCCGCCAACGTGGTTCCCCTCGGTCGTCATGTGGCAGAACTTCCCCGACGCCGTTGCGGAAATCCCGTTCGTCAAGTACGTCACCAATTCGATGATTTACGCCACCCTCTCGTGTTTGGGCGCGGCCTTCTCTTCAACGCTCGTCGCGTATGGCTTCTCGAAGGTGCAGTGGCGCGGGCGCAACCTGGTCTTTGGGCTGGTGCTGGCGACGATGTTCCTGCCGGGGCAAGTGACCATGATCCCGACCTATATGGTTTGGCGCACGCTCAACCTGACCGGGACGATGTGGCCGCTCATCATTCCGAGTTTTCTGGGCAACGCCTATTACATCTTCCTCATGCGCCAGTTCATGCGCACCGTACCGGACGAACTGATCGACGCTGCCCGCATCGATGGATGCAGCGAGTTCGGCGTGCTACGGCGCATCATGCTGCCGCTCATCCGCCCCGCATTGGTGTTCGTCGTGCTCCAGCAGTTCCTCGGCGCATGGAAAGATTTCTTCGGCCCGCTCATCTACTTGCAACGGCAGGATCAGTTCACACTCTCGCTCGGTTTGCAGCAGTTCCAGAGCGCCCACAACACGGATTACGCCCTGTTGATGGCCTGTTCGGCACTGTTCACGATTCCGCTGCTCGTGCTGTTCTTCTTTGGCCAGCGCTACTTCATCGAAGGCGTGACGCTGACGGGCTTGAAGGGGTAAGTCATGGCCGTTCAGCGCGCACCTGTGATCATCAAACCAAACGAACCCACCTTCGTCACCGCCCGCGACGGCAAACTGTGGCTGGAGGGCAGCGAGTATCGCTTTCTCGGTTTCGCCCTGCCCAACCTGCACCAGAACGAGAATCAGGTGCATCCCGACTATTCCAACCGTTTTCCGGACGAGTTCGAGATCCGCGACCTGCTGCTTTCGCTCGCGCAGATGGGCTGCCGCGTCGCGCGCATCTTCTGTCTGTCGCTCCACGCCGACATCGACGGCGACCTGCCGGTCTACGTGAACGCGGTCGGACAGTACAACGAAGACGCGTTCCGCACACTCGACAAAGTCTTTCAACTGGCCAACGAATACGGCATTCGCCTGATCTTCCCGTTTATCGACTCGCACAGCTTCCCCGGCTGGCGTGGCGTCGACGAATGGGCGGGCTGGAAAGGTCGAACTGGCGCTGAGTTCTGGACCGATCCGCTGTTCAAATCGGAATACCAAGCCCTACTCTACGACGTATTGCATCGGCGCAATGTCTATACCGGCACGCTCTACAAAGATGAACCCGCCGTCCTCGCATGGCAGTTGGGCAACGAGCTTGATAGTTGGGCGCAGGATCGCGGCTTGGATACGCAGGCATGGCTGCCCACGCTCACGACTTGGTCGATTGAGATGGCGCGCTTTCTCAAGAGCATCGACGCGAATCATCTGGTGATGGAAGCGGGCGGCAACCGCGACGCTTTCCTCACCGAACCCGCCATCGACGTGCTCAGCGATCACTATTACGAGTATTGGAGCCGAGTTTTTGGTCGTCCGTATGACTTGCGCGAGCAAAATCAGCGGGCGTTGGCCCAAATCGCAGGGCGCAAACCCCTAATCGCCGATGAGTTCGGCATGGGCGAATACGCCAACCTCACCAATCTAATCGAGTCGATACTTGAGAACGGCACTTCGGGGGCGCTGCTGTGGAGTCTGCGCGGACATCGCCGTGATGGTGGCTTCTACTATCACAATGAGAACGGCAGCCACTATAACTCGTACCACTGGCCGGGCTTTCCCCTCGGCAACAGCTACGACGAATCCCCACTGCTCCAGCTCATGCGCCAACAGGCGTTTGCCATCCGCGGGCTGCCAGAGCCACCCGTCGAGCCACCCACTGAAGCCCCTATGTGGACAGCTCCCGCCTCCGCTGACGGGCTGAGTTGGCGGGGCGTCACCGGAGCGAGCCACTATCGCATTGAACGGGCGGAACAACCTGCTGGCGATTGGCTCGTTGTCGGCGAACAAGTGGTCGACGTAGTCATTCAGGACGTGCAGCCCTACGAAGCGTCGGGCGACGCTGTGCCGCCCGTGCTGTTTCGCGATCGAACAGCACTGCCCGGGATCAGCTATGCCTATCGCATCCGTGCCGAAAACGCCGCCGGCGTCGGCCCGTGGTCGTTCAACTGGTACGTAGGCTAGTGAGTGATTTATGGCGCGTGACCTGCCCTTAGGCCGCATCCCGTTCGGCGCGGTCTACCTGATCGATGCGCAGCTCACTCGCGCGGAGAAACGGCGCGATCTGACGCGCATGCGGTCGCTGCATTTCAACACCGTGGTCGTGTGGCCGCCCGTCAGCCGCTGGGATGGCGATCCACCGGGACAAACGGCGTTTCGCTCTATCGACGAGGTGCTCGATATTTGCGCCGAACTGGGGCTGAAGGTCATTCTGGAACTGCAGGGGCAGAACACCAGTCAGCAGGAAGCCCCAGAGTTGTTCGGTGTCACTGCGAACAAAATGCATCTGAACCAGCCTGCGTATCGTCGGCTAGTGGAGCATTACCTGCGCGAAGTTGCCGAACACTTTCGCGGGCATCCGGCTTTGCTGGCCTACGATCTCTACAATGAAGTCGGCGGCTTTCACGATACCGATCCATGGACGATTGCCGAGTTCGTGGGCTTCCTCGAAACCCGTTACGGCCACGATATTCAGGCGCTGAATCGCGCGTGGGGCACGTACTTCGCGGACTTTGCGTCGATTCAGCAGATGCCGCCCAAGTTCAACGAGCAGTACGATCTTTGGTATTCGGTTGTTCCGCAGTTGGATTGGCTCCGCTTTCGTCCGCAGAACTGGGCGCAGCGTCTGGCCGGATGGGGCGCTATCATTCGCAGTGTCGATCCGGAGGCCGTGCTGCTGGCCGATGTGCTCGGTAACGATACGCTGCATGACCGCGCTGATGCATACTACGGGGCAACCGACTGGGCTGTCGCCGAACAAGTCGACGTATTGGGTCTCTCGTGCTGGGCCAACATGCTGGATCGGCACTGGGAGCAGGTCGATGCGTTCAAGTGGCCGCAGTTCTGGCGTGCCGCGCAGTCGGCGAGCCGTGGCAAGCAGGTGATCATCAGCGAACTGATGACACCCAATCGCACCTTTTTCCCATCAGAACGATCATCCATGACGGACCAGATCCGCCTGTGGAGCCTACAAGCGATCTTTCACGGCCTCAAAGGGCTCTTCTACTGGCAGTACCGTCCATTTCGTCGGGGACTACAGGTCGCCGGACGCGGGCTAACAGATTTCGCCGGCGAACCCACCGATCAGGCTGCGCAGACTGCCGAAGTCGCCGCGTTCGTCGAACGCCACGCCGCTTTGCTGGCGCGGTTGCATCCCGATTCTGCGGGCTGCGCCATCCTGCATGATCAGAACGCGCACGATCTGTACTCCATTATTCACCCTGGAGACCATTATCTGCGGGCGCATGCCGGGATGTTCCGCGGATTTTGGGAACACGGCATCTGCCCCGCGTATGTCATTCCGGATGATTTGGCACCGAGCGTCCCCGCTTGGATCCGGGTTCTGGCAGTCCCATGCAATGTATCAGTCTCGGCACACACCGCCACGGCGTTGATCGACTTTATGCAGCGCGGCGGGGTGCTGTTGACGGAAAGCCGCTTCGGCTTGGTAGACGAAAATGGCAATCTCTGGCCCGAGGTGCCAGGAGGGGAATTGGCCGCAGCTGTCGGCATCCACGAAAGCGGGTTCACTTGTCTATTCAACGGCACGGTTACTGAAGAACGGGATACATTCCAGCTCCGCGAGGAATACTACCAGTTTCTTCAACTTGAGCAGCCCGTGAACGTCACATTGCGAACTACGTCTGGCGAAGTGCTCCTTGTGGAAAGTCGAGTCGGTGCCGGGCTCTATATCCATTCGCCCCTCATCCTCACCCACCTGCTTGACAGTGAGCGGCCTGCTGCCCTCTTCATCTTCCGCCAGCTTCTGAGGCGTGTACAAGCTGCACTCTCACCGAAGCTAGCACTCCTCGATAAACCGCCACTCGTTGACATCTCTGTCCTACTCGATGAGCAAGACCAGCCAGCACTCCTCGGGATTACGAATTTTGGGCATAGCCCGGTCACGCTTCAAATGTCTTGGGATCTGCCACTGCCTACTATTGGCGTGGGAACTGGATGCGCGTTGGACCTCAGCAAGGGGCAACTCACCGTAATGGTGCCCGCACGGCAAGCTGCCGGGTTGATCGTACTTTAGCCTCTATATCGGGCTGAAAATCAAAGGCGAAGAGCAAAACAGCATTCCCACTAGCCAAAGACATTGACCATGGGATGGACATCTTGGGTTATGCATCCCATTGATCGACAATCATCCCCAGATAATCCGTTGCGGATGGGAGTACAGGGACTAAACTGAACGTACCCGGGTGCAAGCCTTCACAGACATACGGTGATGCTGCGCAATTGCGAGGTTCTATGTTTATCAACCAATTAAAGGGTGTCCAAGCGAGTCGTTAAGCCGCCTTTTGTCGTGGGTGATCATCTATCTGGGACGGCGATTGCTCGCCGCCTCTAGCAGCATACCCGGCGCGGGACGGGTCGCCCCAGTGCGCCTGCTTTGCCTTGCTCCCGGTGGGGGTTGCCTAGCCGCCGACATTACTGCCGGCGCTGGTGGTCTCTTACACCACCGTTTCACCCTCGCCGCCCTTGCAGACGGCAATACGCCTCTCTGTTGCCCTATTCCGTCGGGTCGCCCCGCCCGGCTGTTAGCCGGCACCGCACCCTGTGGAGGACGGACTTTCCTCGACGCCGCAGCGCCGCGATCACCTGACCTGCTTGGACACACCTGCCATTATAGACGCTTGTACGCGCTAGATAGAGGGCGGATTCACATGAAGAGCGGGTAAATAGTTGGGTACACGTGGGTTGTCAGCACTCCGCGCCGCCTTTACAATGAGACAGGTATTGTTACAGGAAGTGTGGATGGCTACCCTCGTCAAACCGAGTTCTCCCCAGCGTTCACTGCGCCGTCTGCTTCAGCGCGTGCGTTCCTATTACGCCCATGGGGAGATTACCGCGCTGGTGATCGCGGTGCTTTTGCTGCTCATGCCCGCCCTGTCGCTGAACAGCGCCGGGTGGCTGCTCGATATGCGCACGCTGCTGCCCGTCGCGGCGCTGAGCGTGTTTTTTGGCTTTGTGCTGGCACGCAGCCAGTACAACGAGCTGATCGGCTTAATCATCGCCACCATTTACGGCGGCTGTTTCGTCGTGCTGATCGCCGCGCTCAACGACCCCGCGGGATTGGGGCGCGGCATCTATAACGTGTTCATCCGCCTGTTCACCTGGATTGTCGACGCGTCGACGGGTGGCATTAACCAGGACAATCTGATCTTCACGCTGCTGGTATCCAGTCTGTTCTGGTTTCTCGGCTACAACCTGTCATGGCATCTGTTTCGCATCGACCGCGTGTGGCGCGCAATTCTACCGCCCGCGCTGATTTTATTGGCGAACAGCATCTACTACACCGGGGCGAACAACCTCGACGGCTACCTGATCCTGTTCGTGTTCCTGTGTCTGCTCTTGATCATCCGCTCGAACCTCGACGCGCGTGAGTGGGACTGGTATCTGCGGGGCATTCGCTTCCCGCGCAAAGTCCGTAACCAGTTTTTCCGCGTGGGCGCGGTACTGGCGTTGGTGATTTTGACCGCCGCCTTCATCATTCCCTCCAACGACATTCAGGAGCGGCTCAACCGCTTTCAGGAATTCCTGCAAAACGACCCGCTGATGCAGTTCAGCGAGTTCTGGAATCGCCTGTTCGAATCGGCTGAGACGCAAGGCCCGGCCACGACCGATTACTACGGCAGCGACGAACTCAGCCTCAGCGGATCGATTCGTTTGGGCGATCAAGTCGTGTTTCTCGCCAGCGCCCCACAGGGTCGACGCTACTACTGGCGGTCACGCACCTTCGACAACTACAACGCCGGGACGTGGACCTCCGCCGCGCAGATCCGCCTCACGGATCCCGATGCGCCGCTGGATATCCTGCATGAAGCCTACTTCCCCGGCGCGCGCGTGCCCGTCCAGCAGATCTTCACGATGGGCTTGAATGCGTCACGCTTAGTGTATACCGCGCCGCAGCCGCTCCGCGTCGACCTGCCGACGCGCACGGACTTGAGCTACACCGCCGCCGAGAATTCGCCCGATCAGAGCATGGTGATTTCGGTCATCCGTCCGATGCGCGTCGTCTACGAAGGCGAGTCATATTCAGCGACCAGCCTGATGAGCAACGCGACGGGCGATCAACTGCGGCAAGCGGGGACGAACTATCCGCAGTGGGTGCGCGACACCTATACGTCGTACATCCCCAGCGCGACGGCCCGCACGCTGCAGCTCGCCCAACAGATCGTCAACGAAGCGGGCGCAGTGACGCCGTACGACCGCGCCAAAGCGCTTGAGGCCTGGCTGCGCGCCAACATCACGTACAGCGAGACGATCCCGGTGCCGCCCGCCAATCAGGATGCGGTAGATTGGGTGTTGTTCGATCTGCGGCGCGGCTACTGCAATTACTACGCGTCGGCGATGGTGGTCATGCTGCGCACCATGGGTATCCCCGCGCGCATGGCGGCAGGCTTCGCGCAAGGTGAATGGGATGCGGCTGAAAACGCCTATGTCGTGCGCGAAAAAGACGCGCATACATGGGTGGAGGTTTACTTCCCCGGTTACGGCTGGGTGGAGTTTGAGCCAACTGCGGCGCAGCCGCCCTTCGTGCGTCAAAACGATGACCCGCCCGCGGTGGTCGCGCCAACCCAGCCGCCGAGCGCGACGCCGACCTTCACGCCCTCGCCGACGCCGACTAACACGCCGGAACCGCAGGATGTCGCGCCGACCGACAGCCGCTCGGATCTCATTCCGCCTACGCTGACTAACACGCCGACACCAACGCCCTCCCCCACGCCCGTGATCATCCCGACGCAGCCGCCGCCGATTCGCCCACAGCCGCGCTCACCGCTCTCGTTCCTGATTCCGGCGATTGCCGGGGCATTGCTGGTCTTGCTGGCCGTAATTCTGCTCGCAGGGCTGGGCGTGTTCATTTACTGGTGGTGGGAATGGCGCGGGATGCGTGGGATGAGCCCAATTGCGCGCGCTTACGCCCGCCTCGAACGCTACATCCCGATGATCGGCATTCGCACATCGCCGCAGCAGACGCCCAGCGAACGCGCGCAGACCATTGTGCGCGAACTACCGCTTGCCGAGCCTCCCATCAACGCGATCACGCGGCTCTACAGCTCCGAGCGTTACGGACGTCCGGCGCGTGAAGCCGATCAAGCGCTGCAGCATGAGACTGCTGACCGCGCTTGGGTCGATGCGCGCTCGAACATTCTGGCGCGCTGGTTCTGCCGTGTGTTTATGCCGTGGAAAAAGTGAAGGACTGAGGTGAAAGGACTGAGGACTGAGTAACAAACCGACACGGTTTGTTTCAAGTAAGTTCGCAGAAGTAATCCACGAGGTGCTGTAGGGGCGCACCTAGGTGTGCGCCCCACAATGGGCAGACACAGAGGTCTGCCCCTACATAAGGACTTTCGGAAAACTACTTCAGTCCTCAGTCCTGTAGTTCCTCAGTCCTCGTTTACCGCTCGTTGATGAGGCTGAACACCATCGGGCGGCGTTTGGTTTCGTTGTAGAGCATGCGGCTCAGGGCTTCCTGCAGACGATCCCGGCGGCGACCATTGCGGATCTGCCGGGTGCTGTTGAGCACTTCGATCACCGTGCTCTTGATCTGTTCGAGCAATTCATCGGCGTCTTTCAAATAGATGAAGCCGCGCGAGATGATTTCGGGATCGCCGATCAATCGTCCGTCGGCATCGACCGTTGCCACCACCATCATGAAACCGTCGCGCGCCAGAATTTCGCGATCCCGGAACACAGCGCGACCGATATCCCCCACACCGCTGCCGTCCACAAAGACGTAGCCGCCGGGGATGCGTTCATTGGTCATTCGCGCGCCGTGGCGATCCACTTCGATCACCTGCCCGTTTTCGACCACAAACACATTTTGCGGCTGGATGCCGGACTGCATCGCCAACCGCGCATGCGCGCGCAGATGGCGCAGTTCACCGTGAATGGGCATGAAGAACTTCGGGTTCGTCAGGCTCATCAGCAGGCGCATTTCTTCCTGATTCGCGTGACCGGACACGTGCACGGGCGCAATCGGGTCGTAGATGACTTCTGCGCCGCGCTGGAACAGGCGGTTGATCGTGCGGCTGACCGTTTCTTCGTTGCCGGGGATGGTGTGCGACGACAGCACAATCGTGTCGCCTTCCATTACGTCGAGGCTGCGATGCTGCCCCGTCGCCAACCGTCCGAGCACGGCGGTCGGTTCACCCTGCGAACCCGTCGCCATGATGACAATACTCTGCGGTTGGTAGCTGCTGATGCGATCCAGTTCGACGATCATATCGTCGGGAATGTCGAGCAGACCAATCTTGAGCGACGTTTTGACGTTCTCGCGCATGCTGTGACCCGCAATCGCAAGCTTACGGCCATAGCGCCGTGCCAAGTTAGCCACCTGCTGAATACGCGAAATGTGCGAGGCGAAAGTCGCCACAATGATGCGGCCCTTGGCATCGCGGAAAATGTCGTCAAAGGCGGCATTGACGATGATCTCCGACTGCGTCCAGCCCGGTTTTTCCGAGTTGGTGCTGTCGCCCATGAGCATGAGCACGCCGCGGCGGGAGAACTCCGCCAGCTTGGCGTAATCAGTGCGCTTGCCGTCAATCGGCGTGTTATCGAATTTGTAGTCGCCGCTGTAGACGATCAAGCCGTGCGGCGTGTTGATGCCAAAACCCACGCAGTCGGGAATGCTGTGGGTGACATGGTAGCTTTCCAGCGTGAACGGCCCCACGGTGATGGTATCGCCGGGTTTGAACACGTTGATGGTCGTCTCATTGCTCAGGCGCGCGTCGCGCAGCTTGACTTCGAGGAGCGCGGCCGTGAGCGGTGTGGCGTAAATCGGCACTTTGCGGAACTGGTCGATGACATGGGACACCGCACCCGTATGGTCTTCGTGACCATGAGTGTAGACGATCCCATGCAGGATCAGGTCTTTACGTTCGAGAATGTAGCGGAAATCAGGAATGATATAGTCGACGCCCAGCATGTCATTTGCAGGAAACATCACCCCGGTATCGATGATGAACGCGTCGCGCCCATACTCGAACAGAGTCATATTCTTTCCGATTTCCCCGCACCCACCAATCGGGACGATTCGGAGCTTCGGTTTTGTTTTTGCCATAGGTGAATGGGCGCACACAGGCGCCCCCGTCTTCCTTTCAATACGAAAGATAGCTTACATTAAATGCAAGTCTCGTAATAAATTTATGCAATCTCTTTGGGACCGCTCGGCGGAGCTTCCGAGCAGACGATCATTAAAAGTCTGATGAACATCAACTATTTATGGCCATTATAGCATAAATCTCAAACGCGCGATCTGTCTATCCACATTACGGCGTAAACCTTGAGAATCTGCTCATCTTCCCAGCGTATGCGACAGGTTGTTGAGAATCTGCTCGGCGGCCACGGGCGGCTCCCCTTCCCAGCTCACCCGCTGGATGAGCAGCGCGCCATCGCTCGTCAGCACGACCACCCCTTCGCCGCGGCGAATCTCGATCACGCGCCCGATCACGCGCCCTACGTAGGGCGGCACGGCGACGCGCTGCGCCGCCCAGATATACAGGCGATGACCGTTGAGCGTGGTAAAGGCGCCGGGATAGGGTGCACTCACCGCGCGGATCAGGTTGTAGATCACCGCCGTCGGCTGTGTCCAGTCGATGCGGTTATCCTCGGGGATGCGCTTGCAGGTATAGGTCGCGCGGCTTTCGTCCTGTTCCGTGCGCCCCGCCGTCCCGTCCAGCAGCGCGGGGAGCTGCGCCGCCAGCACTGCCAAATAGCTTTGCGTGACGGCTTCCATCACATCGGCGATAGTGTCGTCGGGGCCAATTGGGACACGCTGCTGCGCGATGATGCGGCCGCTGTCGACGCCCTCGGCAATCTCAAACAGGGTGACGCCGGTGTGATCTTCCCCATTGATGATCGCCCACACCGTCGGCGCAAAGCCGCGGTAGGCGGGCAGCAGCGAATCATGCAGCACGTACGTCCCCAGGCGCACCCGCTCATAGACTTCGCGCGGAATGAGATAGCGCCAACTGACGGTCAACATCAAGTCGATGGGAGTGTTCGCCCAGAAATCCGCCCACTTGGGCGCGCCGACCTGCCGCGCCTCGTAGAAGGCTGCGCCATGCGCTTCCGCCAACTGCTGGATATCATCCAGAAACGGCGGTTCGTGCGCCTCTTCGCGAAAGCTGAACACGATCAGTTCGGCCTCCGGCTGCTGACGAATCAATTGTTCGAGGACACGGAAGCCGCGCCGCGTCGCACACAGCAAAGCAATGCGCATTTGCCGTTAACCTAGCTTCCGCTGGCGGGCGAGAACAGTCGTGGACCAGCGGTGATACCAACTGCCAGTCGCCGTCGGGACAAATCCCTGCCGGGTATATAAACGCTGCGCGCCCACATTGCGCCCCTGCGTGACCACCTCAACCGTGCGGAAATCGCGCTCCCAGAACCAGCGCAGCGTCCCCTGAACGAGGCTGGAGCCTAAGCCTTGACCGCGCGCCTGCTCGCCAATGGCGATCAAGGTGAGCTTGGCGCGGCGGCCTTCCGGCGTCTGCGCGATTTGCAGCGCCGAATAGCCCACGGGCTGCTCATCGACCAGGGCAACGAGCACCGCATCGGCAATCGCCCCGGCCATGCTCCGCTCAATCCACGTCACAAAGAGATCATAGCAGCGATTGTCGGGGATGACCGGGTCAAAATAGAAACGCGAGTCCCGGTGTCCCGTGCGGGCAATTTCCCTGAGCACGGGCAGGTCTTCCGGGCGGCTCAAGCGGATGGCGGTGGGCTGCGGTGGCGGCGCGGTGAGCTTCGCCGTCAGCACGACACGGTTATCAACGTAGATGAAACCGCCCTGCTGCGCCAACCATGCCGTTTGACGATCCGCCGAATCGGCGAGGAAGTACAGGCAGTCGACCGGCTGCTCCGCGCACCATGTTTCGATCTGCGTCAACGTCGCCGCGGTCAGCTGATTGACGTTGGCGCGGCCAATGTTAAAGCCGAAGAAGTCGGAATCCCAGTCGAGGCGTTGGCAAAGATCAGTCATGCCGCTCCTGTGTGTGTTCACGCACCGTATAGACCGGGCGGTCCATCGTGCGGAAGTGAATGCGCGCCAAGTATTCGCCGATGACGCCGAGCGCGAACAACTGCGCTCCGCTGAAAATCGAGATGATCGAGGCGATGAACGGGAAGCCCTGCACCACCTGTCCTTCGACTAAGTAGCGTCCGATCACATACACCAGAATGATCACGCCGAACGCGGCGAGTACCAAACCAATGATGCTGGCAACTTGCAGCGGCAGTGTGCTGAACCCGGTGATCATGTTGATGGCGTGGCGAATCAGCTTGCTCAGGGTATAGCCGGAAACGCCAATCGTGCGCTGCTCATGCCGCGTGGTCACCGCGCCGAAGCGGGTGGTGCCCCACGTCAGCAGCACGTCGATGGAGACATACGGGCTGCTGTAGTTGGCGAAGGCGTCGCGCAGAACCGCGCGGAACACGCGAAACGCGCTGACTTTGCGCGCGATATCGACGCCCATGCTGCTCTGGAGCACCACCTTGGTCGCCTGTGACGCGAGATCGCGTAGCAGGCCGTGCTGTTCGTGTTCCGGCGCGCCGTAGACGACATCCAGATCGTTGGCGCGGAGATAGTCCAGCATTTTGGCGATTTCGGACGGCGGATGCTGCAAATCGTCGTCAATGGTGACGATCAACTCGTAGCGCGCCTGACGAATGGCGCAGAGGAGCGCGTTGTGCTGCCCATAGTTGCGCATCATATTGATGCCATGCACCCACGGGTAGCCCGCGGCCAATTCGCGAATCGCCGCCCACGTTTTACCGCCGTCCGGGCTGCCATCGTTGACGATGATCGCCTCAAACGGCGCGCCACCCGTCAACGTGGGGAGCACACGCTCCAGTTCGGCGATGAGCGGGGGCAGGCTTTCGCTGCTGCGATATGCCGGAATGACAACGGAGATCGATTCCAAATCGTTTAGTTCCTCAGCGGACGCCGAACCGCGGGCGTCCAGGGGATTGTCTGCGGGGGGGGGGGGGGGGGGGGGGGGAGAAACCCCACCCCCCCCCCCCCCCCCCCCCCCCCGGGGGGGGGGGGGGGGAAAAAGGGGGCTGGGCCCCGCCCCCCGTTTCCGGGGGGGGGGGGGGGGCTCTGCGGCCAAGGGGGGGGGGGGGAAAAATAGTTTTTTCCACCTTTTTTTGGCGGCATTAACTGTACAGATAGCGCTGGTGCATGGCGGCATGCGTCTCCTGCACGACTTTGAGCACCGCGTCCGGGCAGTGTTCGCCGGGCACGCCGCCCTGTTCAATGTAGGCGTTGCGCAGAATGCGTCCCCAGTTCCCCGTGCTGCGCAGCTTGGGATCGTTGATATACTGCTGGATCGTTTCGGCTTCGTGACCGCTGAGCGGTTCGAGCATCCGTTCCAGGCTGGTATACACCTCGTCGATGTCGCGGGGCATCACTTCGTCGATCTCTTCGAGCGCGGCATGCATAAAGCGGCGCTTCAGCGAATAGAACTCGGAGAGGCGCATCTGCCGACCGCCCGCCGTGGTCAGCACCATGTCCGTACCGACACGATCCGACTGGTCTTGCTGCGCGTGGAACGATTCAATCGAGAGCGGGCCGAGGATGTCCCACATCACCTTGTTGTCGTGCATCGGGCCGAGGTCACAGCCGTGCTTGCGGAAATACGATTCGACCACGGCGTGCGTGAATTCAAAGTCGGTGATGACCGCTGCCATGCGCGACGCGCTGATGTTGGTCGGCATGCCCGTGCTTTCGACGGTGCACACGCGCTTCGATGTGGTGAGGTCGGGGCGCACGCGGCCAATCGGGTTGTGCATCACCGAAATCGGCAGTCCGAGGTCGTCATTGTACATGGTGGCGCGCCCGGTCGCGTTGGCGCGTTCCAGCAGCAGCAATTCGGCGTACTGATCCAGCCCATTCGCCATCAAATGCGGGCTGATCGGGAGTTCGAGATAGCGCCCAGTGACGGTCGTGGCGCGGACGTATTCGCGCGCGTCGAGCAGTTCCGCATCGCAGGTGCCGTTGATGAACGGGCAGCCCTTGAGCACCGCCGAATTGGCAATCGCCGTCGCGCTCTTGAGGATGGTGTAGAACGTGAGCAAGCCGAGCGCTTCGGAGCGGCCCGCCAGATCAATGTGGATGTGGCAGCCCTGATTGCGGAACATGTTCACATGGTGGCAGGTCGCCGGGTCAACATGGAAGCGCGCCTGCGCATCCGCCAACCGCTGCGCGTATTCCGGGAACAGACCGTTGACTTCCAGCATGAGATCGACCGCCGTCTGCACCTTCGGGTGATCGGTCATCTTGAAGTCAGATTCGGTCGGGTAGCACGAGAAGACGGCGGTGATCAACCCGGTATCCTGACTGGCTGCGGCGAGCGCGGTCAAAATGCCGTTGAGCGCGTTGCGCGTCTTCACATAGCCGACGCTCGGCGCGATGTGCGCTTCGACCTGATACTGGCAGGCTTCGCGATCCAGCTTGGGGTAAATGCCGATGCGCAGCGCGTGGTTGTAATAAGCACTCATGAAATTCTGCACGGACTGTTCCGAGGGCGATGCGCCATCCGGGTGCAGCAAGCCGAGTTCGATCTCCGCGCCGATCACGCGCATCCGGGTGATCGAGTCTTCCGTCTCCGCCACATTCGTGTGGTTGACGCTGGGGTTCATGTTGTACGGGACAATGCTTTCGGCCAGACTGTGCCCAGCGCGGTAACGACTGCTGACGACACTGCCCAAAATAATCTTGCGGCCACCGTATTCTGAAAGAATGACATTTCCACCAGAACCAGCGGCGTCGTCAGTTTTGTAGAGGCTGACCGAAGCGCCCACCGCTTCGGACAACTGGTCGAGGGGCAGTGTATCGCCCGCGTGCTGCAGCGTGTCTAACTGGCGGTTGAACTGCCGCCGTTGGCGCTCTATTTCCAGCCACGGAACATCCTGACTGAACGCCGTCAGTGCGTCATTAGTCGGCAGAGACATCCGCATTGTTGAAACTCCCGTCATATTTCTAAATACACCGTAATTGTGTCTTATCCGCGCCTATCCTTCAAGTCATTTTGTTTGCGATCTTGGGAGCAAAATTTGCGGCGCGCGGCTCCCCCAACAGCCACGTGGACGGCGGCGGCTGGCCGCATTGACCTAACGATTGGAAAAGAAACGCAATTCCGAGTATTATCTAGCCTATAAATTGCAGCCCTCATTTAACGGAGAGCGCCCTGAATGACGACGATCTATTCCCTCCCTAACGTGGAGATCACGCATCTGGTCGATATTGTGGAAGAGCGCCCGATCGCCCTGCTCGCCGGGGAACGCGCGTGGCGCGCAGTCAACTCCCTGCTGAGCCTGCCGATTGTGGTACAGGCCAACCCGGAACGACTGGAAGCGGATTATCTGGACGGCCTCGCGGCTGATCTGCCACCTGAAGTTGAAGCGGTCTACGGGATCGGCGGGGGCATGGTGGCCGACGCCGCCAAATATATCGCCTCGCGCCGCGGGCTGCCCGCCGTCGTCATGCCGACCGCCTTGTCGGTCGATGGCTTTTTCACGCCCATCGTCGCCATGCGCGGCGGCGGTTCGGTCAGCTATGTTGAGACCGGCCCGGCGGAGCGCATTTACATCGACTGGGATGTGATCCGCACTGCGCCACAGCATTACCGGGGCGCGGCCATCGTCGAACTGCTGACCATTGTCACCGGGCTGCTCGACTGGAAGTACGCCGCCGAGCATAACAAGAACACGGCGGACATGCGCTACGTCGAATGGGCGGCCAAGGTCATGGCGGGCATTGCGCAGCAAGCCTTCAAGATCGCGGCGGGCGTCGGACGTGGCAACGTCGAAGCGCTGCGCAACCTGCTCGATCTGATGTGTCTCGAAGTGCAGATCACCAATCAACTGGGGCACACGCGCCCGCAAGAAGGCAGCGAACAGTACTTCGCCTACGCGCTCGAACCGCGCATGGTCACGCCATATGACGTATGCCGATATGGTCGCGCCGGGCATTCTCATCTCCGCCGCCCTACACAATCAGGACGTCTCGTCGATCCGCTCCACACTGGAATCGGCGGGCATTCGCCTCAACCAACTGACGGCACAGGACATCCGCGACACCATCAACATCCTGCCGAACTACGTACGCAAGCACAACCTGCCGTACAGCATTTTGAACGATCTCGACCTCACCTCGGAACGCGTCGACGAAATTCTGGCGCAGACCGGGCTGGACAAATCGAGCTAAGCCCATTGACGCTCAGCCCACCGGTGGTGTGGGCTGTGAACTCGTCGCACCGGCGTGAGTCCACTCACCCGGTGTGACGCAGACAGCGTCTTTGTCAATGTACGTACACCTCAAGCAAGAAGGACAGCAAAGACTATGATTCGCTTTGGTACGGATGGTTGGCGGGCGGTGATCGCCGACACGTTCACCTTCGCTAATTTGCGCATGATCTCGCAGGCCGTCGCCGACTCGGTCAAGAAGAACCACGTCGGCAGCGAACCGCCGCAGGTCGTGATCGGCTATGATACGCGCTTCCTCTCCGACCGATTCGCGGCGGAAACGGCGCGCGTGCTGGCGGGCAATGGCATCATCGCGTGGCTGACGCGCACCGACTCTCCCACGCCTGCGATCTCCTACAATGTCAAGGAAATCGGCGCCGACGCGGGCGTCGTGATCACCGCGAGCCACAACCCGCCGCGCTACAACGGCTTCAAGCTCAAGGCGAGCTATGGCGGCAGCGCGACCGCCGAGGAATGCGCCCGCGTCGAAGAGGCGCTGGTTGACATGGAACGCGATGCGCGCGGCCCGAACATCATGGAATTTCAGAAAGCGGTCGATCAGGGTCTGATCCGGCGCTTTGACCCGGCGTGGTCGTACTATCAGCATCTCGCCACACTCGTCGACCTCGACAAAATCTCCGAAGGTGAGCTGAATATCGTCTCGGACGCGATGTGGGGCGCGGGTCGCGGCGCCTTCACGAGCATTTTGTCACGCACGCGCTGCCACGTGACCGAAATTCGCGGCGCGCTCAACCCCGGTTTCGGCGGCATTCACCCCGAACCGATCCTCAAGAACCTCAACGAGCTGGTCGCAGCCGTGCAGCGCAACCAAGCCGATGTCGGCCTCGCGACCGATGGCGACGCGGATCGCATCGGCGCGGTTGATGCACGCGGCAACTTCATCGACCCGCATCACGTGATGGCGCTGGCGCTGCGGCATCTGGTCGAACGCAAGGGGCAGACGGGCGAAGTCGTCAAGACCGTCTCGACCACATTGATGATCGATTCGATCTGCCGGAAGCACAACCTCACGCTGCATGAGACGCCGGTCGGCTTCAACCACATCGGCGACCTGATGATGCACAAAGACATTCTGATCGGCGGCGAGGAAAGCGGCGGCATCAGCATCAAGGGGCACATTCCCGAAGGCGATGGCATCATCATGGGACTGCTGCTGCTCGAAATTATGGCGACGGAAGGCGCGCCGCTGCACGAAATCGTCGCGGATTTGCAGGCGGAACACGGCCCGGCGCACTATTCGCGGTTGGACGTGCACCTCACGGCGCAAAAACCGAAGAAACAGATCGTCAGAGCGCTGCAAGACAGCGCACCGGCGACGCTCAACGGCGAGCAGGTTGTACGCATCGACACGATGGACGGCATCAAGTTCTACATGAGCGATAACTCGTGGCTGCTGATCCGCCCGAGCGGGACGGAGCCCGTGCTGCGCACCTATGCGGAAGCGCGCACGCCGGAAGCGGTCAAGGCGCTGCTGGAAGCGGGCGACGCGATGGGTCAGCGCGTCACCGGGCACTAACCAAAAGATTCAACGCAAAGGCACGAAGACGCAAGGACGCAAAGAGAAAGTTTTAAACCCTTTCTTTGCGTCTTCGCGACGTTGCGCCTTTGCGTTGAGCATTTAAGTCACTTCATCAAGGTTTCGATCTGCTGTTTGACGCTCTCGGCGTCACGCACGTGCCAGCCAATCGCCGCGGCTTCACCCTCTGCCCCCGTGAAGTTCACCTTGAGAATCGGCGTGAACGACCAGCGTCCCATGAAGTTCTGTACTAACTCCACCGACTGAACCGCCCGGGTCGGAACACGAAATTCGCGATTCGTCACCCACTGCTTGAAGTACAGCTCATCCCGCGAGATGACCAGAATTCCGTTTCCGCGCAGGCGCACGCTCGGATCCGCGGTCAGGCCAGCGAAATTGGCGTTGAGCACCGCCAGTGCCTGCGGAAACTGTTCCCGGGCCTTCGCGATCTGCGCCCGTGACACTCGGCTGAGAATCAGCAGCGTCACGACCATGATGATGCCGACAATGACGAGCGTTACAACCGTGATGAGAATGCCGAGTTCCAGTGGGTTCATTGCGCACGCCTCCGTTAGCTGCTGGAACTGCTGCTTCGACCACGGACAAGGCGGTTGAGCAGGTCAAACCAGAACGGCGCGCCCTGCGCGATGGCGAGGCTGGTAATGGCGATGCCGATCAGCTTGCGCAGGATGAAGCCGAGCCAGTCCGGGTTATTGGACGGGTTGAGCAGCCACAGATTGCGCGTGTTATCGCACAGCAACCGCGAATCGCCGTCTGAGGTGAAGCAGTCGACCGTGAGCGGTGTGTTTTCCCACGAAATCGGCAGGTTGAGCGCCAACAAGCGGTTCAGAAGCTGTTCGACCTGCGCGATGGCGACGGTCGTTTCGACCAGCGGATTCGTCTCGGCGGCAGGTTCGGGCGTGGGCGTCGGTTCGAGCGTTGGCTCAACGCCCTGCGCGCTCAACCCCGCTTCGGCGCTCGCCTCAACCGTCGCATCAGGCGTGGGTTCGAGTGTCGGTTCAAGCGTCGGCGTGGCCGTGGGAACCAACTGCTGAAGTTCCCCACTGTCCACGACCTGATTCGCCGCTGCGACCACCGCCGCGCGCAGCGACGGATCATCAAAGAGCGAGCGGGCAATCTGGAGCGAATCGGCGTTCAGCACGAGCGCCAGAAAAATCCCGATGCCCAGCGAGAACAGGGTGATGCGCCGCTTGTACAGCTCGGTGAGCTGATCCATGCGCTGATCAAACCACGTTTCGAGCTGCTGCTGCGCTTCGTCGAGCGTGCGCGCGGAAGTCACCAGCACTTTGACCGCTTTGCGGAACGAGTCTTCGTTGACATAGCGCAGGCCTTCGAGCAGCGGCATCACGCGGCTGCCATCCTGATTATTCAGGTTGAGCGCCTTGCGCCGCGCGTCGATCTGGTTGTAGACCTTTTGCAGTTCGTCGCGATCCGACGGATCGCCGAGTTTGTAGATCTCGCGCTGGAATTCCTCAAACGTGAGCGAACCACCCGGCAGCAGATCGACCATATGGGAGAGGCGGTCGCGTTCCGCGCCTTCGAGCACGCTGTCGATGACGCCGTAGAGCGGCGCAAACAGCGTGAGCGCGGCCTTTTCCGCGAGGATGTCGGTCATGACTTTAGAGAAAATCTTCGGGTCAATCCACTCGACGCGATTGAGCGAGGCCGTCTCCTGTGCGCGCGCCTGCGCCTGCGCCAACGGGTGCCGCCAGTTAAAACGGATGAGGTTCGTCACCAACCGGACGATCACTTCCTGCCAGTGCGCCCGGACGCGCGTCCGCTGCTCTACCATATTGATGAGCGGGTGATGCAGAAACAGGTCTTTGACTTCGGGATCACTGAGAATCGCGTCCAACCCCTGCTTCAGGTGGCGGGCGCGCGTTTTAAACAAGTAGGCAATGATCGTGTTGAGCGTCGTCGCGATGATGCTCAACAGACTGTAGACAAAAATCAAACCGATGGCGACTTCAATAATGCCTAATCCGGTCATGGCATTTCCCCTCTTCGAGCGCAAGCGCTGTGCATTCCTTAGTCTAAGCGAATGTGCCGAAATCGCAAAAACCGGACAGCACGTTGAGCGCAGGGCGACAAAGACCTGCACATGCTATTTCAATGTGGAGAAATATCGCACAACCCGCTGCACGCTGTTATAATGCGTACCGCTATCTGAACACTGTTATAAAACGAAAGCAACTGCAAGGAGATTACGCTTATGGCGTTCGACAAAATCGTCGTGCCGTCCGAGGGTGTTAAGGTCACTGTCGAGAACGGTAAGTTGAATATGCCTGACAACCCCATTATCTGCTTCATTGAAGGGGACGGGATCGGCGGAGACATCACGCGTGCCAGCAAACGCATCTGGGATGCCGCTGTCGAAAAAGCTTATAACGGCAAGCGCAAAATCGCATGGATGGAGATTTACTGCGGCGAAAAAGCGGCGGATCTCTACGGCGGTAACTACATGCCCGAAGAAACCTTCGAAGCGCTGCGCGAGTACAAAGTCGGCATCAAAGGCCCGTTGACGACCCCGGTTGGTGAAGGCTTCCGCAGTCTCAACGTGACGCTGCGTCAGGTGCTTGACCTGTATCAGTGCGTGCGCCCGGTGCGCTGGTATAACGGCGTCCCCAGCCCGCTCAAGCGTCCCGACGAAGTCGACGTGGTCATCTTTCGCGAAAACACCGAAGACGTGTACGCAGGGATCGAATACGAATCCGGCGCGGAAGACAATGCCAAGCTGGCGAAGTTCCTGCGCGAAGAGCTGGGCGCGGAATTCTTCGAAGGCGCGGGCCTCGGCATCAAGCCGATCAGCGCATTTGGCACGAAGCGCCTCGTGCGCGCGGCGATCCAATATGCGATTGACCGTAAGCGCAAGAGTGTCACGCTGGTGCACAAGGGCAACATCCAGAAGTTCACCGAAGGCGCGTTCATGAAGTGGGGCTACGAAGTGGCGCGCGAGGAATTCCCCGAAGAAACCATTTCGTGGGATGAAGTCGAAAAGAAGCACGGCGGCAAAGTGCCCGCGGGCAAGATCCTGATTCAGGACAGCATCGCAGACATCATCTTCCAGAAGATGCTGCTGCGCCCGACCGAATTTGACGTGCTGGCGACCCCCAACCTCAACGGTGACTATCTGTCGGATGCGGTCGCGGCGGAAGTCGGCGGCGTCGGCATCGCCCCCGGAGCCAACATCGGCGACGAAGTGGCGCTGTTCGAAGCGACGCATGGCACCGCGCCGAAGTACACCAATCTGGACAAGGTGAACCCCGGTTCGCTGCTGTTCAGCGGTGTGATGATGCTGGAATACATGGGCTGGCAAGAAGCGGGCGACCTGATCACCAAGGCGTACGAAAAGACGCTTGATCAGAAGATCGTCACCTACGACTTCGCCCGCCAGATGGATGGCGCGACCGAGGTCAAAACGAGCGAATTCGCGAGCGCCGTCATCCGCAATATGGACTAGCCTAGCGCCAGTTAGAGATAAAACAGGCACCTGTAGTTACGCCTAACTGCCGTTCCGCATCCGACCCCACCCCCGGCCCCTCCCCGAATTCGGGGAGGGGAGACAGATAAGTGAGTCTGTGTAGGGACGAGGCATGCCTCGTCCTGAGCGGTTTGGTGGGTGATCACAATATGGGCGCAGATGCGGATGGATCGACAAGCAGCTTATCCCTAACTGACTTTAACTTATTGTTTGTTACTTCCCTCGTGCTCCGGTGCGAGGGAAGGTAAATCTCCGTTATACGTCCCTGCACAAGCGCCAGATCAACGAAGTGGTGTATAATCCCGTGCAACACTCTATTCGCTGCGAGGTGAGGAACATCAATGGCGAAAAGCATCCTGATAGTTGATGACGACGCATTGAACCGTGAGCTGCTGCAGACCGTCCTCAAGCGCGCTGGCTACACGGTTTTGCAGGCGAACAGTGGTAAATCGGCGATCAGTCTGGTCGAAACCGAAATCCCGAACCTGATTCTGCTGGATGTGCGCATGGTTGGCATGTCGGGTTATGAAGTGTGCAAACACCTGAAGAGCAACCCGCAGACAAAGGCGATCCCTGTCATTATGCTCACCGCTTACGACGAAAAATCGGGCGAGCGCGAGCATGCCGAAGAAGCGGGCGCAGACGACTTCTTCCCCAAAATGCGCGGCTGGCAGGTGCTCATCGAACACATCCAGAAGTTGATCAACTAGGAAATTCACGTGGCTTATCGAACGCCTAGAAATCGAGGCGGGCTGCCCGGGCTGCTGGTCTTCGTCTTGGGCGCGGCCTTGATCTTCGGCGGCTTCTATATCTGGCAGGGCGCGGCGAATTTCATCCGCACGGGGGGCATGGGCGTTGTCGAGGCGACCGAGCAAGCGCGCGTCGTCGCCAGCGCGACCGCCGTCCGAGTGACGCGACTCGCCACGCAGGGCGCGGTCAGCCTGCCGCCCACGGCGACCATCCAGCCCGAATGTCAGGATTTTCGTGTGGCCGTGCCGAATGCGGTCGTGCGTGAACTGCCCGCCCCCAACGGTCCGGTCGTGACCGGACTCACGCAGGGGACGATTGTGTGCGTACTCGGGCGCGAAGCTGGCACCGAATGGTATATCATCGACCAGAATCCCGATACGCGCCGAGCCGAAGTCGCGTACATGCACGAAACGGTGATCGAAGCCGTCTACCCGACGCTGACGCCGAGCATCACCCCTACCCCGTCGAACACGTTCACGCCGCCGCCGACGGTCACCAACACGCCAATTCCGAGCGCCACCGACGCGCCGCCGACCGCGACGCGCGACCGCCGCACGCCGCTGCCGAGCAGCACGCCTATCCCGACCATTACCCCTACGCCAAACACCATTCAGAACGCGTAAACAAAAAGGACGAGGGGTCGCCTCGTCCTTCAGATTCAACTACCAATTAGCGTCTAATCGCCGCCGGGAGAGGGCGCGTGTGCGACCCGCACGGCCAAGCGATTCGAATGCTGCCGCGCCATCGTCGCTTCGATGATGATCGCCGAGGTGATGCGTAAAGTCGCGCCGATCAACAGCACGGGGATGAGCACGGCGCCACCGCCCGCCAGCGCACCACCCAGCGTTGACCCCAGCGCCATGCCGAGGCCGAGCGCCTGATGATAGGCGATGGAATATGGCGCACCATTTTCGGTAGGCGCAGTCTCCATATAAAAGCCAAACAAGCCAATGCCAGCCGTCGCCGCCCAACTCGCCCCGGTGAACAGCGCGCCGATCAACGTCAGATTGACATTGGGCGCCAGCGTAATGATCACGATGCCGAGGCCAGTGCCGAGCATGCCGAGCGCCATCAACGGACGGTTGCCGATTTTGCGGACGACGCGCGGCGCGATCAAACCAGCCGCGGCCGCCGACGCCAGTTCGACAAGGCCAAACAACGCGACGAAACCTTCCGCCGCATTATGATGCCGCACGAGAAACAGGGTCACGTAGGGCGCAGCCACCATGAAGGTGAAGTGCGTCAGCCACGCGAACAGAATGACGGGTTGGAAGGTGCGCGACCGCCACGCCGTGAGCGGCGCCAGCAGCGACTCTTTGAGCGACACCTTGACGTGTGTCAGCGCCGCTTCCGGCAAAATCGGCTTGCAGCGCGAGACGTGATAGACGCTCATCAAGGCGAAGACGAACGAAAGCAGGTACATCGACTGGTAGTTCAGCGGGAATGGCGCGTGTTCCAGCCACATCCCGTAGAGGAGCGCGGCGATACCCAGCGTCACGTTGAGCGAAAGTTGACGGAAGCTCAAGAGCTCCGTCATGCGGCTGTTGGAAACGGTTTCCCGCATGAAGACCACAAAGGTGACAGACGCCATCCCTTGCGCCAATGCAGGCAGCGAGACCGATAAGACCAGCCACCACGGTTGGAAAGCGGTGGGAAAGAGTGGGGCAAACACCGGCAATAAGAAGGGTAAACGGACGATCAGTGAGACCGGAATCAGCGCGCGCAGAGTGGTCTGATAACGATTACGCCACCAAGCGCCAAGGGTCGATGTGAGCAGCAGCAAAAACGCAGGCACCGAACTGATCAGCCCCAATTCAAAGGGCGAAGCGCCTAAACGAATGGCGAACACCGGGAGAAAACGGTTCGTCGCGGCAAAAGCCAAACCGAACCACGCGATATCTATCACGAGATGATTGAAATTCGATCGCTCGGTATCGACGTTATGCACTTGTGTATCCAGCATGGTAGAGAAGATCCAATGAAACTTGGTTGAGTCGCCAGAGACAACCCTAGTACGAGATGACACATTCCACAATAAGTCCATTTGACCGTGTTGGATATAAAGGATTCTCTCAATTTTTAGTGAAGAATGCTGCTAAAAAGCAGTGTACGAAGCACCCATAAATCGCTGATTTTTCAGCCAAAATCAGAATGGGACATTCTGCGCCCGCACTTTAGACAATCTGCATATGTTGCGCCGCGAGTCAGCTCGTATACTTAGCCATAACTGACGTTCTTTGAAAGGTTATTTAAGCCATGATTTCCAACCTCGCCATCGCCCAGCAAGCCAAATTACAACCGATCAGCCAGATCGCGGAGGAGATGGGACTGTCGCCCGAAGATTTTGATACGTACGGCAGTCCGTACGTCGCCAAAGTCAACCTCGACGTGATCGAGAAGCTGAAAGACCGCCCGACGGCCAAATATGTGGTGGTCACGGCGATCACGCCCACGCCGCTCGGCGAGGGCAAAACGACGACGACCGTCGGCTTGGGGCAGGCGATGAAACACCTGGGCAAGCGCGGCATCGTTGCCATGCGCCAGCCCTCGCAGGGACCGACGTTCGGCATTAAGGGCGGCGCGGCGGGCGGCGGTTATGCGCAGGTCGTGCCGATGGAGACGTTCAACCTACATCTGACCGGCGACATTCACGCCGTCACTGCGGCCAATAACCTGCTCGCCGCGATGATCGACAACCGCCTGCTGCGCGGCAACCCGCTCAACATTGATCCGGAAACGATCACGTGGAAGCGCGTGCTTGACGTGAACGACCGCGCGCTGCGCCATATCATCGTCGGCATGGGGGGCAAGACCGAAGGCGGCTACCTGCGCGAAACGGGGTTCGATATCTCCGTCGCCAGCGAGGTCATGGCGATCCTCGCCCTCACCCGCTCGCTCAAAGACATGCGGGAACGCTTTGGGCGCATCGTCATCGGCCTGACCTACGACAAGCAGCCCGTCACTGCCGACATGATCGGCGGCGCGGGGGCGATGGCCGTGCTGATGAAAGAAGCGCTGCGCCCCAACCTGCTGCAAACGCTGGAAAACACGCCCGCGTTCGTGCACGCCGGGCCGTTCGCCAACATCGCGCACGGCAACAGCAGCATTCTCGCCGATTTGATCGCCACCAAATGCGGTGACTACGTCTTCACGGAAGCAGGCTTCGGCGCGGACATCGGCGCGGAGAAGTTCTTCAACATCAAGTGCCGCACGAGCGGACTCAAGCCGAATGCCGCCGTGCTGGTCGCGACGGTGCGCGCGCTCAAATCGCACAGCGGGCGCTACAAGGTCATCGCAGGTAAGAAACTGCCGCCGGAAATGCTCGAACTCAACGTCGCGGATGTGGAAGCGGGCGCGGCGAACCTGATCAAGCAGATCGAGAACGTCAAGAAGCACGGCGTGACGCCGGTCGTCGCGGTCAACGTGTTCGAAGGCGATCATGCCGAAGAAATCGCCGCTATCAAGCGGATCGCAGTGGAAGCGGGCGCGCTCGGCGCAGCGGTCTCGCGGCACTTCGCCGAAGGCGGCGCGGGCGCGGTCGAACTGGCGGAGATGGTCATGAGCGCGGCGGAAGGCGAGAGCACGTTCCAGCCGCTGTATGACCTCGACCTACCGATCAAGACCAAGATCGAGACGATTGCCAAAGAAATCTACGGCGCGGACGGCGTGAGCTTCGAAACCGCCGCCGAACGCCAGATTCGCGACTACGAAGCGAATGGCTTCGGCAAGTTGCCAATCTGCATGGCGAAGACGCACCTCAGCCTGAGCCATGACCCGACGCGCAAGGGCGCGCCGAAGGGTTTCACGCTGCCCATCCGCGAAGTGCGCGCGAGCGTCGGCGCGGGCTTCATCTACCCGCTGTGCGGCGACATGATGACCATGCCCGGTTACGGCGAGCACCCCGCCGCCGAGAACGTTGACATCGACGACGACGGCGAAACGATTGGCCTGTTCTAACCTCTGACCATCCCCTGCCCCTTTTCGCTTGAAAAGGGGCACGTTTCCCCGCGTCACTCACCGTCCACTGATTTTCACACGCTGAATAATGCCGCTTGATCGTGTAGAATGAGACTCTGAATGACCGACTCCTGAATGGGAGGGGAAACCTATGTCGTTTTTCGGCAACCGCCGTCAATCTGAACAACCACCACCGCCGCCACCGCCGAAGCCCCAAGCACCACCACCCGCCGCTGCCCCGTCGCAGCCTGTGGGCTTCGAAACGGTTCTAGGCGCAAATACGACGCTGGAAGGCACGCTGCGCAGCAACGCGAATGTTCGGTTGGATGGCACGTTTACCGGAACGCTGGAAATCAACGGGAATGTCCTCGTCGGCGAAACCGCCAAGATCAATGCGGACATAAACGCGAAGAACGTGTCGATTGCCGGAGCCGTGCGCGGCAACGTCAGCGGCAAGAAGGTGCAGCTCCTGCGCACGGGTCGCATTTGGGGCGATATCCGTGCCGCGGCGCTCACCACCGAAGAAGGCGCGTTCATCGACGGCAAGATCACGATGATCAGCCAGGAGATGCCGCCGGGCAGCGCCGTACCCAAACTGGAAGAAACAGCCGAGGAAAAGGAGCGTTCTATGGACAAGCTCAAGCTCGATCCGCCGAACATCCCTGCCGACCCCGATGCCATTTCACCATCCGTCACGCCGACCAGCGAACCCGCCGACGTTGACGCTGTCTCACCTGCCGTCACCCCGACCGGAGCACCGGAAGATACGACGACCAGCCTCGGCGCGACCGAAACCGATGTGGACGAACTGTTCGACCAGCCCACGGGCGACACCGTACAGGATGGCCTCGTCGAGAACATCAGCGAGGGGCACGAAAACGAACTCCACGTCGGCGGCGACTGGACAGCCGGGCAGACCAACGAAGACTTCGGCAAAGACACGCCGACCGACGAACCACGACAATCAACTTAGGACTACGGTAGGGAAGCTGGCATGATCAGGGTGTTATTCGTCTGTCTCGGCAACATTTGCCGCTCACCTATGGCCGAAGCTATCTTTCAAGACATGGTGAACAAGGCTGGACTGAGCAGCAAAATCATGGTTGACTCGGCGGGCATTGGCTCATGGCATGTGGGCGAACGCGCGCACAACGGCACGCTGGAGATTCTGACGAAGAACAAAATCAGCTACGACGGGCGCGCGCGGCAGATTGAGCGCGTCGACCTCGACAAGTTCGATTACGTGCTGGCGATGGATCGGGAAGTCTTGCAGTACATTTTGCGCAACGGCACGGGCGCGCAAGCGGAAATCACGCTGTTCCTGACCTATGCCAAACTCGCGGGCGCGGTCACAGGCGATGAAGTGCCCGACCCCTACTACGACAACTCGTTTGACCGCGCCTACAGCTTAATTCAGCGCGGCTGCGCGGCTCTGCTCGACAGCATCCGGCAGTCCGAAGGCGTCTAAGCGGACGTCTGAGTTTTCGCATGGGCTCTCGTAGGGGCGCACGGCCGTGCGCCCCTACCACCGAATGTAGACGCTGCCCTATTCCCGTTCCTCAAGTGGCTTCCACGCCAACCCCAGCGGCCCAACATAATCCACACTCGGACGAATGAGGCGGTTACTCTCCACCTGTTCGATAATGTGTGCGGTCCACCCCGCCATGCGGCTCATCGCAAACAGCGGCGTGAACATATCCACGTCGATGTCGAGCGTGTAGAGCGCGATGGCGCTGAAGTAATCGACGTTCGGGTACAGGTTGCGCTCGATGAAATACTGATCAGCGCGCGCCAGCTTGGCGAGGTTATCCGCGATCAGGAACCATTTCATATTGCCGGACGCCTTGGCCAGCGCCTCGGAGCGTTCGCGCAGCACCGCCGCGCGCGGATCGAGCGCCTTGTAGACACGGTGACCGATGCCCATGATGCGGCGATTGCCATTCTTGATATTGTCATTGAACCAGCGGTCCACATTCTCAACTTCGCCGATCTCCATGAACTGGAGCATGGCTTCCGTGTTCGCGCCGCCGTGCGCCGGGCCTTTGAGCGTGCCGATGGCGCTGACGATGGCGCTGTGCATATCCGAGCCCGTGCTGACGGTCACGCGCGAGGCGAACGTGCTGGCGTTCATGCCATGCTCGGTGAGCAGCACCATGTAGGCGTTGATCGCGTCGACGGCGGTGGCGGCGGGTTCAGCGCCCGTAATCATGTAGACGAAATTGGCCGAGAGATTCAGGTCTTTGCGCGGGGCGAGCGGTTCCTGCCCTTTACGGATGCGCATCCAAGCCGCGCTGATGGTCGTCACCTGCCCGGTCAAACGCACAGCCTTGCGGCGCAGCGCGTCAAGCGAATAATTTTCGCTGTCCGGGTCGTAGAAGGCGAGCGCGGAGACGGCAGTGCGCAGTACTGCCATCGCATTGGCATCCTTAGGGAACGTTTTGAGGAGAGTCAGCACTTCATCAGGGATGCCAGCGTTTTCAGCAATTGCGGCGCGGAGCTGCTCCAGTTCGGTCGCATTCGGCAGCTTACCTTCCCACAGCAAATATACGACTTCTTCGTATAGGGCGTGGGCGGCTAAATCTTCAATCTTGTAACCGGAGTAGATCAACTTGCCTTCGGTACCGTTGACAAGACTTAGTCGACTATCACCAATAGAGAGGCCATCGAGTCCCTTTTTCGCCTGACTCATCGCTCAAAACTCCTTACGGGCTGGGTTGTGTAGCGCGTGAGTATAGCGATTTGTGCCGTTCGTAACAAGCGAAAGAGCGATTGAGCGCCCCCAAATAAAAAAGGGCGCAGCATAGCTGCGCCCTCTCAGGTGTTACACGAAATCGAACTAACGCTGATCGACCGGCACGTAGTCACGGGCAGTTTCGCCCGTGTAGATCTGGCGCGGGCGGTTGATGCGCGTCTGCGGGTCGTTGTGCATTTCTTTCCACTGGGAAATCCAGCCGGGCAAACGGCCGAGACCGAACATCACCGTGAACATCGACGTGGGGATGCCGAGCGCGCGGTAGATGATGCCGCTGTAGAAGTCGACATTCGGGTACAGCTTGCGTTCGATGAAGTACGGGTCGCTGAGCGCCGCGTCGGCCAACCCGCGGGCGATGTCGAGCAGCGGATCGGTCACATGGAGCGCGTTGAGCACATCGTCCGCCGCCTTGCCGAGGATCTTAGCGCGCGGATCGAAGTTCTTGTACACGCGGTGACCGAAACCGAACAGGCGGAAGTGGGAGTTCTTATCCTTCGCCATGTTGACGTACTTCTGCACGTCGCCGCCATCCTTGTGGATGTCTTCCAGCATCATGATGACTTCCTGATTCGCGCCACCATGCAGCGGCCCCCACAGCGCGTTGACGCCCGCGGCGACCGAGGCAAACACGTTCGCCTGGCTGCTGCCAACCATACGCACGGTCGAGGTGCTGCAGTTCTGTTCGTGATCCGCGTGCAGGATGAGCAGCAGGTCGAGCGCCTTGACGACAACATCCGGAATGTCGTAGTCGTGCGTCGGCACCGAGAACATCATGTGCAGGAAATCGGCGGTATAACTCAGGTCGCTGCGCGGGTAGACGTACGGCTGGCCGACCGACTTCTTGTAGGTGAAGGCCGCCAGCGTCTTGAATTTCGCCAGCAGACGCATGATGTTGGTGTCGATGATTTCGGGATCCAGCAGATCGGGATGATACGCGGAGAGCGAAATGACCATCGCGGACATGATCGCCATGGGGTGCGCGCTCGGCGGATAGCCTTCAAACAGCTTCTTCATGTCTTCGTGCACGAGCGAATGCTTGTTCAACCGAGCATTGAACTTTTCCAGTTCATCCGCCGTCGGCAGGTGGCCGTAGATCAGCAGGTAGCAAACTTCGACAAACGTTGCCTGGGTCGCGAGCTGTTCAATCGGATAGCCGCGATAGCGCAAAATGCCTGCATCGCCATCAATGTAGGTGATCGAACTGCTGCACGCACCGACATTCCCATAACCGGGATCATACGCAATGGCGCCGGTCTGCGCGCGCAGCTTGCTGATGTCGATGGCGACTTCGTTTTCCGAACCTGCGAATACGGGGAACTCGTATTCCTTGTCATTCAAAATGAGCTTGGCGTTGGGCATTTTTGCTTCCATTCAATAGATTTTGACGTGTTCAAGCCTTTGACTGTCAAAGTTACCTGAAACTCGCCATTCGACGCATGATAGGTGACATACCTTTGACGGGATATTTTACACTAGCTGGTTCTGTAATGGAATGAAATGTGGGGAACGCTAAGGTTTAGGGGGGGGGGGGGGGGGGGGGGGGGGGGGGGGGGGGGGGGGGTGGGCAGCGCACCGGACTACCTGCAGCTTGAAACAGTCTGTAATTGAGGTCGCGTAACCCCTTGCAAAGTTTTTCGGACTATGATAGTCTCTTCAACATGACTAACTTGAGTGGACACGTCGACTTCAAACACCCCGCGCACATCGGCCTGATGTGTAGCATGATGATGTGTTGTCTGGAGTACAGGGATACCCCCGGACGTGTCGCGCTGCGCGGTAGAGTGTAAGTCGTTAACCGCGTATATCACGCTGAAATGTGAGAGCCGACCTTCCGGGGTCGGCTCTTTTTGTTTCTGGTCGTGATGAGTTATTTGCGTAGGGGTTGCCCTACACCGCACTTGGGAGAAAGTATGCGCGTCATCTTGGAACGAGCGCTGCAGAAGCGCATCTTTGCACATTTGGAATCGACCTACCCCAACGAAGGCGGCGGTTTCCTGCTCGGGACGCAGACGGCGGATACGCTCGTCATCACGGAGACGATTCCCGTCGAGAATGTCTTCGAGGCTGAGGAGCAGTATCACCGCTACGCCATGACACCGCTCGACTGGGCGCGTCTGGAAGATCAAGCGGATGAACGCGGGCTAACGCTCGTCGGCTACTACCACAGCCACCCGGATTCTCCCGCAATTCCCTCGGTTTATGACCGTGACCACGCTCTACCCCATTTTTCCTATTTGATCACCCAAGTACAAAACCAGCAGGCCGTCGAGATGCACGCGTGGCGCTTGCGTGACGACCGCACTGCGTTTGATGCAGACATATTGGATGTTAGAGGAGAGAACAAGACGATGGCTCAGCCGCTGGTGACGACCCAATGGGTTGCCGACAACAAGAATAGTGTCCGTTTGATCGAAGTCGACGTGGATACCACGCAGTACGAACAGGGGCACATCCCCGGCGCGGTCGCCTTCAACTGGCAGACTCAGCTCCAGAACCAGACGACGCGCGATATCGCCTCACCGGAAGAATTCGCCGCCCTGCTCAGCCAGGCGTCGGTTACGCCGGACACGCATGTCGTGCTGTACGGCGATAACAACAACTGGTTTGCCGCCTACGCCTTCTGGTTGTTCCAGTATTACGGCCACACCAACATCAGCCTGCTGGACGGTGGCCGCAAGAAGTGGATCGCCGAAGGCCGCGAAACCACGACCGATGTCCCCACCTACCCCGCCACGAGCTACACCGTCTCCACCATTAATCACCATCTGCGCGCCGACCGCGACTACATCAAGCAACGCCTCGAAAAGCAGGGCTTCGGCTTGGTCGACGTGCGCTCGAATGACGAATACACGGGCAAGATCATCGCCCCGCCCGGCATGAGCGAAACCGCGCAGCGCCCCGGTCACATCCCCGGCGCAGCGAACATCCCGTGGGCGCAGGCCGTCGCGGAAGATGGCTCGTTCAAGTCGAAGGAAGAACTGACCAAGCTGTATGGTGCGAAGGGCATCAGCGCGGATGTGCCGGACGTGGTGGCGTACTGCCGCATCGGCGAACGCTCGTCGCACACGTGGTTCGCGCTCAAGTACATTCTCGGCTTCGAGAACGTGCGCAACTACGACGGCTCGTGGACCGAATGGGGCAACCTGATCGGCGCGCCGATCCGCAAGGGCGAACAGCCGTAAAACAACAGTAGTCAGTGAACAGTTCACAGTGAAAGAGAACCCCACCCCTGCCGTCTCCTTGAGGCGTGGGGTGAAAAACATCGCTGTAAGGGCAAGGCGCGCCTTGCCCGACCAAAAGCAGAAACATTGTAGGGACGAGGCAGGCCTCGTCCGCCCAACTTCCAACCTGTGACAGAACGACGAGGAAGACCTCGTCCCTACGAAGGAATGAGAGAGAGAACGACGATGGCAGGCACGAACGGAACCGATCACCAAAAGGGCTTTGATACGCTGGCGCTGCACGCAGGCTATTCGCCCGACCCGACGACGGGCTCACGCGCCGTCCCGATCTACCAGACGACCTCCTACCAGTTCCGCGACACGGAACACGCCGCCAACCTGTTCGCGCTGGCCGAACCGGGCAACATCTACACGCGCATCATGAACCCGACCAACGCGGTGTTCGAAGAACGCATCGCCGCGCTCGAAGGCGGCATCGCGGGTCTGACGACGGCGTCCGGCCAGTTTGCCGAAACGCTCACCGTGCTGACGCTGGCGAACGCGGGCGACGAAATCATCGCGACCTCGGCGCTCTACGGCGGCACCTACACGCTGTTCTCGCAGAGTCTGCGCCGCCTGAACATCACCGCGCATTTCGTCCAAAATGCGGATGTGGCGGGCATCGAGGCCAAAATCAACAGCAAGACCCGCCTGATCTACCTCGAAACTATCGGCAACCCGAAGCTGGAAATCCCTGATTTCGAAGCGATTGCCGCGCTCGGCAAAGCCTACGGCATCCCCGTCGTGGTCGATAACACCTTCGGCACGCCGTACCTGTTCTCCCCGTTCAAGTGGGGCATCAACATCAGCCTGCACTCGACCACCAAGTGGATCGGCGGGCACGGCCTGAGCATCGGCGGCGTGATCGTCGACGGCGGCAACTTCGACTGGAAGGCCAGCGGTCGTCATGACGGCATCGTCGCCCCGGAACCGGCGTATCACGGCGCGGTCATCGCCGATGTGGCGGGGCCGGCGGCCTTCATCGCCCGCGCGCGCATCGTCGGCCTGCGTGATTTCGGCGGCAGTCAGGCGCCGTTCAACAGCTTCCTGAACATCATCGGTCTGGAAACGCTGTCGCTGCGTATGCAGAAGCACGTCGCCAACGCCAAGTCGGTCGCGGAATATCTCCAGCAGCACGCGGCGGTCGAATGGGTCAATTACCCCGGCCTGCCCAACCACCCCAGCTACGAACGCGCGCAGAAGTATCTGCCGAAGGGCGCGGGCGCGGTGCTCGGCTTCGGCATCAAGGGTGGCAAGGATGCCGGACGCAAGTTCATCGACAACTTGAAGATTTTCTCGCACCTTGCTAATGTAGGTGACGCGCGTTCTCTGGCGATTCACCCCGCCACGACCACTCACAGTCAATTGAGCGAGCAGGAACAGGCGACGACCGGCGTCACGGACGATTACGTGCGCCTCGCCATCGGCATTGAAGACATCAACGACATTCTGTGGGATCTGGATCAGGCGCTGGCGGTGTCGCAGGGCGTGAGCGTCCACGCGGTGTCGTAACCATTGCATCAGAGCGCCGGAGCGGGGGACGCCCTACCCCGGCGCGCAGTGTCCGGAGAGGTATATGCGCACGCACGAGCCGAACTCAGTCGGGATCGTAGCTAAACAATATGCACACTTTGACCAACCACTCCACCTGCGCACCGGGCAGGTCCTGGAGCGGTTTACGCTGGCTTACGAAACCTATGGGACGCTCAACGCGGATCGCTCGAACGCGATTCTGATTTGCCATGCTCTCTCCGGCGATTCGCACGTCGCCGGGTACTACACGAATGATCCCGACGAAAAACCGGGTTGGTGGGATGAGGCGGTCGGACCGGGTAAGATGTTCGATACCAACCGCTACTACGTGATCTGCGCAAACGTGATCGGCGGATGTCAGGGCAGCACCGGGCCGTCGTCGCCCGCGCCGGATGGTCAGCCGTACGGGCTGCGCTTCCCGGTAGTGACCATCGCCGATATGGTGGCGGCACAGCGGTTACTCATGGATCGGCTCGGCATTGAGCGGTTGTTCGCGGTGGCGGGCGGCAGCATGGGCGCGATGCAGGCGCTGCAATGGACCGTCGATACGCCGGAACGCGTGGCGAACTGCCTGTTTCTCGCCGCGACGCCGCGCTCGTCGACGCAGAATATCGCCTTCAACGAGATCGGGCGGCAGGCGATTTACGCCGACCCGCGCTGGAATCGCGGTGACTACTACGGCGCGGATCGCGAAGCGCCGGATGCAGGGCTGGCGGTGGCGCGCATGGTCGGGCACATCACCTACATGAGCGAACGGTCGCTGGAAAGCAAGTTCGGGCGCACGCTGCAAGGGCATGAGCAGCTGCCGTACACCTTTCTCGCGCCGGAATTCACGGTCGAGAGCTACTTGCAGCATCAGGGTGAAAAGTTCGTGCAGCGCTTTGATGCGAACAGCTACCTGTACATCACGAAGGCGCTCGACTATTTCGACATTCAGGAACACTATCCGACGATGGCCGACTCGCTGCGGCGCACCAGCCCGGACACCAAGTTCCTCGTGGTGAGCTTTTCGAGCGATTGGCTGTACACGGCGGCGCAGGCGCAGGAACTGGTCAACGCGCTGCATACGGCGGCGCGCACGGTGCGCCATCATGAAGTGATCGCGGAATTCGGCCACGACTCGTTTCTGGTCGAGGTCGAAACGATGACCCACCTCGTCGGCGGGTATCTCGACGAACAGTGGACACTGCGCGGCGCATCCATCGCCGCAGATTGAAGTACCCCATAAAGGAGAGGGTTAGGTGAGGTTGATACGACCCGGTGGCTGAACGGCTAGGCAGCGGTCTGCAAAATCGTGTGAACGGGTTCGACTCCCGTCCGGGTCTTGGAATTTTTATCGGCAAGAAAGAGAGAGTCAGACCGTCATGGCAAGCATCAAAATTCCGACGCCTTTGCGCGTGTACACCGGCAACAACGCTCAGGTCACGGTGAGCGGCGAAACCGTCGGGGCGGCATTGACCGACCTGACGACCCAGTACCCCGAACTCAAACAGCACCTGTTCAACGGCGATCAACTGCGCAACTTCGTCAATGTGTATCTCGGCGAAGAAGACATTCGCTTTTTGAGCGGGCTGGACACCGACATCGACAGCGATACGCTCCTGCGTATCATCCCGAGCATCGCCGGAGGCTGATTCATGCGCAAAGTTGACCAGAGCGGTCTCAAGACCGGGCAAGCCCTAACTATCATCCTGCTGCTGGCGGCGTTCATTCTGAGCAGTCCGCTGCTTGTCGCCATCGTCGCGATTTCGCAGTTCCTCGGCGCGCTGGATGTGTCGTTCGCGCCATTCGCGTGGCCTATAAAGCCGTGGCGCAGCGCTTCGTCAAGCCGCACGTCATCACCGACAACCCGGAACCGCACCGGTTCGCCATGCTCGTCGGCTCGATCTTCAACGGTGTGGCGACGCTCGCGCTGCTGAGCAGGGGCGTCAACCGTCGGCTGGGTGCTGGTGTGGATCGTGATCGTGCTGGCCAACCTGAATTTCTGGCTCAACTTCTGCGTGGGCTGCCTGATGTACTATCAGCTCAATCGCTTCGGTGTTCCCGGCTTCAAGTACGCGCCAATTCCGGACTAGGGGAAAGACAGGTCTATGCTTGAGCGACTGCTGATCGCTGCCGTGCTGCTGGCAGCAGGTTATGTGGCTTACCGGGTGTGGATCGCCCGGCAGAAGGGTACGGTCAATGCGCTCGTGCCCGTCGACCCGCTGCTGACCAATGTCGCGCCGGGTGTTCCGGTGATCGTCTACTTCACCACGCCCATGTGCGTGCCGTGTAAAACGCAGCAGCAGCCCGCCCTGGAACGCCTGCGCAACGAAGTGACGGTGCAGATCGTCAAGGTCGATGCCTGCGAAGACCCGGAGGCGGCGGATCGCTGGGGCGTGTTCTCGTCGCCGACGACCTTCGTCATCGACGGCTACGGCCAAACACGCGCGGTGAATCACGGTGTTGCCGATTTTCACAAATTGAAGGCACAATTGCAGGCATAGCGTTCACTTTCTGAACCGCGATAGGGAAAGGCAGCTTCCGGCCAACAGAGGACGACGCATGCGTCGTCCCTACTCTAGGGACAACAGGATATGCAACCATTGTGAATGAACTAGGTGACCTGTCCAACGCGGAGATCAACCGCTACGGGCGCCACCTGATTATGCCGGAATTCGGCATGGACGGGCAGCGGCGGCTGAAAGCCTCTAGTGTGCTGATCATTGGCACGGGCGGCCTCGGCAGCCCCCTCGCGCTGTATCTGGCGGCGGCGGGCATCGGGCGCATCGGGCTGGTCGATTATGATGTGGTCGACGAGACCAACTTGCAGCGGCAGATCGTGCACGGGCAAAGCAGCATCGGCGTGACCAAAGTCGACAGCGCCGAACGCCGCCTGCGCGACCTGAACCCGTTCCTGCAAATTGATAAGTACAACGTCCCGCTGACAAGCGAGAACGCGCTGGAAATCCTCGCGCCCTACGATGTCATCATCGACGGCACGGACAACTTCCCCACGCGCTACCTGACCAATGACGCCTGCGTCAAGCTGGGTAAGCCGAACGTGTACGGCAGCATTCTGCGCTTTGAAGGCCAGCTCAGCGTGTTCTACGCCAAAGAAGGCCCGTGCTATCGCTGCATGTTCCCCGAACCGCCGCCGCCGGGACTCGTCCCGAACTGCGCGGAAGCGGGCGTGCTCGGCGTGCTCCCCGGCGTGATCGGCACGATGCAGGCGACCGAAGCGATCAAGCTGATCACGGGCATCGGCCAGACGATGGTCGGGCGCATGCTGCTCTACGATGCGTCGGACATGACGTTCACGACGATCAAGGTGCGCAAGAACCCCAACTGCCCGGTGTGCGGCATCCCGCACGAGCAGGTGCAGTTGATCGACTACGAGCAGTTCTGCGGCGTCCCGGCGCATGACCATGTGCCGAGCGCGGCGGCGACCAACGGCAACGGCAAAGTCAGCGACCCGAACGCGCCGGTCAAGGGCATCGACGTGCAGCAGTTGAAGGCGCTCTACGACAGCAGCACGCCGTTTGTGCTCGATGTACGCAACCCGGAAGAATTCGAAATCGCGATCATGCCGGATACGGTCAAGATTCCCAAGCCGCAGATTCAGTTGGCGGTCGAAGATGTGAAGGCCGGACGCAAGACGGCCGACCAGACGGTGCTGGCGCAGATTCCGCGCGACCGCGAGGTCATCGTGCACTGCCGTTCGGGCGTGCGCTCGGCGGATGTGATCAAGCTGCTGCGGCAGATCGGCTGGGATAACGACAAGCTGATCAACGTGGAGGGCGGCATCCTCGCATGGGCGCGGCAGATCGACACGAGCCTGCCGACGTATTAACCTCACCCCCTAACTCCCTCTCCCAAGGGCGAGGGAGAATCAGACCGGGGAGCATCCGCGTGGATGCTCCCCGGTTGTTTTACTTCCCGCGAATGATCGTATCCGCCCATTCGATGTGTTCGGGGTAATGCCAGAAGGTGTTCGCCGCAATGCGCGTGAACACCGGGTCGCCGTCGCTGTTCTCCTGCCCCGCTGGGAGGTATGCGCCATACGGCTTCTGTAAATCCGCCCACGTCAGGGTGCGCGCCTTGGCGATCAAGCCCTCATGTGCCTCCGCCATGCGCCGCTTGACTTCGTCCCACGGCACAGCGTGCGTGCGCTGGCGAATCTGCTCGTTCATCAGGTCATACTGGCGCGCCGCCCACGCCGCCGGGTCGATGCCCATCGCGGCATTGCGATCCTGTTTGCTCAGCAGCGCGGTCACCCCGCCCGTCCACACCGCCAGATGCATCACATGATCTTTCGCCGTCCAGCCCGCCGCATCGGTCGCTCCGGTCGCCTCGGCTTCGGTGAGTGACTCGCAGTAGCCGCGCAGGTAGTCCCACGCCTTGTCCGCGTAGGCGACCAAAGTGTCCAGCGAATCGATGGGATCGGTCATCTGGATCGCTTCAATCCACGGGCGGTGTTCGGCGTAATGCAGATAGCCATCGCCCATGACGTAATCAAGGATCGGGCGGCCTTCGTTGTCGGCCTGATCGTCGGGCAGGAAATTGCCGTAGGGACGATGCAAGTCCTCCCACGACAGGCGTTCGAGCGCGGCCATCATGCGACCATGCGCGGCGTCGAAGCGGCGCAGGACTTCGCCCCATGACAGGTAGCGGTTGTTCTGCTGGATCGCCGCGTTAATCTCGTCCAGCTCATGGCGATCCCAGATCGCCTGATCCACGCCCATCGTCGCCACGCGCGGACCTTTGTTGAGCAGCGCCGCGACGCCATCTTCCCACACGGCGAGGTGAATCACATGGTCTTTGATCGTCCAACCTGCCGCATCCGTCGCAATCGTAACGCGCGTCAGATCAAGCGGAGTCACGAAGGCGATAAAATCGTCGTAGCCCTGCCGCATCCGGCGCAGCAGATCGGTATTATCTTTGGGATCGTCATCCGCGCTGTCACCGCGCGCGATGGCTTCCAGCCACGGCAGGTGTTCTTCGTAATGCTCATAGGTGTTCCCGGCGATGTAGAAGTAGACGTCTTCGTTACGAAATGGCTCGGCGGTCTCCGGTCGGTAGTGCCCCAGTGGCTCATTGATATCCGCGTCGGTCAGCGTCTCGAGGTGCGCAATCAGCCGCGTGTGCACCGTGTCGAGGCGGCGCAGCACTTCATCGAAGGGCACATCTTTGGTGCGCGCCTGCACGATCGCATTGATGCCCTCGACATCCCACGCGTCGATCAGCGCCGGGTCGACGCCCATCACTTCGGCGAGCGATTGGCGCGTGAGCAGCGCCCACACGCTGTCTTCCCATAACACGGTGTGCAGCACATGGTCCTTGATCGTCCAGCCCACCGCGTCGGCGTGCAGCGAGTGCTGCTCCGGCGTCAGCGTACCCAAGTACGCCGTGAACTCGGCGTAGCCCTGCCGGATCTTCGTGAGTAATTCGCTTTTTGCATCTAATTCCCCTTCCAAACATCAGTTCCAGCGCCCGCCACACGGTATTCGACCACATGGTGTAATTGTGGCCGCCGCTGAATTCGTGATAGATCACATTGTAGCCGTGCGTACGCAGCAGTTCATGCATCTGGCGGTTGCCCGTGAGCAGCCATTCGAGCGTGCCCGCGTCCTGCCAGATCTGGATCGACCGGCCCTCGCCCAGCTTGATGAGCTTGTCGATGAGCATTTCGCGGCCATCGGGCGCGATGCCGAACGCCCCCGACTGGCTAATCACCTTGCCGAAGATCTCCGGCATGCGCACGCCCGCCCACAACGCCATCAGCCCGCCCATCGACGCGCCGAGCACGCCGTAGCTCCCCGGCTGCGCCTTGATGTCGATCAGGTTGAGTTCCGTCTGTGCCAGCGGCAGCACATGTTCGCGCACGAAGTACAGCGTCGTGTCGTTCTCCGTGTATTCGACCATGCGCGCCGATCCGCCATTGCCGAGCAGTGCCAGCGCAATCGGCTCAATGCGCCCCTGCGCGATCAGGTTGTCGACGATGTTGCACAGGTAGGCACGGCGCATGTAGTCCGGCCCATCCCACACCACGACCAGCGGCACGGCTTCGGTCACAGGCGGCTGATAGAGGTAGACCTCGCGCGGCGCGCCTCGCCACCGTGCTCCCCGCCTCGACCAGATGTCGGGTCACCGTCCCACGCTGCACGCCTTTTTTGCGCGCCACCAGATCGGTCAGGTCGCATTCTGGCATGATGAACACATGGTTGACCGCATCCATGCCGTTCCATACTACATGCGGATTAAACGGGTCGGCGAGTCGCTCCTCGCGCGAGAGCATGTAGGCATATTCAATATAGGCGTCGGCGGGCAAGGTCAGCGTGTGTGCCCACACATCCGGCTCAACCTGCTCCAAGCGGATCGGGCGCCCCGCACCATCCCAGTCATTAAAATCACCGACCAGTATTGGAGCAGGTTCCGCGCCTTCGCCATACCAGACAAACGTCACTTGATCACCATCAATTAACGGGGTACCTTCATCCCGTGCTCGTTCTAACCATGTCATCAGGCTCATCTCCACCTTAGAAATTAATTTCATAAATTCTATCGAATCCTGACCTTTAGGCTATCTGCATGGTGACAGAGATTGTTAAAATTGGATCAAGATCACTTTTAGGGATGTCACATGCCTGTTTTGTTGCTCTCGCGTGGTGACCAAGCCAGCCGCACCTTGCTCAAGCAAGCGATTGAGGCGCGCTATGGTCACAGCCCGCCGATGATCGAAACGACGAAGATCGATCTCAAGGGGCGCAGCCGCGTTAAACTGCCGTTCACGACGACATGGATGCCAGTCGAAGCGACGGTGTACGTTAAATTTCCCTCGGCAATTCGCTGGGATTTCACCATGCGTCCGGTGGGACTGCCCGTGAGCAACATGAGCGAAGCCTTCGATGGGTCGGCGCTGCGGCGCACGCGCGTGCTGCGGAGTTCCGAGGTCAACACGGATACGGGGCTGCTCCATTCATTACGCGCGCGTCTGTGGTCCATGGCGGTGATGCTGCTTACGCCGCTCTCTGATCCCTCGGTCGAAGTGCGCATGCTCGGCGAGACGACGCTCGTCGTCGAAAATACGCAGACGGATATTCGCGTCAATCTGCAGTTGAACGCCGATAAAACGGTGCATCAGATCGGCACGGTGTGCTTTAACCCGCTCACGGAAAAAGAACAGATCTACACCTTGCGCGCGACGCATGGGCAGGAATTGATCGGTGACATCATGTTCCCGCGGCAAATTGAGGTGCTGTGGGACGACGAAGTCGAATCCGAGCTGAACCCGGTCAGCATTGAGACAAACCTCAGCCTCGACGATAGTTTCTTCCGCATTTAGGTCTTGTAGCGGTCGGGCATGAGCTGCCGCTGGACGTCGTAGACCTCAAACCCGCGCTTGATGTAGTTGGGAAGCGCGGCGGGGCTGTCCAAGTTGCAGGTATGTACGTACACCCGTTTTGCGCCGTCCTTCCACGCCTGATCAATGGCTGCGCTCAACAGATGCTTGCCGAGCCCTGCGCCCATGCTGCCGGGGAACAAGCCGAAATAGGCGATTTCGGTATCGTCGCCCTGCCGTTCCAGCTCAAAGTACCCGGACACCACCCCATCGACATACAGCACGTAAATGCTGACTTCCGGGCGCGTGATCGCTGCCAGCAGGTCGGCGTCAGACATCAGGCGCCGATCACGCCAGAACAGCGCATCGCCGACACCGTCATACAGGCGGCGGTAGAGCGGCACATCAGGCGTCGTCAGCCGCCGAATCTCGACTCCGTCACGTTGGATGAAGGCCGGCATGAAGAGCGTGGCATCGGTCATTTCGAGATACGTAATGATGAGGAATTCAGGAAAATCGCTCGCTGGCGCAGTCATCAGCATACCCCTCTTAATCCAAATCCGTTATAATCGGCATTCATCTATTTTGATGAAAACAACGCGCTCAGGATCGGGCAATTTGCCCAAATCTTCAGAGCGTTGACCGTCAATAATTCACAAAACGAACCAGCAGACTTTTAGTATTGAGGTCACTCATGGATTTCTCGCTCTCCGAAGAACACCTGCAAGCTCAGAAAATGGTGCGCGACTTCGCCGCCAAAGAAGTGATCCCGGTCATCGGCGAATGGGATCGTAAGCAAGAAATGAACCCTGCCTTCCTGCCGCGCATGGCGGAACTCGGCATCCTCGGCATCTGCATCCCCGTCCGCTACGGCGGTCAGGGCTTTGACTACATCACGCTCGGCCTCGTCTGCGAAGAACTGGAACGCGCGGACACCCATCTGCGCGTGATTATGTCGGTCCATGCGGGCCTGAACAGCCTGTCGCTGCTGCAATGGGGCACGGAAGAACAGAAGCAGCGCTTCCTCGTGCCGCAGGCCAAAGGGCGAGAAGTACGGCGCTTTCTGCTTGACCGAACCGGGCGTCGGCAGTGACGTGATCAACATGGCGTCGACCGCGCGCCGTGAAGGCGACGTGTACATCCTCAACGGCGAGAAGATGTGGATCAGCCTCGCGACCAAGGCGCACAATTTCCTCGTCGTCGCCAAGACTGATCCGAGCGCGGGGCATCGCGGCCTGACGGCGTTCATCGTCACCAGCGACATGAAGGGCGTCAAGACGGGCGATATTCACGGCAAGCTCGGCGTGCGCGCGGGTTCGACGGGCTGGGTCGCCATGGAAAACGTGGAAGTTCCGGTCGCCAACCGTCTCGGCGAAGACGGCGAAGGCTTCAAGATTGCGATGGCAGCGCTGGATAACGGGCGCTACACCGTCGGCGCGGGCGCGGTCGGCTTGATTCGCGCATGCCTCGAAGACAGCATCACGTATGCGAAGGAACGCCGCACCTTCGGCAAGCCGATTGCCGATCACCAGTTGATCAAGCAGAAGATCGGCTACATGCAGCAGTGGTACGACGCGGCGAGCCTGCTCATCTACAAGGCGGGCTGGATGAAGAACATGGGTATGCGCAACACGCGCGAGACGGGCATGGCGAAGTGGTATGCCACCGACATGAGCGTGCAGGCCGCGCTGGAAGCTGTGCAGATTCACGGCGCGTACGGCTTCAGCGATGAGTACCCGGTCGAGCGTTACCTGCGTAACAGCAAGGGCGCGGTCATCTACGAAGGCACCAGCGAAATCCACCAGTTGATGCAAGCCGATTATGCGCTCAATTACCGTCAAGACGGCAATCTACGCTGCGAACTGCCCGCCTACGACCCCGAATACTGGCAGAGCGAACCGGTCGAGGCGTAACAACGACGACACCTACCTCTGCTCTCTGCCCGCATTCTACGAGCTGAGAGCAGAGGCCAATTTCCCGTATAATAGGTCCATTCCCGGCGACCCAGTCGCCGTTTTTATCGGTATAACTTGGGGCGTGTATGAAAATCGTCTTTCTCGGCGACAGCCTGACCTGGGGCGGCTATGGTGGTAACTTCGTCGACGAAGTGCGGCGCTTGCTGCCCGACCACGAGATCATCAACGCGGGCGAAGGCGGCAACACCGTGCTCAACCTGCTGCGGCGGCTTGAGCGCGACGTGCTCAGTCACCAACCGGACGCGGTGTTCGTCATGGTGGGCGGCAACGACGCGATCTCGTACAGCCAGTTCAAAACACGCTCGTACTATCGCCAGGCACAGGACATCGAGAATGGGTTCGTCACGCCGGAGATGTTCGAAACGGGCTATCGCGATCTGCTGACGCAGCTGCAGTTGGCGCATGTGATGACGTGGGTCGGGCTGGAACCGTCCGAGTACAACCAGACGGTCACCGATACGCTCTATGATTACAATCAGCGCTTGCGCGAGGTGGCCCGGTCGATGAATGTGCCCGTGCTCGACCTAATGAGCGAATTCAACCCGGCACATGTACCGGAGCGTCAGCCGCTGGATATCGGCTTCATTCTGACGATCGGCAAACGTGAGCAAACCGGCTGGAACGAGTTCGAGAAGGCGCAGAAAGAAGGCGGCTACTCGTTCAGCTTTGACGGGCTGCACCTGACGCCGCTCAGCGCCAAGAAGATCGGCGCGCGGATTGCACAGTTTGTGCAGGGACAGACCTCTACAAATTGAATGTCAACCAAAGGACGAGGCATGCCAGTAGCTCCGTAGAATAGCTTGAAGTCTGTTTGAGGCCAGCGGCGAGTTGCGCCCTACACAGGACGCCGGGATATCTTCTCGTAGGGACGCGATTTATCGCGTCCGCAACATCCCAAAACCGACCCGTAACCGATTTTCACGGTGTTCTACGCACTTACCGGCATGCCTCGTCCGATTTTGGCATCTTTCACAAGCCGCTCTAAAAGCAAAAACCTCGCTGTGTGCGAGGTTTTTTGCTGACTATGGAGGTGCCGACCTACCGCCGATCGGGTCCGATAGACTCGAAACTATGCGTCTACAGGTTTAGCCAGATGTTTGTTCTCGTAACGCCTAGCCCCATCCGACGTGGTACGGGCGTTACCAGCCGATAGTTCTTTGACCCCGTGAATCGACATGGCGGGTGCCGCACGCTGTATTTGGTGACGCCCAGTAGTTCTCCGCACAGCGACGGACAACGTGGACGGCTGGGTTACTATGACCCAGCACCCTGACTATACAGCCTTAGGCGGCGTAAGCCAGAGCAGGTTGGTTGTTGTTGGCATTTATAGCCGTGCCCATTTTAACGCAGGTAGGCGCTGCGACCTGCAACATAGCCCCAGCCTCTACCGTCGAGACTATTTCACCCCCGGGTAGATGTGGTGCTAGCCACATCGATCAGTTTAGCAGAATTTAACCGAGAAGTAAACGCCGCGCCCATAAGAAGCGCATCAGAACGTCTTGGTCCAGAAGTAGCCGATATACGCTTCGGTGAAGCCGATGGTGTTGTAGAAGGCGTTCTGCCCTTCCCCGGAACCGGTTTCCACATAGATGTGCTGCGCGCCCAAGGCCTTGAAGCGGTGCAGACCTTCGAACATCAGGGTTTGCGCGAGATGCTTGCGCTGATGATCAGGGTGCGTGCACACCGGCTCGAAGACGCCGTAGCGATTGGTCGGCTCGTAGGTCAGGCCAACATGCGCCGCGAACGTGCCATCCGGCGCTTCCGCGACGAGATTCAGCGCGTGTTGGAAGGAGGGCGACCGCAGCACGAAATTCTCGTACTCCCGCGCGGTATGGATGTTACGATTGAACGCCGCATTGAGCAGCGCCGCCATGTGTTCGTAATCGGCTTGTTCGGTGCGCGTTTCCCGCAGGCTGTACCCGTCGGGCATGGTCACCGTTGGCAGGGGCTGATTCCCGAGACGCATATGCCGAAGCATCCAGAAATACGACCCTTTGGTGAAACCATGCTGAGTCAACACCTGCTGACGCGGCGTGTCATGCTCAAAGGCGACCGTTTCGAGCTGGCGTTGACCGTCATCGTTCGGCGCGGGCAGCGTTTCAACCGCCCACGTGACCATTTCCGCTTCGATTCGACTGCGGTAATCCGGGTGAATCTCAAAGTGCGCGTTGCCCGGTCGGCTCTCCGCGTGCGCCACGCCGATCAGTTGGCCGTCGGCGGTCTCCCACAGGCGGATGTTCTGCGCCCACTCCGGGCTGAGCACTGCATCCTCATTGTGATAGCGCTGACCGTCCCAGTGTCGGATCTCCCAGACGTAACCGGGACCGACGAGCGGATGCAGGTCGATGAGCAGTTGGCGGACGCGGAAAAAATCGGCTTCGGAGTCAATGCGGAACGGGCGAGAAGTGATGGAGCTAGACATGGAGTTGCCTTACGGTGGGGATGTAGGGGCAGACCTACGTGTCTGCCCTTGAGGGCGCACACACAGGTGCGCCCCTACATAGAGAATGCTGTACTGCTTACTTGCCGAGGCGCTTCTTCGCTTCAGCGGTGATCGCCGGGAGAAGCGCATAGAGATCACCGACGAGACCGTAGCGCGCCATCTTGAAAATGGGCGATTCGGCGTCCTTGTTGATCGCCACGATGATCTTGCTCGACCGCATACCGGCCTGATGCTGGATCGCGCCGGAGATGCCCGCCGCGATATACAGATCCGGCGCGACGACCTTACCCGTCTGCCCGACCTGATGCGCGTAGGAGATGTAACCCGCGTCGACCGCCGCCCGGCTCGCACCGACCGCGCCGCCGAGCACATCGGCCAATGGCTGCAGCACGTTCGCAAAGCCATCTTTGGCTTTCCAGACCGCCGCATCGTCGCCCGACACGCCCGCCGGGGCGTCCTTCGGGTTGTTCGCCATACCGCGCCCACCCGAGACGATGATCGCCGCGTCGGACAGGTTGACCGTGCCCGCTTCCGCTTCGAAGCTCTCGATCTTGGTGCTGATCTGATCTTCGCTCAACGCCGGGGCAACGGTGGTCACGTCGGCGGTCGCCGCCGCATTCGGCGTCGCCGCCTTGAACGTGCGCGAACGCACGGTGATGAACATGGTCGCGCCACCGGTGATGGCGTTTTCGCTCAGCACCTTGCCCGCATAGACACCGCGTTCCGCGGTCACACTGCCGCCGTCCACACTGAGCGACAGCACGTCGCCGAGCATGGGGCTGTCAGTGTCCGCCGACGACGCGGCCAACAGTTCACGGCCACGCGTAGTCGCCACGGCGAGCACAGCCTTCGGCGCTTGTTCCTTGACCAGCTTGGTCACGAGCGCGGCATAGGCTTCCACACGGAATTCCTTCAGCGTCGCGTCGTCGCTGACCAGCGCCTTGTTCGCGCCATAGGTCGCGGCTTCCGCAGCCACGGCAGCGGCATTGGTTCCGAAGACAAGAGCGGTCAGCGGCACGCCGAACGCATCGGCAGCCATCCGCCCCGCGGCGAGAGCTTCCCACGCCGCCGGAATCGCCTTGCCTTGAAAGGTCTCAATCCAGACAAAAACGGCGCTCATAGAACTTTTTCCTCCAGCAGGCGGTCGATCAACTTCTGCGCCTGTTCTTCGGGCGTACCCTCGATCAATTCAAAGCGCGTGTCGCGCGGGGGCAGATTCTTGTACTTGGTCACCTTCGCGTTGACGGCGGGCAGCGCCACGCCGAGATCGCCCAGCGACCATTCGGGAATGACAGCCTTCGACGCCTTACGGATGCCGATGAATGACGGATAACGCGGCTCGTTGATGTCCTTGAGGACGGTGAGCACGGCGGGCAGCTTGGCAGTGACGACCTGCTTGCCCTCTTCCACCGTGCGTTCGACCTTGATGGTCTTGGCAGCGGGGTCAATGGCGAGGATCTTCGAGACATTGCTCAACAGGCTGTAGCCGAGCTTGCGCGCGGTCTGATACGCGTGCTGATCGGTGCCCACATCGATGCTCTCGCGTCCGAAGAGGACGAGATCAACCGAGCCGACCTTCTTGACGGCGGCGGCAGCAACGGTGGCATACGCCAGCGAGTCCGCGCCTTCGAGCGCCGCATCCCACACGCGGGCGGCTTCATCCAGCCCCATCGCGAGGCTGTGCTTCAACGCTTCGTTGTGCATGTCCGGGCCAATGGCGACGACGGTCGCCTTGCCGCCCGCGGCTTTGGCCTGAACGATGCCTTCTTCAAGGGCGTATTCGTCCCACGGGTTGACGACGAGCGCGGCGTCTCCCCACGTGACTTTGCCCGCTCCATCCACCTCCACCTTCGCGGCGGTGTCGGGCGTACTGCGTGTAAATACGACGACGTGCAAGGTATATCCTCCCAAACATTATTAGGGGTTTTTCTGCATTGCTTTGTGATTGTAACGCAAGTTGAATTAAATAATCAAATCAAAATTCGATTAGCGCGGAATGTCATGTAAAACGAGGAAAAGCCGCGTCCGCCCCTCAATCACGAGGGGCGGAGAATGTTTGGCGTTAAGCCGAACGGCGCTCGTTGGCGGCGACGTAATTGAGGAACAGCGCGGCGAGCGCGCCCGGCACCCATCCTGCAACGGTGAGCGCCAGCACAATCAAAATTGTGCCGCAGCCCCGGTCAATCACTGCCAGCGGCGGCAGGAGTATGCATAACAACGCGCGACCCAGACCCATCGTAGTGCTCCCTTCATCATGGTCATTTCGTATATATATACGAGTGAGCGGGCGCAGGGTTGCAGAGTCTCCCCCGGATTTCAGGGGGTAGATCAACGGGGTTCGTCTGTCGGGCAAGGTTCGCCGATAGGTGACGTGAAGTCTGTGTTTTGGCCTCCCCCCTCTCCAACGGAGAGGGGGTCGGGAGTCCCCTCTCCCGGGGGGATGGGGCCTCCAGCGTAGCTCCAGGCGCGCCTTGCCCCTACCCATGCATACACCACCCCAATACTCGCGTACATGTCAGGCATCGATTGAGCGCCGCAGTCTTGCGACGGTTTGACACGCTCTGCTACACTGGGACGGCTGTACAGCAAAGTTTGAGTAGGTTGATATGAAACGACTATTCCTGATGCTGCTGTTGATCGGCGCGGCGTATGCCCTGAGCGCGTGCAATTTCTTCTCGCAGCCCGGCGATCTCCAAACCGAAAACCTCGCCAACGACCTCGCCAACACGGAGATCGCCGCAGTGCGCCAGACGGCCACGGTCGGCGCTGACCGTCTGCTGGTGACGCTGCAATTCGTCGAGACCTCGGTCGGCATCATGCAGCAGCAAGGCACGCGCATCGCCGCGACGATGGTCGCCGCGGGCATGCCCATCATCGACACCAGCGCCATCACCCCCATCGCACCTGCGAACGACCCCGGCGCGACCGCGAACCCGGCCAATAACCTCGTGACGCCCGTCATCAGCGGTCAAGGGGCGGCGAGCGGCAACATCACCATTCAGAACCCGCCTACCCCGACTCCACTGGCTACGAGTGATCCGAATGTGCCACGCCTCGATAATATTCTCTTGGCGGAACAGGTCGGCCCGGATGACTGTCCGCTCGGCGCGTCGACCACCTTCTCGGGTGCGACCACCGACATCTACGCGACGGCAATTGCCTACAACCTGTCCTCGGCCAATACCTTAAGCTCACGCTGGCTGCGCGACGGCACCGAGATTGCCCGCTACGACTGGACGCCGAATTTCAACATCACGCAGGCCTGCATCTGGTTCCACCTGCCGTCGGCGGCGGTGGAATTCGTCCCCGGCAATTGGAGCGTCGAGATCACGCTGGATGGCGGGCTCGTCGGTTCGCCGATCAATTTCACGATCAACGCGGACGCCACCGGCGGCGCGGATACTTCAAACAGTGGAGGCTAAGAGACTATGGCGATCAATGTCGGCTGGCAGGATAAAACAAAGAAATCATTCGCTGCAACGCCGAAGGGCGCTGGACGTGGGATGATTTGCAGCGCGCGCTCAACGCGACGATCAAGCTCATGGACACCGTCGAGCACAAGGTCGACTTCATCATCGACCTGCGCAAAGGCAGCTTTGCCATCAACCCGCTGAGCATTCTCGGGCAGGCGCGCAGCGTCGCCACGCCGGAAACGCACCCGAACGAAGGCGTCAAAGTGGTGCTGGGCGCGAATGGCATGGTGCAGACCGCCTATGATGGTTACCGCCGCATCATCGCGGGCATGGGCAAAACGCAGATTTTTCACTTCGCGGACAGCGAAGCCCACGCGCAGCAAATCATTGAGCGCGAACGAGGCAAGTAAAGTGATGCCCTGTGAGGACAACGTAGATTGTGACCGCTTGAGCCAAATCCAGCCACTAACCATTCGATCAGTTCACGCTGGTTCACTTCTCGCATATAGTGAGACAGGATGTTTAACCAGATGAGACATGGTGGCGGTATGTGGCGTTACGCTTTTCCCGGTTCTGAGGATGAGAAGCCCAGTAAAATCACGTGGGGCTTGATCAAGCGCGTGCTGGCCTACGCCGCGCCCTACAAACGCGAGATTGCAATCACGCTGGTGCTGATTCTGTTCACGAGCGGTCTCGGTCTGCTCACGCCGCTGATCTTCCGTGATTTGATCGATAATACGCTGCCTTCGGGGAATGTCGAACGGCTCAACCTGCTGGCGCTGGCGCTGATTTTGATTCCCATCCTCAACAGCGTGATCGGCATCATCAACCGCCGCCTTAACTCCACCATTGGCGAGGGCGTGATCTACGACCTGCGGCGGGGGTTATACGCGCATTTGCAGCGGATGTCGCTGCGTTTCTTCACCAACACGAAATCCGGCGAGTTGATGAGCCGTCTGAACAACGACGTCGTCAACGCGCAGAATGCCATCAGCAACACGATTGTCGGCATCGTGACCAACATCGTCACGGTGATCGCCACCCTCGCCGTCATGCTGACTCTAGAATGGCGGCTGACGATCATCGGGCTGGCGGTCTTCCCGCTGTTCATCATCGGCGCGCGCTTGATCGGGCGCAAACTGCGCGATATCGCCCGCGAACAGATGGACATCAACGCCGAGATGAACGCCATGATGAACGAGACGCTCAACATCAGCGGCGCGCTGTTGATCAAGCTGTTCGGGCGCACCAGCCTCGAAACCGACCGCTTCGCCCAACGCGCAAGCCGGGTGCGCGACATCGGCGTGCGGCGCGCGGTGCTCGGCAGTCAGTTCTGGGCGATTCTGGGCGGCGTCGGCGTGATCGGCACGGCGCTGGTCTACTGGCTCGGCGGGCATCTCGTGTTGAGCGGCGTATTCACGATCGGCACGATTGTGGCCTTCGCAGCGTATCTCGGTCAGCTCTATGGCCCACTCGAATACCTGATCAATGTCCCGGTCGAATTCTCCACGTCCATCGTCAGCTTTGAGCGCGTCTTCGAAGTCATCGACCTGCCCATCGAAATCGACGAGAAGCCGCACGCCATCGCCAAAGCGCCGAAAGAGATTCAAGGTGAGCTGGTCTTTGACGACGTGACCTTCCTGTATCAGCCGACCGGCACGGGCGGTCTGCGCGACGTGCACCGCTATGGGCGTATGGAAAATGTCAAAGCGGTGCTCTCTGGCGACGGCAAAGCCGCGCCGAACGGCCTGCAGATGCCGACCGCCCCCGTCACGCAGGCGCGCGAAACCGCGCTCGAACACATCAGATTTACGATTCAGCCGGGGCAGTTGGTCGCGCTGGTGGGGCCGAGCGGCGCGGGCAAAACGACCATGACCTACCTAATTCCCCGCCTGTACGATCCGTCGCAGGGGCGTATTCTGCTCGACGGGCACGATCTGCGGGACCTGACGCTCGATACGGTCACGCATGCGGTCGGCATGGTGACGCAGGAAACGTATCTGTTCCACGACACCATCCTGACTAACCTGCTGTACGCCTGTATGGACGCAACCCAGGCCGACGTCGAAGCGGCCTGCCGCGCGGCGAATATCCATGACTTCATCATGGGGCTGCCCGACGGCTACCTGACCATCGTCGGCGAGCGCGGCTACCGCCTCAGTGGTGGTGAGAAGCAGCGCTTGGCACTCGCCCGCGTCATCCTCAAAGACCCGCGCGTGCTGGTATTGGACGAGGCGACCAGTCATCTCGACAGCCAGTCCGAAGCGCTGATTCAAGAAGCGCTCGAAAAGATCATGCACAACCGCACCAGCATCGTCATCGCGCACCGCCTGAGCACCATTCTGGCCGCGGATCAGATTCTGGTGATGGATCGCGGGCGCATCATCGAACACGGCACGCACGCCGAATTGATCGAGCAAGCGGGGCTGTACGCGCAGTTGTACGAAACGCAGTTCCGGCATCAGCGGGAAGTTGACAGTCTGCAGTTCACAGTGGACAGTGAGAACGAGTCCGCGCTGTAATTCTCCGCTGCCTAAAATCCAGTCGGGGCATGGCACGCCCTGCCCCGACGCATCTGCAAAACTACGCGCTTTGACGGTCAACTGACCACTGTAAACTTCTCTTCCTACTTGGTTCACATGGTCTTATACAATGGTACCGACTCCGGATGGTAGAATGATCTGGTTCCTAGGATTCGGAGTTAACCCAACTTGCGTGAAGAACTGCGCCAGCACGTGCGCCATAATTTTGCTGTGAATGTCACTGATGCCGGGTTCTACGGCCTCGGCTTGAGCTTTGCTTCGTTTAGCACAATTCTGCCTCTCTTTGTCTCCACCCTGACCGACTCGACGCTGTTGATCGGCATGATTGGCGCGATCCACTCGATTGGCTGGTTCTTCCCGCAATTGCTCACCGCGAAATCGGTTGCACAATTACCACGTTTTCGTCCGATGGTGCTCAAGATGACGCTCAACGAGCGCATCCCCTACTTCCTGCTCGCGCTGGTCGCGTGGCTGGCGGTCGGCGTGCTCAACCGTGAGCTGGCGCTCATCCTGACATTCCTCATCATCATGTGGCAGGCGTTCGGCGCAGGTCTGACAGCGACTGCGTGGCAAAGCATGGTGGCGAAGATCATGCCGGACAACATGCGCGGCACGTTCTACGGGACACAGTCCGGGTTGGCCAACCTGACCGGGATCGGCGGCGCGGTTTTATCGGGCATCATTCTGCAAACGCTCCCATCGCCGCTCGACTTCACACTGTGCTTCATCATCTGCGGCATCGCGATGATGCTCTCGTTCGCGTTTCTGGCGCTGACGCGTGAACCGGCGATTGAGCCGCCCAAAGAAATGACGATGAGTTGGGGCGCATACTGGCACAAGCTGATGACTATCCTGCGCGAAAATGCGAATTTCCGCTGGTTCATCGTGGCGCGCATCATCGGGCAGGTCGGCGTGGTGGGCGCGGCCTTCTATACCATTCATGTCGTCCGGCACTTTGGCGTGGCGGAAGGCACGGTCGGCGTGATGGCGGGCGTGCTCAGCCTCGCAGTGACGGTCGCGACGCCGTTCTTCGGCTGGCTGGGCGACCGTTACAGTCACCGCGCCGCCTTCGCGGTCGGCATGCTGCTGGCAGGCGCCAGCGCGTTCATAGCGTTCATCGCGCCGTCGGCGGAGTGGTTCTATCTGGTGTTCGCGCTGATGGGCGCGGCCAATGGCGCGCTGTGGACCTCGCCGATGGCGCTCAACGTCGAGTTTTGCAGCGAGAGCGAACGTCCGTATTACATCGGGCTGGCGAGCACGCTGGTTGCGCCCATGTCGCTGATCGCGCCGATTGCCGCCGGGCTGCTGGCCGATTCGACGGGCATTCCGACCACGTTTGTGCTGGCGACAGTCGGCGCATTGATCACAGCGGCGGTGGTGGCGTTTGTGGTGCGCGAACCGCGCCACATCCTGAGCCCGGTACAGCCGACCTACGCGGCTCAGGCGATGGATTAAAAGAGGCGTAATCCCACAGGTCGAAAAGGGTGTTGAGTCAAGCTTTAGGCAGGCTCAACACTCACTACTTATCCACGTTTTAGATAATCAGCATTGGAAGAATTAAGCCTGTGTGTTATAATTTCCACACAGGTAAGTGTAAGTCTACGCATGTTCGCCCTGTCCAACCTACACGGGGCGTTTTCACATAACAAGGGTAATGGATGACACTCACGTTTGAAAGTCTGGGCTTGCGCCAGCAACTCGTGCAAGCCGTGATGGAACTGGGCTATGAGAACCCGACTCCCATTCAAGAACGCGCCATTCCGGCGCTCCTCGAGGGTCGTGATGTTCTTGGACAAGCCCAGACGGGGACGGGCAAAACGGCCGCCTTCGCGCTGCCTTTGCTCGAACGCTTAGATATGAGCACCCGCAATGTGCAGGGGCTGATTCTCACGCCGACGCGTGAGCTGGCGCTGCAAGTGACGGAAGCGCTCTATCAGTACGGCAAACATATGGGGACGCGCGTGGTCGCGATTTACGGCGGCTCATCGTACGCGCGGCAGTTGAAGCGGTTGGAAGAAGGGGTGCATGTGGTCGTGGGCACGCCCGGCCGCGTGATCGATTTGATTGAAAAGCGGGCGCTGCGCCTGAATCATGTGAGCTACATGGTGCTCGACGAAGCCGATGAAATGCTGAAAATGGGCTTCATCGACGATGTCACGACCATTTTGAACCAGACGCCGAGCGAACGGCAAACGGCGTTGTTTTCGGCGACGCTCTCCGACCCGATCCGTGAGATCGCGCGCAAATACATGCATGATCCGCAGGTGGTAGCGATTGAACAGAAGACGCTCACCGTGCCGCAGATCGAGCAGCGCTACTATCTCGTGGAAGAAAACTCGAAGGTCGCGGCGCTGACGCGGCTGCTCGAAGTCGAACATGTGTCGAGCGCGTTGATCTTCACGCGCACCAAGATCGGCGCGTCCAACCTCGCCGATACGCTGCTGGCGCGGCAGTTCCCGGTCGAAGCGCTGCACGGCGATCTCAGCCAGGAAGCGCGCGAGACGGTCATGCGCCGTTTCCGCCGCGGGCAGATCACGATCCTCGTCGCAACGGACGTCGCCGCGCGCGGCCTCGACATTCAGGATATGTCGCACGTCGTCAACTTTGACGTGCCCTACGACGCGGAAGACTATGTGCACCGCATCGGTCGTACGGGGCGCGCGGGCCGCGAAGGCATCGCCATCACCATGGTGACGCCGCGCGAACGCCGCTGGCTCAAGACGATTGAGCAGTTCACCCGCCAGCCGATCAAGCGCGGCAAGCTGCCCACGGTCGACGAAGTGATCGCCAAGCGCGATCAGAGCTTCACCGAAAAGTTGAGCGGCATGCTGGAGACCGAAGACTTCGAGCGTGAGGTCAATTTCCTCAACAGCTTGATCGCGGTCGGCTATGATCAGGCGGAAATCGCCGCGGCGGCTATTCGCGTGGCGCGCTCGTTCGAAACGCAGCGTCCGATTGAAGATATTCAGGAACCGCGCGAACGCACCTACGCCGAACGGCAGGCCGCCCGCACAGGTGATCGACGCTTTGGCGGCGAGCGCCGTTACGGGCGTGAAGGCGAACGCGGCGGCAGTCGCGAAGAGCGCGGTGGTGAGCGCGAGAGCTTTGACGGCGACCGTCCGCGCCGCCGCACGGGTGAGCGCGAATCGGGCATGGTGCGCCTGATGATCGACGCGGGGCGCGTGCACGGCATTCAGCCCGGCGATGTGGTCGGCGTGATCGCCAGCGAAGCGGGTATCCCCGGTCGCGCGATCGGCGCCATCGACATCCAGAAGAACCAAACGTTCGTGGATGTCAACGAGATGCATGTCGAGCGCGTGCTCAAGCGGATGCGCACGGGCACGATGCGCGGGCGACAGGTCACCCTGCGCCGCGCTGACGCGTAAAAATTAACCTCACCCCAACCCCTCTCCGAGAGGTTGAGGGGTGTAACCAGGGTACAACCAACCTAGGGACGAGGCAGCATGCCTCGTCCTTTTTGTTTCCCCAACCCCATCTTTACCCCGCCGTGACGGTTTCTGCCGCTATAATCACGCTAGAGAACAGGGGATGACACATGGCAGTAGCAGTGGTGGACAAGCAGCAGCAGGCGACGTTGACAGGATGGCGCGCAGCCCTGATCTATGGCATCGGGATCGCGCTGGCGCACCGCGTCCTGCTCACCCTGTGGATGGCAATCGTCTGGAGCATCGTCGGCGCGAGCCTCGGCAGCACGCGCATCGACTTTCACAGCGTGAACGCGCAGCTCCCGGCGCTGACCTCACCGCTGGAGCAAAGCGTTTTCGGCGTGTGGCGGCGCTGGGATGCCGTGCATTACCTCGACCTCGCCGTGAACGGCTACCGCCTCGACAACGCAGGCGCGACCGTGTTCAGTCTGCTCACGCCGTTCACCTTCCACACCGCCGATGCGCTGCTGCCCGGGAGCATTGATCTCGCTGCGGCGGTGGTGGAGACCGTCGCCTTCAGCGCGGCGCTCGCCCTGCTCTACCGCGTCGTTGAGCTGCTGTTCAGCGATGAAAAGTTGGCGCGCTGGTCGGTCGTCGCGCTGGCGCTTATGCCCGTCTCGTTCTTCTTTGCTGCGCCTATGTCGGAATCGATTCACCTCGCCTTCGTGCTGGCGTTCGTCTACTGCGCGCTGAAAGATCGCTGGGCGCTGGCGGGCGTCATGGGCGTGTTCGCCACGCTGGCGCGGTCGCAAGGCGTGTTCCTGGTCGGCGTCGGCGGGCTGCTGCTGATCGAGCGGTACGGTTGGCCGCCGCGTCAAGCGCTCGGCACATACGGGCGCCAAATGCTGCCCCGCACCATCTGGTTGGCGCTGATCCCGCTCGGCATGCTGATCTTCCTCGCCTACCGCGCCAGTATGAACCTACCGCCGCTCGACGCCATTTACAGCAGCTACTCCTACGCCTTCTTCGTCAATCCCATCGAAGCCGTGCTCATCAATCTGCGCTGGATCGCCGCCAACCCCAACCTCGCCCTGTTTCACCCGGATATGTGGGCGCTGTTCCTGTCCATTGCACTCATCGTGATTCTTCTGCTGCGCCCGCGCCACCGCCGCCCCGCGCTCGTCTTCTACGTGGTGGTCAACCTCGCCTTTCAGATCACCAAAATCAACTATGACTGGGGGACGAACGTCGTCATGTACTCGCAGAGCGTGGCCCGGTACGCGCTGCTCCTGTTCCCGCTGACCGTGTTGATCGCCGATGGGCTGAAGTCGACGACCAAGTGGGGGCGCATCGTCGGCGTACTGGTACTGCTGACCAGCGTGTTGGCGCTCAGCGCGGGCTATGTCCTCGCCCTGACCGGCCCGTAAACGACCACGTCCTTATATGGTTCTATCCGCCGTGGGCGAGCATTTCTATAATCTAGACACTCACATCAACCTCAAGTGGAGCACATGAGCATGGCGGAACAGGGCAAACCCAAGTTCGCCTTCTTTGAAGGCAAAATAGTCCCGATTGAAGACGCGAAAATCAGTGTCATGACGCACGCCTTTAACTACGGCACGGGCGTCTTCGGCGGCCTGCGTGGCTACTGGAACGACGACGAAAACCAGTTGTTCGTCTTCCGCCCGCACGATCACTTCGAGCGGCTGACGCAGTCCGCCAGCCTGCTGCGCATCAACGTGCCGCACAGCGTGCCGCAGTTGGTCGGCATCCTCAATGAACTGCTGCGCACGGAAGGCTTCCGCGAGAACGTGTACATTCGTCCGCTGGCCTACAAGTCGACCGAGATGATCGGCGTGCGCCTGCACGATGTCGACGACGAAATCACCATGTTCGCCATGCCGTTTGGGCGCTACGTCGAAAAAGAAGAAGGGCTGCACGTCGGCTTTTCGTCGTGGCGGCGCGTGGATGACAACGCGATTCCTGCGCGCGGTAAAATCACCGGGGCCTATGCTAACAGCGCGCTGATCAAGTCGGATGCGGTGCTGGCAGGCTACGACGAAGCGCTCGTGCTCAACGAAGACGGGCATCTGGCGGAAGCCAGCGCCGCGAACCTGTTCATCGTGCGTAAAGGCGTGGTTTACACCCCGCCCGTCGAGTCGAATGTACTGGAAGGTATCGTGCGCCGCTCGCTGATCACGCTCATGCGCGACGAACTCGGCCTCGACGTCGTCGAACGCAACGTAGATCGCACGGAAGTGTACATTGCCGACGAGATGATCATGTGCGGCACGGGCGTGCAGGTCGCCGCGGTGACGCGCGTCGAACACCGCGCCATCGGGTCGGGACAAATGGGGCCGATCACGCGCAAGGTGCGCGATCTGTTCTTCGATGTGGTGCGCGGGCGCGTAGACAAATACCGCGAATGGCTCACGCCTGTGTACGAAAACGTCACCGCAAAATAGAAAAGAGTAAGGCAAAAGATTCAACGCAAAGGCGCAAGGACACAAAGGCGCAAAGCGTAATAACAAAGGACGCCCATCTGGGCGTCCTCATTTACTTTTCTTAGCGTCTTGGCGTCTTCGCGCCTTTGCGTTGAATCTCGATCTTTACGCGAGGGAGTAAACGCGCCCCACGGCGAACTGTTCGCGGGCGGCAGCGGCCAGTTCTTCGCGGAACTTGGGATGCGCCACGTTGATCAGTTCCTGCACGCGCTGCGCAATCGTCTTGCCGAACAGCGTCGCGATGCCGTATTCGGTCGCGATATAGCGCACATCATTGCGGGTGGTGGTCACGCCCGCGCCCGGCTTGAGCATGGGCACAATGCGGCTCAGCGTGTCGTCCTTGGCCGTGCTCGGCAGCGCGATGATCGACATGCCGCCCTTGCTCCGGCACGCGCCGCGCACAAAGTCGACCTGCCCGCCCACTCCCGAATAAAACTTCGTGCCGATGCTGTCGGCGCATACCTGCCCCGTCAAATCGACTTCGAGCGCCGAATTGATCGAGACCATCTTGTCGTTCTGCGCGATGATAAACGGGTCATTGACGTATTCAGTCGGGTGCAGCTCAATGATCGGGTTATCGTTGACGTAATCAAACAGCGCCTTCGTGCCGATCACAAAGCCGGCGACGACCTTGCCCGTGTGAATGCTCTTGGCGCGGCAGGTCACCACGCCCGCTTCGACCATATGCATCACGCCATCCGAGAACAATTCGGTGTGAATGCCGAGGTTCTTGTGATTGGTCAGACGGCTGAGAACGGCGTCGGGGATACCACCGATGCCCGTTTGCAGAGTCGCGCCATCCGGGATGAGTGCGGCAATGTGCTCGGCGATGCGATCCTGAATTTCCGAGGCCGGATGCGGGTTGACCTGCGGCAGTTCGTAATCGACATGGATGCAGTAGTCGATCTGATTGACGTGAATGAAGCTGTCGCCGAGCGTGCGCGGCATGTGCGGGTTGATCAGCGCGATCACCATCTGGGCGGATTCGGCGGCGCTCTTGGTCACACCGACTTCAACACCATACGAGCAGTAGCCATGTTCATCCGGCGGGCTGACGTGGATGACGGCAATATCAATGGGGAGCAACCCATCGCGGAACAGGGAGGGGATTTCGGAGAGGAAAATGGGCGTAAAGTCGGACGTGCCCGAATTGACCGCTTTCCGCATATGGTCGCTGATGAACAGGTTGTTCACGCGAATATGATCGGCGATGTCCGCCGTGATGTATTCACGCATGCCGATGCTCAGCACCTGCACCAGTTCAACATTGTCGAGCTCTTCATAACGCGCGACCAGCGCCTGAAGGAAGGGGATGGGCGTGGAGCAGTTGCCCGTGACGAACACGCGCTGCCCCGACTTCACTTTCGCTGCCGCCTCTTCGGCGGTGATCATGCACACTCTGCGCTGCATAGGCATCTGCCTCGAATGATCCGATTATCTGTCTGTAGGTTTTTTCACAATCGAACATAGCCTACCCCCCTTTAAGCAGTGGCAATAGTGTCAATCATCGTAAGCCACAAGCGATATATGACACTACGCCGCTCCCCGGACTAGGCCGAAGATAAGGTTAAGATTGAAAATAGTGGAGTGATCATTATGTTAGATTACGTGCTTGTCCCCCTAGATGGCTCACATTTAGCCGAATCAGCCCTTGAACATGCGATGAAGATCGTTAAGCCGGAAGGCACGCTGATTCTCCTCACGGTGCTGCAGACGCCGGAATATCCCATTTACGACTTCTATCCGATGACCACGACGATGGCGCAAAAGTACGACAAGACGGTCAGTGATGCGCTGCCGCGCGCCAAAGAGTATCTCGCGGGCATCGCCGCGAATATCGAAGCGAAGTCGAAGCTGCTGGTTTCGTATTATGCGGAGGTGGGCGACCCAGCCGAGGTGATCGTGAAGATCGCCCAGGATCACCATGTACAGGCGATCTGTATGTCGACCCATGGGCGCTCGGGCTTCACGCGCTGGCTGTTCGGCAGTGTGACGGCGAAGGTGCTGGCGACGGGCTACTGCCCGGTATATGTTGTGCCCGCGCAGCAAATGGAAAAACGCAAGACATCCGAGCTGGTCGCTGCGAAGCACAACGGACAATAACAGCGGCACACGCAGCACGCTGCGACAAGAGATAAATAACCGGACATGGGGGTTGCAAGGGCGCACGGCCGTGCGCCCCTCTGTTCGCTCAGGAATTTCGATCGAGAACTGACTCTAGAGAACGCTAAGACAGAGTGCGGTCTCTATTTCGTGTCCGGATTCGACGGAGGAACAAGTTCGTTGATGTTGTGCTTGACCGCATAGGCGGCGGCTTCGGCGCGGTTGGAAACGCCGATCTTCGCCAGCACACTGCTAACATAATTGCGCACCGTGCCCTCGCCCAAGTACAGCTTGACCGCGATCTGCCGGTTGGTCAGCCCTTCGGCGACCAGCGCGAGCACGGCCAGTTCCTGCGGCGTGAGGTCCGAGAAAGCGGCGGCTTGCTGCGCCTGATTCGCCTTGCGCATCTCCTGAAAAACGGTCGACGTCATGGCCGGATCCAGCATACCCTCGCCACGGCTCACACGCTCCACCGCCTGCACCAGTTCGTTATCCCCGATACGTTTGAGAATATACCCTGATGCACCTGCCTGAATTGCCGTGAATAAAAGTTCGTCTTCGGCGTAGGAGGTCAGCATAATCACACGACAACCCGGCACGGATTCGACGATGCGGCGGCATGCCTCGATGCCCGAAAGGCCGGGCATACGGATGTCCAGAACCGCCACATCCGGGTGATTCTCCTGGGCTTTGGCAACTGCCTCTTCACCCGTTCCTGCTTCCGCAACCACCCGGAAGTGTCCTTGCCGCTCCAGTAATGCTCTCAGTCCGGCACGCACAACCGAATGATCGTCGGCAATCAAGATCCGTACGATTTTCGACATGGCTTTAACTCGCCTAAGTGATAGAATTGTCGTTAAGGGTTCGTAACTAGCAAGGATATCATAAGTAACCATATGACATCTAGTGACGAATATGCTCAAAAATCCGTGTCATCTGTACTCCCTCGGCTAAAGGAAATTGCCGAGATGGTCATGCGCGCCGCCGAAGCGGATACGCTCGGCGAGGTTCTGGAGCGCATTGCCGAGGCGTCCCGCGAATTGGTCGGGGCGAAATATGCCGCATTGGGCGTGCCGGATGGCAGAGGCGGACTCGAGTTCTTCGAATTCAGTGGTATGGATCGAGAACACGTCCCCATCATCGGGCATCTCCCCTTAGGCCGCGGTTTGATCGGTGCGGTCATGCGTGAACGCCAGCCCATCCGGGTCGAACACATGCAGAGCGATCCACGCTCCTCCGGCTTTCCCGCTAATCATCCCAACATGGAGCGCTTTCTGGGCGTGCCCGTCATGGCGGGCAACATACTTTATGGGCAGTTGTACCTCGCGGATCGGCTCGACGGCAAGCCGTTCAACGAGCAGGATCAATGGCTGATCGAAACGCTGGCCGGGTACGCAGCGCTGGCGATTGCCGGAGCCAACCTGCGGGAGCAGCAGCGGCGCGTCGCGCTGCTGGAAGAACGCGACCGCATCAGCATGGAGCTGCACGACGGCGTGATCCAGTCGCTGTATGCCATTGGCATGCACATGGAACTGCTGCGCCTCTCGGAGAAACCCGTCGAAGCGACGGAACTGCAGGGCATGGTCGGCAGTCTGAACGATGTGATCGAAGATATTCGCAGTTATATTCAAAACCTCAAATTGCGCGAACGCTATGGGCGGAATTTGCGCGAGTTTATTTACGATATCACCCGTAAATTGCACATTCCACGTACAGTCAACATCGAAATCGACACGCCCTCCGAAAACCTCGCCACACTCAGCCCGCAGATCTACGAGGCTATGTGCCAGATGGCGAATGAAGGTATCAGCAACGTGATTCGGCACGCCAGCGCCAGCCATCTCAAAATCTCGGCGTCGCAGACTGACCGCGCCTTCCAACTTAAAATCGCCGATGACGGCGTCGGCTTTGAGCCCGACGAAGTCGAGGCGCATTCCGGCTTAGGCTTACGCAATATCCAACACCGCGCGCGCCTGCATGGCGGTGATGTTTACATCGATACGGCTCCCGGACAAGGCACCTGTTTGACCATTAGCCTGCCACTGAATGCCAAAAAACCGGTCGTTCGCCCCGCGTGACGATCATCACCCAAAGCACAGTACCATCGTTTACACAGTCTCCCGTATTTTGTAAGAAAGCGGGAGACTAAACCGTTCCTCCCGCGATTTGGGAGATAAATTGCCATGTTAGAAAACATTATGGTCAGTGAATGGATGACGAGCCCGGTGCTGTCGATCACCCCATCCACCCCGATCGCGAACGCGCACCAGATGATGAAAGATTACGGCATCCGGCGCTTACCGGTCGTGGAAGATAACCGGCTCGTTGGGATCATCACGTTGGGCGATGTGCGTGAAGCCAGCCCTTCGGATGCGACCACCCTCAGCATCTGGGAACTGAATTATTTGTGGGCACAGTTGACGGTGGATCGCGTGATGTCGCGCAAGGTCCTGACCGTGCATCCGACTGATTTGGTTCTGGAAGCCGCTCGGATTATGCTGGAACACAAGGTGAGCGGTCTGCCCGTCGTGAATCAGCGCGACGAGCTCATTGGCATCATCACCGAAAGCGATATTTTCCGCATGCTGGTAGAATCAAAGACCAAAGCCATTGAACCCAAGCCGTAACTGGCATTCACCATCACGCAGTGAACAATGACCCCTGTGCTGGCAGGGGTCATGAATTTTCCAGAGGGAACCCAATGAATGTATCCGACATGATGACCGCTAAGCCTGTCTCGATTCATCAGGACGGCTCTTTGCGTCAGGCGCTCGAACTTATGGACAAGCACCACTGCCGTCATCTGCCGGTGATGAACGGTGAAGGCCAACTGGTGGGGATTATCAGCGACCGCGATGTGCGGACAGCGCTCAATTCGCCGCATATTCTGCGGGAACGCTGGCAAGACGAACAGTTGGCGACCTCGCTGCGCGTGCGCTCCATGATGACCCCCGCTCCCATCGTCGTCGAACCGGACGCCGAAGCCGACGAAGCCGCGCGCCTGATGCTCGACAATCACATCAGCTGCTTGCCCGTCATCCTCGGCGAATCGCTCGTAGGGATCGTCACGACCTCTGATATCATGATGGCGTTTATGAACCTGTACCGCTCAGTCCGCCGCTATCACGAAATGCCGCCCGGCAAATAGGCTGCCGGATTCCTACTGCTCTGCGTCCGAAAGACCCCGCCGCTGAAGCGGGTCACTGATCAAACCACCGCCCCGCACGGTCGCGCCGATCACCAAAGCCGCGCTGATTAAGACAAGATTTTTGACAATGTACTGCCCTTCGATGGTCAGGACGAACGGAAACGTCGTGAACACGAGATCGGGCCGCAGCAGCACCGGGGAGAGCGTGCCCGGCATCTGCAGGAACAGCAGCAGAATGGCCGCGCGCATAAACTTCCCGGTGATGAAGCCCACCCCGATCAGAATTTCCCAGATGGCGAGTAACGGCAAAAACAGCGCCATCGGCACAAACGTGATCGTCTCGCGGATCAGAGTTTCGGCTGGGCTGAGCGAGGGAATCAGCTTGAGCGCGCCAAACCAGACAAAGACAATGCCCATCGAAATGCGCAGCAAGCGCCCCCACTGCGCGCCATCCAGCGAGTCATCCGCGCTCGTCAAGGCGGTTAAACCTGCGAAGCAAATGGTGATTGCGGACCGTCATTCCAGTAATCCTCATTCCACTTGTGGCATTGTGAATAAACGTACAATGAAAGATGCAGGTATAGCCCCCTAATTTTCGGGGCTGGTACGCGGTTTACAACTATCCCTCACTCGCAACTTTCGCTATGCTTGGTGCGTAACATCTCCAAACAGCGAAGCAACTATCAGGAGCAACTGTGACGCTTCCGAACGGCAAACACCCGGTGATTCGCACCCGCGACCTCACCAAAGACCTCCCACTAGGCAAAACGGTCGTGCATGCGCTGCGCGGCGTGGATATGGAAATTTTCGCGGGCGAGATGGTCGGTATCGTCGGGCCGTCCGGCAGCGGCAAGTCGACGCTGCTCGGGCTGATCGGCGGGCTGGATACGCCGACGCACGGCACGATTGAGATCGACGGCGTGAACATCACCCGCATGAACGAAGATCAACTGACCGAAATCCGCAACGAGAAGATCGGCTTCATCTTCCAGTTTTTCAACCTGATTCCGACGCTGACCGCGCTGGAAAACGTCGTGCTGCCGATCCAGTTTGCGCGCAAAGCTCGTTTCAGCCCGGAAAAGCGCGCCAAAGAACTGCTCGACCTGCTCGGCCTCAAGGATCGTATGAAGCATCGCCCGTCTGAACTTTCCGGCGGGCAGCAGCAGCGCGTCGCCATCGCACGGGCGCTGGCGAACAACCCGCCCCTGCTCCTCGCCGATGAGCCGACGGGCAACCTCGACTCGGAATCGGGCGTGCTGGTGCTGGACGCGTTGCGCGAGATCCGCGCGAATGCGGGGACGACGGTCGTCATCGTCACGCACGACCGCGCGCTCGCGGAAAAGACCGACCGCGTCATGACGCTGGTCGACGGACAGATCGTGCATTAGGTCAAGCGAGCGGAAATTTGGATATTCGTTTCTAGCGTAAGGACAAGGCTTGCGTGGGTAAAAAAGCATCCGTATAACTTCGACCTCACGCTAGCGGACGCGATAAATCGCGTCCCTACGAAAAGAATTCGCCTGGCAAGCGCTGTTGTCTCTCCTCCCCGAATTCGGGAAAGGGCCGGGGGCTATCAGGGGGTTGGGGGTGGGGTCGGAGTCTGCCCAAGCCGTGGGCGCACACGCAGGTGCGCCCCTACATTCCGGTCGAATATTCTGTTTCCGACTCTAGAACCGCATACAGGCTCGACTACCTGTCAATCCATACGGCAATTTGCCCAACGCAGTGTTAAAATGGGCTCGCAAATTGCCCTTATGGAGTCTTTCCGATGAGTTCGACCTACGAAACCTATCCCGTTGAAGTCGCGGGCGTCAAACGCGATCTCCGCCTGTTCACCATCAAGCCCGGCATCCGCATCGCCATCCTGAACATCCTCGGCGACACGGAATTTGTGCAAGCCGTGAGTCAGGCGCTGGCCGAGAAGCTGGCCAACCAGCCCATCGATGTGATCGTCACCGCCGAAGCCAAGAGCATCCCGCTGGCGCACGCCGTCGCCGTCGCGATGAAGCTGCCCTACGTGGTGCTGCGCAAGTCGTTCAAGCCGTACATGGGCGACGCGCTGCGGTCGGAAACGCTGAGCATCACGACCGGCGAACCGCAAACGCTGTTCCTCGACGAGAAAGATCGCGATTTGATTCGGGGCAAGAACGTCGCCTTGGTCGATGACGTGATTTCGACGGGCAGCACCCTGCAAGGCATGCGCCTGATCATGGATCATGCGGGCGCGAAGGTGACAGTAGAAGCGGCGATCTTCACGGAAGGCGACCGCGCCAAGTGGTCGAACATCGTGGCGCTGGGTCACCTGCCCGTCTTCTTTGACGAGAAGTAACGCTCAAGCAGATTCTCGAAGAGCTGAGGCGAGGCACAGCGCCTCGCCTCAGCCATGGGTAAGTGGAGACGCCTCATCGCCGCCTTGCTGCGCCTCACCACGATTATCAGTTTGCTGTGCATCGGGTTGAGCTTCGCCGTCGCTCCGCTGGGACATGGGCAGCCACCGCCCGCCGTACTGGCGCAGTTTCGCGCCTGCGCCGACGCGCCCTGCTTCTTAGGGATCGTGCCGGGAGAAACGCGCATTGATGCGGCGTCAGTGATCTTAGGATCCGCCGGGTTTCAGTTCAATACGAATGAACGGGTCTTCTATTCCGCTGACCGAGAAACGCGCGTCTTTCTGACCTTCAACGGCACCAGCACCATTCAATCGATTATGGTGCAGTTCGTGGCGCGCGCGGCGCCCAACATCGCGCAAATGATGCAGACCTTTGGCAAACCCTGCGAAATGTTCGCGGGAGCGCCGTTTGTCCTCGATTTTGCGGGGCTGAATGCGCTCACCAGCTCGGATGGCGGGCATGGCTTCGTGCGGGTACGCCCGACGACGCGCATCCTGTCGGTGTACGACAACGCGCGCTACCAGTGCGGCAATGAAAGCTATATCGGCTTGCCGTGGCGCGGCTTTGCCCGCTACCCATCCGCCAATCCCTAACGCACTTTTTCGATCACCAGCAGATGCGATAACCCAAACGTGTCGAGCGGCGTGCCTTCAATGTTTTGCAGCACAGCGCGCAGCACTTTGCCCGCCCCACCCAACCGCGCAATGATGTTGTCGTAGCCGCCGTAGATGCGCTGATGCGTCACCACACGCGTCGGCGTGCCCGCGAACAGGCGCCGGATACTGCGCGCGGTGTAGGCGCGCACATGGGGCGCAAGGCGATTACGCAGCGCATCCGGCAGGTAGTTGATGAGCGGCGTATTGCCAAAGTGATACTCGCCCTGCCAGTAATGGCCGTGCGTCTCAAAGGGATACCAGCGGTTGGGCGCGAAGATCACGATGCGTCCGCCGGGACGCAGCACGCGCACCATCTCCAGCGCGGCGGCGCGGTCATCATTGACGTGTTCCAGCACTTCATGCGAGAGGATCAGATCAAACGTGTCGTTGGGGTACGGCACGGCTTCGGCGACGGCGACCACGGCGGTCGGCGTATCGGCGCGGGTATCGACGACGCGGTCATATTCGATGTCGAACGCTTCGACGTGCGGGGTGTAACGCCGCCCGATCTGCGAAGCGTACATGCCGACGCCGCAGCCATCGATTAGCACGCGCGCCTGCTCGCCTTTCGCCGCCAGTTCGCCCCATTGAGCGATCATCTGCAAGCGGCGTTCCTGGCCCGCGCGCCACACATAACTCGGTTCACCGCGCAGCGCGGCCAAATCAGACGGCATCTTTTGGACTCCCTTGTGTGCGGACGACCGTGCGGGTCGATGCCTAGAAATGCGGCAGGTGCGGGATCAGCGTTTAGGCCTCTTTCCCGTTGTTGCTGCGCTCCGCGGCGGCAATTGCGAGTTTGGTCGTCATATTTTGCTTGAGCAGCCGCGCGGTGTCATGCATGTACACCGGGAAGATGATCGTGATCTTCGTGCCTTTGCCCGGCGCGCTGCTGATGCTCAACGTCCCGTCAAGCATTTCGGCGCGTTCCCGCATATTGATCATACCTAAACTGCCGCGAGTTTCGTAGTTCCCGCTGACGGCGTCGACATTGAAGCCCTTGCCGTTATCCGCGACTTCGAGCACGGCCATGCCGCTTTCACCGGTGACACTCACGCTGATGATCTGCGCTTCGGCATGTTTGCGGGCATTATTGACTGCCTCTTCCGAGATGTAGAAGATCACGTCCTGCTGCTGGCGATCCAGCACCGATTCGATCTGCGCATCGACCCGCACGGAGACCGCCTGCTTGTGCATTTCCATCATCTTGTCCGCGAGCTGATTCAGGGCAGCACGTAAGCCCTGCGTCTCCAGCACCAGCGGGCGCAGCACAAACAGCATGTGGCGCATGTCTTTGGTCGTATTCCGCGCGAGGTCTTCCAGCTTCTTAAGTTCATCCGGCACCTGCGCGGGCTGTTTAGTCACCAGCTTGGTGATATAGCCCGCACGCATGGCAATCGCCGCCACGCCTTGAATCGGACCGTCGTGCAGGTCGCGCGCCAGCTTCTTGCGGGCTTCTTCTTCCGCGTCGATGATGCGCTCTTTTTCGGTCAGGAGATTGTGGTACAGGAGTGAGTTTTGCAGCGCCAGCGTGGTTTGAATGCCGATCATCGTCAGCACTTCGATGTGATCCTGCGTGAAAGCGCTGGGACGTTCGCTGGCGTAAATCAGCACGCCAAAGTTGTCATAGCCAGCACGCAGGGGGATGCACAGCAGCGACTTGGCATACTGCAAACCGATGAAGAAGCCAAGTTCCGGGTCTTTGCGCACATCCGACCCGAAGATCGGTATGGCTTCAGTCAGCGCCTGCGCGACGATCCCCTGCTTGCCCGCCAGCGTTTTATCTTCGTCGGCACGCGGGAAGCGGCGGCACGAGGCGATATGCAGTTTATTGTCGAGTGAGTGAAACAGAAACACGGCGGAGATCAAGCCGCTGCCTTCGCGTTCCGGCAGCGCCAGCCCGAGCCGCCCCGCCCCGAGCGCCGCATCCAGCACCTTGCGGTAGTTGAGATTCGCGCCGAGCGTATAGGTCAGTTCGGAGATCGCGCGGGTATATTCCTGCCGATCCTGATTGTGTTCCTCTTCGGCGAGGCGCAGCGCGTTGATGCGGCGGCGCAGCGTGCCATACCAGCGATCCAGTGCATAGCTCGTGAGCACCATCGAGGCGGCCAGCAGCGCCAGATTGAGCAAATCACCCGTATGTTCGGTGATCGACCCGTGCGTCCGCAGAACCGACAGCGCCGAGATGATCACCAACGCGAGCGCCTGCAGCGCATTCCACTGCACATCCGGGCGCACCAGCGCCGACACCAGCAGCAGCGAGGCCGCGGTGAAAGTCACGCGTGCATCCGAGACTTGATTGAAGGCAAACGCTGCCAGCGTCAGGGCATCGGCCACCGCAAATGAGGGGGAAAGCATCGACCCGACGCCGCGTCCCTGCAAAACGAGCAGCAGGATGATATTCACCAGCATCGCTTCCACAATGGGAGTGATATACGCGCTAATCGCTGCGTTCGGGTCGTTAAGCACGATGATCGCCACAGCAATCAATAGGATGATCAGCCAACGGGCCGCGTAAAGCGCCCAATCGCGCTGGCCAAATCGCTCCGACTTCGTCTGCATAAATCCTCCGCACCTTGATCGAGGTGTGTCTCTGCCTATTTTAGCGTGAAGATGCGTTCGAATGGATTGTGAATCTCAGGAATCGGACACGATTCGGCATTTGAGCAGAAGTGAGCAACCTGTCACTGCGGGAAAAAGCGGAGTGAATGTGTCACCACTGCACCAGTAAGCCTTCCATGGTCAAGCCGGGGCCGAACGCCATCAGTACGCCGTAGTCATGGGGTTGTGGTTTGTTACAACGTTGGATGTAGTCTAACACGAATAAGATGGTTGCGGAGGGCATATTTCCGAATTCGTTGAGGATATGATGGGAGACGGCGACCTGCGCGTCAGTCAGGTCGAGACTCCGCTGCACATGGTCGATGATGGGCACGCCGCCGGGGTGGATGCCCCAATGGGTCACATCGGAGCGGGTGAGTCCGGCTCCAGCGAGCAAATCATCGACAAACGAACCGATCTGCGCACCGAGGAGTTCGGGCACATAGCTGGAGAGATACATGCGAAAGCCCGTGTCCGAGATCGTGAACGTCATGTGCTCGAAGGTCGTGTAGTCACAGCGCGTCGCACTGCGGACGAGGCGCGGGTAGTTGATTGTTCCCGGCTGCGATCCGATCACCGCCATGGCGGCGCCGTCACCGAACAGTGCCGACGTGACGACGTTCTCGGTCGAATCGTCAAACTGCATGTGCACGGAACACAATTCCAGCGCGAGGACAAGCGCGCGTCGTTCCTGATCTGGTGCGCTCGACACCGACTGCTGGGCACGCAGCAAACCGGGGAACGCGCCATAGCAGCCCATGCTCAGAATACATGAGCGGCGCAGATCCGGGCGCATGCCAAGGCGCGCCGCCAACTGTAAGTCGAGACCCGGCGTCGAGAAGCCCGTACATGAGACGATGATCAGATCGTCGATATCGGTGGGCGCTAACCCAGCGGCGTCCAGCCCACGGCGGATCGTCGCTTCGCCGAGCGGCACCGCTTCCCGCATGTACAACTCGTTCCGCGCCGCCGTGCTGCGTTCTTCGAGGAAGAACTGGTCGCCCGTGACGAAATGCCGCCAACTGACGCCCGCGCGCTCGAAGATCGTGCGCATGGCGCGCGCCCGGCGCGTCACCTGCCGCCGGGAGGCAATGTTGATGAAGTACTCGGCGATTTCAGCCTGGGTGTAACGGGCGTCGGGCACGCCGATGGCGAGCGCCTGAATGGCCGGAACGGTCATAGACAAATCTCCTTACCAGATGATCGGGACGGTCAGGGGTGAGCTGGTGCACGCGTTTGACGGACAAAGTATTGACCCAAGGCGGGAGCAGCATTGATCAAGGTCAGTCCGGCAGACAGCAGCGCGGGTCGAAACAGCGACGACTGCAGCCAGCGCCCCAAACGGATGCGCGCCGCGAACTGCTCGCGCCACGCCGTGGTGTAGAGGCGTTTGAGCGTTACCGCGTCGCTATCCCCCCATAGATAACGGGTGATGTGGTCGGCCGCCAGCAAACCACTGTGCAGCGCCATCGACATCCCATCGCCCGCCAGCGGCGCGATCATCCCCGCCGCGTCGCCCACCATGAGAATGTCCTGTTCGACAGGCTGCTTGTCATGGTCGTTGAACGGCACCTGACTGATGCTCAGCCACCCGGTGACCTGCTCCGCGGTGGCGAAAAAGCGCATCAGATGGCGGTTCTGGCGCTGCATCCACTGCACAAAGGCGGGAATCGAGTCGCGGCGCTTGAAGGTCTCCAGACGCACCAGCAGGCACACGTTGACCAGCCCGGCTTCGATGCGGGAAACGCCGCAGTAACCGCCGGGAAAAGCGTGCAGATCGACGGTGTCGGCGCGCACCGCGCCACGAAAATGGGCTTTGAGGCCGACATAGGGCTGCGGCTGCGCCATGAACGGACGGTTGAGCACGCGATCCAACGCTGTGCGCTTGCCATGCGCGGCGATGACCGCACGGGCGCGGATCGAATCGCCCCGCATGGTGACAGTGAAACCTTCGGTCAGATTTCCCGATACGCCCGTGACCTTCTGGCCGGTGACGACATGCACGCCGATGGCGCGCGCCCGGTCGATGAGCAATTGGTCAAGCTTGTGGCGGCTGAGGCCGAGGCCCGCGCCCGTGTGTGTCAAAGCGCCGATCCACTCGCCGCCCGCCGCCGAAGTGACGCGCACACGGGTGAGGCGCGCTGGCTGCTCTGCCTCAATGGCGGGGAGCGCTCCGAGCGTGGTGAAGTAATTGACGGCTTCCGGCGACAGAAATTCGCCGCATACCTTATGCCGGGGATACGTGCCCGCTTCGATCAGCATGACGGGCAGGTCGGCTTGCGCGGCGCGGATAGCGGCGCTCGCCCCGGCGATACCACCCCCGATCACAATCAGCATCAGGCCCTCCTGTCTTTGTCGACGACCAGCGTCATCCGAAACAAGGGATGCAGATGGACGCGGGCGTGGGGCAGCCCGGCTTGCCGTGCAAGATCGCGCAGTTCCGCGGGCGTGTAACCGCGGCGCACGGAGACATCGGCGTCGTAGCGGGTGATCGCGCTGCGGGCGAAGATCGGCTGCACCAGCTTGAAGCCAACGAGCGGCAGCACGCCGCGCACCAGATCGGTCATGATCAGGCCGTGGCGCGCGCGGGCGTAACAGTCGCGCAGCAGCGTAATAACTTGCTCGGGGGAGAAGTGGTGCAGAAACAGCGACGAGAGGAAATAATCGACATGACCCGGCGCGAACGGCAGGTGCAGCGCATCGGCCTGCAGCAGATACACGCCATCGGCGGGTTGCTGGCGAGCGAAGTCGAGGTTACGCGTCGAGAAGTCGACCGCATAGCATTCGCAGCCCCCTCGGGCGCAGATCAGGCGCGGCAGCGCGGCGGAACCCGTGCCCAGATCAACCAGCCGAATTGGCGCTTGGGTGCTCTGCAAACGGCGTAAACGCGGATAGAGATGAGCGGTGAGCGCGCTCACACCGCCGAGGTAGCGATTAATCCGTTCCAGATCGCGCAGGGAAGCGTGCGCTTCCGCCAGTGTACCCGCGCCGAGGTCAAGGAGTTCCGGCTGATCCAGTCGCCGCATCATCGCATCTGACTTTCGTCTACAGGGTCAACCCACCCTTGCGGCAGTTTGCGCTCTCAATACCTTACTTTTAACATTAAATCAACCGAAGTGAAGCTCTCGCTGAGTGAAACATGAATATTTCGATAAGGGGCGGGTGGGGTAAAATTGGTTCGACACTGGCCGTGATTGTTGTTACAATCTAACGTGGTACCGATTGAAAGCGAACGGAGGTGAAGCGAAAGCAACTGATGAAGGTCAGTCTGTGCGTGTTTGTGTTTCAAATTATCTATTACTACAAGCGAAGGGACACGATCCTGATGAAGAAATTGGCTATGCTCTCACTTTTGCTGCTCGTGCTGGTCGGAGCCTTCTCCGTCGCCGCGCAGGACGCCGTCACCCTCACCATTGAAAGCTGGCGCAACGACGATTTGGCAATCTGGGAAGATGTCATTATCCCCGCGTTTGAAGCACAGCACCCGGAGATCAATGTTGTCTTCTCGCCCACCGCGCCGACCGAATACAACGCCGCGCTGAACACCAAGCTGGAAGCCGGCACCGCGGGCGACCTGATCACCTGCCGTCCGTTTGATGCTTCGCTCCAACTGTTCGTTGACGGGCACCTGTCCTCGCTCAACGACCTGCCCGGCATGGAAAACTTCAGCGATGTCGCCAAGAGCGCCTGGATCACCGATGATGGCTCGGACGCGTTCTGCGTGCCGATGGCCTCGGTCATTCACGGCTTCCTGTACAACGCCAGCATCTTCGAAGAACTCGGCCTGAGCGAACCGGCGACCGAAGAAGAATTCCTCGCCCTGCTCCAGACGGTCAAGGACAGCGGCAGCTACGAACCGCTGGCGATGGGCACCGCTGACCAGTGGGAAAGCGCCACGATGGGCTTCCAGAACATCGGCCCGAACTACTGGGGTGGTGAAGCAGGCCGCCTCGGCTTGATCGACGGCACGGCCAAGTACAACGAAGGTGGCTTCCTCGCCGCGTTTGAAGCCCTGTCGCGCTGGACGCCCTTCATGGCGGACGGCTATCAGGCACTGACCTATGCCGACGCGCAGAACCTGTTCATGTTCGGGCAGGCCGCGGTCTACCCGGCTGGCTCGTGGGACATCGGCTACTTCGAAAATTCCGGCATCGACTTTGAACTCGGCGCGTTCGCCCCGCCGCCGCCCGCCGGCGCGGACACCTGCTACATCAGCGATCACACCGACATCGCCATGGGTATGAACAGCGCCAGCCCGAACGCCGACGCCGCGCGCACGTTCCTCGAATGGATGACCTCGCAGGAATTCGCAGAACTGTACACCAACCAGCTCCCCGGCTTCTTCACGCTGTCGAACCACGAGATCAGCGTCGAAGACCCGGTCGCGGGTGAATTCCTGAGCTGGCGCGGTCAGTGTGAAACGACGATCCGCTCGTCCTACCAGATTCTGTCGCGCGGTGAGCCGAACAACGAAACCGACCTGTGGACGCAGAGCGCCCAGCTTCTGAACGGCGCCGTGACGGCGCAGGAAGCCGCCGACACGGTGCAGACTGGTCTGGAACAGTGGTACGCGCCGCAGCAGGGGTCGTAAGTCTCCCGGCACGGTCAGCAACCATCATCTGAGTTACACGGCAGGGGCGCAGCATGCTGCGCCCCTGCCCATAGAGCCACTGTTCTGGCGTAAAGGACTCGGTGTGCAGTATGGTACGTGAAAAAACACGCTCCCTCTCCCAAAGCACAACGCCCCAGAAAAGCAAAAAACCTTTTCCGGTCCATATTCTGGTGTTTCTCGCCCCGGCGGTGATCATCTACACGGCGTTCATGATCATTCCCCTGCTCGGCTCGCTCGGTCTCGGCTTCTTCACGCAGAACGAGACTGGCTCAGTCGTATTTGCCGGGCTAGACAACTACATCCGCCTGCTGACCGATCCACTGTGGTCGCCGCGGTTGTGGGGCGCGCTGCGCAATAATGTTATTTTCTTCATCGTACACATGTGTGTGCAAAACCCGATCGGCCTGTTCCTCGCCGCACTGATCAGCTCGCAGTTGATCGGCAGCCGCGCCGCGACCATTTACCGCTCGCTGATCTTCACGCCGACCGTGCTCTCAGTGGTGCTGGTCGGCTTCATCTGGCGCTTGATCCTCAGCCCCGTGTGGGGCGTCGCTGACGATTTATTGGCGGCGGTTGGCATCCAGAGTCAGCCGTGGCTCGGGCTCGAAACGACGGCGCTGCCCGTGCTCTCGCTGATTTCGGTATGGCAGTGGGTGGGGATTCCAATGATGCTATTCCTCGCCGCGCTCATGGGCATCCCTGACGAAATCGTCGAGGCCGCGCGCGTCGATGGCGCGACCGCGTGGAGCGTGTTCTGGCGCATCAAGTTCCCGCTGATATTGCCGACGGTCGGCATCGTCGGCGTGCTGACGTTCGTCGGCAACTTCAACGCCTTTGACCTGATCTACACCACGCAGACCGCGCTGGCCGGGCCAAACTTCTCGACGGACATCCTCGGGACACTGTTCTACCGTACGTTCTTCGGCTTCCAGCTCCAGCTCGGCAACGACTACATGGGCGCGGCAGTCGCGGGCGTGATGTTCGTGATCATCGCGGCGGGTGTGCTGGCCTATCTGTTCGGCTGGCAGCGCCGCATCCTCAAAATGGACATTCAGCTATGACGACGTTGACGGGCAAACAATCATGAGATGGCTGCAAAAATTAGGCGTCCACGCGGCGCTCATCCTGTACACGCTGGTCGCCATCTCCCCGGTCTTGTTGATCGTCATGAACTCGTTCAAAAACCGCCGGGCGATCTTCCAGAGTCCGCTCAGCTTCCCGACGCAGGAAACGTTCGATCTGGTCGGCTATGAGACGGTGTTCGACCGCTCGGCCTTTCACCTGTACTTCGGCAACAGCCTGATCGTGACAATCGTCTCGCTACTGCTGATTCTGCTGGCCGGGTCGATGGCGGCGTACGCGCTCGCCGAATACCGTTTCAAGGGCAATGCATTCCTCGGCCTATACATGGCCGTCGGCATCATGATCCCGATCCGGTTGGGGACGGTCGTGCTGCTCAAAATGCTGGTGGCGCTCAGCCCACCCTCGCCGCTGATCAGTCTGGTGCTGATCTATACGGCGTCGGGCTTGCCCTTGGCGGTGTTCGTGCTTTCGCAGTTCATGCGCCAAGTGCCCAAAGAACTTAAAGACGCGGCGCGGGTCGACGGAGCGAGTGAGTACCGCATCTACTGGATGACGCTGCCGCTCGTGCGTCCCGCCATCGGCACGGTGATGGTCATCAACATGATTCCAATCTGGAACGATCTGTGGTTTCCGCTGCTGCTCGCCTCCGCGCCCGAATCGCGCACGGTGATCCTCGGCGCGCAGATCTTCCTTGGCCAGTTCGTCAGCGACTGGAACGCGGTCTTGTCGTCGCTCACGCTGTCCATGCTGCCGGTGATCGTGCTGTACTTCATCTTCTCGCGGCAGTTGATCCGCGGGTTGACGGCGGGCGCGGTGAAGTAGAAGCGAGTTCACAATGAACAGTGATCAGTTGACAGTCAAAATGCTGGAATAGGCGTTTGGTAGGGACGCGATTCATTACATCCGCGTCTTATCAACCTCACCCTGCTTGCTGCGCAAGCCGTCCCTCTCCCTATGGAGAGGGGCAGTTGAGCGAAGCGAAACGGGGTGAGGTTAGGCACATTGCTGATTCTGAATCGACTTCATGACTCTTCCTCGGCACGATGGGACGCAAAAAAGGAGACTTATTGCATGGTCAAAGTAGGTTTAGTTGGCGCTGGCTTGATGGGCTCGACGCACGCTGCCGGGTGGGCGCAGACCCCGGCGACGCTGGCGGGCTTTTACGCGCTGAACCGGGCGCAGGCCGAAGCACAGGCCGCGCTCTACGGCTGTCAGGTCTATGACAGCCTTGACGCACTGCTCAATGATGTCGACATCGTCGACGTGTGCTCGCCGACGGACTATCACTACGAGCACGTTATGGCGGCGGCCAACGCGGGCAAACACATCATCTGCGAAAAGCCCATCGCGCTGACGAATGCCCATGCGCGGGAAATGGTCGCGGCCTGCAAGGCACGCAGCACACACTTTCTGATAGCGCATGTGGTGCGCTTCTTCCCCGAATATGAGCTCGCGAAAACGACCGTCGCGCGCGGCGACATCGGCGACCCGGCGGTCGTGCGCCTGACGCGCTGCAGCGCCGTCCCCAAGTGGACGACCGTCGAAGGGGCAACCAACTGGTTTCTCGACCCGGCCAAGTCGGGCGGCATGATGGTCGACCTGATGATCCACGATTTTGACTATGCGCGGTGGATCGCCGGGGATGTGGTCAGCGTGTATGCCCGGAGCGCCCGCGGACAAAATCCGGATGCAGCCGGCGACTACGGCATCGCCATTCTGACGCATGCCAGTGGCGCGATCTCGAACGTCGAGGGCGGCTGGTGTTACCCGCAGGGCATGTTCCGCACGGCGCTGGAAATCGCGGGCAGCGCGGGCGTAATCGAACAGCCGGTAGGCAGCGCTACGGCGGTCAACCTGTATCTCCATCAGACCGACGACACGGCGTCCGTGCCCGTGCCACGCAGTCCGCTCGCCGAAAGCCCGTATGTCACCGAGATCAAACACTTCTACGACGTGATCGTCAACGGGGCGACCCCGCGCGTCACGGCTGAGGACGGCTTGCGCGCGCTGGAAATCGCGCTGGCGGCCGTCGAGTCGGCCAAGACCGGGCGTCCCGTCAAGCTGGAGAGTGCCTCATGATGCGCATCGGTTTACTGAGCTTTGCCCATATCCACGCCGAAGGCTATGTGCGCGCATTACAGGCCATGCCCGATGTCGAACTCGTCGGCGCAGCGGATGACAACATGGCGCGCGGTCAGCACTTCGCAAACGAGTTCGACATTCGCTTGTTTGACTCGTATGCTGCCTTACTCGCCGCGGGCATTGACGGCGTGATCGTGTGCTCGGAGAACAGCCGCCACCGCGAACTGGTGGAACTGGCCGCGGCGCGGGGCGTCGCCGTGCTGTGCGAAAAACCGCTGGCGACGACCGTCGCCGATGCGCAGCGCATGGTCGACGTGTGCGCGCGGGCCAATGTCCCGCTGATGACGGCCTTCCCCATGCGCTTCAGCCCGCCCGTGATCGAGATCAAGAAGCTGATCCCGTCGCTCGGCGCGATCTACGGCATCAACAGCACCAATCAGGGCTCGCTGCCGGAATTTCATCAATCGGAAAATCTGGCGTTTCTCGGTCGGGGCTGGTTTGCCGATCCGCAGTTAGCCGGCGGTGGCGCGCTGATCGATCACACTGTGCACCTCGCCGACCTGTTCCGCTGGTTGTTCGACGCGGAAGTTGCCGAGGTCTACGCGCAGACCAACACGATCATCGGACGCGACAAAACGAGCGTCGATACGGGTGGGCTCGTCATGCTGACCTTCCGGAACGGCATGTTCGCGTCGATTGATTGCAGTTGGAGCAAGCCCGCCGCTTACCCGACGTGGGGTGGCCTCGCGCTCGATATCATCGGCACGAACGGCGTGGCGACCGCCGACGCTTTCAAGCAGCGGATCGCCGTATATGCGCACAAGCCGCGCTGGGCGTTCTGGGGATCGGATGCGAATGCCGGGATGATCCGCGATTTCCTCGACGCCGTGCGCGACCAACGCGCCCCGACTGTCACGGGCGTTGACGGCCTGCGCGCGACGGAGATCGTCGCGGCGGCGTATCAGTCGGCCAAAACGGGGGAACCGGTCAAGATCTAGCCGCGTCCTAACATCGTAGGGATGTTTGCCCCTCTCCCGATAGAGAGGGGCGGTTGAGCGCACCGAAACAGGGGAGGTTACTTCACCGGAATCTGGAACGCGTAGCCGAAACGATTCTGCGGGTCGTACTGCGCCTTGATCGCCGTCAGCCGTTCAAACTTGGCCGCTGTGTACGCCGCGCGGATGCGGCGCTGCGCTTCCTCACCGTCGAGGAAATTCGCATACACGGCTTCAGAGCGCGCCGCGCCGAGTTCCTGCATAAACTTCGCTGTATATTGCTGGAAGAACTGGCCCGCTTCCGGCGTCGGCGCGACGCCGATCATGACCAGATTGAGCGTTTCGTCACGGTGGCTGTAGGCGTTGGCGTCCGCGCTCACGCGGCTGATCGCGCCGCCCATGTGGCGGACTTCAGCAAACACCAGCGGCGGTTGACCGCCCTGCCCCAACCCATAGCGGATGATCGTGTCAATCGCGTCGTCGCTGAGCTCGCGCAGATACGTGCCATTCGTCGCGCTCGGCATCGGGTCGACCGGATCATTGCTGATCGCGCGCATTTCGCTGACGGGCAGCGTCTGGAACATATTCGCCATGGGGGCGCGCCACTCCAACCACGGCTGAATGTACGCCACACCCTGTTCCTCAGCGCCGACATACGCGCCGCGCACCATCAGCGCCGATTTACCGCGCAGGAATTCGGGCACCTGCGGCAGCGGCGGGAAGTTCATCAGCACAATCGAACTGGTAAATTCGTCGGGCAGCGTCTTGATCCACTCGCGATAGAAGCGGTAGACATCCGCCGCCATCTCAATCGGATACAGCAAATTACCGCCGTACACGGTCTGCACCGGGTAGAGCTGAATCTCCATGCCCGTGACCACGCCGAACGCGCCGCCACCGCCGCGCAGCGCCCAGAACAGATCCGGGTACTCGTCTGCGCTCACGCTGAGAATGTCACCCTGCGCGTCCACGACTTCCAAACGAACGACGCTGTCCGTCGCCAAGCCATACTTCCGCCCGAACCACCCCATCCCGCCGCCCAACGTATAGCCGACCACGCCGACGGTCGGCGAGGAACCGAACAGCGGCGTGAGGCCGTAGTTTTGCGTGTGGGCGACGACTTCACCCCACTTGAGACCCGCGCCGACCCAGGCACGCTGGAGTTCCGGATCCACGGTGATATCCTTCAGCGCCGAGGTGATGATCAACGCCGCGCCTTCATCCGCCGGACGGATCGTGCCGTGCCCGGTCGATTGTACCGCCACGCCTAAACCTTCCGCGGCCGCCGCGCGCACCGCTTCAGAGACATCGTGCGCGGTCTGCGCCACGACAATCCACGCCGGGTGATGATTAACGCTGAGGTTCCACGCCTTGCGCGCGTCCTCATAACCTGCCGTGCCCGGTCGATACAGTGTCAATTCGCCCATGAATTGCGTCATGGTAGTCCCCCTACCTGTGTCTGATTTCACAAATACGGGTACATCATACGAGCGATCACTTATATGTTCATCCGCCAATGGATGGAGTTACGGGCGCGGCATTCGCCTGAGATTCAGATCGGACTAGTGATCTGTTCGAGGGTAATCAAGTAGGTATAAGCTTCGGCGAAACTGCGACCGCACATCTCTTCGTTAGGGCGCAGGCGGTTACACACCTCCGGGCGTTCGGGCGTCCCAAAGATCAGGCAGCGGTTATCTTCACTGAGCTGCACACAGCGCACCCCCGCCGGTTTGCCCTCCGGCATGCCCGGAATCGGCGACGAAATCGAGAGCGCGATACAGCACGCGCCACACCCTACCCGACAATCCATGACTACATCCTACCTAGGCGACAAGTGACCTGCCCGAGCACGGGCAGGTCGACCATTATACACCCCAGAACAACCGCATCCCGATCAGCAGCGTGATGAGCACAAGCGCGGTTAGCGGCAGGCCGACGCGCACGAAATCTGCGGGTTTGTAGCCGCCCGGCCCCATCATCAGCACATTGACCGGATGCGCGATCGGCGTGAGGAAGGCTGTCGAACAAGCGACCGCCACGGCCACGCCCATGGCTTGGGGGCTCACGCCCATTTGCTCCGCCGCGGTGATGGCAATCGAGCCGATGATCAGCGCAACTACCTGCCCACCGATTACCTGCGTGAGCAGCATCGTCAGGAGGAACAACGCCGCGATCAGCGTCATGCCGCCATACGGCGCGACCACGCCGACGAGCAGTTCTCCGATGCGTGCCCCTAACCCGGTGTTGACGAGCGCAATACTGATCGGCAGCATACCCGCAATCAAGAAGATGACCCGCCACTCGATCGCGCGGTAGGCTTCGTCAAGGCTGATGCAGCGCGTCAGCGCCAACGCAGCTACACCAAAGAGCATCGCTTCGCTGGTAGGCATCAGCTCGAAGATCGCGACCAGCAGCACTACGATGGTGATCGCCAGCGCGATGGGCGCTTTGTGCGGCAGCGGTGGCCGGTAACGGTGACCGCTTTGCAGCACCATGAAGTCGCGCTCCTCCGCCAAGGAGCGGATTTTCGCGGGCGCTCCGACCATCAGAATCGCGTCGCCCACCTGCAGCGGCAGTTTGCCGACATCCGTGCGGTAGCTGCGCCCCTCTCGCCACAGCGCGACCGCCGTCAGTTGGTGCTTGCTGCGAAAGCGCGTATCGGTGAGCGTTGATCCGATGATGCCCGAGCGCGGGGGGATGACCACCTCCGTCAAATCCACGGTGTAATCGCGCTTGCCATTCGATTTGGCATCGGGACGCCCGATCTCAACACCCCAATCATGCATCAGCGAAACCCGATCCTCGCGTCCGAGAATCACGAGATAGTCCTGCGGCTGGATCATCTCGACGGGCAGCGGGTTCAGGATCGCGCGGTGCCCACGCCAGATCGCCAGCACGGTCAAGCCGAGCGCTTCCCCGATGCGGCTCTGTTCCAGCGTCACATGGGCGAGCCGCGATCCCGGCAGCACGCGCAGTTCCCACAAACGTTCGTCCAGGTGATAGGTTTTGGAGAGCGACTGCGAGAGGAGATAGGCACTGGCGGTCTGCGCGGATGAGGCGTTGGCCGGCAGCAGACGCCGCCCGACCAAGAGCATATAGGCGCTGCCGACCAGCAGAATCAGCCCGCCCACCAGCGCGAAATCGGTCATGCCGAGCGCATCGAGGCCGCGTTCGCGCAGGATACCGCTCATGATGATGTTCGCCGTGGTGAAGTAGGTCGCCATCCCGCCGAGCAGCGTGCCGAATGAGAGCGGAATCAGTATCTTCGACGGTGCCACATTCGATTCGCGCGCGACTTGCGCCGCCGCGGGCAGAAGCACCGCCCCCGCGGCGATGTTGTTCATCACGAGCGAGAGCGCCGCCCCGGCCAGCATGAACAGCGCGACCAAGCGCATCTCAGAGCCCGCACCTATCGCTTTCATGCGCGCCGCAATCCACTGAATGATGCCCGTGTCTTCCAGCGCCTGCGAAATGATAAACAGGCCGATGATGGTGATAACTGCCGACCGGCTGAACCCGGACAACGCTTCTTCCGGGGAGATGATCCCGGTGAGCGGCAGTCCGACGATGAGCATCAAACCGACGAGATCCGGTCGAACCCGCCCCGAAATGATCAGTGCTACAGTCGCGAACAGGACGATGATGAGCGTCAGCTCCGGCAACGAAAGCTGCACAAACTCCCTTTCCTCTACGTGCTGGTGTGCACCGCAAAACCAAGCGACTCGTGAACGCAGTTGGCGGCGGTCAAACGGGCACAGCATACACACTGACTGATGGATTCTCAGCGTACACCAGAGTGCCCCATTCCGCCTCGCGAATCGCTGGGCGGATTTACCAAACTCTTCCCTAAATGTGCGAATTTTACAAAACGTTTACGCGAGCATTACACATTCTTCAGTATTCTTAATGTCATCTCAATTCTATGCTGTACCAAAGGTAGAAAGAGTTTGGAGATGTGCGTGCAAACCCGGTCTGAACATATCCAGACCACCATTGACGCAATCCCACAGCCCATTCTCGTGTTTGACAGTCACTTGAAGGTCTGCGCGGCAAACAGCGCGCTGCTCACATGGCTGAACCGACCGTTAACGGATCTCTGCGGCTGCTCGTTGTCCTGTCTGATGCCCGAGGCGCACGCTATCCCACTGGTGCCTGCCGCGGATACCGTCTACAACGTCGATCTCGCGCTGCTCGGTCACTCGGTCCGTGTGTTCAGTCTGCGCCCCATCGCCGACACCGACTGTTCGCTCATGGTGCTGCACGCGACCCCGCTCCACACCGAAACCGTTCGTGACAAGATCATCCAAAAGTTCAATCTGGTGGTGCAGTCCGGTCAGGAATTGAGCAGCACCTTTGACCCCAACCTGATCTTTGAGCGGCTGTACACCATTCTATCCGGGTCGATGGACTGCACGACCTTTCTACTCTCCAGCTACAGCGCCGACGACCAACTCATCCGCTGCCTGCACGCCCGGCATGAGGGCGAACTGCTCGACTTGTCCGTGTTCCCGGCTATTCCGCTCCAGCGTGACAATCCGCATGCGACGCAAAGCCTCGCCATCGATACAGGCAAATCACTGCTGATCAACGACTTTGTTGCGCATACCAGCGGCAAAACGCCGACTATGTACGTCGACCAGGACAGCAAGGTCTACGATGGGACAGACGACGAAGAAGATTACACCCGGTCGGCTTTGATCGTGCCGATGCGGCTCGACAATCAGGTCGTCGGCGTGATTCAGGTGCAAAGCTACAAGCTCAATGCCTACACCGAGGATGACCTCCGCTTTCTAGAAGCGCTCGCGCCGCAGATCGCGATTGTGCTGCAGAATGCTTCGCTGCATCAGAGGCTCCAGCGTTACGCCGCCGAACTCGAAGACCGCGTCGCCCAGCGCACCCACGCGTTAGAGCAAGCGCTCGTCAACGAAAAGCAGCTCACCGAGATGAAAGCGCGTTTCACCTCCATGCTCTCGCACGAATTCCGCAATCCGCTGGCGGGCATTCAAAGCGCGCTCGATCTCATCAATCTGTACGGCCATCGCATGACGCCCGAACAGCAGAAAGAGCGCTTACAGCAGATTCAGGCGCAGGTGGATCGCCTCAAAGATATGACCGAAGAAGTGCTGTTCATCAGTCGCTCGGATACGGTGGCAGTGCAGCTTCGGCTTGAAGCTGTAGATCCGTTCATGCTGTGCCAGATCATCGTCAATGAGATGCAGCCGATCACACCTGATCACCGCCTCAACCTGACGCTGAACGGGGTGCCACGCGCCGTGCTGCTCGATGTCAAACTGTGCCAGCAAGCCATCAGCAACCTGATTTCGAATGCGGTCAAGTATTCACCGGGTCGGGATCACGTGGATATCGCGGTCACCTTGGATGAGAAAGAACTGTGCATTGCCGTCTGTGATTCCGGCATCGGCATCCCCGAAGCGGAACTGCCGCATCTCTTCGACACGTTCTATCGAGCGTCGAATGTTGGGGGGATTGCGGGGACGGGGCTCGGCTTGGTGGTCGCCAAACGCGCGGTCGAAGCGCATGACGGGCACCTCGAAGTCGAGAGTCACCCCGACGCAGGGACAATCTTCCGCATCTGCCTGCCCGCGCGAACAGCCTAAACAACAGCAACCTGTTCGTAGGGAAACTGTAAAGGGTTGCCTAACCTCACCCCGTTTCGCTGCGCTCAACCGCCCCTCTCCAAGGGGCGAGGGGCAAGGACGCGGCGGATCGTGTCCCTCTCCCTACGGAGAGGGACGACTGCGCAGCAAGCAGGGTGAGGTTGATTTCGCCAATAGTAAAATACGCTCACGCCTCGTCCCGACAGGTGATGGGCTGATTGGGCAGCCGGAGACGGCTATATGACCCAACAGCTACACCAGCACCGCAAACTTGACCACCTCGACACCTTCCGGGTTGATTTTGAGCAGTTCGCCCGGCTGAATGTAGTCGTTTTCGTGCTGGCGGCTGAACTCTCCACGCGTGAGCCAGCTTTTGAGCGCGGCGATCACAATGCCGTGCGTGCATACCCACACATGCTGATGTTCAGTCACGTTCACGTCGTCGATGAAGGCTTTGACGCGGTCGACGATCTCGTTGAACGGCTCATCGACGCGCTCGTTCAGGCGTGGGTCGGCGACAAACGTTCGCCCCGTAATGTCGGTGACGATCTGCGCGGTCTGCTGGCAGCGCAGGAATTCCGAACGCGCGCCCCAGTCATAGGGACAGGTGTCGAGAAATCGTCCTAAGCGCTGCACGGGCGGAATGCCTTCGGGCAGCACCTGCGCGGTGCGAATCTGCGCGCCGTAGCCAGTCTTGCTGTGCGTGGCGAGGCCATGTCGGAAGATGTACCAGTGTTTGGTGACGTTCATGTTGTCGTGTCGCCTCATCAACATTGCATTCAGAAATTTGATCACAGGCTAGTGCTGCACATGCTGCAAAGTCGCCGCGTACACGTCGACCACGCGCTCGGCGACCGTTGTCCAGTTCAGGTCTTGCACCGTGTTGAGCATCTGCTGGCTGATCTGGTCGTGCTGCGCGCGATCCATCAGCAGACGCCCCATCTGCGATGCCAGCAGGAGTGGGTTGTTCACTGAGGTGATCAGCAGGTCATGCCGTCCGTCGATCAGCGTGGAAATACCCGTCGCGTTCGTCGTGATGATCGGCGTGCCGCACGCCATCGCTTCGGCGGCGGCCATGCCAAACGACTCATAGTGCGACGGCATGACGGCGACATCGGCAGCGTTGTAGTAGTACGGCAAAATCTCCTGCGGCTGCTGCCCGGCAAATCGTACCAGCGGCGCCAAGCGGAGTAAATGGCGCAGTTCTTCCAGCTTTTGCAGCTCCTTGGACCACTGCGACGGCGGCTGCGACACGTTCCCACCAATGATCGTCAGCCCGACACGCATGTCCGGGTTCTGCTCAATCATGATCTTGGTGGCGTAGAGCAGCATGTCGATCCCCTTGAGCGGCTCAATGCGCCCGCAGAACAGGATCAGCAGCTCGTCGGGATCCATGCCGAGATGCGCGCGCTTCCCGCTGATCAATCGGCTTGAAGTTCTCCAGATCGACGCCCGGCGGGATGACGACCACGCGGTTGAGGTCGGCTTCGAGCAGATATTGCAGGTAACGCTGATCGCTTTCGCTCGGCGCGATGATCGCGTCGGCCACGCGCACCAGCTCGAATTCGGCGTCAATGCGCGGTCGCTCTTCCAGTTCCAGTTCGTCGCGCGCAACGAGGTTTTTCATCAGCGCCAGCGTGTGGAAGGTCATGATCAACGGGAGCGGCGTCGTTTTTTGAATCTCGATGCCGATCAAGCCGGAGAGGTAGTAGTGACAGTGCATGACGTCGTACTGCACACCCTGCTCAGCAACGAATTTGTGATAATTGGCTACGAATTCGGGCAGATACTGTATGAGCTGCTTCTTGGGGACGGGGCTTTCCGGGCCAGCGGGCACATGAATCACGCGGAAGAAGGGATCGACCTGCACGATGTGCGGTTGATGCGAGTCCTGACTGCGCGTGAACACATCGACGGCGATGCCCTGTCGCGAAAGTTGGCGCGAGAGCTCATAGACATAAACGTTCATCCCGCCCGTTTCTTTGCCCTCCTGCTGCGCCAGCGGGCAGGTATGAAACGAGATCATCGAGACACGGCGAATCGGTGCCGACATAAACAAACTAGCTCCCAATGGAAAACAATAAGGCTCGTCAAGGTGTTAGACGCTGCATACTGACCATATCATCCCATAAACCTCATCAGAAGATTAGGCTTATGTTCGATTTCGAGTAGAATGTGACCAGTCTGCGAATTCGTGGTACTGTGGACGAGGTTTGATCTTAAACGCTGGTGAGTGCGTGTGCGACTCTGGATTCTGACTCAATTCTATCCGCCGGAAATGGGCGCGGCGGCCGTGCGGCTCAGTCGATTAGCGCGAGATGTGGCCGACGAAGGGCATGAGGTGACGGTGATCACCAGCGTGCCCAATTACCCGGAAGGCATTATTCCGCCGCAGTATCGGTCGCGTCTCTTCTACCGTGATCAACTGGAGCGCGTGACCGTGGAGCGGGTGCGGGTATACGCCTCGCCGAAGAAACGCGCGCGGCAGCGGCTCGCCAACCAAATCAGCTTTATGGCGCTGGCGGCACTGCGCGGCTCGTTTTTGCCGCGTCCGGACGTCATTCTCGTTGAGTCGCACCCGCTGTTCGTGTGTCTGGCGGGCGGCTGGCTCAAACTGATGAAGCGTGCGCCGATTCTGCTCAACGTGTCGGATCTCTGGCCGGAGTCTGCCGTGGCGACGGGTGTGCTGAAAGAAGACAGTCTGCTGGTCAAACTGGCGCGCCCGGTGGAAAAATGGGCGTACCGGGACGCCGCGCACATCGTCGGCCTGACGAGCGGCGTCGTCGACGGGATCATCGCCGTCGATGGGAAACCCGACCATGTCACGCTGATTCAGAATGCGGTCGATCTGCGCAAATTCTGCCCGCCGACCGAAGATGATCGTCTGGCGGCGCGGGCGAAGTTCGGCCTCGATCCGGACAGATTCACGATTGTCCACGTCGGCAACATGAGCCTGACGTACGACTTCGATCTGATTCTGAATGCGGCGGCGCAGCTCCCCGCGGTAAGCTTTCACTTTGTAGGCGGCGGCAGCCAGTTTGAGCGCGTGCGCCAGCAAGTCGAAGCCCGGAAACTCACCAATGTAATCCTCGCGGGGACGTTGCCGCACACCGATATGCCGAGCGCGTGGGCGAGCGCGGACGCTACGCTGGTCGCGCTGGCGGATCACTCGGTGGCGGGCGGCACACTGCCCGCGAAAATGTACGAAGGTCTCGCCACCGGCACACCGATCATCGCGGCCATTCGCGGCGAAGGCGCGACACTGCTGCAGGCCGCCGAAGCGGGCGTCGTCGTCCCCATCGGTGATGTCAACGCGCTGGTGGAGGCCATTCGGGCGCTCGCCGCCGATCCCGAACGGCGCGATCAACTGGCGCAGGCCGGACGCCGCTATGCTGAACAACACCTCGCGCCCGAACGCGTTAAAAACGGCTATCTCTCGCTCTTGCAGCGCATCGCTCGACAGGAATCGCTATGACCACCCAACCACCGCTCACTTTCGCCGTCGTCGGCTGCGGCCGCATCTCCAGCCGCCATACGCAGGCGCTCGCCGATCTGGCGCCGTCACACAACGTCAAGCTGACGGCCGTGTGCGACATCATCGACTCCCGCGCCAAAAACACCGCCGCTAAGTATGGCGTCAAGGCTTACACCGATTATCAGCAGGTGCTGGACGATCCCGACATCGACGTCGTGTCGGTGTGCGTCCCCTCCGGGCTGCATTCGCCAATGGGACAAGCGGCGGCGCGCGCGGGAAAGCATGTGCTCATGGAAAAGCCGATTTCGCTCTCACTGGCGGATGCCGACGCCTTGATCGAAACCTGCGAACGTGAAGGCGTGACGCTCGGCGTGGTGCTGCAAAACCGCTTCAATCCGCCGATGCGGGAACTGCGCGCGCTGGTCGATTCGGGTCAGCTCGGCCAGCTGCACCTCGGCAACGCGACGGTGCGCTGGTATCGCCCGCAGGAATATTACGAGGACGGCTGGCACGGAACATGGTCGATGGACGGCGGCGCGCTCATGAACCAGTCGATTCATCACATTGACGCGCTCGTCTGGCTCATGGGCGAAGTCAAAAAGGTCACGGCCTATACCGGAACGCTGGCACATCGCATGGAAGCCGAAGATGTGGGCGTCGCCGTTTTGCAGTTTGTGAGCGGCGCACTGGCCACTATCGAAGGCTCAACCATCACCTACCCCGAAAACCTCGAAGGCTCGGTCGCGCTGTTTGGGCAGCACGGCTCGGTCAAGGTGGGCGGGACGGCGCTCAATCGCAAGGTCTTCTGGAAAGTGCAAGGCAGCCTCGAACATGAGCGCGAACTGCTCATGCGCGAAGCGGTCGACCCGCCGTCAGTTTACGGCTACAGCCACCGCGAACAGTACATCGAGATGATCGACGCCATCCGTCAAAATCGCCTGCCCGCCACGCATGGTCGCGAAGCTCGGCGCTCGCTGGAGGTAGTCACGGCGATCTATCAATCCGCCGCAGAAGGCCGTGAGATCGTGCTGCGGTAAGAAAGTCACCCCGGCCCCGCGCCGGTTGGCGGCGGGGCTGTGCTACTCGGTTGGATACAGTAACAGGTGCATTTTGCGTCAAATTGCCCGTGTGATTTTGGCTCTTCAGCCTGTAGTTTTGGTCGTGTTGATCGCGGCCACATGGCTGCTGTCGTATCAAGCCCGCATGCCGTGGCTGCTGCTTTATGTGCCCGTGCTCATTGCCCGCCTCATCGACCAACGGCGCTTGTGGGTGCGCACGCCGCTTGACATCCCGCTGCTCGCTCTGCTGCTCCTCGCGAACATCAATCATCTGATCACGCCATTCACGTGGGGCTGGGAGATGAGTGGGCGCATCACCTTCGGCATCGTGATCGTGCAGCTTCTCACCGATATTGGGCGCGGACGGCGCGCATTCTCCGTACTGCTGCTGGCGACAGGCGTGCTCACGCTTGGTGTGGGCCTGCTGGCGCTCGTCAGCTCGCAGTGGATCGGCAAGTCGTCAGCACTGCTGACGATTGCGCAGGCCATGCCCGTGTGGAAACAGTTCCCCGGCGCGGAAGGCGGCTTCAACGTCAACGAGATCGGCGGGGCGCTGGCATGGTTCGTGCCGTTCGCCTTCGCGCTGCTCATCAGCGCTTGGTCGAAGCGCCTGCATGCCGGGCTATACGGCGTCGGCTTCGCGGCCGTCGCGCTGGCCATCGCGCTCGGTCAAAGCCGCATGGCGATTGCGGGCGTGCTCGTCGTGCTGTTCGCACAGGCCGCGCTGCTCATCCCGCGCCGCCGCTGGAAAGTCGCCGTGTGCGCGGGAATCGTCGTACTCATGCTGCTGGAGATCGGCCTGGTAGCCGGCGTCTTCGACACCGCGACCAATGACGCTGCGGGTATCGCGCTGAATGAGCGGGACGAGCAAAGCGCGTCCATGCGGCTCGACATTTGGAGCACGGGTTTGCGCGCGGTGACGAACTACCCGATCACGGGGATTGGCATCAACAAATTCCGCGCGGCGGATTTCCGCGACGCAGGCTATGCTGTTCCCAGCTATCCCGAACGCAATCCACCGCACGCGCACAATGAGCTGCTGCACGTCACACTCGACTTGGGGCTGCCGGGGCTGCTGGCCTATGTGAGCCTGCATGTGGCGCTCGTGTGGTGTTTATGGCAGGTATGGCGCGGCGGTGATGTGCGTCTGCGCGGCGTGGCGGTCGCCGTGGCGGGCGGTCTCCTCGCCCACGCGATCTTCGGGCTGGCGGATGCCGTCACGCTGGCGGATCGTTGGATCTGGGCGTTCTGGTGGTTGGTAGGTCTGGGTGCGGCGGTCTATGTACAACACAAACAGACTGTACCACGCGATCAGCACTTAACCTGAGGAGCGACGGGCGGGACGAGTCCCGCCCCTACTCCACAGCTCAACCCCGCTTTAAGAAGATTGACCGGCGTCGACGGCTGCGCTCGCGGTGATGATCTGGTCGGCGAGCGGCCCCAACGGATCCGATACGTGGCGTTCGCCGGGCGGGAAATACACGATGCCCATCAAGGGCATGCGCGACCGTAAGCGCGGCATGTCGTACCCTTCCGCAAGATGCAAGCGCGCTTCCGGGTGGTCAATGTCGAGCATCGGCGTGTAGAAGTAGCGATATTCGCGTTCCAGGCCTTGCAGCAGTTCCAGACTCGTACGGCTCATCCACGTATTGGTCGTGGCATCAAACAGCTCCCAGTGATCATCGACCCACACTTCTTCCCATGCATGTTCATCGACAAATTCGATCGTGCGAATGGTCAGGCCGAGCGCCAGCGCGATATGATTCTGCGGCACCATGTAGGTGCCACAGTGCGCGCGCTCCTGCGTGAGAAACTCGGCGACCGAAGCCGGAAAGGTGGTCACGCCGTAGGGCATGCTGATGTGGCTGATGTACATGCTGAAAATCCCGGCGAGCCGCGTGGGGTTGTCTTCCCGCCACAGCAGTGCCAGCCGTTCGGCATTCGCGTCATAGTAGGCAGCGACCGCGGCAAGGATCTCTTCGTCGGTGACTGCGCCCGCCTCAGCTGCCAGCACTTGCAGCGTGGGCACGTCCGGGCCGGGCTGATGCTCGAAGACGAGATTATAGGTGGGCGGCGGTGGATTTGAGCCTTGCAGCGCAAGCACCGACCACACGCCGAGCAAAAAGGCAATCAGCGCGATGAGGATCATCCGAATTAAGCGCAAGACGTGTTTCATGAACGGCATCCTAACTAGATGAAGTTTCTCTATTTTAGCGTGTTGGATAACGCGCTCGACCCCCGCCCCCGGCCCCCCCCCAAAAGGACGAATGAGGCTTATCCCTAACTCACGCTATTTTAGCGTGAGTTATCTGAAAATGTGGCTGGAGCTAGTTGAGTCGGGCGCGGCTATGTTATGCTAGCTTCGTCGACCTATGCTCTCTGAGAGAGAAAACCATGCGAACCATTGCGAAACCCCAACCGGGTGAATACGCGCCGTACACGCTCGACTACATGAAGCTCGTCGCCGATGACGGCCTCGTCTTGCAGCATTTGGAAACAAGTTTGTCGGCAGTCGAAACCGTGATCAACGAGATCCCGGCGGCTTGGCTGACCAAGCCGTGCGCCGAAAATGAGTGGACGGTGCAGGAAATTCTCGTGCACATCATGGACACCGAGCGGATCTTCGGCTATCGTGCGCTGCGGGTGGCGCGGGCCGACCTCACCGAACTCGCCGGGTTTGATCAGGACACATTTGTGGCCTCGTCTGGCGCAAACCAGCGCTCACTGGGGTCGATCTGGGCGGAATACACCAGCATCCGCGCGGCGACGCTGTCACTGTTCAATTCGTTCGACGATGCGGCCTATGTGCGCGTCGGCGCGGCGAACAAGAACCCGCTCAGCGTGCGCGCAGCATTGTATATCATCGCCGGGCACGAACTGCATCACCTGAAGAGCATCCGCGAGAACTACGGCGGACGGTCGTCAACCTGAGGATGACATATGGGGCGCACCTCATGCGCCCCGACTTACTCGAGTGCCCCGGCGACCTGTACACGCTGATCAACGCCCGCGCGCAGTTCTTTCTGCATGCGGTCAAAGCGGCGCTTGACGTGCATCCCGGCGCGCTCGTAGAGAGCAACCGCCCCGGTCAGGCTGGAGGCATCGACGTAAAGCGAAGCCGCCCGTTTGCCACGCGCCTGAAACTGTGCCAGCGCCGCGGTTAACAGGCTGAACGCAATCCCCTGCCGGCGATTCGCGCGGCGCACCCCCACGCTCGCAATATAGGCGACATCATCAGCGCCGTTGTAGGTCGGTTCGCCCAAACACACGCCGACCGCTGCGCCGTCTTGTTCGGCGACAAACCAGTAGCCTTCGTGGAAATTCTTCTCCCAGTAGTGCCGCCAATCGGTATAGTCTTCCTCATAGGTGCGCGGGACAAAACCCCACATGTCGAGCCACGCTTCGCGGCGCACCTCGAAGACATAATGCCAATCCTCGTCGCGGCGAAACTCACGGATGGTCAACCCGGCGGGGAGCACCGGGGCGGGCAGCAGTTCGTTGAAGTCGATCCACATCAAGTAGGAGGAACGCACCACTTCCAGACCCAACTGCCGCAAATGCGCCTGATACCAATCATCGTTGTGATAGCACCACGCCGTGACGGTCACGCGCTCATGTTCGGGGACGAGCGCCAGCGCGTCACGAGCACGGGTTTCCGCCCACGCCGTCAAATACGGCATGACGACGGTATCGGTCGCCCAGAAGTCGGGATGCATGTACAAGTCGATCTCCACATCACGGAGCAACCGCAGATATACCCACCCAAACCCGATCAGCTCGCCCTGCGGGGTGTGCACTACCCGCACATCGCGGTCAAGGTCGACGAACGGTTCCTGCATGGTATCGACAATTTCTTCGAGCGTCTCTTCCGGCTCGCCAATCAGCTTTTGGGAAACAGCGTGGTAGATGGCCAGCATGTCCGGCGCATCGTCGAGCCGCGCCGGGCGGGCGGTTGAGCCATCGGCCAGCGTGACAATATTGCTCATGGTTCACTCCGAGTCTAGGATGGGTCACAACGGTTCTAAGTCTACGAGATGTCAGGAGATGTGTCAACGGGCGTTCAGGATACGCTATACTCACCCGTGTATGGGAACAAGTACGGGTATGGATGGCATGAGTGAACGCTGGCGTCTGCATGTACAGGGGATTGTACAAGGCGTCGGTTTTCGTCCCTTTGTCTATGGGCTGGCGCTTCGCTATGAACTCGGCGGCCATGTCGGCAACAACGGCGACGGCGTGTTCATTGAAGTCGAAGGCGCGGCGGCGGCGCTCCAGCAGTTTCACGCGGCGTTGACCGCCGAACTCCCCCCGCTGGCGCACATTGATGCGCTCACGGTGACCGCACTACCACTGCTCCACGAGACCGAGTTCAGCATTCGCGCCAGCCAGAGCAGTGACCGCGTGAGCGCGCACATCCCCGCCGATGTCGGCGTATGTGACGCCTGCCTGCGCGAACTCTACGATTCCGCGGATCGACGCTACCGCTACCCGTTCATCAACTGCACGCACTGCGGGCCGCGCTTCACCATCATTCAAGCACTTCCCTACGACCGCGCCACCACGACCATGTCCATCTTCCCGATGTGCCCGGAATGCGCCGCCGAGTATCACGACCCGTTGAGCCGCCGTTTTCACGCGCAGCCCGTCGCCTGCCCCGTGTGCGGGCCGCGCATCTGGTTACAGGCGAAAAACGGTGACTCGGTTCGCGGCACAGAGGCCACCTTGACCGCCGTCAGCGAACTGCTGCGCGCCGGGCAGATCGCTGCGATTAAGGGGTTGGGCGGCTGTCACCTCGCCTGTGACGCCACCAACGACGCGGCGCTGGCGCTGCTCCGTGAGCGCAAAGCCCGCGTCGACAAGCCGTTCGCCGTGATGGTGCGCGATCTGGAAATGGCACGCCACATCGCCCACATCAGCGACGAGGAAGCGGCGCTGCTCGTCAGCCGCCAGCGCCCCATTGTGCTGGTCAAACAGTGTGCCGACAGCCCATTGAGCGCCGGAGTCGCGCCGGGAAATCCCTATGTCGGCCTGCTGCTGCCCTACACGCCGCTGCACTACCTGCTGCTCGACGCGCTGCCCGACCCGCTGGTGATGACTTCCGGCAACCTCTCCGGCGAGCCGATTGCGATTGACAACGCCGAAGCGCTGGAGCGCCTCGCGCCGCTGGTCGATGCGTGGCTGCTGCATGACCGCCCGATCCACACGCCGTGCGATGACTCGGTGCTGCGCGTATTCGAGGGCGGCGAACTGCCAATCCGGCGATCACGCGGCTACACTCCCTTTGCAATCAAACTGCCGTTCGCCGCGGAGTCGGTGCTGGCGACGGGCGGCGAACTCAAGAACACATTCTGCCTCACGCACGACGGCTACGCCTTTTTGAGCCAACACATCGGCGACATGGAAAACCTCGAAACGCTCACCGCCTTCGAACAGGCGCAGGCGCATCTGCGGGCGCTCTATCGCGCCGAACCGCGCGCGCTCGTGTGCGACCTGCACCCCAACTACCTGACGACCCAGTGGGCGCAGCGCGTCGCCGCGCAAACGGGACTGCCGCTCATCCAAGTCCAGCATCATCACGCGCACATGGCGGCGGTACTGGCGGAACACAGCCACGATGGCGCGCAGACCGTGATCGGCGTGTGCCTCGACGGCACGGGCTATGGCACCGATGGCACGATCTGGGGCGGCGAGGTGCTAATCGCCGACTACGCCGATTTTCGGCGCGCGGCCTACCTTAAGCCGGTGCCGCTGCCGGGCGGTGATGCGGCGGTCAAGTTCCCGTATCGCATGGCGCTGGCGCAGTTATGGGCAGCAGGGATCGAGTGGCATGACGATCTGCCACCCGTCACCGCCTGTCCACCCGCCGAACGCAACATCCTGCGGCGCCAGTTCGAGACGGGCTTTCAAACCGTGCTGACCAGCAGCATGGGGCGGCTGTTCGACGCCGTCGCCGCGCTGATCGGCGTGCGCCAACGTGTCACCTATGAAGCCCAAGCCGCCATCGAACTGGAAGGGCTTGCCGGAGACGACGCCCAGCCCTACGCTCTCGCCATTGTGCCGGATGCGGGGGGCGCGCTCGTCCTCGATCCCGCGCCGCTCATCACGCAGATCGCCGCCGATGTGCTCGCGGGCGTCCCAGTCAGCCGGATCGCGGCGGGCTTTCACAGCGCGGTGGCCGAGGCAGTGATCGCCGTCTGTGACCGTCTGCGCGCAGACGGTCACGGCAGCACAGTCGCCTTGAGCGGCGGGGTGTTCCAGAATGTGCGCCTGCTCGACGCGCTGGTGCGCGGGCTGCGAGAGCACGGTTTCACGGTGCTGGTGCAGCGTCAAGTGCCGAGCAACGACGGCGGCTTGGCGCTCGGTCAGGCGGCACTTGGCGCATGGCGTCTCCAGCAAAATCGACTGAAGTGAATTTCATGAGAAAGGATCACACGATGATTGCACAAGTTCCGTTTGGGCGCACCGGGCATCTGAGCACGCGCGCCCTGTTCGGCGGCGCGGCCTTCTGGCAAACACCGCAAGCTGATGCCGACCGCATTCTCGATCTGCTGCTGGAATATGGCATCAATCACATTGACACGGCGGCCAGCTACGGCGATTCCGAGCTGCGCATTGGCCCGTGGATGGCGCAGCATCGCGCCAAGTTCTTCCTCGCCACCAAAACCGACGAGCGCACCTATCAAGGCGCGAAAGATCAGTTTCACCGCTCGCTCGAACGGCTGCGCGTCGCATCCGTTGACATGATCCAGATGCACTATCTGGTCGACCCGCAGGAGTGGGACGTGGCGATGGGACCGGGCGGCGCGCTCGAAGCCTTGATCGAAGCGCGGGAGCAAGGGCTGACGCGCTTCATCGGCGTCACCGGACACGACATCAGCGTGGCGGCGATGCACAAACGCTCGCTGGAACGCTTCGACTTCGACTCCGTGCTGCTGCCGTATAACTTCGTGCTCCTGCAGAACCCGCAGTACGCCGCCGATTTTGAGGCTCTGATGGCGCTGTGCCGCGAACGCAACGTCGCCGTGCAGGCCATCAAATTGATCGCGCAGGGTGGCTGGGATAATCAGCCGCACACACGACCTAGTACAAGCCGTTGAGCGAACAAGCCGCGATCGACAAGGCGGTGCATTGGGTGCTGGGACGCGATAACTTCTTCCTCAACACCCCCGGCGATCTGTCCCTGCTGCCCAAAGTCCTCGACGCGGTCAGCCGCTATGAACCGGTTTCTACACCAGCCGTCTGACCGCGCTCGGGCATACGTGCCGCGGCCTCGACATTTCCCCGGCCAGCATCGCCTATGCGCGAGAGCAGCACCCGGAGATCGAGTATGTGCTCGGGGATGTGCGCACGCTCGATTACGGGAGCGACTATGACTTCGCGGCCATGATCTTCGGCGAACTCAACGCTTTCGCGCCCGATGAAGCCGAGCACATCATCGCGAAAGCGCACGCGGCGATCAAACCCGGCGGCCAACTGCTGCTGGAAGTACACCCCTATGCGGTCGTACATCGTCTGGGGCAAGGTGCGCCGTCATGGTACACCGCCGAACAAGGCTTGTTCGCGGATGAGCCGTACCTGTGCCTGACCGAAGCCAGCTTTGAGCAGGATCACGCCGTGTTCCAGCATTACGTGTACGCAGCGGAGAGCGGCGCACAGTCCCTTTACACATCGATGCTGCAAGCGTACACCGACGACGAATATCGTCACCTCCTGTGCGCTTTCAGCCGCATCATGTTCTACCCGTCGCTGACGGGCGATGCCGACGGCGGCAATCTGTTTGTGATCGTGGCGGAGAAGTAACAGCGACTTTCGGTCGGGGTGCAAACTACTGCGCCCCGACCCCACTGACCGAAGGGTTAGGCCAGCGCGAACGCCGCCTCGGCCCGGTTGACAATCATCTGCGCGATGACGAGCAGCGCTAGTTTGAAGTCAGGGTGGCGGCGGAGCAGTTCGCGCGCCGTAGCCAGACCGACAATCCCCTCGCCGACCACAATGGCGCTGTAATGATTTTGTGTTGATATAGCTTGTTCATGCCTGTGGGTGAAAACTGTCGAAGTACGGTTATACTATGCCATATTCAGAGTGTCCGCAACCCGACTGCGGACAGGTTACTTTCAGGGACAGGTGTATGGCAACGTATATTCACCCCACCGCTGACGTCGCTGCTGACGCGCAGATCGGTGAGGACACCAAGGTGTGGCATCTCGTGCAGATTCGCCCCGGCGTCAAAATCGGCAGCGAATGCATTTTAGGGCGCGGCGTGTACGTCGATGCCCATGCCGAAATCGGCAACCGCGTCAAAATCCAGAACTATGTCTCGGTCTACGAAGGCGTGATCATTGAAGATGGCGTGTTCGTCGGCCCGAACGCCGTGTTCACTAATGATAAAATTCCGCGCGCCGTCAACCCGGATGGCTCACTGAAAAGCCCGACCGATTGGAAGATCTCGTACACGCGCGTGGGCGCGGGCGCGGCGCTCGGCGCGAACTGCACGATCGTGTGCGGCGTCACCATCGGCCAATGGGCCATGGTCGGCGCGGGTTCAGTCGTGACAAAAGATGTGCCGGATTACGCCCTTGTGGTCGGCAACCCGGCGCATGTGATCGGCTACGTGTGCAAGTGCGGTGAACGCCTGCCCGAAGGCGTCGATCCCGCAACCTATGTGTGCGATCACAAGTAGACGGTTTCTCCTGCCCCGCTGAGGTAGCGCCATGCGTCTGTCCCGATTAGCGTTCATCTTCGCCGCCGTCTACTTCACGTTGATCGGGGGTAGCGTTTATTACTTTCAAATCTTCGGTGTGCGGGTACTGCACCACGCCGTCGTGACGGTTCTGCTCGGCGTATGGCTGCTGCGGCGTATGCGCCGCGGGCTGCCCACCACGCCGCTCAACCCGCTCATCGGCGCGCTGATCGGTGTGTCTCATCATCGCCGACTTGATCGGGCGTGGGCGCGAATCCCTGTTGATGGAGACGTTCTTCCTCGTCACCGCGCTGATCGCCGTGCTGGCGCTCGCGCAATTGATGGCGTGGTATACGGGCATCGACCTGATCCCCGAACCGGGCGTCGGTTAGCTGAACGTGGGGCTGATCATCCCGCCCGAAACGCCCATGATCTACATTCCGCTCGGCGTCAGCACGTGGATGGCGGGTTTCGCCGCCCCCACGCTGATCACCGCGCTCGGTTGGGGGTTCAGTTCGACTAAACGCAGCTACCGCGTGGTCTTTTTCGGCATCGCGGGGATGCTGCTGCTGGTACTGATCGGCACATTCTCGCGCGGCGGTTTCCTCGGCGCAGGGGCGGGTCTCGCCGTGTTGATCGGCTTGCGCCTGCTGCGCGCTGTACTTCCGGCACAAAGCACGCCAGCGATCAAGCGTCCGCAGTTCGCCCGGTTACTCCCGGTTCTCGGGCTAGCGGTCGTGATCTTAGCCGCCGTGATCGGCTTGATCGTGTGGATCGGGCGCTCAGAAGCCCGCGCCTCCGGTGACGACTTACGCTTCGGCTTGTGGGGCGGCGCGGCCTCAATGATCGCGGCTGACCCGCTGACGGGCGTTGGGCCGGGGCTGTTCGGACGCGCTTACCGCGAAATCCGGTCTCCGGTCAACGTCGATGATCGCCTGTCGACGGCGCACAATGCCTACCTCAACAACGCCGCGGAAACTGGACTGTCCGGCGTACTGGTGATGATCGGCTTCGGCGTCGTGATCGCGCTGCGCTGGTGGTCACTGTGGCGGCGGGCTGATACACCGACGCGCCAGCGGCGGCTTGAAGGCGCGGGAGCGGCGCTGATCGCATTAGGGATCCAAAGCGTTTTCGACACGTTCACCTATACACCGTTGGTGCTGCTCAGCCTCGTCTTGATCATATACTGCACGGTCGAACCGGGGTCATTGCTCACCGTCACGCCGCCGCGCTGGAATCGCGTGGGCGCGGGCGCGCTGGCCGCGGTCATCAGCGTATACGGCCTCGACTTCATCCAGTTTGACCGGGCGCACGCGCTGTTCAACGCCAGCGTCCGCGGGAACGATCTCGACGCGGCCCGGCAAGCCGCCGAAATTGATCCTCATTTGCACCTGTATCAACTCCAAATCGCGTATTTGACCAACACAATCCCCGCCTATGAGCAGGCGCTCACCCTCGAACCAACGTGGGAAACAGGCTGGCTGAATCTCGCTGGGCTGCGCGAACAAGCCGGAGACATCAGCGGCGCGCTCGATGCTGCCTGGCAGGCGCGTGAACTGCGCTACGCCAACGCGGGCGCGTTCAACTGGGCACGTATCGGCGATGCCAACAATGCCGCGCCGGACGCCGACATCCTGCTCAATTACCAGATGGTCACTTATGCGGAAGTCCCGCTCTCCGATTTCTGGATGCAGACAGAGCGCCGCCGCGCGGCCATCGCCGAACTCATGCGCTATGACGGCTACGCGCTGGACTGGCGTTACCGGGTCGCTACCACGTTCGATCCCGATTACGCCGTCTCGCTGGTGAGCCCGACACCGACGAGCGCCATGCAGTGGTGGATTGTCGGTCAGCATGAACTGACTGTGCAAGGCGATCCCAGCCGGGCGGCGCACGCCTTCACCCAAGCCATTGAGCGTGACCGCGGCAATGGCGATTACTACGTATCCCGGGCGCGGGCAGAGGTGAGCTTTGATCCAGCGGCGGCGCAGCGCGATCTGGACATTGCCGACATGCTGCCTACGTTTCAGGAACTGCCCAACGCGGTCCGGTTAGCGCTGGTCGAGTCGCCGGAAGTGCTGAACCGCCTGCGCGCAGGCGCGGTTCCCGGTCGCATCATCGAACAGAACTTTGAGGGCGTGCTGTTTCAGGGGCGCGTCGCCTCGTTTGAACTGCTGCCGTCGATGCGCCTGCCCGGCCCGCCGACTGAAGTGCTCCAGCCGTGGTATGATCTCGCTGCCGCTTATGAGGCCAACGGGCAGCCCGATGCCGCGCTGAACGTCTACCGCGCCATCGTTGATCTTGCGCCGTATGAGCAATCAGCGAGGGATGCAATGAGCAGATTGAACGTTCGCTAAACTTGTTGTGAGCAGACAGACAAAATCTTCAAGAGGCATTAGTTGTCTCTTTAGGACGCCATAAAGTGTGAATTTCGTTACTGTCAGGCAAGTGGGTGACTCCAACTTGGATATAGTCGTCGGGAAAGCTGAGACCAACGGCGGCTAAAACCGTAAGTGACAACGGTGGCGCTTCACTTTCAGTAGCTGTTAAGATCCAAGCAGATGCTAGTTGCTCTGTTTCCCAGTGTTTCAAAATAAAGATAGCACCAGTATCTGAGCCAGGGTAGTTACCAAGTAACCAAGGAAAAACATAGGGGCGTGCTTGTAAAACATATGACACACCCGGAGAATGTCCGCTGAGATCAATAAAAGGAGTGCCAGGCTCCATTCCTGATGTCGCAGCAAGCGTACGCAAATCTTGGATGTATCGTTCCATTTCGTTGCTGACAAGAAGAGTGTTAGTGCCATCGTCCAGACTAATTGACTGATCCATATTCCAAATAGGAACATCTTGCCTATATGGCGTAAGTGAATTAATCGAAATTAGCCAAATGGTTGCACCTAGCAAGGTTGGTACTGCTAGCCACATCAGCAGGGCGTTCACACTTCTCTCTTTGACTGTCAAAAACAGTACTGCTGTGCCGAGTAGATAGAAATGTGCAGCCATTGCGGACTGAAAAACGTAGGGGTTGGTTGACCCAAATGCAAAGACAAAGACTAGGCCAATGATCGGAAATAACCAAATAACTAATCGCCATTGCTTTATCGTGAAACTAACTTTCGCAATTCTGCAGTCTGTATAATGTCCTGTTAGCAGGTAAACCGCCGAAAGTAGCAAAACATTTAGAGACCAATGCCCAATGTTTTCGCTTAACACATAAGTGACAGTAATTAGGTTTACCACAAATCCGACACATAAAACAATTTTTGCTGCTCGCCACTTTACTTTGCTTGGCGTTGAAGCTTGGGCAATCAACAAAGTTAGGACTAATGGGACAAACCAGACTAAAAAGTATTGCGTGGGATAGAGATTTTGGGCGAAAGTCTTACCTATTTCAACAAACCCCTGACCAATCGTGCTTATAATGCTGTTATACTCTCCGGGCTTCATCAGGTTCTGATGTTCAATACCCTGACTTAGTATTGTGATAATGTCTTGTATAGACATACCATGCCACAACGGCACACTTATTCCAAATGCAAACCCAATAGCACCTGCTAGCAGCGAATGAGGATCCAGTAATCGCCGCCACTGACGGTACATAAGGATTACTGCAACCAGTGGGTAAAACGCAACTAGAGCGGCTGAGGTCGGCTTTGCCCAAAAAACGATAGCAGCTGCACAAGCAAAAATCCCGACTCCAAGTCGTGCTCGCCATGTACGGTGGTGTGAACTCAACCACAACAAAAACCCACCCCAAAACGCCGTCAACCCGGTAAGCGCCAACCAATTGTAGCTCGGTGTGAGCAACCAGAGCGCATAATAGAGAGTACTAGTAGCAGACACAAGTAGCGTGAGTAGGATTCTACGTTGAACGACAAAAGTACGGTTGGGCATTGCAGGAGAATTTCGCTCAAAAACTCGCACAGTCAGCCAAGTTACCAGAGTAGACACGAAAAACAGTATAAGTATAGAAAAAATCCGTAATTTCGTTATATTTCCACCAACGACATTGTAAAGTGGGTTTAGGACTGCCCCAAACATCGAAAATGTTGCCGATACATTTTCAGGATGTGCAATACTCAATACATAAAATGATTCGTCTGTAAGGTCAAACCCACGTGAGCTTGAAGCCAAGACGATACCCCAAGGAACTACTGCCAGTAGAACACAAAATGCTGTGAACAAGCCACGAACGCGAAATTGCGTTTTCGTAGTTGAAGGCTGCATTACTTATCCTGATTTACGTTGTAGGACGATTTTTAAAAGGGGGTCAAGGGGCTATAATAGCCTCAACCCTTATCATCGTCAATGTTGGTAGAAATCCCATTCAATCCACGGACTAAGAATGTCAAAACACACTCTGGTGAGCAAATGACGGGGCAGCTTGGGCGACTCGCGAAAAGTGCCCTCATTTACGGCACAGGCGAAGTACTAACGAAGATCCTAGGCTTTCTGATGCTTCCATTGTTTACAGCGTACTTAACACCGGACGACTATGGAATCAACGCTATTTTGGCATCTGTAACATATGTTTTGGGATCAATTTTCTCCCTCGGCTTCGGTTCAATCATTGGCATTCTATATTTTGAGAATGATTCTCCCAATCAACGTCCAACAACTCTTTGGACCTCTGTGTTGCTCCTTTCGGTCAGCGCACTCCTAATGACACTTGTTACCATCATATACGCCTCTGAACTCAGCACACTGATTTTCCGTACTCCCATATACGCTAATCTTCTAATTATCACATCAGCGGCGACAGCGTTTAATATCATTTCAACGCCGTTTAGTTTTCATTATCAGTTTGAGCAGAAAGCGACTGCTTATACAGCGATCAGTTTGGTGTCCGCGTTTTTATACATTAGTCTCACAGTGGTCATGGTTAGTGTATTGCGGATGGGAATTTTCGGTTGGGTAGCCGCGACATTGCTAGGACAAGGTATTAGTTTGATTCTGTACGCGGTACCAGTGATGTCGCAAGTTCCGTTTCGTCTTCGTGCCCAAATAGCAAAATCACTCCTCCGTTTGGGGCTACCTCTCGTTCCATCATTTGTATTTCTCTTTATCCTGCTCCAAAGTAACAGGTTTTTTCTTGAGCGGATATCGGGTCTGGATACGGTGGGAATCTATGCCATTGGTAGCAGTCTGGGAATGACGATCAACATGGTTATCCAAGGCTTTACGCGTGCGTGGTTTCCCTATTTCCTCTCATTCACTGATAAACAAAATGAAGCAAAACGTCTGTTCAGTCGCATCACAACGTACTTTGTTGTTTTTGGCGGAATATTGACACTCTGCTTCTTCTTGTTTGCACGCCCAGTTGTACTCATTATGACTGCTCCTGCATTTCACGAAGCTTATTCAGTCATTGGCTGGGTCGCGCTTGCACAGTTCTTTACGGGGTTATTCAATCTACTGATCCCTAGTATGTATTTCGCTCAGCAAGTACGTGTGCAAACGCCTATTCAAGCGGCCGCGTCCATTGTTTTGGTTTTGGCCTGCCTTGTGCTGATTCCGCTATTGGGAGCGATGGGAGCTGCTCTAGCTTTGGTAGCTGGCACACTAACAATGTGCATCCTCACCTACTTGTGGAATCAGGCTCATCCAACCTACTTCCAAGTCAAGTACGAGGTTGACAGGATTATCAAATTTTCGATTGGATTTCTGGTTCTCGCCTGTTTTACACTCATTCCCCGCGAGTTCACTATTGCCGCCGACATTGTGTTCGGCCTCATCGGCTTGTTCGCGATCTCAGCAATTAGCTATCTGCTCATCGACGTCGATGAAAAAATCCAACTAGCTAATCTCCTTCGACGATATATCCTAAATAGACTTGCTCCCCCAATCTAGGAGAAAACTCAATGCTCGCGCGCGCCCTGACTTATGCCTGTTTTCTCCTGTATCTGACGCTCGGCGCAACTTTCAACGGCATTGTGCAGCCCCAAACGCGCCTGCTCGGTCTGCTCGGCGTGATCGCCATCGGCGGCGCGTGGCTGGTCGCGCGGCGGCGCTGGCGCAGCACGAGCACCGTGCTCGATGGCGCGTTCCTCGTGTGGGCAATCGCGTTCGGCGCGTCACTGCTGGCCAACACGGATCAGGCGCGGCGCATCCTCATAGGCTTGTGGTATGTCGGCGCATACCTCCTCCTGTGGCTGCTGCTGCATGACCTGCTCGCCAATCGCTTCATCACGCGGCGCGTACTCATGAACGCACTGCTGCTTTCCGGCGTGCTCATCGTTGCCTTCGGCTACCTGCAAACCTACACGTGGTACGCGCCGAGGCTGCCGCTCATGCTCAACGGCGCACTGGATTTTTCGCTGCCGCGCCCGGTCAGCACGCTCGGCAACGCGAATACGCTCGGCGCATTTCTCGCTGTGCTCCTGCCCTTGGCGCTCGAAGCCACACGGAGCAGCAAAGGGATCGGTCGCGGCCTGCTGGCACTCTACGTGCTCTTGATCGGCGGCTTGCTCGGGCTGACCTACTCGCGCGGCGCGTGGGTCGGGGCGGCGGCGGGAGTCGGCCTGTACGTCGTGCTCCTCCTGTGGCGCGCGGGTTGGCTGGCTCCTAAGCGCTGGCGGGCGGTCTGGTCAACCCAGAATACCCTTCGGCGGAGCCTCATCGTCGCTGTGCTGCTGATGGTCTTCGGGGTGGCGGCGCTCGGATCGTTCCTCGTCGCGCGCTCAATCCTCAGCCCTGGTGGGCGTTCGCTCGACACGCGTACATGGATTTATGAGACCGCGTGGCAGACCTTCCGCGAACAACCGCTCACCGGTTCCGGATTATTCACGTTTGGCACCGATCTGGCGCGCTTCAACGGCAATCCCCCGCGTGAACCGCATGCTCATGCCCATAATTTCCTGCTGCATGTGGCCGCCGAACTGGGCGTGCTCGGCCTGCTGGCGCTGGTGATGAGCGCCGGGCTGATCGTACGCGCGCTCGTTCAGAACGCCCGCCGTGACCCCGTCATCATCGCGGGCGCGGGTGGCGTCATGGCGTTCGCCGGACATCACCTGTTTGATGTGCCGAGCCTCAACCCCGTGATCGCGCTCATTGGCTTAGTCGCGCTCGTGATCACCGTCTCACCTTTCGAATCCGTCACCTTGGTCGGGACGCGGCGGCAAATCATGCGTTTCGCCGTCACCATTGGCGCGCTGGTGCTGGCGCTGACCGGGTTGTGGAGCGTCAGCATTTACCAGCAGTATGTCAGCATCATCACGCAGACAGCGAAAGGCGAGCTCACGCCGCTGGACGGCGCGCGCCAATTGCAAAGCGTCGTTGAGGCCGATTCCGGGATGGCGCTCTACGTCTATGAGCAGGGTTTTCTCTACGGCTTGGCAGGTGAGAGGCAAGCGGCTATCGCGGCCTTTGAACGTTACACCCAGCTTGATCCCGATTACGCGCTCGGCTGGCTGAATCTCTACGCGCTCTACCGCGCCGCCGGGGATCTCGAACGCGCGGGCGCGGCCATTGCCCGGGCACATCAGGTCAGCCCGGACGAGCAGCACATTACCTATCAACTCGCCGAAACGCAGGCTTTGCTTGGCGACATTGAGGGGGCGCGTGCCAGCTACCAGATCGCGTTGATCACCGAACCGGATTTCCAGATGTTGCCGACGTGGAATGCTGATCCGCTGCGCGTTGCGGTGCTCGCCGAGACCCCACAAACCGTGCCCACAGCGGGCAGCATCGTCCGTGACTTGCGCCGCGGTGATCTGGAGTCGGCACGCGCAGGCTTGGCCTACTACCGCGCCATCACGCCCAGCCCGACGAGCGCCTCGGTATTTGACGCGCTGTTCGCGCTCCGCGCAGACGACCGCGCTGCCGCCGAACTCGCGTTGGTGACCGCGCAAGCCGTGATTCAGGGTCAAGGCGATAGCGCGTGGAGCGCCTATGGAGCCGCCTGCCTCGCCCGCTATGACGGTGACGAAACAGCAGTCGCAACTGCGCTGACCACGGCCCGGGAGGCGCTCAGCCTGGAGCCGTTCGAAACGGACTGGCCGTTCGGCGCGAACATCGGCTACACCCAGTTGATGCGCATGATGATTCCGCGCGTCTTCCTGCCGGAAGTCGGCTATCCAGTCGTCAGCCCCACCCTCAGCGCGCTGCTGGAGACGTTCGCCGCTGTGCCGGAAACGCGCTATAGTTCGTGTCCATAAACGGTCGCAGCCCTGCGACCGTCTACACAGCCTCGTAAGGAGCCATCTTGAACGAACCACTACGTGCAGGTGTGATCGGGGTGGGCGCAATGGGTCAACATCACGTTCGCGTCTACCGAGAAATTCCGGGCGTCGAACTGGTGGGGATCGCCGATGCTGACGAAAAGCAGCGCGCCAACCTGTCACAGCGACACAACGTGACTGGCTACAGTGACTTCCGCCAATTGTTTGATGAAGCTAAACCGCAGGTGGTCACGGTCGCCGTGCCCACGGCGCTGCATTTCGAAGTCGCCAGCGCCGCCATCGAACGCGGCATCCATGTGTTGATCGAAAAGCCGATTGCTGAAACCGAAGCCGATGGGCGAGCACTGATCGAGCTGGCCGCCGCGCACGGCGTGGTGCTGGCGGTTGGTCATATCGAACGGCATAACCCGGCCATCACCGCGCTGAAACAGGCTATCAGCGACGACAAGCTCGGGCGCATCTTCCAACTACGGGCGCAGCGCATCGGTCCCTTCCCCGCCCGCATCCGGGATGTCGGCGTCGTCCTCGACCTTGCCACCCACGATATTGACATTCTGTGCCACCTCGCCAGCAGTCAGCCGATCCGCGTGTTCGCGGAGACGCAGCAGAATATCCACAGCACACGCGCGAAGACATGGTGAGCGGCATTCTGAGCTTCGGCAACGGCATCACCGCCATGCTGGAGGTCAACTGGCTGACGCCAACCAAGAGCCGCCGCCTCGTCGCCCTCGGCGCGCGCGGCATGTATGAAGTGGATTACATCACGCAGGACCTGACCTACTATGAAAATGGTCTGGCGCAGCAGGACAACTACAGCAGCTTGCAGCTCCTGCGCGGCGTGAGCGAAGGCCGCGTGATCCGCGAACCGGTCGAAAAGCGCGAACCGCTGCGGCTGGAAGTTGAAGATTTTATCGGTGCGGTGCGCGAAGGTCGCGCGCCGCGGGTCACCGGAGCGCACAGCCTGGCGGCGCTGCGCATCGCCCACGCGCTGGTGCTCTCCGGTCAGACTCATCAAGTTGTGGAAATCGAAAACTAAATGATCGAACAGTTAACCGCGAACATCACCGCAAAGACGGCTGCGATCGGCGTGATCGGTCTCGGTTACGTCGGGCTGCCCGTCGCCTGTATGCTGGCCAACAGTGGTTTTCAGGTGACCGGCATCGATATTGACGCCGACCGCATCGCCACTATCAACCGGGGCGAAACGCCCATCGGCGGCGAAGAACCGGGCATCGCCGAGCTGATCGCGTCCGTGGTCGGGGCGGGCCGCTTGCATACCACCACCGACTACGCCGCCCTGCGCACCGTCCAAGTGATCGTCATCTGCGTGGACACTCCTGTCGATGAAGGCACACATCTGCCCTCGTACCGGGCACTGCGGTCTGTGCTGGCGCAGTTGGGAGGCGTGCTAGCGCCGGGCGCGCTCGTCATCATCGAATCGACGATTGCGCCGGGAACCATGCAGCGCGTGGTCATTCCCGGTCTGGAAGCATCGACCGGCCAGCAGGCAGGCCGCGATTTCTATCTCGGGCACTGCCCGGAACGGGTCACCCCCGGCCTGCTGCTGCACAACCTGACGCACATGAGCCGCACGGTCGGCGGGCAGACGCCCGCGGTCGCGCAGGCGATGATCGCGCTGTACCAGAACTATGTCACCGGCGAGCTTGACCCTGCCGATCTCCTCACCGCGGAGATCGTCAAGACGGCGGAAAACGCCTACCGCGACGTCCAGATCGCTTTTGCCAACGAAGTCGCCCTGATCTGCGAAGCGCTCGGCGCGAACGTGTACGACGTCCGCAAGCTGCTCAATAAATCGCCGGGACGCAATATGCTGCTGCCCGGCGCGGGCGTCGGCGGGCACTGCATCCCGAAAGACCCGTGGCTGTTGATTGCCAACACGCGCGATCAGGTTCAGCCGCAGTTGATTCCGAGCGCGCGGCAAGTCAACAACCGCATGCCGCTGCATATGGTCGACCTGGTCGAGGGCGCGCTGGCGCGGCATGGCATTGTGCTGAAAGGCGCGAAAGTCGCCGTGCTTGGTTACGCCTTCCGCGAAGATACGGACGACGACCGCGACAGCCCGACGGGCTACATGGTCGCCGAACTGGAACGCCGCGGCGCAATCGCCGCTGTGCAAGACCCGTATGTGCCCGAATACAAGCGCTCCGTGACGGATGTAACCACAGGCGCGCATGCCGTGGTCTTCATGGTGGCGCACACCGTCTACAAAAGTCTGGATCTCGCCGCCACTGCTCAACAGATGAGCGCGCGCGTCCTCGTCGATGGGCGCAATATCATCGACCGCGCGGCAGCGGAACACGCCGGTTTCACGTATGCGGGCGTGGGCAACGTCTAGCCCGGCGCGTGCAGCGTGAACTTTTCTCGGAGATGAGGCTGGCCTTCATCTCCATTTGCAGGTCTCGCTTATTCGGCTTCAATGCATTTTTCTCGACTTCGCAGGTTATAGTAAAAGCATTGTTGCTGATTCTGGTAGGAATATACGCTCTATGATCCCCATTTCCAGCCCCCAGTTCGGTGAAGAAGAACTGGCACTCGTCAAGGAAGTCCTCGAAAGCGGCATCATCGCGCAGGGTCCCAAAGTCGCGGCATTGGAGCAGGAATTTGCCAAGCTCTCCGGCACTCAGTTTGCGGTCGCCGTGGCGAACGGCACGGCGGCGCTGCATCTCGCGCTCTTGGCGAACGGCATCGGCCCCGGCGACGAAGTGATCACCAGCCCATTCACGTTCATCGCCAGCGCGAACAGCGTGCTCTACACGGGTGCGCGTCCGGTGTTCGTCGACATCAAAGAAGACACGTTCAACATCGATCCCGCGCTCATTGAAGCGGCCATTACGCCGCGCACCAAAGCGATCATGCCCGTCCACCTGTACGGGTTGATGGCCGACATGGATGCGATTATGGGTATCGCGCAGCGACACAACCTCGCCGTGATTGAAGACGCGGCGCAGGCGCACGGCGCGACCAATCAGGGACGCCCGGCGGGCAGTTTTGGCACGGGCGCGTTCTCGCTCTACGCCACCAAGAACATGACTACCGCGGAAGGCGGCATGGTCACGACCAACGACCCCGCCATCGCGGAACGGGTCAAGCTGCTGCGCGCGCATGGCATGAAGGTGCGCTACTATCACGACGTGCTCGGCTTCAACTTCCGCATGACCGACATGCACGCGGCGCTCGGCCTCGCGCAGATTCGCAAGCTGCCCATGTTCAACGAACGCCGCCGCCAGAATGCGGAATTTCTCAACCAGCACCTCAAGCGGGTGGTCACGCCGCATGCGCCGGAAGGCTACGGGCATGTGTGGCATCAGTACACCATCCGCGTGACCGACGGCGACCGCGATGCCGCCGTCAAGAAGCTGACGGACGCGGGCGTCGGCACGGGCATCTTCTATCCGGTTCCGGTCTACCGCCAGAAGGTCTATACGGAACTGGGCTACAATCAGTCGCTGCCCGTGACTGAACTGGTCACGCAGCAGGTGATCAGCCTCCCCGTGCATCCCAAGCTGAGCTCAGCCGATCTCGAAACCATCGTCGCCGCGGTTGAGTCACTATAGCTCAGAAACTGGAGCGGCGCAGGCGCCTGCGCCGCTCCAGCAGGTGAGTTGTTAGTCAAGGCAGTGGTTCTAACTGCGCTTTCGAATGCGCGCGTAGGCCTGCTCCAACCGCCGCACGAGTGCTTCCTCACTGAAACGATCGACACAAATCTGGCGAATGGTCTGCGGGTCAAAACGAGCGTATTCCGTCCTAATCTGCTGCATAGCTGAGGCGAGAGCCTGTCGATTCCCCGGCGGAACTAAAAACCCGCTCGCGTCGTTCACATAATCTTCCGGCCCTCCCGAGATCGTGCTGACAACGGGCTTCCCGCAAGCCATCGCTTCGGCAACACTCACGGCAAAAGTCTCGACATGGCTCGACGACACGATCACATGGCTGCGCTGAATGAGATCGCGCAGCTGTTCAAGCGTCATGTAGGGAAGGAATTCCACCTGTGATCCGAGATTCAAACGCGCAATGTGCGCTTCGATCTCCGGCTGGAGCGGCCCGCTGCCACGAATGTAAAGCTTTACCGTGTCGTCACCAGCGAACGCCTGATAAAATCCGTCGATGAGGATTTCGAAACCTTTGCGCCGCTCTTTCAACTGCGCGATTACGGTGAAGATGAAGGGAAGCGGCGGCGGAGTCGTACTGGACGGTACAAAGAGATCGGTGTCGATCACATTTCCCAGCACATCGATCTCGACTTCAGGCGCGTATTTGTGCAGCGCCGGGATGAGCGCCTTCCCGACTGAGAAACGGGCATCCATGCTTCGTAGCACGTCACGCACAATCTGCCCCTGTCCCGGAAAAATGACGAGTCCCTCTAAGAAGCTGCTTGAATGTTCCAGCAGTATAGCGGGCACACCGTAATGCACCTGAATCTGTGCTGCGAGATACCCGCCGTAAAACGTGTTGTGGGGATACAGCACGTCGGGCTTGCCGTGCGCACGGCAGTAACGTTCGAAAGCAGCGAACCCGGCCCGTCGAAGTAGAAAGGTGACGGCGACAGGCAGCACACGAGGAAACCAACCCCAGTGCATGCGGTAAACAGAGTAATTAGGCTCATTCGCGTCGACCGTGACTGTGCGTATAGAAGCCAGCCCCTCGCGCTTGATGTGCTCCCATGTAACATTGATTCGCGGAGTCACCAGCACGCCGACCTTGTGCCCAGCTTTGCGCAGCGCCTGAGCCTGCTTTTCGATGAACGTGCCTGTAAGCGGCTGCGCAGGACTCGGATAATAGGATGGGATGATCAAAATGTGCATGAGAGTTCAGCTCTTTTGTTGAATCGGCGCGACAGTGCCGTTCTCGACATGCGACAGCCACTGTTCGGCGGTGACCATCGAATAGATCACCTGATTGTAATTGCGGAGTTCGCGCACATGCAGATCCCACATGCGTTCGATGCGCGGACGGTCGTACCACGGGCGCAGCAACACCTTGTCGAACAGGTACTGCTTGACCTCATTCTGCATCTTCTTGTCATTGCGCAGCCATTGACCGAACGGCGTCGGGTAGCCGAGCTTGTCGCGCCGCTCCACGACCGGATCTGGCAGCACGCCGCGCAGCGCCCGCCGCATAAACCACTTGGTGACCGGGCCTTTGACCTTGAGATCGCCGGGGACGCCGAGCGCGAATTCCGCCAACCGATGGTCGAGGAACGGCACGCGCGCCTCGATACTGTAGGCCATGCTGTTGCGATCTTCGTAGTGGAGCAGCGCGGGGATGCTGTCGCGCACTGCCTGCTGATACAGGTGCTGATTCAGGTCGTCCGCGCCTTTGAGCTTCCGCTGCATCTTCTGCTGGGCGCGTTCGTGGGCCGCGCCTTGATACTCAGTTTTGAGCACATGCACGGGTTGACGGCCAATTGTCGCGTACTGGTACAGGCGATACGCCATTTCACGCGCGTTGAAGTGCGAGAAGAAGCGCGGATACGCTTCGGCCATAAAGGCCGCTTGTTCGCCGACCCACCGCCGCGGATCCCGGCGGCGCAGCGCGCCTAAGTGGAACATGACTGCGCTCAGGTAACCTGCAAACAGTTCATCCGCCCCCTGCCCGTCAAGCAGCACGGTGACGTTACCATGCGCCAACTGCATGACGAAATTCTGCGTGTAGACCCCTGTCGCCACCGTGGGGATGTCCTGATGCCACGTAATGCGGTTCATCAGCGACAGCCAGTTCTCTGAGGACGGAGTCGTCTTGTGGCCGATGGTCTTGAACTGATTCGCGACGATCTCCACGTAGCGCCCCTCGTCGAAGCCGCGCACCGGATACACCGACGAAAAGCTGTTCATGCGCCCGCCGTGAAGCTGTTCGGTCGCCAGCGCGACAATCGTGCTGGAGTCCAGCCCGCCGCTCAAGCAGGTGCCGACCGGGACGTCACTGCGCAGCCGCAGCTTGACCGATTCGCGCATTAGGCGCAGGAATTCACCTTCGGGATCGTTGTAGTTGTAGGTCGCGCGCGCCCGTTCAAGGTCAATATCCCACCACTTGACGGGTTCGCGCACCACGCCATTTTCGACCAGCAGGTAATGCCCGCCCGGCAGTTCGCGGATCCCTTCGAAGAAAGTGTACGGCGGGTTGAAGACGCCGCCGTAGTGCAGGAACCAGAATAACTGGTTCATGTCGGGCGCATAGGCGTCGGGGTCAAGCGGGCGCAGCACCTTCATCTCGCTGCCAAAGGCGAACAGCCTGGGGCTGTTCACGTAGTAAAAGGGCTTGATGCCGAAGCGATCCCGCGCGCAGAACAGCCGCCCGCGCTTTTGATCCCAGATGGCGAAGGCGAACATGCCGACGAAGCGTTCGAGACAGTTTACGCCCCACTGGTCGTAAGCTTGCAGCAGCACTTCGGCATCGCTTTCGCTGTGGAAGACCACTCCCTGCGCCTTGAGCTCATCGCGCAGTTCCAGATAGTTGTAGATTTCGCCGTTGAACGTCAGCCAGAGCTGTTCGCCTGCGACGGTGAGCGGTTCGTGTCCGCCCGGCGTCAGGTCGATGATGGCGAGGCGGCGATGTACCAGCGCGAGATCCGGTGTGAACGGCGCGGGTTCCGTCACCAGCGGATGCTGGATGATGGGCGCGGTGTCGTGACCACTGCGCAGGCTGTGGTCGCCCGTCGCCGTGTTGAGCAGCAGAAAACCGTCACCATCCGGCCCACGGTGGCGCATCAGCGTAGACGCCTCAAGTAGGCAGTTCGGGTCAACCGGGCTGCCATCCAGACGATAAATTCCCGCAATTCCGCACATAGAGGTCTACTCTCCGAGTAATTGCTTGAACAGGGTGATCAGCTTGGCCATTTCCGTATCGGCATTGATCGCTTGGGCGGCGATGCGCGCCTGCGCCCGCATACTGATGAGCTGGTCGACGGTCAGCGAGTTAAGCGCCGCGGCGGCCGCGGCCGCCGTGAATGACGACGCGACCACGCCAAATTCATACTCACGGACGAGCTGCGCCATCGCCGGGGAACTACCGATCACCACGGCTAACCCCGCGACGATGAAGTCGAAGAACTTGTTGGGCAGCGCAATCTGATTGTTGTAGTTGGTCGGCGCGAGCACGTAAAAGCCCGCGTCATATTTGGCGATTTCGCTCACGACCTGCGCGGGCGGCACGGGTGGCACGAAGAAGACCCGTCCCGGCGCGACTTCATCGGCCAAGCGGCGCAGCGGCTCGATCTCTGCATCTGTCGCCACGAGCATGAAATACAACTCAAAGCGCTTGTCCGCCTGCCCCAGCGCATGGATCATGACCTCTGGCTGGCGGTCGGGGCTGTACTTGCCGTGGTGAATGAGCCGGATGCGCTCGGGATTGATCGGGTGATCGGCGACGGTGCGCAGCTTGGGCGCGCTCATCACGACAATCGGGCGAAAGCCGAATTCGCGCTCGTAGCGTTCGGCAATGGGCGCACATACGGTGATGGTCGCCGCAGCTTGGGGGGCATACTTGCGAATCAAGTAGGTGCGGTTGGGCGTTTCCAAACGCTTGAACTTCGGCGTTTCCTGTTCCAACGGCGAATATTCGTGCGCGTCAAAGACCAGTTTCGCGCCGAACTTGCGCGCGAGGTGGGCGGCAATGGGCAGCGCCGTCAAATCATCGGCGAGCACAGCGTCGGGACGTACATCGACCGCTCGCTGCGTGATCCAATAGCGGGCGCGCGCCACTTCCAGCAGATCATAGGCCGCCGGGATGACTCGTCCGACGGTCTGCAAGCCGTTGCGGATGATCTTGGCCAGCAGCGGGTCGCGGTCGGGAAAGAGCCGCCAATCGACACCGGGAATATCCGGCTGCGCGCCATAACCGACTACCGTGAGGTCATAGTCCGGCGCAAGATACTCGATCTGACGCAGCACGCGCCCGTCACTCTTGATCGGGGAGTACGAGATGATGCAGATGCGTTTACGCGACATCGGCGTTGGCCAACAATTCAGAGAGCAGGTTCACCAGTTTTGCCATCTCCACTTCTGCATTGAGGATCTGCGCCGCGCGGCGGGCACGTTCCCGTGCCGCGCGGATATCGTCGGTGGTCAGCGCGTTGAGCGTCTGGGCGAGCGCGGCGGCGGTGAAATCGGCGGTAACCCAACCCACGTCATGCTGGCGGATGAGATCGGCCATCGCGGGCGACCGGCCGACAATCACGGGCTGCCCGGCCACAATCGACTCAAAGATTTTATTCGGCAAAGTCAACCAGTAGGTCGCGGTTGCGGGGGGGATCAGGCTAATCCCGATGTCGTACTGGGCAATGGCGCGCACGATCTCGGTCGGGTAGACGGGCGGCTGAAAAAACACGCGTCCCGGCGCGACCGTCTCCGCCAGATGTACCAGGCTGCGATAGTACGGGTCAGCCTCCGGCGCAACGAGCATCAGGTGCAGGGTATAACGCGCATCGGCCAGTGCTACCGCTTCGATCAGGGTTTCGAGACGGCGGTTCGGAACAGGGCTGCCTTGATGCACCAGCGTAATGTGCTCCGGGTCAATGTCACGGCGCGGCACGTCCACGAACTTCGGCGCGTTATAGACGAGAATCGGGTTGAGGCCAAATTCAGCATGATAGCGATCAGCCATCGGTTGGGAGACCGTCGCCGAAGCCTGCACTTTGCCCGCGTATTTCGTCAAAAAATGACGAATCAGCGGGGAGAAAAACAGCTTCCACGCCCGACTGCTCTCAACTTCGCCCGGCCAGTATTCATCGGCATCAAAGACGACGGGGCGCTGCCCGGCGGCGGTCACCGCCAGCGGAATCGCCGCCCAATCATCGGCGAGAAACGCATCGGCGCGCGCCATGCGCGCACAGTTCAGCGCCTGCTGGTAACGCGGGCGCTGCCAGTACCAGACATCATAGAATTTGGGCAGCACGCGCCCCCCAAAGACCAGCGCGCGTTCCCACAGCTTCTGCCGCGGGCTCTCGGTCCGGTCGATTGGCTTCCACGAGCTGATGTGGTCCCACACGCGCTCCGGGTTCCCATAGCCAATCACGGTCAGGTGATAATGCGGCGCGAGATATTCGATCTGCTTGATCAGCCGGATGTCGACCTCAATCGGCAGCGATAACGAAATGATGCACAGGTGTTTGCGCGCCATCATGCCCCTGTCAGCGCCGCGATGATCCGTTCGCTGGCGTGACCATCTCCGTAGAAATCAGGATGCGCTGCCGGGCGCGCGGCTAATGCGGCGGCTACGCCTACGCTGATCGCCCCGGTATCCGCGCCGACGATGCGATTCCAGCCCGCGTCCACCGTTTCGACCCATTCGGTTTCGGTGCGCATGGTCACGCACGGCACGCCGAGCGCGTAAGCTTCTTTTTGCAGCCCGCCGCTGTCGGTAAGGATGACACACGCCGCCTGACTCAAACTCAACATGTCAAGATAGCCGACCGGAGGAATGATGATGACGTTCGCCGGAAGTGCAATCGCAAACCGCTCCAGCGCTTTGCGTAAGCGCGGATGCGCGGGCAGCACGACGGGGCAATCCAGCGCCGCGAACGCCGCGAAAATGCTGGCGAGTGGTTCCGCCGCGTCGGTGTTGGCCGGACGATGCACGGTCGCAAGGAAATACTCACCGGCTGTAACGCCCGTTTCCCGCAGTACGCGGTCGCTGGTGCGCGCGCGGTTCTGCAGCAGCGCGTCGATCATCACATCGCCGACGACGCGCACACCCTCCGTAATGCCTTCGCGGGCGAGGTTCGCCTGCGCCACGTCAGTTGGGCAGAAGAGCAAGCTGCTGATGTGATCAGTCAGCACGCGGTTGTTTTCTTCGGGCATGGCACGGTTGTAACTGCGCAGTCCGGCTTCGACATGGGCTACGGGAATGCCGAGCGCCCGCCCGACCAGCGCGCCCGCCAGCGTCGAATTGGTGTCGCCGTAGATCAGCAGGTAATCGGGCTTTTCCTGCAGCGCAATCGGCTGCAGCGCGAGGATCATGTGCGCGATCTGCTCAAGGTTGCTCAAGGCGCCCACGCCGAGATTGACATCGGGGCGCGGGATGGCCAATTCGTCAAAGAACACATCGGACATGTCGGGGTCATAATGCTGCCCCGTGTGGACAAGGATTTCAGTGTGCTGCTGGCGCAGCGCCCGGCTCACAGGCGACGCTTTGATGAACTGGGGGCGCGCGCCGACAATCGTGATAACCCGCATGCAGACTTCCTCTGGTCAGGAAAACTAGCCCATTGTACCGTATTTTAACGCGGCATGAAGTTTGATGAGGCGAAAGAAATCGCCCGCGCCCCCAAACCCATAAGTTCGGCTTATGGCAGCACATAAGCGATCGGCGCTGGTGCAAGCCACCACGCATCCGGTAAAGTCAGCGCAGTATTGATCTGCGCGTTCATGGACTTGTCTGATGCCAATCTATGAGTATGACTGCCCGGGCTGCGGGCGGACGTTTGAAAAACGCGTGCCGATGAGCCAAGCCGATGCTGTCGAATGCCCGAACTGCGGCAGCAAATACCCACAGCGCAAGTTATCCCGCATTGCGATTAAGGGGCATGTGTCCGTGAGCAGCGCGCCCGCGCCTGCTCCGGGCGGTGGCTGAGGGATCGGACGCCGGTGCTGACCGTGTGTCAGCCTCAAGCAGTCCAACCAGCCCAGAGCGACTCCCGGAGAGTCGCTCTGGGTATTTTAGCTACTTGAACATGATGTCTTCGATGGAACCGAGGAACAGCGTCCGGTTGAGCGGTTTGGCAAAGTAGCCGTCAAAGCCGTATTGGAGCGCGTCGTGCTTGAGTTCGGGCGTGTGGTACGCGGTGATCGCAATGCAGCGCAGACCGTTCAAACGCGCATCGCCGCGAATCGTCTTGAGCAGTTGAAAGCCATCCTGCCCCGGCAGAGAGAGGTCGATGATTGCGCCCGTGTACGCGCGAGCTTGCAGCATCGTCCACGCCTCTTCGGCCGTTCCGGCGATCTCGCACTGAATTTTGACCTGACTGAGCATGCGGGCGACGACTTCCTGCCCGTCTGGATCATCTTCGACGACGAGTATGGGATTGTAGGGCATGGCAAAAACTCCTAAGTAGGGCTAGATAGTTTCGAGTAGTGGCGCGTAGTCCGGCAGCGGTGTGAGCAGCTTGATGATCTGCTGGATGAAGCTCATCGGGTCCAGCGGCTTGGAGATATGATCGAGAAACCCCGCCGCGATGCAGCGTTCGCGGTCGCCCGCCATCGCATGGGCGGTCAGCGCGATCACCGGGATATTCTGCATCACCTTTTCCTGCTGCAGCAGATACAGCAGTTCCCACCCGTCCATATCCGGCATCGACAAGTCACTGAGCACAAACTTGTATGGGGCAGAGCGCGCCTGCACTTTCTGCAGCGCCTCGACACCGTTACTGGTCATCGTGACTGTCGCGCCCGCGATCTTCAACAGGCGCGACGCTACCTCCAAGTTATCCTGCTCGTCATCCACGACGAGCACCTCCCAACCGACAAAGGCGCGCGGAATCTTCATCATTTGCTGGTGCTCCCCTGCGCATCCAGCGCGGGCTGCGCGTTGAGGCTGTCCGCGAACACAAATTCGGCACGCTTACGGCGATCAGTCGGCTCGTAGTGCGGCAGATTGAGCGGGAGTTCAACGGTGAAGGTGCTGCCCTGCCCCACATCGCTGACGAGGTTGATCGTGCCGTTCATCAGCAGTACCAACCGCTTGACGATGGCCAACCCCAGCCCCGCGCCCTGCTGCTTGCGCGTTGAGGTCGAATCGACTTGGAAGAAGTCGTCGAAGATCAACTGCTGTTTGGACTGCGGAATGCCGACACCCGTGTCTTTCACCTGAATGACCAGGCGCTCATCATGCCGCTTGAACATGAGGTCAATCGTCCCCTTGTCGGTGAATTTGATCGCGTTGCTGACCAGATTGATCACGATCTGCGACAGGCGCGTTTCATCGTGGTTGATGCTGTCCGGGATCGTCGGATCAACCGAGAGTTCGAGCCGCAGGTCTTTTTCCTGCGCCAGCGGTTTGAGATCGTTGAACAGCCCGGCGGAGATGTGCCGTAGCGCCAGCGGCGTCGGCACGATTTCCAGACCGCCCGTCGCGATGCGCGACAGGTCGAGGATGTTGTTGATCAGCGTGAGCAAACGATTCGTGTTCGCCAGCGACCGTTCTGCCATGTGCGTGTTGTCGTCGTCCAACTGCCCGCTGTAGAGCATCAGATGCAGGAAGCCGATCATGGCGTTGAGCGGCGTGCGCAGTTCATGGCTCATCGTAGCGAGGAACAGGTCTTTCATGCGTGTGGCTTCGACCGCTTCACGCCGCGCCAGATCCAGACCTTTCGCGACGTTGTTGAAAGCGACCGCCGCCTGCGCCAGTTCGTCGCGGCTTTGCAGCACGAGGTCACCGGGGATCTGGTTCTTGACGATCCGCTCCGAGGCCTTATCCAGCGCGGCAATCGTCTGCTTCACTGACAGATAGAACCCGGCGAAGACATAGGCGGTCGCTACCAGCGTGATCAACGTGACCACGACGACAAAGGCACGTCCCTGCTCAATGCCGTCGACGCGTTTCTCCAGCAGTTCATCCAGTGAGTTCGCAACTGCGCTGTACAGCCCGAAGCTGCTGTCAAGCGCCTGAGTGGAAATGGCGACAAACGAAGTCAGGATTTCACCATCCTGACGGGCGGCATCCGCCGTCAGCAGCGTGGTATTCAACACATTGAGGAACGATTCGAGGTTTTGCTCATTGGCCGCTGCAATCTCGGCGAGCTGCGCCTCAATCGCCGGATTCGCAGCAAATGTGTAAGCATAGGAACGGATATTCTCGTCCAGCGCCGACTGCGCCAACCCGGAGAGAATCGTCAGACGGGTGACATCGCTGGGCATGAGCGCGCCTTTAGCCAGCGCGGCAGTGCCATCGCTCCGCAGTTGGCTGAAGTATTCCATCGTTTGGGGCAGCGTGGTGATAACGCTGTTCATCAGATAGTAGCTGTCGATATCGGGGTCGAGGATGAGGTTGGAGTTGTTGCCCACCTGCGTAATCAGCGCCAGCAATTGATTGTTGAGCCAAAGGTGCTGCGTTTTGCTTTCGGCGGCGGTGAGCGTCGGCAGCGCAAGCATGAGATCGTCCCATGTCGCTTTGATCGCCGCCCAAGCCTCGGTGACCTGCAGGTCGGCGCCCAGCTCGGCATCGACCGCGTCAACGGCGGCGATCCGCGTGCTGATGGTCTCGCGGACGGTAGCAATGTCAGCCTCAAACAGCGTCGAACCGTTCAGCGCGGCACTCATGAGAGCGTCATGCAGCTGCGTGACCGCCAGTAAGTCGATCAACGGCTCGTTGTAATCAAGACCAAGCTGTTCTTTCGCGCTGAATTCGATGTCGTGGGCGACGTTGACGAGGTATTGGCTCATCACGATCACGAGCGGCACGGCGAACAACACGCTGATCAGCAGGAATTTCTGCAGATATTTGAGTCGGTTCATCAGGGCGATAGCGGGTACGGCGGCACGCTGCATAACATTGTCTCCTGAAACCGCGCAATATATGCGAGATTACGCATTTCATTAATTACTGCGGATTATTGTTAATCTTCGCACATTACAGTTTTCCAGCCAATCATGAAATTCTGAAAAAAACGTGAATAAGTACTCCTATCCCATTGCGTGATCAACGACGCAGCTAGGGTCGGTTCTCAGCAGCTCCAATATAGGGGCGCCCCACGCAAACAAAAAGACGCCGGGCGGCGTCTCAACATTAGTTCATCCGGCTCCTTAGCCGCGAGGCGTATCCTTCTCGGCGATCAGCTTTTCGGCGACCGTGCGGTCGGTAATGAGCACGTTGACCCACTTGCCGAGCAGCGCGCCACGGATCGCGCTGTACTTGCGCAGCCCTCCCGCAATGCCCACCGACCGTTTCACGTGACGAAGCTGTTCCAACGTCATGCCGATCACGCGGCTGTTGAGCGGGTTAACGACCGGATGGCCGTGAATGTCGAAGAAGCGCATGCAAATATCGCCAACCGCGCCGAGATCGCGCAAATGATTCAGTTCTTCGGCGGAGAAGCGGTTGCCGCTGCTGGCGAGCAGTTTCGACGGCTCGACGGTGCCAATACCGACCAGCGCCAACGTCACATGCTCAAAGAGCGTCAGCGCCTCGCGCACAAACGTATCCTCCGAGATAACCTGCGCCATTTCCACCGAGCCGACAACACCCGGCGCAGGCAAAAACATCGACTTGCCGTGCACCAACTGTGTGAAGCGTTCGGTCAGGCGATTGGCGTGAACGCGCGCATTCGGATTGCCGATGCCACCGAGAATTTGCACGATTTGCACGTCCTGCGTGCGGGGGAACGGGCGCATCGCGTCGACCATCGCCAGCAGCGTTGCGCTCCACGACGACAGCCCGATCACCTCATGCGCTTTGATCGTGTTCTGCACGTAGAAAGCTGCCGCCGTGCCCAACGCTCGTTGAAGCTGTTCATCATCGTCGTCCGCCGCATCGACCACGATCACTTCTTTGAGATCGTAGGCGACTTGCAGCGCATCTTCGAGTTCAGCATTAAAGCCCGCGGGCAGACTCACCGAAATTTGCACGATGCGCTGTTCGAGCGCCCGCTTGAGCAAACGTGATACGGTCGCCTGCGACAGATCAAGGCGTTGGGCAATCTCAGCCTGCCCCAAGTCCTGCTCGTAGTACAGGCGGGCTACTTTGGCAACAAGACGAAGTTCCTGGCGACTGGTCATAGGATTCTTTTGCTACTGGTATAGTCCCGATCGCGAATGATTTAACGGGGACGGGCGCAAACTCAGGCAGCTAACCGATGTGGTAGTAGGTCTCCCAGCCGAAATAGGTCGTGAACGCTTCGTTAAGCGTCTCCGCCGAATACGACGCGTTCATCGCCGCGTGATGTTCAAAGCCGTTCTTGCACACATGACGCATCAGCTTTTGGAGGCCGGGCACGGCGACGACCGCGCGGCTGCCAAAGGTCTCCAGCGGGTCATTGACGAAATCGCCATCGCCCACATACGTCTTGATCGCGCCGTGGCGGTCATCGGTGGTGATACGCGCATAGCTGAACGGGCCAGCCGGGGTGCGTCCGTTGACCGTGCCGTACGTGTTTTCGACGCCGACCGACGTGCCGAGAATCGGCGCGTTGCCCATTTCCATCGTGTCGCCGAGGAAGACTTCCGCCCAGTTGCCGCAGTGGAAGAGCACACACTTGTCCTGGTCGTCACCGTAGTTATTGTTCCAGTCGACCAGCGCGCTCGGCGTATCCGACGCGAGTTGGAGCGCGTACATTGAGGCCACACCCGTGATGTCGACTTCGCATGCGCTCGGCATGAGCGATTGACTCATCATGCTCATGAGCGTGCACACGTTGACGCCATAATTCTGCTGGAGCGAGGTCCAGCACTGGATCGCGGTCGCGTCGAGGTCGTTGGCGCTCATCCATTCGTCGATCACCACGCCGAGCTTGGCCTGCTTGACGATGGCCGGCGCAGGGACTTTGCCCGTGCGCACATACGAGCCGATGCGTTCCAGCCGTTCGGTCACGCGGCCATCGCCGTCCGCCAGCTTGTTCGCGCGACCAAAGACTTCCGAGAGGTCGAGCGTGCTCACGGTCATGCCGAAGGCTTGCAGCAGTTTTTCGCTGTAGCGGGTGGTGTTGAAGGCGTTCGGACGCGCGCCAATCGCGCCGAAGCGCGCATTGCGAATCCCCTTGACCACGCGGCACACGCCGAGGAACTTACGCAGATCGCGCTTGAACGACTCGCTCTTGGGATGCACGGTGTGCTGATCGGTGACGGTGAAGTTGTAGCCGTACTGGTACAGGTTGTTGCACACCGAAATCTTGCCGCAGAAAGCATCGCGGCGGCGTTCGACGTTGAACTGGTCAAGGCTGTCCGGGTACGCCTGCACGAGGATCGGCACATCGAGGCGTGACAGCTTGATCGCGTCGGCCACGCCTCGTTCGTCACCGAAGTTCGGCAGCGAGACGAGAATGCCGTCGATCCGGTCGGCGTTCTGCCGGAAGAGTTCACCGCACTTCTTGGCGTGATCCCACGTTTCGACCGCGCCGAGTTTGGTCGCGTCTTCGTCGAGAATCACCGCGTCAATATTGAATTCTGCCAGCACCTCAAGGATATCGCGCCGCCCCTCGCTGATCAGCACATCGGGGAAGAAGTCGCGGTTGCCGACGATCACGCCTAAGGTCATTTTTTTGCCCATCGAAGTCGCCTTCTTTCTATCTATGTCTCTACACAAGAACCTGAAGCACTGCTGCCTGCCAGCCCGCGTAATCGGCGGCGAACTTCTCCGCCTCCGGCGCAGGCACATAATCGTTGAAGTCGTGCGGGAGCGCGTCGAGATCGGCCAGCGAATTGGCCAGCCCCATGCCGAGCATCCCGGCCAGCGCCGCACCCAACGGCGACAATTCCGGCAGCGCCGCCGCCCGCACCTGCAAGCGCGTCACATCCGCGACGAACTGCATGAGGAAGTGGTTGTTGACCATGCCGCCATCGCCGTGCACCTGCTGCATGGTGATCCCGGCTTCCAAGCCCATGAGGTCGAGCACGTCTTTGACCTGATAGGCGATGGATTCGAGCGCGGCGCGGACGACGTGCGCGCGGGTCGCCGCCGGGGTCAGGCCGACAATCGCCGCTTTCGCGTTCGGTCGCCAGTATGGCGCGCTCAAGCCGACGAAGGCCGGGATGAGGTACACACCGCCGTTATCCGGCACGGACTCGGCGAGCGCTTCGGTTTCGCGCGGGTCGCTGATCAACTGGAGTTGGTCGCGCAGCCACGAGATCGTCCCGCCCGTGAGGTTGATCAACCCCTCGAAGGCATAGGTCGTCTGCCCCTGCACGCGCCACGCAATCGCCGTGACGCCCGCCGTGCCGCCCGTACGCGGCTGGTCGCCGATATTGAGCAGCACGGACGAGCCTGTGCCAAACGTGACCTTCGCCATGCCAGGTTTGAAACAGTGCTCGGCGAACAGCGCCGCCTGCGAGTCGCCCATCACGCCGCAAATCGGGATCGCGGTGGGCAGCACGCCTTCGACAGTGGTTTCACCGAACGTCGCGTTACTGTCGCGCACGTCAGCGAGCGCGCCGCGCGGCACGCCGAACAGGCCGCACAGCTGCTCGTTCCACGCCAGCGTATTGATGTCGAAGAGCAGCGTGCGGCTGGCATTCGTCTGGTCGGTGGCGAAGACCGCGCCGCCCGTCAGACGATAGATCAGGTAGGTGTCAATCGTGCCGAGCAGCGCTTCGCCGTTTTCCAACTTACGCTTGATCTCTGGCTCGTTTTCCAGCAGCCACGTCATTTTGGAGGCGGGGAAATACGTGTCGATGCGCAGTCCGGTGATCTTGCGCACGGCGGGATTATGCACCGCCAACCGTTCGCAGACCGGCTCACCGCGGCGGCACTGCCACACGATGGCGTTGTAGAGCGGCTTCCCCGTGCCCCGCTCAAACACGACGAAGGTTTCGCGCTGGTTGGTGATGCTCAGGTAGAGCGGCTGCGCATCGGGATGCCGCGCCAGCAGCGCCCGCACCACGGCGACGGTATTGGCGTAGATTTCTTCGGCGTCGTGTTCGACCCACCCCGGCTTCGGGTAATGCTGCGTGTGTTCCAGGGACTCCCGATCCAGCAGCGCGCCCGTTGTGTCGAACAACAGGGCTTTGGTCGCCGATGTGCTTTGATCAAGGGCGAGGATGAGGCTCATCAGGTCAACTCCGCGTGCAGCAGCGTGCGCGCCGTGGCGGCGAGGCCATCCGGCGAAATGCCGTAATGGGCAAAAATCTCCATCTGACTCCCCGTGACCGTGTATTCATCGGGGAAGCCGACGATTTTGAACGGGATCGACACGCGCTTTTCCATGAGGATCGACGCGCAGCGTTCGCCGAGGCCGCCGTACACGCTGTGCTCCTCGACGGTGATGAGCGCGCGGGAGGTGGCCGCCGCGTGCAGCAGCGCGTCCGTGTCAAAGGGCTTGAGCGTGTGCATGCTGATCACACCTGCGGAAATCCCCTCATCGGCCAGTTTTTCGGCGGCGAGCACGGCCTGCGGCACGGGTTCGCCGATCGCGATGAACGTCACATCCGTCCCGGTCTTCAGCGTGATCGCTTTGCCGATCTCAAAGGTTGTGCCGGGGGCGTGCACGTGCGGCATGTTGCGCTTGCCAAAGCGGATATACAGCGGGCGCGGGTGGTTGAGCGCCGCGCGGATGACTTCCCGCGTCTCGAAGTTGTCGGCGGGCGCGACGATGTCGATGTTGTTGATCGCGCGCAGCACCGCGTAATCGTGCAGCGAATGGTGCGTCGAACCGAGCGCGCCGTAGCTCACGCCCGCGCTGATGCCGATTACCTTCACGCGCTGATCCGAGTAGGCCACGTCATTCTTGATCTGTTCGAGCGAGCGCGCCGTCAAAAAGCAGGCGGGCGACACCGCGAAGACCTTCTTGCCCGCCGAGGCTAGACCCGCCGCAATCCCGACGAGGTTCTGCTCGGCGATGCCCACTTCCACAATCTGATCCGGCAGCGTTTCGCCGAATTTCGTCAACTTGCCCGACCCGCGCGAATCACTGGTCACGGCGAGGATATCGCGGTCGGTCTGGGCGAGACTGAGGAGCGTCTCGGCGAAAACATCGAGATTCGCTTTGCCGATTTCCATCATGCCTCTACCTCCGCTTGCGCTAGTTCGGCGAGCGCCGCGGCGAATTCGCTGTCCGTCGGCACGCGGTGATGCCACTTCGACCCCGCTTCCATAAAGCTAATGCCCTTCCCTTTCACTGTATGCGCGAGGATCAGGCTCGGCTTGCCTACAGTGAACGGCAGGCGATCAAACGTGCGAACCAGCGCGCCGATGTCGTTGCCGTCGACTTCGGTCACCGCGCAGCCGAACGCCGTGAACTTGTCAGCGAGCGGTTCGAGGCCGTTGACATCCTCGGTGTTCCCGGTGATCTGGAAGTGATTACGGTCGACGATCACCGTCAAATTGTCGAGCTGGTAGTGCGCGGCGGTCATCAGGGCTTCCCAGCTGGAGCCTTCGGCCAGTTCGCCATCGCCGAGCAGCGTGAACACCCGGAACGAGCGCTTGTCCTTCTTCGCGGCGATCGCCATGCCGACCGCCACCGACAAGCCGTGACCGAGCGCGCCGGTGTTCTGTTCAACGCCGGGGACTTTGCGGGTGGGATGCCCGATGAAGTGTGAACCATAGCGGCTGATGGTATCGAGGTCGCTGCGCGGGTAAAAACCTTTGTCGGCCAGCACGGTGAACAGCGCTTCGACGGAGTGGCCTTTGCTCTGCACGTAGCGGTCGTGATCGGGGTCGTGGAAGTTGGCCGGGGTGACGTTCATGACATCGTTGTACAGCACATTTAAGATATCGACACACGAGAGACTGCCCCCCGTATGCCCGGCATTCGCCAGTTTAATGATCTCCAGTACCGTGCGCCGGTACTGAATGGATTTCAATCTCAATTCGCGTTCATCCATCAGCGTTCTCCACCGCTCAAACTGCGCGCTCAAAAATGATGGGGTCAGTTACTCAGTAAGTCTATTGATCTTTTTGGGTTCGCGGGCGCGGGTGGATACAGGCAGTGTGGCGGGGACTCGGGGAGTCGCCGCCAGCTTAACTTAGCCGCTTGAGTTAGCTCAGGCGAGCGAAAATGCCGTATTCATCCACGTTTTCCGGGGTGATGAGTTCGCACGGAACCGACTGCTTTTCCTGGTCCGGAGCAACCCCCGTCTGAATGTACACGCTGGCCTGTTCCACTGCGAGTTCGGAGATGTACGCCGCCGGCTGGAGCACCGTCGCCGCAATCGTGCCCTGGCGAATGGCTTCCATCACGTCCGGGCTGCCGTCAAAGCCGACCACGATCACATCGGTCATGCCCGCCGCCTGCAAGGCCGCTGCCGCGCCCAACGCCATCGTATCGTTCCCGCTGATGACGCCCTTGATGTTCGGGTTCGCCTGAATGATCGTCTGCATGACGTCGAAGGCTTCGGTCTGCGACCAGTTCGCCGACTGCACCGCGACCTTGACCATGTCCGGGTACTGCCCGATGATGTCATTGTAACCCTGCGAGCGGATGTGCGCGTTGGTGTCTGTTTCGCGACCCAGCAGTTCCACGTATTCGCCCGTTTCACCCATCAAACGCACGAATTCTTCCGCGCCCAGCGTCGCGCCCTGATAGTTGTCAGACACGATCTGCGCCGCGGCCACGCCCGTCACGTTGATTTCACGGTCGATCAGGAACGTCGGGATGCCCGCGTCCTTGGCCTTCTGCACCGCCGCAATCGACGCATCCGCCCCGGCGTTGTCGAGGATGATGGCCGCTGCGCCGCGCGCAATCGCCGTGTCGAAGTGCTGATCCTGCAGCGCCGCGTCGTCGTCATGCACCAGCACCAGCGTCTCGTAACCGAGCGCCTGCGCGCGGGCTTCCGCCGCATTCGCTTCTGCCGCGAAGAACGGGTTGTCATGCGACGGCGTGATGATCACGATCAGTTCGCCGTTGCCCTGCGGAATATCGGAGGCAACCGGAGCTTCGGTCGCTTCGGGCAGACGGGCGAAAATGCCGTACTGATCCACGTTTTCCGGGGTGATGAGTTCGCACGGAACCGACTGCTTTTCTTCCGCGGGAGCTGCACCGGTCTGAATGTACACGCTGGCCTGTTCCACTGCGAGTTCGGAGATGTACGCCGCCGGCTGGAGCACCGTCGCCGCAATCGTGCCCTGGCGAATGGCTTCCATCACGTCCGGGCTGCCGTCAAAGCCGACCACGATCACATCGGTCATGCCCGCCGCCTGCAGCGCTGCCGATGCGCCCAACGCCATCGTGTCGTTCCCGCTGATGACGCCCTTGATGTTCGGGTTCGCCTGAATGATCGTCTGCATGACGTCGAAGGCTTCGGTCTGCGACCAGTTCGCCGACTGCACCGCTACCTTGACCATGTCCGGGTACTGCCCGATGATGTCGTTGTAACCCTGCGAACGGATGTGGGCGTTGGTGTCGGTTTCGCGACCCAGCAGTTCCACGTATTCGCCCGTTTCACCCATCAAACGCACGAATTCTTCCGCGCCCAGCGTCGCGCCCTGATAGTTATCGGACACGATCTGCGCCGCTGCCACGCCCGTGGCGTTGATTTCACGGTCGATCAGGAACGACGGGATGCCCGCGTCCTTGGCCTTCTGCACGGCCGCAATCGACGCATCCGCCCCGGCATTGTCGAGGATGATGGCCGCTGCGCCGCGCGCAATCGCCGTGTCGAAGTGCTGATCTTGCAGCGCCGCATCGTCGTCATGCACCAGCACCAGCGTCTCGTAACCGAGCGCCTGCGCGCGGGCTTCTGCCGCGTTCGCTTCTGCCGCGAAGAACGGGTTATCGTGCGACGGCGTGATGATCACGATCAGTTCGCCGTTGCCCTGCGGCACATCTTGAGCCGCAGCTGCCGAAACACTGAGGAGCAGGATTGCCACTAACGCAAAGAGAATTCGTCCTAGATTGAGCTTGTGAAACATATTTCCTCCAAAGAGAGCCTTCACAACACTTATTGCTTGCAAGCTGCCGTGCGGGAGTTTTTAGTTCGCCACGCCTCCCTTCACTTGAGCTTGCTCAACCACCTGCGAAGTCGCTTGTTGAAGCACAAGCTGACGCTGCAGTCGCTGCTGGAATTGGTCGATCACGACGGCGAGGATGATCACGAAGCCGGTGATGGCGACCTGCACGAATTCGGATAGGCCGATCAAGACCATGCCGTTGTTGAGCACGCCGATCACGAACGCGCCCACAATCGTGCCGAAGATGGTGCCGCGCCCGCCGCTCAGTGAGGTTCCGCCGAGCACGACGACCGCGATGGCATTCAGTTCATAGTTCGTGCCCGTCGCGGGGTGAGCCGCTACGAGCTGCGAGGTGAGGATGAGGCCGACAACCGCCGCGCAGAAGCCGGAAATCATGTAGACGAGCACCTTGACGCGGTTGACACGCACGCCGGAGAGTTCCGCGGCGCGTTCGTTGCCGCCGACGGCATACACCTGCCGACCAAATGGCGTCTTGAGCGCGACGAAGGTCGCGATGATGGCGAACACGATCATCAGCCAGATGGGATAGGGCAGATTGAGGATCGTGCCCGTGCCGAGCAGCGGGAAACCCGTGTTGCCGAGCGCTTCGAGGCCGACGAGGTTCGGGAAGGTCGCGCCGTTGGAACGCAAGAGTGCCCCACCACGCGCCAGATACAGCATGCCGAGCGTGGCGATGAACGGCGTCACATTGAAGCGCGTGATGACGATGCCGTTGATCATGCCGATGAACATCCCGACCAGCAGTGTGAGCAGCATGACGATGGGGATGTTGAAGAAGATCGACACGCCGAAGATGGGCAGGACCAGCCCTTCGTTGATGAGGCCGCCCGCGATCATCCCGCAAATGCCGACGATGGAGCCGACCGACAGGTCAATGCCACCCGTCAGGATGACGAAGGTCATGCCGATGCCGAGGATGGCGTTGATGGCCAACTGCTTGACGAGGATGATCAGGTTGCCCGTCGTCAGGAAGGCGGGCGCGGTGAACGAGAAGATCACCACGAGGATGAACAGCGCGATCAATGTGCGGAGCTGCAAAAACAGCATGCGCGGGTCGCGGCGAATATCAGGTTTCTTGGCGGTGCTGCGCACAGTCATGGGTTTTGCCTGGCTCATGCCGATACCTCTTCTAAGGTGCGAACGGACGCGGCGACAATCGCCTCTTGGGTCAATTCAGAACGATCAAATTCAGCGGTGATGCAGCCTTTGGCCATCACGAGCACGCGGTCGGCCATGGCGAGGACTTCTTTCAGCTCGGAGGAGACGAACACGACGGCCAGTCCCTTCAGCGCGAGCTGATTCATGATCTCGAAGATTTCGCCTTTCGCCGCGACGTCGATGCCGCGCGTCGGCTCATCCATCATGAGGACTTTCGGTTCGGTCAGCAGACTCTTGCCGACGACGACCTTTTGCTGGTTGCCGCCGCTCAGGGAGGTGACGAGGTTCGCCACATCCGACACTTTGATGCGCAGTTCGCCGACTTCCTGCTGCACTCCGGCCTTCTCTTTGCGCGCGGACAGGTAGAAGCGGTTGAGGAAGCGTGTCAGGCTGGCGAGCGTGATGTTGTGCGCCACGGACTGCTTTTGCACCAGACCGCGGAGCTGGCGATCTTCAGGGATGAGCGCCAAGCCTTTGCGGATGCGGGTGCGGATGTCGTCGCGGTTGGTGAGCGTCGCGCCATCCAACCAGATGGATCCGCTGGCTTCCGGGTGCAGCCCGATTAAGCTTTCGAGCAGTTCGGTGCGTCCTGCGCCCATCAAGCCGTAGATGCCGAGGATTTCGCCGCTGCGCACGGAAAAGCTGACGTGATCGACGACGTAGCCGCCGCCCGAACGGGGCAGCGACAGGTTGTCGACACGCAGCAAATCTTTGGTCGCGGCGTGGTCGCTGCGATGAAACAGCGCTTCTGGCCGCCGCCCGACCATCTTCTCGACAATCCAGTTGAGCGAAACGTCACTGGCGGGCGCTTCGGCGACGAGATGGCCGTCGCGCAGCACGGTGAAGTAGTCGCCGATTTGCAGCAATTCGTCGAACTTGTGCGAGATATAGACGATGGAGACGTTCTGCGCCTTGAGTTCGCGAATGATGCGGAACAGCACTTCGACTTCCGTGTTGCTCAGCGCCGAGGTTGGCTCATCCATGATGAGAATGCGCACGTTCTGCGCCAGCGCTTTGGCGATCTCGATGATCTGCTGCTGGCCGATGCGCAGGTCGCCGACCAGCGTTTTCGGCTCAACATCGAGTTCGAGGCGCTGCATCAGTTCCCGCGTGATGCGCTGCTGCTCAGCTTCGCGGATCATCCCGGTCGGCGTGACGAGTTCGCGCGCCATGAAGATGTTTTCCGACACGCTCAGGTTCGGATACAGATTCAGTTCCTGATAGATGATGCCGATGCCATGCCGGGACGCCTCACGTGGCGAACGCACGGTAATCGGTTTCCCATCCAGCAGTAGCGTGCCGCTGGTAGGCGATTCGACCCCGGCGAGGATTTTCATCAGCGTGCTCTTGCCCGCCCCATTCTCGCCGATCAGCACGTTCACTTTGCCCGGATAGATGTTGAAATCGACATCTTGCAGGGCGACCGTGCCGGGGTAGACCTTGGTGACCTTCTCCGCATGCAGGATGACTGATTCGGTCGTCATGATCATCAACCGCTGATCGTCAGTTCGGCGGGCGTGACGACGATTTGATCAAGTTCCGCCAGCGTGAACGCGCCGTAGAAGGTGATGCTCTTGCCGTTCAGCGACGACAGATCGCCGATGGGCGTGAGGATCTGCGTGTTGATGCGCGCATGCATCTCATTGGAAACGGACGCATATTCCATTTGATTGGTGAATTGGTTGAACTGGATGAATGGCAGCGAGTCCCGCAGCGCCGTCCCGCGAATGACGGGGCCAATCGCCAGCGCATAATCGGCCGTGCCATCGCCGTTCGCGTCGATGGGCGCAAGACCAGCCCGCGATTCGAGATTCACTTCGGTGATCGTACCGGAGCCGGTCACCATGAAGCTGTACGGCTGGCGTCCCTCATGGCGGCCATACTGTTCCGCCGCACCTGCTTCGTCAGCCCGCAGCGCGTCGAGCACCGTCATGATGTCGTTCGCCTGTTCGTGCAGCACGGGGATCACCTGCTCATCCCACAACTGCGCGACGTAATTGGCCGCATTGAACTGTTGATCTTCATTGCCAATGATGGCTTTGCCCGTGACAGGATCGAGAGGGCGAATCGTGGCGAGCGTACACCCGCTGAGCAGCACCGCACAGAGGACAAGGATGCTCAGAGCAACCCTGCTGGTCGAAGGCGACAATTTCATACTTTGATCTTTCGACACATCAAACCAATGATTAGTTTGAATATTTATGCACTACCTAATTTTTATTCAAACTACATCAAAGATAATCAACTTCCGGGCGGTTGTCAACAGATGAATGTCATCGGCACGAGCGGCGGACACAGTCTTGTGCACTTTGCTGCACTGCTGGCAGCACCGGGCAACCCGGCTGGTCGTTGCAGGCGTTCAAACGGGACCCGATTCAATGTGAAATCTCGCTAATTTGGTTGACGAAAAACTAGGGGATTTCCCCCAATTTTGAGCAGCATTTGGGGGTAACAACTGTCACTTTTTCTCGTGGAAAGCCCGAACAATTGCAAGCGCTTTCAGAATCCGGCTCAAAACCGATTTTGTTTGCTTCAGATGGTGTATATAATCGTGGGAACGTTGCCAAACATAACCGTCTACCGATGCTTGTACGGCAGCGCGGAAGATCCTAAGTCATGGTCGCCGCAAGCGGATCATGAACCGGAGTAGGGCATAACAGAAGTAGTTTGAAGTTCGTTTTCGCTCAAATTTTTCTCTATTCAAGGGGATGTCCCAATGCATTCCAAGTTTGTCCGTGTTCTCTCCATTTTATTTGTGTTCGCCCTCGTTTTGGGGATGAGTGTCTCGGTCGTTCGTGGGCAGGATCCGATCAAGGTCGGTCTGTCGTTCTCGGATTTCGCTACTGAACGGTGGCGTAATGAAGAAATTCTGATGCGCGGCCTGCTGGAAGACCTCGGCTACGAAGTGATTTCGCAGGAAGCGAATCATGACGTCGTGCTGCAGAACAACCAGATCGACAACATGGTCACGCAGGGCGTGGCGGCGATCATCGTGGTCGCTGAAGACGGCGACGCTGCTGCGACCGCGGTTGATGCCGCTGCCGCCGCTGGTGTGCATGTTCTGGCTTACGACCGCCTGATCAAGTCCCCCAATATTGCTGCGTACCTCTCCTTCAACAACGTGGAAGTCGGCCGTCAGCAAGCGCTGGGCGTGCTCGCCGCGCTCGACATCGACGGTGGCACGTGGACCGCTGAAAACCCCGTCCGCCTCGTCAAGCTGGGTGGCAGCCCCACCGACAACAACGCGATCCTGTTCCGTCAGGGTCAAGATGAAATTCTCCAGCCGTACGTTGACTCCGGCGTCATTCAGGTCGTCGCCGATCAGTGGGTTGACAACTGGGATGCGACCAATGCCCTCCGCATTATGGAAAACGTCCTCACCGCGCAGAACAACGAGATCGATGCCGTGGTGGCCTCGAATGACGGTACCGCCCTTGGCGCGCTGCAAGCGCTTGCAGCTCAGGGTCTGGCGGGCGTCGTCCCGATCTCCGGTCAGGATGCGACGGCGGATGGCGTGAACAGCATTGTGCGCGGCCAACTGACGGTCTCGATCCTCAAGGACATCCGTGATCTGTCGCCGCTCGCGGTCGAACTGATCGATGCCCTCATCAAGGGTGAAGACATTCCTGAACTGCAGACGTTCACGATGGCCGAACTGACCAATGACCCGGCGCGTGAAGGCGAAGTGCAGGCGTACTTCCTGCCCGTGTTCCAGGTCAATGCGGAAAATGCGTACGACTTGGTCGTCGCCAGCGGCTTCCAGGCGTATGATGATGTGTACCGCGATGTGCCGGAAAACGAACGTCCGCCGCGTCCGGAAATGATGGAAGCCACCGCAGAAGCTTCGAGCTAATCACGCTCTGCGCGTGCGCAAGTTGATGTTGTAGTACCGCCAGCAAAACTTCTGTTATGCCCAAGCAATCTGTAAGGGGACTCTCGGGCTGCATTCCGCCACGGGAGTCCTTTTACCACTAAGGACAGTAAATTTATGGCGAACGCGAGCACTGCAAATATCCTTGAGTTTCAAAATGTAACCAAACGTTTTGCCGGGGTCACGGCCCTGAATGATGTTTCTTTCAGCATCCGACGCGGTGAAATCCACGGGCTGTGTGGCGAAAACGGCGCGGGCAAGTCGACCTTGATGAAGATCCTCTCCGGGGTGTACCCCGCGGGGACGTATGAAGGCCATGTGCTCTACGACGGCCATGAGCTCAAACTGGAACACAGTTCGATCCGTCAGGCCGCTGATGAGGGGATCGCCATTGTGTACCAAGAGCTGACACTCGTGCCCAGCATGACGGTCGGCGAGAATATCTTCCTCGGCAAAGAGCCAGTCGAGCGCGGCGTGATCAACTGGGACAAGCTGTATGCCGACACCAAGCAGCTCCTTGAACGCTATAAACTGGATATCGTGCCGCAGAAGCTGGTCGGCAGCCTCGGCGTCGGCAAAATGCAGATGACCGAAATCGCCAAAGCGATTTCCGGCAATGCGCAGGTGCTCATTCTCGACGAGCCGACCAGCGCGCTCACCGAATCTGAAGTCGAAAAGCTCATGGAAATTCTGGAGACGCTCAAGGCGCACGGCGTCACCTGCATTTACATCACCCACAAGCTCGAAGAGCTGTTCCGCATCACCGATCGGATCACCATCCTGCGCGATGGCAAAGTGATCACCTCGCAGCCAACCGCCGACCTCAACCGCGAACTGCTGGTGAGTCACATGGTCGGTCGTGAGATGAAGGAACGCTTCCCCGAAGGCCACCATGCGACTGATCGGGTTGTGCTGGACGTGAGCGATCTCCATGCGAAAGACCCGGAAACCAACCGCGAAATCGTCAAGGGCGTCACGTTCCAACTACACGCGGGCGAAATCCTCGGCATCGCCGGGTTGATGGGCTCGGGACGCACCGAACTGGTCGCGACCATCTTCGGCGAATACGGCAAGATCACCAGTGGCTCGATCAAGCTGAACGGCGAGCCGATTGAACTCAAGAGCTCGCGCGAAGCCGTAGCGCATGGTATCGGCCTCGTGCCCGAAGACCGCAAAACGCATGGACTGGTCCTCATCCAGTCGATTCTCAAGAACATCTCGCTGGCCAACCTGCCCCAGTTCTCGTCCCTGTTTGCGATTGACAAGGACGCCGAATTGAAACGCAGCCTGCAGTACGCCAAGAGTCTCGCCATCAAAGCGCCGCATCTGAATGTGCCCGTCGACTCGCTGTCCGGCGGCAATCAGCAGAAGGTGGTCATCTCCAAGTGGCTGATGTCACAGCCTAAGGTGCTCATCCTGGATGATCCCACGCGCGGCATTGATGTCGGCGCGAAATATGAGATCTACAAGCTGATGCGCGAACTGGCGGCGCAGGGTATGGCCATCATCATGATCTCGTCCGAACTGGAAGAAGTGCTCGGTATGAGCGACCGCATTATGGTCATGAGCGGCGGACGGTCGGCGGGGATTATGCCCGCGGAAGGTGCGACGCAGGAAAAGATCATGGCGCTGGCGACTGGAACCACTCTCTCGCAGCCAAGCGCTCTTCTCAACGAAGCCTAGTGAACATCCACCTATTTAAGAGGTAGTTTCTTATGAGCTCGATTTCTTCAGCCTCACCATCCTCGTCGGGAGCGTCGGGTCCTTTGGTCGGCATCGCCAAACTGCTGCGCGCTAATTTACAGACCTACGCGCTGATCTTCGCCACGGTCATCATCTGGCTGTACTTCTCCTACCTGACCAACGGCAGTTTCCTGTCGCCGCAGAACTTCTCCAACCTGTTCCGGCAAATGGTAATCACGGGCTTCCTCTCGGTCGGGATGGTGCTGGTCATCGTCACCGGTAACATCGACCTGTCGGTCGGCAAGCTCGCCGGGTTCGTCTCGGTCGTAGTCGCCGCCGTGCAAGCCAATTTCCTGACCGTGCAGTTCCCCGACCAGCCGATTCTGATCGCGGCGCTGTCGGTGGGGACGGGCATCGCGGTCGGCTTCCTGTGGGGCGTTGTGCAGGGCTACATCATCGCTTATCTGCGCGTGACCGCCTTCATCGTGACCCTCGGCAGCAGTTGGCTGCTCAACGGCTTGATCCTGCTCGTGACCGAAGGCCGTACCATTCCGGCGAATCAGCCCACTTTCGCGCAGATCGCGCAGGGCTACCTGCCCAATGAAATCGGCTGGATCATCGCGGTCATCACGATCATCCTGTTGTTCTACGGCATGATCAGCGGTCGCCGTCGTAAGCGCCGTTACGATTTCGAACTGCCGCCCATGGCGCTGGATATCGCCAAGACCGTCGGTTTCTCCGTGCTGGTGGTGGGTTATGTCTACATGGTCAACCAGTACCGCGGTATTCAAGCCCCGGTGCTGCTGCTGGCGCTCGTCGCGCTGGCCGTCGCCTATGTGTCGAACAATACGCGCTTTGGACGCTACGCCTACGCCATTGGCGGCAATCGACAAGCGGCGCAGTTCTCCGGGGTCAACATCCGGCGCAACCTCTTCACGATCTTCGTGCTGATGGGCACGCTGTGCGGCGTCTCCGGCGTAACGCTGGCCTCGTATGTCGGCTATGGCACGATTTCGGCGGGGCAAGGCTATGAGCTCGATGCCATCGCCGCGTGTATCCTTGGCGGCACATCGACGCTCGGCGGTGTCGGGACGGTGTTCGGCGCAATGGTCGGTTCGATCATCATGGTCAGCCTGACCAACGGTCTGCAAATGACCAACACGCCCGCGGCCCTCCAGTACGTGCTCAAGGGCATTGTGCTGGTCATCGCCGTGTACGCGGACATTCGCATCAAGCGCGGCAGCAGCAACAGCTAAACTCTGCCAGTTCCCGTAACTCAACAGCGGCGGACGATTGCACAATCGTCCGCCGCTGTTTTGTTTTCCGATTTTTCCAAAGCCACAAAGCGCATGTCAGCCAAAGGACGAGGCATGCCTCGTCCCTACACATACGCACTTATCTGTCTCCCCTCCCCGAATTCGGGGAGGGGCCGGGGGTGAGGTCGGAATCTGCCCTCTTTCAACCCTCTCATACCTCGTCCTGCCTCAGCGTCTATTGGATAGGGGCTTAGGTTGTCCTGCGCCCAGACCTGATTTCACCGGTTGCTGATCAACTACTTGACACGACTAGAGATTCGTGTTTTACTGTAATTGAACCGGTTCAAATTATGTCTTTTCCGGTCATTCTTTGGTGCTCAAATATGCCTACGATTCGTGATGTCGCGCGGTACGCCAATGTATCCGTGGGCACGGTTTCCAACGTGCTTAACGGCAGCCAACTCGTCAAAGATGAGACCCGCCAGCGCGTGTTGGAAGCGATTGAAGCGCTGCAGTTCCACCCCACCGCCGCCGCGCGCACGCTGAGCACCCAACGCACCAACCTGATCGGCATGATCCGCACCGAGCTCCGCCCGCAAAACCAGCGCATCGAAATCGACCCGATGGTGCTCGACTTGATCGAAGGCATCACTGCCGCCGCCATCGAAAGCAGCATCGGCCTCACCTTTTGGACGATCCCGGTGGGGCGCAAAGAGATGGACGTCTACAAGCGGGTCGTCAACAGCCGTCAAGTCGACGGTCTCATCCTGTTCGCGCTGCGCGAGAATGATCCGCGTTTGGCCTTTTTGAACGAGCAGGAGTTCCCGTTCGTGACGTTTGGCCGGCTGGATCGACAGGACACCGACAACTGGATTGACCTCGACAGCACCTACGGCATCGAACTGGCGACGCGCCACCTCATCGAACTCGGCCACCGCCGCATCGGTTACATCGCCCCACCCTCCGAGCAGTTTCTCGCCCGCCAGCGGTGGCAAGGTTTCGTCAACGCCATGAACGCCGCTAACCTGCCTATCGATCATCAGCTCGTGCAGGAAGGCGACTTCAGCGAGAAATCCGGTCAGGCCGCGGCGACGCTGCTGCTCGAACGGGCGCAGCCGCCGACGGCGATTGTGTGTAACAACGACCGGATGGCCTTTGGGGCGATGCGCGCGGTGCAGGCGCACGGTCTCGTCGTCGGTCAGGACGTATCGGTCATCGGCTTCGACGATTTGCCAACGGCGCGCTACACGCATCCGCCGCTCACCACCATCAGCCAACCCATCCACGAGATCGGGAGCGCGCTCTTCAATCTGCTGGTCCGCTACATCAATCGCGATGCGGTTGTTGGATTGGCTGGAACGCTGTTTAAACCGGAACTCGTCGTGCGACAGTCGACCGGGTTCCCGCCATGATTTTTTCCTTCACTAGAATTGAAACGGTTCAAAAGCGAGGTGCAGACGAGACAAATTTCGACCAGTTTCTGTCCATGCAAATAAGTGAATTTCCTTAAGGAGTTGAAGATGAAGACTAAAGTCATGCTCGCCGTTTTGCTCGTCATGTTGTTTGTCGTCCCGGTGACGTTCGCGCAAGAACCGGTCACCATCACCTTCTGGCACACGTACAACGAAGTGTCCGCGGAAAATCAGATGCTGACGGAAACGTTGATTCCGGCGTTCGAAGCAGCCCACCCGGAAATCAATGTCGAATCGGTCGCCTACCCCTATGACGGCTTCCGTCAGGCGCTGCTGACCTCGGCGGCGGGCGGCGAAGGCCCCGATCTCGTCCGTCTCGACATCATCTGGTCGCCGGAATTTGCGGCCCAGGGCATTCTGCTCAACCTCAGCGAAAATATGTCCGACTTCCAGACGTTCGCCGACGCCGTGTTCCCCGGCCCGCTCTCGACCAATGCTTACGACGGTGCGTACTACGGCCTGCCGTTGGACACCAACACCCGCGTGTTTATTTACAACCCGGCCGTGATGCCGGAAGCGCCGGAAACGATTGACGATCTCGCGGCGATGTGTGAATCCCTGCCCGAAGGCAGCTTCCTGTTCAGCGATGGCGGCACCTCCGGCTGGAACCTGCTGCCGTGGATCTGGAGCTTCGGCGGCGACATCACCGATCCCGACATCACGACGGCAACGGGTTACGTGAACGGCGAACAGTCGGTCGCGGCGATCCAGTTCCTCACCGATATGGTGCAGAGCGGCTGCTTCTCTGATGGTTACATCGGCAGCGGCCTCGACACGTGGGGCGGCTACTTCGGCGGCACGATCTCCTCGATGCTGGAAGGCCCCTGGTTCTACCCGACGCTGGAACAACAGTATCCGGACTTCGAAGCCGCCGCCGCGCTGATGCCGGCGGGTGACGGCGGTCACATCTCTGTGGTCGGCGGTGAAAACATCGTCGTGATGGCGAGTTCGCAGCAGCAAGAAGCGGCGCTGGAATTCCTGCGCTTCACGCAGAGCGACGAATATCAGCTCCAGATGTCGACGGTGGGTCAACTCACCGTGTTGAGCAGCCTGCTCGAAAATGAATACTTCACCGATCACCCGTACTACGGCGTGTTTCTCGACCAACTGCAGACGGCCAAGGCCCGCACGCCCCACCCCGCCTACAACGAAATCGAAACCGTGCTCAGCGACGCGGCCCAGCTCGCGCTGCGCGGCGAAATGAGCGCGCAGGAAGCCATGGATCTGGCAGCCGAAGAAATTGACGCGCTGCTGGCTGGCAGCTAAGCTCTCACCAGCGGGTGGTGTAGATAGGTTCGCCTGCCTGCACCACCCTATCCACAGAATTTGGGAGGGGAATTGGCGATGAGCAGCAACGTGATAGATACGCGCGCCGCAGCCGGAAAATCAACGCAGCGGCACTCAGCCGACCGGAGCAAACCCTACTACCGCCCCTACGTTCCGTACCTGTTTCTCCTTCCCGGTCTGGCGCTGTATCTGATCTGGTCGTTGTACCCCCTGCTGTACCAGTTCTACATCAGCTTCTTCGACTGGCGCATCATCCCCGGTCAGACGAGCACGTATGTCGGCTTCGCCAACTACGAGGCGGTCTTCGCGGATCGCACCTTCTGGCTGGCTATGCGCAACACCGCCGGGTACGCCGTCGTCACCGTCGCCGGGCAAATGATCATCGGGTTGACGCTCGCGTTTCTGGTACATCGCGTCACCGTCGGCAAGAAGTTCTTTCGCACCGTGTACTACCTGCCCGTCGTTACCTCATGGGTGGTCGTCAGCTTCCTGTTCGTCTACCTGTTCAGCGCGGGCGACGCCGGGTTGATCAACTTTATCCTGATGAAGCTGGGTGTCATCGACAAGGCGATCTCATGGCTGGCGAGCAGCGACACCGCATGGATCGCGATTGACAGCCTCGGCATCTGGAAAGGCATCGGCTGGGCGATGGTCATCTTCCTCGCCGCGCTGCAAGGCATCCCGACCGAACTGTATGAAGCCGCGGCGATCGACGGCGCGAACGAATGGCAGCGACTGCGCTTCATGACCCTGCCGCTCATCCGCCGCACCATCTTTTTCGTCCTCATCGCGTTGATGATCGGCGGCTTTCAGGTCTTCATCTCCGTCCTGCTGATCACGGGCGGTGGCCCGCTGCACCGCACCGAAGTCGCGCTCACGTACATGTTCGACGAAGCGTTCGGCAGCCTGCATTTCGGCTACGGGGCGGCGTTGAGCTATGTGCTGGCCGTGGTCATCGTGCTGGTCAGCCTCGTGCAGTCGCGCCTGTTCGGTCGTGGTGACAAAGACGTGGAGTATTGATCATGATCGCAACTTCCGGCAGCCAGCAGCGCGTCCTCAACCTCCTGATCTTTCTCGTCCTGTGTGTGGGCGTGTTCATCGCGGTCGCTCCCCTGCTCTACATGACCTCAACGGCGCTCGGCGGGGTCGCCTACGTGCAGACGTATCCGCCGCGCCTCATTCCCGAAACCGTCAGCTTCGAAAACTTCGAGCAGGCGTTTGCCAGCCGCAATTTTCTGCGCGCCTTCTTCAACAGTGCGGGCGTGTCCATCACGACCTCGTTCCTCGTCACGGCCCTGGCCTCGACCATGGCCTACAGCTTCGCGCGCTTTGAATTTCGCTTCAAGAACGTCATTTTCGGCGTGCTGCTGGTGATGATCATGATCCCCGGCGTGGTGCTGCTCATCCCGCAGTTCATACTGGCGAAGAACTTCGGCCTGCTCAACAGCCTGCCGGGGATTGCGCTGGTCTACAGCGCGGGGCCGCTCGCCTTCAACACCTTCCTGCTGCGCGGCTTCTTCGAGAACCTCCCGCGCGAACTGGAAGAATCGGCCATCATCGACGGCGCGAGTCCGTTCACGGTGTTCTGGCGCGTGATGCTGCCGCTGGCCGCGCCCGCCATCAGCACCGTTGCCGTGTTCAGCTTCCTCGGCGCGTGGGATGAATATCTGCTCGCGCTCAACTTTTTGACCGACGAAAGCCTGCGCACGCTGCCCATCGCCATCGCCAATTTCCGCGGCCAGCACGCCTCCAACTGGGGTCTGGTGTTTGCCGGGTCGCTCACGGCCGTCATCCCGACCGTGATCCTGTTCGTCGTCTTCCAGCGCTACTTCATTCAAGGCATCACCAGCGGAGGCGTACGCGGTTAACCTGATGCACGTGTTTCACCGTTTGTTCGTCATCTTGTTCCTGATCCTGTTCCAAGGGGGCGCTGTGTCCGCCGTCGATTCAACTGTGCAAATTCTGCCCAATAAAAGCTATTACCATCCCGGCGATACCGTGCAGCTCACGGTGAGCGCCAGCACGGGCAGCACCGTCCGCGCCCGGGTGACCTACCTGAATACGTTCGTGACCGAACTCAGCGCGCCGCTCACGGACGGCCAAGCCGGGCTCACATGGACGCCGCCCGCCGAAGCGCCGCGTGGCTACGGCGTGACCGTCGATGTGCTGGACGCAAGCGGCACGGTGCTGGCGACGCAGTCGTCGGCCTTCGATGTGCTCAACCACTGGATCGAAGCGCCGCGCTATGGCTTCCTGACCGATTTCAGCCCGGCGCACCGCACTATCGCGCCCACGCTCGACTGGATGCTGCGCCACCACATCAACGGCGCGCAGTTCTACGACTGGCAGTATCGCTGGGAAGACCTCATCCCCCCGGATGATCGCTTTGACGATGGCCTGGGGCGCGATCAGTCGATGGCCACCGTGCGCAACCTGATCGATTTGCTGCATACGGGCGATATCGCCGCCATGCCCTACACCGCCATCTACGGCGTGTCGTGGGCGTTCTTCCAGCAGAATCAGGACTGGGGCATGTTCGACGCCCGCGGTAATGTGCACACCCTCGGCGAAAACTTCATCGCCATCATGGATGCGACGCCCGGTTCACCGTGGAACGTGCATCTGCTGGCGGAATTCGCCGATGTCCTCGACAACACCACCTTCGACGGTATTCACATCGACCAGTATGGCGCGCCCAAAACGGGCTTCGACGCCCTTGGCACCCCGATTGATATGGCGGACGTCATGCCCGCTTTCATCAACCAGACCGCCGAACTCGTGCAGGATCGGCGCGGTGATGCCGGCGTCACACTGTTCAACAGCGTGGGCAACTGGCCGATTGACGCGGTCGCCCCGGCGCAGCAGGACGCCTCGTACATCGAAGTGTGGCCGCCGCACGACGATTATCTCGACCTCAACCGAATCATCACCAACGCGCAGACGCTCGGCAATCAAAAACCCGTCATCCTCGCCGCGTACATCCCGCCGGAGCGCGTGATCAACTGGCGTTTGGCCAACAGCGTGATCCTCGCCAGCGGCGCGTATCATCTGGAAACCGGCGAACCGGGCGCGATGCTGCAAGACCCGTATTTCCCGCGCTTTGGCGACATTGCCGAAGCCGATCAGCCGCAGTTCCTGCGCTACTACGATTTCATCGTGCGCTACGAAAACGTGCTCTCCGTGGGGACGACCGCGGCCAGCGCGGAGCGCCACAGCGCGATCAGCCTGGGCGACGTGCGGATGCGCGGCATTCGGTCGCGCGACCGCGTCGTCCCCATTGTGCGGGCGGGCGCAGACTTCGAGACGTTCAGCCTCGTCAACTTCCTCGACATCGACGGGGCGGACTGGAATGCACCGACCACGGTCGGGCCAACGCCGCTCACTGACCAAGCGGTCAGCCTCACGGTCGAGCGTCCGGTTACGGCGGTGTGGTACGCCTCACCCGATACCACCGAAAATATGAGCGCGAATTCTCTTCCATTTAGCGTCGAAGCGGGTACACTACAGTTCATCCTTCCCCGTCTCGACTATTGGAGCATGATCGTCGTGGAATATGAACATGGCAGTTAAGTCGCCCGGCCTCACGCCGCTGCATGAGCACAGCCTCAAGGTGATTCTGGACAATCAGAACGAAGGTGGAGGCTATCTCGCTTGCCCGGTAATGCCGGACTACCAGTTCTCGTGGTTTCGCGATGGCGCGTTCATCGCCTACGCGCTCACGGTAGATGGCACGCTGAACCCGATTCCCCACGCCGTCGGACGCAACGCCCAGTGGGACAGCGCCGACAGGTTTCACCGCTGGTGCGCGCGCATGATCAACAGCCGCGCCGCCGCTATCGAACGCACGATTGCCCGCGCCGCAAACGGTGAGCCGCTCGTGCTGGCCGACACGCTGAACGCCCGCTATCAACTGCACGGCGACCCGGGGCCAGATGACTGGCCGGAGTTTCAACTCGACGGCCCGGCGATCTGGCTGTGGTCGCTGACCAAATACGTCGATGTGTGCCGCGTCCGGCCGCTGCCGCTGGAATGGGAGCAGGCGGTCGAGCTGACCGCGCGCTATCTGGCCGCGATCTGGCAGTCGCCGTGTAATGATTGCTGGGAAGAACGTGGCACCGAAGTGCACGTCAGCACATTAGCCGCCATTTTCGCCGGGTTGAACGCGGCGGAATATCTCGTCCCCCGGTTGAACTTCAGCGCCGTGAAAGACGCCATTCAGAAATTCATCTTCGCGCAGGGCATCACGCCGGGCTACGAACTCGCGAAAGCGGTCGGGCTGGACATGGTCGACGCCAATCTGCTGCTGGCGGCGCTCCCTGACTTCGGGCTGCTCAAACCGGATGATCCCCTCATGCAGCGCACCATCGCCCGCATTGAGCGCGATCTGCTGGCGCAGGGTCACGGCGTGCACCGGCACCGCGCGGATACCTACTACGGCGGCGGCGCATGGGTGCTGCTCGGGCTGTGGCTGGCGTGGTACTACACGCAGATCGGCCAACCGGAACGCGCTCAGGAGATTCTCGGCTGGGCCGAAGCTCACGCCGACGCCGACGGCAACCTGCCGGAACAGGTCAAAGATGTGATGTTCGCGCCCGATTTCTACGAACCGTGGGTGCAGAAGCGCGGCGAAATCGCGCAGCCGCTGCTGTGGACCCATGCGAAGTATCTGCTGGTGCGCAACGCACTGGCCACCTGAGACTCTCTCCTCAATTTCGAATAGCACTCCTTAACCTACCCGTGAGAGTTGTCTCATGGGTAGGTTTGTCTTTTTCCAAGCTTAGGTTACGGCACGGATAATGTCTGCTTGTGCTGGCACTGCTGGAGGGTAGAATCGCCGAATGTGATTCGCGCAGAAAGGCAGAATGGATGACTACTCCCCTTGGAGACGACCGCCGCAGCGTCTTTATCCAGAACTATCAAAGTCAGCGAACGCCTTGGGACACCGGGATAACCCCGCCGGAAATCGTTCAGATTCTCCAGGAACTGCCGCCCGGGCGCGCGCTTGACATAGGGTGTGGGACGGGAACCAACGTGCGCTATCTGCTGGAGCACGGTTGGGAAGCAGACGGTATTGATTTCGTGCCGCAGGCCGTCGAAACCGCGCGCTTGAAACTGGTCGCTTTTCCGCCGGAAACCTATCGCATCCTTGAGTATGATGTCACGCTGCTCGAACAATGCGACCAACTGCGCGCTCCGTATCAACTCGTGATCGATATCGGCTGTGGGCACAGCTTCAAGCAGGCCCAGGCGGCGAAGTATGCGCGGGATGTGGCAGACCAGCTCGCGCCGGGGGGCACGTTGATGCTGTACGCCCATGTGCACACGCCAGAGCGCAACTCGGGTTGGCAACCAGAGGAGGTGCGCGACCTGTTTGAACCCTATTTTTCGCTCATCTGGCAGCAGGTCAACACGGATTCGACGGTTGGCACCCTGGCGGGTTGGTACAGAATGACACGAAAGCCTTGAGCTGAGGCCAGAGCCAAACCGTGCTCTGTAATCAACCTCGGCTGCCACTCAACGGGCAGCCGATCTTTCCCTGACCGTCAGGCTTTCCCTCAACTGCGGGCTTTACTGTCCGACAACCGGCGCATCCCGCAAGCTGATATTGACGATTCCGCTGACATAGCGTCCGCCGCGCGCGTCGCCGGGGACAACCAGACGAATCGGCCCCGACCCACCGGCGATCGGTGCGCCATTCTCTGCATAGGCCACTAAAATCGGTTGATTCCCAAATTCGGGGTCAATTTCGCCCCAGGCGATCACGGCCTGATAGCCATCGGCTGCTGTCACAACGATGAAGGTGCTGAGGCGATCATTGCGCACATCCGCGTTCAGGTTCGGCTGCGCCGCGCTGATAATCTGCCACAGGGGCACACCCGTGAACGAGGTCGAAACCGTGTCGGTGCCGCTCAAATAGGCGACGTCAACGGTCTGCGCCGAAAAACTGCTGGTGAGGTCAGCCACCGTCAGGGTGACGGGGTTCAAGACCTGACCATCCACCGTGAAGGCCGTATTGCCCTCCGGCAGGGTCACAGCATAGGGCACTTCCGGGATGCGGACGGAGATGAAATTCCAGTTGACCAGAATGTACTGTCCCGCATCGGACAGCACATAATCAACAAAGGCCTGTGCCAGCTCGGGGTTGGCGGCGTCGTTGGTGACGGCAATCGGATAAGTCGCAATCGTGTTCAGATAATCCGGGATGGGGATGGCGATCACCTGTTCGCTGATGTCCGGCGTCACATCCGAGATGTAGACGATGCCCGCATCCGCTTCGCCCAGCGCCACTTTAGCCGCCACCTGCCGCACATTGTCTTCTTCCGAAACGACGTTAGCCAGCACAGCCGTCCTGTAGGCTTCGCCGTAAGCAGGATCGGCGGCGAGACGCTGGAGCATCGTGTCCGTGTAGGTGCGGACGGGAACATCCGGCGCGGCAATGACCAACTGCACGCCCTCATTGGCCAGATCGCGCAGCGTCGCAATGCCCGCCGGGTTATCGGCGGGCACAATGAGAACCAGCCGATTTTTGACAAACGTGCGGGGCGATCCGGCGATCCGCTCGGCATCGCGCGCCACTGTCATCTGGGTGTTATTAGCGCTGGCAAACACGTCAGCGGGCGCGCCTTCAGCGAGCTGCGTGGCGAGGGTCGATGAACCGCCGAAGCTAAACAGCACCTCGACACCGGGGTGATCGGCCTCAAAGCTGGGGGCGATTTCTTCAAAGGCATCAGTGAGCGATGCCGCAGCAAAGACAGTGAGGGTTTGCGCCTCTTGAGCGCTCACGGCAAAGGTTCCGACCAACAGGGCAATCAAGACGAGAACGAACACGGTTTTCTTCATGAAACGATCTCCTTAGGTCTGCGTGGACTGCAAAACCAACTCGCAGCGGTCGATCCAAGTGAGGACGGCCCCAAGTTGGGTGATCACCATCTCGGCGGCTAAATAGCCCATACTTTGTGGATTATTGCCCTGCGCGCTTTGTAACCGGGCATACTCTGCCTGACAGACGGCACGCTGTCGCGCAATAATCGGCGCTGTCGGAAGCTTCAGGAGTTGAGCGATATACAATCGGCTCAAAAACTCCACTCGAACGCGGCGAATACTGGCCGAGGGAGCAACCGTGCTCAACCACTCGTCGAGCACGCGCCACCCTGCCTCAGTCAGGGAGTATTCGATGCGCGGCGGCGCACTTTCTGACCACTGTTCGATTCCACTGATCCACGCCTGCCGTTCCAGTCGTTTCAAAACGGCGTATAGCTGACTGGTGCTGAGCTTCCAGACCTTGCCTAACCGCGCCGGATCTTGAAAGGTCTCAAGGAGCTGATACCCATGTTGTCCTTGTGCCGCGAGCAGTCCCAAAATTGTTTCATCAGGTGTCAATGCATTCATGTCTGTATTCCATCATGGAATAGACCCTATTCTAACTTGGAATAGGCAGATAGGCAAATCAATCACACAGGTGGTTTTTCCACTACCTAGCCGTATCGGTGGTAGCGAGGTGTAGGGACAAGCAGTCCGCATGAGGCACTAAGGGATAACGTCGGTATCTGGAACGGGGGTCTTTGGGGTATCTGAGCACATGGTCGATCAGCGGGAAACAGCACTCTAACCCGCCTCGTGACCGGCTCGGCGAGCGTCGTCCGTATGCGAATCACCGCTACTCGGTAGATGCTGACCAGGTGGTTCTGGTCGAGGGGCAAGCGGACGCGATCATGTTTGGCGGGTGGGACTTTCCAGCGCTGGCGGTCGCAGGGATGCACGTTTCAGATGATCTGCTCACTTCGCTGCGGAAACACCCCCGCGTGTTCGTCGCGCTCGACAACACGCCGGAGGCGCTGCAGAAGAATCGGGAAATTCATCACCATACCTTCAAACCAATTAATCAAGCCATAGACGAAATAAACCGCCATTGGCTTGGAAGTCGTTTTTTGGCAACTTTGCTGTGAGATGAAACTCTACGTATTCAAGAGGGGGTATGATGTTGGTGGATCAATAGTAAGTACGCATCTTCCAACGTGGCATCGACTCTTGTCATCTCCGGGTGCGAGTGAGGATTGAGCGATCGTACGACACAATGTGTTGCCTGTGGGATGACACGGATAACCGATTTCTGCATTGTTATTTGTGTCAGATGTTCAATAGGTAGTCGAACTTGATAAACTTGTCCGGCAACCGAAGCTCTCAGTGTCTCAATAGCACCCGCATACAGCACATGTCCGCCTTGTAATATGATCACTGTCTGGGCAATTCGTTCGGCTTCTTCTGGCTGATGGGTGCTAAAAACTGTCAGGCCATCGTGTTTTCTCACCAGACGATAAGCGTTTTCTCGCTCCACGACATCTAATCCCCGGCTCAGTTCGTCCAGCAGCAGCAGTCGAGGGTACCCCAGAAGCGACTGGGCAATCCCTACCCGGCGCAGCTGTCCGGTGGAAAGGTGGCGGAAGTGTTGATCCGCTATAGCATCTAAGTGCAGGGCAGCTAAAACCTCTGACGGGCTGCCGCCCCGCAATCGAGCCAGATAGGTCAGGAGCTTGCGCGGAGTAAGGTCACCGGGTAATTCCAGATCCTGCGGCAAGTAACCGATCTGCGTTCGCAATGCACGCTGATCGCGTACATAGTGCTGCCCAGCAAACGACAGTTCGCCCGCGTCAGGCGGACACAGCGTCGCCAGCACCTGCAGCAGTGTCGATTTTCCCGCACCATTGGCTCCTAGCAGCGCTGCCACACCGCCCGATAACGTGAAATTCACTTCATGCAGAGCCGTTTGCGTGCCGTATCTTTTACTCAACCTGCTGACGATCAACGTCATCGTGTCAGTACGCGTCCGGACTCGTAGATGAGGAACAGCCCACTCATGAGCACCACCACCGCCAGCAGAGGTATCGTATTCGACAAATTGAGATGGGTGACAATCGTACTGGCATTCGGGAAGGCCATGGCGGTAGCCAGCACTGTATCCCGCCAACCTACCAGAATCAGCAGCCCCCATGTCAGCGTAGGGGCGATGATACCCGCCAAATTGCTCCAGCGGACGGAACAGAACAGAGCAATCCCGACCACTCCCATCATGGGACCTGACCAGATGAGGAGCAGCCGCCACAGCACGATTTGCAATCCCTGTCCCCACACCAGCAGTAGGAGCATCGCCGCTATCACACCAGTCAGCGCCAAAATGAGCGCTAAACGGATATAGAGAAATTCCAGCGGCTGCACGTGGCTAAGTTGTTCAAACTCCCACAGGGTGCGCGTGGCCGGGCGAAAGAGATAAGCGACAGCGGCGACTGCGATCGGAGGCGACAGCACGAGCAGGCAAAGTGTCGCTTCTGCCCCACCCACACCGACGCTGAGCAGCACCCCGAGCGCCGTGACCACCAGACTTGCCCACCAGAATGGCGCTTCAATCAGGCTCATCTGTGCCCACGCCACGTGCAGCCAACCACGCAATCCTCGCTGGACGGGGGACACTTCGACAGCGGGCAGTAATTCGGAGCGCTGTTTATCCAATAGAGGGGTGAGTGCCGCCAACAACCTCGTCGTGTCCGGTTCCGAAATATCATACTGCTCCAACCGCTCGATTAACGACTGCATTTCGCCCAGTTCGTCGCGCTGCTGTGGTGACAGATCATGTTCAATCATGGATTCCCTCCGTGATCGCTAAAAAACCTTTCATCTGTTTTAGCGCATGGAATAGGCGGCTCTTCACTGTGCCGACGGGAGCATGAGTCACATCTGCAATCTCCTCCAGCTTCAGATCGTGGTAGAAGCGCAAAATCAACACCTCCCGGTGATCGGCTGACAATTTTGCCAGTGCCTGAATAACCGCTTCTCGATCATCAACTGCAAAACCGGCATCACCCGGAATGTCTGCGGTATCTTCCTCGAAATCGGCGACGCGTTCATAGCGATAGTGCGCCGATTTGAAGTGGTCACGCGCAAGGTTCCGGGCAACCGCATAGGCCCACGGCTTGAAGCGAGTCGGCCGGTTACCCTTATAAGTCAGCAGTCGCGTAAATGTTTCCTGTGCCAGATCATCTGCCAGCACGACATCACCGCTAAAACGACACAGGAACTTAAACAGAGGCGCATGATAGCGTCGTATCAATTCTATGGCTGCCACCTGGTTCCCTTGCAGTACCTGTCGGTACAGCGTTTCATCGTCCAACATAGCCCCTCCGACGCCACGCGCTGTACACAGCATTGAGCGTAAAAAAGACCAGTGCCCCTCCAATCAGCAGCGCGCGATTGAGCGCAGGATCGAGGTTGTCCAGCGGGCTTGAATGGTTAAACAGGAACACGACCTGCGTGTATGCACCTTGTGTGATCCAATCCCCATACCAATAGCCGACGATCACACCAGCAGCAATCCAATAACTGCCGCTGATGTTGTTGACGAGCAGCGACAAGCCCGCCAGATAGAGCGCGGGCGCATAGGCGGGCAGCACCACCTGATTGAAATCGTAAGCTCCATAGGCAAAATAGAACAGCAGCGCCGTCAGCAGCCCGCTGATAGCGAGGAAGACAGCCGCTTCGAGCGCACGCAGCACCGGTACACGCCACGACGGTTCGCCATACGTGCGGCGAATTTCATCGAAGCCCTCTTCGCGTTCAATCGTCATCAGGTGGGCACACGCCAACCCGCCAACCAGAGTGAGCACCACTTCGAACACAGTTGTGATCTCTTGCAAAGGCGGCACTGCCTGACGCGATGCCCAGACTATGCAACCGATCAGCATGTAGCCGGGGAGGATCAGAAGCGGCAAAAGCGAGGCAATGCCGAAGACAATACGCGCCTCGTACCAGGCCGTTGTCCTAGTCAGCATTGAGCGTCTCCGCAATCCAAGTGTTAAGATCTTCGATCGGCAGTGCGCCCAAACTATCAAGTTGTGTGCTGATGGCGTACAACAAGTCAAAAGTCGCAGTTTCGCCAGCCGAAACATAGGTATCAAACAGCACGTTAGCCAACTGGTAGCGTTCTGCAAAGGGCACCGACGAGTAGAACATCGTGCTACCTGCTGGCAGTCCGTCTTCCAGCAACTGGCGCATCGCCTCTACATCTCCGCCTGTCAGATAATGTACCCACAGGAAATAAGCGACGTTTTCCGTCAGCGCGTTGTCGCGCCCCGCGAACAGGCTTTTGATCAATGGCGCTCCCACGTCCAGATAGACGTTTTGCTCGCCTGTACTCAAGTAGGCAAATTCGCGCGGATCAATGAACAGATAGAGCGCTTCGCGGGTTGCCGGGTACACCCGCCATTGTGTGAAACTGTCGCTCGCCAGCGGGACTGCAACCACAGTCAGATCAGGCACATCGGGGAAGAAGCGGCGCAGGTAATCGTAGGCGGGTACGATGTATTCTTCGATGGGCGCAAGCACGTCACTGCCATCCGCGACGCCAGCCACCGTCAGGCGTCCCTCCGTTCGTGTCTGAAGACTGCTTGCAGCAATCAATTCCGCCCAAGTAGTGCCATCCGAGGCAAAAGTAGTCGCGTCAAGACGTGTCAGGTTTGAAGAAAACGCGAGCGCATTAGGTTCATCCACCTTCAGGTGAAAGGCAGCGGGCTGATCGAGCAGGCAGGTAGGTTCGGCAGCGAAGTTCGCATCATACAGGGTGATGTTTGGGAGAAGTCGCCCCGGTACTGGATACCACAGCACTGCGCACGGTAGGTACACCCCCTCTGGGCGAATGAAATAGGTCGCTTCCGGTGGTCTGCCCAAGCGTCGTTCCAGATAGGTGATATTGCCTGTATAAGTGATTTCAACCACTGCGGAAGCGCCGGGGGAGATTGGCGCTGGCAGCGTCAGCGTCAACGTATCGCCGTTACGCCCGAGCGGCATACTCGAATCCCTAATCTCGAACTGGTGATACAGGGAAAACGTGAGTTCAGCCAGCGGCGCATCGCTCCGGTTCACTACGTCCATTCGTGCAGTGATTTGTGCGGGATCATTTAGGGTAAAAACAACATCGTATGCAGTCACACGGAACGGCATGGCAGAAGGCAGCACGGGATCGCCGGAAGCAGCTCGCTGCTCGTCTTCTGAGCGGATCTGCTGGTTAGCAGCATGAACCTGGACTGTAAAACCCGCAGCGGCAAGGGCAACTACACCTAAGGCACACATCATCAGCCCGGTGATCCACGGTGACCGGCGGTGAAAACGGTTAACAATCACCCGCCAAACCATCAAACTGCCCAGCAACGCGATCAACCCGGCATAAAACACGACTGTTAAAGCCGGAAGCTGACCCTGTGGAATTTGTCCCCACACCAGCGGATTGACGGATTGATTCATCGTCACGAAATTGATCAGGTTGATACCGGGTACAGGCAGACCATCGTTATTCAGCGTGTTCGGAACAATGCCGACTCCCACCCACAGCACCGCGAACAACGGATACATCCAACGACGAATGCCGACTGTGTGCTGCACCGCCGTGATTAACATGGTGACAAAGCCAATCGACACCAGCACCAGAAGAAGTTGATGCAAGGTATAGGCGATAGGCAAACGCCCCGGCGGCGCGGTGACAAGTACGATTATCGGGGCGACGACGAGTGCGCCGAGCGCCGTGATCCCTGCCAACCAGCGCGCCAGCAGCACTTCAACGCCGGTCGGAAGTGCCACTTCCAGCAGGTCGAAGCGGCTGCGGGACGGACGCGATACCTGAATACCGCTGAGAAACAGGCCGATCAAACTGCCAAAGCCAAGCACAACATTAAACAACCCGCGAATGCTGCGGTAGTCATCCTGAGTATACGTGGTGATGATGAAGCCGCTCCACACGGCTATAAACAGCAGATAGCTCCAGTGGAAGTTGAGCCGCAGTTCGAGCCGGTAGACGGTCGCAAAGCGCCGGAGTGTATCAAGCATGATCCGCCTCCTTCTCGGTTGCAGTGATCACGGCCATGTAGCCTTCTTCCAGTTCTGGTTCTACTGGAATTCCCCGCCCTAGCGGATTTTCAAGCGACAACACACGCACCAGCATACGTCCGCTCGCGGTGCGACTGGCGGTCACTCGATACGTGCTTTCTATCTGCTCATATTCGCGCGGTTCAATCTCGACCTGCCAGATGCGCCCATTGGCGTGCCGCATCAATGTTTCGGGGGCCCCACTGAAAATGACCTGACCGCGGTTGAGAACGGCGACGGCAGAGCAGCTTGCCTCAATATCGCCCACAATATGGGTGGAGAGCAGCACGGTACGTTCACCAGAAAGGCGGGTGAGGAGATTGCGGAAGCGAATGCGTTCTTCGGGATCAAGACCGGCAGTTGGCTCATCAACGATAATGAGCTGCGGATCTCCCAGTAATGCCTGCGCAATCCCTAAACGCTGCTTCATGCCGCCAGAGTAACCGCCGACTCGCCGCTTAGCATCTTTTGTCAGATTGACCTGCTCCAAGAGCGTTTTTACCTGTTTTTGCCGTTCAATGCGTGTTAAGCCTTTCATCACGCCAATGTAATCGAGTAGCTCATAGGCGTTGAGGCTTTTGTAAAAGCCGAAATCCTGCGGGATGTAGCCGAGATTTTTTCGCACAAAGCCCGGATCACGCATGACATCTATTCCGCCGACCCTGACCTGTCCGGTAGTGACCGGCATCAGCGTTGTAATAACGCGCATCAAGGTTGTTTTTCCCGCGCCATTGGGGCCCAAGAGCCCGAACATTCCCCGATTGATGGTCAATGAAACGCCGTCTAAAGCGCGGAATTTGCCATAGTCTTTTACGAGATCGATGATCTCTATCTTCATGGTCGAAACTTCCTGTTGTCCGTTTCCTATAGGACGACAAGACTCGTTAAAGGGTTTAAAACTGCTCAGGCAATCGCCGCACTGCAAATGGCATGAGAAACGTGTTTGCCACAAACTGCGCGACGACAGACAGGGGGATTGGGGTATCCGTCTTCTCCGCGATCATCGAACGCAGGTTGGTCTCGATCAACTGGCTGATTTGCTGAAGCAGGCTGCGGTTCAGCAGGTCTGCACCTTGTCCCCACACGAGCGCCTGCATCAACCGCCGCTGCTCTTTCACATGCCGGAACAATTCCAGGCTGGGCAGCAGGCCGTATTCCAATCCGCCTCGGTGCGCCGCGTAATCCCCCAGATCATGAATCATCCGCTCGATCTGACTCAAGAGCAAGTTTTCTTTGTCGGTGAAATGGGCATAGAACGTCGAGCGCCCGATATCGGCCCGATCCAGAATATCCTGCACCGTGATGTCGTCATAGCGCTTTTCAAGCATCAGCCCAACAAAAGCATCCGCGATGCGCTGCTGCGTTCGCCGTGAGCGGCGATCGGTTTTGCCGCTGTGCATATCGTCCTCTCTTTCAGAAGAGCGCGCACAGCGGAAGCGAAGCCTCAGCTATCAGGTACCCGTGCTGCACATGCGCCGCAGATGCCGAACTGGAAACCTAACCTCGCGCTGTAAGAACTTCACAGCAGGGTACAATAGAATGAATGTGGATACACAAGCGTGACCTGAGCAGCAAAGTGGCAACGATTCTCGTGATTGATGATGAGGAGAGCATCCTCAATATAGTTGACGCCTATTTGAAAGCCGACGGCAATACCGTCTATGCTGCGCGGGATGGCGCGGCGGGACTCGCGGCGTTTCAGCGGTACAAGCCGGACCTAGTGATCCTCGACATTATGCTGCCGGAGATGGATGGCTTGGAGGTTCTGCGGACTATCCGGCGCAGTTCGGAGGTCTACGTCATCTTGCTCACCGCAAGATCGGAGGAATTTGACCGGGTGATGGGGCTGACCGTCGGCGCGGACGACTATCTCACCAAGCCGTTCAGCCCGCGTGAACTCGCCGCGCGGGTCAAAGCCGTGCTGCGCCGCGGACGCGCATCTGCACAGGATGAGCGTCAGGTGTATGTGTTCCAGCACCTCAAGATTGACATGCAGCGCTATGAGGTCTGGCGCGATGAGGAGTTGATCGAACTGACGGCACTGGAGTTCAAGCTGCTGTCGGTTTTGGCGATGTATGCCGGAATGGTTCTCAGCCGGGAACAGCTCCTCGAACGGGTGTGGGGCTATGATTTCTACGGCGAAGCGCGCGTCGTGGATGTGCATATCGGTCACATCCGGCAGAAGCTGGAGCGTGATCCCGCTGATCCCCAGTTCATCGTCACGGTGCGCGGCGTCGGCTACAAGTTTGCGGATGGGCGGCCGTGAACCTTTCGCGCAAGCTGTTCCTGTCGTATCTCGTCGTCGTCCTCATCGGGCTGGCGGTACTGTCTGCCGCGACGGCGTTTGTCGCCCCGGCAAACTTCACCGACCTGATGCACCATATGCGTGGCAGAGGTGCAGACCTGATGATGGGCGAACACATGACAGAACTCGATGCCGAATTCGACGCGGCTTTTCGCCAGTCCGTCAACAGCGCCTTGATCCTTGCCGGAATCACGGCGATTCTCTCCGCTGTCGGGGTGAGCTGGTTCGTCAGCCAGCAAATCACCCGCCCGATTCGCTCGCTGGTCGCGCTCAGCCAGCAGATCGCCGGGGGAAGCTATCAGCAGCGGCTCAAACTCGATACCCGTGACGAATTCGCGGAACTGGTGGAGAGTTTTAACCGCATGGCGGAGTCGCTCGCCAGTACGGAAGCCATGCGCGTGCAGCTCATTGGGGATGTCAGCCACGAACTCAAAACCCCGCTTGCCGGGATCAAAGGCTATATGGAAGGGCTGCAAGATGGCGTGCTGCCCGCCACCCCGGAAACCTTCGAACTGATCCACCGGGAAGCCGACCGGTTGCAGCGGTTGGTGCAGGACTTGCAGGAGCTTTCACGCACCGAAGCCGGACGAATCGCGCTCGATATACGGCCATTACGACCGGAAGCCATCGTCAATCCGGTGGTTGAGCGGATGCAGCCGCAGTTCGCGGATAAGTCGATTCGGCTCACGGTCAACCTGTCGCCCGATCTGCCGGAGGTGAGCGCGGACTGCGACCGGTCGATTCAAATCTTGACCAATTTGCTCGGCAATGCGCTGCAATACACGCCAAGTGGCGGACGCGTAGAACTATCCGTCCGCCGTGATCACCACAACATCTGCTTGGCAGTCGAAGACACGGGGATCGGGCTGTCGCCGGAGGCGCTGCCTCATGTGTTTCAACGCTTTTACCGTGTGGATAAATCCCGATCACGCGGCAGCGGCGGCACCGGAATTGGGCTGACGGTCGCCAAACATCTCGTCGAAGCGCAAGGCGGGCAGATCGGGGCTGAAAGCAGCGGTCTCGGCAAAGGCAGCCGCTTCTGGTTCACACTCCCGACCCCCTGAACTTTACCAAAACTTCATACAAGCGACATCGCCGCGCCATGCAGTTCTGACAGACTGTGAACAAATCTGTTTGGCATGTAAGGAGCGGTTATGGTTCGCAAATCTTTGCTTCTGATGATCGTAGTGCTGGCGCTGCTGAGTATTGGCGTGTTGATCGTAGCGGCCCAGGAGGATGAACCGACCACCCCGCCGTTCGGGCAGGGGATGATGGGTGGCATGGGCGGCATGATGCATCGCGGCATGATGATGGGCACGGGCGATATGCCCGGCATGACGGCCATCGCCGAAGCCCTCGGCATGGAGCCGAATGCGCTGGTCGAGGCGCTGCATTCCGGTCAGACGCTCGCGCAGATCGCCGAAGCGCAGGGCGTCGAGCTTCAGGCGGTGACCGATGCAATGCTCGCCGCTGCCGAGGCACACGTCGCGGAGTTGGTCGCCGCCGGCACGCTGACTCAGGAACAGGCCGATGAACACCTCGCCTACTTGCAGGAACACCTTGCCGAGATGCCCATGTTCTCCCGCGAAGGCTGTGCGATGATGGGTGGCGTGGGCATGATGCATCACGGTCACGGCGGCAGGATGGGCCGTGGCGCAGGGTTCAATAGCTAACGCGCCTAACCGCCCTTTAGCGCTTCAAAGTCAAACCCGATCATCGTATCACGGTGATCGGGTTGTTTTTGCTGTGAGAAGCGACACCGAGTCGGGACGAGCTACCGGTTCTCAAAAGCAAGCAGCAGTTCTTCGTAGCTGTTGATCTCGTCTGTTTGAACCGTGATGATGTCCTGCGCTAACGCGCGTAGGTCGGCGTGTCCCTGCTGATCCGCGTCGCGTTCCAGCAGGCGTTCCGACATATGCACTGCGTCATCGTGATGGTCGACCATCGCCTCAAACCATGCGACCTCGTACTCTACCCCTTCCAGACGGTTGAACCCGGCGAACATCCCCATCATCATCGGGGGATCGGTCGCAGGCATTCCGCTCATGTTCATGCCACCATGATCCATGTCGCTCATCTCATCATCGGTCATCTCCGCCATCGAGAGCGGGCTGTAGTCGATGTTGTACCATTCCAGCAACCATGCCTGCATCTGCTCAATCTCAGGCTGCTGCGCCTCAATCACAGCATTACAGACCTCGGTGAGTGAGTCCGAAACATCCGTGCGCGCCAGGCAGTCGAGCGCCATATCAATCGCCATCTGGTGATGATCGATCATGCCTTCCATGTAACGGACTTCTGCGCGCCCGATGCGTCCTTCAACCGGCGCGTCGGCAAAGGCAGAGGGGACAGCCGCAAAGCCAAACAGCAGCAGCGCCACCAGTGTCACCAAACGTTTCATAAACAGACTCCCTGATAGTTTGTTCCTCAAAGTATCGGTGGGATCAGTCCGTTTTTCACCCGCCAAATGGCGTGTGTCCGCGTTGGTCACGCCATTTAGCGCATTCGCAAGCACTTGCTTTGACCTAGGATGACCTGTGTAAAGCACGTACCGACCTTTAGACAGGAGTGTAAACGATGAGCCGCTCAGCTGATCACCTGCACGATGAGGGGCAGGAAGCGCATCACCATGCTTCCACCAAACCCCAAGTTGCTGACCATGCCGCTCATGATCCAGATTACCGTGCGAATGAAATACTCGACCCGCCCAAGCGCGGGTTGCGAGACAGCGCCCACGCACATACCGGGCATCATCACTCCGCGAGGCAGCACGGCGAGCACGACCACCACGCGGGACACGGCGTGATGCACGAGGGACACGCGACGATGATGCGCAACCGCTTCTTCGTTGTGCTGCCGCTGACGATCATCGTCGTGCTGTACTCGCCGATGGTGCAGACGTGGCTTGGTTTCTCGATGCCGGAATTTCCCGGCAGCAGCCTGATCGCCGCGGTATTGGGTTCCTTCATCTTCGTTTACGGCGGCTTGCCATTCTTGGGGATGGCCCGGCAGGAACTGGCGCAGCGGCAGCCCGGCATGATGACGCTGATTTCCGTCGCCATCAGCGCCGCTTACCTCTACAGCATCGCGATCTTCTTCTTCCCGCCCGCTGCACCAACGGACATGCCGGGCATGGTGACAGCCCCCCCCATGATGGATTTCTTCTGGGAACTGGCAACCCTGATCGCGGTAATGCTGCTTGGACACTGGATCGAGCTGCGCAGCGTGGGACAAGCACAGGGCGCGCTCCGCGAACTGGCGAAACTCTTGCCTGATACGGCAGAACGCCTACTGCCTTCCGGCGAAACGGAAACGGTCGAAGTTAATCAACTGCGTGTCGGTGACCGCCTGCTCATTCGTCCCGGGGCAAGTATCCCCGCCGATGGGGTCGTCACGGACGGCGAGAGCCGCGTCAATGAAGCGATGATCACAGGCGAGAGCCGTCCCGTCCATAAACACCCTGGTGAAGCGGTGATCGGCGGCACAGTCAACGGATCGGGGTCGCTGCGCGTGGAGGTGCGGCAGGTGGGTGAAAGCACGGCGCTGGCAGGAATCATGCGGTGGGTCGAAGACGCGCAGCAAAGCCAATCACGAGCGCAGACACTCGCGCAGCGTGCCGCTTTCTGGCTGACGATCATCGCGCTGGCGGCGGGCGCGCTGACGTTCGTCGGCTGGTTGATCTTCACAAGCAGCCTTTCCGAAGCCGTCAAGCATATGGTCACGGTGTTGGTGATCGCGTGCCCGCATGCGCTCGGTCTCGCAGTGCCGCTGGTGGTGGCGATCTCCACGACCCTTTCCGCCCGCAATGGTTTGCTGGTGCGTCAGCGGTTGGCACTTGAGAGCGCGAAAGACTTGAACACCATCATCTTTGACAAGACCGGGACACTCACAAAGGGGGAGCAGGGAGTCGTCCATGTCACGGTGTCTGGAATCGCCGAAACCGCTGCGCTGCGGATCGCCGCCGGGCTGGAGGGCGACAGCGAACACATGATTGCGCAGGCAGTTCGTTCGTATGCGCACGAGCGCGGTATCACCCCCGCGCCGGTCAACCGCTTTGAAAGCCTCGCTGGACGCGGCGTGCAGGCGGCGGTGAATGGTGTGACCCACTTCATCGGCGGACCACGCCTGCTCGAACATCTGAATCTGAGTGTTCCGTCCGCCCTGCAAGCCGATCAAGCGCATGCCGAGCGTGCCGGGCAATCGGTCATCTACCTAACGACTGAGAGCGAAGTTGTCGCCCTGTTTGCGATTGCCGATGTCATACGCGAAGAGAGCCGTTCAGCCGTGCAGCAGCTGCATGATCTCGGCTTGAAAGTGGCCATGCTGACAGGCGATAGTGAACCGGTCGCGCGTGCCGTCGCCCAAGCACTCAACATCGATACGTATTTCGCTCAAGTGCTGCCCGAACACAAAGCCGATAAGGTGCGCGAACTTCAGCGCGGCGGCGATAAAGTGGCGATGGTCGGCGACGGTGTGAACGACGCTCCGGCGCTCGTCACCGCCGATGTGGGGATCGCCATTGGCGCAGGAACCGATGTCGCGATTGAGAGCGCGGGGATCGTTCTCGTGCGCTCCAACCCGCTCGACATCGTGAAAATCGTCCGGCTCAGCCGCGCAACCTACGGCAAGATGATCCAGAACCTGATCTGGGCGACCGGTTACAATTTGATCGCCATCCCGCTGGCGATGGGCATCCTTGCTCCCGTGGGTATCACGCTCGATCCGGCGGTCGGCGCGGTCTTGATGTCCGCCAGCACCGTGATCGTGGCGCTTAACGCGCAGCTTCTACGCCGCCTCGATTTGGTTGCGGCATAGCGCGTCACAACAACTAGCCCTTGTATAGGACAAGGGCTGGGCTTCTGAATGAGATATCAGCCTTATGCTTCGGTGGGTGCATATTCGATAGCAGTCAGCGCGTGCTCGATGCGCTCCCATGAGGCTGACTGATCCCACTGCACCGTGACGAGCTGTGATGGTTTGTTGATGTCCAGCACTTCGACACCGGGAATGCTCTCAAGCTCACCGCGCACCGTGCTCACACAGCCGTTGCATGTCATATTCGGCACTTTGAACGTCTTCTTTTCCACGATTGAGTCTCCTGATAGCCTACTTCGCTTCCAGCGTAACAATTCTCGTTCGCCGCAGCACACGCCATTTGGCGGTATTTTGGAGTGTGCACAACGATATAATGACTGTAAGGCAAGATCCGGAGAGATGAATGATGCGTGTGCTGCTCGCTGAGGATCATAAAATCGTGCGCCAAGGAACGCGCATGTTTTTGGAAAGCATCGGTGTCGAGGTGATCGGCGAGGCGACCACAGGCGTGGAAGCCGTTCGTTTCGCGCGTAAACTTCAGCCTGATGTGGTGATCATGGATATTCACATGCCGGAACTCACCGGCGTGGAAGCGACGCGGCGCATCCGTCACGACAATCCTGACGTGCGGGTGCTGGTGCTCACCGCTTACGATGATCCGCCCTATGTCCATGCGCTGCTCGAAGCCGGTGCAGACGGCTATGTGTTGAAGACCGCTGAGTTTTCGCAGTTGTACCGCGCACTGCAAGAAGTCGCTGTTGGGCGTACCGCCTACGATGCCGGTGTGCTGGCGAAAGCTGCCGGACACGCTCACGATACCACTGCATTGGTTGAGGGACTAACAAGCCGCGAACTCGAAATCTTAGGGTTTGCTGCTCGTGGGTTGACCAATAAGGAAATCGGCAAAGCCCTGTTCATCTCCGACCGTACTGTTCAGGGGCATCTTCAGAATGTCTATCAAAAGCTGGGGGTGGGTACACGCACAGAAGCGGTCACCGCAGGCTTGGCACGGGGGCTCATCACCCTGATGGATGGATCGCCTACCCCATGAAGACCAGCGCCAAAGGGCTGTTCGCCGGATCGCTGCTGCTCAACCTATGGTTCTTTACGCAGGTGCTGCGTCCGCTTCAGCGGTTGAAGGCACGTGCCGCCAAGCTCGCCGCAGGCGACCTAGCCGCATTTGACCAGCCGTGCGGGGGAATCTCCACCATCGGGGAACTGCGCCACACGATGGCGAGTATGGTCGGGCATGTGCAGCGCGCCCAAGCGGAAGGTCTGACGTATCGTCACGCTCTGACCGAAGGTCAGGAGGCGGAACGTACACGTATCGCGCATGAACTTCACGACGAGACCATTCAATCGCTCATTGCGGTGGCTCAAGGCATCGAACTTGGGTTGAACTGGTTGAAACATGATCCTGATCGGGCGAAATCGATGCTGAGCGCAGCCCGCGCTCAGGTGGTCGAAAGTGTCGAGAACCTGCGCCGCATGATCGCCGACCTGCGCCCCCCTGCCCTTGAAGAACTCGGGATTGTCGCCGCCTTACAGCTCCTCGCGTCGCAAAACCTGGGGCTTCACGTACAGGTCAACGTCTCCGGCGATGCACGCCGCCTTGAGGAACAGCAGGAACTCACCTTGTTTCGCGTGGCACAGGAAGCAGCACGGAATGCACAGCGGCACGGAAACGCACGCCGCATTTCGCTTGAACTGGACTTTCATGCAGCGGATGTCCAGATTGCCATCACCGATGATGGACTGGGCTTTACACCGCCTGCCACCCTCGATGGTTTGGCTCAAAACGAAAAGTTTGGACTGCTCGGAATGAAAGAGCGGGTTGAGCAGTTACACGGTACGCTGCACGTAGTGAGTGAACCCGGCAAAGGCACGCGTGTGCACGTGAAACTGCCCCTCGACCCGATCGCTCAGCCTACAGAGAAGGTTCGCGATCCGGTGTGTGGGGCAGCCATTGAGCCTCGCCACGCTTTTGGCAGTGTAGTCTACGAGGAGTTCAGGTATTACTTTTGCTGTCCAGTCTGTCAGGGCGCGTTTCAGGCTCAGCCGAGCCTGTACGTCAGAAACGCTGCGTCAAATGAATAACAGAATATCTTTTCTACGCAACCGAATCGCTCCTTGAAAGTTCTTAAGGGGTTAGAATAGCTGCCCCCTGTTCAGGAAGTAAGTCGACACAGTCCGAAAAACGAAAAGGCTTACATCATATGTAAGCCTTTTGTTCGAGTTGTGTCTTGTATACCGGTCGATTTAAGAGAAGCTTGTTGGGCATTATCGGATACGACTCGAACCTTTCAGCCCGTCTGAGCGCACGCTCGAATTCACACATACGATAGCTTTTCCTCAGATTAAGAAGCTCAAGCACCTCTCAACTGGAGTAGCTACTCGGTGATTGAGGGAGTATTCCCCTCCCCCAATCGCCTTGAAGGCTCGCTGACCAGCCCAGCAAGACTCCCGCCGACAGTGTAACACCAGTCGGTGCCAGCCTTGCGAGCCCAGCGATTTTTATCCGGTTTGGATTGAGAGGATTGCTGCTATGACTCGCGTGTTCGTTTTCACCAACCATAAGGGCGGCGTCGGCAAGTCGACATCGGCTACCAACATCGCACTCGGAATCACTCAGGTGTTGAAGCGCTCCAACGCGTCCAACTGCCGGGTGCTGCTGATCGATACCGACTCGCAGGGACATGCGTCGCTGGTCACGACGGGACGCAAAGACTACGGCGCGGATGAGAGTCTGTATACGGTCCTAATGGCAGATCGGCCAAATGCACCGCAGACGCTCATGAACTGCATCGTGCAGAGCCAGTGGGACGAAGACTTACATGTCCTCCCCGCCTCCCCCATGCTCGAAGGCGCGGAGCGCGAATTGATGGGCGTGGCCGGCGCGCCGTATCGTCTCGCGGATCCGTTGAGCAAGATCGTGGGACAGTACGCCGCCGTCGTGATCGATACCCGCCCTTCCTTTTCATTGATGACGGAAATGGGATTGCTTGCTTCGACAGATGCCATTGTGCCGGTCGAACCGCGCTATCTGGAGACGGTCGGGTTGACCAGTGTTATCCAGAAGATCAATGACATCCGCGATGGGTGGCGGCATCCCAACCTGCGCGTCAGCGGCCTGTTGGTCACGAAGATGGATACTCGGGTGCGCGGCCACAATCATCTGCTATCGGAGATCAACGCCCATCCGGTACTGGGCAAGTTGGTGCTCGGCGTGATCCCGGTCAACGAAGCGGTGTCCTACGCCCACCACAATCATCAGAGCCTCTTCACTTACGATCCACGTTCGTCCGCGAGCAAGGCGTACATTCAGGTGGTCGGTTCGCTCGTCCGCTATATGACGAAGGTAGGTGCGTGATGGCGAAGGGTAACACCAACCGGATTGACGAGTTATTGGCGTCGGTGACCACTGATCTGATGGGCGATAGTCAGACAACGTTCCAAGACAACAGCATTCGTGTGGAACGTCTGCTGCTAGATATGGTGCGTCCTGATCCTGTACAACCACGCCGGGTGCTGCCGGAGAGCATTCACCTCCGGTTTCACAACAATCATGTCACACCGACGCAAGCCCTCCGCGAGCTGGTGCAGATCGTGCAGATTGCCGCGCGGCAACGGGGTCGACCGTTCAACAGCGTGCTCGAACTGCTGCCCAAGGCCGACGACGAGCACGAAGAGGAAACTGCGGTCAACCTGTCGCCCGAGGAGCAACTGCTGCACGATCTGGTCAATCTCTCTGTGACCATCCGCGATGATGGTCAGGTTAACCCGCTGACTGTTGTCGATGTCTCGCAGGGAGTCACGCGGCTGTTCCGCATCGAAACCGGCGAACGCCGCTACTGGGCGACCTGGTTACTCCGCGATTTCATCCCCAACTACACTGGCGATGGCATGATCCCTTGCATCATCATCCCCGAGCGGCAGTCGTCGGTTTTCCGGCAGGCGAAAGAGAACACAGCACGTTCTGGACTGACTGCGATTGCGCTGGCACGTCAAGCTGCGTTGCTGCTGCTTACGGTGCATGGCTACGAAATCCCGGCTTATGCGGTCGATAACAATTTCTACCGTCAAGCCTTGAAATTAGATCTTCGAGCAAAACGAGAGTACACCGACGCCACCCTTAGTGCCATGGGAGGCATCGGACGAATGCAATTCAGTCGGCTAAAAGCACTTCTCAAACTGTCCGATGAAGCACTGGAGTTAGCAGATCGCCATAACCTCGATGAACGTAAGCTGCGGCCCATTCTGGAAGTCAGTCCCGAGTATCACGCTGAGATTGTGCGGCAAGTCGTCGATTTCAACCTGACAAGCAAGCAAGTTGAGGAATTGTGTGTCGGTGAAGTCAGCGATAACGACAGCGATACTGATCCAATTCCAGCCAGTGCCGCCAAAATCGCGAAGGCGGCGCTCTCAACCAATAGCATCTCCGCACAGGACATAGCACGTGCGCTGATAAAACAAGAAGGTGATCTCAGCCTTGCCAAAGCTCGTCTAAACGCACTGAGAAGGTTGTTGGCGGAAACCGAGAATTACCTGACGGAGTAATTTGTAACCCAGGGGTTACAAATTGGAGGACTAGCATGAATAGATCGACACGAGCACCGCCCTAGAAAAGAAAAGGCCCACTGCGAGACGGCGTGTGGGCGGCGGACTGTGATATTTGTGTGAACTGGACACTCACACTGTATCACAGCCTGTCCCCCCGTGCAACTGAAGATCCATTTTCAACTGTGTTTTTTGACACGAGTTTACTTCAACGTTGCCTGGAGACAGAGAGCCATGAGTATTGATCTGGAGCAGATTCGCTCCGCTAACCCGATTGAACAACTGATTGGTGAGAAGTTCGCGCTCAAGCGGCAGGGGACCCGGTTGGTCGGCGTGGAACACGACAGCTTGGTGGTGACGCCGCAGACCGGATTGTACTTTTGGAACTCCCGCAGCGAACATGGGGATGTGTTCGATTTCGTGGGACGTCATCACTTGGGTTACGAAAGCCGCTGGAACAACCGTGATGCGGCCATGTTTATGGAAGCAGTACGTCATCTGGCCCAGCGGGCAGGCATCCGCATCGACGAGGGCCACGATTTTCGCAAGTCACCGAGTTGGGCGGAGCGCCAACTGATCCAGCGCCTGCACGAGGCGCTGCTGAACACGCCCTCTGCTCTCGACTATGTGACGAAAACACGTGGTTGGCAACTCGCGACCGTGCGGAGTGTGTGGCTCGGCTTCATGCCCGCGGACAAACGGAAGCTGCTCGCCGACCTGAATTTGCCTGACAAATGGCGCAGTGTGATCGCCAAGTTTCCCGCTGGCATGCTGGTCTACGTCCATCTGGAACGGGGGCGTTTGGGGTATCTGAGCGGACGGTCGATCAGCGGGAAACAGCACTACAACCCGCCGCGTGAGCTGATCGGCGAGCGCCGCCCGTATGGCAATCACCTGTACGCTCCCGATGTCGATCAGCTGGTGTTGGTCGAAGGGCAGGCGGACGCGATCACCTTTGGCGAATGGGGTTTTCCGGCGTTGGCCGTAGCGGGAATGCATGTTTCGGATGAATTGCTGATGGCACTGCGGAAGCATCGCCGCGTGTTTGTCGCCCTCGACAATACGCCGGATGCCGCCCAGAAGAATCAGGAGCTAGCGCGGCACTTAGGCAAGACCGCGCTGATTCCGCGGTTGCCCACTGGCGTAAAGGACGCCAACGACTGGCTGATACAAGGCGGCAGTGCAGAGGAGGTGCAGGTAGTGCTCAACAAAGCGAAAACGTGGCTCCAGACTGAGATCGAGCGGGTTGCTTTTCTCGATGGTCTCGAAAAGAAGGATGCAATCCGGGCGTTGTTCACCCACGCCGTTGATCTGGATGAGATGGAATTGAGCGAGTTTCGGTCGGCGCTGGCGAAACAGGGGATGAAAGGTCGCGCCTTCAACGATCTGCTGCGCGCTGCACGCAAGCAGGAGGAGCAGCAGGCAGACAACGAGATGCCGCAGATTCTAGGCGATGACGTCCCGCTGCTCTCGCCGGCATTGGGTTTTCAGCGCAATGTGGCCATCGTGACTGTGTCGGTCGTCGAACGTACCAAGGACAAGAAACTCAACACGCAGCCGTATCTGGTGACCTCATCCCGCGAGCTGGTGCGGCTGAGTGATGAGCAGATCATCAAACTGGACGGGCATGAAGTTGCGCTGCGGGTGCTGCCGGAAGGGTCGGAATTCCTCATGCGCTGGCGGTTTAGCGATATCCAGAAGTTTCTCAACGGTGAGACGGTCGATGCCGGGCAGGTCTTTCGCGAGGTGCATGACCTGTTCACCCGCTATGTCGATTTTCGTTCCCCGGTCGAGAGCGCGATTCTGACCCTCTGGACAATTGGGACCTACTTCTACACGATGTTTCCGGCGTATCCCTATCTCGCGCTGAATGGCCCGAAGAACAGCGGCAAGTCAACCGTGATGCGCGTGCTCCAGCCGCTAGCCTTCAATATGGTGACGACCTCCGATCCGACCGGACCATCGATGTTTCGGCTCATCCACTACACGAGCTGCACCGTCGGCATCGACGAAGCCGAGCGCTATCACAACCCGAAAGACCCGGGTATGCAGCAGATTCGCCAACTGCTCAACAGCGGCTACAAGCAGGGCATGCCGGCGATTCGCCTCATTGGTGAAGACATGAAGCCGCAGGCGTTCGATGTGTACTCCCCTAAGATTCTTGCTGCGATTGCTGGTTTGGAGGACATTCTCGCTTCACGCTGCATCGCGATTCCGATGCGCCGCACGGACAAGAAGCTACCATCGTTTCCACCAGATTTCGACGGAGCAGGTTTGCGCCACCAACTCTATACGCTGGCGCTGACGCACTTCAGAACGGTCTACACCAACTACGCGGAACGTCCAGCGCTGCACACACTCCACAATCGTTCGGGCGAACTGTGGTCGCCGCTCGTCGCACTGGCAGCGTTCTTCGAGGAGCAGGGCGGAGTAAACGGCTTACTTGAAGCAATTGCCACCGCGGCTGAGACTGACGAGCAGATCAGTGAAGGCAAGGCGCTGAGCGAACGTGAGGAGGCTGTCCTCCAGGCCCTCGAACTGCTGACTCGCGACCATGATGGCATTGTCTGGATCAAGGCAACCACCCTGCGTGAACGAGTAGCGCGGCTGATTGGCCAACCCGCCGAAAAACTGGGGGATGCCCAGTGGATCGGGCATATCCTCAAGCGCCTGCATTTGCTGGATGAGGCGGGACGCAAACGCAGCATGGATGGCATTGCCTACGCGGTACGCTCATTCGATGTGACCGATATGATGCGCCGCTATGACGTCGCGATTCTGCATGAGGAACGCTAGAAAAACCGTACATACCGTACATACCCTTCATATCTGAAAGAGGAGCGATGAAGGGTATGTCGGGTTATCGATTCCTAGGTGTCCGTCTTTGGGTTACGCTTGGGGCAGTGAGCCTTTTCTTCTCGGTGCGTTCCAGCATCTTGATGCTCTCCACATTGGGTAGATGCTCTGGCATCGTTCCGCCAAGTTACGCGATCGCCCGGCGAACGACGACACCGGTTTCATAGTGCGCGACATTCGCCGCATCTTTACCCTGTGTAAAACGTCAAAGGCGTGAGACAGGAGCGGGTTCAAAATTAACGGATACTTTCGCACTCTCATTTACTCGCCCATGCCCATGGCGTCGCCCATACCCATCCCCATGCCAGCGTTTCCCATGCCCATGCCCATCCCGTCACAGTGCCAGTGTCCCATCCCCATGGCATCCAGGTGATACCAGCAGTTACTTTCGACACTGATATTGTTAACGATGGCAATATTCACGACAACGAGGACGATCCCAGTGTTACTTGCCTCGAAATTGCCTTGCACACTGACAAAACTTCCGGGCTGCACGGTTTGCAGCAAGGGATCGTTAGGCGCAAGTTGAACAGAAATGCCGTTGACGACCAGAATATTTCCGTTGATGGCTTCTACCGGGCCGTCGAGGCCGACAGTCGCGCGATTATCAGCCGCGGGGGCTGATGCCTCTGGAAGGTTGCTGACCACCGCGGCAAGCACCACCCCGCTGCCGGCGAGCACACCTTCTACTCGAACCATATCCCCCACATCAATGATTTGTAGAATCGGGTGCTCGGGGTCGACTTCAATCTGAAAGCCATAAATGGTTACCACATTGTCCGTGATGCTGGTCACCGGTCCTTCGATCGTGACCATGCTGTCCGCGGTTGGCGTCGGCAGGGGAATCGGTGTGCCAGAAGGGGCTACTTGGGCAGTGGGCGATAGCGTCAGGGTCAGACTTGGATGCAATTCTGGCGCGACTGAGTGCGTCAGATGCATGACCTCGGTTGCGGTTGCCGCGACAATGGGCATTGTCGCGGTTGGCGTCGGTGCGCCCGCGATTTGATTTTCGGGTGTGGCGGTCGGTACGAAAGTTTCGCCCGGTGCGGCATTATTGGGGTTTCCATTTTGGACAACTATCAGCAGTCCCACGACCAACACAACAACTGCCGCCGCGACCCAAATGGGCGTCGGATGAAACGAAAACCGCGGACGGAGACCGGGGGCCTGCGGTTGTCCCGGCGCAATTGTTCCACGAAATTCGCTGAGCATGGACTGCCGAATCGCCTCACGAGCTGCCGCATCAAGTTTGGGCTTCGCTACTGCCTGGATCCGCTGGATAAGCTGACGTTCTTCAGGGGAAAGCTGATCGTCGATCACTGCTCATCCCCCTTCTGCTGTCCGAGGTTCGCATCCACGCGCTCGAATTGTTTGGCGAGGGCTTTTAAAGCTCGGTGCTGCATGGCTCGTAACGCATCGGCAGATTTGTTCATAATGGTGGCGATTTCGGTATGCGGCAGATTCTCCATAAATCGCAGGAGCAGTAGATCCTGGTATTCTTCCGGTAATGCGCGGATCGCCAGATGGAGGCGCAGTTGATCCTCCGAACGCGCCAGACGCTCAATCGGATCCGTATCATCACTCGCCACTTCATCCAGCAAAGACCCAGCGCTGACCCATTTTCGCTGGCGATAGTGGTCAACAATCAGGTTTGCGGCGATTCGAAACAGCCAGGCACGCAAGGGCGTTCCTTGATCGCGGTAGTTTGCCAGACCCCGTACCATCCGCAAAAACACTTCAGAAGTTAAGTCCTCGGCGGTAGACTTTGAGTCCACCCGATAGCGCACGTACTCGAAAATCGCATCCACATGCGTTTCATAAAGGAGACTGACGGCCCCTTCATCGCCGCTCTGAGCTTGTGTGATGAGTTCCCGCTCATTCGGTGGCTGGTGCATGAACTTTCCATAACCTGATGAGTGTGTCCCAGCTCTTCACCATCTGGTGACACATCCTTACGGATTCAAACGGATACGATCACAGTGTGTGACGATTCGACCATCGTTGACAGTACCTTTAGCCTATTTTACCTGTTTGGACTGAAAGTCGCGTCATACCGGAGGTGCAGCTTCGTTTAAAGGGTTAACCGCATATCACGAAGGAGTATTCTCGTGAATCATTCTTCGCCAACTCATCGTTTATATCTGGTCGTTATCGTAGTCGTGTGCGCCGCTGTTCTCATTGTGCTGCCAGCGACGATCCGCGCACAGGCAACCGTCACGCCGGAGGGCAGTCCGATTGAAATCACGGGGGTCGTGAGCCAGATGGGTGTCGGCACGCTGACGGTCGCGGGGTTGACCGTGGACGTCAGCCCGATTACGCTCGATGCCAACATCACAGTCGGGACAACCGTGACGGTCACCGGCTATCTGCTGCCGACGAATGTGGTCGTTGCTCAGGTGGTCATTCTCAACCTTGGCACAACCGCCACCCCCACCCTGACCCCGGCAGCGACGCTCACGCCAAGTCCCACAGCCGCACCCGATGTTGTCATTGTCATTGAAGGGCCGGTCGTGAACATCGTCACGAACATCATCACCGTGTATGACTTCCAGATTGAGGTCGAACCGGCGAACCCGATCTTGAACATCATTGATATCGGTGATGTCATTCACGTCGAAGGTTCGTTCGGCGCGTTCGGCGTGATTGTCGCCAGTGTGGTCAGCAATGTCTCCACAACGACGGCGGTGACCACCGGTGCGACGGTGAGTCTGGATGGCCCGGTTGAGGCGATCAATGGCAATGTCGTTGTCGTCAATGGCATTCCAGTTCAATTTGCTCCCGACGATCCGCGTTTGGCGGGGCTGCGTGTCGGTGATTTTCTCAACGTTCAGGGGAATTTTGAAGGCAGCGGCGCGACCATCGTGTTGATCGTCATCAATGTCACCGTCATCAACAATGTCGTTGTCGATGACAACCCTTACTGCTGGTTCCATGTCGATGGCATGGGCATGGGACATTGGCACTGCGACGGGATGGGGATGGGCATGGGGATGGGGATGGGCATGGGGATGGGCGGTTGATGACCGGGCGCGATACCGTGCAGATTTCCAGTCAGAAACCATCAACCCCAGCGCTAGCTATGGTGAATTGGCAGCGAACAGGTCCGTTTTTGATCGTCTTTTTCAGCGGCGCCAATCTCATCCTCGTTCAATGGGTGATGACGCGGGAAGTCACCACCCTGCTGCTGGGGACGGAGTTGGTCATTCTGCTGATTTCCGTCTCCTATTTCATTGGTGTGTCTATTGGCTATCTCCTGGCTGGGCGCATCAAGCGCACCTGGCTGCCGATCTTAGGAGTTTTGACGCTGATCCTGCATCTGACGCTGCCGGTCACGTTCCGCGGATTGGTCGCATGGCTCGGTTCAAATAACGCGTATTGGGCCGCATTCCTCGTACTTCCTAGCCTGACACCGTTTGTCGTGCCGATGTTTTACAGCATCTTCCTACCGCACTTTGTGGACGATGGTGAAGTGGGTCTGGGGCCGCTGTACCTCACGGAATTACTCGGTTCAATTTGTGGGATCGGTGTGCTGGTTTTTCTGGCTGATCTGGGAGTCCAAACCGTGTATGTTGTCTACACGCTTGGGCTCATCGCCATACTGGTCAGTCTGGGCATCCGCCGTTGGTTGGTTGGCCTGTTGACGGTCGTCAGCGCGTTGTGGCTGGCCATGTTTCCGGTCGCCAATGGGTGGAGTAACACGCTCTGGTATACGACGCTGCTCGGATTCCCCGAAGGCACAACCGTCCTCTTTTCGGGATACAGCCCGTACCAGAAGGTCGATGTCCTGCAGCTGCCTGATGGGGGGCGCGCCCTCTACCTCGATGGTCTAGACCATTTCAACGGCTCGTATGGTATCCGCCTCAATATCATTGTTGGCACCGTGCCAGCCACACTCATTGAGCCGGAAAACTCACTGGTCATTGGGGCGGGGGCGATGCAGACCGAAGAACTCATCGCCTCTCGTGGCGGGCATGTCACCACCGTCGAGCTCGACCCCATGGTTGCCGATGTCGGGGAGCGCCTATTTTATCAGTATAACCGGATGGACACGCTCACAAATCGCACAGTCGTCGTCGATGATGCCAAACACTTTCTCGCCAATACCGACGTGCGCTATGACCTGATCGTTGCCGACACCCCGGCAGCCTTGAGCATTCAGCCAGCGACCTTGTACTCGGTACCGTTCTATCAATCGATTCACGACCACCTGACAGCAGAGGGGGTTTTTGTCGGCAATATGACAAGCGCCTTCGTGCCGGGTGACAATATCTCGCGGCGGGTCGCGGCGTCGGCTTTGCAAGTCTTCGATGAGGTGCTGGTGATAACGCCAGCGTCGGTCGGTTGGAGTTTCATCCTAGCTGCCGACAACCTGCCGTTCACCCGTGAAGAACTTGACGCTGCCTTGCGCCAGAACGGCGAGGTGCAGTTTTCCACCTTTGATACGCTGGCCGTACGGGCCGTCGTTGGCAACGCCGCTCCGATCACCCTCGACTCGATGGACTTTGTCTTGCAGACCAGCCTCGAATGGATTAATGAACGCCTGCGTTGGGGAGAGGAGTGAACACATGCAATTCCTCCGTTGGGTTTACCCGTCATTGGTTGGTTTTCTGCTGGGGCTGCTGCAAACCGGGCTGTTCTTTCAACTGACCTTCACGCTCTCATCCAGTTTTCGAACCTTCCTGATGATTACGGTTTGCTGGCTCTTGGGGAGCAGTGCCGGTATCTGGGCTGCGAAGCGCGTCCACCTACATCTCAACGGCTTCACGCTGCTGGCCTTGTTCACCTACTTCGCCTGTGCGGTGCTGCTCGGTCTAGCACCGTTCAACACGCAGTTGTGGCCCCTTTATGGCCTGCTCATCATGTTCATCGGCCTCTATCCCGGTGTGTTCTTCGTCAGACTGGGCGCGTTTTATACGGCGCGCCAATTATTCTTCCGCGAAAATAACGGCTTCATCATCGGTCTCGTTACCGGTACGCTGTTATTCCTCGCCATTGGGCGGATAGCCCTGTGGGCGATGCCGACTCTCGCCGCCGGTTTCGTCGTGCCGTGTACCCTGCTGGTCTATAACCGGGCGCGTCTCAATCCGCCGCCTAGTCAAATCGCTTCACTAATGGAGGAAACAGCATGAAAGCAGGCTTTGTCAGCTTCCTCTTGGTCGTGTGCCTCGCATTAGGGGTGCTGCCGCTGTCCGCTCAAGACATGGTGATCGTTCCCAACTTAGCTGGACTAAACCTGCCGCAGGCTGCGGCCGAGCTCAATCGGGTTGGGTTACGCTTGGGGAACCAAAGTGTTGCTCAGTGGACTATCGCCGCTGGCTTCCCCCCAAATACCGTCGGAGCCCAATCGGTTACCGCTGGTTCAACCGCAGCCGCTGGCACGGCGGTTGATGTGACAATTCTCCGTTCGGCCAATGTCGCCCTCGTCTATGACGATAATGACTTGACCGTCATTAACCTCACCGCTGATCCACTAAACATCAGTCAGCTGACCTTCGCAGTTGTTGAGGGAACATCAGCCTCGTTTGCGGCTGCGCGCTGGGCGGGAACACTCGATACTGGCGGATGCGGGCAGATCTGGTCGATTAGCCGAACTGCCCCCAAAGACGTTGAGGGCTGCGCGTCCACCTTCTGGCTGACGACTAATCAAGCGCAGGAGCATTTTTGGACGGCGGTCAATGGTGTTGCTCGGTTCAGTATCTTGGATAACGGCATTGAACGAGCGGTGTGTGCCACTGCGCCAGCCGGATCACAGGATCAGCCCGTGCGCTGCGAAGCATTTGTGGCTGCTGCTGAGCCAGCCAGCGAAGTAACCCCGTACATCTATTTTGCCTATACCACTCAGGCCTTCGCGGTGATTAATCGCTCTCCCGACCAGTGGATGCTCACCGCCCAAACGACCATTCTGAACTACAATCCCGGATTAACAATGCCCGGTCTCCCGGTCGTGTTAGGCGACCCGACCCTGTTCGGGAATCCCACGATCGTGGCAGATATCGCCCAACTGGCACCGGGACAGTGTCTGTTCTTGACTAGCGACAATCCGAACGTGGCCTTGCCTGAGCCATGTGACGCGATTGCCCAGCTCGATTTAGCCTCCAACGTCGCGTTCTGGTTGGCAGATTTTCAGATCGACGGTGTGACCGACGATGGAGAGCATCAATGCCCGGCGGCCGTGCCGGGCAAAACAACGATCTGCATCATGCCACGCTAATTCAGCTGGGCTTAGTCATCCGCTTTCTCACGGAGCCATTAGGGTCGGTTGCCAACCATCGTTACGATGAAGGCAACCCTAGTAACCCGTGCAGAAGGCAGACCGACGTTCTGTAAACTCTGTAGTCATAGGAGTTTGAAGGACAGAGGCGATGACCATATTGGCTTCCGCATATTGTCCATATCCGGAACTAAGGAAAAGAGGGTCGAATGATCGACCCTCAAATCGATGTTGGCGATCAGCCTGGGACAGGTTCAGCACACCAAACGCTGCTTCTGCCTTGATTCTGAAATGTGCGGTCGTCGATTCTAGTGCGGACGATCAACCGGTATTCAAAAAAATAGGCTGTGCGAGAGCGTATATTCCAAAAGGAACCGCAGCGTGAGTACCTCTTGGTCTGCTACGGCTCCCGTTATACACCGGCAAGCACTCGTACTGAAATCGAGGCTCGTGGCAAAACCACGGTTATCGAATCGATCAACGCGGTATTGCGCGCCAGGGCAATGCGCCTGCGATTATTGAGGCTTTCATTACATCATTGCATGAGATATACTGATATCTTGAAATCCACAAACTTGGTTCAACCCCTCGTTTTTCTTCGCGAATTCTATCGCAGTGAATAGCGCTTGTGCGTTACGAGATGATTAACGCTGGCGCATTTTATTCGCGTTGCGACAAGTTTTATTTCTGATCAGTAAGCAAGCGAGTCAATCCTAAGCTATGGCAAAAAACTGAAAATCATTCCTCTGGGTGGACTGGGGGAAATTGGCAAGAACATGACGGTTCTTGAATACGGTCACAATATGATTATTGTTGACTGCGGCGTAATGTTTCCCGAAAGCGATATGTACGGCATCGATCTGGTCTTACCCCAGTTTGACTATGTGGTGCAAAACCAGGCCAACCTGCGGGGCATTGTGATCACGCATGGGCATCTTGACCATATCGGCGGGCTGCCGTATCTGCTGCGTCAGGTCAAGACAACCCTGTACGGGACTTCACTGACGATCGGCATGGTGAAGCGCCAGCTTGAAGAAGCGCAGCTGCTGCATCAGGCGAAGTTTCAGGTTGTTCAGAATACGGACAGCTTCCAGCTGGGGCCATTCAAGATCAACCTGTTTCCCGTCGCGCATTCCATCCCGGGCGCGGTCGGTCTGGTGATCGATACGCCCGTTGGGGCAGTCGTGCATACCGGGGATTACAAACTCGACGAAACACCATCGGGCGGTCAGACCACCGATCTGGCGCGACTACAAAAACTGACCCCCAACGGCGTTCTCGCCTTGTTGGCGGACAGCACGAATGCGGACAAGCCGGGCCGGACGCCGACCGAGCAGATCGTGTCGGATGAATTGGATCGCTTGTTTGCCGAAGCCAAGCAGGGACGCATCATCATCGCGACATTCGCTTCGCTGCTGGCCCGATTGCAAGAGATCATCACGCTGGCGAAGAAACACGGGCGCAAGGTGGCACTGACAGGGCGCAGCCTGGAAGAAAACGTTATGCTGGCGCGTGACTTGGGCTACCTGAAAATTCCCGATGGGCTGCTGGTGGACATCAACACAAAAGTTCCCGATAAGAAACTGCTGATCCTCGCAACAGGGTCGCAAGGGGAACCGCGCTCGGCACTCAACCGCATGGCACAGGGTGAACACCGCGAGATTCAGATCAAACGCGGAGACACCATCATCATTTCGGGCGGCACGATTCCCGGCAATGAAGAAGAAGTTGGACGGATGCTCAACAAGCTGTTCGTGTGCGGCGCGAATGTGATCTACGGTCATCTGGCAAACGTTCATGTGTCCGGGCATTGCAGCCGTGACGAAATGCAGGTCATGCTGCAAACGGTCAAACCGACGTATTTCATCCCCGTACATGGGGAAGCGCGACATTTACATCTACACGCGCGTATGGCGGAACAGAATGGTGTTGACGCCAAAAAGGTGTTTATCCTCGACAACGGTGATGTTTGGGCCACGGACGGTACAAAGGCTTGGTTGGATGCTCCAGTTCCCGCCGCGAACGTCATGGTGGATGGTCATCTGGTTGGGCAGGTAGGCGACCTGATCATGCAAGACCGCCAGCGCCTATCGCAGGATGGTTTCATCGTCGCACTAATCCGGGTCAATGCCAATAACAAATTGGTGGGTGAGCCGGAGATTATCAGTCGAGGGTTCGTCCCGTTGGACGGAGCCGATGATCTGTTGCAGTCCGCCTGCAAGGAAATCACCCGTTATGTCAGGCTCGGCAGGGGAATTGCCAACGAGAATATCCGCGATCTGCTGCAGAACTTCTTCTACCGTGCAACCCGCTCGAGCCCGGTCGTGCTCCCCAGCATCATCAAAGTCTAGATCTAGAATCAGACACCACAGGTTTGAGTTTTATCTCAGACCTGTGGTTGTCGTCCTTCCATATGATCACTACCGGTACAATGCTTAACGAACGCGGTAGATGCGAACTGGAAAGCTGTTCGGTTGCAGCGGCGGCGGGTAGACCTCAAACAGCAGTTCTAGAGAATCGACTAGGCGCTCAAGATTCGCCACTTCTTCAGGCCATAACTCACGCTCTTCCTGTAGGGTGGAAAAACTTCATCTGACGCTGCCAACGAACTCTAGCAAGCGGGAAGAATATGCTATTCTTCTTTACCGTTATCGAGATTTAAGGCAGAACACCCCTACCAATGGTCTATCACTTCCTACTGTGCTTCGCTTCACTCCTCTTTGATGTGTTTGCATCAATTCGTCTAGCGCCCGACGATAAAGACCTGCAGCTTGCCCTGCTCCGTCAGCAACTCCGCGTGCTGGAACGCAAAACGAAAACGAAACCACGTCTTTCGCGTCCCGAAAAGCTGATGTTCGTTGCCCTTGTGAAACGTTTGCAGGTACAAACACAGGGCTGGCAACAACGTGTGCGCGAAGCAGTTTTGCTGGTTCAACCCGAAACTGTATTGAAGTGGCACCGACAACTCGTCCGCCGGAAGTGGACGTTTCAGCACTCGAACCGTGGAGGACGCCCACAGCTTGACCCTGATATCGAGGCGCTGATTCTCCGGATCGCGCGTGAGAACCTGCGCATGGGGTGCGACAAGATCCATGTGGAATTACTGAAGTTGGGTTTCACACTCGATCCGACGACCATAAAGAATGTTCTCTGACGTCATCGGTTGTTGCCTGCGCCTCAACGCGGCAGAAGTTCGTGGCGCATCTTTCTGAGGCACTATCGACAGCAGATACTGGCATGCGATTTCTTCACGGTTGAAACCATCCGCCTGCAGACGCTGTATGTTCTCTTCTTCATCGGACTCGGCTCGCGTCGTGTCCATCTCGCTGGTTGCACCACCCAACCCGATAATGCTTGAGTCACGCAGCAGGCACGGTAGCTCGTCTGGCAGTTGGATGAGACTAAAACACCTATACGCTTCCTCATTCATGACCGAGATCGCAAGTTCACGATCAATTTCGACCAAGTCTTCATTTCAGAAAGCATGGAAATCGTGCGGACGCCGTTTCGAGCGCCAAAAGCCATCGCCATCGCCGAGCGATGGGTGCGCTCAGTTCGACACGAATGTCTTGACCACCTGTTGATTTTGAATCAGCGGCATCTCCTCCGTGTTCTCAAGGAATACATCGATTATTACAACGTGTCTCGTCCTCATCAGGGACTCGATCAGCACATGCCTATTCCCCTACCACGTTCTCCACAAGGAGTCATCCGCTGCCGCGATGTTCTTGGCGGCGTTCTGCACGATTACTATCGCGATGCTGCTTGAATTTCCCCTCGGATGAGGTTTTTCCACCCTACAAGGTTTTGAGTCGATGGTGCGTGAGCAGGGGCTGGAATTCTTCCCAGTTGCGGGTGACGCGCAAGCACTCACAAGTGAATTGATTCTTGAAGGGGTAAAAGGTAAAGGTCTGAGTCTTCTGCATATGGTACGCGGCTTTATGCGGACGTTCGGCGCGATCACGCAAAGCTATCACATGGCTTTTGCCGCTGAAGCACTGCGCGACTCCGACGCGATCCTGAGCCAACTGCCGGGCGGTTTCTACGGGTACGATCTAGCGGAAGATCTGCGCGTGCCGTATATCACGCTTTCCGTCATCCGCAGGAAATCACTGGAGCGTATCCGTTGTCGCTGCTGCCCTTGCAGTTCTCGTTGGGGAGTTGGTACAACCGTCTGACTTACTACATGGGTCAGCAGTTGGCATGGCATCCATTTCGCAAGGCGATCAATGCCTTTCGAGACGAGTTAGGGCTTCCACCCGCGTCCTTCTGGTGGGGGAACATGCGCCGCATGAAGCGTGAGCGCGTCCCGGTCATTCAGGGATTCAGCGAGCATGTCATTCCAACGCAACCGGAATGGGGCGATCATGTGTATACGACGGGTTATTGGACACTTGATGAATCCAGTTGGGAACCATCTGCCGCACTGGTGAAGTTTCTCGAAGCAGGTGAGCCGCCCGTTTTCATCGGCTTTGGCAGTATGCCCGTCCCCGATCCAACAGTGACCACGCGACTCATCCTTGAGGCGCTTAGGCGAGCGGGCAAGCGCGGGGTTCTGGGTGCAGGCTGGGCAAAAATCGGCGCGGTTGAGCTGCCGGAGACGGTATTTGCGCTGGACTACGCCCCGTATGCGTGGTAGTTTCCTCGTGTGGCAGCGGTGATTCATCACGGTGGGTCGGGGACAACCGGGTTCGCGTTGCGTTCCGGTGTTCCCTCAATGGTCATCCCGTTCACAGCGGATCAGCCATTCTGGGGACGAAGAACGCACGAACTAGGTGTCGGACCTGTGCCAATTCCATTTGTTAAGTTGAGCGTTGAGAATCTTGCCCGTGCGATTGTGTCGATGGTTGAGAATGCTGGAATGCAGCGAAAGGCCGTCGATTTGCGAGATGTGATGGCTGCGGAAAAGGGGATAGCGCGGGCAGTCGAGATCATTCAGCACTCTGTACCCTGAAGCCGACGCTCAGATTTCCCGAACGAGTCGGGAACAAGTCCCATGACAGCGGGATAGTTGATCTCCTAGAGTGAAAGTCATCAAACCTAGCTCAGGAGAACGTCCCCATGAAACAAATTTCAAGAGTCATCGTTGTCTCGTTGCTGTTCCTTGTGCTTGGCGCATGGAGCTTATCCGCCCAAGAAGACAACGCCCAGCGCAACAGACAAATCTATCTGGAAATGGTCGCGCAGTACAACACGGGCAACCGCGAAGCGTTTTATACGCTGCTAGCCGACCCCTTCATGATGAATCAGGGCGACTCCGTGCTCGCCCAAATGTCTCCGGATGATGTGCGAGCTTTCGATGGCGCGCTTGCCGGTGCCATGCCCGACATCCAGATGAATCCAACGGTGACCATCGCCCAAGGGGATTGGGTGGCCGTGCCTATCACATGGACGGGCACCTTCACCGAGCCGTTCAGCTTTGCCCCGTTTGGCCCCGATGCCTTCCCCCCCAACAATCAGGCGATCACTTGGACAGAAATGTGGTTCCTGCACTTCACGGTGGAAGGTCTGGTAGATGTGGCGTGGCTTGTGGCTGAACCCGCGTTGATGTTTGGGCAGATGGGCATGTTCCCCCCGCCGGAAACGTCGCGCACCGGAACGCCAATTGAAGGAGCGGCGGGCTATCAAACCCTGAGTGCCGATGAACTGGCGGCCACATTCACCAGCGACAGGGAAGCGCGCAATGTGGCGGCGTTTACGGATATGATTGGACTTGGATTTGGCGGCGATAGCACGGGCTTCTATGCTGACCCGTATGTAGCTTGGGGGTTCGGCGGCGCTTATGCCGTGACCGCTGATCAAATTGCGGAAGAAGCCGCTTTCCCAGCCATGCTGGCAATGGCCATGCCCGATGTCGCGATGGAACAGACTGTGACGGTGGCCGAGGGCGATTGGGCGGCGACGCTCATCACCCTGAGCGGCACGTTTACCGAGGACATCGAGTTCTTCGGGATGCCCCTGACCGCGACCGGCGAGACGATCACCTGGCAGTTCGGAGCGATTGACCGCTTCGATGCCGGTGGCAAGATCGTTGAAGAGTGGATTGAAGGCGATGCCACTCCGCTGCTCATCGGCTTAGGGATCATGCCGCCGATGGGTCAGTAGACCGCTGCTCGGTGCGTGAAAACGACAAGCGTGGAAAGCTGGGATATGCTTTCCACGCTTGTAATTCCTCGGAGAGTCGCCATGTCCTCTGCGTCACAGGCCACCCCTACACCCGCACACAACCAGCGTTGGCTGCGATGGGCTCGCCGAATCTGGTTGCTGCTTGCGGGATTCTTGTTCCTGATCTTCCTGCTTGCAATCCCCGCAACCTATGAAATGCTGCAAACACCGTGCCTCCTAGAATCCCGTGATTGTGGGAGTTGGGCCTACCCAACCCCCGAATCGATGGCAATCTTGGAGCAGTCGAATATATCACTGCAAGCTGCAGCACTTTATCTGGTCGGATTATTCACAACGGTCTCGGTGGTCTTTTGGATCGTCGGGCTGCTCATCTATCACTACCGCCGTGACCAATGGTTCACCCTAGTGGTCGCCCACTTGATGATCCTGAACGGTGTGGGGGGTTCCTCGCTGGTCTTCACCAGCGGGTTAATCTTCACGGATCTACCAGATTGGCTCGGCATCACTGTTGGACTACTGACAGTCCCGATGTATCAGTTTCTTTCATTGTTCTTCCTGCTTTTCCCCAATGGCAGGTTCTATGGGCGCTGGGGTTTCATCCCGTTCATCCTGATCTGCCTGAATACCTTCTTCTGGGTCGTACCCAACCCGGTTTTGAACATCCAATACTGGTCCCCCACAGCTTCGGGCATCTGGTTAACGATCGTTTTTGGGAGTCATCTCCTTGTCCAGATCATCCGCTATCGGAACATGTATACCCATAGCGAGCGCCAGCAAACCAAGTGGGTCATCTTCGGCTTTAGCGTCCCTGTTGTCATGCTTTTCATTTCGGGCGTACTGGTGGGTGACACTCCAGCGCATCAAGTACATCCCATCCTCAATGGCACGCTTGCCAGCATGGTTTACCTGCCGATTGGTTTGTCCATTGGCATCGGTATTCTTCGTTATCGCCTGTGGGACATCGACGTCATCATCAACCGCACGCTGGTGTTTGGTGCGCTTACGGGCATCCTGATCGCAGTCTATGCGTTGGTGGTCACGAGTCTCAGCCAACTCCTGCATGACGAGGGTAGTTTCGTGGTTTCACTGCTGGGCGCGGGCATCATCGCTGTGTTGTTTCAGCCCTTGCGCCAGCAGCTGCAAACAGCCATTAACCGCCTGATGTTTGGCCGCCGTGACGAACCGCTGGCGGTGATGACCGAACTAGGGATCAGTCTGGAGAAGATGCTCTCGCCGGATGCGGCGCTGCTGCATCTGGTCGAAACAACGGCAAAAACGCTCCGGTTGCCGTATGTCGCAGTCGAACGTGTGGACACCTCTGAGCGGGTCGCAGTGGGCAGCCTGTGGGGTGTGCCGATGAGTTTCCCACTGGTTTATCAGGCGCAGATCATTGGCAACCTGTTCGCCGCGTCTCGCTCACCGGGCGAAACTCTGAATGCAGCAGATCGGCTGGTTCTGGAAAATGTAGCGCGCCAAGCCAGTGCTGTTGTGCATGCCGCTCGCCTGACCCGGGATCTACAAGCGTCACGTCAGGAGATCCTGACGACTCGTGAAGAGGAGCGCCGACGTCTGCGCCGCGATTTACACGATGGATTGGGACCTGCGCTGGCAACGTTGACGCTGCAAGCGGAGGCTGCCCGTGAATGGTTGCCAACGAATCCGGGCAAGAGCGATGCCCTGCTAAACGAAATCATCGCAGGATCGCAGAGTACACTGTCGGAGATTCGCCGCATTGTCTATGCACTGCGTCCGCCTGCGCTGGACGATTTGGGACTGCTCTCGGCAGTTCAAGAACAGGCACGAAAGTTTTCCAGCAGTGAACTGAAGATTGTCGTTGAGACACCGGAAGATCTACCTATTCTGCCAGCGGCGGTCGAAGTAGCGACCTATCGCATCATTCAGGAAGCCTTGACCAATGTATCGCGGCACGCTAGAGCACAAACCTGCAAAGTTTCACTGTCGGTCAATGGTCATGTAGACATCACGGTTGAGGACGATGGTATAGGTATTTCAACACCCCATCACTCTGGGGTCGGTCTCAAATCCATTTATGAACGGGTGGACGAATTGGGTGGCTCATGCCAGATCGAGTCAAACCCGGAGCTGGGCACGTGCATCAAAGTTTCTCTGCCAAGGCAATAGGAATAACCTATGGATAGCATCACCGTTCTGATCGTGGACGATCATGCCCCTTTCCGCGCCGGATTGCGTGCGCTTCTGGAGTCTGCGCCTTCCCTCATGGTCGTGGGGGATGTGAGCTCTGGAGAGGATGCCATTCGGCTTGCGGCAAGACTCCAACCGGATGTCATCTTGATGGATATTCAGATGTCGGCGATGAATGGTATCGAAGCGACACGTAAAATCATCGCGACAAGCCCACACATCGCTATCCTGATCCTGACAATGTTTGAGGACGATGATTTTGTCTTTGCGGCACTTCGCGCTGGAGCACGCGGCTATCTGCTGAAGGGAACCATGAAGGCGGATTTGCTACGCGCAATTCAATCGGCAGCAAGTGGTGAGGCGATCTTCGGCGCTGGCATCGCCCGGCGCGTGATCCAGTATTTCGCTGAGGCGAACCCTGTGAACACCGTCCCTTTCTATGCTTTTCCAGAACTGACACATCGAGAACGCGAAATCCTCGACCTCATCGCCAATCACGAAAGCAACAACGAAATCGCTGACCGTCTCAGCATCAGTTTGAAGACGGTTCGCAACCACGTCTCCAATATCTTCAGCAAGCTCCAAGTCGTTGACCGGGCACAAGCGATTATCCGAGCGCGTGAAGCAGGACTGGGGAGTAAAGACAATTTACCGTGAAGTGTCACACTTATCTCATGACACAGTCCTCTAAATTGCATCAGAAGGAAATCTTGGGGAACCCTATAAAGCAAACATCCAGCGTCTTTAAGGGCGCTGGATGTTCGAGTCCAACTTAACTTGCTCCACAACTCGGATTCGAACGACATTTTGAAATACTGATACCTTGTATATGAATTGTCCCACCGTTAAGAACAGCTTCTTTGAAGGGGTCCTATTCCTCGGACTCGAACCTCGTCTTCCCGTATGAATCAAAAAAGCGCCCCATTGGGAGTCGCTTTTTCGCGTATGTGGGCCCTATAGGACTCGAACCTATGACCTCACGGATGTGAACCGTGCGCTCTAACCAACTGAGCCAAGAGCCCGTCACGCCGCACGTTTGAAGCTACGGTCAACGTGATGTAAAGTATAGCCTGCCTCGTCCACGTTGACAAGGCTCTGTTTTAGAGAGAGACGAGGGTGTAAGTGCGACTTTTGCGCTACCGATTCTCCGCCCTGCTGCGCGCGCTGATGTGGCGCCGGCAGCTTTCCCCGTTGATCACCGCCATGTCGTTGATGACGAGCTGTACGCTCAGCGCGCAGCCTCCCCCGCCCACAGCGACCACGCCGCCGACCGCCGCGCCCATCCCCACCCTCGACACAAGCGGTTGGGAAGTGCTCGCGAATGGGCTAGAACGGCGCTTGATCACCGTGACCGCCAACACTTTTTCGACCCAACTGCTTGTGCTGCGCATCGATCCGGCGCTCTATACGTTGCGCGCGCACTATCGCCCCGGCGAACCGCTCACGCTCGGCACGTGGCGGGAAGTGCTGCCCGGCGCGGTCGCATTCGTCAACGCCAACTTCTTTGATACGGCGCAGCAGGCGCTCGGGCTCGTCGTGAGCGATGGCGTCGCCTATGGGCAAAGCTTCACCGACCGTGGCGGCATGCTGCAAGTGCAGAACGGCGTTCCGCGCGTCCGGTCGATTCTGCAAGAGCCCTACTACGGCGAAGCGCTGGAACAGGCGGTGCAGGGTTTCCCGGTGTTGGTCGCCAACGGGCAGACTTCATTCACCAATACGCAAGGGGATCGTGCGTCGCGGCGGACGATTGTCGCGCAAGACGCTAACGGACGCATTCTCCTGCTGACGACACCCTCGCTGTTCGGGATGCGGCTGGTCGATCTCAGCGCCGGGTTGCCCGCGACCGATCTGAATCTCGTCACGGCGGTAAATTTGGACGGCGGTGGTTCAACCATGATGTGGATCGGCGGGAACGCCGCGTATCAACTTTACTCGTTCGATCCGGTACCAGCGGTATTAGCGGTCTATCCGCGTTAAAATCATCCGGTATAAGGGGCTGCGCTGCGGCGCGGCCTGACACTTTGATTATTGGGAAAACATCATGGCTAATCCAAAGACTTATCTTCGCCCGACCACGCTCGATCAAGCCTCTGAACTGGCGCAGAAACCGGGCAGTTTGCTGCTGGCGGGCGGCGCGCTGGCGCTCGGCACACTTGACCTGCCCTACTCCACCGTGATCGATTTACAGGCGATCCCGGAACTTAACCGCCTGGACATGGATGAAGGCGGCGTGACGCTCGGGTCAGCGGTCAAGCTGGAGCAGCTGCTCGGTTGGGAAGAACTGCCGGACGTATTCCGACGCGCACTTACCCGGGCGATCCCCGCCAACATCCGCACCAATCTATCAATTCTCGAAAGCCTGCGCGAGCGCCAGCACCCCATGCTGCGTGAATGGCTGGCGGCCATCACCGCGCACGATATCGGTATCGAATGGCTGAAAGAGGGGCAGCTTGATTGGGAAAGCATCGCCGGGCTGCTCGTTCACGCCGACGAATTCGATCAGTTGTTCATCACGTCGATTGACATCCCCGCCGTGCCGCAGCGTCAGGCATTGGGCGCGGCCTTCGTCGCCCGCACGCCGGCTGATGTGCCGATTGTCAACGCGGCGGTGTACGTGTATTTGAACGAAGAGAACACGGTCGAATCGATGTTCGGGGCGCTGTGCGGCGCCACGGCTGAACCGGTACTCGGCTTCACCCTCGAAACATTGATCGGCAGCCCGCTCGACGCGGCCAACATCGCCAGCGCGGTCAAGGCCGTCGCGGCGCTAGTCAATCCAGTTGGCGACTATCTCGGCAGCGCGGAGTATCGCCGCGAGATGGCGCGGGTGTGCGTCGAACGGGCGCTCGCCGAATGCTTGGAGCAGCTCAGCCCGTAACCAGTTCAGCGCGCGCGGAAGTAAACGAGATAGCGCCCCCTGGTGATCACAAAGTCGATGGGCGTTGCAAAATCGTCGGTCGCGCCATACGCGCACTCGGGATCGGTCTCGAAGCAGATGAGAATATCCACATCAAGCGCCCGGAGCGCCGCAACGGGCGTCATGTCATGGTAGATAGCGTAGCGATGCAGCCCTTCCCAATCGACGAAGTCGCGATCCTGCTGAAGGGTGAACCAGAATAACTCATCGCCGACGACAGTTGTGCCCGCCGGGATTTGCCATGTCAGCAGATCGGCTTCCGCGATGAGGCGCGAATTCGGGTCATCGCGCTGTGCATTCGCCATATCGAAGATCGGCGGCGCAGCAAGGGCGGGCAGAACGACGAAGACGGCGATCACCAGTGCCAACCGGGAGCCCACAGCGCGGGCAAACGCATAGGCGACAAACGGCGCGAACAGAGCAAAATAGCCGTAGGTCGTGTTGATGAACAAGGGCAGCAGCAGCAGCGCCGCGAGCAGCAGCGCGACGAGCGCCCGTTCGCCGCGCCACAGCAGCAGCGCGAACGCGATCACGATGGCAAGCAATTCGACTGGCGCCAGCGCCAAACTGAAGCTGACAATATACTGTCCGATCAGTTCGAGCGATGAGGGAGAGAAGCGGAGACCGTTGAGACCCTGATAGTAGGCGGTGAACTCCCGATAATGGCGCAGGCTTTCCCCAACATCCGGCAGAAAGTGGCCCGCGCCGTACAGAGCAACGCCAACCGCGCACGCCAGCGCATAGACGAAGACGTACTGCCACTGACGGCGATAACACAGCGCGATCAGCAGCAGGCCGAGCAGAACGCCGAATCCGAAGGCTGCCGTCGGCACCGCTTCCAGCCCAATCCACAACGACACCCCCATCACGGCGGCCGGCCACACACGTTTGCGCTGCAAGAAAGCAAGTAAGCCGTACAAAACGCACTAGGTATACACCGCCAGTAGTATGTCGGGGCGCATATTGTGCGCAGCGCGTGTGAAAGCGCTCAACGCCAGCATACAGGCGACGCCAACCAGCATGCGCCCGCGCATGCCCGCCCGCCACAACGCCGCCCCAGTGATCACCACGCTGAGCAAGCCTAGAAACAGCGGCACCACCCGCAAATTGATAAGCGAGGCATCGGTGAAGCGCATCCACAGCCCCATCAGGGCGTAGTAGCCGGGCATCACCGGGTCCGGATCGCCAAATACGGATGCCGGGAAGTTGACGGCTAACCGACCTGTTTTGGCAAAGTGGGTCGCGGCGCTGCCGAACCACGGTTCATCCGGTAGATCGAGCGGCATGAACTCGCCGAGACTGGACACATGCATGGCGACCAACGCGACTGCGATCAACCCGGCCACCAGCGTCGCATAACCAAGCAAACGCGCACTCGGCGCAGCGCCGGGCGTAGTGGTCACCATGACCGCCGCCAACGCGCACAGCGCGACTGCATGCACGGTCACGACCCACAGGCTGACGGGAAAGGTCATAAGGCGCGCATGCTGATCGAGATAGGTAATCGAGCCCATCACGAGAAAGTTGATCACACCAGCGGCGACGAGGACGAGCGCCGTCCCGGTGCCATCCGCCAGTTCACGGCGGATGCGGGGCTCCAGCAGCACGAAACCCACAGCCAACGCGGAAAGCAGCAGGTAGCTGGTGACGAGTGTCGCTGGATTGATATGGTAGTAACGGGTCAGCCACTCGGCGTCGAGTGTTTGCCGTGTGGCGAGTATGCCCCACGCCAGCAGCGTGAGCAGCAGCGCGGTCAAAGCAAATGGGCGGGTACGGAGGCTGTGTATCATGCCGCCTATTCTAATCGGTGCACGGCGAAGATTTCAACCAGCGGCCTGAGCGCGGTATACTAAGAGGGTCACCTGGTGTACACAGGTCCTACCGGGCTTCCGTCGCACGGTGAAAGTCATATTGCGTGAAGGAGATCGAGAGTGCGGACATTCACGGCGTATATTGAATATGATGCTGAGTCCGAAACCTATGTTGGCCTGTTTCCTGGCATTCCCGGCGCGCATACATATGCCGATACACTGGACGAACTCCATGAGAATCTGAAAGAGGTTCTCGAATTGTGCTTGGAGGAATTCGATGGTGATCCTGATGATCTGCCCAAGTTTATCGGAATCCAGCAAGTCGCCGTTAATCTATGAGCAAACTGACCATCATCAATGCCAAGACGATGGAAAAGCTGCTGGCCAAATTGGGTTTCAAAGCAGTTCGTCAAAAAGGGAGTCACGTCTTCTATCGACACGCTGATGGCAGGACGACCACAGTTCCCCACCACAAATCCAAAGACCTGGCACGTCCGCTAATTCGTAAAATTCTCAGCGATATTAATTTGACGGCTGAACAATATCAAGAAGAGCTCGATAACCTTTAGGAACTTGTTATGCATATCACTGTTACCCTCAACAACGAAAAACGCACGCTCGATGTGCAGCCGCATGAACGCCTGCTGCGCGTGCTGCGCCGCTACGGCTGCTACAGCGTCAAGTTTGGCGACGAGCATGGCCTGACGGGCGCGGACACGGTGCTGCTCGACGGCGTACCCGTCAATTCCGGCAATCTGCTCGCCGTGCAAGCGGATGGTCATGTGATCCTCACGCTGGAAGGCATCGGCACATCGCGCAACCTACATCAACTGCAGGAGGCGTTCATCGAAACCGGGGCAATCCAGTCCGGCTACAACACCCCCGCGCAGATTCTGTGCGCCTATGCTCTGCTCCAGCAAAACCCCAACCCGACTGAAGCCGAAGTCCGCGAAGCGCTCTCCGGTGTGCTCGACCGCGAAACGGGCTACGTCAAGCCGGTGCAGGCGATTCTGCGGGCGGCAGCGGTGCTGCGCGGCGAAGACGTGCCGCCCTACGAACCGCTCCAGCGGGCAATCCCCGCGCCGCCGGAGTTGTTCGGTTCGCCGTTCGACGACTCATGGTTCGGCGGGGGCGATGGCGGCGGCGATGTGCAGACGCGCACCAAAGCCGCGATCATCGTGTCGCCGCCGGAAGTCGAAGCGCTCAAGACCGTCGGCAAGAGCGAACCCAAAGTCGACGCGGTCAAGCTGGCGGCGGGGAAACCCGTCTACACGGACGACATCGAACTGCCGGGAATGCTCCATGCCGCGCTGCTGACCTCGCCGCACGCCCACGCCCGGATCAAGCACATTGATACGCGCGCGGCCAAGGCGCTGCCCGGCGTGCATGCCGTGCTGACGTATCAGGATGTGCCGCGCGTGTACTATGCCTCCGGCGGTCAGACCTACCCCAACCCCAAGCCGTATGATCAGGTGAGCCTCGACAACAAGGTGCGCCATGTTGGCGATCGCGTGGCGGTGGTCGCCGCGGAAACGCCGGAGATCGCCCGCGAAGCGCTCAAGCTGATCGAAGTTGAGTATGAAGTGCTGCCCGCCGTGTTCGACCCGCTGGAGGCGATGGCCGACGGCGCTCCGATCATCCACGACGATCCGAACGTCGACGGTATCTACGACGCGACACATAACATCGTGCACCGCATCCATGCTGATGTCGGTGACCCCGATGCGCAGTGGGCGCAGGCCGCGCGCATCTTCGAGGGCGAATATAGCGTGCATCAAGTCCAGCAAGCGAGCATCGAACCGCATGTCACCGTGACGTGGTGGGACGAAGACGACCGGATGACCATCCGCACGAGCACGCAGGTCCCCTTCCATGTGCGCCGTATGGTCGCCCCGTTGATTGGCTTGCCCGTCAAGAAAATCCGCGTGATCAAGCCGCGCATCGGCGGTGGCTTCGGCGGTAAGCAGGAAATGCTCATCGAAGACCTGTGCGCGCACCTCACCATCGCGACCGGTCGCCCCGTCCGCTTTGAGTACACGCGGGAACAGGAATTCACCAGCGCGCGTTCCCGCCACCCGCAGATTTTGCGCTTCAAGACAGGCGTCAATGCCGACGGGAAGATCGTCGCGGCGGAACTGCACATCATCGCCAACACGGGCGCGTATGGCACACACGGCCTGACCGTGCAGATGGTCAGCGGCTTCCGCGGGCTGTCCACCTACAACGCACCCTACAGCAAATTCACCTGCGATGTGGTCTACACGAACATTCCCACCCCCGGCGCGTATCGCGGTTACGGCGCGCCGCAAGCCCTGTTCGCGCTCGAAGTCCACATCGAAGAGATTGCGGTCGCGTTGGGGCTGGATGTGGTCGAATTCAAGCGGCGCAACGCCATCAAACAGGGCGACCCGCTGGTGATGGCGGTCGCGCTCGGCGAAGGGCGCGAAGGCATGCCGCAAGTCGTGACCACCTGCGCGCTACCGGAATGCATCGATATCGGCGCGCGGGCGATGGGCTGGTACAGCAAGCGCGGGCAGGATCGCAGTGTGCCGGGGAAGCCGCACCTCAAGCAGGGGATCGGCATGGCGCTGGCGATGCACGGCACGGGGATCGCCGGGCTGGACATGGGCGCGGCCTCGATCAAGATGAACGATGACGGCTCATTCAACCTGCTGTTCGGCGCGACCGATCTCGGCACGGGCGCGGACACGGTACTGGCACAGATCGCCGCGGAAACGCTCGGCGTGCCGCTTAACGACATCATTGTGTACGCCTCGGATACCGACTTCACGCCCTTCGACACGGGCGCGTATGCCTCCAGCACAACGTATATCAGCGGCGGCGCGGTATTGAAAGCCTCGGAAGATGTGCGGGCGCAGATTCTGGAACACGTCGCCAAACATATGCTGAAATGCTCGCCCGATGAGCTTGAACTCGAAGACCGCAAGGTTGTCCACCGCGATGGGCGCTCGGTGACGATGGAACAAGTCGGCCTGCACAGCCTGCATCAAGCCGATCAGAAGCAGATCATGGCGACGGCCAGCCACATGAGCGAGCTCAGCCCGCCGCCGTTCGCCGCGCAGTTCGCCGAAGTCACGGTCGATACGCAGACGGGACAGGTCACGGTGGATCGACTGCTCATGGCGGTCGACTGCGGCATCGCCATCAACCCGATCACCGCCGCCGGACAGGTCGAAGGCGGCATGGTGCAGGCACTCGGCTACGCCCACTGCGAGGAAATGGTCTACGACGAAGACGGCAAGTCGCTGGCGAACGATTTCGCGCACTATCACATCTACCGCTCGACCGAGATGCCGCAGCTTGAGGTGATCTTCGTGGAAACTTACGAGCCTTCCGGCCCGTATGGCGCAAAAGCGGTCGCAGAGATCCCGAAAGACGGCGTCGCTCCGGCAGTCTCGTCAGCGATCTACGATGCCATCGGCGTGCATCTGCGCGAAATCCCGTTCACGCCGGAAAAAGTGTGGCGGGCGATTTACCAATAACAGTAAAGTCTGCTATTCAGTAGCTAAAACAGCCACTACCGCTTGATCTCGTTTCTCTTTACGCTGGAAGCATTCAACAGAGGGGCGAGATCATGGCGGAACTAGCGAACTATCATCACTTCGACGGATTGCCGTGGGCGACCGGCTACCTCGTCAACGCGCTAGGGTATCAAGGCGTGACCGCGCCCCACACCGGACAACCCTACAGCGAAGCTCTGCTCATGGGCATCAACGGCGGTCTGTGCGCGGGCTACTTCTCGTTCGAGTACACTGGTGAACTCCCCCATCTACACTTTCTGACGCGCTACCTGTTCGACGAAGAACCGGGCAAGGTCTTCGAACGCCTCGCTATTCCCATGCGCGTCCAGCAAACGACCGACAGCACGAAAGCCGCAGCCAACGTGATCAATGCGCTAGCGCAGGGCAAGCCCGCCATCGTCTGGGGGGATGTGCTCAGCCTGCCGTACAACTCATTTGCACCGGGCGCTGGTTATTGGCTCATCATGCCGGTACTGGTCTATGGGTACGACTCTGTTGGCGAGGTCAAAATCGCCGATCGGGCGCGCGTCGGGTTGACGGCCAGCGCTGCAGATCTCTCAGTGGCCCGCGCCAAAATCGGCAAGGTCAAGAATCGCATGATGACCATTGGCGCGCCCAACCCCGACAAGCTGACCCACTGGCCGTGCGCGAAGGCATTCAGGCCTGCATCGACATCATGCTGCACGAGCCGCCCGTCGGTCACAAAAGCAGCTTCGGGCTGGACGCCTATCAAAAATGGGCGAAACTGCTGGAAAGCAAAACCAAAGACAGTTGGGCGGTGCGCTTTGCGCCCGGTGCGCGGATGTACGCCGGGCTGATGTCCAGCTATCGCTATATTCAAGTCTGGTTCACGGGCGGGCGCGGCGCGCGGCACATCTACGCCGATTTTCTCGATGAGGCAGCCATCATTCTTGAGAACCCGGCGCTGCACGCGGTCGGGCAGCACTTTCGCGCGGCAGCGGTCGCCTGGGACGGGCTCACGGCGGCGCTCCTACCCGATGCCGTGCCGCTGTTCCGCGAGACACGCGAACTGACGGATCGCAGCTATCACCTGTTTCTCGATCAAGGCAACGCCTCTGTTGATGAGCGGCGCGCCATTCACCAGCGGTTGAAAGTCTTGGAAACAACCGCGGCAAAGGACTTCCCGCTCAGCGCGACAGAAGCCGTGGCCATGCGCCAGAACCTGAGAGAACACGTTTTGCACGTTCACGACGTGGAGAAAATTGCGTTGTCCGCACTGATGGAAGCGATGGCATAATAGAAAGATAGATTCATCGTCAACCAGTAGGAAAACGTGATGTGGCTGGTGCGTTTGGGCGTTCGGATCCTCGTCCCTGTGCTCCTCGGCTTTTGTCTCCTGATCGGCGCGGCGGTGCTGGTCGGCGGTGGCGTGCCGACATTTCCCTCGGCGGAAACGGCCGTCGGGAAAAATCCGTGCGCGCTGCCGTGCGTGTATGGCATCACCCCCGGCGCGACTGACCGCCTAACCGCCTTCAGCACCGTCGATCAGATTGCGCTCAACCGCAGCTTTCTCACCATGACACGCACCTCGTTCACCCTACCCGACTCGGTGCTGGGGCTGCTCACCTTCGATCAACAGGCCGAACAGGCGACCGTCAGTTCCGTCGGGCTGTGGGGCATGTCGACGCGGCTCGGTTCGGTCGAAATCGGCGAATTCAGCGACCTGCTGGAACGCGGGTGGCGACCGGAGCGGGTGTTCCTCACCTGCGACTTTTCGTCCATCATTCAAATGTTCATCATCATGGACGAGGGACGCGTGCTAACCCGCATCCCGCTAGCAAATATCGGGATTGACGCGCCCGTGCTCTCATTCACCATGTACGGCGGGCGCGGCGGCGCGGATCAGTTCATGGATGCGAATGTCGAGTGCTTGACGGAAACGCAGTGGCTCGGCTTTGCCGCGCCGTGGCGGTATTTACAGGCGCAGACAGGATAAGCGGAGAGTCATTTTGCAGCAAGATCGCATTCAGAGTGCGATCTTGCTGCTATGTGCGATAAACGCAGGACAGAGCAAGTTGTCAGCTAGTCAGGCTCTGAGCTTCATCTTGCGTCTTCAGGAATCCTTCGAGTCGCGTCCGTAATTGTGCGAGCGGTACCAGATAGCCAGCGGCTAATCCAAGCACCGACATGGTGATCGCAATTGTCATCACTGTTTTGCGCTCTTGGTCACCGATAACAACGACTTCCCCGGTGAAAGAGTATCCGCCAAGCAAATAAATAAACGCTAGACCTAAACTGAGTATCAACGAGATAATCAGATCGATAGCAAAGCTCATCCCATCGATTTCATACAATTCGTACTGCTGATAAGCGACCAGGCTGCGCAAACCGGTGCCGATGGCCGCTGAAATGAATAGCAGTGCGAAGAACGACATGTCGGATGTGATACCCCAATCCGAACTCCGCAAAAACAGAGCAACCCATGTCACCAAAAACAACAGCATCACCGCGAGTGTAAGCCGCAGGAACCCAGATGCAGCGGCATTATCTCGTTTATAGAGTCGGGGTAGTGCCGCGACTAACTTCACGATCTTCTCAGCGTTGTCGAGATTTTGAGGATCATCGGTCTTTCCATCTGACCAGTCAGCCAGTAAGGCCCGTATATCAGTATCCGTGATTCCATCACGCTGCCGCCTCGAATAATTCTGATAGTCGCGGAATAGCAATGCATCGAAAATTGATTTCGCGGCTCCACCAAAAGACGCTAGAGCAACGATTGGCTTGTTGAGGGAATAGGCTGAAAACCCGATTGATGCGGTTCCTTCACCACCGCCGATCAGCAGAATTACATCCGATATTTGGACATCCGGAATCATCGACGCACTGTAAGCGGCAGCCCCGAGGAACTTATCCTCGATCTCAAGATTTTCCAGCTTGCGCAGTTCTGCCAGCGAGTCAAGTTCCGGGGTTGTATTGACTGGCTCAACTTCATTAGGGGAATAGAAAACTACTTTATGCTTCTTTCCATCTTTCAGTGGTTCTTCGTTTGCCCCCTCCATGACATACGCTGCCACAGCGCGGCGCTCTAGCAGGTTCTCCCATTGAGGCACACCAACAACAATTGTCATCCCCTTTCGCGCAAGCAGACGGCCAAGAGTTTTGCATGCGGCAGCATAGCGAGCTATTCGTTTCGCGTAATCCTGTTTCTGCTGCTCACTCCAACTATCTTCCGGCTTTTCGATCGATCCTTTCACCAACACGCGCAATTTAGCCATTAGTAGCTATATCCTTACTACAGCGGCGCTAGTACTTCATATTATAGCACCACGCATAGTAGAACAGCCGTAACCATAATTTTGGCCAGCAAGCGCGTAAGGACAATCACTTGGGAGAAATTGTGAGGACTCCCCAGATTACGCTCAACTTCAGATAATCTGGGGATGAAGAGATCTACTCCGCGGCGGCTAAACGCGCGGCGTACTGGCGCTTGTAGTATTCGAGGTATTCACCCGTCTTGATCTTGCGCCACCACCATTCATTCTGGCGGTACCAGTCGACGGTGAGCTGAATGCCCGTGTCGAACGAGTGCGACCGCTGCCAACCGAGCGCGCGCAGCTTGTCGCAGTTCATCGCGTAACGGCGATCATGCCCTTCGCGGTCAGGCACATGCTTGAGCAGCGACTCCGGCTTGCCGAGCAGCGCGAGCATGGCCTTCGCCACCTCGATGTTGTAGCGATTATCTTCCCCGGCGATGTTGTAGGCTTCACCCGCGACGCCCTTGTGCAGCGCCGTGTCGATCCCCGTCACGTGATCTTCGACGTACAGCCAATCGCGCACCTGCAGCCCGTCGCCGTAGAGCGGCAGGTTTTTATCGTCAATCGCCTCGGTGATGAAGAACGGGAGCAGCTTTTCCGGGTACTGGTAGGGGCCGAAGGTGTTGCTGCCGCGCGTCACGACCGTGTTCATGCCATGCGTGACATGATACGAACGCACCATGAGTTCGCCGCCCGCCTTGCTCGCCGCATACGGGCTGTTCGGCGCAAACGGATCGGTTTCCACCGAGTAGCCTTCGTGCACATCGCCGTAGACCTCGTCCGTCGAGACGTGCAGGAAGCGATCCACGCCGTGTTTCTTGGCTTCGTCGAGCAGAATGTACACGCCGACCACATCCGTGTGGATGAAGGCGTCGGCGTCGAGGATGCTGCGGTCGACGTGGCTTTCGGCGGCGAAGTTCACCACCGTGTCGATGTCATGCGCCTGAAACACGCGCGTGATCGCCGTACGGTCGGCAATATCGCCGCGCTCGAAGCGGTAATTCGGCTCATCGCTGATCGGCAGCAGATTGTCGACGTTGCCCGCGTACGTCAGCTTATCCAGCACGATAATGTTGTAATTTGGATAGCGCGCCGTCATGTAGCGGGCGAACGCGCTGCCAATGAAGCCTGCGCCCCCGGTGACGAGAATATTCTTCATCCTTAGCTCGCCCCCTCTTCTTTCTTAGCTTCAGCAGGCTTCTCCGCCGCTGGTTCGGCGGGCTTTTCGGCTGCCGGAGCCGGCTTCGGCTTGAGCACAAAGCGCTCGAATGCCTCGGCGACGCCGTCCGCGATCATTGGTGGCGACGACATGCTTGGCCGCTTCTTTGGTCTTGGCGTCGGCATTGCCCATCGCCACGCCAATTCCGGCGAATTGGAACATTTCGATGTCGTTTTCCGCATCGCCGATCGCCATGACCTGATCCGCCGCAATCTTGTAGTGCTTGCACAGCACCTTGAGCGCGTTGCCCTTCGACCCGCCCGGCGGCAGGATTTCGAGATGTTCGGGGACGCCCGCCTGCATCAAGCGCGCAGAGCCGCCGAGCGAGGCATTCAACTGCCAGCGCAGGCTCTTGATGCCGACCGGGTCGCCAAAGGCGATCACCTTGTTGATCGGCGTGTTGATGAGCACGTTTTGCAGTGCGCCAACGATTTCCGGCGGATTTTCGTGATAGGTGGAGAACGATTCTTCGATCACCTTGCTGCGCGTTTTGGTGAGCATGCGCGAACCGCTGTAGGCGACGAGCGTAAACCCGCGATCTTCCGCAAAGGTGATTACCTGCCGCGCCACGCCCGGATCGAGCGTCTGCGAATGGATCGTCTTGCCGTCCGCGTCCAGCGCGATCAAGCCCTGATTGAAAATCCCCGGCGATTCGATGCCCAGCTTCTTGAGGTGACTGATCACGGCGTTACGCGTCTTGCCCGTGGCAAATACGACCATCACCCCCTGCGCAATCGCTTCGCGCAGCGCCTTTCGACGCGTGGGGTCATTTCGTGCTGACTGTTGAGCAGCGTGCCATCGACATCAATGGCGACGAGCTTGATCTCTTTTCTATCCAATGCCATGTTTGTTGTCCTAGATAATCCAAACGTTGCTGTGATCGCCAATGTTGAGCGTAAGCGCCTTGGGCAGATCATCCTTCTTCTGCACTGTGGCGTTCCGCCCGATCAAGCTGCCGTGCAAACGCACGCCGAGATCACAGATGTTGCAGTGTTCGAGGATAATGCTGCGCTCGATCTCGCAGTTGCTCACCCGCGTATGATGATGAATGCTCGTATACGGTCCGACATAGCTGTTTTCGATGACGCAGTCTTCGCCGATGATCGTCGGGCCGTGAATCGTGCTGTTGCTGATCTTCGCGCCGCGTTCCACGATCACGCGCCGATCCAACTGCGAGTTCTCGATCACTGCGTCCGGCGCGACGCCCGGCGTGAGTTCCTCCAGAACCAGCGCATTCGCGTCGATCATGTCGATGCGCTTGCCCGTGTCAATCCACCAGCCCTGATGCACATGCGGCACGACCGTATAGCCGTGCGTGATCAGCCACTGAATGGCATCGGTGATCTCGTATTCGTTGCGCCCGGACGGCGGAATGCTGTTGACCGCCTCGAAGATGTGCTTGTCGAACATGTAAATGCCAACCAGCGCCAGGTTGCTCGGGGGGTTCTTCGGCTTTTCGATCAACTGCTCAATCGTGCCATCGGCGCGCAGTTTGGCCACGCCAAACGATGACGGGTCCTCCACCGCTTTCAGCACGATCTGGCTGTTCCACTGGTCAAGGTGGTTGGTGAAATCCGCGATCAGCTTGGCGATCCCCCCCTGTATGACGTTATCGCCGAGAAACATGACGAACGGTTCTTCGCCGAGATAATCCTGCGAGATCATGACGGCGTGCGCCAACCCACGCGGTTCGTCCTGCGGAATATAAGTGATCTTGACACCCCAGGTTGAGCCATCGCCGACCGCCGCTTTGATCTCCTCGCCCGTCTGCCCGATCACGATGCCGATTTCGGTCACACCCGCGTCGCGGATTGTTTCGATCACCCGGAAGAGCACAGGCTTGTTGGCGACAGGCATCAACTGCTTCGCCCGGGTGTAGGTCAGCGGGTACAACCGCGTCCCCTTGCCGCCGCTCAGGATCAATCCCTTCATCATTCATTTCCTTGGCTGTCGCGTCTGCAAGCACGGCGACATGTCTAGATCGATGTATTGGTGTAGGGACGAGACATGTCTCGTCCTCTCTTAATTCCCGCAAAAACGGACGAGGCATGCCTCGTCCCTACAAGGTAATCGTTAGGCGCGTCCAGCAATCAGGCTGAGCAAGGCGACCACGCCAAAGGCCACGAACAGCCAGAACCACCAGGTGCGGAACACGTTTCCACCGCCGAGCAAGGGCGGCATGGCCTGCTTGGTCGGCTGGCTCTGGGGAAGCTGCTTCCACTCGTCGACTGCTTTGGGATCGGGTGGGAGTTCCGGCATGGCAGGTCTCCGAACGCTCTAGTAACCGGACACGTTCTCACGCGGGGCATTCGTCAGCGCCACGCCCAACAACCGGACGTGCACGCGCTCCAACGTCTGCTTCGCGCGCGCCGCTTGATCACGCCGGGTCACGCCGACGCGCATCGCCAGCACTACGCCATCGACCTTCGCGCCGAGCAGCGCCGCGTCCGCCGCGACGAGAATCGGCGGCGCATCGAACAGGATGTAGTGTGCCCGCGCGCGCAGCACGCCGATGACTTCGGACATTTTCGCGCTGCTCAACACATCCGATGGCACGGGCGGCAGTTTACCGCTCGGCAGCACGCTCAAATTCGGGATGTCGGTTGCGACGAGCGGCGGCGACGACATGGCAGTATCCTGCAAAATCATGTCCGTCAGGCCGCGCTCATTGGCGATGCCCCACAGCTCGTGCTGCGCGGGGCGGCGCAAATCCGCATCCACGATGATGGTCTTGTTGCCCGCCTGCGCAAACGTTACGGCGAGGTTCGCCAGCACAACGCTCTTATCTTCGCTCTGCGCCGACGAAGTGACCAGCAGGGTTTCCAGCGGACGTTCGACGCTGGCGAACATTAGGTTCGTGCGCAGCGAACGGTACGCCTCTGCCGCGGCAGACCGCGGGTCAGTCAGGGTGATCAGGGTTGCTTTCGCCAAGTCAGTTTACTCCGGGATGGTGGATAAGACAGGCAAGCCGAGCGAGCGTTCGATATCATCGCGGCGGCGCACAATGGCACTTTCGAGATATTCCAGCACGAATACGATCACCGCGCCGAGCCCAAAGCCGATCAGCCCGCCCGCCGCCGTATTGATCGGGACGTTGGGACGCAGCAGACCATACTGCGGGCGATCCACCAGCAGCGCCGTGATGCGATCCGACTGCTGCACGGTCTGATTTTCCCGGTTGCGGTACTGCACGAGCAAACTGCCCCATTCATAGGCGATATCGTTGGCCATATCGCCATCCGGCAGGTCGATATCGATCTGCATCGTGAAGCGGTTGCTGTCGGCGGTGAAAGTCGCCGCGCCCAGCAGATCGCCGGGGGTCATGTCGAGGTCAAGGGAGTCAATCACCTGCTGCGCGCGGTCGGTACTGCTCAAATACACGCGGTAGGACTGCATCAAACGGATCAGGGCTTCGGTCAGGCCGAGGTCGGTCCGCGCCGGCTGAATCAACACCAGTTGGGTCGAACGGTAGACGGGCGTCTGCTGGCGGCTGATAAGGTACGCGCTGGCCGCGGTGAGGATGGCCAGCAGGATCATGATCCAGCCTCGACGGAGAAGAATGCGCCCATAATCGATCAAGTTCATAGAGTATCCTCGCAAACAAAAGCCGCCTAATTCTACCGCATTCGCCAAAATAGTGAACGTTTGCTTAAACCTGGCTGAAATTCATGTCCTTCTTAAGTCACCGTTTTACTCTGTATTCGCTGTGACTAGGACTGAAGCTGTAATGGAATGGTGGTCAAATGGATAAGCTGCTGAGCGACATGAATCGCTTCCACAGACATGATGATGGTGATATGCTTACCGTAATGCACGACAAAATGCAATCACCCGAATTTATGCAAGCCTTTGAGTTAGGATTGCCGCCTGTGGATCACGACAAGATTGAAACGTCGATGGTCAAGATTCTGGAAGCGGTGGGCGAAGACCCCAGCCGCGAAGGGCTGCTCAAGACCCCCAACCGCGTCGCGCGCATGTACGAGGAACTCTTGGACGGCTACCGAACCGACCCGGCCAAACTGCTGAACGGCGCGCTCTTTGATGTCGACTACGACGATATGGTGATCGTCCGCGACATCGAATTCAACAGTCTGTGCGAACATCACATGCTGCCCTTCTATGGGGTGGTTCATGTCGCCTACATCCCGCGCGACAAAGTCGTCGGGCTGTCGAAGATTCCGCGCATCGTGGACATGTTCGCGCATCGCCTGCAGGTGCAGGAACGCATGACGCGGCAGATCGCCGATTTCATTCAGGAAGTGCTGGATCCGCAAGGCGTCGCGGTCGTCGCCGATGGTGTACACATGTGCTCGATGATGCGCGGCGTCAAGAAGCACGAATCCAGCATGACGACCAGCGCCATGCTCGGCCACTTCCGCACGGATCACATCACGCGGGGCGAATTCATGGCGCATCTGGGACGCCCGAGCGCGCACCGCTAACTGGTATTCGTTCTCGATGGTTACGGTAGGGGCGCACGGCTGTCCGCCCCTACGTGTTTGCTCGGACGGCACAACGCCGACAACCTCAGCGGTACACATCTCACATGTGATAGAAAACCTGAATATTCCCTGCGTCTGCTGCTGGTCTTTACACATTATTTAGAGGCCGCAAGCACTTTTGACTTGCCAAGGCCACAACACAATGCTATAGTGAATCCTAATGCAGTTGCGATGTGTTATGTCGGGCTGCACTCATCAAGAGCGAGGGAGAGAACGGCTCGTTGATCTCGCGGCAACCCCCGGAGCGCCGGGTAGGTGCCAATTCCGACCAGAGCAAGACCTCTGGCAGATGAGCGGATAAATCAGTGATTGAGCTGAAGACGTTTCCCTGCCGGAGAAACGTCTTTTTTATTGGAGGCTCACACTCTCATGGTGCAACAACAACAGCAGGCTGCCGGCTCGACTTTCATGTCCTCCCCACGGTACTTCTTCACCTCGGAGTCCGTGTCGGAAGGCCACCCGGACAAGATGTGCGATCAGGTCTCGGATGCCGTATTGGACGCCATTCTCACGAATGATCCGAATGCGCGTGTCGCTTGCGAAAGCTCCACCACGACGGGTATCGTGTTCGTTTTCGGTGAAATCACCACGAGCACGTATGTCGATATTGAAGAACTCGTCCGCGAAACCGTGCGCGGCATCGGCTACACCCGCGGCAAGTACGGCTTTGACGCCGACACCTGCGGTGTGATGGTCTCGATTAAGGAACAGTCGTCGGATATCGCGCAGGGTGTTGACAAGGCGCTGGAAGCCCGCGAAGGCCAAATGAGCGATGCGGAAATCGAAGCGACGGGCGCGGGCGATCAAGGCATGATGATCGGCTTCGCCTGCGACGAAACGCCGGAACTGATGCCGCTGACCATTTCACTGGCGCACAAGCTGACCCGCCGCCTCGCCGAAGCGCGTAAGGCTGGTGAAATTGACTGGCTGCGTCCGGATGCCAAAAGCCAGGTGACGGTCGAATACGCGTTCGGCAAGCCGAAGCGCGTCGACACCATCGTCGTCTCGACCCAGCACGCGCCGGAAGTATCGCAGGAAGAAATCCGCAAGACGGTGATTGAAGACGTTATCATGCGCGTCGTGCCGCACACCCTGCTCGACGACAACACCCGCATTTTCGTTAACCCGACGGGTCGCTTCGTCACGGGTGGCCCGCTCGGCGACGCTGGCCTGACCGGACGCAAGATCATTGTCGACACTTATGGCGGCGTGGCCCGTCACGGCGGCGGCGCGTTCTCCGGCAAGGACCCGACGAAGGTCGATCGCAGCGCGGCGTACATGGCGCGCTACATCGCCAAGAACATTGTCGCGGCGGGCATCGCCAAGCGCTTTGAACTGCAGGTGTCGTACGCCATCGGCGTCGCCCAGCCGACCTCGCTGGCCGTCGAAACCTTCGGCACGGGCGTCATCCCGGATGAACAGATCGAAGCGATCATCCGCAAGTACTTTGACATGCGCCCCGCCGCCATCATCCGCGACCTGAACCTGCGCCGCCCGATCTACAAGCAGGTCGCCGCGTATGGTCACTTTGGCCGCGATGACATCAGCGTGCCGTGGGAACAGACCGACAAGGCGGATGCCCTCCGCGCTGAAGCCGGACTGTAACTGAAGTTGCCAGTTCACAGTCTTCAGTGAACCGTTAAAGACTAGAACTGATGTAGGGGCGCACGGCGGTGCGCCTCTACCATTTAACCCCCGTATCTCTAATTCGCATCGGACGACCGCGTTTGCTTCTGCCACGGATAACTGTGAACTGATCACTGTCAACCTATTCTCATTGCCGCGCTGCCTCGGGTTAGTGTATAGTTTCAGCAGCGGACTATTCACGAAGGTAAGGGCGATTATGCGCGCGTTGAAAGCTATCGGCAGCGGTATCAAGAACTTCATGATTCTGTTCTCGTTCATCGTCAATCTGATTCTGATCATCGTGCTGGTGGTGCTGCTCCTGCTGATCTTCGACATCAAGAACAACGTCGCCTCGCCGCTGCTCACTGGGCTGCACAGCAGTTTCGTCGGGCTGGACGAAGCCACCATCGACTGGACAATTCCCGTCCGCGATACGATCCCCGTCGTGCTCAATGTGCCGCTGGAAACGCAAACCGTCGTCGTGCTGACGCAGTCCGTGCCGCTGGTCGTGAACGCAACCATCACCCTCCCCGGCGTTGGCGTGCTCAACAACGCCAGCGTGAATCTATCGCTGCCCGCGGGACTGGAACTACCCGTCGCGCTCGATTTGGATGTACCCATCAACGAGGAATTACCCGTCGCGCTGGATGTCCGCGCCGTGATCCCCGTGTCGGAGACGCAGCTCCACGATCCGATCAACAACCTGCGCCTCACGTTTGAACCGATTGTCCGCGCGCTGTTCAATCTGCCCGACAATTTTGCCGAAGCTACCCAGTTCGCCGCCGACGCGATCAGCGGGGAGCCGATCTACCTGATGGCGGACAGCGATTATTCGCGCGATCCGTGGCCGGGCTTCTCGGAGACTGCCGGCTTGGGCTACACGCTCGATGATGAACCGGTGCCCATGGCTAACCAACCGATCCCGACAGGACTGGTCGCCATCGGCGGCATTCGCGCGCTCGACGAACTGCTGCGCCCACAGTTGTACGAAGGCGATTCTTCGCCGGAAACGATCAATCAGCAGGCGGTGACCACTATGCAGAGTCAAGCCGTGCCGCCCGAGAACTACGACGGGAGCTACGCCCAGAGCAATTCGCCATAGCGCGCCAGTCGGAGTGTGCGATTGTCAAATAGGATGAGCTTCGAAGGGACGCGCCGTTGCGCGTCCCTTCGTTTCTACGGCTGACGGACGCCCCGGCCCATCCCCGCCATCGTTAAAGAGTGCATAATAGCCGGATTCACGTCGGGTTCAGGCCGTCAACCTGTGATAAAATCAGTCCAGAAGTTTGCCCAGTGAGAGATGAGAATGTCCAAGCCCGACTCCCAACCCCGCATCTGCGATTATGAAGGTTCGAATTACCGTACCGACTTCTGGGAGGGACGCGGGCGCGAATATGAAGACCGCGTCGAGCGCATCGCGCTGCGCAAGCTGCTGCCGAAAACGGGGCAGCGCCTGCTCGAAGTCGGCGCGGGCTTTGGGCGGCTCACCAACGAATATGCCAATTTCGAGCAAGTGATCGTGCTCGATTATGCGCTTTCGAATTTGCAGGATGCGCAGGAGCATCTCGGGCGGTCGCCGCGTTACATCTATGTGGCCGCTGATGCCTATAAGCTGCCGTTCCAGCCGGGCATCTTCGACTGCGTGACGGTCGTGCGCGTGCTGCATCATATGTCGGACGTGACACGCGTGCTCAACCAAATCCGCCGCGTGCTGTCGCCGGGCGGCACGCTGATTCTCGAACACGCCAACAAGCGCAATCTGAAGGCGCTGGTTCGGCACGCGCTGAACAAGCAGGCGTGGGATCCAAACAATCTCGACCCGGTCGAATTTGTCGAACTCAATTTCGACTTTCACCCGGAGCACATCCGGCAGGAGCTGGGGCGCGCCGGGTTTGACCTGAAAACACGCGTACCTGTTTCGTTCTTCCGCCTGCAGCCGCTCAAGAAGTACGTACCGCAGAATGTGCTGGTCGGCATGGACAGCGCGCTGCAAGCGACGGGACTGCTGTATTCGCCGAGCATCTTCACCAAGAGCATCGCCACCGGGCCGACGCCCGACAATCGCTCGGTCGAAACGCTGTTCGCCTGCCCGGAATGCGGCGGCGAAGTCGTGCGCAGCGGCGAAATCCTCACCTGCCGCACCGATGGCCGCCGCTGGGCAGTCCGCGACGGCATCTATGATTTCAAAGCGCCCATCGAAGTCGATTAGATGGGCGATATGCGCAACCTCGGCCCCAAAAGCCGCCAATGGCTCGCCGAAATCGGCATCACGACCTTCGAAGAGATTGAACGCCTCGGCTCAGTGGAAGTCTACCGCCGCCTGAAAGCCAGCCGTCCGCGCGAAGTGTCGTTCAATATGCTGTACGGGTTGGAAGCGGCCATCCTCAATATCCCGTGGCAGTACCTGCCACAAGACGTCAAAGATCAACTGCGGACGCAGATCGAGTAAAGACTCAACGCGAAGAAATTAACCACAGAGAACACAGAGAGCACAGAGGAGAAATTTAGATCTATTTCTCTGTGTTCTCCGTGTTCTCTGTGGTTCAACAGCTTTTTACAGCTCTTCTAGGTATTTCTGCTTGGCGACTTCGTAGCGTTCACGGAGCTGCTGGGTGAGCACTCCCGGCGTGCCATCCCCCAGTTTGATCCCATCAATCTCCACGACGGGCACAATCCCCCGGCTCGCGCTGGTGATAAAGGCTTCGTTCACCCGCGGCACATCATTCACGTGGATTGGCTGACGGCGTACGGGCAGCACCTCCGCTGCGACTTCCAGCGCAATCTGCTGCCCAATCCCCGGCAGTACCCCTTCCCCGGCGGTATACAGCACGCCATCGAGAATCGCGTAAAAATTGCTCGTCGCCCCTTCCAGTACGTGCCCTGCCGCGTCGAGCAGCAGCGACGTATAGATCCCGGGCGGCAGCGTCGATTCCAGCTTTTCGCGGTCGTGCATCCAGCCCGTGGTTTTGGCTTCGGCATTCTGACGGGCGCTGTCCGGCGCGGTGATCACGCGGATGCCGTTGGCGATCACCTCGGGCGGCACGCCCTTGAACGGTTCGACACTCAGGATGAAGCGCTCCGGTTGGTCGGCGGGCACAGTGATGCGATAGCGCACGTCCCCGTAACCTGCCAGCATAATCAACTCACGGAGCGCCGCACGCAGCCGGGAACGATCCAGCGTGAGCGGAATGTGCGCCCGCCGCGCCGAATCTTCCATGCGGTCGAGATGCGCGGTCAGTTTGAGCGCCTTGTAAGTATCGAACGTATTGCCGACGGTGTACACGCCGTTAGCAGGTTCAAAGCGCGCCGCCGCATTCAGCGACTCAGCCGTGTAGTCGGCGGGTTGCAGCCCTTCGGAGGTCAAGACTCGGATAGTACAGGGCATAACGACTCCTCGATCAAGTTGAAAGTCAAAAGTAGAAAGTTAAAAGCAGCCAACCTTTTAACGAGAGTTATGGATAACGCTTCTCTGACCCCACCCCCGGCCCCTCCCCGAATTCAGGGAGGGGAGACAGATAAAACAGTGTTCGTCTCCCCTCTCCCCGCTTGCGTGGGAGAGGGGTTGGGGGTGAGGGGGACGCACGAATGAGGCTTATCCCTAACTGAGGTTACTTCTAACTTGTACCTTTTAACTTTAGCTGTCAACTTCTTGACACGACTATAGGAAAACGTTAGCATATCTACTAGCGTTGTGCAGGAGACCAATCGTGCCAACAATTTACTGCTTGTCGACTATCGGTATGGGTATGACTACTCCACATATTTATGTGCGGGGTCGCTTACGCTTGCCGTAAAGTCTGAGCAGGACGATAGACAAACAAAGCGCGTGGCCCCGGGGTCACGCGCTTTTTATTTCGCTCAAGGGGACATCATCATGCAAACCATTACCATGAAATTTGGCGGGACGTCGGTCGGCAGTCCGGAAGCCATCAGCAACGTCGTGAATATCGTCGGGGAAGCAGTCGCACAGGGCAACCGCGTGATCGTGGTCGTCTCGGCGATGTCCGGCGTCACCGACCAATTGATCGGTTCGGTGCGCGAGGCAGCGGCGGGCAATCGTTGGGGTTACCTGTCGTGTTCACAAAAGCTGCGCGACCGCCATCACGAAGTCGTCAACCTGCTGACCGTCCCCGGTAAGAATCGCGGTGATGTGCTGAACGACATCGAAATCCTGCTCTCGCAGCACACCGAACTGTGTAATGCCATCAACATTCTCGGCGAAGCCACCCCCCGCATCAGCGATTCGATTGTCGCCTTTGGCGAACGTCTCAGTTCGCGCATCGTCGCCGCCGTCATGCGCCACGCCCGCATCAACGCGCGCGCCTTCGACGCCGGCCAGTTCCTCGTCACCGATGACCGCTTCGGCAGTGCGACGCCCAACTGGGAAGAGACCGAACGCCGCATTCAGAACGCGCTCGTCCCCCTGCTCGATCAGGGCATCGTTCCGGTACTGACGGGCTTCATCGGCGCAACCCCCGATGGCCAGATCACCACGCTGGGGCGCGGCGGCAGCGACTACAGCGGCGCGATCTTCGCCGCGTATTCCAACAGCGACGAGCTCATCATCTGGACGGACGTGGACGGCGTGATGACGACCGATCCGCGCATCGACCGGCGCGCGCGCGTGCTGCCGAACATCTCGTATACGGAAGTGGGCGAACTCGCGTTTTACGGGGCGAAAGTGCTGCATCCTAAGACGGTGCAGCCGATCCTGAACAAGGGAATCCCCATGCGGGTGCGCAATACCTTTAATCCCAAACACCCCGGCACGCTCATCAGCGAAGTCGCCGAGCCGACCCACACCGTCATCAAGGCCGTGACGGCGGTGCGCAACGTCAGCTTGGTCACCGTGCAAGGCAAGGGCATGATCGGCGTGCCCGGCATCGCAGGCCGCACCTTCCTCGCCACAGCGCGCGCGGGCGCGAACATCCTCATGATCTCGCAAGCGTCCTCCGAGCAGAACTTCTGCTTCGTGGTCATGAACGAACGGGTAGAACAGGCGAAAGCCTCAATTGAAGAAGAGCTCGCCAAAGAGATTGCGCGACAGGATGTCGATGGCATCGACGTGATGCAAAAGGTCTCGGTCGTGACGGTGGTCGGCGCAGGGATGCGCGGCACGCCCGGCGTGGCGGGACGCGTGTTCACCACGCTCGGCAACAACGACGTGAACGTGATCGCCATCGCGCAGGGCGCATCCGAGTGCAGCATTTCGTTCGTGGTCGACGAAACCAACATCGAACGCACCGTGCTCTCCCTGCACGATCTGGCGCTCGAAGCCGTCCCCGTTCATTAAAGACATCTATCCGCAGAGAGCGCAAAGAGCACAGAGGAAATTTTGGATATTTTCTCCGTGTTCTCTGTGTTCTCTGTGGTTAATAATCTCTTCTGGTTAAAACGCGAAGGGGTCGCTGTCGTCGTCGAGGCCGAGCGCGTCGCTCATGAGGATCGCGCCCTCATTCGCCTGCGGCAGTCGGCTCAGGTAGCGTTCGGTCACGGCGACGTTGCTGTGCCGCAGCAGGCGGCTGATCTTCTCGATGGGCACACCTGCGTGCTGGAGTGTCCCGGCGACCGAGCGGCGCAGGTCGTGCGGCGCGACGTGCCCGATCTGCGCATCCGCCGCCGCATTGTCGATGATGATCCAGATACCGTTGGGCGACAAGCCGAAGCGGCTGATGCGCCCGCCCTTCCAGATGCGGCGGATGAGCGGTGACGTCGGATGCGGTGCCTGTCCACCCCGTCGAATCGCCCGGTTCCAGTTTTCCAGCGCCAGAATCACGGCACGCGGCATATCGACAAAGGCCGCTTTCCTCCCCTTGCCATGCACCCGCAGCACGACCCGATCATTCTGCTTGCTGATGTCTTCCCAGCGGGCGAGCGCCAGTTCTTCGCGGCGCAGCGCCATCGTGCACAGCATCGTCATGACGACATTGTTGCGCAGCATCTGATTGTCGCTGGTGGCAATGTTGCGCCCGGAAATCATCAACTGGCGGATTTCAGCCGTGGCGAGCCAGCGACCGGGGCGCTGCCCCTCCTCGGCGCGCGGCATTTTGACGCGCGTCATCGTCGCCGGGACATAATCGTCCAGCCACCCCGCCTCGGCCAGCAAGCTTGTCAGCGTGAGAATCGAGGCGCGCGCCTGCATCAATGCTTGCTTGCCCTGCCCGCGGCTGTGCAGCATCCCCAGCCACGCGCGGAGCTGCGTCGCGCTCAGGCAGTTCTGCAGCACGGGGATCGGCAGCGCGCACATGCGTTGAATCCGCTGCGGGCCACGCGTCGGCTTAACGCCCGTTAGATCGACCAGATATTGATCCACCCAGCGGAAGTAGGCGCGATGTGTGTGCTTGCTCCCGGCCTGACCGGGCAAGACCGCCGCGAAATTGAATGTCAGGTCGTCACGGTCGCCGAGCGGCGCGGGTTGACGAGGTACGGGTAAGTTTCGGTTGTTCATGCCGCCGATTATACGCCGAAAACGGCCAACAGGCGTTAGTCGAAGCGGATGATATCGATTACCTAAATTTAGTTGGTTCGCTCACGTTTACGCTCTTCAGAGATGAAATAGACTATCCTATATGATGAGGCTAATAAGTCGCCGCTCATGTGATGTATGTGCTGGTTAACTATGTCGGGAACTGATCTCGAAGCCATTCTCAGTCAAGCAGAACCACCCGATGCCGACACCTGGCAGCGGCTGCGGGAGGCGCTCCGCACCTACCAGACGCAAGCGCAAGGTAACCGGGACTTTTTCGATCAGGTGCGGGAGCTGTTCCACGCCTACAGCATCCCTCAATGCCTGACGAATCTCGACGGCGTGATCATTGACATTAACGCGCGCGCTTGCGAACTTTCGGGCTTCACGCGCGACGAATTGCTCGGTCAACAGGTGCTGGATCTCGCCGTGTACAGCACGCCGGAACAGCGCGCGCAGTTACTGGAACAGTTCATGCGCGCCGGGCAGCTCCGCGACATTGAAGTCGAATCGCGGCGCAAAGATGGTCAGCGGATCGTCGCGATCATGAACTGGGATCTGCTCATCTCGCGGGGGCGGCAGTTCATCCTCACCACCTTGTACGATGTCACCGCCATCCGCGACAGCGAAGAACAACTGCGCAACATGCATCAGATCGCCACCCGGCAGGCGCAGGAATCAGCGCTGCTGCACGAAGCGCGCACCATCCTCTCACGCAGCATGGATCTGCCGACCTTGATCCGCGCGATTGTCGACGGGGTGGCCGAAAAGTTCGGCTATACCCTCGTCAGCCTGTATCTCGTCGAAGATCAGGTGCTCAAGTTACAGCATCACTACGGCTATGTGGTTACTCTCGGCGATCTTCCGCTGGATCGCGGCATCATGGCGCGCGCCGTGCGCCTCAAACATCCGCTGCTGCTCCGCGACGTGAGCACTGATCCAGAGTTCATACAGGCGATCGCGGGCGTTCGTTCAGAAATCGCCGCGCCGCTGTTTGTTGACGACGACGTGGTCGGCGTGCTCAACGTCGAATCGACCGGAAATTTGGAGCTCGGCGACGCCGATTTACGCTTGATCGTCGCACTCAGCGAGCATATCAGCCTCGCCATTCAGCGCGCGCAGTTGTTCAGCAGCCTCGCCGACAGCGAGCGGCGCGAACGCGAACAACGCTTGTTCGCGGAAGCCCTGCGCGATGTCGCCGCCGGGTTGAACGGCACCCTCCCGCTGGAACCGATGATCGACCTGATCATGGGGCACCTGCAGCGCGTCATGCCCCTCTTTGACGGGCTGCGCATGCTGTTCATTCACGGTGAGCGGGGACGGGTGGCGGTGCAGCGTGGCTATCCGGCCGGGAGCTTCGCCGGAACCTTCCCGCTGAGCGAGATACAGTGCATCAGCGATATGTTGACCAAACGTCAGGTGTGCCTATATCAGGACGCGCCAACGCCGTATGACTGGGCGCAGGGAACACCGCTCGCCAGCGTCCGTTCGCTGATCGGCGCGCCGATCATGGCGGATGGCCACGTCATCGGCGTCCTGTTCCTCGATAGTCAGGCGCCGAACACGTTTGCAGAGAAGCACGCTGATTTGCTGCAAGCCTTCGCAGATCAAACTGGGATCGCGCTCAAGAAAGCGCAGCTCCACAAGCGTCTGCGCCGCCAAAACCGCATGCGTCTGCATCAGGCCATGCAGTATGAACGGCGCGTTTCCGAAATGCGGGCGCAGTTCGGCATCGCCATCTCGCACGAATTCCGCACCCCCCTCACGACGATCCATACCTCCGCCGATCTGCTGCGCATGTATGATGATCGCCTCACGCCGGAACGCCGCCGGGAACTACTCGGGAAAGTTAAAACGCAGATCAAGCATCTGACACATTTACTTGACGATATCATGCTGCTCAGCCGCGCGGAATTGATCGGCATCCAGATCAATCGCAAAGCCGTCGACCTCGACCAACTCTGCCGCGATATCACCTCGGAGATTCAGTGGATCGCCGGGGACAAGCACCGCATTCTCTTCTTCGGCGATGGGCTGTGTCAGGAGGCTTATATCGACGAAGATTTGATCCGCCGGATTTTGATCAACTTGCTGACGAACGCGGTGAAGTATTCACCGGAGGGTGGCAAAGTGCTGTTCATCCTCAACCGGGAAACGGACGATGCGATCATCGAGATCACCGATAATGGCATCGGCATTCCAGCCGAAGAGGTTGATAATCTCTTCCAGACTTTCCATCGCGCGGGCAATGTCGGCTCGATTCCGGGTACGGGGTTAGGCTTGACGCTCGTCAAACAGGCCGTCGAAATGCACGGCGGGGCGATTCAGGTCACCAGTACGGAAGGCATGGGCACGACCTTCACCGTACGCCTGCCGATTGCGCCCCCGCCCACCTAGCCGACCAGCTAGGCACCGCCTACCCAGTCAAATCCAACCTTCTCCGCCTAAAGACGGAGCTAGGTTCAGTCTTTGGCACTTTGTGACCCTTACCGCCATCGGTTAAAGTTGGGGGGTATGTGAAGGGTGGTGGTTCACCCACGCCTTTTGCCGAGGGGGAAAAGATCATGATGAACGAACAAACGATCCGTGACGCGGCTGAGTGCTATGTTCAAGCGCTCGCCGACAACTCGTCGCACTTCCTTGAGCAATTTGCGCCGAATGCGTGGATTGAGGATGCGGACGGGGTTCAGCATCGCGGTCGCACCGCGATTAGTGAGCACATGACGGCGTGGCTGTCCGGCTATCAGTCGGTGCAGTTCACGGTCGAACGGATCGTCGTCGCGCGTGATCAAGCAGCCGTACGCTGGAAGGCAAAAGGCGTGACCGCCACCGGACATCGCGTGGTGTTCGTCGGCATTTCGATCCTGCGCTTCGACGCCACCGGGCAGATAGCTGGCGCGCGCCAATATGAAACGGGCGTCCTCGCGCAGAGCGCCTGAATCGCCCAAACACCCCTGTGAATCAAAAGCGACCATAGCGGTCGCTTTTTTGTTGGCTAGTCGAGATACTCAGGCAGTTCAAACCAGAAAACCGAACCGCCCGACGGTGGACAATCTACGCCTACCTGACCGCCGTGCAGCAGCACCATATGCTTGACGATCCACAGGCCGAGCCCGGTGCTGCTTTCGTTCGCGGTCGGGCGCGGGCTGAGCTTGCCGAATTCGGTGAACAGCAGATTGCGCTCATTCACCGGGATGCCGGGTCCTTGATCCGCGATGCAGAAGCGCACAAAGCCCGGCGTCACTTCGGACCACAGCCGCACAATCGTATCGCTGGGGCTGTACTTGAGGGCATTGCTGACAAGATTGTTCAAAATCTGCGTGACGCGCGCCGGGTCGGCGTGCATGAGACCGGGGAGCGGATCGATCTGCACCGTGATGCCTTTGCTCTCCGCCATCATGCTGAACTCTTCGATCACCGGCTCGACCAATTCGCCGAGCGCTACCGCGCGCAGTTGCAGACTGATTCGCCCATTCTGGCACGCGGCCACATCGAGAAAGTCCTCGATGAATCCGTTCATCTGCATGACGGTGTGCTGCAAGAGGTCGAGCAGTCCCAGCGCGTCGGGGTCATGCGCGAGGCTGGGTCGGAGCAGGGTTTCCACCATGTTGATGTGGGTGAGCGGTGCGCGTAAATCGTGCGAGGCGATGCGCATCAGCCGATCTTTGAGGACGCGCGACGCCTCAAATTCGCGGATCATCCGCTTCTGCAAATCCATCATCCGCTTGAGCTTGAGCTGCGTTTCGATGCGCGCCAGCACAACTTCCACATCAATCGGCTTGGTGATGTAATCGTTCGCGCCGAGCTGCAAGCCGGACACAATATCGTGATTCTGCGCCAGTGCCGAGATGAGCACCACAGGGGTATCCTGTGTAGCAGGATGGCTGCGAATATGGCGCAGGGTCTCTAGCCCGTTCATGCCGGGCAGCATAATGTCGAGCAGAATCAAATCTATCGTCTCCTGTTCCAGCAGCGCCAGCGCGGTATCCGCGCGATCTGCCTCGAAGAGTTGATGTTGATTCTTTAGGATGCGCTTCAAGAGGATGCGATTGACGATTTCATCATCAACAATCAGGATCTTGGCTTGCGTCTCCTGAACATCAGTTGTCGTATACGAGAAATCGGAGGGGATCATTGTGCTCTCTGCGATTGCGCCGATATTTATACAATAGCGCAAGGAGAGCGTAAACTTCATTCATCCCTCATGAAATTTACGTTTGAAATCTACGGTTTGTCAATGCAGTTACGGTACCAAAGTCACACAGCTTGGATCGAGCGAAAAGCAGACGTGCCGGGGCATGGCGGACCCTGCCCCGGCGTGAGCATGAGGGGTGCGGAGGTTTCTAGACCGGCTTGGCTTCTTCGGTGAACTGTTCCTGCTCGGTCGAACCTTCCAGCGCCACCGTCGATGAATGCCCCTGCATGATCGCCTGCTGCACCGCGTCGAAGTAGCCCGTGCCGACGAATGTCTGATGCTTCACCGCCTTGTAGCCGTCGGTGTGCGCGAGTTCGAATTCACGATCCTGCAGCCGCGCATAGGCTGTCATGCCTTCGCCGCGGTATCCCAGCGCCAGCTCGAACATGCCGAGATTCAGCGAATGGAAGCCTGCCAGCGTGATGAACTGAAACTTGTAGCCCATCGCCCCGAGTTCGCGCTGGAACTTGGCAATCGTCCCCGCGTCGAGGTTGCGCGTCCAGTTGAAGGACGGCGAGCAGTTGTACATGAGCATCTTGCCGGGGAATTGGCGATGAATCGCCTCGGCGAACTGCCGCGCCTCGTCAAGATCGGGATGCGACGTTTCCATCCACAACATGTCGGAATAGGGCGCGTAAGACAAGCCGCGGGCAATCGCACTTTCCAGCCCGTGACGCACGCCGTAGAAGCCTTCAAACGTGCGTTCACTGGTGAGGAACGGCTTATCACGATCATCAATGTCGCTGGTGATGAGCGTCGCGGAGTTGGCGTCGGTGCGGGCGATGATCAGCGTCGGCACGTCGAGCACATCGGCGGCGAGGCGAGCAGCCACCAGCTTGTTGATCGCTTCCTGCGTCGGCACGAGCACTTTGCCGCCCAGATGCCCGCATTTCTTGGCGGAGGACAGTTGATCTTCGAAGTGCACGCCCGCCACCCCGGCATCGATCATATCTTTCATCAGTTCGTAGGCATTGAGGTTGCCGCCAAAGCCCGCTTCCGCGTCCGCGACCATCGGCAGGAAGTAATCAACACTCTCCTTGCCTTCCAGATGCTGCACCTGATCGGCCCGCGTCAGTGACTTGTTGATGCGCCGCGCCAAGTCCGGGACGCTATTGACCGGGTACAAACTTTGATCGGGGTACATTTGCCCGGAGGTGTTGGCATCGGCGGCGGTCTGCCAACCGCTCACATAGATCGCCTTCAACCCGGCCTGCGCCATTTGCACCGCCTGATTGCCCGTCACCGCGCCGAGCGAGTTGACATACGGCTCGGTCGTGAGCAAGTCCCACAGGCGTTCCGCGCCCAGCTTCGCCAGCGTGTATTCGATGTGAATGCTGCCGCGCAGCTTGAGCACATCCTGCGCCGTATACGGACGTTTGATGCCGTTCCAGCGTTCATTACGCTGCCAGTACTGGTTCAACAGGGTCGGGTTATTCATCACAGCTACTCCAGATTCTCGTACGCGGGTAAGGTCAGAAATTCAGTAAAGGTCGGTTTCCGGATCATCTCGCTGAACAGCATCCCCGCAGTGCGGAAATGCCCCCCATCAAAGCGCTTCGATCCCACCTCAGCGCGGATCGACTCCATCTCTTCCTCAAACAGGCGATCAAACAAGGCGGGCGTCACCTGCCGACCATCCTCCAGCGTCACACCGTGATGCAGCCACTGCCACACCTGACTGCGGCTGATCTCCGCGGTCGCGGCGTCTTCCATCAGGTTGTAGAGCGGCACGCAGCCATTACCCCCCAACCATGCTTCCAGATACTGAATGCCCACCCGCAGATTCCACTTGAGGCCGCGTTCGGTGATGATGCCTTCGCTGGGGCGCAGCAGTTCGGCGGCGGTGGGATGCACATCCTCGCGCTGCCGGTTGATCTGGTTGGGCTGCGGCATATGCTCGTTGAACACGGCAAAGGCGGTCGCCACGAGGCCGGGATGTGCCACCCACGTCCCATCGTGACCATCCTGCACTTCGCGCAGTTTGTCGGCGCGCACCTTGCCCAGCGCGGTCTCGTTGGCTTCCGGGTCATGCTTGATCGGGATCTGTGCCGCCATGCCACCCATCGCGTGGATGCCGCGCTTGTGACACACCTTGATCACGAACTGGCTGTACGCCCGCATGAAGGGCACGGTCATGGTGACCTGCGCGCGATCCGGCAGGATGCAGTCCGGTCGATGGCTGAACTTCTTGATGTAGCTGAAGATGTAATCCCAGCGCCCGCAGTTCAGCCCGGCGGAATGATCGCGCAGTTCATACAGAATCTCGTCCGCTTCGAAGGTGGCGAGGATCGTCTCGATCAGCACGGTCGCGCGGATTGAACCCCGCGGAATGCCGAGTTCGTCCTGCGCCAGATTGAACACAGCGTTCCACAGCCGCGCTTCCAGGTGGCTTTCCATCTTCGGCAGATAGAAATACGGGCCGCTGCTGCGATCCAGCAGTTCGCGGGCGTTGTGGAAGAAGTACAGCCCGAAGTCGAACAAGCTGCCGCTGATCGGCGCGCCATCCACGAGGAAATGCTTCTCGACCAGATGCCAACCGCGCGGGCGCACCATCAGCACCGCCGTCTGCTCGTTGAGGCGATACTGCTTGCCGGCCTCGTTGGTGAAGGTGATCGTGCGACGGATGGCGTCACGCAGGTTGATCTGCCCGTCGAGCAGGTTGTCCCACGTTGGCGCATTCGAGTCTTCGAAGTCCGCCATGAACACCTTCGCCCCGCTGTTGAGCGCATTGATGATCATCTTGCGGTCAGTTGGCCCGGTGATCTCCACGCGGCGATCCTGTAAATCCGCCGGGATGGGCGCGACCCGCCAGTCCCCGTCACGAATGGCCTGCGTCTCCGGCAGAAAGTCCGGCAGTTGTCCCGCGCGAATGGCGGCCTGGCGATCGGCGCGGCGCTGCAAGAGCTCGCGGCGGCGTGCTTCGAAGGCGCGTGCCAGCTTGGCGAGAAAGTTCTGCGCTTCTGGCGTGAGGATCTCCGCATACGCTGACGTAACAGGTCTCGTAATCTCAATCGTTTCGTGAACAGACAAAGTCATAACGACTCCTCAAAATACAGCGCTTGTCAGGCTCAATGGGAGATATCGACGGGCTGCGAACTAATCAAATGACGATTAGATTGGCTACTTATGTTTTCATTCTATGGAAATTTGCGCGGCGTGTGATGCACAGAATCGTGAAACTTTTCGCGATCTATTCGTACACAGTGTCGGACGCCGCTTGTGAAACCGATAACATATGGGAGGTATTACCGGTTTCAGTTCACTGGAAGCGTTTACAATCGATCACATCAAGGGAAAGTGGCGCTGACCTGTTTAGACACACTGTCTGAGTCGACCTCGGTACTGACCGCGCTTCGGCACACCTCTAGACCGCTGCCGCCTTCAATCAACTGCTTGAGGCGAGAAGTGAAGCGGGCGGCGGGTGCGCCATCCGTGATGGTATGGTCAAAGCTGACCGTTACACATAGCAGGTCGCGAATCTCAATGCGTCCGTCGACGACGGCGGGTTTCTTCGCCATACCGCCTAACGTGAGCATCACGGCGACCGGAACCACGGGAATCCCCCACCCCGCGCCCTGACCAAACATACCAACCGAGGTGATCGCCGTGGTGCCACCCATCGCTTTGAAGCGGTGTGGATTCCGCAGCATCAGACGCATGAGCGGGCGGCGCAAAAAGGCTGGGATCGCCGCGTACAGTTCCAGCAGGCGCAGCGGGCGTCCATGTTCGATGGGATTACGCTGCGACTCGCGGATTTCGCGGCACATCTCCAGCACACCGCGGCGATTGGTCTGCCGCAGCACGTGCTGCGCGACGATTTTGCCGCCGCCGGCTTCACGCTCGATCATGATATTCACGTCTACATCGTCATGCACGATCAGCTTGCGCCCTCGGCGAAACGCTTGAATGCGCTTATCCTCGTCGATCGCTTTCCCTAAACAGTGTGCGATGAAGGCCACCACGGAAATGTCGTCACCCGTGCGTTGCTCATATTCGTGGATGGTCTTCAGCGGGTCCGTCATATCGACTTCGATGAGACCATGGATGACTTGGCGGTCACTCGTAACACGCAGCACATCGTCTGAACCGATACGATGACGAGGAAAAGTCAGCTCGTGAAACCCGGAATTTGGCATAAAAACACCCCCACAGCCCGATTACAATGATCGTGCGGCAGGGGTAAGGGTGTGAATAGTGACGTTTGTCGCTTTAGCGTGGTGCGGGTGTCACCGCCCTTTCCAGACCGGAGCACGCTTCTGCGCGAAGGCCATAAAGCCTTCGATGCCATCCTCCGAGTTGAAAATCGCCCGTTGATGCTCATGTTCACGGTCGAGGGCTTCGGCGTATGTGCTGTCGAGTGATTGCAGCATGGCCTGCTTGCCACGCCACAGCGCCCCCGGTGACTTCTGGCTGATGATCGCCGCGTAACTAACCACATCCTCCATGAACGTCCCAACTGGATAGAGGCGGTTCGCCATGCCGATCCGGTAGGCTTCCTCGGCGTCGACATCCATACCCGTGTACATCAATTCGAGCGCGCGCCCCAACCCGATGATACGCGGCAGCAGGTACGTCCCGCCGCCATCCGGTATCAACCCGACCCGGATGAACAGTTCAGCGAACTTACCGCGTTCGCTGACGAGCCGAATATCGCAGGCCAGCGCCATATCACAGCCGATGCCCGCCGCGAAGCCATCCACCGCCGCGATCACGGGCATGGGCAGCGAGCGAATCGCCTTGAGCGTCGGCCCATAGACTTCGTTCAACACGCGGTGCATTTCCTCAGCGGAAAAGCCGTTCGCGACCGCCTTTTTGATGTCCGCACCGGAACAAAAGGCTCCGCCCGCCCCGGTCAGCACGACGACGCGCGAACCGTCCGACTCACACGCTTTGAGCGCGTCGTGCAGCGCGGTCATCAGGTCAGCATCGACGGCGTTGCGCACTTCCGGTCGATTGAGGGTGAGCACGGTGACAGTGTCATAGCGGTTCACTAACAAAATATCGCTCATCAAAAGCATCCTTTCACACAAGTCTTTAGGTTGAAAGCCGCGCACGGAGCTGCTGCGCCAGTTCGTCGAGGCGCGCGTCACTGATCTGCAAGTACTGCCCGTCTTTAAAATCCATAGCGGCAAATTGCTGCTGATCGAAGGGCGTGCCCGGTGGGCAGGGGCACACATGCATATGCACATGCGGGTTGCGTTCCGGGCTCCCCAACGAGGCGACATACACGCGCATTGCCCCAGTCACCTCGGCGACCGCGCGCCACCGCCCGCACGACGCTTTGCAGATGCATCCACTCCATATCGTCGAGATCGCTCTCCCACCGTTCGGCATGACGCTTGGGGCACACCAGCGTGTAACCTTCCTGCGTCGGGAACTGGTTCAGGAAGGCGATGACATGCTCATCTTCATAGACGATGCGCGGGTCTGCGACGAGCGGGTTACCCGCCACCAGACGACACACGAAACAATCCGACCGAGCGATCTCATCATACTCTTCCGGCGTCATCTGGCGCATAGCGTCCTCACCAACTCATCGGATTCTGCTGGCCGCTGGTCGTCTTGGAGCTGGCCGCGGTCGTTCCAGTTTTGCGCGCCGTACTCGTGGAGCGGGTCGTGCTGGTCGAGCGACTCGCGCCTGTGCTGGATCGGGCAGTCGCCGCGCGCGGCGCAGTGGGCTTCGTGCTGACGGCTTTCGCCGCGCCCGCGGCGCGCCCTTCGGACGCTTTCTTGGGCGGCTTCTCTTTGGCCTTGAGCGTCCGCTGCAGTTCGCCCACCAGCAGATCGCAGTTGGCGTGATCGCCCGTCATCGGGATATAGAGATACGCGCCGAGCGGGATCACGGCCAGCGCAGGGACAGCATTCCCGCTGGTCAGCAGCAGCACCGCCAGCAGCCCCAGCGCCACAAACACGACAATCTGCCCTTGCTTATCCACGCCGCTCGGCACATCACCGCGCACGGTAGTGACGCCGTTCTCGCGCTCGATCTTCCCGCGCAGCACCGTACGGCGGTGAAAGCGACCGATCACCGGCGTTGACACGCTCAAGGCGAACGAGCCGTTCTTCTCCACCCAACCACCGAGGGATGCGCGCGCTGCGCTCTCTTTGGCTTGCATGCGCGCATTGATAGCAGTCAGAGCCTGAGCGGGCGTTTTTTCCGTGTAAAGCAAAATTCTCAAGATTGGTTCTCCGTGCGTGGTACTCGATGGACGCGTTTCAGCTTATGCGACCAAAAGCGTTCTTTTTTCGCCTCTATTTTAGCACATTTGTTTCAATATTGACGGTAAACTGACCGCATTACAGCATCGGAATTGTCAGACCGCCGTCCACCACGAAGACCTGTCCGGTCGTGTAATTGGAGGCGGGCGACGCCAGATACAGCGCGATCCCAGCGATATCTTCCGGCTCGCCGATGCGCTCATGGGTGTGCGGGCGACAATCGGTTCAAGGATCATCGGGTTATCCCACAGCGCGCGGGCAAACTTGGTGCGCGTCAGGCCGGGCGCAATGGCGTTGACGTGAATGTTCTCCGGCGCGAGCTCCATGGCCAGCGTTTGGGTCAGGTTGATGACGGCGGCTTTGGTCAGGCTGTAGATCCCCTGCATAGTGCCGGGACGGAGTCCATTCACCGACGCGACGTTGATGATCTTGCCGCCGCCGCGCGCCTGCATGTGCGGCACGACGGCCTGCGTCAGCCACACGTTGCCCATGATGTTCACTTCGAGGGTCTTTTGCCACAGGCTGTCTTCCGCTTCGAGGACGGGACCAAAGTGTGGATTGGTCGCGGCGTTGTTGACGAGGATATCCACGCCGCCATACTGCGCGACTGCCGCCGCGACCAACGCTTGTAGGGCGGCTTTGTCGCCGTTGTGCGCCGCCACGCCGAGCGCTTCACCGCCCTGCGCTTTGATCTGCGCGGCAGCTTCTTCCACCTGATCCTGCTTGCGGCTGCTCAGCACAACTTTGACGCCCGCCGCGGCATACACCTGCGCGATGGCCAAGCCAATGCCGCGTGACGCGCCCGTGATAATGGCGACTTTGCCCTGCACAGCAAACGGTGATTTCATCGTCATCCTCGCCTGTTTCAGCGGCCAGATTGTATCGTATTATCGGGCAGTGCGCCTGTTCCGGCAACCGCCTGAATCAAGAGCGGAGCTGCCGTCAGCCGCATCTCAAGGCGAAATTCATTGTGCAAGGATTGTTTTGTGAAATTTTGACGAAGTTACCCCAATTTTTTCATACGTTAAGTCTGTATTTCGGAACATTTTGCTATAGTTAATATTGACACTCCACTGCCGTAGACATCGCAAAACTCTGTGTGTGTAGGTAGATAGGTAAGGTCAACCTCGTGATTATTAATCAAGCGTATGAACTCGAAACGGTGAATTTGAGCGGGCTGCCCCTCGCCGGGCTCAATATCGAAGCGCATTTCGGGGATTACAGCATCGACTTCGCGACACCGAACCCGACTGGTCAGGGCGACTGTCACATTTCGCTCGGCAGTGGTGATTTTCGGGGCAGCAGTCTGCTCAACAGCCGCTTCGACCGCATGAACGTGCGCACAGTCAGCGGGCGCATTCGCCTCGCCTTCGATGGACTGTCGCTGGAACACGACATGAGCGTGCGGCTCGCAAGCGAATCGGGCGGCATCTGGCTGGAAATTCCGAATGACATCCCCGCGCAGATCACCTTTGTGACCGACAACGGCCGGGTGATCAAGATGGACGAGGGCTACGAGCAAGTCGATTCGACAATTTATACGACCCGCGGCTATCATTTGAGTGAGTCGCCGCGTCTGACCATCGAAATCGACACGGTGATGGGAGACTTACGCCTGACCAACTGCTGATCTGTCGGGCGCACAACCATTCACAGGATCACCATGCTCTATGACATCACACGGACGGTCTCCGCGAGCAGCGCCGTCTGGCCAGGGGATGCGCCGTATCAAACGCAGCTCGGCTGGAGCCTCGCTGCCGGGCAAGCTGTCAACCTCGTCACGATCACCACGACGCCGCACGTTGGCACGCACGCCGATGCCTACTACCATTACGAAATCGCTGGTGCGCATCCCGCCACCATGCCGCTCGACGCGTATCTTGGGCGAGTGCGCGTGGTCACGGTGAGCAAGCGCGACGGCGCGCTCACCCCGACGGATATCCCCGTCGCGCTGGACGGCGCGGAACGCGTGCTCATTCACAGTCATGTCAGCGATTTACCCGATTCAACGTTCGCGCCCGAATTTCCGTACCTGAGCGTCGAACTGATCGCCTGGCTGGCGTCACTGGGCATCCGGCTGATCGGGCTGGATTCACCCTCCGTCGACGCCTTCGACAGCCAAGAACTCCCGTGCCATCACGCCTTGGCGCGTCATGGTCTCGTCAATCTGGAAAATGTCTATCTGCGCGACGTGCCGGATGGCGATTACGAGCTGATCGCCCTGCCGCTCAAACTGGACGCGGCGTGCGCGTCCCCGGTGCGTGCTGTGCTTCGCTCCTTGAACGAGAGGTAGGTCAACCCGCATGAGTCCCGTGGCGCTGGTCTTTTACGTCTTATTCGGCGTGATTCTGTTCATCATGTATCTCGGCATTCGCCGCCGCTGGCTGCCCCCGACCCCGTTGGCGATTCTCGGCGTGGTCGGCAGCATCATCACCATGACGCTGATGGCGCTGGCGCAAGGCAACAACATCGTGCAAGCGCTCTTCGTCGGTCTGCTGGTCGGCGGACTGTTCAGCGCGGGGACGCTGGCGATGGCGTGGTATTTCCACTCGAATACCAAACGCTAAAACCAAGAAAAAGCCTAACGCAAAGACGCAAGGTCGCTAAGACGCAAAGGTGATTTCTGGTCTTAGCGTCTTTGAGCCTTTGCGTCTTTGCGTTGAATCTTGGCTTTCACTCCACCTGTAAAATCACCAATTCGTAGCGACCAGAACCGTCGAAGCGTGACGCTTCGACGACATACGTCCCCGTTGCGGGCAGACGGACCCGGCTGATCTGCGCGTTGACGCCCATCGCAGCGTCCGTGGTGTCGTCGTTGTAGGCGAGGCGCGCGCCGTCCGGGCCAAGCAGTTCGAGTGCCGGGTCAAGGTCGCCGCTTTGCGTGATCATCGTCAGCGTGATCACCTCCCCTTCAGTGCCCGCAAACGCCCACCGTTCGACCGGAGCCGCATCGATCAGCGCGCCTGCCACGCGGATCACATTGTCCGCGCCAACCGCCGCCCATTGATCGCTGCGCACGCTGAGCAGATACGCGCCGCCGCCCTGCACCCACTCCACCGCGACCGTGTACACGCCATCGGCGGGCAGCACGAGATCGGCGATCTGCGCGTCGTATGCCCCGAACAAATCCAACCCGAGCTGATCGTCGTTGTAGGCGATCTCCGCGCCCGTCGGACCAGACACGCGCAGCGCCATATCCAGATTGAGCTGGAGCGGATCGGTCAGCGGCGGATCAATCGCGTTGATGCTGATCGTCTCGCCCGCGTGCCCCTGATACGTCCACGCCTGCCGGGGCGCGGCTTCGCTGAGCGTGCCATAGCCCACGCCCGCGCCGCTCAAGTGCAGGGGCGCGCCGCCGCGATCCGTGGGCAGGACTTTGCTATAGCCCGTCAATCCGCCGTTCACATCGATCACGAACAGGCGTAAGCCGTCTTCGGACAGCGCCGCGCTCCGCCCGCCCACGGCGAGCAGCGTTTCGCGCGTGCCCCACAGCGTCTCATAGACGATGGTCGCCCCGGCGATGACGATGCCGCCGCGCCCATCACCCGTAACATCGAGCGGATCGGCGTGCAGCGGCGCAGAGTCCGGCAACCAGAAGCCGCTGAGCGTGCCGTCACTCTCGACGGTCGAGAGATAGCCTGCCAGTGACTGATCGAGCAGCGATGCCAACCGCTCGACGAGCAGCGGGCGCCCATCGGCGTCGACCAGCACAAAGGGCGGCGCAGTCGCGTTGAAATTGAGCGGGATCGGATCATCCGCGCCGAGGATATGGAGCGCGTAGTTGATATTGTCTTTATAACGGTCAATCGCGTAGACCGTGCCGTCCGGGGCAACGGCCACGCCGAGCGGCGCATTCCCCGCATACGCGCCCACGGGGTCAAGCCACGCACCGTTATGCAGGCGCAGCACGCAGCGGCACACAATGTCTGCGACGTACACGGTGCCGTTCGCATCGGCGGTGATATCCGTAGGCTGGGTTGGGTTCGCAAACGGGTACGCGCCGATGACTATTCCATCCGCCGCACTGATGGCGAGGACACCCGGCTCATCGCCGCCGTACAGCGCGTAGACCACGCCGTTCGCGCTGTAGGTCACCTGCGTCAGCGCGTGGTCACTGTGCGTCCACATGGCCGCAAATGCGGGCAAAATCGGCTGCGTGAGCGATAACCCCGCAAACACCTGATCGAGCGGCAGGGTGTCCCCCGTCCAGCGCGCGACGGCCACGATGATGCGGTCATCGGGCAGGTAACCCGCACGCCCTTCCCCCAAATACGCCCGGTTCGCCGTGACTGCTTCCGCGCGCCACGCCGCGCGTCCGTACAGCGTCGCCGCTTCGAAGCCGAAGTGCACGAGATCGAGCGCGGGCAGGTCCGCTGTGAGCGCCTCGGTGGGATCGCCGCTTTCCAGCACGCGCAGTTGAATCGTCAGATTAGCGTTATCGGTGATGGTGACCGCGGGGCTATCGCCCGCGAGGGGTGCGGCTTGCCACGTGCGCGGCAGCGTAAGCGTGATGCCCGCCGTCTCCCACACAAACACGATCCATTCCTCAGCCAGCAGCGGCGCGGCAGTGAGGACGAGCAGAGCGAGGGTGGCGGCGAGGGCAGCGCGCATCAGGTCACCTTTTGGGAATTGAACCGACGACTTTGAAACCGAGGCGCTCAACCTCATCCCGGCGGCGCAGAATCGGATCAAAGGCATACGCGAGCACCGCGAGGCCGAGGCCGACGATCACGCCGATGCCGATGCGCAGCAGCGCGTCAAAGCGATTCATGAGCGGCGGCGGCGCTGCGCTAACCGGAGCGCGATGCAGAATGGTCACAGCGGCGGGTGCGCCGCCCAACTGCCCAAAATACGCCTGACTGCGCGTTTCCAGCACGGTGATCACCGCGTCGGTGATGAGCGTGAGTTGATCGGCATTCGGCCAGCTCAGATACAACCGCCCGACCACGCCTTCGTTATCGGCGGAAACGGCCAGCGTCGCCGCATCGAACGCATAGCCGTTCTGCACGGACACTGCCGCCACTTCAGTCGCAAACGCGTTGCCGCGCACCCAATCGGTGAAGGCATCAACGGTCAGTTCAGAGGCGCGCCAGATATCCTGATAGTCGCCATCCGTCCGCGGGATCGCGTCCATCGACTGCGCCGCCGTATAGCTCAGCAGCGTGCTGAAGCCGCCGGATTCCCCACGCCGCAGCAAATCTGGCAGCGCCAACGCCGCCGTGATCACGATGGGGATGAGGATCAACCACCACCAACGGCGAACGATTGCCCAAACAATTGCGAGTTCCAACGCTTGCTCTCCCAAGTAGGGACGCACGTCAGCGCGTCCGCTTTATCTGATGAATCGACGCCCCGTTGAGCGTCTCTAGGCCTGCTGCTGAGTCTGAACAGCCTGTTCGATGTACGCCAGAAGCTCCCGCTTGAACACCGCGGTGTCAAACTGTTCGGCATGCCGACGAATCACCCCTGTATCATACCGCGAAGCGTCGAAATCGCGCAGCACGTTGACAAGGCTTTCCACCGTGAGATCGGCGAACACTTCCCCCGTACGCCCCGGAATAACCGTGTCGAGCGCGCCACCGCCGCCATACGCGATCACCGGGCGACCCGCCGCTTGCGCTTGCACCGGCGTGATGCCGAAATCTTCCAATCCGGGGAAGAGGAACGCTTTGCAGCGCGCCATCAGCCCCGGCAGTTGCTCGTCCGGCACATAGCCGAGGAAGTCGACGGTTGGCCCGGCCAGCGCCTTGAGCTTCTCCAGATCACGCCCGCGTCCCGCGACCTTGAGCGGCAGTCCAAGCTGCGTCGCCGCCTGCACCGCCAGGTCGATGCGCTTGTACGGGATGAGGCGCGACACCACGAGGTAGTAATCTTCGACCTGTTCCGGCGGCACGGGCTGAAAGCGTGTCGTGTCGACGGGCGGGAAGATGATGACCGAGTCGCGCCCGTAGTATGTTTTGATGCGCGCCTGAATCTCCGTCGAGATGGCGATGAAATGCGTCACGCGCCGCGCCGCGTCGAGATCCCAGCTCCGCAGCGCCGCGATGAGCGGGCGCAGCCCGGCCTGCGTCAGCTTGCCGAAACCTTCACGCTGAATATAGGCATCAAGCTGCCACACGTAGCGCGTCGGCGCGAGGCAGTAGCAGATGTGAATCGTGCGTCCGCTCCACCGCAGGCCGTGACAAAAGCCGCTCTTGTTGGTGAGGATAACATCATACGCGGAGAGATCCAGCCCGCCCCACGCCAGCGGATACACGGGCAAGTAGGGCTGATGATGCGCGTGAATGCCCGGCAGTTTGTCGATCCACAGCGGGCGGATATCCCATTGGCGATAGGCAGCGGGCATTAGATCAGGGGCATAAATACTGGTATAGACGGGGCTGTCGGGGAACATGTCGACGAGCGTTTCGAGGACGTCTTCCGCGCCGCCGCGCTGATTCAGCCAGTCATGGACGAGGGCAAGTTTCACGGGCAGACCGCCCGGCTGATGAGCATAGCATTTCCTTCCGCGCGGCAAACCAATGAGCGCCGCCGCGATCGGACGCTATTCTAGCACGGAAGGCGCGTTGAGAAACGCTTGCAGATCCGCGCTGAGCGGCGCAAGTTCAGTGTGCTGCTCGTCGTTGACGATGCGCTCCACCTCGGCGGGCACTAACTGCTGCTCAATGCGCTGGCGCAGCGCCGCCTCTTCGCCGGGGTCGCGATGCAGCGGTTTGGCGTAGCGCAGAATCGCGCCGAAGCAGCGCGCGGCCAATTCAGGCTGACGACGGTACAGCGCCAGATCCGCTACCCCATACAGACCATGCAGCACGCCGATCAAGTTGTCGATCTGCAGCCCGATTTCCAGCCATTGGCGAGCGCTGGCAGTCGCCTCAGCCCACTTGCGGAGGGAAATCTGCACCTGCAGCAGCGCCCCGAGTTGGTTGGCCGTGCTCTGTGGGCGCTTGATCTGCTGGCAGAGGGCAATGCCGCGTAGAAAATAGCTTTCAGACGCTTCGAGTTCACCGAACTGAGCGCTGAGATAACCGAGATTACCGTGTAACTGGGAGAGCGCGATCTGCGCGCCGGATGTTTCACCCAAGCGGATGCAAACATCTCCCCAGCGCCGCGCCTCCGCGTAATCGCCTTTGGTCGCGTAGATCGCCGTGAGCGTATTGGTCGTATTGACCATCGCAAACCGGTCGCTGTGCTTCTCGTTGAGTTCCAACGCCTGCAAAGCATAGTGCACCGCTTGATCGAAATTCTTATCCAAAAAGTACGCCGACGCGAAGATGTTGTAAGCGCGTCCGATCCAATACTCCAGACCGAGAGCCGAAGCGATGCTCAATGCCCGCTGGCCCAGCGCGATCATTTGCGCTGTCTCACCCAGGTCATAGAAGATGACCGCGTAGTTCATCAGCGTTTCGATGACGGTCACGTCCTGTCGGTCAGCATACAGGCGGAGCGCCTCTTCTATCTGGCTGCGCGCGACCTTGAGATCACCGCGACGCACGTTCAACATACCGAGCAAGACAAGCGCTCCGGCGCGCATGGCCGGATCTTGGCGCTCTTCCGCCACCTCAAGCACACTCTGAGCGACCGCCTCGGCTGGCTGATGTTCGAACAATTGGTAGAGCGCTTTGCCGTACAGCAGTTGGAGCGCGATGCGCTCCGGCAACAACGCAGCATCCGCTGTCGCTGTCAGCATTTCATCCAGCAGCCTGCGCAGCAATTTGTATTCCCCGCGCCGAAACAAGTTCTCGCATTCGCGCTGGGCATAGCGCAGCGCCATCGCGACTTCCCCAGCGGCCCGCCACCATGTATATAAGCGTCCAAAGTAGTTCAGGTCATCGGGGTAAATGGCCTCGACAGCCAGCGCCGCCCGCCGATAATCTTCCGGACGGGCGAGATGCAGCAGCCCCTCGCGCATTTTGTCATGACTGAAGCGCAGCGACCCGGCGCGCGTGGTGATCAGCGCGACATTGATGCCGCGCACCATCCACGCATCAAGATCCGCCTCCGAATCCAATTTACGTACATAAGCCAAGTCAATTTCGCGGCCATAGAGTGCGGCCAAAATCATGAGCACCTGCTCAGATTCCGGGAGCAAACGTAAACGTCGCACGCTGATATCGAGCATGCCTTGGGAGAGCACAGTCTCAGGCAAGGTCTCGCGTCCAATTTCGCGCAGGCTCCCCGACGTCTGCGCCAGCGTCCGCAGCGTTTCCACGAGGAAGAACGCATTGCCTTCGGTGTGATGCATGAGGAAATCAACAACCTGGGGATCGCGCCCGCTCTCACCCAGAATGGCGGGGCTGAGCAAGCGGATTTCGTCGTACGTGAACGGCAGCAGCGTCAGCACCTGCGCCGCTGGGAACAGATCCGGCATCAGGAGCGCTTCATCCGGGCGATACGACGCGATGATGATCATGGGCAGATCTTTCACCTGCTCGACGAGCTGCACCAGCGGGTACAAGCTTTCCGTCAGCCAGTGAATATCTTCCACGAGCAGCATCGTCGGCGTGTGCAGCCGTATAAAGACATCGGTGATCGTCAGGCTCATGCGCTGCTGATATTGTTCGCCATCCAACCGGGCAGCTACGTCGACGCGCCGCCCTTGCAGCGCATCAATATCCGGCACAATGTCCTTGAGGATGCTCAGCTCGCTCTCGTGCATCGGCACTTTGAGGGCGAGCGCGCGCAGCGGTTCATACCACAATTGGAACGGCTGGCTGTCGTTCTCCAGCGCCTGCCCGACGATGACGTTCATGCCGTGCACGAGCCCGCGAATGCGCAGTTCGTCGAGCAAGCGGGACTTTCCCACGCCCGACTCCCCGCCGATCAGGTATGCGCCGCCGCGCCCGTAGGTCGCCGCCCGCAGCGCCTCTTCGAGCAGTCTTTGCTCAGTCTCCCGCCCCACAAACGGCGCGGCCTGCAAAAAGCTTTCGCGGATGACCGCATCTTCGCTCGTCAGCGGCATGTCTGACGCTCTGAGCAGATCGACGATCACGCTGGCGGCGTCGCTGTAGCGGGTGTTGCGGTCACGCGTGAGCAGCCGCGCGATGACGGCCGTCACATCCGGATTGGTCACCGCGGCGACGGGGTGCATATCAGGCGTTTCATGCTGAATACTGTGCATCAGCTTGGTGATATTGCGCGTCTGATACGGGAAGTGCCCCGTGTACAGCTCGTACGCAATCAGCCCGACCGCGTATAGGTCACTTTGCGCGCTGCATGTGCTGCCACTGAAGATTTCGGGCGCGATATATGCCAGCGTGCCCGAAAGATCGCTCACAAGATTAGCTTCGGAGACCAGCCCGAAATCGAGCAAGCGCAGCTTACCCCCGCTGTACAACAGGTTATCCGGCTTGATGTCGCGGTGCACGACCCCATGTCGGTGCAGGTAGGCTAAGCCTTGCAGTAGTTCGATCAACAGGCAGGTTTTCGCGTGCATGTTCAGCCCCAACATCTGGCTGAACTGCAGGATATTCTGCGGCAGGTCCAGAATTTCCATCGTGAAGTACGGCTGATCGTGATCAGTGAAGCCGTAATCCATCACGCTGATAATATTGGGGTGGCGCAGCGCCGCCAGCGTGCGGAACTCATTCGCCAGCGAGATGCGGCTGGCTTTCGGCGTTTGATCGGGCGTAGCGCTGCCCGCGCGCACGATCTTTAACGCCACACGCGTCGCGGTGAGGCGATCAAAGGCTTCATAGACGATGCCCATGCCCCCCTGCCCCAAGACGCCGTGCAGTTCATACCGGCGGGCAATCGTCTCAAATGCATTCAGTGCAGAAACCGATACCATAGCATCCCGCAGTACGTTAGATCACCTTAATCATTCTATACGAGATTCCGAACGCCAGAATAAATGAGTAAAAAGCCATATCAAAACAGGCGTAATTGGCGCAATGGGGCGAAGGTCATGCGGTGCAGCGGCGTCGGGCCATGCTCGCGGAGCGCCGTGTGATGGGTCGCCACGCCATAGCCTTTGTGCCCGGCAAAACCGTAACCGGGATACTGCGCGTCGTACTCGACCATCCAGCCATCCCGCGCGACTTTCGCGAGAATGCTGGCGGCGGCGATGCTCAGCGACAGGCTGTCGCCTTTAATGAGCGCGGTGTGCGGGAGCTGGCGGTTCGTCCAGCGAATGGAGTCGATCAGCAGGTAGTCCGGGGTGACCTGCGCCTGCACGAGGGCGAGCGCGCGTTCCATCGCCAGGCAGGTCGCCGGGACAATGCCGAGCGCATCGATCTCGTGGGCTTCAGCGCGACCGACGCCCCACGCCCGCGCGGTCGTCTGGATGCGCTCAACCAGATTGCCCCGTGCCCGCGCGCTGACCTGTTTGCTGTCGTAGACGCCAGCGAGGAGCTGCGCGACATCGTCACGGTCGAGGGGGAGGCAGACCGCTCCCGCCGCCACCGGCCCCGCCCACGCGCCGCGGCCTGCCTCGTCGATCCCGACAATGACACGATAGCCCGCCGCCACCAGGGCGTGTTCGTGCAGCAGGCCAGCCGTGCCGGGCGCGTGCGGCGCGGTCATTTGCCGACGGGAATATACACACCCGCCCGCCAGTTGCGCTGAATATCCCAGATTTCACGCAGCAGTTTGAGCGAGTCCTGAACGAGGCGCATGCGGCTGTCCGCATCAAAGTACCACGTGATCGGCACTTCGCGGATCGTGTAGCCGCGCTTCTTCGCGAGAAACAGAATTTCGATGTCGAAGCCGATACCCGTCATCTGCTGCACACTGAACAGGTCTTCGGCGGCGCGGCGGTTGAACATCTTGAAGCCGCACTGGGTATCTTCGAAGCCACGCACAGCAGTCAGCTTGATGATCCAGTTATTGACGCGCCCCATAAAATGGCGGTATTCCGGCTCATTGATGCGCTGCGCGCCTGCGCCTTCCCGCGTGCCGATACTCACATCGTAGCCATCAGCGTACGGGGGCAGAAACTTGACGATTTCTTCGATAGGCATCGAGAGATCCACATCGCAGATGAAGCGGTATTCGCCCTGCGCCGCCAGCATGCCCGCTTTGACTGCCAGCCCTTTGCCGCGCGTTTGTACCACCATCAATTTGACGTAGGGATGTTCCACAGCAAACGCCTGCGTCACTTCAGCGGTGCGGTCGTGACTGCCATTCTCCACGACGATCACTTCGGCGCTGAACGATTGGCTCGCCAGAAACGCATCAATTTTCGCGAGGCTGGGGGGAAGCCGATGTTCCTCGTTGTGCGCGGGCATAATGATCGAAAGCAGGGGGCGCTGTTCAGGGGTCAAAACTGATTCTCCGTAAGCGCGTTCCACGCGCATGTATTTACCTCACCTTGATCGCTGGGAATCAACCCACGCCGTCCGAAGTCAGCAGCGCGTCGATCTCCGCAGCCGAGACGCGGCACAGCGCCTGCACCGAGCGCCGCTTCCTGAGCATCCGCGGCAGCCCGATGATTCCGGCGATCATCCCGCGCAGTTTCGCTCGCGCCGCCTGGCCACGCCACGCACGGATTGCCGCCCATGCCTGCCGCGCCTGCGCCCGTAGAATCTGCCCGCCATATTTGCGCCACAGCGCGCCGGGCAAATTCTTGACGAGGATGAAGATCAAATTGCGCCCGTCATAGTAACTGGCGGTCACTCCGCCGCCAGTTGCCGACAGATGATGGTACACGATTGCGGCGGGTGTGTAAAGACAGCGCCAACCGCTCAGATTGACGCGCCAACCGAGGTCGACATCCTCGCCGGAAAAGAAGAAATCGTCGTCCAGCAGCCCGATCTGGTCGAGCATAACGCGGCGGTACGCGGACGAACCGCCGCACGCGCTGAAGACGTATTCCTCGCGGTCAAACTGGCCTTCGTCCTTCTGCCACACGCCGCGATTCCCGGCACGCCCATCCGTGGTGAAGAAGTCGCCCGTCGTATGGATGTGATCGCGCTTTTCGAACAGCAGCATTTTGCTGGCCACGCTGCCGACTTCGGGATGCCGCGCGAACGCATCGACCACCGCCGCCGCCCACTCGGGATCCACTTCGGTGTCGTTGTTGAGCAGCGCCACGATCTCCCCGGTGGCGGCGCGCATCCCCGTGTTACATGCGCCGGTAAAACCGGTGTTCGTCGGCAGTTCGATCAGCTTGACCCACGGGTACTCCCGCTGGATCAAATCCTGCGAGCCATCGCTCGACGCATTGTCGACGATGAGCACTTCGAGCGCGGGGTGTGTTTGCTGGCGGAGCGCCTCCAGGCACACGGGCAAGAAGCGCGCTCCGTTCCAGTTCGGGATGACGATTGAGAGCGTGACCGGCATTAGACAATCGTGTCCAGTACGCTGCCGAGGATGCTGATGATCTCGTCGACTTCCGCCGCGCTGATGACGAGCGGCGGTGCGAAAGCGAGCGTGCTGCCGCCGTTGCGCGTGCGCAGCCCGCGATCCTGACACATGCGCATGACTTTAGCCGCCAGCGCCGGGTCGGCCGTCTTGGAGTCTTTGTCGCTCACCAGTTCCACACCGCAGATCAAACCGAGGCCGCGCACATCGCCGACAAAGCGGAACTCTTTGAACGCTTCCAGACCTGCTTGCAGGCGCGCGCCCATCTGCGCGGCATGTTCGACCAGCTTCTCATCCTCAATCAGTTCGAGGTTGCGCAGCGCAACCGCGCACGCCGTCGCGTGACCGGAATAGGTATAGCCATGCATCCAGCTATCGGTATCCGGCGCGCTCTGAATCGCATCGTAAATCGCATCACTGATCTGGTTGCCGCCGAGCGGTTGGTAGCCGCTGGTGATCGCCTTGGCGAACGACAGAATATCGGGCTGCACGCCGTAGCGGTTCAAGCCGAACAGTTCGCCTGTGCGCCCAAAGCCTGTGATCACCTCGTCGGCGATCAGCAGCACATTGTACTGGTCGCAGATTTCGCGGATGCGGGGGAAGTAGTCGTCGGGCGGGACGATGACGCCGCCGACGCCCTGCACCGGCTCGGCGATGAACGCCGCGACCGTCTCCGGCCCTTCACGCAGAATCGCTTCTTCGAGGAGGCGAGCCGCCGCCGTGCCGATCGTTTCACCGGGTTTGACTTCACCGTCAAAGCGGTAAGGATACGGCGCGCCGATATGCACGAAACCGGGGACTGCCGGGCCAAACATCTTGTGATAGCGTTCGATGCCTGTCGCGAAGGTCGCCGCCAGCGTGATGCCGTGGTAGGCGAACTTGCGCGCGATGATCTTCACTTTTTCCGGCTTGCCCAACCGCTTGAAGTAGTAGCGGGCGATTTTAAAAGCGCTGTCATTCGCTTCTGACCCGCCGGAGGTGAAAAAGGTCGTTTTGAGGTTGGCATACGCATAACCGGAGAGCTTTTTCGCCAACTGGGTTGCGGGGATGTTGGTCATGCCCGCGAAATTCGAGGTGAAGGCCATGCGTTTCATCTGGTCGTAGGCGGCCTGCGCCAGTTCTTCGCGCCCATAGCCGACATCGACGTTCCACAGCCCCGCCATCCCGTCGAGGATTTTGCGGCCGTCGGCGGTGTAGAGATACACGCCTTCGCCGCGCTCAATCACCAGTGGATCGGCGTGCGTTTTCGGGTGCTGGAGCGGGTGGAGCTGCAGCTTGTCCTGTTCCTGTAAAGTGGCATTATCCAGTTGAGAAGTGGTCATCATAAGCGCCTTTTTTTGGTTTGGTCATGCTGGCTACCGAGTCTATATCGAGAACATGCTGTTGTACAGGACATGGAATAGCGAGGGCGCGATCAGGTTACGCGACCGCTCGAAAATGTAGCCGAACGCCAGCCCTAACCCCATCTGAAACGCCAGTGTACTCGCCAACGCCGTGAGCACCCCGCCCGGTTCGCCGAAATTGCTGTAGCCGAGGCCGACATGCCACACACCGAAGATCACGGCTTGCAGCACCAGCGCCCACCCCGGCGACAGCAGGCGGCGCAGTCGGATTTGCAGCGCGCCCCGGAACAAGAATTCCTCGAAGAAGCCGTTGTTGAGCGCGTTGGACAGGATCACCTGCCCCACCCAACTGAGCAGCGCCCCGTTGACGATCAAATAGGCGATAGCCAGCACGGGCACGATGCACCAGATGAACGTCACGCGCAGGACGCGGTGACCGCGCCCTAACCCGAGATCCGGCAGCTTGGCACCGAGCAGCAGGAGCAAAATCAGCGGAATGACGAAGTACAACACGGGGTTGGTCAGGTAATTGTCGTTGCCGAACGTCCGCCCACTGAAGCGTTCAAGCGCGTCGACCAACGGCGTCCAACCCGGAATAACGGTGTTGAACGGGATGAGATCATGAAACTGCATCCCACGGAGCCCCGTCAACCCGATGAGGAGGAAAATCACGGCGAGCTGCAAATAGATTTTGCGCCGCTCCCCGGCGTCCACTTCGGCAAGGTGCGGGTTGGGTTGGGTGTTCAGCGCCGTGATCAGCATGAACACGGCGATCCCCGTGAGGCTGGCGAGGCCGCCCCAGGGCGTATGCCCATAGGCGAGCAGCACGACCGCGCCGATCACCCACAGGGCGATGAACGCCAGAGTCGCGCGGGAACGAAAAGTTTCAGACAGAATGGATTGGGCTTGCTGCCGAACCGATGGTGTGGCTAAAGCGTGGGCGGTCATGGTGCTCCCTTGAATGGCACCGCGCACAGATTAAACCGCTGACGAGGATGAAAGGGTACGGTGAGAGCAGGGACAAGGTGGTCCCTGCTCGGTCGTGCGCGGTTAGCGGAATAAACCTTCTTTGGTCAGAAATGCGTCCACCGCGGCCTGCCACGGTCGCAGCGTCACACCCACTATTTTACCTGCCAAATTCGCCAGAGGGGTAAATTCCGGCGGCGTCGACGGGCGCGCCCACGCATGGCTGGTGATGCGTCCGATCGGCATCTCGGCGTAACCCGCATGATCCAGCACGTAACGCGCGAAGTCGTAGCGCGAACAGTAGCCCTCGTTGACCATGTGATACACCCCCCAACGCCGCGTCGCCATCAGGTTGACCAGCGCGACCGCCAGATCGTCGTTATACGTCGGACACGCGATCTCGTTAACGACCACCTTCAGCGGTTTGCCCGCCGCCGCTGCGCCCAACATTGTCTGAATGAAGTTTTTGCCGCCGTGCGCGAACAACCACGAGGTGCGCGCGATCATGTGGCGTGGGTTAACCCCGACGACCGCCTGTTCGCCGACCCATTTGCTGTAGCCGTACGGGTTGATGGGCTGCGTCCAGTCGTATTCGCGGTACGGCTGTTTCGCCTTGCCATCGAACACCTCGTTGCTGCTCACGTACAGAATCGGGACGCCGAGATCCGCCGTCGCCGCCGCAACATTGCCCGCCCCCAGTCCGTTGATCGTGATCGCCTTGTCCGGCTCACGCGCGCAGCCATCCACGTCTGTCCACGCCGCCGGGTGAATCACAAAGTCGGGCTGTGCCGCGGCGATCCACGCGCGGGTGGCCGAGTAATCGGCAATGTCAAATTCGGCGACATCGGCGGGGATCGGCGTATGCCCGCGCGTGCTCAACACCTCGACCACCCGTGAACCTAACCGCCCCGCCGCGCCCGTCACCAGTACCCGCATGGCCATCCCTTTGCAAAGTGAGTTCTAGCACCAGGACTGAGGTTTGAGGACTGAGGACTGAGAAAAACCGTTTCAGGGTTATAAGAGCAGACATCACTCTCGTACAAATTCTCAGTCCTTTCACCTCAGTCCTAAATCATGACTATCCGTTCGTCGCTGCGCGTGTGCGCCCAGACTGGGCTGAAATAGCGATTGTGCAGGTCGATCACCTCGTTGACATCGGTCACGGGTTCGATCACCTCGCGCCCCTGCGCCGCCTTGCGCCATGCGAAGTCGGTCAGGTTCGCCGAACCTTTGAACGCCAGCAGCCCATCGATCACCACAATTTTCTGATGCGGAAAGTGCGGGCTGTCATTTGGGAAGACCTGCAGTTTCAAGCGCGGCGCTTCGTCGTGATACTCGGTGATCTCGCGCAGCACCATATCATGCTTGATACCGGAGACGATGCCGCGCACATCGACGCGCTGCGCCGTCAGTTTGAGCGCGCCGAGGATCAGCACGCTGATGCCATAGGTCGTGAAATGCACAAACTTCTCAGCATTTTGCAGCGCCTCGAATAACGCGCGGATCGGCGGGTATGGCGTGTACTGCCCATACGGCGACATGACCGATTCGCGGGTCTTGCGGGCAATCCGGGCCAGTGCCTGACTGTGCTCGATCAGGTCTTTGTAGTGCAGATCCAGCCCTTTGGCGCGTAAATACTCATCCGGCATCGGGTAACGGTCGGTGGCGATGTACTGCACGCCGTATACCGGGCACACCACCCGCCCCACGTCGACCAGCAGCGCGTAACACCGTTCGCACAAATAGCCCGGCGGCGTAAACCGCAGCAGCGAATCAATATCAAAGCCCGTTTGCACTACCGTTCGCTCCAGTGCTCAAACACCGCTTCGAGATCCTGCCGCCATTCGGCTTCAAGGTCATCGGTTGAGCGCTCATCCATCCGCTCGAAGTAGCCGCCACCGGGGATGCCCGTCTGCTTGGTGACGACGAGCGCGCACAACGGCCCATCGCCGTCTTCCCACGCCTCACGGCAGACGTCGCGCAGCAGGCGGTGAAAGATATGCGAATGATAGTGCAGCGTAACGGTTTGCAGGCGCAGGCACAATTCTGAGTAGGTAATCGTCTCGCGTGCCCGCGCCACCTCGATGAGCACCGCGCGCATTTCGGCTTTGACCGCCCGGTAATCGGCGTCAATCAATTTGCGCGGCATGCGGTGCTCCTCCAACCTTTTTCCAACGAAGCGCGGCAGATACTAAACCATTTGTTCTGATATCGCAACCCACGCCTTTAGCGGTTACCGCAGCACGACCGTGAGATTCTGGTCGTCGATGATGACTTCGGAGAGGGTGTAATAGCCGCCGCCCGCCTGCACGCTGAGCTGGCGCAGCAGCTCATTGCCGCGCGTCTCAAATTCGGTGATCGTCGTGCCGAAGCTTTCTGGCGGCACGGCGTACAGGCTCGTTGAGGTCAACCCCGGCGAAAGCGAACTGACGGCGCGTCGAGTCCAGCGTGAGCACGATGCCCGCCGTCTGCGTGATGCCGCCGTACTCGGGGAAAGTCACGTCGACGTACACGACTGCCCCACCGGGGCGCAGATCGATGCGCGGGTTGCGGATGCGCGGGTCGGGCGATTGGTCGCTGCACAGGGCGCTTTGCGCGCGGCACAGTTCCATCAAGCCCGCTTCGCTGAACGTGGCGACGGCGGCTTGTCCACCGCTCGGCAGTTCGCCTAACGTGAAGTCGTAGAGGTTGCTGTTGGGGTCAAGCTCGCGCACGCCATACTCGCCCAGATTCAGGCTGATGTCGGCGGGCTGCGTGGGATTGAGCAGTTCGATGGTCGGCACGGGCGTGACTTCGTCAAAGACCTGCGCCGTTTCCCCTTCGGAGCGCAGCCCGGCAATCTGCGCGACAATGCCGGAGAGGTTCGGGCGGAAAAGCAAAACGGCGGCCAGAATCACGAGAGCGGATGCGCCGAGCAGCAGGAAGCAGCCACAGCCCACCGCCACCAGCGAAGTCTGCCGCCGCCGGACGGGTCGAACATAACCGGATGGATTGTTCCGCAAAAAGTGCCTCCAGTGTCACAGTTTACTGTTCAGAGTGCAGCGCGACCGAACTGATCGCCTGTACTGCTCCCAGTTTACTGTGCACTGTCAAGCCCGTTTAGTCGGTGCAGTTCTCGCACTGCGTCACAAAGTAGACGATGCCTTCCGCGCCCACCACGCCCGAATGCGGACGGTTGCCGGGGATATTCAGCCGATCACCGGCCGCTACATTGAAGACATCCTTGCCAATGGTGATTTTGGCGCTGCCACTGGCAAAACCGAGGACGAGATCCTGCGAATTCCGGTGGTTTTCGTAGGTGGCGTGCGGCAGTTCGACCACTTTATGCGCGTTGTGACCGTGGCGGCTGACATGTTCGCAGATCTGATCTTCGGTGAGTCCGACGTAGACTTTGGGCTCGTGAATGGCCATCGTAATGAACTCCTTAACTCGTGATATGGCCATTGTAGCCGGGATCGCCCGGCCTGACCCGTTACGCTCATCAACTTTTTGGTCGCTAAACGTCACACTTTGTAACGTCCCCACCAGCCGACCGTCACAATCCCGCCAGGGTTGAGCACAATCTCGCAATCTTAATCTTAATACTCTGTGAGAGGGTGCGTCGAGATCAAGCCGCATTAATGCGATTTGTCATACAATCGGGTTGGTTATACGGAACTGAAGGTGGCTGTATGAGTCAGGCTAGGCGCGTCATCGACCAAAGTGGGGCTGAAGGCGTTATCGAGATGCTGGATGGGAAGTTCGCCCGGCTGCGTTTGCACACGGGACGCACGGTCGCTATCCCGCGCGAAGCACTCAATTGGGATGCGGAGGCCAACACGTACCGGGTCCAGCTCGATTTCACCCGCCTCGGCTCCCGCGTCGAAGAGCAGACGGTCATCCCGTTAGCCGCGGAAGAACTCACCGTGGACAAGCAGACCGTGGAAAACACCGTGCGCGTCCAGAAGCGCGTCCGCGAAGAAACGGTCGTCGTGGATGAAGTTCTGCGCCGCGACAGCGTGGAAGTCGAGCGCATACCGATGGATCGCTACGTCGATCAACCGTTGGAACCGCGCTACGAAGGCGACACGATGATCATTCCCATTCTAGAGGAAGTGCTCGTCGTGGAAAAACGTCTACTGCTACGCGAGGAGATCCGTATCACCCGGCGGCAATCAGTGGTGCGCGACCCGCAGGAGCATGTGCTGCGGCGCGAAGAAGCCACTGTCACGCGTGACCAAACCGATCAATCAGTCGAGTAAGAGAAGCAAGAGGAGTCGAAGATGGCACATACAGTAGTAGCGCTCTATGATGACTTTGATACCGCGCGGCGCGTGGTAGAAGAATTGGTGTCCGCGGGCTTTGACCGCGAAGACATCAGCCTGGTGGCCAATGATGCCAGTGGCAGCATGGGCTCGACGCTCAAAACGGACAAAGACGATGTGACGGCAGGTGAAGGTGCCGGCTTTGGTGCCGTCGTCGGCACGCTGATCGGCTTGGGCGTAGCGCTCATCCCCGGCGTGGGGCCAGTTCTGGCGGCAGGTCCGCTCGCGGCAGCGCTCATGGCGGGCATCGGCGCGGCGGCTGGCGCGGCGACGGGTGGCATCGCGGCCAGCCTGATCGACCTCGGCATGTCGGAAGACGAAGCCGGCTACTATAACGAAGGTCTGCGCGGTGGCGGCACGCTCGTGACCGTCAGCCTCGACGACGACACGTATGTCGGGCGCGCGCAGGACATCATGAACCGCTACAACCCGATTGATGTGAACGACCGCTTCGGTGGCAGTTCGCTGTCGAGCGACACCAGCGGCCTGACGACGGGCACGAGTGGCCTGAGCAGCGGTCAGAAGCAGTCGAGCATGGGCACGACCAACCGCAATGTCGATGCGGGTGATCAGGTCAGCCTGCCCGTGGTTGAAGAAGAACTGAACGTGGGCAAGCGCACAGTTGAAGAAGGCGTGGCGCGGGTGCGCTCCGTCGTGCGCGAAACCCCGGTCGAAGAACAAGTGCATCTGCGCGACGAACACGTGACGGTCGAACGCCACCCCGTGGATCGCCCGGCAGACCCGAATGATCTCAACGCCTTCCGCGAACAGACGATTGAGGTCACGGAACGGCGCGAAGAACCGGTCGTGCAGAAGCAGGCGCGCGTGGTCGAAGAAGTCGTGGTCGGCAAGGAAGTGGAAGAACACACCGAAACGGTGCGCGATACCGTGCGCCGCACCGATGTGGAAATCGAAAACGCGGGAACGACGGGACGCACGGGCAGCATGTCCGGCATGACCTATCGCCCGTACACTGACTACGAGACCGATTTCCACACGCACTACGACACCAACTACGCGTCGAGCGGCTACACGTTCGACCAGTACACCCCGGCGTACCGCTACGGTTACACGCTGGCCACCACGGATCGCTACGGCGATTACGATTGGGATCGGCTGGAACCGGAAGCCCGCCGCTACTGGGAAGAACGCAACCCCAACACGTGGGAACGCTTCAAGGACAGCATCCGCGAAGCGTGGGATCGCGTGCGCGGTCGTTAGTGAGTTAAGCTCACCCCCTACCCCCTCTCCGGGTGGAGAGGGGAACATCAGGGCAATAAACAGGGCAGACCACTTGGTCTGCCCTGTTCGTTTGGAAAAGCACAGCGGTCTGGGCAAGTAGCGAGTTTTGGGGTTTGTAACCTCTATTGGGGCCCTTTCCTGTTCAATGCGGGCGCCGTCCCACACAACCTTATTGGACGCCCTCTCAATCGTGTCCCTACACAAGCACCATTTTTCGTAGGGACGCAATGAATTGCATCCGCCGCTTCCAAACCAAGTGTTCGTTATCTTGCAGAGCTATCCGCGCGCCTTGCCACGACGATCCGGTAAATCGTCTAATCAAACTCCAGCAGCGGTTCGAGCCGCTGTATGAGCGCCTCCCCGATGCCTTCAATGGCGTCGAGGTCGGCCATGTTTGTGAAGCGCCCCACTTGATCGCGGCGGTCGATGATGCGCTGCGCCAGCACTTCGCCGACTCCGGGGAGCGTCATCAGTTCATCGAGATTCGCCGTGTTGACGTTGACCCGTGCCCCACCCTGCGGCGTCGCGATGATGCTGGTATCAGCGTCGGCTTCGACTGCCCCTATTTCATACACATGGACCTGATCGCCATCGTGCAGCACGGCGGCGAGGTTGACGCGCGTCAGATCGGCGTTGGCCGTTGTTCCGCCAGCCAGTGCGAGCGCATCACTGACGCGGCTGTTATACGGCAAACGGATCACCTGATTCGGCTGGTTGACCGCGCCCGTCACATACACCTGAATCTCGCCGGGCGTGGTCGCGGTCGGCGTCGGGACAGGCGGTTCGATGACGATGTGCACGGGTTCGGGTCGGGTGCTGAGCAGCAGAACCGCACCCCCGATTAACGTGACGATCAGAAGCGCGAACGCGAGAATTGAGAGGCGGGGTGAGGTGGTCATGGGCGGTCTTTGCGGCGATAGACGAACTTCAGGCCCGACCACTGCGCATCGACGGCGATCACTTTGACGTCGACCACACCGTGTGCCAAGCCATATGCGCGAATGATGTTTTCGTCCAAATCGGTGGGGATGCCCGCCGACTTCTTATACCACGAGACCCACAGCATCCCATTCGGCTTGAGCAGCGCAGCAAGGCGCTCAAAATCGGCGTCGAAGGCCGCGTAATCGCGCACGAACAACTGAATCAAGTCGAGCGGCGGATCGAGGCTGATCTCGACATCAGGCGGAAGCAACCCCGGCGTGTACGTCTCCGGCGCGCTGACAAACGCGATCCGCATGCCCGGTTTGACGCCAAGCTTGTCCAGCAGTGACCGTTTGGAATACCCTGCCGCGTCGGTCATGGCACGTCAGCGCGGAGGTTGGGCAGGACGCGGCGGCGGCGGCGGTGGCTGCATCGACGCGAAGGTCGGCGTATTGTTGCTCACGATGATCGATTCTTGGAACAGCGTGCGATTCGGCACGAGGATGCGCTGTGTCTCCGTCTGGAGCGTGGTGTAGCGCAGGTCGATATCGGTCACGATGCCCTCATGCGCTCCCACGCGGATGTAATTGCCGCGCCGGAAGGGGCGGTACATCAGGATGAGGATGCCGGAGAGCAAATTGCCGATGATGTCCTGCAGCGCGAAGGCGACGGCGAACGTCGTGATCCCCAGCCCGGCGACCAGCGCGGAGACATCCACGCCAATCGTGCCGAGCGCGGTCAACAGGCCGGACACAATGATCGTCAGGCCAATCACCTGCGTCATCAAATCCAGCACCGAGTCATCGAGCCGCGTTTTGCTCCCAAAGCGCCGAACGGTCGCGCGGAACAGAATGCTCACAATCCAGAAGGCGATGAAGATCACCAGAGCCAGCAAAAGCTGCGGAATAAAGCCAATGATCTGTTCGGTTAACGTCGGCGCGACGACTTGCGCGGCGGTCTCGATGGTCTCGGTGGGCATAGTATCAGTTTAGTAGCGGCGGACGATGGACTTGTAGACGGTCGGCTGGCGGTTCTGGATCAACTGCCATTCTTCGCGGCTGCGGCGGATTTCATCCACATCGATGCGCGCCACGACAAAGCCCTCATTCGGCGCGCCTGTGTCCGGGTTGGTGTCGCCCGCCATGGTCGCGTAGATATCACCGCGCGGCCCGACGATCATGCTGTCGCCACCGAAGCTCATGGTTACGTCTTCGCCAACACGGTTCGACCCGGCCATGAAGACCGCGTTTTCGTAGGCGCGAGCGCGCATGAAGGTCTTCCATGCGTCCACATCGGACGCTTCCCAGTTCGCCAGCACGCACAGAATTTCCGCGCCATCCAGCGTGAGCGCGCGCGCGACTTCCGGGAACGCGAGGTCGTAACCGACCATCAGGCCAATCGAGCCGATTTCCGTCTCGATCACGGGCATCTGGTAGCCATCGCGGAAGGCCATGCGTTCTTCGCCGCGCAGGTGAATTTTGTTGTAGACGTCGACGACATCGCCTTCCGGCCCCACCAGCACCGCCGAGTTGTAGAGCACGCTTTCGACTTTTTCCTTGGTCACCATGCCAAAGGCGATATACACGCCGTATTCGCTGGCGCGCTGCGCCATCAGGTTGACCGTCGGACCGGGAACACGCTGCGCCTTTTCAGTAAAGCGTAAGCCCAACTCATACCCGCTGGTGATCAGTTCGGGGAACACAATCAGGTCGACGCGCTGGGCGGTCGCCACCTTGCTGATCATGTCGGACATCTTGATCAGATTTTCGTCAGTTTCACCGAGCTTAGGACTCATCTGAACAACAGCGACAGAAACTTCGCGCATGGAATTTCCTTATGAGCGTTAAGCGATTCGACTTAAATTGTACTATGCCCGGCGCAAATTCTCCAAGTAGCCCTCGAGTTCGGGCGGCAGGGGCGACTCGAAGCACAGGCGCTCTTTGGTGCGTGGATGATCAAAGCACAGCTTGGCCGCATGCAGAAACTGGCGGTGATAGCGCGTCTTGCGGAAGCCGTAGACTTTATCGCCGACCAGCGGACAGTCGATGAAGGCCAGATGCACGCGAATCTGGTGCGTGCGCCCGGTCAGCAGCTTGACGGAAACGAGTGTTTTGCCATCTTTGAAGCGTTCTACAACCTGAAATTCGCTGATGGCAGGACGCCCGTCGCGCGTAACCTTCATGCGTTTGCGCTGATTCGGATCACGGGCAATCGGCGCGTCGATGCGTCCGAGGTTCGTCTTAGGGGTTTTCTCGGTCAGCGCGAGGTAGACCTTCTCGACCGTACGCGCGGAGAATTGGCGCATTAAGCGCTGCAGGGCGGGCGCGCGGCGCGCAACGAGGATCAGGCCGCTCGTCTCTTTATCGAGGCGATGCACGATACCGCGCCGCTTGGGGGAGTAATCCATCTCGGCGATCTCCGGGTAACGCGCGAGAATGGCGTTGACGAGCGTGCCCGTCTCGTTGCCCGCGCCGGGATGCACGACCATGCCCGCGGGTTTGTCGATTACGGCGATATCCGCATCTTCGTAGAGCACCACCAGCGGAATCGGCTCTGGTTCGACCGTCTTATCAGGCGGCGCGGGCGGCACAGTGACAATGATGCGTTCGCCCCCCTTGAGCTTGATGCCGGGTTTGATGATCTCGCCGTTGACGCGCACATGCCCTTCACGGATGAGCGTTTGAATCTGCGAGCGGGTCAGGCGGTCGCCGACGTGCGCGACGATCAGTTTGTCGAGGCGTTCGCCTGCCGTTTTCACCGTGAATTCGATGTGTTGAGACATTACAAGCCTTTTATACAGTAACGTTGACCGAAAGGTGAACTATGATACAATGAATACTAACCTGTTTGAGTGATCGTGAGGAGTCGATTCTCTGGAAGCGTTAGATTTAGCCCGCGAAATTGTTCACGCCGTTGAGGATAAGAAAGCCGAAAACATTCTCCTGTTGGATTTACGCCCGGACACCGTAATTGCGGATTTCTTTGTGATCTGCACGGGGACGAGCGACCGCCAAATCCGCGCCCTGGCCGAAAATGTCCGCGAATCCATCAAAACCAAGTTTGGCAAGCTCCCCCACTCCACGGAGGGTGAGCATACCAGCGGATGGATGCTGCTCGACTACGGTGATGTGATCGTCCACATCTTCGGGGAAAGCCAGCGCGAGTTTTACAATCTGGAAAGTTTCTGGCGTCAAGCGAATGTGCTGCTGAGTATTCAGTAGTGATAGGACTGAGGTTAAAGGACTGAGGACTGAGCAAGCAGCAAACTCAGTCCTCGGCACTCAATCCTCAGTCCTGCCTTTTAGCGACCTTCGAAAATCCACGGGTCGGTGACGCGACCCCACGAAATGAGTTCCGCTTCGGTGAAGAAGTTAGCGATTTCGATCAGACCGTTCTCCGGGCTGTCGGAACCGTGCACGAGGTTACGGCCAATTTCCAGACCGAAATCACCACGGATGGTGCCCGCGCCCGCCTTCGCCGGATTGGTCGCGCCGATGGTGCCGCGCGCCGCTTCGATGGCATTCGTGCCTTCCAGCGCGATCACCACGACGGGCGACGACACGATGTAGTCGACCAGACCGTTGAAGAACGGCTTGCCCTGATGCACGGCGTAATGCTTTTCCGCTAATTCCCGCGACACCTGCATGAACTTCATACCGACGATGCGCAGACCGCGCGCTTCAAAGCGGCGGATGACTTCCCCGGTCAGGCCGCGCTGCACGGCATCCGGCTTCACAATGATGAGTGTACGTTCCACTGCTAAAACTCCTCGATGATCTGAGCTTTGGGCACAAAAAACGGGTCATTGTGACCCGTTCTGGTAAGTCTGCTGCTGATTATAGCTGATTCAGGGCTTCCCGATAAGTGTTGAGCGCGTCCTGCAGTTTGCCCTGCCGCATCAGGCCGTCGCCGAGCACGCGATACACCGCCGGCACGGTGCGGTACGATTTGACCATCTGCTCCAGGTCGGCCACCACGGTGTCGATATCGACGCTCGCGCGGATCAAGCCTTCGTATTCGCTCAGGCTGCCTTCCAGATCGCCGCTCTGTTCGAGGTCGCGCGCGCTCTGGAGCGCTCCCGCGCTGACCGGCGCCCGCGGGATCAGCGGCGCGGCGGTGGTCGGCGGCGGGACAGGTCGCTGCGCCACAGGCGGCACATAGACCGGTTCCGGCTCGGGTTCCGGTTCAAACGTGAACGCGGCGGGTTCGAGATCGGCGGCGGTTTCGGTGAGCCAATCTGGCACTTCGACCGCTTCCGGGTTCTCCAGTTCGGAGAGCCAGTCCGCAAATGCCGGTTCCGCGGGCGCGAGTTCGATCACTTCCGGTTCGGCGGCAACCGGGAGTTCGGTGCCCGCCATCCACGACGGCAGGCCCTGTGCTTCGCCCACGGGCAAATCTTCAGCGGGCAGCGGCTCGTCGATCAGCTCGTCGTCCTGCTGTTCCAGCTTTTCGACGGCGGCAATCCGCGCCGGGTCGCTCACATTCCGTTCGTACCAGTCTGGCACTTCGGCTACGTCAATCGTGCCCGCCTGATGTTCAAGGTCAAAGGCTTCGGCCCATGTGTCATCCGGGTCGACTTCAACGCCAGCGGCCGGTGCACTGGCCACCTGCGCCACTGGTTCCGCGGTTTCCGTGAACAGGGAACCAAAGTCCATCGGCTGATCGTCCGGCTCGGCTTCTTCTTTCAACCAGTCCGGCATATCTTCCGATACGGGCGTGGGTGGGAACAACGCGTCGAGGCTGGCGGTCGGCTGCGGTGCGGCGGGCGGTTCAGCGGGTGCGCCGCCCATCTGTTCCAAGAGCCAATCCGGCAGTTCGGCAGGCACCAGCGCAGGTTCTTCATCCAGCTCCGGCATGACCATATCCGGCTCATTGACGATTTCGTCAACCTTCGCCTCGAACAGCACCTGAATCTGTTCCCGGGTGACCGAGCCATCGGCCAGCGCCCGCTGGATCGAGTCCATGGACATCTCGTCTCCGGACTCGTCTTCCGCTGCAGCGGCCACGGGCGGCGGCGCGGGGGACGCATCGTCGGCCAGGCTGCTCAGGAAATCGGACGGATCGCTCAAAGTCGGCGCGGGCGCCCGATTATTCGTCACGGGCGGTGTGTCAAACGAGAAGGCGACATACCCGGGCGCTTCAATTTCGTTCAGTTCCGGCATGGGAATATCGAGCTGTGCCGGGGTGAGCAGTTCTTCGGTATCCGCACCCTGACGCCGTGCCAGCGACTCCAGCCATTCGACCGAGTCCGATCCACCAAACGGATCGCGCGCGGGGGCGGGCTGCGCCAAGGGATCATCCTGCGTGCGGGCGAGGTCTTCCAGCCATGAAAGCGAGCTGCCCGCTTCGGGCGCCGCGGCGGCAGGGGTCGAGTCTTCGGTCGAGAGGTTTGACAGGTCGAGATTGAACAGGCTGTCATCTTCGCCACCGTTGCCACCGGCCAGACTTTCCAGCCACGCCAAACCACCCTCTTGCGCGGGCGGTGCAGACCGGGTCGCGGCGGGAGCAGGCGGAAGCTGCGCAGCGGCGGGACGCGCGGGCGCGGGCTGCTGCACAGTCGGCGGTTGCGCAGGCGGTGCAGGCGGCGCAGAGGTCGCCGGGCGCAGCGGAGCCGCGGTCGGCGGTGGTGTGATCACACGGGCGGCCGGGCGCTGCGGTTCAGCCGCAGGCGGCTCAACAGGCTTGACCGGTTCGGGCGCGGGCTTCGGAGGTGGCGGCGCGGCGGCTTTCGGCACGCCCGGCTTGATCGGCTCCATCTTGCCTTCTTGCCCATAGGGAACGTATCCCGGTTCGTCGATGACGACGCTGTTCGGGTCAATTTCGGCAATGTCCATGTCAGCAGATGAGACGAGCCCCTCGGTTGCGCCTTGACGTTTCGCCAGTGTTTCGAGCCATTTATTGATCTCGTCTGGCGTCATGTTGTCAAAATCTGGCATGTTGTCCATCAAAACACCTCGTTAACGCAACCATTCCGGCAAATCGGCTTCATCGTCGTCGGATACCCAGTCTGGGAAATCCTCATCAGGCTGTGGCGCGGCAGGTTGTGCCGGGGGGATCAGTCGATCTAACCAAGCAGGCGTCTTTGTAAAGGTGAACGACGATGCCGCTTCCGCTAATTCCTCATCAACCATATTGTTCAGCCACGCAAATTCACGCGGAGACGCTTCTTCCACCTCGTGCGTCTCTTCCTCGACGGTCTCGGTCGGCGCATAGTCGACATCGAGGCCGGGGACCATCGCGTTCAACCAATCCGGCGTGTTATCCGCCTCAGCATCACTGTGTTCAGTTATAACATCGGGTTCCGTGACCGCGCTAGGGACAGCCTCCGCATCCAGCACGGGGATCACGTCTTCCGCGGGCACAGCAGCGGCGGCAAATTCTTCTTCCGGCGTCGCGGCGATCACCGCGTCATCCGGTGTGTACGGCAGAATGTCCGCGTCAAAGGCGCTCTCGTCCGCCATAAAGGCGGTCTCGGGCGCGTCCGGCAGCGCTTCGGCTTCCGGCTCAGCATCAAACAGCGATGCCAGTTCTTCGGCGGAAGCGGGCACGGCGGCGTCTTCGTCTTCGGTAGCGATTTCTGGCTCCAGCTCGCTGATCCAGTCGATTTCGGCGTTCGGCGTGGAGGTCGGCGCGGACATGGCATCGACTTCGCTCAACGGCATGTTGAATGCGTCAAATTCGGTGGTCGCGGGCGTATTCAGCTCAGGCAACCAGTCGACATCGGCTTCGTCCGCGGGCTGGGCGTCGAGTTCAGCTTCGAGTTCGCTGTCTGCACCCGGATCAAGCGCGCTCAACCAATCGGGCGTGCCATCGGCGGCGACCGCTTCAGCTTCGGCCTCAAGTTCGACTGTTGCCCGGGTTCGAGTTCGGTCAGCCAGTCGGCCTCGGCTTCTGCCACAGGTTCAGCCTGGGGTGTCGGCCACGTTTCCGGTTCAGTTTCCGTCAGCCAATCCGGCGTTTCGACTTCAGCTTGCGCTGGGGCGGCTTCAGTTTCCGGTTCCAGTTCGCTCAACCAATCGGGAGCTGCTTCAGCGGCGGGTTCAGCGGGCGCATCAGCTTCGAGGCTCAGTTCACCCAGCCAATCGGCATCTTGGGCAGTAACCGCCGCCTGACGGCGGGTTCTCGGTTCCAGTTCGCTCAGCCAATCCGGCGTCTCGGCCTCGGCGGCCGGGGCTTCCAGGTTCCAATTCACTCAACCAGTCCGGCGAGGTTTCAGCGGCGGGTCCGGCCTGCGCCTTCCGACCCGGGTCATCGCTGAAGGCGTCCATCCAACTGAGATCGTCGGCGGCGCTGGTAGGCGCGCTGACCGTCTCCGCGGGGGTTTCCGCGACAGGCGCAAATTCGCTCAGCCAATCGGGCGTCTCCGCCTCAGCTTCCGCGTCCAATGCGAATTCTTCGTCGGCTTCTGGCTCCGCTTGTGGTTCCAGCGAGCTCAACCAGTCCGGCGTGTCGGCAATGGCCTCAACTTCTGGATCCAGCGCGAATTCTTCGTCGGCTTCCGGCTCGACTTCCGCTTGTGGTTCCAGCGCGCTCAGCCAGTCCGGCGTATCGGCGACAGCCTCAGCTTCCGCGTCCAGCGCGAATTCCTCATCGGCTTCCGGCTTCCGGCTCGGCTTGCGGTTCCAGTGCGCTCAACCAATCCGGCGTATCGGTCGCAGCATCCGCCCGGCGTCATCTTCATCATCCGCAGTCACTTCCGGTTCCAGTGCGCTCAACCAGTCGGGGGTGGACTCGGCAGCAGGCGCGGATTCACTGGGTCTCGCGCTCGCCTCGGCCATCGCATCCATCCAACTCAGGTCATCGGCGACGGGTGCGGTCTTCGGCTTGATCTCGCTCAACCAATCCGGCGTCTCTTCCGTGGCCACGGCGTCTTCAAAATCGAGGCCAAAATCATCCGACGATTCATCGGTCGGTTCGGCGTCCGTTTCCGCTTCGAATTCGCTCAGCCAGTTCGGCGAGGTCTCGGCCACGGGTACGGGCGGCGTGAACTCCGCTTCGACTTCCTGACGCAGATCGCCGAAATCGCTCATCCAGCTTGTATCATCGTCCAGTCCGCTGACATCCGCAGCAGCGGGAGTCGCGGTTGGCGAGGCAGCGGCTTCCAAATCGCTCAACCAGTCGGGCGCGGCTTCCGGCGCGTCGCTGCTGGGGAAATCTGCATCCGGGTTGGCGGGCGCGGCGAAATCGCCAAATTCGCTCATCCAGCTTGGATCATCCGCGCTGGTCGCGGCGGGCTCGTTGTCAAACAATCCCGTCGCATGAACATCGGCGGGCGTTTCAAAATCGATGCTCGCCTCGGTCTCATTCAACCAGTCGGGCACAGGTTCAGAACTCTTCGCAGATTCATCGCCGAAGTCGATGCCGTTCATCCAGTCGAACGCGTCGTCAGCGGTGCTGGTCGCCGGAGCAGCGGGCGCCGCTGCGACCAGCCAATCGGGTGAATCCGTTGGCGTGGCGGCGGGTTCTTCGGACGTCTCGTCCATCCACGCGAATTCTTCGTCGATGCCACCGCTCGCTTCTTCATCCTCATCGCTGCCGCTGATTGAGCTCATCCAGCCGAGATCATTCTCGTCTGAGTCATCCGATGAACCGCCAGCTTCGTCAGCGGGCTTCAGTTCGGACAGCCAATCGGGGACTTCGGCGCTCACAGGTTGATCGTCGGACGAGGACGCCCCGTCCATATCATCCATCCACGAGAAAGCATCGTCATTGTCGTTTGCGTCTGCGTTGAACCCAGATGTATTGTCGGGCATTTCGTCACCGCCGCTCTGTGGCACTTCGTTCCCCCATGTGAGTGTCCCCGTATCGGGCATATCGAGGCCAAATCCGGCATCATCGAGGCCGCTCAACCAATCGGGATTGGTCGTCGTGACGGCAGACGCTTTCTTCTTGTCGTCAAACTGGGCGCTCCACTCATCATCCGCCTCGTCTTCCGTCGCGGTTGGGAGGTTCCAGTCGAAACTCGCATCGTTGAACATCGCCGTCAGGCCGCGGCGCGGTCGCGGTGATTCCGCAGACGCATCGAGCGTATTCGTGACGGGCGGCGGTTCGGCAGCCGGCTCCTCGCTCCAATCGAGGAGCGCGCTGCTGTCAGCTTCCTCGGCGGGCTGTCCGGTAGGCGCCGCGGCAGTCAACCAATCGAGGCTGTCGTCCGCGTCGGTCAAATCCGGCGAACCGATGGACGTCAGCGGTTCGTCATCGCCGAACAAATTATCCGGCTCATCGCTCATTTCGAGATTATAGCGTCCCATCCACGCCGTCGGATCGTCGGGTTCAGGCATCACGAATTCGTCGTCGGTGTCGCTGAGGCGCCGCGGCGGGAGAGATCACTTCGGCGTCTTCTTCAATTTCGAGCCCGCGTTCACGCAGCCACGCCATCGGGTCTTCCGTCTCAAACCCCGATTCCTCGCCAAACGTCCCCGTCTGAAAGATGGTGTCGATCTCGTCGAGTTCGCCAGTTGAATTCACATGAAAGGGGTTTAGTTCCCCGGAATCCAGCGTTGGCTGCTCGGCTTCCGGCCATTCGCGCTTAGGAGATGGGGCGGGCTTTTCGACAGGCTTGGGCGTGCCTTGCAGCATGGCGCTCACCCATTGATCCCACTGATCATCAGCGGGCGGGTCGTGCGCCAGGGCTTCAAATTCCGCCGTGCGGGTCGTCGCGACCGGAGGGTCGACGGCGTGGTGATGCCCGCCAACCAGTCGGGGTTATCTTCCGTGACCACGGCGCTTTTGGCGGCGCTGCGGAAATCCAGTTCTTCGAGGCGGAAAGCGTTATCTTCGACCGGCTCACCTGTCACCAGTTCGACCGCCAGATACGGATCGACAGATTCCAGATGATTAATGTAGCGCTGCGCGTCGGTCGGGCGGCCTTCAGTCAGCCACAACCCGGCCATGATGCGATTCGCGCTCAGGCAGTCGGGGAGCTTTTCGAGCACATCCATCGCGAGTTCCGCCGCTTCAAAGCGAAAACTCCGCTTCCCACAGCACTTCGGCCAGCAGCAAGCGCAAATCGACGCGCTGCGCCGAGCGCAAAAGCGCGCCGCGCAAGGTGTCTGCCGCTTGCACATAACTCTGAGTTTTCAACGCCTGCCGCGCCACTGCGACCGCCGTCAGCGGAATTTTCGCATTTTCAACGCCGTGGTGCTGGCTGTATAACAGGCGCAGTTGTTCAAGAATATTCTTATCCGCCGGATGCTGCTCAAACGCGCGTTCGAGATGCCAGATCGCATCTTCGGGGTGATTCGTGCGTTCCATCGCCTCGCTCAAACCAACGTGCGCGACGAAATCATCGGGAACCACGCTCAACACGCGCTGCAGCGCCGAAGTCGCCTCTTCCCAACGCCCGTTCTCCACCAACGCCCGCCCCAGATACCGGTAAGCGGACACATTTTTGGGGAAGTATTGCAGGATGTGACGACAGTGTTGAATCACTTCGTCCGCAGAATTGGCGTTTAAGAGGTTGTCCAGCTTGGCTAGATAGTCTCTTAGGCTAATTTCAGACATGCTCTATCCCATACGCGGGTAAACCTGCTGTCTAAAGCATAACACGATTCAATAAAAACATACTTGATTTAGGCAATTCGTAGTGAAAATCAAATCAGGAAATTGGTGGATGTACCCCTTGCCGACATTGCAACGCCCGCTAAACTTGAGGGCAGTTTTCTTAATACACGGAGGCATTCAGATGCAGCGAAAAGGTTTGCTTTTTGTCATCGTAGCTCTCGCGTTTGTGGCGCTGACCGTCGTTCCTGCCTTGGCGCAAGACGAATTCGTCTTCGGTCTCGTGCTCGTCGGGCCGGAAAATGATCGCGGTTGGAGCCAGGCGCACTATGAAGCCGGTCTGTACGTTCAGGAACATGTGCCCGGTTCCCGGATGATCTTCTTCCCCAGCCTCAACCCGGCTGATGCGCCGGAAACCACCCTGCTCGATGTCGCCACCGAGCTGGTTGATCAGGGGGCGCAGGTCATTTTTACGACTTCCGATGCGTTTGAAGAAGATACGGATGCCGTCGCGGAAGCCTTCCCCGACACGCCGTTCATTAACATTTCCGGCGATAACTATCTGACGGGCGAAGCGCCCGCCAACGTCGGCAACCTCATGGGGCAAGGCGAGTGGAGCAAGATCATCGCTGGTTGCGCCGCTGGTCTCGCAACCGAAACGGGCAGCATCGGCTATCTTGGGCCGCTGATCAACGGTGAAACCCGTCGTTTCGCGTCGTCGGCCTACCTCGGCGCGCGCTACTGCTACGAACACTACAAGGGTGGCAACCCGGATGATCTCACGTTCACCGTAACGTGGATCGGCTTCTGGTTCAACATCCCTGGCGTCACACTCGACCCGACTGAAGAAACCAACACTTTCTTCGACAGCGGCGCGGACGTCGTCCTGAGTGGTATCGACACGACCGAAGCGATCACGATTGCCGGTCAGCGCGCAGCGCAGGGCGAAACCGTGTGGGCTGTCCCCTACGATTTCATCGGCGCGTGCGACATTGCGCCGGATGTCTGCCTCGGCGTGCCGTACTTCAACTGGGGTCCGAGCTACACTGCCGTGATTCAGTCCGTTCAGGGCGGCACATGGTCGCCGAGCTGGGATTGGGTCGGGCCGGATTGGTCAGACATCAATAACCCCGAAACGTCCGCGGTCGGTTTCGTCAAAGGCCCCGGCCTGACCGAAGACCAGAGCGCGCAGTTGGACTCGTTCATTGCCGATCTCGCGGCGTACGCGACCAACCCATTCGTGCCGAACAGCTTCGCGCTGTGGAGCGGCCCGCTCAACCTGCAGGACGGCACGGAACTCGCCGCTGCTGGTCAGTTGGTTGACCCGCTGGATGTGTGGTATCTGCCGCAAATCCTCGAAGGCATGGTCGGCGCCAGCGAATAAGTCGTATTACGACGCCACGATTTTGTGGTAATGTAGGGGCAAGGCGACGCCTTGCCCCTACGTCTTTGGCACGCACCTAGCTGTGAGAAAGCTCCCCAATGAAGATCGAACTCAGGCATATTCACAAACGGTTCGGCCCGGTTCACGCCAACAATGACATCAGCATGACGGTCGACGCCGGGAAAATCGTCGCGGTGCTCGGCGAAAACGGCGCGGGCAAATCGACCTTGATGAAAATCCTCTCCGGCTACCAGCCCGCCGACAGCGGCGAGATTGTGCTAGACGCCCAACACGCCAGCTACCACACGCCGCAGGGCGCAATCGCGGCCGGGATCGGCATGCTGCAGCAAGACCCGCTGGATATCCCTGCGTTCACTGTCTTAGAAAATTTTATTTATGGGCAAAAGTTGGTTTCTTTTACTCCACCGGCAAGTGGCGGGAGCGGTTGAAATCCATTTCGGCGCGGCTGGGCTTCGAACTTGACCCGGACCAGCCGATCGCGAATCTCAGCATTGGTCAACGGCAGCAGTTGGAGATTGTGCGCTTGCTCTCGATGGGCGTGCGCACGCTGATTCTCGACGAACCAACGACCGGGATTTCCGCCGAGCAAAAAATAATTCTGTTCGATGCGCTGCGCGAACTAGCGCGCAACGACGGCATGAGCGTGCTGCTCGTGTCGCACAAATTAGAAGATGTGATCGCCCTGTGCGACAGCGTTGTCGTGCTGCGCGGCGGGCGGCTCGTCGGGACGCTGCAGCTCCCGGCGACGATGGAACAGCTCGTGCGCCTGATGTTCGGCCAGGAACTCGCGCCGCCCGCGCACGAATGCCTCGTCAACCCGAAAACGGCGATCGCGCTCGACAACGTCACGCTGCGGGGCAAACGGGTCACGGTGAGCAATTTCAGCATGAAGATCCGCGCCTGCGAAGTAATCGGGCTGGCGGGTTGGAAGGAGCGGGCAGGAACTGATCCTGCGCGCCTGTGTAGGTCTGGTCAAACCGACCCACGGACACATTGCACTGGGCGAAACGAATGTGACGGGCAAATCGTATCGTGAGTTTCTCGCGGCGGGGGTCGCGTTCGGCGCGGCGGGTCGCCTCGAAGAAGGCTTGATCGCCGGGCTCACGCTGACGGAACACATCGCGCTGACCACAGAAAATAAGAGTCTGGTGGATTGGGCGCGCGCCAAGTCACTCACCGACCAGAAGCTCAAGCAGTACAATGTGCGCGGTCGTCCGGACAGCCTGATCGAACAGCTTTCCGGCGGCAATCAGCAGCGCCTGCTCATGGCGTTGATGCCGGAACAGCCCATCCTCATGGCGCTCGAACAACCGACGCGCGGCCTCGATGTCGACTCGGCGCAGTGGATCTGGCAGCAGCTTTTGGAACGCCGCGAGCGTGGGACAGCGATTCTGTTCTCATCGCCCGACCTCGACGAACTCGTCACCTACAGCGACCGGATTTTCGTCGCTTACGCGGGGCACATCGTCGAAATTCCGGATGCCCGCCAAACGAACATCGACGAATCGGACGCCTGATCGCGGGCATTTTGAGAAAGCCGCGGATTGACCGAGCGCCGGCCACTTTGAAGACCGGAGACACCAGAAGCCGCCGCATCATGAAAAATCGCACGCTGTTATCCGTCGGCTTTGCGCTGCTGCCGATCATCGCCTCAGTGGTGATCACCGCCCTATTGATCGTGGCGGTGGGCAGTAACCCCGGCGATGTATTTGTCGCCGTCACCGAAGGGGCGTTCCGCGATTCGCGCGCCTTTGCTGGCGTGATCAACTTCTGGATTCCGCTGGCGCTGTGCAGCCTCGGCCTGATCGTCACCTTCACAGCCGGGTTGTGGAATATCGGCGTTGAAGGGCAAATGATGGTCGGCGCGGTATTCGCCGCCTATGGCGCCCTCTTCATCGACCTGCCCGGCCCGGTGCTGATCGTCGTGGAAATTCTGCTCGCCATGCTCGGCGGCGCGCTGTGGGCGGGGCTGGTCGGCTTCCTCAAGACGCGCTTGGCCGTGCACGAGATTTTCGGCGGTGTAGCGCTCAACGCGCTCGCGAACGTGTGGGCGATCTATCTGATCTCTGGCCCGTGGGCGCCGCCGTCAGGCGGCACCGCGCAGGCGACCGCGCCCTTCAAAGAATCCGCCGTGCTGCCGCCGATTTCTCCCGAATTCCCCGTCAGCTTGATTGCGCTGCTGCTCGTCACCGCTGGTTTGGTGCTCATCACCTTCGCCCTGAGCGGGACGCGCTGGGGTTTGCAGCTCAAAGCGACGGGCAAGAACAGCCGCTCCGCCCTGCTGCTCGGCGTGCCGACCAATCGCAGCGCGATCTCTGCGCTCGTCGTGTGCGGCGCGCTGGCGGGCATCGCCGGGTCGTATCGGGTGCTGTTCACCTCATGAAAGCCTGCGCCCGCTGGCGTCCGGCGGGATCGGCTTTCTCGCGCTGCTGGTCGTGCTGCTGGTCGGCCTGCGTCCGCTGTTCGCCATCCTCGTCGGGTTCGCCTTCGCGGTGATTCTCGCCGGCAGCACCCGCTTGAAAGTCGCCCTGCAGCTCGATCAATCACTGGCAGGTGTCTTACAAGGCTTTATCGTGCTGCTCGTGCTCCTCTCGAATGGCTTGCGCCAGCGCTTCACCAGCGACTCGACTAGCATCGAAACGCCGAACCCTACGACCACCGTCGAAATCCAGAGGACGCAAGAGCATGGATGAGAGCTTAATCAATATTCTGAACAGCGTGGTCGCCAACGCGACGCCGCTGGTGATCGCCGGGATTGGCGAAACGATCACGGAACGCGCGGGCGTGACTAACCTTTCGCTTGATGGGTCACTGGCGCTGGCGGCGATGATCGGTTTTGTGACCGCGCTGACCACGCAAAGTCTGGCGCTCGGCCTCATCGCGGCGATGATCGCGGGGGCGGTGGTCGCGTTGATTGTCGCGTTAGCCGGGATTGAACTACGGCAGGATCAGGTCGCGGTCGGCTTCGTGCTGACGCTGCTCACCGCTGATCTCGCGCAGTTCCTCGGTCAGGACTACACGCGCATCCCCGGCCCAACCCTGCCCTACGTCCCTATCCCCGTGCTGAAGGATATTCCCGTCGTCGGGGAAATCTTCTTCAATCACGAGCCGCTGGTCTACTTCAGCTATGTGCTGATTTTTGTGACGTGGTATGTGCTGTTCCACACGCGCACCGGCTTGTCGCTGCGCGCCATTGGCGAACGTCCCGCGGCGGCCTTTGCCCGTGGCACGAACGTCAACCGGCAGCGCTACCTGTACACGATGATCGGCGGCGCGCTGGTCGGGCTGGCGGGCGCGGCCTATTCGCTGGCCGTCAAGCCGGGTTGGTCAACGCCGCCTGTGATGCGCGGCGACGGCTGGATCGCGCTGGCCATTGTGATCTTCGGCGGCTGGCATCCGTTCCGGGTGGTGCTCGGCGCGTATCTGTTCGCCGGGCTGCGCTCGCTCTCCTCCGCGATTCAGCGGTCGCCTGACATTCAAATCCCGCTGGTGCTGCTCAACGGCCTGCCATGGCTGCTCATGATTATCACGCTGGTCTTGGTGAGCAGCGGCGCGATTGAACGCCT